>NZ_JBBOZZ010000001.1:0-3602726 GCF_038008825.1 Bacillus sp. FSL M8-0166
GAGGTATGACGACATAATTTATTATAATCAATCCTCCTGTGAAATTCAAGCTGTAAAACGTAAACACATCGTCTATTTTTCTTTCTGCTCAATCGGAATATAGTCAAAGATTTCACCAGAATGAACAGAATGGGCTAGTCGTCTCAGCCAGTCATAATAGGCCTTTGAGCTTTCAAGCTGCTCAATGAGCTGCTGCGCTTCTTCTCTTACATGTTCCTCCAGCTGATCATCATGCGCCACCTCTTGAAGCCGCTCTTGCGCTTCTTCAATTGCCGCTAAATTGACCTCGACCTCACGTTCCCATTTTTGTGGAAAGAAGTTCGTGAAAAACTTAAAAAAGTCTTTTTCCGCAACAAAGCTGTGTTTTCTTCGGCCACGGTGAAACGTCTTTTTGACAATATTCATGTCTTGCAGCTTTTTCACACCCGTGCTCATACTCGGCTTACTCATTTGCAGCTCTTCACGCATTTCATCCAGCGTCATTTCCTCATTTAAATACATCGTTCCGTATAGAATACCTGCACTTCGTGTAATGCCATAGAGATCCATCGTTTCAGCTATGGAATCAATGACTAGATCTTTAGCAGCTAAAATACGATCTTCTGCTTGGGGCTGTTCCTGCTTTTTCATCTTGTCCCTGCTTTCTATTAAGAGAATTCAATCCGTTCAAAAAAATCTTTATGGACTATATGTTAACGGAAGAATACAAAATGTCAAAATAAATGAAGCATATCTCCCTTTGACAGAAAAATTTGAACATGTTAAGTTAATTATGTTAAAAACGTTAAATTTTTATTTAACAAACTTACCGAAAAGAATCAGAGGAGGTTCCTTCTATGAGTCAAACACTATTTATAGACGGACAATGGGTTGGCGCTAAAAGTACCGACACACGGGATATCATCAATCCGTTCAATCAAGAAGTGATCGCGACAGTCAGCGAAGGATCTAGAAATGACGCGCAGCTAGCCATTAAAGCAGCGAGAAAAGCCTTCGATCAAGGGGACTGGGCAAACCTGCCTGGACTTGAAAGAGGAAATATTGTGTTTAAGATAGCTGAATTGATTAGACGTGATCTTGATGAACTAGCCAAATTGGAATCGCTTGATACAGGCAAAACATTAGAGGAAAGCAAAGCAGATATGGACGATATTGCGAACGTGTTCCAATATTACGCAGGTCTGGCTGATAAAGATGGCGGGGAAATCATTGCATCACCAATTCCAAACTCGAAAAGTGAATTAGTCAGAGAGCCTGTCGGTGTATGCGGACAAATCACTCCTTGGAACTATCCATTGCTTCAAGCAAGCTGGAAAATCGCTCCTGCTCTTGCGGCGGGAAATACAATCGTTCTAAAGCCAAGTGAAATCACACCACTTACCACAATAAAAGTATTTAAACTCATGGAAGAAGCGGGCGTTCCAGCAGGCGTTGCAAACCTAGTGCTTGGACCTGGGGCAACGGTTGGAGATGAGCTTGCTGTGAATGATCAAGTAGATCTGATTTCATTTACAGGCGGTATTGAAACAGGTAAGAAAATTATGCAGGGAGCCAGCGGGAATGTGAAAAAAATAGCCCTTGAGCTTGGCGGAAAGAATCCGAATATTGTGTTTCAAGATGCTGATTTAGACGTAGCGGTTGACCAGGCAATGAATGCTGTGTTTTTCCACGCAGGGCAAGTGTGTTCAGCAGGTTCACGTTTGCTGGTGGAAGAATCTATTCATGATGAATTTTTAGAAGAACTGGTGAAGCGTACGAAAAAAATCAAGCTAGGCAACGGCTTTGATGAAGACACCCAGAGCGGGCCGCTCATCTCAGCTGAGCATCGAGAAAAAGTAGAAAAATACGTCAGCATCGGTTTAGAAGAAGGCGCTAAGTTAGAGACAGGCGGAAAAAGACCTGACGCAGAGGAGCTGCAAAATGGGTTCTTCTACTTGCCGACCATTTTCTCAGGCTGCACGTCAGATATGCGGATTGTTCAGGAAGAAGTCTTTGGACCCGTCCTGACAGTCGAATCCTTCCGTACAGAGGAAGAAGTCATCAAGCTGGCAAATGATACGATTTATGGATTAGCAGGAGCTGTGTGGTCTTCTGATATCAGCAAGGCCGAAAGAGTGGCTCGTCAATTAAGATTGGGCACGGTTTGGATCAATGACTTCCATCCTTATTTCGCTCAAGCACCTTGGGGTGGCTACAAGCAATCAGGCATTGGGCGCGAATTAGGACGCACGGGACTTGAGGAATATACCGAGCTGAAGCATGTATATCGAAATACAAAACCTGAAGCGGTTCATTGGTTTAAATAAAAATTACGCATTTGGAGGAGAACATTATGACACTAAATATGAAAATTGAAAGCATGCAGAAATTCCATACATTTGAAATTCCAACTGTCATCAAACACGGCATTGGTGCAGTGAAACATGTTGGGGAAGAAGTGAAAGCGTACGGCGTTTCAAAGGTATTGCTTGTAACAGACCCTGGTATTTATCAAGCCGGCGTGGTGGACCCAGTAATTGCTTCATTAAAAGAAGCGCAAATCGATGTCGTTCTATTTGATAAAGTAGAGCCAAATCCGCCAGTCCGTCTAGTGAACGAAGGATCTGCTTTATATGAAAAAGAAGGCTGTAATGGATTAGTCGCAGTAGGCGGCGGCAGTTCAATGGATACAGCAAAAGCAATCGGAGTAGAGGCGACTCATGAAGGCTCAGTCCTTGATTACGAAGCAGCAGAGGGGAAAAAAACGCTTGAATATAGAATCCCGCCTTTAACTACTATTCCGACAACAGCTGGTACAGGTTCAGAGGTAACGCAGTGGGCGGTCATTACTGATGAAGAAAGAGAATTCAAATTCAATACAGGTGGTCCTCTCATTGCAGCTCATCTTACAGTGATTGACCCAGAGCTTCATGTATCCATGCCGCCTCATGTGACTGCAATGACTGGAATTGACGCGCTTGCGCACGCTATTGAATGCTATACGATGAAATTTGCTCAGCCCATTACAGATGCGGTAGCGCTCATGGCGATTGAATATGCTGCTCATTATATTCGCCGTGCCTTTGCCGATGGCGAGGACTTAGAAGCCAGATATGGAATGGCACAAGCTGCGATGCTTGCCGGGCTTTCTTATGGAAGTGAATCAGCAGGAGCTGCACATGCGATGAGTCAAACACTCGGAGGCATTATTCCTGTAGCGCACGGTCAGTGTGTTGCAGCGATGATGGGACCAGTGATGGAGTATAACTGGAAAGGGTATCCGGAAAAATTCGCTCGAATTGCGAAAGCGTTTGGTATTGATACAAGCAGAATGTCAACAGAGGAAGCAGCCAAAGCAGCTGTGAACTGGATGTATGATTTAGTAGAAGATTTAGAAGTTCCTTCATTAGAAGAACAAGGTGTATCAAAAGATATGATTGATCGTTTATCTAAAGAAGCGATGAAAGATCCGCAAACCGTTGGAAACTCAAGAGATTTAAACGAAAAAGCGTACAACTGGATTTATGCTCGCTGCTTTGAGTTAACGCCTAAAACGGTATAATAATGAAAAAAGGCTCCCATAAGGGAGTCTTTTTTATGTCTATAGTTGTTCTTTAATTTCTTTGATTTGATGAATATGGCGTTTTTCGTGTGCGCCGATAAAATCAAGATATTGCTTGAGGGATAGCTCTTCAAACACAGGGTGTGCAATGACGCGTTTGAAATCTTCCTCAGTAAATGTTGATAAAATTTGATTGAGCTTCTCACGTGCTGTATCGAGCTCATCTTTTAAATGTGTAGGTGTCACATGCTTGCGCTCAGGCGCAACAATACTAGGTGCAGTGGCTTTTTTTGAACGATCCTCTGCCATTTCCACTGGCTTTGGTTCATATTCTTTGATCGGTGCTTTTTTCCCCTCAGCAGCTAGATGTTTTGCTGCAACTAGGTCCATTTTCTTTAAATGATCTGTTACCTCTTGAATACTCCAAGTATCATCAGATAATTTTTGGTTCAATTGTTCTTCGCTCAAACCTTGCAGCTCGTGCCACAATTCTTGTCTTGCATCATGTAATAAACTCATTTTCTTCATCACCTCAAGATCAAATTTTAACATAATGGTACATGACAATCATTCTTGAGCTATCCGAAAATCCCTTTGAAGAATTGTGATGAAATATGAAACCTTTACAAAAGTGGTTCGTATTACCTGTTAGAAGGAATACATTGGAGGTGAGTGTGGTCTAAATGAAACAAAAGATGTTCATTTCATGAAGAAAGGGTGAGGAAGATGGATGTGTTCGGGCTGCCTCTTCAGACGCTGTATTTATACATATTAATGATATCAGGAATCCTGACACTTGTTTTCGTCTTTTTCGGTGATGTATTTGATGGAATGTTTGAAGCGATTCCTGTTCCATTCCTTCAACCAACATTGATCCTCGCATTTCTTACCTTTTTCTCGGCTGGAGGGTTTATCTCTGAAAAAACAGCAATTGTCGGAAGTGGACTTGGCGCAGTATTATCTGCCATCCTCGCAGTGATCCTTGTGACCTGTTTGAATGTATTTGTACTAGTCCCGCTTTCCTCTGCTGAAGAATCTCTCTCTTATACGGAGGCCGATTTAAAAGGAAGAACTGGGGAGATCATTGTATCTGTTCCAAAAGACGGGTTTGGAGAAGTGCTGTTAATCAGTAATAGCGGGAAAATCTCAAAGCCAGCTGTCAGTTTCGACCAAGAGGAGATTCCATATGGAACCCGTGTGCTAGTTGTCGAAGTGAACAAAGGCGTCTTATCTGTTATACCAAATGAAGAAATCTAGGAGGGAATGCTATGCCAGGAACAACTATTTTAGTTATCATTGGAATTGTGCTAGTGATTCTTATTGCACTTATTGGTGTATTTGTTTCTAAATACCGGACAGCAGGTCCAGATGAAGCGTTAATCGTCACAGGAAGTTATCTAGGAAGTAAAAATGTCCACGTGGATGAAGGTGGAAACAAGATTAAGATTGTAAGAGGCGGCGGTACCTTTGTGCTTCCAGTCTTTCAACAAGCAGAGCCGCTCAGCTTACTATCTAGCAAGCTAGATGTTTCAACGCCTGAAGTCTATACCGAACAAGGTGTGCCTGTCATGGCGGACGGAACGGCCATCATTAAAATTGGCGGATCGATTGAAGAAATCGCGACTGCTGCAGAGCAATTTTTAGGGAAAACAAAAGAAGACCGCGAAAACGAAGCGAGAGAAGTACTAGAAGGCCACCTTCGTTCAATCTTAGGATCAATGACAGTTGAAGAGATTTATAAAAACAGAGAGAAATTCTCACAAGAAGTACAACGTGTCGCTTCTCAAGATTTAGCGAAAATGGGTCTCGTCATTGTCTCGTTTACGATTAAAGATGTTCGTGATAAAAATGGCTATTTAGAATCACTAGGTAAACCAAGAATTGCCCAAGTAAAACGTGATGCAGATATTGCAACAGCTGAAGCAGATAAAGAAACACGTATCAAACGTGCCGAAGCAGATAAAGATGCGAAGAAATCTGAGCTTGAGCGTGCTACTGAAATCGCTGAAGCAGAAAAGATCAATGAGCTGAAAAGAGCAGAATTCAGACGTGAACAGGATACAGCGAAAGCAAGTGCTGACCAAGCGTACGATCTAGAAACAGCTCGAAACCGTCAGCACGTAACTGAACAAGAAATGCAAGTCAAAATCATTGAGCGTCAGAAGCAAATTGAATTAGAAGAAAAAGAGATTCAGCGTCGTGAACGTCAATACGATTCTGAAGTGAAAAAGAAAGCAGATGCGGACCGTTATGCTGTTGAGCAGTCGGCTGCGGCGGAAAAAGCGAAACGTCTTGCTGAAGCAGACGCAAAGAAATACAGCATTGAAGCAATGGCCAAGGCAGAAGCTGAGAAAGTCCGTATTGACGGGCTTGCCAAAGCGGAAGCGGATCGTGCGAAAGGGGAAACAGAAGCAGAAGTCATTAGACTAAAAGGACTTGCAGAAGCTGAAGCGAAAGAGAAAATTGCGGAAGCATTCGAACAGTATGGTCAGGCAGCGATTCTTGATATGATTGTGAAAATGCTACCTGAATATGCGAAGCAAGTATCTGCACCACTTTCTAACATTGATAAAATTACTGTTGTGGATACGGGCGGTAACGGGGAAGGCAGCGGTGCCAATAAAGTCACTGGCTATGCTACAAACCTCATGTCCAGTCTGCAAGAAAGCCTGAAAGCATCCTCTGGAATTGATGTGAAAGAAATTATTGAGAACTTTTCTGGCAAAGGCAATGTGAAGCAAAGCATTCAAGAGCTGACAAACGAAATCAAACAACCAAGAAAAATCGAAAAAGCCGATCATCAAATAGAAGAATAAAATCAAAAGGCACCTTCTATCAGAAGGTGTCACTTTTTTCTGTAATCATTAAAAGGTATGCTGACAAAACGTCGGTCATTGAATTTTACATAATAGGAATTTATCATAATGAAGATAGGGTGAAAAAAACTAAAAGGAGTGGCGCGGATGAAGGTGAGACATGCTGTACATCAAGATATTCCAAAAATCGCCGAAATACATGTGAAAAGCTGGCAGACGACTTATCAAGGGATTATTTCGCAGGAGTATTTAGATGGTTTAAACATTGAAGAGAAGGAAGAGAGCTGGAGAAAAAGATCGCTTGAAGGCACGTTTGTCGCAGAAGATGCGGATGGTGTATTTGGTTTTGCTTCTTTCGGAAAACAACGTGACGAACGTTATTCTACATATGATGGAGAGCTTTATGCCATCTATTTATTACAAGAGAAACAGAAATCAGGTGCGGGTATTGCTTTAATTGCAAAAGGGGTGGATTATTTAATAGAAAAAGGGTATCAGAGGTTGATGCTATGGGTGTTTGAACAAAATTCGGCAAAACAATTTTATCAAAAGCTTCAACCTCATAATGTCGTTACCAGCCAGTTCGAGCTGGCTGGCGAAAACCATAATGAAATAGGATATGGGTGGGAGCTGTCTAAATTGAATAACCATGTACAACGAATTAAATCGTTAGCTTCCAGTAATAATGAGAGAAAAAAGTGAAAAGCACAGCAAGCAACATGTAAGAAATAAACGGTGAAGCTTCTACTTTTCCTTTCACGCCTGCTATTTTTAAAGCTTCATAGAAACCTGCCAAGAAATAAGCAAGACTGAGAATATAACAGCAAAGCATAATGGAGTAAGGGCTCATTGTCGTACCTCCAGCATGAAATCTTCTATTATTAATAGATTCCATAGAGCGGTAAATTATGCATAAAAAAATAACCAGCTGTAATCAGCCGGTTATTTTTGATGAGGAAAAACCAAACGGGATGCACTTGGGATGAGTATACAAAGGACGATACTGCAAATAATAAATGAAGGAACCATATATGTGCTGTTATAAATTAAAGAGTAGACCCATCCTGGCGTTCCTTTCGGTGCATATTGAGAAAAGAAAACGACGCCGGAAATAAAAAACGTCAGCAGCCTGAAGAAACTAGCAACAAAAACAGCTAAGGTAATATAGATGAATTGCTGCTTTCGCTTTTGATCCTGAATGGCTTTTTTGATCAATCCAGAAAACAGGCCGCTTAAAGAAATGACAACAGATGCAACGAAATAATCGAGGAATCCTTGAACAGGTGTAGCGATGATCGGGCTATTCATCAGCTGAAGACCTGCGATTAACACACCAATTATAAAACCAGTAGATATCCCCCACCTAATAGACATGAGAATGACGGGAATCATAATCAGCGCAAGAGAACCGCCATTGGGCATTCTTAAAAAGAGACCTGATAAGTAATCTAATACAAGTGCAAGTGAAGTCATAATCGCGATTTCCATCAGTCGTACCAATTGATTTGATTGCTGCATAAAAAATCTCCTTTTTCATGAATTGAGCAAGGAGAGACCGTGTAAGGATGAGTATGTTATTCATAGAAAAACATATCGATTTGAATACACCGTATGTATTCAAGTGATTCCACATTCCTACTTCAGTATTAACTGACAGGTTCAAAGGGTCAGAACAACGAATGTTCACTCTCAGCACAAAGCTCCCCCTGCGGTTATTTAGTTTCAATCTATTATAAATATACTAAAGACCTGCAGGATCAACAATAGACAATTCACGAGATGAGCAGCATTTGTATCAATATATAGGAAGAGATAAGGAAAAATAAATTATTTAGAAAAAATACTTGTTTCTTCTTTTAAAAGGTGTTATATTTGTATTCGCCGCTGAAACAGCGCGGTTGATAAATAACATTAAGAAAAAAGTTGTTGACTTTATCTTGATAGAATGTTATATTAATAAAGTCGCCTCTGAGAGACGATGAAGATGATCTTTGAAAACTAAACAAGACAAAACGTACCTGTTAATTCAAGTTTTTATAAAAAAATCCTATGATACTTCATAGGTAGTCAGTCAAACTGGCGAGGCAGGAAGTGATCACATGCTAAGTTCGCTACATCGTGTAGCAACGCATGTGTGATATGCATCCTGCATACCTCGGAGAGTTTGATCCTGGCTCAGGACGAACGCTGGCGGCGTGCCTAATACATGCAAGTCGAGCGGACAGAAGGGAGCTTGCTCCCGGATGTTAGCGGCGGACGGGTGAGTAACACGTGGGTAACCTGCCTGTAAGACTGGGATAACTCCGGGAAACCGGAGCTAATACCGGATAGTTCCTTGAACCGCATGGTTCAAGGATGAAAGACGGTTTCGGCTGTCACTTACAGATGGACCCGCGGCGCATTAGCTAGTTGGTGGGGTAATGGCTCACCAAGGCGACGATGCGTAGCCGACCTGAGAGGGTGATCGGCCACACTGGGACTGAGACACGGCCCAGACTCCTACGGGAGGCAGCAGTAGGGAATCTTCCGCAATGGACGAAAGTCTGACGGAGCAACGCCGCGTGAGTGATGAAGGTTTTCGGATCGTAAAGCTCTGTTGTTAGGGAAGAACAAGTGCGAGAGTAACTGCTCGCACCTTGACGGTACCTAACCAGAAAGCCACGGCTAACTACGTGCCAGCAGCCGCGGTAATACGTAGGTGGCAAGCGTTGTCCGGAATTATTGGGCGTAAAGGGCTCGCAGGCGGTTTCTTAAGTCTGATGTGAAAGCCCCCGGCTCAACCGGGGAGGGTCATTGGAAACTGGGAAACTTGAGTGCAGAAGAGGAGAGTGGAATTCCACGTGTAGCGGTGAAATGCGTAGAGATGTGGAGGAACACCAGTGGCGAAGGCGACTCTCTGGTCTGTAACTGACGCTGAGGAGCGAAAGCGTGGGGAGCGAACAGGATTAGATACCCTGGTAGTCCACGCCGTAAACGATGAGTGCTAAGTGTTAGGGGGTTTCCGCCCCTTAGTGCTGCAGCTAACGCATTAAGCACTCCGCCTGGGGAGTACGGTCGCAAGACTGAAACTCAAAGGAATTGACGGGGGCCCGCACAAGCGGTGGAGCATGTGGTTTAATTCGAAGCAACGCGAAGAACCTTACCAGGTCTTGACATCCTCTGACAACCCTAGAGATAGGGCTTTCCCTTCGGGGACAGAGTGACAGGTGGTGCATGGTTGTCGTCAGCTCGTGTCGTGAGATGTTGGGTTAAGTCCCGCAACGAGCGCAACCCTTGATCTTAGTTGCCAGCATTTAGTTGGGCACTCTAAGGTGACTGCCGGTGACAAACCGGAGGAAGGTGGGGATGACGTCAAATCATCATGCCCCTTATGACCTGGGCTACACACGTGCTACAATGGACAGAACAAAGGGCTGCAAGACCGCAAGGTTTAGCCAATCCCATAAATCTGTTCTCAGTTCGGATCGCAGTCTGCAACTCGACTGCGTGAAGCTGGAATCGCTAGTAATCGCGGATCAGCATGCCGCGGTGAATACGTTCCCGGGCCTTGTACACACCGCCCGTCACACCACGAGAGTTTGCAACACCCGAAGTCGGTGAGGTAACCTTTATGGAGCCAGCCGCCGAAGGTGGGGCAGATGATTGGGGTGAAGTCGTAACAAGGTAGCCGTATCGGAAGGTGCGGCTGGATCACCTCCTTTCTAAGGATATATGGAGCAGCGTACGTTTTCGTCTTGTTTAGTTTTGAAGGATCATTCCTTCAAAACATGTCTCTAGCGAGACAGGATTGTTCTTTGAAAACTAGATAACAATAAGTAATACATTCACATTGAATGCAATGCAAAGTTCATCACACATAGTGATTCTTTCTAAAGTAAGAAATGGTTAAGTTAGAAAGGGCGCACGGTGGATGCCTTGGCACTAGGAGCCGATGAAGGACGGGACGAACACCGATATGCTTCGGGGAGCTGTAAGCAAGCTTTGATCCGGAGATTTCCGAATGGGGAAACCCACTGCTCGTAATGGAGTAGTATCCATACTTGAATACATAGAGTATGAGAAGGCATACCCGGGGAACTGAAACATCTAAGTACCCGGAGGAAGAGAAAGCAAATGCGATTCCCTGAGTAGCGGCGAGCGAAACGGGAACAGCCCAAACCAAGAGGCTTGCCTCTTGGGGTTGTAGGACACTCTATACGGAGTTACAAAGGAATGATATAAGCGAAGAGGTCTGGAAAGGCCCGCCAAAGAAGGTAACAGCCCTGTAACTGAAATGTCATTCTCTCCAGAGTGGATCCTGAGTACGGCGGAACACGTGAAATTCCGTCGGAATCCGGGAGGACCATCTCCCAAGGCTAAATACTCCCTAGTGACCGATAGTGAACCAGTACCGTGAGGGAAAGGTGAAAAGCACCCCGGAAGGGGAGTGAAATAGATCCTGAAACCGTGTGCCTACAAGTAGTCAGAGCCCGTTAACGGGTGATGGCGTGCCTTTTGTAGAATGAACCGGCGAGTTACGATCCCGTGCAAGGTTAAGCAGAAGATGCGGAGCCGCAGCGAAAGCGAGTCTGAATAGGGCGCATGAGTACGTGGTCGTAGACCCGAAACCAGGTGATCTACCCATGTCCAGGGTGAAGTTCAGGTAACACTGAATGGAGGCCCGAACCCACGCACGTTGAAAAGTGCGGGGATGAGGTGTGGGTAGGGGTGAAATGCCAATCGAACCTGGAGATAGCTGGTTCTCTCCGAAATAGCTTTAGGGCTAGCCTCAAGGTAAGAGTCTCGGAGGTAGAGCACTGATTGGACTAGGGGCCCCTACCGGGTTACCGAATTCAGTCAAACTCCGAATGCCGATGACTTATCCTTGGGAGTCAGACTGCGAGTGATAAGATCCGTAGTCGAAAGGGAAACAGCCCAGACCGCCAGCTAAGGTCCCAAAGTATACGTTAAGTGGAAAAGGATGTGGAGTTGCTTAGACAACCAGGATGTTGGCTTAGAAGCAGCCACCATTTAAAGAGTGCGTAATAGCTCACTGGTCGAGTGACTCTGCGCCGAAAATGTACCGGGGCTAAACGTATCACCGAAGCTGCGGACTGTTCTTACGAACAGTGGTAGGAGAGCGTTCTAAGGGCTGTGAAGCCAGACCGGAAGGACTGGTGGAGCGCTTAGAAGTGAGAATGCCGGTATGAGTAGCGAAAGACGGGTGAGAATCCCGTCCACCGAATGCCTAAGGTTTCCTGAGGAAGGCTCGTCCGCTCAGGGTTAGTCGGGACCTAAGCCGAGGCCGAAAGGCGTAGGCGATGGACAACAGGTTGATATTCCTGTACCACCTCCTCACCATTTGAGCAATGGGGGGACGCAGGAGGATAGGGTAAGCGCGGTATTGGATATCCGCGTCCAAGCAGTTAGGCTGGGAAATAGGCAAATCCGTTTCCCGTAAAGGCTGAGCTGTGATGGCGAGCGAAATTTAGTAGCGAAGTTCCTGATTCCACACTGCCAAGAAAAGCCTCTAGCGAGGTGAGAGGTGCCCGTACCGCAAACCGACACAGGTAGGCGAGGAGAGAATCCTAAGGTGATCGAGAGAACTCTCGTTAAGGAACTCGGCAAAATGACCCCGTAACTTCGGGAGAAGGGGTGCTTCTTAGGGTGTTAAAGCCCCGAGAAGCCGCAGTGAATAGGCCCAGGCGACTGTTTAGCAAAAACACAGGTCTCTGCGAAGCCGTAAGGCGAAGTATAGGGGCTGACGCCTGCCCGGTGCTGGAAGGTTAAGAGGAGCGCTTAGCGTAAGCGAAGGTGCGAATTGAAGCCCCAGTAAACGGCGGCCGTAACTATAACGGTCCTAAGGTAGCGAAATTCCTTGTCGGGTAAGTTCCGACCCGCACGAAAGGCGCAACGATCTGGGCACTGTCTCAACGAGAGACTCGGTGAAATTATAGTACCTGTGAAGATGCAGGTTACCCGCGACAGGACGGAAAGACCCCGTGGAGCTTTACTGCAGCCTGATATTGAATGTTGGTACAGCTTGTACAGGATAGGTAGGAGCCTTGGAAACCGGAGCGCTAGCTTCGGTGGAGGCATCGGTGGGATACTACCCTGGCTGTATTGACCTTCTAACCCGCTGCCCTTATCGGGCAGGGAGACAGTGTCAGGTGGGCAGTTTGACTGGGGCGGTCGCCTCCTAAAATGTAACGGAGGCGCCCAAAGGTTCCCTCAGAATGGTTGGAAATCATTCGCAGAGTGTAAAGGCACAAGGGAGCTTGACTGCGAGACCTACAAGTCGAGCAGGGACGAAAGTCGGGCTTAGTGATCCGGTGGTTCCGCATGGAAGGGCCATCGCTCAACGGATAAAAGCTACCCCGGGGATAACAGGCTTATCTCCCCCAAGAGTCCACATCGACGGGGAGGTTTGGCACCTCGATGTCGGCTCATCGCATCCTGGGGCTGTAGTCGGTCCCAAGGGTTGGGCTGTTCGCCCATTAAAGCGGTACGCGAGCTGGGTTCAGAACGTCGTGAGACAGTTCGGTCCCTATCCGTCGCGGGCGCAGGAAATTTGAGAGGAGCTGTCCTTAGTACGAGAGGACCGGGATGGACGCACCGCTGGTGTACCAGTTGTTCTGCCAAGGGCATCGCTGGGTAGCTATGTGCGGACGGGATAAGTGCTGAAAGCATCTAAGCATGAAGCCCCCCTCAAGATGAGATTTCCCATTCCGCAAGGAAGTAAGATCCCTGAAAGATGATCAGGTTGATAGGTCTGAGGTGGAAGCGTGGTGACACGTGGAGCTGACAGATACTAATAGATCGAGGACTTAACCTATATTCTAATGTGAAGTTTGAACATTGTTATCTAGTTTTGAGAGAACATTCTCTCCATCAGGTTTGGTGGCGATAGCGAAGAGGTCACACCCGTTCCCATACCGAACACGGAAGTTAAGCTCTTCAGCGCCGATGGTAGTTGGGGGTTTCCCCCTGTGAGAGTAGGACGCCGCCAAGCTTCTATAAGGATCAGTTCCATACGGAACTGGTCTTTTTTGTTTTTTCTTCTAACAGCATCATGATGTATGCTGGGAACTTCTCTTCTGCAATCTCCATGTAGCGTTCAATCATGACGTAATCATCGCTAATGTATTGAGACAGCAGCTCGTTCCATCATCTTATGTCTAAAAACAGCGTGTGAAACACTTGGACATAAAGAGAAAAAGCGCCTATCGCATAAAAACTTATCTATAAAAAACAATAGAGAGACAGAGTATGAGCTTATATAGGGGCACTCCATATATCTTTCATTAAATTGAAGATGTGTAAGCCTATTCGATTTCTATAAATGCTTTACGCCTAAAGAGATACCTATATCATTCAAGTATAAAAATGAGAGACTGCTAATATTTCTGAAGGAATTGAACGTTTTTAAAGAGAATATAGAGGAGAGAAGTTCAGCTGCTGAACGTTGAACAGCAGCTGTATGAATAGGTGATATGACGATCATTTGTTAAAAGAAATACGCAATGAAAATTGAAATAAAATTTTTTTAATATAGCCTTTACAAATGATTAAAACCTGTATATAATAATCTTTGTCGGATCGAGAGATTCCTACATAGTGGAGGATTAGCTCAGCTGGGAGAGCATCTGCCTTACAAGCAGAGGGTCGGCGGTTCGAGCCCGTCATCCTCCACCATATTTATTCTTACATAATGTTAGGATAGATAAAGCCGGTGTAGCTCAACTGGTAGAGCAACTGACTTGTAATCAGTAGGTTGGGGGTTCAAGTCCTCTTGCCGGCACCACTTTCATATGGTAAGATAGACAAGTCGCTTTTAAAGCGAGCCATTAGCTCAGTTGGTAGAGCATCTGACTTTTAATCAGAGGGTCGAAGGTTCGAGTCCTTCATGGCTCACCATGTTTCATGCGGGTGTGGCGGAATTGGCAGACGCGCTAGACTTAGGATCTAGTGTCTTTATGACGTGGGGGTTCAAGTCCCTTCACCCGCATTGCCAAATAAAATAAAGAAATCCTGTAATGCGGAAGTAGTTCAGTGGTAGAACACCACCTTGCCAAGGTGGGGGTCGCGGGTTCGAATCCCGTCTTCCGCTTATACCATCCACGCCGGGGTGGTGGAATTGGCAGACACACAGGACTTAAAATCCTGCGGTAGGTGACTACCGTGCCGGTTCAAGTCCGGCCCTCGGCATTATAAATAAGCGCCCGTAGCTCAATTGGATAGAGCGTTTGACTACGGATCAAAAGGTTAGGGGTTCGACTCCTCTCGGGCGCGCCATTAAGATCGGGAAGTAGCTCAGCTTGGTAGAGCACTTGGTTTGGGACCAAGGGGTCGCAGGTTCGAATCCTGTCTTCCCGACCATCTTTTATGGGGCCTTAGCTCAGCTGGGAGAGCGCCTGCCTTGCACGCAGGAGGTCAGCGGTTCGATCCCGCTAGGCTCCACTTTATAAAAGTTTATTTTGATCATGGCGGTGTAGCTCAGCTGGCTAGAGCGTACGGTTCATACCCGTGAGGTCGGGGGTTCGATCCCCTCCGCCGCTATAAAGGACCTTTAGCTCAGTTGGTTAGAGCAGACGGCTCATAACCGTCCGGTCGTAGGTTCGAGTCCTACAAGGTCCACCATCTATACGGAGGAATACCCAAGTCCGGCTGAAGGGATCGGTCTTGAAAACCGACAGGGGTGTCAAAGCCCGCGGGGGTTCGAATCCCTCTTCCTCCGCCATATTTTTTAAAACCCATATCATCGCGGGGTGGAGCAGTTCGGTAGCTCGTCGGGCTCATAACCCGAAGGTCGCAGGTTCAAATCCTGCCCCCGCAACCAAAATGGTCCGGTAGTTCAGTTGGTTAGAATGCCTGCCTGTCACGCAGGAGGTCGCGGGTTCGAGTCCCGTCCGGACCGCCATTTTTCAAAAGAATACTTGGCTCGGTAGCTCAGTTGGTAGAGCAACGGACTGAAAATCCGTGTGTCGGCGGTTCGATTCCGTCCCGAGCCACTTTTATAAAAAAATATTCATAGTATGGCGGTTGTGGCGAAGTGGTTAACGCACCAGATTGTGGCTCTGGCACTCGTGGGTTCGATTCCCATCAATCGCCCCATACATATTTTTGCGGGTGTAGTTTAGTGGTAAAACCTCAGCCTTCCAAGCTGATGTCGTGGGTTCGATTCCCATCACCCGCTCCATTTGTATATCTGTTCATGGGCCTGTAGCTCAGCTGGTTAGAGCGCACGCCTGATAAGCGTGAGGTCGGTGGTTCGAGTCCACTCAGGCCCACCATGATCTTCCGCAGTAGCTCAGTGGTAGAGCTATCGGCTGTTAACCGATCGGTCGTAGGTTCGAGTCCTACCTGCGGAGCCAAATGGAGAAGTACTCAAGTGGCTGAAGAGGCGCCCCTGCTAAGGGTGTAGGTCGCGCAAGCGGCGCGAGGGTTCAAATCCCTCCTTCTCCGCCATTGTTCTGGCCCGTTGGTCAAGCGGTTAAGACACCGCCCTTTCACGGCGGTAACACGGGTTCGAATCCCGTACGGGTCATTTTTAAAAGAGATCTTGTCAAAGATCTCTTTTTTTATTTTTTTCAAAACAAAAGACCGCCATGATAGCGGTCTTTTTTTACAAATTCATGGAATAGATCGTATAAGACAAGTATGTCGCAAAGAAGCCCCATAAGACATAAGGGATCAGCAAAATTGGAACGACTTTGCTTAGTTTACGTGAGACGATAACAAGTGCGAGTGCTGTCAGTGCAACGAGCAGGCAGTCGATCGTAGCGGTAAATAAATCCTTTTGTGTAAATTGAAAAAAGCTAAAGGCTTGATTGAATACATAATTTAAAAGGAAAAGAATCCAAAATGGTAAAGTGATTTTTTGAAATCCATACTTTCCATAAATGATCGCTGCGGACAATGAGATGAGCGCAAATAAGACAGCCCATACAGCACCAATCACACCGCCACCAGGCGTCCATTCTGGTTTATTCAATGCGTCATACCATTCTCTGTCGATGGGGAACAAGAATCCGGCAATAGAGAATAGTGCGTATGTAATAAAGAAGACGACAATCGCCCAAATGATACTTTTTCTAGCCATCAAGAATCTCCTCCAATCAAATTCACTCTTAAAGTGATTTCCCAATAATTACATGATATAAACATAAAGCCCCCAATATGAGGGGACTAATGATTTTCTTCTGTATAAGGTTCTTCCTCGTACGGTTTCAAGTCACCAAATACCGTCATGACACCTTCTTCGTCTAATGCTTTTTCATAGGCCTCGTGTGCTTTGTTCGGATACACCTTGCTGGCTTTTCCTTCAATATCAGCAGCTGCGAACCCTTCATAGTCCTCCACATAATCTTCATCTTCTGATTGTGTATACACATCATCGTATGTCAGAGGAGGGAATTCCATATCAGACGGGGTCTCAGAGTTTCCGTAGCGTTCTACGTCTTGGTAGGCATCCTCTCCATCGTACGCAGCACTTTCTTCATTTTCAAATTGTCCCGCTGGCGGACTTAATAAATCCTCTTCAATCGGACGGTTTTGTGAAACGGTCTGTTCTTTTGAGTGCTCTGTGCATGTGACGGCAGTAGGCAAGGCTTCTAAGCGTTCCTTTGGAATAGGCGCTTTACAGATCTTGCACAGACCATAAGAGCCGTCTGCAATGGCTTGAAGTGCTTCATTGATGTCTAACATATGTTCATGTTCCAAGCTGTTTAAAGCAATATCTTTCCCACGCTCGAACAGCTCTGTCCCTTGATCACCCGGGTGGTTATCATAGGCAGACAATTCACCGACCGAATCGTAAGGAAAGGATACTTTCTGTTCATCGTCATGGCTTTTGGCTTCTAGTTCTTTCTTTTCATCGAGAAGGCGCTGCTTCAAATGATGTAATTCGTCTTTAGACAACAAAGCGATCATCCTTTCATATCAAACATATTGTTAGTATGAGCAATTTTATATGTAAGACTAGTTCCAATTTGAAGCAATTCCTTATAAAAAAACGCCTGCGGCTGCAGGCGTTCTTTGTTACGCGATATAGTATTGTAAGATCAAAGCAATCGTCAGCAGAAAACCAAAAAATGTATTGGTTTGAGCTGTAGATTTCATGGCATTCATTAATTCAATCGGTTTTTCTTTTTGCTTAAACTCTTTAATGGCTGTATAGGCTTTTGGCACACTGAGTAAAACAAGAAGACTCCAAGCACCGACGATATCTGTGAAGATATAAACAAAAATGAGTACATATGATACCAAAAACATGGAAAGTAAAATGTTCACTGCAGCTTTACGTCCAGCAAGAATGGCAAGTGTTCTTCGTCCATTTTCCTTATCCCCGTCTAAATCACGGATATTGTTCGACAGTAAGATGGCACCAACTAAAATAGAAATTGGTAGTGAGACGAGAACAGCTTTAGACGTCAGTGTGCCTGTTTGGATATAGAAACTAATCAGGATGATTCCTAATCCCATAAAAGCACCTGAAACAAGTTCTCCAAACGGTGTATATGCAATTGGTACAGGGCCGCCAGTATAGAAATAGCCTGCTGCCATACAAATAAGTCCTATTAGTGCAATCCACCAGCTAGACATCATGCAAATATACACCCCAAGTAATAAAGAAAGCGCAAATAGTGCATAAGCGAGGCTGAGGACTGTCTTTGGCTTCACACCGTTTCTTACAATGGCTCCGCCAATGCCGACAGATTTCTCGTTGTCGAGCCCGCGAACATAATCAAAGTACTCATTAAACATGTTTGTTGCGATTTGGATAAACATAGATGCAAACAGCATGGCTAAAAATAGCCCAACATGTATTTGACCACTTGGAAGTGCTAAAACAGTTCCTAAAGTAACGGGAATAAATGCCGCTGTTAGTGTATGCGGTCGTAGTAAATTCCACCAAATTCGCCAGTTTTTATCAGGCTTAATTGGTGAAAGCTGATCTGATATCGATTGATGCTGCATAAAATATACTCCTTTAAATAAAAAAATACGTACACGTCCAAATTCCAGTTTAGCAAAGTTCAAAAAGGTGTCAATATATTGATGCGATGAAACGGGAAAAAGATGTTTGCTAATCGTTGCCATATCGAAGGAAAGCTTGTTTTAGAACAGGTCCTGCCATTTTACCTTAGATGCTCTCGTTTCAATAAGCAGGAGCGAAAAAATCTTGAAAGCGTGATATAATAAGGATTCGAGGTTTTAAAAGCTGTTTTCTTTACTAAGTTCATCTGTTAAGGTTTATAATAGAAAAGCAGGTCATTCGACATATTCGAATGTTCATGTATTTTTTCATGATGGTTTTATTTTTTTATGTTATTTCATGGATTTTGGAGGAATGTATCATGGTGACAACAGTGCAAAGTACTTTCCGGCAGGAAGCGCTTGCGACATTAGAAGAAGCGAATAACGTCAACCATGCTGTTTTGATAAGCTACTCCAGAAGAGTTGACGATCTGGATCCTCTTGCCTTTTTCCAAAGCGGCGAAGCGGATTTTTTAGGCGAGCGGTTTTTTTGGTCTGATCCAGAAAGCCAAATGATATTTTCTGGACTTGGCAGAGCGGCCGTCATTAAATCATCTGAGCAAGGCAAGGAACGATTCGATATAGTCCATCAAGAATGGGAACAGCTCAAGCAGCACATGTTCCATTTTCATGATGAGAAGGAGTTAAAGCAAGCGGCTGTTGGTCCGCTTTTATTTGGAGGATTCTCGTTTGATCCGTATGAAGAGAAGGCGTGTCATTGGGAAGCATTTGGAGAGGCTCATTTTTTTGTGCCATCGATCATGCTGACTGTCTCAAAAGAAGGCAGTTTTCTTACGATTAATGAGTGGAAGCAGGTGGACGGGAATGTTCATCAGCTTATTCAGGAATTAGAACAAAAAGCCTCTAATTTCGAGACATTGCCAGTACGGACTGGTGGACAAGCTGAACTTGTTCATATGGAAGAGCTGGATGTGAAGGAATGGATGAAGGCGATCCAAGAAGCGACAGACCACATTCGTGCAAACGAATATGAAAAGGTTGTTTTAGCAAGAGAAGTCTTGCTTCACTATAAAAATCAAATTGAACTCGCTCCACTATTAGCAGAATTATTAAAGCATCAAACAACGAGTTATGTATTTGCGGTTGAACAAGGAAGACAAGCATTTGTCGGAGCCACGCCGGAGCGCTTAGTGAAAAAAAGCGGCGGAGAGGTCTTTTCATCCTGTTTAGCAGGTTCCATTGTTCGCGGAAAAGATGAAGCGGAGGATCACGCATTAGGCGAGGAATTGCTGCATGATGAGAAGAATTTGATTGAACATCAAATTGTCGTCAATATGATTGAGCAAGCATTTGAAGCGAATTGCCTTCACGTGCATAAACCAAATCAACCAAGTCTTTATAAAACAAAAAACATTCAGCATTTGTTTACACCGATTGTGGGAGAAATCAAAAGCAGCTGTTCCCTCTTTTCATTAATTGAGCAGCTTCATCCGACGCCGGCATTAGGCGGATATCCTAAGGAAAAGGCGGTTGAAGTGATTCGTGAAATCGAACCGCTCAAGCGCGGCTGGTATGCAGCGCCGGTAGGCTGGATTGATTCTCAGGATAATGGAGAATTTGCTGTAGCCATTCGGTCAGGTCTTATTGAGGAAGATCGTGTTCGTTTGTTCGCTGGCTGCGGAATTGTAGAGGATTCCCTTGCAAAGCAGGAGTATGAGGAAACACAAGTGAAGTTAAGACCAATGCTGTCTGCTCTTGGAGGTCATCCTATTGAATAATCACATCATGACAAGATATATAGGCAGATTGATGGATGAATTCGTCCAAGGTGGTGTGAAAGAGGCAGTTGTCTGTCCAGGTTCTCGTTCAACTCCGCTTGCGATGCTGGCCCTTGCTCATCAAGACATCCATGTCCATGTTTTAGTGGACGAACGGTCTGCTGCTTTTTATGCCCTTGGTCTTGCAAAAGCAAGTCAATCACCAGTGCTGCTTATTTGTACATCAGGTACAGCAGCTGCTAACTTTTATCCAGCCATTGTAGAGGCGCATTATTCTCGTGTACCTCTTATTGTTTTAACTGCTGATCGGCCGCACGAATTGAGGGAAGTTGGGGCACCTCAAGCGATTGATCAGCAATTCTTATTCGGTAAGTTTGTTAAATGGTTCACAGACTTAGCGTTGCCAGAGGAAAGTCAAACGATGCTTCGTTATGTTCAGACGGCAGCCGCGAGAGCAAATCACATGTCGATGCAGGAGCCAAAGGGGCCTGTTCAGGTCAATGTCCCTCTGAGAGAACCATTGCTTCCTGATCTGACTATTGATCCTTTCGCGCGAGAAGAAGCAGACACGAAAAAGGTATTAGCATCAGGTCAGGCTTTCCCAAATGATCGAGTGATGTCTGAAATCGTGACCGTCTTGAACCAAACCAAAAAGGGAATGATTGTGGCTGGTGAACTTCATACACAGGAAGAAAAAGAGGCAGTTTTACGCCTTTCGAAAGCCCTGCATTTTCCTGTTTTAGCTGACCCGCTTTCTCTTTTGCGCAACGGGCATGAGAATGAAGAGCTAATTATCGATGCTTATGATTCTTTATTGAAAGATGAAGCATTGCAGCAGCATCTATTGCCGGATATGGTTATTCGTTTTGGCCCGATGCCTGTGTCTAAGCCCTTATTCAAGTGGCTGGAAAAACATGCGGAAGTGAAGCAGATTGTTGTAGATGCTGCCGGAGGCTTCCGTGATCCTGGATTAAGTGCTTCATACGTCATTGAAAGTACTGTCTCTGCTTTTGTAGAAGCAGCATTAAATCAAGCAGAAAAACGTGAGGAGACAAGTTTCTTAAACCGCTGGCAGAATGCTAATTCTTCATTTAGAACGCATGCAGCCCGCTATTCAGATGAGGATTTGTCTTTCGAGGGGAATGTGTACCGTCAGCTTCAGCACCTCTTGCCAAAGGAGAGTGTCCTTTTTATCGGAAATAGTATGCCAATTCGTGATGTAGATACATTTTTTGAAACTCAGTCAAAGCCTTTTCGAATGATGGCGAATCGCGGAGCAAATGGCATTGACGGCGTTGTATCCACAGCACTTGGCACGTATGCAGCTTTAAAGCAGCCAGTTACTTTAGTCATTGGAGATTTATCATTTTACCATGATATGAACGGTCTGCTTGCAACTAAACTGATGGACATTCCGCTGACAGTTGTTTTGATAAACAATGATGGGGGAGGTATCTTTTCTTTCCTTCCGCAGGCGTCTGATGAACCGTATTATGAAAAGCTCTTCGGTACGCCGACAGGACTGAATTTTGAGTATGCATCGAAGTTATATGGGGGAACCTATTCGAAACCGGCAACGAAACAAGAGTTACATGATGTGTATATGGCACACATCGATGAACCTGGGCTTCATTTAATTGAAATTGAAACAGATCGTCATTCCCGTGTAGACAAGCATCGTCAAATGATGGATGACATATTGGAAGAAGTGAAAAAAGAATGCCTTCTCTCATCATAAGAATGCGTGATGGGGTAGCGTACGAAGTGGTGGACCAGAACCCTTCGGTAGCAAATGCCACACTATGCTTACACGGCTTCACTGGAAGTGCAGCGTCTTGGACGTTCTTAAATGCTTATTTGGAGAATACAAGACTGATTCAGGTCAGCTTGCTTGGACATGGGCGTACGGACTCGCCAGAAAGTGTGAGAAGATATGCAATGTCTCAGCAGCTGGCAGATCTTGCAGAGATTTTAAACCAATTAAAGCTTCACAAAGTGAATATTCTCGGATATTCTATGGGAGGACGTATTGCTTTATCATTTGCCGCTCGTTATCCAGATCGTGTCAATAAATTGATCCTTGAGAGTACGTCTCCAGGGCTACGCACTTTTAAAGAGCGGATGGTAAGACTGAAGCATGATCATCAGCTCGCTCAAAAAATTAGACATGAAGGCTTAGTGAATTTTGTAGATTTTTGGGAAAGCATTCCTTTGTTTGCTTCGCAGAAAACTTTATCAGCCGAAAGGCAGACTGAGCTGAGAGAGGGAAGACTGAAAGCCAATCCTCATGGGCTGGCTCGCAGCTTAGAAGGAATTGGAACAGGTTCACAGCCGTCTGTTTGGAAGGCATTAAAGCATATTCATTTGCCTGTTTTGTTCATTTGCGGAACGCTTGATGAAAAGTTCTGCCATATCGGCAAACGTATGCAGCAGGAGCTGAAAGGAAGTCAATTCATTTTGGCGGAGCATGCTGGGCATACAGTTCATGTGGAACAACCACATTTTTTTGGTAAAATAGTAAGTGAGTTTATTTTAGCGCAAGATTAGAGGAGGAAATATTGATGGCTATTGAATGGCAAACTGAGCGTCAGTATGACGAAATTTTATATGAAACGTACAATGGGATCGCAAAGATTACGATTAATCGTCCACACGTACATAACGCGTTTACCCCAAAGACTGTTAGTGAATTAATTGATGCATTTTCACGAGCTCGTGATCATTCAGAAGTTGGTGTGATCGTACTTGCAGGTGCTGGCGGAAAAGCATTCTGTTCTGGTGGAGATCAAAAAGTTCGCGGCCATGGCGGTTATGTAGGAGACGATCAAATTCCACGTCTAAATGTATTAGACTTACAGCGTTTGATTCGTGTCATTCCAAAACCAGTTATCGCAATGGTGGCAGGTTATGCGATTGGCGGAGGACACGTTCTTCACGTTGTGTGTGACCTGACAATTGCAGCAGATAATGCGATTTTTGGACAAACAGGTCCAAAAGTAGGCAGCTTTGATGCTGGTTATGGTTCAGGCTATCTTGCACGTATTGTTGGTCATAAGAAA
Source organism: Bacillus sp. FSL M8-0166 (assembly GCF_038008825.1). Taxonomy (NCBI): domain Bacteria; kingdom Bacillati; phylum Bacillota; class Bacilli; order Caryophanales; family Bacillaceae; genus Bacillus; species Bacillus sp. FSL M8-0166. Next base: position 23,174 of record NZ_JBBOZZ010000001.1, read on the forward strand.
GCAAGAGAAATCTGGTACTTATGCCGTCAATACAATGCACAAGAAGCGCTTGATATGGGACTTGTTAACACAGTTGTACCATTAGATCAGCTTGAAGAGGAAACGGTGAAGTGGTGTGAGGAGATGCTAGAAAAGAGCCCGACTGCTTTACGATTCTTGAAGGCTGCATTTAACGCAGATACGGATGGATTAGCTGGAATTCAGCAATTTGCAGGAGATGCGACACTTCTTTATTACACAACAGATGAAGCAAAAGAAGGACGCGATTCCTTTAAGGAAAAACGCAAGCCGGACTTCGGCCAGTTCCCGCGTTTCCCTTGATTCAATGATATCAATGAAAACAGCTTAGTGCATCAGACTAAGCTGTTTTCTTTTACGAAAAGGAGGTGTCATGATGAAGCAACCTAATTGGCTGCTGCACCGTGCCTATTTAACGCCAGATCGAGTCGCACTCATTTATCAAGAGAAAGAGTGGACATTTCACGAATTGGCTCATGAAGTGGACGAGCTTTCAAATAGACTTGCACAGGCATCATTAAAAAAAGGGGAAACGGTTGCGCTTTTGATGAACAATCATCCTCACATGGTGATGCTTGTTCATGCCTGTTTTTTATTAGGGTTAAAAATCGTGCTATTGAACAACAAGCTGACAAAAGCTGAAAGACGCTATCAGCTAGAAGATGCAAAAGCAGCGGCTTTATTAACGGAACCTATTTATGCAAGCGACCATGAGGGTGATTTACCCGTTTATACAATGGAAACTTTACCTGAACCAGGGCAAGGCCATGACAAGAAGATCGAGAGCGAATTTGATTTGAATGAAACAGCGACCATCATGTATACATCTGGGACAACAGGACGTCCAAAAGGGGTAGAGCAAACGTTTGGGAATCATTTTCATAGTGCAGTTTCCTCTGCACTGAATTTGGGTCTCAGAGAGGATGACCGCTGGCTCATTGCCCTGCCTCTTTTTCATATTAGCGGCTTATCCGCTTTATTTAAGTCTGTGATATATGGAATGACAGTCGTGCTTCATCAAAAGTTTGACGTTGATGAAGTAAAGGATTCTATTGAACGGCATCGTGTGACGATGATTTCTGTTGTGCAGACAATGTTATCTCGTTTATTAAGCAGATTGGAAGAATGTCCATCTTCTTTGCGCTGTCTTTTATTAGGCGGAGGACCTGCGCCTTATGCGATGCTCCAAGAAAGCAAAGAGAAGGGCTTTCCTGTCTTTCAATCGTACGGGATGACGGAAACCTGTTCACAAATTGTGACCCTTGCGCCCGAATTTAGTGTAGAGAAACTTGGTTCAGCAGGAAAACCTCTTTTTGGGTGTGAGCTGAAAATTCAAGATGGTGATCGTATTTGTCGTCCTTTTGAGCATGGCGAAATTATGGTGAAAGGTGCAAATGTGATGAAAGGATACCTTTACCGTGAAGAGGCGACCGCGGCTGCCTTTGATGAGGGCTGGCTGAGAACGGGTGATATTGGCTATGTGGATGAGGAAGGGTTCTTATTTGTGCTTGACCGCCGTTCAGATTTAATTATTTCTGGCGGAGAAAATATTTATCCTGCGGAAATTGAAGCGGTTCTGCTAACACATCCGCATGTAAAGGAAGCCGGAGTAACGGGTATGTATAATGATAGATGGGGAGAGGTACCTGCTGCTTTCCTTGTAACAGATGATAAGATACCGGAGAATGAGCTCTATGCTTTATGTGAGTCGCATTTAGCCAAATATAAATGGCCCGCCGCTTTTCACTTTGTGGATGAGCTGCCAAGAAATGCGTCGAATAAATTGCAAAGGCACAGACTCAGATCAAAGGGGTTTTCAAATGATTCAAATTGAACGAGTAATTTTATATCATGTCACGATGAAGCTTAAACAGCCATTTACTACAAGTCTTGGAACCATTTCAGAGCGTGAGTTTATTATTGTTGAAGTAAAAGATCAAACAGGATTGACTGGATGGGGAGAGGTATCTGCTTTTTCTTCCCCGTGGTATACAGAAGAAACAATTGAGACTTGCTATCATATGCTGAGGGCTTTCTTTATCCCGAACGTGCTGACGCGCACCTTTACACATCCTTCAGAAATACCTAACAGTCTGTATCATTTTAAAGGCAATAGGATGGCGAAAGCAGGCATTGAAGCGGCTGTTTGGGATATTTATGCGAAGCGTGAGAATAAGTCTTTACGCGATGTATTAGGCGGCACAAAAGATAGAATACCATCTGGTGTTGTGGCGGGGTTAGGCCCTATTGACGATATGCTTGAGCAAATTCAGCAATTTGTTGATCAAGGCTATCAGCGGGTGAAGGTGAAAATTAAACCGGGACAAGATATTGGACTTCTGCAAAAGATAAGAGAGTCTTTTCCTGAGCTGCCATTAATGGCAGATGCAAACTCTGCTTATGAATTAAAAGATATTAGCAAGCTCAAGCAGCTTGATGATATTCGTTTATTAATGATTGAACAGCCTCTAGCTGCAGATGATATTGTGGACCACCGCCATTTGCAAAAGCATTTAAAAACGCCGATATGTTTAGATGAAAGTATTTGTTCTTTAGATGATGCTAGAAAAGCTGTAGAGCTTGGCAGCTGTCAAATCATTAATGTGAAGCCTTCACGAGTTGGCGGACTGACAGAGGCTCTTAAAATTCATACGTTCAGTAAGGAGCATCAAATTCCGTTATGGTGCGGGGGAATGATTGAAACTGGCATTTCCCGAGCGCAGAACGTGGCTCTTGCTTCGCTTCCTCAATTTACAATTCCCGGTGATATTTCAGCTTCGTCAAAATTTTGGGAGCAGGATATCATTTTTCCTGAAATTAAGGTTGAAAATGGGTTTATTGAGGTGCCTCGCTCCCCAGGAATGGGCGTGGAAGTTGATTACCAAGCGCTCCGTTCGTTTTCAGATAAAATCGACGTGTTTACAAAACATGATTTTGTGAGATAAAAACGAAGGAATCACCTTTTGCATACCCAATAGAATCTAGGTATAGTGAGAGAAAGTTTTTCCTTCCTGTCTGAACAAAAAAAGAAAGAGCGGTGGTCCGCTCTTTCTTACTCTTCTACCAGCTCGCTGTCATAAGCAAGCTGTCCGATATACTGATGCATTTCATTGGGCATGTTTGATGCATGTCCATATTCATAATCCCAAAGGTTTAAAAAGGAGTGAGCGGCTTGATGGAATGCGGCTTCATCCGCGTCATGAATTTCGTCAAAAAACGTTTGAAGCAGCCGATCGTGTTTCAAATTGAAGCGCCTCCTTTAATGAGACTTAAAGATCTTGTGGTTTAAACGTTTTACAATCCGTTTCTTCGCTTTTCTCAGCCGTATTTCCTGTATGGCTGACGACATAGATTGCATCTGCACCACAGCGGTTTCCAGCATTCCAATAGGAACAGTTATTGACTTCACAAAGGATTTTTTGACTCATACAGATGACCTCCTTTTGAGTATGTCTTTCATCTATAATGTAACCGAAATGAAGCTTGCCCATTCATGTTAATCTTCCTGGCGAATATAACGCTTATCCTTCATAAATAATTTCCAGAAGAAATAGAACCCAGGAAATAAGATGATAAAACCTACAATATAGGTGATAAATAATGCCCTAAATGTAACAGGGTCTGTAAATCCAGACATGATTGTAATATCTGGATAGGCCATATAAGGCAAATGGGCACGCCCGTACACATAGCTTGCTAAGAAATATTGAATGGTAATCGCAATGACGGCAAGGCGTGGTCTTCCTTTCCGGTGCTTAAACCGGCTGTTTGGTAAAAATAGAGCCAGTCCTGCGAGCAGAAACATTAGGAGAGATACAAGAAGAATAGGGATGTTCTGCATCATTTTTGTGAACAGCCAATTGGCCTCGCTTCGTAAAGTCAGCATGATAAAAAAGGCCATCATGAGTGAAAGTGGACCCGTAATGAGCGCCCCTCTTCTATAAATGCTGTAAGCTTCATCTTCATTAGCTACATTAGAGAAATCAGCTAAAAGCAAGGACGAAAGAAAAAGGGTGCTGAAGATGGCAAAGCCGACAAAAGAATAAACATTTGCACTTGTAAAGACCAGTCCAAGATCTAATGAGTAGACGTTGTTCTCCTGAAAGATAAATCCACCATGGGTAATTGGGAGAACCATGATCAGAATGGACGGAATGATAAAGCCGCTGATCCCTGAAATGTAAGTCACTGCTTTTCGGTATTTCTTAGGCAGTGAATGAGAAAACACGAGAAACCCGCTTCGCAGGGCAAGAAGCAATAATATGATGCTACCGGGTATTAATAAAACAGTACCAAGTACAAAGGTCGCACCTGGAAACAGGCTGAACAATGCGACAACGATGGCCACAATAAAGACGTTTGTCACTTCCCATGTTGGAGAAAGGTACTTATTTGCGATATTAGCGGCTTTAGTTTGTTCTCTATTCATATAAATCATCGACCAAAATCCTGCGCCGAAATCCATTGATGCCATCACTGCATAGATAAAAACGAATCCCCATAAGATGGTGATTGCAATGAGCGCATCAGTTGTAACATCCATTTGCATCAAGATCGCTCCCTTTTTAAGATTCTGTTAACCGTAGGTCTTCTTCAATCGTATGTTTCCTAAAGTAGTACGTCAGCACAATAACGGTTGCTATGCCTAAGATGAGATAGACAATGGCAAAAAGGATAAAAAGTGTCCCGATCGAGCCAGATGATGTGACAACCTCGGAGGTTTTGAGCATTCGATAAATGACCCATGGCTGACGGCCTGTACAAGCAAAGATCCAGCCAAATTCAATAGCCAAAAGACTTAGAGGCCCGCCGAATAAGTAAAGAAAAAGAAGCCACTTCGGAAATTTTTCACGTTTTAAAATTTTACGGTAAAGCAGTGCTAATACTGCAAATAGAATGAGCACCGATCCAATAATGACCATGCCGTTAAATAATGTGTGTATAAATAAAGGCGGCCACTCGTCACGGGGAAAATCATTTAAGCCTTTGACCACCGTATCGAAGCTATTGCCTGCCAGAAAACTAAGCGCCCAAGGAATTTCGATCGCACCTTTAATTTCCTGCGAATCAGCATCCGTAAAACCACCTATTGCAAGAGGTGCATGTGATTGCGTTTCAAACAAACCTTCAGCTCCAGCCAGCTTTTCAGGCTGATATTCATACAGAAGCTGAGCGGATTCGTGGCCATTTAAGGCTGTTAGAAAGGAGAAAAGTCCTCCTACAATGAGTCCTAGAAAAAGGGCTTTTCGATGAAATGTATAGAGCTTTTCATTCTTTCTAGTTTTGAGCATTTTAAAAGCTGCTACTGAAGCAATCACAAAAGCACCTGTTGTAAAAGCAGACAGCACGACATGTGTGGCAGTCACAGCAAAGCTTGGATTGAAAAAGGCCTTCCAAGGTTCGATATTTGTGATTTCTCCATTAACCATCTGAAAGCCAGCAGGTGTCCCTTCAAAAGCATGTACGTTTGTAATCAGAATCGCTGATGCAGCTGCACCAATGACGATAAAAATAACCGTAATGATGCGCATTGCATTTGATAGGCGATCCGCTGCGTACACATAAATAGACATAAATAATGCTTCTATAAAGAACGCATAGATTTCAATCTGGAATGGCAGTGACATGACCTTTCCAATGACCTCCATAAAACCTGGCCACAAAAGGGCAAGCTGCGTACCAGCAATAGTGCCTGTTGGAATGGCGACCCCTAACAGAACAGCTTGCGCTTTTGTCCACCGCTTGGCCATGATGGCATAATGCGGGTCCTTCGTTTTTTGAAAGATGAGTTCAGCTAACAAAATCATTAGCGGGATGCCAACGCCAAGCGAGGCATAAATAATATGAAAGCCCATGGTTGTGCCGAACAGGCTTCTAGCTAAAACGAGATCAGTCAATTTTTTCTCCGCCTTTCTTATCGCTTCTCTTTCTCATGATGCTTATTATTCTCCACCATTTTTAGATTATTCTTCCTGACTAAGAAAGCTTGTTTTTTGACAAGTTGTATAAGAGGGAGTAGAATATAAGTATAAAACGTAATCGTTACGTTTTGATAATGAAAGGAGTTTTGACATTGAAAAGAGATATTCATCCAACCTCACACGAAGTTGTATTTATGGACGTAAACAGCGGTTACCGCTTCTTGAGTAGATCGACAAAGACATCAAATGAGACAGTAGAGTGGGAAGATGGGAAAACGTATCCTGTCATTAAAGTAGAAACAAGCTCTGATACGCATCCTTTTTATACAGGACGCCAAAAATTCGGAGAAAAAGGCGGAAGAGCCGAGCTGTTTAAGAAAAAATATCAAATGTAATCAAAAAGCAGCACACCTGATAAGGTGTGCTTTTTTACAGCAAAAAACCCCGGCTGATAACCCGGGGTTTAAAGCATTAATCATTTAAAGCGGTGTTTAAGGTCTTTAAATTTTGTTTCATTAAGCTGACGTAGCTTTCGCCATTTTTGGCATCATCTTCAGTAATGGATTCTAGATTTTTAAGAGTCAAGCTTTTTGCCCCAATTTCACTGCGGATTGTATCTGATACTTTGCTGCTGACGTTGTTTTCAAAAATAACGTATTGAATGTGATGCTTTTCCGCTTTTTGTACAATGTTTTCGAGCTGTTTTTGTGAAGGCTCTTCAGAAGCGGATAATCCTAAAACACTGATTTGCTCAATGCCATAGCGCTTTTCCCAATAACCATAAGCTGCGTGAGAAACAAGGATTTCTTTATGTTTAGCTTTAGATATCGTTGTTTTGAATTCTTGATTTAATGATTGCAAATCTTTTTTTAGATTTTCATAGTTTTTTGTGTATTCGTCTTTATGATCTGGATCTAATGAGACGAGTGTGTCTTTAATGTTTTTCGCCATTTGCTGCGCATAAACGGGATCTAACCATGCATGAGGGTCTTTATCTCCGTGATCGTGCCCGTCATGGTCGTGATCTTCTCCTTCATGGTCATGATCTTCGCCTTCTTCATGTGCATGTTCTTCTTTTGTCGATAACAATTTGATGCCTTCGGCTGCTTTGACTGTTTTCACACCTTGGTTTTTTAATGTGGCAGCAGTTTTATCTGCGAATGCTTCAGCCCCTGTACCGCTGTAGATAAAGGCATCACCTTCAGCCATTTCAACCATCGTTTTTGAACTTGGTTCAAAGCTGTGTGCATCTGCATTGGCAGGATACACGCTTTGAGCATGAACGTGAGAGCCGCCAATTTTTTCAGTGAAATCTTGAATTGGGAAGATCGTGGTGTAAATGATTAGTTTCCCGTCTGCCTTTCCTTTTGAAGCATTAGTGCCCGCATTGCTTGAGCAAGCGGCAAGACCGATCGCGAATAAAGCAGCTGTTAAAATAAAAAAGATTTTTTTCATATAGAAAATGTCTCCTCTCAATCTAATAGATAGAAATGATTACGATTTAATGTCCTGAGTTATTGTATCGTAATAATTACGATTTGAAAAGAGGAAAATAAAAAATTTTCGTCAGCAGATGTTTCCTCTAAAAAAATAAGCTGCAAAACGTGACGAAATTTCTTACATTGTGCTATATTTATTTTTAAAAAAAGATAAAGGAATGGACAAACGTATGAAACTTTTAGATGAAATCATCGAATATAATCAACAATTTATTGAAGAAAAGAAATACGAAGAATTTACAACAACAAAGTTTCCACAGAAAAAAGCTGTCATTCTATCGTGTATGGATACAAGACTTGTTGAACTGCTTCCGCGTGCCATGAACATGAAAAATGGCGATATTAAGATTGTTAAAAGTGCTGGAGCGCTTGTTTCTCATCCATTTGGAAGTATTATGCGAAGCATTTTAGTTGCTGTTTATGAATTAAATGCTGACGAGGTATATGTCATTGGGCATCATGATTGCGGGATGAGCAAAATAGACAGCCAGACACTTTTAAATAAAGCCGTTGAGCGCGGTATTCCAGAAAAACGTATTGAAGTACTGGAATACTCAGGAATTGATTTTAAACAGTGGCTCAAAAGCTTTAGTTCAGTTGAAGAGAGCGTGAAGGACAGTGTGTCCGTAGTGAAAAATCACCCGCTTCTTCCATCAGATGTACCTGTACATGGGCTTGTCATTGATCCTGGAACAGGGAAGCTTGACCTAGTTGTCAACGGATATGAAGAAAAGTAAGTTATTTTTCCTTTTTAGGCGGGACAGGATCGATGCCGCCAGGGTGAAGCGGATGACATTTTAAAATCCGTTTAATAGTGAGCCAGCCGCCCTTGATCGCGCCATGCGTTTTGATCGCCTCTAGTCCATAGTTTGAGCATGTTGGATAAAACCGGCAGCTTGGCGGTGTAAGAGGGGAAATACATTTTTGATAAAAGCGTATAATGCCGATAAAAATTTGTTTCATAGGGGTTCCTCCTTGTCTGTCTTCCACAGTATAAGAAAAAAGGACAAGGAAGGAAAGTTTTATAAACTAAACTGGTCGGAGAAATATGTTATAATATAGGAAATTGCAATTATAGGAGTGGTGATTATGCCTTCAGTCGAAAGCTTTGAACTTGATCATAATGCTGTAAAAGCGCCATATGTTCGTCATTGCGGCGTTCATAAAGTGGGATCAGATGGGGAAGTAAATAAATTTGATATTCGTTTTTGTCAGCCCAACAAGCAGGCAATGAAACCTGATACGATTCATACATTAGAGCATTTGCTTGCGTTTAATATTAGAACACACTCAGAGAAATATGATCATTTTGATATCATTGATATTTCTCCAATGGGCTGCCAGACAGGCTATTATTTAGTTGTCAGTGGTGCACCAACTCCAAAAGAGATCGTTGAACTTCTTGATGCAACATTCAAGGATGCGGTTGAAGTAACAGAAATTCCTGCTGCAAACGAAGAGCAATGCGGCCAAGCGAAACTTCATGATCTTGAAGGGGCAAAACGTTTAATGCGTTTCTGGCTTTCTCAGGATCAAGAAGAGCTTCTAAAAGTATTTGGTTAATAGAATGACGAACCGGACATTTAGATGTCCGGTTTTTTATTTGAATTCAATCAGAGATGTCAAAATAGGGGATATTTGTTAAAATGGACATGTCAGTAAAAGAAGGGGGAAACGCAGGATGCGAAAAATGTTGGGAATGATTCTGATGCTCACGTTATTAAGTGCATGTGGAAACTCGGCAGCAAATAGCGGCAAAGGGGAAGTGCCTGAGCTATTAGAAGTAAAGCTCACAGGACCTGAGCAAGTGGAGAAAAATGAAAGCGTTATAGTAAAAGCAGCTGTCACATACGGTGATACGCCTGTTGATGATGCAGATGATGTTCAATTTGAAGTGTGGAAAGATGGCGACAAGGATAACAGCAAGATGATTCAGCCAAAGAAAGAAAACAAAGGTGTATACGAATTGCACACAGCTTTCAAAAAAGATGGCCTTTATATCATACAAGTCCATGTGACAGCTAAACAGCAGCATAATATGCCGAAAACGAACATCCACGTAGGTGAGGTGAAAAAAGAGAGTTCATCTACTGAAGAAGAAACCTCACATCATTAAAAGCAGTTTTATTTTGGATTAGGACGTTGGTTTGGTTCAGCATCCTGTGGTGAATCGACTTTATGCTTATATTCATAAGCCTTCGATGTCGTCCACAATGATAAAAAGACAACGATTGATATAATGATAAAGCTGATAATCCCAAGTAAAAGCATCTAACTCCCTCCTTATTTCCATATTAACATATATTTCATGCAGTCAAAATAGAAGAAATTGACGGCAGGTTTCAGTATAATAAGAAAAGGGTATTCTCATACTAAACGCAATTACATAAGGAGGAATAAACATGTCTGAAAATTTATTAAACGTCGTCAATAAACAAGTAGCTGATTGGACTGTGCTTTACGTGAAATTACATAACTATCATTGGTATGTAAAGGGGAAAGATTTCTTTACACTCCATGAGAAATTTGAGGAACTATATACAGAAACAGCTACATATATTGATGATTTGGCTGAGCGTATGCTTGCTTTAAATGGAAAGCCTGTTGCGACAATGAAAGAGTGCTTAGAAATTTCCAGCATTCAAGAAGCAGAAGGCAATGAATCAGCAGAGCAAATGGTGAAAAATTTATTTGATGATTTCTCCAATATCGCAGAGGAATTAAAGCAAGGAATGGAGCTGGCTGCAGAGGTTGGCGATGAAACAACAGGTGATATGCTGCTTGCGATTCATCAATCCATTGAAAAACACAACTGGATGCTTAAAGCATATTTAGGATAATACACGTATGTGAAAAGAATGTCGGTCATAAATAGATCGACATTCTTTTTTTATTGGAATCGGGACAGACAGCCCATTGAAATCATAGGGCTTTCAGCCGAAGAGAAAAGAGAAGGGAGGGAAGAAGATGTCTTCTATTGCAGGAATGATGAGTCAGCAAGTAGCGAGCATTCAAAAGACACTCAATATCAGTTTGTTGAATTCACAGCTTGCTACAAATACAGCACAAGCCATGGTGATGCTGGATCAAGTGCAGCAGCAGCCTCAAGCTGTTCAGCCAAAGGATTCAGATGCTTCATTTATTGATGTCAGAGTCTAAAAAAGAGAAGCCGCCTCATGGGGCGGCTTTTTTGGTCTCATTCGTATTGCTGAGTACATAACAGCGCCTTTATTTTTTGTCGTCCAAGCTATTGCGAGCATCCGGCATATACTATTGAGGTAAGGAGTTCCACTTTGAAAGGATGTTGATGCCAAGTGAGCAAGGATTTAGGCATCTTTTCGTTTGTTACAGTGAGTTTGTCGGCGATGGGCTTTCTGTTTGGTGGAGCAGGATATTTACTGATGATTTTAGTGACGTTGATGGCTATTGAATTAATTTGTTCAAGCCTAAGAGAATCTTTGACTGGACAGCTCACAATGAAGCGGTTTTTTACGCGGCTTGTTCGAAAGGTTGTGACAGTCTCCTTAATATCTATGGCACATTTCTTCGATGTCATGCTGAAGACAAATGGGACGATTAAGGATTTAGCGATCATCTTTTATATTATTTATGAATCTTACCAAATCGTCTCGACAGCCAGAGCCCTTGGGATTCCCATTCCGCAGTTGTTTATTGATGTGTTGGACATGTTGAAAAATAAATTGCGCAAAAAGCCGTAATTTCCTCATATCTGGTCATACTAAAGGAAAAAGGATGATTCAGATGGCGAGACACACATACTATGTATCCGTACAAGATGGATCGATATCGCAGCATAGAGATGCGGCGGCTTGGCAATTTCAAATAGAAGCAGATGATGATCAAATCTTGCAGCTGAGAGACTATTTCGATGAACAGTATATGACAGATTGGAAAGGTTTCTTTCGGGCGCATGTTCCGTTTCTTGAATATCATTATGATAGTCCAAATGATGAAATGGATAGAAAAAGAAAAGAGATTTACACAATGATTTATGAGCTCGGCAATGAAGAGACAAGGAGCTTTATTGAGACAAATGGTTTGATGAATTGAAAAAGCATGTAGAGAATCTCTACATGCTTTTATTTTCGTGGTTGTAAAATACCTCCGATCAGATCACTTATCCCGCCGCCTCTATTTTCTTGCTGTGAATTGGTGAATTCATGAGAGGAACTCTGGCTCTGAGGCTTATAGCGATTATCATCTAAGCCAACCCGTAAGCCAGATGTGCGCTCAGACGGCTGAATAATGACAATTTGGTCTTGTTCTTGAAACTCAAATAAATAGGATTCGCCAGATGTTTGTCCAATGAAAGTTTTCCAGTTTACATCTAGTTTGACCTTCGGGGCTTTGCCTGTCCAAGCGACAATCGCGTCAGGGTCTACACGGCAGGGGGCTTTTAAAATGAGCGGATTTCCATTTGTTTTGATGGCGACCTGCGCTCCGTGACCTTGATAGGAAAGTTTTGATGTAAACAGTCCTTTCTGTGATAAAATACCAACGCCTACTGGTGTGACGCCGTAATGGCATTCCTCAGTAAAGGCAAGTAAATCTTCACTTTCTACACTGACATGCTGCCAAGGACCGCTTGGCTCAAGATTAATCACTGTTACATGTTCGCTTGAATCCGCCAAGTAACAAGTACCTTGTCCACTCACTTCCATCATCTCAAGGTTTTCACCTGTGAATTTCCTGCTGATATGGTTAAATACTTGACTGACCATATTTCCTTTATTCGTTCCGAGTAATCGCTTGCGGTATTGGAAACTTCCTTGATCGGCAATCATGGCGCCTTTTTTGGCAAAAAAGATTCCGCTGCCTTCTGCTTGTAAGGTAAGTTCTTCTATTGTGATGAAATGAAATCCCATGGGTGCCGGCTCCTTTCCTGCGTCAAGATGTGAATCCATAGATGCGGCATAAATCGTTTAAATCTAGAGTAGTCCCTTGTCCGGTCGCAGTGATTTTCCATTCCTCCTGATCTCTCGTAAGTTCAGCGCATATAATGGATGTACAGTACGAATAATCCTCTGTTAACTGAAAGGTACAAATCTCTTGCTGCGAGATTTGATCAGTAAGGCGCACATAGGCATTGGTGACTTGTCCAAAATGATGCTGGCGTTCGTGTGCATCATGTATCGTGGCTGTGACGACAATTTTATGAATGTCAGGTGAGACTCTGCTTAATTGCATAATGATCATTTCATTGTCTCGATACCCTCCGCCAAATTGATGATCACCAAGATGACGAACAGCTCCGTCTAAGCTTTGCTGCTGGTGATAATAGATCAGATGCTTAGGAGACAACAGCTTGTCCTCTTCATTTAAAAGAAACACTTGCGTATCTAAATCAATTGGCTGACCAGCCAGGTCCCAGCCAAGCCCGATATGAATTTGGTCGATCGCTGGATTGTCTTTTGTTAAATCTAACTTTTGCCCTTTCACGAGGTGTTTCTTGTTCACCTCATGGGGTGCGTCTTGTTTTGACCCATTTTTTATACTCATGCTGATTTCCTCCTCGTTGTCATAGGACCAACACTGATTCATTTACGTCATATAGGGATAAAAGGTTTCATGATTAAATTTGGGTGAAGTTGGAGATGATAAAAAGGTTTTAGCAACAATACCTCATTTTAGATACAGACGAGTTAGAACCACTCGTTTGTTTCACTTTTGATAAAAATTCTTCAGAGAAATGTGATCTGTGGTATGATGTTTTACAAGAAGCAAGGACAGGATATGAGGGATTTCACATGCATGTATTTAAAGACTATTATCACAATACGGTCAAGCTCTCTTTTGAGGAGAAGCCTTTTTCAAGTCATCCTAAGCATGTTTGGGCCATCTGCCGCTACCAAGGAAAATGGCTGCTCACTGAACATGAGGATCGGGGCTATGAGTTTCCAGGAGGGAAAGTTGAGCCGAATGAAGAAGCTGACCAAGCCGCTATACGGGAGATTCAAGAAGAGACGGGTGCTGTTGTTCGTGAATTAACGTATATTGGTCAATATCAGGTGCTGGGCAGAGAAAAGGTCATTGTCAAGAATATTTATTTCGCTGATATTGAAAGGCTAGTGAAGCAAGACACGTATTTTGAAACGAAAGGACCCGTTCTTTTCGCAGACTTGCCAAGATCCATCGCAAAAAATAAGAATTTCAGTTTTATTATGAAAGATGATGTGTTAAGACAAAGTCTTGCTTATTTAGAAAAGAACGGTTTGATTCGTTAAAAAAGCGCAGGGAGACAATCCCTGTGCTTTTTATTTTTGAAGAAAACGGCGTTCGAGCCATTCCACAAGCTGGTACATGATGGTCGCAAACACGGCAATAATGAAAAGACTTAAGAACACGAGTGTAAAGTTGAAGACTTGAAAGCCGTAAATGATCATGTAGCCGAGCCCTTTTGAGGAAACAAGAAATTCCCCTACAATGACCCCAACCCAAGAAAGGCCGACATTGACCTTGATGGCAGAAATCATCGTTGGAATACTAGCTGGCAAAATGACCTCGCGAAAGACGACGCTTTTTTTCGCACCAAAGGTTTTCATCACCTTTAAATAATTCTCATCGACCTCTTGAAAGGCTGTGTAAATGACGATTGTCGTAATGATCACACTAATGATCGCGCCCATGGCAACGATGCTGATCATACCAGGCCCAAGAGCAACAATTAAAATCGGGGCGAGGGCAACTTTTGGCATGGCATTTAAAATGACTAAATAAGGATCAAGAACGTTTGCCAGGCGGGTGGACCACCATAAGGCGGCAGCGAGCAAAATGCCGCAAAAGGTACCAAGTAGAAATCCGAGCACCGTTTCAAATAATGTAATACTCATATGATTCACTAAAGACCCATCGGATATTTTTTGTACAAACAATTGGCAGACCGCAGATGGTGAACTAAATATCAGTGGATCGATGAGACGAAAATGACTGGCAAGCTCCCAAAGCGAAAAGAAGCTGGCGAAAATAATGAACTGATAGATTCGGGTCATACGTTTTTCCATTCGGTATTTTTTGCGATAGGCTTCATGTAAAAGGTCACTGTGTTTCAACTGTTTTCAGCTCCTTCCAAATCGTTTGAAAGAGCTCTTGGAAACTCTGGGTCTGTCTTGCTTTGAAAGGAGAAAGAGTCCTCAGATCATCTGGAACGGTAAAGATTCGCTGGATCGAGCCAGGATGCTTTGAGAATAAGAAAATGCGGTCACTCATCGCAATGGCTTCGCCGATGTCATGTGTCACAAGGACCGCTGTTTTTTGATAGTTTTTGAGTGTATGAAAGACGAGATCCTCTAAAGTGAGTTTGGTTTGGTAGTCTAGAGCTGAAAAGGGTTCATCTAGTAAAAGCAGACCGGGATTCACTGCAAGCGTTCGGGCGAGAGCCGCACGCTGCCTCATGCCGCCTGACAGCTCCTTCGGGTATTTTTCCTCTACATCATGAAGGCCAAGCTTAGGCAGTAAGCCAAGAGCAGCGGAGGTGGCTTCATGCGAATCTTGTTTGGTAATTTTTAACCCGAGAATGATATTTTCCTTGATGGTTTTCCAAGGGAACAAATAATCTTGCTGGAGCATGTAGCCGATTTGATGCTCCTTTTGATTCGGTTCTTTTCCTTCGATTAAAATGCGGCCTTCAGAGGGCGGCGTTATTCCTGCAATGATTGACAGCAGGGTGGTTTTTCCGCAGCCGCTGGGACCAATAAATGAGATAAATTCACCTTGGTCTATCTCCATATTGATGTGCTGTATGGCCGTTGTTTTTTCTTTTAAAGAGAAGTACGTGTGGGTCACATGGTCAATTTGAAGGAAAGACATGTGCTACCTCCTATTCTATTTGTGATCTGTGACCTTCTTTGCAATGGATGAATCGACAAGTTGTTTGTACGGGATAAATTTCGGCAATTCATCGCTCTCCTTCATAATTTCCTGCAATTTGTTCCATTCCTCTTCATTCAGAAGGGGATCTGTTGCATAGGAGTTTTGCTGTTTGTAGCGTTTGATGGCAGTTGATAAGACATCAAGTTCTGTGTCAGGAAAATGAGATTGAATGGTTTTGGCGATCTCCTCCGGCTGCTTGGCTTCTACCCATTTCTGCGCCTTGTAAATGGCACGAGTGAAGGCTTCTGCTGTCTCTTTGTTTTCCTCTAAGTAACTCTTCTTTGCCATGAAGGTGGTATATGGCACCTTTCCGGAAGCCTCTCCAAAGGAGGCGGTAATGTACCCTTTGCCTTCTTTTTCAATTAAGGATGCTGTCGGTTCGAATAACTGCACAAAATCGCCAGTTCCAGAGGAGAAAGCACCTGAAATGTTGGCAAAATCAATATTTTGAATCATGCGGAGATCCTTTTTTACATCAATGCCTTCCTTTTTCAGGACATAATCACCGACCATTTGCGGCATGCCGCCTTTCCGCTGTCCAAGAAAGTCTTTTCCTTTTAATTGATCCCAAGAGAATTCGCTCACTTTCTCCCTTGAAACAAGAAATGTACCGTCTGTTTGTGTCAGCTGTGCAAAATTGATGACAGAGTCTTTTGTTTCTTGAGCCTCTACATAGATAGAGGATTCAGATCCGGTCAGGGCGATATCTGCACCGCCGGATAAGAGAGCTGTCATCGTTTTATCGCCGCCCCAAGTCGTTTTTAATTCAACCTCTAGCCCTTCTTCTTTGAAGAAATCCTCAGATAAGGCAACATATAGCGGAGCATAAAAAACCGAATGGGTCACCTCGGCTACTTGTACGGTCTGCTCTTGTTCTTTTTTACAGGCGACAAATGGAATAAAGAGCAGGACAACGGCGATGAATGCCAGTCTGACTTTGATGGAACGATTCAAGAGTAATTCGCCTCCTTTGTTCTAGATCACTAATTAAAGTATGTCAAAAGGGATTTTTGGTGAGTGCCTAGATGAAAATAAGAAGCGCATTGTTTATTTATAGAACGTGTCTTTTTTTCTATACTAGAAGCATGAATACTTTCTTGAATTTGGAAGAAATAAAGGAGCGGTTTCGTGTATAGAGTGAGTTGGGTATTTCTTGGGTGGTATTTAGTAGGACTCATATTAATGGTCTCTTTTGAAGTGCCAGCATGGCTTCAGTTTGCAAATGGCATTTTCCTTGTGCTGTATGCCTGCTGTGTGATAGAGATTGGTCGAAATATTTATGGGTCATGGGGGTTTGTGATCAAAAGGGCAGCCATTGTCGGGGTGCTGACATTTACGGTTGAATGGGTTGGGATCACAACCGGGTTTCCTTTCGGGGCTTATGATTATTATCCGACGTTAGGTTTTCTAGTGGCAGGCGTGCCTTTAACCATTGCTTTTGCATGGGTTGGCGTGTTTTTAAACAGCCTTTTTTTATCCACTCAGCAGTCTAAATGGAAACGAGCTGTCGAAACGGGGATATGGATTGTCTTGCTTGACCTCATATTAGACCCAGTAGCGGCTGAACGGAAATTTTGGGTGTGGTATGACGGCGGTGGTTTTTATGGTATTCCTTTTGAGAATTTTGTGAGCTGGGGTATGATTGGAGCAGGACTTTCTTTTCTCTTCCCGCTTGTTCAGGTTGATCAAAAGGCCCTGAGCTGGACGAGCCGTATTTATCAGGCAATGGTGTTCTTTTTTGGTGTGCTGGCATTAAAGGGCGGGCTCGATGTCATTTTTTATTTAGCACTGATCATTGTTATTTTGTGTGAAGGAAGGGTTCAATTTGAAAGAAAGCGACAAAAAACGATCGTTTAGACGTATATTTTCTCTTTATCTTGAGCGGTATTTACTTCATAAACATTTCCGCTGCGTGATGATGAAAGGCGCTGTGGACCCAAACGAGAAGCTGCCTGTTCTTTATCTCGCCAATCATAGCTCATGGTGGGATGGACTGATCCTCTTTCTTTTAACAGAAAAAGCGTCTGAGCTCGATCACTATATGATGATGGAAGAGAAGCAGCTGAAGCAATATGCCTTTTTCCGAAAGCTTGGTGCGTTCCCGGTTCATAAAGAGAATCTGAAAAGTGTGAAGCAAGCATTAATGACGGCAAAAGAGAACATGCAGGCTGGCGGGGCTGTATGGCTTTTTCCGCAGGGGAAAATCATGCATCAGGATATGCGGCCGCTTGAATTGGAGGGAGGGGCTTCTTTTTTAGTGAGACAATTTGAGCAAGTCGTGGTGAAGCCTGTGACCTTGCATTATACATTTAATCAATTTCAAAAGCCGACAGTATCTGCTTTGTTTGGTGAAGATACCTTAGTATCTGGCGGAGAACTTCGAAGCAAGGACGTGACGAATCTGCTTAGGGATCTGCTTGAAACGCAGTTAAACGCACATCAAGCACAGGTCATCGCTGACCCTGATTTTTCAACTAATCAAGAATTTAGACAGATGACAAGGACAAGTCAGTCAACAAGTGATGCGTTTGATTCCTTTAAAAAGTGGGTGAAAACATGGAGGTCTTCTTAACCGTGATCAGTGTACTCTTGCTCTGTCAGTTTATTTTCACCATATGGAATATGAAGCAGCTTCCTGTTTTAAAGCCAGCATCCATTTCGCCTGATGAACCTATTTCGTTATCGATTTTAATTCCAGCGAGAAATGAGGAAAAAAGGATAGAAGCCTGTCTACAGTCGATTGTTGATCAACGTCTTTACCCGAAAGAGCTTATCGTACTTGATGACCAATCGACAGATCAGACAAGAGCGATGGTGGAGCGCTTCGCTGAAACATATCCGTGGATCCGTGTCCAGTCAGGTCAGCCATTAAAGCGGGGCTGGCTTGGTAAATCATATGCCTGTTCTCAGCTCGCGGAGGCAGCAGCTTCTGACTGGCTGCTATTTTTAGATGCGGATGTCCGGTTAAAAAAAGGGGCAGTTGAATCAGTATACAAGCAGTTATGCATGCAAAAAACGGGTATGCTGTCAGGTTTTCCAGAACAAAAAACAGGCACATTGTTTGAGCATCTTGTGGTTCCCATGATGATGTTTACCATTGGCTGTCACCTGCCAGTGAAATGGGTAAGAAAATCTAAGAATCCCGCTTTTGCCGCAGCACATGGCGGTTTTATTGCCATTGAAAAGAATTGTTATCACGACATTGGCGGGCATGAATCGATCAAGGATTCACTCGTTGATGATATGGCTTTGGCTAGACGGGTGAAAGAAAAAGGCTTTCCGTTCACACTTGCAAGCATTCATCCATTTGTGTATATGAGAATGTATGAGAGTGGACAAGAGGTTTGGGAAGGTTACCGGAAAAATTTGTTCCCGGGCGTGAATCGAAGCATTGCTTTGTTAAGCAGTGTCTTTTGTTTATACACCCTCCTTTATTTGGTTCCTGTCATTTGTTTCATGATCGCATTGTTTCAGCTGGATGTTTTGAGCATATGCTTAGCCATTCTTTGTTATGGGCTGGGTGTGTCGATTAAAGCGGCAATAGATACTGAAAATGGGCGGACATCTGCGATGGCTTTTTTATTGCCGGTCAGTATTTTAAGTCTGATCGCCATTGGCTTTGCTTCTATGAAAATCGGTCTGAAAAAAGAAGGGTATGAATGGAAAGGGAGAAGGTACGAATGAAAAAAGTGATCATCATCGGCGGCGGACTTGGCGGATTATCAGCAGCGATCCGTCTACAGTCACGCGGGGTTCAGGTCACCATTTTAGAAAAAGAAGCGGCTTTAGGCGGGAAATTGCAGCGCCATCATGGGGCAGGCTACTCTTTTGATTTAGGACCGAGTACCATTACAATGAAGGCATATTTTGAAGAAGTGTTTACAGCCTGTCATAGACGGATGGAGGATTATGTGACCTTTTATCCGATTTCTCCGCTTACCAAAAATATTTTTTCAGATGGACATACGGTCGAGTTTACGCCGAATATGGAGCAAATGGAATCACAAATTGCTGCATTCAGTCCTGAAGATGCGAAGCAATACCGTGCATTTTTGCAGGAATCAAAAACGCTTTTTCAAAAGGCAGAGGAGCAGTTTTTAAATCGTCTGTTATTGAGCTGGAAGGATAAGGCCGATTTAAAGCTGATGAAAGCACTTCTCGCTGTCAAACCGTTCACATCCGTTCAGCGCCTGCTGCGTCAATATTTCCGTCACCCCCATACATTGGCGATGTTTGGACGATATGCCACTTATATCGGTTCTTCTCCCTACGAGGCGCCGGCTATTTTTAATATGATGGCGTATTTAGAAGGGGAGAAAGGGATTTATGGAATAAAGGGTGGTACATATCGTTTAGTTGAGGCTTTTGAGACACTGGCAAAAGAATTAGGCGTTCAGATTCACCTCAATGAGCAAGTCAACAAGATTCATGTGAAGGATCGGCGGATCAAAGGAGTGGAGACGGATCAGCAGATGTATGAGGCAGATCAAGTCATTGCAGGAGCAGATGCGCTGACTGTATACCGTCATCTCATAGATGAAAAAGACCGTCCTCGTTTTTTAAATCAAAAACTGGCTGGCATTGAACCATCATTATCGGGCTTTGTTCTTTTATTAGGTGTACCTAAAGTCTATGAACAGCTGGCCCATCACAATGTGTTTTTCCCTGAGGATTATGAGCAAGAATTCAAGGATATTTTTCAGAAAAAACAACTGCCTCAAGACCCGGCGCTTTACATATGCTATTCAGGTCATTCAGAACCTGCTTTAAGCGGAGGACCGGGAAGAAGCAACCTGTTTGTACTGGCCAATGCACCTTATGTGACAAAAGAGCAAGATTGGGACATGCTAAAGGAGACATATCGTCAGCATGTAAAAAACAAATTAATGGAAAAAGGTCTTTTTGATTTGGATGATCTTATCGAATATGAATCGGTTCAAACTCCGCTCGATCTGCAGCAGAAAACGGGGGCATATCGTGGAGCCATTTATGGCATGTCTTCAAACTCGTTCAAACAGGCATTCTTTCGCATCAATAATCAGTCAAAGGATATTGAAGGACTGTGGTTTGTTGGAGGAACAAGTCATCCAGGCGGCGGCACGCCAATGGTGACAAAATCAGGCCAGCTTGTCGCAGAAGCGATGCTGAAGCAATGGACGTAATCAAAGATGAAAAGGAGAGAAATCGAGTGATTGTGGAAAAAAGAAGGTTTCCGTCGCCCCATCCGCATATTCACTTATATACAGTGACCTATGAGGCAGATGGACTTCGGATGAAAGGCCTGCTCGCTGAACCGGCCGGGGAAGGTTTCTACGATGGCTTTTTGTATTTACGAGGCGGCATTAAAAATGTGGGGATGGTCAGACCAGGCCGGATTGTGCAATTTGCCGCGCAGGGCTTTGTCGTCTTTGCTCCCTTTTACCGAGGAAACCAAGGAGGCGAAGGGAACGAAGATTTTGCCGGAGAAGATCGAAAAGATGCGTTCGCTGCCTTTCAGCTGTTAAAACAGCACAAAAAAGTGAAGAAGGACCGCGTTCATATCTTTGGTTTTTCGCGAGGCGGTATTATGGGCATTTGGACCGCTGTTGAAATGAAACAGGAGGCGGCTTCCTTTGTCACATGGGGAGGCGTCAGTGACATGAAACTGACTTATGAAGAGCGTGTGGATATGAGACGGATGATGAAGCGTGTGATTGGCGGTCCGCCGCATAAGGTGCCAGAGGCATATGAGAACAGAACCCCTTTAAATGATGTGGACAAAATTGAAGCACCTGTCCTTATCATCCACGGAGAAGAGGACCAAAATGTATCGATTGAGCATGCGTATTTGTTAGAAGATGCGCTGCGCCAGCACGGGAAATCTGTGGAGACATGGTATTTCCACGGATACAACCACTATTTCCCGCCGCAGCATAATCGAGAAATTGTGAGAAGGCTGACCACATGGATGCACAGCCGAAAAAACGGAAATGTGGTAAAATAGGCAGTATAACGAAATATAGAAAGTAGGGGGATTTTCATTATGGGAATGCCTGTTGAATTTAATACAATGATTGTCACAAAGGGAAAAGAGACAAGAATTGAAGAAAATGTATTTGAACTCATGAAGGATGGATACCGCATTTATCCATTAAATATTCCACTTGAGGTGCGCAAAACGAAAGACGGAGAAAAAACAGGGACAGCACATGTTGAAAAGCTGGAGCTGACAGACAATGTCACGAAGGTGACGTACCGTCTTGTGTCATTGCATTCAACAAACTAAAAAAGCTGAGTGATTGAATCTCCTCAGCTTTTTTCATTTGGTTATACGAGTGGTCCGCCTTTGGCTTCAATGTCACTTGCCGCGTGGCTGAATTTTTGGAAGTTCTTTTTAAATTCATTGGCAAGGAAGTGTGCTTTTTCTTGATAAGCCTCTTGGTCATCCCATGTTTTAGCAGGTTGAAGCACTTCATCTGGTACACCAGGAATATGAAGCGGGATGTGTAAGCCAAAGATGTCATCAGTAATCATCTCGGCATTGTCAAGGTCACCTTCGATTGCTGCCTGCACCATTGCTCTTGTATGAGCGAGATTCATTCGTTTACCTGTACCATAGCCTCCGCCAGTCCAGCCTGTATTCACAAGGAATACTTTAGCACCGTGCTCATCAATCTTTTTGCCGAGCATTTCAGCATAGACGTGAGCTGGAAGCGGGAGGAATGGTGAACCGAAGCAAGTTGAGAATGTCGTTTCTGGTGATGTGACACCGCGCTCAGTTCCAGCTAATTTACTTGTGTACCCGCTCAAGAAATGGTACATGGCCTGTTCTTTTGTTAAACGGCTGATTGGAGGTAAAACGCCAAACGCATCAGCTGTTAAGAAGACAATGGCAGATGGATGTCCTGCGATACTTGGTTTCACGATGTTATCAATCATTTCGATTGGGTAAGCAGCGCGTGTATTTTCAGTAAAGAATGTATCATCGTAATCCGCTTCACGTGTTTCTTCATCAAGCACAACGTTCTCAAGAACTGATCCGAAGCTGATCGCTTTGTAGATCTGTGGTTCTTTTTCTTCACTTAAGTTCACACATTTCGCATAGCATCCGCCCTCGATATTGAAGACCCCTGTGCCAGACCAGCCGTGTTCGTCGTCTCCGATCAGCTTGCGGCTTGCGCTTGCAGAAAGCGTCGTTTTCCCAGTACCTGAAAGTCCGAAGAATAAGGCTACATCGCCTTCTTGACCTACGTTTGCTGAGCAGTGCATGGATAAAATATCTTGCTCAGGAAGCAGGTAGTTCATCACAGAGAAAATGGACTTTTTCATTTCTCCTGCATATTCTGTTCCACCGATAAGAATCGTGCGTTTTTCAAAAGAAACGATGATAAACGTTTCAGAGTTTGTGCCATCTGTTGCAGGATCTGCTTTAAAGTGCGGTGCAGATAAGATGGTGAAAGGTTTTTCGTTTGAAGAAGGTGTTGATCCGTCAGGTCTGATGAATAGCTGCTTTGCAAAAAGATTGTGCCATGCGAATTCGTTTACAACTGTAATCGGCATACGGTATCTTTCATCAGCTCCGGCAAATCCTTCAAAGACGAATAGTTCATCACGTTCTTTTAAGTATGACACAACCTTTGTATATAAACGGTCAAATGCTTCTTTGGAGATCGGCTGGTTTACTTGACCCCAATCGATTTTATGTTCAGAGCTTTCTTCTTTGACGATAAATTTATCTTTAGGCGAACGTCCTGTGTAGGCTCCAGTTGTGGCGCGGACAGCTCCCGTTGATGTTAAAACGCCTTCATTACGTGCCAAAATCTTTTCAACAAGTTTCGGAACAGATAAATTTTGGTGCGTATTTTCTAATGAGAGCAATGACTGCAAATCTTCTTTTAAATCCACTGAGTTCATAAAAAAACCCTTCCTTTACCGTTGAATTTGTTTGTTTCGATTAGTATAACACATTAATAATAATAGTCTATACTATTTAAAGATTTTTGTGTGTGTTTTTTCATTTCTGCTATGAAAATATGCTTTTTGGTGATGCTAATGGTGATGTGAAAAAAGAGGGAGATAATTCTTATGAAGCATTGACATGACGCAAGGGTTTAAGATAAGATATCTTATTGAACGGATACTCTTATCCCGAGTTGGTGGAGGGACAGGCCCGATGAAGCCCAGCAACCGGTTTCTTATGAAAAAGGCATGAAAATGCTGAGAAACCAAGGTGCTAACCTGATGCAAGGTACAAGAACACCTTGAGCGATAAGAGTGAAAGGCATGCGATCTCAGACCCTTTCCTCGCAATGAAGGAAATGGTTTTTTTATTTTTGGGATATCATATGAACAAATTGCCAATAACATCTCTAATATAAACGTTTTTAAATATAAGAGGGAACGAGTTCCGTATCATATTGGAGGCCTCATCTTGGGATGATGTGGTCTTGTACAGGAGGAAATAGCCATTATGAGTCAAAATCGTCGTTTATTTACTTCAGAATCAGTGACAGAAGGACATCCGGATAAAATCTGTGATCAAATTTCAGACAGCATTTTGGATGAAATTTTAAAGAAAGATCCGAATGCGCGTGTTGCCTGTGAAACTTCTGTTACAACCGGTCTCGTATTAGTAAGCGGTGAAATTACAACGTCTACTTATGTCGATATTCCAAAGACGGTGCGTGACACAATTAAGGAAATTGGCTACACACGTGCGAAATATGGTTTTGATGCGGAAACATGTGCGGTACTTACATCAATTGATGAACAGTCTGCTGATATTGCGCAAGGTGTAGACAAAGCGCTTGAAGCACGTGAAGGAACAATGACTGAAGAAGAAATTGATGCGATTGGTGCAGGTGACCAAGGATTGATGTTTGGTTTTGCCAACAACGAAACCGAAGAGCTCATGCCGCTGCCGATTTCACTAGCGCATAAATTATCTCGCCGTTTAACAGAAGTACGCAAGGATGAAATACTTGCATACCTTCGTCCAGACGGAAAAACACAAGTCACAGTTGAATATGATGAGCAAAACAAACCAGTTCGTATTGACACAGTGGTTATTTCTACGCAGCATGCACCAGAAGTGACGCTTGAACAAATTCAAAGTGACTTAAAAGAGCATGTCATCAGCCCTGTCGTTCCAAGTGAACTGATTGATGAACAGACAAAATACTTTATTAACCCAACTGGCCGTTTCGTCATCGGTGGACCTCAAGGGGATGCTGGTTTAACTGGACGTAAAATCATCGTTGATACGTATGGCGGATATGCTCGTCATGGCGGTGGTGCTTTCTCAGGTAAGGACGCAACGAAGGTTGACCGTTCTGCGGCATACGCTGCTCGTTACGTAGCGAAAAACATCGTAGCTGCCGGCCTTGCAGATTCTTGTGAAGTACAGCTTGCTTATGCAATTGGTGTAGCACAGCCTGTATCGATTTCAATTGATACATTCGGAACCGGAAAAGCTTCTGAAGAAAAATTAATTGAAGTGGTTCGTGCAAACTTTGATCTTCGTCCAGCTGGCATTATTAAAATGCTTGACCTGCGTCGTCCGATCTACAAACAAACAGCTGCATACGGACATTTTGGCCGTCACGACTTAGATCTTCCGTGGGAAAAAACGGATAAAGCCGATACACTTCGCAAAGAAGCATTGGGACAATAACAACATAGAAAACCGCTTATTTTAAGCGGTTTTCCTTTTGATTAAAAAAAAATCTGCAAAAAGCGAAAAAATGTGAAACAAAATCGGACAAAATACTGTCTAATTATAGGTCTACTTTTAAGAAATAACATAACGTGGAGGCAATAATATGTGTGGGTTTGTTGGTGTATTTAATCACCGTCCATTGTCCGAAACTACTGAACAGGAAGAGCTAATTAAACAAATGAATCGTCTCATCGTTCATCGTGGTCCGGATGATGAGGGTTACTTTCATGATGAGCATGTAGGATTTGGATTTAGACGTTTAAGTATTATAGATGTTGAGCACGGAAAGCAGCCGCTTTCTTATGAAGATGAAAAGTATTGGATTATTTTCAACGGTGAAATTTATAACTATGTGGAGCTGAAGGAAGAGCTTGTGAAAAAGGGCTATACGTTCAGCACAGACTCTGATACGGAAGTACTTCTTGCTACATACCGTCATTATAAAGAAGAAGCGGCTTCTAAGCTTCGCGGCATGTTTGCATTTTTAATTTGGGATAAAGAAGCGCAATTATTATATGGCGCAAGAGATCCTTTCGGCATCAAACCGCTTTATTTTACACAAATGGATGAGCAAGTGTACTTTGCGTCTGAACGCAAAAGCTTGATGGCAGTGAACGAGAACATTTTATTTGATGAGACATCCTTACAGCAATACATGTCATTCCAGTTCGTACCTGAGCCAAATACACTTGATCAAAAGGTGCACAAAGTAGAGCCTGGTCATCAGTTTACTTTACGCCCAGGACAGGAGATTGAATTTAAGACTTACTGGAAAGTTCAATTTAAGCCTGAGCAAACACAAGAACAGAAGCTGATTGAAGAAGTACGCGATGCAATCTATGATTCTGTGAAAGTTCACATGAGAAGTGATGTTCCTGTTGGTTCATTCCTATCAGGTGGTATCGATTCTTCTTTCATCGTATCTGTTGCAAAGGAATTTCATCCTGAGCTGAAGACATTCTCTGTTGGCTTCCAGCAGGACGGTTTTAGTGAAGTCGATGTGGCGAAGGAAACGGCTGATAAGCTGGGCTTACAAAACTTCAGCGCTGTGATTTCTCCTGAGGAATATATGAATGAGCTTCCGAAGATTGTCTGGCATTTAGATGATCCTTTAGCTGATCCGGCGGCGATTCCTTTGTATTTCGTGGCAAAGGAAGCGAAGAAACAAGTGACGGTTGTTCTTTCTGGTGAGGGAGCAGACGAGCTGTTCGGTGGTTATAATATTTACCGTGAGCCGCTTTCTCTTAAACCATTTGAATCTGTTCCATCTATGCTGAAAAAGCTTCTTCTTCGTCTGGCGCGTTTAATGCCAGAAGGAATGAAAGGAAAAAGCTTTATCGTCCGCGGCTGTACACCATTAGAGGAACGTTATATCGGTAATGCGAAAATCTTTGAAGAGCCAGTAAAGAAAAACCTCTTAAAGCAGTATGATCCGAACATTACGTATCGTGATGTGACGAAGACATACTTCGAGGAAAGTGCAGGCTACAGTGATATTAACAAAATGCAATATGTTGATATTCATACGTGGATGCGCGGGGACATCTTACTGAAAGCAGATAAGATGACAATGGCGAATTCTCTAGAGCTTCGTGTTCCATTCCTTGATAAGGTCGTATTTGAAGCGGCTTCTAAAATTCCAGAAGAGCTGAAAACAAAAGATGGCACAACGAAATATTTATTGCGTAAAGCAGCAGAAGGCATTGTGCCTGACCATGTGTTAAACCGCAAGAAGCTGGGCTTCCCTGTTCCAATTCGTCATTGGCTGAAAAATGAGATGAACGCTTGGGCGAAAGACATCATTAAAAACAGTCAAACAGACGAATATATTAACAAAGAGTATGTGCTTGATTTGTTAAATGAACATTGTGCTGGTAAAGCAGATCATAGCCGTAAGATTTGGACCGTTCTGATCTTTATGATTTGGCACAGCATTTATGTAGAGCGCAGTATTGATCCAGAGCAATTGAACCATCAACCGAAAGAAGTCATCTTTAGTTAATGAAAAAGGTTTTCAGCTTTGTGCTGAAAACCTTTTTTGTCATGATAGAAAGTGGCGGAAAAGGGTAAAATAACAAGCGGTTCATAGTTATTGCTTAATATCCTGAAAAAAACATGATAAAGTGAAGATACACGTATGATGTTAACGAGATAAAAGGGAACGATAGTATTGTCCTTTTTCTACATATTCTCTGCGGATTCGGTCCATGTCTTGGATATCTTCATCTGTTAACAGCCGAACGACTTTGGCTGGACGGCCAAAAGCGAGTGATCCTTTTGGGATGACCTTTCCTTGAGGGACAAGACTTCCTGCACCGATAAAGGCACCTTCGCCAATCTCCGCACCATCGAGAATGATAGACCCCATGCCAATGAGGGCATTTTTTCGAATGATTGAGCT
Source organism: Bacillus sp. FSL M8-0166 (assembly GCF_038008825.1). Classification (NCBI taxonomy): domain Bacteria; kingdom Bacillati; phylum Bacillota; class Bacilli; order Caryophanales; family Bacillaceae; genus Bacillus; species Bacillus sp. FSL M8-0166. Next base: position 50,600 of record NZ_JBBOZZ010000001.1, read on the forward strand.
ATGTAATGTGACTTGGTGTCCAATGGTAGCACCATCTTCAATAAGAAGTGTTTTTCCAGGACTTTGATGCAGGCACGATAAATCTTGAATGTTGACGTTCTTTCCAATTCTCACAGGTGCAACATCGCCTCTGATGACGGTTTGGAACCACACGCTCGAATATTCTCCAATTGTGACATCACCGGTAATGGTGGCGTTATCTGCGACAAAGACCGATTCATGAATCTCAGGTGTAAACTGATGATATGGATAAATCACTTTTTCGACTTCCTTTCTTAATACAACATTTGTGAGGTGTTTACTTTGTGGACTTGGCATGCTGAAAGACCAGTTGGTACAATTGTAATTGTACATGGTGCGAGTGAATATCACGGCCGATATAAATGGCTGATTGAAATGTGGCGGAATGCAGGCTATCACGTCGTCATGGGTGACTTGCCTGGGCAAGGAACATCGACACGTGCGCGAGGCCACATTCGTTCGTTTCAAGAATACATTGATACAGTCGATGAATGGATCGAACATGCGAAATCATTCAGGCTTCCTACTTTTTTACTTGGACACAGTATGGGTGGACTCATTTCAATTGAGTGGATGAAGCAGTATACCCATACGAAGTTGAATGGCCTTATTTTATCATCACCTTGTTTAGGTCTGCAATTTAAACCGAAGAAGCTGATGGATTTTGCGTCAAAAGGTCTAAATGTGCTGGCACCGTCTTTTAAAGTGGAGTCAGGGCTGTCGATTGAACTAGCCACACGAAATCAGGCGGTGATTGAGGCAGACTCAAATGATTCTCTTTACGTGACAAAGGTGTCGGTTCGCTGGTATCGAGAGCTGATCAAAAATATCGATGCGGCGATGCAGCCGACGAATGTTTTTAAATCGATCCCGCTCCTTTTAATGCAGGCGGGCGATGATAAGATCGTGGATAAAACGAGGGTGATCAAATGGTTCAATGGCATAGAATCAACAAATAAATCATACCGTGAATGGGAAGAGCTGTATCACGAAATTTTTAATGAACCGGAAAGAGAAGATGTGTTTAAGGCGGCAAGAGCCTTTACAGATCAATATATTTGATTGTGAGCTTTAAGTTGGGGGTGGAGTGATTTGTCAGTACCAGAGCGTCCTTTTGCACTGATGACAAAGGTGTATAAAGATATTTTTCCGCTTGTTCATCAGGAGCTGAAAAAGTGGCGGGCTCATGCAGAAATGATTGAAAATGAAGAACTGAGAACGCAGGCACTAGCGAGCATAGCCAGTAAAACCTTTCACTGTGAAGGCGGAGGCATTTTATCTCTTCTAGCAGGTGAAGAGAAAGAAACGTGCATTGAATTCATTGTGGCGTATCAAACCATCAGTGATTACTTAGATAACCTATGTGACCGCAGCACGTCGCTGGATCCAAAGGATTTTCATATGCTGCATCAAGCGATGAGAGATGCGCTTGATATTCATGCTGAGCTCAAGCCATACTATCAATTCCGCGAAGATCAAGAGGATCATGGATATTTACATGCGCTTGTCCGCACATGTCAAGACGTGCTTACGCGCCTTGAGCATTATCCAATCATTCAGCCATATTTACATACGCTGTGTGATTACTATAGTGATCTGCAAGTACATAAGCACGTTGTTCCTCATGAGCGTGTACCGCGGTTAGAGTCTTGGTTCCGCCAATATGAAAAGGATTTGCCGAAGATGGAATGGTATGAGTTTTCAGCTTGTGCAGGATCGACGTTAGGGATCTTCTGTCTTGTGGCGTATGCGCTGCAGCCTGATTTTACAGAAAAGCAGGCGAAGCAAATTTACGAAAGCTATTTCCCTTATATTCAAGGTCTGCACATCTTACTCGATTATTTAATTGACCAAGAAGAGGACCGGCTTGGGGGAGATCTGAACTTTTGCTCATACTATGATTCTCATCATGAGATGATGGATAGACTTCAGCATTTTATCGAAAAAGCGGATGAGCAGCTGAAAGGTATTCCGCATGAAAACTTTCACAAATTGATTAACAGAGGATTACTGGCGGTCTATTTGTCCGATGAAAAAGTGACAGCCCAAAAAGAAATGAACAAGCTGGCAAAACGGCTGATCAAATCAAGCGGGAAAACATCGTTCTTTTTCTATATTAACGGAAGAGCCTATCGGACCTATCAGAAAATGCCTTGGATGAAATCTTCATAAAAAAGCTCAAATCCATTAGGATTTGAGCTTCAGCGTGTAGACAAACCATCGCATTTGGTGTCAGGTATGCGCGCAGGTACTCACGAATGTCAAATTCGCTCCGCTCCGGTGCTCGCCCGTTCCTTCGACTGCAAAGGTTTTCTATTACGCTGAAAAGAAGAAAAAAAGCTAAAATGCACATCATTTTAGCTTTTTTTCAATAGCGACCACAAAAGGCGGGTCGTTTTGAATATTCATGTATTGATATGATAAAACTTGTACCTCTTCATGAGGCAGTGATCTGCAATAGTCGAGAAGCACTTCTTTTTCTCTTTTACCTTCGGGATGTCCATGGTATATCACAAGAACGATCAGACCCCCTGGTTTGAGCCATTCGAGGAGTTGTTTGATCGCTTCAATGGTTGTATGAGCCTGAGTGGTGACGGCTTTATTGCCTCCGGGCAGATACCCAAGGTTAAACACTGCACCAGATATATGTCCGTAAACATCCTTCGGAAGATGATCCGCCAGTTTTTCATGTCCATCACGGATCAGGTGAACGTAAGGATATTGATCGCCAAGCCTTTTGCTTGTCTGCTGCAAGGCTTCCTCTTGCACGTCGAATGCAAAGACTTGTCCATTAATTCCTACAAGATCAGCTAAATAGAGTGTATCGTGGCCGTTTCCCATTGTTGCATCTATGACGATGTCGCCTTTTTGACAAGCGCGTTCTAACAGCTCTTTACTAAAAGGAAGCATGCGTTTCAAAATCATTTGGCTGCTTCTTCCAATCTGATGAAACGTTTCCCTTGGTAGCTGTTACGTCTTTCGAGCTCAGCATTAATGGCATTTAGCACTTCCCACTTGTTAACACTCCACATTGGACCAACCATTAATTCAATTGGGCCGTCGCCTGTAATACGGTGAATAATCATTTCTGGCGGCAGAATCTCCAGCTGATCACAAACAAGCTGAACATATTCCTCCTGGCTTAAAAACTCAAGCTTTCCTTTTTCATATTGTTTGACCATTGGAGTCCCTTTTAAAAGGTGAAGTAAATGAATTTTAATTCCTTGCACATCTAAATCCGCAACAGCTTTGGCTGTTTCCATCATCATATCCCGGTTTTCAAGAGGCAATCCGTTGATGATATGCGAGCAGACACGAATTCCGTGTTTTCGCAGTTTTTCTACACCTTCAACGTAGCATTCATAATCATGAGCACGGTTAATGAGCATAGCTGTCCGTTCGTGTACTGTTTGTAGACCAAGCTCTACCCATAGGTAAGTGCGTTCGTTTAATTCGGCTAAATACTCCACTACGTCATCCGGCAGACAGTCAGGTCTTGTTGCAATGGATAGACCAACCACACCATCCAGATTCATGACGGTTTCATATTTTTCTTTTAGGACAGGAAGCGGCGCGTGTGTGTTTGTATACGCCTGAAAATACGCCATGTATTTTCCGTCTTTCCATTTTGTATGCATCCGGTCTTTGATTTCGTTAAATTGAGTGATAAGATCATCAGCCCGGTTTCCTGCAAAATCACCAGATCCAGCGGCACTGCAAAATGTACAGCCGCCGTGGGCTACAGTACCATCACGGTTTGGACAGTCAAAGCCGCCGTCTAAGGCTACTTTAAATACTTTATGACCAAAGTGTTCACGCAAATGATAATTCCATGTGTGATAACGTTTTTCGCTGTTTGAATATAAAAAAGGGTTATGCTGATCCAAGTCAGTAACCTCCTTGCATAATAATAGGCATCCTTAAAGTTTAACAAAAATCACGAAGGAGGACAATTGAATCTGTCCAACATTTTCTTTAGTGAAAAAGCTTTACATGGGCAAAATAGGCGGGAGCGATGATGAAATGGAGGGAATGTAAGATGGCAACAAGGCAGTCGATCGATGATTTTATCCAAAAAAGTACTGAAACCCTTGAGTTTGCAAATGAACAATTTGATTTGAGCTCACGTCAGGAACATTATAATGAGGAAGAGTTTTCTAAAGCACAGCTCATGCTTGAGGATACGGTCAACGAATTAGAAAAATTAAAAGATGTCGCGAATGACCAGCAAAGAGAACGATTAGACAGGGCACGTGTTCAAATTCAAAGCTTGCAAAATCAAATGATTTTAGGGATTTCTTACGATAATGAATAATGAACAGATCCTTCTTTTAAGGGTCTGTTTTTTATTTTTTTAATAAGTTATTGACTTTTATGCTGAGTGTCTATATTGTATTAAGTGTACTATATCAACTAATACACTAAAGACACTTAAAAAGTGAAGAAAGGTGTTCAACCATGAAAAAAGAAAAAAAACCAATCAATTTGAAGTGGATGGTGCTGGCTGTTGCGTTAGCATGTACATTTTTTTTCGTTCTTGTTTTCATTGGTTTTGAAGTTCAAAAAGATTTGATACCCAATTCAGTTCCTTTAATGCAAGGACATGAACAAGCGATAGGACTGCAAAAGCATGAATGAGGAAAGAGGGAGTCATCATGATTCAAATAGATCCAAGAAGCGCTGCGCCAATATATGAACAAATCATTGAGCAGCTCAAAATTTTATGTTTAAAAGGTGTGATGAAGCCTGGTGACAAACTGCCCTCTGTCAGAGAGCTCGCCACCATTATCATTGCCAACCCAAACACCGTCAGTAAAGCGTATAAAGAGCTAGAGCGGGAAGGGATTATTGAAACGCTAAGAGGCCGCGGTACGTATGTAACAGAAGGTGCTCAGTTAAAGCTGAATGAAGGGAAGGTGCTCGAGATGAAAGAACAGTTAAGACAACTCATCATAGAAGCTCATTATGCTGGTATTGATATTCATCAGCTCAAGGAATGGCTAGAAGAGATCGGCTCAAGTCTAAAAGGAGGAAAACAAGTTGATTGAGGTCAGAAATGTATCGAAGAAATTAAATGGACGCGAAGTACTCAGCGACGTTTCCTTCAAAATAGGCGAAGGTGAGATCTTCGGTCTGCTTGGCCGGAATGGCTCTGGGAAAACAACACTTCTCAGATTGATTCAACAAATTCTTCTTCCAGATGAAGGAGAGATTTATTTTAAAGATGTACTGGTGAGAGACCACCCTTTAGTAAAGCAAAATATTGTATTCATGCCGGTCGTGAATCCTTACTTTGACAGATACAATTACGGACAGCTTGTCCAGCTGTTAAAGCATATTTATCCAAAGTTTGACGTGACCTATGCAAATGAGCTTGTGAACCGCTATGAAATTCCGGAAAAAGTAAAGTATCGTGAATTGTCGACAGGGTTAAAGAAACAGCTGTCATTAATTTTAAGCTTTGCCATCAAACCAGCGGTCATTTTATTAGATGAGCCGACTGATGGAATTGATGCCGTCACAAGAAATGACGTTCTTCAGCTGATGATTGACGAGGTGGCAGAACGACAAACAACGATTTTAATTACATCTCACCGCTTAGAGGATATTGAGCGCATGTGTAATCGAATCGGGTTTTTAGAAGGAAATCAGCTCACAAGTGTCATGGATTTAGATGAATTAAAGAATGACTATGTCAAAATCCAAATGGCTTTTGAAGAAGATATGAACTTAAGTATTCGAAAAAATGGCGTTGCGATTTTGGATCAAGCGGGCGTTTTCTATACAGCGCTTGTTCTAAAAACCGACGAAGAAGCTAAAGAGTACTTGAAGTCACTGAAGCCAAAAGTATGGCATGAACTGCCTGTGAATTTAGAAGAAGTATTTATTGCAAAGTTTGGAGGGAAACGCAGATGGTAAAGCGGCAATTATTATATAAGGAGTGGAAGCAATCAGAGCTGACATTCATTTTAGTGATGCTTGTTGCTGCGCTTGCGACGCCCTTCGCATTCTTAATGGAATATTCGTCTTTTCAAACGTGCCTAAACGATACAGCTTGTATTACGGATTCACCACGCTTTTCTTATATTTTTAAAACAGATGTTTTTCTTTCCCTTTCCTGGTTAATGGGGCTCTTCTTTGCTGTCATTCAGCTTGGATTTGAGAGAAATAAAGGACAGATGGATTTTACTTTATCCTTGCCATTTAGCAGAAGTTCGATCTATCATACTAAGTTCTTCTTAGGTGCTGGAATTATTGCAGTCGTTCATGCTGTTTCTTATGTTCTTACTTATTTACTTATTTTAGGACTTAACCCACTAGAGACACCTGGCTTTCATAGTGGTTATGTCATTTCGCTTGTGTCCTCCTTGATGTTTTATACTTTATTTTTTGCAGCGGGTACTTTAACCGGAAGTTCCATTTCGCAAGCAATCGTTGGGTTCAGCACAGCTATTTTACCCTTTTTAGTGATCGGATTACCGATTGTTCATTTAGATTTTATCATGAAGACAAGTGGGAGCTGGGTAGATAAGAGCTTCGCTTATTTGATATCGCCTATGTCTCCAATCACTTATATTGCAAATGATCCTTTCCAATCTGATTATCCTCTTTGGTTCTCAGGTGAAAAAATCATTATACCTATTGTCATGATGGTTCTGTTTTATCTAATTGGCTTAATTAGCTTTATAAAACATCCAATTGAACGAAATGGCCGCTTCTTTCTTTATCAAAAGATCGATCGACCAATTCAGATTATGGTTATTGTCTTCGGTGTTCTAGGATTTGGCTGGGTTGGATTTTCTTCGGACAATTCCATATTTGGTTATATTGCTGGCATGCTCATCGGTGGAGCTGTGGGCGCACTTACGAGTTATTTCTTAATCTATAGAAAAAGATAAACAGAGAGCAGGGGAGTAGAGATGATTCAGATTCAAGCATTAGATCATGTATTTAAAATTGGTAAAAAAGGCAGGGAAAATGAAATTCCTGTGCTGAAAGGGATTGACCTGTCCATCAAAAGAGGCGATATTGCTTGTATTGTTGGACGAAGTGGTTCGGGGAAATCCACCTTGTTGAACTTAATATCAGGCTATATTACGCCAACGAGCGGACAAATTGTCATTGATGGCACTGATGTGACCGGCTTTAATGAAAAAGAATGGGCAGACTTTCGCTTAGATCACTTTGGCTTTATCTTTCAAAGCTTTCAATTGATCGGGAGCTTAACAACGTATGAGAATGTTGAACTTCCGCTCACTTTAAAAGGTGTGAAGCCGTCTGAACGAAAGGCGAAAGTAAAAGAAATGCTGAAACGAGTAGGACTTGAACATCATGCAGGACATTACCCAAATGAGCTGTCAGGCGGACAGCAGCAGCGTGTGAGTATTGCAAGAGCCTTGATTTTAAATCCATCAATTATTTTAGCGGATGAACCAACAGGTAGTCTGGATTCAGAAACTGAAGGGGAAATTCTAGCCTTTATCCAGCAGCTCAATCGTGAAAAAGGAATTACATTTGTCATCATTACACATGACGATGAAGTGGCTTCAATCGCAGACACAACGTTCCAGCTTCACGATGGTGTATTAAAGAAAGGGGAACAATCCATTGAAATTTAGAGATCAGGTCAAATTCATTAGAAGAAATATGAAGAAAAATAGATTGCGTGTGTTTATGACCATTCTTGCGACGACAATGGCATGCTCTTTCTTAATCGTTTTAGCGTCTGTCGGTTTTGGTTTGCAAAAATCCGCTCAAGATGAAATCATGAAGCAGCAAATCATCACAGAAATTAAAGTGTTAGGAAAAGAAAAAGGAGACGTCAAGATTGATGATTTAAAGAAATATGATCATGTGAAATCTGTTGTCTCAAGAACATCGATCATTCCATCGGTTAACGTCGAACTCGATGACCGTTCAAGTGAAACACAGGCTGCTTTGACCGATATGAAAGAAGAAAAAGAAGCAGGGCTTGAACTAGACCGAGGAAAAGTTCCAACATCAGCGAACGAAATTGTGGTCGGGTATCATATGGCGGAACAACTGTGGACAAAAAAAGAACGCGAAGCCTATGAAAAAGAATTAAATCAGACGTCAAATGGGGAAGAAACACCGAAGGAGCCTAAAGGCTACACGAAGGATATTTTAAATAAAGTGATTCAAATCAAAGTGCCAAAACTGAATGAAGAAAATGAAGTCGTCAAAGAAAAAACATTTGATTTCCGTGTAGTAGGTGTTTTGAAAAAGCCGAATTTGGAGTGGCAGGAGGATCATAAAATTCTGATTCCGAATGCTTATGAAAAAGAATTTGGTCAAATACTCGACCTGTCTCCTGAAGCAGGAAATGTCGAGAAAATGACCTCTGTTTATGCAGATAAATTCGACAATGTCGGTGCAATCACGGATAAACTAACAGATGAGGGTTATCAAGTCATCTCTGTGACGAACCAGCTTGAAGGAATGGATATGTTCTTTACGGTCTTCAAAATTGGACTCATTTTTGTCGGATGTATTGCAGTCATTATTTCTGCCATCGGTATTTTCAATACGATGACCATGGCGGTAACAGAGCGAACACAAGAGATTGGGATTATGAAAGCTATTGGTGCAAATCCATCCATTATCAAGCGAATGTTCCTAATGGAAAGTGCTTATATTGGAGTAATCGGATCAATCATCGGTATTATCATCTCATATTTGATTAGTTTCGCCGTTAATTTAATCATCCCAGCCATTTTGTCGTCCATGTCTGAGGGAGGATCAAGTGATCAATTCTCGATTACTTTTTCCTATATTCCGCTCAGCCTTGTGATTACAGCGACAGTGATCAGCGCAGGGGTAGCGATCATCTCAGGGCTTAACCCGGCACGTAAGGCAACAAAAACGAATGTATTAGCAGCTTTAAGAAGAGAAATTTAAAAAAGAACCTCCTGGAAACCCGATTGGGCGCTCAGGAGGTTCTTTTTTATCTTAAATAAACAGCGCTATTGCTTAGGTGCCCTGTATCCGGCACGTTCTGCCTCTTCAACAGAGCAGAACATTTTGGTTATATTCTTTGTTCTAGAGTAGTATCTGCTGCTCGGTGTGTGATAAATGCCGTTGACACTCCCTTTAATGTTACAGGCAGCCGATTCTTTTTTTGTTTCCTTTTGAGATTCATGACCGCCTGTGCTTTTTCCTTCATCTTTAGGAGCGGAGCGCTGGACGGTGGAAGAACTCGTATCGCTGCTACTATTCTTGTTTTCTTTTTTGAGTGTTTCATTGCTGGAGGTGAGCTTGTCTATTTTCTCTTCAAGCGATTGAATGGTCTTTTCTTGCTGTTTGACCGTTTCTTTTTCTGAGGTGATGGTTTCTAGCTTTTTTTCCAGTTTTTCTTTTTCCTTCTCCGTGTCTTCTAAAGAGGAGGTAAGCGACTCTTTATCAGCTTTTAAGCTCGAAATGTCAGATGAGAGCTCCTTTTGCTCCTTTAACAGCTGTTCGGAAGATGGATCGGCTTGTGCCTTTGGCGCATTTGTAGCAGCAAACGGTAATGACATAATGGAAAAGACAAGGCCAATGACCAAAAAAGGATAAAATAGTTTCTTTGAAAAAATCAGCTCGTTCTGGCGTTTGAGTAAGAAGAAATTGACGGCGTATCCGATGGCAAAACAAACACATAAAAGACCTATGATGAGTAACATCATATCTAGCAGCCCCCCTAAATTGCTATTTACACCTATCATACCTCATTTTTCCATTTTAGGGAGCAGTTCAATTAAAAAAACCCTGTTTACACAGGGCTTTCAGCTAATGGTAATCCTTTTATGGCTTCTTTTACTGTCAAATAAGTGATCGTATTCTGGAAATCTGTATCCAGGTCTTTCATTTTCATCGCAAGCTGCGGCTTGATCCCAGTAATGATCAGTTCGGTTCCAGTTAAATTGAGGAGATGATGCAGTTTGAAAATACGTGCTGCGACGGAATCATCGACATCGATTAAACCAGAAAGGTCGACAATTAAATAATCATCCTTTGAATCATCTAATATACAAGTTAACTTAGCGACAATGGCATCAAAGCGTTCTTCAGATAATTTTCCGATAAGCGGAAGAGCAGATACACCATTTTTGATTGGGACGATTGGCGTCGAAAGAGAGGTGACTTCCTGTAAGGAATCTTCTAGGAGCTGTTCATATTCTTTCTGTTTCGTAATATCCTTTTGAAAACCAATGAAAAATGTTTTGTCATCTTGTTCGATGTATAGAGGATCTATATTGAGTTCATTCCAAAAAAAAGTGCCGTCTTTTTTATAATTTTTTAGCTGTGTGGTAATAGGTGTTTTGTTCTGAATTCCATGTCGAATTAAAGCAAGCTGCTTTTGATCTGTGTCTTTTCCTTGAAGGAATCGACAATTACGCCCAAGAATCTCATCTGGTTTGTATCCAGTCATTTGTGTAAAGCCATGATTCACATAAACGATAGGGTTATCCTCTAAGGAAGGGTCTGTAATGACAACACCGATCCGCGCATGATCCAGCGCTTTTTTGATGAGTTCAAGCTGTTTTTGCAAGCCGAAGATGTTCGAGCTGACCATATTACCCTCCTTTGCTGCTGCTATAAGCATATCAAATGGTTGTCTTTTCAACCAAATGAATCCTTATAAACGTAACATAACATATGTTCTGTTTCAACGATTGCAAACGCTTTGTTAAATTTGTCATCATAGTTTGTCCTCCATTAGAATAGAGTAAGTAAGGAGACTTTTCATTAGAAAAAGAAGGAATCAATTGCTCATAATTCATAAAATGACAAAAATAGTTAATATGGATTAGGTAAAAATGATTCCAATGCATCAAGATTGTTTTTGGGTCATTCACATATAATGGAAGAAACAAGCTTTTTTTCTTCGTTAGAGAGAATAGACCTTTTACATGGATTATGACGGAACAGCAGAATGGCATTACAGGGGGCTGGACAGCCTGAAGTCGCTTTACTATTCTAAGGGCTTTAGGAAGGTGATGAAAATGCTGCAACAAGTCATTATTGCTTGCGCCATTGGAGGGGTCATGGGCATTCTCGGTCACGTAAAGAAAAAAGGCAGGCTAGAGAAGCCCAGAATGACAAAGAAGTTTATTTATCTAGGGTTTATTGAAGATTGGCTCGTTGGGATGATTGCCGCTACACTGCTTGTCTTATCCTCAAATCCCGAATCTAGTCTGCACTTGATCATCTTATCCATTATTTCAGGTTACGGAGGAGAAGCAGTTCTGCGAAGTTTCGATTTTGTGAGAGAAGAACGTTCACAGGATGCAGGCTCCAACCGTCATAACCGATCTCCACATGAATAATATCCTCACTTTACCCTAGTCTAGGGTACATTCCCATTGTATACAAACCTGCTTGCACTTATGATCATAATTCTATAAAATACTACTTAGATGACGGTTACGATAAGAACAGTGAAGAGGAGTAGTAGGAAAGCAGTATTTGTCTTTAGAGAATTGACGGCTGGTGAAAGTCAATCAAATCTGCTTCTGAACTCGCCTCAGAGTTGCAGTTGCGTTAAAGCTTCTGTCGCATGTCTGCGTTAAAGATATTAAGTGAGCGTACGAACAGCATGTTACGCTAACAAGGGTGGTACCGCGGGAACCAAAAAATCTCTCGTCCCTTTCCAGGGATGAGGGTTTTTTGTTGATTTTAGAAAAATCTGAATTCTTGCAGTGGTCATCTAAGCAGATAAAGCCGTACATATTAAAGGAGGTTTTCACATTGAGTTTTCAGCATCGGGAAATTGAAAAGAAGTGGCAGGATTATTGGCTGACACATAAAACATTCGCCACATCTGACTCGGAAGATAAACCGAAGTTTTATGCACTTGATATGTTTCCATATCCATCAGGCGCAGGGCTTCATGTCGGGCACCCTGAGGGCTATACAGCAACGGATATTTTATCACGCATGAAACGTATGCAGGGATATGATGTTCTTCATCCAATGGGATGGGACGCATTTGGTCTCCCGGCAGAACAGTATGCACTTGATACAGGAAATGATCCGGCGGCCTTTACAGAAGAGAACATCAATAACTTCCGCCGCCAAATTCAATCACTAGGGTTCTCGTATGATTGGGATCGAGAAATCAACACGACAGATCCGAATTACTACAAATGGACACAATGGATTTTCTTAAAATTGTACGAAAAAGGATTGGCCTATATCGATGAAGTACCAGTGAACTGGTGCCCAGCGCTTGGCACAGTGCTTGCAAATGAAGAAGTCATTGATGGAAAAAGTGAACGCGGAGGGCATCCTGTTGAAAGACGTCCTATGAAGCAATGGATGCTAAAGATTACGGCATATGCGGACAGGCTGTTAGAAGATTTAGAGGACATTGATTGGCCTGAAAGCATTAAAGATATGCAGCGCAACTGGATCGGACGCTCTGAAGGTGCGCACGTTCATTTTGAAGTAGAAGGGCATGACGAACAGTTTACGGTTTTTACAACGCGTCCTGATACACTATTTGGCGCAACATATGCAGTGCTTGCACCAGAACATGCACTTGTTGAAAAAATCACATCAGATGCTCAAAAAGAAGCTGTCGAAGCGTATATCAAAGAGATTCAATCAAAGAGTGACCTAGAGCGGACAGATCTTGCTAAAACGAAGACGGGTATTTTCACAGGGGCGTATGCCATCAATCCTTTAAATGGTGAAATGATGCCGATCTGGATTGCCGATTATGTGCTGGCGACTTATGGAACTGGAGCTATTATGGCGGTTCCTGCTCATGATGAACGTGATTATGAATTCGCTAAAACCTTTGATCTTCCAATCAAAGAAGTTGTAGAAGGCGGAGACATTGAAAAAGAAGCCTACACAGGTGATGGAAAGCACATTAACTCTGATTTCCTAAATGGCTTAGGAAAAGAAGAAGCGATTGAAAAAGCGATTGCATGGCTTGAAGAACATCAAAAAGGTGAAAAGAAAGTCACATATCGTTTAAGAGACTGGCTATTCAGCCGTCAGCGCTACTGGGGTGAACCGATTCCAATCATTCATTGGGAAGACGGAACATCTTCAGCTGTTTCAGAAGAAGAGCTTCCACTGATCTTGCCTAAGACGACAGAGATTAAGCCAAGTGGTACAGGTGAATCACCATTAGCCAATATTAAAGACTGGGTTGAGGTTGTAGATCCTGTAACAGGTAAGAAAGGCCGCCGTGAAACGAATACAATGCCGCAATGGGCAGGCAGCTGCTGGTATTTCTTACGTTATATTGATCCTCATAACTCAGAAGAGCTAGCATCTCCTGAGAAGCTGAAGAAATGGCTTCCAGTTGATGTGTATATCGGCGGAGCAGAACACGCTGTACTGCATCTTTTATATGCACGCTTCTGGCATAAGTTCTTGTATGATATCGGTGTTGTTCCAACAAAAGAACCTTTCATGAAATTGTTCAACCAAGGCATGATTCTTGGGGAAAACAATGAAAAAATGAGTAAATCAAAAGGAAATGTGGTCAACCCGGATGATATCGTAGAATCTCATGGTGCGGATACATTACGACTTTATGAAATGTTCATGGGACCTTTAGATGCGTCAATTGCTTGGTCTGAAACAGGACTTGATGGTGCTCGACGTTTCCTTGATCGTGTATGGCGTCTATTTACAAATGAAGATGGCTCACTCAGTGATAAAGTGACAGAGCAATCTGGCGGCGCATTAGAACGCAGCTATCATGAAACAGTCATGAAGGTAACGGATCATTATGAAGGCTTGCGTTTCAATACAGGCATTTCGCAATTAATGGTGTTTATCAACGATGCCTATAAGGCTGATACACTGCCGAAAGAATATGCAGAAGGCTTTGTAAAGCTTCTTTCTCCAATTGCACCGCATTTAGCAGAAGAGCTTTGGAATAAACTTGGTCATGAAGGGTCTATTTCTTATGAAGCATGGCCGCAATATGATGAGTCAAAGCTTGTCGACGATGAAGTAGAAATTGTTGTACAGCTTAACGGTAAAGTGAAAGCAAAATTAACCGTTCCTGCTGATGCAACAAGAGAGCAGTTAGAAGAGCTCGCGAAAAATGATGCACGCGTAAAAGAACAGCTTGAAGGGAAAACCATTCGTAAAGTGATTGCAGTTCCTGGGAAGCTTGTCAATATTGTTGCGAACTAATGATGACACCCATCGGTATAAACCGGTGGGTGTTCTTTATTTCCCGGGACATAATTTTGTCGAAAACAAGGTGATTCCCGCATCGGTCTCGTATTTTAACAGTTGATCAAGAAAATGAGGAGTGACGTCAATGGAAAAGGAAAGCAAACGTGAACAACTGCTCAGTCTGTTAGGAGAAATGCCAGAACGTCATCGCGTGGAGGCTTATACGTTAAAAATGGAGGAACGTGAATCATATGTAGTGGAAACACTCATTCTCTCTATGAATGGTGTAGAGGAAGTCCCTGCTTATTTTGTGAAACCGAAGGATACAGCGAAAAAAAGACCCGTAGTACTGTTCCAGCACTCTCATGGCGGGAATTATGTGAATGGGAAGGAAGAGCTGTTAAAAGGTGCCCATTATTTGCAAGCGACTTCATATGCAAAAGAGTTTACGTCAAAAGGATATAGTGTACTGGCCATTGATCATGCAGGGTTTGGTGAGAGAAGAGGAAGAACAGAAAGTGAAATTTTTAAGGAAATGCTTTTAACAGGAAAAGTGATGTGGGGCATGATGCTGTATGAAAGCATGTGTGCGATCGATTATTTGCTGTCTCGATCTGATGTGCTGGTGGACCGGTTAGCTGTCTTTGGGATGTCGATGGGCGGTCTTCTTTCCTGGTGGACGGCTGCGCTTGATGAGAGGGTCAGTGTGTGTATTGATCTTTGCGCACAGGTAGATCATCATACATTAATTGAAACGAACAATTTAGACAGGCATGGCTTTTATTACTATGTACCGAGCTTAGCGAAGCATTTTACAGCAGCTGACATTCAAGAAATGATTTTTCCAAGACCGCATTTAAGCTTAGTAGGAAAACTTGATCAGCTCACGCCTGCTGAAGGCGTTGGAAGGATTCAAAAGGTATTGGGTCAAACCTATCAAGCTGCTTCATTGAAAGAACGATATCAGCTTGTTCATCTTCATGCAGGTCATTTTGAAACAGCCGTTATGCGTCATGAGGCGACACGATTTTTGAAAAAGTGGCTGTAATCAAGTAACGCTTGGACATACTACGTCAAAAGAAAGGGGGAGACAGATGAAAAAAATCACCATCATTGGCGGATGCGGTGTGATTGGACGTATTTTAACAAAAGCGCTCTCTACTGAGTACAGCGTCACGATTATTGATCTAACGAGCTGTGTAGAAGGAGTCATTTTAGCCGATGCAGCGAATGAACAGAATGTATATGAGGCAATTCCGCGGGATACAGATGTCATCTTGCATCTTCTAAACATGGACATGACGCATGATGTGATGGATCATGAAGAATTTGCAAAAATGAATGATATTTTTTGGAGGAGTACCTATTATATGTTTCGTTCAGCCGCGCGGCTTGGCATACGAAAAGTCATTTTTGCAAGCAGCAACCATGTGACGGATCGTTATGAAGAGGATGGACGCTCCTTACTTGGGCGGCAGATTACAACTGATGATGTGCCTGCGACTAAAAATGTTTATGGCATTTTAAAGTTTGCTTCCGAACAGTTAGGGCGTTTGTTCAACGATCAAACGGGAATGTCTGTCATCAATTTAAGAATTGGAACAGTTGTAACAGATGAGATGAAGGCATTGCACAAAAAGCCAAGAACAAAAAGAACACTGCTGTCGCATGAAGATCTTACAGGTATGATAAAGGCAGCGATTGAAACGAATATCCCCTTTGGGACCTATTATGCTGTATCAGAGAATGAAGAAAAGCCGTGGTCTACTGAGAAAACGAAGCAGGAGTTAGGCTATGAACCAGATGTCAATACGACGGAGATCCTCGGAGACAATGATCAAGCATAGGGCATAATCATGTCATGAGCTAATGATCTTATTCTTTTGTTTCATGAGCATAAAAGCACGGCTGACATGATCTATACATTTGGTCTGTCAAGATGATTATAGACGCTTTCTTCCCCCGTTTGTTACATTTTAATCACGATATCGTCACAGGCTGCAGCTTACTTTCAGATGAAATGATAACGCTTTCAAAGAAAGGGCGTGATGAACATAGATCGTTCTATTAAAGGCCGATTGTTCAATTTATTTAATTACTCTTTTCTACTCATGTTCGCATTAATATGTGTGCTTCCGTTCATCCATGTCATTGCCGCCTCTTTTGCAACAGTAGAAGAGGTCATCACGAAGAAGTTTATCTTGTTCCCGACGACGTTTTCTCTAGAGGCATATCGATATATTTTTTCTACAGATATTGTGTATCGCAGCCTCATTGTGTCCATTCTTGTGACGCTCGTTGGAACAGCTGTCAGCATGTTTTTGTCCTCGCTGATGGCATACGGGCTGTCTCGCCAGGAGCTAAAAGGCCGGAGAACACTGATGTTTCTCGTTGTTTTCACGATGCTGTTTAGCGGAGGTATGATTCCGACGTTTATTGTGGTGAAAACACTTGGTCTGCTTGATACGTATTGGTCACTTATTTTACCGGTTGCAATCAATGCGTTCAATTTAATCATTTTGAAAAACTTTTTTCAAAACATACCGGCAAGTCTTGAGGAATCAGCGAAGATGGACGGCTGTAACGATTTAGGGATTTTCTTTAAAATTGTGCTGCCACTTTCTTTGCCAGCCATTGCAACCATTTCACTTTTTTATGCCGTGACGTATTGGAACACGTATATGACCGCCATTCTGTATTTAAATGATTCAGTGAAATGGCCGATTCAGGTGCTGCTGAGACAGATTGTCATTGTCTCAAGCGGAATGCAGGGAGATATGTCGGATATGGGCTCATCTACACCACCGCCAGACCAGACGATTAAAATGGCTGTGATTGTTGTGGCAACCATTCCGGTTCTGCTTGTCTATCCATTTATTCAAAAGCATTTCAACAAAGGGGCATTACTAGGTTCTGTAAAGGGTTAAAAAGATGGAACAACGGAGGGATCTTATGGGGAGAAAGAAATTATGGCTGATTGCGTTTGTCCTGTTATTTGCAGCAAGCGGTATTCTGTCAGCATGTTCAAGTAAAGGGGCAAACTCATCAGATGAGAAGGTTGATTTAGACAAAAAGGTAAAGCTGACATGGATGGCGATTTTATATCATCAGCAGCCGCCGAAAGATTCCGTTTTAAAAGAGATTGAGAAGCTCACAAATACAGAACTTGATATTACATGGGTGCCTGATGCTGTGAAGGAAGATCGTTTAAATTCTGCACTTGCAGCAGGGAATTTGCCGCAAATTGTGACGATTCAAGACATTAAAAATTCGTCTGCGATTAATGCGTTCAGATCAGGCATGTTCTGGGAAGTCGGTCCGTATTTAAAGGATTATCCAAATTTAAGTAAGATGAACGAACTGATTAATAAAAACGCTTCTATAGACGGCAAGCTTTATGGCATCTATAGAGAAAGACCACTTTCAAGACAAGGGATTGTCATTCGAAAGGATTGGCTTGAAAATTTAAATTTGGATACACCAAAAACCTTGGATGATCTGTATGAAGTAGCCAAAGCCTTTACTGAAAAAGACCCGAATCAAAACGGAAAAGCCGATACAATTGGCTTTACGGATCGTAACGATTTAATTTATGGCGCATTTAAAACACTTGGATCATATGAAGGAATGCCAACAGACTGGAAAGAAGAAAACGGGAAATTCACGCCGGACTTTATGACAAATGAGTACATGAATACAATGAAATACATGAAAAAGCTGCGTGACAATGGCTATATCAACAAAGACTTCCCAGTGACAAGCAAAACACAGCAGCAGGAATTATTCTCACAAGGAAAAGCAGGCATCTATGTTGGAAATATGGTAGATGCCGTGAACCTGAGAGATGATGCGACAGATAAAAACATGAAAGTAGATATTATCAACCGAATCAAAGGCCCAGATGGTAAAGAACGTGTGTGGGCATCAGGTGGTCATAATGGCATCTTCGCATTCCCTAAAACAAGCGTGAAATCAGAGGCGGAATTAAAGCGGATTTTGGCCTTCTTTGACCGCATTGCCGAAGAAGATGTATATGGTCTCATGACGTACGGTATAGATGGCCAGCATTATAAGAAAGAAGAAGGAAATACATTTGTCAGGGAAGAAAGCCAATTGAAAGGCTGGCAGACAGACGTACAGCCGCTTGTCAGTCTTGTAGGAATTGATAAACGTTACTTGAAAAATAAAGGGGATGCAGTTCGTACAAAATATGAAGAGCTAGAAGAAGACAATAAAAACATCATTGTCGCTAACCCTGCTGAAAGCCTTTATTCAGAAACGGCATCTGAGCGAGGAAATGAATTGAAGAAAATCATCGATGATGCGACCTATAAGTTCATTCTTGGAGACATCAGTGAAGATCAATTTAAGAAAGATGTAGAGAAGTGGAAATCAAATGGTGGAAATAAAATCATAGAAGAATATGAAGCTTCATTTAAAAAATCAAAATGATCAATAGGAACACCCCCGCAAAGCAAAAAAGTGGGGGTGTTTTCATTAAAAGTCGAAATTGTCTGGATCTGGACCAATACGTTTGTTTTCATTTAAGTCAGAAAGACGTTTCATATCTTCATCAGTTAAGACAAAATCAAATATATCAGCGTTTTCCTTTAAACGATGTGCTTTCGTTGATTTTGGGATGGTGATGATACCTTTTTGTACATCCCAGCGCAAAATAATTTGAGCAGGTGTTTTACCATATGTGTCTGCAAGCTCTGTGATCAGCGGGTGATGCAGCAGTTCACCCTGCATCAGCGGTGACCAAGCTTCCATTTGAATGCCGCGAGAGTTCAAATACGTATAGAGTGTTTCCTGTGTAAGCTTTGGATGAAACTCCACTTGATTGATAGCTGGTGTGATGTCTGCATCTTTTATTAGCTCGTCTAGGTGATGCGGCTGGAAGTTGCTCACTCCGATGGCTCTGACCTTTCCTTCACGATACAAGGTTTCCAGTGCACGCCAAGCTTCTTTGTATTTTCCTTCAACCGGCCAATGGATTAAATACAGATCAAGGTAATCAAGTTGAAGCTTTTTTAAGCTTTCTTCGTATGCATTTAGGGTAGATTCATATCCTAAATCGGCATTCCACACTTTTGATGTGACAAAGATATCCTCGCGGCGCAGTCCTGTTTCTGCTAAACCAAGCTGTATGCCTCGTCCAACACCTTCTTCATTTCCATAAATAGCTGCTGTATCAATACTGCGATAGCCTAATTGAATGGCTGTTTTGACAGCATCAACTAATTCAGCTCCATCTTCCACCTTGAATACACCAAGGCCAAAGCCTGGCATGAGCACCCCATTGTTTAATGTTTTTGTACTTTGTAAATGTTCCATCATAAAAACTCCTTTAAATGGTTTGTGTTTGTTCTTTTTGTTCCATTTGATAACTGATCATCGTAAGAATGGCTGCGATGAGGACCATGATGCCGCCGACCCAGCCTGTATGCACAAGACCAAGTGTATCAGTCACGATGCCGCCTAAAAATGAGCCAATGGCAATACCGGCATTAAAGGCAGCGATATTCATAGCAGATGCGACGTCGACCGCTCCAGGTGTGTATCTTTCTGCAAAATCAACGACGGCTACTTGCAGCCCAGGCACATTCATGAAAGCAAACAGTCCCATCAGCATGACGGTTCCAATGCCTAACACTGTGAATCCTGCAGTAAAGCTAAGGATAAACAAGATGATGCTTTGGATAATAAACATATAGATCAGTGCTTTCATTGGCTGTTCATTAGCAGCTTTTCCGCCAATGACATTTCCGGCTGCGATCGTGATTCCGTATAAAAGAAGGATCAAAGCCACAGCCCCAGGAGCAAGACCTGTCACATGCTGCAAGAGAGGAGATAAATACGTGAAGACAACAAAGGTTCCTCCGTACCCTGTGGCTGTAATGACAAATAAAAGCAAGATTCTTTTTGTTTTTAATAGGACAGCTTGATCCTTAAAAGATGTTTTCACACCCTGCTTTAATTGAGACGGAACAAGAAAATAGTTGGATATCAGTGCGATCAGACCAATGATCACAATCACACCAAATGATGTCCGCCAGCCGAGCTCATGACCAAGAAATGTCCCGAATGGCACACCTGTCACAGTCGCTACTGTTAAACCAGTGAACATAAAGGCAATGGCGCTTGCCCGTTTTTCTTTCACGACAAGGCTTGCAGCAATCGTAGAACCGATGGACATGAAGATTCCATGGGATAAAGCTGAAATCACCCGGCCGATTAACAGCACTGAAAAAGTCGGGGCAATGGTGGCAAGTGTATTACCAATCAAAAAGACGAGCATAATGAGCAAAAGCAATGTCTTTCTTTTCATCGTGGATGTAAGGGAAGTCAAAATAGGCGCGCCAAATGTCACACCAAGTGCATATAAAGAGACAGTCCAGCCCGCCTGACTGACGCTCACTCCAAAGTCCTCTGAGATCATTGGCAAAAGACCGACACTAATGAACTCAGTTGTTCCTATAGCAAAAGCACTAATCGCTAGTGCGAGAAGAGCAAAATGGTTTTGCTTTTTCTTCATAAGTAAGTTCACATCCTTCTGTGATGACATTTTGATAGACGAAGCCGATCGGCAAGAGTTATTATCTAACATAGATGACGAAAAAAAAAGTACGTACTTTTTTGTAATATAGGTACTAAAAAGTGCCTGTTCGTACAAAGAGGAGTGAACATTCGATGGAAAAGAAAAAATATAATATCTCTGTGGAAGCAACGCTTGAGGTCATTGGCGGGAAGTGGAAGTGTGTGATTTTATGTCATTTGACACATGGGAAAAAACGTACGAGTGAATTGAAGCGGCTCATGCCAAATATCACACAAAAAATGCTTACGCAGCAGCTGAGAGAGCTTGAAAGTGACGGGGTCATTAACCGGATTGTCTATGAACAGGTGCCGCCTAAAGTGGAATATGAATTAAGTGAATACGGACAGTCGCTCGAAAGAATTCTCAATGCGCTATGCGATTGGGGAGCAGCTCATATTGAACGTGTGTATGGAGAGCCGCTCTCCGTGCTGGAAGACAGCATCTTAAATGAACAGTTTAAATAAAAGAGCCCCGCTTTCTTGTGAGAGCGGGACTCTTTGTCTTACGTGCCTTTTTTCTGGTCGCGGTATTTCCCAGGGGTTGTGCCTTCCAGCTTTTTAAAGGATCGGATGAAATTTTGCGGGTTTTTATATTTCAGTTTTTCCGAAATTTCTTTGACGGACATATCGGTTTCTACAAGCCAGTTTTTTGCGACATGGTGTCTGTAGGAAGAGAGATATTCACTAAAGGAGATATCCATTTCTTTTCTGAAAATACTGCTTAAATAATTTGGATTGTAATGCAGGCGTGTGGCGATTTCATCCAATGTGAGATCTGAGTCGAATTCTTGATGAATAATATGAATGATTTTTTCTGAGATGTTTTTGTATTGTGAGTCTTCACGTGCAGCAAGCTGGTCAATAATTGGCCGAATGATTTCATGTTTCAGCCATGCTTCTGTATCTTCAAAGGTTTTAAACTCAAAAATCGTATCATAGAGCATTTTGTTATCTTCGACCTCAAATAATTCAATGCCCAGCAAATGCATCAGCTCAATTAAATTGTTTAAAAAACGAGCGAGGGCGATATGGTATTCGTGCGGTCCTGCATTTTTAGAGAAAATGGATTGCAGGAGCACATGTAAATAATGATCCGCTTTGCCTTGATCGCCAGCTTTCATCGCATCAAATAAATCATGCTGCAACTGCTTTGGAAAATGGGTTTTGAACGTCTTTCCTTGCTGGATATGCTCATATAAGATAATAGACTTTTTCTCTGCTTTGAGTCTGTATTTTAAGGCTTCTTTTCCTTCAATGTAAGCGTGTTTTGCCATCGTAAGCTCCTTAAACTGGCGGCTGATTCCGATGCTGATCGATAAACCAAGCTCTTCCTCGATGCGCTGCTGTATGGTTTCTGCTAATTGGATTAAATATTCAGTAAACTCTTCATCTGACTTTGAGTGGTTGAGGATAATCGTTGTTTGATGCTGATTGACAACGGTTGGCTGAAGGTGCTCCTCTTGCGGAATAATCTGCTCGATCAGTCCATTGATCGCAAATAAAAGCAAGTCAGCATCTTTTTTTTCATAAGGTGTTCCTTTTAACGTATCAATTTGGGTCACAAGCATGGACAAATGAGACCAGCCTTGCGGAAAGCCTAAGCTTTGGAACCGGTTGTTTACTTCTTCATCTGTCAGCTTTCCAAGCAGCAGCCGTACCATGAAATATTGCTGTAAGTGTGTCACTTGCTGCTCAATTCGTTCCTCTAAATCATTGTTTTGATCTTTCATTTGTTTAATACTCGATTCAATCAACTCAAATTCATTTTGAAAAGGCTGTTTTTGTAAAAATGATTCATTGCGTGCAAATGACTCGTATAATAAGCGGATTGGTTTATAAAAATGTCTGGAACCAAACCATGAAAATAGTAATGAAAGCGCTAACAAAATAGTGCAGATAATAAAGGTAATCCACCCAATTGATTTCGTTTGCTGTTTAAGCTCTGGAATAGAAACAAAGGATAGGTACGTCCATTCATTATAATCTGATTTTTGAAATGTGATTTGATAGTTTAGTTCGTCGATCTTCATATCAAATTGCCCTGATCGTTTTTCAAGTGAGAGCACATGCTTGACGAAATCTTGATGTTTCAGCGATTCACCAATTTGTTCTTTGCGGTTATGCAGCAGCACTTTTCCGTTTGTATCGATGACAAACATACTATCTGATTGAGAGAAGTCAGGCATGTTATCAGCAATCACGCAGCTTGGAATGCTGGCGACAGCGATTCCCTTTTTTTGAACGCTGTTCATAGGCAGTTGTTTGATTAAATTCACATTGTACTTGCAAAAGGATGCTTTTCCTTCTTTTGTCGCAACAAGTGGATTATTCTCTTCAAGTGCCCAGCTGGAGTGACTTGGTATATTGAGGTAAGAGGTCAGCGCTTTTTCTTGGTCTTCGCTTGTGACATGATAAAGACCCGAATTGTTCATGTACCAGTCTTCCATTTTACTGACGAGTGTAATATTGGAAAGGTCGGTGTCAAAGGTTTGCAGGTAGTTCAGTTCCTGCTGTACTTGATTATAAAGCTGGAATTGGTCTGGATTTAAAGGTTCTGCCAGTGTTTGAAGGAGAGGCGGCGAACTGACATAGTGAGTGAGAGAATGATCAACAGTTTTTAAAATATGCTCAATATTGGATTGCGTTTGTTTGACGCTGTCGAGCTTTTCATTTGAGATATTTTCAAGTGCTGTTTTTTGCGAATGCTGATAAGAAAAAATGCCGACAATGATAACAGGAATCGTACTAAGTATGAAAAAAAACGTCACAAGCTTGTAATAAAATTTATACTGCCTTCTTTTCATAAAACCCCCCATTTCAAACGAAACAATCTTTTCCCCTTAATTTATTAATCCAAAAATCTGGTAGGTTTGTCAATAATCATTTTCTGAGATTAGGATCATTTTCTTATGTTTTATGTAACGTTTTGATCAGCATCACCTATGAAAATATGATCTGTTGATATGATTGTAGACGGATTTTTCATCCTTAAGATACAGTTAACACATGCATTAGCATGAGGGGAGGCTTTATCAATGAAAACAGAGGATGTCACTGCCAAGGGTGTGCCTGCGGCAGCTTTGAAAAGTGAAAAAAGAAAGCGCTTACTTAATCAATTGTTAAGTCAAAAGTTTTTGTATTTAATGATTTTGCCGGGGCTCATTTATTTTATTGTTTTTAAATATGTGCCAATGTGGGGGCTCATCATTGCCTTTCAAGATTACCAGCCGTTTCTCGGCATTCTTGGCAGTGAGTGGGTTGGTTTCAAACACTTTATTCGATTGTTTACAGAACCAACATTTTTCATCTTATTAAAAAATACGCTGATTTTATTTGCCATGAATGTCGTGATTTTCTTTCCAATTCCGATCTTATTAGCCCTTCTTTTAAACGAAGTGAGATTGGCATTGTTTAAGAAATTTGTACAGACGATGATTTATATCCCTCACTTCATGTCATGGGTGATTGTCGTGTCCTTATCTTTTGTTTTGTTAACAGTAGATGGCGGGTTAATTAATGAATTGATTGCTTTCTTTGGAGGAGAAAAGATTAACTTCCTTCTTAGTCAGGAATGGTTTAGACCGATGTACATTTTACAAGTAATCTGGCGGGAAGCAGGATGGTCAACAATCATTTACCTTGCGGCGATTACAGCGGTAGATCCGCAGCTATATGAAGCAGCAAAAATGGACGGTGCCGGGAGACTGAGACAAATGTGGCACATCACACTTCCTGCCATTAAAAGTGTCATTGTGGTTCTGCTTATTTTAAAAATCGGTGATACGCTTGAGCTTGGCTTTGAGCATGTCTATCTATTACTGAACGCAACGAACCGGGAAGTAGCGGAGATTTTTGATACGTACGTCTATACAGCAGGTCTTAAGCAAGGACAATTCAGCTATAGTACCGCTGTTGGTTTATTTAAAGCAGCCGTTGGACTTATTTTGGTCATGCTGGCAAACCGTTTAGCGAAGAAATTCGGAGAAGAAGGTATTTATTAAAAAGGGAGATGAGGAAGAATGACATTATCGATTGAAAAGGGATCACCGCTTGAGCATGCAGAGAAATTAGCACAAACCATTATGAAAGCGTATACACCAATTGAGCTGCCGCCAGCTGGAAGGTGGCATTATCATCAAGGCGTTTTCCTTTGCGGCGTCATGAAGCTATATGAGGCAACAGGGAACGAGGCGTATTTCGATTATGTGAAAAACTATGCGGATTCCCTCATTGATGAGTACGGAAATCTATTATTTCGAAGAGATGAGCTTGATGCCATTCAAGCAGGACTCATTTTATTCCCTCTTTACGAACGAACGAGAGAGAAGCGGTATGTGCTGGCAGCGGAGAAACTGCGCGGACTTTATCGTACGCTAAATCGCACGTCTGAGGGCGGATTTTGGCATAAAGACAATTATGCTTATCAAATGTGGCTGGATGGTCTCTACATGGGCGGTCCTTTTGCCTTAAAGTATGCTCAGCTTAAAGGTGAAGAGTCACTTGTGGATATGGTTATCCATCAAGAGCATCTCATGAGAAAGCATACGAAAGATGAACAAACAGGTCTGTATTATCACGCGTGGGATGAACGAAAAACGATGCCATGGGCTGATCAAAAGACCGGCTGTTCCCCAGAGTTTTGGGCAAGATCGTTTGGCTGGTATGTCCTTGCATTAGCAGATATGATCGAGGACCTGCCCGAGCATCATGAAAGGCGGAAGGTGTGGAAGGAAACGTTGACAGACATGCTGGAAAGTGTGGCAAAGTATCAGGATCAAAAGACAGGTCTCTGGCATCAAATCATTGATAAAGGAAATCACAGTGACAATTGGCTTGAAAGCTCGGGATCGTGTTTATTCATGTATGCCATGGCAAAGGCCATGAATGAAGGGTATGTGAGCCTCCGTTATGTTGATCATGTGGTCAAAGCATATCAAGGCTTGATTCAGCATAAGACGACTGAGAAAGAAAATGGTGAGTTTACCATCAATGATATTTGTATTGGAACATCTGCGGGATTTTATGATTACTACGTTGGAAGAGAGCGGAGCACAAATGACTTGCACGGGGCAGGCGCTTTTATTATGGCGTTAACTGAGCTAGAAAAGCTGTCTGTTTTTCAAAAGGCATGAGGAGGCGAAAAAGAGCCGCCGTATGGCTCATCAGTTTCATTGCTGCCGTTTGTTTATCTGCCTGTCAGGAGAAAACAAACGGGATCGATGTTCTGATTTTTTCTGATATGTCAAAGGGAATGAAGGATCAATTAGTAGAGAAGGCTTTTCAGCCGAAACAAGAGACTTATAGCGTCCACATCTTTCCGGCGATTCCTGAAAAGCTTCTTGTTGAAATTACCTCAAAAGAGGGGGACGTGATGCTTGTTCCAGAAGAAATGTTTAGAACGTATGATGATCCTGAAAGTTTTCGGCTTCTGGAAGAAATGGAAATAGATGGTCAATCAGCAGGGCCATATACGGTCGAGGACAAAAAGACAGGGAAAACGGTCGATTATGCGGTTCAAATCAATAAAGGAACGAAAAAGCTCAACGGCTATACCTTTCAATTACATCGAGATATGGTTGCTTTCATTCCCGTGTATGCTGACAAGTCTAAAGAGGCGCTGTCTCTCATGAAACAGCTTCGTGAAAACCAATAGAAAATGGGGTGGGGAATGTGAAACGGGTCGTAATATGCGGGCTGAGTCATCGTGCGTTTAATATGTTTATTAAACCGCTCACAGAGGATTTCAAAGAGCATTATCGGATTACAGGGCTCCTAGATATAGATCATCAGCGGTATACACTTTGTCAGGAGCGTTTTCCATCACTCCGGGGCGTTTCGTTTTTTCATGAAGATGCATTTGAACAGATGGTCAAAGAAGCAAACCCAGATATCGTCATTGTGGCAGGCAGGGATGACACACATGTCACGTATATCATGCAGGCACTTGACCATGATCTAGATGTCATCACTGAAAAGCCGATGGTGACAACAGCAAAAGACGCCAAAAAAGTGATGGAAAAAGAGGCGGAAAGTAAAGGAAAGGTCACGGTCACCTTTAATTATCGCTACAATCCTTTCCATCGAAAGGTAAAAGAACTTATTTTAGACGGGAAAATTGGAAGGGTCACTTCTGTTGAACTGAGCTGGCTCATTGATACGTACCATGGTGCTAGTTATTTCAAAAGGTGGAACCGCACACGTCAATTTTCTGGCGGGCTGTCCATTCATAAGTCGACACATCATTTTGATTTGGTCAACTGGTGGATTGATCAAAAGCCGAAGCAAGTATTTGCTTACGGGGCGCTGAACTATTACGGCAGCGAAAGCCCTTGGAATCCCTTGCAGGGGGAGGAAAATAGATTTTGCGGAACATGTCATGTGAAGGATATATGTCATTATGAAGCAAGGTGGAATCCGCGGGTTGAGCGTTCGAAGGTGGAGGACGACCATATTGAATCCGGTCAGGAGCAAACGCAGCAGTACTCAAATTATCGTCCGGATGCCTGCATTTTTGATCAGGAAATTGATATTGAGGATACATATGTGGCGTCGGTCGCTTATGACCAAGGTGCTTTGCTCAGCTACTCGATTCAATTCTCAGCCCCATATGAAGGCTATCGTCTTGCCATTAATGGGACGAAGGGGCGTATCGAAACAAATGAGTTTCATGTGCCATCAAGAATCCCTTTTCAATTCCCAGAACAAACAATTTCTTATTATCCGATGTTTGGATCAAAGGAGACGATTGAAGTCGTAAAGCAGCCAGGCGGACATGGCGGAGGAGATCCTCTGCTTTTGGCTGATTTATTTATAGGAAAAGATCCCTTGATTCACTATGATATCTTAGCAGGAGCAGAGGCAGGTGCTTATTCGATTGCTCTTGGGGAAGGCATGTGGCGCTCTGTCACAGAAAAGCGTCCAATTGAAATCGATGAATTGTTTCATAAAGAGACGGTGTAAAGAGAAAGAGAGGAGGGGAAAGAGATGGATCATGATGGTTCAATGAGCAGAATGCTGAGGATGTGTGAGTGGGTGATGAGACTTGCCTATACGAATTTGTTATGGCTTTTGTTCACCATCCTGGGGCTTGGCGTATTTGGCTTGATGCCTGCGACCACTGCGTTATTTTCTGTGATGAGAAAGTGGATTCAAGGACATGAGCAAGTCAATGTATTCCGCACTTTTTGGAAGGTATTCAGGGAGGAGTTTGTACGCTCTAACATCATTGGAGTGGTGCTATTCATCATTGGAACGATTATTTATGTCGACCTTGCTTATATCTATCCGACGAGCTGGCTCTTACATGTGCTTCGCTTTGCTATATATATTTTCGGTTTTCTGTTTATTGTGAGCTTATTTTATATTTTTCCGCTGCTTGCTCATTACGATTGGAAAAAACGTCTCTATCTGAAATTCTCTCTTCTGCTCGGTATCTCATACTTGCAATATACACTCTCTATGCTTGTTTTCTCGGCTGTGCTGTTTGTTCTGTTTGCTTATTTACCGGGAATCGTGCCGTTTTTCAGCGTGAGCATACTCGCCTACGGTCATATGTGGCTGGCCTATCAAGTCTTTAAAAAGGTAGAGTTTGAAAGTGAGCACGAGACAGCCGAAGTGAAGAAGCGGCTGCCGTCTTTCCTTCAATCGAAGCGGGTGAATACGCAGTGAAGTGAATCATTTGCTATAATGGTGTCACCGTGATGAAAAGGAGAGATGAGAGTCGTGTCAGTGAAAGAAATTTCAATAGAAGAATTAAAACAAAAGCTTGAGCAGGAAGACGCCATTCAGCTTGTCGATGTACGTGAGGATGAAGAGGTAGCAGAAGGCATGATCCCGGAAGCAATCCACATTCGAATGGGCGATATCCCTGAGAAGCTGGATGCATTCGATCAAACGCAGGAATATTATATTATTTGCCGCTCTGGTAAACGTAGTGAAAATGTCTGCTATTACCTTGAAGATCAAGGCTATCAAGCGACAAATGTCGTTGGCGGGATGCTTGCTTGGACAGGAGAAACAAAACCGAAGCTGTAAATAGAAGGCCTTTCATCTTAACGATGAAAGGTTTTTTGTTCATATGCCTCTCTCTATGTGCATAAAGATAGAGTAGCGAGAGAAGGGAGAGTGGCATAGGTGCTAAAGGTAGCTGTATTTGATGAAGAACATGAGAAAGATTTGCAGAGCGAAATCAATCATTTTTTAAAAGGAATGGATGACGACCAAATCATTGACATCAAGTACAATGTAGCGGTGATCTGTGAGCAAGGAGGGGAACAGCTCTACTGTTTTTCTGCACTCATTTTATATAAAAAATAGACGGCATCAAAAAAAAGGACCTGCTTGAAGGGTCCTTTTTCTTTGGTTAGCTGGCGTCAATATATAAACGATGCTTGTTGCAGTGAACACATTGGAAGAGGTAGCCTTGTAAGTCTCCTCCGTTGACGAGCCATTGCTTTAGTTTTTCTTTCGTTAATCCTACGCCGCTGCAAATGTCTTCGATATCCTCGGCGAGTTCTTCCTCAAGATGTTCAATCTCTTTCCAGCCGACATACTGAACGATTGCGCAAAAATCTCCGCAATGACTTAACCAATATTCCTGCTGCCATCCGCGATAGCCTGGCGTTCTGAAGATCAGCTCATCGATATATTCCTCTTGATCGACGTCATCACAGCTCGCATCGTCTTGAAAGGTTCCATTGTATTTTTTAGCCGCTGATCCATCTTTAATGCACCAAGGACAAATTCCCTCCACATCTTCAACAGCATAAAAAGGGCCATGGTACACATAATCTCTTTCTTTCTCACAAACAGGACATGTCGTATGCTCTTTTTTAATCACGTTTAACAGAACTGGGTCTGGGTTGTACTTGAACGTAGGTAACGTCATATAAACCTCCATTATGTAGAAAGTGATGATTCAACACTATTTTAAAGGAATCCTCAAGCTCGAGACAATCTTAAATTGTTGATATAGAAAAAAGCCGTTCGGATGAGGAACGGCTTTTTCTCGCTTGCGATTATGCTTTTTTTACTCTTGGACTTCGTGGTTTAGTGACTTGATTGGCTTGTTTGATGACTCTTCGTTCATCATTTAGTGATTTATACAGCGAGACAATCATCAATATGATGACAACGGAGAACGGCAAGGCTGCGAGCTTGGCTGTATTTTGCAGGGCTTCAAGTCCCCCTGAAAATAAAAGCACAGCAGCAACAGCCGATTGGATAATGCCCCAGCTGACTTTGACACTGCCAGAAGGGTCCAATGATCCGTAGGTTGTCTGCATTCCAAGCACAAATGTAGCTGAATCAGCGGATGTAATAAAGAATACGGCAATTAAAATGAGTGCTAGAATCGATGTAATCATCGCCAGCGGATATTCATTCAGTACACCGAAGAGCATCGTTTCTGTTGAAAGACCTGCAACATCGACAATATTCTTTTGCTGTAAGTCCATCGCAGATACACCGAAAATCGAGAACCATAGGAAGACTAGGATAGAAGGAGCGACTAAGACACCCACTAAAAATTCCCGAATCGTTCGTCCGCGTGACACTCTAGCGATAAAGATCCCGACAAATGGTGCCCAAGAAATCCACCATGCCCAATAAAAGATCGTCCATCCATTAATCCATTCTCTCTTTTCAGGATCATTTGGAGATAGACGGAAGCTCATTTGAACGATATTGGATAAGTATTGTCCAATCGAGTCAGTAAATGAATTTAAGATAAAAACAGTTGGACCTACCAAAAGTAAGAAAAACATCAGAACAGCTGCTAATACCATGTTGATATTACTTAAGTATTTAATGCCTTTTCCAATCCCGCTTAAAGCAGATGCAAGGAAAAGCACCGTCACAATGATGATAATGATCAATTGTGTGCTAAAGGCAATTGGAATATGAAAGAGGTAATTCAATCCGCCATTTATTTGTGCCGCGCCTAATCCTAGGCTTGTTGCAACACCAACTACAGTTGCAAATACCGCAATACAATCGATGGTTTTACCGATCCATCCGTAAATTTTATTTCCTAAAACTGGCTGCAGCGTTGCACTGATTAAGCCAGGTGCATCTTTTCTAAATTTAAAGTAAGCAATGCAAAGTGCAACAATGGCATAAATAGCCCATGCATGAAGCCCCCAGTGGAAAAATGTATAGCGAAGGGAATCGCGGAAGGCCTGCGCAGTTTCAGTCTCACCTGTTGGTGACTGAATGGCATAGTGGCTGATCGGTTCAGCTGCTCCGTAAAAAACAAGACCAATTCCCATACCGGCACTAAATAGCATCGCAAACCAAGAAAATAGACCAAATTCAGGCTTTTCCCCCGGTTTTCCTAGCGTAATCTTACCGATTGGGCTAAAGATAAAGAATAGACAAAAGCCGACAAGCAGTGATACCACTAACAAGTAATACCAGCCAAAGTCATTTGTAATGTATGTTTGGATTTGATCTGTGACATTTTGCAGTGTTTCTGGAGAAAATGCTCCCCACATCACGGCAACAAATGTGATCGCAATCACAATCCAAAATACACTTGATACTTTTTTCACACCATCTCACTCTCCTGTTGTTCTACACGTTTAAGCAGAGGACTTTGCTTAATATCCCCTAACTCAACTTATTTCAAACAAAAAGAGGCGAGCTTCTCACTCGACCTCCACTTTACCGTAACATGTTTTGCTTCCATTTATCAACTATCGATATGTGAAGACGATTTTTCCTCAATTCGTTTGCGAAGACGGTAGACATATTCTTTTAAACATACTGCGAAAATGGTAAACGCCAAAACAATGGCGACTTTTAACGGGGTAATGGACAGCTTCAAGAAAACTGCGGCTGTCAAACTGATAACGACCGCAAGAACAATTGGTAGTGCGCGTCTGATCATTGATCTCTCTCCTTTGCTTCTAGTGCAGCATTCATGCCGGCAAGCCTGCCTGTCACAAGTGCTGACGTGATATTGTATCCGCCTGTGTAGCCGTGAATGTCTAGAATTTCTCCGCAGAAATAAAGACCGGGCATTTTTTTAGACGCCATTTTCTTCGGTTCGATTTCCTTCACAGAAACACCGCCTCCTGTCACAAACGCTTTGTCCAAGGATAGCGTCCCATTTGCATGAACAATAAAATGTTTGCAATCATGGGCAAATGCACGCAGTTTATCTTTGGCTAGACCAGAAAATGTGTCTTGAGGATCAATACCGTTCCGTTCTAACAGAAACAATAAATAGCGTTCTTGCATCCAAGACTTGAGGACATTTTTAATGGCTTTCTTTGGTTCATCTTTTAGGTCACGATGAAGCTTTTGGAACAGCTCCTCATCATTCAGCTTCGGATATAAGTCTATTTGCAGGCGGACTGCCGGCTGCTTTTTTAATTCTTTTACAACAAATCCGCTGCATCTAAGAACAGCTGGACCTGATAAACCAAAGTGAGTAAAGATCATATCCATGACATGTGTGACGACGGGTTTCCCTTTTTTATTTAAAACACTGACAGCCACACTTCTTAAAGAAAGACCTTGAAGCACTTTTTCTTTAATAAATCGTTCATCTGATGTGACCGGTACTTCTGTTGGGAAGAGCTCTGTAATGGTATGACCGGCTGCTTCTGCCCATGCATATCCGTCACCAGTAGAGCCGGTATGCGGCACACTTTTTCCGCCGACAGCAATGACGACAGACTTACTTGAAATTTTTTCATCATTATTTGTAACAATTCCAGCTACTTGTCCGTCTTGATACAGAACCGTTTTGATTTTTTCGTTCGTTCGAATGGTGACATTGAGGACGCGGAGCCTGTCTAGAAGGGCATCCACAACAGATTGTGCTTTGTTTGAGACAGGGAACATACGTCCATGGTCTTCTTCTTTTAGTTCAATGCCAAGGTTTTCAAAAAACGAAATAATATCCTCGTTGTTGAACTCAGAAAATGCACTATATAGAAAACGGCCGTTTCCGGGAATATGCTTGATGATTTCTTCTACTGGAAGGCGATTGGTGACGTTACAGCGTCCGCCGCCAGAAATGGCCAGCTTTCTGCCAAGTTTGTTTCCTTTGTCAATTAACAGAACAGTAGCGCCGTGCTCTGCTGATGCAATCGCGGCCATCAGTCCAGAAGGTCCGCCGCCAATGACAATGACATCATAATGTTTCATGTTACATTCCTCTTTCTACTTTCAGTCATTTTTCTATTATAACGAAGATTAGGGAAGGCTGAAATATGAATTGATTGGTTTTGTGACTTCAGTATTGGATTTGTTACCTGTGTGTTGAAATGATGTGGTAAAATAATTAAGTTGAATATTCATTAGAAAAATGGTGGTTAAGCGCATGTCTAATAAACTGCTTCGTGGTACGTTGGTTTTAACGATAGGGACGTATCTCTCTCGTATTCTTGGTATGATTTATTTAATTCCATTTAGCGCAATGGTTGGAGCAACTGGTGGTGCGCTATTCCAATATGGATACAATCAGTATACGATCTTTTTAAGTATTGCTACGCTTGGTTTTCCAACAGCGGTATCAAAATTTGTTTCCAAATATAATGCGATCGGCGATTATGAGACAACAAGAAAAATGTTCAGGGCGGGTATGTCGGTCATGCTTGTCACCGGGATTATCGCCTTTTCTATTTTATATTTGTCCGCACCGATTTTTGCCAAGATTCAGCTTGGCGGATCAAATGAAACAGGCGGTTTGACTGTCGATCAAGTGGTATATGTGATTCGAATGGTCAGCTTAGGTCTTTTGGTTGTACCGATCATGAGTCTTGTACGCGGGTTCTTCCAAGGACACTCCATGATGGGACCGACAGCTGTTTCCCAAGTGATTGAACAGCTTGTCAGAATCATCTTCCTATTAACGGCGACGTTTATTATTTTAAAGGTGATTGACGGCGGGCTTGTCATTGCTGTCGGATATGCAACATTTGCCGCACTGATCGGTGCATTTGGCGGTTTATTCACGCTTTATTTATATTGGCTGAAGCGGAAGGACCGGCTCTTATCCATGCAGCCGAATACAGGCGCTCACTCTGAATTATCTTATAAGCAAATGTTTACAGAGCTGTTTAGCTATGCGGCGCCGTATGTATTTGTTGGACTTGCGATTCCAATTTATTCTTATATTGATACAAACACAATTAATAGAGCCATGATTGCATCAGGACATCAGGATATTAGTACAGCGGTATTGTCCATTGTGACGTTATATTTACCGAAGGTCGTGATGATTCCTGTGTCACTTGCAACAGCGTTTGGCTTAACATTGATTCCGACGATTACGGAATTATTTACAGCACGTAATTACAAGCTGCTCAATAGACAAATTGATCAGACGATGCAAGTCATTTTATTTTTCGTGCTGCCTGCTTCATTTGGTATCTCGGCATTGGCTGGACCGGCTTATTGGTTTTTCTATCCGTCTGTTCATCCTGAGATTGGGATCTCCATTTTGTTCTGGTATGCACCTGTTGCATTATTGTTTTCTTTATTCACCATTAATGCAGCGATTCTGCAAGGGATCAACAAACAAAAATTTGCCATCGTCAGTCTTTTGTTAGGGATCATTATTAAAACGGTTCTGAACATCCCGCTGATCAGCTGGCTGCAAGGAAATGGTTCTGTATTGGCAACGGCATTAGGCTATAGTGCGTCCATCTTGTATATGTTTATCATGATTAAACGCCATGCCGGCTATTCGTTCCGCAGAATTTTCAAACGTTTTATTCTCATTGGTATTTTAACGGCGATTATGGCTGTCGTGACATATATGACAAGTCAGCTTGTGAACCAAGTAATTTCTTATGAAGGCGGAATTGTACAAGCGGGTATCGTCATTTTGATTTCCACGATCACTGGCGGCGGGGTGTATATGTTCTTGTCTTATAAGGTGGGATTACTAGAGCGTGTACTTGGTAGCCGTATGCCGAAATTTTTAAGAAAAAAGAGTTAAAAAGAGGTAGATATTCATGAGGCTTGATAAATTGCTTGCTAACAGCGGCTTTGGTTCAAGAAAAGATGTAAAAAAGCTTGTCAAGGCCCGCGCTGTCACAGTGAATGGAGAAGTGGCGAAGCAGGTGAAAGATCATGTTGATCCATCAAATGATGAAGTGCTCGTACATGGAGAGCGTGTAGAGTATAAAGAATTCATTTACTTAATGATGAATAAGCCTGACGGGGTGATCTCAGCAACTGAAGATCTGCGGGATGAAACGGTTGTCGATTTACTTGAGCCGGAGGATATTGCAAGGGAGCCATTCCCTGTGGGGAGACTGGATAAGGATACGGTCGGTCTCCTTCTCCTCACAAATGATGGACAGCTTGCTCATCAATTACTTTCTCCAAAAAAGCATGTGCCAAAAACGTACGAGGTTCATTTGAAATATCCTTTAGGAGATCAAGACATTAAGCGTCTTGAAGCGGGCGTTGTCATCTTAGATGATTATCACACGAAGCCGGCGAAGGTTGAAGTAGATGCGAATGAAGACGAAGATACACGCATCCGTTTGACGATTACTGAAGGGAAGTACCATCAAGTGAAGCTGATGGCGCAAGCGGTGGGAAATGAAGTGATCTTTTTAAAAAGGCTCTCGATGGGGGCAGTCTCTTTAGATGAAGATCTAGCACCTGGAGAGTACCGTGAATTGACGGATGAAGAATTAGACAGCTTAATGAATCGTGAATAACATAAGAACAAAAGAAAAGAACCGGCATATCGCCGGCTCTTTTTGTTATATGGACAATTCATTATACGCTTAAGATGTTATTTTTACTTTTTTTCTCGTTGTTTCCCATTTGCCTCTGCTTGGACTATGAACAAGATCGTTATAGGCAAGCACGTTTAAGTCTCTTTGAATGGTTCTAGGTGTGATCCCGAATTCATCAACCAGCTCTTGTGTCGTCACAAGGCCTTTCTCTTGAATGAACATATAGACTGATTTGATTCGAGTCATCATACGGTTTGTTGAAGGTTTCAAAAAACCACTCCCTATCAATAAGATCGGATGGACTTGACTAACCACAACTTACTACACTAAAACTGCGAAATAAGGACATGCAACAATGGTAAATGTTCGTGTTTGTTAATGTTTTATTCTATTATACACGTTATTATGCATCTAGTTCCACCAAAAAGTCAACTTTACGTGTTTTTAAACTTGTCTTCATGAAATAAAATATGGTATATATCATGATTTGAATCCGGTTACAACCCAATTATCATAGGGGATATGAAAGAAGCTAACACTTCCAAACGTCCAAAAATAAACACAGAAAATTTACAAAATAAAAAATTCAGTGAAGGCAAAAAGACACATTCTATGTTAGGATGTGCCTTTTTTGTTTCTTTTATCCTTCTAAGAAAAAGAGCTGAATGAAAAATAAGACCGCAAAGATGAGAACAAGCACATGTACTTCTCTCCATTTCCCTTTCGCCAATTTCACAAGCGGATATGAAATAAATCCAAGTGAAATCCCTGTAGAGATACTAGAAGTCAGCGGCATCGAAAGAATGACAAGAAAAGCAGGGAATGCTTCGTCTAGTTCGTTCCAGCGAATGCGTGACACTGAGTTCATCATCAAGCAGCCAACAATGATTAAAACAGGTGATGTGATGGATGGTAAAGAAGAAATAGCTTGAACGAGCGGGCCAAAAAATAATGCCACAATAAACAGTGCAGCGACCGTTAAAGAAGTCAGCCCAGTTCTTCCGCCAGCAGCAACTCCTGATGATGATTCAATATAAGCAGTGGTTGGGCTTGTACCAAACATAGAACCAACCGTTGTTGCAGCAGAGTCAGCGAGCAGGGCTCTGCGCACTTTTGGCAGCTGGCCATTTTTCATTAATCCGGCTTGTTCGGCAACGCCGATCATAGTGCCTGTTGTATCAAAAATCGTCACCAGTAAGAAGGAGAAGACGACAGCATACAAATGATGAGAGAACACGTCACCAAAGGCAGCGATTGGATTTGTAATCAGCATGCCTTCAGGCAGTGCAGGAATGTCCATCAGCATTTTAGGGAAATGAAGCTGGCCTGTTGCGAGCGCAATCAATGTGGTTGCTAACATGCCGATAAACAGTGCACCATTTATTTGAAGAACCATTAAAATAACCGAAATCATTAAGCCGACAAGCGTTAAAATGACAACAGGCGAGCTTAAATTGCCAAGCTTGACAAGGTTTTCTGGATCAGCAGCGATGATTCCAGACTGACGGAGGCCGATGAACGCAATGAAAAGCCCGATGCCTGCTGTAATGCCGTACTTTAAATTATCTGGAATGGCTTGAATTAGTTGTTTTCTAAGGGATGTTAACGATAAAATAATAAAGAGTATACCAGCAACAAATACCGCACTAAACGCTGTTTGATAGCTGATGCCGCCACCTCCGACAACGGTAAAGGTGAAATAGACATTCAGCCCCATGCCTGGTGCAATGGCAATCGGATAGTTTGCAAATAGTGCCATCCAGAGCGTACCGACGACAGCAGCGATGATTGTTGCAGTAAAGACTTGGTCAAAAGGAATGCCTGCTTTTGAAAGAATTCCCGGGTTGACGGCAACAATATAGACCATGGTAAAGAATGTCGTCATACCAGCGATGATTTCTTTCTTTATGTTGGTTTGATTTTCTTTTAACTGAAACATAAAATCCTCCATTTACGAACATTATTACAAAACAATTAATATAATATTCGTTTTAAGGGTGGATTGCAACCTTTTTTCAAGGAGGAATGGAAAAAATGAATTGGGAAGCTGAAGTGATACGAAAAAAAGACGACTTGATCAAGGACACACAATCTTTTTTACAAATTGAAAGTGTCCTTGATGAAGAAGGCGGCAAAGAAGGAAAGCCATTTGGTGAAAAAGTCGATGATGCCCTTCAGTATATGCTGAAAAAAGGGGAAGACGAAGGCTTCACAGTCAAGAATGTCGATGGCTATGCAGGTCATATTGAATATGGGGAAGGCGAAGATATTGTAGGTGTGCTTTGCCATGTGGACGTGGTGCCTGCTGGTGATGGCTGGACAACCCCGCCATTTTCAGCTGACATTAGAGAAAATAAAATCTTTGCACGCGGGGCTATTGATGATAAAGGCCCAACCATGGCGGCATTCTATGCGCTGAAGATCTTAAAAGATTCTGGTCTGCAGCTGTCGAAAAAAATCCGAATGATCATTGGAACAGATGAAGAAAGCGATTGGCGCTGTGTGGATCATTATTTCAAGCATGAAGCGATGCCGCAAATCGGATTTGCACCAGATGCCGATTTTCCGATTATTCATGCGGAAAAAGGGATCATTGATGCGGTTGTGTCATTTACATATCAACAAACAGCGAATCATCAGCGCTATACGCTGAAGCAATTTACATCGGGTATGAGGCTCAATATGGTGCCAGATGAGGCAGCTGCTACTGTGACTGCTGCACAGGAACACGATGCTGAATCATTAAAAACAGCCTTCGAAGCCTATCTTGCTGATCATCAATTATCTGGCAAGGTAAAGAACACAGAAGATGGACTGCATTTTACATTAAAAGGGGTATCCGTTCATGCCATGGAGCCGGCGCATGGGACAAATGCGGGCATTCATATGGCGAATTTCTTATGCGGACACGAATTAGATGAGCAGGGACTTGCCTTTACTTCCCAAATCAACGCTTTATTTGATCAAGATACAAGAGGACAAAAGCTGGGAATTGCTTGCAAAGATGATATTAGTGGAGATTTGACGTTGAATGTTGGGACAATCCGCTATAAACAGAATGAGGAAGCAAAGCTAGGGTTAAATGTCCGCTATCCAGTAACAGCAGACGGCAAGGACGTCAAAAAAGGAATTGAAAGCATAAAAGGGGCGTCCCTTCTAAAATTCGAAGACAGCCCTCCGCATCACGTCTCAAAAGATCATCCGCTTGTGAAAACCTTGCAGCGGGTATATGAGGAACAAACGGGAGACCCTGCTAATCTGATTGCCATTGGGGGAGGAACGTATGCGAGATCTTTAGAAGCTGGCGTTGCCTTTGGACCACTATTTCCTGGAAGACCTGACTGCGCCCATCAAAAGGATGAATATATTGAAATTGATGACTTACTAAGAGCAACCGCTCTATATGCACAAGCCATGTATGAATTAGCAAAATAGTAAAAGAGAAGAGGGGATTCACAGTGAAAAAAATGTTCCTATGCTCTTCATTCAAAGACAGCTATTCTCTCTTGTCTGACTTTGCGGGTGAATCATTAAAAGGAAAGCGCGTGACTTTCTTTCCAACGGCAAGTGCTATAGAAGAAGTCACACACTATGTGGAGGCAGCGAAGGAAGCTTTTCAGCAATTAGGGATGCATCTTGAGACTGTGCAGATAGATGAACAGTCCGCTGAAGAGATCACACAGATGATCAAACAAAATGATGTGATCTACGTTTCAGGAGGCAACACTTTTTATTTATTGCAGGAATTAAGAAAGCATCGTCTCGATAACGTGTTGAAAGAAGAAATCAACAACGGCAAGCTGTATATCGGAGAATCTGCGGGGAGTATCATCATGGCGCCAAGCATTGAATATATCTCTCTGATGGATGATCAAAAGAAGGCACCGGAGCTTTCATCATTTCAAGGCTTCAATGAAATAAGCCGCTATCCAGTACCGCATATGCACAATGCCTATTTAGGCGAGGCTGCGCAGCTAATTATGGAGAAGCATCAGCAGACGCTTAATTTATGCCCGCTTACTGATGAACAGGCTTTACTCGTCACAGGGGAGCAGGCTGAGGTGAAATTTGTCAAAGCGTCTTAACCGTGAAATGAAGAAAAAGGAACAGGGATTCATCGCCCTGTTCCTTTTTTAATCTTGAAAAACATCACTTGATAAATATCGTTCGCCCGTATCTGCTGTCATACAGATGACGATTTGATCTGCCGGCAATTGCTTGGCTGTTTCAATGGCTGCATAGCAAGCCGCCCCAGAGGATGGGCCTACTAAAATTCCTTCAAGCTTAGCGAGCTGCCGTGTGATGTGATAAGCATCTTCGTCACTTACTTGCACGATGTCATCATAGACGTGCTCGTTTAAAATATGGGGGATAAATCCTGGGCTTGTGCCAACGAGCTTATGTTTCCCAGGTTTCCCGCCAGATAAGACAGGAGATCCCTTCGGCTCTGCCACACGGATGGTCAAATGAGGGAAGGCCTTCTTTAATTCCTCTCCAGTTCCTGTAATAGTACCGCCAGTTCCAGCTGTTGCGACAAAGGCTCCAAGAGGCTGTCCAAGTTGTTTCACAGCTTCCATAATTTCGACCGCTGTTGTTCCTCTATGTGCATCTGGGTTCGCCCTGTTGTCAAATTGCATGGGAATAAAGCTGTGAGGAATTTGAGCAGCCAGTTCCTCAGCCTTGCGGATGCAGCCTGGCATTTTTTCTTCTCCTGGGGTTAAGACGACCTGCGCCCCGTATGCCTTCAAAATATTGATTCTTTCCTTTGTCATCGTATCAGGCATGACAAGGATGGCTTTGTAGCCTCTTGCGGCAGCATTCATGGCTAAACCAATCCC
The DNA here is from genome assembly GCF_038008825.1 of Bacillus sp. FSL M8-0166. Classification (NCBI taxonomy): domain Bacteria; kingdom Bacillati; phylum Bacillota; class Bacilli; order Caryophanales; family Bacillaceae; genus Bacillus; species Bacillus sp. FSL M8-0166. Next base: position 90,915 of record NZ_JBBOZZ010000001.1, read on the forward strand.
TGTATTCCCGCTCGTAGGCTCAATAATGGTTGCTCCTTTTGTGAGCTTCCCTTGTTTTTCTGCTTCGATGATCATATTGTAAGCCGCGCGGTCTTTTACACTTCCGCTGGGATTAAATGATTCCAGCTTTAAGTAAACAGCCGCCGCATTTTCTGGCTGAAGCCGCTGTAATTTGACAAGCGGTGTATCGCCAATCAGCTCAGCTATATTTTGTGCAACTTTCATCAGATGACACCCTTTCTTCTCATTACGCATTTCTTTAGTTATACTATCATCAATGGGGATTCGTAAAGTTTGTTAAAAAAGGACAGGTGATAATGTGTCAGAAAGCCGTCATTATTTTATAGGAATTCACATCCCTGAACAACTTGCGCATCAAATCAAACAAGACATTGATCAAAGGAGCGGACTGTTCTTTCAAAAATGGACAGCACCACATGATTATCATGTGACCCTTGTCTTTTTAGGCGCCATTCCAGAAGAGCGTTTAAAAAAGATCATCCAGCTGCTTGACATCCTTTCAAATGAAGCGTCTGCGTTTCTACTAGAGCTGAATGAGGTAGGGCAGTTTGGTGCGAAGGAGCGCCCGAGAGTCTTTTTTGCAAAGCCTCATGAAAGTGAGCCGCTCATGCACTTAAGAGAAAAGGTGAAAGAAGCCGTCTTGTCAGCAGGACACCCTGTTGAAAAGAGACCGTTTCATCCGCATATGACGATCGCGCGCAAATGGAACGCAGAGGACTTTTATGAAGAACAAGCGCCTTTACGCAAAGAGCCATATGTGATGGAGGTTTCTCGTATCACTTTATTTGAAATACGTCCGAAAGAAACCCCTCGTTATCACGCAATCAAACAATTTACACTACATAAATGATTCTAGAAGTTGGAGTGAACAGCAGATGGCGCAAATTATCAAAATCCAAGATTATATATCACGATATGAACAGGACCCGTATCACTACATCAATCAATTCAATCGGTTGAAAAAACAAAGATGGGACGAATTAAAGAAGGCTTCAAAAGAGGAGGCGCAGCAACCGGCTGACCAAATTCCTCAACAAGCGCCTGAACAAGAGGAAGAAAAGAGAAAGAAATTCTCCTTAAAGAGAAAGCAAAAAGAAGCCGATATGAAAAAGGAACGGGACCTGCGTCTTTTTAACGAGCCGACAGATATAGAGCAAGGGGTTTTCAGAAACGTCCCTACCGATGAAACGAAGCTGATTCACTTTTTTAAGGATCATCTCTTTGAAGTGCAATTAAAATGGGCGAGTTCGACGATTTCACATATTTCAACCGTTTCCCATCATATTCGATATGATGAAAAGCTGCGGATGCTTGCAAGACAGCTTCCGGATTCTTATTTTGTGATGTACAAACCGGTGCTGCTTATTCAAAAAGCTGAGATGGAATTATGTCCGGTACTCATAACGCCGCTCGAAGTGATCTGTTTATCCTTCTTAGAGGCCGAGCCAGACAGCGTCTATATCGGAACGAAGGAACGTTTTTGGGAAAAACGGGCGACTGGGAAAGCTGTACAGTCCGTCTTGAATCCTTGCGCAAGCCTTCTGCGCTCTGGCACCGTCGTATCAAAGATCTTACAGCAAAGTGGTGTAGACCTTCCTGTGAAAAAAATCCTCATCAGCCGAACCTCTTATATTGATTTACCTGAAGTTCCATACGGGATGGAGGTTGTCGATAAGAAGAAGGCAGAAGAGTGGTTTGAAAAGCAGCGGAAAAATACGGCGCCGACAAAGCATCAGCAATTTAAGGCGACAAAGGCATTGCTTGCTTATGGTGAATCAGACAGCAAAAGAAGGCAGGAATGGCTCGATTAAAGAAATGACGGAAGGTCACGAAAAATGACACCTGAGTGGAGCTAATATATGAATGAATGGTACTTTATCGTTAATCCAGAAGCAGGACATGGAAAAGGACTCCGCACATGGAGGAGCATAGAGAAAGAATTACAAAAGGTGGAGGTTTCTTATCGATCGTTTCTCACCCAGCATGAAGGCCATGCAGAAGTTTTGGCAAGACAAATCAGCGCCATGCAGGATGACAGGCTGAAGCGCTTAATTGTCATTGGCGGTGACGGCACTATTCATGAAGTACTGAATGGCTTAAAGGAAATCGATCATGTACAGCTTAGTTTTGTCCCTGCTGGTCATTGGAATGATGCTGCGAAGGGTCTAGGTATCCATCGTCACGATGTCTTAAAAGAAGTGAAAAAGCAAAAGAGAATGCTCACCAAAACATTTTCTCTCGGCTCCTTTCAAGATCATGCTGAAAGTCCGCAATCAGTTCTCTTTCTCAATCATATCGGTGTGGGGTTTGACGCACATGTGCTGAGGAAAACGGTGCATTTTAGAGGGAAAAAGTGGCTGAAACGGCTGGGGCTTGGCTTTATCATCTACCCTCTGTCATTTCTCCATTCTTTATGGTCATTTAAGCCGTTTGATCTTGCGCTATTTATTGAAAATGAGAAGAAAGTCTTTCGCCAAGTGTGGTTTGTGATCGTATGCAATCACCCGTATTACGGGGGAGGGCTGGAAGCAGCGCCGGAAGTAAGTGCGAGGCAGCCAGGTTTTCAAACGATGGTTGTCACAGATTTGAATCCATTCAAAGTCCTTTTGTTTCTAAGTGCAATGGTGTTTCGAAAGCACCTTGGGATGAAGGGGGTTACCCTGTTTCAGCATGTGGAAGCGTACTTAGAAGCAGATGAAAAAATCTTATTTCACGCAGATGGAGAAGTGATCGGCGCAACGCCTGTCTTTGTGAAGGCAAGTGAACGATCCTTAAAATTACGTGCTTAAATAACTTGCGGTATATCCGCAGTCAAAGAACCATGAAAAAAGCCTCTCATTTCGTAAGGTTCTTGTCCTGATTTTTTAGTTTTGCTTGACGAGTATAAGAAGGTAACGATAAAATCTATAGGACGGCTATTGTTTAGCATCTCATTCTCAATAGCTGTCCTTTTTGTTTTTATGATCATATAAATAAAAAAAGAAACAGCCAATTGATCCTCAATCGGCTGAATTTTGTCGACTAAAAAAGCAAGATTTAAAATATTTTAAGAAATGATGGGTTGAAAATTGATATGAACTGGTTGGGACAAATATTAGGTAGCGAATGGCACATCTCTCCTGCTGGAGGCGCTACGGGAGATGCGTACTTCGCAACACACAATGACCAAAAGCTATTTTTAAAACGCAATACGTCACCGTTTCTTGCGGTTTTGTCAGCTGAAGGCATTGTGCCGAAGCTTGTCTGGACAAAACGTATGGAAAATGGAGATGTGATTACTGCACAGCATTGGCTGAGCGGCAGAGAGCTGAAGCCAAAGGACATGAATGATCGTCCTGTAGCAGAGCAGCTAAGAAAAATTCATACATCAAAAGAATTGCTCGATATGCTGAAACGATTAGAGAAGCACTCTCTAGACCCAGAATCCATTCTGATGCATCTGAAACAGTCCATATTAAACGAGCAAATTGATTCACAAGACATCACGCGTGCCATCCAGTACTTAGAGAAGCATGTGGAGGCTGTCCATTTTGAGGACAAGGTCGTCTGTCATTGTGATCTCAATCATAATAATTGGCTACTGACAGATGAAAACCAGCTCTATTTGATCGATTGGGATGGGGCGATGATTGCAGACCCAGCGATTGATCTTGGGCCGCTTTTATACCATTATGTTGAGGAAGAGAACTGGGAAAGCTGGCTCTCTATGTACGGCGCCCCGCTGACGGACAATTTGCGAAAGCGCATGGCGTGGTACGTGCTCGCTGAAACCGTATCGTTTGTCGTTTGGCATAAAAGAAAAGGAAATGAAAAGGCGCAAAAAGAAGTGCAAGCGGAGCTAAATGCACTTTTAAAACGGTTAAACATCCATTAAGACAGTGGAATGTTTTCGACCCACTCGGACAGATGTGATTGATGCTCCTCGATATGTGCATCAATTGAACTGACAGACGTGCCCTTTTGGCTGTAATCATAAATATCTGTTAACAGCTGACGAATGTCAGCATCCAGATCTTCTTTTGCCAGCATTAATTGAATCACGCGTCCCACCTGTTCATATTCTGCAACAGTCCCGCAGCAATCCAGCTGGTGATCGGTTAAAATATCTTTGATTAATTGAAGCTGATGTTGACGGTTTAAACCCATATGAATGCTCCTTTCCTGCGTGTCATTTATGAGGTTAAACTGTGCATTCAGCGCCCAATTTATACATGCGGCAGACCAGCTCAAGTGAAGGGCTGGTCTTTTTATATGGACATAGAAGATGCTGTCTTGCGGGTCTTTATGTTTCATGGTATCTTGATAAAATGTAAAGAAAATAGAGGTGTATCAAATTGAGAATGCGACATAAACCATGGGCTGATGATTACTTAGCTGAGAATGCTCATATTGCTTTAGCAAGTCCCGAGCAATATAAAGGGAAATGGCATGAGCTGTTTGGAAATGATCATCCAATCCATATCGAAGTTGGGACAGGGAAAGGGAGCTTTATTGCTGGAATGGGCAAGCTTCATCCTGATATCAACTATATTGGCATTGAATTATTTAAAAGTGTCATTGTGACGGCAGTAGATAAAATCAAAGAGACAGATGTTGAAAATGTAAAGCTTTTGAATATCAATGCTGAGACGCTGACAGATGTGTTTGCGGAAAATGAGATTGACCGGGTGTATTTGAATTTCTCTGATCCGTGGCCAAAAGCAAGACACGAAAAGCGCAGATTGACGTTTAAAACCTTTTTAGAGCGATATGAACATATTCTTCGTCCAGGCGGTGAATTACATTTCAAAACAGATAACCGCGGGTTATTTGAATATTCCTTAAAAAGTTTTTCTGCCTATGGCCTTCTTTTAACGTATGTCAGCCTAGATTTACATGAGGACGGCTTAGAAGGAAACGTGATGACTGAATATGAAGAGAAATTCTCGTCTATGGGACAACCCATCTATCGATCAGAAGTCAAATTCCCAGAATAACAAGTGACATCAAGCTGGCTGCAAAGAAAAATTGCAGTCAGCTTTTTTTATGAAAAATTGGTGCATGCGATTTTTGGCTGTATTTGCTACGATAGAAAAAGGAGGGATGACAGCAATGGAGACAATGAAAATAGGTGAAATGGAACTGTTTTGGTTAAACGGGGGAGATACGCACATGGACGGCGGTGCGATGTTCGGTGTCGTGCCAAAGCCATTATGGTCGAAAAAATACCCGGTAAATGACCGCAATCAAATTGAATTACGTTGTGATCCAATTCTCATTCGGTGGAACGGTCTTCATCTGTTAGTGGATTCCGGCATCGGATCAGGGAAGCTGACGGATAAACAAAAACGCAATTACGGCGTGACAGAGGAAACCAAATTGGAAGAATCTCTAGCAGCCCTTGGCCTGCGCCCATCAGATATTGATTACGTTTTAATGACACATCTGCACTTCGATCATGCCAGCGGATTAACAAAACGTGAAGGCGATAAGCTCATTTCTGTTTTTCAGCAGGCAAAAATCATCACATCGAAAATCGAATGGGATGAAATGAGAGCACCAAACATTCGCTCAAGAAATACATATTGGAAAGAAAACTGGGAGCCTGTGGCAGATCAAGTCGTCACATTTGAAGAAAGCATCGAAGTGACAGAAGGAATCGAGCTGCATCATACAGGCGGCCACAGCAATGGTCATAGTATTTTAACGCTCACAAGTGAGGGCGAAACAGCGATTCATTTAGCTGATATCATGCCAACACACGCTCATAAAAATCCACTCTGGGTTCTGGCATATGATGATTACCCAATGACTTCGATTCCAGCCAAGCAAAAGTGGCAGGCGTATGCTGAAGAAAAAAATGCATGGTACTTGTTTTATCATGATGCCATTTATCGTGCTGTAAAATGGGACGTAGATGGGCAGATTACACACGAAATCAAAAGAGAAACAGGAAGATAAAAGATCATCTGTATGTTTTTTTCGCCTTTCACACAAAATAACGACAAAATGAACTTGTGAAAGGAAGAGTGCAGGTGAACCAATTTTATCGTGTACAAGGTGATGTGATCGAAACACCATTAAGAGGGATGGAAGTCATGTCAGTCCCTTATTTAAACAAAGGGGTTGCATTTACAAAGGAAGAGCGGGAGGAGCTCGGTTTAAAGGGATTTCTTCCGCCTAAGGTCTTAACCTTAGAGGATCAAGCAAAGCGTGCATATGAGCAGTTTAAGGCACAGCCGGATGAGCTAGGGAAAAATGTGTATTTAACATCACTCCATGATAGAAACGAAGTGCTTTTTTACAAATTACTTAATGAGCACTTGGCGGAAATGCTTCCGATTGTCTACACGCCGACTGTAGGAACGGCTATTCAGCGTTATAGCCATGAGTATCGAAAGCCGAGAGGGCTTTATTTATCGATTGATGATCTGGAAGGCATGGAAGAGATTTTTGCTTCTTATGGTGTCGATGAATCAATTGACTTGATCGTTGCAACTGATGCAGAAGGCATTTTAGGCATTGGAGACTGGGGCGTTGGCGGAATTGCCATTTCAGTTGGGAAACTTGCTGTTTATACAGCTGCAGCAGGCATTGATCCCAGCCGCGTGCTGGCAGTAGTGCTTGATGCCGGAACGAACCAGGAAAGTCTCTTGAATGATCCGCTTTATGTTGGAAATCAGCATTCCCGCGTTCGAGGAGAGCGCTATGATCAGTTCATTGATCAATATGTCGAGCTTGCCCGTGCTACTTTCCCAAATGCACTCCTTCACTGGGAAGACTTTGGTACAAAGAATGCCCGTGCAATATTGGAAAAATATAAAGACCGTATTTGTACATTTAACGATGACATTCAAGGGACTGGTGCCGTTTCACTTGCTGCAGTTCTGGCATGTGCAAAAGCTTCGAAGGTTCCGCTGAAAGATCACCGGATCGTCATTTTTGGAGCGGGTACGGCAGGTATTGGCATAGCTGAGCAAATCCGTGATGCCATTGTCAGAGATGGAGTCAAAGAAGAGGAGTCCTACGATCATTTCTGGTGTATTGATAAAACGGGGCTGCTCACAGATGATTCACCCGACATTCAGCCATTTCAAAAACCGTATGCAAGGCGTTCTGACGAAGTAAAAGATTATGCGCGTAATGGTCCAAAGCATTCGATTGATCTATTAGAGGTCGTCAAACAGGCGAAACCAACGATTTTAATTGGCACCTCGACTGTCGGAGGAGCATTTACAGAAGAAATTGTGAAAGAAATGGCGTCACACGTGGAGCGCCCTGCAATTTTACCGATGTCGAATCCGACACCTCTTTCAGAAGCAAAGCCGGAAGATCTGATTAAGTGGACTGAAGGGCGCGCTCTTGTGACAACGGGAAGCCCATTTGATCCTGTCGAATATGACGGCGTCACATATGAAATTGGACAAGCGAATAATGCCCTTGTCTTCCCAGGTCTTGGTCTAGGCACAATTGTGTCAAAAGCAAGGCTGATGACAGACAGTATGTTTGTTGCGAGTGCTGAAGCCATTGCAAGCATGGTCAATGTTGGGAAGCCGGGTGCAGCGATGCTGCCAAGTGTTGATCAGCTTCGAACCGTTTCAGCGACAGTTGCCGTCCGTGTGGCACAGGCGGCAATTGATGAAGGAATAGCAGAAGAAACGCCTGATGATCTCATTCAGGCTGTGCAGGACGCTATGTGGCATCCTGTGTACAAAAAAATCAAAGCCATATAAAAAAAGCTTCGCAAGGACACGTCTTTGCGAAGCTTTCTTGATCAAGCAACAGAATCAATCACATCAACGATCATGCCTGTTTTGGCATCAATCATCACTTCATACTGTTCAAGCTCGCCAAAGGCAGAGCGGGTAATGCCAGATTTGTATACATCAATCGTTTCGCCATTTACGGTATACGGTTCTGGTACAGTATAAATCCAAGAGCCATCAATCGGGCCGCGCTGTTTAAAAGCAGATTTCACAATTTTTAATGCTTTTTCAGACGAGATATACGTAGGGAAAAATACTTTCTTTGCAACAATTGCAGCGGCTACGCCAATACTCGCCCCAATCAGAACATGTTTTAACTTCAACGTGCTGCACCTCCGTATTGCTGTTTTTTCCATTATACAAAACTTGTCCATTGATGTTAAGGAATCCGAATACTTGAAAGCATATTCAAAATTTCTGGAGAGATACTTGGAAAACCGAAAGAATTCTTATAGTATAAAGTGAGTGTCATTTTTATAGGAATATATATGGTCATTACATAGAAACGAGGTAAACTGTAGAATGAACGAAGAAACATTGTCACTTTTCCGAAATTTAACAGAATTACAGGGAACTCCAGGAAATGAGCACCATGTGCGTGCTTTTATGAAAAAGGAACTTGAGAAATATTCTGATGAACTCATTCAAGACCGTCTTGGCGGAGTGTTTGGCGTACGCAAGGGGCCGGAAAACGCACCGAAAATTATGGTAGCGGGTCATATGGATGAAGTCGGATTCATGGTCTCATCGATTACGAAAAACGGTATGATTCGTTTTCAAACACTTGGCGGCTGGTGGAGTCAAGTCATGCTGGCGCAGCGTGTGGACGTCCATACCGATCACGGGCCAATTCCTGGTGTCGTCTCTAGTACACCTCCTCACCTTCTCACACCAGAACAAAAAAGCAAACCTGTGAAGCCGTCAGATATGCTCATCGATATTGGTGCAGACAGTGAAGAAGAGGCAAAAGAGCTTGGCGTTCGCCCAGGACAGCAAATCGTTCCTGCAACGGTTTTTACCCCAATGGCGAATCCAAAAAAGATTTTAGCGAAGGCATGGGATAACCGGTATGGCTGCGGCCTTGCGATTGAATTATTAAAAGAATTAAAAGACGAATCACTTTCATGTCAGCTGTATTCAGGAGCAACTGTTCAAGAGGAAGTAGGACTTAGAGGAGCTGAGGCAGCTGCGAATATGATTCAGCCAGATCTTTTCTTCGCTTTAGATGCGAGTCCTGCAAACGATGTGACAGGTGACAAAACACAGTTCGGCCAGCTTGGAAAAGGTGCACTTCTGCGTATTTTTGATCGGACAATGATCATGCACCGCGGAATGCGAGACTTTGTGCTTGATACTGCTGAGACAAACAACATTCCATATCAATATTTCGTATCACCGGGTGGTACGGACGCTGGACGTGTTCATATTTCAAACCAAGGTGTACCTTCTGCTGTGATCGGAGTTTGCGCACGCTACATTCATACAAGTCATTCTGTTTTGCATGTGGATGATTACGCAGCGGCAAAAGAGTTAATTGTCCGCCTTGTCAAAAATTGTGATCAAAGCACAGTGGACTCTATTTATCAACAGGTATAAATGTGATAGAAAAAGGCTGCCTCTTCAATGAGAGCAGCCTTCTTCATTATTGCTGTTCAAACACATAAGATAACGCCTTGATCGCTTGGTTCACGGTTTCCACAGTGATATTCGCTTTGTTTGATAGTTCCTTTAACGGATGGTGCAGCTCTTTTGGACGGATTAAAATAAGAGGTTTACCTTTTGCAATCGCAGCAGATGCATCCATGGCTGTGTTCCACTGTTTATATTTCTCACCAAAGCGCGCAATGACGACATCAGCTTTGTTTAATAAAATTTCAGTACGAAAATTGTTCAAATCAGAAGCAGCATCATCTTTGAAAATGGCATCCGGCTGCTCACCTAAAATATCCTCACCGATGTTATCTGAGCGGTCATGATTTTCCATTGGACCGACAAATGTCACTGGCAGCTTCAAAGATTGGCTTTTCTCCTTGATTTCATCACGCCACTGGCTATGAATTTCTCCAGCTAAATAGACAGTTAATTGCATAACGATCTCCTCCTTTTGTACAAACTTAGTAAAGGTTTGTCCTGTTTCTTTTCATGTTACACAAGAAGTGCTTGATAAAGCAAAAAAAATATGATTATGATATTCATGGTAGAGACTATTTTTCATCGTAAGAATACTACATATAATGGGAAGGACAGGCCTCTTCGTCTTTCCTATGAGAAAGCAGGAAGACGACGTTGATGACTTATTTAAAAAGAAAGGGGATCTCCCTTTCGCCAAAGGTGTATTTCATTGATGCACTTTCTTATATGGCTTTAGGTCTATTTGCTACATTAGTGGTAGGTCTGATTTTAAAAACAGCAGGCGGTCTGTTATCACTTCCACTCATCATTAAAATGGGAACCCTCGCCATGGGGCTCATGGGACCGGCGATCGGCGTAGCGGTTGCGTACCGTTTACATGCATCTCCTTTGATCATTTTTGCAAGTGTTGTCTCAGGCGCTGCAGGAGCAGAGCTTGGGGGACCTGCGGGAAGCTTTGCCTCAGCATTAATTGGTGTGGAACTCGGCAAACTGGTCAGTGGAGAGACAAGAATTGATATTATTTTAACGCCGCTTGTCACCATTATCACTGGCTTTTTCACCGCTGCTTTGATCGGACCTGGGATTGAAGCCATGATGACAGGGCTTGGCAGGCTCATCATGTGGGGGACAGACCAAAGCCCGCTGATCATGGGCATGCTGGTAGCGACCATTGTTGGACTTGCTCTCAGTTCTCCGATCTCAAGTGCTGCACTTGCGCTCATGCTTGACTTAAGCGGAACAGCTGCTGGTGCTGCAACGATTGGCTGCTGTGCTCAAATGGTCGGCTTTGCCGCTGCAGGCTTTAGAGAAAATCGCTTTGGCGGTCTTGCGGCTGTCGGCATTGGAACGTCAAAATTGCAGCTTTCGAATATTGTGAAAAACCCCCTCATCCTGATTCCGCCGACGATTGCTGGTCTGATTCTCGCGCCAATTGGTATTATTGGCTTTGGGATGGTCAATAATGCGGCAGGAGCGGGAATGGGAACGAGCGGCCTTGTTGGACAGCTCATGACGCTGACAGTCATGGGGTTTCATCCATCTGTATTTCTGGCGATCGCTCTCTTGCATATCGTTGGCCCGGCAGTGATTAGTTTGGTAGTATCAGAATGGATGAGAAAGAAAGGCTATATACAATTCGGAGATTTAACCATACAAACTGGAGGAATGAAACATGAAAAAAATTGAATCAAACGAAGAATTACAAAAAGTGATTCAAGAAGACTTAACCGTATTGCTATTTTCGGCTGACTGGTGCCCGGACTGCACATTTATTGAGCCATTCTTGCCAGAGCTTGAAGCAAACTACCCAGAATTTGAGTACTTCTATGTCGATAGAGACAAGTTCATTGACACTTGTGCAGAGTGGGAAATTTATGGTATTCCAAGCTTTTTAGTCTTTAAAAACGGACAAGAGATTAACCGCTTTGTCAGCAAAGATCGTAAGACAAAGGAAGAGATTGAAGCATTTTTAACAGATTCTCTTTCTAAATAACGAAAGGAGAGTCTAAAACGATGGCAAAAATGACATCAAGACAGCTTGCGAATGAACTCAAAAGCCGTCTGACGAACAACAGCTGGTCACACGAGTTTGACCGGGAAAAAGATACGCTTCGTATTGAAGATAAACAAACAGGCAAAGGCATCACACTAGAGCTCCCGCCAATTATTGCAAAGTGGGAAGTAAAGCCTGATGAAACAATCGATGAGATTGTTTATTATGTGAAAGAAGCGCTTAGTGCCATGAAAGGCGAAGCGCAGCACATCTCAGGAAAAGAAAAGCAGATCTATCCGGTGATTCGTTCTACTTCCTTTCCTGAGGCATCAAGTGATGGGATTCCGCTCGTGTTTGATGAGCATACAGCAGAAACGAGAATCTACTATGCACTTGATCTTGGAAGCACCTACCGATTAATTGATGAAAAGATGCTTCAAAAGGAAAACTGGACAAAAGAGCGAATCAGAGAAACCGCAAGCTTCAACGTCCGTTCGCTTGAAACTGTAGTGAAAATGGATGAAGTGGCAGGCAACCGGTTTTATTTCTTCCGTGCAAATGACGGGTATGACGCCAGCAGACTTTTAAATGAATCGTTATTACAAGAATACGCGCAAAAAATAGAAGGGCAGATGGCGATTTCTGTTCCCCATCAAGATGTATTCATCATTGCAGATGTTCGCAATGATTCAGGCTATGATATTTTAGGACAGATGTCGATGAGCTTCTTCGCCAGCGGCACGGTTCCGATTACCGCATTGTCATTTTTATATGATGAGGGTAAGCTCGAACCGATCTTTATACTTGCAAAAAGCAGACCAAAACAGCAGTAGAAGGGAATTTTGAAGAATGAACGTTTTTTATAATGCAGAAGGTGTAGGCGACACACTCCTTATCTCATTGAAAGATGTAACGAGAGAAGAAGTAGGTCATGAGACGTTTGGAGATGTTGTACGAATCTTCAATCAAGAAACAAAAGAAACAACAGGCTTTAATATCTTCAATGCATCCACTTACATGAAAATTGAAGAAAACGGATCTGTCCCGCTTTCTGAAACCCTTGTTCAAGATATCAATGAAATTTTAAACCGCAACGGTGTCAGTGAAACGTTGACTGTGGATCTATCACCAAAATTTGTTGTCGGCTATGTGAAGGAAAAAGAAAAGCATCCGAATGCAGATAAATTAAACATTTGCCAAGTCGATGTGGGCGATGAAACCTTACAAATCGTGTGCGGTGCACCAAACGTTGACCAAGGCCAATATGTCGTGGTTGCGAAGGTCGGTGCAGTGATGCCAAGCGGTATGGTCATCAAAGATGCTGAGCTAAGAGGCGTTCCATCAAGCGGCATGATCTGTTCAGCGAAAGAGTTAGATCTTCCAGACGCACCTGCTGAAAAAGGGATTCTTGTTTTAGATGGAAGCCGCCAAGCTGGCGAACCCTTTAAAGCTTAACCTCCCATAAACGGGCACATAGGAGCGAAGAATGTGTTATACCAAAAGTCACTAAGTACGTACTTAGTGACTTTTTTTCATCTACAACAGCATGAACAGCATAAAGCGGCACTTTTCTCGCTTTTCTGCATGAAAAAGCAATGGTATACTAAAAATCGCCCAAGAAAACGTAAGGGGAGTTAAAGTGAGTGATAAATGATGAGTTGGTTAGATAAATTTTTTAGTGTATTTTTAGGAGAAGAAAAGAAAGAAGAAAAAGCTACAAGACCTGAAGAAGATCTAGCTGCACCAAAGCAGCCAGCTTTTGAACAGCATAAAGAATATAAAAAAATCGAAGATACGAAAGTGTATTATGAATATCCAAAAGGCAACTTTCGCTTTCCTCTCGTTCCAGATGAACCTCAGCGTGATGGAGTGAAGCAGGAGAGAAGACGCGTGAAACCAAGCCAGCCAAAGGCAAAGCAGACAACCTATCAGCCTAAACAAACGCTTCAGCCTGATATGAATAAAAAGCCTTTCAAACCAGAGCAAATTCCATCACCGATCTATGGCTATCATCAGGATATGCGTCCAAAAAGGGCAGATGCAAAAGAAGAAGCAGCTTCAGTTCAAAGGAAAGCAGCAGAAGAAACGGCGCAGCGTGTCACACTGTTATCAGAAGAGGCAGAGCGTGAACGGAATGTCAGGCAGCAAATGAACATCCCGTCTATACAGAAAGAAAAACGTATCAAGGAAATGGTTTCAGCGTCAGCAGAAGAGAGAACGGACAAAGAGCCAGCAGTAACCCCGCATATATTGCAAGAGGAACTCGCTTATCAAGATCATGTTCAATCGACGATGGAACGTTTAACTGACGAGCCGTTCATCCAGCCAGAAGAAAATGAGCCAGAAGATCATCATGAAGCTGATTTACATAAGCAGCAAGCAGAAGTCTATCAGAAGCAGCAGGTTGAGTCTGAGCCGGAACAGGCTGCCTCAAGCAATGACGAAGAAATAAAAGGCGAGCCTGTCAATCAGTTTGAAGATCATACTGAGGAAATAGAGATGTTGACCTTCGAAACACCGGAACCTTCACAGCCTGCAATTGAAATGGAAGTAGACATTCCATCAGAAGAAGCGGTGTTAACAGAAAACATTTCAGCAGAACCGGTGGAAGAACTAGAAGCTGATCCACTAGACGACATACAAGAAGAAGCGCCAGCGGCAGCATTTGAAGAAGCTGGGCCAGTCAAACATGACCTGCAGGAAGATCAGCTGGTTCAAGAAGCTGAAATTGAAGAAGATCAAGTGATGCCAGTAGAACAAGTAACAGAGGAACAAACTGCATCTGAACCGGCAGAAACGCTCATAGAGCAGACAGAGCAGCAAGAACAAACGCACGAAGTCAAGAAAGAAGAACCAAAACAGACATCTCCGCAGCCACAACGCGCAAGCGGTCAAACCTCTACGGTTCCGTTTAATGTCATGATGTTAAAAAGCGATCAGCGCGTGCAAGGGCAAAAGAAAGCAGCCGATACACAAGGGTATGTTTTTCCAAGTCTCGCCCTTTTAGACGTACCGCCAGCTCAAAAAGAAGAGGACGGCACATGGGTGAAAGAGCGGGCTGAGCTGCTCAATGCGACGCTTAAAAATTTCAACGTAAGAGCAAGTGTGGTTCATGTCACACAGGGACCTTCTGTGACAAGGTTTGAAGTACATCCAGAACCAGGTGTCAAAGTGAACAAAATCACGAACCTGTCAGATGATATTAAACTTAGTTTGTCCGCAAAGGATATTCGAATTGAAGCACCGATTCCAGGAAAGAACACGATCGGGATCGAAGTGCCAAACCTGCACAGTAAAATGGTGTTCTTAAGAGAAATGATCAGAAGCAGTGTGTTTAGAGACAATCCATCTCCTTTAACAGCGGCACTCGGATTAGATATCTCAGGCCAGCCCGTCGTGGTTGATTTGCAAAAAATGCCGCATGGCTTAATTGCCGGAGCAACTGGTTCAGGAAAAAGCGTCTGCATTAATACGATTTTAGTGAGCCTAATGTTTAAAGCATCACCAGATGAAGTAAAAATGCTCTTAATTGACCCTAAAATGGTTGAATTAGCGCCGTATAATCACATTCCGCATCTTGTGAGTCCTGTCATTACGGATGCCAAGACAGCAACTGCTGCTCTGAAATGGGTAGTGGATGAAATGGAAAGACGCTATGAACTGTTTGCACACTCTGGCGTGAGAGAAATTAAACGATTCAATGAGCTTGTGAAAGAAAAACAAATGGGTGAAAAACTGCCTTATCTCGTCGTGGTGATCGATGAGCTGGCTGATTTAATGATGGTCGCCCCAAATGAAGTCGAAGAAAGCATCTGCCGAATTGCACAAAAAGCAAGAGCATGCGGCATTCACTTATTGATTGCGACACAAAGACCGTCTGTGGATGTCATTACAGGTCTCATTAAAGCCAATATCCCAACAAGAATTGCGTTTTCTGTTTCAAGTCAGGTTGATTCAAGAACCATTATTGACATGGCAGGTGCAGAAAAGCTTCTCGGAAAAGGAGACATGCTCTTCTTAGAAAATGGCTCCGGCAAGCCGACAAGGCTGCAAGGGAACTTTGTATCAGACCGTGAGATTGATCAAGTGGTAGCACATGTGAGAAAGCAGCGTAAGCCAGTGTTCCTTTTTGAACAGGAGGAACTAATGCTCCAAGGCTCTGCGATTACAGACGAAGATGAATTGTTTATGGATGCCTGCCGTTTTGCCATCGAGCAGAATAGCGCCAGCACATCAAGTTTGCAGCGAAGATTTAGAATTGGCTACAATCGTGCAGCCAGACTGATTGACATGATGGAGCGTGAGGGGATGATCTCTGGTGCGAAAGGCAGTAAGCCAAGAGAAGTGCTCATGACGCTGAGTGACTTAGAACAGTTGATCTAAACAAACCACTTCATTTTTTTTATAAACATGGTATGATAGCACATAGGTGCAATTTTGTAATTGGACGCTTTTCGCATGTCTGCCAGAACGCTTTTTTATGTAAAATAAGCGGAAGCAGGTGTTAGAAATGGGAAAGTTGTCGGATACTAATCATAGTTAATATTGATTAGAATAGGAAGATCGGAAAAAAATCTTTATTTGGAGCTGCGATCTGTGATCAGCTAGAGGCAAAAATCACAAGTTGCAAATTGAAATGAGCGTCATATACTGTAAGTCAGATAGACGTTTGTTGGAGGTACAATTATGACTGTTTATCATTTTGTTGGAATAAAAGGGACAGGTATGAGTCCACTGGCCCAAATTCTTCATGATACTGGGTATACTGTCCAAGGATCGGATATCGAAAAACATATCTTTACACAAAAAGCATTAGAAGAACGAAATATTAAAATTCTACCATTTGACCCAGATAATATTCAGCCAGGGATGACGGTCATCGCAGGAAATGCATTCCCTGATACACACCCTGAGATTGAACGTGCCCTTTCTGAAGGGATTCCTGTCATTCGTTACCATAAATTCCTTGGAGAATACATGGATTCATTCACAAACGTTGCGATTACTGGTGCTCATGGCAAAACATCGACAACAGGACTGCTTGCTCACGTCATGCAGGCAGCGAAACCAACTTCATACTTAATCGGTGATGGATCTGGAATGGGGAAAGAAAACAGTGAGTATTTTGTCTTTGAAGCATGCGAATACCGCAGGCATTTCCTCAGCTATCATCCAGACTATGCGATCATGACCAATATTGATTTTGATCACCCTGATTATTTCTCAGATATTAATGACGTGTTTGATGCGTTTCAAAACATGGCGCTTCAAGTGAAAAAAGCTATTATTGCCTGCGGTGATGATGAGCATCTGCCAAAGATTCAAGCGAAGGTACCTGTTGTGTACTACGGTTTCAACGAAGAAAATGATTTCCAGGCACGCAATGTTGTGAAAAATACGGAAGGCACCACATTTGATGTATTTGTACGCAATACGTTTTATGATACCTTCTACATTCCTGCCTACGGAAATCATAATGTCCTCAACTCGTTAGCTGTCATTGCATTATGTCACTATGAGTCCATTGATGTAGAGCTTATCAAAGGCGCATTAACGACATTTGGCGGTGTGAAACGACGCTTTAATGAAAAAGTGGTCGGTGAGCAGGTCTTAATTGACGATTATGCACATCACCCAACTGAAATTGAGGTCACGATTGAAGCAGCTCGCCAAAAATATCCGGACCGTGATATTGTGGCTGTCTTCCAGCCTCATACGTTCACTCGTACACAGCAATTCTTAAGTGAATTTGCTGACAGTCTAAAGAAAGCCGACTATGTCTACCTTTGTGATATTTTCGGTTCAGCCCGTGAAAACATTGGGAAGCTGAGCATTGAAGATTTACGAGAAAAAATCCCGCAGGCCCAATTGATTGAGGAAGAAGACACATCTGTGCTGAAAGCGCACGAAGATGCGATTCTGATCTTTATGGGAGCAGGAGACATTCAAAAATATTTGCGTGCTTATGAAAAAGTCGCTGTATAAATGCTTAAACGAAAAGTGCCGTGTTGAACGGCACTTTTTTTATTTTGAATAAAATGTGACAAATGGGCTAAATGTGTCAACATCTGCCGCTTTTTTTCGTTCGCTGTGGACAGGAATTAGCGAATAAGTGTAGAATTATTATTCAATCGGTCATTCTAGAAGATGTTTGAATGATACAACGAGAGGGTAATGAATTGAATATGCCCGCAGCAAAGGAGGTATCAGATGATTATTATTCTATATCTAAGCGTTGCACTGATCGCAATTGCTTTCCTCATTCTTGTCATCTATTTGTCCAAAACATTAAAATCCTTACAGCTGACATTAAAGAATGTTGCATCAACTTTAGAGGGTCTTGAAGGTCAGATGCAAGGCATCACCACAGAGACAGCACAGTTGCTACATAAGACGAATCAGCTTGCTGAAGATATTCAAGACAAATCAGCAAAACTAGGCACAGTTGTGGATGCGGTGCAGGGAATTGGCGGCTCGATCAACCAATTTAATACAAGCATAAAGCAGGCAGCTGGTGCGGTTTCTTCATCCGTTGAAAGAAATCAAGAAAAAGTGACGGATGTGGTAAGCTGGAGTAACGCAGCACTTGAAATTTATAAAAAATGGAAACAGCGTAAACACCAAAAATAAACCATATTCGCATAGGAGGAATAATCATGAGCAAAGACGGAATCAATAGCAAAGACTTTTTGATCGGAACACTTATTGGTGGAATTGTTGGTGCAACAACAGCATTATTTTTAGCACCGAAGTCAGGGAAAGAGCTTCGCGATGATTTGAACACCCAAGCGAATGCGTTAAAAGAAAAAACAGACCGGCTCACAACAGATGCAAAAGAAAAAGGCACTGAATATGTGACGATTGCGAAAGATAAAACATCTGAATTGTCTCAGCTTGTAGCAGAGCAGTCAAACCAGATTTTAGACAAAGTGAAAGACATAAAAGAGCGTGCGGCTGGAAAAGCTAATCACGTGAAAAATGAAGCAGAAGATGCGGCAGCGGATTTGGCAAGCGAAGCATCTGATGTAGCAGATGAAGCAAAAGTAAGAGCACAAGAAGCAAAATCAGAAATTGAAGACGGCATTAAAGATGTCAAAGAAAAAGTAGAGCAATCTACTAAAGGCTAACTCTCACTGCTCAAAGTGAAGAAGGAGAACATCATGTCAAAACAACTCATTGAAACAGAAGAACAGTTTGATCAACTAACGAATCAAGATGGGACCTTTGTCTTTTTTAAGCACAGTTTGACATGTCCGATCAGCCAAGCGGCTTTTCAAGAGTTTGAAGCATTTGCGTCAGCACATGAAGAGGTGCCAACGTATTTCTTGCAAATTCAAAACACGAGAGAGCTTTCATCCTATGTGGCTGAAAAATCGGGTGTAAAGCACGAAAGTCCTCAAGCACTCGTCTTTAGTGGTGGAAAAGTGAAGTGGCATGCATCCCACTCAAGCATTACAAAAGAAGCGCTTGAACATAATCTGTAAAAGAAACGTCAGCAGCGGCTGACGTTTTTTTTATAAAAAAAGGTTTACTTGAACGAAAAGTATGCTATAATCTTACATACAATACTTTACCGCTTAAAAGCGTTTGGGTAATAAAGAAAATTTTCGTGACAATTCCGAAATCTTTGTTTATAATAAACCCTATCATGAAAGAATGAAAAAATAAAAAGCGAGAGCAGGCAGAGGAAAGGATGACAAAAATGAGCAACAATGAACTAGAAAAATTGAGGCAGCAGGCAGATGAACTAAATCTTCAAATCTTAAAACTGATCAATGAAAGAGGAAACATTGTAAAAGAAATTGGAAAAGCGAAAGAAGCGCAAGGTGTCAACCGTTATGATCCTGTCAGAGAGCGCACAATGCTGAACCAAATTCTTGAAGAAAATGATGGACCATTTGAAAACTCAACGATTCAGCATATTTTCAAAGAGATTTTCAAAGCAGGTCTAGAGCTTCAAGAAGATGACCACAGCAAAGCACTTCTTGTTTCTCGTAAGAAAAAACCAGAAAACACAATCGTGAACATCAATGGGGAAGCGATCGGTGATGGAAAGCAGCGTTTCATCGTTGGACCATGTGCCGTTGAAAGCTACGAGCAAGTCGCAGAAGTAGCGGCAGCAGCGAAACAGCAGGGATTAAAACTACTTCGCGGAGGCGCATTTAAGCCTCGCACAAGTCCATACGACTTCCAAGGACTTGGTGTAGACGGTCTAAAGATTCTAAAGCGTGTAGCGGATGAATACGGTCTTGCTGTCATTAGTGAAATTGTCAATCCTGCTCATATTGAAGAAGCGATTGAGCATATCGATGTCATCCAAATTGGGGCACGTAACATGCAAAACTTCGAGCTATTAAAAGAAGCCGGTTCCGTGAAGAAACCAGTTCTTTTAAAACGCGGTCTTGCAGCGACCATTTCAGAATTCATCAATGCAGCTGAATACATCATCGCCCAAGGAAATGATCAAATCATCCTTTGCGAGCGCGGTATCCGCACATACGAAACAGCGACAAGAAATACACTAGATATCTCGGCAGTGCCAATCTTGAAACAAGAGACACATTTACCAGTCTTCGTTGATGTGACGCACTCAACTGGACGTAGAGATCTTCTCCTTCCAACAGCGAAAGCAGCTCTTGCGATTGGAGCAGACGGTGTCATGGCAGAAGTACATCCAGATCCATCTGTTGCACTGTCTGACTCAGCGCAGCAAATGGACATTCCACAATTCGAAAAATGGTTAGATGCGTTAAGACCACTTGTCAACATTCACGCGTAATCATAGATAGAAATAGCCGCCGGATGACTGCCCGGCGGTTTTTTTATGGAGAAAATACCATGAAGTTTGGGAATGAAAGGAAGAAAGCACATTGCAAGCCCAAAAAGTGCTTGTTCACAATGTTTTCATTTTTAAAATTCGATAGAATCTGCTAAGATCATTGTCATAGCTGGCGTTCTCGATGTTTTTTTGTGAAATATGATTCAAATTACAGGTAACAAGCTGATTAAAGTTTGTTTAATTTAGTTATAAAAAGAAAGGGAACGTTTTCATATGACAAAAAAACGTGTATAATTTCATAAAAGAATGTCATTTTGATGTAGATTGAAAAATTATGTGTCTCTTTTCATCGTTTTAATGACAAATAGGATATTATTTTCCTCGTATCTGACATGTCTCTATCCAATTGGTGAATGCTATAGATATGAAGTGTATTTGAAGGAGTGATTTATGTGAATAATGTTACAATATATGATGTAGCAAGAGAAGCAAATGTAAGTATGGCAACGGTATCACGCGTAGTAAATGGTAATCCAAACGTAAAACCAACAACAAGAAAAAAGGTGCTTGAAGCGATTGATCGCCTTGGCTATCGTCCGAATGCAGTGGCTCGAGGCCTAGCAAGTAAAAAAACAACGACAGTCGGGGTCATCATCCCTGATATTTCTAGTATCTTCTATTCGGAATTAGCACGCGGTATTGAAGACATCGCTACGATGTATAAATACAACATCATTTTGAGCAACTCAGATCAAAATACTGATAAAGAGCTTCATTTGTTAAATACGATGCTTGGCAAACAAGTAGACGGAATTGTCTTTATGGGCGGAAATATCACAGATGTGCATGTGGAAGAATTTAAGCGCTCTCCTGTGCCGATTGTTCTTGCAGCATCTGTTGAAGAGCAAGCTCAAACACCATCTGTCAACATCAACTATGAGCAGGCCATTTATGATTCAGTTCAGCTGCTAGTTGAAAAAGGACATAAACGAATTGCGTTTGTTTCTGGTCCAATGTCAGAACCAATTAATTCCGTGAGAAAGCTTGCAGGTTATAAGCGTGCGCTTGAAGAAGCGGGCATAGCGTTTGATGATACGCTCGTCGCTGAAGGCGATTACTCTTATGATTCTGGAATTGAAGCACTTGCTCATCTGCTTGAGCAGTCTGACAAGCCGACAGCTGTTATCGCAGCTACAGATGAAATGGCTCTAGGTGTCATTCATGGAGCACAAGACAGAGGGGTATCCATTCCTGAAGACTTAGAAGTGATTGGCTTTGATAACACAAGACTTTCTCTCATGGTGCGTCCTCAGCTGACAACAGTGGTACAGCCGACATATGATATTGGTGCTGTTGCGATGAGATTGCTCACAAAGCTGATGAACAAAGAACAAGTGGACGATCAAATTGTTGAGCTTCCGCACAGAATTGAAGAAAGACAATCAACGAAATAAAGCAAAAAAAGCAGGCTACCTTATGAGGGATAGCCTGCTTTTCTTATGCCTTTTTCTTTTCTCTTCTAACAGGCATAAGTGCTTTTTCTACTGTTTGTGCATTTTTTTCTGTGATTTCTGCTTTTCTTGGGATCGGTGGATATAAATCGTCAGGGTCTCTCCACGTGGATGGAAGGGTAACAGGCGATTGTTTATTCCATGCCTGAATCCAGTCCTGAGGCAGCTCAACTGGCGGTGTAATGCCTTTCATTTCAAGCCAAATGCGGCTCCACGCTCTTGGAACGACGCGCCAAATATCATATCCCCCTCCGCCAACAGCGATCCATTTGCCGTCACAATATTGATGCGCAAGCTCATGGGCAAGTCTAGGAATTTCCTCATATATTTTCATGGTGGCAGATAAATGAGTTAACGGATCATAGTAGTGTGCATCTGCCCCGTTTTGCGTCAAAATCACATCTGGTTTAAAAAAAGCAGCAATCTCAGTCACTGCTGTTCGATATGCTTCGAGGAACGACTCATCTTCCGTAAATGCATCTAGCGGAATATTATAAGCGTATCCATAGCCTTTATCGTGACCTCTTTCCTGTACTTGTCCGGTTCCAGGGAACAAGTAGCGTCCCGTTTCGTGAATGGACACCGTACATACTTCTGGGTCGTCATAGAAGCTGAACTGGACACCATCGCCGTGATGAGCATCCGTATCAATATATAAAATTCTAGCGCCATATGTCTTTTGAATATATTGAATCGCCACAGAGCTGTCATTATAAATACAAAAGCCAGATGCACGCCCTTTGAATCCATGGTGAAGCCCGCCGCCAAGATTGAGTGCATGCTGCGAATGACCGAGCATCACTTGATCAACCGCAGTTAATGTTCCGCCAACAAGGAGAGATGCCGCCTCATGCATGCCTGCGAACATCGGTGTATCTTCAGTGCCAAGACCGTATCGTTCACCCTCTGCTGTAGACAGCTTTCCTTCACTTGCCCGCTGCACAGCCTGGATATAATCTGCTGTATGGACGAGCTTTAATTCCTCCAGAGTAGCCATACGCGGTGCGACGATCTCATCCTCTGTTAACGCCTTCATTTTTTGAAGAAGATCATAAGTTAAGTAGACACGAAGCTGATTGAAGGGATGATCTTGGTTAAATTGGTACGTTTGAAAAGATGGTGAAAAAACAAAGGTCGCTTCCTTCATTTGATCGTCTGCTCCATAGGCCAGAGCACCTTATAGCCTTTTGCGCGAATCAGCTTCGTCACATGATCTGCATGAATGGTTTGAAGGCGGAATACGAGCACTTTAGAAGCCTCATTGGCATGCGGGTACACAAGCACACTCAGCATTTGAATATGCTGCTCCTTTAAAATGGCCGTAATATCTGCGAGGCCTTCTGTCATCTGCTCCACTTCAACCTCTAAGTGCGATCCAGGCTGATCTGCACCTGTCAGTCTTACAAAAGTACGAAGCAGATCTGTCTTTGTGATAATGCCTACAAGTTTTCCGCGTCTCACCACTGGAAGACAGCCAATTCCGTGCTCAAAAAAGACACTTGATATCTCCTCAACGAAATCAAGCGGGTGAGCAGTGATCGTCTCTAATACCATGATCTCTTCTACTGGCCGCTGAATAAAGAGCTTCCTTTTCTCTGTTTCAAAAATACTTGGACTGGCATTTTTAATATCCCGGTCTGTCACCATCCCAATGACAGATCCTTGATCAGATACGATCGGGATATGCCGGATGTGGTGTGCACTCATTTTTTGAATGGCTTCTTCAATCGTATCGGTTTTTCGCAGCGTGATCACATCACGCTCCATAATTTGTTCAATCATCATTGTTTACCAATCCCCTTTGCTTTGCCAAAAAACGAATTGAACGTTAATACATAAAACGCTGATGGAAGCGAAGACGATCGAAACGCTCGATCGAATCAGGACTCACATGTTTACCAATTCTGGCCATTAAACAATTGGCTGGATGTGAGCTGATCTCTGGCTCGTCTGTTGCAAACCAGACAAGACCGCCTGCGTTCATCATTTTTTCCATCATTTTGCGGTACTCCCAAACGTTTTTCTTTGTCCCCTTTAAATCCCAATGCCAGTAATATTCAGTTGTAATGATGATGTAATTCTCCATTTGCTCATCCATCATGCTCACATCAAGTAAATGCTTGCCAAGAGAGCACCCTCTAAATGGAGGAGCGACCTCAATCGCGCCAAGCTCAATTAAATTGTCCATTTTGCCCTCTGACCAGCGCTCAAGTGGATCAGGATACAAATACGTGACGTAGCCTACGACAAGCTCATTTACTCTTGCAATGATAATACGTCCTTCTGGAAGATCTGCTATTTCAACAAGTGCTTGTTTCTGTTCCTCAGGCGTGCGAAATGCCGTTAGTCCTTCATGAAATGTATAGTTCGCAAGCGCTGATGCAGGTACCGGTCCTTCAATCAGGATGGAACCTGTTTCTCGCTCAATTGTTTTTGAATAATAAGTTTTAGGATGCTCCACGTATCCACCGCCCCTAATTCTAGTGAGTCGTCTCTATTCTATCTTAAATCTTGCAAGATTTAAAACGGTTTCATCAGAAGTTTTTTAAAAATTGAGAAAAAAAGTCATCTATACTATAATGGTCATTGTAAACGTATGCAAAGGGGGACTGTTTGATGAAATTGGAAACGCTACCATCAGTAAAAGGGGATTATCATTTAAATGATTATGAGCAGGCATACAAAGATTTTTCATGGGAGGAAGCAAGAAAAAACTTCTCCTGGTATGAAACAGGAAAAATAAATGCAGCCTATGAAGCGATTGACAAACATGCGGACTCGTTTCGTCAGAACAAGGTGGCGCTTCACTACAAAGATTCACAGCGGGATGAAAAGTATACGTTCAGGGATATGAAAATCAACACAAACAAAGCGGGAAATCTATTCAGAGAAAAGGCGCATGTGGAAAAAGGGGATCGCGTGTTTATCTTTATGCCAAGATCACCTGAGCTCTATTTTCTTCTGCTTGGCGCAGTTAAAATTGGTGCGATCGTCGGTCCGTTATTTGAGGCATTTATGGAAGGCGCCGTCAAAGACCGTTTAGAAAATAGTGAGGCAAAGGTGATCGTAACAACACCGGATTTGCTTGAGCGAATTCCATTTGCAGAGCTTCCGAAGCTTGAATCTGTCATCATTGTCGGCGGTGAAAACGAAGACGTCGATGGCGTCCGGACAATTCACTATGAAAAGGCGTTTGAGGAGGCAGCAAAGGAGCTTGAAATTGAATGGATGGATGAAAAAGACGGCTTCCTTCTTCATTACACATCAGGATCTACTGGTACGCCAAAAGGTGTGCTTCATGTCCATGGTGCAATGGTGCAGCAAGGCCAGACTGGTAAATGGGTGCTTGACTTGAAAGAAGATGACGTTTACTGGTGTACAGCTGATCCGGGCTGGGTTACAGGCACAGTGTACGGTATTTTTTCACCGTGGTTAAATGGGGCGACGAATGTGATTTTAGGCGGCCGGTTTAATCCTGATACGTGGTATGAAACCATTGAATCACTCGGTGTAACCGTTTGGTACAGTGCCCCGACCGCCTTTAGAATGCTCATGGGGGCAGGTGATGACCTCATTCAAAAATATGACCTCAGCTCGCTCCGCCATGTCTTAAGTGTGGGAGAGCCTCTTAATCCAGAAGTCATTCGCTGGGGAGATGCTGTTTTTGGCAAACGAATTCACGACACTTGGTGGATGACAGAAACGGGTGCACAGCTGATTTGTAATTATCCATGCATGGACATCAAGCCAGGCTCGATGGGAAAACCGATTCCAGGCGTAGAAGCGGCGATTGTGGATAATGCAGGAAATGAACTTCCGCCATACCGGATGGGCAACCTTGCCATTAAAAAAGGCTGGCCTTCTATGATGCATACGATCTGGAACAATCCTGAAAAATATGAATCTTACTTTATGCCGGGAGATTGGTATGTTTCAGGAGATTCAGCTTATATGGACGAAGACGGATACTTTTGGTTCCAGGGACGTGTCGATGATGTCATCATGACGTCAGGAGAGCGGGTTGGTCCATTTGAGGTGGAAAGTAAACTGGTTGAACATCCAGCTATTGCAGAGGCTGGTGTCATTGGAAAGCCAGATCCGGTCCGCGGTGAAATTATTAAAGCGTTTATTGCGCTCAGAAGCGGATATGAGCCGACAGATGAGCTGAAAGAAGAGATTCGTACGTTTGTGAAAAAAGGACTCGCAGCACATGCGGCACCGCGAGAAATTGAGTTTAAAGACAAATTGCCAAAAACGAGAAGCGGAAAAATCATGAGACGTGTGCTAAAGGCGTGGGAGCTGAATTTACCTGCTGGCGACCTTTCGACAATGGAAGATTAATTTTTTCATCAGTTGACTTGATTTCAAAAGTGTGTTAAAAATGACATTAGTTGAATATGAAAAGGTTTTGACTGAGATTCAGTAGAATGATCTTTCCCTGTTGAAGAGAGCTGACGGCTGGTGCGAGTCAGTACAAAGAGATATTCGAATTACCCTCACGAACCGCTTTTACGAAAAGGAGCATGCCCTGATTAGTGAAAGAACGGATCTGTCCGTTATCAGTGTAAGTGAAAAGACAAGATTTTTTGTCTTTTAAGCAGGGTGGTACCGCGATATATATCGTCCCTTCGTTCATTCGAAGGGGCGTTTTTTATGTTTCATTTTAAAAAAAGGAGATTTGGATATGAGTCAATTGATGGAAGAGCTATCGTTCAGAGGATTAATTCAGCAGCAAACAGATGAAGAAGGTTTAACAAAATTATTAGCAGAAGAAAAAATTAAACTATACTCCGGCTTTGATCCGACAGCTGACAGCTTACACATTGGTCATCTATTGCCAATTTTAACATTACGCAGATTCCAAGAAGCAGGTCATCACCCGATTGCTCTTGTTGGCGGTGCAACTGGACTGATTGGTGACCCAAGTTTCAAAAAAGCAGAACGTTCACTCAACCCGGCAGAAATCGTTGAACAGTGGTCAGAGAAAATCAAAGGCCAGCTCTCTCAATTTCTTGATTTTGAAGCGGATGTAAACCCAGCCGTTATCGTTAATAACTACGACTGGATCAGCCAAATGAATGTCATCACGTTCCTTCGTGATATTGGAAAGAACTTCGGTGTAAACTTCATGCTGGCAAAAGACATCGTGAGCTCACGTATCGAAACAGGGATTTCTTACACAGAGTTCAGCTATGTCATCCTGCAGTCTTTAGACTTCTTAAACCTTTACAGAAATGAAAATTGTAAGCTGCAAATTGGCGGAAGTGACCAGTGGGGAAATATCACATCTGGACTTGAGCTGATCCGTAAGTCTGAAGCAGAAGGGGCAAAAGCATTCGGTCTGACGATGCCGCTTGTCACAAAAGCAGACGGCACAAAGTTTGGTAAAACAGAAGGCGGCGCCATCTGGTTAGATAAAGAAAAAACGTCTCCATATGAGTTCTACCAATTCTGGATCAACACAGATGACCGTGATGTCGTGAAATACTTAAAATACTTTACGTTCTTATCAAAAGAAGAGATCGCATCGTACGAAGAAAAAGTGCAAACAGCACCTGAAAAGCGTGAAGCGCAGCGCCGTCTAGCAGAGGAAGTGACAACACTTGTACATGGCCGTGAATCACTAGAACAGGCTGTCAACATCTCAAATGCGCTGTTCAAAGGCGAGATCAAATCTCTTACAGCTGAAGAAGTGAAAGTAGGCTTTAAGGATGTTCCATCAATAGAGAAAAGCGGTACAGAAGAATTAACACTTGTCGATGTCCTTGTGGAATCAAAGCTGTCTCCATCAAAGCGTCAAGCACGTGAAGATATCACAAATGGTGCTGTCTCCATCAACGGAGAAAGACAAACAGATAAAGACTATGTTCTTTCAGCTGAAGACCGAATTGAAAACCAATTTACCGTTTTAAGAAGAGGAAAGAAGAAATACTTCCTCGTGACGTATAAATAAATCTTTATGAAACAGTAAACATCATGGAAAAGCACCTCAAATGTTCGTGTACATTGAGGTGCTTTTCTTTTTAAGCTTTTATAGGACCGTTTTTTTATTCGCCTGCTTCTTGTTCAAGGAGTGAATCTTCGTTTGTATAAGCATGTTCTACCTTACAAATTCGGGTTGTATAGGCTTCATACCAATCTGCTTTCCCCTTTTTTTGAACACGCTGATGTGCTGTATGTGCTTTCCATTCTTTGATGGCTTCTAATGAATCCCAATAAGAGACAGTGATCCCGACCCCATGTTCATCTCGTACGCTTTCTATTCCAAGAAACCCGTCTAGGTCTTTCGCTAATTCTTCCATTTTTTGAGCAGCTGCATCGTATTCTTTCTGCTCGACATTTGTTCGTTTTGATGTGAAAATCACGGCATAATAGGGTAGTGCAGGTGTTTGAGTAAACAGCATCTAGCAGAACCTCCTTTGTCTATTCATATTATAAATGAAAGAAAGAAGGTCTCGTAGTCTTTTTGTTTTAATTAAAAAAAGTCCAAGGTGCTTTTTGATTATTTATAAGGCTGTAAAAACATCTCATAAACATTACCTTGTTCACTTTTCTGTCATATTTTTCTTGTATAAAATAGAGGAGAAAAAGATGAATAAGGGGGAATGAAAGTGATTCTATTTAAGAAAAGAAGTTTGCAAATTCTCGTTGCGCTTGCATTGATGATTGGTTCAATGGCTTTTATCCAGCCGAAAGAGGTGAAGGCGGCTGAACATAATCCAGTTGTAATGGTACACGGCATTGGTGGTGCCTCTTATAACTTTTATTCTATTAAAAGTTACTTGGTTGGACAAGGCTGGGATCGAAACCAATTATATGCTATCGATTTCATAGACAAAACAGGAAATAACCGCAACAATGGTCCGCGTCTATCTAAATTCGTCAAAGATGTGTTAGACAAAACGGGTGCCAAAAAAGTAGATATTGTGGCTCATAGTATGGGCGGGGCGAACACGCTATACTATATTAAGAATCTAGATGGCGGCGATAAAATTGAGAACGTTGTCACAATTGGTGGAGCAAACGGACTCGTTTCAAGCAGAGCATTACCAGGCACAGATCCAAATCAAAAAATTCTTTACACATCCGTCTACAGCTCAGCCGATCTCATTGTCGTCAACAGTCTCTCTCGTTTAATTGGCGCAAGAAACGTCCAAATCCATGGCGTTGGACATATCGGTCTATTAACCTCAAGCCAAGTCAAAGGATATATTAAAGAAGGACTGAACGGCGGAGGACAGAATACGAATTAAAAAACGAAAAAAGACAGCGGCATATGCTGTCTTTTTTGATGTCAATTGACATATGGCAGCTGTTAGATGAAAGAGATATTGATAAGGGAAGCAAAACGATGATGCAAAAACAGACAAAGCATTGTATATAGCCGAATAAAAACATGTACAAAACGATCACCATTCCTTACACTACATGTAGTGAGTAAGAATCTTCGGAGGTGGGCGTTTGTGAAAATGAATCAAAAGGCTTTAATCATTGTAGATGTACAAAAAGCGTTCGAGCATGAAAAATGGGGAGAACGAAATAACCTTGATGCAGAGAAGAATATCAGTCGTCTATTGACGTTTTGGAGAGAGAAAGGCTGGACAGTGATTCATATCCAGCATACATCTGACAAACCGGACTCCTTATTTCATCTGGCAAATGAAGGGCATCTCTTCAAAGATATCGCCAAACCGCTAGAGGAAGAAACGGTGATACGAAAGAAAGTCAACAGCAGCTTTATTGGCACAAACTTGGAGGAACAGTTAAGGTCAAACCATATTAACACGGTCGTGATCACAGGATTGACAACCCCTCACTGCGTGTCAACGACAACAAGAATGAGCGGCAATTTAGGCTTTGATACGTACCTTATCTCAGATGCAGTAGCCGCCTTTGGACTAACAGATCAAACCGGTACATATTATGATCCCGAAATGATTCATCGGCTATCACTGGCTACATTGCATGATGAATTTGCTACTGTCATAACAACAGATCAATTGATTAGTAATTGGATGGTAAAATAAAAGATATCGCTATACGCTTAATAATACTTGAGTGAACCTTGGAACAAAAAAATCCTCTGGAATTCTAGGGGGTTTTTTTCATGATAGATTATATGGTTCTGAATAGCTTTTTAAGACTGGCTAGTCATCATGAAAAAACAATAGACAAATTTAGCGCAAAATACAATCAAATTTTCACAACCAAAAGATTTTTAGAAGACTCTGGTAAATTATATTTATTCTACGTTTATCTTTATTCTTTGTACGTTTTACTTATCGGCACCTATTTACAGATGTAACATATGAATAATGATAAAGGAGATGAACAACTGATGGGTTGTGATAAGTATAAAAAATGCCCTTATTGTAAACAGAAACTATCAAAATCAAACTGTTGCATCATCTGTCATACAAAATTAATTGTAGGGCGACGAGGACCACGGGGATTACGAGGGGTTCAAGGAGCTACCGGAGCGACCGGTCCAGCGGGAGTAACCGGAGCCACGGGAGCCGCCGGAGCGACCGGTCCAGCGGGAGTAACCGGAGCCACGGGAGCCGCCGGAGCGACCGGTCCAGCAGGAGTAACCGGAGCCACGGGAGCCGCCGGAGCGACCGGTCCAGCGGGAGTAACCGGAGCCACGGGAGCCGCCGGAGCGACCGGTCCAGCGGGAGTAACCGGAGCCACGGGAGCCGCCGGAGCGACCGGTCCAGCGGGAGTAACCGGAGCCACGGGAGCCGCCGGAGCGACCGGTCCAGCGGGAGTAACCGGAGCCACGGGAGCCGCCGGAGCGACCGGTCCAGCGGGAGTAACCGGAGCCACGGGAGATACCGGAGTGACCGGTCCAACGGGAGTAACAGGTGCCACAGGAGATACCGGAGTGACCGGTCCAACGGGAGTAACTGGAGCCGCAGGAGCTACCGGAGCGACCGGTCCAGCGGGAGTAACCGGAGCCACGGGAGATACCGGAGTGACCGGTCCAACGGGAGTAACTGGAGCCACGGGAGCCGCCGGAGCGACCGGTCCAGCGGGAGTAACCGGAGCCACGGGAGCCGCCGGAGCGACCGGTCCAGCGGGAGTAACCGGAGCCACGGGAGATACCGGAGTGACCGGTCCAACGGGAGTAACAGGTGCCACAGGAGATACCGGAGTGACCGGTCCAACGGGAGTAACTGGAGCCGCAGGAGCTACCGGAGCGACCGGTCCAGCGGGAGTAACCGGAGCCACGGGAGATACCGGAGTGACCGGTCCAACGGGAGTAACTGGAGCCGCAGGAGCTACCGGAGCGACCGGTCCAGCGGGAGTAACCGGAGCCACGGGAGATACCGGAGCGACCGGTCCAACGGGGGTCACAGGAGCCACGGGAGCAGGGTTATCTGAATTTGCATATGTATACAATCTAAGTGCTGAAACAGTAGCTTTAGAGGCCCCGGTGATTTTTGACTCAACTGGAATTATTACTTCTGGTATTACACATGCCCCTGGAACTTCTCAAATTATAGTCACCAATCCAGGAAACTACGAGGTTACTTTTTCAGTTTCTGGCGTAGAGCCAAATCAATTTACCCTATTTGTAAATGGAGGTCCTGTGACGAACACAGTTTATGGGTCAGGAGCTGGTACCCAACAGAATAACGGTCAGGCAATCCTCGCTCTAGCAGCGGGTGACACGCTTACTCTTGTAAACCATACTTCCGCAGCAGCAGTTACTCTTCAAACCCTAGCAGGAGGGACTCAAACAAACGTGAATGCTTCTATTATTATTAAAAAATTAGACTAACTTAAATGTGGAGAAATGTTTTTAGAAGCTTTGCCTGGTGCTCGTCTTGTGCATAGTCTGTTTTCTATATATGTTTTAAATTCATTTGTTCATAGGAGAATGCAAACAAAAAACCCTAGAAATCCTTGAACAATCAAGGGATCTAGGGTTTTTTCGATCTCTCTTAGAGAGTCATGAAATTAACGAGAGTAGAACTCAACGATTAGTTGTTCGCTGATCTCAGGCGCTAATTCAGAACGCTCTGGAAGACGAGTGAAAGTTCCTTCAAGCTTTTCAGCATCGAAAGAAAGGTATTCAGGAACGAAGTTGTTTACTTCGACTGATTCTTTCACTACTGCAAGGTTTTGAGATTTCTCACGAAGAGCAATCGTTTGACCTGGTTTCACAGAGAAAGATGGGATGTCTACACGGCTTCCATCAACAAGGATGTGACCATGGTTTACTAGCTGACGAGCTTGGCGGCGAGTACGAGCAAGGCCAAGACGGTATACTAGGTTGTCAAGGCGAGTTTCAAGAAGGATCATGAAGTTTTCACCTTGTTTACCAGGAAGTTTAGCAGCTCTGTCATATAGTGTACGGAATTGACGTTCGTTGACACCGTACATGTGACGAAGCTTTTGCTTCTCTTGTAATTGTAAACCGTATTCAGATAGTTTTTTGCGTTGTCCTGGACCATGTGGGCCTGGAGCGTAAGGGCGTTTTTCAAGTTCCTTACCTGTTCCGCTTAATGAAATGCCTAAACGGCGGGAAATCTTCCAACTTGGACCTGTATAGCGAGCCATAATGTGACTCCTCCTTATTGTTTTTATTTGTGAAAAATAAAAACCGTCTGTTCTTCCTCTTTTTCGTCATTATGTTTTCATGCATCCTCGCTCCAGCAGCAGGGAGTTACAAGATGCACCTTCATATAGAAGGAACAAAATGATACAAAAAAGCCGAACAAAAAGGCTGCCATATTTCACACAAACTCTATTATATGACGCTGGATAGGAGAAGTCAACCTATTTAGAGGCAAAGGTGACGTTCCCCATTATATAAAGAAAAATAAAAAAGCAGACAATGTGCCTGCTTTTTCTGCATGATTACGCATCCGTAGAGACGGATAACGCCTGTTGGAGAATTTCTGTAAATTGAATAAGGTAGGTCTCATCTACTTCACTGAAGCGGTCTTTCACAGGGCTGTCAATGTCGAGCACCCCAATGATCTGTCCATTGACCTTGAGCGGAATGACTATTTCAGATTGCGATGCTGCATCACATGCAATATGTCCAGGGAATGCATGGACATCAGCGATACGCTGTACTTCACCTGTCGCAAATGCTGTACCGCAAACACCTTTTCCAGAAGGGATGCGCACACATGCAGGCAGTCCGTTAAATGGTCCAAGCACAAGCTCGCCGTCCTTTGCTAAATAAAACCCTGCCCAATTGACTTCAGGAAGTGTGTGATAGAGCAGTGCAGCTGCATTTGCCAAGTTGGCAATCAGATCAGGTTCACCATCTGTAATGGCTTTTACCTGTTTGACAAGCAATTGATAGTCTTTTGAAGGATCGCCAGACTGTTTTTCGACATGAAACATGAAAATCTCCTACTTTCTATCTTAAAAATACATAACTTGCGTCTCGAATGTGGGATTTGTCGAGCAATTGTAAAAGGAACTTCTGCCTTCATCTTGAAGTATGTACACATGAAGAGGGGTGAGCGGATGAAAACATCAACAACCGTGCAAACAAAAGACCGTATTATGGATGCTGCCATCAGACTTTTTAACCAAAAAGGATTTTCTGGAACCTCTGTCCGTGAGATCGCGAAGGAAGCAAACGTCAACGTTGCCCACATTTCTTATTACTTTCAAGGAAAAGGGGGGCTGCTTGAGCAGCTCGTATCCGATTTTTATGAAGGTTACATTCACATGATTGAATCACATCTCCATCACATGGAAACCCGTCACGCAAAAGAATGCTTACTACATGTGGTTTTTGATATTTTATCTTATCAGCACAAGCACCGTCAATTAACCCGTTTCGTTTATCGGGAGGTGACGATTGATTCCACACTCATCAGAGAAATCATGTCGACATATTTAACAAAAGAAAAGTATTTGTTTCAGCTCATCATTGAAAAAGGAAAAAGCACCCATGTTATTTGTGAGCAGCTTTCACTTGCATCCTTTATGATCCAGCTAAAATCACTTCTCATGATGCCATATTTACAGCCGCAATATTTAACAGAGGTGCTTTATTTGAACCCAAGTGAGCCGTATTTCTATCAAATGTACTTTAAGGAGCTGAGCCGCTCGCTTCATCATCTGTTAGAACCAAAAGAGCCGGCACTAGATTCTCATCTGAAGCTCATGATGTCCTCGAATTGATCATACGCATATCCGAGATCTTCCGCTTGATGGGCATCAGAGCCGAATATGAGCGGAATTTTTTTCTTTTTGGCAAGGTCAATCATCCATGGATCTAAATAGATACTTCTGGCATATGTTTTACGAAGACCTGATGTATTAAAATCTAAAGACATGCCTTTTTTTGCCGTTTCTTCAAGGCAAAGGGTGACCTTTTGACAAAGTTCAGGTGACATTTCATATGGAAAAAGCTGTTTGAATTTCTGGACAAGGGTGATATGACCGATTCTCTTTGGCTTATATTGGCCTAAAGATGATAGAATAGAAGAATGAATTTGGTCAAAGTAGCTTTGGTAGACCTGTTCGATGCTGCCATAGATGCTTATTAGCTGCTGGAAGGCATGCTCGTCAAAATCAAGGCAAATATAATCATCGCCAGCAGGAAGAAAGTGTACAGATAAAATGGCGTCGTCTAGTTCTGGACCGTAGCAGTCTAAAAAGGTTCTTGTTTCCTCTTCATACGCTTTGATATAGTCAACCTCAAGCCCAGTTTTTACTATTAATTGCCCTTTGT
Source organism: Bacillus sp. FSL M8-0166 (assembly GCF_038008825.1). Taxonomy (NCBI): domain Bacteria; kingdom Bacillati; phylum Bacillota; class Bacilli; order Caryophanales; family Bacillaceae; genus Bacillus; species Bacillus sp. FSL M8-0166. The sequence goes on from NZ_JBBOZZ010000001.1 coordinate 125,305, forward strand.
ATTCTTGTTTCAGCTGAGCCAGTTTCGCTATATATGCTTCAAGGTCTTGGAGCTTCATGGCACTATCCTGCTCAGGTGTTGGATCTTGAAACGATGGGGGCAGCGGGGCATGCTCGGTAAAGGTAATGGAATCAAATCCCTTTTTGATGGCTTTTTCAATATAAGAATGAAAAGGATCAAGCGAGCCGTGCGGGCAAAACGGTGTATGTAGATGTGCATCTTGTTTCAGCATGTCGTCACCTCTTGTCGATATTTTGAAAAACGTGATGTTTATCAGCGAAAATAATGAAAAATCATGACCAAAAATGCTGGTTACATGGTATCATAATAACAATGAAAACGACAGCTTCCGCATACATAAAAGCAGGTCACATTGATACGTGTGATCAAATGATAGAAAGCGCACAAATACTTTCTTGAAAAAACATACATAAAACCGTGAATGGATGGTATTGGAAAACATACGATCCTGCTTATAAAAACAAATGCAAAGCGGACACGAAAGGGTTCTCAGGTCTACTCGGGACACTTTTACCCTGACATCACTTAGATCACAACAAGGGGGCTCATTATGGAGTTAATCATCGGTTTAATTGTCATTTTGCTTGCTTTGTTTTCAGTCGGTTATTTCCTGCGAAAAAATATATATAAAGAGATTGACCGATTGGAAGCATGGAAAATTGAAATTTTAAACAGATCAATTGTAGAAGAAATTTCAAAAATCAAACATTTAAAAATGACCGGAGAAACAGAGCAATTTTTTGAAAGATGGCGTGCAGAGTGGGACGATATCGTCACAGCCCATCTTCCAAAGGTAGAGGAGCTATTATATGATGCAGAAGAGTATTCTGATAAATATCGATTCTCCAAAGCCAAACAGGTTCTTACGCACATTGAGGACTTGCTGAGTGCTGCTGATTCGAACATTGAAGACATTTTAAAAGAAATTGCAGACCTTGTCACAAGCGAGGAGCAAAATCGCAAGGACATTGAAAAGGTCAAAGAACAATATCAAACAGTTCGAAAAAATCTGCTTGCGTACAGCCATTTATACGGCACCCTTTATGACAAAATGGAGCAGGACTTAGATGAGGCCTGGGAAGGGATCAAGCAGTACGAGGAAGAGACAGAAAACGGCAACTATATGAAAGCAAGAAAGATTTTGCTTGAGCAAGACCGCAGACTCGATCAGCTTCAACTGTATATCAATGATGTACCGAAGCTCATTGCAGACTGCAAACAAACCGTACCAGGCCAGCTGACGAAGCTGAAAGACGGATATAAAGAAATGACAGACAAAGGCTACAAGCTGGAGCACATCCAGATCACTAAGGAGCTTGAGAACTTAAACAAACAGCTGACCCGTGCGGAAAAACTGCTTATTGATGAACTCAATCTGGATGAGGCATCAAGCATTCTGCAAATGATTGATGATGCAATTCAGACACTGTATGATCAGCTGGAAGCGGAAGTAGAAGCAGGGCAGGAAATCAAAAGCAAAATGCCTGAGCTGACGGAAGCATTTGAAAAGCTCGAGCAGGATCACACCCAAACAAAGGCAGAAACAGCTCTTGTAAAAGAAAGCTACAAACTGACAGCCGGAGAGCTTGATCAACAGAAGGCGTTCGAAAAACGCTTAGAAGAAATTGAAAAGCTCATGAAACAAATTCGCGAGAAGCTTGATCGTGACCATGTAGCATATTCATTATTAATGGATGAAATCAATCAGCTTGAGACCTTTATCGATGATGCAAAAGCATTGCACGATGCGTTTAAAGATCATCTTCAATCATTAAGAAAAGAAGAGCTGCAAGCGAGAGAAACACTGGCTGAGCTCAAAACGATGCTGACAGATACAGTGCGTCAGCTTCAAAAAAGCAATATTCCAGGTGTACCTGCTGACATGAAAGCGCAGGCTGAAAAAGCGCAGGTGATGATTCAGCAAGTGCACGAGCAGCTGGAGAACCTGCCGCTCAACATGTCAGCCGTGAATGGGCAATTAAAAGAAGCCTCTGATACAGTGAGAAATGTTGTGGATGAGACGGAAGAAATGCTCACTAAAGTGGATCGAATTGAACGAATCATTCAATACGGCAATCGTTTTAGAAGCCAAAATCATATTCTTTCAGAACAATTAAAAGAGGCAGAGCGAAGATTTTATGCGTACGATTATAACGGTTCATTTGATGTAGCAGCAGCGGCTGTTGAAAAAGCATCACCTGGAGCCGTTCAGAAGCTATTAGCTCAGCAGGAAAAAGAATATCAGCATCAATAAAAAAAGCTGAAGTCCATTGATAGGACTTCAGCTTTTTTTGTATTATGACGCCTGTTTTTGGCGTTCTTCTGAAGCAGAAGAAGTGAAAAGTGAGACCAGGAATCCAATTGCGACTCCAAGTATCGCAGGGACAAGCCAGCCGATGCCAAGGTCATAAAAAGGCAGCACTGTTTGGAACATGTCTTTTACTGGACCGATTGGAAGTTTTGCTGCTGCTAAGCCGTCAAATAAGCTGATGCACCCTGTTAAAATTAACGAGAGGACATATACTGGTCTTCTATGTCCAAGCCATTTATCAGCAAGTGATAGAACGATGATCACAATCGCCAGCGGATAAATCGCTGTTAAGACTGGAACAGAGAAAGCAACAATATGAGCAAGTCCAAAGTTAGAAATGATGAAACTAAATAATGTAACAAGTGTCACGACCATTTTATAAGAAAGTTTAGGAAGTAACTTTGAGAAATACTCTCCGCATGATGTGACAAGACCGATACTTGTTGTTAAACAAGCGACTGTGATGGCAGCACCTAACACAATATTTCCTAGACTTCCGAAAAGGAACTGAGAAGACTGAGCTAAGATTTTGCTTCCATCTCCAACGAATCCAATGGCATGTGTACTAGAAGCGCCTAGATACGCAAGCGATAAGTAAACGAAGGTTAATCCAGCAGCTGCAATCAAACCCGCTTTAATACAAGCAGAAGCCAGTGCCTTTTTACTTGTCACACCGCGTCCTTTAATCGCGTTGATGACAACAATTCCAAATACAATAGAAGCAAGAGCATCCATCGTTTTATAGCCTTCTAAAAATCCTTTGAAAAACGATCCATTGCTATAAGATACATCTGGTGTACCAATCACGCCCATCGGCGTCAAAATGGCTTTTACAATGATAATAAAAATAATCGTAAATTTAATCGGTGTTAAAATTTTACCTACACGATCCACGATTTTCGTTGGATTTAAAGCAAGGTAATACGTAATACCAAAAAAGACGAGTGTAAATAAAAGCAGCGACAGCCAAGCTGGCACGCTTGATAAAAATGGTAATGCGCCAATCTCATACGATACCGTTCCTGTACGCGGAATAGCGAAAAGCGGCCCAATGGATAAATATAAAATGACGGTAAATGCTGTTCCAAACACTGGGTGAGCCTTATCCGCAAGTCCTTTTGCATCACGTCCTGTTATAGCGATCGCAATAATACCTAGTAGAGGTAAACCGACACCTGTTAATAAAAATCCGCCCATTGCTCTCCATACATTTGTTCCAGCATATTGCCCAAGCTCTGGTGGATAAATCATATTTCCGGCGCCGAAGAATAAAGCAAATAACATAAAACCTATAATAACCGTATCTTTCGTCGACAATGTTGCCTTCATTGAATATAAAGCCTCCAATATTATGTTGAAATATTCTGTTAATTAGTTGTTAAAACCGTTCTTCATTAACATTCACTAATTATAAAGGATGTACGCCTGATGTCAACATATGTTTTCATACAAAAGTCATGAATTTTTCTATTTTAGTATATGAAGAACGTAAAAAAACATCCCCTTCTCTTATGGAAAGGGATGTTTTCTGTTTTGATGCTTGATTAAGCAAGCTGCTTAGGTGGACTCGTAAATAAAGAAATAAGAAGTCCAATAATAGCTCCAATAACGGCAGGGACAGCCCAGCCGATCCCAAGACTGTATAAAGGAAGAACAGCTTCTAAAAATTCAGGTAATCCGCCAAGAGGGATTTTCGCTGCAACTAACCCATCAATCACAGCAAAGACACCTGTGAAAAGGAGTGAAGCGATATAAATGATTCGTCTTCCGTTGATCCAGCGATCGAGAAAAGATAAGAGAATGATCACGATGGCTAGCGGATAAATTGAGACAAGAACCGGAACAGAGAGTGAAATAATTTGTGCAAGTCCAAGGTTTGCTACAACTGTACTGAATAAAGATACAACTAAAACAACTGTACGATAAGAAAAGCGTGGAAATAGCGAAGAAAAATATTCCCCGCAGGATGAAACAAGCCCAATACTTGTGGTCAAACATGCAAATAAAATCGCAACCCCTAACACAATATTTCCAGCAGAACCAAATAAAAAGTTTGCCGCAAGCGAAAGGAGTTTCCCGCCGTCATTTGCCCCGACCATACCTGTAGCCTCAGGACTTGATGCCCCGACATAAGCGAGTGATATGTACACAAGAGCTAGTCCAGCAGCTGCGACAAGCCCTGCTTTAATACAGGCTGCTGCAATCGATTTTCGTTCTGTAATACCGCGTTCTTTCACAGCCGTGACAACGACAATTCCGAAAACGATTGAAGCAAGAGCATCCATCGTTTTGTAGCCTTCTAAAAATCCGGTGAAGAGCGGGCTTCCTTCATAAGTTGGATGTGGACTGCCAATTCCACCCATTGGTGTCGCGATGGCTTTTATCACAATTAAAGCAATGACAGCAAGTAAAATTGGTGTTAAAATTTTACCGATTCGGTCAACAAGCTTCGATGGATTTAAAGCAAGAGCATAGGTAATGCCGAAAAAAGCAATTGAAAATAAGAGTAATGGAATCCACGATTCAGACTGCGCTTCAGACAAAAACGGAGCCAGCCCAATCTCATAAGAAACCGTTCCAGTACGAGGGATTGCAAAGAAAGGTCCAATAGATAAATATAAAATGACGGTGAAAATGGTACCGAATGTAGGATGAGCTTTATCAGCAAGCCCTTTTGCACCTGTTCCTGTCAGGGCAACGGCAATGATGCCTAAGAGCGGAAGTCCCACGCCTGTCAGTAAAAATCCACCGATCGCAAGCCATACATTTTCACCTGCGTACTGTCCAAGTACAGGAGGGAATATCATATTACCTGCGCCGAAAAAGAGTGCAAACAACATTAAGCCGATGGCTAATGTGTCTGTTTGACTTAACTTATTTTTCATAAGGTGACCCCCTATTATTTTATTTTTCTGCCATATTTAAATATTCTGTCAATTTGGGAAAAAATATGACAAGAGCACTATGCATGATATAGTGAATTGATGAGGTTGTCAATATACCGCTTTATATTGAAATAAAAGGAATTTGGTTCATATCAGTTAAACGCAAGAGGATAAGGAGTTTCGCAATGATGTATCTTGATAATAGTGCAACCACAAAACCGTACCCTGAGGTTTTACAAGTATATCAGCAAGTGAGTGAGCGTTATTTTGGAAATCCATCTTCGCTTCATCAGCTCGGAATAGATGCAAGCCGGCTGTTAAATGAAACGAGAAAACAAATGCTTCACTATACAGGCTTGAAACAATATGAGATTATTTTTACTTCTGGTGCAACAGAAGCGAATAACATCGCCATTAAGGGAGCAGCTCTCGCCAAAATGAACCGTGGCAAGCACATTGTGACGACAGCAATTGAGCATCCTTCTGTCATTGAATCGTTTGAACAGCTGAAGGCTTTATTTGGCTTTGACATCTCCTATATTCAAGTAAATGAGCATGGTCATGCAGATATGACGCATTTAAAAGAAGTGCTTCGCCCTGATACAGTGCTTGTCAGCATGATGCACGTCAATAACGAAACGGGTGCCATCCAGCCGATTGAAGAAGCTGCTGACATCATTCGTGAGCATGCCGAAAACGCACTTTTTCATGTCGATGGGGTGCAGGGAATGTGCAAAGTAGCACTCAATAAACAGCTGGATGTAGACCTTTTGACGATGTCAGGCCACAAAATTCATGGCTTAAAAGGCACAGGAGCGCTTTTTTTAAAGAAAGATGTTGTTCTTGCCCCTTTCATTACTGGAGGAGAGCAGGAATTAGGTCTTCGATCGGGCACTGAAAACCCTGCTGGAGCTGTCAGCTTAGCAAAAGCCATGAAACAATCGTTTGAACAGCTTGACAAGCATCATGACGAGATGCTGAACTTAAAAACGCAGCTGCAAAAACAGCTTGGAGAAATAGATGGCATTGTTATGAACACACCGCAGGCGCTAAGTGCGCCGCACATTGTGAATTTTTCAGTGCCGGGTATTCAAATTGAAGTCCTCCTCCATATGCTTGAAAAAGAAGGCATATATGTTTCTACAACCTCTGCCTGCTCAGCCAAGAAAAAAGAGCCAAGCCGTGTACTGCTGGCAATGGGAAAACCAGAAGAAGTAGCCAAAAGCAGTATGAGAATCAGCTTGACGTATGGACAAGGACCAGAGCTAACGCCGCAAATCATCACATCGATCGCACAAAGTGTGAAAAAATTAAAAGGAATGAGATAACAGCATGAAATATGATCATATTTTAGTCCGTTTTGGTGAGATCTCAACAAAAGGGAAGAATAGAAAGAAGTTCATTGAAAAACTAAGACAGAACATTCGATTCGTCTTAAAGGATTTTGAAGCATTAAAGTATGCATCTGATAGAGACCGCATCACGATTATGCTGAACGGAGAAGACCCTGAACTGATTTCAGAACAGCTCAAAAGTGTATTTGGCATTCAAAGCTTTAGTCTTGCGGTTAAATGTGAGACAAATCTAGGTGCGATTAAAGAAGCGGCACTAACAGCTGTACAGGAAGTGTATGAACAAGGAAATACATTTAAAGTCTCAACGAAACGCTCTTATAAACAATTTGAACTTGATTCAAATGAAATGAACCGCGAAATTGGCGGGCATGTTCTAAGGAATACGGAAAACTTAACGGTCAATGTGAAACAGCCGGATGTACATTTACGCATTGAAATAAGAGAGCACGCAACATACATTACATTTAAAGATGTCAAAGGTGCAGGCGGCCTGCCGGTTGGTTCTAGCGGAAGAGCGATGCTCATGCTTTCAGGCGGCTTTGACAGCCCAGTTGCCGGCTATCAAGCGATGAAACGCGGAATTGAAATTGAAGCTGTGCATTTCTTTAGTCCACCGTATACAAGTGAACGTGCCAAACAAAAGGTCATTGATCTTGCAGAATGCCTGGCAGCATATGGAGGCGAAGTGAAGCTTCACATCGTACCTTTTACAAACATTCAAGAGCTGATTCACAAACAAGTACCTGAAAACTATACGATGACATCAACAAGAAGAATGATGCTGAAAATAGCTGATAAAATAAGAGAAAAGCGTGATGCTCTTGCGATTATTACCGGTGAAAGCCTTGGTCAAGTGGCAAGTCAGACACTTGAAAGCATGTATGCCATAAACCATGTGACCAATACACCAATCATCCGCCCGCTCATTGCTGTCGATAAAAATGACATTATTGATGAAGCGAGACGAATTGGCACATACGATACAAGCATTCAGCCTTTCGAGGATTGCTGTACGATCTTTACGCCGCCGTCCCCTAAAACAAAACCAAAGCTTGAGAAAGTAGAACGCTACGAAAGCTTTGCTGATTTCGAGCCGATGCTGGACGAGGCAGTAGAGCAAATTGAAACGATTATTGTGACAAATGAAAAGAAAGCGGCAGACGAATTCGCTGATTTATTCTAAAACGAAAATTTCATAATAATTACCATAAAATCAATCGCATGAAGTCATGTGTTTCTACACATTCTATATTCACAAGGAGGTGAGAACACATGGCTCAACAAAACAGACAAAGCAGTTCTAACCAATTACTAGTACCAGGCGCTGCACAAGCTATCGACCAAATGAAGTACGAAATCGCTTCTGAATTTGGTGTAAACCTTGGTGCAGAAACAACATCTCGCGCTAACGGATCAGTTGGTGGAGAAATCACTAAGCGTCTTGTATCTTACGCTCAACAACATATGGGTGGCGGATCTTTCTAAGACACACAATTAAAAAGCTATGGCTTATGAGCGGGATCATTCCCGCTCTTTTCTTTTTGTACATATAAATAGTTAGAATATTTTTAAAAAAGGAGACGAATGAAAAAAATTATGGCATAATATTAGGAGTAGGTCCTAATTCAAGCATTTTTCAGTTATGAGTGTTAGAATAGGTAAATTGAAACATGTTTCGTTTCATAAGAAAGAGGCTAAAAGGAGCTGTACCATGAAAAGAGAAGACTTAATTGCACCAGAACAATATAACTTAGTCAGCGAGATTGAAGCGTTCAGTCATGACAAGGAGAAAATGGCCCTGCACTGGCAGGATGGCAATGGCCACGAAGCGCATGTGACATATGCAGCATTAGTCAAAGAGGCAAATAAAATTGGACATGTTTTATTAAATGCAGGCTTCAAAAAAGGCGATAAAATCATTGTGATGGTGCCGCGCATGCTCGAGGCATACAGCATTTATTTAGCGATTTTGAAAACAGGAATGGTCGTGATTCCTTGTTCTGAAATGCTGCGTGCGAAAGATATAGATTACCGAATTGAACATGCAGAAGCAAAGGGAGCGATCGTTTACTCTTCATTCATTCAATCGTTCGACGGAACCAAACAGCCAAACGATTTTATAACATTCTCAATCGGTGAAAACGATCATGGCTGGACAAACATTCTAGCGCAAAAGGAAGAGCAATCAAACAAACTTGAATTGGCTGATACAAAGCGCACAGACATGGCGTTTTTATCCTATACATCGGGTACAACAGGGAACCCAAAAGGGGTTGTTCATACACACGGATGGGCGTATGCACATTTACGCACAGCTGCAAAAGCATGGCTCTCCATTAATGAAGGAGATAAAGTATGGGCAACAGCAGGACCAGGCTGGCAAAAATGGGTGTGGAGTCCCCTCTTATCTGTGTTAGGAAGTGGAGCAGAAGGCTTTGTGTATGGAGGAAAATTCAATCCAAATACATACTTAGAGCTGCTTCAAAAAAATGAAATCAATGTCCTATGCTGTACACCGACAGAATATCGCTTTATGGCAAAAGTGGATGATTTGAGTCAGTACGCGCTGCCAAAGCTGCATAGTGCTGTTTCTGCGGGAGAGCCGCTGAACCGTGAAGTCATTGATACATTCAAAAAACATTTCGATATAGAAGTACGAGACGGTTATGGCCAAACTGAAAGCACACTGCTCGTAGGGGTGCTAAAAGGAATGGACATCAAGCCAGGCAGTATGGGGAAACCAACCCCTGGCAACGAAGTAGACATCATTGATGAGGACGGAAACGTCTGCGCACCTGGAGAAATTGGTGACATTGCGGTACATCTAGAAACACCGGCTCTATTTAAGGAATACTACAAAGACGAAGAGCGTACAAAGGCGCAGCGCCGCGGCAATTACTTTATTACGGGTGACCGCGCGAAAAAAGACGAAGATGGGTACTTCTGGTTTGAAAGCCGCAGAGATGACATCATTGTCAGCTCGGGCTATACGATTGGACCGTTTGAAGTAGAAGATGCGCTGATCAAGCATCCAGCAGTGAAGGAATGTGCAGTTGTGGCGAGCCCAGATGAAATCAGAGGATCAATCGTCAAAGCATACGTCGTCCTTCGTGATGGAACTGCGCAAAGTGATGAATTGATCAAAGAGCTGCAAACACATGTGAAAAACACAACAGCACCGTACAAATACCCAAGAGAAATCGAATTCATTGACGAACTGCCAAAAACTCCGTCAGCGAAAATCCGCCGTGTAGAGCTGAGAGAAAGAGAGCTTGCACGAAAAAGTAAATAATGAATAAATGAGAAGCGTTTGGATGGAAGCATCCAGCGCTTTTTTTGTACGGAAAATGAAATTTGTTGAAAGCAGGCAGGGTGCTTTATGTTAAAATATGTAGGAATTTCTGAAAAAGGAGAATGTTAGTAGATGTCCATTGCGATCATTCATGGAATTGTACTTGCCTTTGGTCTCATTTTACCTTTGGGCGCACAAAATGTATTTGTATTTCAACAAGGAGCGCTGCAGCCTCGTTTATATCGAGCATTGCCTGTCGTCATCACGGCTACTCTTTGTGACACACTTTTAATTGCTTTAGCTGTCATAGGTGTTTCTGTTGTGGTGTTTACCATTCCAGCGTTGCAAATCGGTCTTTATATCATTGGTTTTTGTTTTTTAGTTTATATGGGATGGTCTGTATGGAACACAAGCTCATCATCAGGGGATCAAGAGAAGCAGAAATTAATGCCTGCAAGAAAACAAATTTTATTTGCTTGTTCAGTTTCTCTTTTAAATCCCCACGCGATTCTCGATACGATTGGTGTCATTGGTACGAATTCGCTGCAATATAGCGGAGCAGAAAAGCTGGCGTTCACACTTGCCTGTATCATCGTGTCCTGATTATGGTTTATTGGGCTCGCCCTTTTAGGGAAGATGTTAGGGAAGTTAGATACAAACGGCAAGTGGATGAACCGTATCAATAAAGCTTCAGCGGTCATGATCTGGCTGGTTGCGTTATATATTGCGTATCAATTGATTGTGTAAAGGTACATAAAGAATCAAACAAAGAAGCGTTTGGACGTAATGATCCAGCGCTTTTTTTGTCAAGTTGGAAGTGCAGCAGCCCAATCCTGCATGAGCATAGCGCTCATGCTTTTTTCATTGGGTCATTTTTTGAATATCGTTTGATTTAATAGACGGAGAGCTTGTACGATATCATCCATTTGTTCTATATCTGAGGGAGATAGGCTGTCTATCAGCATCTTTTCGATATGCTGGAAGGCTTCGTTCATACAGGCACGGCCTTTGTCAGAAAGTATAATGACATGCTTTCGTTTGTCATTACGGTCTTCTTCTCTATCAATGAATTGTTTTTCGTGCAGCTTTTTCAGTTCTCTGCTGACATTCGGAAGAGACATATGCTGGCAGTCTGCAATTTCACTAGGGGTAAGCGGTTCGCTGACCGCTAGCTGCTCTAAAATCAAATATTGTAAGGGTGTTAATTCTGGTGGTTTGACTTTGCTCATCAAGTCATGTTTTAACTCCGAAAAAGTAGAAGCAAATGCGACGAATTCCTTGAAGAAATGTGGATGTTGCATGATGATCACCTCCTCCGTAACATACCAAATTTATTATCAAAAAACAATTATCATTTGACAACTAGTGGAGTGGGGTGTATTGTTTTGTTATCAAATGATAACTAAAGGAGAAAAATATGAATGTACTCATTATCTATACTCACCCTCATCACAATAGTTTAAATGGTGCTTTTTTAAAAGAAATAGTTAGAGGCAGTGAAGAAAATCCAATGGTTCAAGAAGTGAAAATCATCGATTTATATCAAGAAAAATTTGATCCTGTGCTTGTTTTTAATAAAGAGAAAAAAAGACGTGATATGCATAAGGACCCTGATATTCAGGTGTATCAGGATAAGATCAAGTGGGCGGACAAAATCGTGTTCGTTTATCCCATTTGGTGGGGGCGGCCGCCAGCTATGCTCCTTGGCTTTATTGACCGCATGTTTGCTGCGAATTTCGCCTATCGTCAAACAGGCGGGCTGCTGCCAGAAGGACTATTAAAAGGGAAAAGCGCCGTTTGTGTATCGACAATGCAAGGACCAACCAACTACCCTTTGTTCTTTTTACAAAATGCGCACAAGATGTTAATGAAACGAGCTCTCTTACAATATGTCGGTATCAAACCTGTGAAGTTCTTTGAGTTTGGGATGATGGAAAGTCCAAAAGGGAAACATGACATCAAATTAAAACGCACATACAACTATTTCAGAAACATCAGCTCATAAAACATTTGGATAAGTCACTTTTCTTCTAATTTGATCCTGTACTGTTTTAAAATGACATTGAGGCGGGGTCACTCATCCTTGTCATTTGAAAAGGGGGATATGGATGAAGAAAACATTGTTTAAAGATGCAGCTCTCTTAACACTGGATCCATCTTTAGGTTTTCTTGAAAAGGGAGATTTATTAATTGAAGGGAAACACATTTTAGAAGTTGGACCTTCAATTGAAGTAAGTGATGCTGACATCGTTGATGCATCTGATATGGTCATCATGCCAGGTCTTGTAGATACACATCGGCATGTGTGGCAGTCTGTCATCCGGGGCATAGGGACAGATTGGTCTTTGCAGACATATTTGAGCAAAATCTATTATGGCAACTATGGAGCGATGAGACGCCCATCCGACGATCGCATCGCCAATTATTTAGGGGCATTAGAGGCTTTAGATGCAGGTGTGACCACGTTTTTAGACTGGACGATGATCAATTCAATGGATCATACAGAAGAGCTCATTGGAGGATTAAAAGATGCGGGCATACGAGCTGTTTTTGCTTTTGGTTCCTCTGGAGATGCTGAATATTGGGATAGGGAGAGTACGCTCACCAATATGGAGGACGCAGCACGTGTGAAAAAAGCGCATTTTCAATCATCAGATCAGCTTTTAACAATGGGACTAGCGATTCGTGGTCCAGAGTTTTCTTCATGGGAGACGTCGGTATTTGAAATTGAAACAGCCCGGTCTCTAGACGCTCTATGCAGTATGCACATCGGCTTTGGGAATTGGGGAGCGGAGGATCGATCGATTGAGCGGCTTCACAAAGCAGGTTTACTCGGACCGGATTTGAACATGGTGCATATTAATGCGATTGATGCGGATCAAATGAAGATGCTGGCAGGCAGCGGAAGCTCCATATCCATTACACCTGAAATTGAAATGATGATGGGTCACGGTTATCCTGTCACAGGACTTGCGATTGAACAAGGTGTTCTTCCAACTCTCGGTGTAGACGTAGTGACAGCGACAGGAGGAGATTTGTTTGCCCAAATGAAATTCGGGCTTCAGGCAGAGCGTGCGATCCAAAATCAATCGTTGTTAATGGATGGGATCATGCCGGGGCCTGAACTTGGGCTGTCTGCTTATCAAATGCTTGAGGCTGCGACGATCAATGGTGCTCGTGCATTACAGCTCGATCATAAAGTTGGGTCACTTACACCTGGGAAAGAAGCTGATTTCATTCTGATCGATCGGACAAGCATGAATCTTCTTCCGATGACAGATCCAGCTGGAGCGGTTGTCCAAACGGCACATCCTTCAAATGTTGATTCTGTTTACGTTGCTGGAAAAGCAGTGAAACAAAACGGGAAGCTTGTCGGTGTGAACCTAGAAGAGGTCAAACGAAAAGCTTATGCGGCAAGAGACCATATTTTATCACACAAATTTGAATCGACACCTTCGTAAATAAAATAACCCCATAGGTGATGCCTATGGGGAATTGATTACAAGGATTCTTTAATGACCTTTTTATAATATTGGACAGACAGGAATCCGAAGACAGAATATAAGATAGTGTAAATCGACATGACGATGAGCATTGGAGTCCACAATTCACCGCCGAATAAAAACCAGCCTGATTGTACAGCAAAGTAGCTGTGCAGCAATCCGATGATGAGCGGAATCCCAAAGTTAAACAGCTGTTTAAGCCGGATGCCTTGTAATAGATCCTTCTCAGTAAAACCAAGCTTACGCAAGATCGTGTAGGAACTTTGTTCCTCTTCACTTTCATTCATTTGTTTAAAGTATAAAATACAGCCTGATGTGACAAGGAAGCTGAGACCTAAAAACCCGACCACAAACATCATTAGTCCTATTGTTTGTTTTTGCTGCTGTGCTGAAGCTAATTGAGACATGCTGTTGTCACTTAGTTTTAAAGATGTAAACACGCTATTTGCTTGTTCAAGATTTTGATCATCTTTTATATTGACTGCAATATATTGGCTATTTTCAAGTTGCAGCTTAGGATCTTTCTGCTTGTCAAGCTGCTCAAAAACATCTTGACTCACGACGGCAACAGGCAGACCGCCAAAAGTGAATTTGTAAGAAATGAGATAATCTTTCTTCATATCCATGACTTTCAAATCAACAGGCTTCTTGATGAGAAGCTTCACATTGCCTGAGCTTTGAATCGGCATGAATTTCTTTAATAGATCACTGTAGCCGCTTAAAATCACTTCGCTTTTCTCCACATGAATATTTGGTGCGTTTTTCTCACTGATCACAGGCAGTGTCAATACGCCTGGATCATTATTCATATTTTTCAACTCTGAATCCATGATTTTTTTCGCATCAAATTTCGCTTGAATCACTTTGAACTGCTTTTGATCATAAGCAATGTGCTTGTCAGATAGTGCACGAGTAAAGGTTGCTGCTTCTTTTTCTGAGCCCATGACAAAATGAGCTGGAATTTGCTGCTCAGCTGTTTTTTCTGCTGAGTAATAGGAAATGTAGCTAAGAGCCAGCAAGCCGATGGCAAGTGCAGATACGGTTGTAATAATCGTTAAAAGCAGTGCATTTGATTTTAGCCGGAACATAATGGATGACAAAGATAACACTTCATGAATGGCGAGATAGCCATTTTTTCTTTTACGTACGATATTGGCAATGAAAGAAACAGAGCCTTTGTAAAAAAGAAAAGTACCGATGATGACAGAGGCTAGAATATAAATCATGGCTAAAAGTAACTCAAGCATGGACGTATATGAGCCGGTAAAAAGCTTAGAAGAAATATAATAGCCTGAGCTGATCAAGACAATACCGAAAACCCCAATGATGATTTCAAACACAGAGATCTTTTTCACACGCTGTTCTGTCGAAGACGTGGTTCTAAACAAAGATAAAATCGTCTGTTTATTAATAAAGCGTCTATTTCTTAGCATAATCAATACATAGATAATGAAAAAGACAATGAGTGTTTGCAGAAGGGCCATGCCTGAAAAATGCAGATTGGCGATGGCGTTAACACCAGTCACTTTAAATAGCACCATCAGCATCAGCTTTGAACCGATAAAGCCGGCAATGATGCCGATCGCCATGGCTGTCACGTATAGGATAAAGTTTTCTGCATTGAGCAGTCTGGCAATTTTTTGTTTCGTCATGCCAATGAGCTGTAAGAGACCTATTTCTTTTCCTCTGCGCTTAATAAAAATGCTATTCGCATATAGCAGGAAAATACCGACGATGGCAATGAGCAGAACCGAAGCGGCTTTAATTGAAGCGCCGCCTTTAATGGAGCCTTTTACATCATCAAGTGCTGGTGAGTACTGCAAGGTGACAAAGGAAAAATAGAGCGCGACACTAAACACGAGAGCAAACACATATAAATAGTAATTCTTCAAATTCTTCTTCAGATTACGGAAGATGAGCTGATTAATGTTCATGCTTCACACCGCCTAAGACACCTTGCGTTTTCATAATATCCTCGAAAAACATTTTTCTTTCTAAAGCGCCTTTATTCAACTGTGTATAAATCTGTCCGTCCTTGATAAAAATGACGCGGTTTGAATAGCTGGCTGCGACAGGATCATGTGTCACCATCACAATGGTCGCTTTTCGTTTACGATTGAAATCTTGCAGCTTGTTAAGCAAGTCAGATGCAGATTTGGAATCAAGTGCACCAGTAGGTTCATCAGCGAAAATAAGACTCGGTTCATGAATGAAGGCACGAACCGCTGATGTCCGCTGCTTTTGTCCTCCAGAGAGTTCGTTCGGGTATTTGTCTCTTAGTTCATAAATCCCCATGTCTTCTGCGAGCTGCTGAAAACGTTCAAAAGCTTCTTTTTTTGGTGTTTTGGAGATGGATAAAGGCAAAAGAATATTTTCTTTGACCGTGAGTGTATCAAGTAAATTATAATCCTGAAAAACAAAGCCAAGCTGTTTTTTTCTAAATTCAGCAAGCTGCTGATCCTTCATTTGCGTCATCTCAGCATCTGCAATACGAATTGATCCGCTGGACACATGATCGATAGAGGACAATACGTTCAGAAGGGTTGTTTTCCCAGAGCCTGAAGGCCCCATGATACTGACAAATTCTCCGGCTTCAATGGTCAAGTCAATGCCGCTCAGCACCTCTTGTTTATTGAATTTATTTCCGTAGCTTTTATAGATTTTGCGAGCTTCTAAAATGTTCATTTGCTGAACCCCTTTTTCTTTTAATTGATATCTCTAGTATAAAAAGAATCCTGCCAGACTTCCTTCGATTTGGCGAACAAAATAGACGAGCATGTGACATTGTTGTCACATGCTTGTTTTTTAAACAAATTTTATGTAAACCCGTTTCTTATGCAAGGTGAGTTTTCTTTATCTATTTATTTTATCTGTTTTTCACTCTTATGTATCAATCTTCTATGATTTTTCATGTCATGGTGGCGTTTTGAAGCTTTACATGGTTATTTTATTCATGTATGATATGCATATTAAATATATGCATAGTAAATCTATGTATTGGAGGTAACTAAGAATGAAAGTGAGTAAAGAGCTTCTAAAGGGAAGTACAGCTACCCTTATATTAAGCTTATTAAATGAAAGACCGATGTATGGATATGAAATGATTAAAGAATTGGAGGCGAAGTCGGAAGGGGTTTTCAGCTTTAAAGAAGGAACAATCTATCCTATTTTGCACAATTTAGAGGGGAAAGAATTTATTATTTCTTACTGGGGCGAAGGGAATGGCAATCGGAAAAGAAAGTATTACAAAATCAATGAGCAAGGGAAAGCATTGATACAGGAAAAGAAAGAAGAATGGAACGTTTTCAAACATGCAGTCGATGGCGTATTGAACGGAGAGAAAATCGCATGGGATTAGATAAAAAGTTCGAGAAGTATGTCAAAAGTGTATGTAAACGAATTAAAAATAAAGATGTTCATTCGAGTGTAAAGCTTGAATTGATGGATCATCTATACACACTAAAAGAGGAAGCGATGAATGCTGGGTTGTCTGAAGAAGAGGCGGTAGATCAAGCATTGAACCAAATTGGTGATGCGGAAATTCTCGGAATGCAGCTCCATGAAACACATAAAACCCAAATCGATTTTAAAACGATTCTTCTAGTGTTAGCCACTTGTTTTTGCGGGCTGTTTGTGATGTACTTTTTGCAGTTTCATTCAGATTTTACAAATCTTCAAAACATGAACATTTTTTATAAAAGCCTTGCTTTTTATCTAGTGGGTTTAGTGCTTATGTTTGGTTTGTTTTCATTCGATTATCGGCGCTTATTGAAATACTCTTGGCATTTATACATTGGGACACTCGGAACGCTGATTTTTTCAATGATGTTCGGGTCAAGAGTGAACGGTATTCTTTTTTTAAGAATAAGTGATGTATCTATAAATTTGACTGAGATTATGCCTTTTCTTCTAGCTATTTCTTTAGCAGGTATCTTTCACAATTGGAATTGGGAGAATGCGTACAAAGCTTGGCTTGGAGTAGGGATGATGGCTTTACCGATTATTTTAATCAGTACGATTGGTTTTCTTCCTGCGACCGTTATCTGTCTCGTCATGTGCTTAACCGTGATGTATGTGTCTAGCGCAAGTTTATGGCAAATCATTATGCTGACAGCAGCAGGCATTTTATATCTGATGGTTGAATTATTTTCTCTTTTTCAAGCAGATGGGCACCTTTTCTTTTATAGAATTCATGAATTCAGCTCAAACGGGCTTCAGATCACACCTTATGCCATGTCTGAAGTTCACACGGATTGGATGTTTACATATATCATTTATTCATTTGGCTGGTTGGCAGGGCTCATTGCGCTCATGTTGTTTGTCATCTTTATTCACAGAGTATTTCATACAGCAAAACGAGTGAAAATGGCTTATGGCAAAATGGTCATGACAGGTTTAGCGGCTGTTTTTGCAGCAAAATGTCTCTTAAGCATTTTCACAAACTTTGGCTTTCTGCCTTTACCTGGAGTGTCTATGCCTTTCATGAGCTATGGAGGTTCACATATTCTTCTAGAAATGATGGCTGTTGGGCTGATCTTAAGTATTTATAGACGGAGACAGATGGGAGATGTTTTTCGCCAAGAAGCGGGGAGTATTTCCTAAGTAAGCCACCTCAATCTCTTCGCGCAAGTTTTGACGTCGCGAAGAGATTGCGATTGCTTTTTACATGCTCGCAATATGAACAAAATCATTCTTTTTCGGAAAGATGAAGGTGAAGGTTGTACCTTCATCTATCGTGGAGTTGACCTCGATCGTGATATGAAGAGCGTCTGCTCCTTTTTTCGTTAAATAGAGGCCCATTCCCGTTGAGGCGGTGTCATTGTGATGCCTTGTTGAGGTAAAGCCCTTTTCAAAAATACGAGAGATGTCTCTTGGATCAATTCCTCTGCCTTGATCTGTAATCCTCAGCATGACTTGGTCATTTATTTGCGTGCTTTCAATGACAATATCGGACGAATGGCTGTATTTGACTGCATTTGTGAGTACTTGTCTGATCATAAAGGATAACCATTTTATATCACTTAATACGGTACGTTCCTCCAGCGCCAGCTCAAAGCCGATTCCTTTTTGCATGCACCATGATTGGAGCGCTTTGATTTCTTTTGTTATGATGCTTTGCAGGTCAAGCTTTTCAATGAATAAATCATTTTCGATATGACGTACTCTGCTTTGGTGCAGCTGGGCATCGAGTAATAAATGGATTCTGAGCCATTCATACGTCATATTTGATTTCAGCGGCTGATCTGTTAAGCGGTCAATCATTAAGCGCATCGCTGTAAGCGGTGTTTTGACCTCATGTATCCAAGAGAGCAATTCATCTTTTTCTTCTTCAAGAGCGATTTTCTGCTCTGCTGCCATCCGCCGGTAGCGTGCAATTTGCTCTGACGTCGCATCATGGATGAGGTGCTCAAATGGGGAAGAGGGGGTTAGCCGCATTTGATGTTCAATGTCATCATCCCATTCTTTCAGCCTCTCATAATAAGCCGTTTCTTTTCGGTATCGGAAAAAGAGAAAGACGATCATGAGAAACGTAGACAATAGCACAATATAAAAAAGAGAAGCGATTGGAATGGTCGTATCCAAATAAGCAACAAACAGAATGAGGAGCTGCAAACTAAGAAAGAAAAGAATCCAGCTTCTTCGTTCTTTTAAAAATGCTTGCAGCATCATTGATCATCCTTTTCCTTTGCAAGATAGCCTTGACCCACTTTTGTTTCGATGAAGGCGCCAAGGGAGATCTCGTCTAGTTTTTTTCTGAGGCGATTGACGTTTACAGTCAGAGTATTGTCACTGACAAACCGTTCATCCTCCCACAATGCTTGAATGAGGGATTCCCGGCTGACGATATGATTTTTATGCTGAATCAATTCCTTGAGAATAAATAACTCGTTTTTCGTTAATTCAACCTCACCGTGATCATTTGTTACGGTGTTTTTTTCGAGGTCAATGGCAGCACCGCACCACACCTTTAGGCTGGCCGGTTCTGCATTATAATCATGCACGCGGCGAAGAACAGCACTAATTTTGGCAATGAGCACGTCAAAGTGGAAGGGCTTTTGCACAAAATCATCGGCACCGAGCTGCATCGACATGACCATATCAGCAGGGTGGTCTCTTGAGGAGAGGAAGATGATTGGAACATTTGAATGATGCCGAATCATCCGGCACCAATGAAAGCCATCGTATTTTGGCAGCTGTATATCAATAATGACGAGATCAGGCTGGACAGACGTGAATTCCTGCAAAACCTGATGGAAATCTTGAATCCCATAGACATCATAGGACCAGTTGACTAGACGTTCTTTGATTTCTTGGAAGAGGGTTGTATCATCTTCAATCAGTAGAATCTTAAACAAAATCAGCACCACACTTTTTGTATTCACTTGTTGTCATTGTAGCGGAAAAAAGTCCCTGCCGCTAGAAGCAGACAAGAAAAAAGCAAGGGAAGAGGTCCCTTGCTTCAGCTTATTTACCTAAAAAGTGCTTTTTAAAGAATGATAGTTGGAATTCAAGTGTGAGTGGGTCATTAAAATAGAATTCCTCTGCATTGGCTTCATACACACGATGTTTTTTGACAGCCGGGATGGACTTGTAAATTTCACTGTTTTGATAGGAATTGTCCATTTCGCTGTTTTTACTAATGATCATATAGTCTCCTGCAAATTCAGGGATGACCTCCTGTGAAACCGCGTAGTAGCCGGCTTTTAATGCTTTTTCTTTCACTTTCTCAGGCATTTTCAGTTTCATGGCTTGATAGAGAATTTCTGTTCCGCGGCCCCATGCATCTCCAAAGACGTAAAGATCTTTTGTGCCACTTTCAAAGACAGAAACTGTTGCATCTTCACCAATTTTTGCTTTGATTTCTTTTCCAGCTTCCGCTGCGCGTTTTTTGAAATCTTTTACCCAAGCTGTTGCTTCTTTTTCTTTGTTTAATACTTTTCCAATTTCAATGTGCTGCTGAAGGTAATCAACTTTGTTATACGTAAACAAAACGGTTGGTGCGATTTTTTTGAGTTTTTCTACATTTTTAGTATTGCTTAAGCCAATGATGACATCAGGCTTTAGCTTCATGATTTTCTCTACATTGGCATCCGATACTTCCTCCACATTTTTTAATTCCTTTTGGAAACGCGGATTCTTTTTGGACCAAGAGTCGACGCCGACAAGGTTCACACCAAGTGACATGACATTACCTGTGTAAGAGCCGAGAACAACAACACGCTTTGGATGTGCTGGCAGCTTTACAGGCCCATTTTCAGATTGATATGTAATTTTGTCTGATGATGTTGATTGATTTCCTTTATTTGAGGAAGAGCTGCTGCTATTGCCACATGCGCTCAATGCAAGTACAAAGATGAGCATCAGAGGGAACAATATTTTCTTCATGAATGTAGACTCCTTTGAAATCGGCACATAAGCCGGATATTGGGTGTATTAGTGATAATGATAATTATTATCACTTGGATATCATATCATAAGACTGTAGGCTGTTGTCAATGACATTTTGATAGCTGGTGATAAAAAATAAAGGGGGGATTTTCGATAAAAAAAAGATCAAGGCAGCATGTGTCCTGATCTTTTTTCTTATTTAAACCAGCCTTTTTCTTTTGATCGTGTAATGGCTTCGATGCGGTTTTTCACTTCTAGCTTATCTAAAATAATGGAAATGTAGTTCCGGACAGTGCCGCTTTTAATGCTGAGTTCTTTTGCAATTTCTTTTGTGTTTTTACCGTCTGCGACGAGTTCAAGAACCGATTTCTCTCGCTCCGTTAAAGGGTTTTCGTCACTATATAAGTCTTCCATTAATTCAGGTGCGTACACCTTTTTCCCTTTCATCACACTGCGAATGGCACTTGCCAGATCCTCACTTGGGCTGTCTTTCAGCATGTAGCCGCTGACGCCAGCTTTTAGCGCCCTTTGGAAATAACCGGAGCGGGCAAAGGTCGTTAAAATGATGATTTTCACATCTGACCCTTTAAGCTCTTCTGCTGCATCAAGTCCGGATTTTCCCGGCATTTCAATATCCATTAAGCAAATATCAACAGGGTGTGTTTTGGCAAAATCGATGGCATCTTGGCCATTCGTACCTTTCCCAACAACCGTCATATCGTCTTCTAAATCGAGAAGTGAACCGAGTGCACCAAGCAGCATTTGCTGATCTTCTGCGATAAAGATGTTGATCATTTCATCCCCTCCTTTTCTTTTGCTGCTGAATCATTTGGAATGCTCATAATGAGCTTTGTCCCGTCTTTTGTTTCAATACGCAGGCGGCCATTTGCAAATTCCAATCTTTCTCTTATTCCTAAAAGGCCGTGACCCTTCATTTGAGAGGGCGGATTGTCGCCTTTAAATGTTCCGTCATCTTCAACGGTGATGATGGCTTCCTTTGATTTTTGGTGAATGGTGATTTTACAAACAGTCGCGTCACTATGTTTGACGACATTTGTCACCGCCTCTTTGATGCACATGCTCACAATGTTTTCGTTCAGAAGTGAGATGTGTTTCGGTGCTTCCTTTTCATCATAGATCAATTCAATTCCGGCTGCATCCAGAATTTGCTCGATGTTCGACATTTCCTCTTTGATTCGGATGCCCTTCATGGAGGAAACAATCTTCCGCACTTCATTGAGAGACGTTCTGGCGGTCAGCTGGACGCTTTTGAGTTCGGCACGAGCCTGTTCAGGGTCTTTATACACGAGTTTACGGGCAAGATCACTTTTTAAACCGATCAAAGAAAGCTTTTGTCCAAGGGTGTCATGCAGGTCGCGTGCAATGCGCTGCCTTTCTTCAAGCTTCACAAGATCAGCAATCCGTTCATTGGCATATTCTAATTTCTCCTCAAGCCGTTCACGTTCCTTCCTGCTCCGAATGCTGAGAGGAAGAAGAATGGCACTAATCAGGGTGATTACGACAAGAGGAATTTGTGTGAGAAACCAGCCCTTTTTTAAGATCAAACTAAAGTTCACTGCAATAGCAGCGCTTCCTAGATGGATATAGTACAAGATATAAAAGGGGACTTTTCTTTTAATATGTCCGTTAAAATAGGCGATGCAAAAAGCGAAATAAATATAGCTGTAGAGCATCACATAACCAGTTGAAATGCCGATCAATAAAAGGCCGAAGACATATAAAGACCAGCCTTTTGCGACAAAGGCAAAACGATACACAGCGAAAAAGACGACGTTCAAAATAATGCCGATCACAATACCTAAAGTCGAAGGTGTCTTAAAGATAAAATAGAAGGGCAGGATGAAAAAAATGGCCCATATATAGGGGGAAATCCCATGCAACTTTTGAATTTTAAACTGTTTTTTCATCCGTGTGCCACCTTTTCCGTTTTCGTTCTTTTTCATTACTTTATCAAATTCAACTTATGGTTGCATCCTGTAAATGACAACAAGCTCCTTCTAGTGTAAGAAAGAGCTTGCACCAATTATGCATTTTTCTTTAGAATGTCTCCTTTAATGACAGGTGCGGGCATCTTCTTAGATTGCCGTGCTTCTTTAAAGGTAACGAATGCTTTCGTTTCTTCATCCCAAAGTCTAAATTTCATTGATTCAATACTTGTTTTTAAAGTGATGGTTGGAACATTTTGAAGCGGCTCACTATGATCATGTGCATGCTCCAAGTGATAATTCGGTACCCTCGGACTTAAATGATGGACATGGTGATAACCGATATTGCCTGTTAACCACTGAAGAAGCTTTGGCAATTTGTAAAAAGAACTGCCTTCTACCGCTGCCTGCACAT
Organism: Bacillus sp. FSL M8-0166; assembly: GCF_038008825.1. Lineage (NCBI taxonomy): Bacteria > Bacillati > Bacillota > Bacilli > Caryophanales > Bacillaceae > Bacillus > Bacillus sp. FSL M8-0166. The sequence continues at coordinate 148,422 of NZ_JBBOZZ010000001.1, forward strand.
AATTCCAATGTTCATCTGCTTCAAAGTAAGAATCCTCAAACGTATGCTGTACATAAAACAGCCATACACCGATTGATCCTGAGATCAGGAAGATTGGACCTTGGACAAGTAGGAACTCCTGCCAGCCAAAAAGAAGACACGTTGCTGCTGCTAGCGCAATGATGCTCACGTTTGTGAAATACGTGTTCCAGCGCTCTTTTTTACGAGCATTTTTGACGTTGAAACGGTTTTTTAAGAGAAAGACAAAGATCGGACCTAAAATAAACATCACAAAAGGGTTACGATAAAATCTGTAGCGAAATTTCGTCCATGCTGATGCTTCTTGATATTCTTTGACTGTCAGGAGCCAAATGTCGCCAGTACCTCGTTTGTCTAAATTACTGCTTGTGGCATGGTGAATTGAATGATCTCTTTGCCATTGAAGATAAGGGAAAAGGGTGAGTACGCCCGTTAAAAAACCGAACAGGTGATTCAGCGGCTTCTGTTTGAAAAAGGATTGATGGCAGCAGTCGTGAAAAATAATAAAGACACGTACTAAAAAACCAGCTGCAATAACCGCAAAGAAGAGGGTTAAAAGGTAGGAGATGTTCAGGCTATAATAGGCAAGAAACCAAAGCCCCAAAAATGGAATGAATGTATTAAAGAGTTGAATGATACTTTTTTTCGAATTAGCACCAGAGAATTGACCCACTTGTTTTCTTAAAGTGGCTTGCTGCTTTGTGTTTGTTGAAGTCGTCATGAACGTTCAAGTCCTTTCCGTTTCTTTCTACTTCAAAGTATAGAAGGAAAGGTGTCATGCTCATAGTAGCACCCATCATGTATTCAATATGACATTTGTCATGTTGGACACAGGAAAGGCTGATGGTTCAGGGGTTGTAAGCTTATTTTATTTTAAATAAAAAAGTAAAGGCGCTTAGCCTTCACTTTTTATGAACGTGCTTCATGTACTTTTAACTGCTTGCCTTTAATGGTTGTATGGCGCATCGCATTCAGCACAAGAGGGCCTTTGCCGTTTAAAATATCGACATATGTTTTCGTGTCTTGAATCGTAATAATCCCAATGTCATCGAATGCAACGCCTTCTATTTTGGCAATGGTCCCAACGAAATCAACAGCCCGCAGCTTCTTTTTCTTCCCGCCGTTAAAATAAAGCTTCATAATATCCTTCTCAACGCCTGCCTGTTTATTTTCCTTTTGAATAGGCGTTTCAATCTTCTTTTCAAAGCTTTCTACATGCGTCTCTGCTTCTTCTTTCGTTGGATAAGGCTGAGTTTGAAAATCTATGCCGGCATCCTGCTTTAATTCATCAATAAGCGGCTTTGCATTCTTTGTCATAAACGCAATCGTTTTCCCGCTTTTTCCCGCTCTGCCTGTTCTACCAGTCCGGTGAATATAGCGTTCTTTTTCATAAGGAAGATCATAATGAATCACATGTGTCATATCGCTGACATCAATTCCCCGGGCTGCTATATCTGTTGCGATCAGATAACGGAATTCACCTTTTTTAAATTCATCCATCACATCAAAGCGGTCTTCCTGTCTCATGCCGCCATGAATTTTGTCACAGGGCACATCCCATTCGTCCAGCTTCATCGTGAGTTCATTCACCCGGTCTTGTGTATTACAGAAAATAATGCAGCTATCTGGATTTTCAATGACGATCGTACGCTGAAGAAGGGAGAATTTCGATTCTTCTTCTGTTTCAATCACGGTGTGGGTGATTTGCTGTACAGACGTTTCTTCCCGTGCGATCTCAATGACTTTGGGTGATTGTAAAAACTGTTCGCTCAATTTCTTCATGTCATCAGACATTGTCGCTGAAAACAGCATCGACATGCGCTTTGGCGGCAGATACTGAATAATAGAAGAGACTTGATCGATAAATCCCATGTTCAGCATTTCATCCGCTTCATCTAACACGAAAAATTTGAGATTTTCTAAAGAAAGGGTGCCTTTCTCAAGGTGATCCAAAATGCGGCCTGGTGTTCCGCACACAATATGGTTTTTCTGTGAAAGCTCTACTTTCTGCGCTTGAAAAGAGGCTTTTCCATAAATGGCTGCGGCTTTGATTCGTTTGAATCGCCCAAGGCTTGTGAGGTCTTGTTTGACCTGCATGGCGAGTTCTCGTGTTGGAACGAGGATGAGGGCTTGAGGTTTATTTTCAGCCCAATCAACCATTTCACAAATCGGCAGACCATAGGCTGCAGTCTTGCCGCTCCCAGTCTGAGATTTGACAATTAAATCCTGCTTTGAAAAAGCAACGGATAATGTCTCGTGCTGAACGGGTGTAGGTGTATGGAAGTGAAGCGCTTCTAACGCTTGTTTCAATTCATCACTTAATGGATATTGATCAAAATGTTGTAATGTCATCGTGTTCTCCTTTTCGTACATTCATACTTGTGACATCATACCATAACCATGACTGTGAATGAAAAGACATAAAAAAAAAGCCCCATAAAGGAGCTTCCAGCGTGCGGACAAACCCTCAAATCTGAAAAATTAAAGGAATCTGCGTTTTACTTTTTCCCAGTAAGAGTTGTCTTTTAATTTCACCGTTTTAATCACTTTTCCTGAAAGGCCAATGTCAATTTGTTTGACGTGTTTTGTGCCGAGCGCTTCGTTATCAAGCCCGATAATTGGATGATCGTTTCCATCCTGCACCACCTTCAGCGTCAGCTTGCGGTCACTGCTTAAGATGAAAGGAGCGCCTAATGTACGGTACGAGTTGTTATTCAGCGATGCAAGCTCTGTGACTTGCATACAAGGAAGCATTGGATCAACCACGGCGCCGCTCACGGATTTATTGTAGGCCGTTGAGCCAGTCGGAGTGGAAATAATCATGCCGTCGCCTCTAAAAGTTTCAAAGTGGAAATCATCTATATACACATCGATCACAAATGTTTTAATAATGCTGGAGCGGATCGACAGTTCATTTAAACAATGGAACTGGTTTGTGCTGTCAACGCTTACATCGATGATCGGATATTTTCTCACTTCAAGCTGTTCAGTATTCATAGCATCAATCATTTTATCAAAATGCTCTAACGAGAAATCGCAGTATAGGTGCGTATTCTCTGATTTTGATACCCCTACATACAAGCAGTCATCCCGGAAATTCGTTTTGCGGACTGCTTGAAGAAATGTGCCATCCCCGCCAATTGAAGCAATAATGTGGGCATCCTCTGCACGCTTGACGACGTGAAAGCCTTGGTCGGTAGCGAGCTTCTCGAGAGAAGAAATGTGTCCATCCAATTCATGATCTTTTTTGTAAAAGAAAAATACATTGCGACGATTGTCTGTCATTGACGTTCTCCCCTTTGCTGTCAAAAATAATTTCCAATGATAAAGGGCTTACATGAAAACCCTTGCTCACATTTTACACTTTTTTCATATGAAAGTAAAAACATTAGAAAGACCGCCTCATGATCGAATTTGCTTTTTGAGAAATGAGTCAATGTAAGGGATTCGAAATGGCTGGATCCTGAGCATAATTGAATAGCCGTTTTCTCATGAAAGAAAGGTTTAGGTGTTTCGTTGCGGTGAAGATCTAGCCTATTAGGTGCAGGGAGAGGATAAAAAAGCCAATTTTTCGTTATGCTCATGTCTAAGTAGACGATGTAAAGTTGATCGTTATTTAAGAGAGGTGCTATCATATGCCTACATGAAATGTAAAAAAACCACAATTCCTGTGAAACATTTCATGTGGGCATTCGTATGAATGAAGTGAGACAAAAAGGAGGAGAAAAAGATGAATGCGAAAAGATGGGTAGCGTTAATTATTGCACTTGGTGTTTTCGGATTTTCAATTGTGATTAGTGTCACGATGGCCTTGTTCGATAGCTTCAATGACAATAAAATGAGCTATCAATTTGGGGATGAAATAGAAGAGAAGGTACTAGAGAATGGCAGCGGTGCAGGCAAAATTGCGGTTCTTGAGATTAATGGAACCATTCAAGATAATGGCGGCGCATCGAGCCTATTAGGCGGAGAAGGTTATGATCATCGTGCATTCCTCAAGGAACTAGATAAAGCGAAAGAGGATGCTTCGGTAAAAGGTGTACTGCTGCGCGTAAACTCTCCTGGCGGCGGTGTCTATGAAAGTGCTGAAATACATAAAAAATTAGAAGAAGTGAAAAAAGCGAAGAAGCCGATTTACGTATCTATGGGCTCAATGGCAGCTTCTGGCGGCTACTACGTGTCAACTCCAGCGAAGAAAATCTTTGCTTCACCTGAAACATTAACAGGATCGTTAGGTGTCATTATGCAAAGCTTGAATTATTCAAAGCTCGCAGATAATTTAGGCATTAAATATGAAACGATTAAGAGCGGAAAATTCAAAGACATCATGTCTCCAAACCGTGATATGACAAAAGATGAGCGCAACATCATGCAAAGCATGGTCGATAACTCTTATGAAGGATTTGTCAAAGTGATCTCTGAAGGACGCGGCATGTCAAAACAGGACGTCAAGAAAATTGCTGACGGCCGAGTATATGACGGAACACAGGCAAAATCGAACGGATTAGTCGATGAGCTTGGGTATTATGAAGATGCACTAAAAGCGATGAAGAAAAATGAAAAAGGCTTAAAAGGAGCAACAGTGGTCAGCTATTCTCAAAGCTTTGGCTGGAACTCTCTCTTTAACATGAGTGCAAGCAAGCTCTTTAAAAGCGAAATTGATTTTCTGAATTTAAAAGAAACACTGGCTGGCTCAAATGGGTCTAAACCGATGTATCTCTATTCAAAATAAAGGAGGGATCATAGATGGATTCTACATTCGATGAAGTAAGCGAAAGCCGCAGCCAAGAGGAAGAATCGAAGCCGGCCTTTGTGAAGCGCGCTTCAATTGAAGCACAGGCGTTTGCAGGTTTTTGGATTAGATTTTGGGCGTTTATTCTTGATTGGCTCGTCGTCTGGGGTGTAAACCATTTGACGGTTTCTCCCATCTTTAGTCTGTTCGGCTGGTCCAAAGGAGGGGGATGGTTTTCTCCATTTTCCGTCACAACGACGATTGTATTCCTCCTTTATTTCGCCATCATGACGAAAATCTTTCAACAAACACTTGGCAAGATGGTGTTTGGGATTAAAGTGGTCTCGCTACAGCCTGAGAAGAAGCTGGCATGGGATGTTATTTTCTTTAGAGAGATTGTGGGACGCTACATTAATACGATCTTTGTTCTCTATGCTATCGTTGGATTCTCACCAAAAAAGCAAGGGGTTCATGACTACTTTGCCGATACGGCGGTCGTCCATGAACATTTATATGAAAAAACAGAAGCAAACGTGTAATCAGACGAGTTTGGCCGGGGACCGGTCAAACTCTTTTTTGATGATTGGGTATAAAATCCAGAATGAGAGCCATAATCGTAGGGGAAGCATCATTTGTTATGGAGGAAGTGAGCACAGTGCTTTACGTTTGGATCGCAGCGTTTTTGTTTCTTGTGATCTTGTTGATTTTCATGAAAGTAACCATTTCGCTGGACTATTCGCATACAAACGACAATGACCACATTGCACTGAAGGTCATCACTTTATATGGATTGGTCAGACTCAAAAAAGAGATTCCGATGGTGAGGGTCAATCCGGAAGACCAAACGATTGATATTCGTGAAAAGAAAATGGAGAGCGCCAAAACGCCTGATCACGAAAAAGAAACCATGCATAAAAAAGTGGGAAAACGTGATATGAAGCAAATCCTTCACCAAATGGAACGCATCACAAAAGAGATTGTCGATTTAAACCGGATCATGCGCAAATTCTTCATCCACGTAAAGATTGTCTCGTTTCACTGGTCGACATGGATCGGCTTTCATGACGCCGCTTTAACAGGTGTAGCAGCCGGCGGTGTGTGGTCAGTTAAAGGAGCACTGCTTGCCTTTATGCAGGAGCATCTCACCTTTAAGCATAAACCGGTATATGAAGTCATTCCGGCCTTTCAGCACAATGTGTCACAGACTCAGTTTACATGTATAGCTTATTTTCGTATTGGACATGCTATGCTTGCAGCCATTCGTTTACTTGTCCATTGGTTAAAAGGGAGAAAGGCGAGAAAAAGTGCCTCTCTTCAAGCAACGAAGAATGAATCATCTGTTTAAGGAGGAACCCGAAAATGGCAGATCATCCAATCCAAGGTCTCATGAAGACAGCGATGGAAAACTTAAAAGAAATGATAGATGTGAATACAATCATCGGCGATCCAGTCGAAACCCCTGACGGCAGTGTCATTCTCACTGTGTCAAAGGTTGGTTTTGGATTTGCAGCCGGCGGCAGTGAATTTAACGGGAACCAAAAGAAAGAAAAACGTTCTGATGAACAGGAACGAAAAGAACCAAGACTCCCATTTGGCGGCGGAAGCGGCGGCGGGGTGTCGATTACACCAATCGCCTTCTTAATTGTAGGAACAAACGGAGTTCGAATGCTTCATTTGGATGAACACACACATCTGCTCGATAAAATATTGGATTCTGCTCCTCAAGCAATTGAACGTCTTCAGCACATGTTTAAGAAGGATGAGCGGGAGCACCGTCACAAAGAACGAAAACTAGATGACATAGACCTTTAAAAAGTTAGCTGCGCTGCAGTTAACTTTTTTTTCAAAATGGACGATTAGGCTTTGCAGTTTTTTGCTTTCTCTACTATGATAGAACCATACATTTGAAAAGGGAGGAATTGTTTTGGCATCGATCACATTTAAAGGAAGTCCTGTCACGCTTGTAGGAAATGAAGTAAAAGTAGGCGAGCAGGCTCCTGATTTTACGGTATTAACGAACTCACTTGGAGAAGTTTCACTTTCTGATTTAGCAGGAAAAGTGACGATCATCTCAGTGATTCCTTCTATTGATACAGGTGTGTGTGACGCACAAACAAGACGTTTCAATGAAGAGGCAGCCGGTTTAGGTCCGGTCAATATTTATACGATTAGTGCAGATCTTCCATTTGCACAAGCACGCTGGTGCGGAGCAAACGGAATTGAAAATGTTGAAACATTATCTGATCACAGAGATATGTCATTTGGTGAAGCATTCGGAGTGTATATGAAAGAATTGCGTTTATTGGCGCGCGCAGTCTTCGTATTAGACCCTAACGGAAAAGTGGTTTACACTGAATACGTAAGTGAAGCAACGAATCACCCAAATTATGAAAAAGCCATTGAAGCTGCAAAATCACTGTTATAAAAGCAGCATCGACAAGAGCTCCGGCTTCATCCTGGGGCTCTTTTCAATGAGAACATATAGCTTTTAACAAAGCGAGGAGAGAAAAGCATTGCAGAAAGATCAAGTAAGTACGATTTTTGAACTGCTCGATACAGCTTCTATTCGATTAAAAAAGGAACAGAGCATTTCCTATATTGAAGCATTGGCAGAAGCAGGAGAAGCCTTTTTCCAAGCAAATGATCGAAACGGTTTATTAAAGGATTTAATAGAGAAAGCAGATTTTGCTTCTTATGATCATGAGCAGATTCGTAAAGCGTTTCAGCTCGCCGTATTGAAAGGCCAAAAGGATATTTCTCATCCAAATCGCCAAATGACACCAGATACGATTGGACTGTTTGTCAGCTATTTGGTGAATAAATTTTTAGAAGGTCAAAAAGAGCTTGTTGTCTTTGATCCAGCAGCGGGAACAGGAAACCTACTGCTTGCTGTCTTAAACAATCTCACGGCAGAAACAAAACGCGGCTTTGCGTCTGAAATTGATGATGTGCTCATTAAAATTGCTTGGGCACAGGCGAATTTAGAAGAGAAAGAAGTCGAGCTTTTCCATCAGGACAGTCTTGAGCCGCTTCTGATCTCACCAGTGGATGTCACTGTATGCAGCCTCCCAGTAGGCTATTATCCAAATGATGAGCGTGCAGCGGACTTTGAATTAAAGGCAAAAGAAGGACATGCCTTTGCCCATTATTTATTCATTGAACAAAGCCTGCGATATACAAAAGAAGGCGGCTTCTTATTCTTCATCATTCCAAACGACTTGTTTGAAGGAAAAGAGAGCGTACAATTAAAGGATTTCATCAAAGATCATGCGTATATGAATGCGTTAATTCAGCTGCCAGTGTCCATGTTTAAGGACAAAAAACACGCCAAAAGCTTATTTGTGATGCAGAAGAAAAAAGAAGGGCTGGAAGCACCAAAACGAATGCTGTTTGCCAATCTGCCGTCTTTCTCACAGAAGGAAGCAATGGTCGGTGTGATGAGAAAATTAGACCAGTGGTTTATAGAAGAAAAAGAAACGAAAGAATAGCCAGAGTCATTTCTGGCTATTTTACTATTCAGAAAATAACGACTTATTTATGTAAGCGATAACAGTTCGAAGGTGCACTTGAAATGCAAAGTTTTCAATGTTTAAATGAAAAAGTCAGATATTTTTCGGACTTATCGTTAAACTATAAAAGACCCGTCAAACAGGTTGAATATAGCACCGGAAAAAACGTGAAACCTTATATAACAACTGAGTAAAAGGAGCGACAGTAATGTCCAAAATTATTGCAATCAACGCAGGAAGCTCATCTCTTAAATTCCAATTGTTCGACATGCCAGAAGAAACCGTTTTAACAAAAGGTCTTGTTGAAAGAATCGGAATGGACAACAGTATCTTCACGATTTCTGTAGATGGAGAAAAGAAAACAGAAGTGACAGATATTCCAGATCACGCAGTAGCGGTCAAAATGCTGCTTGAAAAACTAACTGAATTTCACATCATCAAAGACTTTAATGAAATTGATGGCGTAGGACACCGCGTCGTTCACGGTGGAGAAAAATTCAGCGATTCTGTTGTTTTAACAGATGAAGTCATCAATGACATTGATCAGCTTTCAGAGCTTGCACCACTTCACAACCCTGCAAACGTTGTAGGAATCAAAGCATTCAAACAAATTCTGCCTGACGTACCAGCGATTGCTGTATTCGATACAGCATTCCACCAAACAATGCCAGAGCAGTCTTACCTATACAGCCTTCCATATGACTATTACAAAAACTTTGGTATTCGTAAATACGGATTCCACGGGACAAGCCACAAGTTCGTTACAGAGCGTGCAGCAGAGCTATTAGGCCGTCCTCTAGAAGAGCTTCGTTTGATTTCTTGCCACCTTGGAAATGGCGCGAGTATCGCAGCGGTTGAAGGCGGAAAATCAATCGATACATCTATGGGCTTCACACCACTTGCTGGTGTTGCAATGGGTACACGTTCAGGTAACATTGACCCTGCCCTTATTCCATTCATTATGGAAAAAACAGGACATACTGCTGAAGAAGTGCTTTCTACTTTGAATAAGAAGAGTGGTCTTTTAGGTGTGTCTGGTCTGTCAAGTGACCTTCGTGATATCGAAGAAGCAACAGAAGAAGGAAACGACCGTGCAGAAGTCGCTCTTGATATTTTTGCGAGCCGTATTCATAAATACATCGGTTCTTATGCAGCAAGAATGAATGGCGTAGATGCGATCATCTTCACAGCTGGAATCGGTGAAAACAGTTCTGAAGTAAGAGCACGTGTACTTCGTGGTCTAGAATTCATGGGCGTTTACTGGGATCCTTCCCTTAACAACATGAGAGGCGAAGAAGCATTCATCAGCTACCCGCACTCTCCTGTAAAAGTGATCGTCATCCCAACAAACGAAGAAGTAATGATTGCAAGAGACGTTATGCGTTTAGCGTAATCAAAATATTGTTGACAAAGGGCTAAAATGATCTTTATTTTAGCCTTTTGTCTTTTTTTCAGCGTGATAGAAAACCTTTGAAGTCTAGGAAGGCCGAGCATCGGAGCGGAGCGAATTTAACATTCGTGAGCACCGAAGCGCAGACCTGACACCAAATGCAAGGGTTTGTCTACACGCTGAGCTCTTTTCCTTATTGGAAAAGGGCTTTTTTCTGTTAAAAGCAGCATGCTATAATGTTGTCCAATATGAAGCAAAAGGGAGCGTTGCGAAAGATGAGCGTGACAGAACATAAACGAGAGGCGAAAGAGAGGCTTTATATAAAAGTCATTACGGTCAGTGATACAAGAACAAAAGAAACAGACAAAAGCGGCCGTCTGATGATTGATTTGCTCAAAGAACAGGGACATCTTGTTCTTGCATACGATATTGTAAAAGATAATATTGGAGCCATTCAAGACGCTGTGCTGGAAGGAACAAGCGAAGCGAAAATAGATGCCGTCTTGTTAAATGGCGGGACAGGAATTGCCGCAAGGGATGTGACCATTGAAGCCATCACCCCTCTTTTCTCCAAAGAGCTCCCTGGCTTTGGCGAAATCTTCCGCATGCTCAGTTATACAGAAGACATAGGTTCAGCCGCTATTTTGTCCCGGGCAACGGCAGGAGTCGTCAATCAAAAAGCTGTCTTTGCCTCGCCAGGATCTACCGGAGCCGTTCGTTTAGCCATGACAAAACTTGTGATTCCAGAGCTTCCTCACGTCTTACGAGAGCTTGAAAAGGATTAAACATAGCCCAAAATGACTCTGCCAAGAAAATTTGGCAGAGTTTTTTTCATAAAGGGGTTGAAAAAACAATTTTTCCTTGTTACAGTGTATACATACTAAATGCATGTTTATAAATTAAAACTTATTTTTATGCAAAAAACATTCACAGAATCAAAACAAGCGAGAGGAGCTTTTCAATCATGTCACAAAATAAAAAAGTTGTATTAGCATATTCCGGAGGTCTTGATACCTCTGTTGCAGTTAAATGGTTACAAGAGCAAGGATACGAAGTCGTTGCTTGCTGCCTTGACGTAGGTGAAGGAAAAGACCTGGCATTCGTTCAGCAAAAAGCACTTCAAGTTGGAGCCGTTCAATCATACATGATTGACGCAAAAGAAGAATTTGCTGAAGAATTCGCACTCACTGCATTACAAGCACACACAATGTATGAAGGAAAATATCCACTAGTATCTGCCCTATCCCGCCCGCTTATTGCAAAAAAATTAGTGGAAGTGGCAGAGAAAGAAAATGCAGTAGCCGTCGCTCATGGATGTACTGGAAAAGGGAACGACCAAGTTCGCTTTGAAGTATCCATTAAAGCATTAAATCCAGACCTAGAAGTTCTTGCACCAGTGCGTGAATGGAAATGGTCTCGTGATGAAGAAATCGAATATGCACAAAAACACGGTATTCCAATTCCGATTAACTTAGACAGCCCATATTCAATCGACCAAAACCTTTGGGGCAGAAGTAACGAATGTGGTATTTTAGAAGATCCTTGGGCTGCGCCGCCAGAAGGTGCATATGATCTGACAAATCCACTTGAAAAAACGCCTGACACACCTGAAATCATTGAAATCACGTTTGAAAAAGGAAAACCGACAGCGATTGACGGTATCCAGTATTCATTATCTGATCTCATCCTTCATTTAAATGAAGTCGCTGGTCAGCATGGTGTAGGCAGAATCGATCACGTTGAAAACCGTCTTGTTGGCATCAAATCTCGTGAAGTGTACGAGTGCCCAGGTGCTGTCACACTTCTTAAAGCACATAAAGAGCTTGAAGACTTAACGCTTGTCAAAGAAGTCGCACACTTTAAACCAATCGTTGAACAAAAAATGGCTGAATTAATATACAACGGCTTATGGTTCTCACCGCTTAAAGAAGCACTAGATGCATTCTTACAAGAAACACAGCAGAACGTAACAGGTGTTGTACGTGTGAAACTATTTAAAGGCCATGCCATTGTAGAAGGACGTAAATCACCATATTCACTTTACGATGAGAATCTAGCAACTTATACAAAAGCAGATGAATTTGATCATGATGCAGCTGTAGGATTTATTAACCTTTGGGGCTTACCGACAAAAGTAAACAGCATCGTGAATAAAAAGGAGCAGGTTAAAGCATGAAAAAGCTTTGGGGAGGCCGATTTCAAAAAACACCTGAAAAATGGGTCGATGAGTTTGGCGCGTCCATTCATTTCGACAAACAATTAGTCAAAGAAGATCTGACCGGCTCCCTTGCTCATGCAAGTATGCTGAATAAATGCGGTATCCTCGATGATGAGGAAGCCGCTGCGATCAAAGACGGACTGAATACGCTCATGAAAAAGGCAGAGGCGGATGAACTGGAATTCTCAGTAGATTATGAGGACATTCATTTAAACCTTGAAAAAATGCTCATTGATGAGATTGGTCCGCTTGGCGGCAAATTGCACACAGCGAGAAGCCGGAATGATCAAGTCGCAACCGATATGCACTTATATTTGAATAACCAAGTAGAGCATATCATTGAACTGATCTCTTCTTTTCAAACGGTGCTTGTAGAAAAGGCAGAACAGCACGTTGAAACAATTTTTCCAGGATATACGCACCTGCAGCGTGCACAGCCTATTTCGTTTGCCCATCATATGCTCGCCTATTTTTGGATGCTTGAGCGTGACAAAGCGCGCTTTCAAGATTCATTGAAGCGAATTAACGTGTCTCCACTTGGATGCGGAGCGTTAGCAGGAACGACATTCCCGATTGATCGTGAATATACAGCAGAGCAGCTTGGCTTTGACCACATTTACGAAAACAGCCTCGACGGTGTGAGTGACCGGGATTTCATTTTAGAGTTTTTGTCTAATAGCAGCCTTGTGATGATGCATCTCTCACGTTTTTGTGAGGAAATCATTTTATGGTGCTCGCAAGAATTCAAATTCATTGAACTCGATGACACGTATGCAACAGGCAGCAGCATGATGCCGCAGAAGAAAAACCCGGATATGGCTGAATTAATCCGCGGGAAAACAGGCCGTGTGTATGGCAACCTGATGGGGCTTCTCACGATTATGAAAGGCTTGCCGCTTACGTATAACAAAGACTTGCAAGAAGATAAGGAAGGCATGTTTGATACAGTGAAAACCATCGCTGGCAGCCTCCAAATCTTCACAGGCATGATTCAAACGATGACAGTGAACGAAAATGTCATGAAAAAGGCAACAAAAGAAGATTTCTCAAACGCGACAGAAGTGGCAGACTACCTTGCGAAAAAAGGCATGCCATTCCGTGAAGCACACGAAATCGTTGGCAAGCTTGTGTATACATGTATTCAAAAAGGTATCTATCTAAGCGATCTTCCTTTTGAAACATTTACAGAAGCAAGCGATCTTTTTGAACAAGACATTTACACTGTTCTTGATCCATATGTTGCTGTTGAAAAAAGAACAAGTGCAGGCGGAACTGGATTCAAACAAATCCAGCTCGCTCTAGAAAAAGCAAAAGCCTGCCTGGCGTAACATTTCAAAAACCATTCGTTTATACGGATGGTTTTTGTCATGGAAAAAGGAGATTGATGATCATTGGAGAAAATGAAAGCATACCGTCGTCAAGCAGAAGAGGGAGTGACAGCAGATCATGAAGAAAACGCTTGAGGCTTTGTTTCATCAACCGATCGTTTCAGTGAAAACGTTAGGAGAACAATATGACGGACGGGCTAATGATGTGTGGCTGATCTCCTTACAAGATAAAACGGAATATGTGATTAAATCTCCTAAAACTGCAAGAGAAGAAAGTGAATTTGTGTCTGGAATCAATATGATCTATGGAGTAGATGACCGTACTGTACAAGATTATATCGATCAAATCAATCAAAAGCTGTCTCATACGAATTCCTTTCTTATTCCAAAAGTTGTTCGTAAAGTGAAGAAGGCAGGGAGACAATTTTATGTCATGGAAAAAATAGAAGGGACACCTTTCACATCTTTTGAGGGACGTTCATCAGACTTTTATAAGGATTACGGGAGGAAACTAGCATATCTTCATTCATATCGAACTGACTTTTTTGGTGCAGTATACGGTGCTGAAAAGAAGCATTTGAGAGAATTCCATGCTGTGTTAAAAAAGGCTGTATCCAAACTCATAGACCGCTATTACGCGGATCAGCCTGAATTTCACTGTTATGCAGAATTTGTGCAGCAAAAGATTGAAAAGCTAAGGACTCCTGAGTCAGCCTGTCTCATTTTAATTGATTTAGATCCGTCTCAATATATTGAAAAAGATGATCAAGTGACGAGTTTAGTTGATACGGAATATGTCGTATTTGGACCAGCAGCGTTTGATTTTATTGCATTGGAATACCTTTTGACAAAAGAAGCTGCCCGCAATGTTCAATTGGGCTATGAAGAGATTTGTCCGCTTCCTCATGATCTTCATGAGGTGAGAGAATGCTATCGTTTTGTTTCGCTGCTCCTCGATATCCATGGCTCATGGGATATGAAACAGTGGATGAATCACCCTATACTGTTTTACCCGTATTGATAAAGGGTTCATAAGTGCGCCAGTTGACGGTTTATAGTAAAGTAAAAGATAAGATAAGAAATACGTGAACTTGCAACCTTTGCTTTAGGAGGAGATTGTGTGCGACACGCATTAATAACAGCGGGTTCTAAAGGACTTGGCCGGAAAGTCACCGAGTCTTTACTGAATATGGGGTATTCTGTGACAGTGAATTATCGAAGTGATGATGAAGCTGTCCGGCAGATGAAAGAAGAATTACAGCAGTACGAAGATAAGCTTCAATTTGTCCAAGGTGATGTGACAAAAAAAGAAGATTTAAAAAACATGGTAGAGCTGGCAGCAGAGCGATTTGGGCGGATTGATGCCTTAATTAACAATGCTGGTCCTTATATTTTTGAACGAAAAAAACTGGCGGATTACTCTGAAGATGAATGGTATCAAATGTTGGAAGGCAACCTATCAGCAGTATTCCATTTGTTCCGAATGGTCATCCCAATGATGAGAAAACAAGGCTTTGGCCGCATTATCACTTATGGCTTCCAAGGTGCAGACCATGCGCCAGGCTGGATGCACAGATCAGCCTTTGGAGCGGCAAAAGTGGGCCTTGCGTCATTGACGAAAACCATTGCGATTGAAGAAGCCGAAAATGGCATCACGGCCAATATGGTGTGTCCAGGCAAAATCGTTGGAGACATGAAAGAATCGACAATAGAGGAAGCCCGTCAAATCAAAGACGATGAAACGCCTATAGGCAGGTCTGGCACTGGAGAGGATATTGGACGTATCATCTCATTTCTATGCGATGACCGTTCAGATCTTATTACAGGGACCGTCATTGAAGCAACAGGTGGTCTTAACGTGATTCACAGGCATTAAGTTTTTCAGCTTTTTATAGAGGGAATAAATGATATGAGATCAAAATTTGAAAGGTGGATATACTTACATGAAAGCTACATATCATGGACATTCAGTTGTACACATTGAAACAAACGGATACCATATTTGGATTGATCCATTTTTAAATGGAAATAAGCACACAGATATTAAACCGCAAGATGTGAAAGCAGATGTCATTTTGCTGACACACGGGCATGGAGATCACCTCGGTGACACCATTGAAATTGCTAAAAATAATGACGCTCTCGTCGTTGCGCCAAATGAGCTTGCCGTTTATTTAAGCTGGCAAGGGGTGAAAACGCACCCGCTTCATATCGGCGGCGGACGTGAGTTTGAATTTGGTAAAGTGAAGCTCACGCAAGCGTTCCACGGTTCAGCTGTCATTGATGAAGAGGCACAGACGATTACGTATACAGGGATGCCATCAGGTATTTTATTTACCGCAGAGGGCAAAACAATTTATCATGCAGGAGACACTGCACTCTTTTCAGATATGAAACTGATTGGTGAGCTGAATCATATTGAGCTCGCATTCCTTCCAATTGGTGATAACTTCACGATGGGACCGGAGGATGCAAGAATCGCAGCAGAATGGCTGCGGGCAAAACAGGTCGTTCCGATTCACTACAGCACATTCCCGCCAATTGAACAGGATCCGCATGCATTTGCAGACAGCCTGCATGGCGGCGTCGGTCATGTGTTAAACAGCGGGGAATCAATCGAGATTTAATCCTCATATGAAAAAGCTGGCACACAAATGCCGGCTTTTTTGTTTGCCTTCATCTGCTGAAAGAAAAGACAAATTGCTATTAAAAGCCTCCTGCCCTTATAATGAAACATAGATGAAAACGCTGAAAACAAAAAGGGTGAACGGGATTGGCGACAAAGCATGAGCAAATTTTATCGTATATTGATTCATTAGATGTCGGGGAGAAAATCTCTGTCCGGCGCATAGCGAAAGAAATGAAAGTGAGTGAAGGCACCGCTTACCGGGCCATCAAAGATGCTGAAAATAAAGGATTCGTCAGTACCATTGAACGAGTCGGCACCATTCGAATTGAACAAAAGAAAAAAGAAAATATTGAAAAACTGACATATGCTGAAGTGGTCAATGTCATTGATGGACAGGTCCTTGGAGGGCGCGCCGGCTTACATAAAACGTTAAACAAATTTGTCATCGGAGCGATGGAGCTGGACGCAATGATGCGCTATACGGCAGCTGGCAACCTGCTCATCGTCGGAAACCGGATCAATGCCCATAGGCAGGCATTAGAGGCAGGAGCGGCTGTGCTGGTCACAGGCGGATTCTCAACAGATGATGAAATCATTCAGCTCGCAGATGAGCTGGAGCTGCCGATTTTATCGACAAGCTACGATACATTTACCGTAGCGGCCCTCATAAACAGAGCCATTTATGACCAATTAATTAAAAAAGAGATTGTGCTGGTGGAAGATATTTTAACGCCGATAGAACGGACGGTGTATTTATCACCAGAGGATAAGCTTGAAAAATGGTATGAAAAGAATTATGAAACTGGCCACGGCCGTTTCCCCGTCGCAGATGATCAAATGAAGATTCACGGAATCCTCACCTCAAAGGATATTGCGGGGCATGACCGCTCCACACCGATTGAAAAGGTGATGACGAAAAATCCGCTGACGGTCATTGGCAAGACATCTGTCGCCTCAGCTGCACAAATGATGGTGTGGGAAGGCATTGAGGTGCTGCCAGTTGTGGATGATCATGCGAAGCTGATTGGTATGATCAGCCGTCAGGATGTGCTCAAGGCGCTCCAAATGATTCAAAAGCAGCCGCAGGTCGGAGAAAAGCTGGATGATGTTGTCTCAAGAGGGTTTAAAGAAACCGATACAGATAAACCAAAAGCAGATGCGGTTTATCAATACGAGGTCACTCCGCAAATGACGAACCAGCTTGGAAACATTTCATATGGGGTGTTCACACAAATTTTAATCGAATCTGCCAACCGCTTCTTAAAATCTCATAAAAAGGGCGAACTGATCGTCGAGAGTCTCTCTGTCTATTTCTTAAAGCCGGTCCAAATGGAATCCACAATCCAGATCAAGCCGAATATTTTAGAAGTAGGACGCAAGTTTGGAAAGCTGGAAGTCGAGGTGTACCATCAATCGAATATCGTAGGCAAAGCGATGCTGATGGTGCAGCTGATGGAGAGGGGATAATGATAAAAAGGGCGAACTCATGTCGCCCCTTTCCTTATTACGCGTGATCTTTTTCGCCTTCCTTTAAAAAGAGCGGAAGATAATGCTTGTAGGCTTTATACCCAGCCCATGTACTGCCGATACCGACAGCAACAAAAATAAATCCGATGACAAATGCGAGTGACGAGCGGTTTAAAAATAATTGATTCACACCGAAGAGCAGGACAAAGCAGCCAAGTGCCATACTGGATTTCGCCGACCAGAATTTTTTCTCGACTGGCCGGTTCGTACGGACATTTTTTGCTTTGTAGTATAAATAAAACATGGCAGAACAAATAATAAACACAATCAAAACAAGCATGTGCCAAGCCTCCATTGTAAGTGGTTACAACCCTATTTTAAACGTAAATAGGCTTGCTTACTAGAATAAATTGTCTATTCCTCACTTTTCCGTCACGATAGATTATGATTTAATAATAAAAAGAGTATCGCATGAGAAGGAGTTTTTATGAAAAAAGAACTGATTAGAACCATATCATTATATGACACCATCATCATCCATAGACATGTAAGACCAGATCCTGATGCGTATGGATCGCAGTGCGGCCTTACGGAAATCTTGCGTGCCACCTATCCAGAAAAAAATATTTATGCGACAGGAACGCCTGAGCCATCCCTTTCATTTTTATATGAACTCGATGAGGTACCAGACGATGTGTATAAAGGGGCCCTTGTCATTGTCTGTGATACGGCCAATCAAGCAAGAATCGATGATCAGCGCTATTTAATGGGCGATAAGCTGATGAAAATCGACCATCACCCGAATGAAGATCCTTATGGTGATTTGCTTTGGGTGGATACAGAGGCAAGCTCTGTGAGCGAGATGATTTATGAATTGTACTTAGAGGGGAAAGAAGAAGGATATCAGCTGAATACAAAGGCGGCTGAATTGATCTATGCCGGCATTGTAGGAGACACAGGACGCTTCCTTTTCCCAAACACAACGAAAAAGACACTCAAATATGCAGGGGAACTCATCGAATATCCATTTTCATCTTCAGATCTTTTCAATCAATTGTATGAGACAGATTTGAATGTCGTGAAATTAAATGGCTATATTTTTCAACATATTTCTTTGTCAGAGAACGGGGTTGCATCTGTTTTCATTAAGCGTGAAATTCTGGAATCGTTCCAAACAACAGCGCAGCAAGCCTCACAGCTTGTTGGGACACTAGGAAATATTGCAGGCATTAAGGCATGGGTCTTTTTTGTGGAAGAAAACGATCAGATTCGTGTTAGATTCCGCTCTAAAGGTGTCGTCATTAACACC
The DNA here is from genome assembly GCF_038008825.1 of Bacillus sp. FSL M8-0166. Lineage (NCBI taxonomy): Bacteria > Bacillati > Bacillota > Bacilli > Caryophanales > Bacillaceae > Bacillus > Bacillus sp. FSL M8-0166. The sequence goes on from NZ_JBBOZZ010000001.1 coordinate 167,022, forward strand.
ATTGCGAAAAAATATCATGGAGGCGGCCACCCGCTTGCAGCCGGTGCGTCCATTTATGATTGGGCCGTAGCAGATGAGATTTTGCGTGATTTAGAAGAAGTATGTAAATCATCATCATAAGAGAGGAGGGATATTAAGTCCCTTCTCTCTTTTTTGTCATGGAGAAAAGGGTTACTTGCATACAGGGATAAACCAGCAGCCGATGTCTGTTGAATCTTCATAGGCTTGGAGATTTTGATGCTTTAATTCTTTTTTAATTAAATGAGCCATCATTTCTGTCTCAGCATAAGCACACATGCCGTCTTTGATCCGGCTTGCTTTGTCTCGTGCCATTTGACGATAGCTGTAAACCTCCATTGTCCTCACCTCTTTCTATTTAAGATCTCGTTCTACTTTTAGTGTATAAAAATGAAGCGTGAAAAGCGATCATTGAGGGCAGAAATTCATAAAAATTCCACAACCTGTTTATTCAGCAAATGAAATACGTACTTCTAGTGAAAGCTTCGTATAAATTGTCAGCTCTGTCACTTTGGCGCGGTATGCCTTTTCCCGAATGGTATATTCTTTATTTTCCACTGTCCGTTTTAGTAATTCCTTTGTTTTATAGACACTTTCAATATCCTTTGTAATGACTTCTGAGATATCCTCCTTGACCTGATCTTCAAACTTTAGCGTATCTGGCTCTGGGATTTTATATTGCTCACGATTCACGAGATGAACATCTACGCTTTGAATCAGCAGCCGCTTCTTATTATCCTCATTTAACTTATGCAGATCTTCCCGATAGAGTGTGATTTGTTCTTTCAGACTGTCCATATGATGCTGCTGGCTTCTCAGCAGTGTCACTTGCTTTTCCTGAAAGGTTCCGTATGTAAAGAGAAAAATAAGCCAGCTTACAATCGCACCAAACATCATTCCCGCAAAAAAACGCTGCCAGCCTGGGCGTTTATACAGCTCCGGCACCCTCATGATGACACATGCTCCTGGGTGAGCCACGTAATAATGAGATACCCCGTTTGTGCACCGCCCATGGCAGAGATAATTAATAAAATCTGCTTGAAAATATCACGCGTGTTTCCTTCGAAAATGCCTCGTTCAAAGCTATAAACAGCATCAAATGTTCCGCCGATAGCGGCGACAAGCGCCCAAATTTTTAAACGGTTGGCAAGACTAGTAATAATGGATAAAGGCGGCTGACCAGATAAATACGCACCAACACCGCCTATGATAGCACCACCCAAAATGACCCCAAGGGCGATAAAATAACAGCTGATAAAATTCGGAATAAAAGCTTCCTTCACATCCATTTTGTCCACCTCACTCTATTCAATATATGGTGTGTGCTGGACAAGTATGAACAGAGAGAAAAGAAAGAACATTTGTTTCTCACCGCATCGCGTTTTATAATGAAAGAATGACTTTAGACGAAAGGAGTGGATTAAGCATGTCTTATGTTCATCTTCAGGTCCACAGTGGATACAGCTTGTTAAGCAGTGCAGCTAAAGTAAAGGAGCTTGTGCTGAAAGCAAAAGAACTTGGCTGCAAGGCGCTCGCTCTTACCGATGACCATGTGATGTATGGAACGGTTGAATTTTATAAGGAATGTAAAAAACATGGCATCAAGCCGGTTATCGGTTTAACAGCTTCTGTCTTCATAGATGAACAAGAGACAGAGGCTTATCCCTTGGTACTCCTTGCAAAAAACAATGAAGGCTATCAAAATCTGATCAAAATCAGCAGTGTGCTGAAATCAAAATCAAAAGCCGGACTGAAAGAAAAATGGCTCAAAAGCTATCACCGCGGGCTCATTGCCATCACACCAGGCGCATCTGGCTATATCGAAACGCTTTTGCAGCATGATCAGATAGAAGAAGCGCGTGAAGCCGCAAAACAATTGAAGCATATATTCGGCGAGGGACATGTGTATATCGCACTTCAGCCATTTCAACAAGACGAATCGCTCGCCGGCAAACTGCGGGACGTCTCACAAAGTGCGGACATTCCTCTTGTTGCGACGGGGGATGTTCACTACATCAATCGAGAAGACAAAATGGCTTATACGTGTTTAAAAGCCATTAAAGCGGGGGAGCAGCTTTCAGAGATAGAGGAAGACCGAGGAGAAAAGCATTTCAGATCCTTTGAAGAAATGTTGGAATGGTATAGAGATGATCGAGAGCTGCTGACAAGAACGGTAGAGATTGCAGACCGCTGTGAAGTCGATTTAAATCTTGGACAGACAAAACTCCCATCCTATCCAACTCCTGATCAATCAACAGCAGATCAGTTTTTACGCAGAGTGTGCGCAGAAGGGATGAAGCAAAGAAAGATTGCTTCACATGACATGTATGTCAAAAGGCTTGAATATGAACTGAGCATTATCCAAAAAATGAATTTCAGTGATTATTTTCTCATTGTGTGGGATTTTATGAAGTATGCGCATGACAAAGGGATTGTCACAGGCCCTGGACGGGGATCAGCAGCGGGTTCACTTGTTGCGTATGTTCTGTTTATTACGGATGTCGATCCGATCCGTCACGGTCTTTTATTTGAGCGTTTTTTAAATCCAGAGCGAATCAGTATGCCAGATATTGATATTGATTTCCCCGACACGAGAAGAGATGAAATCATTTCTTATGTAAAAGACAAATACGGAGACATGCATGTGGCGCAAATTGTCACGTTTGGAACACTTGCAGCCAAGGCTGCTTTAAGGGATGTTGGACGTGTGATGGGAATTGATTCAAAGGCAGCGGACCGTCTTGCCAAGCTGATCCCATCAAAGCCAGGAACGACGCTGAAAGAAGCGGTGACTGCATCTCCTGAATTAAAAACGATGCTTCAGCAATCCGAAGAGCTTCGAAAGGTGTTCCAAACTGCTTTAAAAGTAGAAGGCTTGCCAAGACACACCTCGACACATGCAGCTGGCGTTGTGCTGAGCGAGGAGCCGCTGACAGAGGTCGTTCCGATTCAAGACGGCCATGAAGGTGTGTATTTAACGCAGTATGCCATGAATTATTTAGAAGATCTCGGACTTTTAAAGATGGATTTCTTAGGGCTCAGAAACTTAACATTAATTGAATCCATTAAAAACCAGATTGAAAGACAGGAAAACGTCCACATTAACTTTAGTGACATTTCATATGAGGATCAGAAAACGTTTGAATTGTTATCCGCGGGAGATACAACTGGAATATTCCAGCTTGAATCACAGGGAATGCGTCAGGTGCTGAGACGCCTGAAACCGTCTAGTTTAGAAGACATCGTAGCGGTCAATGCCCTCTATCGTCCAGGTCCAATGGAAAATATCCCGCTTTTTATCGACCGAAAGCATGGCAGAGTCAAGGTCTCCTATCCTCATCCTGATTTGTATGACATATTAAAGGATACATATGGGGTCATCGTCTATCAGGAGCAAATCATGCTGATTGCAGCGAAGATGGCTGGTTTTCAGCTGGGCGAGGCAGATCTATTAAGAAGAGCTGTTTCGAAGAAGGATAAAAAGGTCCTTGATGAAGAGCGAAGCCATTTTGTTGAAGGATGCCTAAAAAAGGAGTATCCTGTTAACATTGCAAATGACGTTTATGACTTAATCGTCAAATTTGCAAACTATGGTTTTAATAGAAGCCATGCTGTTGCATATAGCATGATTGGCTTTCAGCTTGCTTATTTAAAAGCGCATTATCCGTTATATTTTATGTGCGGTCTTTTAACGAGTGTAATTGGAAATGAAGACAAAATTGCTCAATATTTCTATGAGGCGAAGGAAAAAGGGATATCTGTGTTGAAGCCTTCTATTAATAAGAGTGAATTTCCATTTACGGTTGAAAAAGGGGAGATCCGCTACAGCTTAAGAGCGATCAAAAATGTCGGAGTGTCAGCTGTAAAGGATATATACAGAGCAAGACAGGAAAAGCCGTTTGAAGATTTATTTGATTTTTGCGCAAGAGTATCACCAAAGAGTGTCAACCGAAAAACGATAGAAGCGCTCATTTTTTCAGGGGCGATGGATGAATTTTATCCCAATCGTGCTTCGTTATTAGCATCGATAGATATTGCGTTAGATCACGTGTCATTTTTAAATCCAGAGGATCAGCTGGACTTTCTTGGGGATACAACCTTCTCCATTAAGCCAAAATATGCGGAGATAGAAGAAATGCCGCTTGTTGATCTCCTGCAATTTGAAAAAGAGGCACTCGGGTTATATTTATCAAATCACCCAGTACAAGCGTACCGAGACCGCTTAAGAGAGAATGGTGCAGTGGAAATCATCAGACTTTCTTCCTATATAAAGCGTAAAATCTCAATGGGTGGTCTTTTGACAAAAGTGAAATCGATTCGGACAAAAAATGGACAATCGATGGCATTTGTTACATTTGGGGATGAAACGGGAGAAATGGAAGGCGTCGTCTTTCCAGAGCAATTTAGAAAGCTGTCCCCCTTGCTTGAGGAGGGCACCATGCTTTATGTTGAAGGCAGAGTAGAGGTCAGAAATGACAGCAGTCAAATCATCGTGCAAGAAGCTGCTTTGCTGGAAGAGATGGACGCAAAAAGAAAAGAGTCTGTCTACATTCGGGTGAAAGAAGAGAATCACACGCAGGAGCTGTTAGAGCAAGTAAAACGAGTCCTCTCGATGCACAGCGGAGAAGCAGATGTCTATTTGTATTATGAGAAGCAAAAAAAGACGATGAGACTTCCAGATGCATACAAAGTTCATGCAGATCATGCTGTGATTTTCCAGTTAAAAGAGCTGCTCGGTGAACAAAACGTTGTGATTAAATGATGACAAATCGCCTGAATATGTTTTACAAATTCACCTATTGTGTTATCATTTTAAAGATTCTGTGTATTTAAAACTGCCAGTATGTGCTTATCAACTTAGCAAATCATTAAATCATTTTCCACTTGAAGGAGTGTTCATCACATGTCATTAAGAGAAGAAGCATTACATATGCACAAAGAGAATCAAGGCAAACTCGAATCAAAATCAAAAGTACAAGTGAAAAATGCGAAAGACTTGAGCTTGGCTTATTCACCTGGTGTTGCAGAACCATGTAAAGATATTTATGACGACACAAGCAAAGTGTATGATTATACAATGAAAGGCAATATGGTCGCTGTTGTCACAGACGGAAGCGCTGTTTTAGGCCTTGGAAATATTGGCGCAGAAGCATCTCTTCCAGTAATGGAAGGGAAAGCTGTATTATTCAAAAGCTTTGCAGGCGTAGATGCCTTCCCAATCGCGCTTGCAACGAACGATGTAGACAAAATCGTTGAAACAGTGAAGCTTCTTGAGCCGACTTTTGGCGGTGTGAACCTTGAAGATATTGCAGCTCCTAACTGCTTTATCATCGAAGAGCGCTTGAAAAAAGAGACAAACATTCCAGTTTTCCACGATGATCAGCACGGTACAGCAATTGTGACAGTAGCAGGACTTGTGAATGCACTGAAGCTATCTGGAAAATCCATGTCTTCAATCAAAGTAGTGGCAAACGGCGCCGGGGCAGCAGGAATTGCGATTATCAAACTTCTTTATCATTTCGGTGTACGTGATATCATTATGTGTGATACGAAAGGTGCAATTTACGAAGGCCGCCCGAACGGTATGAATGCAGTGAAAAACGAAGTAGCTAAATTCACGAACCAAGATCGCAAAGAAGGTTCATTAGAAGAAGTCATTGAAGGCGCAGACGTCTTTATCGGGGTTTCAGTAGCAGGCGCTTTAACAAAAGAAATGGTTGGAAAAATGGCAAAAGACCCTGTCATCTTCGCTATGGCTAATCCAAATCCAGAGATCATGCCAGAAGATGCACATGCAGCAGGTGCAAGTGTTGTAGGAACTGGCCGTTCTGACTTCCCGAACCAAGTGAACAACGTACTGGCATTCCCAGGAATTTTCCGCGGAGCATTAGATGTACGTGCAACTCACATTAACGAAGAAATGAAAATCGCAGCTGTTGAAGCGATTGCTTCTCTTGTTTCAGAGGAAGAATTGTCAGCTGAATATGTCATCCCTGCACCATTTGATGCACGCGTTGCACCAGCGGTAGCAAAAGCGGTGGCAAAAGCAGCAATGGAAACTGGCGTTGCAAGAATCAAAGTCGACCCAGAAGCTGTCGCTGAAAAAACAAGAAAATTAACGATTATCGGCGAATAATCAACTGGAAAAGTGTGCACGTTCTTTCTGAAATTGGAGGGAAAACGTGCACCATTTCCTCTCTTACGCGAAAATTTTTTCATCCGGAATGAGATTTTTTTGTAGACGTTCACAATTCAAACATATCAACTGCTCAGCGCCCCAAACACATACTCATTTCTCATCAATTCCCCACTGAAAAAATTGAATGAAGGATGACAGCGTTTGACAAAAAAAGTACAATAGTTTCGGTACAGTTATGACATGTCCTATAATAGTGGATGTGCGTGTGAAGAAAAAACCCTTCAAAAAGGGAGGTAGTCATTTGTCAATCAAGAATATTTTCAGTAAAAAGAAAAAATATGCATCTGTACCCTCTGAACAGGCAAGTCAAGATGTGCCTGAAGGCATCATGACCAAATGTCCGCAATGTAAAAAAATAATGCTCACCAAAGAACTAGATAAAAATTTACGTGTTTGTATGAATTGCGGCAGACATTTGCAAATGAATGCAAAACAGCGTATTGAAAGCCTTGTCGATGAAGGCACATTTGAAGAATTTAACGGGCACCTCATTTCAGCAAACCCGCTCGGTTTCCCAGGCTACGAAGAAAAGCTTGAGAAAGACAGAGAAAAAACATCTTTGAATGAAGCCATTGTCACAGGTAAAGGTGAAATTGAAGGCCAAAGTGCTGTGATTGCTGTCATGGATGCCACGTTCCGTATGGGCAGTATGGGATCCGTTGTTGGTGAAAAGATCACACTAGCGATCGAGAAAGCAAAAGCGGACAAGGTGCCTTTTATTATCTTTACTGCATCTGGCGGAGCGAGAATGCAAGAGGGAATTCTCAGTCTGATGCAGATGGCAAAAACAAGTTCAGCATTAAAACTGTTCAGCGAGGATCAAGGTTTAATTATCTCTGTGATGACGAACCCAACAACTGGCGGTGTATCAGCTAGTTTTGCGTCTCTCGGTGATTACAACTTTGCAGAACCTGGTGCTTTAATTGGTTTTGCAGGCCGCCGAATCATTGAACAAACGATTCGTGAAGACCTGCCAGAGGACTTCCAAACGGCTGAATTTTTAATGAAGCATGGACAGCTTGATGCTGTGATCCATCGTGCACAAATGAAAGAAACACTAGGCCGAATCTTAGCACTACACAGCACAGGAGGTGAACGAGAGTGGCTGGAGAACTAGAATTTGAAAAACCTGTCATTGAACTTCGAGCGAAAATTGATGAACTGAAAAAGTTCACACAAAACTCAGAAATGGATTTAAGTGCAGAAATTGAGCGCCTTGAAACACGTCTGAGCAAGCTTGAAGCAGACATTTATACAAATTTAAAGCCGTGGGACAGAGTGCAGATTGCTCGGCATGCGATGCGCCCAACAACTCTCGATTACATTCAAGAGCTGTTTGACAACTTTTTCGAATGTCACGGTGACCGTTTTTATGGTGATGATGAAGCGATCGTTGGAGGAATTGCCACGTTTAAAGGGCTTCCTGTCACTGTTATTGGCCATCAGCGCGGTAAAGATACAAAAGAAAACTTGCGCCGTAATTTCGGCATGCCTCATCCAGAAGGCTACCGTAAAGCGCTGCGCTTGATGAAACAAGCAGATAAATTTAATCGCCCTATCATTTGCTTTATTGATACAAAAGGAGCTTATCCTGGTAAAGCAGCTGAAGAGCGCGGACAAAGTGAAGCAATTGCGAAAAACCTATTCGAAATGGCAGGACTTCGTGTACCAGTTGTCTGTATTGTCATTGGAGAAGGGGGAAGTGGCGGTGCACTAGGCTTAGGCGTAGGAAACCACCTATTCATGCTAGAAAACTCAACGTATTCAGTGATTTCACCTGAAGGTGCAGCAGCACTGCTCTGGAAGGACTCTTCACTTGCGAAAAAAGCTGCAGAATCAATGAAAATTACCGCTCCTGACCTAAAAGAATTAGATATTATAGATGATGTTATTAAAGAAGTGCAAGGTGGAGCACATCGAGACGTGATACAACAAGCAGCTTACATGGAAAAAACATTAAAACAATCACTTACATCTTTGCTCAAACTAACACCTGAAGAACTAGTCGAACAAAGATATCAAAAATACAAAGCAATCGGGAAAGTATCGATTGAAAATCAATATATTGGGGTAAACTAAATAAACGTACAGCCTTTTTGGCTGGCGTTTATTTTTTTTCATCTTTTTTCATGAAAACCGTCCTCATGTAAGCGCTATTTGAAAATAATTTTCTTTTGTTTTCATAAAATTTGAAACGTCTGAAAACCTTGATATGATAAGGTTTATAGCACCTACCTTTACAGATTTCAGAGAGATTTGCTTTCATGACGTTCTTAACTTTTGTTTAAAAACGGTTTATTTAATTGTATAATAAGTACGGTTTTAGAAATTCGTATTGAAAACATCCAAATTTGCTCATGATTGTTTTCAAGCAGTGGAAATGGTATGTTTAATTCATATATGGTCTCTGAGGTGAAAAAGATGAAGCGTATAGGAGTTTTAACAAGCGGTGGGGATTCCCCAGGAATGAATGCAGCTGTGCGCGCAGTTGTAAGGAAAGCAATTTACCATAATGTTGAAGTTTACGGTATTTATAATGGATACTCAGGTCTAATTAACGGTAAAATTGAGAAACTCGAAATAGGTTCAGTAGGCGATATCATTCATCGTGGAGGAACAAAACTTTACACGGCAAGATGTCCTGAATTCAAGACAGTTGAAGGTCGTGAAAAAGGAATTGAAAACTTAAAAAAATTCGGTATTGAAGGACTTGTTGTCATTGGTGGAGACGGGTCATTTATGGGAGCGAAGAAATTAACTGAGCTCGGTTTTCCATGTGTAGGTGTCCCTGGCACGATTGACAACGATATTCCAGGTACTGATTTCACTATTGGCTTTGATACAGCACTGAATACTGTCATTGATGCCATTGATAAAATTCGTGATACAGCCACATCTCATGAACGTACATACGTAGTGGAAGTAATGGGAAGACATGCTGGTGATATTGCTCTTTGGTCAGGTCTTGCGGGCGGAGCAGAATCTATTTTGATTCCTGAAGCAGACTATGACATGGACGAAATTATTGCTAGGTTAAGAAGAGGGCACGAGCGCGGCAAGAAGCATAGTATCATCATCGTTGCAGAAGGCGTAGGCAGCGGTGTTGAATTTGGTAAGCGGATTGAAGAGGAGACAAGCCTTGAAACACGTGTATCTGTCTTAGGACATATTCAGCGCGGAGGTTCTCCGAGTGCGTTTGACCGTGTGCTGGCAAGCCGTTTAGGAGCATATGCAGTCGAGCTTCTTCTTGAAGGAAAAGGCGGACGCTGTGTAGGCATTCAAAGCAATGAACTTGTCCATCACGATATTTTAGAAATCTTAGATAAAAAACATACAGTCGATAAAAATATGTACCGACTTTCACAAGAGCTCTCTATATAAAACGAGAAGACCTTAGGAGGAACAGTAATGAGAAAGACAAAAATCGTTTGTACAATCGGTCCAGCAAGTGAAAGCATTGAAAAGCTGACTGAATTGATTGAAGCAGGAATGAATGTAGCCAGACTAAACTTCTCCCATGGAGATTTTGAAGAGCATGGTGCACGCATTGAAAACATACGTAAAGCAGGTAAAACATTAGGCAAGGACATTGCGATCCTTCTAGATACAAAAGGTCCAGAGATCCGTACACGTACAGTTGAAAACGGCTCAATTGAGCTAGTCGCTGGTGCTGATCTTATCGTGAGTATGGAAGACATTGTTGGAAATACGGAAAAAATTAGTGTGACGTACGAAGATTTAATTCATGATGTAGAAGTAGGCTCAACAATTCTACTAGATGATGGTCTGATTGGTTTAGAAGTAAAAGAAATTAACATGGACCGCAAAGAAATCGTCACAAAAGTCATGAATACAGGCACACTCAAAAACAAAAAAGGTGTCAACATACCTGGCGTCAGTGTAAACCTGCCTGGTATTACAGAAAAGGATGCCAATGATATTCTGTTTGGAATTGAACAAAGCGTCGATTTCATCGCAGCTTCTTTTGTTAGACGAGCTTCTGATGTTCTTGAAATTCGTGAGCTTCTTGAAAAGAACAATGCGACTGATATTCAAATCATTCCTAAGATTGAAAACCAAGAGGGTGTTGATAACATCGACGAGATCCTTGAGGTATCTGACGGTTTAATGGTTGCGCGTGGAGATCTTGGTGTAGAGATCCCGGCAGAAGAAGTACCGCTTGTTCAAAAAATGCTGATCAAAAAATGCAATCGTTTAGGCAAGCCTGTCATCACAGCGACTCAAATGCTGGACAGCATGCAGCGTAACCCTCGTCCAACACGCGCGGAAGCAAGTGACGTGGCAAATGCTATTTTTGACGGCACAGATGCGATTATGCTTTCTGGTGAAACAGCAGCAGGAACATATCCAGTGGAAGCTGTACAAACAATGCATAACATTGCATCACGTTCAGAAGATGCACTAAACTATAAAGCAATTCTTTCTCGCAGAAGCGAAGAAGTAGAAGTCAGCATTACAGATGCGATCGGTCAATCTGTTGCACATACAGCGATGAAGCTTGATGTTGCAGCAATTGTGACGCCTACGGAAAGCGGACATACAGCAAGAATGATTTCAAAATATAGACCAAAAGCACCAATCGTAGCAGTTACTGCAAACGAATCAGTGGCGAGAAAGCTTTCACTCGTATTCGGTGTATTTGCAAAGAGCGGATCAAAAACGACGTCTACTGATGAAATGCTTGAGAATGCAGTAGAAAAGTCAATTGAAACAGGCTATGTAAGACACGGCGATTTAATCGTGATTACAGCAGGTGTGCCAGTTGGTGAAACAGGTACTACGAACTTAATGAAAGTATATGTTGTCGGTGACATCATTGCGAAAGGTCAAGGTATTGGCCGTAAATCTGCATTTGGACCGGTTGTCATTGCACAAAGCGGAAAAGAAGCAGAAGAAAAAATGTACGACGGTGCGATCCTAGTTGCAAACTGCACAGATCGTGATATGATGGGAGCTTTAGAAAAAGCATCTGCCCTTATCACAGAAGAAGGCGGTTTAACAAGCCATGCAGCAGTTGTTGGACTAAGCCTTGGCATTCCAGTGATTGTTGGTCTTGACAGCGCAACAACACTATTAAAAGAAGGCGAAGAGATTACAGTAGATCCAGCACGCGGAGCGATCTACAAAGGCCGTGCAAGCGTCCTTTAAATCATCCAAGAGGGGAGTTGTCTGACTCCTCTCTTTTTTTATGTTACACTAAAAAAAGTAAACAGCTTTCGATGAAAGATACCCCATGAGGTGATATGGTTGAAGAAATATTTTCTACTATTATTAATTCTGTTCCCTGCGGTGGAAATTAGTTTATTTTTAATCTCAAGTAAAATCATTGGCATTTTGCCAACGATGCTGCTAATTGTGCTGACAAGTGCACTAGGTGCTTATTTCGCAAGAAAACAAGGAATAGAAGCCTTCCAAAAAGTGCAGCGAGATTTACAATATGGCAAGATGCCAGGGGGAGCGATTGTCGATGGTTTTTGTATTCTGATTGGCGGTCTGCTGCTGCTCATTCCAGGCTTCTTATCGGATCTCATTGGGGCTTTGCTGCTCATTCCGGTGACGAGAAAGGGAATCAAGCCGCTCTTTGAACGCTGGCTTAGAAACATGTCTAATCGTAACCGCTATAAGATCATTCGCTAAAGAGACCTTCAGCTGAAGGTCTCTTTTATTTTTGCATGCCATACCGAATGTACTCATAAATATCTCTGAAAACTCCTGCATTACGGAATGCCTGCCACACGACAAGGGAAGCAGGGCCAATCACAAGTCCTAGAAAACCAAACCATTTTAACCCGACAAATAGCGCCACAAGCGTTGCTAAAGGATTAAGTCCGATGGATTTGCTTAAGACTTTAGGCTCTGATATTTGTCTTTGAATGAGGACGACAATATACAATATGCCCAGGCCAATGGCGAGGGAAAGATTTCCTGTCATGGCAGAATAAATGATCCACGGTAGAAATACAGTGCCGCTCCCAATGTAAGGAAGTAAATCGACGAGTCCAATACATAGAGCGATTACGAAGGCATGCTTGACCTTTAAAATGATGAGTCCAATCAATACAATACCAATCGTCATGGCAACAAGTAGAAGCTGGGCCTTCATAAAGCCGGTAATGGCTTTTTTGATTTCAGATAAAATGGCGCGTGTATGCTGCATCCATTTTGCGGGAAAGATACGTGAGCCGTATGTTTTTAACGTAAACCAATCTTTCGTGATAAAAAAAGTTGCCAGAGCAGAAAATAACAGTGTGGCTGCTGCATCAGGCAAAAGACCTAAAAAAGCCGGAATAAGCTCGAGTGTTTTTGAAAGAAAAGTCCCGATTTTTGCGGCAGCTTCATCACCGAGTGCTTGAATTTGTCCCAAAATCGATTCCTTTTGACCTGCTTGAAGCGTATTAAATTGGGCCGTTACATCATGATATAAAGGCAAAATTTTATCTGTGAAAAATTGCTCCACAATACCAATCATTTGATCAAGATGGCCAGGCAGCACCTTTGCCAAATAAGCACTTCCTGAAATGATTTCCGCAACTAAAAGCGTCATTAAGCCGGCGGCTGCAACTAAAAAGAGCAAGAGCACAATGACCACAACAAGTCCTCTTGGCATCCCGGTGATCTCTTCGATTTTGCATACGGCAGGATGAATTAAACAAGACACGATAAGGGCGATCCAAAAAGGATATAAAAACGGAAAAGACTGATATAAAAAGACAACCGCAAAAACAGCAATGCTGATCATCATCAAACTTCGCAGAAAAATGGCCACATAGGCGTGATTCACACAATCCCCTCCAAAAAACAAGCATGTCCGATACTTCATTTTATTCAAAAAGATTAGTAATATGAAAAGGTCGCAATAAAAAGAAAGAAAGGAGCGGCGTATGTTTACTCAAGCAAATTTATTTTTGGTACTTTTACTCGTTATTGCACTTATTGCAAAAAACAATTCGTTAATTTTAGCGGTCTCTGTGCTGATTGCGATTAAACTGATTGGCCTGGATCAAAAAATTTTCCCGGTTCTCCAATCTAAAGGCATTAATTGGGGAGTCACCGTCATTACCATTGCTGTGCTGGTCCCTATTGCAACAGGTGACATTGGATTTAAGCAGCTTGGAGAAGCGATGAAATCTTCCTATGCTTGGATAGCTCTTGGAGCGGGTATATTAGTAGCATTAATTGCAAAAAACGGTATTGTGCTACTCGAAAATGATCCGCATATTACGGCAGCGCTTGTGTTCGGTACCATTTTGGCAGTCAGCTTATTTAAAGGTGTGGCTGTTGGACCGCTCATCGGGGCAGGAATTGCTTATTTGGCGATGCAGGCTGTGAAATTTTTCAGCGGGTGAAAAGAGAGTGGTTCATGCCACTTTCTTTTTTTAATTTTTTCTTGTGTGAGCTTTTGCAAAAAAACATAATTAAATATATTAAAAGAAGCAAAATCCCTTTATTCCATGCCTGATATGGGAGACTGGAAAAAAAAATATCAAAAAAAATTATAGTTAAACATTTAACAAATGTCTGATTATTGTTTATAATGGGAATAGGCTTAATTTTGAACTCATTGATCACACAAGAGATATGAGGCTAAAAGCGCTCTAACCGTATAGGTAAATGTAAGCATTTTCTTTTCTGAACCTGCCATCTTATTCGGATTGGATAGCGCTTTCAAAAAGTGAGAATTCTGCAACGAAGGGGAATCTTTTTAAAAAGGGGAGATTGAACATGACAGCAACAAGAGGTCTTGAAGGTATCGTGGCAACAACTTCATCCGTAAGCTCAATTATTGATGATACTCTTACTTATGTAGGGTACAATATCGATGATTTAACTGAAAAAGCTACATTCGAAGAAATTGTCTACCTGTTATGGCACTTAAAGCTGCCGAATGAGCAGGAGCTGAGTGAATTAAAACAGCAGCTCAATGAAAATGCTCAGATTCCGCAAGAAATCATTGAGCATTTTAAATCTTATTCGCTCGATGGGGTTCATCCAATGTCTGCGATTCGTACAGCAGTATCCTTACTAGGTTTACTCGATGACGAATCAGAGATTATGGACAAAGAAGCGAATTACAGAAAGGCGATTCGCTTACAGGCGAAAATTTCTGGACTAGTCGCTGCGTTTTCACGCATTCGCAAGGGACTTGAGCCTGTACAGCCAAAAGAAGAATACAGCTATGCTGCAAACTTCTTGTATATGCTAAATGGCGAAGAGCCGTCACCAGTAGAAATTGAAGCCATTGATAAGGCACTTATTCTACATGCGGATCATGAATTAAACGCATCGACATTTACAGCACGTGTATGTGTTGCTACACTATCAGATATCTACTCTGGTGTGACAGCGGCTATCGGTGCGCTGAAAGGACCGCTTCATGGCGGCGCGAATGAAGGCGTGATGAAGATGCTTTCAGAAATTGGCGAAGTTGAAAACGTAGATTCCTATATTCATGGTAAGCTAGAGAAGAAAGAAAAAATTATGGGCTTTGGCCACCGAGTATACCGTCAAGGTGACCCGCGTGCAAAGCATCTAAAAGAAATGAGCCAGCGTTTAACAAACCTCACTGGCGAGCCGAAATGGTATGAAATGTCTGTTCGCGCAGAGGAAATCGTGACATCAGAGAAAAATCTTCCACCAAATGTTGATTTTTATTCTGCATCTGTATATCACAGTCTTGGCATTGATCATGACTTGTTTACACCAATTTTCGTGATCAGCCGATTCTCTGGATGGATTGCTCACATTCTAGAGCAATATGACAACAACCGACTCATCCGTCCAAGAGCTGACTACATTGGACCTGATCTTCAAACCTTTGTTCCGATCAGTGAAAGAGACTAATGTTTATAGAATAAACGGGGGCTGATTTCAAAAGGCCAATCAGCCTCTATATCAACAAAAAAACGAATCACGTGAAAAACTTTTTTGCTTGCAGGCATCAAGCCAAGAAGTTTCAAATATTCACTACATAACCTGGGAGGTAATATCATTGTCACAAGGCGAAAAAATTACAGTTACTGGCGGCGTATTGAATGTACCAAATAATCCAATTATCCCGTTTATCGAAGGGGACGGAATCGGTCCTGACATTTGGAAAGCAGCATCAAGAGTACTTGAAGCAGCTGTAGAAAAAGCATATAAAGGTGAAAAGCAAATCACTTGGAAAGAAGTATATGCAGGTGAGAAAGCTTACAATAAAACTGGAGAGTGGCTTCCTGAGCAAACGCTTGAAGACATTCGTGAATACTTAATTGCGATTAAAGGACCCCTCACAACACCAATTGGCGGAGGAATCCGTTCATTAAACGTGGCACTTAGACAAGAGCTTGATTTATTCACATGCTTACGTCCAGTTCGCTGGTTCAAAGGCGTACCTTCTCCTGTGAAACGTCCAGAAGACACAGATATGGTGATCTTCCGTGAGAACACAGAAGATATCTATGCAGGTATCGAGTATGCAAAAGGTTCAGACGAAGTGAAGAAGTTAATTGACTTCTTGAAAAACGAATTAGGTGTGAACAAAATCCGTTTCCCAGAAACGTCAGGTATCGGAATCAAGCCAGTTTCTGAAGAGGGTACATCCCGTCTTGTCAGAGCGGCTATCCAATATGCAATTGACCAAGGCCGTAAATCTGTGACGCTTGTTCACAAAGGAAACATCATGAAATTTACAGAAGGTGCCTTCAAAAACTGGGGCTACGAAGTGGCTGAAAAAGAGTTTGGCGACAAGGTCTTTACATGGGCACAATATGATCGTATTGTAGAACAAGATGGAAAAGATGCGGCAAACAAAGCGCAAAGTGAAGCAGAAGCTGCTGGCAAAATCATTGTCAAAGACAGCATTGCAGATATTTTCCTTCAACAAATCCTAACTCGTCCAGCTGAGTTCGATGTTGTAGCTACAATGAACTTAAATGGAGATTACATCTCTGATGCACTTGCAGCACAAGTTGGTGGAATTGGTATCGCACCAGGTGCGAACATCAACTACGAAACAGGACACGCTATTTTTGAAGCGACTCACGGAACAGCACCAAAATATGCTGGTCTTGATAAAGTGAATCCATCTTCTGTTCTTCTATCAGGCGTGCTTTTACTTGAGCACCTTGGCTGGCAGGAAGCAGCTGATCTAGTGATTCAATCTGTTGAAAAAACAATTGCATCTAAAGTCGTCACGTACGATTTTGCTAGATTAATGGATGGCGCAACAGAAGTAAAATGTTCTGAGTTTGCTGACGAGCTCATCAAAAACTTGTCTTGATTCTTAAACTTTAAAGTTAAAGGGGAAAAAGGAAATGGCAAACAAGCGTAAAAAAGTATCTGTCATCGGAGCAGGTTTTACTGGAGCAACTACAGCATTTCTAACAGCTCAAAAAGAATTAGCGGATGTCGTATTAGTTGATATCCCGCAGCTTGAGAACCCAACAAAAGGGAAGGCTCTTGATATGCTGGAAGCAAGCCCTGTTCAAGGCTTCGATGCGAACATTACAGGCACTTCTAACTACGAAGATACAGCCGGTTCTGATGTCGTGGTCATTACGGCAGGAATTGCAAGAAAGCCGGGAATGAGCCGTGACGATCTCGTGTCAACAAATGAAAAAATCATGCGCAGCGTGACACGCGAAATCGTTAAATATTCTCCAGAAGCCATTATTGTTGTGTTAACAAACCCTGTTGATGCAATGACATATGCCGTTTATAAAGAATCAGGATTACCAAAAGAAAAAGTCATTGGACAATCGGGCATTCTTGATACAGCACGCTTCCGTACGTTTGTTGCTCAAGAATTAAATCTATCTGTCAAAGATGTGACGGGCTTTGTGCTTGGTGGACATGGCGATGACATGGTTCCGCTTGTTCGTTACTCTTATGCAGGCGGTATCCCGCTGGAAACATTGATTCCAAAAGATCGAATTGATGCGATTGTTGAAAGAACAAGAAAAGGCGGCGGCGAAATCGTAAACCTATTAGGTAACGGTAGTGCCTATTATGCACCTGCTGCTTCACTAGTAGAAATGGTTGAGGCGATTCTAAAAGATCAGCGCCGCGTTATCCCAACGATTGCATACCTTGAAGGTGAATATGGCTACGAAGGCATTTACCTTGGTGTACCAACAATCGTAGGTGGAAACGGCCTTGAGCAGATCATTGAGCTTGAGCTGACAGAAGAAGAAAGAAGTCAGCTTGACCGTTCTGTTGAATCTGTTAAGAACGTCATGAAAGTATTGTCTTAATATGAAAAAAAGAAGGCTTCTCTTATGAGGGGCCTTCTTTTTGTTTACAAAACAAATCTTGTCGAAATTTTAAATTGTCCTCTTGTTAAGCTTTCGTTAAAATGAAAGAGAAAGCATGACTTCTCGCTTTTCACATAAGATACAAAAAAACGGATGCAGGGGAAATCACTAATTGGAGGCACAACATGAATAAAAAAATATTAGTTGTGGATGATGAAGAATCGATTGTAACACTTCTAAGCTATAACCTTGAAAGGGCGGGCTATGATGTCGTCACAGCAAGAGATGGGGAAGAAGCGCTTGAAAAAGCAGCAAGTGAACAGCCTGATCTCATTGTATTAGATTTAATGCTTCCGAAAATGGACGGCATTGAAGTGTGCAAACAACTGAGAATTCAAAAAATGATGTTCCCTATTTTAATGCTGACAGCAAAGGACGATGAATTTGATAAGGTGCTCGGTCTTGAACTTGGAGCCGATGATTACATGACAAAGCCATTCAGTCCTAGAGAAGTGGGTGCTCGGGTAAAAGCCATCTTGAGAAGAGCGCAGCAATCTCAGCCTGTCCCCGCGCAAGAGGAGAAGGAAGAGGTCATTGCAGACCAAATCAAAATTGGTGAACTGCGCATTTTACCAGAACACTACGAAGTCTACTTCCAAGAAGAACGCCTAGAGCTTACGCCGAAGGAATTTGAACTGCTGCTTTATTTGGCCAAGCATAAAGGACGTGTCCTCACACGTGATCTGCTGCTTAGTGCCGTTTGGAATTATGACTTTGCAGGCGACACTCGTATTGTGGATGTGCATATCAGCCACTTGCGGGACAAAATTGAAAAGAACACGAAAAAACCAACATACATTAAAACCATTCGCGGCCTAGGCTACAAATTGGAGGAGCCAAAGCCAAATGAGTAAAATTCGAACCCGCCTGTTTTCGGGACTTATTTTTCTCCTTTTTATTGTGTTTGTTGCACTTGGCCTTTTTTTGGATCACATGTTCCATGTTTTTTATGAAACAAAATTAACGGAACGAATGGAAAATGAATCGAGCTTTCTTCTTTCTTCCATGGATGGTGATGATCTGCAGGCGAAGCAAAACAAGGAGATCCTCAATCAGGCAAAGCAGCATCTCGATATGAATGCGTCAATTGTGGATCTGAAGGGGAATATCATACATACAACGGGTCAAGCGGAGCAAAGGGGCATCATTCAAAACACACTGAACAATGAACGACTTCAAACAAAAGGCGTCGTCATTGAGGATGAGAAGGATGCGCTGTTTCATTACGCAGTCCCTATCCTGAAACAAAACGAACCGGCAGGCTATTTATTTCTCCACGCGTCATTCCAGCCTTTAAATGAAATTGACGGCCAGCTTTGGCTCGCATTAGCCGTTTGTCTTGGCTCGGCGATTATTATCATCGTTTTCTTTGGATACCGCATGTCGATGAAATATGTAAAACCGATAGATTATGCCACAAAGGTAGCCAAACAGCTGGAACGCGGGAACTATGATACCAATCATTATGAAGAGCTGATCATTGAAACAAGTGAGCTTAATACATCAATGAAGCGCCTGGCAGAAAGCCTTCAAGAAATGACAAGCACTGGGGAGATGCAGCGAGACCGTCTGCAAACAGTCATTGAAAACATCGGAGCAGGGATTATTTTGATTGATAAGATGGGGTATATCAACCTAGTCAATCGAACCTTCCGCAAACAGTTTAAGGTGCAAAAGCACATTTACATGCACAAGCTGTATCATGAATCGTTTACACATGAAGAAATTATTGAGCTGATTGATGAAATTTTCATGACAGAAACGAAGGTACGGAAGTTTTTACGCCTAGCCGTTGACATTGAACGGCGCTACTTCCAGGTGGATGGTGTTCCCATTTTAAGTACAGACGATGAATGGAAAGGAATTGTCCTTGTGTTTCATGACGTGACAGAAACAAAGCAGCTGGAGCAGATGCGAAAAGATTTTGTCGCTAATGTGTCTCACGAATTAAAGACACCGATTACGTCGATTAAAGGATTCTCCGAAACCCTTCTTGATGGAGCGATTGATGACAAAGAAGCGCTGACACAATTCCTTTCCATCATTCTAAAAGAGAGTGTCCGTCTTGAAACTCTCATTCAAGATTTACTCGATCTTTCCAAAATCGAGCAGCAGCATTTCAAATTGAATATTCAAGACGCCAATGCGACAGAAATCATTCAAGAGATTGAAGTCCTTTTAAAACAAAAGGCCGCAGAAAAAGGTATTCAATTACAAGTGCGTATCCCGAAAGAGCCTGTCTATGTGATGGCAGATCCGCTGAGATTAAAGCAGATCTTCCTCAATCTTGTGAACAATGCCCTAACCTATACACCAGAGGGAGGGAGTGTCACCATCTCAGCAAGACCGCGGAAAGGCGCCTATGAATTTGATGTAGCAGATACAGGAATCGGCATGAAGAAAAGCGAGATTCCAAGAATATTTGAGAGATTTTATCGAATTGATAAAGATAGAAGTAGAAATTCAGGCGGTACAGGTCTTGGTCTTGCGATTGTCAAACACCTTGTGGAAGCGCATGAAGGGACAATTTCAGTCCATAGCAAACAAGGCAAAGGAACGACTTTTACAGTGAGCCTGAAATCAAAATAGAAAAAAAAGGAAAGTCACGTTAAAATTTACATGATCTTTACAATGGATTCATGTTTAGTTAAACAATCATTGGTAGGATGAATAGGAACCCCTTCATCCAAGGAGCCAATTTTGTAAGGACGAAAACACTTGTTGTTTTCGTCCCTTTTTTTATGCAGGTTCGACTATTTTCTTTTCAAAATAAACTTTGATAAAATGATGATACAATGTGTGAAAGAGACGGCTGAAATGGCTCAGCCGATGGAGGATTAAAAACATGACAGACAAAAAGAAATTAGTACTAGTGGATGGAAACAGTCTCGCTTATCGAGCCTTTTTTGCTTTGCCGCTATTATCAAATGATAAAGGCGTCCATACAAATGCCATTTATGGCTTTGCGATGATCTTAATGAAGATGCTCGAGGACGAGAAGCCAACCCATATGCTTGTGGCATTTGATGCGGGAAAAACAACGTTCCGCCACGAGACATTTAAAGAATATAAAGGCGGAAGACAGAAAACGCCGCCAGAGCTATCAGAACAAATGCCGTTCATCCGTGAGTTATTAGATGCCTATCAGGTGAAAAGGTACGAGCTTCCTCAATACGAGGCTGACGATATTATCGGGACATTGGCTGTGGAGGCAGAAAAAGACGGCTTTGAAGTCAAAATTTTCTCAGGAGATAAGGACTTAACGCAGCTTTCAACAGACCATACGACGGTAGCAATTACGAAAAAAGGCATTACAGAAGTAGAATATTACACACCGGCTCATATTGAAGAGAAATATGGCTTGCGCCCAGATCAAATCATCGATATGAAAGGTTTGATGGGAGATTCCTCAGATAATATCCCAGGGGTGCCAGGTGTAGGTGAAAAAACAGCGATTAAATTGTTAAAGCAGTTTGAAACGGTTGAAAACCTGCTTGAACATATTGACGAAGTCAGCGGGAAAAAACTCAAAGAAAAGCTTGAAGAATATAAAGAGCAGGCAGTGATGAGTAAAAAACTCGCAACGATTCTTGTAGAAGCGCCAATTGATGTATCAAGCAAGGATCTCGCATATGAAGGTCCTCATATGGATCAAGTGATCTCTCTTTATAAAGAACTAGGCTTTCAAACGCTGCTAGAACGTCTAGGAGAAGCACCAGAAACAGGTGAGCAGGTCGAAGTAGAAGCATTAGAAGTGAAAAAAATGACCGAAGTAACGGATGAGATGCTGACAGATCATGCCGCCCTTGTGGTAGAACAGCTTGGAGATAATTATCATGAAGCAGATTTGATTGGTTTTGCGATCCATAATGAAAATGGTGCGTTTTTTATCACGAAAGAAGATGCGCTTCAATCAGATGCATTTAAACAATGGGTACAGGATGAAACGAAGAAGAAATGGGTCTTTGATTCAAAAAGAGCCGTTGTCGCCCTCAGATGGCATGATGTCGATCTTAAAGGTGTCGATAACGATGTCCTGCTCGCTTCCTATGTCGTCAACCCTCAGAAATCGTATGAGGACGTCGCAAGTGTGGCGAAGGAATACGGTCTCAACATCGCTCTTTCTGATGAAAAAGTGTACGGAAAAGGAGCAAAGCAGGCGATTCCACCTGAAGATGAACTGAAGGAACATCTTGGACGAAAAGCAGCGGCGATCTCTGCTCTGCATGATTTAACACTTGAAGCGTTAGAAAAAAATGATCAGCATGAACTGTATGAAGACTTAGAGCTGCCGCTTGCACTCATCTTAGGTGAAATGGAATCCCTTGGCGTAAAGGTGGATTTTGAGCGCCTAGAAAAGATGGGGGAAGAATTAACGAAAAAGCTGAAAGAATATGAAGAAACCATTCACCGCTTAGCAGGAGAAACGTTTAACATCAATTCTCCTAAACAGCTTGGCGTGATTCTTTTTGAAAAATTAGGTCTGCCGATTATGAAGAAGACAAAAACAGGCTACTCGACATCTGCGGATGTTCTTGAAAAGCTTGAAGATAAGCATGAAATCATTCGGTCCATTCTGCATTACCGCCAAATTGGAAAGCTGCAATCGACCTATGTGGAAGGCTTAATGAAAGTAACGCGCAAGGATACACATAAAGTGCATACAAGATTTAATCAAGCGCTCACGCAAACAGGAAGACTAAGCTCAACAGATCCCAACCTGCAAAACATCCCAATTCGTTTAGAGGAAGGACGAAAGATTCGTCAAGCATTCGTCCCATCAAAAGAAGGCTGGCTCATGTTTGCTGCTGACTATTCACAAATTGAGCTGCGTGTACTCGCTCATATTTCTCAGGATGAGAATTTGATCGAAGCGTTTACGCAAGATATGGATATCCATACGAAGACAGCGATGGACGTGTTCCATGTGTCAGAAGAAGAAGTGACTTCCTCTATGAGAAGACAAGCCAAGGCTGTCAACTTCGGAATTGTATATGGGATCAGTGACTATGGATTATCTCAAAACCTTGGGATCACAAGAAAAGAAGCAGCTGCCTTTATCGAACGCTATTTAACAAGCTTTAAAGGCGTGAAAACCTATATGGAAGAGATCGTGCAGGAAGCGAAACAAAAAGGATATGTCACGACGCTGCTCAAACGCAGACGGTATATCCCGGATATCACAAGCCGTAATTTTAATATCAAAAGCTTTGCCGAACGAACAGCCATGAACACACCGATCCAAGGAAGTGCAGCTGATATTATTAAAAAAGCTATGATTGATATGGCGCGAAAGCTAAAAGAAGAAAACTTGCAGGCAAATCTTTTATTACAGGTGCACGATGAATTGATCTTCGAAGCGCCGAAAGAAGAAATTTCCATACTTGAAAAAATTGTCCCTGAAGTCATGGAAAATGCACTTCAGCTAGATGTGCCGCTAAAAGTTGATTTTGCTTCAGGGCCATCTTGGTACGACGCAAAATAATAGAGAGAGAAAAAGGAGCGAGGAGCATGCCGGAATTACCAGAAGTTGAAACCGTCCGGCGCACACTCAAGCGGTTAGTCGAAGGAAAAACGATTGAAACGGTCGATATCAAATGGCCAAATATCATCAAACGTCCTGGGGAGCCGGAAGAGTTCGCAAGAAGGATGGTAGGAGAAACGATACAAACCATTGAAAGAAGAGGAAAGTTCCTGCTCTTTCATTTAGACCACTACGTGATGGTCTCCCATTTAAGGATGGAAGGGAAATACCGTGTACATGAAGCGCATGAGCCATACGATAAACATGTACACGTCGTCTTTACGTTTACAGACGGTACTGAACTTCGGTATCATGATGTGCGTAAATTTGGCACGATGCATTTGTTTCAGCCGGGTGAAGAAGAAAAGGAACTCCCGCTCTCACAGCTGGGATATGAGCCTTTTGATGATCAATTCACTCCAGAATATTTATGGGAGCAATTGAAAAAAACATCCCGTGTGGTCAAAACAGCGCTGCTTGATCAAAAGATTGTCGTGGGATTAGGTAATATTTATGTAGATGAGGTTTTGTTTAAAGCAGGCATTCATCCAGAAACAAAAGCGAATCAGCTCAGCCTTGAATCCTGTAAAGTGCTTCACAGGCATATTATCGATACTCTTCAAGTGGCGGTAGATGCAGGAGGAAGCACGATTCGCTCATATATCAATTCACAAGGTGATATTGGAACATTTCAGCTGCAGCTTCTTGTGTATGACCGGCGGGGAGAGCCTTGTCAAACATGCGGAAGCATCATTGAGAAAACAGTAGTCGGAGGGCGCGGCACTCATTTTTGTGTGACCTGCCAAAAACGTCCTCAATAAATATCAGCCATCAGCATGCTTCCTTTTTGCTGTGCATACGATAAAAAACATTCATTTTTCAGCAAGGTGTAGACTGACACACAGCCCACCTGCTCTTCATATAGTGAAGAAGAGTCTAAGGACGCCTAGAGACTCTTGATCATCGTTGCATGAACAGAAAGGAAGAGTTCAGGTATGATTTCGATTTCGCTCCTGTTTTTAGCTATTGCAGTCAGCATTGACAGCTTTTCTGTAGGCTTTACGTATGGACTTCGTAAAATGAAGATTCCATTTAAAGCGATTGTCATTATTGCATGCTGTTCAGGGATTGTGCTGCTCATTTCCATGCTGATTGGCAGCCTGCTGACGACATTCCTCCCTGTCTCAGTGACAGATAAACTTGGTGGAGGCATTTTAATCGCCATTGGCCTTTGGGTCCTTTATCAATTTTACAAACCAGCGAAAGAGCGTGATTTGCTTCTTCATGAAAAGACATTGCTCAATGTGGAAGTGCAATCGCTTGGTCTTGTTATTCAAATTTTGCGAAAGCCGACAAGTGCAGATATTGACCGTTCTGGGACGATCAATGGAATAGAAGCGGTGCTTCTTGGAATTGCTTTATCCATTGATGCATTTGGCGCAGGGATTGGCGCTGCGATTCTAGGCTTTTCTCCAATTGTCATGAGTATCACTGTGGCCGTGATGAGCTCACTCTTTGTGTGTAT
This sequence comes from Bacillus sp. FSL M8-0166, assembly GCF_038008825.1. Classification (NCBI taxonomy): domain Bacteria; kingdom Bacillati; phylum Bacillota; class Bacilli; order Caryophanales; family Bacillaceae; genus Bacillus; species Bacillus sp. FSL M8-0166. Next base: position 191,603 of record NZ_JBBOZZ010000001.1, read on the forward strand.
CGGGCTCCATTCCGGTCATTATTTGGCAAATTGGCGCTGGATCGATAAACTTGCATGCTTACCAGGGCTTCTGCTCATTTTAATTGGGGTGTGGAAGCTGTAAAGGAGGAAATCAATTGACGCTTGTCATTGGATTAACAGGCGGGATTGCTAGTGGAAAAAGCACCGTCTCTCAAATGATAAAAGAGCAGGGCATCCGGGTCGTGGACGCAGATGTCATTGCAAAAGAAGCGGTTGCCAAAGGAACACCAGCCCTTCATCAAATCGTTCAAACCTTTGGCGAGGATGTTCTCCTGCCAAATGGGGAGCTGAACCGCCAGCAGCTTGGAGCTATCATTTTTTCTGATGAAGAGAAAAGAAAGCAGCTGAATGCGATTGTTCATCCAGAAGTGAGAAAGGAAATGCTCAAACAGCGAGATGAAGGGGTTGCTCAGCAAGAAACCTTCGTCGTCCTCGATATCCCGCTTTTATTTGAAAGTCAGCTGGAAAGTCTCGTCGACCGCATCATTGTGGTGTATACAACGCCTGAATTGCAGCTATCGCGGCTCATGAATCGAAATGACCTCAGCGAGGAAGAAGCGCTGAATCGTATTCACTCTCAGCGGCCTCTTGAGGAGAAATGTAAAAAAGCAGACCGCGTGATAGAGAACACACAAGATCTTGCTTTTATCAGAAAGCAATTGCAGAACATATTAAATGAATGGGAACATACAGATAAGTAAGAGTACATACACGTACTCTTCTTTTTTTATGCTTTATTCTTATTTCCTTTGAAAAGAACAGCCCTTTTTAGAAAATATACGTTTATATACTGGCAATTACATTCTAATGTGATATACTAATTTCATAAATAAATTTATTGAGTATAACACATAATAGAGGAGTGACCTGTTCATGAAGGTAAAAGCAGCGATCAATGGGTTTGGCAGAATTGGACGCATGGTCTTCAGAAAAGCAATGCTTGATGATCAAATTCAAATTGTAGCGGTGAACGCAAGCTATCCTGCTGAAACGCTAGCACATTTAATTAAATATGATACAAATCATGGACGATACGAATGTGATGTGACAGCAGAAGATGACGCCTTGATTGTGAATGGCAAAAGAGTGCTTTTGCTTAATAATAGAGACCCAAAGCAGCTTCCATGGGGAGAGCTTGGGATTGATATCGTCATTGAAGCAACAGGTAAATTTAATTCAAAAGATCAAGCGATGGGCCATATAGATGCCGGAGCGAAAAAAGTCGTTCTAACAGCTCCAGGTAAAAATGAAGACATTACGATTGTAATGGGTGTCAATGAGGATGATCTTGATCCTGAAAAGCACGTCATTATTTCAAACGCATCTTGTACAACAAACTGTTTAGCACCAGTTGTGAAACTGTTAGATGATGAATTTGGCATCGATAACGGTTTAATGACTACGGTTCATGCTTATACAAATGATCAAAAAAATATCGATAACCCGCATAAGGATTTGCGCCGGGCAAGAGCATGTGCTCAGTCCATCATTCCAACTACGACGGGTGCCGCTAAAGCGCTTTCTTTAGTGCTTCCGCACATGAAAGGGAAATTGCATGGACTTGCACTTCGCGTGCCTGTCTCCAATGTGTCGATGGTTGATCTTGTCGTTGACTTGAAAAAAGATGTCACAGCAGAAGAAGTCAATGCAGCCTTCTCAAATGCATCCAAAACATCTCTTGCCGGTATTTTAGATTACACAGATGAGCCGCTTGTTTCTACGGACTTTAACACGAACCCTTATTCAGCAGTCGTTGATGGACTGACAACGATGGTAATGGAAGGGAGAAAAGTGAAAGTTCTTGCATGGTATGACAATGAATGGGGTTATTCATGCCGAGTGGTTGACCTTGTGAAGTATGTCGGTGCACAGATGAAAGAGCTGTCTGCTGTTTGAAATGAAGAAGACGAACGTCCCTTTTCAAGAAATGAGAGAAAATCCCACTAAAAACACAGCTTGCAAAATGGGTCTAAACAAAGTATACTATTTTTCGTGAACTTCTTGTTCGCAGACTCATTCGGGTATACTTAAAGGGTTAGGACCTCTTAGGACTAACTTTCCCCCGTGGTATATGTCCGGTCCGGCTGCTTAGAACTTCACTCTTTCATTCTTGTTTAAGGGGGGTCCATGATGGAAACAATCGGACGTCACGTTATCTCCGAACTATGGGGATGCGACTGTGATAAACTGAACGACATGGATTTTATTGAAAAAACGTTTGTAAATGCAGCTTTGAAATCAGGAGCTGAGGTAAGAGAGGTTGCTTTTCACAAATTTGCACCTCAAGGAGTAAGTGGAGTTGTCATAATTTCTGAATCTCATCTGACAATTCACAGCTTTCCTGAACATGGTTATGCGAGCATAGATGTTTATACTTGCGGCGACCTAGATCCGAATATTGCAGCAGATCATATCGGAGATGAATTAGGTGCTGAAACAAGAGAAAACATCGAAATTCCTCGAGGCATGGGACCTGTACAAGTGAAACAGGCACAAGCCAAAGCACTGTAAACATAAAAAAGATTGCAATGGGAGCTGGCCAAAAGCATTGAATGCCTTTGTGTTATGCTCCTTTTTATATTTATTTGATAAAAAATCCAACATTCCCCAGCTTGTCTATACTTTTGTTCTAGGAAAACAAAGGTTTTTTTTATAAAATAAAGAAAGAGGCATTATGGCAAAGGGGATACGTGTATGACTTTAGGACAAAAGTTTAAACGGTTCATGTCAAACCATACAGAAACAGCTGACGAACATCCAGTGTCAGAACTGAAAAGCCATTACTACAAATCGACGAATGCACAAGTTTTTCAAGCGTTGGAAGCTATGCTTTCCCGAAGCGATTCCTATCAAGTGACATCTGTTTCAGCAGAACGAGGTGAAATCAGCGCAAACATACGATTGCCGAAAAAAGCCTTTCTCGTGGCGACTGTCATTTCAATTCGTCCTTTTGAAACAGCTGTCGATTTTAATGTGACAACAGAAACGGCCCTGCCAACAGATTTCGGCTATAGCCAGAAGACCGTTCTGTCCCTTTATGATGAACTAGACAAACAACTTCCAAGAATAGATCGGAGCTGATGAAATGAAATGTCCCACATGTCAGCACCTTGGCACAAGGGTGCTTGATTCAAGACCAGTAGATGAAGGGAAATCCATCCGTCGTAGAAGAGAGTGCGAAAGCTGTCAATATCGCTTTACGACGTTTGAGAAATTAGAAGAATTACCGCTGATTGTTGTGAAAAAAGAAGGGATTCGAGAAGAATTCAGCCGGGAAAAAATGCTGAGAGGCCTCATCAAAGCGTGTGAAAAGCGTCCTGTCGCTTTAAAGCAGCTGGAGGATGTCTGCTTTAATATCGAAAAAGAACTGCGCAATCAAGGCATGTCAGAAGTGAAAAGCGAGCTTGTAGGTGAAATGGTGATGGACGAGCTGGCAAAAATTGATGAAGTGTCTTACGTCAGGTTTGCCTCGGTTTACCGGCAGTTTAAAGACATCAATGTCTTTATTGATGAATTAAAAGATCTATTAAAGAAAGAACGCTAAAAAGAGCTGGAGATTCTTCATGCTCTTTTTCCTGCGTAAAGCGTAAAACGTAAAAAGAGTGTACAATGGAAACAATCGCAATTCATGGGGAGGATCAGCATATGACAGAGCATTGGAAGGAAGTGCTAGCCGTCGATCCGTATGTCGTCAAAAGCGCTTCATTGCTCGGTGACATCGATAGACAGCTCATCACTCTTTTATATCAGCCGCTTATTGGCATGTCCGCTTTCAGCTTATACATGACGCTGTGGGGTGAGCTGGAACAAAATCGTATGTGGGGGAAACCTGCACCTCATCGGCAGCTCATGGTCATGCTGCAGACGAATTTAAATGATATTTTTGAGGAACGTTTAAAGCTTGAAGCGATCGGCTTACTCCGCACATATGAACAGGAAACGGAAGAAGGCAGACTGTTTACATATGAGCTTGTACCGCCGCTAAGACCGGATGAGTTTTTCCAAGATGGTATGCTGAATGTCCTGCTGTACCATCGTGTAGAGAAAGCAAAATATATGCAGCTTCGTGATTATTTCTCTTATCCGGGTGTTCCTGCAGAAGCAAAGAACATTTCACGGTCATTTGAAGAAGTCTTTCACGTATTGCAGCCAGGCGAACGCAAGATGACAGAAGAAATTCATCAGGCGTCATCACTTGATCAAGGCTATGAATATGTGACCGTTGGATCGAGTCAGCCGGCACCGCTCTCAGACGAATCCTTTGATTTCGATCTATTATTAGCGGGTATGTCTGACATGATGATTCCAAGAAAGGCTTTGACAAAGCAGGTAAAAGAAACAATTAAGAAGTTAGCTGCTGTATACGGCATCACCCCGCTTCAAATGCAAAATATTGTAGCAGGTGCATGCGGTTCAGATCAAATGATCTCAACAGAAGAACTAAGAAAAGCAGCCAGAGACTGGTACCAAATTGAATACAGAGGCGAACAGCCAAAACTGATTGATCAAAAACAGCCAAGACACTTGCGCCAAGATGCTTCAAAGACGCCGGCAACAGATACTCCAGATGCAAAATTGATTGAAAAGCTGGATCATATTTCGCCTAGGGAGCTGCTAAAAGACATGGCAGATGGCATTGAGCCAACGTATGCCGACTTAAGGATTGTCGAAGATATCATGCTCGAGCAGCAGCTAGAGCCAGGTGTCATGAATGTTCTCATCTACTATACATTACTCAAAACAGATATGAAGCTGTCGAAAACATACATGCAAAAAATCGCCGCTCATTGGGTGAGAAAGAAAATCAAAACCGTAGCAGCGGCCATGAAAATTGCCAAAGAAGAGAACAGACAAATGACAGAGTGGGCGCAGCAGAAAAAGCAGCGCAGCACATATGGTTCAGGAAAAGTCGTCAGGGAAGAGAAACTGCCTGACTGGATGAAAGAAACCGAAACAAAAGAACAGCCGGCAAAAGAGCAAACGGACAGTCTGTCTACAGAAGACCTCGAACGAGAAAAAGAAAAACTGTTAGATCAGTTTAAAAATATGAAAAAGTACAATGCACATTAAGGTGAGGTGAGATGGGATGAAACCGATCGGTCGTTCATTTGAACAGCTAAAAGGACGAGTAGATTTTCGCGTGAGATACAATCAGATTAAAGAAAGTGTGTTATCTGATAAAGATGTGAAGGCCTTTTTACAGGAGCATCAAGAAGAGATACATGAAGACATGATCAATCGCAGCTTGAACCGGCTCTTTGAATATGTGCAGCAGTCGAAGGGCTGCTCTTATTGCTTAGATGACGAAAACGTCAATGCCATTTTAGATGGGTATCACCCGAAGCTTGTGATCAAAGGTCAGAGTATTGATATTGAATATTCCCCTTGCCTGGTCAAGCTGCGGCTCGATAGACAGAAAAAACAGCAAGAGCTGATGAAAAGCATGTATATTCCGCAAAATGTCCTTCAAGCGACGTTCGCTGATCTGAACGTTGTGGGAAGACAAGAGGTCATCCAAAAAGTAGGTCAATTCCTCCAAAGCTATGATGAGACTGGAAAAGGAAAAGGCTTGTATTTACACGGAAAGTTTGGAGTCGGAAAAACGTATATACTGGCAGCTATTGCGCAGCAGTTAGCGGAGAAAGAATACCCTTCTCTCCTTGTTTACGTGCCTGAATTTGTGAGAGAGTTAAAAAATTCATTAGCCGATCATACGCTAGAAGAAAAGCTGAATATGGTCAAGTCCACCCCTATTTTAATGCTTGATGATATTGGGGCAGAATCGATGACAAGCTGGGTGCGGGATGAACTGCTCGGAACGATTTTACAATACCGTATGGCAGAGCAGCTGCCGACGTTTTTCTCTTCTAATTTCTCACCAAGTGAGCTGAAGCATCACTTTACGTACTCGCAGCGGGGGGAAAAAGAAGAGGTCAAAGCCGCTCGTTTAATGGAACGGATTCTCTATTTAGCAGAGCCTGTCTTGCTCGAAGGAGAAAACCGCCGTCATTTATAAAAGCGTATGTCACCTGAAGGAGGAGCAAATGAAATGAACAAAAGAAAATGGCTGCTTTTTCTTGTGATTGGCATTCTTGCTGCTGCGCTGTGGTGGCTGAATAAACAGCATCTTCAGCTGGCGCCGAAAGATGTGAAGAATTGGGTGCTTCAATTTGGGATGCTGGCTCCCTTTGTTTTTCTTTTCTTATCTCTTTTTCGCCCGTTTGTTCTCGTCCCGATTACGGTCTTTTCGCTGGCAGCAGGTTTGGCATTCGGGAGTGTCCTTGGGACGATTTATGCTCTCATTGGGGCTACAGCTGGGGCAACAGGTTCTTTCCTCATTGCTTCAACCTTTCGAGCAAAAAAGAAGGAAACGGAAACAAACAGCCGGAATCTGAAAGCGGTGACGTCCCGTATTCAGGAGCATGGATTTCTTTATATTTTGTTATTGCGTATTGCACCGATTCATTTTGATTTTGTCAGCTATGCGGCAGCCGCTTCACGTGCAAATTATCGTGCATTTGTGGCAGCCACCTTTTTAGGCTTAATACCGGGTACAATTGCGTTAAATGTTCTCGGCTCAAGCTTTGTCAGCGGTAATTATGCCGCCTTAGCGGTTGTTTGTTTGATTTATTTGATCTTTATCTCTGTTCCACTCATTTTAAAAAGAAAGATGCCTGATTTATTTTAGGCGTCTATTTTTTATGTTCTCCCCATATATATGTAACAGATGTCGTTAGGGGGGACAAACATGCTTGAAATAATCTTTGAAGATGAATATGATACCGCCGCTTTTTTACATCTTGCTGAACACTTGGACAGTCGGCATCACATGTCAATTCAACAAGGGAAAGACCGGCTTCTCATAGAGGCGAAGGAATCAGAAGAAGCACTTGAGCACATTGTGCGGCAATTATTGGTTCACTTTTTTTTGGAATGCAAAGAAAATGAGCGCATGCGCAGCATCCTTGAAAACACCTATTTATTTAAAGATCCTGAAGAGCAGCACCAAATTCTTTCCATCGCTCACAGTATCATGAACGGGGACTTAGATGATATTCCCGGCATTCATCAAGACCCGTCAAGAGAAGCCCTTTTAAAAAAGGAGCTTGAGGCGATTTCTTTACAGCAAGGTGTTTTTTCAATTGGTTCATTTATGACATTTAGGCTGTCAGAATATGACCGAAGGCTGAAGAACTATGTTGAAGTGTCCATTGAAGAATACAAAATGGAGCAAGAGTATCAAAATTTCATTCAATCGCTTCGAGACTATGTGATGGCAAGAGAGCCTAGGCTCGAAAAAGTACATGTTGTGCATCAGGACCGCCTGGTGATTTGGGAATTTCGCTACGCTTCTGAGCGTGATCAAAAACAATACATAGACAGACAGTTTGTAAGAGAGCATCCAATGTATATTGATTCGCAGCTGATTGCACCGCTCGTCTCCATTGCACCGCAAAAAATTGACCTGTTTACAAATGATACAGGTCACTCGATGGTGCAAACCATTCAAAATATTTTTCAAGAAAGGGTCGAAGTGTTCCCGTCTCATTCATTCCAAGAGCAGAATGTTCAATTTGTACATGCTCATTTCAACAAGAAAAGTGAAAAGCTTTCTTGATTTTCACGAAAAAACGTTTTATAATACGGTGTAACTTCATACAGAGACCGTATTGATAAGGACATGAACGAATGAACGCCCGCTTAAAGAGAGGGAAGCCGCGGCTGAAAGCTTCCTAGCAGAGGACCATTTGCTTTACCACCTTTGAACATCAGCTGTGAACTTTTTAGTAATGGCTGACGGGAATTCCCGTTATCGAAACACAAGCCGTATTTGCTTATGAAAAGTAAGCTGCAAATACGGGAAAAAGGGTGGAACCACGATTCCGTTTATTCAACCTCGTCCCTTTCCAGGGGGCGGGGTTTTTATATTGCCAAAAAAAGGAGTGACCAGAGATGTCAGAACAAATTCAACTTACATTTCCAGATGGAGCAGTCAAGGAGTTTGACAAAACAGCTACAACAGAAGACATCGCGGCATCAATTAGCCCGGGCCTAAAGAAAAAAGCACTTGCCGGTAAATTGAACGGTAAAGAAATAGATCTGCGTACGCCGCTATTAGAAAGTGGAACAATCGAGATCATCACAGATAAAAGTGAAGAAGCACTCGACATTATGCGCCACAGCACAGCACATTTGCTAGCGCAGGCGATCAAACGCCTTTATGGAAAAGAGCATCACGTTCAGTTTGGCGTAGGTCCTGTCATCGAAAATGGCTTCTATTACGATGTGGACATCGATGTTGCCATCACACCTGAAGACTTACCAAAGATTGAAAAAGAAATGAAGAAAATCATTAACAGCAATCTGTCAATTGAGCGAATTGAAGTATCAAGAGAAGAAGCGAAAAAGCGCTTTGAAGCGATTGGTGATGAATTGAAGCTTGAACTGTTAGAGGCGATTCCAGAAGGTGAAGCTGTGACGATTTATGAGCAGGGTGAATTTTTTGACCTCTGCCGCGGAATTCACTTGCCGTCTACAGGGAAAATCAAAGAGTTTAAACTGTTAAGCCTTGCAGGTGCATACTGGAGAGGTGACAGTAACAACCAAATGCTTCAGCGTATTTACGGAACAGCTTTCTTCAGCAAAGAAGATTTAAATGAGCACTTACGTCTGCTTGAAGAAGCGAAAGAACGCGATCACCGTAAGCTTGGAAAAGAGCTGAAACTGTTTGCGAATTCCCAAAAGGTTGGTCAAGGTCTTCCGCTTTGGCTGCCAAAAGGCGCAACGATCCGCCGCGTCATTGAGCGTTACATTGTCGATAAAGAAGTGCGTCTTGGCTATGAGCATGTGTACACACCAGTTCTTGCGAATGTTGAATTGTATAAAACATCAGGACACTGGGCGCATTATCAAGAAGACATGTTCCCAGTGATGGAAATGGACAACGAAGATCTTGTTCTTCGTCCGATGAACTGTCCGCACCATATGATGATTTACAAAAACGAGCCGCACAGCTATCGAGAATTGCCAATTCGTATTGCAGAGCTTGGTACAATGCACCGCTATGAAATGTCAGGTGCCTTATCCGGCCTTCAGCGTGTTCGCGGTATGACATTAAACGATGCACACATCTTTGTTCGTCCAGATCAGATCAAAGACGAGTTCATCCGTACAGTTCGCTTAATTGAAGAAGTGTATCAAGACTTTGGCTTGAATGACTACACATTCCGCTTATCTTACCGTGATCCAGAAGATACTGAGAAGTATTTCGATGACGATGCGATGTGGAATAAAGCACAATCGATGCTGAAGGATGCAATGGACGAGCTTGGTCACGACTACTATGAAGCAGAAGGCGAAGCGGCATTTTATGGTCCGAAGCTTGATGTACAAGTGAAGACAGCTCTTGGAAAAGAAGAGACATTATCCACTGTACAGCTTGATTTCTTACTTCCAGAACGCTTCGATCTCACATACATCGGAGAAGATGGAAAGCACCATCGTCCAGTCGTCATTCATAGAGGCGTTGTTTCTACAATGGAACGCTTTGTTGCCTTCTTAATTGAAGAGTACAAAGGAGCCCTTCCAACATGGCTGGCACCTGTACAATTCCAAGTCATTCCAGTTTCACCGTCTGTTCATTTAGACTATGCGAAAAAAGTGCAAGAACGTTTGCAGCTTGAAGGTCTTCGTGTAGAGCTTGACAGCCGCGATGAAAAAATTGGGTACAAAATTAGAGAAGCGCAAATGCAAAAGATTCCGTACATGCTTGTCGTCGGAGATCAAGAAGCAGAAAATGGCGCTGTCAATGTAAGAAAATACGGGGAACAAGATTCAGAAACAATGGATCTTGAAGCCTTTGTGAAACATGCAGTAGCAGAAGCAAAAAAATAATAAGCAGCCAGTGATTCTCTTTTGATCACTGGCTTTTTTCTTTTTGGAAAACATCCTCCACTAGTGATCCAATTCCTAAAAAGAGACGTTTAGATAGTACAAAAGTAAGGGTAAGTATGTACTATTGGTTCGAGACAAATTGGGGGAATGAAAGCGATGATGCAAACAACAAACAATTTATCTTCACATGTATTGGAGCAATCAGCTGTTCTTCGTGCATTAGAGCACTCGCTGGCAATGATTGAATTTAATGTGACAGGTGAAGTTCTATGGGTGAACGATATTTTTGCAAAAGCCATGGGATATTCTAAAGAAGAGATGATTGGTCTTAAACATAGACAGTTCTGTCCTCCGCATATTACAGAACACACAAGCTATCACATGTTTTGGAAGCGTTTGAGAGAGGGTCAAGTTTTTCAGGAAAAGGTGCAGCGGATCACAAAAAACGGCAGCAGCTTATGGCTTGAAGCGACATATTCACCTGTTCGAAATGAAGAAGGAACTGTAGTGGGTGTTGTGAAAGTGGCGACAGATATTACGGAGAGAGAACACACAATGAAGCAAGTCGTAGAAGACTTAAAGGAGATGTCTGCGAAATTAATGGAACGAGCAGAAGTTGGCATTCAGCATAGTCAAAGTGTCAATGCCTCCTTTGATCATATAGCAAACGAAACTGATCAAAATATGAGCTTGCTAAAAGGGTTAACGGAGCAGGTAGAGTCCATCAGCTCCATTGCGGCAACCATTAACAGCATTTCTTCACAAACCCAGCTGCTTGCCTTAAATGCGGCAATAGAAGCGGCACATGCAGGTTCCTATGGAAATGGCTTTAGTGTAGTGGCAGCAGAAATTCGAAAGCTTGCGACAAATTCAAAAGAAGCAATCGTCAAGGTAGATCAATATGTGAAGGCGATCCATGCAGAAGTAGAGAGGGTCAGAAGCGGAACAAGCCGGGCAAAGACAACCGTGTTTACTAACCGGGATCTTGTGAAGCAGGCAAGCGAGGAATTCATCATTGTCGGAGAAGCAGCACGCGGCTTAGACCGGCAAGCGCAAAGTCTAGCAGCAATCATTTAGCTCTAAGAATACAAAAACACCCAATCTCGTCAGGAGAAGGGTGTTTTTTGTTCTATTTTAATATATCAAACAATTCATGTAAGTCTTTGATTTCATAATCAGGCGTCACATCTGTTTCATTTTTCTTGTCATGGCGATTGATCCAAACGGTTTGGATGCCAACGCGAGATGCGCCGAGAATATCTGTTTTCGGATTATCTCCAACCATGATCACTTCGTCTTTTGTTAAGTTTAACAGCTGAAGGCAGTGCTCAAAGATACCTGGATCAGGTTTGCCTTTCCCGTAATCTCCTGAAATCACAATTTCGTTAAAATAAGGGGCAAGCTCAGGAACACCTGCCAGTTTCTCCTTTTGAAGGCTAGGATCTCCGTTTGTTAAAAGGAGCAATTCGTAGCTGCCTTTCAGGCGGTTTAAAACAGGGTATGTTTCTTCATAGACATATGGGCGTTTTCTGCGCTCTGCTGCAAAGAAATCAGCCAAATATTGTCCAAATGCCTCATCGTCAATTCCCGCTGTCTTTAAGCCATTGGTCCAAGCGTTTTTGCGATACTCTGGGGCAAGGGCGTTCAGCTTTTGAAAGCCTTCGCTAATCGGTTCACTAAAATTTGACCACAGTCCTTCGAAAGGATTAATGCCGATCATGACAGTATAATCATATGTTTCATAGGAAGAGTACAGTTTTCTTGCTTCTTCACGTACAATCTGTTCAAACGATTCTGGATCAAGTCCATATTTCTTTTCCGCTTCCCGGCAAGTTTCCTGAAAAGTTGTGTGAATGCTTTTTTCATCCCAAAGCAAAGTATCATCTAAATCGAAAAATACGGCTTTCATGATCTTCTCCCTTGTTATGTATGTGTTACCTTCAATTGCAAGTGACAGGCTCATGTTCATTTTACAATAGAAGAAGAGGGCAATAAAGAAAAGATTTGAGAGATATTTGATCATTGACCGCACATGATAGAATAGAAAGACAGTAGATATGACATACATCATTTGAGGTGGGCCGGTTTGCTTCATTTAATTATCATGATGATCGAGCGTGTGGGGATCATCGTTATTTTAGGATTTGTGCTTGCCCATGTGAAGGGCTTTCGCAATCTATTGCTTCATAATCAAGGGTTTCGGAAAAAGGCAATTCTTGTCTTCATTTTTGCTTCTTTTAGTATTATCAGCAATTACACAGGAATTGAAATTCAGCAGCAAATTGTCATGAATCATGAATTTTCTTATCATCTTGGCTCGTCAAGCTCTATCGCCAATACGAGAATTATGGGGATCGAAATGGGTGGTTTGATCGGGGGGCCGTTTGTAGGGATTGGCGCAGGGCTTTTAGCTGGAATTCATCGCTATTCCTTAGGAGGAAGCACCGCGCTCAGCTGTGCGATTTCTTCCATTTTAGCGGGTGTCATTGCAGGCTATGTCGGCAGCAGGTTTAAGCGGCGGAATCGAATGGTGACACCTCGCCAAGCAGCCCTTTTTGGTGTGGCGATGGAATCATTGCAGATGATCATTATCCTTCTGTTTGCAAAGCCATTTGCGGATGCATGGGGGCTTGTCAGTATCATCGCCCTGCCGATGATCTTTGTGAATGGCATCGGCAGCTTTATCTTTTTATCTATTTTACAGTCAGTCATTCGGCAAGAAGAGCAGGCAAAGGCGATGCAGACACATCGTGTATTTTCGATCGCCGATCAAACACTGCCTTTTTTCCGCCAAGGGTTAAATGAACAGTCATGTAAAAGTGTGGCGGAGATCATTCATCGGTTAACCGAAACAGATGCGGTCTCCTTAACAGACACAGAAAAGATTTTAGCGCATGTCGGAGATGGAACAGATCATCATATTCCATCTAAAAGCCTGATTACAGGGCTGTCGAAACAAGTCTTGATGAGCGGCAAGATTATGAAGGCACATTCGAAGGGAGAAATCAATTGTTCAGTCGCCCATTGCCCTCTTGAAGCGGCAATCGTGCTGCCGCTCACTTCTAACGGTCAAACGATCGGAACGTTAAAAATGTATTTCAATTCTCCGGTCGGATTAAGCAGGGTGGAAGAGGAGCTTGCAGAAGGTTTGGCGATGCTGTTTTCTACACAGCTTGAGCTTGGGGAGGCCGAAACCCAAAGCCGCCTGCTAAAAGATGCAGAGATCAAAGCACTTCAAGCACAAGTAAACCCGCACTTTTTATTTAACGCCATTAATACCATCTCTGTTTTATGCAGAACCAATGTGGAGATGGCAAGGAAGCTGCTGCTTCAGCTAAGTATTTATTTCCGTTCAAATATGCAAGGCGCCCGCCAGCTGCTGATTCCAATGCAGAAGGAGATTCAGCATGTGGAGGCATATATGTCACTTGAACAAGCAAGGTTTCCAAATAAGTACCATGTGACCTTTCAAATTGAAAAGGAGCTGGAGCAGGTGCTGATTCCGCCCTTTGTGCTTCAGGTGCTTGTTGAAAACGCAGTGAGACATGCTTTTCCTAAACATCAAACGAATTGTGAAGTCATCGTATCCGCTTTGATGAAAGATGGGCATGTTTATATGAAAGTGACAGATAATGGACAGGGGATTGAAGATGATAAGATGGCTAAGCTATTAAAAGCGCCTGTCGAATCACTAGAAGGAACAGGGACAGCCCTTTTTAATTTAGATCAGCGGTTAAGAGGGATTTTTGGCAGACAAGCCGCTTTATCCATTCATAGTGACCAAGGCACTGACATCTCATTTCGCATTCCGATGGACTATGTAAAAAAGGATGATTCTCGTTGATGAAGGTATTAATCGTAGATGATGAAGTGTTAGCAAGAGATGAATTAAAATACTTATTACGAAGAACGAAAGAGGATGTTCAAATAGAGGAAGCAGAAAATATAGAATCTGCGTTTGACCGAATGGTCGACCATAAGCCGGATCTGCTCTTTTTAGACATTGATTTATCTGGTGAGAACGGATTTGATATTGCGAAAAGGCTCAACCGGATGTCTGATCCGCCAGCGGTTGTATTTGCGACAGCCTTTGATCAATATGCGCTGAAGGCGTTTGAGGTAAGTGCCCTTGATTACTTAACAAAACCATTTGATGAAGAGCGGTTGCTCCAGACCATTCAAAAGTTTAAAAAATGGAAATCTGTTGAAACGCAAGAGCACCAGCTGTCAGATGAGAAAGCACCCCACCAGCAAAAATTAGCCATCTCAGTCGATGACTCAATTGTGATCCTGCAAGTTGAAGAGATCATGTATGTAGGACTCAGTGAGGGGAAAAAGGTCGTTAAAACAAAGGATCACATGTATGAGGTCACAGAACCGCTTGTGGTCATTGAAAAGAAACTTCCTGAGGCTTACTTTATGAGGGTCCATCGCAGCTATATCGTGAATACCTCTCATATGAAAGAAGTACAGCCGTGGTTTAATTCGACGTATAATCTGCATATGACAGACGGGTCGATCATTCCTGTCAGCCGCACATATGCCAAAGAATTAAAGAAGTCACTCCTGCTAGAGTAGGAGGGCTTTTTTTGTTTGTATTTCAATACTCGTTTTTTGCATTTCAGTCAATGAATCCAGCGAGTTTTATTGTAAACGCTTCATTCATTTATTTCATGACTTATACTGAGGGCAGTCGAAGAAAGAGGTGAAGGGGCATGAGTGCCACGAAAGTATATGGATTTCTATCTCAAGCATTTATTTTTGCAACCGTAATGTTCGTTTCTAATCTCATTTCAATGTATTTACCGATTCCGATGCCCGCATCCGTCATTGGTTTGGTTCTATTATTTGTTTTGCTGACAACGAAAATCGTTAAACTGGAGCAGGTGGAGCAATTAGGTACATCATTGACAGGACTCATTAGCTTTCTATTTGTTCCCTCTGGGATATCAGTTATTCAATCACTAGGTGTCATGCAAGAAGTAGGTGTGCAAGTAGTCGGCGTCATTATCATTGCAACCATTATGTTACTTGCAGCGACAGGGCTGTTTTCGCAGCTTCTCATGCAATTATCAGAAAGACCGCAGAAACGTAAAGAGACAAAGGAGAGTAAATCTGCTCCTTCTCATTCAAATAAACCAGCTTCAAGTACGCATTAAAGGAGAGATGCAAAATGGGTACAAGTACAATGAGTCCTTATTTTGGCATTGTCGTCTCATTAGTCGCCTTTGGGATAGGGACATTCTTATTTAAAAAATCAAAAGGTTTCTTCTTGTTCACCCCGCTGTTTGTGGCGATGGTACTGGGCATTTTATTTTTGAAAGTTGGCGGTTTTTCATACGCAGATTATAATGAGGGCGGCAAGATTATCAAATTTTTCTTAGAGCCTGCCACGATTGCTTTCGCTATCCCGCTTTATAAGCAGCGAGCCTTGCTTAAAAAATATTGGTGGCAAATTTTATCTGCTATTTTTGTAGGTTCACTTTGTTCCATTACGATCGTATATCTCGTAGCAAAAGGGATTCATTTAGATGCGGCTGTGATGAAAAGTATGCTTCCACAAGCAGCGACAACAGCGATTGCTCTTCCGATTGCAAAAGATATTGGCGGAATCGCAGATATCACAGCCTTTGCGGTCATATTTAACGCAGTCATTGTCTATGCACTAGGTGCCTTCTTCTTAAAATTGTTTCGCATTAAAAACCCAGTGGCAAAAGGTCTTGCACTTGGTACATCAGGACATGCGCTTGGGGTTTCAGTTGGAATTGAGATGGGAGAAGTAGAAGCAGCTATGGCAAGTATCGCCGTTGTGGTCGTAGGAGTTGTGACCGTTATCGTCATCCCAATCTTTATGCAGTTGATTCTTTGATGGCGTCATTGTGTGAAAAAGTCTTGCCCAATTCGTCTCATCATGTTAAACTGAAAAAGTTGTTTCAAGAGTTCGGTTACTTGACGGACGAATGAAAATTGTGTAAAATAATTAACGAATTGAATAGATATCACAAGCAGAAGCACCCGCTTCTCACCTGATTGACACATGTTTGTAGTTGACAGGTTGACCGTACATTTATTTTTTCATGCAAATGTTCGCAGTGTGGGTGTTTTATATGCCCACACTTTTTGTTTGCCTGTAAAACATACAACGAAATGGTCAAATGAATTGTGAACTCAATTCAAAATCTCATGGAGGTGGCTCACTATTAGCAAAGATCAATTAGTTAATGAAGGTATTCGTGCGCGTGAAGTTCGTTTGATCGGACAAAATGGCGATCAGCTTGGGATTAAAACCCGCCAGGAAGCTCTGGAAATTGCTACGAAAGCCAATCTTGACCTTGTGTTAGTTGCTGCAAATGCAAAACCACCTGTTTGCCGAATCATGGACTATGGTAAGTTCCGATTCGAACAGCAGAAGAAGGAAAAAGAGGCACGTAAGAATCAAAAAATCATTAGCTTAAAAGAAGTTCGGTTGAGCCCGACAATCGATGAACATGATTTTAACACGAAGCTCCGTAATGCAATCAAATTCCTTGAAAAGGGAGATAAAGTGAAAGCTTCTATCCGCTTTAAAGGCCGTGCAATTACGCATAAAGAAATCGGACAGCGCGTGTTAGACCGTTTCTCTGAAGCTTGCGCTGAAGTAGCAACAGTAGAAACAAAACCTAAGATGGACGGACGCAGCATGTTCCTCATGCTTGCACCAAAAGTCGAAAAGTAAAGTAACAGAGGGAGGAAACATCCAATGCCAAAAATGAAAACTCACCGCGGATCTGCTAAACGTTTCAAAAAAACAGGTTCTGGTAAACTTAAACGTTCTCATGCGTACACAAGTCACTTGTTCGCTAACAAATCTACAAAGCAAAAACGTAAATTGCGTAAGAGTGCAATCGTAAGTGCTGGAGATTTCAAACGTATCAAACAACAACTTGCAAACATTAAGTAATTTGGAATAGGAATCATAGGAGGGAATTACAATGCCAAGAGTAAAAGGCGGAACTGTGTCGCGTCAGCGTCGTAAAAAGGTTCTTAAATTAGCAAAAGGTTATTTCGGTTCAAAACATAGATTATACAAAGTAGCAAACCAACAGGTGATGAAATCTGGAAACTACGCTTTCCGTGACCGTCGTCAGAAAAAACGTGACTTCCGTAAACTATGGATCACTCGTATCAACGCTGCAGCTCGTATGAACGGTCTTTCTTACAGCCGTTTAATGCATGGCTTAAAGCTTTCTGGTATCGAAGTAAACCGCAAAATGCTTGCTGACCTTGCTGTGAATGACCTAAGTGCATTCAATCAGCTTGCTGATGCTGCAAAAGCACAACTAGACAAGTAAGTTCTATAAAAGATCATTCCTTCGAGGGGTGATCTTTTTTTCTCATCATGTGAGGTGAAATGAATGAATATGGCTTTGATTCTGCTGCTTATTTTGGTGAATGGCTACGGCTTTTTTCTTATGGGTGAGGATAAACGCCGGGCTAAAGCACATAAATGGAGAATTTCAGAGGCGCATTTATGGAGTGCTGCGGTACTTTTTGGCGCTGCTGGATCGTATCTAGGAATGCAGTATTTCCGGCATAAAACAAAGCATCCTGCCTTTCAAATCGGCATGCCTGTATTAATTATTTTGCAGCTGATCCTATTAGGATATATCCAATTTATTTGAAAAAGGAGCAGACGCCATCAGGACGGCGTGTCTGCTCCTTTTTTTTGTTTGATTTTTTTTATGGGCTGATCCCAATCAATTTTTGTTTGAGGATAACGCTCGATAATGTTTTCCTCCAGTTTTTCAAAGTCTTCTAATGTAAATTCACTTAGCTTTTCAGGTGACTCCGTCCAAACGTAAATGGAGTGGACAAACAGAGGATGATCCTTAGAAGGAACATGCTTCTCCCCTTCAAACAAGACACCTTTATAGACGAAATTAAAATTTTTGCGCGCATTTTGCTGTTCGTCCATAAAATAAAAGCCTTCTTTTAATTGTGCTTGTTTCAGCTTTCTTCTCGGATTTGAGAAGAATTTTACCGCCATGTAGAAGATGTAGACAAGCAGTGCAACAAGAGCTAGTCTCATGAGGATTACAAACATGACAGGATGCACCTCCAATACCGTTATCTGATGTACTACGAATGAAAACACCAAAAGGTTTCAACTTTTTTTAAAAAAATATTTCGTTAAACGAAAAAATATTCATAAAAAGATCGTATTGAACGAAAGAGGTTTTGTATAATAAGAATGCACCATGAAGATAAAGGAGGATAAATGGAATGACAAAGCTAGATCAAACATTAACTATGCTGAAAGACCTAACGGATGCAAAAGGGATTCCAGGAAATGAACGTGATGTCAAAAAAGTCATGCAGACATACATAGAATCATATGCAGATGAAGTCTCTACAGACCGCCTTGGCAGCTTGATTGCTAAAAAGGAAGGAAACGCAAACGGACCTAAAATTATGCTCGCTGGTCACTTAGATGAAGTAGGATTCATGGTGACAAAAATTGATGACAAAGGCTACATTCGTTTTCAAACAGTCGGCGGCTGGTGGTCACAGGTCATGCTCGCCCAGCGTGTCACCATTGTGACGAAAAAGGGAGAGATCACAGGTGTGATCGGTTCAAAACCACCACACGTCTTGTCGCCTGAAGCTCGCAAAAAGTCAATTGAGATTACGGATATGTTTATTGATATTGGGGCGTCAAGCAAAGAACAGGCAATGGAGTGGGGCGTGCTGCCTGGAGACCAAATCGTTCCTTACTTTGAGTTTACAGTAATGAATGATGAAAAAATGCTCCTTGCAAAAGCATGGGACAACCGCATTGGCTGTGCAGTGGCAATTGATGTCATGAAAAACTTACACAATGCTCAGCATGAGAATATTGCTTACAGCGTCGCAACTGTCCAAGAGGAAGTAGGCCTGCGCGGAGCCAAAACAGCAGCGGCTACAATTCAGCCTGATATTGGATTTGCCATTGATGTAGGTGTAGCAGGAGATACACCGGGCATCACTGAGAAAGAAGCAACTAGCAAACTTGGCAAAGGCCCAACGATTGTTGTATTTGATGCTTCAATGGTCTCTCATAAAGGACTTCGTGATTTTGTTGTCCAAACAGCTGATGAGCTGAACATTCCTTATCAATATGACTCAATGCCTGGCGGTGGGACAGATGCTGGTGGTATCCATTTAACGGGTCATGGTGTTCCATCACTATCTATCGGGATTCCGAGCAGATATATTCATACCCATGCCGCAATGATTCACCGAGATGATTATGAAAATGCAGTGAAGCTTTTAACAGAAGTGATCAAAAGACTTGATCAAAAAACTGTTGAACAGATTACGTACGGTTCTTAAGTAAGAAAGCCTTTCCTCAGTACAGGGGAAAGGCTTTTTTTATTGAATTTCCCAGGAAATGAACAGTGTTTTCAAGGTGAGTCAAAAGAACTGTTTTTGGTAAAAGAAGAGAGTATTTCCTAGTGAATAAGGCACATGTGATCGAGCGTTTATTTTTGTAAGATGGAAGCAATAAAAAGGACAGAGCCATAGAATGCCCTGTCAAAAGAGAGTTTATGGAAGTAGGTGAAGCTACCTTAAGAGTAAACACATTATTCTTATTTGTCAACTTGGTTTTAAAAGAAAGAAAAATCAATCAATTTATGTTATATTTGTAACAAATTGTTTATACAAAGGGGATGGTTAAATGAATGCGGTTACAATTGTCATAGGATCTATGTGTATTTTAGCGATTGCCTATCGTCTTTATGGCACATTTATGATGGTCAAGGTATTAAAGGTCACAGATGATCATCCTACACCGGCTCACACACTAGAGGACGGGAAAGATTATGTGCCGACAAATAAATGGGTCACATTTGGGCATCACTTTGCTGCGATTGCAGCTGCTGGTCCGTTAGTGGGTCCGATTTTAGCCGCTCAATTTGGATATTTACCTGGTCTCCTTTGGCTTTTAATTGGTGCAGTCATAGGCGGAGCTGTACATGATCTAGTCGTCTTATTTGCGTCGATGCGAAAAAAGGGGAAATCCTTATCAGAGGTAGCGAAGGAAGAGCTGGGACCTGTTGCCGGGTTTTGTACAGGGCTTGCGATGCTGTTTATTATTACCATCACAATGGCAGGTTTGTCTATGGTTGTGCTTCATGCTTTAGAACGTAACCCTTGGGGGACATTTGCA
This sequence comes from Bacillus sp. FSL M8-0166, assembly GCF_038008825.1. Lineage (NCBI taxonomy): Bacteria > Bacillati > Bacillota > Bacilli > Caryophanales > Bacillaceae > Bacillus > Bacillus sp. FSL M8-0166. Next base: position 211,707 of record NZ_JBBOZZ010000001.1, read on the forward strand.
GTTGGAATCACGATTCCGATTGCAATGGGGGTTGGTCTGTATTATAAAAAAACAGGCAATTTAAAGCTGGCGACATCTGCGGGATTTATTTTGCTGATGTTTGGTGTATTCCTTGGGCCAAATATTCAAGGAACGGCACTAGGTGATTTTTTAACACTTGATACAAAAACGCTTGCTCTTGCCCTGCCGATCTATGCCTTTTTTGCTGCGGCTCTGCCAGTTTGGCTGCTGCTTGCACCGAGGGACTATTTAAGTAGTTTTATGAAAATTGGTGTATTCATTGCGCTGATTGCTGGTATCTTTGTCGTGAATCCGTCCATTCAATTCCCCGCGTTTACAGAGTTTGTGAATGGAGGAGGACCTGTATTAGCTGGTCCTGTCTGGCCATTTATTTCGATTACCATTGCTTGCGGTGCCATTTCTGGTTTCCACGCATTTGTTGGTTCAGGGACAACACCTAAGATGCTGGACCGCTGGAGTGATATGAAGCCTGTTGCGTTTGGCGCAATGCTTGTAGAATGCTTAGTTGGGATTATGGCTTTAATTGCGGCTACTGCCCTTCATCCAGGAGATTATTTTGCGATAAACAGCACGCCAGAAGTGTTCCGTACACTCGGTATGAGTGTCGAAAACCTTCCGCAGCTGAGTAAGGAAATTGGTCTTGACTTAGAAGGAAGAACGGGTGGTGCCGTGACATTGGCTGTAGGGATGGCGTATATCTTTACGGGGATTCCGTTCTTTAGTCATTTGGCTTCTTACTTCTTCCAGTTCGTCATTATGTTTGAGGCTGTCTTTATTTTAACTGCTATTGATGCGGGGACACGTGTGGCACGCTATTTGATTCAAGACTTCTTAGGTGAAGCATATAAACCGCTTAAACGAACTGACTGGGTACCTGGTTCGGTGTTTGCAAGTGCGCTTGCTTGTTTTATGTGGGGATACTTACTTTACTCAGGGGACATCGGATCTATTTGGGCGCTGTTTGGGGTTTCAAATCAGTTAATGGCCTCGGTTGGTTTAATCATTGGGGCAACCGTTGTATTAAAAATTGCAGATAAAAGGCGATATATGCTCACTTGTTTAATTCCGCTTGCTTACTTATATGTGACGGTGAATTATGCAGGCTATTGGATGGTAGCGAATGTATATCTCAATCCTGAAGCATCCGGCTACAGCGTGCTGAATGCCGTGCTTTCGATCATCATGCTGATCTTAGGATTTGTGATTATTGTGTTTGCGATTAAAAAATGGGTTGAAATCTGGCGTGATCCAGCGCTTCGGATGGAAACGCCTATCACTGGCTAAAATCAAAAAGGCCGGCTTGCTCTTATAAGCAAACCGGCTTCTTTTATTGCTGCTGCTGAGGCTTCAAGCCTTGTTCTAATGTTTCAAGGATTTCATTTTTCTCGTTTTCTGATGCTTCTTGCCATAGCACCTCGAACAACACGCCAAGGCCTGGCAGCATTTTTTCCTCGCCGCTTTGAATCGCATCTAAAATCGTATGTTCAAGCTGTTCTTGATTATGGCCAGTAATGTTTTGAATGACTGCGCCTCTTAAATTAAAATCCATTGCCCACACTCCTTTTTTGATGGTAATAGCCCTATTCTGTCTCAAAGACAGGTTTATTATGTAGTGTGCATGAGATATAATAAATTCATGATAATTAAAGGAGTTAACGTCGCTTGAAATATATAGAATCAGCTAAAAACACAAACATTAAACAGTGGAAAAAGCTCCATACGAAAAAAGAACGAACGAAAACGGGGCTGTTTCTCGTTGAGGGAATACACTTAGTCGAAGAAGCATTAAAGAGCGGGGTTGTGAAGGAATTAATGGTCACCTCGCCCGATATGCTTCCTTCTCATATCCAGCCTGACATTGAGCTATATGAACTGAGCGAAGAGGCCTTTTCTGCCATGACAGAAACGGAAACGCCTCAGCACATTGCCGCGGTCTGTACAGTTCCAGTTTTTGAAGAAAAGAAGTATGAACGGCTTCTTCTATTAGACGCAGTGCAAGACCCGGGGAATTTAGGCACACTCATTCGGACAGCAGATGCCGCTGGTCTTGATGCTGTGATCTTAGGAGAAGGAACAGTTGATGCGTTTAACGGAAAAACGCTCCGTTCGGCACAAGGGTCTCATTTCCACCTGCCTATCTTAAAGCAAACCCTTCAACAGGCGATCACCGAACTGAAAGAACGAGGCATACCTGTATACGGAAGTGCTTTAAAAGATGCGAAAGAGTATAGAAGCGTAACGGCAGAAGGTCCGTTTGCATTAATTGTTGGAAATGAAGGAGCAGGTATTGATCCAGCGATTCTGCAAATGACAGACCAAAATTTATATGTGCCAATGTATGGGCAGGCAGAATCGTTAAATGTAGCTGTTGCAGCCGCTGTTCTTGTCTATCATTTGCGTGGATAATGTTGCAACATGCGTTCATTTTCACTATAATGAAACTAATATTTTAAAAACCATGATAGAGGAAGATTGTTTCAAGAAGCGGCCTTATAGGGAGAATGCATCGTAGACTGAAAGTGCATTTAAGGAATGCTGAAACAGGAATTCACCTCTGGAGTTGTCACCGGGACCGCAGGCTTTGCTTTGCGTAAAGGTGAACCGGATTCGTTTGATTCCGTTATGTCAATGAAGCTTATTCGCACATGCATTTGTGCTTAACAAGGGTGGTACCGCGACCACAACTCGTCCCTTCTTTTATGGAGGAACGGGTTTTTTTATTGTCTTCAAACGATCAAACAGCCGTTTATCCGAGCGGTTTTGTATATCAAAAGGAGGATTACACTCATGCAAGAAACGTTAAAACAGCTTGAAACAGAGGCGATAGCGAAGGTTGAAGCAGCTAGCTCGCTCAAAGAGGTTAATGACATTCGTGTTCAATACTTAGGGAAAAAAGGACCGATTACAGAAGTACTTCGCGGAATGGGCAAGCTCTCCGCAGAAGAAAGACCGAAAATGGGTGCACTCGCAAACGAAGTAAGAGAGCAGATTGCTGGTGCCATTGCTGAAAAAAATGAACAGCTGGAAGCAGAAGAAGTGAAGAAAAAACTTGCTTCTCAAACGATCGATGTTACTTTGCCGGCAAGTCCAATCAAAATGGGAGCAAGACATCCATTAACGATAGTTGTCGAAGATATTGAAGATTTATTTATTGGAATGGGCTATACCGTTGAGGAAGGTCCTGAGGTGGAAACGGATTACTATAACTTTGAAGCGCTGAATCTTCCAAAGGAGCATCCGGCACGTGATATGCAGGACAGCTTCTATATTACTGAAGATACATTGATGAGAACACAAACATCACCAGTTCAAGCACGTACACTTGAGAAATATAAAGGACAAGGTCCTGTGAAGATCATTTGTCCTGGGAAAGTATATAGACGTGACAGTGATGACGCGACTCATTCACATCAATTTATGCAAATTGAAGGGCTTGTCGTCGATCACAATATTAGCATGAGTGATCTAAAAGGAACGCTGGAGACAGTCGCAAGAAAAATGTTTGGTGAAGATCGTGAAATTAGACTGCGTCCAAGCTTTTTCCCATTCACAGAACCATCCGTCGAAGTCGATGTGTCTTGCTTTAAATGCGGCGGGAAGGGCTGCTCTGTATGTAAAGGAACAGGCTGGATTGAGATTTTAGGTGCAGGGATGGTTCATCCGAATGTCCTGAAAATGAGCGGATTTGATCCAGAAACTTACCAAGGCTTTGCTTTTGGAATGGGTGTGGAACGGATCGCGATGCTGAAATACGGCATTGATGATATTCGCCATTTCTACACAAATGACATTAGATTCACAAAGCAATTCAAGCAGGACTAAGAGGAGGAAATCAACATGTTTGTTTCATATAAATGGTTAGAAGACTATGTCGATTTAGAAGGCATCAAGCCGGATGAATTAGCAGAAAAAATCACGAGAAGCGGAATTGAAGTGGAAGCCGTTGAATATAAAGGCGAAGGCATCAAAGGAGTTGTCGTTGGACACGTCATTGAACGTGAACAGCATCCGAATGCGGATAAACTAAACAAATGTCTTGTTGATATCGGCGAAGACGAACCTGTGCAAATTATTTGCGGAGCTCCGAATGTGGAGAAAGGACAGCATGTGGCCGTCGCAACGGTGGGTGCAGTCCTTCCTGGCAACTTTAAAATTAAAAAAGCAAAACTGCGCGGTGAAGAGTCTCATGGCATGATTTGTTCTCTGCAAGAATTAGGCGTAGAGAGCAAGCTCGTACCAAAAGAATATGCTGAAGGCATCTTTGTTTTCCCGAATGACGTGAAACCAGGAGATGATGCTCTTCAAGCACTTCAATTAGATGATGCGGTACTTGAGCTTGGCTTAACACCAAACCGTGCCGATGCCCTGAATATGCTGGGTGTCGCTTATGAGGTTGCCGCCATTTTAGGAAGAGACATCAAGCTTCCTGATACGGCACATGACACTTCTTCTGAAAAAGCAGCAGACTATATTTCTGTTAAAATTGAGGATCAAGAAGCGAATCCACTTTATGCAGCGAAGATAATTAAAAATGTAAAGGTTGGACCAGCACCGCTTTGGATGCAAACAAGATTGATGAATGCAGGCATCCGTCCAATTAACAACGTCGTGGATATTACAAACTTTGTACTGCTTGAATACGGCCAGCCGCTTCATGCCTTTGATTATGACCGCTTTGGTTCAAAGCAGGTGGTCGTTCGTAAAGCGTCTGATAGCGAAATCATTCAAACACTCGATGAGCAAGAGCGTACATTGTCATCAAAGCATCTTGTCATCACGAATGGAACGAAAGCGCACGCGGTAGCAGGCGTCATGGGCGGCTTTGAATCAGAGGTACGGGATGAGACGACGACGATTCTTTTAGAAGCGGCATATTTCAACGGTCAAACAGTCCGTCAAGCATCTAGAGACTTAGGGCTTCGCAGTGAATCAAGCACACGATTTGAAAAAGGACTCGATCCCCAGCGTACGAAACCGGCAGCAGAAAGAGCAGCTCAATTGATGAGCATGTATGCAGGCGGTGAAGTGCTAAGCGGTACAGTTGAGGAAAATCACCTTGAAGCAAGTATGAATGTCATCCACGTATCAACTGAGCGTGTGAACAAGGTGCTTGGAATGAGCATTTCAAAAGAAGATATGATTCAGATTTTCAACAAACTAGGCTTCACAGTGGGCGAATCAAATGATGTTCTTGTCGTAACGGTTCCTTCTCGCAGAATGGATATTACGATTGAAGAAGACCTCATTGAAGAAGTTGCAAGATTATATGGCTACGATAATATTCCATCTACACTGCCTAGGACAGCTGGCACCGTTGGCGGCCTCACGCCATACCAAGTGAAGCGCAGAAAGGTGAGACGTTTCTTAGAGGGTGCAGGACTTTCTCAAGCGATTACGTATTCATTGACGAATCAGCATAAGTCCACAGCTTTTGCCCTGCATCCAGCTTATGAAACGAGGCTTTCTCTGCCAATGAGTGAGGAACGCAGTGTGCTAAGACAAAGTCTTCTGCCAAACTTACTGGATTCTGTAGCATATAACTTGGCAAGACAAGCCGATACATTTGGATTTTATGAAACGGGATCTGTTTTCTTAGCAGAAGCTGAAGGAGCAAAACCAGTGGAAAAAGAACATGTCGCTGGTGCGCTGACAGGCTTATGGCATAAAAATCTTTGGCAGGGCGAGAAAAAAGCCGTCGATTTTTATGTAGCAAAAGGAATTGCTGAAGGATTGTTCGAAAAGCTTGGTGTGTCAGACCAAATCACTTATGTTCAAGCAGAACGTGAGGGTCTTCACCCAGGGCGAACTGCAGATGTTCACTTAAATGGTCAAGTCATTGGCTTTGTTGCCGCACTGCATCCAGTCGTTGAAAAAGAATTGGATTTAAAAGAAACGTATGTCTTTGAGTTTGATTTAACAGATGTGATGACATCTGAAACGAAGGATATGAAATATACAGCGATTCCGAGATTCCCTGCTGTGACAAGAGATATCGCACTTGTTGTAGATCAGCATATCTCAAGCGGACAGCTGGAGCGTGTGATCTATGAAGCAGGCGGCCATCTACTCACAGACCTATCTGTATTTGATGTGTACGAAGGGGAACATATGGAAGAAGGCAAAAAATCTGTTGCATTCTCTCTGCAATATTTAAACCCTGAACAAACGTTGACCGAGGAAGAAGTCACAGCTGTTCATACAAAAGTATTGAAAGCACTAGAAGATACGTATCAAGCCGTCTTACGCGGGTAAAGAAAAAAAGCTATGGCCTCATGGGCCCTAGCTTTTTTTATAACATTTTTTTCGCTTTTTGTGTGTTGGCAAAATGCAGCTTTGTAAATTGACGTAAAGCATCTTCTCCATGCAGCTTGATGAGCTTGGCGGCGGCCTTGTCTACATGAGGGCCGGCTCCTTTTGGGATGTCAAAGCCTGCAGCCTGTGATAATTTGTCCATTTCAATTAAAAAAGCGTACCTTGCGATAATGGAAGCTGCAGCGACTGACAAATGGATGCCTTCTGCTTTTGTACTAAAGTACGTCCGCTCCCGAATGATTTTTTTCCCGGCAAGATGCTTGAAATAAATGCCTGGTTCTGCAAATTGGTCAATCAAAATGGCCTCAGGCTGCTGTCCGCCCAGTTTTTCTAGCACAGAGGTGATGACTTGGTTATGAAGCAGTGCCTTCATTTTTCCTTGACTCATGCCCTTTTCCTGCATCGTATTGTACTTTTCATTTCGGAGAACGAGAAGGCTGAACGGAATGGTTTTGATGAGATCCTTGGCAATGTTGATAATTTGCGGGTCCTTTAGCCCTTTTGAGTCTTTTACGCCAAGCTCTTTCATTAAAGCAAGCTGGCTGGCATCAACATAGGCCGCACAGACTGTGATCGGTCCGAAATAATCACCTGTACCTACTTCATCTGAACCGACGACCGACATGGAAGCAATGCCGGGCGGCGGACTGTATTTTGTGACAGCAGGTGCTTTTTGACTTTTCGTATCAGCTGCTTGTAAATGGCTGAATTGACTGGCTTCAGCTTTTGCCTTTTGTCCTTGAAAGAGCACTTTTCCAGATCGATAAGCTGTAATCGTACAGCCAGGGACTTTTGCTTGAAAGAGGGCGCCTGGCGGCAAAGTGTCTGTTAAATGGTGTGCATACGCGCTCTTCATCTTTTTGAGATCTTCTGATGTTGCTTTTAAAACGGATTGGGGCACAGTGGATAACTCCTTTTTACCTTGATATCATTGATTTCTAAAGTGTACCATAACAGGGAAGGGCTCGTCTTTCCATTCAATGTCTAAACATGTTATGATAGAGACTAGGATTCTCGTGGAATGGAGGAGAAACGTTGTCTGACGGCGGTAAAACGAAAACAACAGTTGAGATTTACGGACAGTCCTATACGATCATCGGACAAGAAACGAAGATGCATATGCGACATGTTGCGTCAATTGTTGATGATAAAATGAGAGAAATAAATGAAAAAAATCCATACCTTGATATAAACAAATTAGCTGTACTGACAGCAGTCAATGTCGTCCACGACTACTTGAAATTAAAAGAGCAATACGAAAAATTAGAGATTCAGCTAAAAGAAAAGGAATGAAATTACCGTGATCGATATCATCATTTTGTTTTTGCTTCTTATGGGAACGCTTGTCGGTCTAAAACGCGGGTTTATTCTTCAATTTATTAAATTGATCAGCTTTGTTGTTTCTATCTTAGTGGCTTCCATGTTTTATCAGTCACTTGCACCACAGCTTACGTGGATTCCGGCACCTAATTTTAGCGGCGGTCAACCGCAGCTCGCTTTCTTTAGTGGGAATCTAGAAACAGCTTATTATAATACCATTGCGTTTATCATTCTGTTTATCTTGACCAAAATCCTGCTCGCCATCATTGGCGGATTGCTCACAACCATTGCAAGTATTCCTGTGATTAAACAGGTGAACAAACTGCTTGGCGGTGTTTTAGGATTTCTTGAAACCTATTTATTTGTGTTTATTCTATTGTTTGTCGCTGCATTACTTCCAGTAGATGCGCTGCAAACAATGATGAGCAAATCAATGTTAGCAGATGTGATCGTAAACAACACCCCTTACCTGTCCGGTCTTGTCAAAGACCTATGGTCGACGTATGGAGTTTAAAAACTTCTCCTTTCCTGGAGAAGTTTTTTCTCATTCCATGACAGAAAGTTGTAGGATGAAGGGAAAGTTTGTATATTTATATAGGAAGATGCCAAAGCGGCTGGAGGATGAGAGATGAATAAAAAAGATATTATCAAACTTCTTGAAACAATTGCAGTATATATGGAACTAAAAGGAGATAATCCTTTTAAAATTTCTGCCTTTCGTAAAGCAGCAGCGGCACTGGAACAAGACGACCGCAGCCTTTCTCAAATAGATGATCTATTAGCATTACCCGGCATTGGAAAAGGAACCTTTGCTGTGATCACAGAGTATATCGAAAAAGGACAATCAGAAACACTCGAACAATTAAAAAAGGAAGTGCCTGAAGGACTTGTCCCGCTCTTAAAACTGCAAGGGCTTGGCGGGAAGAAGATTGCGAAGCTTTACCAAGAGCTTGGCGTCCATGATGCCCAGTCATTAAAAGAAGCATGTGAAGCGGAAAAAGTACAAGCACTTGCAGGCTTCGGTAAAAAAACCGAAGAAAAGATTCTCGCAGCTCTTGAAGAGGCCGGAAAGCAGCCAGAACGACTGCCAATTGGCTTTGCATTAGATGTGGCAGAGCGGATTGATCATGCGCTTGAACAGATGAAGGGTATTATTCGTTTTTCAAGAGCTGGTAGTTTAAGACGTGCACGGGAAACTGTCAAAGATTTAGATTATATCATCGCGACTGACAATCCTGAACAAGTCAGAGAGCAGCTCGTTGCACTTGATGATGTCAAAGACGTCATCGCAAGCGGTGATACGAAGGTATCTGTCATTCTTGCCCTTGATTTTGAGATCAGTGTAGACTTCCGGCTTGTGACAACAGACCAATTTGCAACAACGCTGCACCATTTCACAGGCTCAAAAGATCACAATATTCGCATGCGTCAGCTGGCGAAGGAACGAGGAGAGCGTATTAGTGAATATGGTGTGGAAACAATTGAAACTGGAGAAGTAAAAACGTTTGAAGACGAGGCTGCTTTTTATGCGCATTTTCAACTTCCGCTCATTCCGCCAGAAATTCGTGAAACCGGAGCGGAGATTGATACGTATAAAGAAAGTATGCAATTTGTAGAGTTAAAAGATATCAAAGGCGACCTTCATATGCACTCGACATGGAGTGACGGCGCATTTTCTATTCGCGAAATGGCAGAGGCATGTATCGCAAAAGGCTATGAATACATGGCGATTACAGACCACTCGCAATATTTAAAAGTAGCAAACGGTTTAACAAAAGAACGTTTACGTCTGCAAGCAAAAGAAATTGACAAGCTGAATCAAGAATTCGAGCATTTTCACATTTTCAAAGGGGTCGAAATGGATATTCTCCCGGATGGATCATTAGATTATGATGATGACTTTTTAGCAGACATGGATTTTGTGATTGCATCTATCCATTCTAGCTTTTCTCAGCCGGAAGAAGTCATTATGGAGCGCCTTGAAAATGCCCTGCGGAATCAGCATGTGGATTTAATTGCACATCCAACAGGCCGTTTGATCGGCAGACGAGACGGCTATGCCTTAAATATAGATCAGCTCATAGAGCTTGCGAAGAAAACGGGTACTGCACTAGAGCTCAACAGCAACCCGTCAAGACTTGATTTAAAAGCAGAGCATTTAATGAAAGCAAACGAAGCAGGTGTGAACATCATGATCAATACAGATGCGCACAATATCGCCATGCTGGATCATATGGAAGTTGGTATAACAGCTGCAAGAAAAGGCTGGACACCAAAAGCAAATGTCGTGAATACTTTTTCTCTAAACGAGATCAAAAAGTTTTTAACGCGTGACAGGTAGTCGTTAGGAGGCTGGACCATGCTGCAACAAAAAGTGTTAGCATCATTAGAATTTCATAAAGTAAAAGAAAAAGTCATGTCCTATACCGCATCTTCATTAGGAAAAGAAAGAGCGCAGGATTTAACGCCGCTGACGGATATCGAAACCATTCAGCATTTGCTGGAAGAGGTAGCAGAAGCACAGGATGTCATCCGCTTAAAGGGATCGGCGCCATTTGGCGGGCTGACGGATATTAGACGCGGGGTCAAACGGGCAGAAATCGGCAGTACATTAAGCCCATCTGAGCTCATGGAAATTGCAGCGCTATTATATACTGCGAAAAATATGAAGCACTTTCTCACGTCACTGTATGAAGATGGTGTAGATATACCGCGCCTTCATACATATGCAGAGACGCTGATTTTGCTGCCTGAAGTCAGAAAAGAAATCGAAAGCTGTATCGGTGATAATGGAGAAGTGCTTGATCATGCAACTCCGGCTCTACGAACAATACGTACGCAATTACGTTCATTAGAATCAAAAGTTCGAGATAAATTAGAATCTATGATTCGCTCACAATCTGCTTCAAAAATGCTGTCAGACACGATTGTTACCATTCGTAATGACCGGTTCGTGATTCCAGTAAAGCAGGAGTACCGCTCGAATTACGGCGGAATTGTTCACGATCAGTCATCATCAGGAGCAACCCTATTTATCGAGCCGCAAGTGGTCGTGGATTTAAATAACACCTTGCAGCAAACCCGTTTAAAAGAAAAACAAGAAGTCGAAAAGATATTGCAAATGCTGACAGCGAGCGTGTCAGAGCACATTGAGGAACTGCTTCACAATGTAAAGGAGCTTCAGACGCTAGATTTTATTTTTGCTAAAGCCAAATATGCAAAGGCAGAAAAAGCCACAAAGCCTGCTGTGAACGATCATGGGGAGATTTATTTAAAGCGGGCAAGACATCCTCTATTGCCTAGGGATCAGGTTGTGGCAAATGACATTGAGCTCGGCAAAGATTTTTCAACCATCGTTATTACTGGCCCAAATACAGGGGGTAAGACAGTTACCTTGAAAACGCTTGGTCTTCTTACGCTGATGACGCAGGCAGGCCTTCATATTCCAGTTGAAGAAGGCTCGGAAGTGGCTGTATTCGACCAAGTCTTTGCTGATATTGGAGATGAACAGTCCATTGAGCAAAGCTTGAGTACGTTCTCATCTCATATGGTCAATATTGTAGATATCTTAAAGAATTTGACATCTAACTCACTCGTGTTATTTGATGAATTAGGGGCAGGAACAGACCCTGCAGAAGGTGCCGCGCTGGCCATGAGTATCTTAGATGAAGTGCATCAAACAAATGCACGCGTCATCGCAACGACTCACTATCCTGAGCTGAAGGCTTACGGATATAACCGAGAAGGTGTTACAAATGCGAGCGTGGAGTTTGACATTGAAACCTTATCACCAACGTACCGCTTGCTCATCGGTGTGCCCGGACGAAGTAATGCATTTGAAATTTCTAAACGTCTTGGGTTGCCAGATCACCTCATTGACCGTGCAAAAGCGGATATGCATGCCGAGCATAATGAAGTAGACCAAATGATTGCTTCATTAGAAGACAGCAAAAAACAAGCAGAAGAAGAGCTGCATGAGACAGAAGTCTATAGAAAAGAAGCAGAAAAGCTTCATAAAGAATTGCAGAGACAAATTCTTGAATGGAATGAGCAAAAGGACAAACTACTTGAAGAAGCTGAACAAAAAGCAGCAGAAAAAATTGAACAAGCCTCAAAAGAAGCAGAAGACATCATTCAAGAGCTTCGGTCGATAAAAAATGAGCATCGATCATTCAAAGAGCATGAACTCATCGATGCGAGAAAGCGTCTTGAAGAAGCAGTCCCTGAGTTTGACCGGAAGAAAAAGCCAGAGCCGGTGAAAAAAGCAGCAAGACAGCTAAAATCAGGCGACGAAGTGAAAGTGCTCACCTTCGGGCAAAAAGGAACGCTGCTTGAACAAACAGGTGACAAAGAATGGAGTGTCCAAATGGGCATTTTGAAAATGAAAGTAAAAGAAAAAGACATGGAATTTATCAAATCAGCACCTGAATTTAAGCAGGAGAAAGCCATTACGGCAGTCAAAGGAAAAGACTATCATGTATCGCTTGAGCTCGACTTAAGGGGAGAGCGTTATGAAAATGCCTTAAGCAGAGTCGAGAAATACTTAGATGATGCTGTCTTAGCTGGTTATCCGCGTGTGTCGATCATTCATGGAAAAGGAACTGGCGCCCTCAGAAAAGGGGTTCAGGAATTACTGAAACAGCACCGAAGTGTGAAAAATGCTCGTTTTGGGGAACAAGGCGAGGGAGGATCAGGCGTCACCATCGTCGAATTAAAGTAAAAAGGAGAAAACGCATGAAAGCCTTTTGGGAAAATGAACTTGTGGAAATTGCCGCCTATTACAGCGTGGCCGTCCTATGTCTTGTCTTATTTCTAACCATTTTTGAACTCGTCACCTCCTATAAAAACTGGGAAGAGATCCAGCGGGGGAACTTAGCTGTTGCCATGGCAACAGGCGGAAAGATCTTTGGGATTGCGAATGTGTTTCAGCATTCAATCGCACAGCACAATTCCCTTCTGCAAATGATTGGATGGGGCGTATACGGCTTTGTGATGCTGCTTGTCAGTTATTTCATTTTTGAATTTTTAACACCACGATTTAAAGTAGACAAAGAGATTGAGAATGATAATAGAGCGGTCGGGTTTATTTCACTCATTATTTCAGTTGGGCTGTCTTATGTAGTAGCAGCCGGCATTTAAGGAGACGACATGGAAAAGCTAGCAAAAGTATTAATCGTAGTTGCCTGCACTTTTGCGGTCATTGGTGCCGTTTACATGTTCCTGTGAAATGAAGAAGACAAAGTGAGAAAGCTGTCAGGGATTCCTTGGCAGCTTTTATCTCACCCGAAGGCGGCGAATCACATGAAGCAAATTCTGCAAAAAGATGAACTCATAAAGCGCATTGATACTTGTCTCCAAATGACTTCCCTGCCAAGAGACATATATGAACCGTATATTGCACGTCCATTTCAAACGACTGGATTTTTTGATGATTTGAGCCCGTATGTTCAAATCGATTCAAGTGGCTATATTCTCATTCAATATGAACGAGGCATCCAAATGCTGCATAAAAGAACAAAAGCGGCGGATGAAGTCATTTACTGGATTTTAGAAGACACGATCTTTCTCACAGTCTACATCGACATGATGAGGCAGTATCAAGTCGACAACATCCAGACGCATTTACCTAATGATCCGAGTATCCATCAACAGATCGTGAAGAGAGTAAATGAGTCATTCCGGGCAATTGGTGGATTATATGAACAGTGGCATCATGAAGGAAAAAGAGCATCGATCGAAACATCGGCAAAGAAGTAAAGATGTCATGGAACCAAGCTCTATTTGAAAAAAGCAAACTGTCTTAAGGAAAAGTTTGCTATAATAAAATAGTACGAAAGTTCAGGAAGGAGGGTTTTTATGCAGTCAGATAAACGTTGGCTTCTGCATTACCCGAATCAAATTCCCCACGAACTCACCATCCCAAATGAGACGTTACAATCTTACTTATTCAGCTCCGCAGAGGCTGCACCTGAGCATACAGCCATTCATTTTCTAGGAAAAAACATCACCTATGAACAGCTCCAGGAAGACGCATTGAAACTAGCTGGTCATCTGATGGAAATTGGCGTGAAAAAAGGCGACAGAGTAGCGATCATGCTGCCAAACTGTCCTCAATCGGTCATTTCTTATTATGCTGTTTTAATTGCAGGCGGCATCGTTGTTCAAACGAACCCGCTTTATACGGAGAAAGAATTGGCATATCAAATGGAGGACAGCGGCTCAAAAGTGCTGATTACACTGGATTTATTGTATCCAAAGGCCTATAAAATGAAAGCGCTGACAAGTATGGAGCACTTAATCATCACCAAACTACAGGATTATTTACCATTTCCGAAAAACATTCTGTTTCCTATTGTCCAAAAAAGAAAAAACAAAATGGTCATCCAGGTGGAGAAAAGTGACACCATTCATCACTTCTCACAAATCATGAAAGAATCGTCAGGAGAACAGATCCCGGCGATTGCCTTTGAACCGAAAGAGGATGTCGCTGTTTTGCAATATACAGGCGGAACGACCGGTTTACCAAAAGGAGTCATGCTTACGCATGAAAATATTTTAGCGAATACTGAAATGTGCGCTTCTTGGATGTATAGAACGACAAGAGGAAAAGAACGAATCCTTGGCATCATTCCGTTTTTTCATGTATACGGAATGACGACCGTATTAAACCTTGCTGTCAAAGAAGGGCATCAAATGATTCTACTTCCTCGCTTTGACGCAGCTGATACCCTCAAAACGATTGAAAAACAGAAACCGACACTCTTTCCAGGTGCACCAACGATGTATATCGCCTTGCTGCATCATCCGAACATTGAAAAATATGACCTGTCGTCCATCACTGCATGTTTAAGCGGCTCGGCGGCTCTTCCTGTTGAAGTCAAACAGAGCTTTGAAAAATTAACAGGAGGACGTTTAGTGGAGGGGTATGGTCTTTCAGAAACCTCACCAGTGACCCATTCTAACTTTTTATGGGGGGCGAACAAAACAGGCAGCATTGGCTGTCCGTGGCCTGGGACAGATGCAGGTATTTATTGCGAGGAAACGGGTGGCCTCAAAGAGCCATATGAGCACGGAGAAATTATCGTCAAGGGGCCGCAGATCATGAAAGGCTACTGGAATCAGCCAGAGGAGACAGCAGCTGTATTAAGGGATGGATGGTTTTTCACTGGAGATATTGGGTATATGGATGAGGACGGTTTTTTCTATATCGTTGACCGGAAAAAAGATGTCATTATTGCGAGCGGTTATAATATTTACCCAAGAGAGGTCGAAGAAGCCCTATATGAGCATGAGCTTGTACAAGAAGTCGTTGTCGCAGGTATACCAGATCCTTATAGAGGAGAAACAGTAAAAGCGTTTGTTGTACCGAAAAAGGATGCTTATTTAACAGAGGATGAACTCGATCGCTTTGTGAGAACGAGAATTGCTTCATTTAAAGTACCGCGCGTGTATGAATTTAAAGAATCACTGCCTAAAACGGCTGTCGGAAAAATTTTGCGCAGAGTATTAATTGAAGAAGAAAAAAGAAAGCAAGCTTCATCATCTGAGACACCTGTCGATCAATTGAAGAAATAACGACCTTCATCATCCGGTCGAGCGGCCGGATGATTTGAATGATGACAGTCTGCTCTGGTATGATAAAGGTTGAAAAGAAAGAAGAAGATCTCTTGACAAATCACCCGTTTCTTTTTAACATAAAGTTATGAATGAATGCTCATTCAATTTAGAAAGGGACGAAGCACATTGAAGCAGAAAAGACCGAAGTACATGCAAATTATTGATGCAGCAGTTGTGGTGATTGCGGAGAACGGCTATCATCAATCACAAGTTTCAAAGATTGCGAAACAAGCAGGGGTGGCAGACGGAACCATTTATCTTTATTTCAAAAACAAAGAGGATATTCTCATCTCATTGTTCAAAGAAAAAATGGGACAATTCATCGAACGGATGGAGACAGATATTCAAAAGAAGCCGTCTGCAAAAGAAAAGCTTCTACTGTTGATTGAGGAGCACTTTCGCATGCTGGCGCAAAATCATCATTTGGCTCTTGTGACACAGCTTGAACTCAGGCAGTCAAACCTTGAGCTGCGGCAAAAAATCAATGAGGTGCTAAAAGGGTATTTAAATATGCTCGAGTCGATTTTAACAGAAGGAAAGAAAACAGGAGAATTCAGACAAAATTTAGATGTCCGCTTAGCGAGACAAATGGTATTTGGGACGATTGATGAAACCGCAACAACATGGGTCATGAATGATCAAAAGTATGATCTGCCTGCACTTGCAGAAAATGTACATGATCTGCTGTTAAACGGAATACATCAATCCTAAAGACAATGTGAAAAAGGATGATTGACATGGAAAAAATACTCAGCTTACATCATGAAGGACAGACAGCTCTCATCACGATTCAGAACCCGCCTGCAAATGCCTTATCCTCTCAGCTGCTCACTGAGCTTAATGACATGTTCGATGAGCTCGAACAGAATGAAGAAATAAGAGCTATTGTGATCCACGGGGAAGGCAGATTCTTCTCAGCAGGTGCTGATATTAAAGAATTTACGACTTTACAGGAAGAGTCTGATTATGCAAGCCTCGCAGATAGAGGACAGCAAGTCTTTGAACGGATTGAACAGTGTCCAAAGCCAGTCATTGCCTCGATTCACGGAGCAGCATTAGGCGGAGGCCTTGAGCTTGCCATGTCTTGTGATATCCGAATCGCAACAAAAGATGCAAAGCTTGGACTGCCAGAACTAAATCTTGGCATTATTCCAGGATTCGGCGGCACGCAGCGCCTACCGCGCTACGTTGGTTCTGCTAAAGCGCTTGAAATGATGGGAACAGCTGAACCGATTACAGGTGAAGAAGCATTTGCGAGCGGCCTTGTTACAAAGCTGGCAGAAACAGAGGAAGAAGCGCTCGAAGCGGCTAAAACACTTGCGGGGAAATTTGCAGCGAAAAGCCCAAAATCACTTGAATATGTGCTTGATTTATTGAATGCAACAAAATTGTATTCATATGACGGCGGAATGAAACTGGAAGCCAAAAAGTTTGGTGAGGTTTTCCAATCAAATGACGCCAAAGAAGGCATCCAGGCCTTTATCGAAAAGCGCAAACCGAACTTTAAAGGGGAATAAGGGATAAGTACGACACAAGGGGGAGAAATAAATGAATATATTTGTTTTGATGAAGCGTACGTTTGACACGGAAGAGAAAATTTCTATTCAGTCTGGTGCCATTCAAGAAGATGGAGCAGAGTTCATTATTAATCCTTATGACGAGTATGCCATTGAAGAAGCCATTCAGCTTCGCGATGAGCACGGGGGAGAAGTGACCGTTGTGACAGTTGGCGGTGAGGATGCAGAGAAACAGCTGAGAACAGCGCTTGCTATGGGCTGTGACCAAGCTGTCTTATTAAACGTCGAAGATGACTTAGAAGAGTGGGACCAATATTCAGCTTCTACCATTCTTTATCACTATTTAAAAGACAAAGAGGCTTCCTTGATCTTAGCAGGGAATGTAGCAATTGACGGCGGCTCTGGACAGGTAGCCCCGCGTCTTGCTGAATTACTTGGCTTTTCATATGTGACAACGATAACTAGTATTCAAATTGACGGCGGCTCTGCGTCGATTGAACGAGATGCAGAGGGTGATGTGGAAGTCATTTCTGTCGAACTCCCGCTTGTCGTCACAGCTCAGCAAGGACTCAATGAGCCTCGCTATCCATCATTACCAGGCATTATGAAGGCAAAGAAAAAGCCTTTAGAAGAATTGGAACTTGATGATTTAGATTTAGATGAAGACGATGTACCATATAAAATCAAAACAATTGAACGTTTCTTACCGGAGAAAAAAGAGGGTGGCAAGGTGCTGAGCGGCGAGCTTCAGGATCAAGTCAAAGAACTGACAGATCTACTCAGAAATGAAGCAAAAGTTATCTAAACATCCACTTTACGATATCATGAGAACAAGGGGGAGCTTGAAGATGAGTAAAAAAGTTGTTGTACTTGGAGAAAGTCGTGACGGTAAGTTAAGAAATGTGACATTTGAAGCCATTGCTGCCGCTCACAAAGTGGCAGATGGCGGTGAGGTCATTGGCGTGTTAATAGGGGATGATGTCAAAGGCCTAGCGGATGAACTGCTTTACTATGGAGCGGATCATGTGATGATTGTGGAGCATCCACACCTTTCATATTATACGTCAGATGGTTTTTCGCAGGCGCTTCAAGCCATATTAGATCAAGTTGATCCGGATGCTGTGCTCTTTGGCCATACGTCTATCGGTAAAGACCTGTCGCCGAAAATAGCCGCACGTCTCCAGACCGGCTTGATCTCAGATGCGATCGATGTAAGCGTTACCGGCGAACATCTTGTTTTCACTAGACCAATTTACTCTGGAAAAGCCTTTGAAAAAGTCATTTCGACAGACCGTCTGCTTCTAGCAACCATCCGGCCAAACAACGTGGCACCACTTGAGCGTGATGCGTCACGAGGCGGAGAAGTCACACCGGTTTCTGTCGATATTCAGAACCTCCGGACGATCGTAAAGGAAGTCATTAAAAAAACGTCAGAAGGTGTAGATTTATCTGAAGCAAAGGTCATTGTTGCTGGAGGGCGCGGGGTTAAGAGCAAGGAAGGTTTTGAACCGCTGAATGAACTCGCTGAGACGCTGGGGGCAGCAGTCGGAGCCTCGCGCGGCGCCTGCGACGCAGACTATTGTGATTATGCCCTGCAAATTGGTCAAACGGGAAAAGTCGTCACACCTGATCTTTATATTGCATGCGGGATATCAGGAGCGATTCAGCATTTAGCGGGAATGTCTAACAGTAAAGTCATTGTGGCAATCAACAAGGACCCAGAAGCGGAAATCTTCAAAATCGCCGATTACGGAATCGTCGGTGACTTGTTTGAAGTGGTACCGCTTTTGAATGAAGAGTTAAAAAAGATGAATATCCACTCGTAACGCTCATACACTCAGAATGCCTAGGTATTCTGGGTTTTTTTGTATGTGATCAAGAAGAAAAGGAGCGGTTGACAAGTGAAGGGGACAGTAAAAGTCAATGACGTGATTGGACGCATTTCTAAACACATTTATGGGCACTTTCAGGAGCATTTAGGAAGAGGGATTTATGATGGGATTTGGGTAGGGAAAGACTCTGAGATTGATCATATTGAAGGGATTCGTACCGATGTGCTAAAGGCCCTTCAAGCATTACATATTCCGGTGCTGAGGTGGCCGGGGGGCTGTTTCGCAGACGAGTATCACTGGGCAAATGGTGTAGGTGATCTGAGTGAACGAAAGCCAATGGTAAACACCCATTGGGGTGGTACGGTTGAATCCAATTCATTTGGTACGCATGAATTTATGGCATTGTGTGAGCTGCTTGAATGTGAACCTTACATTTGCGGCAATGTGGGAAGCGGGTCTGTTCAAGAATTAGCCGATTGGGTCGAATACATGACATTTCCAAATGGGACACCTATGTCAGACTGGCGCATTCAAAATGGAAAACAAGAACCTTGGAAGCTGACCTATGTTGGTGTAGGCAATGAAAGCTGGGGCTGCGGCGGGAATATGACGCCTGAATACTATGCAGATTTATATAAACGCTATCAAACGTACGTAAGAGAGTTTGCAGGGCAGCGTATTTACAAAATCGCCTGCGGCGCGAACTCTAATGACGTGAATTGGACGAAAGTATTGATGGAGCGGGCTGCACCGTGGATGGATGGGCTCAGTTTACATTATTACACCGTACCTGGTACATGGGAGAAGAAAGGATCAGCGACTGAATTCGATGAGGATGAATGGTTTATCACGCTGAAAAAGGCCTATGAGATGGAACGGCTTGTCGAAGACCATGGAGAAATCATGGATCGTTATGACCCAGACAAGCGAATCGGGATGATTATAGATGAATGGGGGACGTGGTATGATCCAGAGCCAGGGACCAATCCTGGGTTTTTATATCAGCAAAACACACTAAGAGACGCCCTTGTGTCTGCCCTCCATTTTCATATTTTTCATCGCCATTGCGAGCGGATTCATATGGCAAATATTGCTCAGACGGTCAATGTGTTGCAAGCGATGGTATTAACAAAGGACGAAAAGATGCTTCTGACGCCTACGTATCATGTATTTCACATGTTTCAAGTGCATCAAGAGGAAGAAGCGCTTGAAGTGGAGTTTGTTTCACCGCCGTATGAACGAAGAGGTGAAAAAATTCCTCAGGTCAGTGTGTCAGCCTCGCGTTCATCAGGTAAGATGCATATTAGCTACTGTCATCTGAATCCGCATGAACAAAGAGAGATATCCCTTGCCATTGAAGGGATTGATGAACAAACGAAAGTCACTGGACGTGTGCTGACGGCTGATCGCATGAATGCGCATAATACATTCGATGATCCTCATTCTGTTCAGCCAAAAGACTTTCAGCAAATGACTGTAAAGTCCGGCGAATTAACGGTAGAGCTGCCGCCAATGTCAGTGGTCATGATAACTGTCGACCTCGCTTAATTGCATATTTCGATGTTTGATGAGAAGAATGTTGGGGCATCATACATTGTAAATGAAGCGGAAAGGGTGTCATGTCATATGCTTAGAACCATTCTAATGATCATCGGTGCGATTGTTGTTATTGGTGCGATTATACGGTTTGTTTTTTAATTCATTTCCTAAAAAATGATTCGTAAGCATTTCATTCGCAAGTCACATTGGTAGATGCTATACTAAAAAGCATAATTTACATTGGAGGAATGAATAATGGCAATCGTAAAAGCTACTGACGCAACATTTTCACAAGAAACTGCAGAAGGTGTTGTTCTTGCAGACTTTTGGGCACCATGGTGTGGACCTTGTAAAATGATTGCTCCAGTTCTTGAAGAACTTGATCAAGAAATGGGCGACAAAATGAAAATTGTAAAAATTGATGTAGACGATAACCAAGAAACTGCTGGTAAATACGGCGTTATGAGTATCCCAACACTTCTTGTTTTAAAAGACGGTGAAGTTGTAGAAACTTCTGTTGGTTTCAAACCAAAAGAAGCACTTGCTGAGCTTGTCAACAAACATCTATAAACCGATCTATGCTCAAGCGGCATAATCATTGAAGCGGTTCTCGTAAAGACGAGAGCCGCTTTTCTTTCAACATGGTATAAAACAAATGTTCGTGATACACTAGAAGGAGTGAAAGAGGAAAACAAGGACGGATGAAAAGATGAACAAACTAATCAAAGAAAAGCTGTCAGTCCTGCCGGATCAACCAGGCTGTTACTTAATGAAAGATAGACAAAATACGATCATTTATGTGGGAAAGGCAAAGGTTTTAAAAAACAGGGTGCGCTCTTATTTCACTGGATCACATGACGCTAAAACGCAGCGGCTTGTCAGTGAAATTGAAGACTTTGAATACATTGTCACCTCGTCTAATATCGAGGCGCTCATTTTAGAGCTGAATTTAATCAAAAAATATGACCCAAAATACAATGTCATGCTCAAGGATGACAAGACGTATCCTTTTATAAAAATTACGAATGAACGCCATCCTAAGCTGATCGTCACCCGCAATGTAAAAAAGGACAAAGGAAAATATTTCGGTCCATACCCAAACGTACAAGCAGCAAGAGAAACGAAAAAGCTGCTCGACCGCTTATATCCACTGAGAAAATGTGCCACTCTTCCTGACCGCGTCTGTCTTTATTATCATCTTGGACAATGTCTTGCGCCATGTGTGTATGACATTTCCGAGGAAACGAATAAGCAGCTTGTGGACGAAATCACAAGGTTTCTAAACGGAGGACATCAGCAAATCAAAAAAGAACTCACCGAAAAGATGCAGGAAGCTGCTGAAAATTTAGAGTTTGAACGGGCAAAAGAACTGAGAGACCAAATCGCTTATATCGACTCAACGATGGAAAAACAGAAAATGACGATGAGTGATTTATCAGATCGAGATGTCTTTGCCTATGCCTATGATAAAGGCTGGATGTGTGTCCAAGTCTTCTTCATCAGACAGGGGAAATTAATTGAACGTGATGTCAGCCTGTTCCCTATGTATCAGGACCCTGAGGAAGAGTTCCTCACGTTTATGGGGCAATTTTATGAAAAGAACAACCATTTTCTGCCGAAGGAAATTTTGGTGCCTGATAGTGTGGATCAAGAGATGATTGAGCAATTGCTTGAGACGAACGTTCACCAGCCGAAAAAAGGAAAGAAAAAGGATTTACTTTTACTTGCCCATCAAAATGCCAAAATCGCCTTAAAAGAAAAGTTTTCGCTCATTGAGCGTGATGAAGAGCGGACAATTGGAGCGGTGAAGCAGCTCGGGGATGCGCTTAATATTTATATGCCATACAGAATCGAGGCATTTGATAACTCAAATATTCAAGGAGCAGACCCGGTTTCTGCCATGGTCGTCTTTCAGGACGGGAAGCCCTATAAAAAGGAATACCGAAAATACAAAATTAAAACCGTCTCAGGGCCAGATGATTATGCATCCATGCGTGAAGTCATTAGAAGACGATATACCCGCGTGTTAAAGGATGAACTGCCGCTGCCAGATTTAATTTTAATTGACGGAGGAAAAGGACAGATCAACGCAGCCATCGATGTTCTTGAAAATGAATTGAATCTATCAGTTCCTGTCGCAGGTCTTGTAAAAGATGAAAAACACCGGACATCGAATCTCATGATGGGAGATACACTTGAAATTGTTGCGCTGGAGCGGAATAGCCAGGCCTTTTACTTATTACAGCGCATTCAAGATGAAGTGCACCGGTTCGCCATTAGCTTTCACCGGCAGCTGCGCGGAAAAAATGCATTCCAGTCTATTTTAGACGATGTACCAGGTATCGGAGAAAAGCGTAAAAAGCAGCTCCTCAAACATTTTGGCTCTGTGAAAAAGATGAAAGAAGCCTCTCTCCAAGACTTTCAGGAGGCTGGCATTCCGAAACAAACGGCTGAACTTTTAATGGAAGCATTAAAAAAATAGATTGTACTTTTTCCAAAAGTCTGTTAAGATGTGACTAATTTAATAAATGAACGTGTTGTTTGTTGAAGATAGAGGTGCGAACTTCAAGAGTAAGCCTTCAGAGATCGATGGGATCTAAGAAGAGGGCTGAAAGGGGAGCGTCGCCGAAGTGAATAAAATCCACTCATTTTATTCGCTGGCTGTACATTGAAGAAATGTAGAGCTGTCAAGAATTCATTTCTTGGAGGGCTATCTCATTGTTTGCATCGTTTAATGATGATTTTAAAGCAATGGGAGATTTGTTCTCTCATTGCTTTTTTATTTGCAGTGAGCGGGCGGTCTCCAAAGCAGCCTCTTCTCTCACACGTGAACTTTTGAAAAAGGGTGGTAGACATGGGACTAATTGTACAAAAATTTGGCGGAACTTCCGTTGGATCGACAGAAAAAATTCGCAATGCCGCAGATAGAGTGATCGCTGAACGCGAGGCAGGACATGATGTGGTTGTGGTTGTCTCAGCGATGGGCAAATCAACGGATGTTCTAGTAGACCTAGCGAAAGAACTCACAGACGATCCAAGCAAAAGAGAAATGGATATGCTGCTCGCAACTGGTGAGCAGGTGACCATTTCATTATTATCGATGGCGCTCCAAGCAAGAGGCTATGATGCCATTTCCTTTACAGGCTGGCAGGCTGGTATGAAAACAGAGCACGTACACGGAAATGCAAGAATTGTGGACATTGATGAATCAAGAATAAAAGAGGAATTAAGTGCGGGGAAAGTCGTTGTTGTGGCAGGCTTCCAAGGAATTGCAGATGACTTACATATCACAACACTTGGCCGCGGTGGATCAGATACGACTGCTGTGGCACTGGCTGCCGCACTAAAAGCTGATAAATGTGATATTTACACAGATGTACCAGGAGTGTTTACAACAGATCCGCGTTATGTATCATCTGCGCGGAAACTTGCAGGTATTTCATACGATGAGATGCTTGAGCTGGCTAATTTAGGAGCTGGGGTCCTGCATCCAAGAGCTGTTGAATTTGCGAAAAATTATCAAGTCCCGCTAGAAGTCCGTTCTAGTATTGAAAATGAATCGGGTACGTTAATTGAGGAGGAATCATCCATGGAACAAAATTTAGTTGTCAGAGGCATCGCATTTGAAGATCAGATTACGCGTGTGACCGTGTGCGGGCTTTCAAGCGGACTTACAACATTATCGACCATCTTTACGACGCTTGCGAAACAGAATATCAATGTCGATATCATCATTCAGTCCGTCACAAGCACTAACCAGACTTCCATCTCTTTCTCTGTCAAAACGGATGATTTGTCCAAAACAGTTGAAGTATTAGAAGAATATAAAGGAGCGCTTGGCTACGAGCAGATTGAGACAGAAAGCAAATTAGCGAAAGTATCCATCGTGGGATCTGGAATGGTCTCAAATCCAGGCGTAGCAGCTGAAATGTTTGCTGTGTTAGCGCAAAAAGACATTCAAGTGAAAATGGTCAGTACGTCTGAAATCAAAGTCTCAACAGTGGTCGGCCGTGATGATATGGTCAAAGCGGTTGAAGCGCTGCATGATGCGTTTGATTTATCAAAGGTGAGCGCCGCTGCTCATTCTTAAAAAGGTAAAGAGGTGATCTCATGAAAGAGGGTCACCTCTTTTTTCTATATGGAATCGGCTGAAACGTGCGTAAACCCATTCATTAAGTATGCTATGATAGATGTAGACATTAAAAAAGGCGTGACCTGAAGTCCGCGCCTTTTATCAAGAGTATTAGCTAGGGTCTCTTAAATCCCATTTAACGGTTAAAATGACTTTCTCAGCACGCTTTTTCACTTGTTCGTAGGATTCAGCCACGTGCTCATTTAGAAGCTGAATTTGTTCAGCAATAAAACCCGCTTCCATCTGAAAGCATGGCTCCTTTTGATAGGTGAGTCGATTGGATACTAGTGGACCTTCGAGCTCAAACTCAATTTCCTGTTTTTTCGAATGGACCATCGTGAGAGTCCCCCATCCGGCATCATGGAAAAATTCGGGGATCTTCTCCCATGACTCTTGAGGAAATTTACGAGCAAGCAGTTTACCCGCAAAATACATCATAGATGAATGGTCCTGACCAAGAATATCTGGCAGCAGAACTTCGCGTATCAGCTCGTAGGCAAATCCATTGACTTCAATTTCTTTTAGCTGTTCTAAGTTAGATTCGAATTTATTCATTGTACGGCTCCCCTCTTTCAACAATTTATTATAGCTTATGTGGGCATATGATGACAGAGTTTTCCCTGAAGTCTAAGAAATTCTTATTGTAGTAAAACGAATTTTGATTTAAAACTTTTAAATTTCGGAAAATTTTAATTTATGTACGCGGTTTCTTGACGCTTTTTTGACATAGGAGTAAAATGAAATTGTCAATAAATTTGAATAAAGTGCTTACAATTGAAAGAAGCGGGGGTAAGACAATTTTCAAGCAATTGCACTTTTTTTACTAGGGGGTAAAGTAATGTCGGGGAACAAAGAATTTTTTTATCGGAGATTGCATTCTTTGCTTGGCGTCATTCCGGTCGGTCTATTTTTAATACAGCACTTAGTGGTTAACCACTTTGCGACAAATGGACCAGAGGCGTTTAACAAAGCTGCACACTTTATGGAACAGCTTCCTTTCAGATATGCACTTGAGCTGTTCGTGATTTTCTTACCACTGATCTATCATGCTGTTTATGGGGTGTACATAGCCTTTACGGCACAAAACAACACGTCTCGCTTCAGTTACTTAAGAAACTGGCTGTTCAGACTGCAAAGGATTTCAGGTATTATCACATTGATTTTTGTCACTTGGCACGTATGGGAAACTCGAATTCAAGCTCAGCTTGGAGCTGAAGTCAACTATGACATGATGGCGAATATTTTAAGCTCTCCATTTATGCTAGGCTTCTATATTGTCGGCGTTTTATCTACTATTTTCCACTTTGCTAATGGCTTGTGGTCATTTGCTGTCAGCTGGGGAATTACCGTTTCACCACGCTCACAACGAATCTCCACATATGTGACATTAGGTATATTTATAGCGCTTTCATATGTAGGGCTAAGAGCAATTTTCGCTTTTGTTTAAGAGGAAATAGATTAGTAGAAGAGGGAGAGGGGCTACAATGAGTAATTCTAGCATCATCGTTGTCGGAGGCGGCTTAGCTGGTCTCATGGCAACTATTAAAGCAGCAGAAGCGGGAACAGCTGTTCAACTATTTTCAATCGTACCTGTGAAACGTTCGCATTCTGTATGTGCACAGGGCGGAATCAACGGAGCGGTCAATACAAAAGGTGAAGGGGATTCACCTTATGAGCATTTTGATGACACGGTATACGGCGGAGATTTCTTAGCCAACCAGCCGCCAGTAAAGGCAATGTGTGAAGCAGCGCCGTCCATTATCCACTTACTTGATCGTATGGGTGTTATGTTTAATAGAACACCAGAGGGATTATTGGACTTCCGCCGCTTCGGGGGAACACAGCACCACCGTACAGCGTTTGCTGGAGCTACAACAGGCCAGCAGCTATTATATGCACTGGATGAGCAGGTTCGCCGCTATGAAGTAGCAGGACTTGTCACGAAATATGAAGGCTGGGAATTCCTTGGCGCTGTTTTAGATGACGAGGAAGTGTGCCGCGGGATTGTCGCACAGAACTTGACGACAATGGAAATTGAATCCTTCCGTTCAGATGCGGTCATCATGGCAACAGGCGGTCCTGGAATCGTGTTCGGTAAATCAACGAACTCCATGATTAACACTGGATCTGCTGCATCCATCGTCTATCAGCAAGGTGCACACTATGCAAATGGAGAATTCATTCAAATTCACCCAACAGCGATCCCAGGAGATGACAAGCTTCGTCTTATGAGTGAATCAGCTCGTGGTGAAGGCGGACGTGTTTGGACATATAAAGACGGAAAGCCTTGGTACTTCCTTGAAGAAAAATACCCAGCATACGGGAACCTTGTACCGCGTGACATCGCAACGCGTGAAATCTTTGACGTATGTGTCGAGCAAAAGCTTGGCATCAACGGAGAGAACATGGTATATCTCGATCTTTCTCACAAAGATCCAAAAGAGCTTGATATTAAGCTTGGCGGAATCATTGAAATCTATGAAAAATTCATGGGTGATGACCCGCGTAAGCTGCCGATGAAAATCTTCCCAGCTGTTCATTACTCAATGGGCGGATTATGGGTCGACTATGATCAAATGACGAATATCAAAGGTCTGTTCGCTGCCGGAGAATGTGATTACTCAATGCACGGCGGAAACAGACTTGGTGCAAACTCACTTCTTTCTGCGATTTACGGCGGAATGGTCGCTGGACCAAATGCGGTGAAGTACATTAGCGGTCTTGAGAAATCTGCGGAAGACCTTTCTTCTGCAACATTTGACAGCGCTGTGAAGAAAGAGCAGGAGAAATGGGACAACATCCTCAGCATGGATGGTACAGAAAATGCATACGTGCTTCATAAAGAGCTTGGAGAATGGATGACGGATAATGTCACAGTGGTTCGTTACAATGACAAACTCTTAAAAACAGATCAGAAGATCGAAGAACTAATGGAGCGCTACAAGAAGATCAACATCAATGATACCGCATCATGGAGCAACCAAGGCGCTGCCTTCACGCGTCAGCTTGACAACATGCTTCAGCTGGCAAGAGTCATTACGATCGGGGCATATAACCGGAATGAAAGCCGAGGCGCACACTATAAACCGGAATTCCCAGAGAGAAACGATGAAGAATTCCTTAAAACAACGATGGCTACGTTCAAAGGGAAAAATCAAAAGCCTGCATTCCACTATGAGGACGTCGATGTATCGTTAATTGCACCTCGTAAACGAGATTACTCGAAGAAAAAGGTGGAGAAATAAGATGAGTGAAAAAAACACAATTCATTTCATAATCACACGTCAAGATACAGCAGATGGAAAGTCTTATGATGAGGAATTCGAAATCCCTTACCGTCCGAATATGAACGTCATTTCCGCACTCATGGAAATTAGACGTAACCCGGTCAATAAACAAGGTGAAAAAACAACGGCGATCAACTGGGATATGAACTGTCTTGAAGAGGTGTGCGGAGCTTGTTCTATGGTCATTAATGGAAAACCGCGCCAGTCATGTACAGCACTAATTGATCAGTTAGATCAGCCGATCCGTCTCCAGCCGATGAAGACATTCCCGGTCGTGAGAGACTTGCAGGTTGATAGAAGCCGTATGTTCAACTCCTTGAAAAAAGTTAAAGCATGGGTGCCGATCGATGGCACATATGATCTTGGACCTGGACCAAGAATGCCTGAGAAAAAACGTCAATGGGCGTATGAGCTTTCTAAATGTATGACATGTGGTGTCTGCCTTGAAGCTTGTCCAAACGTGAATGATAAGTCTTCCTTTATGGGCCCTGCACCGCTTTCGCAAGTACGTTTATTTAACGCACATCCGACAGGTGCGATGAATAAGTCTGACCGTCTAGAAGAAATTATGGGTGACGGCGGTCTTGCGAACTGCGGGAACTCTCAAAACTGTGTGCAGGCTTGTCCGAAAGGAATCCCGCTGACAACGTCAATTGCAGCACTTAACCGAGATACAACATTACAAGCTTTTCGTAACTTCTTCGGGAGCGATCACGCAGAATAACATCACATTCAGTCCTCTTTGCCAATCATGATGAGTGTTACAAGAGGCTGGATGGAACACAAAATAAACGCCTCTTCCAATATGGGAGAGGCGTTTATTGATGAATAAGGAGATGATGAAGTGAGACTTCCGTCATATATTGAAGAACCATTTGAAGAATGGAGAGCATCCTTTCGATTTTATGTCGAAACGACTGTCCGTTTTTCAGAAACGGATATGTTTGGCCATATGAACAATGTCACCCCTTTTGTATATTTTGAAGAAGCACGGATTGCCTTTTTTCAAAAAACAGGAATTGTGGATAAACGAATGAAACGTGTGAAAGAGACGATTACAGTCGTGGCAAACCTGCAATGTGATTACATCAAACAGGTGGAGATTGGAGAGAGACTTCGTGTGTATGTAAAGCCAGAAAAAGTCGGATCAAGCTCACTCATCCTTCATTATTTAGGAGAAAACGAACAGCAGGAACCATGCTTTACAGGTTCAGTCACGATGGTGCAAATTA
Organism: Bacillus sp. FSL M8-0166; assembly: GCF_038008825.1. Taxonomy (NCBI): domain Bacteria; kingdom Bacillati; phylum Bacillota; class Bacilli; order Caryophanales; family Bacillaceae; genus Bacillus; species Bacillus sp. FSL M8-0166. The sequence continues at coordinate 240,516 of NZ_JBBOZZ010000001.1, forward strand.
ATAAAGAAACAGGCGCTTCTGTTCCATTTACAGAGGAAGAAAAAGAGACATTTCAAGCTCAACGAAATAAGTAACATAGAGCCCTCATCATCGTGTAAGCTTCATTTTGTTATAATAAAAGGATCATATCAAGAAGAAACAAAAGGAGAACACATGAAGATTTTTCAATATGACACCATTGATAGTACAAATAATGAAGCAAAAAGGCTTATGCAAAAAGGAGAGAAGCCCTCATTTGCTGTCTATGCACATCAGCAGACAGCAGGAAGAGGCAGGCTAGGCAGACCGTGGGAAACGCCTGCAGGGAATGTCGCTTTGACCATGACGGTTTTGCCGCCAGAAGAACTCTCCACCCAGTCAACGATTGCTCCGCTGACGGCACTAGCGATCTACGATGTACTCAAACCTCTCATGAGGGCTGAGGATCAGCTGGCGATTAAATGGCCAAATGATATTCTTATTAATGAGGCAAAAATATCAGGCACATTGATTGAAGCGGACCGTAACGCCATTTATATTGGGGTTGGCATCAATGTGAAGACAAAGCCGGAGCATGTTCCGTACAAAACCATTTGCCTATCAGAACTTACAGAGGTAAAAGCCGATCAGCTTGTGAAGGAACTTGCCACGGCTTTTGAAAAATATCATACACGCTGGAAGAATGAAGGGTTTGAAGCACTCACTGCCCTCTACAACAAACGATTATATCGTCTTCATAAACCGCTGCGGATTTCGTTAGACCGAGAAAAACAAACATGGGAAGAGGGCATTTGCTGCGGAGTCAACCGCTACGGTCATCTCCAGCTAAAAGATGAGAAAGGGCAGATAAAAGCTCATTCTGCCGGAGATATAGATGCACCGCTTCAGCATTAAAAAAAGCAGACGATGTTCTCGTCTGCTTTAAGCTTCTCTTTTAATATGAGGCTGAATCACATAGTCTTGTTTTGTGAAGACAACTCCATCTAGAATTTCTCTTGCAGTTCGAATGACTTTGACTCTGTTTTGAGAGATGTCAATTTCCGTTTGCATAATACCAGCAGGATGCCCAATACGAAGGGTGTCATCTTGTCCTTGAAACAGCTGAGAAGGAAGCGTTTCATCTAAGAAACAGCTGGCTGTCACGCAGACAGAGCCGGTAATGGCAAGTGCTTGGTGCGGTCGTTGCATCGATAGCATACGAACGATGATGTCCATATCTGCTGCTCGTCTCAAGATTCCATTTGTATCTACATAATCAGCAGGCTCGCTAATGAGCGCAAGCTTTGGAACAGCTGGAGACTGTAATGTGGCCATTTCTTTTGGTGCAAAGTGACACATTTCAGCAGCGAGAGAACGAATTTCTTCTAAATCATCCAGTAATTCGTCTGTAAACTCTTCAGGCAATTCAGTTCCTTTTAATTGAATATCTTTGGCACGAATAAAGGCAATTGGATTTGCAATGTCAACGATCGAGATTAGAATCTCCCCAAACTTTGTTTGAATCGTATCAATTTTATTTCCAGTCGGAAAGGTTTTACCTGTGACAGCGCCTTCAGGTTTCTCAAAGGATAAATAAATGGGAGAACCAGTTCCTTTTACTCCTGGAATTTCTGCCTGTCCTTCAAATTTTACTTCTCCATTTTCGACTTCGACCTCTGCCGTAATGACTTTATTTGTATTGGTATTGAGGATACGTACAGTCGTAATGGGCTCAACCGCTTGAACAAGTCCTTTAATGATTGCATACGGCCCAACGGCTGATGAGATGTTCCCGCAGTTTCCTTTAAAGTCGACAAATCTCTCATTAATGCTGACTTGTGCAAATGTATAGTTCACATCCACATCCGGGCGTGTGGCTTTATCGATAATGGCCACTTTGCTTGTTAAAGAATTACCGCCGCCGATTCCATCGACCTGCAGCCGGTCAGGGCTGCCCATAATGTCTAATAGAAATGCTTCGAGCTCATCGTGTTCATATGGTGCATTGTCAGCGTGAATGAATACCCCTTTACTTGTACCGCCTCGCATGATTGTGATTGGAACTTTTCTCATTACTCTCACCCTCAATTTTTAATTAACTGTTTATCTAACCAAAATGGTAAAGTATAATAAGAAATAAGTTAAATACATTATTTTGAGAGAAATCGATAAAAATATTTTATAATTAGTAAAAAAGGAGGGCAAACAATGGATGAAAAAGATTGGCGGTTTTTAAAGGTACTTTATGAAGAAAAGAACATTACAAAAGCGGCAGAAAAATTATTTGTCTCTCAGCCTGCCTTAAGCTATCGATTGAAACAGCTTGAAGAGGAGTTTGATATGAAGCTTTTCTTTAAAAGAAAACGAGGAATTGAATTTACATCAGAGGGCGAATACTTGGCTAAATATGCAAATGACATGCTCAAACAGCTGCAGCAAACGAAAGATGGCATGCTCAATATGCAAAAAAAGGTCAAAGGAACGATCCGATTGGGGGTCTCAAGTAACTTTGCCCAGTATAAACTGCCAGAAATATTAAAAGAATTTTCTAAGCAGTATCCACATGTTCAATTCATGGTCAACACAGGCTGGAGCACAAAGGTAATGGATTTATTAGGAACATCAAGTGTGCATTTAGGGATTTTAAGAGGCGATTATGACTGGAATGGAGAGCGTTTTTTGCTCGATAAAGAGCGTCTTTGCATCATTTCAAAATCAGAAATTCAGCTAAAGGATCTCCCGAATCTGCCGCTCATTGACTATCATACAGACAGTTCATTAAAACGGCTGATTAACAGATGGTGGCAGGAAACATTCACAATGCCTCCGCTTGTGACGATGGAAACAGACCGTCAGGATACATCAAAAGAGATGGTGAAGCATGGTTTAGGCTATGCCATTGTCCCAGAAATTTGCCTCAGACCAAGTGATGAGTTATTTGTAAAAGGTCTTTCGTATAAAGATGGACAGCCTGTTTTAAGAGATACATGGCTCATGTACCAGCCAGACTCACTTCATTTGTCTGTTGTGAAAGCGTTCATTGAGTTTTTAAGAAATCAGCAAGGTTGATTATAAAAGAAATTTATTGAATAGACGAAAAAATCAATATTTTCATTATAAAAAAAGCTATTATATCCTTGAAATAGAAAGCGCTAACATATAGATCGCAAGTGCAAGGGGGCGCTTGCAGATCATGTAAAGAAGAGGATGGAGGGATATAAAGTGCTAGCTATTTTAGGGATCTTGATGGTCTTGACATTTACATTTCTCATTATGACAAAACGTATGCATCCGGTGGTGGCTCTAACCGTTGTACCTATCATATTTGCATTGATCGGCGGCTTTAACAAAGGGTTAGGGGACATGATGCTTGATGGACTGAAAACTGTTGCACCATCAGCTGCTTTATTGTTATTTGCGATTTTATTCTTCGGTGTCATGCTGGATGCTGGATTGTTTGATCCTCTGATTAAACTCATTCTACGTATTGTAAAAGGTGATCCTGTCAAAATTGCTTTTGGGGTAGCGATTTTGTCTATGCTTGTTGCATTAGATGGTGACGGAACAACAACGTACATGATTACCGTATCAGCTATGCTGCCACTTTTCTTAAGAATTGGGATGAACCCATTAATTTTAGGAACAATTTCATTATTATCATTAGGAATTATGAGCGGAATGACACCATGGGGCGGTCCAGCTACTCGTGCAATCGCGGCGCTTGGATTAGATGCAGGCGAATTTTTCATTCCATTACTCCCAACGATGGTTGGAGGCGGTCTTTTTATACTTTTTACTGCTTATGTACTTGGGAAAAAAGAAAGAAAACGGATTGGAATTGCAGAAATTCAGCACAAAGAAGAGGTGTCCATCTCTCCTGAATTGGCTGCGTCAATTGAAGATGGAGTAGCCGATATCAAGAGACCGAATCTGATTTGGATTAACTTCTTCCTTACAGTTGCCGTGATGGTCACACTAGTCCTAGATATCATCCCAATTCCTGTACTCTTCTTAATTGGATTTGTCATTGCTCTTATGATCAACTATCCAAAGGTTGAAGATCAGCGCGAGCGAATTTTATCTCATGCAGGAAACGCATTAACGGTCATTACACTTGTATTTGCAGCAGGGATTTTCACAGGGATCTTTTCTGGAACAAAAATGGTCGAGTCCATTGCCAATTTGGTCATTTACATGATTCCAGATTCCTACAGCTCATTTTTCCCGCTGATTGTTGCTTTGACGAGTATGCCATTTACATTTGTTCTTTCAAATGATGCTTACTATTTCGGGGTGCTGCCAATCTTGGCTGAAGCCGGCGCAGCTTACGGGATTGATCCGGTGGAAATTGCACGTGCTTCTATCATAGGGCAGCCTGTCCACTTACTGAGTCCGCTTGTAGCTTCAACACTGCTGCTTGTCAGTATGCTGAACAAAGATATTGGTGATTTGCAAAAATATGCACTGCTATGGACCGTGTTAACTGCCCTTTTTACAACACTTATTGCATTGTTAACAGGCGCCATTTCAATCTTTTAAATACCACGCAAAAAAGGACGATGTCTCGTTGAGGAGACTCGTCCTTTTTTGCGTGGATGAAAGCGAAGTAAATTGGACGCTGATATGCGGGATTTCTTGATTTTAACGTCACCTACCTCAGGCACCCGGCATATGATATCTCGACTATACAGAATCCCATTCTATAGAGACTAGAGCTCTCACCTTAGCAAGGAGGGTTACAATACTTGAAGGAGAAAGAGTTTCAATCCAAGCCGCTATTAACCAAAAGAGAAAGAGAAGTATTCGAATTGCTCGTCCAAGATAAAACTACAAAAGAAATTGCAAGCGAGCTTTTTATTAGCGAAAAGACTGTTCGAAATCATATTTCGAATGCTAAGCATACCTTTTACAAATTAATTCCTCGAATAAACAAAATAACTCCAAAAGTCATATGTTAATAAGTTACACAAAAGGATTATAATTGAACTAAAAGAAGTAATTACTTATGTATTAGAGCAAAAATTCATACTTCTGCGACAATTTCCGACAACATTTTTTTGTACTTCATGATAAATTTAACAATGGTAAGGTGATCATATATGACAAGTACAATCGCGAAAGACTTACGGACACATTTAAGAAACTCAATTGAAATGTCTAAAGAAAGTCAAAAACAAGTTGCAGCAAAGCTGGGTATAAGCAGTAGTTATTTAAGTAAATTTTTAAATGGCAAGGATGTCTCGTTCTGGATTGTTCATAAGATCATTAATCACATTGACAAAGAGAACGAAATCGAACTTATTTTGGATTATTTTAAAGAAGGCATTAGTTCTAAAAATATTCCTGCTGCTTTAGAATATTGTTATTCCAAGCAATTGTACGATTATACAAGTGTTCTTGCACAGGAGTACAAAAATAAAAGAAATTCAAAAACTCAGGAATTATGTTCTTTATATTCGTTAATGTTAGAGTCAAGATTTATATTCGAAAGTAATACTTTTTTAGATAACCTGAGAAATTTCAAAAACACCTTTTTGGAAACTGAAATTATGGTGAAGGTCTTACAAGTCTATTATTATTATTTGAACGGCCATTATGATTTAACTATTTATACGATTGATCAAATAAATGACTTGTTGTTTCAGGTTAATGATCCGTTTCTAAAAATGGCATACGGTGCTAGGGTAGATGAAATTCAAGTCAATATTTACTTGAAGCAAAAAACAGAATTAATACAATCACGAAAAATCGCTAACAGAATTTTGGATAGGAATTTCAGCACGGCTCACAACATTACTGCTTATCATATTTTAGGTCTTTCTTATTTTCCAGAATCCTATGAACAGTCAATTTCTTATTATCTTAAATGTATTGAACTTTATTCGAAATTTCCTGATAGACAGGCCGAAATTCTGGAAAATAAAGAAGAAATATCGTTTCTTCAAAAGTACTGGAATAAAAGTATTCATGACGAATTTGCAGTAAGTGAATTCTCCTTGTTATTAAAACAAGATGGGGATTTAAGCAAATATTATAAAGATGAGAGATATCATAAATATGCGCTTCTTTTTGATGGAATAAAAGAATCTTCATCAGAAAAATTGCTATTATCACATCATTATTTTTCAAAAAGCAAAGATTATTTCAGGGCAAGTTTCCCAAAAAATGAATTGAATAGAATTGGATTTAGGTATACACTCTAAGAGTTAGGGGGTGCTATACATGAATAAACGTTTCAATGTAATTGTTTTAACAGTTACACTAGGAGCAACAATAGTTGTTTCGGAAATTCACTCACTTATCACTAACAACCCAGAAACAATATATGAAACAAAAGATGTAAGACCGGGAATGTAAATATAAGATGTTAAAAAGACGCTACCATAATCAGGTATCGTCTTTCGTGTTTTCTGGGGAAGTTTCCTGTTTTCAAAAAAAACGAAAACAGGAAATTCTTTTAAATATTTCTAATATGGATTAAAATATAAACAGAACAAATGTTCCTTGGAGGGAAGAGAAATGGCTATAAAATATGAAGAATTAATGGAAATCTTAGAAGCAACAAAAAAAGAAGATCAAAATCAATCCTCTTCAGGTGAATCGTCTTCTAAAAATTTAGCCTTAGAAGCTCTGTAATTTTTAAGGGCATCTAACATGAAATTACGTTCATCATCTGTTATTTGTTTGCCCTCTGCATCTATAATGTTTGCATTTTTGATATTCTCAAGAGTTAGTTCTTTCGCGAAAACTACTTTCTCAGCTTCTTTACCCATTTTTTCAAGGTCACTTGGATCAGTCACAAAGTAAGTGGGATCAACATTGAAAAAATCTGCAAGTTTGGTCAAAGCCTCCAAAGAGGGACTTTTGATTTTGCCCGTTTCGAGTTTTGATAAATAGCCGTTACTTAAACCAACTTCTTGAGCGAGCTTTCTAATAGATAGTTTGGGTTTTTGCTCTTGTCTTAGTCTTTTTAAGTTTATTCCGATTAACTCATTTTTCTTGTTATCCATAAAATAAAGTCACCTCGATTTAACGCCACTGATTAGTAACAACAACTTTAATTATATCATGTTTAAGATTCCTATAAGAAACATTTATGAAATTTATGGTTGCACTAAAAGTAGAAGGATGGTATATTTTACTTGTGCTTCCTAAAGGAAGCGTTCGGGAGGTGAAAACAATGGACCGCGAAACTGTTTCTTTTGCAGAAAAAATCAAAAAAATAAGGTCAGAAAGAAATGAAACTCAACGTCAATTCGGCTTGGTTACAGGGTTTTCTAGTTCATATATTTGCAAGTTAGAAAAAGGAAAAGCTAACCCGTCGCACTCTTCTTTAGTTAAATTAAGCGAAAAACTAAATTTGCCACCAGCTTATTTTTTTTAAACTGAGTGCTTCCTATAGTAAGCAAAATTCGAAGGGTAGTCCCTTCGTCCACATTGCATATTATGTTTCGAGGTGATCTTATGGCTCAAAGGAAAAAAAAGAAAAAAAGCAACCTGTTCGTGGGAGAGGTTTTCTTTGGAACAGAAGATCGAGAAAAACTCTTTATTGAAGCAGTAGCGCCATATTACACAGTGGTGAAAAAAGGAAAACTTAAAGAGATAAAAGAGGCTTGAAACTTTTTGTTTCACCTTTTTTTGAAGGACAAGCTTAATCAAAAAAAGAGGTGAGTAACTCGTGGCAAAATTTCGCCATGTCTATACAACTTTTTGGCAAGATCCCAAAGTCACAGAAGAACTAACACCAGAAGATAGATATTTTTATCTGTACCTTATCACCAATCCTAACACCACTCAAATAGGAATATACCCAATTACCAAAAAGCAAATGGCTTTTGATTTAGGATACTCCATTGAGTCGGTCAACAGCTTGATGGATCGTTTTGTAAATCATCATAAACTGATCCTTTATAACAATGACACAAGGGAAATGGCAATAAAGAATTGGCCTAAATACAACTTGAATAAAGGTGGAAAGCCAATCTTAGACTGTGTCACGAAAGAATTAAGAGAGGTTAAAGATAAATCTCTTATGAGGGTACTTTATCCAAAAATCGAGAACACCAGCATCCGGGATTTATTTGAACGATACGCCGACGATACGTTACACGATACGCCGACGACAAGTGAACAAGAAGAAGAAGAAAAAGAAAAAGAAGAAGAAAAAAAAGAAATATTGTCGGGAAACCCGACTGTTGACCTTAAAACTCAAGAATCTGAAATTCCATTCAAACTGATTGTTGATCTTTTGAACAAAGTAACAGGAAAGTCTTTCAGACATTCTTCTACTGCTACACAAAGGTTAATTAAAGCACGCTGGAATGACGGGTTCAGGTTTGAAGATTTTAAAACAGTGATCCTTACAAAAACTAATCAATGGCTTAAAGACGACAAAATGAATAAATATCTGCAGCCAACGACATTGTTTGGAACAAAGTTTGAAGGATACCTGAATGAAGGTGCGGGGGTGATAAAGCATGCAGAGCATCAAATCAGTGGCGGCGGAGGCCTTAAACGCAAGAATGACATTCCATTCTGATTTTTGTGAGAAACACACTTACACAAGAGGGAACGAGGATGTCATCAAGCCTGTTCGTATGATGATTCTCAATGGCAAAGTAATCTGTCCAAGGTGTGAGCTGGAGGCAGATGAGAAGAAGATACAAAAAGAATTGGAGACTCAAATCGAGTTTAGCCAGCGGACAAAAAATTTCAACATGCTGGAGAAGCGCAGCATCTTCCGAGACAGGACCATTGCGAATGCGACGTTTGATAATTACAAAGTAACTGAGCCTGAGGAAACGGCAAATAAACGCCTCATGATGGATCTGGTTGGATATTTAAAACAAGGCAAAGTGTTTAATATCTTTCTGCAGGGTCATCCCGGAGTAGGGAAAAGTCATCTAGCTTATGCAGCACTTAAAGCACTCAATGTACCGCCTGACCCTGAAAACCCAGAAGATATGGGGAAATCATGCTTATTTGTAAACCTTGCTGATGCTGCTTTTGCCATTCAAGACTCTTTCCACAACAAAGAAAGTAAATTCACCCAAGGTTATGTAACGGGTCTTATAGGTGAAGTGGATTATCTTGTGATTGATGATGTAGGGGCTGAGACGGGATCTGAACATTCAAAGAGTGAAGCTACCAACTTTATACACAAGATACTTTATGCAGTCACATCAGCTAGACAGGATAAAGCAACGATTTACACATCCAATTTAACAGGAGACAAACTAAAACAAATGTACGATACCAAACTTGTATCACGCATGACGAAAAGATCTAAATACATTTTGTTTAGGGATACTTTTGATAAACGTGACGAGGAATTGCCGTTCTAAGGGAGTGTAAAACATGAGCAAAATCACATCTGAGAAGGTTGATAGTTTAATAGATCAGCTGGAAGTAAGTCTGAACGAATATTAAAAACATAAGGAGGCGCGCTGAATATGAAAAAAGGCGGCAGAAAACCAACACGCACAGAAAGAAAAATCCTAGTAGTGAATGGGTTAAACCCTCGTTACTGGCACGTGGAAAAGAATCTGGCAGCATCCATGCATATTGTGCATAAAGAGGTTGGGCGAAGAAAGGAAATCGCAAAATGAGTGTCACTAGAATCATCTTAGAATATGTGAATTTTGAATGGACGATCGTAGGTCTTAAACGGTTTTTGGATTACTGGTACGAAGGCAGGTCTTTAAGTGAAATGGCCGAGCTATTTCGCAGGCCAGAAGAAGAAGTGTTAATTCTGATGATTGATTTTTCGAAAAGAGGAAAGATCAAGGAGCGTCCGAACGGTGTCGGCGCAAACGAGCCTATGTACATCAAAAAGAGCGTCATGATGGCGAAGAAGCGAGAATTACGCAAGTTGTTTGAAGATCAACCCGTTTACTACGCCTGCCCGTCCAGCGACTTCATCTGGTGCGAGAGGGACATCATAGCTTTTCGGGAGATGTGGCAGGATCATGAACCGATTAGACACATCGCAAATCGTTTAGCACGCAAAGTCGATGACATCCTGTTGCTGATAATTGACCAAGCAGAGTTAGGAAAGATCGAACCACGTAAAGGCGGAGTATTCGGAAAGGAGGACAAGCAGCATGAAAAGAAAAAGCATCCTGTTGCCATTTGAGAAAGCGACAGCACGGCAATTGGAAGTGATTGCGCGGTATGAAGATTGTCCAAAACGGATCAAGACAGCAGCTGTGCGCCACCTCAAACAGAGGGGAGGCATCAAGTAATGACTAAAGAGGATAGAGCTTTAATGATCGAATGGTTGAGCCTCACGAACGTTGGGCGAGATTATTGTGAGGGCTTATCAGACGAAGAACTCGAAAGAATCTATAATCTCAACGTTCCGCAGCGTGACGAATAAAAGGAGGTGAGCATATTGGAAACTGTAGTGAATCCATACAAAGCAGGTCCAGTGAAAGCGTGGGTTATGTCAGAGGAAGAACTAGCAGCTTATAGGCAGCAGCATCCACCCAAGCCATATAAAAAGAGACTCAGACGTGTAGACTGGCGTTGGCAGCGCACAGATCAATCCGTCGAGTCTCAGTGGTAGAATTCACAAAAATGTGAGTAGTTAAGCCCATGAATCTTAATTATATCACATGGAGTGATCAAAGTGAATGAACCACAACGAATCACATTAGAAAAAAACGATCTTTTTACAGCTGATGTTGAACCGGGGAAAATTCAAGTGATTGTCCTAGACGGTATTAACAACACGGCTCATATAACAGAAGCACCAGAGCATGGACACACGATAATCGAAACCATTAAAGGCAAATTAGATCGAATACGTTTTGACTACGGATTTAAATTTAATAAATAAGCAGGGGTTCATCCCCTGCGGGGGAGGAATTGCAATGTTATCAAAAGATCAAATAAACGTTGACCTCTTTGACGAGGTGACACGGTTGAAAAAAGAAATAGAGAAAAAGAATTATCAACTTCGCGCATTCTCAATGTTTTTCTTAAGCGAACTGGATTGGGAGAAACAACAATTTAAAAGAACTAAATCTGAGTTTCGCAGAGGTGGATCAGAAGCCCTGAAAAACCTTGAGAAGCATTATGAATATGTTTTTAGAAAGCGATTGGAGGGTGAAAGAGTATGAGTCAAAAACTCAAAAAAGGTGATCTAGTCGTCATGCACTCATGCATGGAAGCGGAACTGAACGAGGGAAGAGTATGGAAGTGTAAAGGTGATGAATTTAATCCAAGCGCACCTGCTGTTTTCCTAGAAGGTTTTTCAGGACACTTCGCCGTTGAATTTCTGCAAAAAGTAGACGTGCCTGTTATTGAATCAGAAATGGACCTATACAACGAAATACAGCGCCTAAAGCAAGAATTGAGAATCTCAAACAAAAAGAACGAACAGTTTTTGAACGATTGGAAAAAAGCCGAAACACAGGCAAACAGAGCTACAGAGCAACTAGCCGATGTCACCATTGAACTGAAAAACTTACAACGATCTTTACTAATGGAGGCGGGGAAATAATGAGTCTTTCAATTACTACTTCTTCAAAAGTCGAGCTAACAAAAGAACAAGCCAAAGCAGTAGAAGCAGGCGTGAAATATTACGAATCACACGGGATGGAACGTGGCGTTAGATTAAATAGATTGTTTGTATTTGAACATTGGTTAGTAAAAAGAGGCGATACACCACCGTGGGAACTATTATTCGCACCTTTAAATGATGTTGATCCGCATGACTTAATGAGCGCTTTAACAAATGGATATGTGGTGAAGGAGGAGCAAAAATGAGTCTACCAAAACATATCGAGCTTTCTCAGGCCGTCAAAGCCTGTAAAAACAAAGCGATGACGATTGATGATGCTGCTGTCCATCTTAAAGTGCCAGAAAACGTTGTGCCGATGCTGGTGCGTGAAAATGATGACCTTGTTATAGAGGGCAATGTCGTCATGGCAAAGCGCGAGTCAAACGGACCTGTCATCTTCACGCTGCTGTTTTTCATGGGGATCATAACGATCGCTGGATTACTTGGAAATTAAACGCCTAGCGGCTTAGGAGGAAACAGGATGAGTGAACACGTGTTAGAGAAAGTTGAAACACTTAAGGAAGCGGTTGAATTTATAAAAGACAAGCTTCCAGAATATATGACGGAATTTAACAGGTACTATGAATTGTTTTTACTATACCCAATTGATGGAGGTCCTTTCTTCGTCTTTGAATCAAATTATGCCCTAGCAAGCTGGCTAGAAAGTGTTGCATGGGATGATTGGGGTTTATGGGAACTTAACGATCCTTCAGAATCGTTGAATGAAGATGTAATGGTATGGCAGTTTCACAGAGATATTCGCAAAGAAATGTTTGAGACTCTTTACAGGGATTCAAAACCATTTATAAACGGTTGGTCAAGACAGCGTAAAAAAATATGGTTTGAAGCAGTTCCATCATTCTCATTAAATTAAATTGAAAAGGGGCCAACTAAAATGAATCTTGAAAAAATGTTTAAAATGCAGTCGGAGTTAGACCGCCGAATCATCCGAGAAAAAGGGCTGGAAGGTCAAGACCTGCTGCCTAACACATATGTTGCTCTAATTACTGAACTAGGCGAGTTTGCAAATGAAGGGCGCTGGTTCAAGCATTGGAGTGATAACCAGAAGCCATGCACAGAAAGATTGATAGATTGTTCCCCTTGTAACGGTACTGGTGATGTGAATTACGAAAGAGTTGCAGAAGATGCTGAGGGCTACGGTGGTCATGAATTTATCAAATGTGAAGATTGCGACGGAGAAGGCACAGAAGGAACTAAAAACCCTCTTTTAGAGGAATATGCGGACTGCATTCACTTCTTCTTATCAATTGCGATTAAAAAGGGCTGGCATCTGTATTTATTAGAAGAATCCATTGAAGATTTCCAAAGGGAAGGCTTTGAAGGTGGACTTTCAGGAGCATTTTTAAAAATGCAGTGGCATTTACTGAACTCTCAAATGTTTAGTGATGAATACACAAAAGAATCAAATTTTCGTTTAGCATGGTGGCTATTTATTGCAATTGGAATCGTTGGCTTCGGCTTCAATCCTGAACAAATAGAACAAGCATACATGCAAAAAAACGCCGTCAATAATAAGCGGCAGCAGGAGGGATACTGAATGACGAGCGTAAAAACTGAATTAAATAGACTCATAGAGATTACTGAGAAAGTATCACCTAAAGTATTTATTAATCACAATAATGAGTTGATCTTAGTCCCAACCAAAAATATTTATTTTAGGTTAGAGGATGTCAAAACAGACCTTGATTTAAAATGTAAGGTTTTAGCTTGGCTATCTCGACCAAGTTGCAAAGGAGTAGGTCACTACTGGCAAAAGAGAGTGCTTCAAATATTCAACGAGTTTTTAGGGACTAACTTCTCTAAAGAAGAAATGGACAAGGTTTATACTCACTTAGGAAATGATGTTAATAGGGAATTGAGCATTAGTTTTATTGAATCAGGTTATGACCTGTCGGTATTGCCAAATGAACAACTAGCGAAGGAGCAAGCCTGATGGAGAAAAGAGAAGAACTCAAAGAGTTGCTTGAAAACTTGTCTTGCGAAAAAAACCTTTTGGCGCAGCAGAGGATTATTAGAGAAATTTTGAAAATGTTTGATGAGAAGGAGAGCACGGAGTGAAGCTCAATAAAAAGCAACAAAATCAAATCATAGAACGAATGAACGACTTTGTAGAAAGAGGCGTGAAATCGAATGGAGCGGATAAAGAAGCTGTTGCCGGCATGGCTACTCTTCTTTGGATGCTGCAGGTCTTAAATATTGATACTGAATCACTAAAGGAGGAAGCACGATGAAATTAAATAAACCATTAAAACTATCAAATTTACCACATCATATCGAGGTTGGTAACGAAGAGACGCATGATATTTACATGGTAGCCGAGCTTATTGATGATATTAGAGACGGTGAAGCCTCTCCTGAAGGTAACTGGTTTGTTATTAAGAGAAGACGATGGGAACCGAAAGCAAGCACCATGATTGAAAGATATATAGAGGCAGAACATGAAGACATGTATGAAAACTGGGATGAACGTGCTAACGATTGTTTTACAAAAGAAGTCGTTGAAAAAATGCAAGAAATCTTAAATCATGCTTTCAGAGGTGACTATGCAACAGCATATTGGACGTCTGAACAACGTGTAGAGATAGATATTTTGCCACAAGGAACGGAGGAAGCACAATGAACGAAAATAACCCAATTGTATATTCAGTCATCGAGAAATTGCATAAGCAGCAGGAAAAAGGCCTGCAAAAGTACGGGGTTGAGGTTGAAACATCTTCCCACGACTTAAAAGGATGGTTGCGACATGCGCAGGAAGAAGCAATTGATTTTGCGACATACCTTGAAACGGCCATTCAGTTGCTGGAAGAACAGGTTAAAAGCAAAAAAGAAGAAATGAAGTTTTATGAGACGCACGAGCCTTATTATGCATTAATCAAAGCACGGAATATCAAAAAAGCCACGGAAATTTATACTGATACCGTTGCTGATGATGATGGCAAATTAATAGAGAACATGACCGAAGTTACGGAAGCATATGCAGCAATCATATACAGCCGAGTAAATGGAGAGGACAACAATGTGATCCCGGTCAAAGAAGTGCTTGAGCATTTAACAAACGAAGAAGAAATGGTACTGATCATTGACGGGAGCCTGCTATGAGGAAGGGGAATGAAGATGAAAACTAAAAAAATCAAACTAGACATAGAAGAGACCCTAAAATACCACCGTAGCGTGTTTATTGAGGTCCCAGAAGATATACCAGAAGGTGCACTTTATGCTGTTCTTGATGATGCTGAAAAGACTTCATCGAGCGGACAAGATGTGTCTTATGTTCTTGAAAAGACAAAATGGTTAAAAGTTTTGGAGCGTTCAGATAACGATTATCGAAGTCCGTTTAGTGTGGAAGTAGAAATATCCGAAATGAGCGAAATGAGGGATGACAAATGAAAAAACTACTAATCACACTATCTATCATTGTGGCTGCGGTGCTTTATGCTCCATCTGCTGCGGCAGTAACGAGCGGATATAAAACAATTGGCGGGCATACTGTCAGCGTATCAACGGATGCCAATTCATACACACCACGTGCTAAAAGCATTGATGTGACAGCACGCAAAACAGGCAATGAAACAGTATACTACCGCTTTACCCTTCAAAAGAAGGTGAATGGCAAATGGAAGGATCAGCGGTTTAGTTTGGTCGGTTCTTTCAAAACAGCCACACCAGCAAAGGAATTTTACACAGTAAATCACACAGCAGGCACGCACCGTATCAAAATGACGATCTACAGAAACAAAAACTGGACAGGCGTAAAAGGCCATATCTATACGCCCGCTTTCGAGGTGCGGAAATGACGATCAGAACATGGCACGACTTAATAAGAAGGTATTTCCCTGCCGCTGATGATAAGCGATGTGAATTTATCTTGTGGGAAAAGACTGCTTTTCCTCTTGTACCTGTGGAAACTATTGAAAGGCAGCTACAAGAATATGCCAAGGAGGTAGCGGAATGAAAGCAGAAGACTTGCACAGCTACTATTGTGAAGATTGTGATGAATGGACATATATTGATGAGCTTAAATGGCCAGAAGACGTCAATTGCGCCCACTGTGCAACGCATGAAATTTATATGAGCGTACAGACTTACGAAAAAATCAGGCAACGGGATAAAGAACGGATGGAGAGCGGAAAATGACAAAAGGAAAAATGATCACTTTATATCCCTATTTTTGCGGAGAATGTAAAAAGCCAACATATATTGAAAAGATTAAATTGTCCGAGAATGTCCATTGCGCTCACTGCGGGAAGTACGGAATTGATATGTGCCAACAAACATATGAAAAGTTCATGGAGCAGGGCGTAGATGAGGGGGAGCGAAATGAATCAGTATAGAGTTTATGACAAAAGAACAGATGAAACATTGTTTGAGTCTAAAGATAAAACAGCTTGTTATTTTTTCATACAAAGCAATTATGACGAGAGTGACGATGATTGGGAACATATTTTCATAGATACAACTAAATAAGTCCAAGACGGAGAGCCTGCGGACACTGATCAACACCTTTTAAGGGTGCTGGTTGGTGTCCGTTTTCTTTTTGTCGGAAAGGAGCGGCCATGAAGAAGGATAAACCAAAAAAACAGCCGCAGAAGCTCACTGACAGAGATTTAAGAGAGCTGATGGGGCAAAACATGCAGAGACTGAGAAGAGCCAAAGGCGGGGCCATGCGCAGAAAATAAAGGGGGAATTATCATGAATCAAACAAGCTTAGACATTCCGCAGATCGACGAGGAAAAAACAAGATTCAAAATGGAAAAGATGATGGAAAAGTATAAAATACTTAGGTTGCAAACGCCGGAAGACTTTCTTCCAAAGATCACAACAACATACACCATTACGCCGCCGAGTTTCTCCAATCAGTTTCATTCATCGACCGAGGATGCAGCTCTTAAAAAAATGGATTGGGAAATCGAGCGTGATCAGTTCATGAAACGCATTCAGCGTGCAATTAATCGCCTTACGCAAAAAGAGCGCCGCATCTTAGTAATGCTCTATATGCAGGATGAAGAGATGTTTGATTATGAAATCTATGCAGAAATGGGTCTAAGCCAGCGGAATTATTACCGATTCAAGAATAAAGCCTTTTACCGTTTAGCCTTCGCACTTAGAGAAGAAGTGTATAAGCAGGGGGATAAATCATGAATTTTGTTCAGCCAATAAGGGACCTTGATCAGATCCATTATATAAAGAAATATCTTGGAGAGCGGAACAAAAGAAACCTGCTGCTTTTTGTGGCCGGAATCAATCTAGGCTTGAGAATATCTGATCTTCTTCAATTACGTGTCAAAGACGTTAAGAAACAATATGTGTCTTTAAGGGAGAAGAAAACAGGCAAAGAAAAAAGAATCAAGGTAAACAAGACGCTTCGGAAAGCACTAGATCAATATATTAAAGATCGCGATGATCAAGAGTATGTATTTAGAAGCAGGGAGGGGCTAAACAAGCCTATCAGCCGCAGTAGTGCATATAATATATTGAGAGAGGCAGCGGAGTATGTTGGCCTCGATAGCATAGGGACACACACACTAAGGAAAACGTTTGGCTACTGGCATTATAAGAAATTCAAGGATGTGGCCTTGCTACAAGAAATATTCAACCACTCAAGCCCAGATATTACATTGAGATATATCGGGATCACACAAGACACAATGGATAGAACAATGGACGACTTTGGCTTATAGACTCATCTGTTCAATTGGCAGGTGGGTCTTTTTTTGTGCGCTTTTTCATCAACTAACCATAATGAGAAAATGTCCAACTCATTTTAAGGAAATGGCTGAAAAGCAAGAGGGGCAAAGGATTCAGCGATTCCCTGAGTTAGACACAATATTAGATATGGTTAATTGGTGGATAATGTGGATAAGCGAAGATGATGCTGATATAATTAGAATATAATTACAGTTCGATAGGAGCGGGTTTAATGATTAGAAAGCATTTCACGGCATCTGATAAAATTCTTGAGTTTATAAGAGACCGTTATGAAGAATATGTAAATCGTATTGGTGGAAAGAAAGAAGATAACGATGTTCATTCAAATTTTCTGTTGTCTGAAAAAGTCGGCTCAACTGACCAACTTGTAAACAAATTAATTAGCACAAAATTCAATGTTCCTTTAGAACATGTTAGTGAAATGACTTTCGGTGATCTGAAAACCCGCTTTGAAGATGAGTGGTCTCAACCGATGGATAACAGTCATGCTCCAACAGCATTACTTAAATGGTTGAATAAAAGAACCGATAAAGATACTGAAAAGATGTTACAAAAGATGAAAGAGGGTATGGCAAATGATTAAAGCTATCACGAAAGGTAATTAATTTAAGAGCGGCTTCCGTTGGTGGAGGTCGCTTTTTTTGTCGGAAAATAATGCAGATGAAGAAGGGATGATTACTATAAAAAGAGACATGGATTTAATTCGTAAAATATTACTTTACTTAGAAGAAGACCAAAATCCTTTGGAGTGGCGAATTATTGAGGTTGATGGAAAAACTCTTGAAGAAGTTAGTTACCAAGTGAAATTGTTGTCTCAGGCAGGACTAATCGAAGGGAAAGATGCTACAAGAGGTCCTTATCATTTCCGATGGTTGGCCAGAAGTTTAACTCACAAAGGTCATGATTTTTTAGATAGTTTGAGGAATGAAACTGTTTATAAAAGATTGAAAGAGAAATTAGGGGAACAAATTAGTGGTATTCCACTTATGGTGATTTCTAGTGTTGGCGCAGATATGACTAAGGAGTGGGTAAAACAAAAAATAGGACTAAAATGAACTACTTATCTATGTTTGAGAATCGTATAAAAATGGCACACTTTTGGCACGATCTTGGCAAAGCATTTTGTCTGAGAGCGGTTATGATGGTATTAGGTGATAAATTGAGAGCGGCTTCCATTGCGGAGGTCGCTTTTTTATATGGAGGTGTTAGCTTTGGTAGAACTTACTGTGACATCTATGGAGCAGCGTGTTCGAGAAGTGAGAGAACCTTTCGACGAGTCGTATTTTATTGAAACCGTTAAGCGTGTTCCTTATATCGTTGCGAATGCTGAAATTAAATACGAGGGCAATTTGATTAAATCAGAGTATACATTCTTTGATGCCGAGGATATGTCTTTCAAGGAAGCACAAGAACGTATAATGAAGATGCTGGCGAATGGACTCACTGATTGATTTTGTGGAATAGATAAATGTGAAGCGCCTGTCTGTGTGACAGGTGCTTTTATTATGAGGAGAGTGTAGAAAATGTACTTAGACTTAACTTACAGAAGCATCTTTGACCAACTGGATGAGGCGTTATCTAAAAAGACTTTGATCGTTACGACTGCTAGGACAAGACGAATTGGGAAAACAGCAGCGCTTGTACATCTAGCCGGAATTAAAGAAATACCGATTGTCGTCATGGATTTAATGGTTAATAGTTATAGAAAAGAGTATCCCAATATAAAGGTTATCGGAGAGACTGCTTTCAAAAAGAGTACCCGTTTTGAAACAGTGTTGGTTGAAGAAGGGGTACGGGAGGAAACCATCACTATATTGATAGAAAAGGGTGTTACGGTTTCTGGGTTCTTGCTTGATAGAAGCACCTTAAAGGCTGGGGAGAAATACGTTCCATACGAAGAAAGTAAAATCGATACGGGGATAGAACAAGCAACATTGACTGAAATTTTTGGAATCCCTGGCGTACTGACGATCAAAGAAGAAGCAGAGAACCTTGAACCTTGGACATTTGAAGAGCCTCCTTTGCTTCAAATCACATTGAAAGATATAAATTCTATTCCCGAGGTAATCCATAAAGGTGAATCGCTGAAAGGATTAATCAATGTAGGTTTCAATTGGGAAACATCTGGACCTGATGAATTTGGTTCTGCTTATATCAACCTGCAAAATGCGGATGTCGTTAGTAAGTATCCCAATGAAAAACGAACTCAGTATAAACGTGGGAAAGCATTGAATGAGCTGCCAAATAAAGATGATCTAGTTTGGGACAAAGAACGAGGGGTCTACATTCTACAAAAGGGTAATATGAAATGAATGATGTTTTGTGCGAGAAATGCCAAACATATTATGCTGTGGAAGTTAGAGAGATAAATGAAGCGAAAGGAATTGTAATTCAATTCTTCTCCTGTCCTCATTGTGGAAACTCGAATGTTGTTTCTGCTACAAATAAAGTCATCCGCCAGAAATTACGGGAATTGAGAAAGGCACGCAGCTTTTACGAACAAGCAACGACACATAGAAGCGCACAACGACGTTTTGAAAAATATACGCAGCTACATGAAAGCGTCAAACGTCTTATGTTTCCTCTAATTGATGAAGCCAAACAAAGATTGAACAATTCATAGCATCCTTCGGGGTGCTTTTTATTTTGGGGAGGGACACAACGTGGACAACTCACTCAGGGAACTAATCATTAACACAGCAGTTGGACACGCAGTAAGGACAGACCAATTGTATAACGGACTTAAAGCCCTTAATAAAAGGGGATGCATATGGGCAGATGGGGAGATCATCAGGGGGTTAGGCATGCTTGGTTCTTACGGTGTGAGGGACAGGCAAGCTATAGACAGCTTACTACATGTCAGCCAGACTCTGTCCTATGAAGCAGCACGATCCTATCTAGCGTCATATCAAAGGCAGCATAGGAAATTTTATGCTGTACAGAAAGTAGGGCATCTTCATGCCTTTGTTTTGTTTGCGATGATAGATGAGAGGAAAGCTGGTGAATCCAATGCCACCTAAACCATTGAGGGAGTGTAAGGTGAGAGGGTGCAGAGAGTTAACAAGGGATGGTTATTGTCCCACTCATGCCGATGGTAAGCAGCAGGAAGCAAAGTATTACAACAAACATGTTCGAGATAAACAATCAACAAACTTTTACAAATCGAAAGAGTGGAAACAGACAAGACAACTTGTTCTAATGCGAGACAATTACCTTTGTCAAAGCTGTTTAAAGCAAGATCGTGTCGTTCCTGCTGTCATGGTTCATCACATAGTAGAGCTAAAACAGGATTGGAACAAACGATTAGATTTAAATAACCTCGAAAGCATGTGTAATAGCTGTCACAACAAGGTTCATGGCAAGCGAGGGTCATAGTACCCCCCGGCATTAAATCCCTAGAAAACGGCTTTGTGAAGATCGGTGAGCCGTCGTCTACAAACAAACACCGCTTTTCAAAGTTTCCAAAAACACGAAAAACCCCCTCGGTGAAAATACCGAGAGGGCTTGGTACGACTGGTTTTGTTGTTAATTCGATCATAGCATGAATCCATTCAAAAACAAGTATGAATTTGAAAAAAATGAGGTGAAAAATATGCCGAGACCTGCAAAATCCGCAACGCTTCAACTAATACAGGGCAATCCAAATAAGAAAAACACAGATGAACTAGCGATGCGCGCCGACCAAGAAAAGAAAATGAAAATGCGATCAAACAATATCAAACCTCCATCCTGGTTAGATAAGGTTGCTAAAAAGGAATTCAAACGGATTGCCGAGCTATTAAAGGAAGTGGACATTATAACGGAGGCAGATATCAGCATGTTGGCCGCCTATTGTAATGCCTATTCACAATACATTTCAATAACTAAAGTGATAGAAGATGATGGACTCATGGTTCATAAAGATGGATTTGATGAGGACGGAAATCCAATTGAATTGATTGGGGAAGAACACCCATTATTGAAAAGACAAAAGAACTTCTTTGATCAAATGAAGTCAGCTGCAAATGATTTTGGTCTTACTCCATCAGCACGCGCAAAACTAGCGATCACCAAAACACAGGAGATTCGAGAAAAGACGGCTGCTGAGAAGGAGTTTGATAACGTGTGACAATTAAGCAGTTTATGATTGATTATTCAAATGATGTTCTACAAGGGGAAATTAACGCTTGTCAAAAACACATTTGGGCTTGTCAACGTTTTTTGAATGATGTCGAAAGAGAAGGAACAGAAGAGTTTCCGTATGTATTCGATGAAGAAAAAGCACGCAGATTTCTTTTTTGGATGACTCAATTTAAACATACCAAAGGACCATTAGCAGGTGAAAATATTGATCCTGATCCTATTCAGATTTTCATTTTCGGCAATGTCTATGGATGGGTCCACAAAGATACCGACATTCGCCGTTTTACAATTGTGTATTGGCAAGTTGGCCGTAAAAATGCAAAGACTCAAAGCTTAGCAATTGTTGGGTCATATGAAGCAATGGCGCTTGGAGAAAGTATGTCGGAAGTGTATATAGGTGCCACCAAAAAAGAGCAGGCCAAGATTTGCTGGAAAGAAATAAAGGCTCAAATTGAGGGTAGCGATCTTCTCAATAAACCATCAAAAAAATATAAGGTAGCATATGGGACAATTGAACATATTAAAACAAAATCAATTATCACACCACTTGCAAAAGATGCCGGGAAAACCGGAGATGGATTTAACCCTCAATGTGGAATTATTGATGAATATCATGCTCACCCAACATCAGAAATATATGATGTTATTGAATCGGGTATGGGAGCAAGATCACAACCTTTAATGGTAATTATCACAACTGCTGGACCTGAATTGAATAATCCTGCTTACCGTGTCGAGTACAATTTTGCTTCTCGTCTTTTAGATCCAAATATGGTAGAGAAAAATGACCATTACTTTGCAATGATTAATGAGTTAGATGCAGATGATGATATTAAAGACGAGAGTAAATGGGAAAAAGCGAATCCGATACTTGCAAAACACGAGTTTGGCATAAATTATTTAAGACGGCGTTTAGAAATGGCTTTGAATGTACCAGAAAAAATGCGTGATTTCCTCACCAAAAACATGAATATTTGGGTGAACATGCGATCAAACGGATATATGGATATGCAAGCATGGTCAGATTGCGGTTTGAGTGAAGGTCTACCAGATTTAAAAGGTAAGGAATGTTATGCGGGGATAGACTTATCAAAACGAATTGATTTAACAGCGGCCAGTTTTGAATTTCCTCTCGAAAATGGGATGTATTATGTTACAGCACACGGCTTTATGCCAGAAGATACGTTTCATGAGAGGATGAAAACTGACAAGGTACCGTATGATTTGTGGGTCAAAAAAGGTTGGCTAACTCTTACTGATGGTGCTGTCGTTGACTATGACTATATACGTGCTTACATCAAGAAAATGGAAAATGATAAAGGGTGGAAAATCAAAGAGATTGGATATGATCCATATAACGCAACGCAGTTTGCGCAGCAGATGGAAGCTGATGGATACGTCATGATCGAGATCAGGCAAGGGGTGCAAACCTTATCTGAGCCGACCAAAGATTTACGTGAGAAAGCTAAAGCGCGAAAATTAATCCATGACAACAATGATCTATTAACGTGGGCGATGGGGAATGCCGTCACAAAGATTGACGCGCAGGAGAATATCATGCTTGATAAATCAAAATCGTCACAACGTATTGACCCAGCAGCTGCACTCATAAACGCTCATGTGAGAGCTAGTCAAAATGATGATCATTTAGATTTGAATGAGTATATTTTGTCAGGGGGCTTTTCATTCTAATGAAAAATATCATAAAAAAAATTATGATTTTTCTATTCTCAATCTTAAATGACCTAGTATTTTTTGCTGGGGCAATCTTTATTACAATAGCAGCTTATAAAATACATGAAATCATCGGTCTTTTAGTGACAGGTGTTTTTTTTATATTTACAGCAATTTTAATGAGCCGAAGGAGGTGATTAATTGTTATTAGAAGGTATGTTCTCTAAAAGATCAAAAGGTTCAGACAGTGGCTGGGGGATGTCACAGGTCCCGCAATGGGTGTTTGATATTTTCGGTGGTGGTAAAACAGCAAGCGGAGAGAAAGTGAGTGAATCGACCTCGTTAAAACATCCTGATGTTTTTTCTTGTATAAATGTTTTGTCAGATGATATAGCAAAACTATCTGTCCATATGTTTCGGAGGCTGGGAGAGAATATTTCAGGAGAGCGTGACCATCCTGTTTTTAAATTGCTCTATTTAAAGCCCAATCAATATATGACAGCTTTTACTTGGAAAAAAGTAATGATGACGCATGTTTGTACATGGGGAAATGCATATTCTTTGATTCTTTCAGATAAAACAGGTGATATCAAAACATTAATCCCTCTTAATCCAGCGAATACAAATCCGTACCTCGATCCAAACACAGGTATATTGTGGTACGAAACAATCATCAATAACAAACGAGCTGAATTGCATGCGGAAGAAGTTCTGCACTTTAAAGGAATGACGGAAGATGGAATAGTAGGCCTCAGTCCAATTCAGGTTGCAAGGGAACATATTGGTGCTCAATCTGCTGCAACAAAGTTTAACGCAAAATTGTACAAAAATGATGCAACACCAAGAGGTATTTTGAAAATCCCAACCCTGTTACAACCAGAGGCAAAAGAGGTTGCAAGAAAAGAATGGCAGAGAGTAAATGCAGGTGAAAGTATTGCGATTGTTGATGCTGGACTTGATTATCAATCTATTTCAATGCCTCTAAAAGATGCCGAATTTGTAGAGTCTATGAAATTCAATAAGGCTCAAATCGCTTCCATATTCAAGGTGCCTCTTCATAAGATAAATGAATTGGACCGCGCTACATTCAGTAATATCGAACATCAATCTATAGAATATGTGAAGAACACTTTACAGCCGTGGATCGTTTCCTTTGAACAAGAAATCAATACAAAGCTGTTTACTGATGATGAAATAAGGCAAGGGCTATATGTTCAATTTAATGTTAATAGTGAATTGCGCGGTGATTCAAAATCAAGAGCTGAATTCTATGAAATTATGGAACGAATAGGAGCTATGAATATAAATGAAATTCGTGCTCTTGAGTCAAAGAATGCTATTCCTGATGGGGACAGGCACCTAGTTTCACTGAATTACACTTTCTTAGATATGTTAGATCAATATCAGATGGCTAAAGCAGGTCATAAAGGAGGTGATCCGAATAATGCCGAAGGAAATCAGACAGCTAACGACGGAAATTGAAGTTAGGTCACTTGATGATGAAAGCAAAAGTGAATATGTAGAGGGTTATGCCCTTAAATTTGAAAAGTGGTCTGAGCGTCTTGGGTGGTTTAAGGAAATCATCAGCCGTGGAGCGTTGGACGAAGCAGATATGTCCAATGTAATTGCTTTATTTAATCATAAAATTGATTATCCATTAGCAAGAAACACTGTTTCAACGGGCGCTGGTAGTCTTCAATTAACTGTTGATGCAATAGGGCTGAAATTTAGATTTGAGCCAACAGACACAACTTACGGACAAGATTTGATGAAGAATTTGAGAGCAGGCGTGATCAATCAATGTTCTTTTTCGTTTTCTCTTGATCATTCAGGTGATGAAGAACCTGATGAATGGACAAGAAATGAAGAAGAAAAGTTATATGAGCGCCGAATCAATCGAATCAATCGCATTTTTGATATTTCACTTGTCACAACTCCTGCATACAGCGACACGGAAGCTGTTGTAGGAGAAAGAAGTCTAGAAAAAGTAGAAGTTTTAAAAAGACAAAAAAACACATCAAATAAGAGGATTGAGCTGGAACTAGACTTATTAGACCTGACTATGTAGTGGGTCTTTTTTTATGCTCAAAATCAAGGAGGAAAATCTATGCCAGTAATGATGAGTAAAGAGGAACGTCAATTGCGCCAGCAGTTCACACAGAAAAAGCAAGAAGCTAGGAATTTAATAAGTGAAGGAAAAGATGAAGAAGCACGCTCTATGCTTGATGAAGCAAAGGCGCTGCAAAAAAGAATTGAAATGATGTCTGAGGAAAGAGAGCTGGATGCACCAGACATTCAAGAAGACAGACATTATGTACCGGAACAAAAAAGAGATCCTGAATCTGATTTATCTGAGGAAGAACGCAGTTTAACAGGAACCCAAGAATATAGAAACGCATGGTTCAAGGTTTTGACTGGCCGTGAAGATGAATTGGGAAACGAAGAACGGAAAATGCTGCAGGAAGTTTTAAAAGAAAATAGACAGCTTTCATCTAGTAGTGATAAGGATGGCGGATACACAGTACCGGATGATATTTCAAAACAGATTATTAAGTCTATTCAAGAATTAAATTCTGTTCGTAATCTAGTTCGCATTGTGCCAAAAAAATCACCATCTGGCACTTATCCAGTAAGAAAAGGTACTGCTGGAAAGCTTTATAATATTGGGGAAAAAGAGGCGATTAAAGAGCTAAAAAATATGGAATTTGAAGAAATCCAATACAACGTTAAGAAATTCGCTGGGTTTTTACCTATTTCAGCTGAATTACTCGATGATTCTTTCCTTAATTTCACAAGAGAAATTGTAGAATGGCTTTCAGAATGCGCGACTGTGACTGAAAATGAGGAAGTCTTCTATGGAAAAGGTGGAGACAAAAATATAGAAGGAATTATCTCAAGTAAAAAATATAAAACTCTCAAGGCGCCATCACTTATCACCATTAAATTTTTGCGGAAGGTTAAAAATCAACTTAAAAAGGGTTACCGAAGAAATGCTAAGTGGGTTATGAATACAGAAGCATTTGAAACACTAGCAAACATTGAAGATAAAAACGGCCGCGGGATTTTAGCCGAGGACCCACGCAATGAGGATAGCTTCCTTTTATTCGGTAGACCCGTTGAAGTGTATGACGAGATTGTCACAGATGATAAACAAAAAACTCATATTCTATTCGGTGATTTTAAAAATGCATACTTTATGTTTGATCGTCAAAAATTCGAGATCAAATCAACTGACATCGGCTCAGATGCATTTCTAACAGATCAAACATATTTCAGAGGTATTGAACGATTTGACGGAAAAGTAGTTGATCCAGAAGCCGCAGTAATTGTTACTGATTTAGTTGTAGGTGAGGAAGCAGTAGTTGAAACACCTTCTGAAGATAAGTCTGTAGACGCTGGAAAATAAATAAAAATTGAAAGGGATTGATCTATCATGGCTAAAGATTTTTTGAATGAAAGTAACGGAGTGTTCACATCTGCAGAGGCGGGGCCTGACGGTAAACCTATCACGCCTGTTTATTTAAAAGGAAACAGTGAAGAAAACCCTCTCTTCATTCAAGGGATGCAAGGTGAAAAAGGACCAAAAGGTGATACTGGTCCTCAAGGTCCAAAAGGAGAAAAAGGCGATCCGGGAGAGCAGGGACCAAAAGGTGATAAGGGTGATGCAGCTGTAATTGAGGAAGGCGCTATTAAAAATGAACACTTAGCTGATAAATCTGTCAACTCTCGCACTATCGGTACTGGCAGCGTCATGTGGGAAAATCTCAATTCTGCTGTAAAAGACTTGATCACCGAATTGCAAAATAAGGTCGAAGCATTAGAAAACCCAAAATCTGAATAAAGGTGATGCCGGATGACTGAGGCAGAACAAAAAGAACTTGAAAAAGCGAAAAAATACCTCCGCATTGATGGTGATGTGGAGGATGATTTGATTTTACATTTCATCGCTGCGGCAAAGGAGTACATCACGAATGCAACGGGTCTGAAATTTCCTAATAATTTAGCACGAGCAGAACTGGCCGTCATGTCTTTTGTGACTCACTGGTATGAGAATAGGCAAATATCTGGAACGACATCAAATCTTGACGGGGTGCTCACAACAATGGTCAATCAACTCAAATACGTGGTTGCGGACGGTGAAAAAGATGCTGAATGACATGAGACACCGCATCCAGTTTCAACAGAAAAAAGAAAAGACTCGTTTACCTGTTGATGGTGACAACGGTTGGGAAACTGTGGTTGAGTGCTGGGCTAAAGCAGAGGGTTTAAAAGGGGCTGAATATTATGCTGCAGCTGCTATCCAAAAAGAACATACAATCAAGTTCACCATTCGGCACCGGGAAGACATTGACGAACATATGAGGCTCTTATTCAAAGAAAAAGTTTACGAAATTGAGTCTATAACACCCAATTATTCAAGGCTTCATTTCCTCACAGTTAGGGCAAAGGTGGTGAAGTAGTAATGTTTAATCTTCAAATTGAAGGTTTAGATGAATTAGAAAACGCCATTGGCAACATGCAAAGAAAAGTAAGCAAAATGCATAAAGAAGCTCTTACAGCTGGCGCAACCGTGATAAAAGATGAACTTCACCCAAACACACCAAGGTCGGACAAAGCCCAAAAACACATGCAGGATGATCTTGATATTACCCGGCTTCGCACTGACGGTGACGGAGTGAAATATGTGGCTGTTGGTTGGCCGAAATCGAAGTCACGTAAGGATACACAATGGAGAATTCACTTTCCTGAATTCGGCACCTTACATCAGCCTGCGCAAAAATTCTTTACGCGTACTGTAGATGCAAAATGGGACGAGGCTATTCGAAGAGTAGCAGATAAATACCGACAGGCGCTGAGTAAACTATGATCAATCAAAACTTAATAAGGCGTGCAGATACTTGCAAGAATGCCATTTTTGAAGCGTTGGAGAATGATCCAGCGCTTTTGTCTTTAATAGACAAAGGTGACATCTATGAGCTTGCAGTGCCAGAGGGTACAAAGTCGAGTCCGCCGTATGTCGTGCTGCAAGAAATCAACTACAGACCGATCAAGTGGGCTGATGATAAACCTATTCAAGATAGCGCAACTTATCAAATTGATGTTTATCACAACGCCGATCCACAACCCTTTTTGGCTGCGATTGGTGATGTGATGGAGCGTTTAGATTTTGCACCAACGATACCTATTTCTGATTTTTTAGAGAAGGAGAGGTTAATCAGAAAAGGCTATAGATTCGAAAAAAATATAGAAATATAAACGGAGGAATATATATGACTCAACACAGCTCGTTAGTTGGGGTTGCTGGTGTTAAATTTTCACCACTTAAACAAGAGAGTGGACTATGGGTTGCAAAGAAAATTTACGAGTTTCCTTATGCAATCAATATAAAAGTCGAACCAGAGCAATCAACTGAAAAACAGTATGCAGATAATAAACTTGTGGATATGGTTGTCTCAACCGGGTCTACTAAAGTTGAAATGGAAATGCGTGATCTTCCACATGAAATTTCTATTATGCTGCTTGGATTAGAGGAAGAAAACGGCATGCTTTTGTACAAGAAGAACAACATTCCTCCATGGGTGGCCATGTCTTTTTATGGAGTTAAAGCAAATGGAAAGAAAAGATATGTAGGTCTGGTGCAAGGTAGATTTTCTATTCCTGGCACTGATGTCAAGACTAAAGAGGAAAAGGTAGACTTTCAAACTGCAAAGTTATCCGGCGAATTTTTAGATCGGGAACAAGACGAATTGTATAAAGTTGTTGCTGATGAGGATACAGAAGGTTTTGATTTGGATAAGTTCTATAAAAAAGTTTATGGAGACGCTTATCAATCAGCTGAGAAAATCAGTGCTGATTTAGGGAAAGGCGCTTAAGACTTTTACCAAAAGAGAGCTTCACAGCTCTCTTATTTTTAATTCGAAAAAGGAGGAGTCAAAATGGCTCAAAAACAAATTTCAATCTCAATATGGTTTAAGGAAGAGAAGAAATTCAAAACATTTATCGCCCCAAGAACGGATGCAAAAACACTTTATGAGGCATTCGAATTAGATGAAAAAGCAACAGAATCAGAAAATGCTAAAGAGCTTATTAAAAGCTTGAATGAACGAATTAAATTTATCGTTCGAGTTTTTAATAACCAGTTTACTTTTGAACAATTTCAGGAGGGATTTCAGTCGTTTGAAATTGCAGAAGTGGTAAGGAAAGTAATGATGGAGATCATGGGTTTTAAAATGCCTGAAACT
The DNA here is from genome assembly GCF_038008825.1 of Bacillus sp. FSL M8-0166. Classification (NCBI taxonomy): domain Bacteria; kingdom Bacillati; phylum Bacillota; class Bacilli; order Caryophanales; family Bacillaceae; genus Bacillus; species Bacillus sp. FSL M8-0166. Next base: position 269,805 of record NZ_JBBOZZ010000001.1, read on the forward strand.
GACGAAGAAAAGGATTTTTTGCCCGAAGTGGAAGCTTAGAAGAGTCCGTTAAAACTGGGAAGGATCAATTGAATGAAATTTATAGCACCTTGTTAAAACAAGGGTGGAAAATGCATGAAATTGATCAAATGGATATTTTTCATTATCTAGAATTAGTCGCGGAGGAAAACAAGCCTAAACTCGTCCCTATTGATCAAGTATTCTTTTAATTCAGTCAGGAAAGAGGGGTGATACATATATGACACAAGCAATCGGAAATATGGTCGCCAAGGTCAATTTGGATGACTCAGGTTTTAATAAAGGTATAACAGGACTTCAAAGGCAATTGAGATTAACCAACTCTGAAATGAAGGCATCTGCGGCCATTTATAAAAATACTGGTGATAGATCAAAGCAATTACAATCACAAGTAGAGGGACTTAACAACAAATATCAACTTCAAGGTCGAATTGTTCAGGAACATCGAAAACGATATGAACAACTTGTCAGAGAAAAGGGCCGTGATGCGCGAGAAACACAAATACATGCCCGCAAATTGAATGACTCCATCGCTGTTCATCAAAAGCTAGAAAAAGAATTACGAGATGTATCTAAAGAATTTGAGCATTTGCAAAGCACCGGCAATAAAGCAGCTGGTGTTTTTTCTGTTTTTAAGAAGAACGCTGGGGAAGTATCAGAAGAGTTACAATCTGTCTACTCTGCTGCGGGAATGGCAGGGAAGGCATTAACAGGTATCGGTGTAGCAGGCACCGTCGCAATAGGTGGAGCTGTTAAAGTGGCCGCAGACTTTGAAAAGGCTATGAGCCGGGTCGGTGCTGTGGCGAATGCATCGAATGACGAGATGGGCCGTCTCACAGAAACGGCGCGTCATTTGGGGGCTACGACACAATTTACAGACGGACAAGTTGCCGAAGGAATGCAATACCTTGCAATGGCTGGCTATAAGACAAATAACATCATCGGTGCCATGCCGGGCTTGCTTGCTACTGCGGCAGCAGGGCAAACAGATTTAGGTGTAACAGCAGATATTGTATCTGACATCCTCACAGAGTTTCATATTGCTGCAGAAGATACAAACCGGGTAGCAGATGCAATGACCTACACGTTCACCAATTCAAACGCCACACTCCAACAGATTGGACAGACAATGAAATACGCTGGCCCTGCGGCAAAAACTGCAGGTGTCAGCATGGAAGAGTTAGCGGCCGCAACGGGTATCATGGCGAATAGTGGGATTAAAGCTGATATGGCTGGTACTGCGTTACGTTCCACTTTAACAAGGCTTGCTTCACCTCCAAAACCTGCAGGTAATGCGATACATGAGCTTGGCTTAAGTGTTACTGATGCTAGTGGCCGTATGCGACCATTAGCTGACATCATCAACCAAATCAATGAGAAAACAAAAAACTATACAGAAACAGAAAAAATCCGTATTGCAAAGCAATTGGCTGGTCAGCATGCTTTATCTGGTTTTATCACTTTGCTTCATGCGGGCGGTGATAAGATCGACAAATTCACAAAAGAAATAGAAAACAGTGGCGGTGTAGCTGAAAAAGTTGCAAAAGGGCAAATGGACAACCTCGCTGGATCAATGGAATACCTGCGTTCAGCAGTAAATAATGCCGTTATTTCATTAGGAAATCAATTTATTCCAGTGATCCGCGCCACTACAGATGGATTAACAAAGATCGTTAACTGGTTTGATCACCTGCCTCCTTCTGTCATGCAAACAATTGCCATTACTGGCGCAGCCGTAACAGCTTTTAGCCTTTTAGGTGGGGCTTCTTTATTGTTATTGAGTGTCATTCCTAGAATGGCCGAAGGATGGAGAGTGCTAAGAACTGCTGGCACGTATCTGACAGGCACTGTCAGAGGATCATCAACAAGTCTAGGAGTATACACGACACAAGTTACAGCTGCGGGTGTCGCTTCAAGAACTGCGGCGACAGGCATTAACACAGCTGCAGCATCAACGGCTGTTATGTCCACTCGTATGGGACGTTTACAACAAAACACTGGTTTAGCGACTACACGCATGGGCCGTCTAAATCAAACGGCCACAAGAACATCAAGGACAATGCGTGGACTTGGCGGCGCGTCTCGAATTGCTGGCGGCGGTTTAATGATGTTTGGTGGGCCAATGGGTATGATTGGAGGTCTTGCGCTCTCTTTTCTTCCTGAGATACTTAAATTTGGTAAAGGTATAGTCATGGCAGGAGTAAACGCCGTAAAAGGTGCAGGGGGATTTTTGAAACTCGCAAAGGGCGGTTTTGGCCTGTTTAACATCTTAAAAAAAGGCGCAGGTGTTGTGAGTTTGCTTAGAGGCGGCTTATCGTTGCTTGGTGGTCCAGTTGGGTTACTGATAACAGGGGTCACGCTTTTAGGCGAAGCAGGGTTTAAATATTATGACAACCTGCAAAAACGAGTCTTGCCAGCAACAATTGATTTTGGCGATAAAGTTTCTGAATCCACTTCGAAAGCTGTAAATGCTTATTCGGATATGGAGACAAAAGCCAATGCAAAGCTAGACAGCCTGTATCTCAATCAAACGAAGATCACGGATAAGATAGCTGACAACATGAATAAGCGATTTTCAAAAATGGCCGACACCATAAAAAAAGGCTATCAAGATAGTGCTGACAAGTCTCTTGACGTTTTAGGAGATTTCTATTCAAAGAATAATTCACTTAAAAAGAAAGATGAGGAAAACATCCTCAATAAAATCAAAACAGGCAATGAAAAGAAGCAGAAGCAAATAGAAAAGTACGAGAGCCGAGTCAAAAAAATATATGACAAAGCAGCAAAAGAACATCGCTCGCTCACCCAAAAAGAATGGGATGAAGTCAAGGGCATTACTCAAAAGATGAGTAAAGAAGTCGAAACGGCTCTGACAAAAAGCAAAGATGAGCAAACACTCATTTCTAAAAAGTTAAAAGAAGAATCGTCTAATTTATCTGCAAAGCAAGCTGCCGCAACGGTGAAAAATAGTAAATCAGCAAAAGACAAAGTCATCAGCAATGCTAAAAAACAATACAATGCAGTTGTGAAAGCTGCAGATGATCAGTATTACGTCAAAGGTACTATCACCAAAAAAGAACATGATGCGACAGTTAAAGCTGCCAAAGATCAGCGAGACAAAACAATCAACGAGGCGAAAAAGAGCCATAAAGGCGTTGTGAAAGAAGCAAAGAAACAAGCAGATGGACATATCGAACAAGTCAATTGGGAGACAGGTGAAGTGCTAGGCGCTTGGGATACATTCCTTGTGGATTTAGCTGGTGTCGTCAATACCATTACTGGTGGTATCAATAAAGTTCTTGAATTCATGAATATACCGACAATCCCTGAGTGGAAACCAAGCGGACACAACGGGAAGAAAAAGGCGAAGAACGTTGCACCCGGTAAGGCATATGCCAAAGGTACTGACTATCACCCGGGAGGCCGTGCACTTGTTGGTGAGGAAGGATATGAGCTTGCACATACTCCTGGTATTGGAACATATATGGTCGGCGTTGGTGGTCCTCAAATTTGGGATTTACCACGCGGAACATCGGTACTGCCTCATGATCAGACCAAAAAAATCACTTCACAGGGCTTACCGGGTTATGCTGGCGGTGTTGGTGATTTCTTTAAAAAGGGCGCCAAAAAAGCTGGTGAAGTAGTCGGCAAGGTGAAAGATTTCGGATCAGATATTTTTGACCTTGTGATGGCTGGCCCAAAGAAAATTATCAGCAATATATTTGGCGGTCTCATTCCGTTTAAAACTGGTAAAGGGATAGACGGACTTGGAACAGGTATTTTAAAGACAATTCAAAAAGGTGCTTTAGGATTTCTAACAAAATCGTTAGGTGATTTTGGAGGAGAAGGAGGATCATTCAAAGGTGTAGGGGGTAGTGCTGCAGTCAAAAAGTGGGTTGCACAAGCCATCAGCATCACTGGAATTTCCCCATCCTATGCAAAAGCACTAGAAACCATTGCTATGAAAGAATCAAGTGGAAACCCGACCTTAGTTAACCGATGGGACAGTAACTGGAAGGCGGGACATCCATCACAAGGACTCATGCAGTTTATTCCGACAACATTCGCAGCATACAAAAAGCCCGGATATGGAAACATCAAACATCCAGTACACCAAATTGTTGCTGCGATTAACTATCTTAACAAGCGTTATGGCGGCATCTATAATCATCCGGGATTAAAATCTATGGCGCGCGGTGGCCCTTATATCGGTTATGCATCTGGTGGTGTTATCGACAGCCACCAAATTGCACAGTTAGGAGAAAACGGCTGGCGCGAATATGCAATTACCACTGAGCCAAAGTATCGTAAACGCTCTTTACAGTTGTATTCTAACCTTGGCAAAGAGCTTGGAGTGCCTAGTTTTGGGAATGGTATGATCTCCACGGCTTTACAGATGCTTGATCGCATTAGTAACAAAGGAGACAAGCCTCAGAGCAGGCAGCAAGATGGATCCGATTTGAGACAGATGATCGAGAACCAAAACAAGCAAATTGGTCTGATGGCACAACAAATAGACCTGCTGTCTCAAGGATTAATGATGATGCAAAAAGGCTTTGAACAATTAATTTCAAAAGATAGCAACAACTACATGGATGGTCGAAAGCTAGACCAAACGACAGGAGAACGATTTAGAAAAGAAGCATTTATGAGTGGGGTGAGGTAGATGGAATTATATATTGATTTTAACAATGGATTGGGTGAACAAAGTCTAAATGACTTGCTTCCTCATTTCCATCCGTTGAGTCTGACACCTGCCTCACCAATTGTTGAATTTGAGACAGTGTCATTGCCACGAATTAACGGTATTGTACTGCCGCAACATCCACGGGATGTGAAGTACAAAGAAAGGTCTGTCCAAGTAGAAATATACATGAACTCTATAATAGCTGAAAATTTTTACAGCTATAGAAGCGAGCTATATGCTTTATTGGTTAAACCGTACCCATATTATATTTCTTGCGATTTATTCCCTAACAGGCGCTTTTTGGTGACTTGTGATGGGAATTTTTCAGTTCCAAAGGAAAAAGAAAAGAACCATGTTGTTTTTAGTGTTGAATTCACTGATGTTTTGGGTGCTGCTGAATCGAAAAGTACATCGCTTAATCTTCAAACATTTGAGGGTGAACGATGGAGTCCCGGAATGAATATTGAGATGCGTGACGACTTAGAGTATTCATTCAAGAACAAAAAAACGTTCAGCATCTATAACATTGGAGACTTTAGGATCAATCCACTTAGACATGATTACCAAGTGACGTTGAAAGCAAAGGGAAAAGGTGTAACCATCATCAATCATACGACGGGGGAACGATTGAAAATTGAAGATGAACTATCTAAATCAAAGGAAGTTTCTTTTATTAAACAGTACACCGTTGCAAATAAAAAACGTCTAAAGACATCTGGCAGGCTCCCATCACTTGATATAGGACGAAACGATTTTGAAATACAGAACGCAAGTGATATTGAAATTGTGTTTGACACAAGGTTCTACTATGCATAAGGAGGGATGACATGGCTGCGGCTGATTTTATCAAAAAACTGGCACCGGGAGCGCAAAAGGTTTACAAAAAATACAACGTTCTTGCAAGCCTTGTCATTGCTCAAGGGTGCTTAGAAAGTGGTTTTGGCACAAGTGGTCTTTCTCAACAAGCCAACAACCTATTTGGGATCAAAGGTACCTATAACGGTAAATATGTACTGATGTGGACAAGCGAACAAGATAAGAAAGGGAACGTTACCAGAATACAGGCGAGATTTAGAAAGTATCCATCTTATGCAGAAAGTCTCGCAGATTTAGGGAGTTTATACACTCGTCTAAGTCGTTATAAAGCGGTGGTAGGCGAAAAAGACTATCAAAAGGCTACTGCTGCTGTTGCTAAAGGTGGTTACGCCACTGACATCAACTATGCAACGAAATTAAACAGCATAATCTTCACTTACAAACTCACACAATATGATAATGTGGATGATCTACCAGAAGAGCCGAGTGAACCAGAAACACCAACTGAACCTGAGTATCCAAGTAAGGAATACGATGGGAAAGACATGCCACTCAATCAAAATTTACCGTCCGATGTGGATTTTCCACAGCTACATGTTTCAAGCAAGGATGGAAAGGATGTCATAGAGATCACTGGTGTGTCTGTTGACTTCACAGCCGATCCCACAGGTAAAAAAACGTTCAGTTTTACACTGCCGCGCACGCAGGAAAATGCCGCAGAGTTTGAGCTATTGGTTGTGGACAACATTTTATATCTTGATGAAAAGAAATATAATCATCAGAAATACTACATTACCAATGTGAGTTTACATCAAGAAAATGGGATGCTAACAAAAACGGTTACTGCTGCACATATCTTCTCCGTCCTGTTGATTAACAACAGGATTGAAAAAACAGTTTCAAAGAAATTAAGTATTAAAGAAGCTCTTGATATTGCTCTTAAAGGAACCGATTTCAAGTATGTCATACATGCAAAAGATGGTGAAATTTCTTCTGCAGAACAAGAAAACTTCGGTGAGAAGAATTCCACGGAACTTATGGATGAAATCATCGAAGATTATGACATAGAGTTAGACGTGGATAATTACAAAATCCATGTTTACAAAAAGATGGGCCAAAAAATAGACTTTGTGCTTGATAGTCGCTATAACATGCCGGGTATAACAATTACGACAGATTCCCAGAATTGTACCACTCGTGCATGGGGATACGGCGCACAAAAAGAAACAGAGGCCGTCTCTCAATCAAAGGATGACAAAACAACTGAAGATGAAAAAGAAGCGACAAAAGATGAAGAGAAAGAGCCTGAGTATGTATTTGATCCAGTTCTTTATATTCATCCTGATGAAGATAAATTTCTCATTGAAGGAAAACCACGTTGGGCAGAGCCGATTAAAGATGAGAGGTACAAAAAATCGAGCAGCATCATTTCGGCCTTAAAGAAGCATGTAAATCCTTATCCTGAAATGACTGTAGAAGTTGAATTCCAAAAAATCTATGAACCGAAGCTGCTTGAAATTGAACAAGATTTTTGGTTAGGCGATACAATTCATGTCATTGCCGACACTGCAGACGGAATAACCTTTGAGGACGATCTGAGGGTGGTATCAATTCAGCATAACCCTCTCAATCCGTATAGTAGCCCAACGATAACCTTTGCGAATTATCGCAAGGACATACAACGAATAACAGTAGATCAAGTAAAACAAGTGAAAAACTTACAACGATATATAAACGACATGCTCAAGACGCTTAGATAGGGTCTTTTTATTTTTGCCAAAAGGAGAGTGAGAATATGGTAAGGCTTAGAAAGGACTATGACACTAGACGAAACTCGAAATACGCAGAGCAGCTGCGAGAAGACATGTCGTCAATAGAAAATCATTTGAATCAGAATGCAGATGATTTGAAACGACATAAAACAAGCGATATTGCTCATACGTCTAATCAAATCAAACACGGATTGTATTCAGTCGCGAATCGAATAGACAACATGTGGTCAAGAATAATCAATCTAGTATTAAATCACGATGGAAAAGACGTAAAAGAAGTCGTTGATATTCGTGTCGCTAGGGATGCATCCATTCACCCCACCGCAAAAGATCGTCTTGATTATGATTTTCAAATTCTTGAGCAAGAAATAGAAGATTCTGCAGTTTCTCTCAATCTCAAAAAATTCATCAAGAAATACGGGAGCTTCACAGCGGGCTTTAAGGCTGCGCTAAGTCTTGCAAAATTATATCCTGTGCATATTGTAGTGCCACCCGGTAATTACAAGCTGACGGAGACAGCCCGCATATATAAAAATACTCATTTGACCTTACAAGCTGGTGCCGTTATAAGGCGCGGATTTGTAGGGTCAATGCTTGTAAATGGTGACAAAGACGATCAAACCAAAGGCTATGAGGGACATGGGAATTTGCTGATTGACGGTCAGGGAATGTTTGATAGCGCTGGTGATGAATATAAGGAACAGTGTTCTGTTTTAGGATTTGCTCACGCAGATGGAATAGTTATCAAAGGTATTCACATACGTGATGTTTGTGGAGGGCACGGTTTAGATTGTGCTGGTAACAAAAACGTGTTAATTGATGATGTCAAATTCTCAGGATATGCAGATTATAAGGGAGATAGGTGGTTTTCAGCAGCTATTCAATTGGACCTTATGAGATCGTCTGAAAACTTTGGGGCGTTTGGTAGCTATGACAATACCCCTTCTGAAAATATAATTGTTCAAAGGTGCCATTTCAGTAAATCAGATAAGCTAGGCGGCTATGCACGAGCAATGGACTCGCATACTAGCACAGATGGTTTTTGGTATAAAAATATCAAGTTTTTATTCAACGTTGTGGAAGATACAACTGAATGGGCTGTTTCAGGAAACAAGTGGGAAGATGTCTTGATTGAAGGGAACACATTTTTAAATTGTGCATCTGGTGTAAGGTTGCTACTTCCAGCCGTGACATCAAAATATACGCAAGATAAGAATGGGAATCCTACAAATCGAGTCAATAAAGTGAGAAGGCACATTGTTTCAAAAAATACTTTTATTAATGTAAAAGACCGCCATGCTGTACAAGTTTATGGACGTAAAGGTTATCAAACAATCGAAGATGTGAAAATTAATGGAAACTTTATAGATGGCGTTAAAGTGAAGCATGCTATTCATCTATCTGACGTAGTTGGCTTCACTGTTTCAGACAATGAGTTTAATAATGTAGGACATCATGGGGTTTTACTGACTCGTTGTAAGAATGGACAAGTTGATCTAAGTATCGGAAAAAATATTGAAGGGAACGGTATTCGAGTGGAGTTTGGATGCGAAAACGTCAGCATCAACCGAACTCGACTAGATGAAGTAGGTTATTCAGGAATATCAGTTTCTGGAGACTCAAAAAACATTGATGTTGATGGAGCTAATATCAACAATGCGGGAAAGCGCACTTCCTCTTCAAATCCATATTATGGGGTCATCTTTATGGATGGTGTAGAAGATTCTTCGGTTAAATTTGTGACTGTCAGAGGAAAGAAATGTCGATATGCGATGTATTTAACCAGTAAATGCTCACGCATTCAGCATTTCGGAAATAGACTCAAAGGAGCTGGCGCAGAAGGCAGCTTGAAAGATAACAGCGTTGATCCTATTAAGTCAATTGAAAATGTAATTTGAGTGAGGTGAGAGAAAATGATTCGAAAGAATGGGTCGCTTGAATTTGATGTGAACGCATATACCAATTCAAGTGTATCAACCAGCATAAATTTTTGGACACAGGATCGACAGACAGCAAGGCTAACTTTCAAGCTCACGAAAGATGGCGTACCTTTGCCTCTTGCAGCTGTCACAGGAAAACTTGTATTAGTTATGGCCGACGGCAGCCGATTCATTAGAGACATAAACATTCTTGACCGTGTGGAAGGTCAGGCGGAATACATCTTGTCAGATCAAGAGGTTAAACACCACGGACTAGTACAAGCTGAATTAAATTTGTACTATACAAATGATCAATCTATGTCTGTGCATCAGTTCTCTTTTAATATTTCAAAGTCCCTCATTGATCAAGATATTGTGCCGTTCACAGAATACTATGTGGACGAGTTCGAGGCTTTAAGAGCAAAGATAAATGAGCTTTACGAGGTGTCTATACAAACAATTGATGATCTGAGGGCCAAGTTCGAGGACTTGGAAAAGATCGAAACAAAGCAAGGCGCACAAGATAAAGTTGCCCAAGGGCTTGCAGCAGCTAAAAAATATACGGAGGATTACGCAGAGACGCCCGCCGGCGCTCAAGATAAAGCAGATACAGCTGCGAAAAAGATGAAAGACCTTATGGCGGGTTTTCAACAAAAGAAAATCACGACCGATACGGGCTTGCCGTTGATTTCAATTAAAGACACATCAGTTAGCATTTTGGATGCCGTGATTGATAACGGTCTAGGGATGGGCTCTTTTTACGCAATAGCAAAATCAAAAGATTTACCTAACAACCGTTCTTTCAGAGGTTTCTTCCACATTACAGATGCGACAAATGGAAAGGGTACATTTGGATGGGTATATGCAACAGATTATATCAACAATATCTATACAAATTACCTTAACGATAACGTATGGAGTGGTTGGAACCGATTGCTAACCGAAAAAGATTTAAGCAGCACATGGAACCAAGTAACGTTAGTCGCTGGAACAGTAAAACAATTTGCGGGAAATCCTCTCCAATTCTCCATACGTCAAAATGAAATACGTATACGTGGTTCTTTTGAAGGTATTCCGGCAAATGATACAGTGATTGCCCGTTTTGCTCAAAAACCGTCAGGAGAAACTGCATTTTTGGGTGCTACGGTTGGATCGTACGGATCGGCACGTTTGACGCTTGAGAAAGACGGATCACTCAAGTTCAATGGTCTCAACGCGAACGATAATTCAAAAGTGTCGAGAGTTGAGATAAACGAGTCAATTCCATTGTGGTAAAGGAGGGAAGGGACATGCACATATATTATTATGACGAAAACTTTATGTATACAGGTGAAGATGTAATAAGTGAATATGACGAGTTGCCAAAGAATGCTACGAGTGTACGTCCAGAAGAGGGGTTATACCTTCCAATGTATAACGAAAAAAAGAAAGTGTGGAGTGAATCAGCATCCAAAGAGTATATAGAAGGCTTGCAACCTAAATCCCCTTTGTCCAATGATATACCCACACTTAAAAAACAAATGGCTTTACTCACATTGCAGGTATCACAGATACAGAGAGGTGGGTCATCATGATCTACCCGACGGCGGACGACATAAAAGTATTTTGGGATTGGGGCGTTTACACTCTCGAGATTATGCGGGAGTATGTCGCATTAAAAGTAATAACAAAAGAAGAGTTTGTGCAGATCACTGGCGTTTCATTCGACAAGCCAGCTGTCTCAGTGGATTTAGGAACAACAGCATCTTAACAGGTGCTTTTTATTTTGCCTTCGAAAGGAGGTGACAAATGAATGGGGGATATAAAATTGTTTATTAACTTTGAAACTTTGGATTTAGCGAAGACTTATCTATTTGGTGGAGTGAAATTTCTGGACTTGCTCGTACTGCTAAGTGTTATTGATGTTCTGACGGGTATCATCAAAGCGTGGAAAGTTGGCAAACTACGCAGCCGTACAGCATGGTTCGGTTACGTGCGGAAAATGCTTAGTTTTGTTGTCGTGATTGTTGCTAACATCATTGATCAGATCATGGGTTTAAATGGAGTGCTGACCTTTGGGACAGTGCTTTTTTATATTGCAAACGAAGGGTTGTCCATTGTCGAGAACCTTGCACAAATCGGTGTAAAAATTCCAGCTTCCATCACAGACCGTCTTCACGTTATCGAGTCTGACAGTCAAAAAGAAGAAGAGGAAAAGAAAGCTGCTGAGTAATCGGCGGCTTTTTCTATATAAAAACAAATGAATGGAGAGATTGAACATGACAAAGAAAATTATGATTGATCCGGGACATGGCGGGCACGATTCCGGCGCAGCAGCAAACGGATTAAAAGAAAAAGATCTTGTACTAACTATCGCAAAGAAAACAAAAACGATTCTTGAAAAGGTATATGGTGCAACGGTCAAACTCACTCGTTCAACTGATGTTTATATTGATCTGTCTCAAAGGGCAAGACTAGCAAATAATTGGGGCGCTGATTATTTTGCATCTATCCACATCAATGCAGCTGGCGGCACAGGCTTTGAGTCGTTTCGCTACGTCGAATTATCTGCATCATCCGGCACTGGCAAGCAGCAAAAGATCGTACATGATGCGATCTATAGAAAAATTAAAGGTAAAGCAGGGGACCGCGGTACCAAGTCTAAAGATCTTGCAGTATTGCGAGAAACAAAAATGCCAGCAATTTTAACAGAGAACCTTTTTATTGATCGCAAAGAAGATGCTGCGCTGCTGAAACAAGATTCGTTCCTGAGCTTATTGGCCGAGGGACATGCGGAAGGAATTGCAGCGGCAGTCGGTTTAAAAAAGGTATCCTCTTCAACTAAAACAAAGCCAACTATTAAACCCTCACCAAAAGGCGTTAAAATGGCCGTGGTGAAGCCGAATGCCGACGGGTGGCTATGGGTCTATGATAAGCCGAATTGGTCAGCAAAGCACAAAAAGGTGAAACCTGGTGAAGCATTTACGATTGATAAGACCGTTACAGTCAACGGATCAAAAATGTATAAACTTAAATCAGGATTATACATCACTGCTGCATCTAAATATATTGAAGTTAAACAAAGGTAAAGAGAAAAGCCCTTCCTTATTGGAGGGGCTTTTTTTGTTTAATATTTAATTAACACTATCAATGTTAGTATCTACTTCTGAAATCCACTTTTTTGTTTTGGTCGTTTTGTATTTACCTTTAACATATATTTTTGTTGTTGCTTGATATTCTGCTTTGGTGTATTTCTTAATCCATCTATATTTTTGTACTGACTTTAATTTTATTTCACCTTTTGATGCGACATAACCGGTCACCATTGCAGTAAATGCAGCTGCTGCAGCTGGACCAAGTTGAAGAGTTGCAGTTAAATATCTCGTAATATGGTACATGCCGTAGGATGCGGCTGATGCGACTACATAAGACGGTATAGTGTAATTTGAAGTGAATTGACCGTCCCATTTTGCTAGAGTGGTTACTTCCGAATTTAAAATATTTTCATTTGTAGAGAATTGAAAAGGTTGATAGTTTACTTGTTCTTTAGAGGTCGCTTCATTTTGTTGAGCAAATACAGGAGCGCTTACAGAAAACATTAAAACCAAAGACAAACCGACAAGAAACAAAGATTTAAAGATTTTCATAACAACCCTCTTTCTGGAAAAAATGTAATTCATATATCATTATAGATAAAAAAGTCTTTTAATGCCAGCTTATATGTAATAAAATGTATATGATTTATACAAAGGGGTGAGATGGCGGTGAAACATTTTTTAACGGCAATCGTAGTTGCTGTAATTGCGGGGATAATTGTTTATGTTGCAAATGATCGCTTAAGTATGTTTCCATTGATGTTGATTTTAGCAGTAGCGATCTATATCGTAAGCAGAATTAGCGAAACGCTGTTTAAGAAATATTCAAAAGAAAATAGTTAATAACAAGGCCCCTCCACTGGAAGGGTTTTTTTATTTAAACCGCCATTCCTTCTTCTCTTTATCCCATTCTATTTCATTTCTTGACATAAGGTTTTTAACAGCCTTACGAATCGTCGGCTCATCTTTGCCTGTTTTCCGTTTAAGCTCATTAATCGTGGGATTCTTACGGAACCGGCTCATGTTGTAGATTATTCGATAAAGCTTCCTTTCAAGATCCGTCACGGCATACCCTCCTGCAAAATAGAATATACGTTCGATTATAAAGGTAAATAAATAGCCCTTCAAGTCGAAGGACTATTTCAAAATAGTGGATTTACTTTTAATTATCATCTTATCCCCTGATCGTTCGTAGGAGAATTTGGCTGCGCTCTTATCACTTATGTATGGCACTTTCCAGAATACAGATAACTGCGAAATCGAGTCATTATCCGATCCAATCTTAGCAGCTAGATCATCACTAAACATTTCCGTCATATCATAAGATGTTTTAGCAGAATTCTTTGCATCAAACGACAAGTGAACAAGAGCAATAAATTTATTCGGCTCCCCCGATCCCATATCTTCATTAATTTCAATTTTTTCTATTGAAGCAGTAGTGTAATTATCTTCTACAATAGATTCAATTTCATATTCAGCATCACTTTTCAAAATAGACAGTTCTTCATCTTTCTTTTGAGTAAATTCTGCAGCGTTGTTTTTCTTGATTTTTTGTTTAACTTTTGAGGGGTTTTTCATTTTAAAATTAATTTCAGCACTAGCTATTCGATCAGTACCACCGCTAACATTAGAACCTACAAGATTAACTCCATCTTTTCCAAAAATCGCTCTAACATCTTCAGTTTGAAGATTGTCGGGTGACGTTTCTGCATAAGCAGTATACTTACCGCCTTCAAACTCTTCACCTTCTTCATTAGCAAATTTATAATCAAACACTCCATCCTCTTTAACAGTTACATCGTTAGAGAAGTCGTAATAATAGTTTGTACACTTCGGACATTCCAGACTAATTGTTAATTTTGTATCTTTAGGCAAATTGCTTTTTCCGCTAATGAGAATCTTTTTATTGTCTTTAATTTTTTTATTCAAACTGATCTTTACGTTTAATTTTTCTTTAGTTTCAATGCTTTCTTCTTTTAAATTAGAGCTACTTGTGGATGTGTTTTCTGCTTTACCGCAAGCGGATATTAATAAGGTGCACAAAATTAAAAGAAAAAAGAAATTAATTCGATTCAATGATAACCCTCCAAACCAAGTATTTTCCAATTAAGTCTATCACAAATTTTTAATGTAATGAGATGAAATAATGTATTTTCACATATCAAGAATATTACAGAATTGATATTCAAGATGTTATAATTTAGTAAGAATAATTAACAATTGGGGTGTGTTATATGCATTTCCGCAAAGAATCATCAGTTGACGAAATCATCAAATATGACGACTACCCTTATAAAGTTTATACAAGGGTTTCGACAGATCGAGACGAGCAAATAAGTTCTAAAGAAAACCAAATTGACGTTTGTAGATACTGGATCGAGCAACACAATTATGAATGGGATGACCGTTCTGTTTTGTTAGACGATGGTATAAGCGGAACCGTCCTTGAAGACAGGGCAGCAATGAAATACATATTTTCTTTGGCAGAAAAGAAAGACATAAAGATGGTTATTTTTAAATCAATTACACGTCTTGCGCGAGATCTGAAAGATGCTTTATATATCAGAGAAATTTTGGTGTCTAATGGGGTTCGAGTAGTGACTCTTGAAGAGGACTACGACAGCCTATATGAAAGCAAAGCATCAATGAAATTTGAAATGTCTGCTCTGTTTGCGGAGCAGTTACCTAAGTCTATGTCAGTCAATATAAGTGGTGTACTTGCAGCCAAAGCCAGACGTGGGGAGCATTCAGGAAGAGTGCCTTACGGTTACCAGAAAGATGGTAAACACCTAGTGATTAACGAAAACGAAGCTCAAGTAATAAGGATGATCTTCAACCTTTACAATAATGAGGGGCTAGGTCAGAAAAGAGTTACATATGCATTGCAAGAAAAGTGCAAAATTGGTGAAATACCTCCTCCTAGAACACGAAGTAACTGGCAGCTTACAACAGTTCAGACTATATTGAAGAACCCTATTTATTGTGGTGTGCACATAGCTAATAGACATACCACGATCAAGGTCGATGGAAGAAAAAAATTCATAAGGAATCCACCCGAAAAATGGACCATTTATGAAGACTTCTGTCCGCCAATCGTTTCGAGAGAAGATTGGGAAAAAGCAAATAATAAACCGACAGTTAATAAAAAAACTAAATTCACACCATGGAACGAGCTAAGACAACTGCTTGTTTGCGGGAAATGCGGATCTAATATGGTCATTATCCAAACTAGTAGAGCCAAAAAAAACGGAGAGAAAACCTATTGGAAATACGTAAAATGCAGTAATTATAGGAGATCCGGCAATGATGGCTGTGTGAACCATGTTCCCATAAGTTATGAAGAGGTTCGTGACTTAGTTATTGAAAATCTCATTGAATTTTCAGAGGATATATCACACGATTTTAAGCGAAATGCTCTTGATCAAAAAGAAAAACAAATCAAATCAATAAAAGCAGAGTTGAAATCCTTAGAGACTCAGAACAAAAGGTTATTAGAGTTATACCTGGAAGATCAAATGATTACAAAATCCGAGTTTCAAATAAAACGTAATGACATTCAATCTAAAATAACAAAGCTTGAACAGAGTTTATTTTCATTGCAACAAGTACAGGATGAGAAAAATTCAATGGTTGAAATGAAGGCAGTTCTTCTAGAACTTGAGGATAAGGAAAAAGATTTAAAGCATGTGTTTGACAAACTCATTGACCGTATCGTCATTCATCCCAACGGACAGATGAACTTTCACTATAGATTTAAATAACCATCTACGCTATAATCATTTGCAAAAGGTATGCATTTCAAATGCCATGCAAAAGCTAGGAGTCAAAGGCCGTTCACAGGCTGTAGTCGAGCTTCTGCGTATGGGTGAGCTAGAGCTCTAAAGTCAGCCGGTTTTCCTTCCATATAGGGAAGGAACCGGTTATTTCTATATGGTTTCCATGAGTCTCTTCTTGCATTTTCTTTGAAAAACGAGGAAAATAGACATGTACGTTTTAATCAAAGTGAGATGCTATAGTGAGGTATCAATAAAATGGAAACGAATGAGTCAGGCCATGTTGCAGAGATTGAAAAATCATTGCGTCACATTGCCGCAATTATTAAGCAAAAAGGCAGAGAAATCCTGAATCAATATACGATTACACCTCCACAATTCATCGGGCTTCAGTGGCTTTATGAATTCGGAGATATGACAATAGGCGAGCTATCACAAAAGATGTACTTGGCTTGCAGTACAACCACTGATTTAATTGATAGAATGGAAAAAAGTGAACTTGTCGAACGGGTGAAAGATCCATCTGACCGCCGCGTGGTTCGCATTCATTTATTGCCTGAAGGCGAGAGGATCATTCAAGAAGTGATTGCTAAACGCCAAGAATACGTCAGTGAACTTCTAGAGGCTTTCTCAGAAGAAGAAGCCATCGTTTTCAACCAATCCTTAACGAAACTACAGCAGCAAATGAAAAGAAAATGAGGCGATTTTGTTGGATCAACCAATCGGCGTCATTGATTCCGGCGTCGGCGGTTTAACCGTTGCAAAGGAAATCATGAGACAACTGCCAAAAGAAAAAATCATTTACGTAGGCGATACAAAACGATGTCCATATGGCCCGCGGAAAGAAGAAGAAGTTCTTCAATATACATGGGAAATGGCGCACTACTTATTAAAACACCACCATATTAAAATGCTCGTCATTGCATGCAACACAGCAACGGCGATCGCATTAGATGAAATCAAGGCAACGCTTGACATTCCGGTCATTGGCGTCATTCAGCCCGGCGCCCGTACAGCAATTAAGGTGACAAACAACCAGCATATTGGCGTTATTGGCACAGTCAATACGATCAAAAGCGAGGCATACAAAGAAGCACTGCTGTCACTAAAAGCAGGCCTAACAGTTCAAAGTCTGGCGTGTCCGCTCCTTGTCCCATTTGTGGAAAGCGGTACGTTTTTAGATCAGACAGCAGAGGCAGTGGTGAAAGACTCCCTTGAACCGATGAAAGAAACAGGAATTGATACACTTATTCTTGGCTGCACACACTATCCAATTTTAAAAGAACCGATTCAGCGCTTTATGGGCAGTGATGTCAGCATCATTTCATCAGGGGATGAGACAGCGAGAGAAGCGAGTACGATTCTTTCATATAAAGGGCTGTTAAATACCTCTAAAGAAGCACCTATCCATACATTTTACACAACAGGGCAGCAGCAAAATTTTCAAAACATCGCTCGTGACTGGTTTGGCTACCTGCCAGGGAAGGTCGAAACCGTGTCACTTGAACACATCTATCAGCAATAACCCCCTTCTATTTGAAGTGGGTTATTTTTTTATGAAAAGGGTCTAATCCTCCGAGGGAGCTCGTATACATAGTAGTACAAACTACTAGAGGAGGGTGAAGTATGCTGAAAAAAGGATCTACAGCAGCTGTTACGTGTATCGCGTCAGCCATGCTTTTGTCAGGATGCGGATTGTTTCAAACAGACCAAGCGAAAACAGAGATTGATCCACCACAAAACGTCACATATGTGAAAGAAAATAAAGAAGATAAACAAACAGCCAAAGAAGGAAAAGAAGAGAAGCAGGCAGATACGGTCATGAGAGAATTATATTTAATTGATAAAAACGGGTATGTCGTATCTCAATCCATTCCGCTGCCGAAAAATGAAGGAAGTGCCAAACAAACCCTTGAATATCTCGTAGATGGTGGACCTATTTCTAACTTAATGCCGAATGGATTCAGAGCAGTTTTGCCAGCGGATACGAGCGTATCTGTCGATATTAAAGACGGAACGGCGGTTGTGGATTTTTCAAATGAATTTAAAAACTATAAAAAAGAAGACGAACAGCGCATCCTGCAATCTGTTACTTGGACGTTAACACAGTTTGATTCCATAGCCAAAGTCAAATTGAAGATGAATGGACATGAACTAAAAGAAATGCCTGTGAACGGTACGCCCATCTCAGATGATTTAAGTAGAGAGGATGGTATAAATATCCAGCACGAGGCTGCCGCTGATATGACATCGACAAAGCCAGTGACGGTATACTACTTAGCTGAATCTGATGAACAGACCTACTACGTTCCGGTCACCACAAGAGCACCAAAAGACGAGGATGATCCGATTACAGCAGCGATTGATGAGCTCGTCTCTGGACCAAGCAAAAAAAGCCATCTGCTTACAGATTTCGATCAAGATGTGAAGCTGAATGATGTACCAAAAGTAAAAGATGGACATGTGACACTTGATTTCAACGAATCCATTTTTGGCAGTGCAGATGAAAAGAAAAAGGTCATTTCACAAAAAGTTCTTGATAGCATTGTGCTCACATTAACCGAGCTGCCTGACGTCAAAAGCGTATCTGTCAAGGTGAACGGCAAGGCTGAGCTTGTGAACGAAAAAGGAGCAGAGCTTACAAAGCCGGTTTCACGACCAGAACAAGTGAATACAGGTAGTTTTTAACGTCACACATTGATATAATGGAGAAAAAGAGGCATGCATATTCGCTGCCTCTTTTTTATTCCAAGCGATTAGAACGAGCTGAGGTTGTCAAAGTTAGTAGGAGAACCCCGCTGGCACCCGCGAGGAATGTATATCGTAACGGAGGTAAAACATGAGATTAGATGAAAGACAATATGACGAATTGAGAAAAATTGAAATAGAGGCAGGCTACATCACGCATCCAGAAGGCTCTGTCTTAATCTCAGCGGGAAATACGAAGGTGATTTGTAACGCATCGATCGAAGACCGCGTACCTCCTTTTTTAAGAGGAGAAGGAAAAGGCTGGATCACAGCAGAATATAGCATGCTTCCAAGAGCAACTGCACAAAGAACGATGAGAGAATCATCTAAAGGAAAAGTCACAGGACGTACTATGGAGATTCAGCGTTTAATTGGACGAGCACTCCGCGCAGTCGTTGACTTAGAAAAGCTTGGCGAACGCACCATTTGGATTGATTGTGATGTCATTCAAGCAGACGGCGGCACACGCACAGCGTCCATCACAGGTGCTTTTGTTGCCATGACACTCGCGATTCAAAAGCTAAGAGCTGAAGGAGTTATCAAAGTAAACCCGATTACTGATTATTTAGCGGCGATATCCGTCGGAATTGATTCTCAGCAAGGTCTTCTGTTAGATTTAAATTATGAAGAAGATTCTTCTGCTGAAGTAGATATGAATGTCATCATGACAGGCGCTGGACGCTTTGTTGAACTTCAAGGAACAGGCGAAGAAGCGACATTCTCAAGAGAACAGCTAAACGGACTGCTTGATTTAGCCGAAAAGGGCATCAAAGAATTAATCGAAAAGCAAAAAGCAGTAACAGGAGAAGTCATCGAATAAAGAGAAGGGTTTGATCAGGATGAAAACAGCCATCATTGCAACGCACAATGCGGGCAAAGCGAAAGAATTCAAAGCCATTCTTGAGCCAAAAGGATTCACGGTCAAAACACTAGCAGACATTGGCTTTACTGAAGAGATTGAAGAAACAGGACAAACCTTCGAAGAAAATGCCATCATCAAAGCGGAGGCCATTCAAGCCAAAGCAGGTGAAATGGTCATTGCAGACGATTCCGGTCTGTCGATTGATTATCTGGGCGGAAAGCCTGGCGTGTATTCAGCGAGATACGCAGGTGAGCATAAAGACGATGCGGAGAATGTGGAAAAAGTGCTGAGCGAACTTCAAGGCATTGAAAAAGAAGACCGCACAGCGAGATTCAGATGTGCCCTTGCTGTCAGCATACCGGGAAAAGAAACAAAGACTGTAGAAGGATCAGTAGAAGGCTTCATCGCAGAAAAACCTATCGGCGAAAATGGCTTCGGATACGACCCGATTTTCATCGTCAAAGACAAAGACCAGACGATGGCCGAGTTATCACCAGAGGAGAAAAACAAGATCAGCCATCGAGCGGTCGCGCTTCAAAAGCTTTCATCACTGCTAGACGCAAATGAATAAGGGGGAATGAAGCCATGAAGATACTCATCATTAGTGACAGCCATGGACTCACAGACGAACTTCAAACCATTGCCAAACGGCATGCAGCTGAAGTTGACATGATGATTCACTGCGGAGATTCAGAACTCGACACGAACCACCCAGCTCTCGAAGGATACAAAGTCGTCAAAGGAAATTGTGACTTTATGGGCGATTTTGAAGAAGAGCTCCTGCTCCCGCTTGATGGAGGAGGAAAACTATTTCTCACTCACGGACATCTGCATGGCATCAAACAATCCTTACTTCAAGTCTACTACCGTGCAGAAGAGCTGGGCGCAGACATTATTTGCTTTGGCCACTCGCACATCCCAGGCAGTGAACTGCTAAGGGGAAAACTGCTCATTAACCCAGGCAGCGTGCACCTGCCAAGAGTGCGAAAAGAGCGCAGCTATGCTATACTGACACTAGATGGAAGCGAAGCAAACGTACAGTTTTTCACGGACGAAGGTCAGGTCATACAAGACCTCGAAAACACTGTCACATTGGAAGGTATTTCATAAGGGTGCAGCATGTGCCCCTTATGAAAAAACTTTCGAAAAACCGTTGACTTTAAAGAACAATAGTAATATAATAAATCTTGTCGCTGAGGTAATACACCACAGCACACTACATAACAACATGTCCCAGTAGCTCAGCAGGATAGAGCAACGGCCTTCTAAGCCGTCGGTCGGGAGTTCGAATCTCTCCTGGGACGTACTAAGAAAAAAGCCTGAAACCTTTATTATCAAGGATTTCAGGCTTTTTTTGTTCTTTGGAACATAAGTTCGTAACTCGGTCCAAAACAGGATTTTGGGAGCGGGTTGGGAGCGGATTTATTTTTAAGTATTTCCGTTCCCTGTTTTTGTATCAAAGAAGCGTAAATTGACATAGTTGTATCCATTTTTGTATGCCCTAAACGTTCCTGAATAACTGAGATTTATTTAAATGATTGGATAATTCAGTTCGTAATTTGGGTAGCAATAATAAGGCGGTCTACGTCCAATTTTAGGCATTAGCCATGAATCTTCCATATAAACCATAGTGACTTTTTCCATTGAATGGTTCACAAGTAATAACTCTACTTCTGGATTAAATTCATACCTCAATCCAATGACCTCCTTATATTAGGAATGTGTGGATTCCCCACCGTCAACATGCAGCACTTGACCTGTAACAAAACGTGAATCATCAGAAGCAAGATAAACAAATGTTGGTGCGAGTTCAAATGGATGGGCAACTCGTTCCATTGGGTTAAACGCTCCATATACAGCCACTTGGTCTGACGAGAAGCTTGCTGCAATAAGCGGCGTCCAGATTCGACCTGGGGCAACGGCGTTTACACGAATTCCTTTTTTTACAACATTTTTAGCCAAAGCACGTGTCCAACCAACAATTGCCCCTTTTGTGGCTGTATAATCGATCATTTGTTGCTCACCTACATACGTTACGACTGAAGAAGTGCCAATAATAGAACTGCCTGGTTTTAAGTAAGGAAGCGCTGCTCTGGTTGTGTAAAAATGTGAGTATATGTTGACTTTAAAGGTGTCATCGAATTGTTCGTCTGTAATGTCAAGAAGGCTTGGTTGTTGAAATTGGATACCAACGTGGTTACATAGAACATCTAGACGCCCGAAGGTTTTTACTGTTTTCTCTACAATGGTGATACATTGCCTTTTATCTCGCAAGTCTCCTGGCATCAATAAACAACGTTGCCCGAGTTCTTCGATTCTTGCTTTTGTTCTATTAGCATCTTCGTGTTCATCTAAGTATGCAATCGCAACGTCAGCACTTTCCTTTGCGAAGGCAATGGCTACGGCTGCACCAATACCACTATCCCCTCCTGTAATAAGAGCAACTTTTCCCGCTAACTTACCACTCCCTTTGTAATTTGTATTTTCAATAATTGGAAGTGGTACCATTAAACCTTCTACACCAGGATGACGAAGTTGACGTTGTTCAGGTAAATTAATTGGGATTTCTTCATAGCGTGTGATTTTTCCGTAATTAGGGTACATGGGATAAGGTTGAGTTTTCATTTTCTCTAAAAACATCTGTTGCATTTGTTTTATTTGTTGCAACTTACGTTCATCAGAATCTTGTGCCATTTAATTCCCTCCAAACGTACTTATTCCCTTTAAATGTTTATGTTGTTGACTGCTGTCCAAGTATTAATAATGAATAAACTAGTGAAGGAGTTATTTATTTCAGTAAGTTTTCATAAGTAGGTTGGACAGATTAAATAGGGAAAATAAAGCAGGAAAAAAGACAAAACAGAGAAAAATACATAATCCCAAACACCCCAGAAAAACAATGAAAGGAATGATCACTTGTACAACATCAATCCAACACACCTGTTATATAGAAATGGAGAGACAACAAACAGTCAAGAGGGTGATCAATTATTTGCTAAACAGTTAGGCTATATCGAGATCACGAGCGGTCATATCGTTGCCTGTGATCCTTTTGTTTCAGAAGGGGACCAATCGTTTACGAGGAAGGTTGCTCTAGGAAAATATCCTATTCTACTTGTGGTTAAGCGGTTAGAAAGCGGAGATGAACGCGTTGCTTATTCGATGATCAAGTTTACAAACGAGCAATTAATAGAATGGGAGCTTGCCACAAAAGCAGGGCAGGAAATCAATCAATTGAAAGAAGACAATGATTTTTATCTTTATGAAGAATTTGAAGAGCGCTTGCGCAAAACAACAAGCACACATGGGACTGGCTTGTCACCCGTTTTCATGACAAAGTGGACTTTGCCATGTTTACAACAGGCTTCGGTGATGGGATGTACCCAAGCTTTTGGGGGCTAGATCAAAACGGAGAACTCGCTTGCCTTGTGACAGACTTTCTAATAATGGATTGATGAAGAACCCATGAAACTATGGGTTCTTATTAAGATATAATAGAGAAAATGCTTCACGGAGACGTTAATATAAAACAAATTTTCTTAAATTTACCTTAAAATCATTGAAAATCTAATTAATATAATATAATATTTTTATTCAACTAAATTTCTAATAAACTATAAGGAGTATTTAACATGATGAAAAAAATGATTTCCACACTATTAGCTCTATCCGTATTTACCTTTGTTTTACAAGCACCAGCAAAAGCAACAGAAAATGAAACTGCTGTAATTAACACAAATGATTTTGTATCATCTGAAGGAGAATTAAATCCTGATCAACTTGCAGAAACTAAATTCGCCATCCCACTTCCTTTCTTCTTTATACCAGGGTTAGGACAAGCTGCAGTATTAGCAACTGGTGCTGTCATTGTAGGTGGTATGATATTTTCTTCAAACTCTTGGGAAGCTCAAGTTGTCAAACATCATAAAATGACAGCAGACCAATTCATCTCTAAGAATAGAAAAGGGTCAATCAGAAAAGAGTTTCCAAGTGAATACTTAAATAAAACGATAGAACAAATCAACAAAGACGCAAAAAAAGGGAAAAAGAATGCTAAAAAAGCTAAAAAACTGTTAACAGACAACAGATTTAAGAAAAAATGAAATGAAAGGTGATCATTTATGTACGATATTTATTCTGTAAAAGTTTTATTTGAATCAACAACTTCGCCACGTTTAAGCCCTGAAAAAATATTTGAAGAAAGAATTTTTTTAATAAAAACAAAAAAACCAGATGAGATTGAAAGTATCATACAAGAAAACTTCCCAGAAGAAACTTATGAAAATTCAGAGGGGGGAATGACTACTACCAAAGTAGTTGCAATTTTAGATATCTTTGAATTAGTAGATAATATAGATGAATCAGTACATTTAAAAGAAGTTTATAGTCGTTATCTTGTGTTTGATAAAGAAACGTCTCCAGAAGAAGCCATTGAAAGATATTCCCTAGACAAATAAATCGCACAAAATTTTTGAAGTAACGAAATCAAAGCCATCTAGTCCAACTAGGTGGCTTTTGCGTTAGTTCGACAGCTTTCAGCAATTTTAAGGCAAATTTAAGCTCGGATTTCATTTCAAATGTATTAAATCTTTGTTACAATAAGACAGCTTTGCTCAAAAGAGACGTTCCAAGGTTCGACATTTTTTTAGCATTTCTTAAAAATTTTATGGTTTGATATGAAACTCTTTGAATGAGTCATGCGTCTCTATAAGTGTCAAAAGAAAAGAGGTTATCAATATGCTATTCAAAAAGCTATCAGAAAATAAGTCTGTAAAATGGATAGGATATACAAGCTTTTACTTACTTATTTTGCTATTATTGTTCTTTATTTACGGATTCCACACAGCAAATACGGGATCATTCATTTACAACGATTTTTAATTGGAGATTAAATTATGAAACTATTACAAACGATTCATGAATACCAGCAAACAAAACCAACACAGCCAGCATTTGTTTCTCAACATGCGTCGATCACATATGATGAGCTTTGGCATTTATCAGACCAAATGGCTGGTGCGATCGATGCAGTCGCAGCTGGCAGTGAACCTGTCATTGTATACGGTCATATGGAGCCAGAGATGCTGATTTCTTTCTTAGGCAGTGTGAAATCAGGCAGACCATATATTCCGGTCGATATCTCAATACCTGTCGAGCGTATCGTCTCAATTATTGAAAGCTCAAAAGCCAGTCTATTGATTTGTGCAAATGAGCAGAATGTATTAGATGTAGAAGCGCACATTGAAGTGAAGAGTGCGGCATCGCTTTTAGCACTTGAAAAAGAAGCACCGCCATCCACGCAGTGGGTTCAACAAGATGATGTTTTTTACATTATTTATACGTCTGGCAGCACTGGAAAACCGAAAGGCGTTCAGGTAACAGCCAATAATTTAGAAAGCTTTACAGAGTGGATGTGCCGTGACTTCCCAATTGGTGAGGGACGCACATTCTTAAATCAAGCACCATTTTCTTTTGACTTATCAGTGATGGATCTCTATCCAGCGCTTCAATCAGGCGGCACGCTTTACTGTTTAGTAAAAGATCTCGTCAATAAGCCAAAGGATATGTTTGCAGCACTTGGTCAATCTGACGTTGAAGTGTGGACATCAACACCTTCTTTTGTGCAAATGTGCTTAATGGACCCTTCCTTTACAGCGGAGCTTTTACCAGAGCTGAAAGTTTTCTTGTTCTGCGGTGAGGCGCTTCCTGTAGCTGTAGCAAGTTCACTTCTGGAGCGTTTTCCAAAGGCGCAGGTCTTTAATACGTATGGTCCAACTGAAGCAACTGTTGCGATCACATCGATTGAAGTCACACAGGCGATTCTTGATCAGCACGATTCTTTACCAGTCGGCTATGCCAAACCTGATACAAATATCGTCATTTTAGATGAAGAAGGTAAGACACTTCCTGATGGTGAAAAAGGCGAAATTGTCATCGTGGGGCCAAGCGTCAGCAATGGCTATTTAGGTGAACAAGCCTTGACAGATAAAGTGTTCTTTGAATACGAGGGACGTCCTGCTTACCGTACAGGTGACGCAGGTGTGGCGCAGGATGGATTAATTACGTGCCATGGCCGTCTCGACTATCAAATTAAGCTTCATGGATACCGGATGGAGCTTGAAGAAATTGAATATCATGTGAGCGAGACAACCTATGTCAATGCTTGTGTGATTGTGCCATTCCAGCCAAACGGTCATGTCGAGTACTTGATTGCAGCGATTGTTCCAACAGCTCATTCATTTGAAAAAGAGTATCAGCTGACAAGCGCGATTAAGAAAGAAATGGCGGATTCACTGCCAGCGTACATGATTCCAAGAAAGTTTGTCTATCTTGAGCAGCTGTACATGACGCCAAACGGGAAGGTTGACCGTAAGAGAATCGCGAAAGAGGTTCTTCTATGATTCCGTTTAGTTCATTCTTTTTCTTCATTCTAATTGGTATTCTTCTTTTGCCGACGATCATTCTTGGTCTTCGCGGCAAAAGAATGCAGGGCTACAACATGTTTGCAACGGTTGTGGCGCTGGCGCTTATTTTCTCAAAGGATGCCCATGGCGCGCTGCTGCTCTTCTTGTTCACGGTGTGGCAAGTCTTCATCATCCGCCTGTACATTGCATACCGGTTAAAGGCGAATCAGGCATCCGTTTTCTATACAGCAGTGGTGGCATCTATTTTGCCGCTTGTGCTGTCAAAGATTATACCGTTCTTTTTAACTCATCAGCCGCACCAGCCGGCGCCAATGAACTGGCTGAGCTTTTTGGGGATCTCGTACTTAACATTTAAAGGTGTTCAGTTAATTATCGAGACAAGAGACGGCTTGATTAAGAAGAAAATTCCGATTCACCGTTTGGTCTATTTCATTGTCTTTTTCCCGACGATTTCATCAGGTCCGATTGATCGTTACCGCCGATTTGAAAAGGATATGGATACGCCGCCTGAAAAGGAAGCATACAGTGATCTTCTATATGCCGGTATTCATAAAATTTTTATTGGCTTCTTATATAAGTTCATTATTGGTTATCTAATTCACACATATATTCTGATGAATATTCATCACATTAGCAGCAGTCACTTTGTTCAGCAGTTAACGTATATGTATGCTTACAGCATGTATTTGTTCTTTGACTTTGCTGGATATACAGCATTTGCTGTAGGTGTGAGTTATATAATGGGCATTAAATCACCAGAGAACTTTAATAAACCGTTTATCAGCCGAAACATTAAAGACTTCTGGAATCGCTGGCACATGTCCCTGTCCTTCTGGTTCAGAGACTACGTGTTTATGAGATTTGTGTTCTTTATGACTAAAAAGAAGTGGATCAAGAACCGAATGGCTGTATCAAATATTGGGTACTTTGTCCTCTTTCTATTAATGGGTGCTTGGCATGGTCTTGCCCTTCAATATATTATTTACGGACTATATCATGCAGTTATCATGTCCGGTTACAATTTATTTGAGAAATGGAATAAAAAGCACAAGTGGTGGCCGGATAATAAGGTCACAATGGTTGTGTCGATCATTATTACATTCCATGTGATTTGTTTCGGATTTTATATTTTTTCAGGAAAACCATTTCATCATTAATGATTAAGGGAGTAGAAAATTATGGAATTTAAAAATCAAGTATACGGTATTATTGCAGAGGTTTGTCAGGACGACGTTGTGAAAGAAAATCCAGAGATTGCGATTTTTGAAGAAGGTCTTCTTGATTCATTTGGTACAGTAGAACTGCTTATGGCAATTGAAAGTCAACTCGGAATCACTGTTCCGATTACAGAATTCGATCGTGATGTGTGGGATACGCCGAATCATATTGCTGAGCAGCTGGCAGAGATGAAGTAATGAAAAAGCGTTTTTTTGGGCCGCTTATTTTAGCGGCTGTTCTATTCATTGGTGTTCTTCTTGTACCAAATGCATGGCTCTCACACCTGATCCCAAAAGACAAATTACAAAAGTCAGCCACAGAATTAGATCCAGGGATGTTTCAAGGGCTCTATTTACAAGATGAAATGCTAAAAGATCCAACTTATTTGCCGATCTATGGATCTTCTGAACTATCACGTTTTGATCCATATCACCCTTCGAATTTCTTTCATGAGAATCCTCAAGGGTTTACACCTTATCTTATTGGAAAAGGTGGATCGCAATCATTAATTCATGCGATGAACTTCGCAGCGCATATGGATGAATTAAAAGGGAAGAAGCTTGTATTTATCGTGTCCCCGCAGTGGTTTGTGAAATGGGGATCTGACGAGAATCACTTTGCACCTAACTATTCAGCGCTTCAAGCACTTAATCTCGCCTATAATAAAGAAATTGATCCAACTGTGAAAAAAGAGCTGATCAAAAGAATCATGAAGTTTAAAGCAGTCAAAAACGACATGGTGATTACAGAGCTTTTTAAAGCAGAGCTATCTGGGAACAAGTTCGCTTATGGCGCGATTTCTCCTATTGCGAAAATGTATTATGGTATGCTTCAAAAGAAAGACATGTACTATACGATTGGATCGGGGCATGAGCGCAAGCTTCAACCGTCTCCTTCAGTCAAAGGAAAAACATGGGCTGAGCTTGAAAAAGAAGCGAGCATTTTTGGTGCGAAAAGAGCAGGGGACAACCCGTTTTATATTAATCAAAAACTGTTTGATCACAAGCTGAAACCGATCATGAAAAAGATGAAGGATTCCCGTGAAGGTCACTCTTATGCGGAATCACCAGAATACAAAGATTTTCAGATCATGCTGGATATTTTAAAACAGGCAGGGGCAAAGCCTTTGTTTGTGACAATTCCTGTCAACGGAAAGTGGTATGATTACACCGGTTTTCCGAAAGAAGGCCGTACAGGCTATTATGAAAAAATCAATCGTCAAATTCGGGATAATGGGTATGAAGTCGCAGATTTGACTAAGCATGAGTACGATCCATATTTCTTTAAAGATACGATTCATGTGTCTTATAAAGGATGGGTGTACATCGATAAGGCAATTGAAAAGTTTTACAAAGAGCAGTAGAATGCAGCAGCTTTCTGCTGCTTTTTATTTGTCGAATCGGCGGATATCTTGTATAACTAAGGGAAAAGGGCTATGCTGTAGATGGAGGCGATATGATGAATCGTTCTGAGAAAAAAGAACTATTAAAGCGTTCGAAGAAGCATTTTAATGATTATGCCTTTTGGGAAAAGTTAAAAAAGACGGCACAAAAAGCTGGTGTCTCTCTTGTCTATGCTGTGCTATTACTTTACTATACATTGCAAAAACCCGAAGTGCCGGTCAAAGCAAAGACCCTGATTATTGGAGCACTCGGCTACTTTATCCTTCCACTTGATCTCATTCCGGATACATTGATTGGTGTCGGCTATACAGATGATTTAGGGGCCATTACATTTGCTTTGCTTCAAGTAGCGATGTACATTGATGATAATGTGAAAGGGAAAGCAAAAGACAGGCTGTCAAAATGGTTCGGCGAAAAAACCGATACGTCTTTGATTGATCAAAAGCTCGAGGATGGCGGTATACCGTCTGCATAAAGAAAAGCCTCCGTTATTGGAGGCTTTTTTCTTTACCCTAAAAATTTCACGCAAACTGGATGAGGGACGGTAATGTCTGATTGTAAGACAGTGAGTCGTCCTGTTTCTTTGTCGCGTTTGTATAAAACAAGATTGCTAGATTCTTGGTTTGAACCGACGAGGAATTCTTCTGTTGGATCAAGCACAAAATCTCTAGGCCAGTTTCCTTCAGAAGAAGCAATCTCGACAAGACTTAATTGGCCGTCAGCGTCTGTTTTAAAAATCGCAATGCTGTCATGACCGCGATTTCCTGCATAAACAAATTGTCCGTCTGAAGAGACATGAATGGCACTTCCTTGATTGTTCTCTGTAAAATCGCTTGGAATGGTCGCGATTGTTTGGATCTCTTCAAAATGACCATCTTCAAAGTAACGAAGCACAATGACCTCGGAGCTTAGCTCTGTCATTACATATGCCACAGGTTTCGTTGGGTGGAATGTGATATGACGAGGTCCGCTGCCTGGCTTTGTTTCAAATGTATGAGCAAGCTCAAGTTTGCCGTCTTCTTTCTTATACGTATAGATTCCATCTGTTCCAAGGTCAACAGCCACTGCAAATTGTTCATCTGGCGTGAGACCCATAAAGTGAGTGTGCGGTTTTTCCTGACGATCTTCGTTAGGGCCAGTTCCTTCATGCTGCGCCTGTGAGAGCGTGCGGATCACTGAGCCGTTTTCAGCATCGATTTCATACATCTCTGCTGTCCCTTTATGATAATTCGCTGTATACGCCGTTTTCGTTTGACTGTCCACGCTGACGTGGCAAGGAGAAGAGCCATCGGCAAGCTCTTGGTTGATGAAGTGAAGTCTGCCTGTTGTTGAATCAATTTGATACGCAGCAAGGCCGCCCTGTGATCCTTTTTTCACAACAGCATAAACAAACTTTTGATCCTCTGACACGGTTAAATATGTAGGATTTTCAAGTTCAGCAGCGACTTCTACTTGCTCAATCTGCTGCTTGTCCGTATTTAATGTAAACGTATAAACACCTTTACTGTCTCCCTTTGTATACGTACCGATATAACCTCTGATGTTAGCCATGTATTGCCCTCCTTCTATTAGATGCTCTCATTCTATCATAAATTCATAGGAAAACGCTTTAGAAAGGCATGTCAAAAGAAAAAACCAAGTGATTGAAATCTCACAATATTCATCAAAAATCATGTGAAAAAATATCACAAAAGTTTTCTCAAAAGAAAACCGTTCATGTAAAGTAAATAAATTGAAGAAAAAATACAAAAAATTTTAAGTTTTTTCATTCCTTGTCTAGCAAAGGTGTAAGCGTATACATTTAATTTTGATTAGTCTAAATTGTCTAATAATTTTAAAAATGCTGTTGACACTGTATGGAAAGCGGCGTAAGATGGGTTCAACAAAAGCTAAACAAACATGCAGTGCAAGCGAGAGACGCTTCAATATAAAGTGTCTGAAAATTCAACTACTTTTTGTTTGAAAGAGAGGGTGCTCACTGAAAATGGAAGACCAAAAGGAACAGTGGATCTTTTTAAACGATGAACTCGTGAAAAAAGAGGATGCGAAAATTTCAGTTTACGATCATGGCTTCTTATATGGCGACGGTGTTTTCGAAGGGATTCGCGTGTATAACGGAAATATCTTTCGAATGAAAGAACATTTAGACCGCCTGTATGATTCCGCCAGATCCATTATGCTGAACATTCCATATTCACTTGAGGAACTCACGGAAAAAATGATTCATACAGTTGAAAGGAACGGCCTAAAGGATGCCTATATCCGCCTTGTCGTCTCAAGAGGAGCGGGTGATCTTGGTTTAGATCCTAACAACTGCGGGAGAGCCAACACAGTGATCATTGTAGAGCCGCTGGCCATTTTTCCAAAGCACCTATATGAAACGGGTATTGATATTGTGACGGTTCCAACAAGACGAAATCGTCCAGATGTCCTTAGCCCAAAAGTGAAATCATTAAACTATTTGAATAACATTCTTGTCCGAATCGAAGCCCATATGGCCGGTGTGAGTGAAGCACTGATGCTGAACGATCAAGGGTACGTGGCAGAAGGTTCTGCAGACAACGTGTTTATTTATAAAAAAGGCAAGCTTTATACACCGCCAGGTTATATCGGCGCACTTGAAGGCATCACAAGAAATGCCATCATGGAGATTGCAGAAGACTTAGGCTACGAAGTGAAAGAAGAACCATTCACAAGACACGATGTGTATACAGCTGAAGAAGTATTTCTAACAGGAACCGCAGCCGAAGTCATCGCCGTTGTAAAAGTTGACGGCCGTACAATCGGTGAAGGGAAACCTGGGTTCCACACAAACAAACTTCTTGAACAATTCCGTAAGCGAGTAGTTGAAGAGGGAGAAAAAGTCGTTTTTGCAGATGAAAACATTCATGCAAGCTAAATAGATATCGATAAACGTTGAAGAGGACTAGTAGCTTTAGAGTCAGTATCTACAGAGAGCCGGTGCTAGCTGGAAACCGGTGTTACTTTCTAAAGTGAACTCACCTCTGAGTGTCTGCTTGAAATGATAGTAGGGCAGACCGAGTGACATTGCTCACTCGTTACCAAAATGGACGAAAGATGTCCATGAGACGGCAGCAGGATTTGCCGTGAACAAGGGTGGTACCGCGAAAAAACAAAGCTTTTTCGCCCCTTTGACCTAGTGAAAAGTAGTGTCATTGTGGGGTGAGAAGGCTTTTTTATATGGTCTCATATCTCTATCTTGAATAGAAAAGGGTGAAAGGACTTGACTGAAGCAAGACAAAGAGGAGGAAATCAAATGGGGACAAATGTACAAATGGAGACGGAAAAATCAAAAGCACCACAAACGATGAACGGTGCACTCATGTTAATTGAAGCACTCAAAAGAGAAAAAGTAGAAGTCATTTTCGGCTATCCGGGCGGAGCGGTTTTGCCAATCTACGATAAAATTTACGATTCTGGTTTATTTCATGTCCTGCCAAGACATGAGCAGGGAGCGATTCACGCAGCAGAAGGATACGCAAGAGTATCTGGTAAACCGGGTGTTGTCATTGCAACATCAGGGCCGGGAGCGACAAACCTTGTGACAGGAATTGCAGATGCAATGATTGATTCACTTCCCCTTGTTGTATTCACAGGACAGGTGGCAACGTCAGTCATTGGATCGGATGCTTTCCAAGAAGCAGATGTACTCGGCATCACAATGCCAATTACAAAGCACAGCTACCAAGTAAGAAATCCAGAGGAATTACCGGGTGTCATTAAAGAGGCATTCCATATCGCAACAACAGGCAGACCTGGTCCAGTTTTAATTGATATTCCAAAAGATGTCGCAGGCATTGAAGGAACGTTTGAATATGATCAGCCAATTGATTTACCTGGTTATCAGCCAAAAGTAGAGCCGAACTATTTGCAAATTCGCAAATTAGTAGAAGCTGTCAGCAGAGCGAAAAAACCAGTCATTCTAGCAGGAGCTGGCGTTCTTCATGGCAAAGCATCTGAAGAATTAAGGCAGTATGTAGAGCAGCAGCAAATCCCAGTCGCTCATACATTGCTTGGACTTGGCGGATTCCCGGCAAAACATCCTCTTTTCCTCGGGATGGCTGGTATGCACGGCACATATGCAGCGAACATGGCTCTTCATCAATGTGATCTGCTCATCTCAATCGGAGCGAGATTTGATGACAGGGTAACAGGTAACCTCAATCATTTTGCGAAACATGCGAAGGTCGCTCATATTGACATCGACCCAGCGGAAATCGGCAAGAACATTCATACCCATATCCCGGTTGTTGGAGACAGTAAGCTAGTCCTTGAAGAACTGATCAAGCAAGACGGGAAACAAGCAGATGCTGACGAATGGAAAAACCAATTAGATCAGTGGAAGGAAGAATATCCACTCTGGTACGTCGAAAACGAAGCTGAAGGCTTTAAGCCTCAAAAGCTGATTGAATACATTCATCAATTTACAAAAGGTGAAGCCATTGTCGCAACTGATGTGGGACAGCATCAAATGTGGGCAGCACAGTTCTATCCATTTGAAAATGCAGATAAGTGGGTAACATCTGGAGGCCTCGGCACAATGGGCTTCGGATTACCAGCAGCCATCGGCGCTCAGCTAGCTGATCAAGAGGCAACCGTTGTAGCGATTTTAGGAGACGGAGGTTTCCAAATGACCCTGCAAGAACTTGCCGTTATCCGTGAGCTGAACCTTCCAGTCAAAGTGATTGTGCTCAATAATCACTGCCTTGGAATGGTAAGACAATGGCAAGAAATTTTCTACGAAGAGCGCTACTCACATTCTAAATTTTCAGAGCAGCCAGACTTCGTCAAATTATCTGAAGCTTATGGCATTAAAGGAATCAGAATCTCATCAGACGAAGAGGCGAAAGAAAAGCTTGAAGAAGCCTTAACCTCTAGAGAGCCTGTTTTCATCGATGTCAATGTAGCGAGAGATGAAAAAGTATTCCCGATGGTAGCACCGGGGAAAGGACTTCATGAGATGGTGGGGGTGAAACCTTGAAAAGAATTATTGTGTTGACTGTATTAAATCGATCTGGCGTACTGAACAGAATCACAGGCCTCTTTACCAAAAGACACTACAACATTGAAAGCATTACGGTCGGCCATTCTGAGATTCAAGATGTATCACGCATCACGTTCGTCGTCCATGTAGACCAAGAGAAAGACATCGAACAGCTGACAAAACAGCTGAACAAACAAATCGATGTTCTAAAAGTAACAGACATTACAAACCAATCAATCGTTCAGCGAGAGCTGGCTTTGATAAAAGTCGTATCTGCACCAGCATCTAGAATGGAGATCACGGGGGTCATTGAACCTTTTAGAGCTTCTATTGTAGATGTTAGCAGAGAGAGTGTCGTCATTCAGGTGACAGGTGAGTCTTCAAAAATTGAAGCACTCATTGAATTACTTAAGCCATACGGCATTAAAGAAGTCGCCAGAACTGGCACCACGGCCTTTGCGAGAGATAATCAGCAAAAGCCGCAAACAAATAAAACAATTTCAATTGTCTAAACAAAAAGGAGAGAGTCAAATGGTAAAAGTATATTATAACGGTGATATTCAAGAAAACGTATTAAATGGTCAAAAGGTAGCTATCATTGGTTACGGATCACAAGGTCATGCACATGCATTGAACTTAAAAGAAAGCGGCGTAGATGTGATCGTCGGCGTAAGAAAAGGCGGATCTTATACAAAAGCACAAGAAGACGGCCATCAAGTATTCACAGTAAAAGAAGCAGCAGCACAAGCAGACGTAGTCATGGTACTACTTCCAGATGAGCAGCAAAAGAAAGTATATGATGAAGAAATCAAAGATCAATTAGAAGCTGGTAACTCACTTGTATTCGCACACGGATTCAACGTTCACTTCCATCAAATTGTTCCTCCAAGTGACGTAGATGTATATCTTGTAGCTCCAAAAGGTCCAGGACATCTTGTGAGAAGAACATATGAGCAAGGCGCTGGTGTACCTGCCCTATTTGCTATCTATCAAGATGTATCTGGCCAAGCGAAAGACAAAGCACTTGCTTATGCAAAAGCGATCGGCGGAGCAAGAGCGGGCGTTCTTGAAACAACATTTAAAGAAGAAACAGAAACGGATCTATTCGGTGAGCAGGCAGTTCTTTGTGGAGGTCTTACTTCACTAGTAAAAGCAGGATTCGAAACGTTAACAGAAGCTGGTTATCAGCCGGAGCTTGCATACTTTGAGTGTCTGCATGAACTGAAATTGATCGTTGATCTTATGTATGAAGAAGGATTAGAAGGCATGAGATATTCAATCTCTGATACAGCACAATGGGGTGACTTCGTATCAGGACCACGTGTTGTGGATGCAAAAGTAAAAGAATCGATGAAAGCTGTTTTGACTGATATCCAAAACGGAACATTTGCAAAAGAATGGATTGTTGAAAACCAAGTGAATCGTCCACGTTTCAATGCAATCAATGCAAATGAAAATGAGCACCAAATTGAAATCGTTGGTAGAAAGCTTCGTGAAATGATGCCTTTCGTTAAACAAGGAAAGAAAAAGGAAGCGGTGAGCGTCGGTGCGGAAAATTAATTTTTTTGACACAACACTTCGAGATGGAGAGCAATCTCCAGGAGTGAACTTAAATGCACAAGAAAAGCTAATCATTGCAAAGCAGCTTGAGTGCCTTGGGGTTAATATCATTGAAGCGGGTTTCCCCGCTTCATCCCGAGGGGATTTCTTAGGCGTACAAGAAATAGCAAGAACGATTAAAAACTGTTCTGTAGCTGGTCTTGCACGATGTGTGAAAGGTGACATTGATGCTGCATGGGAAGCTTTAAAAGATGGAGTGGAGCCAAGGCTTCATGTCTTTATTGCCACTTCTGACATTCACCTGAAGCATAAACTAAAGAAAACACGTGAAGAAGTCGTAGAACAGGCAGTCGCAATGGTGAAATATGCGAAAGAACGTTTTCCAGTTGTTCAATGGTCAGCAGAAGATGCGTGCCGTACAGATCTTGCTTTCTTGGCAGAAATTGTAGAAAAGGTCATTGACGCTGGGGCGAGTGTCATTAACTTGCCAGATACAGTTGGATACCTAGCGCCAAAAGAGTACGGTAATATCTTTAAATATATGAAGGAACACGTTCCAAATATCGACCGCGTCAACTTGTCCGCTCACTGTCACGATGATCTAGGAATGGCTGTGGCAAACTCACTTGCTGCTATTGAAAATGGAGCAGATCAAATTGAAACGGCTGTCAACGGAATTGGTGAGCGCGCTGGAAATGCCGCGTTAGAAGAAATTGCAGTGGCTCTTCATATTCGAAAAGATTTTTACCAGGTCGAATCAACGATTCAATTGAATGAAATTAAGCGTACAAGTGATGTAGTGAGCAAATACTCAGGAATGATTGTGCCGCGTAATAAAGCAGTCGTTGGAAACAACGCTTTTGCACATGAATCAGGTATTCACCAAGATGGTTTCCTCAAAGAAAAAACAACCTATGAAATTATTTCTCCAGAGCTTGTCGGTGTGACAACAGATGTGCTTGTCCTTGGAAAACACTCCGGAAGACACGCGTTTAAAGACCGCATGAAAACACTAGGCTTTAAACTAACGGAAGACGAAATCAATAAATTCTTTGAGACTTTCAAGAACTTGACAGAGAAGAAGAAAGAAATTACAGATGATGATTTGATCTCTATTATATTAGAAGAAAAAGTAGCAGACCGAAAAATTGGCTACGAATTTGAAAGTCTGCAAGTGCATTATGGAACAGAGCAAATGCCAACAGCAACAGTTTCTCTGAAAAACCAAGAAACGCAGGAAGTCATTCAAGAAGCAGCTACAGGTGCAGGCAGTGTAGAAGCTGTGTACAACACACTTGAGCGCTGTATGGAGGAAAGAATTCATTTGCTGGACTACCGCATTCAATCAAATGGAAAAGGCAGAGATGCACTAGCAGAAGTATATGTCACTGTTTCAATAGAAGGAAAAGAAACAGCAGGACGCGGTGTAGCGCAAGATGTGCTTGAAGCATCGGCAAAAGCTTACGTCAATGCAGTGAACAGGCATTTAATCTTCAAATCAAATCTGATTGAAATTGAGAAACATCACGCGATCTCATAGGAAAGGAGGAAGGTTCTCATGAAAAAGAAAATTGCACTTTTGCCCGGCGATGGAATCGGACCGGAAGTCGTGACCTCTGCAGTCGCTGTCCTTCAAGAGACGGCGGCTCAATTTAGGCACGAATTCGAATTCGAAACTGCGCTCATTGGCGGTATCGCAATAGATGAAAAAAACAACCCGCTTCCAAAGGAAACAGTAGATGTATGCAAAAGCGCTGATGCGATTTTATTAGGAGCAGTCGGCGGACCAAAGTGGGATCAAAACCCGCCAGAGCTTCGTCCAGAAAAAGGCTTGCTCGCCATTCGTAAACAGCTGGACTTATTTGCAAACATCCGCCCTGTAAAGGTGTTCGATAGTTTAAGCGAGGCATCTCCGTTAAAACAGGATCACATTAACGGAGTCGATTTCGTCATCGTTCGTGAATTAACAGGCGGTCTCTATTTTGGTGAACCAAGCGAACGCTATACGGATGATGAAGGAAAAGAAGCTGCCGTTGATACGCTCCTTTATACAAAGGAAGAAATTGTCCGCGTATTAAAAGAAGCGTTCGACATGGCTTTAACGAGACGGAAAAAAGTGACGTCTGTGGATAAAGCGAACGTTCTTGCTTCTAGTAAACTATGGCGGGATGCGGTAGAAGAAGTTGCTGCCCAATATCCAGAAGTTGAATTTGAGCATATGCTCGTCGATAATGCTGCCATGCAGCTGATTTACAAGCCTGCTCAATTTGATGTCATTGTGACAGAGAATATGTTCGGTGACATTTTAAGCGATGAAGCTTCGATGATTACTGGATCACTCGGCATGCTGCCATCTGCTAGTTTATCAAGCACTGGCCTTCATTTATATGAGCCAATTCATGGTTCAGCACCCGATATTGCGGGGCAAAACGTTGCAAACCCTCTGGCAACCATTTTATCAGCAGCAAGCTTGCTTAGAACATCCTTTGCATTAGAAAAAGAAGCGGCTGCAATAGAGGAAGCTGTGGAAGCTGTTCTTGCCTCTGGCAAACGAACAAAAGATTTAGCAGCAAAAGAGGGAACATATCAAACGACTGAAGAAATCACTAATGCGGTTGTAGACGCACTCAAGCAGCGCGTGCAAACCATTGTATAAATAGAATCTTGTGGAATTAGGTAGAGGGAGGAAAAGGGTTATGCCTCGAACAATCATCGAAAAAATATGGGATCAGCATGTAGTCAAAAGCGGCGAGGGGAAACCAGACCTTTTATATATTGATCTGCACTTGGTGCATGAAGTGACATCACCTCAAGCATTTGAAGGATTAAGACAAAAAGGGCGCAAGGTGAGAAGACCTCAAAACACGTTTGCGACGATGGATCACAACATTCCAACTGTGAATCGATTTGTGATCAAAGATGAGATTGCTAAAAAGCAAGTGAGTGCTTTAGAGCGCAACTGTGCGGAATTTGGCGTTCGTCTTGCTGACCTTCACAGTGTTGACCAAGGAATCGTCCATGTCGTTGGACCGGAGCTTGGATTGACACTTCCGGGGAAAACAATCGTTTGTGGAGATAGTCATACATCAACTCACGGCGCGTTTGGCGCACTTGCCTTTGGGATCGGTACAAGTGAGGTTGAACATGTACTTTCTACACAAACACTTTGGCAGCAGCGTCCGAAAACGTTAGAAATTAGAGTAGACGGAAAGCTTCAAAAAGGGGTAACTGCCAAAGATGTCATTTTAGCCGTCATTGGTGCACACGGCGTGAAGTTCGGCTCAGGTTATGTCATTGAATACACTGGGGAAGTATTCAGAAACATGACGATGGATGAGCGGATGACCGTTTGTAATATGTCAATTGAGGCAGGCGCAAGAGCAGGTTTGATTGCACCTGATGAAACCACCTTCGAATATTGCCGCGGCCGCAAATATGCACCGCAGGGTGAAGACTTCGAAGCAGCTATTAAAGAATGGGAAGAACTGAGAACAGATCCAGGTGCAACCTATGATAAAACCATTGTGTTAGATGGAAATAAGATTTCACCAATGGTCACGTGGGGAATTAACCCAGGAATGGTACTCCCTGTGGATGCATCGATCCCAGGACCTGAGGATTTTGCACAAGAAGATGATCAAAAAGAAGCGATTCGTGCTTACGAATACATGGGTGTCCACCCGCATCAGCGTATAGAAGATATTACGATTGAGCATGTCTTTATCGGCTCATGTACGAACTCAAGAATGACTGATTTACGCCAAGCCGCTTCTATGATTGAAGGACAAAAAGTAGCAGATCATGTTAGAGCGATTGTGGTGCCTGGCTCTCAAAGTGTCAAATTGCAAGCAGAAGAAGAAGGTCTTCATGAAATCTTCCTTGAAGCAGGATTTGAATGGAGAGAATCTGGCTGCAGTATGTGTCTTAGTATGAATAACGATGTGGTACCGGAGGGCGAGCGCTGCGCGTCCACATCAAACCGTAACTTTGAGGGGCGTCAAGGGAAGGGTGCGAGAACGCATCTTGTCAGCCCGGCAATGGCTGCAATGGCTGCGATACATGGTAGATTTGTCGATGTCAGGAAGTTTAATCAAGAGAAAACAGTCGTGTAAGGAGTTGTCATAGATGGAGCCTTTAGTCACTCATAAAGGAAAAGCCGCTGTGCTTAACCGGATCAATGTAGATACAGATCAAATTATTCCGAAGCAATTTTTAAAAAGAATCGAACGAACAGGATATGGCCGCTTTGCCTTTTTCGACTGGCGTTATTTAGCCGATGGCAGCCCAAATCCAGATTTCGAACTGAATCAGCCGATCTATGAAGGAGCATCCATTTTGATCGCAGGAGAAAACTTTGGCTGCGGATCATCTAGGGAACATGCTCCTTGGGCGCTTGATGATTATGGCATTAAAATTGTCATTGCACCATCATTCGCAGATATATTTCATCAAAACTGCTTTAAAAATGGGATGCTTCCGATTCGTCTTGATTATGATGTGTGGAAAACCTTCGCTGCGTCATATGAGAACAAAGGGTATGAGATGACGGTTGATCTGGAAAAACAGCAGATAGAAGATCACGAAGGGAATATCACCCCTTTTCAAGTCGACCCTCACTGGAGAGAAATGCTCCTAAATGGTTATGATGAGATTTCATTAACATTACTACTAGAAGATGACATTCAAGCATTTGAAGAAAAGCGCAGCAGCTGGCTGCGCGCCTAAGCAACGAGAAGCTGTCCGCCCGAGGTGTGACGGCTTCTTTTTTGCATGAAAACCTCTCGTTACTTGTGTTTACTAATCTTCGTTGGTAAACTGATAAAAAATATGCGCCCGAAAGGAACGTAAGCATGAAGCATGACAAGAAGAAAGATAATGTCATTTTGTTTCCTGGTCTGAAAGAAAGACTAATTGAAAAAGGAATGGCAGCATTAAAAGATAAACAGTATCAAGAGGCGCTTCACTTGTTTTCAGAAGCAAAATCGTATGATGACGATGAAGAATCCGATATTCACCTCGGAATGGCAATTTGCTTTCTGGAGCTGGGTGAGCTGCAGGATGCAAAGCGTGTTTGTGAAAAAATGCTGCATGAAGGATATGGTCACTATTTCACTGTGCTCCAAGTGTATATGACGATCTTAATTCAGCTGAAAGAATATGAAGAAGTCAAACAGACGATTGAGGCTGTGCTCGAGGAAAACCATCTTCCAGCAGAAAGCGCGGAGCATTTTTACAAGCTGCTCGAATTTAGCAGAAAAATGATCGAATCACCTGAAGAAATTTTAGATGAAGATGAGGACGCCAGCAGTGAGGTCAACATAGATGACATGCTAAAGCGGCCGGAAGAACAGGTACAGTTTATCCATTCATTGAAAGACCGGAACATCACACCGCACATGGGTCTATTAAATACAATCTTACAAAATCCTGATGGGAACCCTTTGGTCAAATCAATGATCCTGCAGCTTCTGGCAGATCATGATGTGGCAAAGCCGGTTCATGTGACGAAATTCGGTGATTCTCTAACCCTTATTCCTTCTGAGGCTGTAAAACCAGAGCAGATGCCGCTTCTTCAGCAAGTGCTTCGTATGCTCGATGACACGCTCGGCAATGAGAACCCAACCCTTTACCAAGGCGTGGAAGAGTTATGGCGCCGGCACTTATTTGTGCTGTATCCATTTCTTCCTAAGTACACAGATCCGAGTCTTTGGGCAGCGGCACTTCATAAAGTCGGCTATGAAATGCATGGAATCGAGATTGAACTCGAAGAATTGCATCTATTGTATGAATTTAACGAACGAGAGCTGAGAGAAGCTTGCACAATGCTGAAAGATATTGAAGAAATTTCTTATTTGTAATTTGTCGATTTAGTTGAAAGACGGACTTGTTATGTTATAATATAATGGTTGTATTTGTGCATATATAGTGCAGTTGTCAGATTCCAACGGTTGAAAGACGATATGTATAATCAAGTCAAATGTTGTATACATAATGCAAGCTTCTTAGCGGAGTGCGTGGTTTTTGATTGGACGAAGTCTTTATGATGCTTTAGAATGGAGCAACGCACAATCTGAATAGATTTTTGGAGGGAAACACACATGTCAGTAAAATGGGAAAAACAAGAAGGTAACGAAGGCGTTCTAACTGTAGAAGTTGACGCTGAAACATTTAACAAAGCACTTGATGATGCATTTAAGAAAGTGGTTAAGCAAGTATCGATCCCTGGATTCCGTAAAGGGAAAGTACCACGTGGTCTTTTCGAGCAGCGTTTTGGTGTAGAATCTCTTTATCAAGATGCTTTAGATATTCTTCTTCCAGTTGAATATCCAAAAGCAATCGACGAAGCTGGTATCGAGCCAGTTGACCGCCCTGAAATCGATGTTGAGAAAATCGAAAAAGGCGAAAACTTAATCTTCACTGCAAAAGTAACAGTGAAGCCTGAAGTAAAACTTGGTGACTACAAAGGTCTTAACGTAGAAAAAGACGACACAGCTGTCACTGATGAAGATGTACAAGAAGAGCTAAAAGGCATGCAAAACCGTCAAGCTGAGCTTGTTGTCAAAGAAGAAGGCGCAATCGAAAACGGCGATACAGTTGTTCTTGATTTCGAAGGATTCGTTGATGGAGAAGCATTCGAAGGCGGAAAAGCTGAGAACTACTCTCTTGAAGTAGGTTCTGGTTCATTCATCCCTGGTTTCGAAGAGCAATTAGTTGGTCTTGAAGCTGGCGCTGAAAAAGACGTAGAAGTGACATTCCCAGAAGAATACCATGCTGAAGACCTTGCAGGTAAACCAGCTGTATTCAAAGTGAAAATTCATGAAAT
The DNA here is from genome assembly GCF_038008825.1 of Bacillus sp. FSL M8-0166. Taxonomy (NCBI): domain Bacteria; kingdom Bacillati; phylum Bacillota; class Bacilli; order Caryophanales; family Bacillaceae; genus Bacillus; species Bacillus sp. FSL M8-0166. The sequence goes on from NZ_JBBOZZ010000001.1 coordinate 311,908, forward strand.
CAAAGCAAAAGAACTTCCAGCACTTGACGATGAGTTCGCTAAAGATGTTGATGAAGAAGTAGAAACGCTTGCTGAATTAACTGAAAAAACGAAGAAACGTCTTGAAGAAGCAAAAGAAAACGAAGCAGAAGGAAAACTTCGTGAAGAGCTAGTTGCGAAAGCTTCTGAAAATGCGGAAGTTGACATCCCACAAGCGATGGTTGACACTGAGCTAGACCGCATGATGAAAGAATTCGAACAACGTCTTCAAATGCAAGGAATGAACCTTGAGCTTTACTTCCAATTCTCTGGACAAGATGAAGATGCGCTGAAAGAGCAAATGAAAGAAGATGCTGCTAAACGCGTAAAATCTAACCTAACACTTGAAGCAATTGCTGCTGCAGAAAACTTACAAGTGTCTGACGAAGAAGTGGAAGAAGAACTTTCAAAAATGGCTGAAGCATACAACATGCCAATTGAAAATATCAAACAAGCGATCGGATCTACTGAAGCAATGAAAGAAGATCTAAAAGTTCGTAAAGCAATTGATTTTCTTGTAGAAAACCGTTAATATGGTGCATAATAATAAAACAGGGCGCGAGTGACTCGTGCCTTGTTTTGTACAATTTTTGACTTATCATCGCTTCTTTTGGAAACGATAGTGTAAGTCGCGTCTTTCTGTCATACATATCTCAATGTGCAGTGTTAGAAACACATCGTTACCGTCTTTTAGGAAAGTATGGTAAAATGCATACATACTGGACCCAGAAAGGTAGCTGACTGTTAGCTACAGGCAAGTGAAGAAGAATAAGGGGTGAAAGAATGTTTAAATTCAACGAGGAAAAAGGTCAATTAAAATGCTCGTTTTGCGGAAAAACGCAAGATCAAGTGCGTAAACTGGTCGCAGGACCTGGCGTATATATATGTGATGAATGTATCGAGCTTTGCACGGAAATAGTTGAAGAAGAGCTCGGCACTGAGGAAGAAGTTGAATTCAAGGATGTTCCGAAGCCTCATGAAATTCGGGAGATTCTTGATGAATATGTCATCGGACAAGACAATGCGAAAAAATCCTTAGCTGTAGCGGTTTATAACCATTACAAACGGATCAATTCCAACAGCAAGATTGATGATGTTGAGCTTTCGAAAAGTAATATTTCTATGATTGGACCAACAGGAAGCGGTAAAACATTACTTGCTCAAACACTTGCTCGTATTTTAAATGTTCCATTTGCGATCGCAGATGCAACATCATTAACTGAAGCAGGTTATGTTGGTGAAGACGTAGAGAATATTTTACTAAAGCTGATCCAGGCAGCGGATTATGATGTAGAAAAAGCGGAAAAAGGCATTATCTACATCGATGAGATCGATAAAGTAGCAAGAAAATCAGAAAACCCTTCTATCACTCGTGATGTATCTGGGGAAGGTGTACAGCAAGCCCTTTTGAAAATTCTTGAAGGAACAGTCGCTAGTGTACCGCCTCAAGGTGGACGTAAGCACCCACATCAAGAATTCATTCAAATTGATACGACGAACATCCTCTTCATTTGTGGAGGAGCCTTTGACGGGATTGAGCAAATCATCAAACGCCGCTTAGGTCAAAAAGTGATTGGATTCGGTGCAGAAAATAAAGTCGAAGATCTTGAAAAAGAAGTCCTTCTATCAAAAGTATTGCCAGAAGACTTGCTTCGCTTCGGTTTAATTCCAGAATTCATCGGTCGTCTGCCGGTTATTGCAAGCCTAGAGCCGTTAGATGAAAAAGCACTTGTAGAAATCTTGACGAAGCCTAAAAATGCGCTTGTTAAGCAATATACAAAAATGCTTGAGCTTGACGATGTAGAGCTTGAATTTGAAGAAGATGCTCTTAGCGAAATTGCGAAAAAGGCAATTGAGCGAAAAACAGGAGCTCGTGGTCTTCGCTCAATCATTGAAGGCATCATGCTTGATGTCATGTTTGACCTTCCATCTCGTGATGATATTGAAAAATGTGTCATCACTGGTGCAACGGTTGCTGATGGTGAGCCGCCGCGTCTTGTCTTAAAGGATGGCACCGTCGTCAATAAAGATACAAAAACATCTGCATAAGAGAAGTTATCACTCCTGAATCATTTTGATTCAGGAGTTTTTTATTTATCGTGGAAGACGTGTTTATTCCGTCCAGCTCTAGGAAATACTAGCAGACAGAAACCAATACATAAGATAGATGAAGGAGGGAGCACCGATTGAGCTGGACAGGAATCGTATTATTCATACAGCTGTTCTTTGGAATCGTCATCGGGCTGTACTTTTGGAACTTACTGCGAAATCAGCGCACACAAAAGGTGACGATAGACAAAGAATCAAAGAAAGAAATGGAAGCACTCAGAAAGATGCGGTCAATCAAGCTGAGTGAGCCTTTATCAGAGAGAGTCCGGCCAAAGGGATTTCAAGATATTGTAGGGCAGGAAGACGGCATTCGTGCTCTAAAAGCAGCGCTGTGCGGACCGAATCCTCAGCATGTCATTGTCTACGGACCCCCGGGGGTTGGAAAAACAGCCGCTGCCCGTCTTGTCATGGAAGAAGCGAAACGTCATGCTGATTCACCGTTTAAGAAAGATGCGGTATTTGTGGAGCTCGATGCCACAACCGCAAGATTCGATGAACGGGGCATTGCAGACCCACTCATTGGCTCCGTGCATGACCCGATTTACCAAGGGGCGGGAGCGATGGGACAGGCAGGCATTCCGCAGCCAAAACAAGGAGCCGTTACGCATGCTCATGGCGGGGTTCTGTTTATTGATGAAATTGGCGAACTGCATCCGATCCAAATGAACAAAATGCTGAAAGTCCTTGAAGATCGGAAAGTATTTTTAGACAGTGCCTATTACAGTGAGGAAAACACCCAAATTCCGAATCACATTCATGATATTTTTCAAAATGGGCTTCCGGCTGATTTTCGATTGATTGGTGCTACGACAAGAACACCTGAAGAAATTCCACCAGCGATTCGATCGAGGTGTTTAGAAATTTTCTTTAAGGACCTTGACCAGCATGAGCTGAAAATTGTCGCTGCTAAAGCTGTCCAAAAAATCCAAAAGGAATTAAGTGATGAAGGGCTGAACCTGTTAACCTCATATGTGAAAAACGGCCGTGAAGCAGTCAATATGGTGCAAATCGCCGCTGGAATGGCCGTCACGGAAAACCGAAAAGACATCACGATCGCCGATGTCGAGTGGGTCATTCATTCAAGCCAGCTGACACCAAGATATGAACAAAAAGTACCGGAAAAGCCAAAAGTCGGTGTAGTGAATGGTCTGGCTGTCTACGGACCAAACAGCGGAGCCTTGCTTGAGATTGAAGTGAATATATGTAAGGCGCTTGAAAAAGGCAGTATCAACATTACAGGCATTGCAGAAGAAGAAAGCATTGGCAATCAATCGAAATCCATTAGACGAAAAAGTATGGCTAAAGGGTCTGTTGAAAATGTATTAACAGTGCTAAGAAACTTAGGCATACGGACAAATGAATATGACATCCATATTAATTTCCCAGGCGGTGCCCCAATTGATGGACCGTCTGCTGGGATTGCCATGGCGGCGGCGATTTTCTCTGCCATTCATCAAATCCCGATTGATCATCTGACAGCAATGACAGGTGAAATCGGATTGCAGGGTCAGGTGAAACCGATCGGCGGTGTGATACCGAAGATTAAGGCGGCGAAACAAGCTGGTGCCACAACCGTGATTATTCCATATGACAACCAGCAGTCGATCTTAAAAGAGATTGAAGGCGTCACCATTGTGCCTGTGAAGCACTTCCAAGAGGTGCTGGATCAGTGTTTGGTCAACCCGCCAGACGAGAAGAAAGATGGACTAGAAGAGGAAATGAAAAGAAAATCTGTTTAATCCCCATCACATATGGGGATTTTTTAGTGAAATAGATCTTTTTTTCTTTTTCAAGATAAAAAGAAAGGGTATACTACGGTAAGATCATCATTTCTCAAGTCTTTTACATTGTACAAGACTGAAACAGGTATATTATAATGATTCATACTAGTGACGGAGGTGTCAATCAACATGGCAGATGAAATCAAAAAGAATGTTCCGCTCCTTCCATTGCGAGGCTTGCTTGTTTATCCAACAATGGTCTTGCATTTGGACGTTGGACGCGAGAAGTCTGTTCAAGCATTAGAACAGGCGATGATGAACGATCATATGATTTTTCTAGCAACACAGCGGGAAATTTCAATAGATGAACCAGGTGAAGAGGAAATTTTCAAAGTCGGCACCTACACAAAAATCAAACAAATGCTGAAGCTGCCGAATGGAACGATTCGTGTACTCGTTGAAGGTTTAAATCGAGCGCAGATCGAATCATACGTGGAGCTTGAGGACTATACGTCCGTCGATATTAAAGAATTGGCAGAAGAAGAATTAAAGGACGCAGAAGCAGAAGCACTCATGCGCACTTTGTTAGATCACTTTGATCAGTACATAAAAATTTCAAAAAAAATATCAGCTGAAACATATGCAACGGTGACGGATATTGAAGAACCGGGGAGAATGGCAGATATCGTCGCTTCTCACCTGCCGCTCAAATTAAAGGACAAGCAAGAAGTGCTGGAAACAGTGGATGTCAAAAAACGTCTGAATCGTGTCATCAGCTTAATCCACAATGAAAAAGAAGTGCTGGAAATTGAAAAGAAAATTGGACAGCGCGTCAAACGTTCAATGGAACGAACGCAAAAAGAATATTATTTGCGTGAACAAATGAAAGCCATTCAAAAGGAGCTTGGAGACAAGGAAGGAAAAACAGGCGAAGTCAGTTCATTGATGTCTAAAATTGAAGAGTCCAGCATGCCGGATTCTGTTCGTGAAACGGCGTTAAAAGAATTGAACCGTTATGAAAAAATTCCTTCAAGCTCTGCGGAGAGCTCTGTCATTCGAAATTATATTGATTGGCTGATCAATCTTCCATGGGGCATCTATACAGAAGATCGTCTGGATTTAAAGCTTGCAAGTGAAATTTTAGATGATGAGCATCATGGGCTGGAAAAAGTCAAAGAACGTGTGCTTGAATACCTTGCTGTACAGAAGCTGACCAATTCATTAAAAGGACCGATTCTTTGCTTAGCAGGACCTCCTGGGGTAGGGAAAACGTCACTTGCCAAATCGATTGCTAAATCACTTGACCGAAAGTTTATCCGTATCTCTCTTGGCGGTGTGCGTGACGAATCTGAGATTCGTGGACATAGAAGAACGTATGTAGGGGCGATGCCAGGCCGTATCATTCGCGGGATGAGCAAGGCAGGCACTATGAATCCAGTGTTTCTTTTAGATGAAATCGATAAGATGTCCTCTGATTTTAGAGGTGATCCGTCTTCTGCGATGCTTGAAGTGCTGGACCCTGAGCAAAATCACAACTTTAGCGATCACTATATTGAAGAGACATTTGATTTATCTCAGGTGTTATTTATTGCCACTGCCAACAATTTAGCAACCATTCCAGGTCCACTTCGTGATAGAATGGAGATTATCACGATTGCAGGGTATACAGAGGTTGAAAAAGCAGAAATTGTGAAAGATCATCTTCTGCCGAAGCAGCTAAAGGAGCACGGATTAAAGAAAGGGAACTTGCAGCTTCGTGAAGCCGCGATTTATGATACGATTCGCTATTACACAAGAGAAGCGGGTGTTCGTGGATTAGAGCGTCAGCTTGCGGCGATATGCCGTAAAGCAGCAAGAGCAATTGTGGCTGAAGACCGCAAACGCATCACAGTGACGGAAAAGAACTTATCTGAATTTCTCGGAAAAAGACTTTACCGTTATGGTCAGGCTGAAACGACAGACCAAGTGGGGGTTGTCACAGGACTTGCGTATACGACTGTTGGCGGAGACACTTTATCAATTGAGGTATCACTCTCGCCTGGTAAAGGTAAGCTCTTGTTAACAGGTAAGCTTGGTGATGTCATGAGAGAATCTGCACAGGCGGCATTCAGTTATATTCGTTCCAAAGCAGATGAACTGAACATTGATCCTAATTTTAATGAAAAGCACGATATTCATATCCATGTTCCAGAGGGTGCGGTTCCAAAGGACGGGCCATCAGCTGGTATCACCATTGCGACGGCTCTTGTATCAGCACTTACAGGACGTCCTGTGTCAAAAGAGGTTGGTATGACAGGAGAGATAACGTTAAGAGGAAGAGTGCTTCCAATTGGCGGACTAAAAGAAAAAGCATTAGGCGCACATCGTGCAGGATTGAAAACCATTATTCTTCCAAAGGACAATGAGAAGGATATTGATGATATTCCTGAAAGTGTGAGAGAAGGACTAACCTTTATTCCGGTCTCACATTTAGATGAGGTGCTTGAGAAAGCGTTGGTAGGAGAGGGAAGATGAAAGTAACAAAATCAGATATCGTCATTAGTGCGGTGAAACCAGAGCAGTACCCGAGCGGCGGACTGCCTGAAATCGCGCTTGCTGGACGATCAAATGTTGGAAAGTCCTCGTTCATCAACTCATTAATTAATCGTAAAAATTTAGCGCGTACGTCTTCTAAACCAGGTAAGACCCAAACGCTTAATTTCTACATTATTAATGATATGCTCCATTTTGTGGACGTTCCGGGCTACGGCTTTGCCAAAGTATCAAAAACAGAGCGCGAAGCCTGGGGTAGAATGATCGAAACGTATATTACAATGCGTGAAGAATTAAAAGCAGTCGTCCAAATTGTGGATCTGCGCCATAAGCCATCAGTAGATGATGTGAACATGTATGAATTCCTTAAATATTACGGAGTTCCAGTGATCGTCATCGCAACAAAAGCGGATAAAATTCCAAAAGGCAAATGGGAAAAACATGCGAAAGTCGTCAAACAGACGCTCGACATTGACCCTTCAGATGAACTCATCTTATTCTCTTCTGAAACAAAAAAGGGGAAAGATGAAGCCTGGAATGCGATCCTTGCGAAAGTAAACGGCTAAAAAAAGGCATCTGCCATGAGCAGATGCCTTTTTTATTGTATAAGTTATTTCCTTTTTAAAAATAATAAGAGGAGACTGACAGCAATCAGTACATAAGGCCAGTACAATTCAAAACCGGAAGTAGGGATCGAAAGGGAACTTAGCTGTTTTGTAATTTGCTGAAAGAAATAAAGGAACAGACTGAGTGCGATCAGCACAACACTTTCAATACGATATTCTTTTTTCTGAGATGATTTCACAAAGAGTGCAAGTCCTACGATGAACACAATCATCGTAAATGTGTCTGGCCAGTGGTCCCATTTTGGCTGAAGAATAAAGTGTAGCGAAAGGCCTGTCATGAGCATACCGATAAACATATGAGCGCTTTCCTGCTCCTTTTTTCCTTGATATAAAAAAGCGAGGCCAAAAAGCAGTACAAGTGTATACCATTTCTCTTGATCCTTCCAAATGTCAAATTGACCTCCTGAGAGAATGGCATATAGCGCTACAGCCAGTAAAGTGAGCGGCAGCAAAATGGATTTCTTCTTCAAAGATGTCACCTTCTTTTAAGCAGATCATTTGTCCGCACGCGCCAAATCTGGTAAATTGCTTGAAGTGATGATATGGCATAATTGATGTCGAACATTTTTCTACTATATCACAACATTTTTGAAATCTGTTCACAATTTTTATCCAGTTAAAAATGAATATATGTTATAATCATTATAAATAATAAATTCTATATTGTAATTATTATAAATTAGACAGGGCGTTGGGGGTGCAAGCTGAAGTTATGCATATTCTTGTTGTGGGTTTAGATTATAAAACAGCCCCTGTTGAGATACGGGAACAGCTGAGCTTTGAACCGAGTGAGCTCGGAACAGCGATGTCCAAGCTTAAAGAAGAAAAAAGCATTCTAGAGAATATCGTCATCTCAACATGTAATCGAACAGAGATCTACGCAGTAGTAGATCAGCTTCATACTGGACGGTTTTATATAAAAAGATTTTTAGCCGATTGGTTCGGTTTAGAAAAGGAAGATGTCTCTCCATATTTGAAGTTCTATGAAAACGATGGAGCGGTAGAGCATTTATTTCGTGTGGCTTGTGGACTTGATTCCATGGTCATTGGTGAAACGCAAATACTCGGTCAAGTACGCTCCAGCTTTAAAGTAGCTCAAGAGGAGAAGACCATTGGTACCGTTTTCAATTATTTATTTAAACAGGCGGTAACCGTTGCAAAACGCTCTCATGCGGAAACAGATATTGCGTCTAATGCTGTGTCTGTCAGCTATGCAGCTGTGGAGCTTGCTAAAAAAATCTTTGGACGTCTTTCTGATAAGCATGTCCTGATTCTTGGTGCGGGCAAAATGGGCGAACTGGCGGCTCAAAACCTTCAAGGTCAAGGAATTGGCCAAGTAACGGTCATCAATCGAACGTTTGAGAAGGCAAAGGAATTGGCCGGTCGTTTTTCAGGAGAGCCTAAGAGCTTAAACCAATTAGAAAAAACATTATCCGAAGCGGACATTTTAATCAGCTCAACGGGTGCGAAACAATTTGTCATTACAAAAGAAATGGTCGAAAGTGCGAATAAAAAGCGGAAGGGCAGACCTCTATTTATGGTGGATATTGCTGTGCCCCGTGATTTAGATCCAGCCATTTCTGAAGTAGAAGGTGCTTTTTTGTATGACATTGATGACCTTGAAGGCATCGTGGCTGCCAACTTAAAAGAGCGCCGTGCAGTGGCTGAGCAGGTTGAGCTCCTGATTGAAGCAGAAATTGTGGAATTTAAGCAATGGCTGAATACGTTAGGTGTTGTTCCGGTCATTTCTGCACTTAGAGAAAAGGCACTCACAATTCAAGCCGATACGATGCAGAGTATTGAGCGGAAGCTTCCAAACCTCACAAACCGTGAAATGAAGCTGTTAAATAAACATACGAAAAGCATCATTAACCAAATGCTGAAAGATCCTATCTTAAAGGCAAAAGAAATTGCCGCGGAGCCGAATGCAGAGGAAAAGCTTTTACTCTTTAAAGAAATCTTTGATTTACAGGTTGAAGATGAAGAGCAAAAGGTGGAGCCAATGCAGGTGGAGCAAGGATCATTTCAGCTGTTCAAACCAAATATGGCACAAGGCTTTGCTACAGTTGCCAGTGAGTGATTAAGCGATGATGGAATCCATTGTAGCGAGACTCAATGAAGCGACGATCTTAATCTATGCACTAAGTGTCTTGTTCTATTTCATAGATTTTCTTCAACACAACCGGAAGGCTGGAAAAATGGCTTTCTGGTTGCTTTCTATTGTCTGGCTGCTGCAAACAGTCTACATGTTCTATATTATGATTGAAACAGACCGATTCCCTGTGTTGAATGTAGCAGAGGGGTTATATTTTTATACGTGGGTGCTTGTGACACTTTCTCTTGTGCTCACAAAGGTATTGCGCGTTGAATTTATTGTCTTTTTTACAAATGTGATCGGTTTTTCCATGATGGCGATTCACACCTTTACACCATCTGATCTCCATTCAGCAGAACTAACGGGGAAGCTGACGAGTGAACTGCTCGTGATTCATATTACGATGGCGATTTTATCCTACGGTGCCTTTTCACTTTCATTTGCGTTTTCACTGCTTTATCTCTTTCAATATCGTTTGCTGAAAAAGAAAAAATGGGGAAAATGGCTTCTGAGAATTGAAGACTTATCAAAGCTCGATCATATGGCGTACGTATTAAACATTATTGGGGTGCCAATGCTCTTGCTTAGTTTAATTCTTGGCATCATTTGGGCATATATTTCGTATGATACGTTGTACTGGACAGATGCAAAGGTGCTTGGTTCGTTTATTATGCTGTTTTTATATGGTTTTTACTTATATATCAGATTGGTGAGAAATATGCAGGGCAAAATCGTGGCATTTTGGAATGTCGCTTCATTTCTTGTGCTGATGATTAATTATTTTCTGCTTGGTAGCTTATCAACCTTTCATTGGTTTCAATAATGATGAGTCTTAAAGGCATTGTCGGGAGGAAGACGTATTGCGTACAATTAAAGTAGGTTCTAGACGAAGTAAGCTGGCAATTACACAAACAAAATGGGTCATTCAAAAGCTGTCTGAACTAAACCCTTCTTATTCTTTTGAAATAAAAGAAATTGTGACAAAGGGTGATCAAATTTTAGATGTGACCTTATCTAAGGTTGGCGGAAAAGGACTGTTTGTTAAAGAGATCGAGCAGGCGATGCTGAATCATGATATCGATATGGCGGTGCACAGCATGAAGGATATGCCGGCTGCTCTTCCGGAAGGGTTAGTCATTGGCTGTATTCCTGAGCGTGAAGATGTGCGGGATGCACTTATTTCGAAGGATCATCTGAGTCTTAGCGAACTGCCTAAGGGCGCAATTGTGGGAACGAGCAGCTTACGGCGCAGCGCCCAGCTTCTTCAAGAGAGACCAGATCTTGAGATTAAATGGATTCGAGGAAACATTGATACGAGATTGGAAAAGCTGAAAAATGAAGAGTATGATGCCATTATTCTAGCGGCTGCCGGTCTGTCTAGAATGGGTTGGAGCAAAGAGGTCGTGTCGGAATTTTTATCTCCTGAGACTTGCCTTCCTGCCGTTGGACAAGGCGCACTGTCGATTGAGTGCCGCGGGGATGATGAAGAGCTGTTGCAGCTTCTCGCCCAATTTACGAATGAATATACGAAGAAAACGGTCCTCGCAGAAAGAGCTTTCCTCAAACAAATGGATGGAAGCTGTCAGGTGCCGATCGCTGGCTATGCAACGATGAATGAGCATAATGAAATTGAACTAACAGGTCTTGTTGCATCTGCTGATGGGCACACGATTATTCGGGAAACCGTCACAGGCACTGACCCTGAGGCAATTGGAACAGCGTGTGCGAAGCAGATGGCTGATAAGGGAGCAAAGGATTTGATCGACAAGGTGAAAAAGGATCTGTCTCAATGAGCATAGGCAAATCGCTTCACGGACAGACGGTGCTTGTCACTCGAAATGAACGTCAAGCGGGCGTGTTTCAGCAAAAGATCGAAGCGCTGAACGGCCATGCGGTTTTAACCTCTCTTATTCGGTTTGAGCCTACGCTCACAAAAGAAAAAGCGCGGGCCTTTTTAAAGGACTTAGAAAATAGCCATTGGCTTGTTTTCACGAGTGTGAATGGTGCGTCTTTTTTTCTGAATTACATAAAAGACCATCATTTACATAAGAGCTTGACCCATTTGAAAGTGGCTGCTGTAGGAGAGAAAACTTCTGCCTATCTTGAGCAGTACGGCTTAAAGGTGGATGTGGTGCCAGAACGATTTATAGCGGAAGAGCTGGCCGATGCATTACTTGACCATGTACGCCCAGGAGAGCGTGTGTTTGTAGCAAAAGGGCATCTGTCACGAGATGTGGTGAAAGAAACCCTCATTCCGCTCGGCATAGAGGTAAAAGAATGGATTTTATATGAAACAGTCAAGGATGAGGAAGGAATTGCTGCTCTCAAATCGGCAATGACGAAGCAATCATTTGATTTTATTACATTTACGAGCTCATCCACTGTTCATTCTTTTATGCATGTGATGGAAGCAGATGCAGCGATGCTGGCTGCATCTGACACCTGTTTTGTGACGATTGGTCCTCTGACAAAAGAGGCACTGCTTCAATACGGGATTTCTTCTGAAACCCCAGATACTTATACGATAGACGGAATGCTTGATTTGATGTGCCGTTTATCTGAAAGGAAGTTGAACCATTGATGAAATTTAATAGACACCGCAGATTGCGGACAAGCGCAGGAATGAGAGAATTAGTCAGAGAAACCTTTTTAAGACCATCTGATTTCATTTACCCGATCTTTTTTGTAGAGGGAGAAAATGTACGAAAAGAAGTCTCTTCAATGCCAGGTGTATATCACATTTCTGTAGACCTTGTGAAAGAAGAAGTCCAAGAGCTTGTTGATCTTGGCATCAAATCGATCATTGTATTTGGTGTGCCAGATCATAAAGATCATGTAGGCAGTGAGGCGTATCACGATCATGGCATTGTTCAAAGAGCAACGCTTGAAATCAAAAAGCATTTCCCAGAGCTCGTGGTCATTGCAGACACTTGCTTATGCCAATATACAGATCACGGACATTGCGGAATCGTTGAAGATGGAGAAATTTTAAATGATGAATCTCTTCAGCTATTAGCGAAAACTGCTGTCAGCCAAGCGCGTGCAGGTGCAGATATCATCGCGCCTTCAAATATGATGGACGGATTTGTTGTTGCCATTCGTGAGGCACTTGATGAAGCAGGCTTTATTCATGTACCTGTCATGTCATATGCTGTGAAATATGCAAGTGCTTTTTACGGTCCGTTCCGTGATGCGGCACATAGTACACCGCAGTTTGGAGATCGTAAAACATATCAAATGGACCCTGCAAACCGTTTAGAGGCACTAAGAGAAGCGCAATCTGATGTAGAAGAGGGAGCTGACTTCTTAATTGTCAAACCATCCCTTTCTTACTTAGACATTATGCGTGATGTTAAAAATGAATTTACACTCCCTGTTGTTGCTTACAATGTGAGCGGAGAGTATGCAATGGTGAAAGCCGCTGCTCAAAATGGCTGGATTTCTGAAAAGGAGCTTGTTCTTGAAATGCTGACAAGCATGAAACGTGCAGGAGCAGAACTCATCATTACGTATCATGCAAAAGATGCAGCAAAATGGCTCTCAGAATAAAGAACGGATAGACAGGAGGACGTTGAAATGGGACGTAGCTATGAAAAATCAAAGCAAGCATTTGAAGAAGCACAGCATTTAATGCCTGGTGGTGTCAACAGCCCTGTGCGTGCATTTAAATCAGTCAACACAGACCCGATTTTTATGGAACGAGGCAAAGGCGCTAAGATCTATGATATTGATGGAAATGAATACATCGATTATGTCTTATCATGGGGACCGCTTATTTTAGGACATACGAATGACCGTGTCGTTGAAAGCATTCAGCGAGTAGCGGAACATGGGACAAGCTTCGGTGCTTCTACGTTAGTTGAAAATGAATTAGCTAAACTTGTATCTGAACGGGTTCCTTCCATCGAAGTCATTCGTATGGTCAGCTCTGGTACAGAGGCGACGATGAGTGCACTTCGTCTAGCTCGCGGTTTTACAGGCAGAAATAAAATTGTGAAATTTGAAGGCTGCTATCATGGCCACGGTGATTCTTTGCTCATTAAAGCGGGTTCTGGAGTGGCGACGCTTGGACTGCCAGATAGTCCTGGTGTTCCTGAAGGGACTGCAAGCAACACAATCACAGTGCCGTACAATGATTTAGAAAGCATTCAAGTTGCTTTTCAAGAATTTGGAGACGATATCGCGGGTGTCATTGTAGAACCGGTTGCAGGAAATATGGGGGTTGTCCCTCCGCAAGAAGGTTTCTTGCAGGGACTGAGAGACATCACGGAGCAGTACGGATCATTACTCATTTTTGATGAGGTCATGACAGGCTTCCGTGTGGATTATCACTGCGCGCAAGGCTATTTTGGCATCACACCTGATCTGACGTGCCTTGGTAAAGTGATTGGAGGCGGTCTTCCGGTCGGTGCTTATGGTGGAAGAGCGGATATTATGAGACAAATTGCGCCAAGTGGTCCAATTTATCAAGCAGGAACGTTATCTGGTAACCCTCTTGCGATGACAGCAGGCTTAGAAACCCTAAAACAGCTGACACCTGAATCTTATGAAGAATTTAAACGAAAAGGTGACCGTTTAGAAGAAGGCATTTCGAAAGCGGCAAAAGCATACGGAATTCCATTAACATTTAACCGTGCGGGCTCCATGATCGGATTCTTCTTTACAAATGAAGAAGTGATCAATTATGACAAAGCGAAAACAGCTGATCTTGCTTTATTCGCTGAATTTTACAAGGAAATGGCCGATCACGGCATCTTCCTCCCGCCTTCTCAATTTGAAGGACTATTCCTGTCAACAGCTCATACAGATGAAGACATCGAATATACGATTGAGACAGTAGAAAAGGTTTTTCAAAAACTACGTCGATAAAACAAAAGCCGATATGGAGACATATCGGCTTTTTTGCATTGGAGAAAACCAATCATATTTTCACTTCCTCTCACATACAACTGTATTGACATCTAATTTTATTTTTTAAGGATTAGATGAAAGGAGGACACCGACTTGTCTCAAAACAATCGATTACAGTTTTCGGTAGAAGAATCCATTTATTTCAAAAGCGGACAGGAAGTCAGTGAGCTGCTGTCAATTTCTCTCGACCCTGACATTCTCGTTCAAGAAGTGAATGATTATGTTTCCATTAGAGGTTCACTCGAGCTAACAGGAGAATACAACATAAATCAAGAGGAGCTATTGGGTGAATTGAGTTCCTTTCCAACATACAGGGAAGCTGATGAGGTAAAGGTCAGAGAAGACGGAACGGCGGAGCTTCTGCATCAATTTCCAGTCGATATCACCATTCCGAAGAACAAAATTAGTCATTTAAATGATGTGTTTGTGTTTATTGATGCGTTTGATTACCAGCTGACAGAGAATCGTTTGCTCACCATTCAGGCTGATTTAGCCATTGAGGGCTTGTTAGACGAGGAAACGCCTGAAGCGCCTGTAGAGAAGCCGTATGAATTTGTCCATCGTCCTGAAGAGGATTATGGCGATATGACCTATGATTATCATTTGCAGCCGGAACAAGAAGAACATGAAGAGCTGCAAGGCGAAGAACGTGAGGATGATGAGAAGCAGCCTGTATTCCAACATGACACGCGCACCGAGCAAGAGGAACAGGCAGTACAGGAAGAACAAGAAGAAGAGGAAGAAGAAATTGAGATAGAGCTGGTGAGGGAAGAAGAGGAAGAAGAGGAAGAAGAGGAAGCAGAAATTGAGATAGAGCTAGTGCGGGAAGAAGAGGAAGCACCCGAAGAACCGGAAGAATTAGAAGAACATGAAGAGCCGGAACAGCCTAATAACCAAGAAGAAGCGGTGGCGTCTGGCTATCGATCCATTCCTGAAGCTCAGGTGCAGGAACCGCCATTTTTTGAACCGCCAAAGCTTTTAGAAGAAGAGGAGCGGGAAGAGCCGTTCTTTGAAGTGGAAGTGAGAAAGGATCCGGAAGCTGCTGAAGAGCAGGAAGAAACGGTACAGTCGTATCCGGCTTTTGAGTCACCTGCTGATCAAGTGGAGCCTGAGCAAGAAGCGCACGATGACGAATATCAGCTCGGGCGGTTATATGAACGGGAAGCACCTAAAATATATGAGTCAGCTCAAGAAGAAGAGGAGCTTGAAGAAGACGTAAGAGAAACGTCTGGCAGTGAGAACTCTCTTTATTTAACAAAGCTGTTCGCTAAGCAGGAGGAGGAAGATTTTTCCCGCATGAAAATATGTATAGTTCAGCAAGAAGATACGGTCGATCGTATTTGTGAGAGATATCAGTTGAATGTGCAGCAGCTTCTTCGCATGAACTCATTATCGATTGATGCGGAGCTTGAGGAAGGGCAGATTCTTTATATTCCTGAATATCAAAAAAGCAATGCATAGCAAGCGATGACTGACCGAGAAAATGTGGTGAGTAAACGTGGATGAAATCCAATCTGTCTTATACGAATACGGGCTTGAGGCTGAATATATTGAACCTGTCAGTCCTGCTGTCATCAAAGTATATACAAAGCAGGGGGTATTTGCCTTAAAAAGAGTAAAAGCCAGCCGGCATATGCAATTTACAGAACAAATGCTTGAACTGGAATCAAAGGGCTATCGCTCCTTTGTGCCGATTTATCGGACGAAGAGCGGTTCCTTTTTCTCAAGTCATCGGGAAAGCCAGTATGCATACTATCTTATGCCGTGGCTGACGAATGAAAAGAGAGAAGAGCAGGACGATAAGCATGAATATTTATTTCAAGAGATTGCGAGACTTCATAAGCGGACTGAAGTCATGATGGATATCACAGCGCAAGAGATAGAAGCGCATTACACACAAATCAAGACCAAATGGGAAACAGAGAAAGACATGTATGAACGATTCATAGAGCGGGCAGAACAAACGTGGTATATGTCGCCATTTGAGCTGGCCGCTGCTATGTATTTTTCAGAGGCGATGTCTGCCAGTGAATTTGCGCTTGAACGTTTAGAAGATTGGCATGAAGAAATGAAAGACAAAGAGACAACGCGTGTTGTGCTAAATCATGGGCAGCTATCGATCCATCACTTTTTGTATAATGATGTAGGGACAGGACATTTCACCAATTTCGAGCGGTCTAAAAAAGCCGCCCCCATTTATGATCTTCTGACCTTTTACTTTCGGACTTTCAAAACCTATCCCACGTCTTGTCCTGAATGCACTTCCTTGTTTTATACGTATCAAAAAGGAAACCCTCTTCGGGAGGAAGAACTGCATTTGTTCTTAAGCTACCTTGCTTATCCGCAAGGTCTGTTTGATACAGTAAAAGCCTATGAACCAGGCGGGCAGGATGAAATGGAAAGCTGCCAGCAGCTGTTAAGAGCGTATTGGCAGATGAAAAATTCTGAGCCGACCGTCATGAAGATTCACGAGATTGAGCAGGCTAGACGGCTTGAAGAAGAACAAAGTGCCTCGTCATCGGCGGAATGACGAGGTTATGCTGCGTTGGCTTTATATGGGCAGGTACATAAGCATGTGTTTTTAAAACCAATCAAGATGAAAGGCACAGGCGAGAAAAATAAGAATACCTAGAATGAGGACGTCAAATGTCGTAGGGAAAATGATCGTACGAAACCCTTGAAATATAGCAATCGGGAGAACGACTTGGGAAGCAACTGCCCGAATTTGTCTCAGCCAGGGGGGAAGTGTGTAAGGATTGATCTTCTTCAAATCAAACGCCCTCCTTCTTCATTTTGTTATTATCATATGGGCAAAAGGGCGAAGGGTGCCTGCCCAATTTGTATAAAGAAGAAGAAAAGCGGAAAAGATGATTGACGAAAACAAAAGGCATTTAGTAATATTAATAAAAGATGAGTATGTGCTGATGAACGTGATATATCGTAAGCGTGGATCAGGAAGAGTACGAGCAAGACCCTAAAGAGAGGGAAGCCAAGAGCTGAAAGGTTTCCTAGGATGTACTTGTTTGGAAGGTCGCCTGTGAGCTTAATTTCTTGAATGAACAAGTAGAGAAATTCGGGAGAACCCCGTTATCCTTTAGAGTGTATGGGACACGTTTATGTGTCTCGTGAAAAAAGGTGGTACCGCGAAAAAGCTTTTTCGTCCTTTTATAAGGATGGAAAGGCTTTTTTTTATGTTTCATCAGCCGAAAAAATGTGGAGGTTACACAAATGGGAACAAATAATCAAGAAATGCCAACAAAGTACGATCCAAATGCGATTGAAAAAGACCGCTATACGTACTGGCTTGAAGGGAAATTCTTCGAAGCACAAAATGACAAAACGAAAGATCCATATACAGTCGTCATTCCTCCACCAAACGTGACAGGAAAACTGCACCTTGGGCATGCATGGGATTCTACACTCCAAGACATCGTGACACGTATGAAACGGATGCAGGGCTATGACGTTCTTTGGCTTCCAGGTATGGACCATGCCGGTATTGCGACTCAAGCAAAAGTTGAGGCGAAGCTTCGCGAAGAAGGCGTAAGCCGGTATGATCTTGGCCGGGAGAAATTTGTAGAAGAAACGTGGAAGTGGAAAGAAGAATATGCAGATTTTATTCGCAGCCAGTGGGCGAAAATGGGCCTTGGCCTCGATTACTCCCGTGAACGTTTTACTTTAGATGAAGGTCTGAATAAAGCCGTTCGCCAAGTGTTTGTTCAATTGTATGAAAAAGGGCTTATTTATCGCGGAGAGTACATCATTAACTGGGATCCAGCAACGAAAACGGCACTTTCTGATATTGAAGTGATTTATAAGGATGTTCAAGGTGCGTTTTATCACTTGAGATATCCGCTTTCAGATGGAACAGGTTCAATTGAAATTGCGACAACAAGACCTGAAACTATGCTGGGGGATACAGCCGTAGCCGTACACCCTGATGACGAACGCTATCAGCATTTGATTGGAAAAACAGTGGTTTTACCAATTACAGGCCGTGAAATCCCAATCGTCGGTGATGACTATGTCGATATGGAGTTTGGTTCAGGTGCTGTGAAAATTACACCTGCTCATGACCCGAATGACTTTGAGCTTGGAAACCGCCATGGGTTAGAGCGTATTCTTGTCATGAATGAAGATGGCACAATGAATGCGAATGCCCTGCAATACAAAGGAATGGACCGCTTCGAATGCCGCAAACAGCTTGTGAAGGATTTACAAGAGGAAGGCATTTTGTTCAAAATTGAAGACCACATGCATTCAGTTGGTCATAGTGAGCGAAGTGGAGCTGTCGTTGAACCGTATTTATCGACACAATGGTTTGTGAAAATGCAGCCGCTGGCAGACGAAGCCATTCATCTGCAAAAAGGGGACGACCAAGTTCAATTTGTTCCAGACCGATTTGAGAAGACATATTTACATTGGATGGAAAATATCCGTGACTGGTGTATTTCTCGTCAGCTATGGTGGGGACACCGCATTCCGGCTTGGTATCATAAAGAAACAAAAGAAGTATACGTTGGACTTGAAGCACCAGAAGATATTGAGAACTGGGAACAGGATAACGATGTGCTTGATACATGGTTTAGTTCAGCGCTTTGGCCGTTTTCTACAATGGGCTGGCCAGATGCAGACAGTGAAGACTTCAAGCGCTACTATCCAACCAATCTGCTTGTCACAGGCTATGACATCATTTTCTTCTGGGTGTCCCGTATGATCTTCCAAGGTCTTGAATTCACAGGAGAAAAACCGTTCAAAGATGTCCTCATTCATGGGCTCATCCGCGACGAACAAGGACGTAAAATGAGTAAGTCGCTTGGCAACGGAATTGATCCAATGGAGGTCATCGACAAGTACGGTGCAGATTCATTAAGATATTTCTTAGCGACTGGAAGTTCACCAGGTCAGGATCTTCGCTTTAGCTTTGAAAAGGTTGAATCCACTTGGAACTTTGCGAACAAAATTTGGAACGCATCCCGTTTTGCTTTAATGAATATGGATGGTTTAACGTATGATGAGCTTGATTTATCAGGAGAAAAATCAGTTGCTGATCAATGGATTTTAACACGCTTAAATGAAACAATTGAAAGTGTCACACAGCTTGCTGACAAGTATGAATTCGGTGAAGTGGGCAGACATTTATACAACTTCATTTGGGATGATTTCTGTGATTGGTACATTGAAATGGCGAAACTTCCGCTTTATGGTGAAGACGAAGCGGCGAAGAAAACGACTCGTTCGATCCTTGCGTATGTATTAGATCAAACGATGAGACTTCTACATCCGTTTATGCCGTTCTTAACAGAAGAAATCTGGCAGCATCTACCGCATGAAGGTGAGTCCATTACTGTAGCGGCATGGCCTGAAGTGAAGCCGGAGCTTTCCAACGAACAAGCTTCTGCTGATATGAAGCTGCTTGTTGAACTCATTCGTTCTGTTCGTAACATTCGCAGTGAAGTGAACACGCCAATGAGCAAACAAGTTGAGCTTTACATTAAAGCATCTACGTCTGATGTTCAGGAACGTTTAGAGAAAAATCGTTCATATATTGAACGCTTCACGAACCCAAGTGTTCTTGAAATTGGCACAGATGTCCCAGCTAGTGATAAAGCGATGACGGCTGTCATTTCTGGAGCAGAACTCATTCTGCCGCTTGAAGGCTTAATCAACTTAGATGAAGAAATTGCTCGTCTGCAAAAAGAGCTTGATAAGTTGACAAAAGAAGTGGAACGAGTACAGAAAAAGCTTGGCAATGAAGGCTTTATGAAAAAAGCGCCTGAAAGTGTCGTAGAAGAAGAGCGTGCGAAAGAACGTGATTATGTCGCAAAACGCGAAGCTGTTCAAAAGCGTATTGAAGAGCTGAAAGCATAAGGTTAAAAAGACGGCTCCTAATGAAATGGAGTCGTCTTTTTTGAAAATTTCGTATGAAATGAGAGATGACATTGTTTACAACCTATCATGAAGCGATTGAGTGGATTCATAGCAGACTGGCCTTTGGCGTAAAACCGGGTCTTGAACGAATGAAATGGCTGATGAACAGACTAGGAAATCCGGAACAAAGCATAAAAGCAGTACATGTGGCAGGTACAAATGGTAAAGGATCAACCATTGCGTTTACGCGTTCTGTTTTACAGGCAGCCGGCTATTCAGTCGGAACTTTCACTTCCCCATTTATACTAACGTTTAATGAAAGAATCAGCGTGAACGGAGCGCCTATAGAGGATGAAGAATGGCTGAGTTTGGTGAATGAGATTAAGCCTTTTGTTGATGAATTAGATCAAACAGAGCTTGGCGCAGCAACAGAATTTGAAATCATTACAGCTTGTGCATTTACTTATTTTGCTCATGTACACCAAGTAGATTTTGTCCTCTTGGAAACAGGGCTTGGCGGAAGGCTTGATTCTACAAATATTGCTCTGCCTATCTTAACAGCGATTACGTCGATTGGTCATGATCATATGGCCATTTTAGGTGACACACTTGGACAAATTGCAGCTGAAAAAGCGGGCATTATCAAAGAGGGTATTCCGATGATCACGGCAGTTCACCAGCCTGAAGCTCTTGCTGTCATTCAAAACACAGCCAAAGAAAAGAATGCCGAATGTATTTCTTTACATGATACTTGTATCTTTGATGAGCAGCAGCCGACAGAAACAGGGGAACGTTTCACGTTACGCACATCAAGAGGGCAGTATCCGCAGCTTGAAACAGGATTAATTGGAACGCATCAAAGGCAAAATGCTTCCCTTGCTGTTTTACTCATTGAATGGCTGGAGCAAGAAGGCTATATTAGCGTGACAGAAGAGCAAATATATGAGGGCATTCGGCAGGCAGTTTGGGCTGGGAGATTTGAAAAGGTCAAAGATCAGCCTTCAGTGTATTTAGACGGCGCTCATAATGAAGAAGGGATCGACCGTTTAATTGAAACCGTACTAGCTCATTTTTCTAGTAAACAGGTGCATGTATGTTTTAGTGCTTTAAAAGATAAGCCGTACAAGCAAATGATTCAAAAGCTTGAAGCTGTAAGTTCTTCTATCCATTTTGTTTCATTTGATTTCCCAAGAGCCGAATCAGCTGAAAAGCTTTATGTATGCAGTCAGTTAGACGCAAAGTCGTATGATGATGACCCTCGTACAGTGCTTGAGTTCATTCAGAAAAAAAGTGATGATCCTTCAGCGGTGATTCTTGTGACAGGCTCTCTTTATTTTATTTCAGATATACGAAATCGTATGATCGGGTAACAAAAAAACGCAAATGGCTTCAATGCCTTTTGCGTTTTTTTGTTTTCATGTGCAGAAGGGAAGCAAAATCATATTTTTGCTATGTGCTCAATGAATAGGGTCATGGTAAAATCCGGTCTATCTTATTCTCGGAAGGAGCCGCGATATATGATTGGAATTTTTGTGTTTCTTGCAGGCATCATCATGGGATCGTTCTTTCATCTAGTTGGTGAAAGGCTGCCACTTAAGCGGTCTATTCTTTTTCCTCGTTCTCACTGCACAGTCTGTAAACAGCCGCTTTCCTTGCGCGAAATGATCCCGCTAGTTTCGTATGCATTATTGAGGGGGAATTGTAAACATTGCGGCACTCGGCTGTCTTTGCTATATCCAATGATAGAGCTGCTGTCAGGCAGTCTTTTTTTGCTCATGTATAGAATCGCTGGTGTTTCGTTTGAAGGCCTTTTTCTTGTGATTCTTTGTAGTTTATTTGTGATTGCTGTCGTGAGCGATCTCCTTTATATGAGGGTGCCAAACGAGCTGTTTCTCTTCTTTTTCCCTCTTTTCGTCATATACCGCACGCTTGAACCTCTTCTTATTTGGTGGGAAGGAGCGGCTTCGCTTCTTTTTTGCTTTCTCTTGTTTTATAGTTTAGATCGTTTCAAGCCAAATAGCATGGGCGGAGCTGATATCAAGCTGTTCGGAGTGCTTGCATTTTGCTTAGGATTCAAGCCATTCCTTCTCATTCTTTTCCTCTCGTGTATCGCTGGAATCGTCTATGCGAAGGTTTTTTCTTTTCGATTAGATGAGCCATTTCCTTTTGTTCCTGCGATCTCTTTTTCTTTTTGGCTGTATCTCTATGGAGCTCATGTCATGCTCCCGTTCGCCGGGTCGACCGGTTGAAAAAATTGGCGAACACTTTTTTTCTCTGCCGACAAAAGTCTTGTTCTTTTTTTTATCCGCTATGTTAAAGTGTGAAACAGAAAGAAGGACGGGTTACATTCGCGCTGATTCATTGGACAAAAAGGTCTTTCTTACAAACAATGTCAGAAAGCGGGGAATGACAGTGAAAAAAAGGCAGGCAAAAAAACAAGGGCTAAAAGTCAATATTAATGGCAAAGAAGAAATGCTTCATGAAGATGACCATCAGCCGCCAAAACGCCAAGAGGATGATCAAGTGACGTTTTCGAATTGGGAGGAAAAAAGGCAGTCAGAACAGGAGACAGCTGCTTCCGAGGAAGAACCGGCTAAACCGAAAGAAGAAGATTTCCAGTGGGATGACGCAGCTGATCATATTTATCATTCTGACCCAAAGGTCGTCACACCATATCAAAAGAAAAAAGGCTCCTTTGATCAGAAGTTCGGTAAAAACCGCGGTCCGTTTAAGAGAGTGATGACAACGATTGTGTTTGCAGTGGTTCTTGGGACAGGCCTTGGTGTGTTTGCACTTAGCTTAAGCCAAGATGGTACTCAGAATCCATCAGGGGGAGATATCAGCGTTTCAGCGTCCGGAAATCAATCATCGATGAAAGCGGGCGGGGATGCGCCGCCAGCAGATACTGCTGATGAATCAAAAGAGAACAAAGATGAAAAAAGCGCCTCTGGCAGTTTTTCAACATATGTCGTACAGGCTGGAAAGTTTTCCTCTGAAAAAGGAGCAGATGAATTAGTTGGCAGTTTAAAAGAAGCCGGATATGCGGGGAAAAAGGTCTCAATGGATGACGGCTATTATGTCATTGCTGGGCTTGCGACAGAACAGGGCATGACAAGTGCTGTTGGGAAGAAGCTGATTGATCAGCACTTTGAGGCGTGGGGAGGCAAGGAGCTCTCATTTCAAGTACCGGAGGAGCTGACTAGTTTAATAGAAAAGGCATCTGTATTATCCTCTAAAGTCATTGCAGGGGATGATGTGGATCAAAAGGACGTTACGCAGCTGATCTCTGAGCTTGAAAATGCCAAAACAATGGACGCACCAGCTAAAAGCAGTTTGCTGAAAGCGGTGCAGCTGTTAAATGAACCTACTGCTGAAAACGGGTGGAAATCTCAGCAGGCACTGCTTGATCAATTAAATACGTAAAATCATATTTTAAGAAACCAAACTAGTCAAAAAATGACTAGTTTTTTTCTTTTGCATCCAACATAATGATGAAGGAACATGAAAAATGAATTTTCGTAAATTGTCGGTAAGATGTACATTTGATAGGATGAATGGGTATCTTACTTCTTAGGCTAAACCCTGAAAGGATGAACAAACATGAACCAATTGATTCTCGCATCTCAATCACCTAGAAGAAAAGAATTGCTTGATCTAGCAGGGTTTTCTTATGACATTCAAGCAAGTCAATTAAAAGAAGAAATAAATCGAAACTTTTCTCCTGCAGAGAACGTCCAATGGTTGGCAGAACAAAAAGCAAATGATATTCAAACATTATATCCCGAAGCTGTGATCATTGGTGCAGATACGATTGTTGCAATTGATGGCAAATGTCTTGGGAAACCAAAAGACAAGGAAGAAGCGGCCTCAATGCTTCAATTATTGTCAGGAAAGACACATCAAGTCTTGACGGGTGTCACAATTCAGTCAGAGAATAGAAAAGAAACATTTTATGAACAGACAGAAGTGACATTTTGGACCCTTACGCAAAATGAAATAGACCGCTATATCGAAACGGGAGAACCGCTTGATAAAGCGGGGAGCTATGGCATTCAAGGGAGAGGCGCACTGTTTGTTCAAAAAATAGATGGTGATTATTTTTCCGTTGTAGGTCTCCCTATTGCCAAAACAGTTAGAGTGCTCGAAACATTTGGAATCACCCCTTTTTGATGACAGGAAGGAATCTAAAAGGAGTGGGCATCATGAACGATTTCCCAATGTTGCTAAAGCATTTTCCTCAAGATGAAAAGCCGAGAGAACGATTTATGAAATATGGTCCCGGCAGTATGTCAAACCATGAACTTGTTGCGATTCTTTTAAGGACAGGCACAAAAAAGGAATCAGTTCTCCAAATTTCCGCAAGACTTCTGCAAACATTTGGCGGTCTTCGCTCTGTAAGAGAAGCCTCAATTGAAGAAATGTCGAAGATTCGAGGAGTTGGAAAGGCGAAGGCGATCGCTCTTTTAGCTGCTTTAGAACTCGGCACTAGATTACACCATCAAACGACGGACAACCGCTATGTGATCCGCACACCAGAGGATGGGGCAAACTATGTGATGGAAGATATGAGGTTTTTACAACAGGAGAATTTCGTATGTCTATACCTCAATACAAAGAATCAGGTTCTTCATAAACATACTGTGTTTATTGGAAGTTTGAACTCATCCATCGTTCACCCGCGTGAAATTTTCAAAGAGGCCTTTAAACGGTCCGCTGCTTCATTTATATGTGTGCACAACCATCCATCTGGAGATCCGACGCCCAGCAGGGAAGATATTGAAGTCACACAGCGACTTTTTGAATGTGGAAAGCTGATTGGAATACAGCTGCTTGATCATCTTGTCATAGGTGATCAAAAATTTGTGAGTTTGAAGGAAAAAGGATATTTGTAACACTTTTTTTTTCAATGTTTTACGATATAATAGAGTTTATGAGTTTTTCCCTAAGGGAATTTTGGTTTAAGAAAGGAAGATACATACATATGTTTGGAATTGGTACAAAAGACCTTGGAATAGATCTTGGAACAGCGAATACGCTTGTTTTTATTAAAGGAAAAGGCATTGTTGTGAGAGAACCTTCGGTCGTAGCCTTGGAAACTGATACGAAGTCTATAGTGGCAGTCGGAAATGATGCTAGAAACATGATTGGCCGTACACCTGGTAATGTTGTGGCATTACGCCCAATGAAAGACGGAGTCATTGCAGATTACGAGACGACAGCAACAATGATGAAATATTACATTAATCAAGCATTAAAAGGCAAAGGGCTTTTTGCTCGTAAACCTTACGTTATGGTATGTGTACCATCTGGTATTACAGCTGTAGAAGAGCGTGCAGTTATTGATGCAACAAGGCAAGCTGGTGCACGTGACGCATACCCGATTGAAGAGCCATTTGCTGCGGCAATCGGTGCTAACCTGCCTGTATGGGAGCCAACAGGAAGTATGGTTGTGGACATTGGCGGCGGTACAACAGAGGTAGCGATTATTTCTCTTGGCGGCATTGTGACATCACAATCAATCCGCGTGGCAGGAGATGAAATGGATGATGCGATCAGCAGCTACATCCGTAAAACGTATAACCTAATGATCGGTGATCGTACGTCAGAAGCGATTAAAATGGAAATTGGTTCTGCGCAGCCTGATGTACATGATGAGATGGACATTCGCGGACGAGACCTTTTAACAGGTCTGCCAAAAACAATCTCTATTACGGCAGAAGAGATTGCAAAAGCGCTTCGCGATACGGTGGAAACAATTGTCGATGCAGTGAAAATGACTCTTGAAAAAACCCCGCCTGAGCTGGCAGCAGATATTATGGACCGCGGAATTGTTTTAACAGGAGGCGGTGCATTGCTTCGTAATCTTGACAAAGTCATTAGTGATGAAACGAAAATGCCAGTCATTATTGCAGAAGACCCGCTTGACTGTGTGGCAATCGGAACAGGGAAAGCACTAGAACATATTCATTTGTTCAAAGGAAAATCAAAAGATAATCGATAATCGGGCGTAATTAAAGAGGTGTAAGACATGCCGCAGTTTTTTATGAATAAAAGATTAATGTTGCTCCTTGTCTGTGTCATCGTACTGGTGGCCATGATTGGTTTTTCAGTGAAAAGCGGCAGAGGTGCTTCATGGCCGGAAAAATTAGTGGGGGATACGACAGGCTTTTTTCAAGGTGTCTTTCATAAACCATCACAATTTATTGCCGGTATTTATGGGAACGTACAAGATTTAAAGAACACATATGATGAAAACGAGCGTCTTCGAAAAAAACTTGATGGACAAACCCAATATGAGGCGAAACTTCAAGAACTAGAAGATGAGAACAAAAAGCTTCGCAAGCAGCTCGGCTATGTGAACTCTATTCGTGACTACACGCCAATTCTCTCAACTGTTATCGCAAGAAACCCATCTCTTTGGGATAGCTTTGTAATGATTGATAAAGGGAAAAAACAAGGCGTTGACAAAGATATGGCGGTCACAAATGAAAGTGGTGCATTAATTGGGAAAATTGAAAGTGATAAGCTCAACAATTTTACTTCGACTGTAAGGTTGCTAAGCTCTACTGACCAAAATAATAGAATTTCAACGAAAATTTTTGCGAAAAAGGGCAAAGAAGAACTCAACGGAATCATTAACGGTTATGACAGCAAGAAAAAAATGCTGACTATGAATATTCTAAAATCCGATGCAGATGGGGATGTCAAAAAAGGAGATCTTGTTGAAACATCTGGAGCAGGGGGCGTATTCCCGCAAGGCTTGACGATTGGTAAGGTGAGTGAAATTGAGCCAGACCATTACGGCCTGACAAAGATCATTTACGTAGAACCAGCGGCTGAACTCAACAATTTAGACCGCGTGATTGTGGTGAATCGCAGCACAAGTACGGCAGATGCATCTGAATTGACGAAGGAGGAAGGCTCGTGAAACGTGTCCTTCTTGCTTTCGTCATGTTGTTTATCTTCGTATTTGACAGCATTTTTGTTGATTTAGTGAAGCTCCCATTTGTTTCAGAGAATCAAATTTTAGCTCCTCATTTCATTTTACTCGCACTTGTTTTTATGACTGCTTTTGTGAATCAAAAATACGGTGTGATTTACGGATTTATCTTTGGACTTTTATATGATATTTCATATACAGGCATACTTGGTGTTCATATGTTTGGCTTTGGGGCGCTTTGCTATTTGCTAGCAAAAGCCTTTAAAGTTCTGCAAACGAATATGTTAGTCGTCGTCTTTCTGTCGATTATTGCTGTTTCCGTGATGGAGTTTTATGTATACGGCGTTCAAGCGACAATTCAACCAGGGATTATGCCGTTTAATACGTATGTCATCGAACGCTTTATTCCAACGATTCTTTTAAATACTGCTGCGTCTCTCATACTTGTTGTGCCGCTAAGGCTCTTTTTCACCCATGTGAAACAAGAACTGATCGACGAATAAAAGCAGGAGTTTGTCCAATTACGGAGAAATGAGTATGTTGTTGAGGTGAGCATCTTGAAAACTCAAAAACAGCAATATGTGACGATAAAAGGTACAAAAAACGGATTAACATTACAGTTAAATGATGACTGTTCGTTTGATGACCTTCTTTCTGGCTTGCGTGAGGTTCTATTACTTGAGCAATATACAGATGGAAGAGAAGGACATAAGGTCAATGTGCATATTAAGCTTGGTTTTCGTTATTTAACAGAGGATCAGAAGACACGTTTGACCGAAGCGGTGTCTGAAAATGAACATCTCGTTATCCACTCAATTGAAAGTGACGTCATGTCAACTGAAGAGGCGAGACGATTAAAAGCAGAGGCCGAAATTACTTCTGTAGCAAAAATTGTACGCTCTGGACAGGTGCTGTATGTCGAAGGAGATCTTTTATTAATAGGAGATGTCAATCCTGGCGGAACGATTCGCGCAGGGGGGAATATTTTTGTGCTTGGCGCATTAAAAGGTGTGGCGCATGCTGGATGTAATGGCAACAAACAGGCTGTTATTGCGGCATCACATATGATTCCAACACAGCTTCGCATCGCACAAGTTTTTAACCGTGCACCAGACCAAAAAGAAGATGGAAATGAAATGGAATGTGCTTATTTAGATATAGATGGCAATATGATCATTGAACGCCTGCAGCAATTGGCTCATATAAGACCTAATCTGACAAGGCTTGAGGGAGGAATGTGAAATTGGGCGAGGCTATTGTGATTACCTCAGGAAAAGGCGGCGTTGGCAAAACAACAACATCTGCAAACTTAGGCACAGCACTAGCAATTCAAGGGAAAAAAGTGTGTCTAGTTGATACCGACATCGGCCTTCGGAATCTGGATGTCGTGATGGGGCTGGAAAACCGCATTATTTATGATCTAGTCGATGTAGTAGAAGGAAGATGCAAAATTCACCAAGCGCTTGTAAAAGATAAGCGTTTCGAGGATCTTTTGTATCTTTTACCTGCTGCTCAAACAAGCGATAAAACGGCTGTAGAGCCGGAACAGATCAAAGAATTAATTCAATCATTGAAACAAGACTTTGATTATGTTGTCATTGACTGCCCTGCTGGAATTGAGCAAGGCTTTAAAAATGCTGTATCCGGTGCAGACAAGGCCATTGTCGTGACGACGCCTGAAATCTCAGCTGTGAGAGATGCGGACCGAATCATCGGTTTGTTAGAACAAGAAGATATCGAACCGCCTCGTTTGATTGTCAACCGTATTCGTACACACATGGCGAAAAATGGCGATTCAATGGATGTGGATGAAGTTGTACATCACTTATCAATTGATCTACTTGGCATCGTAGCAGATGATGATGATGTGATTAAGGCTTCAAACAATGGTGAACCAATTGTCATGGATGCTAAAAATAAAGTATCGATTGCATATCGCAATATTGCCCGCCGGGTACTAGGCGAATCAGTACCGCTTCAATCATTTGAAGAAGAAAACAAGGGAATGTTTGCAAAGCTGAAAGCATTTTTTGGTGTAAGAGCATAATCACTTAAGCGTGATAGAAAACCTTTGCAGTCTAGGAAGGGCGAGTAACGGAGTGGAGCGAATTTGACATTCGTGAGCACCGGAGCGCAGACCTCACACCGAATGCGAGGGTTTGTCTACCCGCTGAGACCGATTCGATGAGAATCGGTCTTTTTGTTGCATATCAGATGAGGTTGTCACATAAAATGTACAAACTGTTTGTATGTAAAGGGTGATCTCATGAAAAGAGTGGACGAGTACCGAAAGAAAATCGCGCAGCGCCGCAAAACAAAGCAGTCAGCTGCTCCCCCTAAGAAGACGGCTTTCAAGAAAAAAGAAGATATCCCGCCATGGGTTATGCTGACAGAGGAAGAAAAGCATTCTGGCTCGACCTCCTATGAACCGGCGACTCACCAGCCAAAGAAATACCGTCATCCCTTATTTAACCCTAATACCTTTGTGCTTAAATGCTTATTATCAGCGTCCCTTGTGTTGATTGCAGCCATTTCATTTAAAGGTCAGGCAGGTCCGTTTCAGCAGCTGAAGCCAATGATTACTCAGACCTTTGAGCAAGATTTTCAATTTGCTGCTGCCCACCGCTGGTTTGAAAAAACAGTTGGACATCCGCTGGCCTTTTTAACCGAGAAAAAAGATGGTCAAAAGGACGTACAAGCGAATCAAGAACTGGCTGTTCCTGCCTCTGGTAAAGTGCAGGAATCCTTTACTCAAAATGGAGCAGGGGTCAAAGTCGAGACATCAGCTGAAGCGATTGATAGTATGAAGGAAGGCTACGTGGTCGAGGTGAAAAAGAAAAGCGATACAGGACTTACCGTAGTGGTGCAGCATGCAGATAACAGCTATAGCTGGTACGGTCAATTAAAGAAAGCCGATGTGGCCTTATACGATTTTGTCGATAAGGGTGAAAAAATTGGCCAGATTTCGCTTGATGATCAAGGGAAGGGCACGTATTACTTTGCCATTAAGCAAAATGAACAATTTATCGATCCTATTCAGGTGATGACCTTTGAATAGATGGCTGCTCATGCTGACGAAAATTCACATCCATCCGCTGCTGTGGATTGTGATGGCGTTTGCGATTCTGTCAGGTCAAATCAAGCCGTTGCTTTGTCTGCTCGTGATCGTCTGTGTCCATGAACTTGGACATGCAGCGGCTGCCTGCTATTATCATTGGCGCATTCGGCGGATTTTTTTACTGCCATTTGGCGGAACGGTGGAAGTAGAGGAACATGGGAACCGTCCGTTAAAAGAAGAGCTGGCGGTCATTTTGTGCGGGCCGCTTCAGCATGTACCACTCCAGCTCATGGCATGGCTTTTCATGGAGGCTTCTCTTATCTCGCACGACGTCTTTATGATGTTTACCTTTTATAATATGGCGATTTTTCTTGTGAATCTTTTGCCCGTTTGGCCGCTTGATGGCGGAAAATTATTCTTTTTGCTCTTATCTGTTTTTTACCCTTTCCAACGTGCACATGCCCTAGCAATAAAAGGCTCACTTGTCTTTTTCGGCCTATTGACAGGAGGGTTACTTT
This sequence comes from Bacillus sp. FSL M8-0166, assembly GCF_038008825.1. NCBI lineage: Bacteria > Bacillati > Bacillota > Bacilli > Caryophanales > Bacillaceae > Bacillus > Bacillus sp. FSL M8-0166. The sequence continues at coordinate 342,307 of NZ_JBBOZZ010000001.1, forward strand.
TGTTTGCACCGCTGCAATTCAATGGCTGGGTGCTGCTCACTTTTTTAGCTTATTCACTCGTGAGGGAGCACAGGCAGCGGCATTACGTCAGGGTTCGCTTTTTACTAGAACGGTATTACGGTAAAAAAGAGCAAAAGGTAGAAAAACTGATTCCGCTGAGAGCAAGTGCAGAGGAAAAAGTATACGAAGTGATAGCACGGTTTCAAAGGGGCTGCAAGCATCCAATTATTATTGAAAGAGATGGCGTAAAAATGAGCCAGCTTGATGAAAATGAACTGCTCCATGCGTATTTTTCAGATCGCAGAACCACCTCCTCAATGGAAGAGCTTCTTTTACCGTACTAATGGTGAAAATACATTGACATTCTGCGTCTAGTTTGATATATTTTTTAATGTTATGGATATGTAGCACCCGTGCTACAACCGCGCGGAGCAGGTGTAAAGAGCCTATGGCCCCCTGTATTCGGCGAGTCTGAGTTTATTAGGAGGTGCAGAGATGTACGCAATTATCGAAACTGGTGGTAAACAAGTAAAAGTTGAAGAAGGTCAAACTGTTTATGTTGAAAAACTAGCTGCTGAAGCAGGTGAAACAGTAACTTTCGAAAACGTATTGTTTGTCGGCGGAGACACTGTCAAAGTGGGTAACCCTTCAGTTGCTGGAGCAACAGTAACGGCTAAAGTTGAAAAACAAGGTCGCGGTAAGAAAATTACTGTGTTCAAGTACAAACCGAAGAAAAACAACCACAAGAAACAAGGTCATCGTCAACCTTACACTAAAGTTGTTATCGAAAAAATCAACGCTTAAGGCGTGTGAGTGATATGATCAAAGCAACCATTACTCGGTCATCAGCAGATGAAAGCATTACGTCTTTTCAGATGACTGGACATGCCGAGTTTGCTGAAAAAGGTCAGGATCTCGTTTGTGCAGGTGTATCTGCTGTTGTTTTCGGCTCAGTCAATTCAATTATTGCACTGACAGGATTGGACCCACTGCTCGATATTGGTGAAGAAGGCGGCTATTTCTCTTTTGAACTGCCAGCTGATACAGATCCAGTATCCTTTGAAAAAGCCCAGCTGCTTTTAGAAGGCATGGTCGTTTCCTTAGAGACAATTGAACGAGATTATCACGATTATGTGAGAATATCAACAAAAAAATAGGAGGTGAACTTCATGCTTAGATTAGATCTTCAATTTTTCGCATCTAAAAAAGGGGTAGGTTCTACAAAGAACGGACGTGACTCTGAGTCTAAACGTTTAGGCGCTAAACGTGCTGATGGTCAATTCGTAACTGGTGGTTCTATCCTTTATCGTCAACGTGGAACGAAAATCTATCCAGGTGAAAACGTTGGACGCGGAGGCGACGACACTCTTTTCGCTAAAATCGACGGAACGGTTAAATTCGAACGTTTCGGTCGTGACCGTAAAAAAGTGAGCGTATATCCTGCGGCACAATAATTGCTAAAAACTCCGGTCATTGACTGGAGTTTTTTTCACTTTTTACAAGCAGTATCGAAGATGATAAAAGAAAATGCACTCCATAAATATCAAAGAACGTTTGCTGACTTTGCCTCATTTTCTCCTATACGATCAGAAAAAACAACCTTTCCTCACATAACTAGTGTTTTTCTATGCTGTCTTCTCTGTTATAATTCAGGGAGACATATTGATGATAAGACTCCTAAAAGAGAGACCAAACGATTGGGAGTGCGATAATGGAAGAGATACCAAGTAAAGAAAATGAAAAATTAACTCACGTTGCATTAACAAATGAATTGATCTATCTGCTCAGTCGTTCAAGACACGACTGGATGAATAAATTACAGCTGATCAAAGGCAACTTGACATTAGAAAAATATGACCGCGTGTTTGAAATTATAGAAGAAATGGTCATTGAAGCACAGCATGAATCCAAACTCTCAAATTTAAAAATTCCCCAATTGGCCTATTACTTTCTAACATTTAATTGGGAGTCGCATTTTATCACCTTAGAATATGAAGTGCTTGGTGAAACCCGAGACTTATCAGCATATGAATCGCAGCTGCTAACGGTATCACAGGAGTTGTTTTCGATATTCGATCAATCAGTTTGTCAAAAAACTGAAAATCATTTAACGGTCACTTTCCAAATAGATCATGAAGAAAATGATGTGATCTTATATTTTGATTTCAAAGGAAAATTAACAAGTTTGGATGCGTTAAATGCGTTTCATGACGCAAACTATCCATGTATGAGTATAACGCAATTTCATGTGACGCCTCATGAGTCCATGATTGAGCTTTGTTTGAGGCAAGAACGAGATATGTGATGCAGAGAAACGGAGGAAGTTATGTTTGTAGATCAGGTTAAAGTGTATGTTAAAGGCGGTGACGGCGGAAACGGTATGGTGGCGTTCCGTCGTGAAAAATATGTACCAAAGGGCGGCCCAGCAGGCGGCGACGGCGGAAATGGTGCAGATGTTGTATTTGAAGTAGACGAAGGACTTAGAACGTTAATGGACTTTCGTTATAAGCGTCATTTCAAGGCTGACCGCGGTGAGCACGGAATGAGTAAAAACCAGCATGGCCGAAATGCAGAAGAAATGATTGTCAAAGTTCCGCCGGGTACGGTTGTGACAGATGCAGAGACGGAACAAGTACTAGCTGACTTGACAGAGCATGGGCAGCGGGCTGTGATTGCCAAAGGCGGACGTGGCGGACGTGGAAATTCACGCTTCGCAACACCAGCAAACCCTGCACCACAGCTGTCTGAAAACGGTGAGCCAGGTAAAGAACGTGACGTCATTTTAGAATTAAAAGTACTTGCAGATGTTGGACTTGTTGGTTTCCCAAGTGTCGGGAAGTCAACGCTGCTTTCGATTGTCTCTTCTGCGAAACCAAAAATTGCGGATTATCATTTTACAACGCTTGTGCCGAACCTCGGAGTTGTTGAAACAGACGATAACAGAAGCTTTGTTATGGCGGATCTGCCAGGACTGATCGAAGGAGCGCACGAAGGCGTTGGCTTAGGTCATCAATTTTTACGTCATATTGAGCGTACACGTGTCATTGTTCATGTCATTGATATGTCTGGACTTGAAGGGCGTGACCCATACGAAGACTACGTGACGATTAATGAAGAGCTTGAGCAATACAATATGAGATTGACAGAGCGTCCGCAAATCATTGTTGCGAACAAAATGGACATGCCAGATGCAGCTGACAATCTAGCGGCATTTAAAGAAAAATTAACGGATGACTATAAAGTGTTCCCGATTAGTGCGATCACAAGAGAAGGGCTTCGTGAGCTCTTATTTGAAATTGCCAATCAGCTTGAAACAACACCGGAATTCCCGCTTTATAATGAAGAGGAGCTGTCGGATAACCGCGTGATGTACAGATTTGATGAGGGCGATGCACCATTTGAGATCTCAAGAGATCCTGATGGCACGTTTGTCTTAACGGGTAAAGCACTTGAGCGACTCTTTAAGATGACAGACTTCTCAAGAGATGAATCCGTTAAACGATTCTCTAGACAGCTGCGCGGAATGGGTGTCGATGATGCATTGCGTGAGCGCGGTGCAAAAGATGGCGACATCATTCGTCTGCTTGAATTTGAATTCGAATTTATTGATTGATCAAAAGGAGGGTCCAGACCATGGACTCTCCCGTTTTTAAAAGGGGAGAAAACAGGTGAAAGAAGAAACGTTCTATTTAGTAAGAGAGGATGTACTTCCAGATGCGATGCGAAAAACGCTTGAGGTCAAAAAGCTTCTTGATCGCAAAAAAGCGGATTCAGTTGCCGATGCTGTTCAAAAAGCGGATTTAAGCCGCAGTGCTTTTTACAAATACCGAGATGCTGTTTTTCCATTTTATACAATGGTGAAAGAGCAGATCATCACATTGTTTTTCCACCTTGAGGACCGGTCTGGGGCTCTGTCAAGGCTGCTTCAAATTGTGGCTGACTCGGGCTGTAATGTGTTATCCATTCACCAAACGATTCCGCTGCAAGGAAGAGCGAATGTCACCCTATCAATTAGTACGGCAGGTATGGCAGATGATATCAACACCGTCATGAATCAATTAAGAAAGCTTGAATTTGTCGAAAAAGTCGAAATTCTAGGTTCTGGGGCGTAAAAGGAGAGATCATAGCAGATGAAGCAATTAACTGTAGGTTATTTTGGACCAGAGGCAACATTTACTCATTTGGCCGTATGCTCTTGTTTTCCAAAAGATGCAGTGCAGCGTGCCTATGCAACAATTCCGCAATGTATGGATGCTGTGTCAAAGGGCGAAGTCGATTTGGCGGTCGTTCCACTTGAAAATGCACTCGAAGGATCTGTGAACTTAACGATTGATTATTTAATTCATGAAGAAGCGCTGTCCATTGTGGGGGAAATGACAGCACCAATTCGGCAGCATTTGCTTGTCCACCCATCAAGAGCGGAGAGCTGGGAGACGTTAGATGTCATTCAGTCGCATCCTCACGCGATTGCTCAGTGTCATCAATTTCTGAAAAAGCAGTACCCTCATATTCCTCATCGGCCAGTGGAATCAACAGGCTATGCAGCAAAATACATCAGTGAGCATCCAGATGAAGCTGTTGGTGCTATTGCCAATGAAATTGCCGCAAAAACGTATGGTTTGACGATTGCGAAAAAAGACATTCATGATTATCCGCACAACCATACACGTTTTGTGATTTTACATAAAGATCCTAACGCATCGTTCCCAATGAATTCTGGTTTTTCATCAAAGCCAAAAACGACCATTGTGGTCAGTCTGCCTAAGGATGACCAATCAGGCGCATTGCACCGCGTGCTGTCTGCTTTTTCTTGGCGGAATCTCAACTTGTCAAAAATTGAATCTCGTCCGACAAAAACAGGTCTTGGACATTATTTATTTATTATTGATATTGAAAAAGAAATGGATGATGTCCTAGTCCCTGGTGCGATTCAAGAATTAGAAGCGATTGGCTGTGAGGTCAAGCTGCTCGGCAGCTATCAAACATATGAATTAACGAATGAAAAATAGTGTCCCATGAGGACACTATTTTTTTAGTCTTTTATTAAAAACCCAGCATCATCCAGCGCTTGAATGGCTTGATCAAGCTGCTTTTGGCTGTAAGAAGTGAGAGTATGCAGGTGCACGCCGTCTGTTAGTTCTGACAAGTAGGACGCGCCAGTGTTAGAAATATGATGGACAAAATCAGCGACTTGTTTCCGTGTGCTGACGCGAATAGAGGCCGTCAGTTCACCATAAACAGGGTGCTCAATGATCACATCTTTCACCGTTACTCCAAAGTCTACAATTAAGGTCAGTTCCTCTTCTGTACGAGCAGGATCATGCTTGCAGGCGATGATTTGTTCAATTTCTCTTTCTGGCGCATGCTGCGCTGCCATATACACATAGCCTTGGCTTGTGGCAATAATGGGTTCGTTTTTTGCTTTTAATAATGAAATATCTTGTACAATGACTTGTCGAGAGACAGCCGCTTTTTTAGCTAAAAAGCTTCCGGTAAGCGGTGTGTCTGTTTCTTTCAGCCACTCTAAAATGGCGGTTCTTCTTTCTTCGCCAATGAGTTTCCTCTCTTGCTCCACGTCCTAAGCTCCCTTCTTTTCCTTTTGCAAATGCTCAAATGTATGCAAAAGCTGATCGATGTCCTCTTTTGATGACTGCCATCCAAATGATAGTCGAATAAATTGAAGGGCATCACGATCTGATACACGTAATGCCTTCACAGCAGGGGAAGGATGGTGATAACCAGAAGCACATGCGCTTCCAGTTGATAGACAAATCCCATGCCGGTTACATGCTAACATTACATATTGTCCTTCAAACCCTTCAAAAAAACAACCAATAATATGAGGCAGCGTGCGGCGGTTGTCATTGTCCTGAAGTGTACGAACAGGCAGCTGTCTTATTTTTAACTGCTGAAGAAAATAATCACGGAGCTGCTTATCTAATTTATGCTGTTCATCCAGCCTAAGCATCGTTTGTTCACTTGCGGCAGCAAAAGCACCGATACACGGAACGTTCACTGTCCCTGGACGTAAGCCATTTTCCTGAACTGCACCTGCATATAAAGGTTTCCAAGGAACATGTGCGCCCATATAAACGGCACCAGCGCCTTTAGGAGCATACACTTTATGACTTGAGATGGACACGGCATCGACTCCAAGTTCTTTGATCGACACACGAATCTTTCCAAATGTTTGCACAGCATCTGTATGAAAAAGAATGTTCCTTTCTTTTAAAAGAGGCGCTAATTCAGCAAGCGGCTGGATAATCCCTGTTTCTGAATTAGCATGCTGAATAGATACTAGCCCTGTTTCAGGCAATAATGCTTTTTTGAGAATGTCCTCTGTAACGATTCCATCCTGATTCGGTTCAATGATCGTGACTTTTACGCCAAGACGCTCTAAGCTGCTAACTGAATGATGAACAGAAGGGTGCTCAACTGAAGTTGTGATGACATGCTGTTGATGTGCTGGCAGTCCATTGATGATCGATTGAATCGCAAGGAGATTGGATTCAGTTCCACCGCTTGTAAAGTAGACTCCATCTGGTTCACCCTCGATCATGGCAGCGAGTGATTGTCTGCTGTAAGTCAATATGTCATTTGCTTTTCCCCCAGCATCATGAAGACTGCTTGCATTTCCGTAGAAATTTTTACTTAGCTGCTCAAAAACATGCAGTGCTTCCTCTGAAACAGGTGTAGAAGCTGCGTAATCTAAATAAACCAACCTATCCATCTCCCGTGTGAAAATTTTTTCTTGTATTTATTTTAGTGTTGTGTAATGATATGTGTCAAGACAGGTGTAAATGACAGGAGGGGCGATGGTGTCATCAATCAAAAAAGTCATTGTGGTGGGATCAGGCATTGCAGCGCTTTCCTTTGCAAAAACCATTTCGAAAAGCTGCCAGGTCATCATGATGACAAAAAAACAATTTTCATCTAGTAATTCCATGCTGGCACAAGGAGGAATCGCTGCTGCCTTTTCAGCACATGATTCAGTTCAGCAGCATGTGCAAGATACACTAGCTGCCGGCTGTGATCACAATGATGAAAGAACCGTACAGGAAATCGTGAGACTTGGAAAACACCTTGTGGAGCAGCTCGTAGCAGAAGGCTGTCCATTTGATCAAGATGAGATGGGAGAGCCGCAATTAGGCAAAGAGGGAGCACACACCACTCATCGCATCTTGCATGCAGGAGGAGATCAAACAGGCAAAACCCTTGTGCAGTATCTAAAAAGTCAGCTTGGCTCACATATTCATTTATACGAATATCATCATGTCATTGATCTATTGATTCATAAAGGGACATGTACGGGTGTTGTATGGAAAGACAAGACAGGACACGTACATACGATGACCGCAGATGCCGTTGTTTTATCAACTGGCGGCTGCGGCTCCCTATATGAGACAAACACAAATGATCCTTCTGTAACAGGAGACGGGCTGATGATGGCCTATCGAGCTGGGGCGCAATTAGTGGATATCGAATTTGTTCAATTTCATCCTACTCTTTTAACAATCGCTGGAAAAGCAGTTGGTCTCATTTCAGAGGCAGTACGGGGAGAGGGAGCTTATTTAGAAGATGAAACAGGCAGGCGGATCATGAAAGGTATTCACCCACAAGCTGATTTAGCACCTAGAGATGTGGTCGCTAGAGCTATTTTTCATGAGCAGCAATTAGGTCATCAATTGTATCTTAACATCCATGATATTCCGTATTTTTCAACTCGTTTTCCAGCAATAGATGCGATGTGTCAGCGTGCAGGCGTCGATATGGCAAGCGGCAGGCTGCCAATTTCCCCCGGTATGCACTTTTTAATGGGCGGAATCAGCGTCAATGAATATGGAGAAACGACTGTTCCAGCGCTATTTGCAATTGGAGAAGCGGCCTGTACTGGCTTACACGGTGCGAATCGATTGGCGAGTAATTCTCTTCTGGAAGGTCTCGTGTTAGGCAGCAAAGCGGCACAGAGAATTGAACAACTGCCTAAACAGAAAGAAACAAGTCCACCTTTTTCAATTCAAGAAATATGGATGGTCCCAATGATTTCAACATCTCAACTGAGACAATGGATGACTACATTTGCGGCCATTGTGAGAGATGAAAAGGGCTTGCAGACTTTGCTTCATTCGTTACAACATGTCACTTTTCAGCAAATTAATGTGAAGGATATCACAAATGAACAGATCGAATTAAGCAATCAATGGGCATTAGCGATTTGCCTTGCTAAATCTGCATTACTTCGTACAGAAAGCAGAGGCGGCCATTATCGAATGGATTATCCAGAGCGAAGCGATGCGTTGTGGCAGGGCAGGCAGATTGTTCATGAAAAAGGTCACATTCATATCATCAAAAATGAAAGGATCGGTGCCAAATGGAACGTTTACAGTTAAAACAAATGCTCACTCATTTTTTCACAGAAGATATTGGCTTTGGAGATGTATCGGCTGATGCCATCTTTGGAAATAAGAAAGGAACAGCTCTTATCATTGCGAAACAATCTGGTGTATTGGCAGGATCACAAGTAATTGATCTAGGGTACCGCCTGTTGAATGAACAGATTCAAACTGAGCTGTTTTTTCAAGAAGGTGATTGGATTCATTCAGGTGCTGTACTGGCGAAAATAAAGGGCCCAGTCAACGACTTATTAAAGGGAGAGAGAGTCATTTTAAATCTATTGCAGCGAATGACAGGTATCGCCACCTTAACACATGAGGCGGTGCAGCGATTAGGTGACCCGTCTATTACGATTTGTGATACGAGAAAAACGACACCCGGCTTGCGTATGTTAGAGAAATACGCAGTAAAGACAGGCGGTGGAAAGAATCATCGCTTTGGCTTATCGGATGGGGTGATGATTAAAGATAATCATATTGCGGCATGCGGTTCTATCCGTGAAGCTGTAGAGAAAGCAAGAGCATATGCCGGTCATATGGTGAAAATTGAAGTGGAAATTGAATCAGAAACGCAGCTAATGGAAGCCATTGATGCAAAAGCGGATGTCATCATGTTTGATAACTGCTCTCCGGACGAGGTGAAACGTTTTAAACAAATGACGCCAGAGTCTATTCTGACAGAGGCTTCAGGAGGAATCACGCTAGAGACATTGCCAAGCTACAGGGGGACAGGAGTCGACCTTATTTCACTTGGCTTTCTAACACATTCTGCTCCAGCATTTGATTTTAGTATGAATATGGAATTCAGTCATAAAGGGGGAACAACTCATGTCCATGCTTAATGTATTAGCCAATCAACATGCAGTCATGATGCCAGATGAATATAAACACCGCTCTGAGGATGAGATGAAGCAGCGAGTGTTAGAAATTAAGCGGGCTTTTGGCTCAAAGCTTTTTATACCGGGCCACCATTATCAAAAGGATGAGGTCATCGAATTTGCAGATGCAGCAGGAGATTCATTGCAGCTAGCGCAAATAGCTGCTGACAATCACGAGGCTGAATACATTGTGTTCTGCGGCGTTCATTTTATGGCAGAAACGGCAGATATGCTGTCAAACAAGAATCAAAGCGTCGTTTTGCCAGATATGAGGGCAGGCTGTTCAATGGCAGATATGGCAAACATGAAACAAACAGACAGAGCATGGAAGCAGCTCACTGATCTGTTTGGGGATACAATACTTCCGCTTACGTATGTCAATTCAACAGCAGATATTAAAGCATTTGTCGGCAAGCATGGCGGGGCAACTGTTACTTCGTCAAACGCTAAAAAAGTACTCGAGTGGGCACTGACACAAAAAGAGCGGATTCTCTTTCTCCCTGATCAGCATTTAGGACGTAATACGGCTTTTGATTTAGGTATTCAGCTAGAAGAAATGGCTGTGTGGGATCAGATAGAAGAAAAGCTCATCACCGATCAGCCGCTTTCCCGTATTAAGATGATTTTATGGAAAGGCCATTGCTCCGTACATGAGAAATTTACCGTTCGAAATATAGAAGAAATGAGAAAAAAAGACCGTGACATTCAAATTCTTGTCCATCCTGAATGCACGCATGAGGTCGTAAGGGCTTCTGACCTAGCAGGTTCAACGAAATTTATTATTGATACGATCAAGCAGGCGCCAGCAGGAAGCAAATGGGCGATTGGAACAGAGATGAATTTAGTCAAACGGATCATAGCGCAGCACCCAGATAAACAAATTGAATCCCTCAACCCAGATATGTGTCCATGTTTGACTATGAACCGGATTGATCTGCCTCATTTGTTATGGTCACTTGAAAGCATTGATAAGGGTCAGCCGGCCGGGTTGATACAGGTCAATGAAGACATCACGAAAGACGCATTGCTTGCACTCAATAAAATGCTGGCCATTAAATAATGAATCAGCCCCTCCTATCAGAAAACAAGTTTTTATCATATCGGCTTGTAAATAGGCATAAATTTATGTTGAAACATATTGTACTTCTGACATAACCGTTACGTTCACGTTTTGCATAGGAGGGGAAAACGTTGAAAATTCATATTGTGCAAAAAGGAGACTCCCTTTGGAAAATTTCAAAGAAATACGGAGTCGACTTTCAAGAATTGAAAAAACTAAATTCACAGCTCAGTAATCCTGACTTGATCATGCCGGGTATGAAGATTAAAATTCCATCTAGTGGTGTTCCTGTGAAAACAGATCATCACAAAGCAAAAGAAATGCCAAAAACGAAAGAACATCCGTATGTGAAAGAAAAGCCAAAAGATGTCGTGCAAGTGCAAGATACGAAACCGAAGGAAAAGCCAAATGAACCGGTACCTTATGTACCGCCAGTGCCAAAGATCGAGCAGCCAGTTTTTCCGCAAGTCGATGTGAACTATTATCAGACCAATCTCTACCAGCCATTCACGCCTCCTCCCAAAAAAGATCATCATGAGAAAAAAGATCACGTTCATGACAAAAAGGATCACAAGGATCATTTTCATCATGAAAATAAAGACCATAAAGATAACAAGGATCATTTTCATCATGAAAATAAAGACCATAAAGATAACAAGGATCATTTTCATCATGAAAATAAAGACCATAAAGATAACAAGGATCATTTTCATCATGAAAATAAAGACCATAAAGATAACAAGGATCATTTTCATCATGAAAATAAGGAACATATAGACCACAAGGACCATTTTCATCATGAAAATAAGGAACATAAAGATAACAAGGACCATTTTCATCATGAAAATAAAGGTCATCTAAAAGAAGAAGTGGCAAAGGGGTATGATCCGTTTATTCATATTCCGCATCAAAAAGAGGAGGGAAAAGATATGGAGAATAGCAATTACCCAAACCTTCCTAATTTCCCGCAAATGCCAAATGTGGGAGGGGCAGCGGTAGGAGGAATAGCTGAAAATAAGGAGCATCATCACCAGCACCATCATCATGAACCATATGATCCTTATTATGGTTATGGTCATTACATGCCAGCAATGTATCCATATCCGCAGCAAATGGTGCCGGCATCGCCAATCTTACCGGGATCAGGCCTATGTTATCCTATCCAGCCGTATTATCACCATCACATGATGCCATATCCATACCCGGCTCATCCGTATTATCCTGCGTATCAAGCGCCAGCTTACTACGGGGAAAATCATGAGCACCATGCAAACGACGGACATCACTGGCATCACCATATGCATTCAAACGCCAACGCAAATGCCAATGCAAATCAAGGCTTTTATCCAAACGTTTCAAATCCAGCATATGGCAAGGAAGACTGCGGATGCGATGATGGAATGAAGCATCATCAGCCTTGGCCAGGGCATTATCCAAATCCTGTTCCTTATGGTCAAATGGGGGCTTATCCAGCTCAGCCTTATATGCAGCCATATCCAGGTCAATCCGTTTTTGCAAGGCCGGAGGAAGAAGAAGAAGATTAATGACAGAAGGAACGATCTCAATCGTTCCTTTTTTTGTTTATAACTGACAGCTTGATTTTTTTCATAACTGTACATGCTAAAACAGAGCCTGTTTCGCGCTCATGAGATTGAATTTGTACAGGGGGTTTTTCGTTTGAGACAAAAATGGCAAAAAACAATCGCATTAGTGCTTCTTCCTATTGGTTTAACGGCATGTGGTGCAAATAATAATGCAGGTGTCGATACACGTCATAATCAATCAGGCCAGCCGGTTGGTTATCATTCGAATCAACGAGCGGAAGACAACAATCAGGATCATCAAGGACCAGTTTCTGAACTCATGGAGGGAATGAACGGCAGAAATACAACGAATGTTGATTACCGTACACGTCCTCAAGCTGATGATCGAATGCCTCTCACAGGTGGTGATGGACGCTACAGTCATGGAGATATGAACTATCATAACCAAATGTCGTTCTCAGGCTACGATAAACAAGAGAACATCCAGCGTTCAAGAAAAATTGCCAACCGCGTCAATAAAATGAATCACGTGGCAGACTCTCAAGTCATGGTGACGGATGAGAATGTGTATATTGCCATTAAATCAGATGGTCGCCTGACATCAGAAGGCGTATCACAAGTAGAAGAAGCAGCGACTCGTTATGCGGATGGAAGAGCAGTCCAAGTCATCAAAGATGAAGGTGCATTCACACGTTTTAGAGATATGAGAAGAACGCAATTTGAAACAGGCCAAACAGGCATGACCCGGTAGTTTGACATCAAAAAGGCTAAAGTTCATCATGAACTTTAGCCTTTTCTTAAAAATAAACCTTGATGCCTATATAAAATTCGTAAAAGAAATAACAGCCAAACCCTAGTAATAAAATACCAGCAATAATGGATGTCCACTTGATCATCGTCCGATTCATTACTTTTCTTGTTAAGGATACAAGTGTGAGAAGACCGATGTCATGAAGGAGAATCCCTGCCAAAATACCGCCGGCAGCCAGCATAAATTCAGATGAATCTGTTTTTGTATAAGCATCCGCAAGTACAGCACCAAAAACAGAAACCCAGAACACAAGATTTCCAGGAGATACCGCCACGAGCAAGCCGTTTCGATACGTTTTTGCGAATGATTTATTGACCTTTTCTCCTGCTAAATGGATATCTTGATCCGCATGTTTAATGGAATCGTATGCGAGAATCATTAAAAATACAGCTCCGATCAGCCAGAGCGGGATTTGAACAAACGGCAAAGATAAAAACTGAGCAAATCCAGCATATAAAGCCAAAATAAGTAATAAGTCTATGGTCATACCGCCTGCTCCGACAGTTAAACCATGAAAGAATCCGTTTTTGAGTCCCTGTTTTGTCATTTCAACCGTGATTGCTCCAACAGGCAGAGCAATTGAGAATCCTACGACGATAAATGTGAGAAATGTTTGCAATCGACTAGAACTTCCTTTGAATAAATTGTATAAAAATTCTCCGTTTAGATTAATTATACATAATAGGAGGAAAGGATCAACGATTATTTCAGATTTAATTGAAATGAGAGAGACAGATCATGTATAGAAGTCTGTATATCAATATGATCTATAAAGCTTGTAGGGGAAAGGAACTATTTTCCTGAATTCTCTTTTTTTCATGATGTCTCTGTGCTACACTGATGTGGAAATCAATAAAAGTGACTAGGGGTGCCCGTAAATGGGCTGAGAGAGAAGCATAAGCTTCTTAACCCTTTGGACCTGATCTGGCTCGTACCAGCGTGGGGAAGTTGAAGATGATGCATGTATCATTATCAATGATATGCATGTTTATTTCTGACGACGAAACCAGGTTCTTTCAATAGAGCCTGGTTTTTTGCTGGTGCTGATTCCATCCTGTCCGGTGACAAGAAGAAAAGGAGAGAACAGCAAATGAAAGAAAAGAAAAGTGTCCCATCCAACCAATCATTATTATCCAGCTTTGACGGCAGCCGAAAGGTGTATGAGAAAGGATCAAGACCCGATATCTTAGTGCCAAAAAGAGAGATTGCGCTCTCGCATACTGTGACAGAGGCGGGCGACATAAAAAATGAACCAGTCCGTGTATACGATACGAGTGGACCGTACACCGATGAGAACGTTCATATTGACGTCACAAAGGGATTAAAGCGTCTTAGGGCAGCATGGATTGAAGAAAGAGGAGATACAGAAAGCTATGAAGGGCGTCATGTAAAACCGGAAGATAACGGATATCGTTCAAGGGAGAAGGAGTCCTTCCATTCTGTCCAGACTGATTTTCATCATATGCCGCTCCGCGCGAAACAAGGTGCCTGTGTGACGCAAATGCATTATGCCAAAAAAGGCATCATTACGCCTGAAATGGAGTTTATCGCAATAAGAGAAGAACTAAGCCCTGAGTTCGTTAGAGAGGAAGTAGCGAGCGGAAGAGCCGTCATTCCTTCGAATATTAACCATCCAGAAAGTGAACCAATGATTATCGGAAGGAATTTTCATGTCAAAATCAATGCGAATATTGGCAATTCAGCTGTCACGTCATCCATTGATGAAGAGGTAGAAAAGATGACGTGGGCGATCAGATGGGGGGCAGACACAATGATGGACCTGTCTACTGGAAAGGATATTCATACAACGAGAGAATGGATCATTCGGAATTGCCCAGTCCCGGTAGGAACCGTTCCTATCTATCAGGCCCTTGAAAAAGTGAATGGAGTAGCAGAAGATTTGACGTGGGACGTGTATAGGGACACATTAATTGAACAAGCAGAGCAAGGTGTAGACTATTTCACGATTCATGCGGGCGTGCTATTAAGATATATTCCGCTCACAGTCGATCGGGTGACCGGAATTGTTTCAAGAGGCGGTGCGATTATGGCAAGATGGTGTCTTGCTCATCATCAAGAGAATTTCCTCTACACACACTTCGAAGACATTTGTGAAATTATGAAAACGTATGATATCGCCTTTTCTCTTGGAGATGGACTTAGACCAGGCTCGATTGCTGATGCCAATGATGAGGCGCAGTTTGCAGAGCTGGAAACGTTAGGCGAGTTAACAGAGATCGCTTGGAAACATGATGTGCAGGTAATGATTGAAGGGCCTGGTCATGTCCCAATGGATAAAATCAAAGAGAATGTGGACAAGCAAATGGATATTTGCAATGAAGCGCCATTTTATACGTTAGGGCCACTTACAACAGATATCGCGCCGGGGTATGATCACATTACATCCGCCATCGGCGCTGCCATGATCGGCTGGTACGGAACAGCAATGCTGTGCTATGTAACGCCAAAAGAGCATTTAGGTCTGCCGAACAAAGAAGATGTGAGAGAAGGCGTGATCGCCTATAAAATTGCCGCACATGCCGCTGATCTAGCAAAAGGACATCCTGCTGCTCAAAAGCGTGATGATGCATTATCAAAAGCGAGATTTGAATTTAGATGGCGGGACCAATTCCACTTGTCACTGGATCCAGAAAGAGCCTTGGCGTTCCATGATGAAACATTGCCTGCTGAAGGCGCTAAGACCGCTCACTTTTGCTCGATGTGCGGACCGAAGTTTTGCAGTATGAAAATTTCCCATGATATCCGCAATCAATCTGAAGAAGTGAAAAGAGAGATGGAAAAGAAGGCGAAGGAGTTTGTCAGCGGGGGAAGTCAAATTTATCAGCCCTAAAAAAAGAACCTCGCACGCATGCAGTGCGGGGTTTTATCAAACGGCTGAAAAGGCTTTTCTTAAAAGGTGAAAAAATGCCTTTACTGCATATGCCATCATGTCCACACTCGGAATGAGAGCATCTGTTAAATGAAAAAAGACTGTTTGTTCTTCTGGAGGTGTTCGTTTCTTTTTCTGCTTCATCAAGGGCAGCCTCCTTTTTAAGCAATATACTTCTTTTCAGATATGAGAGATAGATATGCTGTGTGAATTTAAACAAAATTTAAACTTCTTGGGTTTGAATGGAAACAAGGAGGGGAAACGAGTTGAATAGAGAATGAATGAAAAGAGCTGATCTTTTTGACCAGCGAACAAGAAAGAGTGGAAGGTGATCTTATGATGAAAGTATTTAAGGTAACATTTCATATGAACAATGGGGAAGTGCTTGATTTCGAGCTGAAACGTCCAGCTACCTATGATGTGTATAAAAAAATTGAAGAAGCCAATCATTGGTTTAAGCTGAATAATGAAATCATTAACCTATTAAACGTCAATAGTATCCATGTAGAAACAGAATAACAACAGAAAGCCGCTCAAAGAGAGCGGCTTTCACTATGCAGAAAAATCGTTTCGATTGTTAAGCTGCCCGCGGGACAGCCAGTTTTTTTTATACAAATATGCAATCACTTCAAGCCACAGACGCGGTGCTTTTTTAGGGAAAAAAGGTTTTTGGTAATAGGCATAAGCGGCTTTTAAATCATCCCATTGATGACATGCTTTCGTTTGCGTGAATCTGGCAACGTCAATGACCCTGATCCTTCCTTCTTTTGTTAAGATCAGATTGCGCAGATGGATATCAGAAGGATTCAATCCTTTCTCGCGCGCTTCCTCCAGCGCATCATCGACCTGTTCAATCATTTGTTTTTTAATAGGAATTCCTTTTGTAAGGCATTCATAGAATGTGTAGCCTTTAATATATTCCATTAAAATATACTGATCCCCAGACTCATAAATCTCAGGGTAGTAAGACGAACCAGAAAGTTTTTCGTAAATGGCAGCCTCTTTGCGGGCAATATGCTGATAAGAAGGGAAAAAGACTTTTAGTGCCATTTTCTTGCCGTCTTTTTTGTATAAAAAGACATAGGCACTTCTTCCTTTGCCGCACAGCTCAAGCTCTGCCGGTTTATAGGCAAGCTTATGAAAACGTTTTTCTTCATGATACTGAATCGATTCGGCTAATCTTTTGACATCTGACATTGACTTCACCTTCTTTGGTTTCAGTTTATGCGGCTGAAAAACGAATGATGAAAAAACCGTGTCATTCGATAAAGCAATGGATTGTATAAAACATAACATTTACGAATGAAGGATACAACGAAAGACTCTTACCATACATTTGAATGATTGATTTGGTTAATGTTTAGAAAAATGGGTCAAACTACATATGTCATGCATCGATCTCATGTTCTAAAGAGGTGTAAATAGTGAAAGTGAAGATGAAATGTTTCGTTACAGGACTTATCATGACAAGTGTGCTTTTTTTCGCTGCGGATATGGAAGGAAAAGAACACTTGCAAAAGCAGTCAAACTCTATCACCGTCCAGCTTGAAAAAGTCTATCTAGACGGCGATGTGAGTATTGAAAGACACCGGGCATCATTAGAAGACAAAGACACATTCTGGGCGCAGTATAAAGGATGGACGCTGATAGAACAAAAAGAGGATTTTGCCCTTTTTAGAAAGCAAATTGATGATATCTCTCCATTAAGTAAAGCAAATGGATATATCGGATTATCAGAGGACGGTGTGATTTCTACGTTTCATGGAAGGCCTGACGGCTGGGCGGAGCCTATTCATCTCTTTTTTCAAATTGATACGTCCCGTTTAGAAAGTCATGTGGAAAAGCAGCTTGAGCAAGGCATTCCTTTTCGAACAAAGGATGAATTTGAGCATGTGCTTGAAGTCATGAAGCCTTACCGAAATGAAATATCGTTTTAAAGCGTGTAACAGCTTGCTGGTGTGAAGGCCGCAAGCTGTTTTTCGTGGTTTCATCATAAAAATGTATTGAGCGAACGTATGTTAACTTTTATTGCGGTTTTCTCTTCGATTTATGTTACAATGAAGAACAGTCAAAGAGGTGAAAACGGTGATAGAGTTTGTAAAAGGGACCATTGATTATGTGTGCCCGCAATATGTTGTCATTGAAAACGGCGGAGTGGGATATCAAGTCTATACCCCAAACCCGTTTATCTATCGAGTAAATAAACAAGAAACGATTTATACGTATCATTACATAAAGGAAGACGCATTTTCGTTATACGGTTTTCAAACACGAGAAGAAAAAGCGCTGTTCACAAAACTGTTAAATGTCACAGGAATTGGGCCAAAGGGCGCACTTGCCATTCTTGCTTCCGGCGATCCTGGCGCTGTCATTTCAGCAATAGAACGTGAAGATGAAGCATTCCTGATTAAATTCCCTGGTGTGGGCAAAAAAACAGCACGTCAAATCATTCTGGATCTAAAAGGCAAACTTGCAGATGTGGTGCCAGAAATGATTGGCAACTTATTTAATCACGAGGACCACATTCAGGTCGAAACGCAGCAAACTGCATTAGATGAAGCGCTTGAAGCTTTAAGTGTCCTTGGATACGGTGATCGTGAAATCAAAAAGGTTCTTCCATTATTAAAAGAAGAAAAGAATCTCACAACCGATCAATATGTGAAAAAAGCTTTACAAAAAATGTTGAAATAGGGTGATGTCTCATGGATGAACGGCTCGTCTCAACTGAAGCAGACAACCATGAATCAGCCATTGAGCAAAGTCTGCGGCCACAGACACTTAGCCAATATATCGGTCAGCAAAAAGTAAAGGATAACCTCAGCGTATTTATTGAAGCTGCCCGCATGAGGCAGGAAACGCTTGATCACGTCCTTTTATATGGACCTCCTGGACTTGGGAAAACAACGCTTGCGTCGATCATTGCCAATGAAATGAATGTTCAGCTGCGTACAACGTCAGGACCAGCGATTGAACGTCCTGGTGATTTGGCGGCCATCTTAACATCTCTTGAGCCAGGTGATGTATTGTTTATTGATGAAATTCACCGCTTGCAGCGCTCAATTGAAGAAGTGCTGTACCCAGCAATGGAGGATTTTTGTTTAGATATTGTCATTGGAAAAGGAGATACAGCACGCTCTGTACGGCTTGATTTACCGCCATTTACGCTTGTAGGTGCAACGACCCGTGTCGGGCTGTTAACAGCGCCGCTTCGTGACAGGTTTGGGGTACATGCAAGATTGGAATACTATGAGCAAAGAGATTTGGCTCACATTGTGGCAAGAACAGCCGAGCTGTTTGAGATTGGGATCGATATTCGCTCTGCCGAAGAGATTGCGAGACGTTCCCGGGGAACACCGAGGGTTGCCAATCGTTTGCTCAGAAGAGTAAGAGATTTTGCGCAGGTGCTTGGGAATCATGCCATTACGCAGGATATTGCGGAAGATGCCCTAGAGCGTCTTCAAGTGGACAGACTTGGCCTCGATCATATAGACCATAAGCTGCTTTTAAGTATGATCGAAAAATTTAGAGGCGGTCCTGTTGGGCTTGATACGATCTCAGCGACAATTGGAGAAGAATCACATACGATTGAAGATGTGTACGAACCGTACTTACTGCAAATTGGTTTCCTGCAAAGAACACCAAGAGGGCGGGTCGTCACAAGAGAAGCGTATGAACATTTTCAAATGGAGGTTCCGATTCGTGACTGAATTCCCTAAAATATTAATGATTTTAGGTGGTGTCCTTTTTGCCGCAGGATTAGTGTTTCAATTGGTTGGTAAGCTTCCAGGTGATATTTTTGTGAAAAAAGGAAATGTAACATTCTTTTTTCCTGTCATTACATGCATAGTCATTAGCATCGTACTAACCATATTACTTAATATCTTTGGACGGATGAAATAACGTTTACTAGTTAACTACAGAATAGGTGAAGGAAATGAAGCTAGAACTATTTGATTTTGATTTACCAGAAAGATTGATTGCACAAGTGCCGCTTGAACAACGAGATGCATCAAGACTGATGGTCTTAAACAAACAAACGGGTGCGATTACACATGATACATTCTCGCAAATCATCGATTATTTTCAAACGGGTGATTGTCTCGTTCTAAACAATACTCGCGTTCTGCCTGCACGTCTGTTTGGTATGAAAGAGGATACAGGTGCCAAAGTAGAGCTGCTTCTATTGAAACAAGAAGAAGGAGACAACTGGGAAACACTTGTAAAACCAGCCAAACGGGTGAAAAAGGGGACGGTTATCACTTTTGGTGATGGACGGCTCAAAGCGGTATGTACAGAGGAAATGGAACATGGCGGAAGAAAAGTCGAGTTTCAATATACAGGCATTTTTTATGAAGTGCTTGAATCCCTTGGTGAAATGCCGCTGCCTCCATATATTAAAGAGCAGCTGGACGACCGTGAACGCTATCAAACCGTTTATTCAAAAGAGGTTGGCTCCGCTGCTGCGCCAACTGCCGGTCTCCACTTTACAACCGAGCTGCTGGATGCGCTGAAAGCGAAAGGTGTACACATTGCTTTCATTACGCTGCACGTTGGGCTTGGCACATTTCGTCCAGTGAGTGCAGAACGTATTGAAGAACACGAAATGCACGCAGAGTTTTATGAAATGAATGAAGAAACAGCTGATGAGCTTAATCGCGTTCGCAAGGAAGGCGGGCGGATTATTTCAGTCGGCACAACGTCAACAAGAACGCTTGAAACCATTGCAAGTGCACATGATGGTGAGTTCAAAGCCTCAAGCGGCTGGACGTCGATCTTTATTTACCCTGGCTACACATTCAAGGCAATTGATGGCATGATCACGAATTTCCATCTGCCAAAATCCTCGTTAATTATGCTTGTCAGCGCATTAGCTGGACGAGAGCACGTACTAAAAGCGTACAATGAGGCTGTTAAAGAGGAATACCGATTCTTCAGCTTTGGCGATGCCATGCTGATTCAATAACATCATACAACAAAGACAGGAGGGCTCATTTTTGTCGCAATTACCGATACGTTATGAGTTCATTAAATCATGCAAACAAACAGGTGCACGTCTTGGCCGCGTTCATACACCGCACGGCTCCTTTGAAACACCTGTATTTATGCCAGTAGGTACACTGGCTACAGTCAAAACAATGGCGCCTGAAGAATTAAAGGCAATGGATGCAGGCATCATCTTAAGCAATACGTACCACCTATGGCTTCGTCCAGGTCACGATATCGTAAAGGAAGCAGGCGGTCTGCACAAATTTATGAACTGGGATCGAGCAATTCTAACAGATTCAGGCGGATTCCAAGTTTTTTCATTGAGTGAATTTAGAAAAATTGAAGAAGAAGGCGTACACTTCCGTAATCACTTAAATGGAGACAAGCTGTTCCTATCTCCTGAAAAAGCCATGGACATCCAAAATGCACTTGGTTCTGATATTATGATGGCATTTGATGAATGCCCGCCGTATCCTGCAGAGTACGATTATATGAAACGTTCTGTGGAGCGGACAAGCAGATGGGCAGAGCGCTGTCTAACAGCGCACCAGCGTCCTGAGGATCAAGGGCTGTTTGGGATTGTCCAAGGCGGAGAATACGAAGAGCTTCGAAAACAAAGTGCAAAAGACCTTGTTTC
Source organism: Bacillus sp. FSL M8-0166 (assembly GCF_038008825.1). NCBI lineage: Bacteria > Bacillati > Bacillota > Bacilli > Caryophanales > Bacillaceae > Bacillus > Bacillus sp. FSL M8-0166. The sequence continues at coordinate 363,506 of NZ_JBBOZZ010000001.1, forward strand.
ACTGGATTTCCCAGGTTACGCCATCGGAGGCTTATCTGTAGGGGAACCAAAAGATGTGATGAATCGTGTACTAGAGTTCACAACACCATTTTTACCGGCAGACAAGCCGAGGTACCTAATGGGTGTCGGCTCGCCAGATTCCTTAATTGACGGCGCCATTCGCGGAGTAGATATGTTCGATTGCGTACTGCCAACGCGAATTGCAAGAAACGGCACCTTGATGACAAGTGAAGGCCGTCTTGTTGTGAAAAATGCAAAATATGAGCGTGACTTTAGACCAATTGATGAAAACTGTGACTGCTATACATGTAAAAACTACACACGCGCCTATATTAGACATCTCATCCGAACAAATGAAACGTTCGGAATTCGATTAACAACTTATCATAATCTTCATTTTCTGTTAAAATTAATGGAGCAAGTGAGAGAAGCTATCCGTGAGGATCGTTTAGGTGATTTTAAAGAAGAGTTTTTTGAGCGTTATGGCTTTAACAAACCGAATGCGAAAAACTTTTAACGCATAAACGAAAGGCTTTACAATGCTTTAGAAAGGGGTGAAATAGAATGGATGGTGGTATGGGTTCAATCATTATGATTGTTGTCATGTTTGCTGTGCTTTACTTCTTGTTAATCCGTCCACAGCAAAAGCAACAGAAAGCTGTGCGTCAGATGCAGCAATCTTTATCAAAAGGCGATAAAATCGTCACAATCGGTGGTTTACACGGTGAAATCGACTCAATTGATGAATCAAAAGTGGTCATCAAAACAAGCGAAAACAACCGTTTAACTTTCGATCGTCGTGCTATTAGAGAATTAGCTGACAAAGGCTAATCCTCCGATACATAGCCATAAAAAAAGAGCGATAAGATCCGCTCTTTTTTTATTTGCCTCGAAGATTGACGCCAATCATTCCTCCCAGCATACAAATGCCTAAAAATGCCCCATGATAGATGAACTGCTCTGGTGAAAACGTTTTTCCAAACCCCAAATATTGAAATAGAAATACAGTGAGGGAAAAGATGATAGACGTGACCGCACCAATCAGCCAGCCGCGCTCCTTTGCTTTCCCTCCAGAAATGATGCCTCCTAATAAAAGGGCAGCAAAGGACAAAATCATAATCATCCATTTAAATGATGTTTCCTGCATACTTGTGAATGTAAGCATGAGCGACACAAGTAAACTTGTGACAACCATCACAACAAAAATGGCAATTAAGCCGGATAAAATTCCTTTTCCAATTTGTTTCGTTTCCTGCATGTAGATTCGTCTCCTCTCCAATTGAACGAAGCTTGTCTTTTACTAAAATGTATTCACAGTGAAGAAAAAATAGACATGTTTCAGACGTTTCTTTTCTACATAAATAAAGTGTTTTGACACAAGCTATGTTGGAGAAGGAGGGTTTACATCACATGCAGGACATCTTGATCATTTCCATGAGAACCATCATTTTATATTTTCTTATTTGGTTTATTTTTCGATTAATGGGAAAAAGGGAAATTGGCGAGCTGAGTATTTTAGATTTAGTCATTTTTATGATGATCGCTGAAATTGCAGTTCTCGCCATAGAAGAAGTAGAGGATCGCATGTTACATACGGTATGGCCAATCCTGCTGTTAACCTTCATTCAAATCACACTTGCCTATTTCTCATTGAAATTCCAAGGTGTCCGGCGCTTTCTTGACGGCAAACCGGCCTTACTCATCATTAATGGGAAAATAGACGAGGGTGCAATGAGAAAACAGCGATACAATTTTGATGACCTGCTCATTCAATTAAGAGAAAATAACATCGACAGCATTCAGGATGTCTCTTACGCCATTTTAGAGCCGTCTGGAAAGCTCGCCGTTGTCGAAAAAGAAAACAAGAGCAAACATGCAGCGCTTGAGCTTCCACTTATTGCGGACGGTGTAGTGCAGCATGACCACCTTAAGCAAATCAATCAAAATGAACAGTGGCTGAAAGATGAGCTTGCTAAAAGAGGCTATCATGATTTCGATCAAATCTCTTACTGCAGCTTTAATCAAAAAACGTTTTATATTGATTTGAAAGATGAAGTGATTAAAAAGAGATGAGTTAAAACAGCTTCCCGATGAACGGGATGCGGCGCAGCTCTTCTCGTTTCACTAGGCCAAGGCAGATTAGTAGAATGACATACAGCGTGCACGTAACAAAGATGAGTGTCACAAGTTCAAGAGGAGCAGAAAAGAGTCCGTTTACTTGAGACTTCAGCCAAAGGCTGACAGCCCCCGTACCGATAATCACAAGGACGCATAGCCCATATTCCTTTAATGGTAAATGAATAGGCAGCACTTTTCCAACAGTTGCCGCATGGAGCAGCGTGACAAGGATGATGCCGATTAATATCGCAAGTGCTGCGCCCATAATGCCAAAGCCAGGCTGGGAAGCAAGGACAAAAATCATCCCTGTTTTCACAATTGCACCTATCAGGCTGTTGGTCATCGCCGCACCAGCTAAATTGAGTGCTTGAAGCACGGCTTGAAGGGGCCCCTGGAAATAATATAGAAGGAAAAATGGTGCCATGAATTTCACATAAATGGCCGCGTGCGATGAACCATACATAAAGAGCGTTAAATCTTCTGCGTAAACGAAAAGAATAATACATGAAATGCCTCCGCTGAGTAAACAAAGGCGCATCGCCTGCTTCAAGCGGTATTCGACCGTTTTACGTTTGTTCTGCTCCATTCCTTCACTGATCGCCGGAACTAATGCAGTGGAGAGTGAATACGTAATAAAACTAGGCAGTGTCAAAAGGGTCAGGGCAAGACCAGTCAACTCCCCGTACTGCCTTGTCGCCTCTACAGCCGCATAACCAGCAATGGCAAGACTTTGCGCGACAACAATCGGCTCTAAAAACCACGAAATATTCCCGATAAAACGGCTGCCTGTTGTTGGCAGGGCAATGCTCATCAGCTGCTTAAACGTGTCCTTCCCGTCATGAATCGCCTTAAAAAATCGTTTTCGAATACGAATGGTCTTTTTATAGCGAAAGGCGATCAGTAAGTAAGCAAGTGAAATCATCTCTCCAATCACAGATGAAATCATCGCACCTGCTGCCGCAAATTCAATCCCATAAGGAAGGAAAGCCGTTGTACATACCGCCACTAGTGAAATTCTTGCGACCTGTTCCAGAACTTGAGACATCGCAAGCGGGCTCATTTGCTGTCTGCCCTGGAAATAGCCTCTTAACACACTGGAAATGGCGATGACTGGTACGACGGGTGTAATGGCAAGCAGTGGATAGACCGTTCTAGGATCAGTCAGCATATTTTCTGCCATGATAGGCGCAAACCATAAAAAAAGCGGCGTGAATATCAGGCTGAGTGTTCCTGTTATCGCAAGGGACATGACCAGAATACGTTTTGTTTTCTGTTTGTCACCCCGGGCTTCTGCTTCTGCAACAAGCTTACTAATAGCGACAGGCAGTCCGAATTGCGTGAGCGTCACGGCGAGAAAAAAGGTAGGTGCAGCCATCATATAAAGCCCGACCCCTTCTTCGCCAATGAACCTCGCAATGACAATTCGATTGACAAAACCCAATATTCTCGTGATAAAACCTGCTAAAATTAAAATGATGGTTCCCTTTAAAAACGTTTGCTTCGTCAAATCACAGATCACCTGCCTTCTCAAACGACATAGAATCATATACAATAAGATATGCGTGTATATCGTCCAAGCATGACAAGTCTCTCGATAAAAAACTGAAAAGGGGGAGCTACGCAATGACACAACACCCAGCTGCTATATACAAAGACCATTTAAAGCCTTTTCTGTTCAGTAAGCTTGAAGAATTCATCGTTTTGGGCTATAAAGATGTAGATTTAGAGGAATTATGGTCATACTTAGAGAATAAGAAGTGGAAGAAAAAACAAGAGTATCCAATTCATGAAATGGTTGCAGATATTTTATCTGTGAAAATAGGCGAATTTATGAACTATGCAACCGTTCAGTCGTTTAAAACGTCTGCTTTTTTGGACAGTGAAGATGGCAAGAATATGCTTGATGAACTGTTGAAATAAGCCATCTTAATGGATTCAGGTGTTTAAGGAGGAAATACATAATGAAAAAAGGGCGCATTCTTGCGTTTTTCTTAGTGGTTCTGTTAATTGGAACTGGCGTAGGCTTACTCACAAAGCCTGTTGCGAAAGATATAACGCTAGGGCTGGATTTACAGGGTGGATTTGAAGTCCTGTATGATGTACATCCAGTGAAAAAAGAGGACAAGATCACAAATAGTGTTCTCGTTAGTACAGTGGAAGCTCTTAACCGAAGAGCAAACGTGCTAGGTGTAAGTGAGCCGAACATCTCGATTGAAGGCAACAACCGTATCCGCGTGCAGCTTGCAGGCGTAAAAGATCAAAACAGAGCAAGGGAAATTCTTTCCACTGAAGCGCAGCTGTCCTTCAGAGATACGAATGATAAAGAGCTCCTAAACGGGGCTGACCTAGTCGAAAACAGTGCAAAACAAACATTCAGTCAAACGAATGAGCCGATTGTGACGGTTAAACTAAAGGATGCGAAAAAATTTGGTGACGTCACAAGAAAAGTAGCAGCTATGGCACCAAATAATCAGCTTGTCATTTGGCTTGATTATCACAAAGGAGATTCCTTCAAAAAAGAAGTCTCAAAATCAAACCACAAGTATGTATCTGCACCAAATGTGAATCAAGAGATTAACAGCAGTGACGTACAAATTGAAGGAAAGTTTACTGTCCAAGAGGCAAAAGACCTTGCAAGTATTTTAAATGCCGGGGCATTGCCAGTAAAATTAACAGAAAAATATTCAACATCTGTGAGTGCACAGTTTGGTGAACAAGCACTGAACGAAACAGTGTTCGCAGGAATTGTAGGAATCGCATTTATCTTCTTATTCATGCTGCTTTATTACCGATTACCTGGTCTTATAGCTATCATCACACTCTCAGCTTATATCTACATTACGCTGCAAGTGTTTGACTGGATGGGCGCGGTCATGACACTGCCTGGAATTGCCGCACTTATTCTAGGGGTAGGGATGGCTGTCGATGCCAACATTATTACTTATGAGCGGATCAAAGAAGAGCTGAAGCTCGGCAAATCTGTCCGTTCTGCTTTCAGGTCAGGGAACCGCAGATCATTTGCGACCATCTTTGATGCAAACTTAACAAGTATTATTGCCGGCGGAGTGCTGTTCTTCTTCGGGACAAGCTCTGTAAAAGGATTTGCAACGATGCTCATCCTCTCAATTTTAACAAGCTTTATCACAGCTGTTTTCCTATCAAGATTCCTTCTTGGACTTCTTGTTGAAAGCCGCTATCTTGACCGCAAAAAAGGCTGGTTTGGTGTCCGCAAAAAAGACATCATGAATATCCACGAAACAACAGAAAATACCGAACCGAAAACGCCATTTGATAAATGGGATTTCGTCAGCAAACGTAAAGGCTTTATGATTTTCTCAATAGCTGTTACCATTGCGGGAATCATCGTCCTTTCGATCTTCAAGCTCAATGCTGGTATTGACTTTGCTAGTGGAACGAGAATTGATGTTCAAAGCGATCACAAGCTGACAACTGCACAAGTAGAGCAAGACTTTAAAAAGCTTGGTCTTGAAGCAGACAGTGTTGTGCTGTCAGGGCAAAAAGAAAATCAGGCAGCTGTTCGATTTGTCGGGGTGCCGAACAAAGAAAAAATCGCTGAAGTGAAGGATTACTTCAATGATAAATATGGCACTGAGCCAAACGTAAGTACAGTATCACCGACTGTCGGAAAAGAACTTGCCCGTAATGCGCTATATGCCATCATCATTGCTTCCATCGGGATCATTTTATATGTATCCGTCCGTTTTGAGTATAAGATGGCGATTGCGGCGATTATCTCACTGCTATACGATGCATTCTTTATTGTCGCCTTCTTTAGTATTACGCGCTTAGAGGTGGATGTCACCTTCATTGCCGCGATCCTCACGGTCATTGGGTACTCGATCAACGACACGATCGTTACCTTCGACAGGGTTCGTGAGCAAATGAAGAAACGTAAACCGAAAACCATTGAAGACCTATCGTACATTGTGAACTTAAGCTTACAGCAAACCTTTACGCGATCTGTCAACACGGTGCTGACTGTACTTGTCGTTGTTGTCGCACTGCTTATCTTCGGATCAGCGTCGATTACAAACTTCTCCATCGCCTTACTTGTCGGCTTATTAACAGGGGTGTACTCATCCCTTTATATCGCGGCACAAATTTGGCTGATGTGGAAAGGCCGTGAGCTGAAAAAACCAGCTAAGATAGATACAAATCAAGATATTTAATCTAGAGAGGCTGCCTTTTTGGCAGTCTTTTTCTACGGTTTTTCTGAAAATAAGACGATTTGAAAAAACATTTTGGGTTTCATTGATCTTGAAATGGTCTTTTGCTATAATGACATACGTTTAGATCAGTATAGAAAGCAAGTGTCTGTTTAGGGCATTTGGCTTTATTCATTGGAGGGGCTGTTATGAAGGTTCGGGAAACTGAACTGCCAGGTATCGGTCATAAAGCCGAAATGATCACAAGAAATAATGAGAAGCTTGCCATCATTACACATGATGACGGCAGAAGAGAAATGTATCATTTTCAGGAGGACGACCATGAAGAAACGATTTCTGGCATCCTGCTAAACGATGAAGAAGCAAGACAAATCGCGGCTATTTTAGGCGGTATGGTCTATAAGCCGAAAGCGCTTGAAACCGTAGAGGTAGCCATTGATGAACTGATGATTGAATGGTTTAAAATTGAAAAGAATGCACCAGCTGTTCAAAGAAGCATCGGTGACCTCAATGTTCGCCAAAACTATCAAGTAACAGTCATCGCCATTGTGAGAAAGTCACATGAGAAGATTTTAAATCCAGGACCAGATACCATCATCGAAGAAGGGGATACCCTTGTCATTTCTGGAGAAAGAAAAGAATTAAAGAACCTGATTAAAGAAAAACTCAGCAGCTGATGATGCCCACGCTGATAGGTTTTCTTCCACTGCTTTCTTTCGGTGTTTAAAAAAGGCAGTGAAAAGGGAAGAATAAAAGAAAAAGCTTGGGGGATTTGTAGATGAACAAACAACAATGGACCATCATACTCGCATTTATTTTCGTATTAATTGTCTCAGTATTTGCCGTGATTAATGTACGGCCTGTCGAGGTAGATTACTTATTTGGAACGGCTGAATGGCCGCTGATCCTTGTCATTATTGGTTCTGTTTTAATGGGCGGACTGATTGTGGCATTTGCAGGGATCTTCCAAATTGTGAAACTGAAACGTGAACTAAAAGCATTAAAAGCTCAGCGTGCAGCCGCTGCACCTGCTGCTTCGACGAAAAAGGCAGACAAAGATCTTCAAAAGAAAACGCATGTCACGCCTTTAAAAGAACAGCCAGCAACATTTGACCGGAAGGAAAAATAATCTTCCAGCACAATTTCATAAAATAAAAATTGAAACCCCTCAGGCCACTCTAGTATAATAGTGTGGTTGAGGGGTGAATTTATGTTATTATCCAAAATGCGCTGGGAATATGAACATCCAAGCGAAGAAAAAGTGAAATCACTCTCTGAAAATCTGAATATTTCAGCGCTGACTGCATCGCTTCTCGTAAAAAGAGGACTTGAAGAAGTAGAAGAGGCGAGGTCTTTTTTATTTGATCAAAAAGCCGAATTTCATGATCCATTTCTATTAAAAGGAATGAAAGAAGCAGTAGAGCGCATCAACAAAGCGATCGAAGAGCAGGAATCGATTGTGATCTTCGGAGACTATGATGCAGATGGTGTGACAAGTACGGCTGTACTTTTACATACATTAAAAGAGCGGTCTGCGATAGTAGACTTTTATATTCCAGATCGATTTAAAGAAGGCTATGGGCCTAATGAACAGGCATTTCGATATATCAAGGAGCAAGGAGCATCGCTTGTCATCACGGTCGATACAGGCATTGCTGCTGTAAATGAAGCACGTATTGCAAAAGAAATAGGGTTAGACCTAATCATTACAGATCACCATGAACCAAGTGAGGAGCTGCCTGAGGCACTTGCCATTGTCCATCCTAAGCAGCCGGGCTGTGAGTATCCCTTTAAAGAACTTGCTGGTGTAGGTGTGGCGTTTAAAGTGGCGCATGCACTTCTTGGGAAGCTGCCAGTTCAGCTGTTAGATCTTGCAGCAATCGGGACAATCGCGGATCTTGTACCGCTTCATGATGAGAATAGGTGGCTCGCCAAAAAAGGCCTTGTGCAGCTTCGACAGTCGAATAGACCGGGGCTGAAAGCGTTATTGAAAGAAGCGGGAGCCACTCTAGAAGAAGCAAGCGAGGAAACGGTCGGCTTTCAAATTGCGCCAAGGCTGAATGCTGTAGGGCGAATTGAACAGGCTGATCCTGCCGTTCATCTTCTTATGACTGAGGATAAGGATGAAGCAGAAGAGCTCGCTCGTTTTGTACAGGAACTGAATAAAGAACGTCAAAAGATTGTCAGTACGATCACAGAAGAAGCCATTCAAATGGTGGAAGAAACGCCTGATGACCAGTCTGCGATCGTTGTAGCGAAAGCTGGCTGGAATCCGGGCGTTGTCGGAATTGTTGCCTCTAAATTGACGGATACTTTTTCTCGTCCGGCGATTGTGCTTGGAATAGACGAAGAGACGCAAATGGCAAAAGGATCAGCCCGGAGTATTCCTGGCTTCGATCTATTTTTCCATCTAAGCAAATGCCGCGACATCCTCCCCCATTTCGGCGGGCACCCGATGGCAGCAGGGATGACACTTCGAGCGGATGATGTCGCTTTACTAAGGGAAAGATTAAATCAATATGCAAATGAAACATTGACGGAAGAAGATTTCATTCCAATTCAGCGGGTCGATGCCGTGTGCAAGGTAGACGAATTGACGGTTGAAGCGATTGAAGAAGCGGGGATGCTGTCACCATTCGGTATGTCAAACCCAAAACCGTTCATTATGATTGAAGATGCGAAGCTTGAAGATATCCGAACGATTGGGGCAAATCATAACCATATTAAAATGTCTCTGAAAGACGAAGACAAGCTGCTTGACTGTGTCGGTTTTCACCAAGGGAAATTAAAAGAAGAAATTGTTCCAGGAAGCCGCATTTCCGTGATTGGAGAAATGTCCGTCAATGAATGGAATAACCGGAAGAAGCCCCAGCTGATGCTAAAAGATGCACGAGTTGATGAATGGCAGCTGTTTGATCTGCGCGGGAAAATGGATTGGGAGAAGAAAGTTTCGACGCTTGATTCAGAAAAATCTTTGGTTGTCTGTTTTGATGAAGCAACAAAACAGGACGTCGATATCCCCATTCATCATGTTCATGCAGAAAATGTATCAACGTTTGATTTACAGGGCAAATATGTGGTCTTTGCGGATGTTCCCGCAGATGAGCAATTGCTGAAGCAGCTCTTAGAAAATCAAAAGCCTGCCAGAATTTATACGGTTTTTCAAAGAAAAGAAGATCATTTTATGTCCTCTTTCCCAAGCCGTGACCAATTCAAATGGTTTTATGGGTTCTTGTTTAAACGGGGAAGTTTTCCTATCAAAGAACAAGGAATGGACCTTGCCAAACATAGAGGCTGGACAAAAGATACAATCATTTTTATGACAAAGGTGTTTTTTGAACTCGGTTTTGTTAAAATAGAGAATGGTGTGCTGTCAATAGTACTTGATGCGCCTAAAAAAGATTTAACGGCATCAGCGTCCTATACAGCAAAACAACGATTGATGGAACTCGATCAAACACTAACATATTCCTCAGCTAAAGAGCTGAAGGAATGGCTGAATAGCATAATGAGCGAAGTCTCACCTGTGCTTTGACGTACGAGGAGGAAAAGGAAAAGATGGATTTAAAACAATATGTGACAGTTGTACCTGACTACCCAAAGGAAGGTGTACAATTTAAAGATATTACAACGTTAATGGATAAAGGCGAAGTGTACCGTTATGCAACGGATCAAATCGTTGAATACGCGAAGGAAAGAGATATTGATCTCATTGTTGGACCTGAAGCGCGTGGATTCATTATTGGCTGCCCTGTAGCATACGCACTTGGTGTAGGTTTTGCACCGGTTCGTAAAGAAGGAAAGCTTCCTCGTGAAGTCGTTAAAGTCGATTACGGCTTGGAATATGGTAAAGATGTATTAACGATTCATAAAGATGCGATTCGTCCTGGTCAGCGTGTCCTGATTACAGATGACTTACTTGCGACTGGTGGAACAATTGAAGCGTCCATTAAGCTTGTAGAGGAATTAGGCGGCGTTGTGGCAGGGATTGCATTTTTGATTGAACTGACGTATCTGGACGGCAGAAAGAAGCTTGACGGCTACGACATCATGACGTTAATGCAATACTAATGGAGTTTTCGTAAAAAGCACTCAGTAAGAAGGGTGCTTTTTTCCTATCAAAAATCTTTTAGCGGACTTCTTCTCTTTACATCTATCGAATTTTTCTTGATAATAAACTACAATACAGTTTTCATTTAAAAAGGTGATTCCATGGCGAACGAACAAGTTTTAACGGCGCAGCAGGTCATTGACAAGGCAAGAGAATACCTGTCCGCTGAACATATTCAATTTATAGAGCGAGCATATGAATATGCTGAAAATGCACACAAGGAGCAATACCGGAAATCTGGTGAGCCCTATATTATCCATCCAATTCAAGTGGCGGGCATTCTTGTTGACCTTGAAATGGACCCATCAACCATTGCAGGCGGTTTCCTGCACGATGTAGTTGAGGATACAGATGTGACATTACAGGATTTAAAAGAGCATTTTAACGAGGAAGTAGCAATGCTTGTTGATGGTGTCACAAAGCTCGGGAAGATTAAATATAAATCACAAGAAGAACAGCAGGCCGAAAACCATCGAAAAATGTTTGTTGCAATGGCGCAGGATATTCGCGTGATCTTGATTAAGCTGGCAGACCGCCTTCATAATATGAGAACGCTCAAACATCTTCCGCAGGAAAAGCAGCGGAGAATTTCAAATGAAACACTTGAAATCTTTGCACCGCTTGCGCACAGATTAGGGATTTCAAAGATTAAGTGGGAGCTTGAAGATACAGCACTCCGCTATTTAAATCCGCAGCAATATTACCGGATTGTGAATCTGATGAAGCGCAAACGAGCGGAACGTGAGGAATACTTGGACGAGGTCGTCAATGAAGTGAAAGACCGCGTGTCTGAGGTGAACATCAAGGCCGAATTTTCCGGCAGACCAAAACATATTTATAGTATTTATCGCAAAATGGTCTTGCAAAATAAGCAGTTTAATGAAATTTATGATCTGCTTGCCGTTCGTATTTTGGTTGACAGCATTAAAGACTGTTATGCCGTGCTCGGGATTATCCATACATGCTGGAAGCCGATGCCAGGCAGGTTTAAGGATTATATCGCGATGCCAAAGCCGAACATGTACCAGTCTCTTCATACAACGGTGATTGGGCCAAAAGGCGATCCGCTTGAAGTACAGATCCGTACAGTGGAAATGCATGAAATTGCAGAATACGGGATTGCGGCACACTGGGCATACAAAGAAGGCAAAGAGTCAGTAGAATCAACGGAAGAAGCGGTCTTCCAAAAGAAGCTCTCTTGGTTTAGAGAAATTCTTGAGTTCCAAAATGAATCCACAGATGCAGAAGAATTTATGGAGTCGTTAAAGATCGATCTCTTCTCTGATATGGTGTTTGTATTTACACCAAAAGGAGACGTCATTGAACTGCCGTCGGGCTCAGTTCCGATTGATTTCTCTTACCGGATTCACTCGGAAATTGGGAATAAAACGATCGGTGCCAAGGTCAATGGCAAAATGGTCACACTCGATCACAAACTAAAAACAGGTGACATTATTGAAATTCTGACATCAAAGCACAGCTACGGGCCAAGTCAGGATTGGGTCAAGCTTGCCCAAACCTCCCAAGCGAAGCACAAGATCAGACAGTTTTTCAAAAAACAGCGCCGTGAAGAAAATGTCGAAAAAGGCCGAGAGCTCGTGGAAAAAGAAATCAAAAACCTTGAGTTTGACGTCAAAGACATTCTGACAGCAGAAAACCTGCAAAAAGTGGCTGACAAATTTAACTTTTCAAACGAAGAGGACATGTATGCAGCAGTTGGATATAACGGCATTACTGCACTACAGGTCGCCAATCGTTTAACGGAAAAAGAAAGAAAACAAAGAGATCAAGAAGAGCAAGAGAAAACCGTTCAAGAAGTGACGGTGGAGCCAAAGACGTATCACGGGAAAAAACGGGAAGCTGGCGTAAGGGTCAAAGGAATTGATAACCTGCTTGTCCGCTTATCTAAGTGCTGTAATCCTGTTCCTGGTGATAGCATTGTCGGTTTTATTACGAAGGGCCGAGGCGTATCTGTTCACCGCGACGACTGTCCGAACGTGAAGACAGGAGAAGCGCAGGAGCGGTTAATTCCCGTCGAGTGGGAGCATGAGCAGCCTGCTCAAAACCGTAAAGAATACAATGTGGAAATTGAAATATTAGGATATGATAGACGCGGCTTACTCAATGAGGTGCTTCAAGCAGTCAACGAAACCAAAACGAACATCTCCTCTGTTTCTGGGAAGTCTGATCGTAACAAAGTGGCGACGATCCATATGGCGATCTTTATCCAAAATATTAATCATTTGCACAAAGTGGTCGAACGCATTAAACAAATCAAAGACATTTACTCTGTTCGCCGATTCATGAATTAGAAAGGAAGTATATCGTCTATGAGGCTTGTTGTGCAGCGTGTGACAAATGCATCTGTGAAGGTAGAAGAAGAGATCACAGGTGCCATCAACGAAGGATATATGGTGCTTGTTGGTGTCACACACGAAGATACTGAAGAAGATGTGCTTTATTTAGCTGAGAAGCTTGCACATTTACGTATTTTTGAAGATGAAAATGGGAAAATGAATCGTTCATTATTGGACATAAAAGGAAGTGTTCTGTCTGTATCACAATTTACCCTTTATGGTGATACGAGAAAGGGCAGACGGCCGAATTTTATGAAAGCCGCCAAGCCCGATGCAGCCAACTCGCTTTATGAATGTTTCAATAAAACCCTTATAGAAAAAGGCATTCATGTAGAAACTGGCCGTTTTGGCGCGATGATGGACGTGTCATTGACCAATTCAGGGCCAGTCACGATCTTGATGGACAGCAAAGAATAGATTCTCTTTAGACTGTAGATGAACTCATGCGGGAGTTTGTTTAGAGTCTTTTTCTTTTGCGGATAAACAAAAAAGAGGCGCAGCGGCCTCTTTCTTTTTAACGAAAATATTGTTTTAATCCTTCAGTCATTCCTTCTGTGACTCGTTCTTGGTAAGAGGCGCTATAAATGATCGCTTCCTCCTGAGGATTGCTTAAATACCCGAGTTCATACAAAAGGGAAGGGCGTTTGTTTTCTCTTAAAACAAAGTAATCTCCGAATTTGACACCCTTATCAGGGATTTGAGAGCGTTTTGCGACTTCGGAATGAACGCTTGACGCTAATTGCTGATCTTTTGCTGCTTGATAATAATACGCGGTACTTCCTCTAACACTTTGATCCATAAAACTATCATAATGAAGACTAATAAATGCATCTGCATTTCGGTAATGAGATGTTGCCACCCTTGATTGAAGGCTGATAAAGGTATCATCACTTCTTGTTAAATATACATTTGCACCAGAAGCCCTTAATTTGCCTGCAAGTAAATTGGCGGTTTTGATGGTGATGTTCTTTTCAAAAGCACCGTCTGCGCCAATTGTGCCGCTGTCTTTTCCGCCATGACCAGGATCAAGAACAATCGTTTTTCCTTTTAAAGAACCAGTTCCAGACGATGAATCCTGCTGAGGTCTTGGCGCTTCGCTGCTATTTTTCTTCGTTTGAACGACCCAGCTCGCCACATAGCCAGTTCCACCGTTTGATAGTGTCACCTCGTACCAGTCACCTTGCGTCCGAACGATTTGATAGGCAGCTCCTTTGGTTGCTCTTTCTGCAATCCCAGCAGAGGTAGAAGCGCTTTTTCGAATGTTGGTGCCGTCATAGACAATGTACGCTTTTTGCTCAGAAGCCGAAGAGGATGAACTCTTTTCAGGTGCAGAGCCTGCTCCTTTGCCTGTGACAATGTAATAGCTTGCAACCCAGCCTTTTACGCCTTTCCCCTCAATTTCATACCAGCCGTTCTGCTCTCGCAAAATGGTGATCTGTGTGTTGCGGGCAAGTGAAGCGACGACTTGTGCATTTGGTGCGGCCGATTGCCTTACATTCAAGCTCGATACGCCAACTGTGCCTGTCTGGTTAGAGCGAGAGGACCCGCCGGAGCTTGATTGAGAAGTTTTCTGACCCCCTGAAACATAATCAGAGTGAACCCAGCCTTCTGCTTGTTTATACGAAATTTTCGTCCATTCGCCACTTGTCTCGAGCTTTTTAGCGGAAGCGCCTTGCGGGAAAGTACCAATCACTTGATAGGAAGTCCCAGGGCCTGTCCGGATGCGAAGGTCGGAAGCTGTCGATGTAATTGTACTGCCTCCAGCCTTGCTTTGACCTTGCGCCTTTGGTTTCGCGGATTTTTGAGCGCCGGATGATGTGGTGATCAGCCATGAGACGACCCAGCCTTTTTGTCCGTTTGATAATTGGATCTGCACCCATTCTCCTTGTTCAGTGAGAATGGGATAACTTTCGCCGCGTTTTACAACAGCTGCGATTCCATAGCTTAAACCAGGGCCCGTTCTCACATTGATTTCATCAGTTGCGACCACAGCTTGATCTGTTTGTGCTGTAACATGTGTCATAGGCAAAGAACTGGCGATGAGAACAAAACAAGTAAGCAGCATCATCATTTGATTGTGTTTTTTCAGATTCAAAACGGTGTTTTCCCCTCCCTTGTAAAACCGATGAATGTTAATTCGTTATGTAGTGGATGAATTCCTTGCAGTTTCCCTAATAAAAATGAATCAATCTGTTTATACTAAATAAAAATGTGATAAAAGGATGTACAAACATGAGATTAAGCAGAAAATTAGGACGAGTGCAATATAATGGACATCGTGATATCGACCGCTGGCAGCACGACGAAATGGATCAGCCAGGCTTCCTTGAAGAAACCGCATCTGAATACGGATGTACGTCAAAAGAAGAGCTGGAAAAGAAAAAGAGGCACGGCAAGGGTTGACAGAGTGGCAGCACCGACCTTATTATAATATAAATCAACACACTTGAAAATTTAAAATGTGGAACTGATGATAGAGAATAGTAGGGTAAATTGCGTGAGCAGAGAGGAATCGCCTTAGGCTGAAAGCGAATCCGCATGGCATTTATCACGAAAGAACACTCTGTAGGTTTCCTGCTGAACGCTCTAAAAATGAGTCAATAGGCGGAGAACGTGAATCTGCGTTAAGGATTTGAGCGGGAACATGGCTGGATCATGTTCCAACTAGGGTGGCACCACGGGTATAACTCTCGTCCCTACTATACACATAGTAGAGGCGGGGGTTTTTTATATGTCCACATAAAAAATGAATGATGGTCGTAGGAGGACGAAAAATGAGTTTTAATATTCCAAGAGGCACACAGGATATTTTACCTGGAGAGTCAGAACGCTGGCAGTATGTTGAACAAATTGCGAGAGATACATGTGCAGCCTTTCAATACAAAGAAATCCGCACACCGATTTTTGAGCATACAGAGCTGTTTGCACGGGGAGTAGGCGAATCAACTGATATCGTTCAAAAAGAGATGTACACATTTGAAGATAAAAAAGGACGCAGCATCACTCTTCGTCCAGAGGGAACAGCTTCAACCGTCCGTTCTTATGTTGAAAATAAATTGTTTGCACAGCCGGCTCAGCCAACAAAGCTGTATTACATCGGACCAATGTTCCGCTATGAACGTCCGCAAACAGGAAGATATCGTCAATTTTATCAATTTGGGATTGAAGCGATTGGTTCCAAAGATCCTGCCATTGATGCTGAGGTCATTTCGCTTGCGATGAGTGTGTATGAGAAAGCAGGTCTTTCTAACTTAAAACTCGTCATTAACAGCCTTGGTGACAAAGAGAGCCGTGCAGACTACCGCAAAGCACTGGTCGAGCACTTTGAGCCAAGAATTGATGAATTCTGTCATGACTGTCAAACGCGTTTACATCAAAATCCGCTGCGTATTCTTGATTGTAAAAAGGATCGTGATCACGAACTGATGGCAACAGCTCCATCCATTCAAGATTTCTTAAATGAAGAATCGCGGACGTATTTTGAAAAGGTCAAACAATACTTATCAAATATAGGCATTGAGTATGTCGTTGATCCAAATTTAGTACGCGGTCTTGATTACTACAATCACACAGCATTTGAGATCATGAGTAATGCAGAAGGCTTTGGTGCGATCACAACATTAGCCGGCGGCGGCCGTTATGATGGGCTCGTTGAAGGAATTGGCGGTCCTGAATCACCAGGGATCGGATTTGCGATGAGTATCGAGCGTTTCCTTTCAGCGATCGATGCTGAAGGAATTGAGCTTCCTCTGCAAGATGGTATTGATCTATACATTGCTGCACTTGGAGATGAAGCGAAGGATTATTCTGTTTCATTATTAAACCGTCTGAGAAAAGAAGGTATCTCAAGTGAAATGGACTATACAGGGAAGAAACTAAAAGGACAATTTAAAGCGGCTGATCGATTAAAAGCCAAATTTATTGCAGTTCTTGGTGAAGATGAACTTGCGCAGCAAATTGTGAATGTGAAAGATACGACAACGGGTGAACAAATTGAAGTGAAGCTTGATGAGCTGCTTCAAATGCTGAAGGCCCACCAGAAAGCGTAAAGAAGGAGTGGAATGTTTGTGTTTGGTAGAACTTTTTATTGTGGAGAAGTAACAGAAGATCAAATTGGTCAGTCAGTTGTATTAAAAGGATGGGTTCAAAAAAGGCGTGACCTAGGCGGATTAATCTTTATTGATTTGCGCGATCGTACAGGGATTGTACAAGTTGTCTTTAATCCAGACCTATCAAAAGAGGCGCTTGAGACAGCAGAATCAATTCGTAATGAATATGTCATTGATATTAAAGGAACGGTTGTCGCAAGAGAAGAAGCAACGATCAACCCAAATTTAAAAACGGGTAAAATTGAAATTCAAGTCGAAACGGTCACCGTTTTAAATGAAGCAAAGACTCCTCCATTTGTGATTTCAGACCAAGCAGACGAGGTATCAGAAGATGTGCGTTTAAAATATCGTTATCTAGATCTTCGCCGCCCTGCAATGTTTGAAACAATGAAAATGCGACATGAAGTCACAAAAGCATTCCGCCATTTCTTAGACGACAACGGCTTTCTAGACATTGAAACACCAATTTTAACGAAAAGTACGCCAGAAGGCGCGCGTGACTATCTTGTTCCAAGCCGTGTACACGAGGGAGAATTTTATGCACTGCCTCAGTCTCCGCAATTATTTAAACAATTGCTGATGGTTTCTGGAATGGACCGTTATTATCAAATTGCCCGCTGTTTTAGAGATGAAGACTTGCGTGCTGACCGTCAGCCTGAATTTACACAAGTCGATATTGAAATGTCCTTTATGAGTCAAGAGGACATCATGACGCTTGCTGAAGAGATGATGGCGAAGGTGATGAAAGATGTCAAAGGTGTAGACCTTACATTGCCATTACCTCGTATGACATATGATGAAGCGATGAATTCTTATGGATCTGATAAGCCGGATACTCGCTTTGAGATGAAGCTAGTGAACATTTCAGACACGGTAAAAGACTCAGATTTCAAAGTGTTTAGCGGAGCTGTGAAAAATGGTGGAGCTGTGAAAGCCATCAATGTAAAAGGGGCTGCAGCGAACTACTCAAGAAAAGACATTGATGCACTTGGTGCATTTGCTGCGAACTACGGTGCAAAAGGTCTAGCTTGGCTAAAAGCAGAAGGGACTGAATTAAAAGGTCCGATCGCTAAATTCTTTGATGAAGCAAAGCAAGCTGAATTAAAAGAACAGCTGCAAGTTGAAGAAGGCGACCTTTTACTCTTTGTTGCAGATAAGACGTCTGTTGTCCATGATGCGCTTGGTGCACTTCGCTTAAAACTTGGTAAAGAGCTTGAACTGATCGATGAGTCTGTATTCAATTTCTTATGGGTTGTCGATTGGCCGCTGCTTGAAAAAGATGAAGAAGAAGGCCGCTTCTATGCTGCTCATCATCCATTCACAATGCCAGTTCGCGATGATCTTGAATTAATTGAAACAAGCCCAGAAGACATGAAGGCACAGGCTTACGATCTTGTGCTGAATGGCTACGAGCTTGGCGGAGGTTCTATTCGTATTTTCGAAAAGGACATTCAAGAAAAAATGTTTGGTTTACTTGGTTTTTCAAAAGAAGAGGCTTACGAACAATTTGGCTTCCTGTTGGATGCTTTTGAGCATGGTGTTCCTCCGCATGGCGGAATCGCGCTGGGGCTTGATCGTTTAGTCATGCTGCTTGCAGGCCGCTCTAACTTAAGAGATACGATTGCATTCCCTAAAACGGCAAGTGCGAGCTGCGTTCTTACAGATGCCCCTGGCCATGTGAGCGAGGCGCAGCTTGATGAGCTGAGTTTAGCGATTAAAACAAAAGTAAAACAGTAAAATAGGCGCATGTTTATAGGCATGTAAACGCTTGAAAAAGCAACATGCCTATGATATGCTTTCATCAATCAATAAATAAAGTCCTGATACGTACGGTGGTTACCTAGTTTTGACCGAACATTTTTTTATACGGGAGCTTGCCTTTCCTTTCTGCATAAATGCCTCTTTAGAGGACTTATAAAGTCAGGAAGAAAGCACCCACCTGCATGGTGCGGGGTTCAAAACGAAGGAAATGCTGGCGGCGTCATCGGGACTTTTTTGTGTTTTTTTCTTTTAGAGAAGGATGACGGAGAAGTCTGAATATGATATGATTCTTTCGATTCATTTTAAATAAAGGTGGAGTGAGGCACTTGTTACATCAGTTTTCAAGAAACGAGCTTGCCATTGGCAAGGAAGGCTTAAATATACTAAAAAACAGTACAGTTGCAGTGCTTGGTGTGGGCGGCGTTGGTTCATTCGCAGTAGAGGCACTCGCTCGTTCAGGCGTTGGCCGTATTGTTCTTGTTGATAAAGATGATATTGATATTACAAATGTGAACCGGCAGCTTCCAGCATTGCTATCAACAGTTGGCCAGCCAAAAGTTGACTTAATGCAGGCGAGAATCGCTGATATTAATCCAGAATGTGAAGTTGTTGCGCTGAAGATGTTTTATACAGAGGAAACATACGAGCAATTTTTTGAGTATCCGCTTGATTATGTCATTGATGCCTCAGATACCATTCACTATAAAATTCATTTAATGAAAGAGTGTCTGAAACGAGGTGTGAACATCATTTCAAGTATGGGAGCTGCGAACAAAACAGATCCGACACGCTTCAAAATCGATGATATTTCAAAAACACATACCGATCCTATTGCAAAAGTTGTGAGAACACGTCTGCGTAAGGAAGGGATTCGTAAAGGAATTGAAGTCATTTTCTCTGACGAAAGTCCGATTGTCATTCGTGAAGATGTCAGAAAAGAAGTTGGAAATGATGAAGCGAAGATTCGCAAGGCACAAATGCCGCCATCATCCAATGCATTCGTTCCGTCTGTTGCCGGGCTGATCATGGGTGGTCATGTGATTATGAAGCTTTTAAAAGATATTCCGATTACACGTGTGAAGGATAAATAAACAGCCCGCCTGCTAATATGCAGGGGGCTTTTTTTATTTTTGGCGTTTTAAATTCTCATAGACCTGTTTCAATGCACCTTCAAATTTCCCGGTTTGCTTCGGTACATAGTATTGCTTGTTTTTCAGCGGATCAGGTAAATATTGCTGCTTCACCCAGCCGTTTTCGTAATCATGTGGGTATAAGTAATCGACACCTCTTCCGAGTGCTGTGGCGCCTTTGTAGTGAGCATCCTTTAAATGAACTGGAACTTCACCAATTTTCCCTGTACGAATGTCACCAAGTGCCGCATCAATCGCCTTATATGCTGAATTGGACTTAGGGGAAAGACACAGCTCAATCACTGCGTTCGCCAGCGGAATACGTGCTTCTGGGAAACCGACTCTTTCTGCTGTTTGTACTGCGCTTAACACGCGGGGGCCTGCCTGCGGACTGGCTAAACCAATGTCCTCGTAAGCCATCACGAGTAATCTTCTTGAAATGCTTTCAAGGTCTCCTGCTTCGATCAGTCTGGCAAGGTAATGCAGCGCCGCATCTGTATCAGATCCTCTTATGGATTTTTGAAAAGCCGAGAGGACATCATAATGAGCATCACCATTCTTGTCATGTGAGAAGCTCTTTTTTTGTAAACATTCTTCTGCTGCGGCAAGAGTGATTTGGATATGCCCAGTCTCATCAGCTTTTGTCGATAAGACAGCGAGTTCTAGTGCATTTAAAGCAGAACGCACGTCTCCTCCGCATCCATTGGCAAAATGATTCATCGCTTCATCGTCCACTGTCACCTCATAACCGCCAAGACCGCGATGTTCATCCTGTAAGGCTCTTGTTAACGCAGCTTTGATTTGCTCTGTTTCAAGCGGCTTCAGCTCGAATATTTGTGTCCGGCTTCGGATGGCAGGATTGATCGCATGATAGGGATTAGCCGTCGTTGCGCCAATTAAAATGATCATGCCATTTTCTAAATAAGGAAGAAGAAAATCCTGTTTTCCTTTATCAAGCCGGTGGACTTCGTCTAAAATAAGGATCACCTGGCCGCTCATTTTTGCTTCAGCGGCGACAGCTTCCATATCCTTTTTGTTATGAATGACCGCATTCAACGTACGAAAAGCAATGCTTGTACTGCCAGCGATCGCGGTCGCAATCGATGTTTTGCCGATACCCGGCGGTCCGTATAAAATCATCGAGGATAAATGTTTTGCCTCGACCATTCGTCTAATAATTTGACCTTCTCCAACAAGATGCTCCTGCCCAATAATGTCTTCAATATGACTCGGGCGCATCCGGTACGCTAAAGGTTTCATAATTATCTCTCCTATAGCAATGTCTTGTTTGTATAGAGTACCGAAATTTCTTCAAATAGAAAAGGGATGCGTCCTCCTATTATGCTCAGTACCCGTAAATGAAAGTTGGCTGAAAGTATGATATAATTGCTTTTGGTCTATATATCAGCGTATATGAAATCAGAAAAATAATTGATGACATAGAATAGAAAACGCAGAGGTGTTTAACTTGAAAATATCAACTAAAGGCAGATATGGTCTGACGATCATGATCGAATTAGCCAAAAAACATGGCGAAGGTCCTACATCATTAAAATCAATCGCTCAAAACAATGATTTGTCTGAGCATTATTTAGAACAGCTTGTATCACCACTCCGCAATGCCCGTCTTGTAAAAAGTATCCGCGGTGCGTATGGCGGCTATGTTCTTGCACATGAACCAAATGAGATCACAGCAGGTGATATTATTCGTGTATTAGAAGGACCAATTAGTCCTGTTGAAGTCATCGAAAACGAAGAACCAGCAAAGCGTGAACTATGGATTCGTATTCGTGATGCAGTAAAAGACGTACTAGACAATACAACTCTTGAAGACTTGGCAAGCTACACAGATGACGGGGATCAAGACTCGTATATGTTCTATATTTAGATCAGAGGTGTACCGGAAATGGAACGAATCTATTTAGATCATGCGGCCACAACGCCGATGGATCAGCGTATTGTGGACAAGATGATGCCGTACTTTACAGAGATATTTGGCAATCCCTCTAGTATTCATTCATATGGGCGCGAGGCAAGAAAGTGGCTCGATGAAGCAAGAGAAGTCATTGCAGGAGAATTACACTGTAAACCGCAGGAAATCATCCTCACAAGCGGTGGAACCGAGGCGGACAACCTGGCGATCACAGGTGTTGCCATGGCAAGACAGCATGAAGGAAAACATATCATCACAGTGAAAACAGAGCATCATGCGGTGCTGCATACATGTGAACATCTAGAGAAGCTAGGATTTGAAGTAACATATTTAGATGTGGACGAAACTGGATTGATTCATCTGGATCAATTAAAACAAGCATTAAGAGAAGATACGATTCTTGTGACCATCATGTACGGCAATAATGAAACAGGTGTGATTCAGCCAATCAAAGCCATTGGCGAACTTCTGCGTGATCACAGTGCTCATTTTCATACAGACGCAGTGCAGGCGTTTGGCACAGTGTCCATTGATGCAGCAGATCTCCATATTGATCTTTTATCTGCTTCTGGCCATAAGCTGAATGGTCCGATGGGAACTGGCTTTTTATATGTAAACGAAGGCGTGAAACTTTCTCCGCAAATTTTCGGAGGGGAACAAGAAAGAAAGCGCCGTGCTGGCACTGAAAATGTGGCAGGAATTGTTGGGCTTGCAGAAGCTGTTCAATTAACGAAGCAAAATAGAAGAGAAAAAGCGACGCATTATGGTAAGCTCAAAGAAACCATGCTGCAAGTATTCGAAGAGGAATCACTCAATTTCTCTATTAATGGACATCCGAAAGAGACATTGCCACACATATTAAATGTTCATTTCCCGGGCGTCTCCATTGAATCGCTGCTTGTGAATTTAGATATGGAAGGGATTGCTGTTTCAAGCGGATCGGCATGTACGGCTGGATCTGTCCTTCCTTCGCACGTGTTAAGCGCCATGTATGGCGAAGAAGCAAAAGAGCTGACGTCCTCAGTCAGAATAAGCTTCGGTCTTGGGAATGAAGAGGATCATGTGAAGCAGGCGGCACGTAAGATAGCGGCTGTTGTCAAACGCCTAGCTAAATAAATGATTCCTTTTGTTCGTGTGTGAAAAATGAAACAGCGAAGCACCTGAAGAACGAAACGCACATGTTGTTTCATTGAAATTGGAGTTGATGAAGATGACAAAAAGACCAGAAGATACAAGAGTTGTGGTCGGTATGTCCGGAGGAGTCGATTCATCAGTTGCCGCTCTTATGCTAAAGGAGCAAGGCTATGATGTCATCGGCATATTTATGAAAAACTGGGATGACACTGATGAAAATGGTGTTTGCACAGCAACGGAAGACTATGAGGATGTCATCCGCGTATGCAACCAAATTGGAATCCCTTATTATGCAGTGAATTTCGAGAAGCAATATTGGGACAAAGTGTTTCAATATTTCCTTGATGAATATAAAGCGGGCAGAACGCCAAACCCAGATGTCATGTGTAACAAAGAAATTAAGTTCAAGGCATTCCTTGAACATGCATTGTCACTTGGTGCGGATTATTTGGCAACAGGCCACTATGCCCGTGTTGATCGAACAGGCGATGAAGTCAAAATGCTGCGAGGTCTTGATGCAAACAAAGACCAAACGTATTTCTTAAATCAGCTGACTCAGGAACAACTTGATAAAGTTATGTTCCCAATCGGTGATTTAGAGAAAAAAAGGGTTCGTGAATTGGCAAAAGAAGCAGAGCTCGCAACAGCAACGAAAAAAGATTCAACAGGTATTTGCTTTATTGGAGAAAGAAATTTTAAAACGTTCCTCAGTCAATATTTGCCTGCACAGCCTGGTGTGATGCAGACAATGGACGGAGAAGTAAAAGGGGAGCATGATGGACTGATGTATTACACGATCGGTCAGCGCCAAGGACTTGGCATTGGCGGCAGCGGTGATCCTTGGTTTGTCGTTGGGAAAGACTTAGAGAAAAATATCTTGTTTGTTGAACAAGGCTTCCACAATCCACTTTTATACTCTGAAAGCATTTCAGCCGTTAATATCAGCTGGACTCGTCCTCATATTGTCGGAGAAAACGGTGAATTAACTTGCACAGCAAAATTCAGATACCGTCAAGAAGATCACCATGTGAAGGTCAAAATGACAGGTGAGCAAGAAGCGATGGTTATCTTTGATGAACCTGTTCGTGCTGTTACCCCGGGACAAGCGGTTGTTTTTTATGACGGCGACGAATGTCTTGGCGGCGGGACAATTGACGATGTCTTCAAGGATGGTCAAAAGCTATCGTATGTGTAACATGTTTTCAAAACCTCAACATCGCTGTTGAGGTTTTTTAATGAAAGGATGAGAAGAGCGAATGAATTATAACGAAATCGGCATAGAAGCCTTGAATCAAGGGAATATCGAAAAAGCAGCTGAAGCTTTTACAAAAGCGATCGAAGAAAGCCCGAAGGACCCGGTTCCATATATTAACTTTGCGAACTTACTTTCAAGTATCAATGAATTTGAACGTGCTTTAAACTTCTTTCAAAAAGCAATTGAACTTGATCATACCGCAGCTGCAGCCTATTATGGAGCAGGAAATGTGTATACATTAAAAGAAGACTTTATGAAAGCGAAAGACTACTTTGAACAAGCACTAAAAGCGGGCATGGAAAATAGTGATTTGTTTTATATGCTCGGGCAGACGCTCATTAAATTAGAGCAGCCAAAGCTTGCGATGCCGTACCTTCAGCGTGCCGTTGAACTAAACGAAGAAGATAATGAAGCAAGATTTCAATTTGGCATGTGCTTAGCCAATGAACACATGCTGGAAGAAGCGGTGACAACTTTTACTGAAGTCATCACGCGTGATCCGCAGCATGCAGATGCCTTTTATAATTTAGGGGTTGCGTATGCGTACTTAGAGAAAAAAGACGAAGCACTTGAGATGCTGGGTAAAGCCATTGACGTGCAGCCTGACCATATGCTGGCACTACATGCGCAAAAGCTGATTCAAGAGGCAGAATAGATGGAAGGAGGGAAGACCTGTGCAGGAACATCCAGATCAAATGAAGCTTGAGGACGAACCGTTTTTAAAGGGGATCATTCAAGCCGTTATTTTCCATAATGAAAGTAATTTATACTCGGTGTTAAAGGTGAAAGTCATTGAAACATCGGAAAACTTAGAGGAAAAAACAGCATCTGTCACAGGCTACTTCCCAGCACTTCATGAGGAGGAAACCTACACTTTCTATGGCAAAGTCACAAGCCATCCGAAATTTGGTGAACAGTTTCAGGCCACTCATTTTCAAAAGGAAGTGCCGACAACGAAGCAAGGAATCATTCATTATCTCTCAAGTGATTTATTTGAGGGGATAGGGAAAAAGACGGCTGAAGAAATCGTGGGGCAGCTTGGTAATCAGACGCTTCATAAAATTATGCGTGACCCAGCTGTTTTGTACGATGTTCCGCGCTTATCAAAAAAGAAGGCGGATAAGCTGGCCGCAGCGCTTCAGGAGCATCAAGGGCTGGAACAAATCATGATCAGCCTGAATCAATATGGCTTTGGTCCGCAGCTCAGCATGAAGATTTACCAAGTGTACGAGAGTGAAACGCTGCAGAAGATCGAGGAAAATCCCTATCAGCTTGTTAAGGATGTCGAGGGGATCGGATTTATTAAGGCGGATGAGCTTGGCGCTAGAACAGGCATCTCAGGAAATGACCCAGAACGGATTCGTGCCGCCTTGCTATATACAGTGGAGACAGCTAGTCTTCAGGACGGTCATACGTACATACAAACAAAAGATTTGATCGTCGAAACCCGCAAACTGCTCAACCAAACAGGCAATGATTACAAAGTGACTGAAATGGATGTCGCCAATCAGATCATTGCACTTGGCGAAGGAAAAGAAATGATCATTGAAGATGAGCGCTGCTATCATCCATCCTTATTTTATGCGGAGCAAAGTGTCGCCAAACGCATTCAAAAAATCGTCTCCCAAACAGAATATGCAGATCAATTTCCTGAATCAGAATTTCTGCTTGCACTTGGTGAATTGGAGGAGCGGTTAGGCGTCCAGTATGCACCGACACAAAAGGAAGCGATTCAAAAGGCACTCATGTCCCCGATGCTGCTTTTAACAGGCGGGCCTGGAACAGGGAAGACAACAGTCATTAAAGGGATTGTCGAGCTTTACAGTGATCTTCACGGTGTATCTCTTGATCCAAGTGATTATAAAAAAGATGAATCCTTCCCATTTGTGCTTGCGGCACCAACTGGACGAGCGGCTAAACGGATGACAGAATCAACAGGGCTTCCAGCTGTCACCATTCACCGTCTGCTAGGCTGGAACGGTTCGGAGGGCTTCTCTCATGATGAGGAACAGCCGATTGAAGGAAAGCTTGTCATCATTGATGAATCAAGTATGCTGGATATTTGGCTGGCGAATCATTTGTTTAAAGCGATTCCTGATCATATCCAAGTGATTATGGTAGGGGATGAACATCAGCTGCCATCTGTCGGACCAGGCCAAGTTTTACGGGATTTACTTGCCTCAAAAGCTGTGCCGGCTGTTACCCTGACAGATATTTACCGGCAGGCAGACGGCTCAACCATCGTTGAACTTGCACATGATATGAAAAATGGTGTGCTGCCAAAAGATATTACTGCACGATCAAAAGATCGGTCCTTCATTCAGTGTTCAGCCGATCAAATGAAAGAAGTCATTGAGAAAGTCGTCAGCAATGCTGCTCAAAAAGGGTTTTCGGCAAAGGACATTCAAGTGCTGGCACCGATGTATAAAGGAAAAGCAGGCATCAATGAGCTCAACAAAATGCTGCAGCACATTTTGAATCCTAAAAAACCAAAAGGCAGAGAAATCCCGTTTGGTGATGTGGTGTACCGGACAGGTGATAAGGTGCTTCAGCTTGTGAATCAGCCGGAGAACAACATTTTTAACGGCGATATCGGTGAAATTGTCTCGATTTTTTATGCAAAAGAAAATACAGAAAAAGAAGACATGGCCGTCATCTCCTTTGATGGAAATGAAATCACCTTTACAAAAAAAGATTTTCATCAATTTACCCATGCCTATTGCTGCTCCATTCACAAATCACAAGGAAGTGAATTCCCGATTGTTGTGCTGCCAGTCGTGAGGAGCTATTACCGAATGCTTCGGCGAAATCTTCTGTACACAGCCATTACACGAAGTAAAAAGTTTTTAATTTTGTGCGGCGAGGAATCAGCGCTGGAGTGGGGCGTGAAAAACAATGAGGATTCCCTCAGACAAACGTCCTTAACGATGCGGCTGGTGCAAACCGAACAAATCATGGATGCAGAACTTGAAGCGCTCCAAAAAGAGCTTCCGTTTAGCGTACATGACGCAAATATTGGCATGGAGGGAATCACTCCGTTTGATTTTATGCATGAGTAGAAGGCTTCCATATGGAAGCCTTTTAGCGTGAAAAGAACTTCTCCCATTCCGTTCATGGAAGCCATTTCTTCGTATGAGTCTTAAAGTAAACGCATACGATAAGACTGTTCCGCAAAAGGTGGTTGAGCACATTTTGAGAACATGCCGAGAACTTGAAGGAATGACGATCTATACAGATGAGCTGTCCCAATCGCTTGGTTCCATAAAAGATATTTGCTTTTTAGCCGGAGGCAGATGCGGAGGATATGTGTTAGAGGGGAAAAAGAAAGACTGTGCACTCATTCCATTCTCTGCTTTTGATCAGCTGACAGACAAAGGTTTATATGTGAGCTGCCAGGAGGGAATAGGCACGGATTCCTCTGCTCCATCCTTATTATTTTCGAAGTTAAAAAAGAAAATGATGCAGTCGCCTGATGGTGAAAATTTAGGTATTTTGGAAGATGTATACTTTTGCTCAAATTCGGGCACAATCGTAGCATATGAACTCTCGGACGGCTTCTTTACTGAGCTATCAGGGATTCGGAAACAGCTGCAAGCTGCCGGAACCTTGATGAACGTTCAAAAGGAAGCACTGGTTCTAAACCGAACGTAAAGAGGTGCTGATTATGCTCATTTGCCCAAATTGCAAATGTAAAGACATCGGAAAAATTGGGGTCAATCAATATTATTGCTGGGGCTGTTTTATTGAATTGACACTGTCAAAAGGCAAAATATCTACACACCAAGTGGAGGAAGACGGGACACTAAGCAGCTTAGATGATCTGTTTAGTGACGATGAACGTTCAATTCAACTATAAGTGTTAAGGGGGAATTTCGAATGGGCAAAATGACTTCTTCACTATTAACGCTTGGTGCAGGTGCACTCGCATATCACTTTGCAAGCCGATATGATATGCCATCAAAGCGGGATATGAAAAAGCTAAGAAAACGTGTTATGAGAATGATGTAAACAAAAAGGGCTAAAATGATTTTCATTTTAGCCCTTTGTTTTTTTCAGCGTGATAGCAGATCGGGACGCAGGGTTTGTCTATACGCTAAGGCAATCCGCCAAGAGCGGATGTTCTTTTTTATGCCTGCCTGTATTCTAATCGTCTTGCAAGAATGGATAAGCTGAAATTGACGACAAAATACATCATAGCTGCCAATAGGAAAATCGGCAGTAAATAGGATTGGCTTTGCCCGTTTAATATTTGTGCGTGATGTAATAATTCTGGAAGCGCAATGACTACGGCAAGTGACGTATCTTTCAAAAGAGATATGAATTGACTGACAATTGGCGGCACCATTCGGCGCAGTGCCTGCGGCATAATAATCATTTTTAATGTTTGAATATAGGTTAAACCAGATGACCTGGCTGCTTCGATCTGACCCTTATCAATTGATTTAAGACCGCTCCGAATAATTTCTGACAGCATCGCGGATTCAAACACGGTTAAAGCCGCAATAGCAGAGGCTGTGATACTCAGCTTGATGCCGATTTCAGGCAATGCAAAATACGTGAAAAAGATGATCAGTAAAAGCGGCAGGTTCCGAATGGTTTCTACAACAACCGCAAGCACCTTTGATAAAATCGGAATTTGAGCGAACCGCAATGTGCCAACGATTAATCCAATGATAAAGCTCAAAATGATGGAGATAAAAGCCACTTTTAAGGTGACAGCAAATCCTTCAAGTAAAAAGGCGAGATGATCAGGCTGGTAGGCACCTATAAAATCCATGATGTTTCCTCCTTTCTAGTGGCTTCTTGCTAATCTTCTTTCTAAATAACCAACACCTAGACTGAGCGGAATTGTTAATAGCAGATAGAACATCGCAACAAAGATGTAGACATCAAACGTCACAAATGTTCTAGACGCAATGAGGTCTCCCTGATACATGAGATCAAACCCTGCAATGACACCTAAAATAGAGGAGTTTTTGACAAGGTTAATAAATTGATTCCCAAGAGGGGGAATGACGATTTTAATCGCCTGCGGCAAAATGATATACCGCATTGTCCCGCCATATGACAGACCTGAAGCGCGGGCTGCTTCCATTTGTCCAAGCGGCACAGCTTGTATCCCTGCACGAATGGCTTCAGCAATAAAGGCAGAGGTATAAATGGCAAGAGCAATCGTACCAGCAGTAAAGCCATCTGCTACAATACCCAGCACGGGTAAACCAAAGAAGAAAACAAAGGTGATCAATAATAACGGAATATTCCGAATAAATTCCACGTAAGCCGTCCCTAACCAGTTGAGCGGCCTGAGTGGCGCAATTCTCATAATGGCAATGAGTGTACCGATCAAAAAGCTTCCAATCAGAGCAATGACACTTGCACCAATGGTATATTTAAAGCCTTCTAAATAAAGATGAAAGTTTTCAGTGAGAATGGAAAACCGCAGCAATCAGTTCACTTCCTTCCTGATCAACAGGGGAGCCATGGAGCGGCTCACCTGAGGCATCGATCTTAACGAATCAAACGTTATTCTTTGATCCATTTTTTAAGAATCTTGTCATACTCTCCATTGTCTTTTAACGTTTTTAAGGCTTTATTGATCGCATCTGTTAATTCTTGATCCCCTTTTTTCACAGCAATGCCATAAGGTTCATCGGTAAAAGTGCCGCCGACCACTTCGTAATTTGAATCCTCATCTGCCATACCAAATAAGATCGCATTATCAGTTGTCAGCACTTGCCCTTGGTTTGATTTTAAGGCTGTAAAAGCCTCCTGATAGTTCTCAAATTCTAATACGGATGCTTCAGGTGCTTTCTCGCGGATATTTTGAGAAGAAGTAGATCCTTTCACGGCCAGCACCTTTGTTCCTTTTTTAAGATCATCAATGGATTGAATGTCGCTTCCTTTTTTCACAAGCAGTGATTGTCCTGCTTCAAAGTAAACATCTGAGAAATTGACTTCTTTTTTACGCTCTTCTGTAATTGTCATGGTCGCAACAATCGCATGGATATCCCCTTTTTGAAGCAAAGGAATTCTTGTTTTAGATGTCACTTCCTTAAATTCTGCTTTTCCTTCATCGCCGAGTATTTCTTTTGCGATGGCTTTTGCAATGTCAATATCAAATCCTTCAATATCACCGCTGCTCGGATTTTTTAGACCGAATAGACGTGTGTCATTTTTTACACCGAAAATGATTTTTTTGTCTTTCTTAATGGCTTCTAAAGAACTTCCTTGTTTTGCATCAGTTGACCCTTTTTCAGTAGATCCACAAGCAGCCAAAGCGGCGATGCAGCAAGTCATAAAGAGCAGCAGGCCAAAGCGTTTCATTTTTTTCATCAAACCATTCCCCCTAGTGATTTAATATACGGCTTAAAAATAATTGAGCACGTTTCTCTTGCGGTTTTTCATAAAATGCAGCCGGTGTTGATTCTTCAAGAATTCTGCCTTCATCAATAAAAACAATGCGGTCGGCCACTTCGCGGGCAAAGCCCATCTCATGCGTGACGACAACCATGGTCATGCCTTCACGGGCCAGCTGCTTCATCACATCTAATACCTCGCCGATCATCTCTGGATCAAGTGCAGAAGTCGGTTCGTCAAAAAGCATCACCTCTGGCTTCATCGCAAGCCCTCTTGCAATGGCAACGCGCTGCTGCTGTCCGCCCGAGAGTCTTGAAGGATAGGTGTCTGCCTTTTCAGGAATGCCGACTTTATTTAAATAAAATTCAGCTGTTTCCTTTGCTTCTTCCTTGCTCACTTTTTTGACCTTCATCGGCGCAAGCATAATGTTTTCAAGCACCGTCTTATGCGGATAGAGGTGAAAATGCTGAAAGACCATTCCGATATTTTGTCTGACAAGATTGATGTTGGTCTTCGGATGCTGAACAGACACTTGGTTGACGAGAACTTTTCCCTCATCAATGCTTTCAAGACGATTGATACATCTGAGCATCGTGCTTTTTCCAGATCCTGAAGGACCGATGATCACAACAACCTCCCCTTTTTGAATATGTAGGTTAATGTCCTTAAGTACATGGAACTGGCCATAATGCTTGTTGACTTCTTCGAATGTGATCATGAAGAACCTCCTCTTGTGTTTCATTGGCTAAAGCTAAAGTGGATTCTAGCACAACTTGTGTAAAAAGAAGTAAATGATGGAATATTTTCTGACGAGATTTTACAGCAAACAGTGACTTTGGATGGAGCTGTATGTTTCATGTGTATTCATTTTTAACAAAGTTAGGACAAATTTTATTTACGTGGATAATTGCAGAAGATGGTTAAACAATAAGAAGAGAGGTGAAATAGGTGAAGAAACGTCCCATCCAATTTCTGATATATGCTGCAGGGGTCCTGCTTGTCCTTGCATCCTTGCTCATTTTACTGCAGCTCGACGAGTTATGGATGCCTATTTTTTTATTGCTGAAGGCGGTTCTGATTCCGCTTCTGATCGCCATTTTTATTTCTTATCTGCTTTATCCTATTGTGGAAAGACTGCATGCAAGAGGGCTGCCAAGAACAGTCAGCCTTTTATTGATCTATGTCCTGTTTTTTGGCGGGATTGGTTTTGCTGTTTATAAAGGAGCGCCTGTTATGATCGCACAGTTAAATGAGCTGTCAGAACAAATTCCTGTCATCGCTGAAACTTATAATGGCGCTTTATCACATATTCATCATCATACGAGCCACTGGCCTGACGGACTTCACGACCGCTTGGATCGCTTCATTGTTCAATCGGAGACATATGCAGCCAATAGCGCTGAGCGGATGATTCTTAGCTGTAAAGTTTTATTTGATTACGCTTTAGTCGCAGCACTCATTCCTTTTCTTGTTTTTTATATGGTAAAAGACATGAACACAATGAAGCGGGCGGCATGGTATTTAACGCCGCCATCATTTAGGAAGAGGGGGCATGCTTTTGTCAAAGCAGTGGATGAATCGCTTGGTGATTATATTCGAGGGCAGCTGCTTGTCTGTTCTTTAATAGGGGGGGCAGCAGCCATTGTGCTCTGGCTTTTTCATATCCCGTACCCGCTCGTCCTTGGCATGATGATAGGAGCAACGAACGTGATTCCGTATTTTGGACCGATTATTGGCGCAGTTCCTGCCGTCTTTATTGCGTTTACCATTTCGGTGAAATCGGTCATCATTGTGCTGATCACAGTAGCGGTGCTGCAATTTTTAGAGAGCAATGTCCTCAGCCCGATCATTGTTGGGCGAAGTCTTCATATGCATCCTGTCGTCATTATGCTTGTCTTGCTTGCTGGTGGAGAGTTATTTGGTTTAATAGGTATGATTTTAGCCGTACCAACTGCTGCTATTATTAGGGTGATCATTGTGCAATATATCCTGATGAGACGAAGCGTTCATTGACAAGACGAGCCGAGTTGTCTATAATAATTTCGATTCATACATATTGAAATTCAATGACGGACCCGAGTACGTTAAAAAGCTGTTGCAGAGAGAGGCTTTATTTGCTGAGAAAAGCCTTATCAGACCTTTAACGGAAGCTAGTCCCGAGTGCAGATAAACACTGCCGCTCTCTTCCGGCGTTATCGGATGTGAAGGTGATAGACATATTGTCTATAATCAGGGTGGTACCGCGAGAACATCTCGTCCCTGTGTAAGTCGTTTTGTGCTTGCATAGGGCGGGATGTTTTTGCGTTTGTGTGGAGATTGATGAATGAAAAGGGAGGATTTTTGAATGAAAACTTTAACTTCAGCTCAAGTACGTCAAATGTTTTTAGACTTTTTTAAAGAAAAAGGACATGCTGTAGAACCGAGTGCGTCACTTGTACCGCATGACGATCCGACACTTTTATGGATCAACAGTGGGGTGGCAACATTAAAAAAATACTTTGATGGCCGCGTCGTACCTGACAATCCGCGTATTTGCAACGCGCAAAAATCGATTCGTACGAATGATATTGAAAATGTAGGGAAGACAGCACGCCATCACACATTCTTTGAAATGCTTGGCAACTTCTCTATTGGTGACTATTTTAAAGAAGAGGCCATTGAATGGGCGTGGGAATTCCTCACAAGTGACGAATGGATTGGCTTTGATCCGAATTTGTTGTCTGTGACAGTCCACCCAGAGGACGAAGAAGCATATATCCTTTGGAGAGATAAAATCGGTGTGCCTGAAGAACGTATTATCCGTCTTGAAGGCAACTTCTGGGATATTGGCGAGGGCCCAAGCGGACCGAATACAGAAATTTTCTATGACCGCGGTGAATCATACGGTCACGATATGAACGATCCAGAATTATATCCAGGCGGGGAAAACGAGCGTTATCTAGAAGTATGGAATCTGGTGTTCTCTGAATTCAACCATAATCCAGATGGGTCATACACACCACTGCCGAAGAAAAACATTGATACAGGGATGGGTCTTGAACGAATGGTATCTGTCATTCAAAATGTGCCAACGAACTTTGATACAGACCTATTCATGCCAATTATTCGTGCAGTCGAAACCATTTCTGGAGAAAGCTATGGTTTGGCGAAGGAAAAAGATACAGCATTTAAAGTGATTGCTGACCATATCAGGACAGTTGCCTTTGCTGTAAGTGACGGAGCGCTTCCTTCCAATGAAGGCCGGGGATATGTATTAAGACGTTTGCTGCGCCGTGCTGTGCGTTATGCAAAAACGATCCATATCCATCGTCCGTTTATGTATGATCTGGTGCCAGTTGTTGCTGAGATCATGAAGGATTTCTACCCAGATGTACAAGCAAAAGAAGAATTTATTGCGAAAGTCATCAAAAACGAAGAAGAACGTTTCCACGAAACACTGAACGAAGGGTTAGCCATTTTGTCAGAAGTGATAAAAAAAGAAAGAGACAAAGGCAGCTCACAAATTTCAGGTGAAGATGTATTTAAGCTGTATGACACATATGGATTCCCTGTCGAGCTGACAGAAGAATACGCAGAAGATGAGAACATGACAGTTGATCGAGAAGGCTTCCAAGCGGAAATGGAGAAGCAGCGTGAACGGGCAAGAAATGCGAGACAAGATGTCGGCAGTATGCAGGTTCAAGGCGGCGCTTTAGGCGATATTAAAGTGGAAAGTACCTTTGTTGGCTACGAAAATTTAACTGCGGAAACTCGCATTATCGAATTGCTTCAAAACGGAGAAATTGTCTCGGAAGCACATGAAGGAGACACGGTGCAAATCTTGTTAGATGAAACACCTTTCTATGCGGAAAGCGGCGGACAAGTGGCTGATAAAGGGACACTAAAAAGTGCAGAAGCCATCATTGAGATCAAAGACGTGAAAAAAGCGCCAAACGGTCAGCATGTCCATGAAGGAGTCGTCATAAGCGGTATGGCTCAAAAAGGTCTCGAAGTCACTGCAGAAGTGGAATCAGCTCTTCGAAAAGGCATTGTGAAAAACCATACAGCGACACACCTTCTGCATCAGGCGCTAAAAGATGTATTAGGCAGCCATGTGAACCAAGCAGGGTCATTGGTGAATGAAAACAGACTTCGCTTTGATTTCTCTCACTTTGGACAAGTGACGAAAGAAGAATTGTCTCAAATTGAAAAAATCGTGAACGAAAAGATTTGGGAAGGTATTTCTGTTGCTATTGATCTAAAACCAATTGCTGAAGCAAAAGAAATGGGTGCTATGGCGCTCTTCGGCGAGAAGTATGGCGATATTGTCCGTGTTGTCCAAGTGGGCGATTACAGCATCGAGCTATGCGGCGGCTGTCACGTGCAAAACACTGCGGAAATCGGTTTGTTTAAAATTGCTTCTGAGTCGGGTATTGGTGCTGGAACACGCCGTATTGAAGCTGTGACTGGTAAAGGTGCCTATGAAGAATTAAATGACCAGCTGGCGATTTTAGAGCAGGCAGCAAGTGAGCTGAAGTCAAATACGAAGGACGTCCCAAAACGGATTGCATCATTACAGGCAGATTTAAAAGAGGTTCAAAGAGAAAACGAATCTCTTCTTGCGAAATTAAGCCAAGCAGAAGCAGGCTCTATTTTAGAGAAAGTGACAGAAGTTGGCGGAGTGAAAGTATTAACTGAAAAAGTAAATGCTAAAGACATGAACCATTTAAGAACAATGGTTGATGACTTGAAAGCTAAATTAGGATCAGCTGTCATCGTCCTAGGAGCCGTTCAAAACGGAAAAGTAAACATTTCAGCAGGAGTGACAAAAGACGTGATCGAAAAAGGTCTGCATGCAGGGAAGCTTGTAAAGCAGGCAGCTGAAATCTGCGGCGGAGGCGGAGGCGGACGTCCAGACATGGCACAAGCAGGCGGAAAACAACCAGAAAAACTTGAAGAAGCACTGGCAACTGTCGAAGAATCTGTCAAATCCGTTTTATAATCAGGCGATGTAGTGTAGAATAATGGTATTAGATGAGCGGTTAGAAAAAAGCTTGCTAGTAGAATGTTGGAAGAGAGGTGCAAGAAGCAGTGAGTTCATTTGATAAGACAATGAAGTTTAACTTCTCTGATGATTCAGCTGAAACCAATGTGAATGAAGTGCTCATTACAGTTCATGACGCACTACAAGAAAAAGGATACAACCCGATCAATCAAATTGTCGGATACTTGCTGTCAGGCGACCCTGCTTATATTCCAAGACATCAGGATGCACGCAACCTAATTCGTAAACTAGAACGAGACGAATTAATTGAGGAATTGGTTAAATCGTACTTAGAGACACATAAAGAGGCGTAAAACATGAGAATTTTGGGCTTAGATTTAGGCACGAAAACCCTTGGTGTTGCGATCAGTGATGAAATGGGATGGACAGCGCAAGGGATTGAAACGATTAAAATTGATGAAGCAGGCGGAGACTTTGGTCTCAGCCGCCTGTCTGAGATCATTGCAGAATATGGAGCGGATAAAATTGTACTTGGCTTTCCAAAAAATATGAACGGCACGGTCGGTCCAAGAGGCGAAGCCAGCCAATCATTTGCGAAAGTGTTAGAAAACACGTACAATGTTCCTGTTGTGCTTTGGGACGAGCGTATGTCAACAATGGCAGCGGAAAAAATGCTCATCTCTGCAGATGTGAGCAGACAAAAGCGTAAAAAAGTCATTGATAAAATGGCGGCTGTCATGATCCTGCAAGGATATTTAGACAGCTTAAATTAAAATGAGGTGAATCAAATGGAACACGGAGAAAAGCAAATTACAATCGTTGATGATAATGGAAATGAACAGCTTTGCGAAGTACTATTTACTTTTGAAAGCGATCATTTTAACAAATCATATGTTCTTTACTACCCAATTTCTGAGCAAGACAATGAGGAAATTGAAATTCATGCATCAAGCTTCACACCGAACGAAGACGGTGAAGATGGCGAGCTAGAGCCGATTGAAACGGATGAAGAGTGGGACATGATTGAAGAAACGTTAAATACGTTCTTAGATCAAGAAGACGAAGAATAGAACGAATAAAAGGCCTGTGAACGGATCTTCATGATCTTTCTTCACAGGTCTTTTTTTACGGCTATTATGTTAACTTAATTTCGTTTTATGTTGACATAATGAACTGTACCTTTTACTCTGTTTTTAACAATAAATTGAGTGAGGGGTATGTATGTTGAAAATTCAAGATATGATGCAAATAGCGTTAATGACAGCAGTCATCGGGATGTTGGGATTGATCCCGCCGATTTTACTTACATTTACACCTGTACCGATTACATTGCAAACCGCAGGTCTTTTGCTTGCTGGAGGGCTGTTAAAGCCAAAACAAGCACTGATCAGTTTATGTCTTTTTCTTTTGGTTGTGGCAGCAGGCGCACCTCTTTTATCAGGTGGGAGAGGCGGAA
This sequence comes from Bacillus sp. FSL M8-0166, assembly GCF_038008825.1. NCBI lineage: Bacteria > Bacillati > Bacillota > Bacilli > Caryophanales > Bacillaceae > Bacillus > Bacillus sp. FSL M8-0166. Next base: position 400,398 of record NZ_JBBOZZ010000001.1, read on the forward strand.
TTGGGGTCTTTTTTGGGCCAAGCGGTGGCTTTCTACTTGCTTATCCAGTTGCTGCCTTCATGATCAGCCTATGGGTGAACCGGCTGAAAAAAGTAACCGCACTGCGTCTTTTTGTGATCTATGCGGTTTGCAGTATTGTGATTTTATATTTATGCGGCATTCCTTTTCAAGCCATGATGATGCATATTAAGGTCTCGCAGGCAGCTTTTTTTAGTTTGATTTATCTTCCAGGTGATTTCATCAAAGCGGGCATGTGTGCTGTCTTTACGGTCAAAATCATTCAGGCCATGTCATATCGAAAAAGGGATCTGCACAAAGGGAGGCGTGCAGTTTGATCAGAATAACGGAAAGCTATGCAGTACATGCAGAAATGAAACCAGATCAGATTGCCATCATAGATGAGCAAGAAAGCATTACATATCAAGATTGGTATGAACGTGTGCAGAGATCGGCACAGTGGTTACAAGGAACGGCTCATCAGCAAAAAAGAATCGCTTTTTTATTATCAAATGGCGCTTCTTTCTTGCAAATATTTGCGGGCGCTGCTTGTGCAGGCTGGACAGCCGTTCCGCTTGATCCGAGATGGAGTCATGAGGAATGTGTAGAAAAGCTCTTGTTAAGTGAGGCAGACCTCGCCATTATAGAGGATCGATATATGAAAAGATTTGAACAGGGCAGTGTGGACATGCCGCTTCTTTCTTTATCTGAATGGAAGGAAAGAATGAACCTTTTCACAGACAGTCCATGCAGCAAATGTGATGAAAAGGACCCTGTCTTTTATATGGGATTTACGTCAGGATCAACGGGCTCACCGAAAGCCTTTATTAGGCGTCAGCAGTCATGGATCGAGAGCTTTCGAATGACCGCCGCTTCATTTGGAATCACTCATCAAGATCATGTTCTCATATTAGGTACACTTTTATCCTCTCACTTTTTATATGGTGCCATCAGTACATTATACTTTGGCGGCACAGTGACGCTTTTAGAAAAATTTGTGCCAGGAAAAGCAAAGAAAGCCTTAGAGACAGGTGATATCACCGTTATGTATACTGTCCCAACAATGACAGAAACGTTACTGCAAATCGATGCTTTTGGAGGAGACAATCCGCTTCTTGTCATGTCATCGGGAGCAGATTGGAGCATCTCTTCAAAAGAACAGCTCGTCACCAACTATCCACATGTCACTTTTTTTGATTTTTATGGCACATCAGAGTTGAGTTTTGTCTCTTATTTGTCTTCAAATGATTTTCTACAAAAACCTTCTTCTGTTGGACGGCCTTTCTCCTCCATTCAAGTAGAAGTAAGGCGGCCCGATCAATCTGTCTGTCAGCCAAATGAAACAGGGAGAATTTATGTAAAGAGCCCAATGACTTTTTCAGGCTACTTACATGGAGAGAAACCGCCGCAGGAGTGGTTGACAGTTTACGACATGGGCTGGCTGGATGAAGACGGTTATCTGTATATGAGCGGCCGTGAGAATGGCATGATTGTTTATGGGGGACTGAATATTTTTCCTGAGGAAATTGAGCGCGTGCTAAATGAACAGCCAGAGGTGAAGCGGTCGGTTGTGGTTGGCGTTCCTGACCCATATTGGGGTGAAATCCCTGTTGCCATACTGGAGCAAGTGCTGCAAATAAAGGCGGTTCGACAAGCTGTCAAAGAAAAGCTTGCAGCCTACAAGGTACCAAAAAAATGGCTTGTGATTGATCAAATGATTGCAACATCCGGCGGAAAAATAGCCCGCGTGAGCATGAAAAAGTGGGCGGAGGAGCAATTGTCATGCAAGCAGTGATCGTACAAGCAAAACGAACACCCTTCGGTGACAAAAACGGGATGCTGAAGGATTATCGCCCAGAACAATTAGCCGCTCCCCTTATTCGGCATTTGTCTCAGATGAGGACGCCGGATGACGTCATATTAGGCAACGTCGTCGGAGGCGGTGGAAATATGGCCCGTCTGTCCTCATTAGAAGCAGGTCTTCCTTTACATGTTCCCGGTATGACGATTGACAGGCAGTGTGCCTCTGGTCTTGAAGCGATCAGAACAGCTTGCATCATGGTTCAATCAGGGGAGGGCTCAATGTATATCGCTGGCGGGACAGAGAGCATTTCCAGATCACCAATGAAAGAAAGAGCCCGCTTTTCACCGGAGTGGATAGGAGATCCGCATATGGGAGAAGCAGCTGAGCTGACCGCGTCGACATTTTCTGTCACGAGAAAAGAACAAGATGACTATGCCCTTTTAAGCTGGGAAAGAAGTTTAGCAGCATTTAAACATGGTACATATTCAGAAGAAATCGTTTCGATTGACGGTATGAGCATAGATGAAGCGGCTGCTAAAATAAGACCGATGGCAAAGCTGATCAAGCGGGCAAAACCTGTATTTTTGCCGGGAAAAGGAACTGTGACCGCTGCCAATAGCTGTAAGAAAGCAGACGGAGCAGCTGCTGTCGCTGTGATGGAAAGATCGCTAGCGGAAGCGAGTGAATGTAAGGCGATGTTACGGTATGTCGGAAGTGTTGTGACAGCGATACATCCTCATTTTCCAGCTGCTTCACCAATTGATGCGATCAAGAAGCTTTTGAATCAAGAGAACCTAAAGGCAGAAGAAGTGGCGTTATTTGAAATCAATGAAGCGTTTGCGCTGAAGCCAGCACTTATTGCCCGGACGCTGGGTATACCATTTGACCGGATCAATAGAAGAGGCGGTGCACTTTGCCTTGGGCATCCATACAGCGCGTCAGGAGCTGCTATAATGGTGAGATTATTTTATGAAGCGCGCGCCTTACCGAATGGAAGCTATGTCATGGCTGCTATTGGAAGTGGTGGCGGCATTGGTTTAGCCGTGTTATGTCAAGTTCTGTCATGAGGATGCATAAGCAAGTAATTGCCGAACTCCGTCGAATCATGTACTATAAAAGCTAGATGTGAGGAGGGCCATGCATGTTTTCAGAACAAAAGAAACGACCATTCTTCAAAAGAAAAATGGGGATCGTCCTGTTATCTGTCCTTGCTGTTATCATCATTGCAGCATTATCAGGCTTTTTATATGTTAAATCAGCACTCGGACCGGTCGATCAAAAAAGTAAACAAACCATTAATATTCATATTCCAAATGGGACATCTGTCCGCGAAATTGCGGGCATTTTAAAAGAAAATGGGCTCATTTCGAATGACACGATTTTTACTTATTATGCAAAATATAAAAACGCGTCCGGCTTTAAAGCGGGATATTTTCATTTAAAACAAACAATGGACGCAGACACGCTGATCAAAAAGCTGACATCTGGCGGGACAGATTACGCCTTTCAGCTCGTGATTCCAGAGGGAAGACAGCTATCTGATATTGCAGCCATTATTGCAAATCAAACGAATTTTTCAGCGAAGGAAGTTGAAGCGAAGCTGGATGATCCTGCTTTTATTCAAACGTTAATGAAAAAATATCCGAAAACCGTGACATCACAGGTGAATGGAAAACAGGTGAAACATCCGTTGGAGGGTTATTTATTCCCTGCTACGTATCCATTTTATCGTGAGGATGAATCGCTCGAAACGATCATTGAAACGATGATTAAACAAACAGATCAATACGTGAAAACGTATGAAAAAGACATGAAAAAGAGAAACATGTCCATACATGATGTGTTAACGATGGCATCACTGATTGAAATGGAAGCAACAGAAAAGACAGATCGGGCAAAAATCTCAAGTGTATTCTATAACCGGTTGAAAAAGGACATGCCGCTTCAAACTGACCCAACCGTTCTTTATGCACTTGGTGAGCATAAATCCCGCGTTTATTACAAAGACCTAAAAGTGAAATCTCCTTATAACACGTATAACAACAAAGGGCTGCCGCCTGGACCTATTGCAAATGCTGGTGAATCCTCTTGGAAAGCCGCTCTGCATCCAGAGAAGACGGATTACGTTTACTTCCTTGCGAAGAAAAATGGCGAAGTCGTATTTACGAAAACGTTAAATGAGCATAATAAAGCAAAAGCAAAATACATCACAGGCAGCAATTAACGTACAAGTGAATCGAAAAAGACTGTAGACAATACGAGATTGCCTGCAGTTTTTTTCGTTGGAATATCCATTTTATAGGTTCGCAATTGCCACTTCTTTGTGGTAAAATATATCGGGTTGTTTTTACTTAGATGAACGAAAGATTGACGAGAAAGAGAGCTGCAATAGGCAGGACTCTTCTTTTTCAGGTCATGAAGGAGCTAGACAGATAATGACTATCGAAGATGATCGAATAAATGATTATATTGAACATTTAATTCACCCAAGTCCTGATGCAATCGCTCAATTAGAGATATATGCAAAAGAGCATCATGTGCCAATTATGGAAAAGGTGAGCATCGAGCTTTTATTGCAGCTGCTTTCGATGAAAAAGCCGAAGAAAATTCTTGAGGTCGGGACAGCGATTGGCTATTCCGCCATTCGAATGGCAACAGCTCTGCCAGATGCTGAGATTTATACGATTGAGCGCAATGCAAAGCGCTATGAAGAAGCGACGCGGAACATTGAGGAATTAAAGTTAAAAGAAAGAATACACGTGTTTTTTGGTGATGCGATGGAATCGGCTAAAACGGTCCAAACGATGGCGCCCTATGACGTGATTTTTATTGATGCTGCAAAAGGGCAGTACAAGCGTTTTTTTGAGCTGTTTGAACCGATGCTCGCTCATGACGGAATGATCATTACAGACAATGTATTATTCAAAGGCTTAGTGGCGACAAATTATGAAGAAGAAATTGAAGATAAACGAAAAAAACAATTAATTGGAAAAATTGATCGATACAATCAATGGCTCATGTCAAACCCTGATTTCCAAACGTGCATTATCCCAGTTGGAGACGGGATCGCCATTAGTACAAAAAGAGGTGACCAATCATGAAGAAACCAGAATTGCTTGTGACGCCAAGCAGCGTGTCAGATGTACTGCCATTAATTGAGGCAGGGGCTGATGCATTCTTAATAGGCGAACAAACATACGGTATTCGTCTTGCAGGTGAGTTTTCAAGAGAAGATGTGAAACAAACGGTAGAGCTTGCACATGCCCATCACAAAAAAGTGTATGTGGCGATGAATGCGATTTTTCATAATGACCGCGTGCAGCTGCTTGGAGATTATTTAACCTTTCTCGATTCATTAAGCGTGGACGGCGTCGTCTTTGGAGACCCAGCCGTGATCATGGCGGCAAAGGAAACAGGGGTGAACCTGAATCTTCACTGGAGTACAGAAACGACTGGGACCAACTATTACACTTGTAACTACTGGGGCAGAAAAGGCGCATCGCGTGCTGTTCTTGCTAAAGAGCTGAACATGGACAGTGTGATCGACATCAAAGAAAATGCTGAAGTGGAGATTGAAATTCAAGTCCATGGCATGACGTGTATGTTTCAATCGAAACGTACGCTCATCGGCAACTACTTTGAATACCAGGGCAAGCAAATGGACGTCGAAGGCAGAAATATGGAGGAAGGGCTATTCCTGCATGACCAAGAGCGTCAAAACAAATACCCTATTTTCGAGGATGCAAACGGGACACATATTATGAGTCCAAATGATGTATGTATGATTGACGAATTAGAAGAGTTTGTCGACGCAGGCATTGACTCATTTAAAATTGACGGAATTTTAAAGTCACTTTCTTATATGACAGAGGTGACATCACTTTATAGAAAAGCAATTGATTTACTAACGACTGACAAAGACGCGTATGAAGATCAGAAAGAAGACTGGGTGAAGCGGATTGAAGAGATTCAGCCAGTGAATCGTTCGATTGATACAGGATTCTTCTTTAAAGAAACGGTTTATTAATATAAGAGGAGGCAGAGGAAATGGCATTATTGAAAGATGGTATTTCTGAAATGATTGATGGGAAACGTGTCATTACAAAAAAACCAGAACTGCTTGCACCCGCAGGAAACTTGGAAAAGCTGAAAATTGCTGTACATTACGGAGCTGATGCTGTCTTTATTGGCGGGAAAGAATTTGGACTTCGCTCAAATGCCGATAACTTTTCAATTGAAGAAATGGCAGAAGGCGTCGCTTTTGCAAACAAATATGGCGCACGCATTTATGTGACAACGAATATCTTTGCCCACAATGAAAACATGGACGGGCTGGAGGAATACCTTCAAGGGATTGAAGGTGCTGGAGTTGCAGGCATTATCGTAGCTGATCCACTGATCATTGAAACATGTAAACGTGTTGCACCGAAGCTTGAAGTCCATTTAAGCACACAGCAATCTCTTTCAAATTGGAAAGCTGTTCAATTTTGGAAGGAAGAAGGGCTTGAGCGTGTGGTGCTCGCACGTGAAACAAGTGCGCTAGAAATTAGAGAAATGAAAGAAAAGGTCGATATTGAAATCGAAACATTCATTCACGGTGCGATGTGTATCGCATACTCTGGCCGCTGCGTGCTCAGTAACCATATGACAGCAAGAGATTCTAACCGCGGAGGCTGCTGCCAGTCCTGCCGCTGGGATTATGATCTTTATAAACTAGAAGGTTCTGAGGAAGCGCCATTATTTGGTGAGGAAGATGCGCCATTTGCAATGAGTCCAAAAGATTTGAAGCTTGTTGAATCCATTCCGCAAATGATCGAAATGGGAATTGACAGCTTAAAAATCGAAGGACGGATGAAATCCATTCATTATGTTGCCACCGTTGTAAGTGTGTATCGTAAAGTCATTGATGCGTATTGTGCTGATCCAGACAATTTTGTCATTCAGCAGGAATGGTTAGATGAATTAGATAAATGCGCAAACCGAGACACAGCACCAGCCTTTTTCGAAGGCGTACCAGGAACAGATGAACAAATGTTTGGCATTCATGGAAAGAAAACGACATTTGATTTTGCAGGTCTTGTTCTTCATTATGATGAGAAAGAACAAATCGTGACATTGCAGCAGCGTAACTTCTTTAAAACAGGCGACGAAGTCGAATTCTTCGGACCAGAAATTGAGAATTTCACATGCAAAATTGAAACGATTTGGGATGAAAAAGGAAATGAACTAGATGCCGCTCGTCATCCGCTGCAAATCGTCAAATTCAAGCTTGATCAAAAAGTATACCCTAGCAACATGATGAGAAAGGGGAAATAACAGCCACATGAGGAGTAAACCAGTTGTCATTGGTATTGCTGGCGGCTCGGGTTCAGGTAAAACGAGCGTCACCAATTCAATCTATGAAAAATTTAAAGGACATTCCATCCTCATGCTTCAGCAAGATTTATATTACAAAAATCAAAGTCATATGCCATTTGAAGAGCGCCTGCTCACGAACTATGATCATCCGCTTGCATTCGACAATGACCTGATGTTTGAGCATTTGGAACAGCTCTTAAGGTACGAATCCATTGAAAAACCAATATATGATTTTAAGCTGAACACACGTTCAGAAGAGACGGTTCATGTTGAGCCGAAGGATGTCATTATCGTTGAAGGTATCTTTGCGCTCGAAGACGAACGTTTGAGAGACTTAATGGATATTAAACTGTATGTTGATACAGATGCAGACCTTCGCATCATCCGCCGCATTTTACGCGATACGAAGGAAAGAGGCCGGTCGATCGACTCTGTGATTGAACAATATGTATCTGTTGTCAGACCGATGCATAATCAATTCATTGAACCGACAAAGCGATACGCCGATATTATCATCCCAGAAGGCGGTCAAAACCATGTGGCGATAGACCTCATGGTGACAAAAATTCAAACGATTCTTCAAAACCGAGCAGAGTAATAGGTGGAGAAGAAAAAGACCTTTACATTGTAAAGGTCTTTTCAGCATCATATTACCAAACTCTCACAAAAACTTGTCCTAAGACAGACGTTCCTTTATAAAGAGTGATAGTGGCATCGCCACGTGAATGAGCGGTCACTAGCCCACTAGAGCTAACAGAAGCAACACTCTGGTTATCTGTCCAATAACGTGTTGCTGCAGCATTATAGACTGTGCGCTCCTCACCAACTCTCATAGGTAAATCGTAATTTTGAATCGAAATCACATCTAAAGTTTGAAATCCAGAAGGGAAGCTATTGACTGTGAAATCCGCTGTTTCTTTGGCCGAAGCCATGCCCATTAGTGAAAAAGATAATGTAGAGATGGATAGAACAGAAACAATTGTTTTCTTCATGTTCATTTAAAACACTCCCTAGCATGTATTTGGTCTTGCATTGATAGAATTCAACAAAAACCAAATATTTCCTTGTTAATATTTGTTAATAACGTGTGAACATTTATTAAAGTAGCATTCTCAGAAAGAATCTTGAGGGTTTGATATGATAATAAAACAATGAAGAAAAGAAGAGGTGGAGAAATCACTACCACATAGCGAAAGAATGAAGTTGAAAAAGTATATTAAAAAAACGACAAACAAATCATCACAAATTTTCAAACAATTCTTGATCAAAAAGCAATTTTGTAATAATATAGCATAGACATATCGTACACTGACCATATTATGTATTGGAAGATGGAGAATGGATAAGCTATTCTTCTACATATGATCGAAATGGCCGAACGAGGTACAGGAGCTTCCTGTGCCTTTCCACAGTTTGTGCGATTTTAGACCGCTGCGAGTGGTCCTGTCTAATAAAAGGCATAATAGTTGCATCTAAAAGGGACGCCATGTAAGATGGACTTTTACGAATATGGGACAGAAGGAATGAGGGCCTGAACATGTCCTCATTCTTGTATATTTCAGTCGTCACTCACGTGCAGAAAGTTTGTATGATGAGGATTAATAGAAGGAGTGAATGATTCATGGCACAAGAGAAAGTATTTCCAATGACAGAAGAAGGAAAGCGTAAATTAGAAGAAGAGCTTGAACATTTGAAAACGGTTAAACGTAAAGAGGTTGTAGAGCGTATTAAAATTGCTAGAAGCTTTGGAGACCTCTCTGAAAACTCGGAATATGATTCTGCTAAAGAAGAGCAGGCGTTTGTAGAAGGCCGTATTACAACGCTTGATAATATGATTCGTAATGCCAAAATTATTGAAGATGAAGGAAATTCAAATGTGGTCTCACTTGGTAAAACGGTGACATTCGTTGAATTACCAGACGGCGAAGAAGAATCTTACACAATTGTGGGAAGCGCAGAAGCTGATCCGTTCGAAGGCAAGATTTCAAACGATTCACCTATTGCAAAAAGCCTTTTAGGTAAACAAGTAGACGACAAAGTAACCGTTCAAACACCTGGCGGAGAAATGTTCGTCCAAATTGTAAAAATTTCATAATCACGTTTATCAGGTAAACACCTCGTCCACAATAGGGACGAGGTGTTTTTATGCGCAAAAAAAGAAGAATTCAATGGACAGGTGCGATTATTTTTATGCTATTGCTCGGTCTTCTGTTTAGACTGGCAGAAATTCAGCTGTTCTTCACAGAATCTTTTTCAAAGCTTGATATCAATTTAATACAAGAAAGTGTCAAACAGCGAACAGAAGAAGTCGTTATTTCAGACGGGCGCGGTGAGTTTTTAGATCGAAACGGCCAAGCACTACTTACAAAAGAACAGCCCGCGGTTATCTTATTTCCTTTCCTGCAATATGATCTTCCGCACCTACAGCAAACCGCCTCTATTCTTGAGATGGAAGAAGATGAACTCAAAAAACAGCTGACAGAAACGAAAAAACCTCTCATTTTAAAAGATGACATCACGAAAAAAAAGCTGAAAGACATCAATGATATGAAATATTCCGGTGTGTACGGCGTATATATGAAAGAGAAGGACAAAAAAAGACTTGCCCTCCACACATTAGGCTTCACAAGCGAGAATCCAGAACTACTCAGAAAGCGTTATCCTGACAAAAAAGAGCTTTCTATTCGTACTGAAATCGGCACATTTGGGCTGGAAAGCACCTTTGATGAATTTCTATTACCCGAGCAAGACACAAAATTGTTATATCATGTGGACGGAAGGGGAAACCCTTTGTTCGGTATGGACGTCAAATATACAGCAGAAGCTCATTCCTTTTATCCACTTCAGGTACAGACAACAATAGATGAAGACATGCAGGCTGAAATGGAGAATGTGCTCAAAGAACAAGGCGTTGAAAAAGGCGGTGCCGTTTTGCTCGACATTGAAAGCAGCAGTGTGCTGGCGATGGCGAGTACCCCAAATGTCACAAGTAAAAACCGGCATGAGGCAAGAAATTACATGCTGACAGCCATTGCACCAGGCTCTGTCTTTAAAACGGCAGTGCTTGCCGCAGCAATCGAAAAAAACCTTGACCAGCCACAAACCATGTATGACTGTCGAAAGAATTTATATGGAGAGCCTGAAGGAAAACAGGAAGTGCTGAATCTGACTGACAGTTTCTCGCAGAGCTGCAATTATACCTTTGCGACACTTGCTGAAAGGCTCATTCAAACAGATGATCAAATCATCGAAAAGACGGCTGCAAAACTTGGACTCATAGATCGAGCTGGCTGGGAAGGGGATGTCTATCATAAGCAGCACTTCAAACAGTTTGATCGTGAAGAAACAGGCAGTGTGTGGGGAGATAAAAGAGACAAGCATGTCAAAAAAGCCATTGCACAAACCGCAATAGGACAAAAAAATGTCAAAACAACTCCTCTGCAAATCGCGAATATGATGGCTACGATCGCAAGAGGAGGAGAACGAAAAGAAGTGAAAATCGCAGAAAAAGTGCTGTATCAAAATGGAACAACAATGCTGTCCTTTCAAAACAAACGGCCTGAAGCGGGCAGCATAGGCCGCTATACAGCTCAAAAACTGCAAAAATATTTAAGACAGGTGGTGACCTCTGACAAGGGAACCGGAAGAAGGTTTCAAGATTTGCCATACGATGTAGCGGGAAAATCAGGTACTGCCCAAACCGGCAGTCAAGACAAAAAGGGGAATCCGCTTTATCATAAGTGGTTTGCTGGATACTTTCCGGTAGAAAAACCAAAATACGCCCTTGTCGTTGTTCACCTTGACGAGACAAGTGGCCGGGCTAAGACAAATGATGCGTTTTATGATATTGTAAAAAAGGTCAATGAAATTGAAAAGAAACAGACATAGAACATCCCTTCATGACATGTTAGAATAGTAACGACTTAGGGAACAGAGGCAAAGGAGTGCAGAGATTTTGAGTAGAAATTCTCGATTTGAACATCGTGATAAGCGCAGAAAGGCGAATATGGTGCTTAACATATTAATTGGTATCGTTGTGGTGCTTATTTTGGTTGTCGCATCGAGTTTGTTAATTTTTAATAAGCCGAAAGATCCAGATGTAGCGAAAGAGCCATCAAAAACGGCACCTGCAACAAGTGAAAATAAACAAAACTCAGAAGAAGATGTGAAAGATCCAAAGAAAGACACATCCGATGATTCAGATGCAAAAAAAGATGATTCATCTGATCAAGACGACGAAAAGAAGAAGACAGATGATGAAGAAAAGCCTAATAAAGATGCGTTAAAAGATGCCAAAGAAACAGATGGCGGCAAAACGAGTGACGTAGACAAAACATACGAAAACGATGACTGGGAGCCTGTAGGAACAGAGCAATCCGGTTCACATACAGCAACCTATGATTCCAGCTCAAAAGACTGGAAAGAAATGATCAAAGCCATGTCTTATGCGACAGGAATTTCAGAAGATCAAATGACCGTTCTTTGGTTAGGAAATAACGGAGGTCCTCAAGATGCAAAAGGAACCATCCGTGATAAATCAACAGGTGAACGCTACCGCGTGGAAATTACGTGGGTAGATGAAAAAGGCTGGAAACCTGTGAAGGTTGAAAAATTAAGATAAACATGAAAAAAAGATAGCAGATATGCTATCTTTTTTGTTTAAACATTCGCTTTAAAATGAACAACTGCTGTATACAAAATCCGCTCATCGATCACAGTCGTTTGATGACTGACAGAATGAACGGTCAGCAGGATCGCCTGATTATGCTCAATTTGTTTCTGGATCTTTTGTTCAAGTTCTTTTAAAGACGATGCTTCAAAAAATTCAATTTTGTCCTTTAAAAAATCCAATTGAAAATCCATTTGATTCACCTCTCTGTACTCTTCATTCATCTTAATCTCTCTCCCTCAGAAGGGCAAATATTTTTCGGCCTCTCCCAGTATTTTTTAGTAGGAAAGAAACAGAAGTTGTGGTAGGATAGGAACTGTTCGACGGAATAAAACATACTATACGCATAGGAATAAATAGATAAAGTGGAGGGAAAGAAAATGGGACGTGAGTTTCTTTCTTTATTTGATCATTGGGCTGACTCTTATGACGACACGGTAAGTGGTCATGACGAGCAGTATAAAGAAGTGTTTCGCCGGTATCCGGCTATTTTAAAAGAGATTGCCCGCCGTTCAGGCCAATATGTTCTTGAGTTTGGAAGCGGTACGGGGAATCTAACAGCGCTATTGCTTGCAGCTGATAAAAACGTGTTTGGTGTTGAACCATCAGATGCCATGAAGAAAGCGGCTCTTCAAAAAGGAGTACCAGATGTATTTCATGATGGGGATTTTTTATCATTTCCAGTGCCGCCTTTTGAGCCAGATACGATCGTCAGCTCATATGCTTTCCACCATTTAACGGACGAAGAAAAAAAACAAGCCATTCACACCTATAGCAACATCCTTCACTCAGATGGTAAAATAGTCTTTGCTGATACAATGTTTCAAAATCAAGCAGTACATCAAGCTGAGATCGACAAAGCGAGAGCCGCAGGGTTCGATCAGCTTGCAGAGGATTTAGAAACGGAATATTATCCATCCATTGATGTGCTAAAGCAAATCTTTGAAGAAGAAGGTTTTAGCACGTCCTTTCATCAAATGAATGATTTTGTTTGGATCGTAGAAGCGAAGAAAAGGGAATGAAAGGATGTTTTTGATTTGAAAATCGCAGTCATAGGTGCAATGGAAGAAGAAGTGACGATTTTAAGAGACCAACTAAAAAATGCTACACAAGAAAACATCGCTGGGTGTGAATTTACAACAGGTGTTTATGAAGATAAAGAAGTGATTTTATTAAAATCAGGGATTGGAAAAGTAAATGCAGCGGTCAGCACAACATTACTGCTTGACCGCTTTCAGCCAGATTATGTGATCAATACAGGATCTGCTGGCGGTTTCCATCACTCATTAAATGTAGGTGATATTGTCATCTCTACTGATGTGAGACATCATGATGTAGATGTGACCATCTTTGATTACGAATATGGACAAGTGCCGGGACTTCCAGCTGCTTTCATTGCGGATGAAAAGCTTGTGAAGCTGGCAGAGGAATCTGCTTTAGAGATCGATCATATTCAAGTGGCAAAAGGAACGATTGCAACAGGAGATTCATTTATGAATGATCCGGATCGTGTAGCGTTTGTGAGAGAGAAGTTTCCAGAGCTATATGCGGTGGAAATGGAAGCCGCAGCCGTTGCGCAAGTCTGCCAGCTCTTTGGCACGCCATTTGTTGTCGTTCGTGCGCTATCAGATATTGCCGGGAAAGAATCCAATATCTCCTTTGATCAATTCCTTGAGCAAGCAGCGATTCACTCAACCGACCTTGTCTTGCGTATGATAAAGCAAACACAATAAAAGAAGGGGTTTCCCCCTTCTTTTCCATGCAAAGGAAGGGAATCATATGGCTGTTATAAAGGATATTACCGAATTAATTGGCCGCACACCGCTTTTAAAGCTGTCAGGGATTGGCGTCCCAGAAGGCGTTGAGGTGTATGCAAAGCTTGAGATGATGAATCCAGGTGGAAGTATTAAGGATCGTTTAGGTGACATGCTGATCAGAGAAGCATTATCATCTGGCAAACTGCGTCCAGGCGGAACCATTATTGAAGCAACTGCTGGAAACACAGGAATTGGGCTTGCCCTAAGTGCAAGGAAGCATCAATTGCAGACCATTTTTTGTGTACCAGAACATTTTAGTCAAGAAAAACAACAGGTGATGAAGGCGCTTGGTGCAGAGATTATTCATACGCCGAGAAAAGAAGGCATGAAGGGTGCCATTGATCGAGCCCTTGAACTAGAGGCAAGCCTCGACAATGCCTATTGTGTTTTACAATTTAAAAACCAAGTAAATCCATTGACTTACTACAGAACACTCGGTCCCGAATTATGGTCCGACTTAAAAGGGAATATCGATGTATTCGTGGCGGGAGCAGGATCTGGAGGAACTTTTCAAGGTTGTGCCGCCTATTTAAAAGAGCAGCATCAGGCGATAAAAACAGTGGTTGTGGAGCCTGAAGGGTCAATTTTAAATGGAGGGGATCCGGGCCCGCATAGAACGGAAGGAATTGGCCTTGAATTTATCCCGGATTATATGGAGCAGGCTTTATTCGATGAGATTTACACTGTCAGTGATGATGATGCGTTTCGAATGGTGAAAGAAGCAGCTGAAAAAGAAGGTGTTCTCATCGGCAGCTCTTCTGGTGCCGCTTTATTTGCCGCTTTAGAGGAAGCAAAGAAAGCATCACCTGGAACAGTCATTGTCACCATTTTTCCTGACAGCAGTGAGCGATATTTAAGTAAAGGAATTTATGAGGGAGGAAAATAGCATGAAACCAAAAACAATGATGATTCACAGTGGAACAACGGGTGATGAAAGAACAGGCGCCGTGTCTGTTCCGATTTACCAAGTGAGTACTTATAAGCAGCCGAAAGCAGGCGAACATACGGGGTATGAATACTCCAGAACAGCAAATCCAACAAGAACTGCACTGGAAACAGTCATTCGTGATCTTGAAGGAGGAGCAAACGGCTACGCATTTGGTTCAGGGATGGCAGCCATTACGGCTGTGATGATGCTGTTTAACAGCGGAGATCATATTGTGCTGACAGATGACGTTTATGGCGGAACCTACCGCGTCATCACAAAGGTGCTAAACCGCATTGGCATTCATGCAACCTTTGTTGACACAAGTGATCCTGAAGCAGTGAAAAAAGTTATTTTACCTGAAACAAAAGCCGTTTACATTGAATCACCAACCAATCCTTTACTCAAAATGACGGATTTAAAAGCAATCGGCGAATTGACAAAGGAAGCCAACATCTTGATGATTGTCGATAATACATTTTTCACACCGTATTTCCAAAAGCCGATTGAATATGGCGCGGACATTGTTCTGCACAGTGCGACTAAATATTTAGGCGGCCATAGTGATGTTGTAGGCGGGCTTGTCGTCACAGCGACGAAAGAGCTTGGAGAAGAACTGCACTTTGTTCAAAACTCGACAGGCGGAATTCTTGGACCTCAGGATTCATGGCTTCTCATGAGGGGGATCAAAACGCTTGGACTAAGAATGGAAGCACATCAACAAAATGCACAGAAAATCGCTGAGTTTTTAGAACAACATTCAGCTGTCACACGTGTTTATTATCCAGGTCTCGGTACTCACCCTGGCCATGAACTTGCGAAAACACAAGCATCAGGCTTCGGCGGCATGATCTCTTTTGATATTGGAAAAGAAGAACATGTCGATGTATTTTTAAGCCAGCTGAAGCTGTTTACGATCGCAGAAAGCCTTGGAGCGGTTGAAAGCTTAATTTCTGTCCCTGCCCGGATGACCCATGCGTCCATTCCAAAAGACCGCCGGGAGGAGCTTGGCATTACAGATGGTTTAATTCGTATTTCGGTCGGAATTGAAGATATCGATGATTTACTGAATGATCTGAAGCAAGGACTAAGCGCGCTGGCGAATGGATAGATTTACATGCCACTCGCTTTCTCTCACTATGTTAAGCTATGAATAGACATTGATGACGGAAGGTGAAACAAGTGAAGAAAAAGTGGAGTGGTTTAGTGACAGATTACAAGCAGTACGCTTTTATTCTGCTTGCTGTCAGCACCTTTTTATATATTGGTACAATCTTACCGAATCAGCACATCGAAGCATCTCCAAAAATGCTGATGATGGGAATAGATTGTGTTTTCTTATTAGCAGCGTTTGTTTGTGTTAAACGCGCGATTTTCTTTCAAAAGAAACTGCAAGAATTAGATGAAGATTAATTCGAAAGTCTCCTCATGTGCCTTGAGGAGGCTTTTTTTAATGAATTGGACAATCGGACAAGAATAACTGTAGAAATTTAGTCAAAAACACAAAAATCATCTATATTACTAAAAACAGGTTTACAAAATGGTGCTTGCTGGATATACTTACAAAGTAATTAAAAAAAACGTAAAGGAGGCTGAAGAATATGTTATTCGTATCTATTTGTGATCAATTCAACCAACAATTTCATCATGTCATCAGCCTGTGGAAGAGTTCGTGTCCTTCCTTTGCCTTATACGGTGCACGCTTCAAAACTGTTTAAGTAAACGAGGATTTCACACGTATCATCCATTGCAGGTTGGAAGACACTGTCTTTTGATCTGCATTTTTGTGTGCCCGCAGGTCAACTGATAAAGAAGATCTGCGGGCTGTTTCGCGTGCTGCGAACTGAAGGGAGGTGAGCGTATATGACAATCCATTTATTTTTTATTACTTTGACGATCAAGCGTAAATACAAGGACATTGAGACCGTTCTTTACGAACAAGAAGTCGAAACAATTTATGAAGAAATGAAACAGAAACAACTAAAGTATATGAACTAAAACAAGAAATGAAAAATGTGAAAAGGAGGAGATTGACATGTTTATGATGCTTGCAATGCTTGATTGTTATACGAGGGAGAAGGACCAGGTTTAGACACGCTCCACATTGATCACCTGCACATATGATAACCGTAAAAGGAGATTGTGAGGTGATCAATGAATGTCGATGTCACCATATATGAGGTTTCCGTCTGTGGGGCACGGATATACATCTATTCCGCATTCCTTAAAGCACGGGTACGGAAATCCATACCGCATGCAAAGAGAGCAAGAGGAAATGCTCAGACGTTATATGTATCAGTACCGGAATTATTGGTATTAAAGAAAAGGAGCAGGAAACGTCATGGTTTCCTGCTCCTTTTACGTTAGCAAATCCAGCTTGCACCAATGATGATCAACAAAATGAACAGTACAACAAGCAATGCGAATCCGCCTGCAAAACCGCCACCGTAGCCACCGCAGTAGCCTCCAGAATAACCGCCAAAGCCCATAATCTAGCACCACCTTTATCTAATCAAGATACATTTATAAATTATGCAGCTCATGCAGAAAACGAAATCAATCTGAGCACAAATAATGAAAACGCCTATTCAGGTTAAAAAAATTTTCACTTTCTGCGAAACATTTTCTGAAAAGGAGCGTCTTATAAAGGACAAATAAATTAGGACTAGGTCTTAATTTTTGTTAGGTGAGAGCCGATATGAAAAGTAAGAAAATTTGTAAATAGTTTATTTACTGGTGAAAAGCAGGTGTTAACATTGATTCAAAGCTGGATTGGAAAACAGATGAGGGAACCAAAAGGCTTGTTCTCAAAATGGGTTGCCCGCTATATGGAAAAAAATCATCATAATATCAATGAATGGACGCTTCAACTCTTAAATATACAAGAAAATGACCGAATTTTAGAAATTGGGACTGGAAGAGGCATCACCTTATCAAAGGTAGCAGAAAAACTTGACCGCGGAAAAGTATATGGGGTAGATGCCTCTCGTCATATGATTAAATATGCAAAAAGAAAACATAAGAAGCTTACGGAACAGGACAAAGCCGTCATTACGTTTGGTAAGGCTGAGCAATTACCTTTTGAAGACAGATCATTCAATAAATTATTTACGGTGCAGACGATCTATTACTTGAAGGATATTGAGCAAGTCATGAAGGAAGTGTACCGCGTTCTTCAAGTGGATGGAGAAGTATTTTTATCTTTCCAAAAGCAGGAGCTGATAAAGGAACAAAAACGGTCAACATCTTTTTCATCGCACAGTGAACAAGAGATCAGCCGCCTGTTTTCAGCGTATCACTTTAGAGAAGTCTCGGTTTATCACTATGATACATACATCTGTATCAAAGCCTTAAAATGATGAAAATATTTCCCAGGTAATGAACAAGCAATCAAAAAAGAGGCTCTTCGTCAGAGGAGCCTCTTTGCCTGCAATCGAATGTAAAAATAAATAAAGGCTCTTCATCAGAAGAGCCTTTTGTATGTGATGTAGGCGCCAGCCAGGTGTGTAAGGAATGATAGTATATATAAGGAATTTGTTTGTCGATTAAGGATACCTGTCTGGCTTATTTCTTATATCGACACTGTTCTGCAAAAGTTTAGCTTTTTTTTCAATATTTTCTTTTTTATTTCACTGGAAGACACATTTTTCTTTCTCACATAGACATGTACCTCCTTATTTTTCACATAATGTGCTGTTTGAAGAAGGGAATTGCCTTAGAAATAGAGAAAATTGTAGAGACTTCATTTTTAAACAAAAGGGAGGAATGAAATCATGTCGGGAAACAAAGGTGTCGTTTATAAAGGAGCAGGAAAAGTAGCAGTTGAGGATATTGGATACCCTGATTTGGTCTTAAAAGACGGCCCGGGTGTACCAAAAGCCAATGTGGGGCGCAAATGTGAGCATGGCGTCATTTTAAAAGTAGTGACGACGAATATTTGCGGAAGTGATCAGCACATGGTGAGAGGGCGTACGACTGCACCTGAGGGGCTTGTCCTTGGTCATGAAATTACAGGTGAAGTCGTTGAAGTTGGACGAGATGTAGAGTTTATTCAAAAAGGGGACCTCGTGTCCGTTCCGTTTAATATTGCATGCGGACGCTGCGTCATGTGTAAAGAACAAAAAACCCATGTGTGCTTAAATGTAAACCCGGACCGTCCAGGCTCTGCCTATGGATATGTAGATATGGGCGGATGGGTTGGCGGCCAATCCGAGTATGTCATGGTTCCATATGCAGATTTTCAGCTACTCAAATTTCCAGACAAAGATCAAGCGATGGAAAAAATACTTGATCTCACGATGCTTTCCGATATTTTCCCGACAGGTTTTCATGGTGCTTATACGGCTGGAGTAAAGCCTGGTTCGACCGTTTATATTGCAGGTGCTGGGCCAGTAGGTCTTGCAGCAGCACATTCGGCTCAGCTTCTTGGCGCATCTGCTGTGATTGTTGGAGATTTGAATGAGCAAAGACTGGAGCAGGCAAGAAGCTTTGGCTGCGAGACGATCAATTTACGAAAACACGATCGAATCGGCGAACAAATCACGCATATTTTAGGGGAGCCAGAAGTCGATTGTGCCGTCGATTGTGTCGGCTTTGAAGCTTCGGGTCATGGAGATCTGGGAGAAGCACCTGCGACCGTTTTAAATACGATTATGGATATTACCAAAGTTGGCGGCAAGCTTGGAATTCCAGGGCTTTACGTCACAGAAGATCCAGGAGCAGTGGATGCCGATGCAAAAGTCGGTTCTCTGAAAGTACGGATTGGACTTGGCTGGGCGAAGGCTCATACCTTTGTGACAGGCCAAACCCCTGTTATGCAATATCATCGCAGTCTAATGAAATCCATTTTAAGCGGAAGAGCACAGATCGCCAAAGCCGTCAATGCAACCGTCATCGACCTTGATCAAGCCCCTAAAGGATATAGTGACTTTGATTCGGGTGTGGCGAAGAAATTTGTCATTGACCCGCACGGAATGCTTTCTCGATAAATTTTTAACATGAAAGGAGCCGCTCAATAAAATGGGACGGCTCTTTATTGTGGAAAATCATATAGAATATACAATCCATTTCAAAGGGGAGGAATCAGATGAATTCAGTTCAGGCCAAAAGAAGAGTGGTAGAACAATTTGGGAGAAATGCAGAAAAGTATGTGACGAGTCAAACTCATGCAAAGGGAGCAGACCTGGATCTTATTGTTGAATGGGCAGCTCCAAAAGAAAGCTGGATCGTACTCGATATAGCAACTGGTGGCGGGCATACCGCAAAAGCACTGGCTCCATATGTGAATCAAGTGTTTGCGACGGATTTAACGAAAGCGATGCTTTCAAATACATCACTTCATTTAAAAGCGTATCCACAAATTTTTTATGTAGTAGCGGATGCAGAAAGCCTTCCTTTTTTAGATGGCACATTTGATATGGTCACATGCCGAATTGCAGCACACCATTTCCCGCACCCTGAACAGTTTGCCAAAGAGGCATCTCGTGTATTAAAGTCAAATGGTCTGTTTTGCTTTATTGATAATGTTTCGCCAAATGATGAAGAGCTTGCACTATTTATCAATCAGCTGGAACGATTGAGAGACCCAAGTCATGTGTCGTGTCTATCGGCAGAACAATGGAGGAAATTGTTTTTAGAAGAAGGGATAAAAGAAGTAAGGTCATTGGAAAGAAAAAAACGGTACCCTTTTCAAGAATGGGTCAAGCGAACAACGAAAACTTTAAAGGAGGAAGAGATCGTTACAAAATACATGTTAGATGCTAACGAGAAAATAAAGCAATATTATAGATTGAAAATGACAGAGGATGAAATAGAATCAATAGAGGTAGATGACTGGATCGCACTTTTCAGGAAAGAATAAAAGTAAATTATTCATACCAGTCATAGAAAGGAATCAATCATATGCTACATTTTAAAGGAAAAACCGTCATCATCACAGGCGCAGCCAATGGAATTGGTGAAGCGGTCGCCTGCGGCTATGCAAAAGAAGGGGCGAGTGTGGTGCTTGCTGATATAGATGAAGAAAAGGGAAAGCGTTTGGAGGAGCAGCTGAGAAAAGAGTCCAATGAAGTTTATTTCATCAAAACGGATGTGAAACAGGAGAAGGATATTCAGCGCTTAATGTCGTTTACGGGGGAGCGCTGCAAAACGATTGATATTCTCATCAATAATGCCGGCGTCATGTGCACAGCGTCGCCTTATGAATTAACGGTCGATGAGTGGGATCATGTGCTGCATACAAATGTAAGAGGGACTTTTTTATGCGCTAGAGAAGCAGCACGTTATATCAAAGAGAATCCAAAAGGCGGTTCCATTGTGAACATTTCATCTACCCGTGCGGCCATGTCAGAACCTCATACGGAAGCATATGCTGCATCAAAAGGCGGCATTTCCGCGCTTACTCATGCCTTGGCGGTTTCTTTTAGTCAGGATCGCATTACGGTGAATAGCATTTCCCCTGGATGGATTGAAACGAAGGATGAGAAAAGTCTTCGAGAAATTGACCATCAGCAGCATCTTTCCAATCGAGTCGGTACGCCAAAGGATATTGTGAAAGCCTGTTTTTATTTAACTGATGAAGACAATCAATTTGTGACCGGCACAGATTTGGTCGTTGATGGCGGCATGACTAGAAAAATGATTTATGCGGATTAACATGAAAAAAATATTGACGCTTTGATTGAGGCGCAGTACAATATGTAACAATTCAGCTGAAGATCGTGAAAATAAGTAACACAGCGTAAATAGAGAAGAGTACATCATAGCTGCCCCACACAGAGAACTCCGTGAAGCTGAGAAGGAGCTGGGAAGCATGATCGAACCAAGCCTCTTAGCTCTGCACCGGATTCCCTCGGATGGTGGTGCAGCGAACTTCTCCCGTTACAGAGAAGGGTGAATGATCACCCGCTAAGGTTCATCTGGCAACAGATGAATGAACTGAGGTGGCAACGCGGAGTAAATCCCGTCCTCAAGACAGAAATGTCTTGGGGGCGGGATTTTTTTTATGACAAATAGGGGGGACCATGATGAAAAAACATTGGCGGGATATGAGTATTTTGCTTGGAGCCATCGGGATCGCAAACATAGGAGAATGGATTTATATGATTGCCCTCCATCTGCTTATTTTTCAAGAAACGGGCTCTGTACTTGCTGTAACAGCAGTTTATATACTAAGACCTGCGGCTGCTCTTTTGACCAATAGCTGGTCTGGCAGTTTGATTGACAGGCTGAATCAGCGGAATGTGATGATCGGTTTAGATATCGCCCGTGCTCTGTTCATTGCATGCATCCCCTTTGCCTTATTTTCAGGATATCTGCTCATCCTGTATGTCATGGTGTTTTTCATACAGATGGCACAAGCGATCTTTCATCCAGCGTCGATGGTGTATATGACAGGACTAATACCGGCCGATAACCGAAAACGGTTTAATGCCATTCGCTCTTTATTACAATCTGGTGGATTTTTACTTGGGCCCGCGGCAGCAGGTCTGCTCTTTCTAATCGGGACTCCTGTTTTTTCAATTTATGTAAATGCAATCTGCCTGTTGATATCTGCTCTGTTAACGATGTGTTTACCGAATTTGCTCAAAACAGATGCTGCCCAAAAGGGGTTTTCCCTTTCAATGTTAAAAGAGGATGCAAAGCTTGTTCTGAAATTTAGTTTGACGTCACGCCAGATCATGGCGGTATATTTATTATTTAGTGCGGCGATATCGGTCCTTCCTACGGCCATTGACTCACTTGAAACAGCCTTTGCAAAAGAAGTACTGATGCTGACTGATACAGAATACGGCCTTCTTGTCAGTATGGCTGGAGCAGGTATCATCGCAGGTGCAAGTCTTAATTCGGTCATTGTCGAAAGGCTGTCAGTTTCGCTGATGCTTGGAATCGGCAGTTTGTTTGTGGCGTTTGGCTATCTTATTTATGCATTTTCCAGCAGTCTAGTTGCAGCCGCGGGTGGATTTTTTATATTAGCCTTCTTTTTAGCATTTGCGAATACAGGCTTTATGACGTTCTATCAAGCGAATATCCCCGTAGAGGTGATGGGGAGGGTAGCCAGTTTTTATGCTTTGGTTGAAGCCATTCTAACGATGACCATGACAGGAATATTCGGCGGGCTCGCTCATGTTTTATCTATTAGAATCTCCGTCATCATTGGGTGTATATGTATGCTTCTTATCTGTCTATTGCTATGTTTTGTCATCTTTCGTCCATTGACTGTTAAAAAAGTAGTGCATCCTACTTAGAAAATTTAAAAAATTATGTTATCATTATTTAAGTAAGTTAATTAAATTGATGAGAAAAGGAGTCTTACAAATGAAAGCACTACGCTGGCACGATCAAAAGGACATTCGACTAGAGGAAATTGATGAACCAACAGTTGCTCCAGGAAAAGTGAAACTTAAAGTAAAATGGTGCGGCATTTGTGGTAGTGATTTACATGAATATTTGGGCGGACCGATCTTCATTCCTGTGAATGAACCTCATCCACTTACAAAAGAAAAAGCACCTATTACACTGGGACACGAGTTCTCTGGCGAGGTTGTTGAAGTAGGAGAAGGCGTGAGCAATTATAAAGTAGGCGATCGAGTGGTTGTTGAACCTATTTTTGCAACTCACGGGCATCAAGGTGCTTATAACTTAGATGAAAACATGGGCTTTTTAGGACTTGCCGGAGGCGGCGGTGGATTCTCTGAATATGTATCAGTCGATGAAGAATTACTTCATTTATTACCAGACGAAATCTCATATGAGCAAGGCGCGCTTGTCGAGCCTTCAGCAGTTGCTTTATATGCGGTTCGTTCTAGTAAAGTACAGGCTGGGGATACAGCGGCTGTGTTTGGCTGCGGACCAATTGGTTTACTTGTCATTGAAGCATTAAAAGCAGCTGGTGCTACTGATATTTATGCAGTTGAATTATCAAAAGAACGCCAAGAGAAAGCAAAAGAGCTTGGAGCGATCATTGTGGATCCTTCTCAGTATGAAGATGTTGTTCAAGAAATCGCACGCCGTACAAACGGTGGCGTCGATGTTTCTTTTGAAGTGACAGGTGTACCTGTTGTATTGAAGCAAGCAATCCAATCAACTAGAATTTCAGGCGAAACAGTCATTGTGAGTATTTGGGAAAAAGGCGCAGAAATTATGCCGAATGATATCGTCATCAAAGAACGTACAGTAAAAGGAATTATCGGCTACAGAGACGTATTCCCATCTGTATTAAACTTAATGAGAAAAGGCTATTTCTCTGCAGACACACTCGTCACGAAAAAAATCAAGCTGGACGATGTGATCGAGGATGGCTTCCATGCATTAATCAATGAAAAAGATCAAGTGAAAATTTTAGTCAGTGCTGAATAAGTAGGACAAAGTAGAGAATGGCATATGCCATTCTCTTTTTTTATGTGGTCAATTCATTTTCATAATGAGAGCTGCGGTTGAATAGTGATAATTGAAAAGATGTTTAATGATAAGGGAGATGACATCGTGTTTTATCACATCAAAGAACTACAATATGAAGCAAAGCCCTCTAAGCCTGATCCGGTTTATGCAAAGAAATTACAAGAAGTATTAGGCGGTCAATATGGTGAAATCAGTGTGATGATGCAATATTTATTTCAAGGCTTTAATTGCCGGGCAGATCAAAAATATAGGGATTTATTATTTGACGTGGGAACAGAGGAAATTGGTCATGTCGAAATGCTGGCAACGATGATTGCGCGTTTACTTGATAATGCACCAGTTAAGGAACAAGAAGAGGCGTATCAAAGTGATCCAGCACTTGCAGCTGTCATGGGCGGAATGAACCCGCAGCATGCGATTGTTGCCGGTTTAGGGGCCATGGCAGCGGATAGTCAAGGGTATCCATGGAATGCAAAATATATCATATCAAGTGGAAATTTAATGGCTGATTTCAGGGCGAATTTGAATGCAGAGGCACAGGGCCGCCTTCAGGTCACAAGACTTTACGAAATGACAGATGACCGAGGAGTCAAGGATATGCTCTCCTTCCTCATTGCTCGTGATACATATCATCAAAATATGTGGCTTGCCGCAATTAAGGAATTAGAAGAGCGAGAAGGGGATGTCGTCGTACCAACCACCTTCCCTCGTTCATTAGAAAAACAGCAAGTATCCTATGACTTGTTTAACTTCTCAAGAGGGGAAGAAAGCAAGGAAGGCAGATGGGCACATGGCCGCAGCATGGATGGAAAAGGAGAGTTCAGATATATTTCTGCACCTGTCGTATTCGGCTCAGCACCAAAGCTCAAACCCGCACCAAAAGAACTGTTTAACACACCAAAAAAGGGTGAATAAAAAAGTCGATCAGGTTTTTGTGCCTGATCGACTTTTTAACGTCCGAGAGTTCTTCCGTACACGCTGACACGTTTCTCTAACAATGCAAAAGCTAATTCAAAGAAAATGCTCAGCAGCCAATAGATCAAAGCAGAGACGAGATAAGTTTCTAAAAACTGATAGCCGTCATTTGCAATGATCCGGGAAATACCCATGATTTCGAGTACCCCAATTGTAAACGAAAGAGATGTGGCTTTTAATAGCTGAACGAGCTGATTGCCTAGGTTCGGTAAGGCAACAACAAATGCCTGCGGCAAAATAATGCGCAGCATCGCCTGCCTCGTGGTCATACCCACAATTTTTGCCGCTTCAAGCTGCCCTTTGTCTACTGCGAGAAGTGCACTCCGGACCACCTCTGTTAAATGGGCGGCTGAATGCAGGCTGAAGGTAATAAGGGCAACAGCTAATGGGGAGACCATATCCGGATGAAAGGACAGCCCGAATGTGCCGCTCATACTAGTTAGAACAAAAGGGAGCCCATAAAAGAAAGCGAACAGTTGAACAATAAGAGGCGTTCCTCTAAAAAAGGAGACGTAGAGCGTGACGAGCTGCCTGAGTACAGGGAAGCGAAAGAGACGAATGAAAGCAAAAACAGATCCAATCACAAGACTCATAGCCATGGAAACAAGTGCAATTAATAAGGTAAAAGGAACGCCTTTTAGAATATGGGGTACTTGGTCAATCGCAAATGGAATATCAATGGTTTGCATCAAATCGCCTCCTTAACGTGACAGGCTGGTGCGGCCTTTTACAAATTTCTTTTCAAGCAGCATGGTGACTAGTTCAATGCTCATACAAATGAGCCAGTACACAATCGCAATGATCACATACACTTCAAACATGCCGATTCCGTAGTTATTTCCTAAGATGATCTTCACCTGT
This sequence comes from Bacillus sp. FSL M8-0166, assembly GCF_038008825.1. Lineage (NCBI taxonomy): Bacteria > Bacillati > Bacillota > Bacilli > Caryophanales > Bacillaceae > Bacillus > Bacillus sp. FSL M8-0166. The sequence continues at coordinate 426,203 of NZ_JBBOZZ010000001.1, forward strand.
CCCATAATATCGATGAGCCCGATCGTAAAGGCAATCGCCGTGTCTTTCACAAGATCAATGGTGTAATTTCCGAGGTTTGGCAGGGCAATGAGAAAGGCCTGCGGGATAATGATCCTGATCAAGGCCTGTGTATCTGTCATCCCAACAATGTAGGCGGCTTCCAGCTGATCCTTCCCAACAGACGAATACGCACTGCGAAAAACTTCAGATAAATAAGCGCCAGTATGTAAAGAAAACGTCATCATCACAAATAACACTCTATCCCAATGGTTGATTTGAATTCCTGCCACAAGTAAAAGCTGAGGCAGTCCAAAATAAATTAAGAATAATTGAACAATTAATGGCGTACTTCGTGTAAAAGATAAATAGACAACAGCCAATTGCTTCAGTACTGGGATTTGCTTAATACGAATGCATGCAAATAAAAGCCCTATCAAGATGGCAAAAAACAATGACACTACAATAATGAGAAAAGTGAGTGGCAGGCGTTCAAGCACCTGTAAAAAGATCCGCAGCCAATCTCCAGCTGTAAACGTCATGACGCTTCCTTCCTTTCTTCATATTGATAGCCTTGCTCTGAGATGTAGTCAATATCTTGAAAGAAATCAACTCCAAACCACTTTTTGGCAAGCTTAGGCAGTGTTCCATCATCAATCATCTCTTGTGTGACCTGGTCCAAATCTGCTGCAAGCTGCTTCTCACTTGGCTGTAAGACAAGATAGATCGGCTCCTTTGACACGATCCCGCCCACTTTGACCTTTAGGTTCAGATGCTTTTGAATGGTATCGAAGGTCGAAATATTCATAAAGGCCGCATCGGACCGTCCGCTTTCAACACGCTTTAAGTTGAGTTCATTTGAAGGGCTTTCAATGGTTGTCAGCGGAATATCTGGATCATGTTCTTCATTATATTGATTTAATATTGAACGCAATCCGCCGCTGGGACTGACAGGAGCGAGCTTTTTTGATGTCATATCGTCAAGCGATTGAATATCCCGGTTTGATTCATTCACAATTAATCCTGTCATCGAATAGCCGTACGGAACTTTAGGGTAAAGAAACCGTTTTTCGCGTTCAGGGTTACTGAAAAACCAATTAGCTGCCATTTCAAACTTCCCCGCGCCAACACCAATAAGATTGGATTCTTCCTCGCCAAAGATGTAATCAAAATGTATGTGCGGAAGTCTTTTTTCCACTTCATTTAAATAATCAATGTTATAGCCAATCGGTTCGTTTCGGTCATTTGTCGCTAAAAAGGGTGGATTGACCTCTGCGCTCAGTGCGACTTTCACAATTTGTTTCCCGTCATCTGTTGTTGTTTTTACACTGCTGCAGCCAATCAGAGAGAGGAGAAACAGAAGGACACCAGCCGTCATGAATGCTGTCTTTTGTTTCATATGTCTTCCTCCGATCCTTGCCACATTCCGCGATGAATCCTGGATAAAAATTGTTTCGTTCGTTCATGCTGAGGCTTTATCAGGACGTCTTCTGGTGAGCCTTTTTCAACGATTTCCCCATCTGCCATAAAGATCACCGTATCCGCTACGTCCTTTGCAAACGAAATTTCATGCGTCACAATGACCATCGTCATCCCTTGACTTGCAATATCTTTGATCATTTCAAGGATTTCTCCGACCATCTCTGGGTCCAGTGCGGACGTTGGTTCATCAAACAGAAGCACCGCAGGATTCATCGCAAGAGCGCGGGCAATTCCAATCCGCTGCTGCTGGCCGCCAGATAATTCGCTCGGAAATGCATCCTTTTTATGAAGCAGTCCAATCCGCGCTAAAAATTGCTCTCCAACCTTTTCAGCTTCTTTTTTAGACATGTTTTGGGACACAATCAATCCCTCTGTAATATTTTCAAGTGCCCGTTTATTTTGAAACAAGTGATAATGTTGAAATACCATGGAAGATTGCTGCCTTAGTTTTAAAAGATCTTTTTTATGATATCGTTCAAATTGAATCGTGGCTTCTCCAACAGTCAGCTCTCCTTTGTCTGGAATGTCGAGGCTGTTTAAACTGCGAAGAAGTGTTGTTTTTCCCGATCCACTCGGTCCAATAATTGCGACCACTTCACCTTCTTGTACTGTGAAATCAATGCCTTTTAACACATGGGTCTGCCCATAAGATTTATGTAGATTAGTAGCTGAGATCATAAAAGCATCACGTTCCTTTGACAGATGTACTTAATATTGATAAAATTTAACACATTAAATCCTATAAGTAAAGTGTGTTTTATTCATTCCGATTGGAAAAATGAGATATCATAGATTGTGAGAAACAGAGGAGTTGGATACGTTTTGTCTAAAGCATTATTTGTTGATACCGATTTTCAAAAAACATGGCTCAATGAGCTGGAATCTCTTCGTGAAACGATCGAACAAAACGCAAAAAAACATGATGAAGGCGCTTATTTTCCTAAAAAGAATATCGAATCATTAGTAAACATGGGATATACAACCCTGTCTCTTCCCGCTGAATATGGAGGCGCGGGTCAATCTGTAACGGATATGGTTCTGTTTCAAGAAACGCTTGGCAGCATGGACGGAGCGACTGCCTTATCGATCGGCTGGCACCAAGGAGTTGTTGGTGAAATTTATGAAAAGAAACTATGGAATGAGAAGCAGCTGCAATTCTTTGCGGAAGAAGTGAAGAAGGGCGCCCTTGTCAACCGCGCTGTGAGTGAGGCGCAGACAGGCAGCCCAACAAGAGGCGGCAAGCCTGGGACAACAGCGATTAAATCAGGTGATCGCTGGGTGATCAATGGACGTAAAATTTTCACAACAATGTCACCAGCTCTCACATACTTTTTAGTCGGCGTATGGATCGAAGAAAAAGAGGCGATGGGATTCTTCTTAATTCACCGTGACACAGAAGGTGTTTCTATAGAAGAAACATGGGATGTTGTCGGCATGAGAGGAACAGAAAGCCATGATTTAATCTTAGATCAAGTTGTGGTATCAGATGATATGCTTGTTGAAGTGCAAAAAGGACCTCGGGGCGGTACGTTAAACCCTTGGATCGCACATATTCCTTCCTGCTATTTAGGAATTGCTCAAGCGGCAAGAGATTATGCAGTTCAGTATGCCATCACACATTCACCGAACAGTATCAGCGGAACGATTAGTGATCTGCCAAATGTCCAAACACTGATTGGCGAAATTGATTTACTACTAAAGCAAGCACGCCACGTCATCTATTCAACGACAACATTGTATGAACAGCCTGAGAAAAGAGAACTGTTAATCAATGAATTCGGTGCTGTGAAGCATACAGTCGTCAATCATAGTCTGCAAGTGGTTGATAAAGCCATGCGTTTAGTCGGTGCAAAAAGCTTAAGCCTCGGCTGTCCGCTTCAGCGTTACTATCGAGATATCCGGGCTGGGCTCCATAACCCGCCAATGGATGATATGACGATTTCAAAAATCGCGAAGCAGGCCATTGAAGAGAAAAAAGAAAGCTAATATGACCAGAAAGCCGGATGAAACCGGCTTTTTTTATTTGGCAGAAAAGAGGACAAGCGCCCCTTATGTCTCATCGCTCAGGCATGCTACAATCGATAGAAATCATAGGAAAAGGAGCGGTTTTTTTGAAGAAAAAGCATATGAAATGGCTGTTTTCAGGCTTCATGCTGATAGCACTTTGTATCGGCCAGCCTTCATCAAGTGAGGGAACATCTCCAGCATGGTCAGTAGATGAATTCATGAAAGACCGGGAAGGCACATTTGTCATCCAAGAAGTAAAAGAAAAATCCCCATGGGTGTATAACAAAAAAAGAGCGAACGAGCGCTTTGCCCCACAATCGACATTTAAAGTGGCAAATGCCCTCATCGGACTCCAAACAGGCGCAGTGAGAGATGAATACGACATCAAATATTGGGACGGAGTGAAAAGAGAGATTGATAACTGGAATAAGGATCATACACTGGGCTCTGGCATGAGAGATTCAGTCGTCTGGTATTATCAAGCCATGGCGCGTGACATCGGAGAAGAACGCATGAATCATTGGGTGAAAGCCATTCATTATGGGAATGAAGACATATCTGGCGGAATCGATCAATTTTGGTTAAGCAGTTCATTGCGCATTTCTCCAGTAGAACAAGTCCATTTCCTCAAACAGCTATATGAAGAAAGTCTCCCATTGGACCTATCTGTCATGAGAACGGTCAAACGAATGATGATCCAAAAAGAAGAGAAACATGCCACCCTATACGGAAAAACAGGCTCCGGCTCAGGTATCGGCTGGTACGCAGGCTTCATCAAACATGAAAACAAAACCTACATCTTCACCACAAATATTGAAGGCACCGGTATAGAAGCAAAAGAAATCACCTATCGTATTTTGAAGAAATATCATTTGATTGAAGCATCCGTTTAGGGTGCTTTTTTATATGAAAAAGGGGATATATTGATAAGTTGAGGATATATGGGTTAGTTTTAGAAATAGATTGGAAAATACATGAGTATGGCAGAAAGGAGGCTTTTGCTTGAACCAGCCTGAGCACTTATTTATTTGTTCAGAAAAAGAATTCAAGTTCTATCAGATTTAGTGGATCATGTATTCGATCAAAATAAAAGGCTGCCACAACAAGTCTTCCGTAAGAATTTTGATTGTTTTTTGTTTCAAGAGTTTGATTGGGCATTAAGTGATGATATTTTACCAACAATCAAGGAGTTATCAAATTCAACACGTGATAGAGAATTTTTGACCGCAGTCCTTAAGCCAGATCCAGTTGATCACTTTTTGAAGGAGTTTGGTTATTATAATTGGCTGAAAGCGAGTGTGAACATTTCAGGTGAGGATTATGTAAATGCACTATGGACGCATCCAAAAGATTCCATAGCGGATAATATAATTACGAACTCGAACATTGTGGTTTGGTTATCTCATTCTTTGCAGTGGGTGATTTGGGCAGATAGAGATATGGAAATTTGTATAATAGGTATGGTATCAACAAAAGATTCTGCAAAGAAAATGTTATTAGAAGAAGGATGGAAACCACTGGATCATCCTGTTTTAGCAAATTGGTTAGAACTGTTATTGAAGGATCAAAAAACATTCAATGAATATTTCACTCAATTGCTATCAAATTATTCGTAATGTTACTTGTGGTTTAAATTAGGAAGTATCAATTACTAATGATAGACAAAGAAATGATTATCAGTAATCTATATATATAAGGAGCATAAGGCCATGAACATCAGCCAAGATAAAACAGCATTAATCAATGATTTGAAGCAGCGCTATCAATATTGTTTTCATTCCGCTTATCCAGAAGATATCGTATCTTTTGAGGAGGAAACAGGTATTTGGTCCGATGATTTTTATGAATTTTTCACTCTTGTGACAGGCAGCTTAAGTTATGTGATCGATCATAAACGAATACCGAAAAAACAATTAAACGTGCTACGTCAGTCATTTGAAGAGCAATACCCTCAAATCAAATCGTTTCAACACATCCTTGAATCGTATCCTTTATTACATTCCTACGTCCAGTACCATGAGGAAACAAGAAAACGAATCATTGCATTTATACAATAACCTCTTGGAGGATAAACTATGACATGGTTTTTAGATGAAAGATCCAGATTCTAATTCCTGATTTCGATGTCAACCATCTAGAGCAAATCAATGAATTTCACTACTTTAAGGAGTATAATGAATATTACGATTATCAATTGTATTGCTCCGGCACATCCCATATGAATCTAGTATCAAATTGAATCGTGCTAGTTTCTCTACATATCTGCTACTCATGCTTCCCCATCCCAACACAGAAAGGTGCAATGACATTGAATCGAATCATGAAATGGCTCTTATTTGCGGCGGTCATCACTGGCTTGTTGGTATGCGCATTCTTTGTGTTCCGTTTAAACCAGCCTAAGCCGACAACCAATATCCATTATGCAAACACACAAAACAAACAGCAAACACTCGATATGTATATGCCAAAGGGCAAAGATGAAGTCAAAAAGAAGAAGCACCCAGTGATGATCTATCTCCATGGCGGCGGCTGGACAGGCGGCGATAAGAATAGAGTCGCTTCAAAGGCTGATTATTTTACTGGTCAAGGGTATGTGTTTGTTTCGATGAATTACAGGCTTCACCCTGATGCCAACTATGAGCAGATGGCAGATGATACGGCAAACGCCATCAAATGGGTCAAGGATCATGCAGATGAATATCAAATCGATTCATCAAAAATCAATGTTATGGGTCACTCAGCGGGTGGTCATTTGACGGCGCTGGTTGCTACAGATTCGACTTACTTAAAACGTGTGGGGCTGTCGCCAAAAACGATCAATTCCATCGTGATTTTAGATGGGCCGTTAAACCTCAATCAATTTATACAAGCCATCCCATCGTACAAAAAAGTCTTTGGCAAACAAGAGGAGAATTGGACAAAGGCATCACCTGTCACTTATATGAATCAAAAGAATGTACCGCCTGTCTATTTGGTCACGGGCTGGGAAAATCCTGAAGTGTATCGATTTGCTGAAAAACTGAATCATGAAAAAGGCTCTCGGTTTGTTTTTCGGGTGCATACGCTGAGCCACAGTGACTTGAACAAATGGTTTGGATCAGACAGAGCGCCAAAAGAAGCACAAAAAATGACAGAGGCTGTGATGGCTTTTGTTAAAAAACAAAATCAATAACGAAGACCATATGTTCGACAATCCATTTTGTTGCAGTTATGATGAAATCTAAGTGGTTTGTTATTAAAGGAGTGTATGTCGTTGTCATCACGAATGGAAAATAAAGTGTTCAACTGCGAAAAGGAGCTGACGCTGAATATTATCGGCGGTAAGTGGAAAATGCTGATTTTATGGCACCTTGGCAGAGAAGGGACAAAACGTTTTGGTGAGTTAAAGTCGTTAATGCCTGGGATTACGCAAAGAATGCTTGTCAATCAGCTAAGAGAATTAGAGGAAGATCACATTGTGCACCGGGAGGTTTATCCTGTCGTCCCGCCAAAGGTTGAGTATTCTCTCACAGAACTAGGAGAAAGCTTAATGCCGATTTTAGAGGCGATGTATGATTGGGGAAAACAATATCTCGACAGCAATTTCTTAAAGGATGATAAATAGAAAGACTACCGATTGCAGGCAAAGGGCTAAAATAACTTTATTTTAGCCCTTTGTCTTCTTTTCAGCGTGACCTGACACCGAATGCGAGGGTTTGTCTTTACGCTGAGATACTGGCCAAAAGACAGTATCTTTTTTGTAACCATATGCGGAAAAGTATAGTATGTAAAAAAAAAGTGCGTACTTGGATTGCGTCCATCCTGTTGTTATACTCATTTCATCGTTCAAGATGCATCAACCGCGGAGCTCTTGAAGATGAGATGAAAAACGGGAGTGAAAGTTGATGAAATTACAATTAGCATTAGATTTAGTGAATATACCAGAAGCGATTGAGCTGATCAAAGAAGTAGAAGCATCTATTGATGTGGTCGAAATTGGGACACCTGTTGTGATTAACGAAGGGCTTCGTGCTGTAAAAGAAGTCAAGCAGGCTTTTCCGAATTTACGTGTACTTGCTGATCTGAAAATTATGGATGCTGCCGGCTATGAAGTGCAGCAGGCATCCGAAGCTGGAGCAGATATCGTCACCATTCTTGCAGCGGCAGAAGATATGTCCATTCAAGGAGCGGTGAAAGAAGCGAAAGCAAGAGGAAAACAAATTTTAGTTGATATGATTGGCATCAAAGATATCGCAGGCCGTGCAAAAGAGCTGGATGCGCTTGGAGTCGATTATATTTGTGTGCATACAGGCTATGACCTGCAAGCGGTTGGTCAAAACTCATTTGCTGACCTGATGACGATAAAACAAGTGGTTAAACAGGCGAAAACAGCGATTGCAGGCGGAATTAAGCTTGATACGTTACCTGAAGTCGTGAAATTAAACCCTGATTTAATCATTGTCGGCGGCGGTATCGCAAGCCAGGACAATAAAGCAGAAGTAGCGGCACAAATGAAGCAGCTGATCGCACAATCATGAAGACCAGCGACTATGTGAAGGCCATTTTAAATGAGCTTTCTGAGCATTCGTCAGCCATTCAAGACGAACAAGCAGAGCGCCTGGTCACAAGTATTTTATCTGCGCAAAAAGTCTTTGTGGCAGGTGCAGGCAGGTCAGGTTTGATGGGAAAATCGTTTGCGATGAGACTTACGCATATTGGCGTCAAGGCTTACGTCATTGGAGAAACGAATACGCCTTCCTTTACAGAAGAGGATCTCTTGATTGTGGGGAGCGGCTCTGGCCGAACAGAGACCTTGCTTGTCCTTGCAAAAAAGGCAAAAGCAATTGGCGGAAAAGTGGCAGCGTTCACGCTTTCAACTGAGTCACCAATAGCTGATCTAGCAGATGAAGTCATCTTACTGCCGGGTGCACCGAAGGATCAACAGGAAGGAAGCCATCATACCATTCAGCCAATGGGTTCACTATTTGAGCAGTTGCTTCTTTTGACATACGATGCGGTCATTTTGCGGTTAATGGAAATGAAAGAGCTCGATACACATACAATGTACGGTCACCATGCAAATTTAGAATAGTCATTTTCAAAGCCTTTCCTTTCTTAGAAGGAGAGGCTTTTTCATTTCAATCAAACCCAGAATCTTGACATAACCGATTTGATGTAACTATAATTGTTACATCGTTAAAAGAAAAAGCGTAAACACGGAAGGAAGATGAAGATGAAAGTACAAATCTGGTCAGATATTGCCTGTCCTTTTTGTTATATAGGAAAAAAACAGCTGGAAACAGCACTTGAACAATTCCCAGAGAAGGAACAGGTAGAGATCGAGTTTAAAAGCTTTGAGCTTGATCCACATGCACCTACCCAGATCGATTATGATGTCCATGATATGCTTGTCAAAAAATATGGCATGAGCCGCAGCCAGGCAATGGCGATGAATGAACAGGTGAAGCAGGCCGGCAAAGAGAAAGGAATCGATTTTCAATTTGATCCGCTCGTGTTGACAAACACCTTTGATGCTCATCGATTGGCGCAATATGCTGGTCAAATGGGGAAAGGCGATTTCGTTATGGGAGAACTGTTTCAAGCGTATTTTACAGATGGAAAGCATGTTGGTGATCGTCAAACCCTTTTAGATATTGCAGAAAAAGCAGGTCTTGATGAGAAGGAAGTGCAGCAAGTTTTGGGCAGCGAAGCATTTGCCGATCATGTCCAAAAAGATGAACAAGAAGCGAGACAGCTTGGTATCAATGCTGTTCCGTTTTTCTTGATCAATGATAAATATTCGGTTGCTGGTGCACAGCCAGCAGATACGTTCCTGCGTACACTTGAAACGGCTTGGAAAGAAGAAGCAGCTCAAGCTGAGAAAGTGGCTGCTAATTCTTTTGAAGCGGCATGTGCAGATGGCGTATGCGCAGTGCCATCCCCTAAAGAAGAGGCGTAATAGACATTTTCCCTATCTTTTTATAAGATGGGGATTTTTTTTTGATTAATGAAGGATGAGGGGAAACACTTTCATTTCAAGCATCCGACCCATTCACGCCTTATGCTGGAATCTAAAATAAAATGAGCCACTTGGAGTAGGGGCTCATTTTATTCGTTTGATCGTTTCACCTGGAACCAATTCGGGCTCGTAAAACGTTTGATCAGGGAGATTCTTTTTCCCTTGAACTTTTTTAATCATCCAGTCAGCTGCATCCCGGCCCATTTGCTCCTGAGGATGGGTGAGTGTTGTCAGCTTCACATGGGCATTTTTCTGGGCAATATACGAATTATCCTGTCCAATAATCGAGAGATCATCTGGAATGGACAGCCCGATTTCGCTGCATACGCTGGCGACTTCTAATCCTACCTCATCGTTATAGCAAACAAGGGCGGTCAGCTCATGTCTGTGCGCCATCAGGAATGTGGAAATTTGCTCCCCCAAATGCTGCTTCGATTCTGTATCGAAAAAAAGCACATGCTCAGGCAGGAAATTAAGCTTAGCTTCACCTAGCGCTTGAATATAGCCCTTCATCCGATATTTTCCCTGTAAATCATCTGTTTTTGAAATAAGCCCAATTTGCTGATGTCCCGAGGAGATCAGCTCTTTTGTGGCTAAATAGCTGGACTTCACATCATCTAAACAGAGAAAAGGAACCTCTAACTGCTCATAATAGGCATTGATCATAATGAGCGGTACATCCTGTTCTTTAAAGGATAAGTAGTACGAAATGTTTGGATTATATAAATTGCTTTTCGTCGGCTCGACAATAAGTCCGTCCACCCCAAAAGACAGCATCATTTCCAGTGCTTTTTTCTCCTGCTCAACATCGTTATTTGTACTTGCCAGTAACAAGGAATAGTTCTCTTCGTTTAATCGGCTTTCAATGCCTCGAATGATAGAAGGGAAAATGTAATCGGATATGTATGTTGTAATGACCCCAATCGTTTTCATATGTGCATGTCCCGCAGGTTTTGTTTGATATTGATTGGTCACAAATGTGCCTGAACCTTTTTCGCTGCGCAAAAATCCTTCGCTGGACAATTCCAAAATGGCTTTTCGAACTGTATGTCTGCTCACTTGATACATGTCTTGCAGGCTTGATTCGGTTGGAATACGCTCCCCGATCCGATAATCCCCTGTGAGTATTTTGCTTTTTATATCATCAATAATGATCTGGTACTTCTTTTTCATCGTTTCACTTCTTTCTCAGTTGATCATCTACTCGGATTGAGAAGAAATTGTATGGACATATTTTAACATGGTTGTCGAATCAAAAACAGGCGCTTTCCTTTTCTATCACGACCCCTTCAGAAAAAATGAAGGTTTTTGTCGCATTGTGTATGTACAACTATATTTATTATTGACATATGTACGTACAAATATTATATTGTGATTGTACCAGAGAATCAATGAATCTAGAAAAAGAAAATTGAAACCGCTATCAAAAATGGGGGTGAACGTAGAGTGAATCACAAAGAGACGGCCAAAGCCTTGAAAGAAGGACGGACATCTTTAGGCATTGAATTTGGTTCAACACGAATTAAAGCGATTTTAATAGATGAGGAATTTCAGCCAATTGCACAAGGTGCATATGAATGGGAAAGTTTTCTCCAGGATGGAATATGGACGTACAACTTAATTGATATCATTACAGGTCTGCAAGTGGCGTATCGAGAGATGAAAGAACAGGCCGAGCAAAAGTATGGTGTGACCATTCAAACCATTGGCTCAATCGGGGTATCAGCGATGATGCATGGCTATGTGGCGTGTGATCATACAGGAGAGGTTCTCGTTCCGTTCCGAACATGGCGGAACGGAGCGACCATCGAGGCGAGTCAAAAGCTGACAGACGTATTTCAATTTCATATTCCAGAAAGATGGAGCATAGCCCATTTGTATCAAGCGGTATTAGAAGAGGAAAAACATCTATCCCGATTAGAATATATGACCACTTTGTCTGGATATATTCACTGGCTGTTAACCGGAAAGCAGGCCATTGGTATTGGCGATGCGTCAGGGATGTTTCCAATTGATGATGAAACGAAGGACTATAATGAAGAAATGCTCCAGCAATTTGAAGCATTGATTGCAGAAAAAGGCTATCCGTGGAAGCTTCGCCACCTCCTGCCGCGTGTCTATTTAGCAGGCGAAGAGGCTGGCGTGTTAACGGCAGCAGGGGCAGCCATTTTGGATCAAGGAAAACATTTGCAGCCAGGTATTCCATTTTGCCCGCCGGAAGGTGACGCTGGAACGGGAATGGTGGCGACAAACAGTGTAGAAAGACGGACCGGGAATATTTCTGTTGGGACGTCGGTTTTTGCCATGATTGTGCTGGAGCAGGATCTAAAAGGTGTGTATCCAGAAGTGGATCTTGTCACGACGCCGGATGGACTGCCAGTTGCCATGGTTCATGCGAATAACTGTACAAGTGACCTAAACGCTTGGATGAATATATTCAGAGAGGCATTTGAAGCACTTGGACTGCAAGTGGGATCAGAAAAGTTATACGAATCCTTATTGCAGCAAGCTTTAGAAGCAGATCGAGATGGCGGCGGACTCTTAAGCTATGGCTATTACTCTGGTGAAAATATTACGAGACTGCCAGAAGGAAGACCTCTTTTTGTCAGGTCTCCTGAAAGCCGCTTTAACCTTGCTAATTTCATGCGAACCCATTTGTTCTCCGCTTTTGGTGCTATGAAAATAGGCATGGACCGGTTAAAGGAACAGGAACATGTAGTGATTGACCGCTTACTAGGGCATGGGGGATTATTTAAAACACCGCTCGTTGGACAAAAAATGGTTGCCGCAGCGCTGAATACACCTGTATCAGTCGTTTCAACAGCGGGAGAAGGCGGTGCGTTTGGGATGGCTGTCCTTGCTTCATATATGGTTCATCATCAGCAGCAAACATTGGCTGAATTTCTCACCCATCGCGTATTTGCCCATACATCAGAAGAGCTCATGGAGCCCGATCCACTCGATGTCAAAGGCTTTGACGAATTTTTAAAGCGCTATCAAGAGGGGCTTGCGATTGAAGAAGCGGCGGTAGCGCATCTGATGCCAAAGAAAGGAGTGACGACGGTATGCTAGATCGCTTAAAAGAAGAAGTGTATCAAGCGAATTTAGATTTGCCAAAATACGGACTTGTGAAATTTACATGGGGCAATGTCAGTGCATGTGATCGTGACAGTGGTTTGTTTGTGATTAAGCCGAGCGGCATAGCGTATGAACAACTATCAGCAAAAGATATGGTCGTGGTGAACTTTGATGGTGAAGTGGTGGAAGGAGAATTCAGCCCTTCGTCAGATACAGCTACACATGCAGTTCTTTACAAACACTTTGAGGAAATTGGCGGCATATCACATAGCCATTCTATGTGGGCAACCGTTTGGGCGCAGGCAGGTCTTGATTTACCAGCAATGGGTACAACACATGCCGATACATTTTACGGCGCCGTTCCATGCGCTCGTTTTCTAACAGAAGAAGAAGTCAATCGCGGTTATGAGGTAGAAACGGGCCGGCTGATCATCGAAACGTTTGAGAAGAGAAACCTAGATGTGATGGCGGTGCCGGGTGTATTGCTTCAAGGTCATGGTCCGTTTACGTGGGGGAAAGATGCAAAAAGTGCGGTCACAAACAGTGTGATTTTAGACGAAGTCGCCAAGATGAACCTTTTTGCCAAGCAATTAAACGAATTTGCGGAGCCATTGCCGCAGCGAATTTTAGATAAACATTACTTAAGAAAACATGGAAAGCATGCGTATTACGGACAAAAACCTTCAAGATAAAGAAAAGAGGGATATCTATGTTAACAAGCCTGAAAAAAGAGTTTTGGTTTATCGTTGGGTCACAGCATTTATATGGTGATGAAGCACTGCAAAAAGTAAAAGCAGATGCACAAAAGATGACGGATGCTTTAAATGAGAGCGGTTTACTTCCTTATCCAGTGATTTTGCAGGACCTGGCTGTCAGTGCCGATCAAATCACAAAGCTTATGAAAGAGGTCAATTATCGCGATGAAGTTGTCGGGGTGATGACGTGGATGCATACATTTTCTCCAGCAAAAATGTGGATACGCGGCACCAGCCTTTTGCAAAAGCCTCTTTTGCACCTTGTCACACAATATTATGAAAAGATTCCTTGGGACACGATCGACATGGATTATATGAATCTCCATCAATCCGCACATGGAGACAGAGAATATGGCTATATCAATGCACGTTTAAATAAACAAAACCAAATTGTGACCGGTCATTGGTCAAAGCCGGAAGTGCAGCAGCAAATTGCTGATTGGATGGACGTTGCAGCTGCCTATCATGAGAGCTTTCACATCAAAGTAGCCCGGTTTGGCGACAACATGCGGCATGTAGCCGTGACAGAAGGCGATAAAATCGAAGCGCAGATTCAATTAGGTTGGACCGTTGATTACTTTGGAATAGGCGATCTCGTCGAATATGTAAATGCAGTAGAGGAAGAAGAGGTAGATGCATTATTTGCTGAGTATTTAACGCAATATGATGTAAATTATGGAACGTATTCAGTTGAAGAATGGGAAAAAAGTGTCAAGGTGCAGGCGCGATATGAGATCGCCATCAAACGTTTCTTAGATGAAGGCGGCTATAATGCCTTTACAACAAACTTTGAAGATTTACATGGGATGAAGCAGCTGCCTGGACTTGCGGTACAGCGGCTGATGGCAAAGGGATACGGCTTTGCCGGGGAAGGTGATTGGAAAACGGCCGCACTTGACCGCTTATTAAAGGTGATGAGTCATCATCAATCCACTGGATTTATGGAAGACTACACGTATGAAATGACCTCTGGGCAGGAAGCAGTGCTGCAATCTCATATGCTGGAAGTAGATCCAGCGCTCGCACATACGAAACCTGTCATTGTCGTGTCTCCACTTGGAATCGGAAACCGGGAAGATCCAGCGCGTCTTGTGTTTGATGGAAAAGCAGGCGAGGGTGTCGTTGTCTCTATAGCTGATTTTGGAACACATTTCAAATGGCTGATACAAGAAGTCGAAGCCTTTGAGCCGGAGGAAGCAGCACCTCATTTACCAGTTGCGCGTGTATTGTGGAAAATCAAACCGAATTTTCAGGATGGCGTCAAAGCATGGATTAAAGAAGGCGGGGGCCATCATACAGTCGTGTCTCTCAATTTAACGGTGGATCAAATTGTTCATTTTGCAAAGCTTGTCAATGCAGAATATGTGGTTTTATAGATGGAGGAAAGGTCTTCTGCTGTTTACAGTAGAAGCACGGGATGAAATGAAAGCGGTTAATTAAGTGAGGGGGTCATCCACTTGGAGAAAAAAGTGTCAAGCAAATTTATCTTCTTTTTCGGGTCCTTTGCAGGCATCTTATTCGGATATGATATTGGGATTATTGCAGGGGCAGAAGGACATATTCAGGAAGAATTTCAGCTCAGCCCATTATGGCTTGGAATCGTTGTCTCTTCATTAATGGGCGGGGCCATCATTGGCTCCATCTTAAGCGGTCTCTTAGGGGATAAATTTGGCCGCCGAAAACTCATTTTGGTCTCATCCGTTATCTTTTTTGTCGGGGCTATCGGATCAGCTATCGCACCAGAAGAGATTTCACTCACCATCGCTCGAATCTTTTTAGGGACAGCAGTAGGAACAGCCTCATCTTTGGTTCCGGCTTATATGTCTGAAATCGCTCCTGCTAAAATCCGCGGGAAATTATCTGGACTCAATCAGCTCATGATTGTAACTGGTCTATTGCTCAGTTATATTGTCGCGTTTGTGTTTGAACCTATCCCGGACAGCTGGCGCTGGATGCTGGGAAGTGCCGCTTTATTTGCGATCGTGCTTTATATTGGGATGCTGAAGCTTCCTGAATCTCCGAGATATTTAATTAAACACGGCATGGCTCATAAAGCACGGGAAGTATTAGGATCACTGCGTTCTTCCCGTGAAGAAATCGAATCAGAAATGCAGGAAATTTTAGAAGTGGCCAAAGAAGAACGCTCAGGGATTCGTGAATTGTTTCAAAAGAAATTCAGAATGGCTCTTTTCATTGGAGTTGGAATGGCAACCCTTCAGCAAATTCAAGGCGCGAACTCTATTGTCTATTATGCAACGAGTATCGCTCGGAATGTTGGTCTTGCGCCGCAGGTCGCCGCAGGTTTTACAGTCATTGTCGGTGTCATTTTTGTCGTCACGACCGTGATCTTTTTACAATTTGTTGACCGCTTCGACCGCCGAACGATTCTCACCGTAGGGGGATCGGGCATGGCCCTTTCTTTCTTTGCTCCCGCCGCATTAGGGGCACTTGGCGTTAGTGAAGGAATTTTAAACTGGGTGACATTGATTTCACTTTGCTGCTTTATTTTGTGCTATGCCTTCTCGTGGGCACCGATCACCTGGATCATCATCGGCGAAATTTTCCCGCTTTCTGTCAGAGGTATCGGAGCAGGTATTTCTTCTGCCTTTAACTGGACCGGATCTCTAGCGGTTGGACTCGTTTTCCCTATCCTGGCAGATCAATTCAGCTTTGGGGTTATTTTCTCCGCATTTGGAGTCATCTGCTTAATCGGACTATTATTCACCCGATTTGTGCTAGTCGAGACAAAGGGAAGAAGTTTAGAGCAAATCGAAACCGATATGGCTGCACGTGTATAAATAAAGAAAACCATCTATCCCATGTGGGTAGATGGTTTTTTACTCAAGCTTCTGTTTGAGCTCATGTGGCAGTAAATCAATCAATTGATCATAGGAAGACAAATCCAGCACTTCAAGCAGTGCGTAATATTTCGCATAGATTTCACTCAGCTGATCAGGATGGTTTGTTTGATATTGATTCAGATGCAATTGAGTTAGTTCAAGTGCAATGTCTAGCTTGTTTCGTTCGAATGGCTGTGTCGTGTTGATCATATCGTTCACCTCTTATTTGATGATGAGTGGAAAAATTATGGAGCAGTCTCGCAGCTCACCTTATATTCGTGCAATATATCATTTGTATAATATGTTAAAATTACCCTTTTTCAAAGAAAGAGAAAACTAGATAGAGAGTGGATTCTTTTAAAAATAGACAAGCATCTAATCACGAAAGGTGCCTCCTACATACGATAGAGTGTAAGTGAAAGACAACTTGAAGGGGTGTTGAGATGAGCCGGAATCGATTAGATGATTTCTTCTTTGGACCTCGCAGAGAAGAAACGGTTGTTTTCCCCACACGTCAAATTGTCAATACAAGAACGAATGAACAAACGATCAGAAAAATTCATCCAACGCATATCACAAACGTCAATAAAAATATCAAAAGAATAGAAAACTACTATCCTGTCACTGAATCTACTCACAACGAGTATATTGTAGAAGAATACGATTGCGGCAGTGATATCAAGAACCCTTGCTGCCGTCCGGTGAAGCGCTGTAAGTGGTAATGAAGGGGCATCCTTTTATGGGATGCCTTTTGTATATTTAACGTTCCATTTCATTTAATTGTCCCTGATCCAGCTGGAAGAAACGATTTCCTAATTCTGAATAAAGGTAGCGCTGATGGCTTGTAAATAAAACACATCGATGTGAGAATTCTTTTTTTAATAAAGAAATCGATTGTATTTGAGAGGCTTCATCAAGAGAGGTAAAAGGCTCATCAAGAATAATCAGCTCTGGAGATCTTGCCACCATACAATTAAAGAAAAGTTTATATCTCATGCCCAATGAATACTGTTTGACAGGCATCTTTAGGGCATGAGTTAAATCAAATGCATCACAAAGCGATAGAAAGGTCTCTTTGTATAAAACCTTTTCCGACTTTTTCATTTTCCATAAAGACTGGATAAGCTCCATATGCTCGAAACCAGTGAGCGCATCATAGACTAAAGGTTTATCTGGAATGTACGCTACCAGACTTTTATATTGAGCGGTTCCAGGGTGATGCTGCTCGTTAAGTAAAATCATTTCTGATGCTGAAGGAAGCAGACCTGCGATGATCTTTAAAAGTGTCGATTTACCGCTGCCGTTCTTTCCAATAATACAAGCTCGATCACTTTCTTTCAGATCAAATGACACATGATCGAGAAGGGGAGAAGTCTCTTCTGTTGATTCATAGCGAAATGATAGCTGAGACACTTGAAGATTAGCCATTGATGAATCCTCCAATAACAAACGCAGTAGTCACCAGCATATACAAGAGCACAGTTGCTAAGGCAGCTTTTTTTGATCCTTCAGCATAGTAAATAATTCCATCATAAAGGATGCGTAAAAGATATAAGTTGAATAAGAAGGAAACTATTTGAATCAAGAGAAAATAGTGATCTAATTGTAACACCATCACACAATAGATCGCTGCACTATTCACTAATAACAGAAATGCATTATAAACCAAAATAACAAGATACATTTTGCGTAATATAAAAGCTTTATGAAAAAAATACATATAAATAGAAGTTAGGACAGTACTGAGAAAATTTAAAATGAAATAAAGCGGGATTGTCAGCAAAAAGATAAAAACAATGCTGGCAAGTTGTTTCCCAGTGGATAAAGGTTCATCTACTAACAAATCAATAATAAAAAAAGTTAAAAAGACAGTCGACACAAATAATGATAGTAAGACAAGGCCTACAATGGTTTTAATCGATTGATTCTGATTGAAAAATTGCTTAGGTCGTAGAAGTAGCTCCATGGAACCACATTCTCCTTTCTTCTATGGTAGATGTACATGGCTAACGTATTGCTCTAAAAGAGATGCTATGAATAAGAGAACGGCTGCTGCAAAAATCAATTGAAGCACAGTCAGGGTCAGTTTTTTTAATTCAATTGTTTCTCCTTTTATAAATCGATAAAGATAAATAAAAGGATAAGAGCTGACGATTGAAAACAGAATTAATCCAAGAATTTCTACGAAAGCATGAGGCAGTAGTCCTGTGAATAGCTGCTGCGCTTCGTGATTGACAATCAAATACTGAACGAGTTTGCCGATAATGTAGCCGTTGTAAAAAAGAATGCCAGCAGACATGATGCCGCCTGTAAAAGCTCCAATGCCTAATATCGCCATTCCAACTTGTAAATTGTTTAAGAAAATAGATAGAAAAAACATCTCTTCATCCTTTTTAAGATAAGGAATCTGATCATAAGGAAGAAGGCTTCCGATTAGTACAGCTGCAATAAAGATAGCAGCGTAGAGGTAACCGAGGCGTAGAATCAGTCTATTCTCCGATATAAAACATCTTATTTTTTTCAACATATTCAATCCCTTTATAGATGGTCTTGCGGCATAACACCCAGCAAATCACTGAAACGATCACAAAATATAAAGCAAACAGAACGCTTACGAGACTTGTAGAATGCTGCAAAATAGGTAGAAAAGAGGTCAAGATCATATAGTACATGAAAGGCAACACGAGAAAATTCCTTGCAAAGGCCTGTCCTTTATCGATAACTTCTATTTCTTCATTGGTTGTCCCTATTTCATGCTCGTGAATAAAATTGAATTTCGTTGTGAATGGAAACAAATACAGTTGAATCAATGGAAAAATGAAAAAGCCAATCCCCAATACCACCAATTGAATGAGCATCTGAACATCAAAAAGGTGATATACACTCATGATTGATAGATTAATGAACAGTAGAAAGAGTGATGGTATGGAAAATAAACAATAAAATAACTGGATTTTTGATAAGAAAAACTGCATAAGAGATGTTTGAGAAAGCTCATAGAGCCAAATATTCTTTTTTTCAGCACTCAAAGAAAATATAGAAGGGGTCAGCATTCTCATTTCATATGTTTGATTAGCTAAAATCATCACATTTAATGTGAATAATAGCTGAATTTGCAAGGCTTGATGATCAATAAGCGAGATCAAACCTGTCATAACCCCGACATAGAAGAAGGCTTCATATGACATGAACATATAATTAAAAAACTCTTTAGACAGCAGCCACCTTTTTTCTTTTAGCACCTTAAGATCTTTTTGAATCAGCATATTCTTTTGAAACAGCGAGCCTTGAATTTTATCAAGTGCTTGAAAGTACCAATAAAACAAATCTCTAAAATGTTTTGAGCTTTGACCATGCTCTTTTCCAGTCGGAATCCAGCGAACAGGGGTCTTCATGACGAGTGTTGCCGTTAATATCACCACGAAAAATGTGACAGGTGAAGTAAAAAGCGCTAGAAATTGTAGAAATACCGAATCCTGTGAAAATAAAGCATGATGGATTTGTTGAAGATTATTCTGATATAAAGACATCAAGTTGTTTGAAAGTGTAATCCAAAACGCATCCTCTGCAAGCGAAGAAATTGATTGAAAAAGTTGTCGGAAGGTGTGATAAAAAGGGAAAATAATATTTGATATTAGAACTCTTCCAAATAAGAAGAAAAGTAAAGAGATGCTTGCGAAAAAAAGAACACGAATGATCCCAATTTTTTTTACGACAATGTTATAGATGTAAGCACCAAATATCTTATTGCTGACGATAAAAAGTAAGAAGCCTGTCAATATAACATTGAGATGCTTCAACCAGAATATCCAGTCATGTGTTTGAGCAATGAAATATTGAAAGAGAAAATAGATCAAATAAGTACTCAAGCTTGTAAATAGAAGCCATACCAACTCTGAAAATAAAAGCGTTTGAAAAAGGCATCTCGCGGAAACAGGTGCAAGCTGTATCAACTTTTCAAAAGGAAGAATATGCGTTCTTCTATAAGATTCAATTCCTTTGACAATAGAGAAAAGGAACAAAAATATCACAAAAGCACTTTCCCATTCTATTTGATAGACCGGAGAGTAAAGATATGAATAAATAACGTATACAATCAGGCATCCGAATAAAGTATCAAGGATACAAGAAAATAATATGTATTGTTTAGAAGAAAACGTTTTGAAAAATGGAACCCTGCGTATTATAAACTGAGCTAGATTTGAATATTGTTGTTTCATTCTAATTGATAGGAGTAGTGATAATAATGGATATAACATCTTCTCACCTGCATAAAAATTTAAATAGAAGGAGAACAAAGTCTCCTTCTATTGGGTCATAAAATTGAATTACCAAGCAATAACGGCTTTGCGGCCTTTTTTCTTAATTTCGTTTTTAAGGTACTGACGAATTGTCTCTTTACCAGCCGCTGCAATGAGAGAAAGACCACCTGATCCTACAGCAGTTAAAATGGAGACAATTGTTGTAACAGCCCCGCCCGCTTCAACCACGTTCAGAACAACAGCTGCAACACTGCCTGGAATACCAAATTCTTTTGCTAGATCAGCAACGGGCAGCATTTGTAGCGAGAAGGAAAAAAGAGCTAGCATAAGGAATCCTACTGCTAAAGCACCAAAAAGAACATGTAATTTGATTTCGTTTTTTGTTTCTGTCATATCAAATTCCTCCCTTTTTTGTATTTTTATTACTATTTCATCTTAGGATATTTTTTAGTTCATCGCAATCCTTTTTTTTCATTTTTTTCATGAATTAGTTATAGATTAATATAAAAAAGGTGAAAAGATAAGTGAGAAAAGAATCGTTTTTGCTAGAATAAAACACGTAAACATGATCGGAAATACCTTGTTTTTATAGGTGGGGAAGCGAGTCTAATGTGCATATAGGTAAAGAGATATGTGCAGAGGGGCCAATATCCTTTGATCAAAATCTCCTTTCAAGATAAAATTGGAAGTATCCATCATTCTTTTGGAGGTGATTTTCTGAATATTCGATTGTTAACACCAGATGATGCTGAAGAATATGCAGCACTCAGACTAGAAGCATTGCAATTAAATCCAGAGGGTTTTGCGATGAGCTATGAGGAAGAGCCAATCAATATAGAGGATAAATATAAAGCGCGTTTTGCTTCGGCGAAATCTATGTGGACATTTGGCGCTTTTCATCAAGGGCAGCTTGTGGGGACAGTCACGCTCATCCAAGAAACCTTGCAGAAGCTAAAGCACCGAGCGAATCTGACAGCGATGTATGTAACACCTAGTTCACGCGGAGAAGGAGCAGGCCAGGCCTTAATGACAAAAGCTCTTTCCTTTGCGCGAGAACGGCAGGATATCGAGCAAATGTATTTATCGGTGGTGACAACTAATCACTCAGCCAAACGCCTCTATCGCTCTGTTGGATTTGAGTCGTACGCTGTCGAAGAAAAAGCGCTAAAATGGGCTGATACATATGCAGATGAGGAAAAAATGGTTTTATTTTTATCATAGTCTGGAGGAGATAGAAGTGGATCAACAAGCCATGCGCATCACATTAGCAGCAGGACCCAATAGTGAGCTGGAATCTTTTGCACTGCGTGCAGCACTTGAAAACTTCGGCGCGAAAGTCGATATGCATTGGATTGGAAGACCGAATGACCTGATTCATGTGTTATCTGGCAGAAATAGAGGAGAAATAGATTACCTTCTTTTATCGTTTCACGGGGAAGAAGGAGCATTTATCATGCCTGAATTAGGGGAAGATGTATACGAAGATGAGGAGCCTAGAGATACTGCTTTTGGAGCGGATGAAATCAAGCGGTATGCCTCCTTAGAAGGAGTTCATGTCATCTCTACAGGCTGCACACTAGGAGAGAAAAATCTAGCAGATGCTTTCTTAAAGGCAGGGGCCACATCTTATACGGCACCGGACGATTACATCGATGGGAATGCAGCATTTATCTTTGTGCTGACCATGCTGTACGAGCTCATGAACAATACAAAGACGGTCAGAGCGGCATTTGATCGAGCGCGTTCCATTGATGAAGAAACGAAATTATTTCAACTATATATGCAAAAGTAATCAAAGGACTGAGAAATCAAGTCCTTTTTTTATTCATCTCTAAAAATGTGTCTAAAATGTGACAATTGTGTGATTTGCAAACTAAAAAGGGGGCATGCAAAGTCTATCTTACAAACACACGTCATTCAGGCATGGCGGCATCACGAGAGGAGAATCATTGTGTCAATGAAATGGAAAGTCAGTCTCGTCCTATGCGGACTTGCGATCATCATCGGAATCGCTGCGTTTTATCATAATCAGCAGGCAAGCGGGACAGAGAAGAAGAAGGTAGAACCAGATGCGAGCTATAAAGAAGTTGAAATTGTCACTCTCGTGAATGACGGGAGATACTTGAGATATGCTGTGAACTATCCAGTGTTTCATCAAAAAAAGCTAGATCAAGAGATGAAAAGATTTGCAGAAACAGCGCTCGACAAATTCAAAACATCATTTAGTGAAGCAAGTGATATCGATGAAGATCATCGATACGAATTAAACATAGATTACGAGATTACTCATTATGCCAAACAAACTGCTGCGATCAAATTCAATACATATGAATTGAAAGGCGGAGTAAAAGGCGCACATGAAACGGAGATATTCAATTTTGATTTTAAGAAACAGCATTTTTTATCGATAGATGATCTATTTTTATCAAAGAAAGAAAGTCTGCAAAAACTGTCTCAAATGACATTTGAGGAGTTAAAAAAAGATCACTCTCTTGCTGAAAACGAGCATTTGCTCAAACAAGGAACGTCTCCTAAGGCAGAGCATTATCAGTATTTTGCCATCAAAGATCGTTTTATTGAATTCTACTTCCCAGCAGGGCAAATTGCACCAGACAAACAAGGCCCTCAAGTGCTGGCGATTAAGAAAACACTGCTTAAAGGAATGTTAAAGCCAGAATACATCAATAAAGAAAAGAACAAAAACGAGAAAAAAGAACCGATCGCAAAAAGAAAGATCGTAAAACTGCCAAAACAGGGAGTATTCAACCCAAATCAAAAAGCCATTGCCCTTACATTTGATGATGGGCCAAATCCATCGACGACCTCAAAAATCTTAACAGCTTTAAAAGAAAACAAAGGACATGCGACATTTTTTGTCTTAGGAAGCAGGGTTCAATATTATCCCGATATGTTAGGTGAGATTAGAAAAGGTGGAAATGAAATCGGAAATCATACTTATAACCACCCTTTACTCACAAGACTCCCGTTAAAACAAGCCATCAAACAAGTAGAAGATACGCAGCAAATCATTGAAAAAGCTGGCGGATTCACACCGACTCACTTTAGACCGCCATATGGTGGAACAAACGGACAGATCAACTCGGCTGTCAACATGAAAGTCACGCTTTGGGACGTAGATCCTGAAGACTGGAAATATCGCAACAGCCAATACGTCGCCAACTACATTCTCACACATGCGTCTAGCGGAGAAACCGTCTTAATGCACGACATCTATGACACCTCTGCAAACGCGGCTGTCACGATCATCAAAGAATTGACCAAACAAGGATATCAATTACTAACAGTCTCGGAGCTTGAGCAGTGGAAGGAAGCACGGGCGAAAAAGGTAAATTGAATACGTAAAAAAGATGCGAGTCTTAATGGATTCGCATCTTTTTTAAATCCAATTATGAAGATAAAGGGAAAATATGTTAAAGTGATTGTAGAAAGGGAGGGCTTCGAATGGTGTTGATGAGGTTGATCAGCATATATATGCTAACAGCGTTTAGTTTGGGATTTGTTGTAAACTATGTACCTGGTTTGATGCTGCCCATCTATATTCTTGCGATGATTGGGCTCATTTTATGTCTCGGTCATATTGCGCTCCATTATATTCGGCGAATTAGATATATGTTGTTTGATGAAAAACGATAAGATTTCTCCTATTGAAAAACCTCCTGCTAGTTGCGCGAGGTGTTTTTTTTCGGTTTTTGATGTTCTAACAGTTGGATGATTGTCTCGTTTGACGCTTTGATTTGTCTCAAAAGAGAAACGATATTCCCTGTAAATCCTATGAGGACAATAAGTAAAATGATGATCATCCACATGTTATGACCTCCATTATCATATATCAAGGATACAGTATAATAAGAATGTCTAAAATGAACAGTTCGTGTCATATATTCGGCAATTGATGTGAATGGAGAATGTTGAGGGGGATTTATTTGAAACGAGTAGACGTGGTTTCAGCTATTATTTATGACGAGGAAGAAAATCTATTAACGGTCAAGAATGTAAAGGGATATTGGGAACTCCCGGGCGGTGCTGTGGAAAAAGGTGAACACCTGCAGCAGGCTGTCATCCGCGAAGTGAAAGAAGAGACAGGGTATGTTGTCAAAGTAAAGGAACTTCATTCGGTTCGAGAAGCATTCTTTCAAGATAAAAAGCATCATGCACTTATCATTACGTTCTTTGCGGAAATCACCGGGGGAGAGATGAACATTCTAGATCCGGATCATGATATTGAAGAAGTAAAATGGGTCAGCACTCAAACCTTTCAAAAGCTAAACCCAAAGCTATATCACATGCTAAAATTAAACCAACAAACACAAGCATTTTATGATTTTGAGGGAAATAGAACAATTGGTTAAATCCAAATGGATAGAGGCATGAAGGAGCGATATTGATGTTTTTATACTACGGGCCTACAGAAGCTCCAGTAGAAAATCCGGGAGAAGAATTCATGAAAAGGATCTTCTTTCAGGAGGGTGAAGAGTATTGGAAACAAGGTAACGGGGAATCTTCCATTGAGATAGAGGAAGATAGGGAATGCGAAACTCTAGTTTTCTTTTATACTGAACCGTATGGATTCTTTATCATCAGATATCCAGATTGTTTAGTTCCTTTTCAAAAGATAGAAAAGATCGAAACGATCGAGCATTTCATAGCAGGATCACCATTGTATGTACCGTCGTGCAGCTATGTCGATCGCAATCAGGCATATGAAATCGTTCAACATTTTTTGACGACAAAAAAGGTATCTGATCTTGTTGAATGGGTCGAGTTAAGGAATATTGATTTTCAGCATGATGTGAAAAGCTAGGGGAGTAAGATGAAAGTGTGTACAGATGAAAGAATACATAGTTTAGATGAGAGTATTCATTTACATGTAGGGTATGATGAGCATGGTTTTGATTATGAAGGCGTGTTTTTTAAGAGTTTAGAAACAGGGAGATGGCTATTGTTTTTTGATCAGAAAAGTTACGGGTTAACGTTTTCAAAGAAATATGAGAAGTGGAAAGATGTAGGGTTATTAATTGGGGAATATCCTATTGAAGATGGCCAAATTGAAGATGAAGGTAATAAGATTTTTGAACATTTTTTAAAAGAAAACAATATAGTGGAGTAAATGATGGTTAAACTTTGTTTAGCGCTTAGTTTTTTCGGAGTATTTTTTATTTGATGTTAATTAATGTTTGTTTCTTTTTATTAATAGTACCCTTTTCAATTAAGAAGAAATTGAGGGGAAGTTCATAATGACGAGATAAAAACAGACCAAGCTTGGTCTGTTTTTATAGAAGTTTCTTACTTTTTCAAGCACCATGTTGAGTTAAATAGAATCAATCACATTCACAGCTCGTTTTGTTATTTATCGCGAACGATGTTTTTTAGCGCACATAAATGCATGAGGATTTCGTTATCAATGTCAAAAGGGGGGTGCAAAATTTAAAAATCGAATTTAACTTTTGACCCATCATGCAATAATTCAGGTTCGTCATTTAGATATACATCACTTAAGTGAAGTGTGATTGAACTCAAATCCGAAACATCATCTACCAGTAAAGGAACTACAACCATACCTTCATTTTCGACTTTACCATAAAAAGAACCAACACCTTTATCCGTATACAAATTAGACGTATTGACTTCGATTTGTTTTTTTGTATTAGTGGTAATAACATCAACACCAGAAAACAAAACATCTTTATCAGAAGTGTTTTCAGTCGTATAAGTAATTTGTATTCTATGATATTTATCTTTTTCATATTGATTATCAGAAAGAAGCTCTTTATCGTCTTCACCTAAATTACTGTATTCAAAAACTTTAACATCTTGTATTTTCATCTTAATAGGACTTAAATCTATTTCTTTTTGTTTGTTGTTTATCTTTTTCAAAGTCAGTGTTGAACCATTTTTATCTTTCTTCCACTCCCCGATCTTTGATAAACGTCCTGACGTTGGTTTATTCTCTTTTTGTGCTGATTCTTTTGAAGCCTCTTTGCTCGTTTCTTCTTTTTTTGCCGGCTCAGTTGAGCTGTTAGTGTTACCACAAGCAGTTAAAACTGCCATAAAGCATAAGAATAAAATTAGTTTAGCTTTTTTCATTTTTCTACACCCTTCTATATACACATTTTAGTAATACAGGAAACATTATAATACAAAAAATATTGAAATGATGATTTTCGACAAAATTAGACAGAATAATTTATGACTTATAGCATGGGTTTAAAGTCACGAAACGTTCGATAGCGAATTCATATGTAACATTGAAAAGTGCTGCTATTTCATTTGTGAAATTATTATACGGTTGAATAGCTTTTATTTTTCTAAGGATAAATGTCGGAATACAAAACTTATATGCAAAACGCTTCGCCTGCATTTCCTGCAGCTCTCTAAAGAGTGGAGGCATTATTAATTGATTTCCTTCATGTCTTAGCGCATGACAAAGTTCATGACCAAAATCTTGCCACTGTTCTTGAGGGCTAAGGATTATCAATGATATTAGTTCCGTCATAATGTCGGCTGCTGAAGTTAAAAATGGTGTTACAAAAAATGTAGTTAAAATGAAAAAATAGGAAAGAGGCTATAGATGGATTTTATAAATGACCTTAGTGAAGAAGCTAAAGTTGCTCTAGGCTTAGCAATAGCTGAAAAAATGTATACATTCATAGATAAAGAAGATGATGGTTACCACATAGGAGAAAAAGCTTTAGATGATTGTTGGAAATGGCTTTCTGGCAAAGAGTTAAGTGCAGATGATTTATGTAATTATATAGATAGTGAAGATTATATGGATGTAGCTGAGTTCGCTAATAAAGAAAAAGATGAACAAAAACAATATGGCTGGTATTCAGTATTAGATGCAGTTTCTTACACAGCGTATCAAGCGTATAGACGAGAAAATAAAAAATTTGTTCCTCAAGTGCTAGAGGTAATAGACGATGAAACATTAATTGTAATGTGGGAAAATGCAATTGAATCAAAAAAGATTGATATGGCTGAATTAAATACCTTGAGAAAATATTTAATTGATCATTATCCTAGCAAAGATCACGATCATAACAAAATATATTTAATTAACAAAGAGGACATCGCAGTCATTTAAATTAGATTTATTGGGCGATATGAATAAAGGGCAGCTATTATCAAAATGCAGAGTGACAGTAGCTTAGCGCCGAAATCAAAAACAGACCTCACGAGGTCTGTTTTTGTTAGAAGTTAGGGAAATTCATTTTCACTTCCCCTTCTCCCGCTTCCGTTTCTCCTTTTCCGCCCGGTAAAACTCATGAAACATTTTCATCAGCGCCCGCTTCTCAATACGTGACACATAGCTCCGCGATATCCCGAGCTCCTTGGCTATTTCCCGCTGCGTTTTTTCTTTCTTTAAATCAAGGCCGAACCGGCCGACGATCACTTCTTTTTCTCGGCCGTCGAGAATGTCGATATACTCCTTTACTTTTTCAAGCTCCATGTTGAGCTGAATGGTATCGATCACATCTTCATTTTCGGATTTTAAGACATCAATTAATGAAATTTCGTTGCCTTCTTTATCCTGACCGATGGGGTCATGCAAGGAGACGTCCTTTTTTGTTTTTTTGAGCGCGCGTAAATGCATGAGAATTTCATTTTCAATACACCGCGCTGCATACGTTGCCAGCTTTGTTCCTTTTCCAGAGGAATAGCTTTCGATGGCTTTAATGAGTCCGATCGTCCCGATGGAGATGAGGTCTTCAGCGTCTTCCCCGGTATTTTCAAATTTCTTTACAATATGGGCGACGAGCCGAAGGTTATGTTCAATCAGCATGTTTCTTGCGTGTTCATCGCCCTGTGCCATGAGGGCTAAGTATTTTTTTTCATCATCTCCCGAAAGGGGCTGTGGAAAGGCATTGTTTTTGACATAGGACACTAAAAACACCAATTCTTTGACCATCAATCCCATCGCTGTAAATACTCCTGCCACGATTTTCACCTCCACCATGTTTAGGCCGCTGCCTATATCCTCAAATGTATGTGAAGGAGGGATTGTCTGTGTCTGTACGATGAAAAAATCATGTTTTTCGAAAAATGTTCGTCTCTTTTTACAGCCCCTCTCATATGTTTGCGGTTTCTTTGCGGTGCTTGGCGGTCAAGAAGCGTGCTAAAATATGTAATATTAGACCGAAAAGGAAGGGGTTTTTTCGGAACATGGGGAAGGTTCTATCTTCACATGTAGGTATGAAAATTAATGAATGGTATCGAATGATACGGCAGTTCAGTGTTCCAGATGCGGAAATCTTGAAAGCGGAAGTTGAAGCGGAAATTGAACAGATGGAAGAGGACCAGCATTTACTGATTTATTATCAGCTCATGTGTTTTCGGCACCAAATCATGCTTGACTATATACACCCTTCAAAATATCAACCTTTCTCAGTATCTAATCTAGTCGATAAAATCGAAAACTCCAATCATGAGTTATCTGATATGCTGCATTATTACCATGCATTTTTTCGTGGCATGCATGAATTTAGTCAAAAAGAATATTTAGAAGCCGTCAAATATTATCGAGTGGCAGAAAAGCAGCTGTCCATGGTATTCGATGATATTGAGCAGGCAGAGTTTCATTTTAAAGTGGCAGAAGCCTACTATATCATGAAACAAACACATGTCTCCATGCACCATATTTTAAAGGCGCTGGAAATATACGATCAGCATGATGCGTATACCATTCGCATCATTCAATGTCTCTTTGTCATCTCAGGAAATTATCAAGATTTAAAACGAAAAGACCGGGCACTGCCTCATTTAAAAAAGGCAAAACAGCTCGCATCTCAAATTGATCACCCGCGCATATACAGTTCAGCGCTCTATAATTTAGGAAAATGTTATGGCGAGCTGGGTTATAGAGAGGAAGCGGAACGATATTTAACGGAATCCGCTGATCTTGCCCGCAAAGAGCTGCTTCCAACGCTTCCGCATACGCTCTATACGCTAGCGAAGCTGCTTTTTAGACAGAATGAACAGGCGGATGCCCTGCGCATATTAGAAGCTGGGAAATTGGCCGCAAAGAAGCATGAAGACCAGCTGTTCTGTCATATGTTTGAGTACCTGGATGCTTTATATGTTCAGGAAATCAATGAAGACCAACTGCAAAAAACCATTGATTATTTGGAAAAACTTAGCCTATACTCTTATATAGAGGATATCTCACTAGAAATTGCGACAGCCTTAGAAGCCTCTCAACAATACAAGAAGTCCAACCAGTATTATCAGAAATTATTATGGGCTCAAAATCAAATCCAAGAAGGAGAGTGTCTGTATGAATTCTAAGCAACGTTCGACAGTTGAAGAGAGAAACCAAACGTGAAACAAAGAGCGGGCCAGTATGGCCGGCTTTTTTATTTGAAAAAGAAGCGGATATCACCATGAAGCTTGCATGAATTGATGAGAAAGCGGGCAATTTATCGGTAATGATGTTCGGTGGAGGAGGCGGTCGAATGAGAGGGCTGCATATCTTGATGTGTATATGGCTGCTATGTGCTTTTGTTCCTAATGAAGTAGAGGCACGTACATTAAAACGAGTCGATCTTGAAAAAACGGGACGTGCCTTTTGGGACATGAGAGCGGAACGGAAAAAGATTGCGATCACCTTTGATGATGGACCTCATCCAGTGTATACAAATCAAATATTGGATGTGCTGAAGGAGCATCAAGTGAATGCAAGCTTTTTTGTGATAGGGAGCCGAATCCATGCATATCCAATGATCGCAGAACGGATTGTGGACGAAGGGAATGAACTCGGCAATCATACGATGAATCATACGTATTTTGACCTTTTGTCGTCAAAGGAGATCAAGCGGGAATTAAAAGAATCAGCGGCTCAAATCGCTTCACTCCAGCCTGGCGGCCCCTTATTATTTCGCCCTCCTGGTGGACGCTTAACAATGAAATCATTCCGCATTCTGTCAAAGCAAGGGTACGATGTGGTCATGTGGTCTTTTACGCAAGATCCGAAGGACTGGTCAAGACCAGGGGCTCATAAAATTGCAAGCCGAATTATTGATCATATTCAAGGCGGCGATATCATCCTTTTACATGATGGCGGGGGAAATCGGAAGCAAACGGTAGAAGCATTAAAACAAGTGATTCCTGAATTAAAGAAGAGAGGCTATGAGTTTGTAAAAGTAAGTGAACTGCTGCACCATGACAAAGCATATATGCCCGTTCAGCTGCAATAGGAAGCATTCGTCAAAAACAGTCATTCATTGAAACCAAAAGTCTTGTCGTTTACTATATGAAGAGGGCTTTTGGAGGTGAATGTTGTGAAGAAATATGTTTTCCTTTTCATCCTATTATGTGTTGCTGCTGGGTGCTCTAAGCCAGTACAAGAAAGCGTCATTGCATTTGGTGACAGCAATACAAGAGGATCAAACTGGGATTTTCGAGATTATCCAACATCTGAAAAATGGGTAAATCTCATGAAAAACGTCGAGCGCGGCCAAATTCAAGTGAAGAATGCAGGCATTGGCGGGCAGACGACTGAAGACGCGAAACTTCGCTTTGAGCAGGATATTTTAAAACAGAAACCAACTTACGTCCTCATCATGTTCGGGACGAATGATGCGGCGATTTTAGACGGGAAACATCCCCGAGTGACGAAAAAACGGTTTAAAGAAAATTTATCCTACTTTATTTCTGAAAGTAGAAAAGAAGGCATTACCCCGATTCTCATGACCTGTGTGCCTGTTGTAGAAGGCGGGAAAAAGGGCTTGTATTATTACTCTAGATATAAGTCATCTTATTTTGCCGGAAGAGGCGGGGCAAGAGCCTGGCAAAACTCTTATAATGATATCACGAGAGAAGTAGCGAAGGATGAGCAGGTGCCGCTTGTCGACAACTGGAAAGCTTTCATCCGAGAAGCAGGTGAAGATAGTGATCGAGCTCTGATTCAGTCAGGTTTGATCGACCCTTCTGGCAATCATATGACACCAAAAGGGGCGAGAATTATTTATAACGAAATCAAAGAGCGTGATGTCATCAAACATTTTTAAATGATGGCCATCTGCCTAAACAAGACCATCCATCCAGCATAGTCTAACAGTATATCTTCCTAGAAGGAGGTAACTGATATGTGGGGATGTCCTTATCCTTACCCTGCGTGTTCACCTTATCCAGCACAAGGAGCAGGAATCGGTTACGCTTTTCTTGTTGTGTTCCTTGTGGTCATTTTAGTCGTAGGCGGAGGGTTATGGTTTTGGAATGAACAGCCTTGCAATTAAGACACCTCTTCTTTTATCAGAAGGGGTGTTTTTTACGGAAAATAGTAGTAAGCCTATAGCGCAAGTGATATAATATCAGTCACCTGAGTTTAAAAAAGGAGAGTGCTCGGGAGGCATGGTTCCTGTGATATGGAATTAAGAGGAAACAGAGAGCATATGCCCGAGCGAACGTCTTTTCATTTCTGTCTCAATTAATTCAATGAAGTCGCGATTTAAGTTCATTTCATTTGCTTTATAATACGATTCTATAAGTAAATCATCTGACAGCTTTTTCATACTAGAAACCCATATGATGGGAAAAACACCTCCCCTGAAAAAGTTGGCATAAAATTTGAAGAAAAGACATATCATCATAGGTTGATCGACTGTCTTTGAAGTACCTTTAATCTACCATGAATGGGAAACAAGAACAATCGTTCTGTTATCCACATGGTTAAGTGGATAACTTGTGGGTAGAGTGTTTATAATTGAATGAAAGCGTGATGAAATATAGGTGGATAATGTGTGTAAAATTATCCACACCTGTTGAAGGTCCTCATCATATGTCGAAAACTTTTTCATTGTATTCGATAGACAGACAAATTGTGATTTGATTCGACACAATCGCTGAAAACCAATGGAAGAAAGGGTGCAAATTGTGCTAAAGAAGTATTTCTTACCGGATGAATTTGTGAAAAGTATTTTCCACATTTCGCCGCAAAAATTAAAAGAACGAAATGTAAAAGGAATTATTACCGATCTAGATAACACACTAGTAGAATGGGACCGTCCAAGTGCGACACCGCGCTTAATTGAATGGTTTCAAGAAATGAAAGATCACGGGATACAAGTGACGATTGTATCGAACAATAATGAAAAAAGGGTCAAGCTTTTTTCTGAACCGGTTCATATCCCGTTTATTTATAAAGCGAGAAAGCCTATGGGAAGAGCCTTTAATAAGGCAGTTGCTGATATGCAGTTGAAAAAAGAAGATGTGGTTGTCATTGGGGATCAGCTCATGACAGATGTTCTTGGCGGGAATCGTCATGGCTTCCATACGATTTTGGTCGTTCCTGTTGCTGCCTCGGACGGATTTTTCACAAAGTTTAACAGGCAGATTGAACGCAGAATTTTAGGAGCCTTAAAGCGTAAGGGCCACATTCAGTGGGAGGAAGAGTAATAATGGAAAAGGTTGTTTGTATTGGCTGCGGTGTAGCCATTCAGACGGAAGATAAAGATCAATTAGGATATGCGCCGGCAGCATCTCTATTGAAAGAAGATGTGATCTGTCAGCGCTGTTTTAGGTTAAAGAACTACAATGAGATTCAAGATGTTTCTTTAACAGAAGACGACTTTTTAAATATATTGCACAGCATTGGAGAGACAGATTCTCTCATTGTGAAGGTCGTTGATATTTTTGACTTTAACGGAAGCTGGATCAATGGGCTGAGCCGTATTGTCGGTGGTAATCCGATTTTACTTGTCGGCAACAAAGTGGATATTTTACCGAAATCCGTGAAAAAAGATCGTCTGATTCATTGGATGAAGCGGGAAGCAAAAGAAAACGGATTAAATCCCATCGATGTATTCTTAATCAGTGCAAGCAGAGGCCAGGGCGTACCTGAGGTGATGGAAGCGATCGATCATTACCGCGAGGGAAGAAATGTCTATGTCGTCGGCTGTACGAATGTTGGAAAATCAACATTTATCAATCGAATCATCAAAGAAGTATCTGGGGAAGAAAACGTTATTACTACATCCCAATATCCAGGTACTACACTTGATGCCATTGAAATCCCGCTTGATGACGGGTCTGCTTTATTCGATACGCCGGGCATCATCAACCGCCATCAAATGGCGCACTATGTCAGCAAAAATGACCTGAAGATTTTAACGCCGAAAAAAGAATTGAAACCGAGAACGTTCCAATTAAATGAAGCACAAACGCTTTATTTTGGCGGACTGGCTCGATTTGATTACGTAAAAGGTGGCAGAACATCATTTGTCTGCTATATGCCAAATGAGCTGAACATTCACCGGACAAAGCTGGAGAACGCAGATGATTTATATGAAAAACATGCAGGGGAACTCTTGTCACCGCCATCAAAAGAAGGAATGGAAGATTTCCCGCCGCTCGTTCCGCATACCTTTACCATTGATCAGCCAAAAATGGACATCGTCTTTTCAGGTTTAGGCTGGGTCACTGCAAATGATGCGGGCAAGCAAATCAAAGTTTATGCGCCAAAAGGCGTTCATGTGTTTATGAGACGTTCGTTAATTTAAATGTTCAAAGGGGGAGAGACCTTGAAACCTTTATACGGAGTAATCGGTAACCCTGTTGGCCATTCAATGTCTCCGGATATTCATAATGCAGCATTAAAGGATGCTGGAATTGATGGACATTATCATGGCTTTCAAGTAGAAAATGATGACCTGAAAGATGCTGTTAGCGGCATGAAAGCATTAGGAATCAGCGGCATTAACGTCACTGTTCCGCACAAGGTAGAAATCATGCAGTACCTTGACAAAATTGATGTGACAGCTGAACGCCTCGGTGCCGTCAATACGGTGCGGCTCGAAGGGGATCAGCTCGTTGGGTACAATACAGATGGAGAAGGCTTTCTTCATTCATTGCTTGAAGCCTTGGATCAGCCGTTATCAGAGCTGTCATTTCTCCTGATTGGTGCTGGCGGAGCAGCAAGAGCGATATATACGACAATTGCTCAGTATGCACCGAAGAGCTTTGATATTACGAACCGCACCATTGAAAAAGCGGAAGCTTTAATTGAAAGTGCAGAGGGGAAAATTACATCTCATGCAATCACATTAAATACAGCAGAAGAGCGGCTTGGGGAATATGATGTCATCATCCATACGACCTCGATCGGCATGTATCCGAATGTTGAAGAAACCCCGATTTCTTTAGCGAACGCAAAAAAAACAGCGGTCGTTTGTGATATTGTGTATAATCCAATAGAAACAAAACTGCTTAGTGAAGCAGCAGGATTAGGCTTGAAAACAGTAGATGGGGTTGGCATGTTTGTTGGACAAGCAGTAAGAGCCTTTGAACTCTGGACAGGCATCACGCCTGACGCCGGAAAAATGAAGTCAATTGTCATAGAGAAATTAGGAGGAACACCATGTTAAAAGGTAAGCAAAAACGTTTTTTACGTGCACAGGCACATCATTTATCACCTATTTTTCAAGTTGGAAAAGGCGGGGTAAATGACAATATGGTCAAGCAAATTTCCGAGGCGCTTGAAGCAAGAGAACTGTTAAAGGTCAGCGTATTGCAAAATTGCGACGAGGACAAAACAGAAGTTGCGAAAGCACTTGTAAAAGGTGCAAAGGCGGAACTCGTTCAAACGATCGGAAATGTGATTGTCCTTTACAAAGAATCTAAGGAAAATAAACAAATTAAGCTGCCGTAAAGGTGGATGTGATATGAAAAAAATAGGATTGTTCGGCGGTACGTTTGATCCTCCCCATAACGGGCATTTGCTGATGGCAAGTGAGGTACGGATTCAAGTGGGGCTTGATGAAATTTGGTTTATCCCAAACCATATGCCTCCTCATAAAACAGGACGGAAACGAGCAGATAGTCATCACCGGATAAAAATGGTGGAGGAAGCGATTCAGTCAAATCCATATTTTCGGCTCGAGCTCATTGAAATGGAGCGGGAGGGTCCGTCTTATACGGTAGATACAGTCGATCTGTTAAAGAAGCGTCATCCAGAAGATCAGTTCTTTTTTATGATAGGAGCGGATATGGTCGAGTATTTGCCAAAATGGCATCGGATCGATGATTTGCTTCAAATGATCACCTTTATTGGAATGAAAAGACCAGGTTACGTTGGAAGTACGGCATATCCTCTTTTATTTGCAGATGTTCCAGCTTTTGATGTATCATCGACATTGATTAGGCAGCGAATAGAGCAGGGGAAACCTGTCGATTATTTGATTCCGAAAGCTGTTGAGCGTTATATAAAGGAGCATCATTTATATGAATCGTGAAGAAGCATTGAACTGTGTCAAAGAGCAGTTAACAGAGCATAGATATACACATACACTTGGAGTCATGGAGACAGCCATTTCATTAGCGGAACGGTTCGGTGCAGATGTGAAAAAAGCAGAGATCGCCGCTATTTTTCATGATTATGCGAAATTTAGACCAAAGGAAGAAATGAAGGGGATTATCGAGCAAGAGAAGATGAACCCTTTATTGCTTGAATATTCGCCAGAGCTTTGGCACGCCCCGGTTGGTGCCTATTTGGTCAAAAAGGAAGCTGGAATTGACGATCAAGATGTGTTAACAGCCATTGAATTTCATACTTCCGGCAGACCAGACATGACTTTACTTGAAAAAGTCATTTATGTCGCAGATTATATTGAACCAGGACGTCATTTCCCTGGTGTCGAAGAAGTAAGGGAGTTAGCAGAGCATGATCTAGATCGCGCACTGATCCAATCATTAAAAAACACCATCAGTTTTCTAATGAAAAAGAATCAGCCAGTCTTTCCAGATACGCTTGCTACTTACAACTCGCTTGTGCATAAGAACAACTAAGGAGGAATTTTGGATGGATTCATCATCAATTTTAAACGTCGCAGCAGGAGCATGCGATGATAAACGGGCTGAGGATATTATTGCCCTTAATATGCAAGGAATCTCACTTGTTGCAGATTATTTCCTCATTTGTCACGGAAATTCTGATAAACAAGTGCAAGCCATTGCAAGAGAAGTAAAACATCTTGCAGAGGAAAGTGGAATTGAAGTGAAGAAGATGGAAGGCTTTGATGAAGCAAGATGGGTATTGATTGACCTAGGTGATGTCATTGCCCATGTGTTCCACAAAGAAGAAAGAGGATACTACAATCTAGAAAAGCTATGGGGAGATGCGCCGAGAGAAACGCTTTCACTTGGCATTAACTCATGATTTATCAAGGGTTTGCAGGTGTGTATGACGAGCTCATGACACATGCACCTTATGATGAATGGGTTCAGTGGATCCAGCAGTATATTAAGCCGAATGCAGCCATCATCGATGTAGGCTGTGGAACTGGAGAGATTTCTCTTCGGTTAGCTGAAAAGGGCCACAAGGTCACAGGAATTGACCTTAGTGAAGAAATGCTGGCCTTCGCGCAGCAAAAAGCGCAGGCGAAAAACCAGTCGATTCAATTTTTACATCAAGATATGAGAGAGGTTACGGGCTTTGAGCAAGCCTTCCAGGCAGCCGTTATTTGCTGTGATTCCCTGAATTACTTAAAAAACGAAAATGACGTCAAAAAAACCTTTAAAAACATGTTTCAGCTTTTAGAGGCAGATGGGGTTTTACTTTTTGATGTTCATACGCCTTATAAAGTGGAAGAGGTATTCCCGGGTTCGACTTTTGCAGATCAAGATGAAGAGATCAGCTATATTTGGCAGAGCGATAAAGGGGATGACATGTATTCGGTCATTCATGATTTAAGCTTTTTTGTAAAGGACGGAGACATGTATCAGCGTTATGATGAGACACATGAACAGCGCACATTTCCATTTGAAACATATGCAGCGTTCCTCGAGTCCGCTGGCTTTGAACATATAGAAGTGACCGCTGATTTTACAAATGAAGCCCCCGGTGAATTCGCCGAAAGATATTTCATCTCAGCTAAGAAACCAAAAACCATCGTTTAATAGAACGATGGTTTTTTAAAACCCTTTTTTCGCTTATTGCAAAGATGATTAATTTCTGCGATCATCAGTGAACACACTTGGTGGATATTGATGCGCAACTGCTTCTAAATCTTCATCAAATTTTTCATGGGTGTTTTGAAAGAGACGGTGAAACATATCTTGCACACCTGCTTCAAGTGCTTTAATGCCTTCACCAGTGACGCCGCCTTTCACACATACTTTGTCTTGCAGTGTCGGAAGGGTATAGACTCTTTTTTCAATCAAACGGCCAAGTCCAACAAGCATATCTTCTGATAAGGTGGTGGCTTCTTCTTTAGAAATATCCGTTTCTTCTACGGCCGCTTCAATCATTTTCTGAACGAGAAAACTGATAAAAGCAGGTCCGCAGCTGACAATATCGGAAGCCGCTCTTGTAATTGAATGATGGATCTCAATTGGTGTTGAAATGCACGAAGCTAACTGTCTTAACGCTGTTTTCGTCGCGGCATTGCATGATGAACCAAAAGTTAAAAGTGATGCACCTGATAAAGCGCGGTTTGTAATGCTTGGAATCAGCCTGGCTGTTTGACATGGAACGATATCCTGAAGCTGTTCAGGATGAACCGGACTTGTAATAATGACAATAGTTTGCTGCTCCGTTAAAAGAGGGCTCAGCTCTTTTAAAAGTGGATAAATATCAAGTGGTTTGACACAAACAAAAATGAAATCTTTATTCATGACAGCACCTGAAAGCTGTTTCGTTACTTCAAGCTCTGGATGGTTCTTTTTTATATTGAACGCTTTTTCAATGGTTCGGTTTGTAATGGTGATTGATGAGGGATTGACTGCTTTTGATTCAATAAATGCCTCAGTAAGTATGGTACCCATGTTTCCTGTACCGATTAACCCTATATTCAAACGTTCTCCCTCCTTAGACGCGTAGGATCTGTTATCTTCTAAACAGTATGTTGAGCAGTAGAAAAATATGATTGAAAGAAGCGTGAGCAAGTGAAACGACTCATTCCATTAAAAAAATACAGTCTTTATCTTGCAGCTGGGCTCATGGTTGTGATCATCATCAGTTTCTTCTTTTTCATTGGAAAAGGGGAGGGCAGCAGAGAACCAAGTGTATTGAAGGGAAATAAAGACATACAAGTCACATTAGAAGACAAACAAGAAAAGACAGAAAAAGAGCCATCAACGATTTTTGTAGAGGTCAAAGGAGCTGTAAGAAAACCAGGTGTTTATACGTTTCAACCTGATGCACGGGTAGAAGAAGCAATTCAAAGAGCAGGAGGTTTTACCAGCAAAGCAGACACAATTGAAATCAACCAAGCAGCAAAATTAGAGGATAGTATGATGATTTATGTTCGGAAGCAGGGGGAAGCGGAGAAAGAGACGCAAACAGCATCAGCTGATGCATCATCAGGTATTGAAAAGAGTCAGGG
Organism: Bacillus sp. FSL M8-0166; assembly: GCF_038008825.1. Taxonomy (NCBI): domain Bacteria; kingdom Bacillati; phylum Bacillota; class Bacilli; order Caryophanales; family Bacillaceae; genus Bacillus; species Bacillus sp. FSL M8-0166. The sequence goes on from NZ_JBBOZZ010000001.1 coordinate 464,960, forward strand.
TGTGAATGTCAATCAGGCCGATGCAGCCGAATTGCAAACCATTAACGGCATAGGACCAGCTAAGGCCGAAGCCATTATTTCGTATAGAGAGGAACACGGAGAATTTCAACAAATTGAAGACTTGCGAAACATTTCAGGTTTTGGGGAAAAGACGATTGAACGGCTGAAAAGTCAATTGACCGTGAAGTAGAATTGACGGTATAGAAGAAAGGCATGTACACTTAATATCAACCATCATTCTGGAGGGATCAGCTCGTGGAAAGAATTTCATGGAATCAATATTTTATGGCACAAAGCCATTTGCTTGCTTTACGAAGCACCTGTGAGCGGTTAGCTGTTGGGGCGACCATCGTAAGGGACAAGCGCATTATTGCAGGGGGGTACAATGGCTCCATTGCCGGTGATGTTCATTGTGCGGATGTAGGATGCTATGTCATTGATCATCACTGTGTTCGCACCATCCATGCAGAAATGAACGCTATTTTACAATGTGCTAAATTTGGTGCACCTACAGCTGATGCTGAAATATATGTCACGCATTTCCCTTGTTTACAGTGCTGTAAAGCCATCATTCAAGCGGGCATACGAACAGTGTACTATGCAAAGGATTATAAAAATCACCCATATGCCGTTGATTTATTCGAGCAGGCGGGTGTTCAAACGGAGCAAGTTGAATTAGATGAAATGATCATCGACTTAAAAAATCAAGAAAAATTGGCCTTTGTTGCAGATTTAATTGGGAAGCTGAGTGAATCAGGACTTAGCGAAACAGAAATTCGCGATATGCATGAGAAGGCGAATCAACTATTTACTTCCTATGTTTAAATATTTGCCGTTTGGGGCAATTTCAGCAGCTGTTGGAATTGCTCTGGCTGCATATCATCTTCATATGTATTTCCTTCTCTTTCTTCTCATCATATTGCTTCTCAGCCTGCTGAAAAAAGCCCCACAGTTCTTTTTAATGGTCAGCCTATGCGGGGCTGTCTATACACTCATTTTTATGGTTCATGAGTCTCTTGAAGCGGATCAACCCGCACAAGAAAAACTCCTTTCTGGTTCCGTTGTGATTGAAAGCATTCCGAAAACAGATGGCAATCGTTTTTCAGCGACTGTATCAACAGACCATGAACGACTAGCCACTTTTTATACAATTCAAACTGAGCGTGAAAAGGAGGCATTAAAAGATGTAGAACCTGGTATGAGCTGTCACATGACAGGTGAAGTTCGCCCAGCAAAACACGCAACCATTCCTAACGGGTTTCAATACGATCAATTTTTAAAGACAAAAGGCATTGACGCCATTTTCCTGCCACAGTCGATCAAAAACTGTACAAAAAAAGATGGTTCTTCCTATTACCTTCAAGCAATGAGGCAAAAGGGTTTGAAATTTTTAGAGGATCATGTGCCAAAACACTCTGTTGGCATTGTACAGGCACTTATTTTTGGCGAACGTGAGTTGATAGACCCTGAGACATTAAGAGATTATCAAATGCTCGGCATTATTCATTTACTAGCGATCTCAGGATTGCATGTGCAAACGCTTCTTGCGTGTTTATTTTGGTGCCTCCTTCGTGCAGGCGTGACAAGAGAGACTGCACGTATTCTCTTATTATGCTTTCTTCCTGTTTATGCTTGTTTGACAGGTGCTGCACCATCTGTTTTAAGAGCTTGTCTCATGGCAGGAATCTATTTAGTGATGACTAGTCTGCCAAAAGAAATGAAACAGCCTTCAGCTGTGGTATTAAGCGTTACGTTTTTATTCTTATTAGCAATTCATCCTCTTTATTTATTCGATATCGGATTTCAGCTTTCGTTCGTGGTGACGTTTTTTATTTTATTATCGACTAGCATTTTATCGAAAGCAAAAAATTCAGTCATGCAATTATTCCTTATTTCCTTCATTGCACAGCTTGCTTCGCTCCCTGTTCTTTTATATCATTTTCATCAATTTTCTTTGCTGAGCGTTCCTTTGAACATGATATTTGTTCCTTTTTATACGACGGTCGTCATGCCACTATCCTTACTCTTTTTTCTTTTCGCTATCGTTTATCTTCCGCTTGGACAAACATTGTTTCAGCTGCTTGATTCGGTGATCCAGATTAGTCATCAATTGTCAGCCTATATGGCTGTTTTTGATGGATTCAACTTGATTTTTATGAAGTCTGCTTGGTGGCATATTCTTCTTGAGGTGAGCGCCTTAATAGTTCTCCTATTTGTGATGGAGTGCAAAACTTCTGTGACATCCTATGCTGTGCCGATCCTTTTTCTCATTGGAGTTTTGAGTGCACACTATTTCACTCCGAATTTTTTCGAAAAAGGGGAAGTTACGATGCTGGATGTAGGACAGGGGGATAGTTTGTTTATTCAGCTGCCCTATCGAAAGGGGCACCTGCTTGTGGATACAGGGGGCAGACTTTCTTTTGAAGAAGAACCGTGGAAAAAAAGACGTAAGGTTTCTTCGATCGGTGATCAAACGCTGATCCCGTTTCTGCATTCTAAAGGTATAGCGAAACTTGATGTCCTGATACTTACGCATGCGGATCAAGACCATATGGGAGAAGCGGTTCGATTAATCAAGCGAAATAAAGTAAAGCGGCTGGCTATACCAAAAGGCTTTGCCCGGAGTCCAGAGGATGCGGAGCTGTTAAAAGAAGCAGCTGATCAAGGGATTATGATTGATGAATTAGAGAGAGGAGATCAGCTTCAGATTGGAGAGCAAATATTTGAGGTTCTTCATCCGTCGCGTGATCGGATAACAAGTAAAAATAATGATTCACTCGTTTTGACATTTACTCTTGGGGGAAAGCGGTTTATGCTCACTGGAGATCTTGAACAAGAAGGGGAGCGAGACATGATAGAAGCCTTTCCTCATCTGCGGGCAGATGTCTTAAAGGTTGGACATCACGGGAGTAAAGGGTCAACAAGCGAAGAATGGCTTCAGCATCTCAAGCCTTCACATGCACTCATTTCAGCAGGTGAACGCAATCGTTATCAGCATCCACATCAGGAAGTATTGAAAAAATTAAAGGACGAGCAAATGAAGGTGTATCGTACAGATATCGATGGGAGCGTGACGTATGAATTTCTCGATGAGGAAGGAACGTTTTACACTCATCCTCCATATGATATCTTACAAAATCAATAAAAAAACTGCCAAAATGGCAGTCATGTAACCTTCATGAAGTTAAGATCCAACGAGGTGTATAATGGTTGCCAAAATAAACATTGAGGCGAAAAATCCGAATGTGATGATAAAACCAACAGCTGAGTCGGTCACATCATTCCGCTTGCTTTGTACATTTTTTTCAAATTCATTCATTTTCATCCCTCCTGGCTAATTTTAGTATACTTGAACTCATTTGGAATTGCTAGAAGGTAAAGTAACCGTTTTCCATTTTCATGATCATTTTATGAATATCGTCTGACAGCAGGCTGACCCGGGAGCTTGCGCCGGACGTTTACTATAAATGAGGAGGCGGCACTTTCAGCTTCCTCTTTACTAATGTCTTCACACACTTTAGGATAGAGGAGGAAGTGAAAGAGAGGGATTCAATTGATGGTCTTTGAGGTATGGAACAATTTAAAAAAAGGGGATATCCATCCCGTTTATTGCTTATATGGGAAAGAAACATATTTACTGCAAGAAACCGCTGCTAAATTGAGACAAGCTGTTGTAGACGAAGAAACGAAGGATTTTAATTACTCCATCTTCGATATGGAAGAGGTGCCGCTTGAACAGGCTGTGACAGATGCAGAAACATTTCCGTTTATGGGAGAAAGGCGTCTCGTCGTGATCAAGAATCCTTATTTTCTTACAGCTGAAAAGAAAAAGGAGAAGATCGAGCATGAGCTTTCTGTGTTAGAAGCTTATTTAGAAAAGCCAGCGCCCTATACCATTCTCGTGCTATTAGCACCATATGAAAAGCTGGATGAGCGTAAAAAAATCACCAAATTGCTAAAAAAGAAAGCTGCTGTCGTTGAGGCGAAAGAGTTAAATTCAAAAGAAACAACTGATTTCACCATCACACTGGTGAAGACAGAAGGAAAGACGATTACATCTGAAGCGGCTGAGCAGCTTGTGATGCTATGCGGCGGGAGTCTATCCTCTCTATTCCAAGAGATTCGTAAGCTAAGTACATATATTGGAGAGCGGGAGGAAATTGAGTTAGCGGATGTCAATCAGCTCGTTGCAAGAAGCTTAGAGCAAAATATTTTTGAGCTGATTAATCAAATTGTAAACAGACGCCGCTCTGAGGCCATGCAGATGTTTTATGACCTGCTAAAGCAAAATGAGGAACCCATTAAAATATTAGCGCTCATTTCCACTCAATTTCGATTGATTTTGCAGACGAAGTACTTCGCTCAGCAAGGATATGGACAAAAACAAATTGCTTCAAATCTAAAAGTCCACCCATTCCGGGTCAAACTTGCGATGGATCAGGCAAGACTGTTTTCAGAAGAAGAGCTCAGGCAGATCGTCAAAGAGCTTTCAACGATTGATTATGAAATGAAAACGGGTAAAAAGGACAAGCAGCTGCTGTTAGAATTGTTCTTGCTTCGATTGTTAGGCGCTTGAACATAAAAAAACGACCTTCTAAAAAGAGGGTCGTTTTTGTTTAGATGTATAATTGCCAGTCTGTCCTTATGGCTGGGCCGGTCAGGACGGACGTACAGTTAAACAGGTGCCTCATCACTGAGGCGTTGCAAACATTATGCAGAAAGTCCGTTTACTTGTTTAGCAAGTCTTGATTTGTAACGCGCAGCTGCGTTTTTGTGTACAAGACCAGTTTTAACGGCTTTGTCAATGCGTTTTGCAGCAGAAGCAAGAGCAGCTTTTGCTTGCTCAGCATCGTTGTTAGCTACAGAAACTTCAACTTGTTTAATCGCAGTACGCATCGCAGACTTGATTGTTACGTTATGTGCACGGCGTTCGTTATTCGTTTTTGTACGTTTGATCGCTGATTTAATATTTGGCATGTGTTTCACCTCCTAAGATACAACCTAAACACAATTGTCTTAAGGTTAAATCTTCACAATAGAACAAATTGTATTCTATCAAACACACCTATAGAATGCAATATAAATGTAAAGTATTTTTCATTGATGACGTGCTCGAATGTTTCTTTAAAGAGATGGAAAGACTACTGTTAATTACTTGGTGGAAGGAGTCTTTTTATGGAGAAACAGAAACTCGATTTAAGCGTTTATCAAATCCGGACAGACCTAGCTGTTGAAACAAAAGAGATACTAGAACAAGAGAACGATCCGAATGTCGTCAAAAAGGACGGGATCCAAGGGATTGTCGAAAAGGAAAAAGAAGAGCAAGGCATCCGCATACGTACTGTGGAAATCACGAAAGAAGGGGAGGAGCTGACCGGCAAAAAGGCAGGGACATACTTGACGTTTGAGGCACAAGGCATTCGGGAGAAAGACTCTGAGATGCAAGAAAAAGTCGTCGAAGTCTTTGCTCATCATTTTGCTCAGTTTTTAAAAGACAGAGGCATTCAGGCTGATGCGAGCTGCCTTGTAGTAGGACTGGGAAACTGGAATGTCACGCCAGATGCACTAGGTCCTCTCACCGTTGAAAACCTGCTTGTGACCCGCCATCTCTTTGAATTGCAGCCGGAAAATGTTCAGGAAGGCTATCGCCCGGTTTCCTCTTTGTCTCCAGGGGTGATGGGACTGACCGGTATTGAAACAAGTGACATTATCCAAGGTGTGATTGAACGGTCTAAGCCTGATTTTGTCATTGCGGTCGATGCCCTTGCTGCTCGTGCGGTGGAACGAGTGAATACAACCATTCAAATCTCTGATACAGGCATCCATCCCGGTTCTGGTGTAGGGAATAAGCGAAAAGAATTAAGCAAAGAAACATTGGGCATTCCAGTGATTGCGATTGGCGTTCCGACAGTGGTGGATGCAGTAACCATTGCAAGTGACACAATTGATTATGTCTTAAAGCATTTTGGTAGAGAACTGAAAGATGACCGGCCGTCCCGCTCTCTTGTGCCCGCTGGTTTGACATTCGGGAAGAAAAAAGTGCTTAACGAAGAAGACTTGCCAGATGAGGAAACGCGTCAATCATTCTTAGGCATCGTAGGAACCCTTCCTGAAGAAGAGAAAAGGCAGCTGATCCATGAAGTGCTTGCGCCGCTCGGGCAAAATTTAATGGTCACGCCTAAGGAAGTAGATACATTCATTGATGATATGGCAAACGTACTCGCCAACGGATTAAACACAGCGCTTCATCAAAAAATCACTCAAGATAACATGGGTTCATATAATCATTAATCGGTTCTACTTTCTCTAGCTCGCTCATAGTGTAATTACTAGAAAGCGTGCTGGAGGGAGTAAATCATGAAAAAAAGACCCCGCCGTCCTCGACAGTTGGTCGTTGCGATTAATGGAACGAAAGTAGTAAAAAGCATATTTTTATTTATTGCCTCTCTTGTTGTGGTGTTTGTGATGTCAGGGGCTTTGACCTCTTTAAAACCCGAGCTGAGGCCGCAAGCTTCGTTATATGGTGTAGCAGATGAGCTCTCTGGCGCATTTTTTGCCACATTAATGGGCATGGAAAACCAATATTTCGCCTCAGCAGTTCCAGAAGATCAAAAAGGATTTCATTTCTCTGGGCTGTCACTGAAGCTTGCAACCAGTATTAATTTAGAAGACCCGCGCAGTTTCCTAGGAAGAGAACTCCCAGGTTTTGAACATTTTGATACGAAAATCATCTTAGCGGGTGAAGGAACAGACTATACCAATATGCCAATGGAATCGCCGCCGCCTAGTGAAGTGATCCAAGATGAAAAAGAAGCAAATTTGGCTGAGCTGGACAAGCTCGATGATGATACGCCGAAAAAGCCTGCCAAAGAACCGGACCGGTCAACAGGAAAACGAAAAGCTGTGTACATTTATCACACACATAACACGGAATCATATTTACCATTTTTAAAAGGAGAAACGAATCCAAATAATGCACGGCATTCAAAAGTGAATGTCACCCTTGTCGGCGACATGTTTGGAAAGGCACTTGATCAGCAAGGAATCGGCAATACAGTCGACAAAACGGAAATTGAAAAAAGGCTGGTGAAAAAAGGATTAAAGTATCCGCAGTCTTATAATGAATCAAGATTGGTCGTGAAAGAAGCCTTAGCGAAAAATGATGACCTCGATTATTTAATTGATATTCACCGGGACTCAAGAAGAAAGAAAGATACGACTGTCGAAATCAAAGGGAAGAAATATGCGAGAATTGCGTTTGTTGTTGGGAAGAAGAATCAAAGCTATGAGAAAAACTTGAAGCTTGCGACAGAGTTCCACCATTTGATGGAGAAAAAATATAAAGGTCTTAGTGTCGGTGTGTTTGCCAAAGGAGAAATTGGTGATAATGGAATCTATAATCAAGATTTATCCGACAAAGCCCTTCTTTTAGAATTTGGCGGAGTGGACAATAATATGGAAGAATTAAGAAATGCATCCAATGCAGCAGCTGATGTGTTCAGCGACATTTTCTGGGACGCGGAAAAGGTGGATGGCAAAGCAAAGGATGAGAAAAAACGCTCTTAAGGTGGTGACGGATATGGGCTCATTTATTGGAAAAACCATTATGTTAGGCTTGGTCTTGCTGTTTGGTGTCTTTTTAGGAATGCAGCAAGCGAATAATGGCATGCTGCAAATGAAGGGCTACCATGATCCGCAATTAAAAGGAGCTTTCTCCATTCAAATGAACGACAATGAAGAGAAGGAAGCTTCTATCTTAGGAACGGCTGTTACAGAAAAGGATCTTGCCGAAAAACAAAAACAGCTGGAGGAAATAGAGGGCTTTAATGCCTTTTCCAAGGCAGGAAAAGCCCTATCTGATGGCATGACACATGCAGCCCGTTCTCTTTATGATTGGGTAAATGGGAAATAAACGAATTTCATGAGATATCACCCTTTTGATCAAAGCCGCTGACCGATGAGCGGCTTTTCTTGATTTCGATTGAATCTTTACAGCCCTATTGATATAATCTAACCTAGCGCAACCCGCGTTTTATAGTAGGAGTGATAGATTGTGACAGATAAAGAAAAACGATTAGAACGGCAATCAAGAATTCGAAATTTCTCCATTATCGCCCATATTGACCATGGGAAATCCACATTGGCGGACCGTATTTTGGAAAAAACAGCGGCGATTACTCAACGGGAAATGAAAGAACAATTGCTTGATTCCATGGATTTAGAGCGTGAACGCGGCATAACGATTAAATTAAACTCTGTCCAGCTGAAGTATAAGGCGAAGGATGGAGAAGAATATATCATGCACCTGATTGATACACCAGGGCATGTCGACTTCACCTATGAGGTATCTCGAAGCCTAGCTGCCTGTGAGGGTGCGATTCTCGTAGTAGATGCAGCACAAGGAATTGAAGCACAGACACTTGCGAACGTTTATTTAGCTCTTGATAACAACTTAGAAATTCTTCCCATTATCAATAAAATCGATCTGCCAAGTGCAGAGCCTGAGCGTGTAAGAGAAGAAATTGAAGATGTCATCGGGTTGGATGCGTCTGAAGCTGTTCTTACCTCTGCTAAGGCGGGTATTGGAATTGAGGATATTTTAGAACAAATCGTTGAAAAGGTGCCGGCTCCCGCTGGAGATCCAGAAGCACCACTTCAAGCCCTTATTTTTGATTCTCTCTACGATGCGTATCGCGGCGTTATTGCGTACATACGAATTGTTGAAGGAACCGTCAGACCTGGTCAGAAAATTAAAATGATGGCGACGGGTAAAGAATTTGAAGTACTTGAAGTCGGCGTTTTCACACCAAAAGCCATGCCAACAGACGAACTCACCGTTGGAGATGTTGGCTACTTAACCGCTGCGATTAAAAATGTCGGTGATACACGTGTAGGGGATACGATCACTAGTGCGGAGAACCCTGCGAAAGAAGCACTGCCAGGATACAGAAAGCTAAACCCAATGGTGTACTGCGGACTTTATCCAATTGATACAGCGAAATACAACGATTTACGTGAAGCATTAGAAAAGCTTGAACTAAATGATTCTTCACTTCAATATGAGGCAGAGACATCCCAAGCACTTGGCTTCGGTTTCCGCTGCGGGTTCCTTGGAATGCTTCATATGGAAATCATCCAAGAACGGATTGAACGTGAATTTAAAATTGATCTGATTACGACAGCGCCAAGTGTTATTTACGATGTCTATATGACAGATGGAGAAAAAATCGTCGTAGATAATCCGTCCAATCTGCCTGATCCGCAAAAGATTGAGCGAATTGAAGAACCATACGTAAAAGCAACAATGATGGTGCCGAATGATTATGTAGGCTCTGTGATGGAGCTTTGCCAAGGAAAGCGCGGACATTTCATTGATATGCAGTATCTTGATGCGAACCGCGTGAGCATCGTGTACGAAATTCCTTTGGCAGAGATCGTATACGAATTCTTTGATCAGCTAAAGTCCAGCACAAAAGGCTATGCGTCCTTTGATTATGAGCTGATTGGCTACCGTCCATCGACGTTAGTGAAGATGGATATCATGCTAAATGGCGAAAAAATCGATGCCCTTTCCTTTATCGTTCACCGCGATTACGCATATGAACGAGGCAAGATCATCGTAGAAAAGCTAAAAGAACTGATTCCACGCCAGCACTTTGAAGTACCGATTCAAGCAGCAATCGGTCAAAAAATCGTTGCTCGTTCTACCATTAAAGCGATGCGTAAAAACGTACTTGCTAAATGTTATGGTGGAGATATTTCCCGGAAAAGAAAGCTTCTTGAGAAGCAAAAAGAAGGGAAAAAGCGCATGAAGCAAGTGGGCTCTGTTGAAGTCCCGCAAGAAGCATTTATGGCCGTGCTGAAGATGGACGACAGCACACCGAAAAAATAACATTCTCAAGGCAACCTGCTTTACAATGTCCGCCTTGACGTTTATAGTCGAAAACAAACAAAGGCGCCGCAGCGATAAACTGCGGCTCTTTACCTGTAAAGAAGGTGTCATCAAATGAAAGCAGCATACATTCACATTCCATTTTGTGAGCACATTTGCCACTATTGTGATTTCAATAAATTTTTCATTAAAACACAGCCAGTCGATGAATACTTAGCGGCTCTTGAGAAAGAGATGCAGCACACGATCGAGCAAAAAGGCGAGCAGGAACTAAAGACGATCTTTATTGGCGGGGGAACCCCGACATCACTGACCGTCAGCCAGTTAGACAAGCTCATGAACAGCATTCATCGCGTATTAAAGCCGACAAAAAACCTAATTGAATTTGCAGTAGAAGCAAACCCAGACGAATTATCGCTTGAAAAACTGCAAGTGCTTAAGGCAGCCGGCGTGAATCGGCTGAGCTTTGGCGTTCAAACCTTTGAAGACGATTTACTCAAAAAAATCGGACGAGTTCATCAAAAGAAGGATGTCCTTACGTCCTTTGAGCGAGCTAGAGCCGTTGGATTTGACAATATTAGCCTCGATCTCATGTTTGGCTTGCCGCATCAAGAAAAGCATCATGTGATGAATTCACTTGAGACGGCTTTCTCGCTGGGGGCAGAGCATTATTCGGTTTACTCACTCATCGTCGAGCCGAAAACCGTTTTTTACAACTTAATGCAAAAAGGAAAACTTCATTTACCGCCGCAAGAACGCGAGGCTGAAATGTATGAGCTTGTGATGGATGAAATGGAGCACCATGGATTAAAGCAGTATGAAATTAGCAATTACGCCAAACCTGGCTTTGAAAGCCAGCATAACCTAACCTATTGGAGCAATGAAGATTACTTCGGTTTTGGTGCAGGTGCACACGGGTATGTAGATGGCATCCGAAATGTGAACGCAGGTCCGGTGAAACATTATTTGGAGCTGATTGATCAAACAGGGTTCCCGTATAAGGAAACACACCAGGTTACAAAAGAAGAGCAGATAGAAGAAGAAATGTTTTTAGGTCTTCGTAAGATTGAAGGGGTGAAAAGCGCTGATTTCCAAGTAAAATATGGTGCTGCACCTGAAGCTCTTTTTTCCACTGTTCTTGAAGAATTAGAAGAAAAAGGCCTCATTGTAAAAGATGACATGGGGATTCGTTTAACAAGAAAAGGAAAATTGTTAGGGAATGAAGTATTTCAAGCGTTTCTCGGTGAGTTATAATTGACATTTTAATTTGAGTTTGGTAATTTTGTTTATACAATTAGCACTCGTTGAAAGAGAGTGCTAACAGGGGTGATGATGATGTTAACAAATCGTCAGCTTTTGATTCTGCAAGTCATCATTAATGACTTTATTCGTTCGGCGCAGCCAGTTGGATCAAGGACTCTTTCTAAAAAAGAAGACATTACATTCAGCTCTGCGACGATTAGAAACGAAATGGCTGATTTGGAGGAACTTGGTTTTATTGAAAAGACCCATTCTTCATCAGGAAGAATTCCTTCCGAAAAAGGATATCGTTATTATGTAGATCATTTGCTCTCTCCGCGAAAACTGTCGTCTAAAGAGCTTGTGCTCATCCAGTCGGCCTTTCAGGAGAAAATTTTTGAGCTGGAAAAGACAGTTCAAAAATCGGCGGAAATTTTATCAGATCTCACAAACTATACATCGATTGTGCTTGGTCCAAAGCTAAGTGAAAATCGATTAAAGCAAATTCAGCTTGTCCCTGTTCAGCCAAACAAAGCAGTGGCGATCATGATTACAGACAGCGGACATGTTGAAAACAAAACCATTACCTTCTCTGAGCATCTCGATGTCTCCGATATTGAGAAGCTGATGAATATTTTAAACAGCCGCCTAGCCGGAGTTCCGATGGATCAGCTGAAGGACAGAATGTATAAAGAAGTTGTGATGCTTCTACGTACGCATTTAAAAGATTATGATCATATTTTAGATGCGCTCGGCAATACATTTACATCGACTCAAAATGAATCAAAACTTTTCTTTGGCGGGAAGATTAATATGTTGAATCAGCCAGAGTTTCATGACATAGACCGCATCCGTTCACTCATGATGCTTATTGAGCAAAAGAATGATGTCATGCAGCTGTTTCATCCAAATCAGCAAGGAATCACCATTAAAATCGGTTCAGAAAACAATTTGGAAGCAATGGAGAACTGCAGTTTAATTACAGCCACTTATTCGATTGATCAAAAATCACTCGGCTCCATTGCCGTCATCGGTCCAACCCGTATGGATTACGGACGGGTTGTCAGTCTCTTGCATCATGTATCAAAAGACTTGTCAAACGCACTTTCCAATTTGTATGATGAGTAAGGTGATAAAAGATAGGGGCACTGCCCCTTCGTATTTTTGAATCTTTTGAGGGAGGTGAACACAATGTCAGAAGAAAAACAGACACCTGAGCAAGAAGCAGAGGTTGAAGCACAAGAAGAAGCAGTTCAAGCAGATACTGAGGAAGTAACACATGATGAACAGTCTGCCTTCCAAGAAAAAATCGATGAATTGCAGCAGCTTCTAGATGAAAAAGAAAACAAAATTCTGCGTGTTCAAGCAGATTTTGAAAACTATAAACGCCGTGCTCGAACTGAAGTGGAGACCGTGCAAAAATATCGTTCTCAACATGTTGTCAGTGATCTTCTCCCAGCTCTTGATAACTTTGAAAGAGCGCTTGGAATTGATCCAGACAATGATCAGACGAAAAGTTTGTTAGAAGGAATGCAAATGGTTTACCGCCAGCTGGTAGAAGCGTTGAAAAATGAAGGCGTAGAACCAATTGAAGCTGTCGGCAAAGAGTTCGATCCAAACCTTCATCAAGCCGTCATGCAAGTTGAAGATGAAAACTACGATTCAAATATCGTTGTAGAAGAATTGCAAAAGGGCTATAAACTCAAAGACCGAGTTATTCGTCCATCAATGGTAAAAGTAAATCAATAACTACATAATGGGAGGTCATCGAATATGAGTAAAATCATTGGGATTGACTTAGGAACAACAAACTCATGTGTTGCAGTACTTGAAGGCGGCGAGCCAAAAGTCATTGCAAACGCTGAAGGAGCACGTACAACACCATCTGTTGTCGCTTTTAAAAACGGAGAGCGCCAAGTGGGTGAAGTAGCAAAACGTCAATCAATTACAAACCCGAACACGATCATGTCTGTTAAAAGACATATGGGTACAGATTATAAAGTAGAAGTTGAAGGCAAGAACTATACACCGCAGGAAATCTCTGCGATTATTCTTCAGCACCTTAAATCTTACGCTGAAAGCTATCTTGGCGAAGAAGTAACAAAAGCTGTTATCACAGTTCCTGCTTACTTCAACGATGCAGAACGCCAAGCAACGAAAGATGCTGGTAAAATTGCTGGTCTTGAAGTAGAACGTATCATCAACGAACCAACAGCAGCTGCACTTGCATATGGTTTAGATAAAACAGAAGAAGATCAAACGATTCTTGTATACGACCTTGGCGGCGGTACATTTGACGTATCGATCCTTGAGCTTGGAGACGGCGTCTTTGAAGTGCGCTCAACTGCTGGGGACAACCGTCTAGGTGGAGACGATTTTGACCAAGTCATCATTGATCACCTAGTGGCTGAATTCAAAAAAGAAAATGGCATTGATCTTTCTAAAGATAAAATGGCGCTTCAGCGTTTAAAAGATGCTGCTGAAAAAGCGAAAAAAGATCTTTCTGGTGTATCTTCTACACAAATCTCACTGCCATTTATCACAGCTGGAGAAGCAGGACCTCTTCACCTTGAATTAACGTTAACGCGTGCTAAATTCGAAGAGCTTTCTGCAGATCTTGTAGAGCGTACAATGACACCTGTACGTCAATCACTGAAAGATGCTGGTTTATCTGCTAGCGAGATTGATAAAGTCATCCTTGTTGGTGGATCAACTCGTATTCCTGCAGTACAAGAAGCAATCAAAAAAGAAACAGGCAAAGAGCCTCATAAAGGTGTAAACCCTGATGAAGTTGTTGCACTTGGTGCAGCGATCCAAGGTGGAGTGATCACAGGAGATGTCAAAGACGTTGTTCTTCTTGACGTAACACCACTTTCTTTAGGAATTGAAACAATGGGCGGCGTATTCACGAAGCTGATTGAACGTAATACAACAATTCCAACAAGTAAATCTCAAGTATTCTCAACGGCTGCTGACAACCAAACAGCTGTAGATATCCATGTCCTGCAAGGTGAGCGCCCAATGGCTGCAGATAACAAAACATTAGGCCGCTTCCAATTGACTGATATCCCGCCAGCACCACGCGGCGTACCGCAAATCGAAGTATCTTTTGATATCGATAAAAACGGTATTGTCAACGTACGTGCGAAAGATATGGGTACAGGCAAAGAGCAAAACATCACAATCAAATCTTCTTCAGGTCTTTCTGATGATGAGATCGAAAAAATGGTCAAAGAAGCTGAAGAAAATGCTGAAGCAGATGCGAAGAAAAAAGAAGAAATCGAAGTGCGCAACGAAGCAGATCAATTAGTGTTTACAACTGAAAAAACATTAAAAGATCTAGAAGGCAAAATCGATGAAGAGCAAGTGAAAAAAGCAAACGACGCGAAAGATGCACTAAAAGCTGCGATCGAAAAAGGCGAGTTTGAAGACATCAAAGCGAAAAAAGATGAGCTGCAAACAATCGTTCAAGAATTAACGACAAAGCTCTATGAAGAAGCTGCAAAACAAGCACAAGCTCAGCAAGAAGGCGCTGAAGGTGCTCAAAAAGCAGATGACAATGTAGTGGATGCAGAATACGAAGAAGTAAACGACGATCAAGAGAAAAAATAATCACCTTTACTTTTGAAAAAGACTGCTGAAACGTACTCGTCAGAAAGTCAAAGTCAGGATCTCTTGGCTTTGACTTTTTTTCTTTTCAACGATGAAAGGAATTGAAAAAGGTTAAATCAAAATGATACAATCGTATTTATGTGAGAAAATCGGGAGTGTGAAGAGATGAGTAAGCGTGATTACTATGAAGTGCTTGGCGTAAGTAAGAGCGCCTCAAAGGACGAAATCAAAAAGGCATACCGCAAGCTTTCAAAAAAGTATCACCCTGATATTAATAAAGAAGCTGGCTCAGATGAGAAATTCAAAGAAGTAAAAGAAGCCTATGAAACCCTTTCTGATGATCAAAAACGTTCGCATTATGACCAGTTCGGTCATACCGATCCAAACCAAGGCTTTGGTGGCGGCGGTTTTGGCGGAGGAGGAGACTTTGGCGGCTTCGGCGGCTTTGATGATATCTTCTCTAGTATTTTTGGCGGCGGGGCCAGAAGAAGAGATCCAAATGCACCGCGCCAAGGAGCGGACCTGCAATATACAATGACGCTTTCGTTTGAAGAAGCGGCATTTGGGAAAGAAGCCACGATTGAAATCCCTCGTGAAGAATCGTGTGAAACATGTCATGGATCAGGTGCAAAGCCTGGGACGCAGGCGAAAACCTGTTCACATTGCGGCGGTTCTGGTCAATTAAATGTTGAGCAGTCAACCCCATTTGGTAAAGTGGTCAACCGCAGAGTATGTAACTACTGCAGCGGAACAGGGAAACAAATTGATCATAAATGTTCAACATGCGGCGGATCTGGCAAAGTGCGTAAGCGTAAGAAAATTAACGTGACGATCCCTGCAGGTGTTGATGATGGCCAGCAGCTCAGAGTGTCTGGTCAAGGAGAACCAGGTGTAAATGGAGGACCTCCAGGCGATCTATTTGTTGTGTTCCATGTGCGTGCGCATGAATTCTTCGAACGTGATGGAGATGACATTTACTGCGAGATGCCGCTCACCTTTGCCCAAGCTGCATTAGGTGACGAAATTGAAGTGCCGACATTACACGGAAAAGTAAAATTAAAAGTTCCTGCTGGCACTCAAACT
Organism: Bacillus sp. FSL M8-0166; assembly: GCF_038008825.1. NCBI lineage: Bacteria > Bacillati > Bacillota > Bacilli > Caryophanales > Bacillaceae > Bacillus > Bacillus sp. FSL M8-0166. The sequence continues at coordinate 480,786 of NZ_JBBOZZ010000001.1, forward strand.
GGCACGAAATTTAGACTCAAAGGTAAAGGTGTGAAAAATGTACGCGGCTACGGCCAAGGCGATCAGCATATCGTTGTACGAGTCGTCACACCGACAAATTTAACAGACAATCAAAAAGATATCATTAGAAAATTTGCTGAAGTGAGCGGAAATAAACCGGACGAACAAGAAATGAGCTTCTTCGATAAGGTAAAACGTGCATTTAAAGGCGAGTAAGACGGATAAGGAGTTGGTAGTATTGAAGTGGTCAGAAATTAGCGTCCATACAACAAATGAAGCGGTGGAACCAATCACCAATATTTTGCATGAAGCAGGTGCAAGTGGTGTCGTGATTGAGGACCCGCTTGATTTAGTCAAGGAACGTGAAAATGTATACGGTGAGATCTACCAGCTCGATCCGAATGACTATCCGGATGAAGGTGTCATTGTCAAAGCCTATCTTCCAATGAACAGCTTTTTGATGGAAACGGTAGATGAGATCAAAGAAGCCATCAACAACCTTCTTCTATACGATATTGACCTTGGACGCAATACACTGTCAATTTGTGAAGTAAATGAAGAAGAATGGGCCACTGCATGGAAGAAATACTATCATCCTGTGAAAATCTCTGAAAAATTCACCATCGTTCCAACGTGGGAAGAATATACACCGGTTCATTCTGATGAACTGATTATTGAAATGGACCCTGGTATGGCATTTGGAACAGGTACGCATCCTACAACCGTCCTTTGCATTCAGGCGCTTGAGCGTTATGTGAAGGAAAACGATACGGTGATTGATGTTGGAACAGGCTCTGGAATTTTAAGTGTGGCGGCAGCAATGCTTGGTGCTAAGGATATTCAAGCCTTTGATCTCGACACCGTTGCGGTAGAAAGTGCGAAGCAAAACATCGAATTAAATGGTGTAAGTGAACAAGTGGCGGTCAAACAAAACAACTTGCTTGATGGGATTTCAGGTGAGCGTGATTTGATTGTCGCCAACATTCTGGCAGAAGTGATTTTACGCTTTACAGATCAAGCCTATGACCTATTGAAGAAAGATGGCTATTTCATTACATCAGGCATCATTGGACAAAAGAAATTACAAGTCAAAACAGCATTAGAAGAAGCAGGTTTTGACATTGTTGAAGTGCTGTCAATGGAAGATTGGGTCAGCATTATAGCGAAAAAATAAAGCGAGTAGGTGTCAGGACACGTATGCAACGATATTTTATCGACCTCACGAAAGAAGAAGTGACTGCAAAGGGAGCTATCGTTATAAAAGGTGAAGATGTACATCATCTTTCCAATGTCATGCGAATGAAAGCAGGGCAGGAAATCCTTTGTTTAACGATAGACGGCTTTGAAGCGCTCAGTAAAATTGATACAATAACAAAGGAAGAAGTGATTTGTCACCTTGAAAGCTGGACAAATCAGGACAGAGAACTTCCGATCAGGGTGACGATTGCAAGCGGTCTTCCAAAAGGAGATAAGCTTGAGCTCATTATCCAAAAAGGCACAGAGCTTGGCGCAAGTGCTTTTATCCCGTTTCAAGCGGCTCGTTCTATTACAAAGCTTGACCAAAAAAAGTCACATAAAAAACGAGAGCGCTGGGAGAAAATCGCGAAAGAAGCAGCCGAGCAGTCCTACCGGAATATCATTCCACGTGTTTATTCAGTATCAACGTTTAAAGAGCTGACGCAATTAGCTGGTGAATTCGATAAATGTGTCGTTGCATACGAAGAATCATCGAAAGAAGGAGAGCAGAGCCGTTTTCAAACTGTGCTTCAACAGATGAAAGGCGAACAAACCTTGCTAGTGGTTTTTGGCCCTGAAGGCGGTTTGGCAGAAAAGGAGATTGAAGAGCTTGAAACGCTTGGTGCAGTCATTTGCGGGCTTGGACCACGCATTTTAAGAACGGAAACCGCTCCTTTATATGCGCTTTCTGCTATATCTTATCAAACAGAGTTATTAAGAGGTGAATCATGATGGGAACAGTAGCGTTCCATACACTTGGCTGTAAGGTCAATCACTATGAAACAGAGGCGATCTGGCAGCTGTTTAAAGAAGCAGGCTATGAAAGAAAAGAGTATGAATCAAAAGCAGACGTATATGTCATTAATACATGTACGGTCACGAATACAGGCGATAAGAAAAGCCGCCAAGTCATTAGAAGAGCCATTCGTCATAACCCGGATGGTGTCATTTGTGTAACGGGCTGCTATGCGCAAACATCACCAGCAGAAATCATGGCGATTCCTGGTGTTGATATTGTGGTTGGAACACAGGACAGACATAAATTACTAGGCTATATTGAAGAATACCGCAGAGAAAGACAGCCGATCAACGGGGTTGGCAATATCATGAAAGCACGTGTATTTGAAGAACTAGATGTTCCTGCCTTTACAGACAGAACGCGCGCTTCATTAAAAATCCAAGAAGGCTGTAACAATTTCTGTACATTCTGCATTATTCCTTGGGCGCGCGGCCTTCTTCGTTCTCGTGATCCAGAAGAGGTCATCAATCAAGCGCAGCAGCTTGTTGATGCGGGCTATAAAGAAATTGTGCTTACAGGTATTCACACAGGCGGATACGGAGAAGACTTAAAGGATTATAACTTTGCAAAGCTTCTAAAAGAATTAGATAAACGTGTCATTGGCTTAAAACGAATCCGTATTTCATCTATTGAAGCAAGTCAAATTACAGATGAAGTGATTGAAGTGCTTGATCAGTCAGATAAAATTGTCAGACACTTACACATCCCGCTTCAATCTGGCTCAAATACTGTGCTAAAAAGAATGCGCCGTAAATATACGATGGAATTCTTTGCAGAGCGTTTAACAAAGCTGAAAAAAGCATTGCCAGGACTTGCTGTCACCTCTGATGTAATCGTTGGATTCCCTGGGGAAACAGAAGAAGAGTTCTTGGAAACGTACAATTTTGTCAAAGACCATCAATTCTCTGAGCTGCACGTCTTCCCTTACAGCAAACGTACAGGTACCCCGGCTGCAAGAATGGAAGATCAAGTAGATGAAAATGTGAAAAACGAACGTGTCCACCGTTTGATCGCTCTTTCTGACCAGCTTGCGAAAGAGTATGCATCAGCATACGAAGGTGAGGTGCTAGAGATTATTCCGGAAGAATCCTTCAAAGAACAAGAAGGAAACCACAATCTTTATGTTGGTTATACCGATAACTATATGAAGGTTGTTTTTGAAGGGACAGAGGACATGATCGGACGTCTGGTCAAAGTGAAAATTACGAAAGCGGGTTATCCTTATAACGAAGGACAATTCGTTCGCATCAGCGATGATGTGCAGCCAGATAAAGTGAGAATGACCTCATAAAAGATAAAAAACCGGCAGCCAAAAGGGCAAGCCGGTTTCTTTTATTTTGTCTGATTCGGCATGAGACACAAGATCAATGCGTGAAAAGGGCGTATGAATGGGAAGAAGAGGAGAGAGCTTGCCACATTAAACAGCAGGCTGAAATGCGCAATCTGCTGGGCAGGAGAGCTTGCGAGAAAGGCGACAACCTCTGTGATCAGGGCGAGAAACGGGAGGCTTAAAAGAACCCCGAGTACATTAAACACGACGTGTGCATAAGCCGTTTGACGTGCTGCGTAGCCTCCAGATATCGCAGCCATCACAGCCGTAATACATGTCCCAATATTGGACCCTAACACAAAGCTGATGCCTTCCTGAAGTGCCACAGTTCCCTCATTCATAAATCCCATTAAAATACCGATACAGACCGAGCTCGAATGAACAATCGCTGTGAAAATGGTACCCGAAAGCAGCGCTGTCCAGTCTGAATGCTGCATCATTTCAAGAAAACGCAATGTCTCAGGCTGGCTTGTCATCATCCCTGCAATTTTTGAAAAGCCTTGTATGCAAAAAAAGATCATCCCGAGCCCAAATAAACTTTTTCCTGCATGCCTAAAAGATGTTCTGCCAAAAAGGATGCATACAAGACCGGCTATGATCATAACCCACATGAAGACATCCATTTTAATGGCGATAAATTCTGTCGTAAACGTGGAGCCGATATTGGTTCCAAGAATCATTGGGATCGATTTTTTAAAAGAGAGAATGCCAGTACTGACAAAGCCGATGACGATGACCATAAATGCCGAACTGCTTTGTAGAACCCCTGTAAACACAATGCTGACCAAGAATGCTTTTACCGGGTGATCTGTAAAGAGAAGAAGTGATTTCTCAATACGAGACGACGCAAGCGCCATTAATCCTTTTCTCAGCAAACCCATTGACCATAAAAAAATGAAAATAAGTGCACAAAAATAAATGATCGCCATCATAGAAAAGTCCTCCTCTTACCAATGAATATATGGACTTGTCTACCTGCTCATGACGAAAATATATTTCCAAATCACTTAGTTGACCTCACACTAGGCTTATATTATAATGTCTAGGTACATGTTTTGCATGTATATCTTTTTTTAATGCAGTCGATTGGTGTATTCGGAGGGAGGGAAAGAGAATGTCAAAAACGGTCGTTAGAAAAAACGAATCGCTTGAAGATGCTCTTCGTCGCTTTAAACGCAGTGTATCCAAAACTGGAACATTGCAAGAAGCAAGAAAGCGTGAATTTTATGAAAAGCCTAGCGTAAAGCGCAAGAAAAAGTCTGAAGCTGCTAGAAAACGTAAATTCTAAAGAGGGTGGATTTTATGAGTCTTCTTGAGCAATTAAATTCTGATATGAAGCTTATGATGAAAAACCGTGAGAAAGACAAGCTTGTTGTCATTCGTATGGTAAAGGCTTCGCTGCAAAATGAAGCAATTAAGCTTAAGAAAGACAGTTTGACCGGCGATGAGGAACTAACCGTCCTTTCCCGCGAGATTAAGCAACGTAAAGACTCCCTCCATGAATTTTCGAAAGCTAATCGCTTAGATTTAGTAGATAAAGTTCAAAAAGAGATTGACATATTAGACGTTTATTTACCTGAACAGCTTTCTGAAGAAGAACTGCAAACAATCGTGAAAGAAACGATCGCTGAAACAGGTGCTTCCTCGAAGGCTGACATGGGTAAAGTCATGAGCGCTATTATGCCAAAAGTAAAAGGTAAAGCTGATGGAGCTGGCATTAACAGACTTGTCAGCGAGCAGCTGTCTCAATAAAAAAGTATCCTTCTATTGTTAGAAGGGTACTTTTTTTATGCCCGCATGATTCTGTCATATAAAAATGAAACCTATGATACATTTGTAACGTATGTAAAGGAACAGTAAAATGGAAGAAAGAGAGGAGGGATCACCAAATAGATGAAAAAAATAAAAATTTCTATTGCTCTCTTCAGTTGTTTTATAATATGCTTGTTATTAGGGGTTCAATTGACCGCGAAATCAACAGATCAGAAAGTTCATGTTATCCCAATTGAAGATACAGTAGAAAAAGGACTTTCTAAATTCATTGAACGATCGTTTGTGCAGGCAAAGTCGGAGCGGGCGAAGCATATTATTCTCGACATCAATACACCGGGTGGTGCAGTCGATGCAGCTCTTGAGATCGCAGATACCATTCGTGCTTCCGATATCCCAGTGACAGCGTTTGTCAATCATAGAGCGCTTTCAGCGGGGGCATTCCTTGCATTAAATGCCGATCAAATTTATATGACCCCGAATGGAAAAATGGGGGCTGCTGCGATCATTGATGGAGAAGGCAATGCTGCCGATCAAAAATCTGAATCTCTATGGCTTGCTGAAATGAGTGATGCTGCCGAAAAGCAGGGGCGTGATCCAAAGTATGCTCTTGCCATGGCGGATGTAGATATAGACGCAAAAGAAGCTGGTGCACCAAAAGGAGAATTGCTCACCTTCAATACAGACCGGGCGCTTCAATTCGGGTATGCAGAAGGGGAAGCAAAAAATATGGATGACTTGCTTCAGAAGCTGAAATTACAAGACACTTCTGTTCAATACGATGAAGTGAGCTTTGCTGAAAAGGTTGCGCGTTTTCTTACGCACCCAATTGTCGTTCCAATCCTTTTATCCATTGCAAGCTTAGGGTTAATTGTTGAGCTCTATTCTCCTGGCTTTGGGGTCCCGGGCACCATGGGAGTGACAGCGCTTCTTCTATTCTTTTATGGTCATCTCGTGGCAGGTTTTGCAGGATATGAGACGTTGTTCCTGTTTTTAGCAGGGATTGCACTCATCATTCTGGAATTGTTTTTGCCAGGGGGAATCGTAGGTGTCATTGGACTGATCTGTGTCGTTGTCAGCTTATTTTTAGCAGCTGGAAGCTTTACAGAAATGGCGATTTCCATCTTGATTGCCACTGCTGTTTCAATCATAGCAGTTATTTTATTGACAAAGGTGTTGGGGAAACGTATGAAATTCTTTAAAAAGTTCATTTTAACCGATTCAACCAATAAGGAGAGCGGTTATGTTTCAAATGAAACAAGAGAGGATCTTGTTGGACAAATCGCAGTGACAGCCACTGCTCTTCGTCCATCTGGTACGATCGTATTCGGAGATGAGCGCATTGATGTTGTGTCAGAAGGTGCATTTATCGATAAGAATGAACAAGTAAAAATTGTGAAAGCGGAAGGCTCACGCATTGTCGTGAGGAAAGTATAGATATACTGATTTTAGAGGAGGAATAAAATGGATCCATCTACTTTACTATTATTTGTGATTATCGCAGCAGGTTTGATTGTTCTATCGATCTTTTTCACCTTTGTCCCGGTGATGCTGTGGATTTCTGCCCTAGCGGCTGGCGTAAAAGTGAGCATTTTTACACTTGTAGGAATGAGACTGCGCCGAGTGATTCCAAACCGAGTGGTCAACCCGCTCATCAAAGCACATAAAGCAGGTCTTGATGTGACGATTAACCAGCTGGAGAGCCACTATCTTGCAGGTGGTAACGTGGACCGAGTTGTGAACGCATTAATTGCAGCGCAGCGCGCGAATATTGAATTGAACTTTGCCCGCTGTGCAGCTATCGACCTAGCAGGCCGTGACGTACTTGAAGCAGTTCAAATGAGTGTAAACCCTAAAGTCATTGAAACACCATTTATCTCTGGTGTTGCGATGGACGGTATTGAAGTCAAAGCAAAAGCACGTATTACAGTTCGTGCAAACATCGACCGGCTTGTCGGTGGTGCAGGGGAAGAAACGATTATTGCCCGTGTAGGTGAAGGGATTGTCTCTACAATCGGTTCATCAGATAATCATAAAAAGGTTCTTGAGAATCCTGATATGATTTCTCAAACGGTTCTTGGTAAAGGATTAGATTCAGGTACTGCATTTGAAATTCTCTCGATTGATATCGCTGATGTTGATATCGGTAAGAACATCGGGGCAATTCTGCAAACAGACCAAGCAGAAGCAGACAAAAACATTGCACAGGCGAAAGCAGAAGAACGCCGCGCAATGGCTGTTGCACAAGAACAAGAAATGCGTGCGAAAGTTGAAGAAATGCGCGCGAAAGTCGTAGAAGCAGAGGCTGAAGTACCACTTGCAATGGCTGAAGCATTACGTGAAGGCAATATTGGTGTCATGGACTACATGAACATTAAGAATATCGATGCTGATACGGATATGAGAGATTCATTTGGTAAAATGACAAAAGGTCCATCTGATAATGAAAACAAATAAGCATCCTCTCACGCTTTAAGGAGGGAGCCCATTGGACATTCTATTTGAAAATCCGCTACTAATTGCGATTATCATCGGTATCATTTCTGCCGTCTTTGGGAAAATCGGCAAACAAGAGGAGAACGAAGAGCAGAATCAGCAAAAGAAGCCCGCTCCTCAGCGTAAGCCGGTGCCCCAGAAGCAAACAAAGCAAACAAGTCCAGATCCAGTCGTGACGGATCAGCTGGACGATTTCGGCGATGTACATGATCATGGCGGGATGAAGAAAAAAACATCTCAGTCCTTACAAGATCGCTATACGGCTACACTTGCCGAAATGGAAGAAAGAAAAAGTGAGCTGAATAAAGAGTTCCAATCGCTTGAAAGAGAGCTGACAAGGCCAAAGGCTGCATCTGCTGAAGTGAGGCCAAAAATCATTGAGAAGCTCAACCAAGATACAATTGTTCAAGGAATGATCCTCGGAGAAGTATTTGGAGAGCCGCGCGCGAAAAAGCCGCACAGAACGATGAAACGGCCATATAAAAGATAAAGAAGAAAGCCCCCTTCAAAAAAAGGGGGCTTTTTTTGCCTGATGACGATTTTTCATAAAGAAAATGCTGAAGCGGCTGTTTTAAGGGATTCATTAGCATGATATGAACCGCTGAGGAATAGGATGATATAGAGGCTTTCTCATCAGTCTCACCATCTTTCAGTTTGATCTCATACACATGAGGTGGGAAGGGGTTCTTATTGAATGGGAAAAAGAAAAAATCGACTTAAAGCATGGCTGACAAGAACACTTGAAATCCCTCCAGACGTGATGATGGATCTTCCCCGTATTACGATGGTTGGCAGACTCCACATTTACATAGAGAACCATAAAGGGCTTTTGCTTTTCAGTGATCAAGAGGTAAGGCTGATGCTCAAACAGGGACAATGCATTATTTCAGGGAAAGATTTTGTGATTAAAACGATTTTGCCAGAAGAGATTTTATTAGAAGGGAAAATCGATGAGGTCCGTTATATTGATTCTTAACTGACGGAGGGGAGAAGCGTGAAGAATAAATGGTTCGCCTATTTTATTGGCAGAGTGGAAGTGGAGATCAAAGGAAACGGCATTGAGCGGCTCATCAATGAGTGCACGAGGCAGGGGATCACAATGTTTCAAGTGAGCCGCCGTCAAGACAACGTGCGCTTATTTATTCGCTTATCAGATGTACATGCCTTCAGAAAAGTACGCAGACATCATGACGTGACATGTTCATTTCATCAAAAGAAGGGCTTTCCGTTTCTACTCCTTTGGTCAAGGAAGAATATCGGATTTACCCTTGGGATTGTGTGCTTTCTTGTGACGATATTGGCGCTTTCAAACATGGTATGGAAAATTGATATTAAAGGAGCCAACCCGGAAACTGAACATCAAATGAGAAAGCATTTAGATGACATTGGGGTGCAAAAAGGCCGTTTTCAGTTTCTAATGGGAACACCTGAAAAAATTCAAAAATCCCTCACAACCAATATTCAAAGCATCACATGGGTCGGCGTTGAACTAAACGGCACAACATTTCAAATGAAAGTTGTGGAAAAAAATGAACCCGAAAAAGAAAAATACACGAGTCCTCAGCATATCGTCGCTAAGAAAAAAGCTGTCATCACGAGAATGTATGTCGAAAAAGGGGAGCCGCTCGCCGCGGTTGATGAACATGTAAAGAAAGGACAGATGCTTGTCTCTGGACTCATTGGCAGCGAAGATCAGCAAAAAACGGTAGGAGCCAAAGCGAAAATCTATGGTGAAACATGGTATCGATCTGAAGTTTCTGTCCCTCTTCGAACATCTTTTGACGTCTTTACGGGTAAAATGAAGACAAAGCACAAGCTCTCCGCATTTGGAGGCTCACTGCCATTTTGGGGCTTTTCTTTTAAAAAGGATGATTTTAAGCAGCCAAAAACAGAAACAGAAGTTCATCCGCTTCATTTCTTAAACATGCAGCTCCCATTCTCTTATGAAAAGGAAATCACACGTGAAAGTGAGAAAATAAATCGAGAATACACAAATAAAGAAGCGGTTCAAGCAGGGATTAAAATGGGTAAAAAAGAATTAGAAGAGAAGCTAGGTCAAACAGGAGAGGTGAAAAGTGAAAAAGTTTTGCACGAGACAACAGGGAATGGTAAAGTTAAGTTAATCATCCTTTACCAAGTAATAGAAGATATTGTTCAACCAACACCTATTGTTCAGGGAGACTAGAGAATGACAGAACATTTACTTGAGATTCAACAAAAATTGGATAGCCCAAACGAAGCGATTGCTTTATTTGGCAATCAAGATGCTTATCTGAAACTAATGGAAAACGAGCTGAACGTCTCCATTATTACGCGTGGAGAAAAAGTGTATGTTTCTGGTGAGGAAGCATCTAGAGAAACAGTAAGCCGTTTGATCACATCTCTTTTACATCTCATCCGTAAAGGAATTGAGATATCTGAACGGGATGTCGTCTATGCCATTAAAATGGCGCAAAAAAACAAGCTGAATTATTTTGAAAATATGTATGAAGATGAAATTACGAAAAATGCCAAAGGAAAGTCGATCAGGGTGAAAACAATCGGCCAGCGGGAATATGCTGCGGCGATGAAAAAAGATGACCTCGTCTTTGGAATTGGACCTGCTGGTACAGGGAAGACGTATTTGGCAGTCGTCAATGCGGTACATTCGCTGAAAAATGGACATGTGAAACGGATAATCCTGACAAGACCAGCTGTTGAAGCAGGAGAGAGTCTTGGCTTTTTACCAGGCGATCTAAAGGAAAAAGTAGATCCTTATTTAAGACCACTATATGATGCCTTGCATGATGTGCTTGGCAGTGATCATACGGAACGATTAATCGAGCGCGGCGTGATTGAAATAGCGCCCCTCGCCTATATGAGAGGCCGGACGCTTGATGATGCATTTGTTATTTTAGATGAAGCGCAGAATACAACGCCTGCTCAAATGAAAATGTTTTTGACGAGACTTGGGTTTGGCTCTAAAATGGTCATTACAGGAGATATTACACAGATTGATCTGCCAAAGGGCATGCAGTCAGGTCTTGCGGCTGCAAAGGACATGCTTGCAGAGATCAAGGGCATCTCATTTATTGAATTAGACCAGACAGATGTGGTCAGACACCCGCTTGTGGCGAAGATCATTGGCGCATACGAAAAGCAAAAATGAACTGAGTGACCCGATCGTCTTTATCGGGTCATTTTGTTTCGATCGTGGTTTAAAGTAAAAAAGGAGGTACTTTCCTTGAGAAAGAATCAAAAAGGCAGTAAGCGCAAAAGACTGCTGTCTAAAAAAGAACCTCAGAAAATGGAGCGCTCACGTTATTTAAATGTTTTGCTTTACGCTGGTTTAGCAGCCATTTTATTCGTGGTGCTCTTCTTCCATGTAAAGCCTGAATCGCTCGACTTAGATTTGTTTTCAGTGAGCGAACAGACCATCTATTCTCCGTCAACCGTTGATGATCAAGAAGCGACAGAAGAAAAGAAACAAGAAGCAACAGATCAAGTAGAAGATCAATATACGCTCAAAAAAGCGTATTCTGATAATCGCGTAGACCTCATCTCATCCCTCTTTGAAGCCATTAAAGAAGAGAAGAAAGCAGCTGATGATAAAGAGAACGCGCCATCAGATCAAGAAATGGTCAAGCGTGTCAAAGAAAAGCTCACAACAGATATGCAGGAGGCTGTTTCGGATCAATCCATCAAAGCGCTGCTCCAGGCAAGTGATGAAAATCTCTCTTTTACTAAGGATTCCATCATCACAGTGGTGAATTCACTGATGAGTAAAGAAATCACAGCAGCGAAATTACAAGATGAGAAAAAACAAGTCAAAACAGAGCTTGAAAACAATTCGATTCCATCAAAATACTTAAATGCAGCGAAAGAAATCGGTGAATTTGCGATCATTCCAAACTATGTATTTGACCCAGTGGCAACAGAGAAGAAAAGACAGGAAGCGGCTGACAATATTCAGCCTGTGCAAATTAAGCAAGGACAAATCTTAGTTGAAGAAGGAGAGCTGATCGACCGGGAAGTTTATCGCAAATTAGAACTGACCGGCCTGTTAAACAGCTCAAATTTATTTAAGCCTGTCAGTGGACTTTTCATATTAATTGGTCTTTTCTTAGCAGCGATTATTCATTCCCTTGAATCGAGGAAAAAATCGCTTGTCCATAAGAATAAGTCTTTACTGCTCTACTCGCTTATTTTCACGATTATTTTAATTATCATGGAAGTGTTCAGTCTTTTTCAGGAAACGAAGTATACGACGATAGGCTATGTTGTGCCAGTAGCACTTGGGACGATGCTGATCAAACTGCTCATTAATGAGCGGTTAGCGATATTCTCCGGTCTTGTATTTGCTCTTTGCGGCAGTATGATGTTTAATCAAGGAGTAACCGGTGTCTTTAACTATGTGATCTGCGCTTATTATCTGATGAGCGGGATGGCAGGTATTTTATTTTTAAGAAAACATAATGCAAGATCAAAAATATTGCAGGCCGGGCTTTTGGTGGCGTTGGTGAATGTACTTGTGGTTTTATCCATTACACTGATCCAAAACTCTTCACCATCAGGTCTTGAAATCGGTGTGAATCTCTTGATGGCAATTGTGTCAGGGTTTGCATCATCTATCTTGGTCATTGGGTTAATGCCTGTTTTTGAGAGCATGTTTGGCATTCTTTCAACAATGAAACTGATTGAATTATCCAACCCTAATCATCCGCTGCTCAAAAAGATTTTAACCGAGACACCAGGTACATATCATCATAGTGTCATGGTGGCGAATTTAGCGGATGCTGCATGTGAAGCAGTCGGCGCAAATGGTCTTTTAGCAAGGGTCGGCGCTTATTATCATGACATTGGGAAAACGAAAAGACCGCAGTACTTTATCGAAAACCAAATGAACATTGATAATCCGCATGACAAGCTTTCTCCTCAGCTGAGTAAAAATATTATTATTGCCCATACGACAGATGGCGCTGATATGCTGAGAGAAAAGAAGTTTCCTGAAGAGCTTGTTGACATTGCAGAACAGCATCACGGGAAGTCACTTTTAAAGTTCTTTTACTATAAGGCAAAAGAGCGTGATGATCAGGTGACAGAAGAAGAATTTCGTTACCCTGGTCCAAAGCCGCAATCAAAAGAAGCAGCGATTATTTCTGTGGCTGACAGCGTTGAAGCGGCGGTTCGTTCGATGCATAATCCAAATCCAGAGCGGATTGAAAAGCTTGTCAAAGGCATTATTTCAGATAAAATGCAGGACGGGCAATTTAGTGAATGTGACCTGACATTTAAAGAATTAAATATTATCAGCCAAACGATTTGTACAACATTAAAGGGGATTTTCCATTCTCGGATTGAATATCCAGATGCCCCGAAGCAGAAGGTGAAGTAAATGACATTGTTAATCGATTTAATAGATGAAACAGGACAAGTAACAAAAGAGCAGCTTGAAGAAGTGGAAAAGCTTCTTCAGTTTGCTGCAGACGCCCTTGAGGTCAAGGATCAAGCGGAAGTATCAGTGACGATCGTTTCGAATGAAGAGATTCATCAAATCAATAAAGAATACCGCGGAAAAGACGCGCCAACAGATGTGATCTCCTTTGCACTTGAGGAAGAAGGAGAAGGGGAAATTGAAATCATTGGAGCAGATGATATCCCGCCTGTACTCGGTGACATTATCATTAGTGTGGATCGAACGAAAGAGCAGGCGGAGGAATATGGACATTCCTTTATGAGAGAGCTTGGATTCTTAACGATTCATGGATTCCTTCATTTGCTCGGGTTTGATCATATGACAGAGGAAGATGAAAAAGAAATGTTCGCCAAACAGACAAAGATCTTGGATGATTATGGCCTTTCGAGATCATCGTAAGAAAAGAAGGCCGCTCGCCCGTTTTTTTCGGAGTTTTTACTATGCGTTTAGAGGAATATGGCGAACTTTCTTGAATGAAAGGAATTTTCGATTTCACACAGTCGCAGCCATCATCGTGGTGATCTGCGGCTTTTGGTTCCGCATTGAACCATTTGAATGGCTGATCGTTCTTCTTCTATGCGGGGGGATGTTTGCGCTTGAACTTGTCAATACAGCCATTGAACATACAGTGGATCTGATGACAGAAGAAAGGCACCCGCTTGCAGAGAGAGCGAAGGACGCTGCGGCAGGCGCTGTTTGCGTTTACGCCGCGATTTCGGTTATGATTGGATTGATCATCTTCTTACCGAAGATCATGCAATAGAACAATATTACTATTTATTAACATTTTTAGAAATGGGCGTGAAAATGTCACGTGAATTATGTAAAATATAAATGTGACAGTGGGTCCATTTCTTCTGAAAGTGGGAACTAGGAATGAACAAACAAGAGTTGATTTCAGAAGCAGTCAAAGCAAGAGATTTTGCATATGCACCCTATTCTAAATTCAAAGTCGGTGCAGCATTACTGTCGAATGATGGAAAAGTGTATGGCGGCTGCAACATTGAAAATGCAGCATATGGTATGTGTAATTGTGCGGAAAGAACAGCACTTTTTAAAGCCTATTCAGAAGGCATTACATCTTTTCAAATGTTAGCAGTGGTGGCTGATACAGACCGGTCTGTTTCGCCGTGCGGCGCATGCAGACAGGTCATTTCAGAGCTATGTGCACCTGATATGCCAGTGATTCTAACGAACTTAAAAGGACATATATACGAAACAACAGTAAACGAACTATTGCCAGGAGCATTTTCACCGGAGGATTTAAATGACTAACGAAAGCTTCAAATCAGGATTTGTATCAATTATTGGAAGACCAAATGTAGGGAAATCAACTTTTCTTAATCGTGTCATTGGACAAAAAATCGCCATTATGAGTGATAAGCCCCAAACGACGCGAAACAAAGTGCAAGGTGTCCTGACAACAAACACATCACAAACAATCTTCATCGATACACCGGGGATTCATAAACCTAAGCATAAGCTTGGTGATTTTATGATGAGGGTGGCTCAAAATACACTGAAGGAAGTCGACCTGATCTTGTTTATGATCAACGCGCAGGAAGGCTATGGCAAAGGTGATGAATTCATCATTGAACGACTTAAGCAAACATCTACACCGGTGTTCCTTGTCGTGAATAAAATTGACCAAATTCATCCAGATGAACTGTTCCTTTTAATTGATGAATACCGCACGCGTTATCCATTCAAGGAAATTGTGCCAATTTCAGCTCTTGAAGGGAATAACATTGACACGCTTCTTCAGCAGATTGAAGGTTATCTTCCAGAGGGCCCTCAATTTTATCCGGCAGATCAAGTAACAGATCATCCAGAACGGTTTATTATTTCTGAATTAATTCGTGAAAAAGTGCTGCATTTAACGAGAGAAGAGATTCCGCACAGTATTGCGGTTGCGATTGAATCGATTAAGCCAGATGAAAATGGCAAGATCCATGTTGCGGCAACCATTGTCGTAGAACGTGATTCGCAAAAAGGGATCGTCATTGGTAAACGAGGCAGCTTATTAAAAGAAGTGGGACAAAAAGCGCGTAGAGATATTGAAGCACTTCTAGGCTCAAAAGTGTATTTAGAGCTTTGGGTCAAAGTTCAGAAGGACTGGCGTAATAAATCCACTCACCTGCGTGACTTCGGATTTAGAGAAGACGAATATTAAAAAATCGCTGCATTTGTCAGTAAATCTGACCATGGTGCGGTTCGATTAGTAAAAATTGTTTATCATGAAATGGAGGTAGCCTGGTCAAGATAAAATTAATATGTTGGATGTAGCGTTGCTGCTTCTAATAAAGAAAGGTGGGGTTTTTATGTTGAATTTTACATGGAACGTATTTTCACAAACAGGAAGCGTTGACACGTATCTGCTTTTCAAAGAGTTAGAAAAGGAGAACCTGGAAAGACCCGATGTACTTGAAGAAGAAATAGCACGATTTGATTTTCCAATCTTATAATTCTTGACCCCCTCCAGAGCTCGGAGTGTAGACAAATGCTCATTAAAAGTGAAGGAATCGTCCTTAGAACAACAGATTATGGCGAAACAAACAAAATTGTCACGCTGCTCACTAGAGAACATGGAAAAATTGGCGTGATGGCAAGAGGCGCTAAAAAATCAAACAGCCGCCTGTCAGCTATAAGCCAGCCGTTTTTATACGGCACCTTTCTCATCCAATCATCAACAGGACTTGGAACGCTCCAGCAAGGCGAAATGATTGAAAGTATGCGGACCATTCGGGAAGACTTATTTCTGACCGCATATGCCGCATATATGACGGAACTACTTGATAAAGGGACAGAAGAAAAAAAGCCAAACCCTTATTTGTTTGAGCTTCTGCTCCAATCTCTGCGTCATCTCAATGAAGGCACAGATGCTGATATTATTTTATTTATCGTAGAGGTCAAAATGTTATCAGTGATGGGGATGAAGCCTGAACTGGATCAATGTGTCCACTGTGGTCAAAAAGAAGGGCAGTTCCATTTCTCGATAAGAGATAACGGATTCATTTGCCAAAATTGTTTTTCGAAAGATCCATATAAACTGCCCTTATCCCCCGCAGCTGCAAGGCTGCTCCGTTTGTTTCATTATTTTGATTTATCAAGGCTTGGCCAGGTCGATGTGAAGCCGCAGACGAAACAAGAAATTCGTCAAGTGCTTGATCACTACTATGACGAATATTCCGGCCTCTATTTAAAATCAAAAAAATTCATGAATCAGATGGAATCCATGAAAAAGCTAATGGGCGGGGAAAACAAAAGTTGACATCTCCCATGACTTTTTGTAAGATCATCTAAGATAAAATATGTTGCATTGACAGAAAGAAGTACTTACGTAAAATCCATAAAAGCGACCTTAGGGCGGTGTAAGCTAAGGATGGAGGCGTAACGAAAGGCATTCTTGAGCAACGTAAAACAAAGCGGCTGGATGCTACGACACCAGCAAATAGGGTGGAACCGCGGGAAAAACTCTCGTCCCTATGTTTGCAAGAACCTTGCGAGCATAGAGACGGGAGTTTTTGTGTTCTCTTACAAGGTTCTCATCCCACCCGCCATACATAGCGGTTGGTGTAGAAAAGATGGAGGTGCGATCATTGAATATTCAAGACATGATTTTGACGCTGCAAAAGCATTGGTCAAATGAAGGCTGCGTATTAATGCAGGCGTATGACACAGAAAAAGGTGCCGGAACGATGAGTCCATACACGTTCCTCAGAAGCATCGGCCCTGAGCCATGGAAGGTAGCATATGTAGAGCCTTCAAGACGCCCGGCTGATGGCAGATATGGAGAAAACCCAAATAGATTGTATCAGCATCATCAATTTCAAGTAATCATTAAGCCATCACCTGACAATATTCAAGAACTATATCTTGAATCATTGAAGGCACTTGGCATTGACCCGCTGAAACATGACATTCGTTTTGTGGAAGATAACTGGGAAAATCCATCTCTTGGCTGTGCAGGACTTGGCTGGGAAGTATGGCTTGATGGGATGGAAATTACGCAGTTCACGTATTTCCAACAAGTCGGCGGCTTAGAATGTAAGCCCGTTTCTGTTGAAATCACATACGGTATTGAACGTCTTGCTTCTTACATCCAGGACAAAGAAAATGTCTTCGATCTTGAATGGACAGACGGGTTTACGGTCAGAGATTTATTCTTAATGGCTGAATATGAGCACTCTGTTTATACATTTGAAACATCTAATACTGACATGCTGTTCGAGCTATTTACAACCTATGAGAAAGAAGCACATAGCCAAATGGACAAAGGGCTTGTTCACCCGGCATACGATTATGTCCTCAAATGCTCTCATACGTTTAACCTGCTCGATGCAAAGGGCGCTATTTCTGTGACTGAGCGAACTGGTTATATCGGAAGAGTGCGTCAGTTAGCAAGAAAAGTAGCCAAAACCTATTATGAAGAACGCGAAAAACTGGGATTCCCTATGCTAAAAGAGGAGGCGGCTTCTCATGAATAAACAAGATGTATTACTTGAAATCGGCTTAGAAGAGATGCCGGCTCGTTTCATGCCAGAGAGTACGAAGCAGCTAGGCGAGAAAGTAAAAGCATGGTTTGAAACGCAAAATATTTCATTCGAAGAGACTGCTTTATTCAACTCACCAAGACGTCTTGCTGTACTTGTGAAAGGTGTCGCAGAAAAACAAGAAGACATCAAAGAAGAAGCAAAGGGCCCAGCTAAAAAGATTGCCCAAGATGCTGAAGGCAATTGGACAAAAGCAGCCGAAGGCTTTGCCAGAGGACAAGGTGCTTCAACAGATGATCTCTATTTCAAAGAGATCAAAGGAGTGGATTATGTCCATGTCCAAAAGTTTCAAGAAGGAAAGCAAGTCAAAGACCTTCTGCCAGCGTTAGGTGAGATCGCTGCTTCATTAAGCTTTCCAAAGAACATGAGATGGGGAAGCGAGGATTTACGCTATATCCGTCCGATTAAATGGATTGTTTGTTTATTTGGAGAAGAGATTGTACCTGTTGAAATTGCTGGGGTGAAAAGCGGCCGTGAGACAAGAGGACACCGTTTCCTTGGTACGACAGCCAGCATTGACTCACCTGCTTCCTATGAACAAACTTTGCGCGATCAATTTGTGATTGCAGACTCAAATAAAAGAAAACAATTAATTACTGAACAACTAGATGCGCTATCTACAGAAAAAGGTTGGGTCATCCCTGTTGATCCTGAGCTTCTAGAAGAAGTGAACGATCTTGTAGAATATCCAACTGTGCTGTCTGGTTCCTTTGAAGAAGAGTTTCTTGCATTGCCGGAAGAAGTATTGGTGACGACAATGAAAGAGCATCAGCGCTACTTCCCTGTGAAAAATGAGCAAGGGAAATTATTGCCGCACTTTATTACAGTCAGAAATGGAAACAGTGAGGCGCTGGAAAATGTCGCAAGAGGGAATGAAAAAGTACTTCGTGCGCGTTTATCAGATGCTGCATTCTTCTATAAAGAAGACGAAAAACTAGTGATTGAAGACAATATTAAAAAGCTTGATAAAGTGGTATTCCATGAGAAACTTGGAACAATCGGCGACAAGCTGAAGAGAGTGACAGACATTGCAACCCGTCTAGCGGCGCAGGTTGGAGCAGATGACGAAACAACTAAACGTGTGGCTAGAGCAGCCAGTATTTCGAAGTTTGACCTTGTGACTCAAATGGTCTATGAATTCCCAGAATTACAAGGAATCATGGGTGAGAAATATGCAAGAGCTCTTGGTGAACATGAAGAAGTGGCAAGAAGCATTAATGAGCACTATATGCCGCGCTTTGCTGGTGACGAGGCGCCTTCTACTTTGATTGGTGCGATTGTGGCAGTAGCAGATAAGCTCGATTCTATTTGTTCATTCTTCTCAATTGATGTGATCCCAACGGGTTCTCAAGACCCTTATGGACTTAGAAGACAAGCGAGCGGTATCGTTCAAATCCTGCTCGACCGTCATTGGAATATTTCATTTAAAGAGCTGTTAGCACTTGCTCAAGTAAAGGCAGAACATGAAGCTGCTCTGATTGAATTTTTAACACATCGTTTAAAATATGTTCTTCAAGCTGAGCATATTCGCCATGATGTTGTTGATGCAGTGCTGGATGTTGAAAATATTGAGCCATATGCAGTCGTCAAAAAAGCGGCTGTTCTTGAAGAGAGTGTGAAACAAGAAAGCTTCAAAGAAACGGCTGAAGCATTAGGACGCGTCATTTCAATTAGTAAAAAAGGGGAAGACGCAGAGATTCAGCCTGAACTGTTTGAAAATGAACATGAGCAAAAGCTGTTTGAGGCGTATCAGCAAGTAGAGAAAGCTGTAAAGGAACATGTAGCAGCAGGACAATACAGCCTGGCACTTGAGGCGCTGGATACGTTAAAAACACCGATCGTTCATTATTTCGATCACACAATGGTTCATGCGGATGATGAAAAACTGAAGCGAAATCGATTGGCACAAATGGTCAAACTAGCCACAGTCATTCAATCATTTGCGAATATGAACAATTTAATTGTAAAATAAATACCTAAGAACGGTTGCCTTTTCCGAAGGGCAATCGTTTTTTACTCATTTAATTCACGGTTTTTGAGTGGATTTTTGTTTCATTCGGACAAAGATGCGCTATAATATGATGAGTTATGAAAATGATATACATAAAGTAAAGATTTCGCTCTCTCTATTTAAAGGTGGTGAGTACAATCGAGTTAAATAAACGGCAAGAGCAGATTTTACAGATTGTCAAAGAGAATGGTCCGATCACTGGAGAGCATATCGCCGATCGGCTGAACTTAACAAGGGCGACCCTCAGACCCGATTTAGCCATTTTAACAATGTCAGGCTTTTTAGAAGCAAGACCAAGGGTCGGTTACTTTTTTACAGGAAAAACAGGCACGCAGCTTCTCGCAGATAAGCTGAAAAAACTTCAAGTGAAAGACTTTCAATCCATTCCAGTGGTGATACATGAGAATGTTTCGGTTTATGATGCGATTTGTACGATGTTTTTAGAGGATGTGGGCACATTATTCGTTGTGGACGATCACTCTATTTTAACAGGCGTGTTATCAAGAAAAGACCTCCTTCGCGCAAGTATAGGGAAACAGGAGCTTCCATCTATCCCTGTCCATATTATTATGACAAGAATGCCGAACATTACCGTTTGCCGCAAGGAAGATTTCATTATGGATGTGGCGAAGCACTTGATTGAAAAGCAAATAGATGCACTTCCTGTGATAAAAGATACGGATAAAGGCTTTGAAGTGGTCGGAAGAATTACGAAAACAAACATGACGAAAATACTTGTCAGCTTATCGGAGAACGAAATAATCTAATGACAGAAGACTGCGAGGGGATGTTATGAGTAATCGCGTAATTTTTGTGGTATCAGATTCAGTAGGTGAAACGGCAGAGCTCGTGGTCAAAGCGGCACTTAGCCAATTTGATGGCGGCTCATCAGACCATTCAAATATTAGAAGAATCCCGTATGTAGAGGATGTTGGTACGATTAAAGAAGTCATTTCACTGGCGAAAGCAGATAACGGGATCGTCTGCTTTACTCTTGTTGTGCCGGAAATGCGCCAATTCTTAATCGAAGAAGCAGAAGCAAACGGTGTCGTTTATTATGACATCATCGGTCCACTCATTGATAAAATGGAAACGGCTTATGGAAATGAAGCGAAACATGAGCCGGGTCGTGTACGTCAATTAGATGAGGACTATTTTAAAAAGGTAGAAGCCATCGAGTTCGCTGTGAAATACGATGACGGCAGAGACCCAAGAGGCATTCTAAAGGCTGATATTGTGCTCATTGGTGTATCACGCACGTCCAAGACACCATTATCTCAATATTTGGCGCATAAAAGGCTGAAGGTAGCGAACGTTCCAATTGTACCTGAAGTTGATCCGCCAGAAGAGTTATTTTCAGTTGATCCGAAGAAATGTATCGGTTTGAAAATTAGTCCAGACAAACTAAATCATATTCGCAAAGAGCGTTTAAAATCTCTTGGTTTAAATGATCGCGCTATTTATGCGAACATTGAGCGGATTAAAGAGGAACTAGAGTATTTTGAAAAAGTGGTTGACCGAATTAACTGTCAAGTCGTTGATGTATCAAATAAAGCAGTTGAGGAAACGGCAAATGTCATTCATCAAATGCTGACCAAAAGAGGTTCCGAATAAACTCAGGATGCGCCTCCTGGGTTTTTCCTATGGTGGGAAACGGGTAAACAAAAACAATAGCATATTTGCTGCATTTGTATTATAATAAAAAATTGTGATAAAATGATTGATTTTAGGTTTAAGTTAAGTCAAGAACGAATAAACTAATATTGGCAGAAGTCAAGTGATTCTGAACATAACTTTTCGACAAAATGAGTTTTACTGTTGATTGCTTTATGGGGGAAAAGTATGGTCTTTTTGCTTCTCTAAAGCAGGAATAAGGTGGAGGGATGGAGAATTAGTCACCTGAATGAACGTAAAAAAGAGAGGACGATTTATGTCGATGCAGATGCTTGTCCTGTAAAAGACGAAATCCTTTCTGTCGCATCTCAATTTCAAGTACCAGTGACGTTCATTGCTTCATATGAGCATTTTCAAACCAAAAGATCTCCACTTGAAGATTGGCGGTTTGTAGATACACATAAGGAAGCAGCGGACTTAGTCATTGCAAACTCAGCTTCCGCACATGATATTGTCGTCACCCAAGATATTGGTCTTGCCTCCTTACTGCTTCCGAGACAGGTCATTGTTCTGTCTGAAAGAGGACGAATGTACACAAACGAAACAATTGATTTTGATTTGGAACGCAGGCATGTTTCTAGCAAACAGCGAAGAAAAGGTGTATACGGAAAAGGTCCCAAAAAGCTTTTAGAAGAGGATAAG
Organism: Bacillus sp. FSL M8-0166; assembly: GCF_038008825.1. Classification (NCBI taxonomy): domain Bacteria; kingdom Bacillati; phylum Bacillota; class Bacilli; order Caryophanales; family Bacillaceae; genus Bacillus; species Bacillus sp. FSL M8-0166. The sequence continues at coordinate 502,752 of NZ_JBBOZZ010000001.1, forward strand.
AAGCGATTTACGGCGCAACTACAAAAAATCCTGTCGAATCATGAAGGATTTTTAAATTAAAAGGCGAATAATGTACGACGGAGTGTTATTAGGATGAGCAAACGTATACCAGATGAACTTTTGGAGCAGATCCAAAAAAACGCAGACATTGTCGAAGTGATTGGAGAATACGTACAGCTTAGAAAGCAAGGTCGAAATTACTTCGGTCTTTGTCCATTTCATGGTGAAAATACTCCTTCATTCTCTGTTTCAGCAGATAAGCAAATCTTCCATTGTTTTGGCTGTGGTGCAGGAGGTAATGTGTTTTCGTTCCTCAGACAAATGGAAGGCTACTCATTTATTGAAGCCGTTTCACATGTGGCTGATAAGTACCATATTGATCTGCCTGATCAGGTGGCGAATGCTCAGATGAGTTCCTCTCAGCAAGAGGACACTGCAGATCATAAAATGATTGAGGCCCATGAGCTTCTTAAGAAATTTTACCACCATTTGCTGGTAAATACAAAGGAAGGTCAAAACGCACTCGATTATTTACGGTCCAGAGGCTTTACGGATGAAACAATTGCCAAGTTCGAGATCGGGTATGCTCTTGATTCTTGGGATTTCGTGACCAAGTTTTTAGAAAAACGAGGATTTGATCCTGTGATGATGGAGAAAGCTGGTCTTTTGATTCAACGTGAAAACGGCACAGGCTTTTTTGACCGCTTTAGAGATCGTGTCATGTTTCCCATTCATGATCATCATGGAACGGTCATCGCTTTTTCCGGAAGATCGCTTGGTGATCAGCAGCCTAAATATATGAATAGTCCTGAAACGCCGCTTTTTCATAAAAGTAAGCTGCTTTATCACTTTCATGACGCACGTATGCATATTCGCAAACGCGAACGGGCGGTTCTTTTTGAAGGATTTGCAGACGTCATCTCAGCTGTTACATCAGGTGTCGGTGAAAGTGTTGCAACAATGGGTACGTCTCTTACAGAAGAGCACGTAAAGCTTCTCAGACGGAACGTAGAAGAGATCATCCTTTGCTATGACTCTGATACTGCCGGATACGAAGCGACCATGAAAGCGTCAGAATTGCTTGGAAAAAGAGGATGTAAAGTTCGCGTTGCCATGATACCAGATGGACTTGATCCAGATGATTACATTCGTAAATATGGCGGCGAGAAATTTAGGAATGACATCATAGATGCAAGTGTGACATTAATGACGTTTAAGATGAATTTTTTCCGAAGAGGAAAAAACTTATCAGACGAAGGAGACCGTCTTACTTATATGAAGCAGGTTCTCCGAGAAATCAGCCGGTTAAACGGCTCTTTGGAGCAAGAGATTTACATGAAACAGCTTGCTGGGGAGTTTTCGATCTCACTTGATTCATTAAAAGAACAACTGGAGCTGTTTGAAAAACAGCAGCGGCAAGAAACCAAAAGCACGCAGGAAGAAAACGGGCTTGAAAAACGGCGTGCACATCTGTCAACACAAGTGAGAAGAAAGCGTCTGCGGCCGGCATATGAAAATGCAGAGCGAATGCTGCTTGCTCATATGTTAAAAAGCGATGACGTGATCCGCAAAGTACTTGACAGAGTCGGGATTGAATTTAATATAGATTCGCACAGGGCGCTGGCAACGTACATTTATGCCTTGTATGAAGAAGGCAAAGAACCAACGCCGCAGCACCTGATGAACCGGATAGAAGATGATGTCATGAACCAGCTGTTGACAGATATATTGATGATTCAAGTCGGAGACGAACTAAGTGAAGCTGAATTAAGTGATTATGTAAAAAAAGTGTTGAATCATCGGAATTTGTCAATGATAAAGGAAAAAGAACTAGAACGTGCAGAAGCGGAGAGGCAAAAAGATTTCTTCAAAGCGGCAACACTTGCAAAAGAAATTATTCAGTTGAACCGTTCGCTGAAGTAAAACGTCTATTATTAATGACAGGACTTACGGCTGGCAATGAATCCTTTACGGGAGGAGCATAAGACCGCAAGCATCTTGCCTTCATCATTATTTATTTTATTCCTATTTGCTTCGTCATCTGTTTGATAGAGAGAGAAAAGCAGGGCGGAAGCAAATCGCAAGTTACTTTAGAATTCGTTGCAAGCTTTGGAAGGAGGGATCCATAATGGCTGATAAACAAGCCCACGAAACCGAAACTGAATTAACCTTTGAACAGGTGAGAGATAAGCTCACTGAAACGGGTAAAAAACGGGGCGTTTTAACATACGAAGAAATTGCAGAGCGTATGTCTAGCTTTGAAATTGAATCAGACCAAATGGATGAATACTATGAATACTTAGGCGAACAGGGTGTAGAGCTCATTAGTGAAAACGAAGAGACAGAAGACCCAAATGTTCAGCAGCTGGCTAAAGCGGAAGAAGAATTTGACCTGAATGATTTAAGCGTACCACCAGGTGTCAAAATCAATGATCCTGTTCGTATGTACTTAAAAGAAATTGGACGCGTCAATTTGTTATCTGCTAAAGAAGAAATTACGTATGCTCAAAAGATCGAAGAGGGCGATGAGGAATCAAAAAGAAGATTAGCGGAAGCGAACCTTCGTCTCGTTGTCAGCATTGCGAAACGCTATGTCGGTCGTGGTATGCTGTTCCTTGACTTGATTCAAGAAGGAAACATGGGTCTGATGAAGGCGGTTGAGAAGTTTGATTACCGCAAAGGATATAAATTCTCAACATATGCGACTTGGTGGATTAGACAGGCGATCACACGTGCGATTGCCGATCAGGCGAGAACAATCCGGATCCCGGTTCATATGGTGGAAACCATTAATAAATTGATCCGTGTTCAAAGACAGCTTCTGCAAGACCTAGGCAGAGAACCAACGCCTGAGGAAATTGCTGAAGACATGGATTTAACTCCAGAAAAGGTAAGAGAGATTCTTAAAATTGCGCAAGAGCCTGTATCTTTAGAAACACCTATTGGTGAAGAAGATGACTCGCATCTTGGTGATTTTATCGAAGACCAAGAGGCGACATCTCCATCTGACCACGCTGCGTACGAACTCTTAAAAGAGCAGCTTGAAGATGTATTAGACACGCTGACGGACCGTGAAGAAAATGTGCTGAGACTACGTTTCGGACTAGACGACGGAAGAACTCGCACGTTAGAAGAGGTTGGAAAGGTGTTCGGCGTAACAAGAGAGCGTATCCGACAAATTGAAGCGAAAGCTCTTCGTAAATTAAGACACCCAAGCAGAAGCAAACGATTAAAAGACTTCTTAGAGTAGAAACCGGACGGATCTTGAAAGAGATCCGTTCTTTCTTATCAAAAATGAAAACGCTTTTTTCAATCTGATTATATTTTACTGAATAACAAATGAATTTGCAACGTTCTTAGAAAAAAGATGTATAAAAAATACATCTAAATGTGCTGAAGGCTTCATTTCTCATCTTGAATCATTTTTGTCTAATCTGTGAACTTGACCAAAGTTTTGTATCATAATTCGTTTACTTTTTGTAAAATTAAAGTAGAATTAGAATTGTTTGCATAGTCTCAAAGGGGTTTTCACAAAGGGGAGGATGAAAGAAATGAAACGGAATCCACTTATACCATTTTTATTGATTGCCATTTTAGGTATTGGACTCACTTTTTTCTTATCAATGAAGGGGCTGAAAGATGAAGAAAAAATTGCCTCAGGGGGCAAAGAGCAAAAGCAAGAAGAGACAGCAAATGCGACGCCGGAAGAATTGTATAAACAGAACTGTCTAAGCTGTCACGGGGAAAACTATGAAGGCGGCGCAGGTCCTGCATTAAAAGGTGTTGGAGACAAGCTTGAAGTAGCTGACATCAAGAAGAAAATTCAAGAAGGCGGCAACGGGATGCCAGGCGGGCTGATTCCAAATGAAAAGCTCGATGAAATGGCGGAATGGGTGTCTAAAATTAAATAATCTTACACAAAAAGCTCTTTTTCAAAAGAAGAGCTTTTTTCATTTGAAAACGACTTTTAAAAAGTCCATAATTTATATAAGATAGACAAGTATGAACATTAAAGAAAAGTAGTGATACGTATGAATGAAATGAATTTATCCAAACGATTAAAAAAAGTCGCAGACTTTTTACCAGATGAGGCAGTGTTCGCTGATATTGGCTCAGATCATGCCTATTTGCCATGCTATGCGATCCTGCATCAAAAAGCAGTGAAAGCCATTGCTGGTGAAATTACCGATGGACCGCTTCAATCGGCGCAGCAGCAAGTACATAGACTTGAATTAGATGAACAGATATCTGTCAGAAAAGGAAATGGCCTTGAAGTCATTGAAAAAGGCGAAGTGAATGCAGTGACGATAGCAGGTATGGGCGGGGCGCTCATCGCAAGCATTCTAAATGAAGGCAAGCATAAGCTCGCAGGCCATGAGAGGCTCATTCTTCAGCCGAATATCCATGCCCACCATATTCGTTTATGGCTTTATCAAGAGGGGTATGATTTGTTAGATGAAGTCATCTTAGAAGAGGACGGCAAAATATACGAAATCATCATCGCAGAAAAAGGCGACAAAAATAAAGCCTATGAAGGGATGTCACTTGAAGCAGGTATGCTGGTTGGCCCGTTTCTTGCGAAAGAGCAAAATGACGTCTTCCGGCGCAAGTGGATGCAAGAGCTTCAGCATATGGAGAAGATAGAAAGTCAAATTCAGCAGGCGGCGCGGACAGAAGAAAATAAAGAGCGCCTTGAAGAGCTGAATGCGAAAATAAAGATGCTAAAGGAGGTTTTGACTGTTGGCTAAAACAGTAAACGGGCATGAAATCATCCAATTGTTTGAACAGTTTTCGCCAAAGGCATACGCCATGGAAGGTGATAAAATTGGTCTTCAGATCGGGACATTAAATAAAAAAGTAACCAATGTTATGATCACCCTAGATGTATTAGAGAATGTAGTAGATGAGGCGATCGAGCGGAAAGTGGATCTCATTATAGCTCACCATCCGCCGATTTTTCGTCCATTAAAACATGTAGCGACAGATCAGCCGGCTGGACGGATCATTGAGAAATGCATCAAACATGATATTGCGGTGTATGTGGCACATACGAATTTAGACGTAGCTGATGGCGGAGTCAATGACTTGCTTGCTGAGGCTCTAGAGCTTGAAGAAACAAGTGTGTTAGTGCCGACATACGAAGATCCAATCAAACAGCTCGCTTTGTATGTCCCAGAGGAATTTGAAGAAGCCATCCGGACAGCTTTAGGAAATGCGGGCGCCGGCCATATCGGCAACTACAGCCATTGTGCGTTTTCAAATGAAGGGACAGGCAGCTTTCTGCCATCAGAAGAAGCTGAGCCGTTTATTGGTGAGACGGGACAATTAGAATTTGTGAAAGAAGTGCGGATTGAAACCATTTTCCCAGCAAGTATAGAAAAACAAGTGATTCGCGAAATGATCAAAGCACATCCTTATGAAGAAGTCGCCTATAGTGTACACACGACAGATCTTCCTCCTATTCAAAAAGGTCTTGGCCGTATCGGAGAGCTAAATGAGCCTATGACACTTAGAGATTTCACACAATTTGTGAAAACGAAGCTAGATGTGAATGGTGCTCGTTTTGTAGGAGATCAAAATGCTGTTGTGAAAAAAGTGGCGGTGCTTGGCGGAGACGGAAATAAATACATCCATCAAGCGAAAAGAATGGGTGCCGATGTGTATGTGACAGGAGACCTTTATTTCCATGTTGCGCATGATGCCATGATGCTAGGGCTGAACGTTGTGGACCCAGGACATTATGCTGAAAAGATTATGAAAGAGGGCGTAAAGGCGAAGCTACAATCGCTATGTGCGGATAAAAAATATGACGTACAGCTCTTTGTTTCTGAATCAAACACAAACCCATTTCAATTTATGTAATCAAAAAACGTCAGAGCATATATTCGCTCTGACGTTTTCTTATTTCTTTGTTTTGACGCGAGGTAAAATTTTAGAAAGAGGAACGGTCCGTTCAATCTTCCAAGTCGTTTCATCATCCGGTTCATAGTTTTCTAAGAAACGAATGACTTCCTTTGTAATAGGTGTTGGTGTTGAAGCACCAGCAGTAACGGCAACGGTTTTGACGCCCTGCAGCCACTCCAGCTTGAGTTCACTTAAGTCACCAATACGGTAAGCCTGCGTTCCCGCAATCTCCATTGACACTTGTGCGAGACGGTTAGAGTTATTACTTTTTGGATCGCCGACAACAATGGTTAGGTCGGCTTGACCAGCTTGCTGCGAAACAGCTTCCTGACGTACCTGTGTCGCAAGGCAAATTTCTTGATGATACTCAACGTGAGGGTATTTTTCTTTAATCAGCTCCATCAGATCGTGGACATCCCATTGAGACATCGTCGTTTGGTTCGTGATAAGCAGTTTTTCTGATGTTAAATCGAGCGCCTCAATGTCGGCTTCTGTTTCGACAAGATGTACCTTGTCAGGGGCTACTCCAACAGCTCCTTCTGGCTCAGGATGACCCTTTTTCCCAATATAAATAATGTCATAACCATCGGCTGTTTTCTCTGAAATGAGTTCGTGGGTTTTCGTTACATCGGGACAGGTCGCATCAATGGCGACAAGGCCTTTTTCTTCTGCGATTTCACGAACCTCAGGAGAAACGCCGTGAGCCGTGAAAATGACTGTTCCGCTTTCAACCTGCTTTAAAATGTCTAAGCGGTTTGGTCCGTCCAGTGTGTAAATTCCATCTTCCTCGAAGGCATCAGTGACATGTTTGTTGTGCACAATCATACCTAATATATAAATTGGGCGTGGCAGGTTTTTATCAAGTGCGGCATTTTTAGCAATGACCATTGCATCCACAACGCCATAGCAATAGCCACGCGGCGATATTTTAATTACATTCATTTATTCGTCCTCCTGTAGGGAAGTGCTGCTAGAGAAGAACAATATAAAAAGCCGTAAAAAACGGCTTTTTATCATTCTCTTGCTTCCATTATAGCCAAAGTAAGCGTATATATCAAAGATTGTTATACGCAGTGAACACTTCGCCGTTAAAAGATCACTAGACATATAGTTTTGGAACAGAGCTGCCAGATCTTTTTTTCGGTTTTGCTTCAGGAGCAGGTGATGTGTGAGGTGCTGCTTTTTTGACGAGGATGTCTTCCGGTTCTTCATTTTCGTCAGTCTGTGCTTCTTCCTCGGACACTTCTGTTTCCGCGTTAGTCTCCGTTGATTCTGCATCAGCATCATTTGCACTTTCTTCATCATCATCCGCACTGCCAAGCTGGCTGTACAGTTTAATCATCGCAGGCAAATTTCTCACTAAAGGACCGTATTGCTGAATCATTGGCGTAAATTGCTGCGCCATCCCGAGCACTTTTTGAACATTTCCTAACATGCTTGAGAGGGTCGCAGGATTTGTGAAGCTCTGGATTCCTTGTAATCCCGCACCACCTCCAGAGACTCCCGCTCCTCCTGCGCCAGGAAGAAACTTAGCGAGCATGCCTTTCATTCCTGCTCCGCCGCCTAGTGCACGGCTCTCACCTCCTGGAATTCCGCCCATCCCTTGTAAACCGCCGCCTCCCTGTACAGACGGGGAGCGAGGCATCATTTGCTGAAATGGATTGCCTTGCCCTTGAAAAGGCTGTTGGATAGGAGGCTGCTGCTGTCCTCTTTGAAAAATTCCGGGCTGTCCGCCATTTCCAAGGTGCCGGCGTGAGGGACGGCGCGGCTGAAAATCGCCCATAGGCCTTTGCCCTAACATACTTGTACCTCCCTTACTGCATTCTCTTTCTCTTCATAGGTTATGCAAGGAAGCATCAATTGGTTTCCTGTAGGAAAAGCGGACATGGTTTTTTTACTGAAAATCAGCTATAATGAGGAGATGAGCAAAAAGGCATTGCCTTAAGGAGTGAAAACATGAAAGAAACGAAATTTACAACATATGAATTAAAGCCTTTTATTATAGATGCTATTCATGAACTAGGCTTTTATGAGCCGACTGATATTCAAAAAAGAATCATCCCTGCTGTTTTAAAAGGAGAAAGCGTGATTGGACAGTCACAAACAGGAACAGGAAAAACTCATGCGTACTTACTGCCGCTGATTCATTCAATTGATCCAAGCAAAGAGCAGGTACAAGTGGTGATTACTGCACCTACAAGAGAATTAGCCAATCAAATTTTCAAAGAAGCTCAAACGATTTTAAAGAATGCTTCTCCAGAAGAAGAGATCAAAGCAAAGCTTTACATTGGCGGAACGGACAAGCAGAAATCAATTCAAAAGCTAAAAAACCAGCCGCATTTGGTTGTCGGCACACCTGGACGTATTGCTGACCTCATTCATGAGCAGGCGCTGAATGTTTACAAAGCGACCTCTCTTGTCATTGATGAAGCGGATTTAATGCTGGATATGGGATTTTTAGAAGATGTGGACCGTATTGGTGCACAAATGCCAGAACAGCTGCAAATGCTTGTGTTCTCTGCAACCATTCCAGAAAAACTAAAGCCTTTTCTGAAAAAATATATGGACAATCCAAAGTATGCGCATGTTGAACCAAAACGGATTACAGCAGAAAACATTCAGCATATTTTAGTTCCGTCTAAACAGCGTGATAAATTAAAATTGCTCCATGAAATGGTGACGAATGTACAGCCTTATTTAGGCATCATTTTTGCCAATACAAAAACAACTGTTGATGAAATCGCAGCATTCTTACAAGAAAAAGGAATGAAAATCGGTGTGCTCCATGGCGGATTAACGCCGCGCGAACGTAAAAAAGTCATGAAACAAATTGAAGATTTGGAGTTCACTTATATTGTGGCATCTGATCTTGCAGCACGCGGAATTGACATTAAAGGCGTCAGCCACGTGATTAACTATGAACTTCCATCTGATCTTGATTTTTATGTGCACCGCGTTGGAAGAACAGCTCGTGCTGGTTCATCTGGAATTGCCATGACCATTTATGAGCTGACTGATGAGGATGCACTCATTCAAATTGAGAAAATGGGCGTTGTGTTTGAAAACAAAACCATTGTTCATGGCGAATGGCGAGATGCAGATGACCGTCTGAAGCGTCAAAGACGTAAAAAAGCACCAAATGAAATTGAAGAAAAAGCAAAGCGTCTTGTGAGAAAACCGAAAGCCGTCAAACCTGGATATAAAAAGAAAATGACACGTGAGATGGATAAAATCAAAAGACAGGAACGTAGAAAGTCAAAGCGTAATGGAAAGTAGGGGGAAACATTGTTGAAGATTGGTTCACATGTATCCATGAGCGGAAAACATATGCTTCTTGCAGCGAGTCAAGAAGCTGCCTCTTATGGTTCGAATACGTTTATGATTTATACAGGTGCACCGCAAAATACGCGCCGCAAAAAAATTGAAGACCTGAATATTGAAGCTGGACAAGCGCATATGAAAGAGCATGGCATGACGGATATCGTCGTGCATGCTCCGTATATTATCAATATTGGAAATACAGTGAATCCATCGACATTTGAGCTTGGTGTAGACTTTCTTCGCTCTGAGATTGAGCGTACGGAAGCGCTGGGAGCAAGACAAATTGTTCTCCACCCGGGTGCGCATGTCGGAGCAGGGGCAGAAGCAGGGATTCAAAAAATCATTGAAGGTTTAAACGAAGTCATTGTAAAAGGTCAAGAGGTTCAAATTGCACTTGAAACAATGGCAGGAAAAGGATCAGAGTGCGGAAGAAGCTTTGAAGAGCTTGCCCAAATTATCGACGGAGTGACACATAACGAAGCTCTTTCTGTCTGCTTTGATACGTGTCACACGCACGATGCTGGTTACCCGATTGTAAGCGACTTTGATGGTGTGTTAGAAGAATTTGACCGAATTGTCGGTATTGACCGAATCAAAGTTCTTCATATTAATGACAGTAAAAACGTACAAGGCGCAAGAAAAGACCGACATGAAAATATCGGTTTTGGTGAAATTGGTTTCGATGCACTGAACTATATTGTGCATCATCCGCAACTTCAAGATGTGCCGAAAATTCTAGAAACGCCTTATGTAGGTGAAGATAAAAAGAACAAAAAACCACCTTACAAATTCGAAATTGCGATGCTGAAAGAAAAGCAATTTGATGAAGGCTTACTAGATAAAATTACGGGTCAATAAAAAAGGATGCAACATGATGAGGTGCCGCTAAATGCGGCCCTTTTTTTGCCTAACTTGTAAACCGGTTAAACAGATCATTCACAGTCTGTGCTGTCTGTTTAGAAGTAATCGCTTCCACTTGCTTAAGAAGCCGGTTACGCTCTGAATCATTAAAAATATTGATGTTTTTCCCGTTCATGAGTTTGGCAACCTCAGCAGCTTGATTAGACGTTAAACTGACGCCATACTGTTTCGCATACCTTAACAGATCATTTGCTGTGATCTGATTGAGCCGCTGCAGGACAATTTTTTGAATTAAAATCAATTCCATTCCTCCCCTCTGTAACAATGTATGGGCGAAAACGGAAAATGTGCAAAAAATTTTATTTTATTCTGTGAAATGATAAAATAGTAAAGTGAATAAAATGTTCATTGAAAATTTAACATGTGTAGAAGGGAGAACGTATGGCAAATAGTAAACAGCATAGAAAGGAATCAGTGCCTCATTTTATTATGAGAATTTTTCTGATTCTAGTAGGAGCTGCATGTGCAGCAGTCAGCATTGAATTATTTTTAGTGCCAAACAATATTATTGATGGGGGCATCATCGGCATTTCGCTTATTTTGGATTATCTCTTTACAGATAACCCGTTTATTAACTTTGCGACGCTTGTTGTCATTTTAAATATTCCATTTATGATATCAGGATACAAACATATTGGGAAAACCTTTCTTGTTTCCACTGTGATTGGGATTGTCAGCTTAGCCGTGATTGAATCTTCACTTCATCATGTAGAGGCATTTACAACTCAGCCGATTTTAGCCACTGTATTTGGCGGGCTATTACTTGGATTTGGTGTTGGACTTGTCATCCGTAATGGAGGTTCAATGGATGGAACAGAGATTTTAGGGATTCTTCTAACGAAAAAAATTCCTTTCTCCGTCGGTGAGTTTGTGATGATCGTCAATGTGTTCATTTTTATTTGGGCGGGCTTTGTTTTCGGACCAGAGCAGGCTATGTATTCTGTCATGACATATTATTTGGCAATGAAAACAATTGATGCTGTTATTCAAGGGCTTGATGAAACAAAAGCTGTTATTATCGTATCAGATCATTATGATGAAATTTCAGATGCGATTCTGCATCGACTTGGCAGGGGAACGACAAAGCTGAAAGGAAAAGGCGGCTATACAGATGAAGAAAAAGATGTCATCTACGCCGTTGTCACAAGGCTTGAAATTACAAAGCTGAAATCCATTGTATTTGAAATTGATGGCCAAGCATTTATTACGATTATGGATACGCATGAAACAAAAGGCGGTAAGTTCAAAACAGCCATTCATTAGCTTTTATTTTACTTTTTTATCTTTCTTTTATATAATGAAATGTATGTATGAACAGAGAAAATGGCAAAAGCCATTTTCTTTTTGTTGTATAAATCGTAATCATTCTTTTTATTTTGATTAAAGGTGGAAAGATTCATGGCAAAGCCAATTATTGAAATGGAGGACATTTCGTACTCTTATGGACAGCGAAATGTCATTGATCACATTCATTTAACAGTAGAGGAAGGAAACTTCCTAGCACTTGTTGGACCGAATGGATCTGGTAAAACAACCTTATTAAAATGCCTGCTTGGGCTCATTAAACCGCAGCAAGGCGAATTAAAACTATTTGGCACGCCTGTTTCAAAATTTAGAGACTGGGATCAAATTGGATTTGTTTCTCAAAAGGCGAATAGCTTTAATACGGGTTTCCCAGCTTCTGTATATGAGGTTGTCGCAAGCGGACTGACTGCGAAAATTGGTTTATTTAAACGAATGAGCAAGCAGGATAAATGGCAAGTTGAAGATGCCATTCGCTCAGTTGGCATACAAGATTTAAAGCACCAAAACATCGGTGAGCTTTCTGGTGGTCAGCAGCAGCGTGCATTTATTGCCCGTGCGCTTGTCAGTCAGCCGAAGCTGCTCATTTTGGATGAACCCACAGTTGGGGTCGATCAGCGTACAGTAGAAGGCTTTTATCAGCTGCTCGAAACATTGAACAAAGAAAAAGGAATGTCTTTAATTCTCGTCACACATGACGTTGGCACCGTTTCTGATAAAGTCACCCATGTGGCTTGTTTAAATCAGACACTGCATTTCCACGGGGATGCAGCAGCGTTTGATTCAATGGATGATCAGGCGCTATCCCAATTTTACGGGCATGACATTCAAGTGATTCATCACGACCATCATCATCATGGGGGACATGAATAATGCTATTTCCATTTTTTCATTATGAATTTTTACAAAATGCGTTTATCGCAGGTATGCTGATCGGTTTTATTGCGCCCTTACTTGGTGTATTTATTGTCGTAAGAAGGCTCTCGCTTATTGCAGATGCCCTCAGTCACGTATCACTTGCTGGTATTGCCGCAAGTCTATTCCTTGATAAAAAGTTTGGCCTTTTGACAGGGGTAAGCCCGCTCTACTTAGGAATGGCTTTTTCTGTTGCAGGGTCATTGTTCATTGAGCGCCTGCGCTCTGTGTATAAGCATTATCAGGAGCTTGCCATTCCCATCATTTTATCAGGTGGTATTGGGATTTCCGTCATCTTCATTTCACTAGCGAATGGCTTTAATACAGATTTGTTTAGTTATTTATTCGGTAGTGTCAGTGCGGTTTCAAGACTTGATCTTTGGATTATTGTGGGGATCTCACTCGTTGTTGTGCTAGTTGTCGTGCTATTATATAAAGAATTATTTCTGCTTTCTTTTGATGAAGAGCATGCAAAGGCTTCTGGTATTTCAGCAAAATGGATTCATTTTATTTTTATCTTAGTTGTCGCACTTGTCATTGCGGCATCGATGCGTATCGTCGGTACACTGCTTGTGTCGGCGCTCATGACGCTTCCTGTTGCGGCTAGTATCCGCATTGCCAAAGGATTCAAACAGGCGATTTTCCTTTCGATCTTGTTTGGTGAATTGTCTGTATTAGCCGGATTGATTCTAAGCTATTATCTTGATTTAGCGCCAGGCGGAACCATTGTGATGCTGTCTATTTTGATTTTAATCGGGTGTATCAGTATTGGGAAATTCAGAAGGGGGAATCAACATGAACGTACAAGAAGCGCTTGATTTATTAAAGGAAAAAGGCTACAAATATACAAGCAAACGTGAAGACATGCTTCAATTGTTTTCTGATTCTGATAAATACTTGACGGCTAAAAATGTGCTGACGGCACTAAGTGAAGACTACCCTGGTCTCAGCTTTGATACGATTTACCGAAATTTGTCGCTATATGAAGACCTTGGAATATTAGAAACAACGGAATTGTCAGGGGAGAAACTATTCCGTTTTAAATGTTCATTTTCCCATCATCACCATCACTTTATTTGTCTTGCATGCGGGAAAACAAAGGAGATCGATGCCTGTCCTATGGACAAACTGGATGCCGATCTAGATGATTATCATATTAGCGGACATAAATTTGAAATATACGGAACGTGTCCTTCCTGCGAACCGAAGGAAGTTCACTCATGAAAAAGCCAGCCGTGGAGCTGGCTTTTTTGTTTTGTCTTTTGAAAACGTTTTACAAAGGGCGGCTGTTTCATTAAAATGAGATCAAGGTACTACATTTTGGAGTAAAGGGAGGGGTCAAAAGTGGCATATTACGTCGTGTTTGATGTAGGCGGGACGAGAACAAAACATGGATTAATGGATCAGGATGGAAAGCTGGTCACTAGCGGTGACTATGAGACGAACTGCCGGCAGCTTGAACCGTTTTTAGTAGCCATGGCGGATGTGGTCAGGCAATATCAAAGGATGCAGGATGTCAGCGGTATCGCCATCAGTCTTCCAGGCTTTGTAGACAGTGAATCAGGTTATACAGAATTTGCAGGCGCTATCATCGCCTTAAATGGTCAAAATGTAAAAACACTTTTAGAAGAAAAAACGTCTCTTCGTGTAGAAGTGGAGAATGATGCGAACTGTGCAGCTCTCGCAGAAAAATATAGCGGCAATGCGAAAGATTGTGACAGCTTTATTTGTATGACGATTGGCACGGGTGTTGGCGGTGGTATTTTTGCTGATGGTCAGCTTGTGCGCGGGGCTTCCTTCCGCGGTGGTGAATTTGGCATGATGCTGACAGAAACGGAAAATGGCCAGTTTACAACTCTCAACAGCAGCGCTTCAACAGCTGGATTAATTCGGAGCTATAAAGAAAAGCAAGGAATTCCGCAAAGTAATCAAATAGACGGCCAAGAGATTTTTGAAAAGACGAAGCATGATCCGGCCATTGAGAAGCTGGTGGATCAATGGTACAAGCGAATCGCCATTGGCATTTACAATGTAGCGACTGTTCTTAACCCAGAGAAAATCCTCATTGGCGGCGGCGTAAGTGCAAGACCAGATTTATTACAAAACATTGAAAAACATTTACATACACTGCATGCGTGGAAGAACATTCAGGTGAAGCTGGAAACTTGCTACTACTTGAATCAGGCAGGCATGAAGGGGGCACTGTACCATTTTCTAATGAAAGAAGGGCAGCTTGCTCCATCAAAAAAGCCGATACATTAAATGTATCGGCTTCAGCATGTAGACAAATCCTCGCGTTTGTTCTGTTTCGGTGCTCGCTCAGTTACATTAATAAGCAGTTTGCAGACGCTGTTCGTATTGTTTGATCCATTGAGACGCTTCCTGCCAGTTGTTCACGCGAATAATTCTGTCGTCAATTGGCATTTGATTATAAGGGGAGTTAAAAAGAATAACCGGGATGTCAGCTTCTTTTGCAATCATTGTGGCATTGCCATGATGGTCTTCAAAAAATACATCAATCTTGTGCTTTTGAACGGCTTCCAGCTTATGATGACCGCCAACCAGCTCAATAGCATCATAGTGCACATCATGTTCTTGAAACCACTTGTAGGTAATATCCGAATGCTGCTGCCTTCTTGCTGTAATATAAATCAGTCTGTGCTGCTGCTTCATTTGGTCGAGGATCTCTTTTGCACCCTCAGCAGGCTCTGCCTGTTTATAAATAAGAGGCTCGTGCTGATCCATCCAGCCCCAAAATTCTTCTTGAGAAATCTTTAAAAGCTTCGTCAAATCATACTCTGTCATATCATCTAGTGTCATGGTACATTGGAACGACTCATTTAAGTAGGGAACAAAGGTGTCCTGCGCCGTCACTGTACCATCAATATCAATTCCTAAACGTAACATGCCCACACTCCTTATTTTTATACTCTTAAAGTGTAACATAATCAATTCACAATTCCAGCAAGTTTTAGCAAACATGAAACAGACATTTTTGCTCATACTAAAAAAGCTCCTTTCTATTAACCAAAAGGGGGAATTGATCATGGAAAGAGACGAGGATTTCAGAAGAAATGATCGTGAAATCGACACACACTTTAGTAATGATGATGGCTATTTAGAGGAAACAGCTGCTGAAATTGCAGAGCCATATCAAGCTTCAAGAGATCGAGAAGATAGACGAGGACGTGACCATGCAGGTGACGATTCAGGCAGTAAAGGGATAGGCTATACAGCACTCGCGATTGCGATTATCTCATTATTTGTCTTGCCGGTGCTATTAGGGGTAGCGGCAATCGTCGTTGGTTATATTGCACGAAGAAAAGGAGCACATGCGCTTGGCGCGTGGTCAATTGGGATCGGAATTGTTTCCGTCATCCTAGGCATATTTATCACCCCGTTCTTTTAACAAGAACAGAAAAACGCCTGACGTCACAGTCAGGCGTTTTTTGTTAAGCATTCGCTTGTTTTTCTTTTTCAGCTTCCATTTTCGCATAATGTTCTTCAGCGATTTTATCGATTTCTTTTTTCAGTTCTTCGACCATTGTTTCTTCCGGTACTTTACGAACAATTTCACCTTTACGGAACAATAAGCCTTCGCCTCTAGCGCCTGCGATTCCGATGTCCGCTTCACGCGCTTCACCTGGACCGTTTACAGCGCAGCCGAGAACAGCTACTTTAATCGGTGCTTTGATTTTAGAAATATATTCTTCGACTTCATTTGCAATGCTGATGAGGTCAATTTCAATTCGTCCACAAGTTGGGCAGGAGATCAGTGTTGCTGCATTTGATGCAAGACCAAATGATTTCAATAATTCACGTGCTACTTTTACTTCCTCAACTGGGTCAGCACTTAATGAAATGCGGAGCGTGTTCCCAATCCCCATATTCAAAATAGCGCCAAGTCCAGCTGCACTTTTGACTGTACCTGCAAATAACGTACCTGATTCTGTAATCCCGAGGTGAAGAGGATAATCAAAGGCTTTAGCCGCTTTTTCGTATGCTTCAATTGCAAGGTTTACATCAGATGCTTTCATACTGACGATGATGTCATGAAAGTCTAGGTCTTCTAGAATTTTAATGTGATGCAGTGCACTTTCGACCATACCATCTGCCGTTGGGTAACCGTATTTATCAAGAATTTTTTTCTCTAATGAACCAGCGTTTACGCCAATACGAATTGGAATGCCTTTTTCTTTTGCTGCTTTGACAACAGCTTCGACTTTTTCTCTTCTTCCGATGTTTCCTGGATTGATTCGGATTTTGTCTGCGCCTGCTTCAATCGCTTTCAGAGCAAGCTTATAGTCAAAATGAATATCCACAACAAGCGGGATGTTAATTTGCTTTTTAATGTCCGCAATTGCATTTGCTGCACGCTCATCTGGACATGCGACACGCACGATTTGACAGCCTGCCTCTTCTAAACGTTTAATTTCAGCGACTGTCGCTTCGACATCATGTGTTTTGGTTGTTGCCATACTTTGAATGACAACCTCATTATTTCCACCTATAGTTAAAGGTCCCACTTTGACGGGACGCGTTTTAGTACGATGTGTGACTTCACTCACTTGTCAATCGCTCCTTAGTGTACAAGCAATCCTTTGCCGTGTACGTCGTGTTTTACAGTTCATATTGTAACAGTCTCTTTGTATGAATGACAAGGAATTAACGTTTTATCTCTTATAGACAGGAAACTTATATGTGCTGCCTGCCCTGATTTCGTTCGCTTTAACACCTTGATTCAGCTCCTCGAAATCTTTAATGACATCATCAAGCGGTTTGCTTGTATGTACGATGGAGAGGACCGTTTCACCTTGTTTTACAGTGACGTTCTTATATGTCTTTTTCTCAGCTGTTTGAAGGGCACTTGCTGGAACGGCTGGGTTTTCCTCAACAGGAATGGTTCCATTTTTCAAATCAAAAAAGATAATAAAGAGGACAAACAAACTGATTAGTAAAAAAAGAATTCGCCGCATTTTACTCACCGCTTTTAAGAGTTTACTTCAGTCTATGCATGTCCTGAAATGATAGAACCAAAAAGAGGAGAAAAGCTGGAAAGGATGGTTCTAGTTAGTTCTAGTATGTCTTGTAATAAAAACTTCTTGGGTCGTTGGTGTAGTAAATGAGAGCAACCTCATATGGCCATTATGATAAAATAATAAAGGGGGGGATTTTATGAAGAAGGTTAGTCAGCATATATATGTGAGAACACTAACAGAAAATGATGCAGCATCACTGTTAACATTAGAGCTTGAGAATCGCACATATTTTCAGGAATTTACACCTTTGGTCAAAGATGATTTCTTCACATTACCTCGTCAAATTGAACGGATTCAGCGGAGTAGGCAAAGAAGTGCACAAGATGAATCTTACATGCATGGTATTTTCTTAAACGAAACAGGTGCCTTAATTGGGACGATCTCATTAAGTTCTGTCGTAAGAGGTCCGATAGAAGGAGCTTGGCTCGGGTATGTACTCGATCAAAGGCAGGGCGGAAATGGATATATGACAGAAGCCATTCGTTTAATCATTGACTATGCCTTTTTTGAGTTAAATCTCCATCGTATTGAGGCTGGAGTAAAGCCGAGTAATAAGGGTTCCATTCGTGTACTTGAAAAGACAGGTTTTGAAAATGAGGGACTAAATCGTAAAAAAGTAAAGATTAATGGAGTGTGGGAGGATCACTATTTGTTTGCGATCATCCATCCAGATGAGTCCTAGCATGAACATACATAAAAAGCTCCTCCGAGCCGGAGGAGCTTTCATTGTGTAGACAAATCCTTGTTGGATGGATCATTTGCTTTTTTTTGCAGGTATTTCTTTAACAACAAGATATAAAAAGATAAAGTTAATGACCCAATTTAATAAAAATGAGTTTGCAACAGGCGTGTTTAATGCACTCATGATGGCGAAAAAGACCGTTGTTAATGTGAGTGAATAAGCGGAGAGCTTCCAAAGCATTTGGAAGGACAGCTCTTTTTGCTGCATTCGTTTAATAAATGTACCAAGCATCGCAAGGAATGTTGCGCTGATAAACATGAGAGCCGCAGTTGATAGATATAGCAGTACACAGATGACAGGGATGATAATCGCTTGGTTCTGATTTGTGACCCGGGCGAGTTCATCTTTTGTCAGCGTTCCACCAAGGAGCTGGTATGGAATATCTGTCATTTGTCCATCAATGGCAATCACTGCTTTTTCCTTTAATAAAGCGATAGCCGTTTGCTTTGATTCAAGCTCACTTGCTTTTATTTTTTCAGCAGGATCAAAGATGATCGTGATGCCGTTTTCTTCTTTTTCTATTGGTGCACTTTGATCCGCTTGAAGCTTTCCTTTTTCAATTGAAAAGTCGGGTAAATCTTTTTTGATCACATGCTGAAATCCTGACATCGCATTCGAGATCTCTTGGCTCATATGATACCCCTGAGGAACTGCTGCGATGATTGAGAGGATAAAAATGAATAAAATCGCTTTACCGATCCCTGTAAACCTTGCTTTAGCAATATCTTTTGGTGAATAAATTCCTTTTAACAATAGATTAAATACGTTCAATACCCATTCACTTCCTACATTCTTTTCTATTTCTCATATTGTATCAATGTCTATCCATCAAGTACAAGTATAGCCTTCATCACTGGTTAAGATAGAAGGAATGAGGCATAATGTATACAGCATATAAAAAGGAGGCGGCAGGGTCTTGGACGTTCTGTATTGGATACTGATTGGCTGTGCATTTATCATTGCGTTTGTTGGACTGGTTTATCCAATTATCCCGAGTGTAGTCTTTATGGTTCTCGGATTTATTCTATATGGTTTCTTTTTTAGCTTCGAGCCGCTTACACTGACGTTCTGGCTCATTCAAGCCATGTTTACTGCCGTCTTATTTGCAGCAGATTATGTCTCAAACCTGATTGGGGTAAAGCGCTTTGGCGGCAGCAAGGCAGCTATTTGGGGAAGCACCATTGGGTTATTAGCTGGTCCTTTTGTGATACCGATTGCAGGAATTATTATTGGTCCATTTCTCGGGAGTGTCATTGCAGAGCTCCTTGTTCATCAAAAAGATCTGAAGACGAGTGTGAAAGTCGGATTAGGCTCATTAATTGGATTTGTATCAGGTGTTTTTGCAAAAGGATTGATTCAAGCGCTGATGCTGGGCATCTTTTTATTTTATGTCCTTCGCTAAGCTGAAAAAGGGTGTTTAAAACTTTTTCAAAAGGGCTAAATACAAAATAAACACTGAAATGTTTCAGAACATGAGCAATAACGTTGAAACAAGCTGTTTCTTTTGATACTCTTTGAGTAGGGTGAATTGCTGACTTACAAAGGAAGCATTTCAGTACATACATTCTAAGGAGGAATTTAACCATGGCTTTTAAACTTCCAGAATTACCATATGCTTACGATGCATTAGAACCACATATCGACAAGGAAACAATGACGATTCACCACACAAAACACCACAACACATATGTAACAAACTTAAACAAAGCAATCGAAGGTGTATCAGCTCTTGAAGAACAATCAATTGAAGAGCTAGTGGCTAACTTAAACTCAGTGCCTGAAAACATTCGTACAGCTGTACGTAACAATGGCGGAGGACATGCGAACCACTCATTATTCTGGACGCTTCTTTCACCAAACGGTGGCGGCGCACCAACTGGTGAACTTGCAGATGCAATCGAAAAAGAATTAGGTGGATTTGAAAAATTCAAATCTGATTTCGCTGCAGCAGCTGCAGGACGCTTTGGTTCTGGTTGGGCATGGCTTGTTGTGAACAACGGAAAACTTGAAATCACAAGCACGCCAAACCAAGATTCTCCTTTAACTGAAGGAAAAACGCCAATTCTAGGACTAGACGTTTGGGAGCATGCTTACTACCTAAACTACCAAAACCGTCGTCCTGATTACATTTCAGCATTCTGGAATGTTGTGAACTGGGATGAAGTAGCTCGTCTTTACAGCGAAGCTAAATAAATCATTTGATTTGAAAAGACCTGCTCTTTAGAGAAGCAGGTCTTTTTATATTTTCCCTCCTTTTTTTACATATCTGCCTTTTGATGAGACAGACTATTGTGTAGAAAAGGAGAATGAATTGTATGAGCAGATTAAAGAAAATGTTCGGGGACATGGATGTTACAAGAGATTTATTGCTCCTCCTCACGATTGGCGGGTTATACGCACTTGCCATTGCGCTTTCGAATACGTTTGTAAATGTGTACTTATGGAAACAGTCCGGAAAATTCACGGATCTTGCGATTTATAACTTGGCCATTGTGGTGCTTCAGCCCATTACGTTTTTATTCGCTGGCCGGCTCGCTAAAAAAATAGACCGGGCGTTTGTCCTTCGTTTCGGTGTCATCTTTTTAGCCGCTTTTTATTTAATAGTTTTAATGGCAGGAGAACAAGCGGCCGCACGGCTAGTTTTATTGGGAAGTGTCCTTGGGATCGGCTATGGTTTTTACTGGCTTGCTTTTAACGTACTCACCTTTGAGATCACTGAGCCTGAAACAAGAGACTTCTTTAATGGGTTTCTCGGGGTGCTTACTTCAACTGCTGGCATGATCGGTCCTCTCATTGCGGGGATTGTCATTTCTCAGTTAACGGATGATACAGGCTACACAGTCATTTTCACGTTATCGCTTTTTTTGTTTTCACTAGCGGTTGTGATGAGCTTTTTCCTCAAAAGAAGGCAGTCAAAAGGCAAATTTATTATCAAACAAATTTGGAAAGAACGCCATGCAGACGAGAATTGGCGTAAGATTACAACAGCTCACTTTTTTCAAGGGCTTCGTGAAGGGGTCTTTGTCTTCTTAATCAGTGTCTTCGTGTTTATTGCAACAAATAGTGAGCTTGCTCTCGGGACATTTGGTTTAGTGAATTCAGGTGTTGCGTTTTTTACTTATTTCTTCGCTACACGTTTGATTAAGAAAAAGTGGCGGAAGAAGGCCATTATGCTTGGCGGACTGATTTTATACGGCGCCTTGTTTTTAATTGTCTTCCACTTGTCCTATGTTTCACTTCTGATGTATGCGGTAGCCATTGCAATAGGATATCCACTCCTGCTTGTTCCTTACGTATCCTTAACATATGATGTCATCGGCCATGCAAGGTATGCCAGAAAGGCCCGAATTGAATATATTGTGGTCAGAGAGCTATTTTTAAATGCCGGCCGTATTTGTTCGATTGTTTTGTTCCTGCTGTCTGTCACCTTACTAGGTGATGAGCTCGGAATCCCAGCATCTCTTGTTGTGCTCGGAGCGGGACATACCCTCATTTATTATTTTGTAAAAGATATTCATTTGAAAGAAAAAACAGCTGATATGAAAGAGGCTGACGGTCAAAAGCCAGTTTCTCACACGAACCTTATTAAGGGAGAAAGGTAAAATTTCTTACCAATGGAACATCAAATTTCTAGATAAATGATAGAAAAACCGCTAAAATGATGATGGCACCTTTTTTACATAAAAAGGGGTGCCATTTCTTTCTTGATAGAAAAGGTGATGTGATGAGAAACAAGAAAAACAAAAAAGACGCGAAGGAAGGGCGCAAAACACTTCCGATCCGGCTGAATTTATTATTTTTAGCTGCGTTTATTATT
Source organism: Bacillus sp. FSL M8-0166 (assembly GCF_038008825.1). NCBI lineage: Bacteria > Bacillati > Bacillota > Bacilli > Caryophanales > Bacillaceae > Bacillus > Bacillus sp. FSL M8-0166. The sequence continues at coordinate 524,713 of NZ_JBBOZZ010000001.1, forward strand.
TTTACCGGCGTTGTCGTTAGACTCGGGTTTGTGCAAATTGTCAATGGAGAAGATTATAAAAAGCAGGCAGAAAAACAAGAGGATGTGAATGTCAGCTCATCTGCTCCGCGCGGAAAAATTTACGATCGAAACTACAATACGATTGTCAGCAATAAAGCGCTAAATGCCATTACATATACGAGAACCTCGACGACTTCACAAGAAGAGCGGCTCAAAGTGGCATCAAAATTAGCGGATATGATTCATGTGAGTACGAAAAAAATCACAGATCGTGACAAAAAAGATTTCTGGATCTTAACGCATCCGAATGAAGCGAAAAAGCTTGTTCAAAAGGAATCAGAATTAAAGGGTGACGATAAGGTTTCTGATGATAAACTATATCAGCTTCAGTTAAAACGCATCACAGACAAGGAATTAAATCAACTGACGAAAAAAGATTTACAAGTGCTTTCCATTAAAAGGCAGATGGATGCAGGCTATGCACTGACACCTCAATTTATTAAAAATGAAGATGTAAAGCCAAGCGAAATTGCTTACGTCTCTGAGCATTTGGACGAGCTGCCAGGTGTTGATGTGACGACAGACTGGTCACGCAGCTATCCGTATAAAGGATTGCTCCGCAGTATGCTCGGCAGTGTGTCTTCGAGTGATGAAGGTCTTCCGCAGTCACTTCTTGAGCATTATCTATCACTCGGCTACAGCCGAAATGACCGTGTAGGAAAAAGCTATCTTGAATATCAATATGAAGATGTCCTGCAGGGCCAAAAGGAAAAAGAACAAAGTACAACTGATAAACAGGGCAATGTCACAAGCTCTAAAGTGTTAACAGAAGGTAAGAGCGGGAAAGACCTTGTGCTTACAATTGATATTCAGCTGCAAAAAGCGGTTGAAAAAATTATTGAAAAGAACTTGAGAAGTGCGAAACAAAGAGGGGGAACTGAGCTTCTTGATCGCGCATTTGTTGTCATGATGGACCCAAGAAACGGAGAGGTTCTTTCTGTTGCGGGTAAGCAGATTTCTAACAAAAACGGAAAATACAAATTCGATGACTACTCATTAGGAACGATGACATCCTCATATGCGATGGGATCAGCTGTAAAAGGGGCAACTGTACTGACTGGATATAAAACAGGCGCTATTCATATTGGAAGTACCCAATACGATGAACCCCTCTATATCGCCCAGTCACCGCCAAAGAAATCCTATCAAAATATGGGACTCATTAATGATTTAACAGCACTAGAGCGTTCATCAAACGTGTATATGTTCAAAACAGCAATCGCCATTGGGAAAAGCGAATATCGTAAGAATCAGCCGCTCCCAATTGATCCTAAAGCATTTGATACGTTCCGCTACAATTTTAGTAAATTTGGCCTTGGAGTCAAAACAGGTATTGACCTGCCAAACGAAGCAACGGGCTACAGAGGAACGTCTACACAATCGGGCCTTTTACTTGACTATGCGATTGGACAGTATGATACGTTTACACCGCTGCAAATGGCGCAATATGTTTCAACCATTGCAAATGGCGGGTATCGTTTACGTCCGCAGCTTGTCAAAGAAGTGAGAGAGCCAGACCCGCAGCGCGGCATTGGAGCTGTGACGGAATCCGTCAAACCAGATGTATTGAATAAGCTAGACATGACAAGTGATGAAATCAAGCGTGTCCAGCAAGGCTTCAAGCTTGTAATGCAGAACCCAAGAGGGACAGCCTATTCAAACTTTGGCAACAAAAAGTATAATCCAGCAGGCAAAACAGGAACCGCTCAATCATTCTATGACGGTCCAATTAAAAGCAAGCGCGGTACACCGACGTATAACACAACTCTTGTAGCGTATGCGCCTGCTGATAATCCAGAAGTGGCCATTTCTGTTGTTGTGCCATGGGTGTATCAAGACTACAACCAGCGCTATCCAATTACAAATGATATTGGTGAACAAGTATTAGACAAGTACTTTGAACTGAAATCAAAACAGGAAAGCAATGATACACAGGCGAAAAACAAAAACAAAATTGAAAATGAAGCAGAAACAAATGACTAGACCTTTCATAGGTAAAAACGCTCACTTTTTGTGGGCGTTTTTTTACGTTTTCTTCAAAAATTCCGATATAAATTGACAAAATTCATAAAAAACGCCGCAATTTCTCTACAAAACTTCGACATTTACAAAACCTTAACATTCCATTTAAACGAAATTAATAAAGAACCTTTAATGTATTACTCGTAGGACAAATTATTCAGGGGGTATTCTTGAAATGAAAAAGAACAAATTATGGCTGCTTACTTTCCTTACTATCGCATTGTTAGCATTCGTCACAGCATGCGGAAATAGCAGCTCAAGCGGAGATTCAAAAGACAGTAAAGGAAATGCTTCAAACAAAGATGAGGCATCAGGTTCCATTACCATCTCAGGATCATCTGCGATGCAGCCTTTAGTTCTTGCGGCAGCAGAAAAATTCATGGATAAACATCCAAAAGCCGATATTCAAGTACAAGCCGGCGGTTCGGGAACAGGACTTTCTCAAGTTTCAGAAGGATCTGTACAGATTGGTAACTCAGATGTATTCGCTGAAGAGAAAGACGGAATCGACGCAAAAGCTTTAAAAGACCACAAAGTAGCAGTTGTTGGAATGGCCGCAGCTGTAAACCCTGAAGTGGGTGTCAAAGACATCACAAAGGACGAATTGAAAAAAATCTTCACTGGTAAAATCAAAAACTGGAAAGAGCTTGGCGGGAAAGACCAAAAAATCACGCTTGTAAACAGACCTGATTCTTCAGGAACTCGTGCAACATTTGTGAAATATGCCCTTGATGGCGCAACACCTGCAGAAGGAATCACAGAAGATTCTTCAAACACAGTGAAAAAACTGATTGCAGAAACACCAGGTGCGATTGGATACCTAGCATTCTCTTATTTAACAGATGACAAAATTACACCGCTTAGCATTGATGGTGTGAAACCGGAAGAAAGCAATGTAGAAAGCGGTAAATATACAATTTGGGCATACGAGCATTCTTATACAAAAGGTGAGCCGGAAGGTCTAGCAAAACAATTCTTAGATTACCTTATGAGTGACGAAGTACAAAAAGAAATCGTCAAAGACCAAGGCTACATCTCAGTCTCTAATATGAAAGTAGAAAGAGACGCAGCAGGCAAACAATCAGATAAGTAAGAGGTCTTGAATTGCTGATGAAGGAAAAGTGGAGCATTTCACTTTTCCTTTTATGACATTCATAGGAGTGTAGAAAAAGATGAAGCAGATAGAACATACAGAAGCGAGCGATCGACTGATCAGCTCGAAGAAAAATAGGCAAATGGATGAAGTAAGAGGAAGTATTTTGGTGAAATTCTGCGCATTCTTAATGATTGCAGTATCCATCGCCATTACCATCTTCCTTGGCATTAAGGGTTTACAATCTTTCATCGTAAATGGTGTAAGCCCAATTGAGTTCTTAACCAGTATCAATTGGAACCCAACAGCAGAAAACCCGGAGTACGGCGCATTTCCTTTTATCTTTGGATCGATTGCCGTCACGCTTCTATCGGCACTCATTGCAGCGCCGCTAGGCATCGCAGGAGCGATCTTTATGACAGAAATTGCACCTGCATGGGGCCGGAAAATTCTCCAGCCAGTCATTGAATTGCTTGTAGGGATTCCATCCGTTGTTTACGGATTCATAGGTCTTACAGTATTGGTGCCGTTTATCGGACATTTCAAATCAAGCGGCTCAGGGCATAGCGTATTAGCAGGAACAATTGTCCTGTCTATTATGATTCTGCCAACCGTTACATCCATTGCAACTGATGCAATGGCTTCCCTTCCAAAAAGCTTGCGTGAGGGATCGTATGCACTTGGTGCTACAAGATGGCAAACGATTAGACGTGTGCTTGTACCAGCAGCTCTTCCAACATTAATGACAGCGGTCGTTCTTGGGATGGCAAGAGCATTTGGAGAAGCCCTTGCCGTTCAGATGGTCATTGGAAACACGCGTAATTTACCAGAGAGCATTATGGATACAGCTGGTACATTAACAACCATAATTACGTTAAACATGGGTCACACAACGTATGGAAGTGTTGAAAACAATACACTTTGGTCAATGGGGCTTGTCCTTCTAGTTGTATCGTTTATGTTCATACTCATTATCAGATACTTGTCGTCTAGGAGGAAGATTTAATGAATAGCAAAATGACCGATCGTTTTGCCACGTTTGTTTTTGGATTATGTGCCGCCATTATTACGGCGATCCTTGTTGGTTTGTTTTCTTATATCATCTTCAACGGTGCAAAAGAATTAAATTTTGACTTTTTGACAACTCGCTCAAGTGCAATTGGCTCTGGCGGCGGCATTAGGGATCAGCTGTTTAACTCGTTTTACATTTTGTTTATTACAATGCTGATCACAGTACCGCTTGGTGTCGGCGGCGGAGTGTACATGGCTGAATATGCGCCTCAAAACAAAGTCACTGATTTTATTCGCACATGTATTGAAGTGCTGTCTTCACTTCCTTCCATTGTCATTGGTATGTTTGGTTTACTCATGTTTGTGAATTTAACAGGCTGGGGCTATACGATCATCGGAGGAGCTCTTGCGCTCACGGTGTTTAACCTGCCAGTGATGGTCAGGGTGACAGAAGACGCGCTTCGCTCTGTACCGAAGGATCAAAAGGAAGCATCACTAGCGCTTGGTGTGACGAAATGGCATACAGTGAAGACGGTCCTAATTCCAGGTGCGATTCCTTCTATTATTACCGGTGCGATTTTAGCATCAGGAAGAGTCTTCGGGGAGGCAGCAGCGCTTCTTTTCACAGCAGGCCTCACCACACCGCGTCTTGATTTTACAAACTGGAGTCCATTTTCTGATACGTCACCGCTGAATATTTTTAGACCGGCAGAAACATTAGCCGTTCATATATGGAACGTCAATACACAAGGAATCATTCCAGATGCAGAGGCCATTGCAAATGGTGCATCAGCCGTACTTGTGCTTTCAGTTTTAGTATTCAACTTAGCAGCTAGATGGCTTGGTTCATTTATTCATAAGAAGCTTACGTCAAAATAATGTGAGAGAGGTGTGAAGGGGATATGGTTCAAATGCTAGCAGAAAAAAAAGAGATTGCAGCAAAAAAGGCTCCACTTCAAGCGGAACAGATTTTACAGGTGCAGGATTTAAGCATTTATTATGGTGAAAAAAGAGCGGTCAATCACATTTCATTTGAAATTGAGAAGAACGCAATTACCGCATTAATCGGCCCATCTGGCTGCGGGAAATCAACCTTTTTACGCAGCATTAACCGCATGAACGACTTAATTCCAGGTGCGAGAAGTGAAGGGGCGATCATGTACGAAGGGCTCAATATTTTGGATGACCGCATTAATGTGGTGAATTTAAGAAGAGAAATCGGCATGGTTTTCCAAAAACCAAATCCTTTTCCTAAATCGATCTACAATAACATTACCCATGCGTTAAAGTATGCGGGTGAAAAAAGAAAATCAGTGCTTGATGATGCGGTAGAGGAAAGTTTAACAAAAGCGGCGCTGTGGGATGAAGTCAAAGATCGTCTGCACCGCTCGGCGTTGTCCTTATCCGGTGGTCAGCAGCAGCGCCTTTGTATTGCACGTACACTTGCGATGAAGCCCAGCGTTCTTTTATTAGATGAACCCGCTTCTGCCCTAGACCCGATCTCAAATGCAAAAATTGAAGAGTTATTATCAGAGTTGAAAAATGATTATTCGATCGTCATTGTGACACACAACATGCAGCAAGCGTTACGTGTATCTGATCATACGGCCTTTTTCCTTAACGGTGATCTAGTAGAATATGATGCCACTGAACGTATCTTTACACGTCCTGCGCAGCAAAAAACAGAAGACTATATCAATGGTCGATTTGGATAAGGCGGGTGGATTTTGATGAATGCAGTAGCAACTGAAACAGCCAAAAAAGAAGTGTTTCGTGTGAATGATATGAACCTTTGGTACGGACAGCATCACGCACTGAAGCATATTGATTTAGACATTAGAGAGCATGAAGTCACAGCGATTATCGGTCCGTCCGGCTGCGGAAAGTCAACATTTATAAAGACCTTAAATCTCATGGTCAAAACAGTGCCAGGTGTGAAAATTACCGGGGATATGATGTATAACGGTGACAATATTTTAAAAGGCCGTGTCGATCTAGTGGAACTGCGTAAAAACGTCGGGATGGTCTTTCAAAAAGGGAACCCATTCCCTCAGTCTATCTTTGATAATGTCGTCTACGGACCAAGAATTCACGGAGTGAAGAGCAAGCAGCAATTGAAAGAAATCGCTGAAAAAGCGCTTCGTGATGTTGCCCTTTGGGATGAAGTGAAAGATCGATTAAGTGCGCCTGCACTAGGTCTTTCCGGCGGCCAGCAGCAGCGTCTTTGTATTGCAAGAGCCATTGCCACAAGCCCAGACATCTTATTAATGGATGAACCAACATCAGCGCTTGATCCTGTCTCAACATTAAAAATTGAAGAATTGATTATGAAATTAAAAGAGAAATACACGATTGCCATTGTGACGCATAACATGCAGCAAGCGGCACGAGTATCAGATCGAACGGCCTTCTTCTTAATGGGCGAGCTTGTTGAGGTCAATGATACGAATGTGATGTTCTCTGAGCCAAATGATCAAAGAACAAATGACTATATATCTGGTCGATTTGGATAATAAAAACCCCCTGAAGGTCAGCGCCGCCAGGGGGTTTTTGTTGTTATTTTGTTAAGGCTTTGACGATTTGTTTGAACGTCATCCCTGTTTTTAAATTGAACTTGCCTGCACGAATTTCTTTATGGTAGCCGGCGTCAATCACGTAATCATTAAAATCTTTAGACGAGTTGATGATTCCGTCCTTTTCAAGCATGTCTGAAACATCACTTGTGCTCATCCCGTTTTTAATGACGAATTTGACCGATTTGCCTTTAGGCTTGTCCGATGTTTCTTTATCACTCTTAGAATCGCCGTCTTCATTTGCCTTCAGTGCTTTTTCTTTATAATCGAGAAGCTGCTGATATGTTTCACGGCTGACGGAGACTTCTTTTTTAGAGTCTAAATAGTTTTTCACGTCAGTGTCTGTTACTTTTGCTGCGAGCGTTTCTTTTGTTGTTGTATCAGCAGCCGCTTCATCTTTTCCAGTGAGGAAAAAAACGATCGCCAGAACACCAGTTGCAAGAATCATGCCTGCCGCAAACGTTTGGATGCTTTTTTTCGTCATACAAGCACCTTCTCGTTGTCTTTAATGATCATGTTGACCTCATCTACAGATACATGCTCAGCGCGCGCAATGGCCTCAGGAGACATGCCATTTTGATGCTTAGAAATGATTTGTCTTGCGATAGATGGATCAATTTCTGAATGTTTGCGGACGACGATGTTTGTTTCAAGCAATTCTTCTTCAAGAACCTTCATTTTCTTTTTCAGTTTATAGATTTCTTGCATTGCAGATAGTTGAAGTGTTTCAAGTTCCTGCTCGACTTCTTTAATCGGCTCTCTTTGAAAATATGAGAATGCGATCAGTACGATACTGACAACAAGCAATCCGATAATTGCAATTTCCATGTTTCATCACCTTTTAATTCATATTTTAATGCTGAAAGCCATAAAAGGCTTTCATGATTGTTTCAGACAGTTTTCGACCCTTCTTTTTTATACCATAAAAAAGCTAGTTTCAAAAGGAATTGCTGAAAAAATCACCTTTTTTTCATCTTTTTTCTTTTTATATGAAAAACGAGTATGAAAACCTTGCCCGCTGTCAAAATAAAAGAGGCAGTGGGGGAAAAGAGGGATTCTCATGTATACAGTACGACAAAGATTGAGGTTTTATAGGGGAGCAGAGCATTTTTCATGAAATGACCGTGCGATATGGATCAGAACGCGGACGGATTGTACTGAAACTGAAATTGGTGAAAAAACATTCTAGCATTCCTAAGCTAGAAGTGGTATTATAGTTAGGTCTGAATGTGAATTGATTTTAGTTTGGAGGGAAAAACATGCGCGTAAATATTACTCTAGCTTGCACTGAATGCGGTGAGCGTAACTATATTACTAAAAAGAATAAGCGAAACAATCCAGATCGCGTTGAATTCAAAAAGTATTGCTCACGTGATAAAAAACAAACTTTACATCGTGAAACAAAGTAAGCAGCAGGGAATTTTCCTGCTGTTTTTTTATGATGGGAGATGATCTGTGTGAAAAAAGAGCTTCGCCTTCAAACATTAGCCAAGCTGGATCAGATGAGTGCTGAGGAATTCAAGCGAAGCACCGCTTTACTTCATGAGCACTTGTTTCAACTGCCAACATGGAAACAAGCGAATACGATTGCACTCACCATGTCTAGAGGAAAAGAGGTACCGACAATGCCTCTAATTGAAAAAGCATGGCAGGAGGGGAAAACAGTATGTGTACCCACCTGTTTTCCGGAAACAAAAGAGATGACGTTTTATGAATATACACCGGAGACGAAAATGATATCCCGCTACTTTGGGTTATCAGAGCCAGACCCTAATGCGTCGGCCGCTGTACATAAAGAATCAATCGATTTGATCATTGTGCCTGGGGTGTGCTTCGATCGACAAGGCTATCGTATCGGATATGGGGGCGGCTATTATGACCGCTACTTAGCGGATCATCACGGCGAAACGCTTGCCCTTTGTTTGACAGTACAGCAAACCGAGCATATTCCGGCTGAAACGCACGACATCCCGGTCTCAATCATGATCAGTGAGAAAGGTACCTTATATCAAAAATAAAAGTCCGCTGCTTATACGTAAGAACGGGCTTTTTGCGTTGAGCGAAGGTGCTTGCTTGTAATCAAAAGTCAAATGAACGATAGCGATCAACATTCTTCATTAAAAGGCACTTTAGCTGACGGGGGGATATGTTTTGAAAAAATTTCGCGGAAAGAAAAGATACTTCCGTCATATGTGGGAGGAAGTGAATACTTGTGACTTAAAACTTGATCATGATTCATGGTTTTATTTTTGGCATACGCACCTTGATTTTTTTGGAGTCGGGGAAAATAGCTTAAAAATAAGAAGAGAGCATATCAAAGCTCATATCGCTTTATATTATAGGCTGCTAAAACAGCTTGAAGGGTTTGAAAAGCCATACCAAACTTGGATTTGTATTCACGAACATGACCCTGGTTTAGACGCTGTATATGTTCATACACCAAATCCATACGACAGTTACTTCCCGCACAAGATGGAAGAGTTAGAGCGGAATTGTAAGCTGCCTCATACTTTCAAGGATTTAATCGATCTTCATCCATTTGACGTTTCTTATGATCAATCAGAGTGCGGAGAGGTCTATTATATTCAATCAAAAGAACAAGGGATTAGATTGTGAAGGCCTGCTTATGAAAGGAACCTTTTAAGCGATAAAAACGATGGTTCATGCATAAACAAATCCTATTTAAGCCACGATACGAACATAGGAGGGAATATGATGAATAAAATGATTTGGAGCATTGTGTTCACACTGTTTGCATTCGTTCTCGTGCAAAATCGTTATCGGCTCATGAATTTGATTTTAGGCCAAAATCAAGTACGTCACTTTTTAATTAAATGGCTGATGAAAATCCCATATTTTCGGACGAAATTTATTCGCCAAGCATTCTAATCCCGCAAAAGCCGGGATTTTTTTGTTTAGAAATGCGGATCAGAACGATTCTTGCTATAATAATGTAAAAAATGGAGCGCGAATGTATGAATGTCATAGATAGTCTATTTTGGCGAGTTGTTGATGAATTAAGACAAAAAGGATACGAGATGATTCAAAGTCCGTACCCAGAAAATGAAATTTTTTTTGAAGCACCACGAAACTCAGGTTATGATCTCATCCGTCTATATAGAAAAGATGTGAATTTCAGGCAAGAGATCGTTCGAGATATTGAGGAGCAAACATATCGGATCAATCAGCTCAGAGAAGCTATGCGCAAACGATCTCTTCATCTTTTACAGCTGCAATTTACAACTGATGTTCCAGTAGATGATTGGGAAGACCTAAACGGTCAGCCGCAAAAAGAGAATAAGGTGACAGTTACTCCTGTGTTACTCAATGCAGACATGCTTCAAAACGATGTAAACGAACTGCAAAAATGGCTGAATACATCTCTTGCAGTTGATGTAGAAGAAGCGAAGCGAGACACAGCTGAGGATGCAATGCAGCTTAAAATGAACGTGCTTCAGGCATTTGATGATCAGGAAAAGCAGCGTGAACGAGAATTGGCCGTTTTTCAAAATGGCAGACCCTTTTTCACCTACTTGCTGATCGCTGTTCAAGTGGTGATGTTTCTTTTACTTGAGCTGTCAGGCGGAAGTACCAATACCGCAACTTTAACAGCATTTGGTGCTAAAAATAATGTGCTGATCTTAGATGGTGAATGGTGGCGCCTGATTACACCAATGTTTTTACATATTGGCTTGACGCACTTACTCTTTAATACTTTTGCTCTTTGGTCCGTCGGAGCGGCTGTTGAGAGAATTTATGGGTCGGGAAGATTTTTGCTCATCTATTTGATTTCCGGCATTTTTGGCTCCATTGCGAGCTTTGTGTTTAATACGGCAATTGCAGCCGGCGCATCAGGCGCGATCTTTGGCTGTTTAGGTGCACTGTTATATTTAGCCATCTCAAACCGAAAGCTTTTCTTTCGGACGATGGGGACAAATATTATTGTCATTATCCTCATCAACCTAGGAATAGGCTTCACTGTATCAGGTATTGATAATGCAGGGCATCTTGGCGGTCTGGTTGGCGGTTTTTTCACGGCATTAGCTGTCCGTCTGCCTAAACAAGTGCAGCCTGTCAAAATGCTTCTTGCGAGTGCTGCTTTGCTCTTTATTGGCGGTTTTGGATTGTATACAGGTTTTCATTCTGACGATCAAAAGGAAGCAGCGGCAGCAAGTGAGGCAGCGAGTTTATTTGATGAGAAAAAATATAGCGAAGCAAGTGAACAACTAGAGGAATATGTGCACGATAAAGATGCATCAGCTGAGGCACTTCATATCTATGCACTATCGGAAGCGCAGCAGGGCCGCCTTGATAAAGCTATTCAATTTTTGCAAAAGTCTCTTGAAAAAGATCCAGATGATCCAAATAAACTGTATCATTTATCGTTGTTATTCGTAGAAAAAGGAGAGACAGCGAAGGCAGAGGATCTATTAGAGAAAGCGTTAAAACAAGATCCTCAAAATGATCAATTTTTAAAGTTGAAACAATATATCGAAAATAGTCAAACACGATGAATGACTTGACTGAAAGCGCATTTATGAATACGCTTATCCTATCTGTTGATGAGAAGAAATGGTGGAAACAATGAAAACGTTATATGATGTACAGCAGCTGCTCATGAGATTTGGAAATTATGTGTATTTCGGAGATCGTGAAGTAGAATTAGAATTTATGGCAGACGAATTGAAGGAAATGTATACATCGGGCATTATTGACCGGATCGAATGGTCAAACGCAATGACCATTCTTCAAATGGAACTAGCCAAATTAAATCGAAAAACAATGTGAAGGTGGAGGGCATATGACAGGGGATTGGTTTGTAGGTATTGATCTTGGCGGTACGACAATTAAGCTTGCGTTCATTAATCTATATGGTGAAATTCAGCATAAGTGGGAGATTCCTACGGATAAATCCGGGCAGACGATCACAGTCGATATTGCCAAATCAATTGACCACAAACTGGTTGAGATCAGTATGCCAAAATCAGCACTTATTGGGATCGGAATGGGTGCACCTGGACCTGTAGATAAAGTATCTGGAATCGTCTATAAAACAACGAATCTGGGCTGGACAAACTATCCGTTGAAAGATCATCTAGAGGCAGAGACAGGACTTCCATCTGTCATTGAAAATGATGCGAATATTGCTGCACTCGGTGAAATGTGGAAGGGTGCAGGAGATGGCGCAAAAAATATCCTAATGGTTACACTTGGAACGGGGGTTGGCGGCGGCATCATCGTAAACGGTGAAGTTGTTCAAGGAGAGACAGGTGCTGGCGGAGAAATTGGCCATATTTGTGCTGTTCCATTTCAAGGAGCACCTTGTAACTGCGGAAGAACAGGCTGTATTGAAACGATCGCATCTGCAACTGGCATCGTCCGGCTTGCAAAGGATAAATTAGAAACCGAGCAGCATACATCTTCACTCGGCACGCTCGCTTCGCTATCGGCAAAGAATGTATTTGAAGCGGCAGAAAATGGAGATGATCTTGCAATGCGTGTCGTAGAAGAAGTGACGACACATCTTGGACTTGTCCTAGCGAATCTTGCTAGTGCTTTAAACCCAACAAAAATTGTAATTGGCGGCGGTGTTTCAAAAGCAGGTGAGCTTCTTCGCAGTAAAGTAGAGCGCGTTGTGAAACAACATGCTTTCCCGCCTTGCGCAGATGATGTTGAAGTGGTGATTGCATCGCTCGGAAACGATGCGGGTGTTATCGGCGGTGCATGGATGGCAAAAACCAAATGGCAGTCTTGAACAAAAAAGTCATAATGATGTCATTTTTATTAAAAAAAGCGATAGATAGGCATGAAATTGGATGTTTAGCATATTCATAAGTTTGTCATGAGGAAAAAGACATTGATTTTCCATCATATACAGGATAAGATATACTTTAGTTATTTTTCTAGAAGCACCAATAATTAGGGTATATCTAGAGCCTGGGTGCGCGCTTAGCATAAGGAGGTCACAATGCGAAAGAATAGATTAAAGGCGATTTCATTTTTACTGATTGCGACATTGCTGATGTGGGTCAAAACCTATGTTATCTATAAATCTAGCTTCAATATTAAAATTGAAAATTTCATGCAGGAGTTTATCCTGTTTATTAATCCGCTTAGTTTTCTTTTGTTTATCTTCGGTATCGGTTTATTTTTCAAAGAAAAAAATCGCAATCGATATATCATCGTGACAAGCTTTATCCTGACATTCATTTTGTTAGCCAACATTGTGTTTTATCGATTCTATAGTGATTTTCTAACCATCCCCGTCCTATTTCAAACAAACAATATGGGTGACCTCGGGTCAAGTATTACCTCTTTAATTGAACCAGTCGATTTACTGATGTTCGTTGATATCATCATTTTAATTTGGCTTTATAAAAAACAGCCTTCCTTTAGAACAGATGTCACCATTTCACGAAAAGAACGAGCGGCATATTACTTATTTGTGGCAGCTACATTTTTCTTTAACCTTGGTTTAGCTGAAACAGAAAGACCAGAACTGCTTACTCGCTCATTTGACCGTGAGATGCTGGTGAAAAATATCAGCTTATATAACTTCCATATTTATGATGGGGTATTGCAATCGAAGCAGTCCGCCCAACGAGCTCTTGCTGACAGTAATAGCTTAACTGAAATTGAAAACTATGTAAGCGCAAATCAAACGGACCGTAATGAAAAGACATTTGGTCAAGCAAAAGGACGAAATGTCATTCTTGTATCACTTGAGTCTACACAGAGTTTCGTGATCAATGAAAAATTAAACGGGAAAGAAATTACTCCGTTTTTAAACAAATTGATCAAGAAGAGTTATAACTTTACTAATTTTTACCACCAAACAGGTCAAGGGAAAACATCTGACTCAGAGTTTATTGTAGATAATTCTCTTTATCCACTTGGAAGAGGGGCTGTGTTCTTCACAAATCCAAGCAATGAGTTTACAGCGACACCTGAGCTGTTAAAGGATGAGGGCTACCATTCTTCTGTTATTCATGCGAATAACAAAAGTTTCTGGAACCGCGACCTTATCTACGATAGCTTTGGCTACGACAAGTTCTTTGATATTAAATCATTTGATGTGAATGAAGAAAACTCAGTTGGCTGGGGACTGAAAGATGGTCCATTCTTTGAGCAGTCCGCTGAATTAATGAAATCGATCCCGCAGCCTTTCTATACAAGATTGATTACATTAACGAACCATTTCCCTTTTGATTTAGATGAAGAAGATAAGCTCATTGATGAATATGATTCAAAGAGTAAAACGCTGAACAAGTACTTCCCTACAGTGCGTTATCAAGATGAAGCTCTTAAGCTTTTCTTTAAAAAGATGAAGGAAGCTGGGTTATACGATAACTCTATTTTTGTTTTGTATGGGGATCACTACGGAATTTCTGAAAACCATAACGAAGCCATGGGACAATTCTTAAATAAAGAGATTACGCCATTTGAAGAAGTGCAGCTTCAAAAAGTCCCGTTTGTTGTACACATTCCAGGGGTGACAGATCAACATCCAAAAGAAATTGATACGGTAGGCGGTCAGGTCGATATCCGTCCAACTGTACTCAATCTTCTAGGAATTGATACAAGTAAACAAATTCAATTTGGTCATGACCTTTTATCGAAAGATACGAATGACTTTACAGTACTCCGTGACGGAAGCTTTATTACGAAGGACAGCATTTTTACAGATGGTGTTTGCTACAATAAAGAAACGGGCGAGCCAGCAGATGATAAAAACGTGTGTCAGTCTTATGAAGAGAAGGCGAAGCAGGAGCTTCAATTCTCTGATCAAATCATTTACGGGGATCTCCTTAGATTTTATGAGCGAAACAGCCCGGACCATTCACCATCCAAAAAAGAAGGTGAAACGGAGCTGAAAAAGGCGTCCTAACAGATGAGAAAACCTCTGCTATTTTAGAAGCAGAGGTTTTCTTTTTTTGCCTCCCGGCTCATATAGTATGAGAGGAGGGATGTAAATGAAGACAACGTCGTTTGGAAAAATTGAATGGCAGCTGGATGAAGCGGGGAGGGATGCTGTGGCAAAGCAGCTTGGCATAGGAAAAGCTGCTTTTCATCTATCTAATCCATCACGCACTGATGAGCTTCTTTTACCAGGATATAGACTTCCAGAAGGAGTCCATGTATTTGATTCGATAGGTGATGTGCAGAGATTTATTGCACCTTACAGACTGCAGCAATCCGATGATTGGATCAATGGAACATTTGAATATGATAGCGCTCAATTAGAAGAAGAGCTGAGCCGCTTGAAAGCTGTATTTCCTTTTCTTCATATCAGCGTCATTGGCCAATCAGTGCTTGATACACCTATTTATGAGATCCGAACAGAGCCTGTTCAGCATTTACATTCTATTCATCTCAATGCCTCATTTCATGCAAATGAATGGATCACGACGTCTGTTTTATTAAAATGGCTGAAATCGCTTTGCTTAGCAGCGTCTGACCCAGTGCAGGCAAGACATTATGAAGCGGTTCATATCCTGCAGACCACCGCTTTATCCATCGTGCCAATGGTCAATCCTGATGGAGTGGATTTGGTTCGTAATGGACCGGAGTCACTAGGTCTTCATAGTGAAGAATTCACACTGCTAAACGGTGGATATTCCGATTACCGGGAATGGAAAGCAAATATTCGAGGGGTGGATTTAAACAATCAATTCCCTGCTTATTGGGAGATCGAGTACTATCGTCATCAGTCGAAGGCACCGTCCTACCGGGATTATCCTGGGCACGAGCCATTAACAGAACCAGAAGCGAAAGCGATGGCAAATCTTGCGTTGCGAAAACGATTTGACCGGCTGATCGCCCTTCATACACAAGGAGAAGAGATTTATTGGGGTTTTCTTGGCCATGAGCCAGCTCTCTCAAAAGAAACGATCAAACGATTCGAACAAGTGAGCGGCTACAAACCGATCCAATATCTCGACAGCTATGCAGGCTATCGCGATTGGTTTATTTATCAATTTCATAGTGAGGGCTATACAGTCGAGCTTGGTCTAGGGAAAAATCCTCTTTCCATGGATCAATTTGATTCAATCTATGAAAAAACAAAACGGCTTTTGTGGGAAGCGTGTAAGTGTTAAAAGCACCTGTCTGGTGCTTTTTCATATTTGGGAAACATTCAATTGCTTATGGTCAATAAAAACAATGTTGAAGTAATTGACGAAGGTCCCCTTGTAAGCTATTGTGAAAGATATGGATGTAAAAAAAAGGATATGATTTAGGGAGATGTCGACTATTGAGTGCTCAAAGCCTGTGGAAAAGAAATTTTACTTATTTATTTGTTTCTAAAATGTGCAAAATTACGGCTGATAGTTTATCTTTCAACACCATCTTGTGGCTTTTAGTACTAGGAGGGAAAGGGGCCATAGGGACAGCTTTTTTTATTGCGGTCAGCTTTGTTCCTCAAGCAATTGTTGGGCCATTTATTACGCCTATGATGAAGCCGCATCAATTGAAATTTTGGATGTGTTTTGCTGATTTAACACGAGGAGCGATTATTCTTGTGATCGTTGTCAGTTACTTTTATGGTTTCACACCATTAGTCCTCATCATTGGCTGTATGCTGCTGCATTCGGCGACAGGAGGCTCCTATGAACCGGCATCTGTATCGATTATTCCAAAGCTTGTCCATGAGGACCTCATACAAAAAGCAAATGCAACCATCCAATCAGCAAGTCATGTAGTAAGACTTGTGACGGTAACGATTTGTGGTGTCATGATTGCATTTGTAGGTGTAGGTTATACAATGCTTGTGATCATTCCACTTTACCTTTTGTCCGCTTTATTGGTGCTAATGATTTCATATCAAACAGAAGTCATCATCGATAAAGCCAAAAAAGGATTATCTTACGGCAAAAGATTAATTCGAGGTTTTTCACTTGTTAGAAGCCATCATATTTTGTTTCCCTTAGCGATTTTTTGTGTCTGTTCAAACTTTGCTGCGGCACCATGGGAAGCATTGTCTGTTATTTATTTAACTGAAGACTTACATAGTGGACCGGTCGTCTATTCATTCATCAAAGTCACAACGGCACTAGGCGCATTTTTGATGGGGTTTGTTTTGACAAAGATAAAAGTGAATCGGTATGGATTGCTGTTTATAGGTGCTGGGATCGTTGATGGAATCGCCTTCTTCATCACAGGCATGAACGCATTATTGCCTCTTGTGTTTATATCAGCTTTTGCTTTAGGAGCAGCCATTAGTGCAGTTAACGTACCCGAACATACGATGATTCAATTGTCAGTAAAGGCAGAGGATCAGCCGCAAGTGTATGCGATCATCAACATGATTTCCTATTTAATGATTCCGTTAGGCGCCCTCATTGGCGGCTATATGGCAACAATATTTGGGTCTGGGTATGTCATTGCGGCTGGCGGCATCATTGAAGCTGTTTCAGGTATATGCCTGCTTCTGTTTACAAAGATCGGGAAGGTAGAGAGAGCGGATTTGACGGTAGAACGAGACAAACCTGCTTTAAATGCAACGTGAGCATGGCATGATTGAATAAGGATAGGTTACAATGAGGACGAGATAACATAAGAATTTGATTGAAAGGGGAAAAATTATGGCTATAGCAGACGTCACCATCATTCCAATAGGCACTGAAACACCAAGTGTCAGTGCTTATGTAGCAGATGTACAAAGAATTTTAGAAGGCTTTCAACAAGAAGGAAAAATCAAATATCAATTAACACCGATGAATACGTTAATTGAAGGGGAATTATCCGTTTTATTTGAGGTCATTCAGCGCATTCATGAAGCCCCTTTTGAAAAGGGATTGCACCGAGTAGCGACCAATATTCGCATCGATGACAGACGGGATCAAACCACAACGCTTACAAGCAAATTAGAAAGCGTGAATAAGCACTTAAATCAATAAAAAAAGCCTGCTATTATGCAGGCTTTTAATGTGCAGTTGGATAACCGCTATAGATGATGGTCATGACAGTGAACCATCCAAAAACCAAAAATGTAGCGCCAGCAAAAGCAATGGCAAGTACGTTCACTTTTTTTAGTGAACGATAGATGCCGAGCGCAGCTAAAATCGTGACTAGACCAAAAATAATGACGAGCATCATGTGAAAGTCCCCCTTTGTCATCAATCCCCTTGATTTCCTTTCTTTTCATTTTAACCGTTTTCATAAAGCTTGTCGAGTAGATTCCAGTTGACGATTGTTTGAATTTTTATAGAATAGCCTTCATAATAAAAAAGAATGAATAAAGTAGGTGATGAAAATGAATTGGAGAAGAATGCCTTTAGGCTATGTACAAGCGAACGCATATATTTGGAAAAACGAGCTGGGAGAGTGCTTAATTTTTGATCCAGGCGGTGAAGCGCAAAAGCTGATTTCCTATGTAAAAGAAAAACAGCTCACACCGCTTGCTGTCTTATTGACACATGCTCATTTTGATCATATTGGTGCAGCAGATGAGGTACGCGAAGAGTGGGGAGTGCCGCTATATGTACATGAAAATGAAAAAGAATGGCTCACGAACGCTGAATTAAACGGTTCAGCTCGTTTGATTGGGAATGGAATTACAGTCAAAGAAGCTGAGAAATTGATTACGTCAGAAGGAACGCTTCAAATTGGGTCGTTTACATTAGAAATGTTCCATACACCGGGGCATTCACCTGGCAGTGTGTCTTACTATTCGGCGGAAGAGGGATTTGTTATTTCTGGTGACACGCTATTTGAAGGCGGCATCGGGAGAACAGATTTAGTAGGCGGCAGTCAGGAAGTGCTGCTTCAATCAATCCATAAAAAATTATTGTCTTTACCAGAATCAACTCTTGTTTTAAGTGGACATGGCGGAGAAACCACTGTACTCACGGAGCAGGAACAAAATCCGTTTATCAATGGTTTTTCTTTTTAAACGTATGAAAAAAAGCATCTCTTTTTATAGAGATGCTTTTTTCAATTAATGTCCGGTACCGGGAACCATGATGAAAATCGAATAATATGTAAATCCGGCAAAGAAAATCGTCAAGTACGCTCCGAAAATGTAAATATACATTCTTTCGGATAAATTCAAGTAGGATAAAAATACAAAAAGAACGGTTTGACCGAAGAACAGCAGCGATGCATCTTTCATATGTCCTAAATAGAACATGACAGCAAAAATACCCGTCCAAAAGCCAAGCACGCGGAACATGCGATTCATTTCTTTCCCTCCCCTTAAAAACCCCTTTGATTCATATTATAGCTGATCATCACTTGTTATGTAAACATTTACATTTTTGACATCATGTGAACAATTTATTTTGAATGTAGAAAAAAATTTTTTTGAAAAAATCAAGAAAAAGTGTTTATGCCGAAAAACATGAGGGTACTTACTCCATAAGAGAAAAGGTTAACGACCTAAGGAGGAAGACTAATGAGTGACATTACTTTTTATTCATACCCTAGCTGCACGTCTTGCCGCAAAACAAAACATTGGTTAAAGGCGAATCAAATTGATTTTAAAGAGCGTCACCTTTTCAGAGAAACGCCAACACTAGATGAATTAAAAAAGATTCTTTCTTTAACAACAGAAGGAATGGATGAAATTTTAGCCACACGAAGTCAGGCTTTTAAAAGCTTAAATTTAAATATTAATGACTTAAAAGTAAACGAGGTTTTGCAGCTTCTCATTGAAAAACCAAAACTGCTCCGGAGACCAATCATCATTGATGGAAATAAATTAGTAGTTGGTTATAATCCCGGAGAACTCATGAAAATATCAAAAAAGAAAGCGATTCATCAATCAGTTTCCTAATAAAAAACGAAGATCAGCTGAAACATGCTTCAGCCGTCTTCGTTTTTGTGCTGAACTGGGCTAGCTGGGTTCGAACCAACGATCACGGAGTCAAAGTCCATTGCCTTACCACTTGGCTATAGCCCAATATCAAACGTGTAATGATATTGTTCACCATCTACGGTCATTTATACATAAAAGTTGTATGTCACGAGTTTTAAGTGAAAAAGGAGCGAAAGAAGTAAATGAAAAATGAAAAATCTAAGCAATTATACGAATTTATCCTAA
The DNA here is from genome assembly GCF_038008825.1 of Bacillus sp. FSL M8-0166. Classification (NCBI taxonomy): domain Bacteria; kingdom Bacillati; phylum Bacillota; class Bacilli; order Caryophanales; family Bacillaceae; genus Bacillus; species Bacillus sp. FSL M8-0166. The sequence goes on from NZ_JBBOZZ010000001.1 coordinate 544,514, forward strand.
AAGAAGCCCCTGTCATGACCGAAGAATGGCTAAAGACAAGAACAGAAGAAGGCTCATTATATTCTAAACATGCTTCAGAGGAAACGGAAAAGAAGCTGAAGGAACAGAACACTGCGTTTATTCAAACCATTGCAGCAACACTTGTGACGCTGTCAGATAAAGTAGAAAACCATTTGAAAAAATGGTCTGTTGATATTGCACGTGATCGAGCAGTTCACGAGGTGCCGTTATATGAAATCATTGGACAATTTAAGATCTTCCGCCACATTTTCTGTTCGAGAATTGAGACATTCACCCAAGAAACAGAGCTTGATGTGACGCTGCAAGATGTGTGTCAGTGGAATCAGCACTTTCACGCCACATTTGATGATATGATTGAGCGTTTATCAGAAGAATATGACCGTGTGACACTCAGTCAGCTGAATGCACAAAGAGAGATGATTCAAGAACTGAGTGCCCCTGTTATTCCAGTATCAAAGGAAATCGGGATTTTGCCACTGATCGGAGAAATCGATACGTACCGGGCCAAAATCATTTTGGAATCCGTACTAGAACAGGCATCTAGACTGCGTCTAACGCATTTATTTATTGATATATCTGGCGTTCCCGTTGTTGATACGATGGTTGCTTTTCAGCTGTTTAAAGTGGTCGATAGTGCGAAGCTGCTAGGAATTGAGACGATTATATCAGGCATTCGCCCAGAGATCGCTCAAACTGTAGTGAAACTCGGCATTGATTTCTCAAAAGTAAATACTGAACACAGCCTTGCAAAAGCTTTAGAAAAAAGAGGATTTCGCATTTTTGAAGAGCAGCAGCAAGAAGCAACATCATGACCAAAAAACCTGTACTTGTAAAAGTCAGGTTTTTTTATATGCTCTTTTCTAAAAAATGATGTGATGCATCGAGAGTTGAGGGTTTTCATCATTTATTAGTCATGAAAATCATAAAATGCTCTTTTGTCATTCAGGTTCCTCTATCCTACAATGTGGTCAGAGAAAGGAGTGATCCACTTGTATGGGATTGAATATTTAAGACAAGAGCTGCTAGAAGAAGCATGCCGCATGAGGGCTTCTGATGTGCATATTGTGCCAAAAGAAAAGGAAGCTTCGGTGTCTTTTCGTGTTGACTCAGATTTAATCCAGCAGCGAACCATTGATAAAAAAAGCGGAGAACGGCTTATTGCACATTTTAAATTTTTATCTTCTATGGATATCGGGGAAAAAAGGAGACCGCAAAATGGCTCACTAGCTGTGATGCTAAGAAACGGCCAAGTGTTTATTCGGATGTCTACCTTACCGACAGTGAATGATGAGAGCTTAGTGATTAGAATTTTACCGCAGGATCATGTTCCGAAAATAAAACATCTATCATTATTTCCGAAAGCCTCAGCCAGGTTATTATCATTTTTGAATCATTCGCATGGACTCATCTTATTTACTGGGCCAACAAATTCAGGGAAAACAACAACACTATATTCATTAATCCAGTTTGCAAAAAAGAATTTTAATCGAAATATTATTACCCTTGAAGACCCTGTCGAAACGAGGAATGAAGAAGTGCTGCAGGTTCAAGTGAATGAAAAAGCCGGCATCACGTATGCCGCTGGATTACGCGCTATTTTAAGACATGATCCAGATATGATTGTGCTTGGAGAAATAAGAGATGCTGAAACGGCCAGAACAGCCATTAGAGCAGCTCTAACAGGTCATTTGGTCATGAGTACATTGCATGCAAAAAATGCAAAAGGAGCTCTTTATCGAATGCTGGAATTTGGTGTGACGATGAATGAACTCGAACAAACAATGGTTGCTATCGCTGCTCAGCGGTTAATCGAACTCGCATGTCCTTTTTGCGGCGAAACGTGTGAGCTTTATTGCAAACTAAATCGGCCAGTCAGACGAACAAATGTATTTGAATTGCTTTTCGGAAAAGAGCTTGGTGAGTGTATGAAAGAGGCGAAAGGAGAATTTGCTCACTCGTCATATGAAACATTGCAAAAATTAATTCGTAAAGGAGTGGCACTAGGCTATTTATCGAAAAACACATATCACCGCTGGGTTTATGAAGAAGCGAGCCTCTAAAGTATGGTCTAAAAAGGCCCAAGCTGAATGCCTATCAAAACTGGCTCAATTGATTCAGGCTGGATATACATTGATTGAGGCATTAGTGATGGTGAATATCCAGTTATCAAAACAACAGCGGCAGCAATTAAAACTAGGTATTCAGTGGCTGCACGAAGGGGAGCCGTTTTATGTGGTGCTCGAGAGACTCCACTTTCAGCGTGAAGTCATCGCCATACTATGTTTTTCTGAGAAGCATGGCAGCCTAGCCCGTGCTTTAGAACAAAGCGCCCGTTTTTTAGAGAAAAAAGTCAAGCAGTTAGACACGTTTAAACGCATGTTACGTTACCCGCTCTTCCTCATCTTCACGGTTCTGGTCGTGCTGATACTCGTTCAGAAAATGATCATTCCTCAATTTTCTGTTTTGTACTCATCGATGGATACCCGCATGTCTTGGTTGATTCAAGGAATGTTTGGAATTTTTCAATTCCTTCATGCTTTTCTGCTCATCACCAGTTGTATGTGTATCTGTCTTACCGGATATTATGCTGTGTTTTTTAGGAAAAAGTCGACCCTTGAGAAGCTGAGGGTGATGAGTAAGCTGCCTTTTTTATATAAAGGGTTGCAGCTGATGCATACGTACCTTTTTTCTCTTCAGCTCAGCGGACTGCTTCAGGCTGGATTATCGATGTACGAAGGTTTGCAAGCTTTTAAACAGCAAAGCTACCTGCCTTTTCTTCAAGAAATAGGTGAACAAATGATGGATGAGTTAAGAAAAGGAGAAAGCATGGCGCATCAAGTAAGCGTGAGTCCTTTTTTCGAAAAACATTTTGCAGCCATCATCAAGCATGGTGAAGCCAGCGGAATGCTTGCGAGAGAAATGTACACGTACAGCCAATTTCTATTAGAGAGTGCAGAGCTAAAAATTGAAAAATGGATTTCTTGGCTGCAGCCAGTTATTTATGGGGTAACAGCACTTCTTATACTCATCGTGTATTTATCTATTCTTTTACCAATGTATCAACTAATGGAGCAAGTGTAAGAAGGAGGACAGAGACATGAATGATAAAGGATTTACCCTGTTAGAAATGTTAATAGTCATGCTCGTAATATCCATTCTTTTACTCATTACCATACCGAATATCACACGTCATCACCAAGCTATTCAGGCAAAGGGCTGTGAAGGGCTTAAATCAATGGTCAGCACACAAGTAATGGCATTTGAATTGGAGCATGATGGGAAGACGCCATCTTTAGCTGAATTAGAAAAAGAAGGTTATGTCAAAAAGGGGTTAACTTGTCCTAATGGAAAAGCGATTGTCATTCAAAACGGCAACGTGAAGCATGAATAAATTATTTTTATATGAGAAGGGTTTTACCCTGATTGAACAGCTGATGATCTTACTTGTTTTATCGATTGTATTGTCGATCATGGGAGGGAAAATCCCAAATATAATAGAAAACGCTGAAGCCAAAAGACAAGTAAACATCATGAAGCAAGATCTTCAATTGGCATCATATACTGCATTTATCAAAAAAACACGTGTGCATGTTGAGATCCATCCGCCGCATGTATCTTATCAGGTAATAGATCAAAAGAGTAACGAAGTCATTGCTTCTTATCAGCATAAAAAGGGCAGCATCAAAACTTCTACATTCTCGCAAGGTATCTATTTTAATGCAAACGGACATCCAAGCAGCGGTGGATCTCTCATTGTCGAATTTGGCAGTCAATCGTATAAACTGACGATTTATTTAGGAAGCGGGCGAATCCATGTTCAAAAACAATAGAGGATTTAGTACGTTTGAGACGCTGTTTGCCTGTCATCTCTTTCTATTTGCTGCCCTTGTGCTCATGCCTGTCTATGAAAAACTCATGATGGGGAAAAAAGAAGTAAGAGCCAAGCTTGAAGCTTATCAGATTTTGCATGAACAGATGAATGAAGCGTTCATAAATGGGACAACATCTTCCATCAAAAAGAAGAGAGGAGAGATCACATATGTTCTCAATTGGCGTAAACAGAAAGGATGTGTTTCATACAAAGTACAAAAAAAGCAGACCATATGCTTTCGGCAAGTGGGCCGATGAACAAGCTTTTACCCTTCTACAAGCTTTGTGGCAATTGCAGCTATTTCTGTTTCTTTCTTTTGGCTGTGTGCTGATCTTTTCAGCAGCTGAAAAAGCTCGTCCTTTTGAAGACATCGACTTATTTTCCCAAATGGAGTGGAAACAGACTGTCCTGCAATTAGATGAGGAATTAAGTCGCGCAGCTGCTGTGAAATCGGTGAAAGGAGGAAAAGCGTTAGAGTATATTTCCGATCAAGGGCGAGTGGTAACGATTGAGCCATACCAAGAGATGCTTCGAAAACGAACGGATCAAGCTGGACATCTTCCTTTATTGCATAAGGTGAAACAATTTCACGTGAGAACGAGTCAGCATAGAGCTATCCTGAAAGTCACAGATAGATCTGGTAAGGTGTATGAAGCCGTTTTTTTCACATATAAAGGGGTGGTTCCTACATCTTGAAAAGAGAGGAAGGGTTTATCTATCCGCATGTGCTTGCGGCGATTCTATTTTTTCTCTTGATCCTAGGGGCAATAACGATGGGCTTTCAAAAAGAGCTGAGAAGTGCAGAGCTGGCGATTTCTTTTTATAAAAAACAGCAGCTTGTTAGGATAGGTGTGAGTGAAGCTGCCAGCACAGTAGAACGTATTTGTGAGAAACAGAAAATCCATATTGATACTGAAGAAGGCCGTGTGACATTGAAACGGATGAAATGCGATCAAAAGAAAAAACTTGTCCTTGTTTTGGTGAAGGTGAAAACAAAAGATGGTTTATCCGATGAGCGTGAACTGATGCTGTATTGGAAGACCGGTGAAATCATGAGATGGGCAAACCCTGAATAGCCAGTGTATAAAATCATCCTCTTCCTGGTAACACTTGAAAGAAGAAGAGGTGATTGTGCTTGAAAACAAATGACTATGTAAAATATATGACGCAGGAAATCATTAAATATATGAATACACCACGAGACGAACGAAAGGAACACAAACAAGAAAAAATGGAAACGAAACCACCGTTTTCACAGCGTTTATTTGGGGTTCTGCCGTTTGGCTTCTCCATGATGCTTAAAAAACGCCAGCGACACCGCCGAAAGTAAAAAGCCGCCAGCAGGCGGTTTTTTTATGCCATTTTAGCTGTATTCCTCCACAACAATCACTTTATTCACCTTGTTTGAGTAAGGGTTATAGGAAATGGTGACAAACACCCCAAATTCCTTTGTATGGTCTTTTAACGTAATATGATACTGTTTCACAGATTCCTTCTCGCGGTGGCGGTCCCATACTTTTTGTTTAAATAAGACTTGCGTTAGCGGATATCTTTTTTTTGCTTCTTTGACTGCCCGCATTTCCCATTGATCTGCGGCGGCAGTCAAACCTTTCGCATCAACAGGTTTGACGTCTAGAATCATAGGACTCAGCAGTAAACTGAGCATGATTATGATTTTTCCATATTTCACTTAACATCACCTCACCTCTTATTATCCTGACCAAGTCCTACATTTTTATGTAAGTTTTAAGAAGTACAAATGTCACACAAAAAAATGTTGAATATGGTGAAAGAATGAGAAAATGGGAGAATTTTCTCGGAATGGTTCTTGTTTAAGAACAAAATGGACTAATTTGACGTTTTGGGTTTTATAGGTATTTCCTTATACTGTATATAATCGTTCTTTTTAAAGAACAACTGTTCAAGGAGTTGAAGGGATCAATGAAACAGTCGCTCTTTGTACTCTTTTGTGCCATTTGTTTGATTTTGACGTCTTCCATCATGACACCAACGCATGCTTCTTTTAATGATGTCGAGCACAAAAACTTTGTCATGAAAACATGTGAAAATTTTGAACAGACAGATCAGCATTGTCAGCCGAAAAAATGGGATCAAAGTCAATTGGAGCTTATCGATCAAACGATGATCGAAGGAACAGTCTGCGCACCTCAAAGACTGAGCATGACACTAAAAAATAGTGGACAGCCTATTGCGTACTCTGAATGGAAGTGGGAATTACATAAAATAGGGAATGATCAGAAACCATTACAAGATGGTCATATTCTCGAAAAGGGCTCCATAAAGTCCCTATTGTCACAAGAAACAGCGACTGTCACGACAGATAAAGCAAAAACAAATGGAATCTATGCATTTAAAATCTATTATCCTAAAGGGTTTGGCACATCTGATCAGGCGTACTTTTGGTCTAAACAGATGGTGCTCTCAAAGTGTCAAGAAAAGGCGTCCTAAATGGAGCTGTCTTTTAAAGTGAAAAAATGATAGGCGAAGGGGAGAAGGAGTCATGAAAAAATGGATGAAGGTGTCTGGGAGTATTCTTTATGTGATGGTGTTCACGGTGATGATAGCCAGTTTTATTGTCGTGTTGTCATCAAGAACAACAGGAGGAGAACCTCAGATTTTCGGTTATCAATTGAAGCAAGTATTATCAGGCTCGATGGAACCAGAATTTTTAGCTGGATCACTGATTGTCGTAAAGCAGGTAGCCACACCTGAGACGCTCAAAAAAGGAGATATTATCACGTTTCAAACGAAGCAGGATCAGTCATTTGTGACCCACCGAATTGTTGGGGTGAAGGGAAAAGGAGCAAATAAAGCGTTTGAGACGAAGGGTGACAATAATATGTATCAGGACGGCACGCTGGTAAAAGCGGATCAGGTGACTGCGCAGTATATGGGAGTGAACATTCCTTATGCAGGAAAGCTTCTTTCGTATGCAGGGACATCAGCTGGAACTGCTTTACTCCTCATTATACCAGGTGTCATGCTGCTCGTTTATTCAACCATTCATTTTGTGGGCGCAGCGAAACATCGTAGACACACGGCTGATGTACATATGAAAGAGGAACAAGCTTAAATCGTTTGTAACCTAATCAGGTTTCAATAAAACAATAAATTAGGGGGTTTATTATTCATGGCAATGAAGAAATCAATTCGTTTAGGTGTATTATCAGGGGCTTTAGGTCTTGCATTAATTGGCGGGGGAACATGGGCGGCGTTTAATGATATTGAAAAGGCAAACGCGGTCTACTCGACAGGAGAGCTGGATTTATCTGCTAAAGAGAACTCCGGCGCCATCAACCTTGCGAACTTAAAACCTGGTGATCGGATCAAGAAAGAATTTCATTTTGATAATAAGGGATCACTAGCGATAAACCAAGTGCTGATGAGTCTTGATTACAGCCAGTTTACAGATGGATCTTCCGCGAAGAATGGCGGTAAAAATACAGCTGAAGAATTTCTCAGCCAGTTTCAGGTGAGTGTTCTTACGGTTGGAGCCGAAGGTGGAAATGGTTATCCGAAAAATATTATTTTAGACCATGCAAACCTGCTTGACTTGCATCAATTAACGTCAAAACAGGATCAGACCGCATTTGAAAAGCTTCGTCATGCCGTCGATGAGAAGTTTTTACATGAAAGTGGGAAAATTAATGTAGCAACTGTTGATGGAACAGTGGCTCCAGAGTATGACGGCATTCCAAAGAATCCGTTTGATTACGATAAAGTGGAAATGATCATTGAATTTATCAATGACCAGACGAAGGATAAAGCTGGTCACTATATCCAAAATAAATACCAAGGCGATGCGATTCAAATTGATCTTTCCTTCGAAGCGACTCAGTGGAATGGTTTAACGATCAATCCAAAAAAGCATACGGATGAAAAAGGCTACGTGAAAGAAAACGAAAAAGCACACAGCGAAGATAAAAAATAAAGCCAGTCTTTAGGCTGATATCAAGGTCTGCATAGCAATTGGAGGAGTATGCGCTAAAACGTGCGCTTTACTCCTCTTCTTGCTTTTTTCTCCAGATTTGATAATCTAAAAATTCACGAAATTGCTTTTTCGAAACCCCTGATGTCATTGCATCTCGAACTAGTTTTTCCCATTCACTATCTAATTGACCATCGTATTCGGTTTCATCTTTTTCGTTTAAAAGTGTATGAACCGAGACGTCCAGAACAGCGGAGACTTTTTCAAGAAATTGAATGGAGGGGTTTGTTTGCAAGTTTCTTTCTATTGAGCTTAAATAAGACTTCGCTACCCCAGCCTTTTCGGCCAGTTCTGATAGTGAGTAGCCTTTTTCATTGCGGTATTGTTTAATACGCTGGCCAATCAATGTCATCACCTTCCTTTCGATATTATAGCACATTCAGAAAGGTTTGATAGAATGACTTCTTACCAGAGGGGGAGACTTAGAGGACTTTTCATTTGATTTGAGGAAATGACGGACTTCTTCAACTGTTAGTCCTGCATTACGAGCTTCGCGTAATAATTGAACCCATTCACTGTCTAATTTGTTCGTTTTCTTTTCCATACAAATACCCTCCTAAAATACTGAATCATGTATTTCAGGCACTTAACGCATGAAATGGAAAGACTTAGGTGGTAAGACCTCATAGTTTGCTTGCGTCATGTTTCCGCCCAATACAAACAGACAAACTTAGCTTTAGACTGATCGAAAATTGTATGTCACATAAAAGGGAGGGGACTATAAGTCAACCTCCTCTTTTTTGCTGTAAGTAAAAAAGTCCGCCATTTTCAATCGTAAGACTGATTTTTGGTTCGTATAAAGTTTTGAGTGCTTGTCTTTCTATTTCATATTCTACAGATGTGTCTGAAGTCCCTTCATAAAATTGGTTTAAAAGTTCGGAGTCTTCCTTCCATTTTTGAACGGCTCGCACTGCCCAGTCGTCCGGCTCCTCATGGGCATAACGCTCCATAAGGCTGTAGAGCCGTTTGATTCCGCTCTCTGGCTTAATCATTGTGCTCATCGTAAAGCAATAATCGGGAATTTGAGACGAAAGCTCGCGGGCTTCCAGCTTTTCTTGAAATTGTTCAATGACTTCTCCGCGTATGAGATGAAGGCCTAATGATAAAAGCTTATCTTTTTTCCGGTCTGCAAGATAAGAAATTTTTACATTGAGACCAAGCCATGGCTCAAGTGGGATCTGGTTGTTTGAAAGCGGGGTAACTCGTTCATAAAGCCGGATAAAACGGCCCTGTTGTTTGACCGCCTCAAATATTTGAAATAACCGGGGGGAGCCGAAATGGATAAATTCACCACTGGTCGTATCACCCGCTTTTTTTTGATCTGTGATGAAAGTCAATTGCCGCGGTTCAGGCACACCGCCAGTTTTTTCAAGCCAGTGCCAATAAAAAGGACGGTTCATAATCAGTTTATCCATTTCGATTGTCAGCTGTACGGTCATATGTCCTGCACTTTCTTCTAATATGCTGCATTGATTCGCCTGGAAAAAACGGAGAAGAAAGGTGTGAATGTCACGCTGCTCCATTGATCAACTCTCCTTTATGAGCCTTGCTGTCTTTTTTCTAAAAGTGGTGTTTGTGCTTCTGTTAAATAAGAAGCAAACTGGGTTAATTTCTTTCTCATGTCTCCGTCCGGTTCATGCTGGAAGAGAATTTGATGCAATTCTGTTTCGACTTCTTCAATATCAATTCTCGTTAAAATATCATCTAAATCGCCTATAACGTTTTCAAACAGCTGAATTTTTTCATATAAAAGCTTTAAAATATGCTCCTCAACTGTTCCGTTTGTTGACATATTGTAAATGTGGACATCTCGCTCTTGGCCAAGGCGGTGGATACGTCCAATTCTCTGTTCTAAACGCATCGGGTTCCACGGGAGATCGTAGTTGATGATTTGGTTACAAAACTGAAGGTTGATCCCTTCACCGCCAGCTTCTGTAGCAATTAACACTTGCGCCCGTTCTCTAAATAAATCTTTCATCCAATCTTTTTTGCCCCGCTTAAAGCCGCCCCTAAATGGAACAGAGCTGATGCCATTTTGCTGTAGAAACCATTGTAAATAAATTTGTGTTGCCCGGTATTCGGTGAAAATAATCACCTTTTCATTTAACTGCTGAATGAGTTTGACGACTTCAAGCGCTTTTGAGTTTTGCTCAACTTGATTGATTTTCTCCATGATTTGCGCTATAGCAGAAGATCCGAGAATATGCTTTTCTTCTTCCTGCATTTTTTTAATCGTCATATAAACCGCCTCACGGCTTGAACAGCATTCTCGTTCCAAGGTCATAATAGAAAACATATGCTTTGTATAAGACGGATTCTCTTTCAGCTTGCAGATTTCATCATACAATGCTTGTTCTGTCGGAGAGAAATCAATGGAAATCGTTTTGACATGCCGTTTTGTCCACTCGATGCCTGTGTCTTGTCTTCGGTTTCGAATCATCACTTTATTGACGAGCTGTTTTAATCGGTCATGGTCTTCAAGCTGCAAGTCCTTTTTGGCAAAGACATCTTTAAATTGATCTTCATTTCCTAGATGGCCTGGCTTCAGAAGGGAAACGAGATTAAATATTTCTCCGATCCGGTTTTGAATAGGTGTCGCTGTCAGCAGGAGGCAGAACTTCTTATTCAGGTTTCTCACAAATTCATAGTTTTTCGTTTTATTGTTTTTCAGTTTATGTGCTTCATCGATAATGACCATATCGTACGCAATCGATAAAATCGTGTCTCGATGCGGCTGTCTTTTGGCTGTATCAATGGAAGAAACCACAACGTCACACTGCTCCCACACATAGCTCTTTTTTTGTTCAACAGCATCAATATAAAATTTCGTCCGCAGCTCCTGTACCCACTGAGATACAAGGGAGGCGGGGACGAGAATGAGAATCTTTTTGGCAAGTCCACGAATCATGTATTCTTTGATAATGAGTCCTGCTTCTACGGTTTTTCCAAGTCCCACTTCATCTGCTAGAATGGCTTTCCCATTCATTTCTTCTACGACTCTTCTGGCTACTTCGAGCTGGTGTTTTAAAGGTGTGAATGCAGGCAGATGCGCAGGAGCTTGCAGCCCCTCGAATGAATCAATGGCTGTGACTTTTTGAACCTGCGTCGCTAAACGATACATATCCCAGTTCGCCCAAGGTCCGTCTGCTGAAAGCCGCTGCTGAAATTCATTTGCCCATTCCTGATCAAAAATCGTTTGAATATTCAATGTGGTCGCCTGCCTTTCTTTCTAGTAGGGTCTGATAAAATTGTTCTGTTTTTAAACGCTTCATTTTTTAAGAAGTCTTTAAAAGACTAGATATATGAATAAAAGCGAACGATATCGAAAGGTTGTTTTAAAAATGTTAATGATTTTTCTGTTGCCCTTCATCCATTTCTAATGGTAGGATGTTGGTAAGTGATCTAGAAAATAAGTCACCCATTTTGATAGTATGTCCAATAGATGTGAAAAATATGAGCGGATGATGGTATGGGGAGAGACTTGGCGGTTATTTTGCACTGGCAGGCGCCGAAGGAGCAAGCTGAATGATTCAGTGAATCTCTCAGGCAAAAGTACTCTTACCGGACGCAACTCTGGAGAGTGTTTGCTCATCGGTTTTTAGCAAACCACCAAAGGGGAAAACGCACAATGATGTTGTGCTGTAAACTTTCAGGTGCAAGGACAGAGACTTCTTTTTGATAAAAGGGAGCGCTCTGTCCTTTTTTGCTGTGATTTTTTTCTGAAAATTCAGCTTGCATTTGCACTGTAAGAAAAAAGGGGGAAACGATTGATGTTGAAACGAACACCGCTTTTTCATGCGTATGAAACGTTTGGCGCAAAAACCATTGACTTCGGGGGCTGGGAATTACCTGTCCAATTTTCTTCCATTAAAGAAGAACATGAAGCTGTTCGAACAAAAGCAGGGCTTTTTGATGTGTCTCACATGGGTGAGGTGGACGTCAAAGGTCAAGATGCCCTTCCTTTTTTACAAAGGTTATTAACCAATGATGTGTCTAAGCTGACAGACGGTAAGGCACTATATACAGCCATGTGTTATGAAGATGGCGGAACGGTAGATGACCTGCTCGTCTACCAAAAAGAAAAGAATCACTATTTGCTTGTCATCAATGCATCAAATATCGAAAAAGATGTGGATTGGCTCTTGAAGCACCAAGGGGAGGATGACGTATTGATCAAAAATATTTCTGATCAAACCGCCTTGCTAGCGCTTCAAGGACCTCTTGCAGCTGACATCATCAAAGAGGTGGCGGATGACGAGGTGACATCGCTTAAACCATTTACGTTTTTATCAAAAGCTGAGGTCGCAAATAAAGAAGTACTTGTTTCTAGAACAGGCTACACAGGGGAAGACGGCTTTGAAATCTACTGCCAGTCAGAAGATGCGGTCCATATTTGGTCTGCTTTATTAGAAGCAGGTCAGCCTAAAGGATTAATACCATGCGGACTCGGTGCACGTGACACCTTGAGATTTGAAGCAAGACTCCCGCTTTATGGCCAGGAGCTGACAAAGGATATCTCTCCATTAGAAGGCGGAATTGGTTTTGCTGTCAAAACGGATAAAGAGGCTGATTTTATCGGAAAAGCAGCACTCAAAAAACAAAAAGAAGAGGGACTGAAGCGAAAGCTTGTCGGCATTGAAATGATTGATAAAGGGATTCCGCGTACAGATTATCCAGTTTTTTCAGGAGAAAGGCAGGTTGGGTTTGTCACAACGGGCACCCAATCCCCAACATTAAAGAAAAATGTCGGGCTTGCTTTGATCGAAACCTCAGAGGCGGAGCTTGGAACAGAGGTGGAAGTACAAGTTCGCAAAAAACGTCTAAAAGCCAAAATCGTCGCAACACCATTTCATAAAAGAGCCAAATAACGAGGGGGAATAGAGGATGAAGCACAGGTATTTGCCGCAAACAGAGCAAGATCAAAAAGAAATGCTGGATGTCATCGGCGTTCAGTCGATTGATGAGCTTTTTTCAGATATCCCAGAGAAAGTTAGATTCAAAGGAGCATACAACATCAAAGAAGCCGCATCTGAAACAGCGCTTGTAAGGGAATTATCCCGACTAGCTGCAAAGAATAAGGATACAGTTTCCTATGCATCGTTTCTTGGTGCAGGTGTATATGATCATTACCAGCCTGTCATTGTCGATCATGTTATCTCACGCTCTGAATTTTATACAGCGTATACACCTTATCAGCCGGAGATTTCACAAGGTGAATTGCAAGCCATTTTTGAATTTCAAACAATGATTGCTGAGCTGACTGGTATGGATCTTGCCAACTCCTCGATGTATGATGGCGGGACGGCACTAGCTGAAGCGGCGATGCTCGCTGCGGGACACACAAAGAAGAAAAAAGTGGTCGTTTCTGAAACGGTTCACCCCGAATCAAGAGCGGTGCTGAAAACGTACGCCAAAGGACAGCATATTGAAGTCGTTGAAGTGCCTGCGAAAAAAGGGCAGACAGATCTAGCTGCATTGGAAAAGGCGGTCTGCGATGATACAGCAGCAGTTCTCGTGCAATATCCAAACTTTTTTGGTGTAGTCGAGCCGTTAAAAGACATTGAACCCATTGCGCATAAAGGAAAAAGTCTGTTCGTTGTCTCTAGTAATCCCCTCGCACTTGGGCTATTGACGCCGCCTGGAAAACTTGGGGCAGATATTGTCGTTGGTGATGCGCAGCCGTTCGGCATCCCGGCTGCATTTGGCGGACCTCATTGCGGATATTTTGCTGTGACGAAAAAGCTGATGCGAAAAGTGCCAGGTCGTTTAGTCGGGCAGACAGAAGATGAAAATGGTGTTCGTGGATTTGTCCTGACCCTTCAAGCACGTGAGCAGCACATCCGAAGAGATAAAGCGACGTCAAATATTTGCTCAAACCAAGCATTAAATGCGTTAGCTGCTTCTGTTGCCATGACGGCACTAGGAAAAACAGGCATAAAAGACATCGCCTATCAAAACGTGCAAAAAGCCCATTATGCCAAAAAGCAGGCAGAAAAATATGGACTGCAGGCGGATATAGAAGGGGCTCATTTTAATGAATTTGTGATCAAGTTACAGGAGCCTGTGAAAGAAGCCAATAAACGATTGCTTGAAAAAGGAATCATCGGCGGCTACGACTTAGGGCTAGACTACCCAGAGCTTCAGCAGCACATGCTTGTAGCCGTGACAGAGCTAAGAACAAAAGAAGAAATTGATACGTTTATCAAGGAATTGGGGGATCGCCATGAATAAACAAGATCAGCCGCTTATTTTTGAATTATCTAAAGAAGGAAGAATTGGGTACAGCCTGCCTGATTTAGATGTACCTGAACAGGAGATCCCGTCTTTATTTGATGAGACGTATATCCGTGATGAGGATGCTGAGCTTCCTGAAGTATCTGAGCTTGATATTATGCGTCATTATACAGCATTATCAAGACGCAATCATGGGGTCGATTCCGGATTTTATCCTCTTGGCTCTTGTACGATGAAATATAATCCAAAGATTAATGAAAAGGTTGCACGCCTTGCAGGCTTCTCGCAAGTTCATCCGCTACAAGAGGCAGACACTGTGCAAGGTGCATTAGAATTACTATACGATCTAGGTGATCATCTTGAAGAAATTACGGGGATGGACGCTGTGACATTGCAGCCTGCGGCAGGAGCACATGGCGAATGGACGGGACTCATGATGATCCGTGCGTATCATGAAGCAAGAGGAGATCATCAGCGTACAAAAGTCATTGTGCCTGATTCTGCTCATGGAACGAACCCGGCATCTGCGACAGTGGCTGGATTTGAAACCATTACAGTTGCATCTGATGAAAACGGGCTTGTTGATTTAGAAGATTTACGCCGCGTTGTCAATGAAGAAACAGCTGCTTTAATGCTCACAAACCCGAATACACTCGGCCTATTTGAAGAAAATATTTTAGAAATGGCTGAAATCGTTCACGGAGCTGGCGGTAAGCTTTATTATGACGGAGCTAACTTGAACGCTGTTTTAAGCAGAGCAAGACCGGGGGATATGGGATTTGATGTTGTCCACTTAAATCTTCATAAAACCTTTACAGGCCCGCACGGAGGCGGAGGTCCCGGCTCAGGTCCTGTTGGCGTCAAAAAGGATTTGATTCCGTATTTGCCAAAGCCGGTGCTTGTGAAGAAGGAAGGCCGTTTTTACTTTGATGATGATCGTCCAGAATCAATTGGGCGCGTGAAGCCATTCTATGGCAACTTTGGCATTAACGTCAGAGCTTATGCGTACATCCGCTCTATGGGTCCAGACGGCTTAAAGGCTGTAACCGATAATGCCGTGTTAAATGCGAACTATATGATGCGCCGTTTAAGTGCTCATTTCGATTTGCCGTTTGATCGTCACTGTAAGCATGAATTTGTCCTTTCAGGTAAACGTCAGAAAAAATTAGGTGTGCGGACATTGGATATTGCCAAACGATTACTTGATTTTGGCTATCATCCGCCAACGATTTACTTCCCGCTTAATGTTGAGGAATGTATCATGATTGAACCGACTGAAACAGAATCAAAAGAAACACTTGATGCATTCATCGAAGCAATGATTCAAATTGCGAAAGAAGCAGAAGAGAATCCTGAAGTGGTGCAGGAAGCGCCGCATACTACGGTTGTCAAACGTATGGACGAAACAAAAGCCGCGCGGAATCCAGTTCTCGTTTTTGAAAGAAAATAAAGAAAAAAGACTCAGGGGGAATCATGCTCCCAGAGTCTTTTTTGTTAGTTCTTCGTTTTGATGCGGCCGCCCCATTTTTTAAAGCCGCCTTTTAAATTATAAATCTCACGGCAGCCGTTTTTACGTAAAGTTTGGGCTGCTTTTCCGCTTCTGAAATTATTTTGACAATAGAGATAAACAGGCTTGTCAGGACGTATTTCATTTTTGCGCTGCTTTAGTTGGGAAAGGGGGATATTTCTTGCCCCTAAAATATGTCCGCCTTCAAACTCATTTGGCTCTCTCACATCAATGAGCTGGGCTTTGCGGTAACCTTTAATAAATTCTTCTTCCGTCAGCGTTTTCATAATGCGCTGCTGATAAATGTAGCTGCCGATGGAATAAAGAACGAAAAGTCCACAAAGTGAGAGGACGATATAGTTGAATATTGACAATACAACTCGACTCCTTCTTGAGCATCAGCACAGTAGCCTGTCTGATGGTACGTTTTAGACAAATACTATTATAGTAAAGCATAAGAAACTTGTCATCATAAATGGTAAGAATTATTTTCAATTCCGTCCCTATTTGATAGACTGATGAAGAGAGAAAACCGGTGGTCACCACCATCATCTAACATTGACTACGTAAAAGAGAAGGGATTTTATATGCAAAAAGAGAAATGGTGTTTCATTGATTCAGGAAACCAAGACCCTGCCTTTAACATGGCAATGGACGAAGCCTTACTTTATTGGCATAGTGAGAAGCTCATCCCACCTGTTATCCGCTTTTATGGATGGGATCCGGCGACATTATCTGTTGGGTATTTTCAGAACGTTGAAAAAGAAATCAACCTAGATGCCGTCAAGCGATATGGTCTTGGATTTGTCCGCAGACCAACCGGAGGACGGGGAGTACTTCATGACCAGGAGCTGACCTACAGCGTGATTGTGTCAGAAGAACATCCAGAAATGCCAGCGACGGTGACAGAGGCGTACCGCGTTATTTCAGAAGGCATTTTAGAGGGCTTTAAAGAGCTGGGACTCGATGCGTATTTTGCCATTCCTCGTACAGATAAAGAAAAGGAAAGCTTAAAAAACCCAAGATCATCTGTATGTTTTGATGCCCCTTCATGGTACGAGCTTGTTGTAGAAGGCAGAAAGGTAGCGGGCAGTGCTCAGACGAGACAAAAAGGAGTCATCCTCCAGCATGGATCTATTTTAATTGACCTTGATGAAGACAAATTGTTCGATTTGTTCCTTTATCCAAACGACCGGGTGAGAGAGCGGATGCAGCGAAGCTTTAAAAATAAAGCGGTTGCCATCAATGAAATCTCAGACCGAACTTGTACAATAGACGATGCGCGTGCTGCGTTTAAAAGAGGATTTGAAAAAGGATTAAATATTGAGCTTGAACCTTATGAGCTGACAGATGAAGAATTAGCGTTTGTCCATCATCTCGCCAAAACGAAATATGCCTCAGATGATTGGAATTACAAGCGTTAAGACGATGGACTCTCCTTGTTTTTTAATGAACGTTGGTGTAGAATTGGGTTGATTATTAAGTAAAGGTGCATTATGGAGGGGTTTTATGACTACGCCTAGTATGGAAGATTACATTGAACAAATTTATATGCTGATAGAAGAAAAAGGATATGCCAGAGTCTCTGATATTGCAGAAGCACTCGCTGTCCATCCCTCCTCTGTAACAAAAATGGTTCAGAAGCTAGATAAAGATGAATACCTCATTTATGAGAAGTATCGTGGTCTAATTTTAACCCCGAAAGGCAAAAAAATTGGAAAACGTCTCGTATATAGACATGAACTGCTAGAGCAATTTTTAAGAATCATTGGTGTAGATGAAGAGAAAATTTATGATGATGTAGAAGGCATTGAACATCATCTCAGCTGGAACAGCATTGACCGCATCGGCGATCTCGTTCAATTTTTCGAAGAAAACGATGAGCGATCTGTTCAGCTGAAAGCGATTCAAAAGAAAAACGAACAAACAAATCAAGAATCTTAATCAAAAAGGACACCCGTGCTAAGGGTGTCCTTTTTGATTAAAGTTCTAATTGAAAGCAAATGCTCCTACACTATTATTAGCGTGAAATCAAAGGGGGCTCCTTGATGAAGATAGATGGTGTGTTCTCAGGTGGAGGCATTAAGGGGGCAGCGCTTGCAGGTGCCTATGAAGCGCTTGAAGCGAGAGGATTTCAATTTGTCCGCCTTGCTGGTACAAGTGCTGGAGCAATCATTGCTTCACTCATCGCAGCAGGTTTTACAAGCCAGGAAATTCGGACGCTTTTAGATGAAATGGATGAACACAAATTGCTTGATAGGAGATGTCAATTCATCCCGTTTAAAATGCTCAGGTGGGTATCCATTTACTGGCGTCTCGGTCTTTATAAAGGAGACCGGCTGGAAAAATGGCTGACCGATGTGCTAAAACGAAAAGGGGTCACCGTGTTTGGAGACCTCAAAAAAGATTCGCTGAAAATTGTTGCGTCCGATTTAACGAATGGAAAAATCCTCGTGCTGCCAGACGACCTTCCTTCATACGGCTTAAATCCAGAGCGGTTTTCCGTTGCGAGGGCCATTCGAATGAGCTGCAGCCTGCCGTATTTTTTCGAACCTGTCAAACTGAAGTCTTCAAAAGGCATTTGTACCATTGTAGATGGAGGAGTGCTTAGCAATTTTCCAATTTGGCTGTTTGCTGAAGAGAAAAAAAGACCGTTCGTCGGTGTCACATTAACGCCAAACGAAAAAGAACGCCCTCAACACTCCATCCGCAATGCGTTTGAACTGTTTGGCGCTCTTTTTGAAACGATGCGTGGTGCTCATGACGAAAGACATATCGCCACAAAACACGAACGTCATATTATTTTTATTCCTGTAGAACACGTCATTGCCACTGATTTTCAACTCATGACAGAAAAGAAAAAGGCGCTCGTCGATCTAGGCAGACAGAAGGCCGAGCAATTTTTAAAAAGCTGGACATTTTAAAATAAGGCGCGATTCTTCTTTTTGTTTTTCTTGCCTTCAATCACAGTCAAATGTGTTTGGCTTTTCTTTTTGAGAAGGACGGGCTTAGACTTGTGGTCAGTCGGCACGCTTCGCAGATGAGTGACCCGATTTTTCATCTGGCTTTTCGTTTTTGGTTTAGGCTGCTGGTAGCGACGTTTTGATTGTTTGACTGCTTTACGATAAAGATTGCCTTCTGTTCCAGTTCTTCGATTCATCAGCCATCTAAATAGGAAAAATAGAGCCGCTCCAATGATCACAACAGATAGCAGCATGGTAAAAAGTCTGCCAGGGTTCGTTGTGAGTAAGTACACAAATCCAAAAACACCTAAAGCGAAAATAATGGTAAAAGCAGGATGTACTCGGCGATTCATAACTGTCCACCTCCGAAGGAATTTACCGGATTTATAAGCTAGATCACTTGATGAGCAGAATCTGACGCTTGTTTCAGAGACGCTTCCTCTAAACGAAGAAGTTCATTAAAACTTGCAATGGCTACCTCGACTTGATCGTCAGAGGGTTCTTTTGTTGTGAGCAATTGCAACCAAAGGCCAGGATAGCCAAGCACTTTAAGCACAGGCACTTCTCGGAGTTTGTTGGTGAGCTGAAGCACTTCAAATGAAATGCCCAGAACAACCGGAATGAGCGCCAAGCGGTTCAGAACTCTCACCCATAAAGGATCTGTCGGTACGAGTAAATAGACGAACATCCCGACAATGACAGTGAATAAGATAAAGCTGCTGCCGCATCGATAATGCAGACGGGATTGCTTTTGGACATTTTCCACTGTGATGTCAAGGTTCTGTTCATAGCAGTTTATGACTTTATGTTCTGCCCCATGATATTGAAATACTCTTTTAATTAAAGGGGTCATGGAAATAAAGTAAATATAGCCTAATAAAAGGACCAATTTGAAGAATGTTTCAACTGCGATTTGTGCGAAATTCCCTGAAAAGATGGGACGCACCAGCTCTGCTAAAAAGACAGGTACCAGTGTAAAGACAAATTTACTAAAGAGAAGAGAGAGAACTCCGATCACAGCAATGCCGAAAATCATTGATAATTTCGAGCCTTTTTGTTCTTTTTCAAGAGTATGATCTTCAGAAGGATCTAAGTCATATCGCTCACTGGAGAAGTTTAAGTGCTTACTGCCGTTTGCGCTTGCTTCAACAAGTGCAGCAACACCCCTGACAAAGGGGATTTTCTTGAGAAAGGCGGTTCGTTTATTGGAGGTCCGGGGAAGCTTCAAAAACTCAATGGACTGGTCCTTTCGCCGAATCGCTGTCACATAGTTCTTTTTACCTCCGAACATGACACCTTCGACAACTGCCTGCCCTCCATATGCTGGAGGTTTTGTTTGATTGGACATATTTCATCAACCTGCCTGTTTCCTGTAATTTACATGCATTTCCTTATACCTTTATTGTACAGGAAATGAGGGGAAATCACTAGCGCACAGGTCGATTATCTACTAGAATTCTATCTACCTCTTTTTAGCCAGTATACCCTGTTATAAAAATTTTACACACACGCATGGAAATCTTTTTTTTCATGACATTTTGGACATACTACTTGCTGGAGGTGTTCACAATTGAAACGTGATGAAAAGAAAAACCAAGATGAAAAAAATCAGTCCGTGCAAACGTCATCACTGGTGGCAAGGGCAGCTGCTGCTGGCTTTGTCGGCGGTGTTTTTTGGGGCTTTATCGGGTTTCTGACCCATGTGTTTCATTTTTCAGAGGTGAGTCCCAATATGCTGCTTCAGCCATTTGTGCTTGGAGATTGGAAAAAGGGAGGACTTGGCACTTTTATCAGTATTGTGCTGTTAGGAATTTTATCGATTGGAGCGGCCTTTATTTATTATGGGCTTTTAAAAAGGATCAAAGGTTTTTGGATGGGTTTGATATATGGCGGGCTTTTATGGCTGCTCGTTTTTTACGTGTTTAATCCCATTTTCCCAGATGTAAAGCAAGTACAAGAGTTGCAGCAAAGCACCATTATCACGACATTTTGCCTATATATTTTATATGGCATGTTTGTCGGGTACAGCATTTCGTTTGAATATAATGAATTGACGAGTCAGAAGCTTGCGAGGGCACTCGGGAAAAAGACAGAATAAAGTGTAAATCATCTATTCATATGATAAAATATTTTTGGAAACGAAAGGTTTCTAAGGAAAAAGAAACAGATATCGATATAGATTAAATTAGGGTGAAGGAGTGTTCATATGCCTCATTTTCTTGTGCTGAATGGACCCAATTTAAATAGGCTTGGCAAAAGAGAGCCTGCTGTTTATGGAAGTAAGACGCTGACAGATTTAGAAACGGATTTGTTCCAGTTTGCAGAACGAGCAAATATCCAGTTAACGTTCTTTCAATCAAATCACGAAGGGGATTTGATTGATGCGTTCCATGAAGCAGAAGATCAGTACGATGGTGTCGTGTTTAACCCGGGTGCTTTTACCCACTACAGCTATGCGCTGAGAGATGCCATTGCAAGTATTTCTTTATCAGTCATTGAAGTACATATCACAAATGTTCATAAGAGAGAAGAATTCCGCCATCATTCTGTACTTGCTCCAGTATGCCAAGGGCAAATCGTTGGACTTGGCTTAGAAGGGTATAAATTGGCGATTCGTTATTTAGTCAGTGAAGGGGGAGCAGTATCATGAAGCTTGAAAAACTAAGAACACTTTTAAGCGAATTAGAGATCGATGGCCTTGTCATTACGAGTAGCTTTAATTTACAGTACATGACCAGCTTTACCGGATCTGCCGGTCTTGCTGTCGTTTCAAAGGACCGGGCAGCTTTTATCACGGACTTCCGCTATACAGAGCAAGCGAAGGACCAAGTCAAAGGCTATGACATCATTGAACATAAAGGAAAC
This sequence comes from Bacillus sp. FSL M8-0166, assembly GCF_038008825.1. Taxonomy (NCBI): domain Bacteria; kingdom Bacillati; phylum Bacillota; class Bacilli; order Caryophanales; family Bacillaceae; genus Bacillus; species Bacillus sp. FSL M8-0166. The sequence continues at coordinate 565,984 of NZ_JBBOZZ010000001.1, forward strand.
ATTGTGGAAACGGCTGCCCAAACGGCAAAGGAATTTGGAGTAAAACGCCTTGGTTTTGAACAAAACCATATGACATTTGCCACGTACCAGCAGTACGCAGCCAAAGCAGGTGGTATAGAGCTTGTTCCAGTCTCTGAATCAGTTGAAAAGTTGCGCTTGATTAAGTCTAGTGAAGAGATTAAGATATTAGAGGAAGCTGCGAAGATTGCAGATCACGCCTTTGATCATATTCTCACTTACATCAAGCCGGGCTTGACGGAAATTGCTGTCATGAACGAGCTTGAATTTTTCATGAGAAAAGAAGGTGCTGAAGGATCTTCATTCGATATGATTGTAGCCTCAGGTGTTCGTTCAAGCCTGCCACACGGGAGAGCGAGTGAAAAGGTAATTGAATCTGGTGATTTAGTGACACTCGATTTCGGTGCTTACTATAAAGGCTATTGTTCTGATATGACAAGAACGATTGCTGTCGGAACACCAAGCGACAAGCTCAAGGAAATTTATCATATCGTATTAGAAGCAGAAAACGCTGGTGTGGATAGAATCAAGCCAGGCTTAACAGGAAAAGAAGCTGACCGCATCACACGAGACATCATTGAAAAGTATGGCTATGGTCAATACTTCGGGCATTCAACCGGGCACGGACTAGGTATGGAAGTACATGAAGCGCCAGGCCTTTCCTCACGATCAGAGGTCGTCTTAGAAGAGGGAATGGTCGTCACAGTTGAGCCGGGAATTTACTTGCCAGATGTCGGCGGCGTGAGAATTGAGGATGATATTGTCCTGACAGCTGACGGCAATAAACGATTGACCCACTCACCGAAAGAACTTATCATATTATGATGGTGAAATGTAGGAGGATGACAAAATGATTTCAGTAAACGATTTTCGTACTGGCCTGACAATTGAAGTGGACGGCGGTATTTGGCGAGTAGTGGATTTCCAGCACGTAAAACCAGGGAAAGGCGCAGCGTTTGTTCGTTCGAAACTGCGTAACCTTCGTACTGGTGCCATTCAAGAAAAAACATTCCGCGCAGGCGAAAAAGTAGCGAAAGCTCAAATTGAAACAAAAACAATGCAATACTTGTATGCAAATGGCGATCAGCATGTTTTCATGGATACAAGCTCCTATGAGCAGCTTGAACTTAGTGAAGCACAAATTAAAGATGAGCTGAAATATTTGCTTGAAAATATGTCTGTTCAAATCGTGATGTACGGTGCTGAAACACTTGGAGTAGAACTTCCAAACACAGTAGAACTAGAAGTAGTAGAAACAGAGCCTGGTATTAAAGGTGACACAACATCAGGCGGTTCAAAACCTGCAAAAACTGAAACTGGTTTAATCGTCAACGTTCCTTTCTTTGTGAACCAAGGAGATAAACTAGTGATTAATACATCAGACGGCTCATACGTTTCAAGAGCGTAATGAACGAAAAAAGGCTGTAAACCTCGTGTTTACAGCCTTTTTTTATTGGAAAAATGACTCCTCAAGACAGGCCTTCTCTCAATTCTCTCATTCATCTCTCTTCCTTCCTGAAAAACAAGACTACTTCCAGCTGGTCAAGCATATAGTGTAAAAAAAGCTGGAGGTTCTATATGAAACAATTTCTCCCAGGTCTACACCCGTCAGTCGCTGCAATGGCAGGTATGAGGTTTTTATCTGCCGCCATTGAACTGACGGCCGCCATCCTCATTTTAATCACAAATGATGTACGGAAAGCGGTAGTCATCAATAGTATATTGGCGATTATCGGACCGCTCATTTTTATTATCACGATGACGATTGGAATCTATCAAATTGCAGGGCAGCTATCCTATGCCAAGCTCGTGTTTATTTTCATTGGTGTCGTGTTTATTCTCGTTGGGATCTATAAGTGAAACGGCTTGGCATAATTAACGGCTCACATCATACATTTTAGAGAAGAAAAAAAGGAGGGGAATTCGTTGCGGAGTTTGTTGGATATTCTCCCGCACTCGATTGGACAAGAACTCAGACTGCTGAAAGAGGCAGAATGGGCGCAAATAGAAGAAATCCGCATTCGCACGGATCGTCCTATAGAACTGATGCAAGGAGGAAAACCACGTTTTCTTTCTTATCACACAACAGGGGAAGATGCGTCTCAGCTTTTAGGCAGACTGAGCAATTACAGCATGTATACACTTGAGGAAGAGCTAAAACAGGGCTATATCACCATATCTGGCGGACACCGGGTGGGACTTGCAGGAAAGGTGATCGTTGAAAACGGATTCGTCAAAGGGTTAAGAGATATCTCTTCATTTAATATCCGCATTGCCAAAGAAAAAATCGGGATTGCGCTTCCTTTTCTTCCTTATTTATATGAAGAACACTGGCACAATACACTCATCATCGGTCCCCCGCAAACGGGGAAAACCACACTGCTGCGGGATATAGCACGTCTTGCTAGTACCGGCACAAAGACAATCCCTCCTAGAAAAACAGGCATTATTGATGAGCGTTCTGAAATCGCCGGATGTATAAGAGGGGTCCCGCAGCACCATTTTGGCCACCGGATTGATGTACTCGACGCGTGTCCAAAGGCTGAAGGGTTGATGATGATGATTCGGTCTATGAGCCCAGAGGTCATGATTGTCGATGAAATCGGAAAAAGTGAGGATGTCGAGGCACTTTTAGAAGCGATTCATGCCGGAGTAGGCATCATCGTCTCAGCTCATGGCTATTCACTTGAAGATGTATATAAACGTCCTTCATTTAAACCGTTATGGAAGCTTCGTGTGTTTGAACGATATGTTGAATTAAATCGAAACAATGGGCCAGGCACGATCGGGCGGATGTACGACCGAGACGGCCAAGAGATGAAATGGAGGCGGGGAGTGTGTTAAAGCTCATTGGCGCTATTTTCATTGTCGCGGCCACGACTTGGGGAGGATTCGAGTTTGCCAAACGATATAGTGACAGACCTAAACAAATTCGGCAGCTGCGGTTTGCTCTCCAGTCTCTTGAAGCTGAAATTATGTATGGTCAAACCCCTTTAGCGCGGGCGGCAGAGCAAATTGCAGCACAGGTAGGTCCTCCTGTGAATCAGCTGTTTGAACAATTTGCAGAAAAGCTGAAAGTGGGGACTTTTTCTGCACGGCATGCATGGAACGAAAGTCTTGAGGATGTTTGGAAAAAAACCGTATTGAAAAAAGGCGAATATGAGGCATTGAAACACTTTGGAGAAACACTTGGCCAGCATGATGTCACTTCTCAGCAAAAGTATATCAAGCTTGCTTTAGGCCATTTGGAATCAGAGGAGAAAGAAGCTGAAATCGCCCAAGCAAAAAATGAAAAAATGGTCAGAAGCCTCGGGTTTTTAAGCGGATTACTACTGATTCTTTTATTGATGTGAGAGGAAGGGAGTCGAGAGCATGGGCGTTGATGTAAACGTCATTTTTCAAATTGCCGGAGTAGGCATCGTCGTGGCCTTTCTCCATACGATTTTAGACCAAATGGGGAAGAAAGAGTACGCTCAGTGGGTGACGCTGCTTGGGTTTATCTACATTTTGTTTATGGTGGCAACCATTGTAGACGATTTGTTTAAAAAGATTAAAGCCGTATTTCTATTTCAAGGATAGGGGAGGGCTTACAAATCGAAATCATACAAATTGTTGGACTTGGTTTAATCGCTACTTTTTTAGCATTAATCGTCAAAGAACAAAAGCCAACCTTCGCCTTTATGCTTGTGGTTTTTACCGGATGTGTGATTTTCCTTTATTTAATTGATCAAATCTATGCCATTATCTCGATGATTGAAAAAATTGCGGCAAGTGCCGGCGTCAATATGAAGTATGTTGAAACCATATTGAAGATCATTGGCATTGCCTATATTGCGGAATTTGGCGCTCAGCTGACAAAGGATGCTGGACAAGGTGCCATTGCATCAAAAATAGAGCTAGGCGGCAAGATCCTCATCTTGGTTATGGCAGTCCCGATTTTAACAGTCATCATTGAGACGATCTTAGGGATGATCCCGTCCATGACGTAAATGAAAAGAGGTGATGACAATGAAACGGGTGACTGCTGTTATAGGATTGATGCTTTTCTTTTGGCTGATTGCTCCCCATGCAGGTGCAGAAGAAAAAGAAGCTTTATCTAATGAACAGCCAGCAGCAGAAGAAGTGGCGAATGGACAGGCTGATGCACTTGAGCTTCATTCCATCAGTGACTTTTGGGAAACCATATTGGACGAGTATGGCGGCTTTTTGCCAGAAAGCCAAAAGGGCACAGTGAAGGAAATGATTGACGGCGATAAAGAGCTGTCTCCCCAAACATGGCTGAAAGCCTTTGTACATTATTTATTTCACGAGGTCATTGCAAACGGAAAGCTCCTAGGTACTCTGATTTTACTCACCATCTTTTGTTCGCTTTTGCAGCTTTTGCAAAATGCTTTTGAACAAAGCACCGTCAGCAAAGTCGCATATGCTCTTGTTTATATGGTGCTGATCATTATTGCACTCAACAGCTTTCATGTGGCGATTTCCTATGCAACAGAGGCTATTCAAACGATGACCAGTTTTATTCTTGCTCTTATTCCTCTTTTACTAGCGCTTATTGCTTCATCAGGCGGGCTTGTCTCAGCCGGATTCTTTCATCCCGTTATTTTATTTTTAATGAACACGAGCGGTGTTTTCATTCAGTATGTTGTTCTCCCGCTCATCTTTTTATCAGCGATATTGAGCATTATTAGTACGCTGACCGAACAATACAAGGTCACCCAGCTTGCCCAGCTGTTAAGAAATGTGGCAATTGGCGGGCTTGCCGTTTTTTTAACCGTTTTTCTCGGCGTCATTTCCGTTCAGGGTGCATCTGCTGCCGTTACGGATGGAATCGCTCTTCGTACAGCCAAATTCATTACCGGAAACTTCATCCCTGTCCTAGGCAGAATGTTTACAGATGCGACGGATACCGTGATCAGTGCCTCAGTTTTACTCAAAAATACAGTCGGACTAGTTGGGGTCGCCATTTTGATTTCAATTGCCGCCTTCCCGGCAATTAAAGTACTTTCGTTAGCCCTTATCTATAAGCTTGCTGCTGCCGTCCTTCAGCCGTTAGGGGGCGGACCCATCATCAGCTGTCTTGATGTCATCTCAAAAAGTGTGCTGTATATATTTGCCGCACTTGCTGTTGTGTCGCTTATGTTCTTTTTAAGCATTACCGTCATCATTACTGCGGGTAACCTGACCATGATGATGAAGTAAGGAGGGGACACCTTTTGAGCTTTCTCACGGAATGGATCACTAGTATTATTCTCTTTATCTTATTTGCGATTGTTATTGATCTTCTGCTTCCCAATTCAAGCATGCAAAAGTATGCAAAAATGGTCGTCAGCCTGCTGCTAATCGTGGTAATGCTCAATCCGATTTTTGCTTTATTTCGAGCAGATCCTGATCAAATTTTTTCAGAATTGATGAAAGGGAAGGAAGAAGCGCAGTCAGAAGAAATAAAAAATCAGATGAATTTAGAAAAAAAAGAAATACAAGCCTCTCAGCGTGCATATATTTTAAAGCAAATGGCTGTCCAACTAGAAAAAAGCGCAAAGGAGCCACTGGAGAAGGAGAGCTATGAAATGAAACACGTAGAAGTGCTGGCTGATGAGGAGCATCTGGATCAGAATATGGAGGCGGATCAATTTCGCATCAAAGCAGTTCTTTCCCCGCTCACAGGTGATGCTGTAGAAACGGTGGCAAAGGTGGACATTGATCTCTCCAGGCAAAAGGAGGAAAGCGCTGAATCTTCTAGCAAAGAGATCACGAGGGTGAAAGAGACACTTGCTGATGTTTGGAATACGAGTCCTGAGCACATCGCGCTGAACATTGAGGGAGGTGACGCAGCAGATCATGAATAACAAGGACTGGAAACAAAAGCTGAAATCATTCTTCCAGCCGCCTGAAAAAGGTGAAGGGAAACCTAAATTAACGAAGCACCATTACTTGCTGCTTGTATTCATTATCGGCGTATCTTTCATGTTAGTCAGTCAGATCTTGTCACCGCCATCAAGCAAACAACAAGCTGCGGTTCCTGCATCTAAAAAAACATCCTCAGAAGAGCAGGAGGTATTCAAACCGGCATCCTCAGGTAAACCAAAGAATTCAATTGAGGACGTGGAGCAAGAATACGAAAATCAGCTGAAAGAAATTTTAGAGACCATCATCGGCGTTGAGGATGTATCAATTGTGGTCAATGTAGATGCAACTTCCTTAAAAGTGTTTGAAAAAAACAAATCCAATAAAAGTACAACGACCGAGGAAACAGATAAAGAAGGCGGCGTGCGAAGTGTCACCGATCAAACAAAGGAAGAAGAAGTCGTCATTATCAAAAATGGCAATGAAGAAACACCAGTCGTTGTTCAAACGAAAAAACCAGAAATCCGAGGTGTCCTCGTTGTTGCTCAAGGAGTAGACAACGTTCAAATAAAGAAAACCATCATTGAAGCGGTTACACGAGTGCTTGATGTACCGAGCCATAGAGTGGCTGTTGCCCCTAAAAAAATCAAGGAGGATTCGGAATGATGTTAAAAAAACAAACGGTTTGGCTATTAACGATGCTAAGTTTAGTTGTCGTATTAAGTGTGTACTATATCATGTCTCCACAGGGTGAAAATGCAGTGACAGTAGAAGATACGAAATCAAAAGGCACTGAAGAGAAAAAGGTTGAAACAGAAAAAGGGACGGATAAAGGAACGGAAAAAGGCGCTGATAAGAAATCCACTGACAAAGAAACAAACGGCAAACAAGAGGATATCGAAACAAGCGGTGAAGAAGGAAAGGCTGTGTCAGAGCAAACAGATGATGAGCTTTTTACAACATACAGACTAGAACTTGAAGATAAACGAAGCAAGCAGCGCGAAGAATTCAACGAAATCGTGTCCAGTGACGATGCAACAGCACAAGAAAAAAGTGAAGCATATGATCAAATGACCGCACTTAGTGAGGCAGAAGGGACTGAGCGTCAGCTCGAGACCTTGATCAAAACAAAAGGCTATAAAGATGCGCTCGTAAGTGCTGAAGGAGATAAAGTGAGCATCACGGTTCGTTCTGATAAAAAATCAAAGTCTCAAGCGGCCGATATTATTGATATGGTCACAAAAGAAATGAGAGGTCTTGATAACGTAGCTGTCACTTTTGAGCCCACTAATCAATAAAAAATGAACTGGCGCCCTTTGCCGAAAAGGGCGTTTTTTGATGCGGCTTGACGCCCCTTCCAAGGTGCTTTCGTGAGACGCTTCGCCACAATAGTAGTTGAATTCATTGAAATCCTCCTGTAAGATGGTTATAGTATGTACTTTTAGTACTAGCCTATAATAAAAAGATAAATCCATACATAGGGGTGCAAATCCATGTTAAAAATCGAAGAAATTCATGAACTGATTAAATTAATTGACGACTCTACAATCGATGAGTTTACGTACGAAAACGAAGGTGCAAAAATCAAACTGAAGAAAAATAAAGAAGTCGTTCAGCAAGTTGCGGCACCAGCACCAGTGGCTCCAGTCCAAGCAGCTCCAGCTCAACAAGCTCCTACAGCACAAGCTCCAGCTCAGACCGAAGCCCCTGCACAAGAGGCAGCTGTGTCTGAAAATCTGCATAAAATCACATCCCCAATGGTTGGCACATTTTATGCTTCATCTTCACCAGAAGCAGATCCATACGTGACAACAGGTTCTAAGGTGAAGGAAAATTCAGTTGTATGTATCGTGGAAGCGATGAAACTGTTTAATGAAATCGAAGCAGAAGTAAAAGGTGAAATCGTCGAAGTATTAGCTGAAAACGGTCAGCTTGTAGAATTCGGACAACCCCTCTTTCTAGTGAAAGCAGAGTAAGGAGTACGATCATGATTAAAAAGCTATTAATTGCAAACAGAGGAGAAATCGCAGTTAGAATTATCCGCGCTTGTAAAGAGCTTGGAATTGAAACTGTTGCGGTATTTTCTGAAGCGGATCGCGATGCGCTGCATGTACAAATGGCTGATGAAGCATATTGCATCGGACCGACTGCTTCTAAAGATAGTTATTTAAATGTCACGAATATTGTCAGTGTAGCAAAATTAACAGGGACAGATGCCATTCACCCAGGATACGGCTTTTTAGCAGAAAATGCAGACTTCGCAGAGCTTTGCGAGGAATGTAATGTGATTTTTGTTGGCCCAACTGCGTCAGCGATTTCCAAAATGGGAACGAAAGATGTCGCGCGTGAAACAATGAAGAGTGCAGGCGTCCCGATCGTTCCTGGTTCTCAAGGAATTGTAAAAGATCTTGATGATGCTGTTTCAACAGCAGCTAGTATTGGGTATCCTGTGATTATTAAAGCAACTGCAGGCGGAGGCGGTAAAGGAATCCGTGTGGCTCGTACAGAAGAAGAGCTTATTAACGGAGTGACCATCACGCAGCAGGAAGCGGCGCAAAACTTTGGGAACCCTGGTGTCTATTTAGAAAAGTTCATTGAAGACTTTAGACATGTGGAAATCCAAGTGCTTGCAGATCAGCATGGCAATACGATTCATTTAGGAGAGCGTGATTGCTCGATCCAAAGAAGAATGCAAAAGCTTCTTGAAGAAACGCCATCACCAGCACTGAATGCAGACATCCGTGAGCAAATGGGTGAAGCAGCCGTAAAAGCAGCAGAAGCTGTTGAATACACAGGTGCTGGAACAGTCGAATTCATTTATGATTATAATGAAGAGAAGTTCTACTTCATGGAAATGAATACTCGTATTCAAGTAGAGCATCCTGTGACAGAAATGGTCACAGGTGTAGACTTGATCAAAGAACAGATCAAGGTTGCATCAGGTGAGAAGCTTTCTCTTACACAAGAGGATGTCGTATATGAAGGCTGGGCGATCGAATGCCGTATCAATGCAGAGAACCCAGAGAAAAACTTCATGCCTTCAGCTGGTGAAATTAAAATGTATCTTCCGCCAGGCGGTTTAGGTGTACGTGTTGATTCTGCCGCTTATCCGGGCTATGTGATTCCGCCATATTATGACAGCATGATTGCAAAAGTGATCACATATGGTAAGACGAGAGAAGAAGCGATTGCGAAAATGAAACGTGCGCTTCAAGAATTCGTTATTGAAGGAGTCTATACAACGATTCCATTCCACCTTAGATTGCTCGAGCATGAAACATTTGTGAGTGGTAACTTTAATACGAAGTTTTTAGAAACATACCAAATCATGAAATAATCACAGCTTTCGGAGGTGAATGATCGTGTCAGAAAACAATTTGCTTGAAATGAACCTTGATGAAGATCAATTGGGAAAAGTGCAAATTGCACCAGAAGTGATTGAAGTCATTGCTGGGATCGCCGCTTCAGAAGTCGAAGGCATTGCCGAAATGCGCGGCAATTTCGCTGCTGATGTAGCAGAACGCTTTGGTAAGAAAAATCACCGTAAAGGTGTAAAAGTAGATGTCTCTGATGAAGGCATCACAATTGATGTGTATTGTGTGGTTGAATTTGGCCTATCCATTCCAAAGGTATCCACTGCTGTACAAGAAAATATCCGTCAAACCCTTTTGAATATGACTGCCTTAACGATTAATGAAATTAACATTCATGTCGTTGGCATTCAATTTGATACAAAAGCACCTGAGGCTGAAGTAGATCAAGAAATGTAAAGAAGGGTTCAAGTGAAACCAAGGAGGCATTGCCTCTTTGGTTTTTTAAAGCCCATTTTTGGGTCATTTCCGAATATTGATAACGTCACGCGTTGATTGATTCGTTTTTCGTCACAGCTCGCATGGATCTTGGTGCGACCACGGTCAAAATATGTTATGATCTCTGTATGGCTTAACGACAAGCGGATAAAGTGGTTAAAGGAGTAAATAATGAAAAGAAGAACTGCAAGAGAAAAGGCGCTACAAACATTATTTCAAATTGATGTGAGCAATATTGATCCGAAAGAGGCCATTACACATGCGCTGGATGAACAAGAATCAGATCCTTTTTTCGAGGAACTGGTTTTCGGTGTGCTTGAAGAAAAGGACAAACTTGATGACATGATCTCTCGGCATCTAGTGAATTGGAAACTCGATCGTATTGCAAATGTAGACAGAGCCATTTTAAGGCTGTCTGTGTACGAGATGGTGTATCAAGAAGACATCCCAGTTAGTGTCTCAATGAATGAAGCGATTGAACTCGCCAAATTATTCGGCGATGATAAAGCACCGAAATTTGTAAATGGTGTACTTTCAAACATTAAAAACGACCTAAAGCAGCAATAGGAGGATTCGACATGACAGCAGCAATCATCGATGGGAAAGAAACAGCAAAAGAAAAGCGTGAACAATTAGCAAAAGAAGTAGAAGAGCTAAAACAAAAAGGAGTCACACCTGGTCTTGCCGTTATTCTAATCGGTGATGATCCGGCTTCACTTTCTTACGTACGCGGGAAGAAAAAAGCAGCAGAAGCAATGGGCATGCATTTCCAGCTTGATCATTTAGATGCTTCTTTAACAGAAGAAGAATTGCTTCAGCTGATTGATCAGTACAATGCGAACGATCAATTCCACGGGATTCTTGTTCAACTTCCACTGCCTAAACACATTTCTGAAAAAGCCGTCATTGAACGTATTTCACCTGAGAAAGATGTGGATGGTTTCCATCCATTAAATATCGGGAAAATGCTGCTTGGGGAAGATACATTCCTTCCTTGTACACCAGCAGGCATTGTTGAATTACTGAAAAAAACGGGTGTCAGTCTTTCCGGAAAAGAAGTAGTCGTTGTGGGACGCAGTAATATTGTCGGCAAACCAGTTGGACAATTGCTGTTAAATGAAAACGCGACGGTTACTTACTGCCATTCAAGAACGGCAAATATTTCAGAACACACGTTAAAAGCGGACATTTTAGTTGTTGCCGTCGGTCGAGCAAACTTTATTAAAGCTGACCAAATCAAAGAAGGCGCAATTGTCATCGATGTAGGAGTCAATCGTTTGGATACTGGGAAGCTTGTTGGGGATGTTGATTTTGAAGAAGCAAAAGAAAAAGCTTCTTACATTACACCAGTCCCTGGCGGAGTCGGTCCAATGACGATTACGATGCTTGCACACAATACGGTTAAATCAGCAAAACGTACATTAGCATAAGCTTTATCCATTCATCCACCTGCATGCTGCCGGTGGATGAATGTGCGTTTTTGAAGAGGAGGAATACGTCATGAGTGAAAAAGCCTTTGTGACGGTCACAGCCCTTACAAAATACATAAAAAGAAAATTTGATGTTGATCCGCATTTAGAAGATATTTGGATCAAAGGTGAGTTATCCAATGTGAAGATTCATTCAAGAGGTCATGTGTACTTCACCTTAAAAGACGAGAACGCACGCATGCAAGCTGTTATGTTCCAGCGTTCCGCAGCAAAGCTGCCTTTTTCACCAAAAAGCGGAATGAAAGTGTTTGTACGCGGCGGGATTCAAGTATATGAACCAAGCGGCAACTATCAATTATATGCAAAAGAAATGCAGCCTGATGGTGTTGGTGCTCTTCATCTTGCTTATGAAGAGTTGAAGAAAAAGCTGGCAAGTGAAGGCTTATTTGATGCGCGCTATAAAAAACCAATTCCTGAATTTCCAGAGGTTGTTGGTGTTATTACATCCCCAACAGGAGCGGCTGTTCGAGATGTCATCACAACAATTAACCGGCGCTATCAGCAGGCGAAAATCATTGTGCTTCCGGCGCTAGTCCAAGGTGAGAATGCCACCCGTTCAATCGTAGAACGGATCAAGGAAGCAAATGAAAAACAGCTCTGTGATGTCTTGATTGTCGGAAGAGGAGGCGGTTCGATCGAAGAACTTTGGGCCTTTAATGAAGAAGCTGTCGCAAGAGCGATCTTCGCATCAGACATTCCAATCATTTCTGCAGTGGGGCACGAAACGGACTTTACGATCAGTGATTTCACTGCAGATATGAGAGCACCCACACCAACAGGAGCAGCCGAGCTCGCTGTTCCAAGCACAGCCGATTTAATAGAACGAATCAAATCCATTGACATTCGGCTCACAAGGGCTGTGAAAAATCGAACGTCACAAGCGAAAGACCGTCTTGTGGCGCTGCAATCCTCTTATGCATTCCGTTTTCCAAAACGATTGCAGGAGCAAAAAGAGCAGCAATTCGATTTGGTATTTGACCGTTTTCAAAAACAGCTGACGAGACAAATTGAACAAAAACGCAGTCAACTAGACCGCCAGACATACAGGCTGAAGCCGCTTCATCCAAAAGAGCAGCTGCTTCAGGCGAAAAAACGCCACGCCAATGAAACAGAACAGCTCGTTCGCAGCATGAATGTGCAAATGAAAACAATACATTCGCAGTTCCAATCTGTTCTTGGTAAACTAAATGCATTAAATCCACTTCAAGTGATGGAAAGAGGCTACAGTTTAGCCTATAAAGACGATGAACTGATTAAAAGTGTGAACCAAGTCGATACGAAGGATCAGCTGGCTATCACCATGAAAGATGGACGTCTGATTTGTGAGGTTATTGAGAAGGAGGGGCAATCATCATGACAGAATCAAATAAACAAAAAGAAGAACAAATGACATTTGAAGAAGCGATGAAAGGTCTTGAGGAGATCGTTGGGAAGCTAGAAGAAGGAGATGTACCACTTGAGCAAGCCATTCATTATTTCCAAGAAGGCATGACACTTTCAAAGCTTTGTCATGAAAAATTACAGCACGTTGAAAAGCAGATGGATTTCATTTTAAAAGAGGACGGTGAGCTGGCTCCTTTCTCAGTGAAGGAGGCAGATGCTGGTGACAAGTAATTTGCAGGCTTTTTTAACAACACGAAAACAGGCCATTGAAGATTATTTATTTACATATGTTCAGAAATTGAAGATTCCAGAAGACCTAAAATCTTCAATGCTTTACTCTCTTGAAGCTGGAGGGAAAAGACTTCGTCCTGTTCTCGTTCTTGCTTTATTACATGCCTACGGAAAAAACGAAGAAGATGGCATACCGGTTGGCTGTGCTGTAGAGATGATTCATACGTATTCATTGATACATGACGACCTTCCTTGCATGGACGATGATGACCTTCGCAGAGGAAAGCCGACCAACCATAAAGTATACGGGGAAGCAACCGCGGTCCTCGCTGGCGATGCACTTTTAACGGAAAGCTTCCGCCTCATTACATCGCAGCTATCTAGCAGCGTCTCTGCTGACCAAAAGCTCAGAATCGTAGATGAGCTTGTGAGGTCAGCAGGTGCACTAGGAATGGTTGGCGGTCAATTTGATGACATGGAAGCAGAGCAAAAACAAGTGCCGCTTGCTGAATTAGAATCCATTCACGCCCGTAAAACAGGAAAGCTTCTCACATTCAGCGTCACAGCAGGTGCAATGCTGGCAGGAGCATCTGATGACGATATCGAAAAACTAAGAGAATTCAGCTATCATATTGGCATTGCTTTCCAAATCCGTGATGACATTTTAGATCTCGAAGGAAGCGAAGAAAAAATAGGAAAACGGGTCGGCTCTGATACAGTGAATGAAAAGTCGACATACCCTTCTTTATTAACGCTTTCAGGAGCAAAAGAAAAGCTGCACGAGCACATCACACGTGCAAAAGAAATTGTCTCAAATCTTGAATTAGAGCAGCAATTGCTGCATGAGTTATGTGATCTGATCGCCTCAAGAGATCATTAAAAACAGCCTAGATTTGAGGGTCTTCGAGCAATTGTGGTAAACTGTAAACAGTTTATCATGATGAGACAACTCTTATTCCTGCTTGGTTTTCCTAGGAATAAGGCATTATATATGTAGATAGAAATTTTGTTGAAAGCGAGTTGATCCTGATTGGATCTTTTATCAATAAAAAATCCAACGTTTCTAAAAGGAATGTCAAATGCAGAATTAGAGGAGCTTAGTGCTGACATTCGCATGTTTTTAATTGAGTCTTTGGCTAACTCTGGCGGGCATATTGGTCCGAACCTGGGTGTCGTTGAACTCACGGTTGCCCTTCATAAAGTATTTGACAGCCCGAAAGACAAATTCCTTTGGGATGTTGGACATCAGTCTTATGTTCACAAGCTGTTAACTGGAAGAGGAGCGGAGTTTGATACACTTCGTCAATATAAAGGACTTTGCGGTTTTCCTAAACGAAATGAAAGTGAGCATGATGTTTGGGAAACAGGCCACAGCTCAACGTCATTATCTGGCGCGATGGGGATGGCGGCGGCGCGTGATATTAAAGGGACAGATGAATATATCCTGCCGATTATCGGAGATGGTGCATTAACCGGAGGTATGGCGCTGGAAGCCTTGAATCATATCGGTGATGAAAAGAAAGATATGATCGTCATCTTAAACGATAATGAAATGAGTATTGCACCAAACGTCGGTGCGATTCACACAATGCTTGGCAGACTGCGCACAGCAGGCAAATACCAATGGGTAAAGGACGAGCTCGAATATTTATTCAAGCGAATCCCAGCTGTAGGCGGAAAGCTTGCTGCCACAGCAGAGCGTATTAAAGACAGCCTCAAGTATTTACTTGTGTCTGGTATGTTCTTTGAGGAAATGGGATTTACTTATTTAGGTCCTGTCGATGGACATTCTTATGAAGATCTTTTTGAAAACCTTGAATATGCTAAGAAAACAAAAGGTCCTGTCCTGCTGCATGTCATCACGAAAAAAGGAAAAGGCTATCAGCCGGCAGAATCCGATAAAATTGGGACTTGGCACGGCACAGGTCCATACAAAATTGATACAGGTGATTTTGTAAAACCAGCAGCTGCTGCACCGTCATGGAGTGGTCTTGTCAGTGAAACAGTCAGAAAGCTGGCACGGAAAGATGAGCGGATTGTTGCCATCACGCCTGCGATGCCTGTTGGCTCAAAACTTGAAGGTTTCGCAAAGGAATTTCCAGAGCGAATGTTTGATGTTGGAATTGCTGAGCAGCATGCAGCCACAATGGCAGCTGGGCTTGCAACGCAGGATATGAAGCCATTTTTAGCGATTTATTCAACATTCCTGCAAAGAGCTTATGATCAAGTGCTGCATGATATTTGCCGTCAGAACCTCAATGTATTTATCGGGATTGACCGTGCGGGTCTTGTCGGTGCTGATGGAGAAACACATCAAGGCGTGTTTGATATTGCCTTCATGCGTCATATGCCGAATATGGTGCTCATGATGCCAAAGGATGAAAATGAAGGCCAGCACATGGTCAATACAGCCATTCAGTATGATGACGGTCCTATTGCCATGCGCTTCCCGCGCGGAAATGGGCTGGGCGTGAAAATGGATGAACAGCTCAAAACCATTCCGATTGGGTCTTGGGAGGTTCTTCGTCCAGGGAAGGATGCCGTGATCTTAACATTCGGTACGACGATTAAAATGGCGCTGCAAGCAGCTGAGGAACTTCAAAAAGAAGGGAAATCAATTCGTGTCGTCAACGCGCGGTTTATTAAGCCGCTTGATGAAGCGATGCTAAATGACATTCTTTCTGAAGGGATTCCGATTTTAACAATTGAAGAAGCTGTGCTCCAAGGCGGGTTTGGCAGCAGCGTATTAGAATATCTACACGACAAGAAGGCATCACATATCAAAGTAGAACGTATGGGTATCCCAGATGAATTTATTGAGCATGGAAGTGTTGATGCTCTGCTTGAAGAAATTGGTCTGACGAAAGCACAGGTTGCTGAGACTTTACGTGACCTGCTTCCTGCAGCACCAAGAAAAGGAATTGGATCATGACATCAAAGAAAGAACGACTTGACGTTTTATTAGTCGAACAAGGACTAATGGAAACAAGAGAGAAAGCAAAGCGTGCCATCATGGCAGGGACCGTTTACTCAAATGAAAACCGTTTGGATAAACCAGGAGAGAAAATTGCTCGTGATACACCGCTCACAGTGAAAGGGAATCCTCTCAAATACGTAAGCCGCGGCGGGTTAAAGCTCGAAAAAGCGCTCAAAGAATTTGACCTGACAGTTGAAGGGAAATTGCTGATTGATATTGGTTCTTCAACAGGCGGATTTACTGATTGTGCACTTCAAAATGGAGCGGTCAAATCATATGCTGTAGATGTTGGCTACAATCAGCTTGTGTGGAAATTAAGGCAGGATGACCGAGTCATCGTCATGGAGCGTACCAATTTCCGCCATTCCGTCCCAGCTGATTTTACTGAAGGATTGCCAGAAGTGGCATCGATTGATGTATCTTTTATTTCACTTAAACTTATTCTGCCGGCTTTAAAGCATATTCTTGTTCCGGGTGGTGACTGTATTGCACTCGTTAAGCCTCAATTTGAAGCAGGCAGAGAGCTTGTTGGGAAAAAAGGCATCGTGCGCGAACCGTCTGTCCACCTCGGTGTACTAGAAGAGATGAATCAATTTGCTGCAAAAGAAGGCTATGATGTAAAGGATGTATCTTTTTCACCTATCACTGGTGGAGACGGAAATATTGAATTTCTGCTTCATTTAGTGCTTCATCCTGATCAAGAAGTAAATGCGGCTCTTCCTGCTTCAGAACTTGAGAAGGTCGTCAAGGAAGCCCATTCTGTATTGAAAGAAAAGAAAAACAGCCCTGAGCCGGCTGACACATGAAATCATTGAAACAAAAGGAATAATAGCTCGCTATTATTCCTTTTTACATGGTCAAAAGACGAGAATCGGCTGTATCTCACGTAATGCTTGTTTTTTGAACTGTGCATCATATAACATAGAACGTAAAGACAAACTGAGAATGAAACGCCTAGGGGGGTCAAATATGAATAAAGGTCAAAGGCATATTAAAATTAGAGAAATCATTGCAAGCCAAGAAATCGAAACACAGGATGAATTGGTCGATATTTTGAAAGCCGATGGATATAACATCACACAAGCGACCGTTTCTAGAGATATTAAAGAATTACATTTAGTGAAAGTACCAACGAACAATGGAACATATAAATACAGTCTTCCTGCGGATCAGCGGTTTAACCCGCTGTCAAAGCTGAAGCGATCCCTAATGGATGCATTTATTAAAATGGATGCTGCCAGTCATTTAATTGTTCTTAAAACAATGCCGGGTAATGCTCAGGCGATTGGTGCTTTAATGGATAATTTAGATTGGGAAGAAATTATGGGAACGATTTGCGGGGATGATACCATTTTAATCATTTGCCGCACTCCAGATGATACAGAGACAGTTTCGAGCAAAATTTTAGAGCTTCTATAAAGAATCAGGTTTACAAAAAGAGGTGTCAAATGAGTGTTAGCAGAACTAACCATTAAAAACTTTGCAATCATTGAAGAGTTAACGGTTTCATTTGAAAAAGGACTCACGGTTCTAACGGGGGAAACAGGTGCCGGAAAATCCATCATGATTGACGCTGTCTCACTTCTCGTGGGAGGAAGAGGGTCTTCTGAATTTGTCCGCTACGGTGAAAAAAAGGCAGAGCTGGAAGGGCTTTTTCTTGTACCAGCCGATCATCCTGTATTTGCTTTATGCGAAGAGCAAGGAATTGACGCATCAGATGAAATGATGATCCTCCGCCGTGATATTAACAACAGCGGGAAAAGCATATGCCGCATTAATGGAAAGCTTGTCACCATCTCAATTTTACGGGAAGTAGGCCGGCTTTTGCTTGATATACATGGTCAGCACGATAACCAGCTGCTCATGGAAGATGAAAATCATCTGCATTTGCTCGATCAATTTGGGGCAGAAGAAATTGCACCGGCTCTCTTGCAGTATCAAGAAGCATATGATCAATATATGAAGACGGCTCAAAAGCTCAGACAACTGTCTGAAAATGAGCAGGAAATGGTGCACCGCTTAGATTTACTGCAATTTCAGCTAGAGGAGATTGAGGCGGCGCAATTAGAGCCGGGAGAAGATGAAAGGCTTCAGGAAGAGCGTCATCAAATCAGCAACTACGAAAAAATCTATTCCTCACTTCAAAACGCATATAACGCCTTGCGTAATGAGCAAGGCGGTTTAGATTGGGTGGGCATGTCCTCAAGCGAGCTTGATCAGGTGTCTGAGATCAACGATGATTTGAAGAAGCTATCTGAACAAGTGTCGAACTCCTACTACTTATTAGAGGATTCAACCTTCCAAATGAGAAGCATGCTGGATCAATTAGAATTCGATCCGGCTCGTCTTGATTTTATTGAATCCAGGCTGAATGAAATGAAGCAGTTAAAACGAAAATACGGCACAACCGTTGAGGAAATTTTGGAGTATGCGGCGAAGATTGAAGAAGAAATAGATCAAATCCAAAATCGAGACAGCCACCTGCAGACGCTCAAAAATAAACTGGATGCGATGAGCCGTGATGCCCTGCTCGAAGCACTTAACGTTTCGGAGCTGCGTAAAAAATGGGCCAAAAAACTAGCCAAGCAAATTCAAACGGAGCTCAAGGATTTGTATATGGAGAAGTCAGCATTTGACACAGCTTTTTCTGTTCGATATGCGCCTTTTGGCAGCACCGATTGTCCGCTATTAGACGGAAAACCTGTCCAGCTCGGGAAAAATGGAATCGACCAAGCACAATTTGTCATTTCTACAAATACAGGCGAACCGATGAAATCTTTATCGAAAGTAGCCTCTGGCGGAGAAATCTCACGTGTCATGCTCGCTGTGAAGAGTATTTTCTCAGCCAAACAAGACGTCACATCCATTATTTTCGATGAAGTTGATACAGGCGTCAGCGGCAGAGTGGCACAAGCCATTGCTGAGAAAATTTACAAAGTTGCGTCTGGATCACAAGTGCTCTGCATTACACATCTGCCACAAGTAGCCGCAATGGCTGACACACATCTTTTCATTTCGAAACGCTCTAAAGCGGGCAGAACACTGACGAATGTCAAACCATTAAGTCATGAAGAAAAAGTGAGTGAAATTGGCCGGATGATTGCCGGTGTGGAAGTGACTGAGCTGACAAAACAGCACGCAAAAGAACTATTGCACCAAGCAAATGATGTTAAAACAACAGGGTAGCTGAATCGTCAGCTGCCTTTTGTTATGTTGTCTAAAAACCCGCGTATATACCCATAAAATCGTCTTTTTCTTTTATCAATTTATCCAATCATTTTCTAAAGCTGCCGGTTATAAATCCTCTCGAAGAAGGCAAAAGTAAAGATGTAGCCAAAACATGAGTGTTCTGGTGTGGGTAAGGAGCGAGGAGAGTGAAAAATGAATGCCCGAAAAGATGAGAAAAGCCATTGGTGTGATTCTCCTTGTTTCTTTAATAAGTACAGGGTTTATGAGCATAGTGAAGGAGTACATCAGCATTCCAACAAATGTTGCTGTATTTGAAAAACAGAAGCACTCGATTGACACATCAATTGAAGCGTCAGCCAATGCTTCTTCTCCAGCCTTTAGCCTTTCAGAGAAAAAGAATCAGCTGGATATTACAGGACAAAAGGCGGGGAAAGCTGAAATTGTTTATGATTTTAAAGGATTTCCTATTAAGAAAACAAAAGTTGACGTTCTCCCAGAATTAAAAGTCATTCCTGGAGGACAATCCATTGGCGTCAAGCTCCACTCTGTAGGAGTTCTCGTTGTAGGTTTTCATCAAATCACAACAGCAGACGGCAAAAAATCACCAGGTGAAGCCGCAGGCATTCAATCAGGGGATATGATCATTGAAATCAATGGTCAAAAAATGGAGAAAATGAATGACCTCACTCCATTTATCCAAAAAGCAGGGAAAACGGGTGAAACGCTTCGTTTGCTCATAAAGAGAGATCATAAAACCTTTCAAACAACATTAACACCCGCAAAAGATGCAAGTGAAGGCATCTATCGAATTGGACTTTACATTCGTGATTCCGCAGCAGGAATCGGCACGATGACCTTTTTTGAACCTTCATCTAAAAAATATGGTGCCCTTGGGCATGTGATTTCTGACATGGATACAAAAAAACCAATTGTTGTCGACAATGGAGAAATTGTCAGATCAACCGTGACATCGATTGAAAAAGGCACAGGAGGCAATCCTGGAGAAAAATTGGCGAGATTCTCTTCCGAAAGAAAAACAATAGGAGATATCTCCCGCAACAGCCCTTTTGGTATCTTTGGTACGTTAACCGAAAAGCTTGAAAATCATGTAGCAGATAAACCACTTCCAGTCGCTTTATCAAATGAAGTAAAAGAAGGCCCAGCAGAAATTTTAACGGTTGTGGATCATGATAAAGTGGAGAAGTTTGATATTAAAATCGTCAGCACAACACCGCAGAAATTCCCAGCAACTAAAGGAATGGTATTGAAGGTAACAGATGAGCGGCTCTTAAGCAAAACGGGCGGAATCGTCCAAGGAATGAGCGGAAGCCCCATCATCCAAAATGGCAAAGTCATTGGAGCTGTCACACACGTATTCGTCAATGATCCGACTAGCGGGTACGGCGTACACATTGAATGGATGCTGTCAGAAGCAGGAATCGATCTTTATCAAAAAAACAAAAAAGCAAGCTGATCATCAAACTGCCGCGAATCTTCCGGCAGTTTTTTTCTACCCTTTCTTTCTCTTCCATCATGTTATAAAATAAGGAAAAAGAGATTTTTCGACAAAATGGAAAAAAGCTTGTTGTCAAATTGCAATAATCGTCGATTCGTTAAGAAAAACGTAGAAAAAGCTAGATAATGCTCTATTATTCGGAAAATTAAAGTTTTTTAAAGGTGATAGCATGGTTTTGTCGAATTGAACACTCAGAAGAGAAATGCAAAAGACTAAAGGAATCGACATTGGGGAGGAAAGAACGTGGAGAAAATTAAAGTGTGTGTAGCTGATGACAATCGAGAGCTTGTTGGCCTTTTGACAGAGTACATTGAGGGACAGGAAGATATGGAAGTACTTGGCGTGGCGTATAATGGTCAGGAATGCCTGACATTATTTAAAGATAAAGAGCCCGATGTTCTCCTCTTAGACATTATTATGCCTCATTTAGACGGTCTTGCTGTACTAGAACGCCTCCGTGAAAACAATGAAATGACAAAACAGCCAAGTGTGATTATGCTAACAGCATTTGGACAAGAAGATGTCACGAAAAAAGCAGTTGATTTGGGCGCATCCTATTTCATTTTAAAGCCATTTGATATGGAAAACCTAGTAGGTCATATTCGTCAAGTCAGTGGAAACGGCACACAAGTTACCCATCGATCTTCATCTATCCAAAACAGTGTTCTTCGTAACAAACCTGAACCGAAACGTAAAAACTTAGATGCGAGCATTACGACGATTATTCATGAGATTGGCGTGCCCGCTCATATTAAAGGCTATTTATACCTAAGAGAAGCGATTTCTATGGTGTACAATGATATTGAGCTTCTTGGAAGTATTACTAAAGTGTTGTACCCAGACATTGCAAAGAAATTTAACACGACTGCCAGCAGGGTAGAACGAGCGATTCGTCATGCCATTGAAGTCGCTTGGAGCAGAGGAAACATTGATTCCATTTCCTCACTCTTTGGTTATACTGTCAGCATGTCAAAAGCGAAACCAACGAATTCAGAATTTATTGCCATGGTAGCTGATCGTCTGCGTTTAGAGCATAGAGCAAGCTAGTATATTTTTTATGAAAAAACGTTTCTTCATAGAGACGTTTTTTATTTTGAAAGATGTTGTCAAAAATTGGTTAGGTTGATAAAATCATCTTAATGTTTAAATTGGACAAACGGGCAGCTTTATTTTCAGAATAAAATGAAAAATAAAGCATGAATAAAATAAAAATAACATAAAGTAGTGGTAATCAGCTGCGCCAATTGATCGTTAAGTCTTCAAAATAGAAGAAGAAAACGCTCATTCGTAAGAAAAAGGATGAGAGTAAAAGGTCTTATGGATTTGGTAATTAAAGCAAACGAGATCGAAAGTTCTATTTCTATTGACCTGATTGGTTGGCGTTTTAAAGTCACTGGCTTCTTAGAGATTGTGCCATTTGAACTGAATATTCCCATTGTCGAATTTAATAATTTTCACATTCTTTTACTATGCTATAATAATGAAAAGAAGAGGGTGAGGTTATGGGAAAGCTGAAAATCCACTCTGCTGAGGTAGCGAACGAAATTAGCAAGTGGACGAGGGTCATTTCTCAGAATGACCTAGAAAAATCTGCTGTCTATAAAGAGAAAATTCAGAATTTGCTAAAAAATACAGATGAAGACCGTGAAGTTCTCCTTTATTATCAGCTTGTTGACGGCAGACATGAAATGTTACTTGGAAATATTGAAAAAGCCAATCAAATTATGAAAAGTGTCGGAACGCTCGATGAGAAAGCAGATGACATTATTAATTTTTATTTTTACTTTTACAAAGGTCAATATGCTGCATATGTGAAAAAGTATGATGAAGCCATTAGTTTTTACAAAATTGCAGAACAGCGGTTAAAACGTGTGAATGAAGACCTGGAAGTAGGAACTTTTCACCATAAGGTTGCTTCGATCTATTACGAACTGAAACAAAATTTCATATCCATTAATCATATTAAAAAAGCCATTGATACATTCAAAGCACATGAAGAGTACACAGCGCAGGCGATTGACAGCTTGATTTTACATGCAAGTAATTGTATTGATTTATTCCAATTCAATGAAGCAGAGGAAAAGTATCAAGAAGCACTTGAAAAAAGTAAGCGTATTAACAATGAAGTGCTGATTGGGAAATGCTATCACAATTTAGCTGTTCTTTATTATGCAAAGCATGATTATGAAAAAAGCGCACATTATGCCAAAAAAGGGATGGGCATTCAAATTCACCGTGACAATAGCCATTATTACATCCAATCTTTATATGTTCTGGCAAATGCCTTGGTTCATCTAGGAGATCAAGAGGCGAGGGAATATATTAAAGAGGGTATTCTGTATAGCTGCGATATCCAAAATAATGAATATATAGTAAAATTTGAAATTTTAGATTTGATGTGCGAGAATAGTGGGGCAGCAGACGTATTCTCTGAAAAATTAGACTACATAGAAAAAAATAGATTATATGTGGAGCTTGAGGATTTGTCTGAACAAATATCGAAATACTTCAAGGAACGAAATGACTATCAAAATGCCATTCGTTTTCTTGAAAAGAAATTCGATGCACAAATACTTCAAAAGAAAGTGGAGGTTATCTTATGAAAAAGTTGTTGTTAGGTGTAACCGTTGTTACAGCAGTCGCAGTTGTTTCTTCCCTTTTTGCTCTTGACGCAGAGACGACAGAGCAAGCCATCAGAGCGATTACGTGATCGAATTTATCTGTCAACCTCTTCGTACGAATCAGAAGAGGTTTTTTTTATGTGCTCAAACTGGAAAAACGAAAAAAGACACGTCATAATGAAAGGAAGCATCATATTTAGAGGTGACCTATGACGAAAATTTTTGCACACAGAGGCTTTAAAGGCATCTATCCTGAAAACACCATGATAGCCTTCGAGCATGCACTCCATTCGGGAGCAGACGGAATTGAGCTGGATGTTCAGCTGACAAAAGACGGCAGGCTTGCTGTCATTCACGATGAGAAACTGAACAGAACAACGAATATGAAAGGTTTAGTAAAAGACCATACATATGAAGAATTAAAAGC
Organism: Bacillus sp. FSL M8-0166; assembly: GCF_038008825.1. Lineage (NCBI taxonomy): Bacteria > Bacillati > Bacillota > Bacilli > Caryophanales > Bacillaceae > Bacillus > Bacillus sp. FSL M8-0166. The sequence goes on from NZ_JBBOZZ010000001.1 coordinate 589,492, forward strand.
AGGAGATGCGAGTCATTCTTTCTATGAAGAAACCGGTGCTGTATCCATTCCGCTTCTAGAGGAAGTATTAGAGCTAGTGACCCAGCAATCATCATTAATCATCAATATTGAACTGAAAAACTCCATTTATCGATATCCGGGTATCGAGGAGAAAGTAAAAAAGCAAATCGAGCATTTTCAAATAGAAGATCGTGTACTTGTTTCATCTTTTCATCACGGCAGTTTAGCTCTTTTTCACAAACTGATGCCGCATGTTGAACTAGCTGTACTCACAATGGATGTGATTCATCAACCGGAGATGTATATAAAAACAGTACCAGCAAGAGGCTACCATCCGAATATCAAGGGTGCAGGCGTGACCAAAGAGGTCGTGTCAGCTCTTCATGCATCTCAGCAAGTGATCAGGCCGTTTACAGTAAATAGTGAAAAGCAAATGAAAAACATGTTTTCCTTAGGTGTCGATGGCATTTTCACTGATTTTCCTGACCGAGCCGTGAAAATAAGAGAAGAAATGAAATAAAGACCTGCTATCATCAGCGGGTCTTTTTTTCACGTTTTATCTCTGCTTAAAGCGAGCAGTCACTTTATTTCGTTTACGGTCTCTATATAAAATAAAGCCAGCCACTACATAAAGACCCACCCCTAAAAATACCAAACCTGCAATCCCTTGCAGCCATAAAAATGGAAATGGCTCAATGATGATGCCGAAAACAGTATCACGCAGCAGCTTAATCCCAAGTGCTGCAAGCGCGCCAGGTATTAAAATAATCACTAGTGCAAGTATTCTCCCCATCAAATGTCCCCTTAAACGTCATTTACTTCCATTGTCTAATTCAAAAAATATTTTGTCAAGAAAGGAAAACGTGGTAATATAAGAGTTGTGCAATTTTTTGCAACGGAAAAATATGGTGTGCAAATTTTTTCATATAAAGGGGTAACGGGATGCAGAGAGTCTTGATTGTCGGTGCAGGACAGGGTGGATCAGCATTGCTTGAAACATTGCTGAAGACAAATATGATTCAAATCATTGCGATCGCCGACCTTGATCTTGAGGCACCGGGGATGGCAGAAGCGAAAAAGAATGGAATTGATACGACAACGGATTGGAAAGAATACATAAAAGATGACATTGATATCATTATTGAAACAACAGGCAGTTCAGCAGTGCTGAAAGAACTGATGGAAGAAAAGCCAGAGCACGCTGTTATTGTTCCAAGTTCGATGGCATACGTGATATCAGAATTAATGTCAGAAAAACAGCAGCTGATTCAAATATTAAAGGAACAAACCTATAAGCATGACCGCATTTTTAATGCAACGAACGACGGGATGATTTTTATAAACATGGATGAAGAAGTCGTCCTGTTTAATCGATCAGCGGCCAAAATGGTTGGATGTTCGCAAAAAGATGCGATTGGCCGCCACATACGAGAAGTAATCCCAAATACAAAGCTTCCCGACATTTTAAGATCGAGAGAGCCAGAATTTAATCAAAAACAATTTCTGAATCAGCAAATACAAATTGTCACAACGCGTTTGCCAATTATTGATGACGCAGGGAGAATGCTAGGCGCTTTATCCATCTTTAAAGATATTACAGATGCCGTTGAGCTTGCGGAGGAAGTGACCAACCTTAAAGAAGTGCGAACGATGCTGGAGGCGATCATTCAATCGTCGGATGAAGCCATATCGGTTGTCGATGAGCAGGGAAAAGGGATCTTAATCAACCGGGCTTATACGAAAATGACTGGATTAACAGATAAAGAAGTTGTGGGGAAACCAGCAGGTGCAGATATTTCTGAAGGAGAAAGTATGCATCTGAAGGTACTTGAAACAAGAAGACCAGTTCGAGGCGTCAGAATGAAAGTCGGACCGAATAAAAAAGATGTGATCGTCAACGTAGCGCCAGTCATTGTTGATGGCATTTTAAAAGGCAGTGTCGGCGTCATTCATGACGTATCAGAAATTCAATCACTCACGAATGAATTAAATAAAGCAAGACAGCTCATCCGAACACTTGAAGCAAAGTACACTTTTGAAGACATCATTGGAGAAAGTGAGCAAATGCTTGTGGCACTTGAGCAGGCAAAGCTAGGCGCGAAAACGCCAGCCACGATTTTACTCCGGGGAGAATCAGGTACTGGAAAAGAGCTGTTTGCACACGCCATTCATAATGAAAGTGACCGGAAATATAATCGCTTTGTACGGGTCAACTGTGCAGCCTTATCTGAGACCCTTTTAGAGTCAGAGCTTTTTGGCTATGAAGAAGGAGCGTTTTCTGGTGCAAGGCGCGGCGGGAAAAAAGGGCTGTTTGAAGAGGCGAACCAAGGCAGCATTTTTTTAGATGAAATTGGTGAAATGACGCCAAGTACACAGGCGAAGCTGCTGCGTGTCATGCAGGAGAAAGAAATTGTAAGAGTAGGCGGAACAAAGGCCATACCGGTCGATGTTCGTGTGATCACGGCGACAAATGTCAATATTGAAAAAGCGATGGCGGAAGGAAAGTTCAGAGAAGATTTATATTATCGAATGAACAGATATCCGATCTCCATCCCGCCGCTAAGGCAGCGTCTTGAGGATATTGACTCGTTAAGCAAACGTCTCATCCAAAAGATCAATTTAGACTATGGACGGAACGTGAGCGGGTTAACCGAACAGGCACTTAATAGACTGCGATCATATAAGTGGCCTGGAAACGTAAGAGAGCTTGAAAATGTACTTGGACGAGCCATGATCTTTTTGAACCCGCAAGAAGAATGGATTGATGAGGGGCATATTTCGTTCATGGAGTCAGAAGATCAGGAAGAAAAAGAGCAGCAGGAACTGACTGTCAGTCAATTTGAGGGAGAGACGCTTTCGGATGCTGTTGAGGCATTTGAAGCGCAGTTGATTAAACAAACCCTTGAAAAGCATCAATTCAATCGCACGAAAACAGCGAAAACGTTAGCGATCAGCATTCGGAACCTTTACTATAAAATGGATAAATATCAACTTGCAAAAGATAGCATGCAATAAAATGCATGTAACCTGCAAATTATTGCGCGAATGTCATGCGAACCGCCTCATTTCACTGCATTTCAAACTGGCACGGAACTTGCATATAAAACATGAACCGAGCACAAGGAAAGGTGGGCATATATGAAGCTTGACGATCTGATTATGAAAGCCGCCCAGCTGCAGAATAAAACGGCGGCTGTGGCTCATGCAGAAGACGAAGAAGTGCTTCATGCCATCAAGATGGCAATTAAGCGAAAGGTCGCTCGCTTTCTCCTGGTTGGGAACAAACGCAACCTGAAGGAGCTAGTGAAGCAGCATGAAATCAATGAGGACTGGATAGATATTATTCATTCAGATTCTCCCGAGGAATCGGCCAAAATTGCCGTGCAGGCAGTGAGCGAGAAGCATGCAGATATTTTGATGAAGGGGCATGTCCCGACAGCCGTTCTTTTAAAAGCGGTACTGAATAAAGAATATGGGCTCAGGACAGCGAGTGTCCTATCACATGTCGCGGCATTCGAAGTGCCGGGCTTTGACCGCTTTATTTATGTCACGGATTCTGCGATGAACATCGCGCCCGATTTAAATATGCTGAAAGAGATTACGATCAATTCTGTTCAAGTAGCACAAGCTGTCGGAAACGACATGCCAAAGGTTGCAGTGCTCTCTGCGGTGGAGGTCGTGAATCCGGCAATGGATTCAACTTTGACTGCGGCAAGTCTTGCGCAAATGAATCGGCGGGGGCAAATTTCTGGATGCCTGATTGATGGGCCTCTTGCTTTAGATAATGCCATTTCTCAAACGGCAGCTTCTCATAAAAATATTACGAGTGATGTAGCCGGCCATGCAGATATTTTGCTTGTGCCAACAATTGAGGCAGGAAACATTCTTTATAAATCTCTCATCTACTTTGCACATGCAAAGGTGGGAGCTGTGGTGGCAGGAGCGAAGGCGCCGATTGCTTTAACAAGCCGGTCTGATTCAGCCGAAAGCAAGCTTTATTCAATTGCACTTGCCATCTGTACATCAAATTAAGTGGAAGTAATAGGAGGAATAACACGATGGAACTTTTTAAATATATGGAACGATACGATTATGAACAGCTTGTATTTTGTCAGGATGAGCAGTCTGGCTTAAAAGCCATTATTGCGATTCATGATACAACACTTGGGCCAGCACTAGGCGGAACGAGAATGTGGACGTATGAAAACGAAGAAGCAGCCATTGAAGATGCACTGCGTCTAGCAAGAGGAATGACTTATAAAAACGCGGCAGCAGGACTTAATCTTGGCGGCGGAAAAACAGTCATCATCGGCGACCCGAGAAAAGACAAAAATGAAGAAATGTTCCGTGCATTTGGACGTTACATTCAAGGGCTGAATGGCCGCTATATTACAGCGGAAGATGTCGGTACAACGGTAGAAGATATGGATCTCATTCATGAAGAAACAGATTTTGTTACAGGGATCTCACCTGCATTTGGTTCATCCGGAAATCCGTCTCCAGTCACTGCTTACGGTGTATATAAAGGGATGAAAGCCGCTGCCAAAGCAGCATTTGGAACCGATTCATTAGAAGGAAAAACAATTGCCGTCCAAGGTGTTGGAAATGTCGCTTACAACCTGTGTAAACATCTGCATGAAGAAGGCGCACAGCTCATTGTCACAGATATCAACAAAGACTCTGTCAAGCGAGCTGTTGAAGACTTCGGCGCAAAAGCAGTCGACCCTGACGATATTTACGATCAAGCATGTGATATTTATGCACCGTGCGCACTTGGTGCAACCATTAACGATGTGACCATTCCTAAGTTAAAAGCAAAGGTGATTGCAGGTGCTGCAAATAACCAGCTAAGAGAAACGCATCACGGAGACCTTATCCATGAAATGGGGATTGTATATGCTCCTGATTATGTGATCAATGCAGGCGGTGTGATTAACGTTGCTGATGAGCTTTATGGCTATAATGCAGATCGTGCGATGAAAAAAGTCGAAGGCATTTATCAAAATATTGAACGTGTGATTGAAATTTCAAACCGTGATGCCATTCCAACATATAAAGCGGCAGACCGATTGGCTGAAGAGCGAATTGAAAGAATGCGCAAATCAAGAAGTCAATTCTTGCAAAATGGTCAACATATTTTAAGCCGTCGCTAATTTGAAGAATGAGTTGAAACGGAGGTTTTGTTTTTGCTGACAAAAGAATGGCGTATTCTCACGATTAACCCTGGCTCTACTTCAACAAAAATCGGTGTGTTTCACAATGAACGTTCTATTTTTGAAACGACACTAAGACATACAGATGAGGAATTAAAGCAGTTTCCTCATATTATTGATCAATTTTCATTCCGTAAAGAAACCATATTGAAAACACTGCATGAACAGGGGATGAACATCTCAAAGTTTGATGCAGTTTGCGCGCGCGGCGGTCTCCTTCGTCCGATTGAAGGAGGCACATATGAAGTCAATGAGCAAATGGTGGAAGACCTAAAAGAAGGATATGCCGGCCAGCACGCATCCAATCTCGGCGGAATCATCGCGAGAGAAATTGCACTTGGCCTGAATATCCCAGCCTTTATTGTCGATCCAGTTGTAGTGGATGAACTAAAACCAATTGCTCGTATTTCAGGGCTGCCAACGATTGAAAGAAAAAGCATCTTTCATGCATTAAATCAAAAAGCGGTCGCAAGAAAAACAGCGGCTTCTTTTGGAAAAAGTTACGAAGAATTGAACATGATTATTACTCATATGGGCGGCGGTATCACCATTGGTGTTCATGAAAAAGGAAAAGTCATCGATGTCAATAACGGTCTGCATGGCGAAGGTCCTTTCAGCCCTGAGCGTGCGGGAACCTTGCCGACAGGTGATCTTGTGAATCTTTGTTTTTCGGGTGAGTATACCCAAGAGGAAATGCTCAAACGTATTATTGGTGAAGGCGGGCTTGCGGGCTATCTTGGCACGACAGACGCTGTGAAAGTGGAACGCATGATTGAAGCAGGTGATCAGCGGGCTGCGCTTATTTATGAAGCAATGTGCTATCAAATTGCCAAGGAAATTGGTGCAGCGAGTGCTGTCTTAAAAGGAGCAGTTGACGTCATTGTATTAACAGGCGGACTTGCGTACAGCAAACAGATTACATCAAGTATTCGCGGCTATATTGACTGGATTTCTGATGTTGTCGTGTATCCAGGTGAAAATGAGCTGCAATCGTTAGCAGAAGGTGCGCTTCGTATTTTAAAAGAAGAAGAATCACCGAAAGAATACCCAAATGATCAACGGATGGAGAAAGGTGTGACAAGTCATGGCAACTGAATATGACCTCGTCATTCTTGGTGGAGGCACAGGCGGCTATGTAGCTGCCATCCGTGCCTCACAGCTTGGATTGAAAACAGCAGTTGTAGAAAAATCAAAGCTTGGCGGAACATGTCTTCATAAAGGCTGCATTCCGTCTAAAGCGCTGCTCAGAAGTGCAGAAGTTTATCAAACCGTCAAACGCGCAGCTGATTTTGGTGTTGAGGCAGGCGGCATTGCCTTGCAATTTGCCAATGTGCAGAAAAGAAAAACAGAGATCGTCGAAAAACTAGCAGGCGGCGTCAAACATTTAATGAAACAAGGAAAAATTGATGTATATGAAGGGATCGGCCGTATTCTTGGCCCATCTATCTTTTCGCCAATGCCAGGGACCATCTCAGTAGAAATGGCAAATGGAGAGGAAAATGAAATGCTGATTCCAAAGCAGGTCATCATTGCGACAGGGTCAAGACCGCGTGTGCTGCCAGGGCTTGAAGCAGATGGAACACACATCCTTACATCAGATGATGCACTTGAACTGCCAGAGCTTCCGCAGTCGATCCTCATTGTCGGAGGCGGAGTGATCGGAATCGAGTGGGCGTCTATGCTCAATGATTTTGGTGTGAACGTCACTGTGATTGAGTTTGCAGATCGCATTTTGCCAACAGAGGATCATGACATTTCTAAAGAAATGGAAAAGCTATTATCTAAAAAAGGCATCACTTTTGTGACAAATGCGAAGGTACTGCCAGATAGCGTAGAAAAGCAGGGAAATCTCGTGACAATTCAAGCGGAAAAGGATGGAGACATTCAGACGTTTGAAGCGGAAAAACTCCTTCTTTCAGTCGGCAGAGTACCTAATATCGAAGGCATAGGTCTTGAAAACACGGACATCCAAACCGAAAAACAAGGCATTGTCGTGAATGAACATTATCAAACGAAAGAATCGCATATTTACGCAATAGGAGATGTCATTGGCGGGCTTCAGCTGGCACATGTCGCTTCACACGAAGGTATGATTGCTGTAGAACATATGGCTGGGAAAGATCCAAAGCCGCTCGACGAAACGCTCGTTTCTAAATGTGTTTACTCTCACCCAGAAACCGCTAGTGTTGGACTCACTGAACAGGCGGCAAAAGAGCAGGGCTTTGAAGTCAAAATAGGGAAATTTCCATTTATGGCGATTGGAAAAGCGCTTGTGTACGGGGAGTCTGATGGATTCGTCAAAATCATTGCCGATCAAAAGACAGATGATATTTTAGGAATTCATATGATTGGTCCTCATGTAACAGATATGATATCTGAAGCTGGATTAGCCAAAGTACTTGATGCAACCCCGTGGGAAGTGGGGCAGACGATACACCCGCATCCGACCTTATCAGAGGCGATTGGCGAGGCTGCCCTTGCTGTTGACGGGAAGGCGATCCATTTTTAATCAAGGAGGGAAACATGATGAGTAACATGCGTCATCAGGAATTAGGATTATCAGATGAACAAGCAATTGATATATACAGAACAATGCTTCTAGCAAGAAAAATCGATGAACGGATGTGGCTTTTAAACCGTTCGGGGAAAATTCCGTTCGTCATTTCTTGTCAAGGACAGGAAGCGCAGCAAGTCGGCGCTGCATTTGCTCTTAATAGAGAAGAAGATTACGTCTTACCTTACTATCGTGATATGGGGGTTGTCCTTGCTTTTGGGATGACAGCAAAAGATTTAATGATGTCTGGTTTCGCAAAACAAGACGATCCAAACTCAGGCGGAAGACAAATGCCGGGGCATTTTGGACAAAAAGCAAATCGAATTGTAACCGGATCATCGCCTGTCACAACGCAGGTTCCTCACGCGGTGGGGATTGCCCTTGCTGGACGATTAGAGCAGAAAAACTTTGTCAGCTTTGTCACGTTCGGTGAAGGCTCATCAAACCAAGGAGATTTTCACGAAGGCGCTAACTTCGCTGCTGTGCATAAACTGCCTGTTATTTTCATGTGTGAAAACAATAAGTACGCGATTTCCGTACCATATGATAAACAAGTGGCCTGTGAACGCATTTCAGATCGTGCGATTGGGTATGGTATGCCTGGTGTCACCGTAGATGGAAATGATCCGCTTGAAGTATATGCCGCTGTCAAAGAAGCGAGAGACCGTGCGGCTAGAGGCGAAGGCCCGACATTGATTGAAACGATCTCTTACCGTTTAACTGCGCACTCAAGTGATGACGATGATTCAAGCTATCGAGAAAAAGAAGAAGTGCTCGAAGCAAGAAAGAAAGATCCGCTCATCCAATATGAAACGTATTTAATCGAAGGAAACGTCATGACTTCTGAAATGAAAGAAGAGATGACAAAAGAAATCATGCAAATCGTAAACGAAGCTACTGATGAAGCGGAAAACGCAGCTTATGCTGAGGCAGAAAGCGCACTTCGTTACGTGTATGCGGAGTAAGGGGGAAGAAAAATGCCTGTTATGTCATATATAGACGCCATTACACTGGCGATGAAAGAAGAAATGGAACGAGATCCGAAAGTGTTTGTGCTCGGAGAGGATGTCGGGAAAAAAGGCGGCGTATTTAAAGCGACAGCGGGTCTTTACGAGCAATTTGGAGAAGCGCGCGTCATGGATACACCTCTTGCAGAATCAGCCATTGCTGGTGTAGGTATTGGGGCAGCGATGTATGGAATGCGCCCAATTGCAGAAATGCAATTTGCGGATTTCATTATGCCTGCAATCAACCAAATCATTTCAGAGGCTGCAAAAATTAGATACCGATCAAATAATGATTGGAGCTGTCCGATGGTCATCCGCGCACCTTACGGGGGCGGCGTACACGGGGCACTTTATCATTCACAATCGGTCGAAGCCATTTTTGCTAACCAGCCTGGTTTGAAGATTGTGATGCCTTCTACACCTTATGATGTCAAAGGTCTTCTAAAGGCTGCAGTGCGTGATCCAGATCCTGTATTGTTCTTTGAACATAAACGTGCATACCGTCTTATTAAAGGAGAAGTGCCTGAAGAGGATTACACTCTTCCGATTGGAAAAGCAGATGTGAAACGAGAAGGCGATGATATTACGGTCATTACATATGGCCTTTGTGTCCATTTTGCGCTGCAAGCAGCAGACCGCCTTGCAAAAGACGGCATTTCCGCTCATATTCTCGATTTGAGAACAGTGTACCCGCTTGATCAGGAAGCGATTATAGAAGCGGCTTCTAAAACAGGTAAAGTGCTTCTGTTAACGGAAGATACAAAAGAAGGCAGCATCATGAGTGAGGTTGCGGCGATCATTTCTGAGCATTGCTTATTTGATTTAGACGCACCAATCAAACGCCTGGCAGGACCAGATATTCCGGCAATGCCTTATGCGCCGGCAATGGAGAAATTCTTCATGGTCAACCCGGATAAGGTAGAAGCTGAAATGAGAGAGCTAGCGGCGTTTTAAGAAAGAGGAGGGTTTCAAAGTGGCAATTGAACAAATGAAAATGCCTCAGCTAGGTGAAAGTGTAACAGAAGGAACCATTAGTAAATGGCTCGTTTCACCTGGCGATCATGTGAATAAATACGATCCGATTGCGGAAGTCATGACGGATAAAGTGAACGCAGAAGTCCCGTCATCTTTTACAGGAACGATTACAAAGCTATCGGCTGAGGAAGGCGAAACGCTGCAAGTAGGAGAAGTGTTCTGTGAAATTGAAGTAGAAGGAAGCGAGCAGCAGAGCGTGAAAGAAGAAGCAGCACCTGAGCAAAGCGAAGCGCCTGAAGCAGATCAAACAAATGAGAATCAAAGTCAAAAGAAACGTTACTCTCCAGCCGTTCTTCGTTTAGCAGATGAGCATGGCATTGATTTAGCGGCTGTTCAAGGTACGGGAGCAGGCGGCCGAATTACTAGAAAAGATTTGCTGCAGCTCATTGAAAACGGCGGCGTCAAAGAGAAGACAGCACCTGTCAATGAACGTGCCGTTCAACCGGAGCCTGCGCAGTCATCTAAAGCAAAAGCGGCGCCTGCCGTCCCTTCCATGCCTGGTGATGTTGAGCTGCCAGTCACGCCGATCCGGCAGGCAATTGCGGCCAATATGCTGAGAAGCAAACATGAAATTCCGCATGCATGGACGATGATGGAAGTCGATGTGACAAATCTAGTGACAAGAAGAAATCAGCTGAAGGATCAGTTTAAAGCAAAAGAAGGCTTTAACTTGACGTTCTTTGCGTTCTTTGTCAAAGCAGTGGCTCAGGGCTTAAAGGAATTCCCTGAAATGAACAGCATGTGGGCCGGAGATAAAATTGTGCAAAAGAAAGCAATCAATGTTTCGATTGCTGTCGCTACAGATGACGCTCTTTTTGTTCCAGTCATTAAGGATGCGGATGAAAAGACCATTAAGGGCATCGCCAAAGAAATTCATGAGCTGGCGTCTAAGGTGAGACAAGGAACGCTTAAGCAAAGTGATATGGAAGGCGGTACCTTCACTGTCAACAACACGGGATCATTTGGTTCGGTACAATCAATGGGAATCATTAATTATCCGCAAGCGGCGATTTTACAAGTAGAATCGATCGTGAAGCGTCCAATGATTGTAAACGGAATGATTGCGGCAAGAGACATGGTCAATCTTTGTCTCTCATTAGATCACAGAGTACTAGATGGTCTTGTATGCGGCAGATTCCTTCAACGAATTAAACAAATCCTTGAAGGCATCGACGAACAGACATCTGTTTATTAAAACAATATTTTCCCCCTCCCGGCATGAGAGGGGGATTTCCACATCTAGGAGAAAGGAGCGATGATATGTCTGGACTAGATTTTTTTGCTTTTCTCACGATTGGTCTCATGTTTATCACAGCGATTGCCTTCGCTTTTCTGCGGTACATTTCTAAATCACACAATCATCCTGAACGATTACTGCTTATCATATCGATCGTTTCAATCATTCAAATCGTGTACTGTCTGCTGATTGTCGGTGGGTTTAAAGGAGCAGCCAATAGCTTTTTAGGAATATCGCTTCTCGCAGGGACACTGCTCGGATATGCACTTGAATATTTATACAGACGCTATATCAAAAAAACGCCCGAATCAAAATGATGTCGGGCATTTTTTATTCTGCTGGAACAATAAAGGTCAAATGCTGTTTTAACACTTCTAAAGAAGAGGGGGCTGTCATATAAACCTCACCATCTGTATCAGCATCCATTTCCTCTTTTGTGTTGATATGAATACTGGACGCTTGAATGAGAGACAGATCGCCTGTGAAATCCTCCAGCTCTTCCCGGTTCATTGAAAAGATTTCTTTTAAAGCAGAGAAACTCGTATTTCTGCATATTAAGATTTCTGCTTTTCCATCATCAATGGCTGCATGAGGCAAATCAATTTTATTCGTACCGATAAAATGTCCATTCATGACAAGAACGATGACGGCTTCCTCTTCCCAGCTTTCCTCTTCTGTCTCAATACGTACGTGAAAAGGATCTGTTTGCTGCAGGGTGCGCAGGGCACTTGTGAAGTAGCTGATTTTGCCGAGTACGGCTTTTTCCTTGTCGTTAATATTGTTGGACGTGTCTGCGATCAGTCCAATTCCCCAAAAGTTTAACACGTATCGATCTTCTGCTTTGATTAAGTCGACCTTTTTCTCTTTGCCGTCTACAATCATTTGAGCGGCTTTTTGCATTTGTTGAGGAATACCCAGTGTTCTAGAAAAATCATTGCATGTCCCGCCTGGTAATATCGCTACAGCGGGCCTTTTTTCTAGACCGCCAATGCCGTTCATGCATTCATGCACGGTACCATCTCCGCCTAATATGATAAGCAATTCCACCGTCTCATCAATATGACGGCAGAAATCATAAGCATCATTTGGCTGTTTTGTTGGTTTAAGAATGAGTTCATCAATATGTAGAGAAAGAAGAGGCACTGTTTGACCGAGTGTTTTTTCCATGTTTTTTTGTCCAGCATTTCCATTATAAATGAGCATCGCTTTTTTGAATTGTGCCATCACGCAGTTCTCCCTTTCATCTCTTTATCATCACTTTTCCCCAATTTGACAGCTCATAAACGATGTTCGGAAAAAGAGGCGAAGGAAAAGACAACACATTTGCCCACAGGCGTTTTCCTTGATATGATGGAGTTAAAATGGTTTTGGTACGCAAAAGGAGTGGACGGACATGAATATTGATTTTAATTTATTTATGAATGATATTGTGAAACAAGCGAGAGAAGAAATAAAGCAGGCAGGCTACACTGAGCTCACATCAGCTGAAGAAGTAGACGAAGCACTGACTAAAAAAGGGACGGCACTTGTCATGGTGAATTCAGTATGCGGCTGTGCAGGCGGTATTGCAAGACCAGCTGCCGGCTATTCTGTTCATTACGATAAGCGTCCAGATCAATTGCTGACAGTGTTTGCTGGACAGGACAAAGAGGCAACGGCAAGAGCCCGTGAATACTTTGAAGGCTTCCCGCCATCTTCACCATCTTTTGCATTATTAAAAGATGGAAAAATCATTAAAATGGTCGAGCGTCATGAAATTGAAGGACACGAGCCAATGGAAGTCGTGTCAAAACTACAAGCCGCTTTCGATGAGCATTGCGAAGAAATCTAACATGTGACTTTTGAATGAATAAATATTAAGCAGTCCGGTCTTTAGATCGGTCTGCTTTTTGTTTTATAAGACAATAGAGTCAAAATAATTTTAGCAAAATACTATTGCATCTTAAAAAGAAAGTGTTTAAAATACATTATAGTGAATAAATATTCAAATCAACACATGATTTTAAATACTGGGAGGCATCATCATATGAAAAAGTGGTTATTATTACTTATGACAGCTGGTCTTGCAGCTGCACTCGCAGCTTGCGGAACTTCTTCTAATAATTCAAACGCATCAGGAGATGACAAGACACTCGTGATGGCGACATCAGCAGATTATCCGCCATTTGAATCAAAAGACGGAGATAAAATTGTCGGTTTTGATGTAGATCTTGCAACTGCACTAGCGAAAAAGAACGGCTACAAGCTAGAAATTCAAGATATGGACTTTGCAAGCCTTGTATCAGCCCTTAAAACAAACAAAGCTGATATTGTCCTTGCAGGAATGACACCTACAGAAAAACGTAAAAAGCAAGTTGATTTCTCTGATGTTTATTACAATGCTAAAAACTTGGTTGTATCAAAGAAATCTAGCGGTATAAAAGCAGAGAAAGATTTAAAAGACAAAACAGTCGGCGTTCAATTAGGTTCTATTCAACAGGATGAAGCAAATGGACTGCAAAAGAAATATAACCTAACAGTTGAAGACCGTAATAAAATTTCTGATATCATTCAAGAGATTAAAGCAGGCCGTTTTGATGCAGCAATTATTGAAGATAAAGTAGCTGCTGGTTACTTGAAAAAGGAAAAAGATTTCCAAGCGTTTGGATTGAACAGCTCAAACGAAGGTTCAGCCATTGCATTCAAGAAAAACAGCGACTTAACAGCGAAATTTAATAAATCATTAAAAGAAATGAAAGATAATGGCGAACTTGATAAATTAATTAAAAAATGGTTTGCTGATGAAAAGTAAGTCAGGAAAAGGATCAGCGTCATTTATGAAAATAGAAAGCGCTGAAAAGTTCAACTCGTGTTGAACTTTTTTCCTGTTTTATTTTTTGATTTCGTCTGAAGGCAAATAAAAGGAGAATGTCATGTTGGATTTTAAAGATGTAATACCTCAGATGCCCTTTATTCTAGAAGGACTTAAGGTCACGCTTTCTATAGTAGTGGTATCCCTTTTCCTTGGATTTATCTTAGGAATTTTATTAACGCTTTGTAAAATTAGTGTGTTTAAACCGCTCATTTGGCTTGCAGATTTTTATACGTCAATTTTCCGAGGCACACCGCTTGTGCTTCAATTGCTCATTATTTATTTTGGTCTGCCTCAGCTTCTTGGGTTTCAAATTGACCAATACTGGGCTGCTGTAGCGGCATTTTCACTCAACTCGGCGGCATACGTATCTGAAATTATTCGTGCGGGTATTAATGCCATTGATAAAGGTCAAAAAGAAGCAGCCGTTGCTTTAGGCATCCCTTATGCTAAAATGATGAAGGACTTATTGCTTCCGCAGGCGTTTAAAAATATTTCACCTGCACTTGTGAATGAAACGATTACACTGACAAAAGAATCAGCGATTGTAACAGTCATCGGACTGGGCGATGTTATGAGACGAGCCTATCAAGCAGGGGCCGTCACGTATAATTATCTTGAACCGCTTATTTTTGCGGGTCTTATCTATTATGTCATCGTGCTTGTTCTCACCTTTGTCGGCAAATCGGTGGAAAGGAAGTTAAAATCAAATGATTAAAATAGAGAAACTCACAAAATCTTTTGGTAAAAACGAAGTTTTAAAGGGGATCGACACCACCATTAAAGAAGGGGAAGTTGTAGCGGTCATTGGACCATCTGGTTCAGGAAAATCGACGTTCCTTCGCTGCATAAATTTACTTGAAAAGCCGACTTCTGGTGTCATTACGATTAAGGACACCGAAATCACCAACCCAAAAACGAATGCACTAAAAGTGCGTGAGAACATCGGAATGGTATTTCAGCATTTCCATCTGTTCCCGCATAAAACTGTGCTGGAAAATATCACGTATGCTCCAATGAATGTGAAGAATCAATCGAAGGAAGACAGCATCAAGCAAGCTGAAGACCTGCTCAAAAAGGTAGGGCTTTTGGAGAAAAAAGATGATTTCCCGAACCGTTTGTCCGGCGGTCAAAAGCAGCGTGTCGCGATTGCGCGTGCGCTTGCGATGACACCAGACATTATGCTGTTTGACGAACCAACGTCTGCCCTAGATCCAGAAATGGTCAAGGAAGTATTAGAGGTCATGAAAGAGCTGGCTCAATCTGGAATGACACTCGTCATCGTCACACATGAAATGGGCTTTGCAAAAGAAGTGGCTGACCGCGTGATCTTTATGGATGACGGGAAAATAGTAGAGGATGCAAACCCTGTACAATTTTTTGAATCACCGTCTTCACAGCGTGCGCAAGACTTCTTACAAAAAATATTATAAAGAAAAAAGAGAAGGTAGACTTAACATCTCCTTCTTTTTTTGATTATAATGGGGAAAGTAAAAAAAGTTCATCATTTCACAAAAGTGAATGGAAACAAGACAGAAAAGAGTGAATCACATCATGTTTAAAATCGGCTACCGAACGCTGAAAACAGCATTAGGAACAGCGATCGCTATTTATATTGCACAATTGCTTGGCTTGCAAAATTATTCAGCTGCCGGGATTATTACGATCCTGTGTATTCAGGTGACAAAGAAAAGATCCCTCTTAGCATCGGGAGCCCGTTTTGCAGCATGCAGTCTTGCTATTTTATTTTCTTATTTATTTTTCGATCTGATTGGGTATCATCCTTTTGTGATCGGTTTGATGCTGCTTGTCTTTATTCCGACAACGGTTTTGCTTCGAATTAAAGAAGGGATTGTCACAAGTTCAGTCATCATCCTCCACTTATACATGTCTGGCGGGATTACCCTTCATCTCATTTGGAATGAACTGCTGCTGATTACCATTGGTGTTGGGGTAGCGCTGATTATGAACCTATATATGCCAAGTGTTGATAAAAAGCTCAAATGCTACAGCGAACAGATTGAAGCCAACTTTGCTAAAATCTTTGAGGAAATCGAGCAATACTTAATGACAGGGAAGCAAGACTGGACAGGAAAAGAAATACCAGAGACACATCAATTGATCAAAGAAGCGAAAGCTCTCGCATATCGTGATGTTGAAAACCATGTATTAAGACATGAAAACCTGTATTATCATTATTTCAACATGAGACAAAAGCAATTTGAAATCATTGAGCGTGTGCTGCCCAAAATTACGTCGATTTCCGTCACAACGGAGCACGGACAAATCATTGCAGAATACATTAGAGACTTACGCGAACATATTCACCCAGGGAACACAGCGCATAAGTTTTTAAGACGTCTCATTGATATGAAAGAAGAGTTTGATGAACTTCCGCTCCCGCAAACACGAGAAGAATTTGAGGCAAGAGCGGCACTCTTTCATTTCCTCGGTGAAATGGAACAATATTTAGTACTGAAAAGCTATTTTAAAGGGATGAAAGAATAGAGACGCATGAGTTCCTCCTTCATTGGTCAATCTAATGAAAAAAGGAGGAGCCTATGCGTCTTTTATTTTATACCGTACTGACCATGTCCCTTTCACCTATTTGGCCGCTTGGACAAAACCCGCTTCCGGGTGACCCGTTTGTCATTATTAATAAACAAACGAATGAACTGGCCTTTATTGATCAAGGGAAAATTCAAAAAGTATATCCGGCTTCGACAGGAAAAACAGCGGATTTAACGCCAGAAGGTGAATTTATCATTATGGTCAAAGCGAAAGATCCCTATTACAGAAGAAAAAATATTGAAGGCGGTGCGAAGAATAATCCTCTAGGGCGAAGATGGATTGGATTTGATGCACGAGGAACAGATGGCAGAAACTACGGAATTCATGGAACGAGTGACGAAACATCGATCGGGAAATTTATCACGGCAGGCTGTGTGAGACTTCATAATCAAGATGTAGAGCTATTGTTTGATCAGCTTCCAATTGGTACAAAGGTATGGATTACAACATCAAGTGCTTCCTTTGAAACGCTTGCCAAAGACAAACAGGCCATTCGTTGAGATCGCGAATCACCTGCTTGTCTGCTTTTATTCAAACCTTATAAAAAGGCTGCTGCTCCTGCTAAAAGTGAAGAAACTAACAGCAGGCTAATCATAAGCAACACCATAAATTTCATGAATTTTTGAGACATATCGCACCCCTATAACCGAAGATTTTTGCGACAAGCGCACTTGTCTTTATTTTATCTGGTTTTTTCATATGCGACAAGTGATCAGCAAAGGAAGTGAACGGATGAACCAAATCGATCATATTGCCATTGCCGTCTTTTCTATTAAAGAAACATCTCAAACGCTTCATCAGCTATTTAACTGGCATTTTTCAGACATACAAGAGATTCCTGAGCAGGAGATTAAAGCGTCCTTCGCTTCACTTAATGATCTGCACATTGAATTAATCGAACCGATGTCAGTCCGCAGCAAACTACATACTTTTTTAGCAAAAAGAGGAGAGGGGCTCCATCATATTGCGCTAAAGTCAGATGACATTCAAGATGATCTTAGCCGTCTCGATCACCTTGGCGTGCAGCTTCTTCAAAAAACAGCACAGATGGGCGCCAGCGGAAAACAGATTGCATTTATTTCACCTAAAGAAACGTCAGGTGTGTTATTTGAATTGTGCGAGTCCTTGAAAGGAGAGAAACATAGCAATGAATGAATCGTTCAATGACTTGTCTGAATGGCGGAAGAAAGCGTTAATGGGCGGCGGCGAAAAACGAGCAGCGGCTCACAGGAACAAAGGAAAGCTGTCGGTTCGAGAGCGGCTGCATACACTTCTTGACGAGGGCAGCTTAATGGAAATTCAGTCATTTGCAACAGGCGATCTGTCAGAGCATGTTGGTGACGGCGTCGTCATTGGTACGGGACTCATTCATGGAAAGCCAGTATGTGTATATGCTCAAGATGCTACAGTATATGGGGGCTCTTTAGGCGAAATGCATGCCAAAAAAATTGTCTCTTTAATGGACCTTGCAGCTAAAAATCAGATGCCGGTCATCGGTCTAAAAGACTCAGGTGGTGCGAGAATTCAAGAGGGTGTGGTATCATTAGAAGGATACGGACAGATTTTTAAACGGAATGTGCTGTACTCTGGTCGAATCCCGCAAATATCTGTTATTTTAGGTTCATGTGCTGGAGGTGCAGTCTATTCTCCTGCATTGACTGATTTTGTCTTCATGACAGAGCAAACAGCTCATATGTTTTTAACTGGTCCGAAAGTAATAGAAAAGGCAACAGGAGAAACGGTCTGTCCTGACCGTCTTGGCGGTGCAAGTGTTCAGCATCAGACAAGCGGGAATGTGCACTATACTGGGAAAGATGAGAAGGACGTGTTAAAAGCAGTTCGAACTCTTTTAACGTACATACCAACGAAACAACAGGTTGTCATGCACGCTGAAGCACGAAAGCATGATACCGCCGATCCAGGCAGCATCCTGCCAAAGGATCCATCACGCACCTATGATGTCAAACAAGTCGTGACGGCGATAACCGATCCAGACTCATTCTTTGAAACGCAGCCTTGTTTCTCAAAAAATATTGTCACAGGTTTTGCCAGATTACAAGGAGCCTCCATTGGTGTTGTTGCCAATCAGCCAAAGGTGCTGGCAGGCAGCCTTGATCTTGACGCGGCCGATAAAGCGGCCAGGTTTATTCGATTTTGCGATGCGTTTCATATTCCGATCTTAACCCTTGTGGACGTTCCTGGTTTTTTACCAGGGGAGAAAGCCGAGCAAGCGGGAATTATCCGCCACGGTGCAAAGCTTTTATATGCGTACGCTGAAGCAACCGTTCCAAAAATCACTGTGATTTTAAGAAAGGCGTTTGGCGGTGCATATGTCGCGATGAATAGTAAGGGCTTAGGCGCTGACTTTGTTTATGCATGGCCAGAGGCCGAAATTGATGTCATGGGGAAAACGTTCGCAGACGAAATCGTTCACCCTGCTTCGCGCGAGCCTGAGAACAAACCAAGTGTATGGAAAGCGGCTCAGGCAGGTCTGGTAGACGATATTTTCATGCCGGCTGAAACGAGAGAGCGATTGATCCGCTCATTTGATGTGCTTCGCAGTAAGGAAGAAGATAGACCGTTAAAAAAGCATGGCAACATGCCGCTATAAGAGGAGGAGCATCATCATGATCAATGAAAAACGCTTACTAGACGAATTTTTAGAATTAGTTCAGATTGATTCAGAAACAAAACACGAAGAGAAAATTGTTGAAGTCCTAAAAGAAAAATTCTCGCAGCTTGGTTTAAAAGTGGTTGAAGACGATTCAAAAGCGGTAACAGGCCACGGTGCAGGCAACCTTGTCTGCACATTAGAAGGAAATCAAGAGGCAGATACGATTTATTTCACTTCTCATATGGATACAGTTGTACCGGGGAATGGCGTAAAACCAGTCATTGAGGACGGCTATGTGAAAACAGATGGAACAACCATTCTTGGTGCTGACGATAAAACAGGACTTGCTGCTATGTTTGAAGCAGTCCGCGTGCTGAAAGAGAAAAATTTACCGCACGGGACGATTGAATTTGTTATCACAGCAGGTGAGGAATCAGGACTTGTTGGAGCAAAAGCGTTAGATCCGAATTTGATGACAGCGAAATACGGCTATGCCCTTGATTCAGATGGCAAGGTCGGTACGATTATCGTAGCTGCACCAACACAGGCAAAAGTACGCGCAACGATTTACGGAAAAACCGCTCACGCAGGTGTCGCGCCTGAAAAAGGTGTGTCTGCGATTACCATTGCATCTAAAGCAATTGCCAGCATGCCACTTGGCCGGATCGATGAAGAAACAACGGCGAATATCGGCCGTTTTGAAGGCGGAACACAAACAAATATTGTGTGCGATCAAGTCGATATTTTGGCAGAAGCACGCTCTTTAGAACCAGCAAAAATGGAAGCTCAAGTAGCGAAGATGAAAGAAGCCTTTGAAAAAACCGCTAAAGAAATGGGCGGAAGTGCCGATGTACAAATTGACATCATGTATCCAGGCTTCAAATTCTCACACGGCGACCAAGTCGTAGAAGTGGCGAAAAAAGCGGCAGCAAAAATTGGCCGTCCTTCAGAACTGCAGACGAGCGGCGGAGGCAGTGATGCAAACGTCATTGCAGGCAACGGCGTCCCAACTGTCAACCTAGCTGTTGGATATGAAGATATTCATACGAAAAATGAGAAAATGCCGATTGAAGAATTAGTCAAAACAGCTGAAATGGTTCTCGCCATTATCGAAGAAACGACAAATCCATCGTAAAGGCAGGAGACTCTGTGAGCGCGCAAAAGATTATTATTTTTCAGGTGGGGCAAGAGGAGTTTGGCATCAGTGTAGAGCATATTCGTTCGATTGAAAAGGTCCCTTACTTACAAGAAGTGTCGAACCTTCCAAAAGAAATTAAAGGGCTGATGTCATTAAGAGGAGAGGTCATTCCTGTCAGTGACACAGGTGTGATGCTTCACGGAAAGCCTCTTGATGTAAACGAGCAGTCCAAGGTGCTGCTATTTGAAGTAAACGATCAAATGATTGGCTGTCTTGTCTCAGATGCAAAAGATATTATCGATATCGAGCAAAGCGACATCAAGCCATTTCATATGAACACGAAGGCCTCTGAATATTTCTTCGGCGTTGTGGAGAGAGAAAACAAAATGATTTTACAAGTGGACCCAAATAAGTTCCTTGGGAAAATTGAGGACCTCGATCAATTGCCAGACCGGTTGAAAGAAGAATTGGCATAATGAAAAACCCCTTATCTCTAGATAAGGGGTTTATTTTTATTCAGCAGCTGGTTTGGCTTGTTCGTTAGCCGCAGCTTTCGTTTTTGATTTTTGGTACATGACATTTAAAATAATCGTTTGAATTGTGAGTAATAGTCCGCTTGTCATCCAGTATAAAGGAAGAGCAGCGGGTGCATTGATTGAAAGAAACAGCATCATGATTGGGAAAATCATGCCCATTACTTTCGCCTGCTTCAGCGCAGCCTCTGTCTGGGTGCCTGATTGCTTCGCATATTTTTGCGTGACATAAAATTGCAAGAAATACATAGCCCCTGCAAAGACCGCCACCAATAAATCGGTTTGTCCTAAGTTAAACCATAAGAACGTATGAGTTGCGATCTCAGGTGTTGAGCGGATCGCTGAGTAAAAGCCAAGAACAATTGGAATTTGAATCAGCATAGGCAGACAGCCCATTGCCAGCGGGTTCACATTGTTCTCTTTATATACTTTCATCATTTCCATTTGCAGTTCTTTTTGTTTTTCAGGTTCTTTCGTTTTCTTCAATTTGCTTTGTATTTGGTCAATCTGAGGTTTCACCAGTGCCATTTTTTCCTGCATGACTCTTTGCTTCTTAAATTGATTCGCAAAAAGCGGGAAAATCAGCAGGCGGACAATCAAGGTGACGAACATAATGGATAAACCATAATCATCATGGAAGAAGTTCGCAAGCCAAATGATCAGCTCAGAAAAAGGCTGAACAAAATAATGATGGAAAAACCCATCAGAGCTCGTATTCGTTTGCGCACTCGCTGCAAATGCAGGTGACGCAATCATCATCAAACATAAAGTCGTACAAATAGTCAATAAACGTTTCAATTCGTTTCCTCCTCATGATTAAAAAAATTTAATTAGTGAGAGGAAGCGAATGGTCTTCATCATCATTAGATGATCTTTTCATTCGAATGACTTTACTAATCCAAGTTGTAATGCGATCATATATGATAAACAGAAAGTCTGTTCGATTCAAGCAAGATGCGTCCAACTCTTCCAAACGATGTCCACCAAGATGTTCGTTCATACGGCAGTCTTTTAGTAAAAACGCAATGCCGATGGCCGTCAGCGCTGGAAGAATAATCGTAAAGAATTCAACAAGGAAAAAGACTTCATTGAATG
This sequence comes from Bacillus sp. FSL M8-0166, assembly GCF_038008825.1. Taxonomy (NCBI): domain Bacteria; kingdom Bacillati; phylum Bacillota; class Bacilli; order Caryophanales; family Bacillaceae; genus Bacillus; species Bacillus sp. FSL M8-0166. The sequence goes on from NZ_JBBOZZ010000001.1 coordinate 611,340, forward strand.
TATCAATAATCATGATTATCACATCCATTTCATTACTCACAGTGTACTATACACTATATGAAATGTCTATTGGAACAAACATGAAGTAACCATAGTCAATAAATGTAGGAGGCAGGCAAATGGTTGATTCTCAAAGAAAGGGTCGAATTATTTTTCATATTGATATGAATAGTTTTTATGCATCGGTCGAAATGGCGTATGATCCTTCTTTGCGAGGGAAACCTTTAGCCATCAGCGGAAATGCAAAAGAGCGTAAAGGGATTGTTGTGACGTGCAGCTACGAGGCAAGAGCACTAGGTGTGAAGCCCCCGATGCCCTTGTGGGAGGCGAAGCGGCTATGTCCGGGACTCATTGTCCGCACACCGAACTTTGACCGGTACCGCAGCTCCTCACAAGAGATGTTTACAATACTAAGAGAATACAGTGATTTAGTCGAACCTGTATCTATTGATGAGGGCTATATTGATTTAACGCATACGCCATATGCTGAGCATGCGGTAAAAACGGCTCATGATATTCAAACAAGGCTTGTAGAGGAGCTGATGCTTCCTTCAAGTATCGGCATTGCACCGAATAAATTTTTAGCGAAAATGGCGTCAAATTGGAAAAAGCCAATGGGCATCACCATATTGCGTAAACGAGATGTTCCGAACATGCTCTGGCCGCTCCCTGCTGGTGATATGCACGGGGTTGGACAAAAAACGGCAGATAAATTAAAAAAGGTTGGAATTCATACCATTGAAGACTTAGCGAAAGCGAATGAGTATACACTAAAAGAATTGCTTGGCATCAATGGACCGAGATTAAAGCAAAAGGCGAATGGTGAACATGACGGCATCGTGGACCCAGAAAGAATATACGAATTTAAATCCGTCGGCAATTCGTCCACTCTTCCTCATGATTCTGATGATACAGATGAACTTGTTACGTTAATTGATAAGCTGTCACAATCTGTGAGTGCAAGGTTAAGGAGAAAAGAAGTGATGGCGAATCGGCTGCTCATCATGATTCGGTATGCAAGCTGGAAAAATATCACGCGAAGTGTCATGCTTACGAATCCAACGGATCGAAAGGAAGACATATTTGAAGCGGCAAAACAGTTATTCCTTAAACATTGGAATGACCAGCCAGTGAGGCTCTTAGGTGTGACGGGGACAGACCTTGTCGAACGAAAAGCAGCTGTTAAACAGCTTGATTTATTTTCATATACAGAAGATGCAAAAGAAGAGCCTCTCCAAACCATTTTAGATGGATTGAAAGAAAAATATGGAAAGCCATTGGTGCAAAGAGGGATCACCATTAAGGAAAAAGAGAGCAAAACAAGCGGGACAAGTTTTAATAAAGATTTTTTTCAGGACGAAAGAGGAAATGACTAGCCTGAAAACTTGATAAAAGAGGTGATGTTGTGGTAATTTCAAAGGGTACATCATTTCAGCAGTAATCAATATAGTGTGTTAGAAGGGACGTCAGAATTATGTCAAAACAACAAATCGGTGTGGTTGGACTAGCCGTTATGGGGAAAAACCTTGCCCTCAATATTGAAAGCCGCGGTTTCTCCGTATCCGTTTATAACAGATCTAGCAGCAAAACAGAAGAGTTTCTTCAAGAAGCAGAAGGAAAAAACGTTGTTGGCACATACAGCATCGAAGAATTTGTTCAGTCGCTTGAAACACCGCGTAAAATTCTTTTAATGGTAAAAGCTGGTGCAGCAACAGATGCAACCATTCAATCATTACTTCCTCACCTAGAGAAAGGTGACATTTTAATTGATGGTGGAAATACATATTACAAGGATACACAAAGACGTAATCAAGAGCTTGCAGAAAGTGGTATTCACTTCATTGGTACTGGTGTTTCCGGCGGTGAAGAAGGCGCGCTAAAAGGTCCTTCCATCATGCCAGGCGGTCAAAAAGAAGCGCATGAGCTAGTGAAACCAATTTTAGAAGCGATCTCTGCGAAAGTAGATGGCGAGCCTTGTACAACGTATATCGGCCCAGATGGAGCAGGACATTATGTCAAAATGGTTCATAACGGTATCGAGTACGGAGATATGCAATTGATCTCTGAATCATACTTTATCTTGAAGCATGTTGCTGGATTGTCAGCAGGGGAGCTTCATGAAGTATTCTCAGAGTGGAATAAAGGCGAGCTTGACAGCTATTTAATCGAAATTACAGCTGACATTTTCACAAAAGTGGATGAAGAAACAAACCAGCCGCTTGTGGATGTGATCTTAGATAAAGCTGGTCAAAAAGGAACTGGAAAATGGACAAGCAAAAGCTCACTTGATCTAGGTGTCCCGCTTCCAATCATTACTGAGTCTGTTTTTGCGCGTTACATTTCAGCAATGAAAGATGAGCGTGTGGAAGCAAGTCAATTGATCGAAGGTCCTGAGCCGGCGCAATCAGCTGAGAATAAACAAGAGCTGATCGAAGCGGTTAGAAAAGCCTTATTCATGAGTAAAATCTGCTCTTACGCACAAGGCTTTGCGCAAATGAAAGCAGCATCTGATGAATATAACTGGGATTTAAAATACGGTGAAATTGCGATGATCTTCCGCGGCGGATGTATCATTCGTGCAGCCTTCTTACAACAAATTAAAGAAGCATATGACCGTAATCCTGAACTGAAAAACCTATTGCTTGATCCATACTTTAAGGATATTGCTCAAAACTATCAATCATCACTTCGTAAAGTCATTTCACTTGCAGTGGAACAAGGAGTTCCTGTTCCTTCATTCTCAAGTGCACTTGCTTACTTTGATAGCTATCGCACAGCTGTCCTTCCAGCGAATTTAATTCAAGCACAGCGTGACTATTTCGGTGCACATACGTATGAGCGCACAGATAAAGAAGGCGTATTCCATACTGAATGGATGAAATAAACAGAGAACGACTGAAAGACCTTACCTTTGGTAAGGTTTTTTTGTTTGTATCTTTTCGGCTAAAAATGCGAAAAAGAGGGATGCTATGTAAAAAAGACAAGAAAGTAGGGATAGAAGTGGGCATATTATATGCACTTCTCCCAGCGATATTTTGGGGAAGTATTGTTCTTATCAGTGTCAAACTAGGCGGGAATGCGTATCAGCAAACACTCGGCATTACGCTCGGTGCATTTTTATTTTCAATTGCAGCCTTTTTCATCAAAATGCCAGAGCTGACACCGCTTATTTTTGCGGTTTCCGTCATTTCAGGCATCTTTTGGAGTATTGGACAAATGAATCAGCTTTCAAGTGTCGCTTTTCTCGGTGTGTCTAAAGCTGTTCCTTTATCAACAGGCATGCAGCTTGTGAGCACAACGCTATTTGGCGTTATGGTCTTCAAAGAATGGCAAACGATGACGGTCATACTCATTGGTTCTTGCGCCATTTTACTGATCATTGCAGGTGTTGTCATGACATCGCTCGGTCAAAAAAAGAATGGCGGCGAGAATGGAGGGAATTTTAAAAAAGGAATCATCATTCTGCTCATCTCAACCGTTGGCTACGTCGGATATGTCGTCATTTTAAGATGGTTTGATATTGATGGCTGGTCTGCACTCGTTCCGCAATCAGTCGGCATGCTGCTTTCATCCTTAGCGATTAGTTTAAAGCAGGATCCGTTTAGCAAATATACGTTTAGAAATATCATTGCCGGTCTTGTTTGGTCAACAGGAAATCTTGGGCTGCTTTTGGCCATTCCATTAATTGGCGTAGCCGTAAGCTTTTCGATGTCACAAACAGGGATTGTCATCTCAACACTAGGCGGCATTTACTTATTAAAAGAGAAAGCATCTAGAAAAAGCTTTGTCATTGCAGGCTGCCTGATGATCATTGCAGGCGGTGTGCTGCTAGGCTTTACAAAATAGGAGGTTACACGAATGTATCCAGATTTAGAAGGAAAAACAGTTCTGATTACAGGCGCAGGTACAGGGATTGGTCAAGCGATGGCCCGCCGATTTGGACAAGAAAAAGCCAATGTGGTGATCAATTACTTCTCCGATAAAGAAAATCCGGATGAAACCATTGCAGATATTCAAAAAAATGGCGGACAGGCTGTGAAAATCAAGGGAGACGTATCAAAGGAAGAGGATATGCAGGCGATGATTGATAAAGCCGTTGATACATTTGGCAGTCTTGATGTGATGATCAATAACGCAGGCATTGAAAATGAAGTACCTTCTACCGAAATGACGCTGGATAATTGGAACAAAGTGATGTCTACCAATTTAACAGGCATGTTTCTAGGATGCCGTGATGCACTGAAGTATATGACGGATCATGAGATAGAAGGCTCGATCATTAATATGTCGTCGGTTCATCAACAAATTCCTTGGCCTCATTTCGTGCATTATGCAGCCAGTAAAGGAGGCGCCAAGCTTTTGACAGAAACATTGGCCCTTGAATATGCCCCTAAAAAAATCCGTGTAAACAGCATTGCACCAGGAGCCATTGATACCCCGATTAATGCGGAGAAATTCAATGATCCAGCATTGAAAAAAGGTGTGATTGAGCTGATTCCGATCGGTTATATTGGAAAGCCAGAAGAAGTGGCAGCATGTGCTGTCTGGCTGGCATCAAAAGAGGCGAGCTATGTCACAGGCTTGACGTTATATGTAGACGGCGGCATGACAAAGTACCCTGGGTTCCAGGCAGGAAAAGGATAAGACGATTAAGAAAAAGAGCGTACAATACGCTCTTTTTTATATTAAATACAGACAAATAAAATTAAATGTCTAGACATTTAAAAATAAAAATATATAATATTAATTGGAAGCGCTTTTATTACAACAATGGGGTGAGAGAAATGAAACGTATTTTATTAGCATGCAGTTCGGGAATGTCTACGAGTTTACTAGTGACAAAGATGAAAGCACATGCCGATTCAATTGGGGACGAAGCAGAAATTTGGGCAGTTGGGCAAGATCAAGCGAAAAAAGAAATGGCGAATGCGGATGTAGTGTTAATCGGACCGCAAATGAGCTTTTTAAAAGGAGACCTTCAAAAAGAAGCAAAAAAATACGGAATTGAGGTAGAGGTCATTGATATGCAGGCGTACGGGCTTGCTGATGGACAAAAAGCGTATGAACAGGCACTTACATTGATGGGGGAATCTTAAAGGATGGAAAAGAAAACACTCGAAGGGCTCACGGAGGAACAAGTGAGCTTTCAATTGATCTTACACAGCGGGAATGCACGCAGCAAATTGCTTCAGGCTCTTAAACAATATCGAGAAGGTCTAGAAGAAGAGGCTTTTGGTCTTATGAAAGAAGCGGAAGAAGATTTACGGCATGCACATGACATCCATTTTCAACTCGTACAGAAAGAGGCAGGAGGAGAAAGGGCATCCTTTTCCTTACTGCTCATGCACGCTGAAGATCACTTAATGTCGACCATTACCATCAAGGAGCTTGTGGGAGAGCTCCTGCCGATATTCCAATCGCTTAAACAATAAAGGGTGTAAACAAGGGGGGAAACCAATGTTTGATAAAATAAGTGCCATTTTGGTTCCGATTGCTGGGAGATTGAACAACAACCGCTATTTAGGCGTATTACGGGATGCCTTTATGCTTGCGTTCCCGCTCACCATCTTTGGTTCCATTATGGTTGTGCTGATGAATTTGCCATTTTTAGATAAAATCATGAGTCAAACAGCACTGGAAGGCGTCCAGTCTGCGCTGAATATCGCACCGAGTGCGACCATCAGCATTATGAGTGTGTTTGTTGTATTTGGGATTGGCTACTATTTATCAAAAAGCTATGATGTGGAAGCTGTCTTTGGCGGTGTGATTGCTTTAGCCTCTTTCTTGCTTCTGACTCCGTTTTTACTAGAACAAGAAGGCGGTGCAACGATTGCAGGCGTTATCCCAGTCGATCGTTTAGGTGCAAAGGGGATGTTCCTAGGAATGATCACAGGCTTTTTGTCTGCTGAAATTTATCGTTTTTTTGTCCAAAAGAAATTTGTGATCAATATGCCGCAAGGGGTTCCGCCAGCTGTTTCCAAGTCTTTTGCTGCACTGATCCCGGCTACTTTGACACTTACAACCTTTTTGTTCATTAATATCATCATTACACAAGGCTTCAAAACAAATATGCATGATTTGATTTATCATGCCATTCAGGCGCCGCTTGTCGGTCTTGGAAGCGGTATCATTCCGACCTTGATTGCTGTTTTCTTTATACAAATTCTTTGGTTCTTTGGGCTCCACGGCCAAATTATTATCAACTCTGTCATGGATCCGATTTGGAATACATTGTCCATTCAAAACCTAGAGAGCTACACAAAAACAGGTGAGGTTCCTAATATCATCAGCAAGCAGTTTATTGAAATTTACACGGTTGGAATGGGTGGAACCGGCATGACGCTCGCTGTTGTGTTTACGATTTTAATTTTCCTGAAAAGTAAGCAATTAAAACAAGTAGCCAAGCTTGGCTTAGGACCAGGATTATTTAACGTCAATGAACCGATTATCTTCGGTTTACCGATTGTCATGAATCCGCTTATTCTCATTCCGTGGATTTTGGCGCCAATGGTCATAACATGTATTACTTATTTTGCGATGGCATCAGGGATTGTACCGCCGCCGACAGGCGTGAATATCCCATGGACAGTGCCGATCTTTATTAGCGGAATGATGGCAACAAATTCACTAGCGGGCGGTCTGCTTCAGTTGTTTAACCTGATGATTGTGTTTGTCATTTGGTTCCCGTTCTTGAAATTTATTGACCGTATGAATGTGAAAAATGAAAAAATAACAACAACAGAAAAAACGAAGGCAGCAAACATCAAAGGTGAAGGAGACTCAATACATGTCGATGGAAACTAACAAGCAATCATATATATTTCCAGAAGGTTTCTGGTGGGGATCTTCTGCTTCTGCGACGCAAACAGAAGGGAGCGTCCCTGGAGATGGAAAGGGACCGAACATATGGGATCATTGGTTTGAACAAGAGCCGACTCGTTTTTTTGATGGCGTAGGGCCGAACGTGACATCTCAATTTTATCGAAAATATAAAGAGGATATCCGTCTAATGAAGGAAATTGGCCACAATTCATTTCGGCTGTCGATATCATGGTCACGCCTTTTACCTGAAGGAACAGGTGCCGTCAATGAAGAAGCGGTGTCTTTTTACAATGATGTGATCAATGAACTGATTGCACATGATATCGAGCCATTTGTGAACCTATACCATTTCGATATGCCAATGGCGCTGCAGGAGAAAGGCGGCTGGGTGAACAGACAGGTGGTCGACGATTATGTCAGCTATGCGACATTATGCTTCCAATTATTTGGCGACAGGGTGAAAAAATGGTTTACCCATAACGAACCGATTGTGCCTGTAGAAGGCGGATATATGTATAGCTTTCATTATCCAAACGAGGTCGATTTCCAAAAGGCTGTACAGGTCGGTTTTCATGAACTTTTATCAAATGCGAAGGCGATTGCGGCTTATAAAGAGCTGCAGCAAGGCGGTAAGATTGGCATCATCCTAAACCTGACCCCTTCGTACCCGCGAAGCCAGAATCCGCGCGATGTAGAAGCAGCAGAGATGGCCGATGCTTTCTTTAACCGTTCCTTCTTAGATCCTGCGGTGAAGGGGCATTTCCCGGAAAAGCTAGTAGAAGTCTTAAAGAAAGAAGGCTTTATGCCAAGTATGGAAGAAGGGGACCTTGAGCTCATTCGAGAGAATACGATTGATCTTCTTGGCATCAACTATTATCAGCCAAGAAGAGTGAAAGCGAAAGAGCATATGCCGCATCCTCAAGCACCATTTATGCCGAACCATTATTTTGATTCTTTTGAGATGCCGGGAAGAAAAATGAATGTGTATCGAGGCTGGGAAATCTATGAAAAGGGCATTTACGACATATTGAAAAAAGTCCAAACAGACTATGATAATATTGAATGCTTTATTTCTGAAAATGGAATGGGTGTCGAAGGAGAAGAGCGGTTTAAGGATGAAGAAGGAATGATTCATGACGATTACCGCATTGACTTTATTTCTGAGCATCTCAAATGGGTGCATCAAGCCATTCAAGAAGGAAGCAATGTGAAAGGCTATCATCTTTGGACCTTTATGGACAACTGGTCCTGGTCGAATGCTTATAAAAATCGTTATGGATTTGTCTCAGTTGATCTTCAAAAAGACGGGAAACGAACGATTAAGAAAAGTGGATACTGGTTTCAATCGGTTTCAGAGAATAACGGTTTTTAATCAAAATACTTGCTCTTTCCTTGAAAAGAGCAGGTATTTTTCTTATGTGACGGTAAGTGGATGAAACAAAAATGGCTGGCACCTTTTAAGCTCACATCCCTTAGTGTAAAATGAGAGGAAGGCTAAAAAACGCCATATTTTCTTCTAGAATAAAGCGCTATGAAAAAACAAGTCAGTTGGTGGTGTGAGATGAAGAAGTACGAACTCATTTCAGAAGAAATCAGAAAACGAATAGGAACAGCATATTATCCAGAAGATCAACCCATTCCAGATGAAAACTCGCTTGCCGCCGAATTTCAATGCAGCAGAATGACGATGAAACGTGCGCTCGATCTTCTCGTTGCAGAAGGTCTGCTCTTTAGAAAAAGAGGCCACGGTACATTTATTGTAAAGGCAGCGCTCAATCAAGGGGCAATCAATGTATCAGGCCATGAAAATAAAGGGTTCACAAAAGTCATGGCGGATAAAAACGTCACGACTCAAATCATTCATTTTGATGTCCATTTTCCAAGCGAAGAGGTGGCAGCCCATCTATCTATTGACTCAACCACACCTGTTTATGATATCATCCGGCTCCGTCTTGTGGATGAAGAGCCTTATGTATTAGAAAAAACGTTTATGCCTGTCAATCTCATTAAGGGCATAGATGAAGAAGTTCTACTGGGTTCTATCTATGGCTACATTTCAAATCAGCTTCATTTAAAAATAGCAGGAGCGCACAAGAAAATTAGAGCGGCTAAATCAGATCAGCTGGATCAGCAGTATTTAGGGTGTGACCCAACAGATCCTGTGCTTGAAGTCGAGCAGGTTGCTTATTTAAACGCAGGGCAGCCGTTTGAATATTCATTTAGCCATCATCGCTATGATAAATTTGACTTTTCAACGGTTGAAATAACGAAAACAGGACGTTAAAAAAAGAGCAGAACCTCCAAGGGAGACTGCTCTTTTTTCATATGATTTTATATATTCCACCAATGGTATCCATCTTTTTCTAGAAGCTCATCTGCTTCTTTCGGTCCCATAGAACCAGCAGGATAGTTTGGTTTTAATGTTTTGCTTTCTGCCCATTTCTCAGAAATCGGATCAACAAAGTTCCAAGAAAGTGCCACTTCGTCCCAATGAGCAAAGTTTGTCGCATCGCCTAGCAAGCAGTCATGAATCAGCTTTTCATATGCTTCTGGTGTATTCATGATGTCGTTATAGTTTGTTTGGTAGTCGAGCTTAATCGGTTTCGCATACGTGCCGCCATCCAGCTTGCGAGCATTCAGGTGAAGGGTGATGCCTTCATCTGGCTGAATGTGAATGACAAGTAAGTTTGGATGCATGGCATTCCCGTTTCCATAGTACAGGTTCATTGGAATGTCTTTAAATTGAACCACGATTTGAGTAGATTTCTTTTCTAATCGTTTTCCTGTACGAATGTAAAATGGCACCCCGGCCCATCTAAAGTTATCAATCAGCAGTTTCCCTGCCACAAACGTTTCTGTGTTTGAGTTCGGGTCAACATTTTGCTCTTCGAGATAAGAAGGAACGACATTGCCATTCATCGTACCAGCATCATATTGTCCGCGGACAAAGAATTGATCGACCTCATCTTTAGAGAAAGGACGAAGAGCGCGCAATGCTTTCCGTTTTTCGCTGCGGATTTCCTCTGTATTGAGTTTAATTGGCGGCTCCATTGCTAAAAGGGCAACCATTTGAAGCATATGGTTTTGGACCATATCTCTTAGTGCACCAGAATTTTCGTAATATCGAGCCCGGTCTTCAACCCCTAAGGATTCACTGGATGTAATTTGAATGTTTGAGATATAGCGGTTTGTCCAAAGTGGTTCAAAGATAGCATTCGCAAAGCGGATGACCTCAATGTTTTGAACCATTTGTTTACCAAGGTAGTGGTCAATACGATAAATTTGATCTTCTGTGAATGCATCACGAATTTCTTCATTTAATGTTTTCGCACTTGGCAGATCATGCCCAAATGGCTTTTCAATGACAAGTCGTGACCAGCCTGTTGTTTCTGATACGCCCTCACTCTTTAGGAACTTCGCAATCGTTCCGAAGAATTCCGGTGCCATAGCTAAATAGAACATGCGGTTATTTGGAATACTGTACGTATCTTCAAGGCCTGTTAAAAGCGTGTTAAGCGATTGATAGGAAGCAGGGCTTGATACGTCAAAATCGTGATAAAAGAAATGTGAAATGAATTCCTCTGTTTTCGCCTCTGCATCATCAGAAGAAACAGATTCCTTTACCACAGCTCTGAGGTCTTCATGGGACCACGGACGGCGTCCAACTCCGACAACAGCGAATTGATCACCTAGCTTTCCGCTATGATAAAGTCTATGTATAGAAGGGTAGAGCTTGCGTTTGGCAAGGTCTCCTGTTGCGCCAAAAATGACAATGACTGCTTTAGGGTTGTTAGTTTCTGTATTCACGAGAAGTACCTCACTTTATTCGTAGCATTGTTGTAAAAACCGAGAATGTATGTACATTTTCTTTATTTTAAAGCTTCATTGTTCGTAAAGCAAACATTTGATTCGACTTTTTCTGCTCTCATTTCACTTTTTTCAAAAATTCCGCTGAATTCACATTTACCTTGTCTTCATGTATTCTATATGAATGAAGATATTGTATACCGGCTTTAGGAGGAAAAGTAATGGAACTGCTCTTTTTAGGAACAGGTGCAGGCATACCTGCAAAAACAAGAAACGTCACTTGCACAGCGCTAAAGCTTTTAGAAGAAAGAAATGCAGTGTGGCTTTTTGATTGCGGAGAAGCGACGCAGCATCAAATCTTACATACAACGATTAAACCGAGAAAGATTGAGAAAATATTTATCACACATATGCACGGTGATCATGTATATGGCCTTCCGGGACTCCTTGGCAGCAGATCCTTTCAAGGCGGGGAGGATGAATTGACGATCTATGGACCAAAAGGCATTAAAGCCTTTGTGAACGCAGCACTTTCAGCTACACAAACGCATTTGACATATTCGCTGCATATCATAGAAATAGATGAAGGGATCGTGTTTGAAGACGATACCTTTCAAGTAGAAGCAAGAAGAGTCTCTCACGGAATTCCAGCTTACGGCTATCGGGTTGTGGAAAAAGATATGCCTGGTTCATTAAAAGCCGAAGACCTAAAAGAAATCGGTGTAAAACCTGGACCTTTGTATCAGAAGTTGAAAAATGGAGAAACCGTGACACTCGAAGATGGAAGAATCATCGATGGAACCAATTATTTGGAACCCCCTAAAAAAGGGAGAATCGTTGCATTTTCAGGAGATACCCGTTTGTGCGAGAATATAACAAGGCTTGCCAAAAATGCGGATGTGTTAGTCCATGAAGCAACATTCGGTAAAGAAGATGCAGATTTAGCCTACAATTATTATCACAGCACAACAGAACAAGCAGCGAAAACAGCACAGGAAGCAGGCGCAAAAAGGCTCATTTTGACCCATATAAGTGCACGTTACCAAGGAGAAGAAGCACTGAAACAACTGTTGAAAGAAGCCCGCGATATATTTCCGCTGACAGAAGCTGCACATGATTTCTCTTCTTTCCCCATTGAACGCAGCCTGTAAAAATTGGATGAATCGTCAAAAAAAGTTGTGTGATTTTTTTGATATTTATGATGACGCTCTTTTTCAGGTAGTGGTAAAATGGTGAAGAAAAAACAAATGACGAATCAAACTATGAAGAATACGGGAGGCACAATCAAAGATGAGCGGTTTTACAGCATTAAGTGAAGCAGAATTGAATGACCTATATGTGGCACTACAAAATGAGTATGAAACTTACAAAAGTAAAAACTTGCACTTAGACATGTCTAGAGGGAAGCCTTCACCAAAACAGCTCGATTTGTCTATGGGCATGCTCGATGTTGTGACATCAAAGGATGCAATGACAGCTGAAGATGGCACAGATGTGCGAAACTATGGCGGCTTGACAGGCCTTCCTGAAACGAAGAAATTTTTTGCAGATGTACTCAATTTAAAGCCAGAACAAATCATCATCGGTGGTAACTCAAGCCTGAATATGATGCATGATACCATTGCACGTGCGATGACTCACGGCGTATGTGACAGCAAAACACCTTGGGGAGAGCTGCCAAAGGTAAAATTCCTTGCACCAAGCCCAGGGTATGACCGTCACTTTGCCATTTGTGAGCTATTTAACATAGAGATGATCACGGTCGATATGAAGGCTGATGGGCCTGATATGGATCAGGTAGAAAAATTGGTCGCAGAAGATGAAGCGATTAAAGGCATTTGGTGTGTACCGAAATATAGCAATCCAGACGGCATTACGTATTCAGATGAGGTCGTTGACCGCCTAGCTTCAATGAAAACAAAAGCAGACGACTTCCGTATTTTTTGGGATGATGCATATGCAGTCCACCATCTAACGGATACACCTGATACGTTAAAAGATATTTTTCAGGCAGTAGAAGCGGCAGGATACCCGAACCGTGTGTTTATGTTTGCGTCTACGTCTAAAATTACATTCCCAGGCTCAGGTGTTGCATTGATGGCGTCTAGCCCGGACAATGTGAGCTTCACTCAAAAGCAACTATCGATTCAAACGATCGGACCAGACAAAATCAATCAACTAAGACATCTTCGTTTCTTCCAAAATCCTGAAGGTTTGAAGGAACATATGAAAAAGCATGCAGCGATCATTAAGCCGAAATTTGACCTCGTTCTCTCCATTCTTGACGAAAAACTTGGCGGAAAAGACATCGCTGAATGGCACAAGCCAAATGGTGGTTATTTCATCAGTTTAAATACACTTGATCATTGTGCAAAAGCTGTTGTGCAAAAAGCAAAAGAAGCAGGTGTCACAATGACAGGTGCAGGTGCAACATATCCATATGGAAAAGATCCGCTTGATCGTAACATTCGCATTGCACCAACATTCCCGACACTTGAAGAATTGGAGCAAGCGATCGACATCTTTACATTATGTGTTCAGCTTGTCAGCATTGAAAAGCTGCTTTCTAAAAAAAGTCAATCTGCTCCAACGGCATAAATAAAAGAAACTCCTTGACTCATAACAGGTCAAGGAGTTTTTCGTTTTAATTGGCAGTTTGATAATAGGAGACAGGTTGTTTGGCTGCGCACCATACATCATAGATGGCAAGCTGTACAATATGCGGTTCATCATGATGAATATAGTGCGAGCTGTTCTGCGCCTGAATCCATCCGCTTTGGGATGACAAAGACAGCATGCGTTTATGAAGCCTGAGCCAAGCTTCATGCGCTGGGTGAAACAATCGGCTCTTACCTGATGAAATGACAAGAAGCGGCATCATCCCATAATGGGTTTGCTCCTCTTTGATTGTGCTTAACATTTGCTGAAAGTCCTCATGCGTACATTCTGCTGTAAACTGCGCCATATATGAAGTGCGTTCTTCCTTTGATAAAAGCGGCAGAATCACCTGCTCTTGCTCCTCACTTGCTGGGTCTAACAGCACCATGCCAATGACATCATCTCCTCTGCGGCTTGCCCATAGCCGGCTGACAAGTGAGCCAAATGAGTGAGCGACAATAAGAAATGGCGGCTGAATATTGGCTTCTCTCAGCAGCGCATCTAAATCATCAGCGAGGTCATGCAAGGTTCTTCCTTCACCGCTCTCACTGCTCTTTCCATTTCCTAAACGGTCGTATAAGAAAACCCCAAGCTCTGGGTCAATATCACGTGCCATATTCGACCACGTATCACTAGAAATGCCGTAGCCTGCTTCAAAGATAATCGTGGCTTGCCTTTTGCCTTGACGATGCTTTGTATAAAAGTGGTGACCATCTATATGATACATTTTTTCAATCATTGCCGAATTCATTCTTCCATCTCCTCTAAGTGGTTCTTTAGCTAAAAGACGGCACAAAAGGCAGATATGTTTCTCTTAAAAACAAAAAAGATGCCTATTTCAAAAAATAGACACCTTTTTTCCTAAGAGCTTTTACCAAGCGCGATCATATTGACGCGGGCTTTCGATGGATGTACGGAGCTCTTGAGCAGCTGTTTTTGGAAAGTATGGATCCCGTAAAAATTCTCTGCCAATAAAGATCAAATCCGCACGCTGATTTCGTAAAATCTCCTCTGCCTGTACTCCAGATGTGATTAGACCGACAGCAGCTGTTTGAATGCCGGCACCTTCTTTTATTTTCTCTGCGAATGTTACTTGGTAGCCGGGGAATGTGTTGATTTTCGCCTGTACGACAGCACCTGAACTGACATCAATTAAGTCGACACCTTGCTCTTTGAGCCAAGTGGAAATCCCAATATAATCTGCAATATCAAGTCCTTTTGTCGTGTAATCAGAAGCCGAAACACGGACAAATAAAGGTCCGTCCCATACGGCCTTGACTGCATCTACGACTTCTCTTAAGAAACGATAACGGTTCTCTGGTGAACCGCCATAGTCGTCTGTTCGGTGGTTCGCCAGCGGTGAAAGAAATTCATTGATCAAATAGCCATGTGCACCATGAATTTCAATGATGTCAAAGCCCGCTTTTTTTGCCCGCACAGCTGCATCCTGAAACGCTTGAACAGTATCTTTGATTTGATCAATAGACATCTCGACAGGGGTTTTAGATGTTTCATCAAATGGGATGCTTGATGGTGCAAGAATGTCTCCATCAAGTTCAGCCTTACGTCCTGCATGGGCTAGCTGGATGGCTGTCTTCGTTCCATATGCTTTGATTTGTTCGTTTAATGAAGCGAACCCTTCAATGTGCTCATCGCTCCAAATACCGAGGTCTTGATCACTAATTCTTCCCTCGGGAGATACAGCACTGGCTTCCACCATGATGAGGCCAGCCTGACCTTGTGCACGGGAAATATAATGTGTGAAGTGGAAAGGCTGTAATTTCCCATCACGGTCATAGGATGAATACATACACATCGGGGACATCACAATGCGGTTTTTCAGTGTAACACCTTTTAATGTCCAAGGTGAAAAGAGTTTTGTTTCCAAATACCTTCGCCTCCTCATGGAATTGTATAGCCGATTATAACAGCCATTCAAACTTTCGTCATAAAAGGTGCTCAAAGAATATAGCTTTTATACACGTTTTTGTATAATGAAGAGATAGAGACATCAAAGGGGGAGAACGGATGAAATGGCAAACAGAGAGTGAACTAAAGGAGCTCCTGACAGCTCTTATGCAGTATGAAAGCATATCAGGTACAACAGGAGAAGTCGCGTTAGCGGAATATTTATATTACTTGCTGAGGGAGCGGCCTTATTTTGAGCAGAACCCTGATCATTTGGCTTTGCATCCGATGAAAGATGGCCGGTATTATTTAACGGCACTTGTGAAGCGCAGTACGCTGCGGCGTACCGTGCTGCTTCTTAGTCACTTTGATGTAGTCGATACAGAAGATTACGGCGAATTTCAAAACATGGCATGCAAGCCTGAAGAGTTAATGGCATCCTTTTCGCAAAAAAGTGCGCTTCTTCCAAAGAGGGCAAGAGAGGACCTTGCTTCAGGCGACTGGTTGTTTGGAAGAGGGGCCATGGATATGAAAGCAGGTCTCACCGTACAGCTTTCTATGCTGGAAAGAGCGATGACAGAAACATTTGATGGAAATGTTCTGCTCGTCACAGTTCCTGATGAAGAAGTGAATTCACAAGGAATGCTTGAGGCGGTGCCGAAGCTAAAAGAGCTTAAAGAAAAGCATGACCTTGACTATACTGCGTGTTTAAACAGTGAGCCCATGTTTGAAAAGTATCCAGGGGATGAACATCATTATATGTATACAGGCAGTATAGGAAAGGTATTAGCCGGATTTTTCTGTAAAGGGATCGAAACGCATGTAGGAGAGCCATTCTCAGGCTTAAATGCGAATTTTATGGTATCTGAACTAAACCGGCTGTTAGAGCTCAATAGTGATTATTGTGAGGAAGTAGATGGTGAAATAACACCGCCCCCAACGAACTTGATGCAAAAGGACTTAAAAGAAGCCTATTCCGTTCAAACACCTCACACAGCTGTATCTTTATTTAATGTGCTCATGATGAAACGTTCAAGTGAAGAACTGCACGGCCTTCTCTATGATACTGCGAAACAAGCAGCAGACCAAATCGAGGCCAATCTTCAGCAGAAAACAGCTGACTTTCAGCGCTTTAAACACTTTACACCAATTGACACTCAGGTTACGGTTCTCACGTTTCACGAGCTGTATCAAAAAGCCGCAGAACGCTCTGGTGAACAGGAAGTTGAGCGCATTGTCAACTATGCATTCGCCAACCGAGGTGAGCTTGGGGATCGTGATTTTTCAACGAAAATTGTCTCGGAGCTGACGACGCTTTGTAAGGAAGATGGACCGCTGATTGTTTTATTTTATAGTCCGCCATTTTACCCTTCAGTGTCCTCAACAGAAGATCCGCATATTCAGACGACATTAAAGAAGATTCAAAAAGAGGCAAAAGAGGTGTATGGACTTGAAGTAGAGGAAGTGAAATATTTCCCGGGATTGTCTGATTTAAGTTACTTGCAGCTCGAAAAGCAGGAGGTAGGTCATTATACGACCAATATGCCGCTTTACCAAAAAGGCTATTCTTTACCACAAGGAGAAAAGGAAGCCCTTTACGTTCCAGTCATCAACGTAGGTCCACTAGGAAAGGACCCGCACAAATGGACAGAACGGCTGCACGTCCCGTTCTCTTTTGGCATTTTGCCAGAACTACTAGAATCAACGATTCATGCTTTATTAGAGAAAAAGTAAGTAGATGTGATGAAGAGCCCTATCTTAATGATAGGGCTTTTGGTTGTGAATGTTCAGTCTATATTTTCATGGTTATACCAAAAGTTTCATACGTAAATTGTATATAAAACAATAGTCCTTACAAAAAATAGTGAAAATGATTGAAATATTCAGAAAAGTCTATTATAATCAATTATGTAATTAAGTTACAATTTATCTAATTAAAAGGAGGTGATGAAAATGAAGCGTAACGAGTGGATTGCAATCTAATGAATAGAATCAATACTTACTGAAAAGAGTGTTTCGCAGAGAAGTGATTTATTTAGCTTCTCTGTGAATTTGTATGTGGGATAAAAATAGACGAGAGTTGGGTGAGAGAATTGTCAAATATGAAAAGTTATTATGATGAGCATCCGTCTTTATGGAATTTTCTTTATCCGTTTTTTGGCCAAGCGAGCCAAGAAGGAGCACAATCTCGTGTGACAGAATTCATTCAGAAGGAACGAACATTTCAAAAAGGGGAAAACGCTTTATATTTACATATCCCTTTCTGCGATACGATCTGTTCGTTTTGTCCTTTTATTAAATCTACGAAATATGAGCCCATTATCGGAAAGTATATAGATGCTTTAATCAATGAGATGCGTATCTTATCCCAATCCCCTAATATCCAAAAAATGACGTTTGATGTGGTGTTCGTTGGTGGAGGGACTCCTTCCATAATGCCCCCAGAACTAATCTATCGACTTTCGACCGCTATAAAAGAAAATTTCTCATTATCTGCTGATTATGAATGGACATTTGAATGTGAAGCAAAAACAGCTACACCAGAAAGAGTGGCTGCTATGGCTGAAGGTGGAGCCAACAGAGGGAGCTTTGGTGTCCAAACATTAAATGAACACTATCGGAAAATGTTCAACTTAACGGCTAGTTTTGATCAAATCTCTCAGACTGTGGACTTAATGAAACGTCATTTCCAATCTTATAATATTGATTTGCTTTATCAGCTTCCTGGACAAACGAAAGAAGAGATGATAGAGGACATAAATGGAGTGATGGCATTAGGAAGCACAAGTATTGATACATATCCACTAGAATATATTGCTTGTTCGAAGGGATGGTTATCAAAAATTAACAAAGGCAAGGTGCCAATGCCGCCAAATCCTAAAGAAAAATTTGAGTTTAGTGATACATTATATCGTCATTTAAAAACGAATGGCTGGCATCAAAATTATGTGTATACGTTTATGGCTCCAGAGCATCAGAATAAACGTTTTCAATATGGCGAAGTGATTTACGGGGGATATGAAGATCAATATATTGGTTTGGGAACAGGAGCGATCTCCTATATGCAAGGCATGATATGGTCAAATGAAGGAAATACGCAAAAGTATATCGAAAGCCTGACGAATCAAGAATTACCTATTGTTAAATCTAGAGAATATCATGCTTTTGATAGAAGACTCATCTTCTTCCCTAAAACAATGAAAATAGAAAAAACGTATCTCAATCGAATGCCAAAGCGTGAGGAAATCTATCGTAAACTACAATTACTCATAATGAAAGGAGTAGTTGAAGAAGCGGAGCAATATTTTGTAATCAAAGAAGAAGCGAAGCCATGGTATCCGGCGATCTTAGTTGATCTTATACCAGAAAAAGAGAGAGAAAATTATGATCAAGCCGTGGAGTTTATGCAAAAAGAGTTAGGCTGGTACGAGTCGACTGAGGTGCTCATCTAATGGTTTCAAAGAAAGAAACGACATCTCTATTCAAAGATCAAAATTTTGTCTGTTTCTTTATTGGGCAAAACTTATCTGCTTTTGGAGATTGGTTTAGAACGATAGCGACGATTGGTTTAATTTATGAGCTTACTGGGAAAGCGACCCATCTAAGCATTCTATTTATTTGTTCCATGCTCCCTCTCATTTTAACATCTATGCTTTTGAGCCCAATTATAGATAAGTTTTCTTACAAAAAAGTTGTGATATTCGCAGATGTGGCACGTTTTATCATTGGACTGGGGTTTGTTTTAGTTGTCACAATGAATGTTACACCGTTTATCCTTTATTTATTATTAGCGTTAAATGGTGCCTTCTCTGGTATATATCTGCCTGCTCGTTCATCTATGATACCTGAAATCCTTGATAAGGAGCAGCTTTCTAAGGGAAATAGTATACTGGCCACATCTTTTAGCGCATCGATGCTCATTGCGACAGGATTAGGCGGGTTGGTGACAGAAATTTGGTCAATTTCCACAATTTATTTAGTAGATGCGCTGACATTTTTATTATCAGCTATGCTGTTAATTCCTATTAAAGCGAAAGAAGCATCTGAAAAAAAAGAGTATGTGTCATATATTCAAAGTTTTAAAGAAGGAATTAAAGAAATCAAGGGATCACCCAAAATTCAAAGCGCCATATGGATATTGATGTCAAGAGAGTTTGCTTTAAGCATCGTTTATGTTTTATTTAGTCTGTATATTTTAGAAGTGGCCAGAGAAGGGAATTTTGGCTTGGGGCTTGGTCATACAATTAGTGGACTAGGGCAAATTATCGGTGGACTTACACTTGCAGCGTACTTCAAAAAAGTGAAATTCTCCTTTCAATTTTATAAAAGGTGGTCTACATTAGCGGTTATATTGCTTGCGATATTACATGCATTGTCGTATCAACAAACGACTTTTATTGGATTTTTGATTGTTGTTTTATTAGCCAATCTATTATATAGCCCAATCGAAGTTTTGTATTCTACTAATATTATGACCTATGCAAGCAGTCATTTAAGAGCCCGTGTGTTTTCAGTAGGTCTTGCATTATCACGCATATTTTATATTAGTGGGTTTATCCTCATGGCATTTATCGGAGATTTGATTCCTATACATGTCATCGCTATAGGGATGGCAGGGCTTGTGATAGTAGCAGGTTTGATGAACAGCTTACTGCTACTAAAAGGAAAGCATCAAGATAAATCAAAAGTAGAAATGCATTCACTGTAAAGGAGACGTTGATTGCGTAATGGAAACTGGGAAATTAACAAAAACAGACATCATCACATCGCTTCAGGAAAGTATGAGTGAACTAGAGAAGATAGTGAAGGCTTGTGATGATGACACACTGGATCAATCTTTGGGGGAGGGGAAGTGGTCAATTAAGCAGCTCGCCGGGCATTTGTATGACACAGAAGAAGTCTGGTCAGAGCGGATAGAGCAGGCGATATCAGAGGATCACACGCCCTTTCAATCGTATGATCCTGAAATATACGTGAAGGAAAGAGCGTATGAATGGTATAACGCTGACGAGATCAAAGCATTGATCAAACGGATGAAAGAGAGAAGAAACAACACGCTTCGGCTATTAGAAAAAGATATTTGGGAACAATCAGGCCTCCATCCGGAAGAAGGAGTGATGACCGTCCAAATATTAGCTGAAACCATCGCTTTACATGAACAACATCATCTGGATCAAATCAAAGCCATCATGTCAATGATTGAATCATCTACATGAGGAGGTGCTAAAGTGAAGCATCAAGAATTGTTAGTTGATGTGAATT
This sequence comes from Bacillus sp. FSL M8-0166, assembly GCF_038008825.1. NCBI lineage: Bacteria > Bacillati > Bacillota > Bacilli > Caryophanales > Bacillaceae > Bacillus > Bacillus sp. FSL M8-0166. The sequence goes on from NZ_JBBOZZ010000001.1 coordinate 631,797, forward strand.
TTTATCAGGCACGTGATTCTTTATTAGAACAAGCCATTTCTAGTAAAGAACAGAAAGAACCGAAGTGTGAATCACGCAATTCACACCCAGTGGCCAGCGAGAAAAAATAGAGGGTCATATGTGAAAAAGCACCTGTCATCAAAACAGGTGCTTTTCAAATTCATTTATACGTACTGGCTGAAAACATTTCATTTAATTCTGCTGCGCGTTTAGTGGCTGTTTTGACACAATCGACAACGGCTTCTTCAAATTGATAGGCAGCCAGTGTGTTCAGGCCGGCTTCTGTTGTTCCGCCTTCACTTGTGATTTCTTTGCGCAGTTCGGCAGGTTCTTTACCGCTGTCTTGAAGCATATTGGCGGCGCCCGCAATCATTTGGCAAATGAGTAATTTCGCAGTTGCTTGGTCCATTCCAAGTTCCGAAGCACCTCGCTCCATTCCTTCAATCAAATGATAAATGAATGCAGGGCCGCTGCCTGCGATGGCTGTCACAGCATTTAGCTGCGATTCATCCAATACTGTGACATGCCCGATTGTTTCAAACAGCTCGACGGCTTTTTTCTTTTGCTCCTCTGTAACTTCATGACTTACGGCAATACCTGTTGCTGACTGCTGGATCGCCGCTGATGTATTTGGCATCGCACGAACGACTGCTGTCTTTCCGCCAGCATAGTGTTGAATCGTTTCAATGGAAATACCAGCTAAAATAGAAATGATCAGCTGTCCATGTAAATGAGGCTGGACTTCAGAAATTCCGCTTTCTGCATCCTTCGGTTTTAAGGCAAAAACGAGAATATCCGCTTCTTCATAAATAAAGGACCGAGCGAAATCCGTTTTGACCCCATAACGTACCTGTAATTCTTCTAATCGTTTTTCATTCGTTTTGTTTGTGACAATGATATCTTCATTCGACATCATGCCGCTTTTTAATAAACCTTTGATCATAGACTCTGCCATTGAGCCTGCACCGATAAATCCAATTTTACTCATAAGCTGCTCCTCCTTGTAGAAAATAAAAAAACCTCTCGCCTGAAAAGGACGAAAGGTTTTTCGCGGTACCACCCTCAATTAGCATGCAAACATGCATACTCAGCTCTAGTCCCTTAACGCGGGATACGTTTAGGTTTGCCTAACAGCTCAAAGGGCAGGTTCAGCAAATAAGAGGATGGTGAAGTCTTTCAGCCGGCGGACCTCACTCTCTTGCATCATTATTTTGCTTACTAATCCTTGTCACCCGCGCATCATATATTTGTTGTTCATTATGCAACGATGGACAAGTTTATGTCAATAGGGGCAGTTAAAAAAATTGCCCATCTAAACCGCATGACAGTCTGCCTTTTGCAAGATACAATGAAGTAAGAAGACTGAGTCCCACAATCATGAGTCAAAAAGCAGGAGATGACGTATAAAAGTGAAAGAAGACATCATTCAATTATCCATCCCGACGCCGTTTGCCGTTGGGGATGTGCATGCATATGTATTAAAAGGAGAGGCCGTAACCTTAGTAGATTGCGGGCCGATGACAGAAGAGGCAGAGCATGCCTTTGTCACGCAATTAAAGGAACATCGTTTATCGATAGACGATATTGATCAAGTGGTGCTGACCCATCATCATGCAGATCATGTCGGTCTATTAAATTTGATGAAACCTCATGTCCGTGTGATTGGACACCAGCTAAATGAGCCGTATATTAGTCAGGATCCAGTGTTTAAGCAGCGCCAAGTGGACTTTATGATTCCTTTTTTTCAGAAGTTAGGTGTCCCGCTTCGACAAAATGAGTGTGAAAAAATGGTGAAGCAATCTTATACATATTCTTGTACTTCACATGTAGATGAGATCATAAAAGAAGGTGATCGTTTGAACGGGCATGAACACTTCTTTGTGATGGAAACACCCGGACACGCACAGTCTCATCTTTCCTTTCTAGATGAAACAACGGGGAATTTTATTGGAGGCGACCTGCTTTTGACGACCATTTCTTCAAATCCGTTAATGGAAGCACCGTATGAAGGCGAGGAACGTCAAAAATCACTGCTTCAATATAAAGCATCACTCAATCGGTTATTGCGTCTGCCAATCAAGACGATTTATCCAGGACACGGTCAGCTCATCACGTCCCACCATGAATTGATTGAAGAAAGATTTAAGAAACAAGAGAAACGAGCAAATACGATGTATCAGCTGCTTAAACAAAAAGAAATGACGGCCTTTCATCTTTGCCGTAAGCTATTCCCTGTGATGTATGAAGAGGCCTTGTTTTTAACGATGTCAGAGACAGTCGGTCAGCTGGATGTGCTCTTAGCGGCTGGGCAAATTGAAGAAGTACAAAAAGACGGAATCGTCTATTACAGGGCAAACTAAGGAGTGAAACGCATGGGGCGATTGACAGGAAAAAGAATTTGGATTACAGGCGCATCTGGGGGCATTGGTGAAAAAATGGCGTACTTGGCAGCAGGAGAAGGCGCAGAGATCATTATTTCAGCAAGACGAGTGGAAAAGCTTACTGGTGTGAAAGAAAAAATTATGAGTGCTGGCGGGGTGTGTCACATTGCTCAGCTTGATGTCAGCCAGCTTGAGGACATTGATCGGGCTTATAAAGAAGTGGGGCCGGTCGATATTTTGGTCAACAATGCCGGCTTTGGCGTATTCGATCTCGTAGAAGATGCCTCCATAGAGGAAATGGTGTCTATGTTTGAGGTGAATGTGTTTGGCTTAATCGCCTGCACGAAAAAGGTCATCCCTGAGATGAAGCAAAGAGGGCAGGGACATATTATCAATATCGCATCCCAGGCAGGAAAGATTGCGACTCCCAAATCTGCTATTTATTCCGCATCAAAGCATGCCGTTCTTGGATTTTCAAACAGCCTCAGAATGGAGCTGGCAGACTCAGGCATTCACGTGACAACGGTCAATCCAGGACCGATTGCCACAGACTTCTTTACCATCGCTGACCGCAGCGGTGAATATGTGAAGAACGTTGATTTTATGATGCTGAGTGCGGACAAGGTGGCAGGGAAGATCGTATCAGCCATGATGACGAAAAAGAGAGAGATTAATCTGCCCGGCTGGATGAATGCTGGCAGCAAATTGTATCAGCTATTTCCATTTTTATTTGAAAAAGCAGCACGCAAAGCGATGATGAAAAAGTAACAAAAAAGAAACCGGTTTTGAACTGGTTTCTTTTTTTGAGGTAAGACTTCATTGTGACACGTTCTATATCCGTCTTGCCGCTTGCTGAAGCGGGTCCCATACACTGTTAAAAGGCGGTGCATAGCTAATATCTAAATCTTCAAGATCTGTTATGGTCAGCCCTTGATAAAGGGCAGCCGCCACTACATCGATCCGTTTATCTACACCGTTTCTCCCGATGATTTGGGCACCAAGCAAAGTATGGTCATCGCTTCGGTAGATCAGTTTCACTTTCATTTTCTGCGCTTCTGGGTAATACCCTGCGTGATCTGTACTATCTATAGTGATGACAGAGAAAGGAATGTCCGCTTCTTTTGCTTCTTTTTCTGATAAGCCTGTTCGTCCCGCTGTCATGTCCATAAATTTCATGACGGCTGTTCCAGTCACGCCTTGAAACGCCCGGTTTGTCCCTGTCATATGAAAGCCTGCGATTCTCCCTTGTTTATTCGCAGTTGTGCCGAGCGGAATATAGTCCAGTGATTTTTTGATGCGGTGATAGGTCGCCGCGCAATCACCAGCAGCATAAATGTCTTTTATATTGGTTTGCATGTATTGATTCACTGCAATAGCGCCATTTTGAAGCCGCTTGATTCCGGTATGATGTAAAAAGGAGGTTTGAGGAGTGACGCCGATGGCCATGATGACCATATCTGTTTGAATGGTTTGTTTGTCTGTGATAACAGCTGTGACATGTGACTTGCCTTCTAATTGCTGCACTGTTTCTCCAAGCGATACGTGAATGCCCTTGGCGTCAGCCTCTTCTTTCAGGTATTTTGCCATATCGGAGTCAAAGCCCGGGCCGAGTGTTGCTCCCCGCTGAATGATATGTACGTTTTTTCCCAGCGCTTTTAAATTTTCAGCCATTTCAAGGCCGATATATCCACCGCCAATGATCGTGACATGTGTGATGTCCTTTTTTAAATGGTCTAAAATGGAGAGCGCATGCGGGATGGTTTTTAATACGTGTACGCCTTCTAATGGCTGGCTGTCTAAATCCAGTGTGACAGGGCTTGCTCCTGTCGCAATTAAGAGGCGGTCATAGCTTTCTATAAAGGGTTCTTTTGTTTTCGTATGATGACCCGACACTGTTTTTTGCTCTGGGTCAATGGAGGTCACTTCGTGTAAGCATCTGGCGTCAATTCCATATTTGTCACGAAAAGTTTCAGCACTGCGTGCAATCAGCTGTCTGTGATGATCAATGAGACCGCCGATCAAGTAGGGGAGTCCGCACTGTCCATATGAGAAAATCTCTCCTTTTTCAAAAGCAACAATGTGTGCATCTGGATCCTCTCTATATATTTGCATAGCGCAGCTCATTCCTGCTGCATCTCCGCCAATCATCACATATTTCATTTGGTGTGCTCCCTTCTATCTATCGTACTGAATACTCTTATTTACCCTCATATTCCTCTTTTTAATGCTCTTTTTTTTCGCAAAAGAAGCAAACTTTAGTTGAAAAATAAAGACAGCGCCTTCATTTTAGGCTACAATCGGATTATCGTCTTTTTAGGTTACGAGTTTAGTGAAGATTGGTGGGAAAGACTTTGAGTGACACGCGACTAGATTTTAATACGCTATACACGCGCCATACGAGAGAGGCCTGGGCAGCTCTTGGAGAATATATGCCGGTATCTGTTTCAGAAGAAGAAGCAAGAGCGCTGCAAGGGTTAAATGACTATTTATCGCTTGAAGAAGTTCGAGATATTTACATACCGCTCATTCGTTTTCTGACATTACATGTCTTTGCAGAAAAACAAAAAAACCAGCATGTGAATGCCTTTTTAAACTACCCGCATCATGCCAAAATTCCCTTTTTAATTGGAATTTCTGGAAGTGTAGCTGTCGGGAAAAGCACAACGGCTCGTATCATTGAAACGCTTTTATCGAGGCTTGGAGATGGGCTGAAGGTGAGTCTTGTGACAACAGATGGCTTTTTATATCCTCAAAAAGAATTAAAGGATCGAGGACTGATGGAAAAGAAAGGCTTCCCGGAAAGCTATGATGTCAAAGCCCTACTGTCTTTTTTAAATGAATTAAAATCAGGTAAACAAACTGTGCATGCCCCGGTATATTCGCATCTGACCTATGACCGGCTAGAAGGGGTGTATGAAACAGTAGAGGATGCTGATATTGTCATTATTGAAGGAATCAATGTGCTCCAATCACCAGCGCTGGATGATCTGAAGGATGAACCGCGTGTGTTTGTATCAGATTTCTTTGATTTTTCGATTTATGTAGACGCCGCTGAAACGCAAATTCAATCATGGTATAAAGAACGGTTTCGTTTGCTCAGAGAAACAGCCTTCCAAGATCCTGAATCCTTTTTTCATCAATATAAAGATTTGACGGATGAAGAGGCAGATCAGATGGCAAGCACGATTTGGAATACTGTGAACCGTCCTAATTTATATCAAAATATTTTACCTACAAAATATCGAGCTGATCTCATTTTGAAAAAAGGTGATCAGCACAAGGTGGAAGAGATCGCCATCCGCCGGGTATAAAGAAAAAACCGCTCAAACGAGAGAGCGGTTTTTTTAATGATCTCCACTTACTTTAACAGCTACGGCAGCTGCCGATCGTTTTTTCAGACGATAGTACCCAATGAACAAGAACGGGACGCCTGCGATGGTGATGATCGACAAGACCGTAAAAATGGAGAGGGGATGGGCTGCGCCGAAATAGTCAATGCACAGTCCGCCGACAAATGGTCCGACCACGCTGCCGAGCTGAGAAAATCCCATCGCACCAAAGTACGATCCCTTCACTTCAGGCTTTGCAATATTGTCTACAAAAAGATCCATCATCGCAAACAGCAGAACTTCCCCAATTGTAAACACGACAATGATGAAAGCAAGCATGCCGAGACTCTGTGAAAAAGCAATGGCAAACAAACTGCCGGCAAGAAGAATATTCCCGGTGGTCAGCGACAAAATGGTGGAGTAGCGCTTCGCAATCATGATGAGCGGATATTGTACGACAATGACAACAACTGCATTTAAAGATAAAAGATATCCAAACAGCTTAGGACCATCCTCAATCATAGGTGACGCTGATAAGTATTGCGGCAGTGTTGAGCTTAAATGTGAATACCCGAACGAACATAAGGTAACACCGATGAGAATGATGCTAAAGACCGTATCTTTTTGGATAATGGAAAGGGCTTTTTTGACGCTGATCTGTTTCGTGCTTTCTGGAGCAGCAACTGGATGCTTCTGAAATTGCCAGGCCAGCGTTAATCCGTATAACAAATAAATGAAGGCAGCGACGAGAAAAGGAAACGTTGTTTTCGATGACCCGAGATATAAGCCAAGCAGCGGGCCGAAGATCACACCAATGTTAATGGCCGTATACCGTAAATTAAAAACAAACAACCGAATACTTGATGGGGTGACATCAGATAAGAGCGCCTTAGACGTTGGTTCAAACAGTGCCCGGCACAGTCCGTTTAATGCATTCATGAGAAAGAAGACCCAAATGGCATCTGCAAACGCAAAGCCAACAAAGACAAATGACCAACCGAAGATGGATAGAAGCATGACTTTTTTTCTGCCAATTCGGTCAGAAACATAGCCGCCGTAAAAACTCGCAACGATCCCAATAAGAGAGCTGACGGCAATGATTAACCCAGCTGAAGAAGCTGAGGCCCCTTTGACTTGTGTCAAATAAACGGCTAAAAAAGGAATGCTCATGGACGTCGCCATCCGGCCGAATATGGTACCGATGATGATTGTCCAACTAAGTGGATGTAAAGTACGTAAGTTATTTTTCATGCTGTTTCTCCCCTGAGTGTTAAGATGTTCCAATCATACATGAAAAATTGTGCAAATTAAATACACAATTTGATGGAGGAGACATCCGCCATATGGCAGAGGAGCTTTTAATGGCCCCGCAAATTCGAAGTCTTGTTTTTTCTCCCGGTGCTTCTATGTCTTTTAGATATGCTGATTCGTACGATCACTTAAAGACAATTTAATCAAGATCAATCGCGACAATTTGCTGCAAGGACAGGTGGAGAACATCTTCATCATTGACGATTTTTATGCGCTGCGTTTCATAATGAATGGCTTTCACCCAGCCCCAAAACTGCTGTTTCATACCTGCTGCGGCATATGTCACGCAAATGGCTTGATCCTCTGTAATTGACTGTGTGATCAAAAAATTCATTTCCTCTAGCTGATCAGTGCTCAGCGGAGGAGGCGTGTATTCTTTTTTCTTCCGTTTTTGAGCAAGCAGCTGTTCACGGTGCTCTGGGAGCATCATTCGGCTTGATTCCCACATGATGTTGTATCCGGGTGTTAATTTATTGGGATTCATGGCTGTTCGCCTCCGTTATTTGTAATGTCCACCAATTTTTTCGGCGCGGTGATACGCCTGCCCTGCACTTGTTAGGGACGAAGCGTGCAAGAGTGCAGCAGGTCCATACTTCATATGGATCGCATCAAATACTTTGCTGAGTCTGTCTTTTTTAAAATGGTGATCAAATAAACTCAGCTGATAGTGGCTGTCAGGCTGCAGCTGTGAGAGAGTAATGCCTACACTGCGAATGGGCTGGCCGTCCCAGTGCTGCTGGCATAGCTGAATGGCTGCGTCTGCAATATCTGTCCCGTACTGTGTGGGTGAATGGAGCTTGATTTGTCGATGAAATCCAGTCGGATGAGAAAAATCAGCGCCTCTTACGCCAACAGACACCGTTTGCCCAACATAATGCTTAAAGCGCGCACGTCTTGCCACTTCTTCACTCAATTCAAGAAGGGCGACTTTGATGTCCTCAAAAGACGCATAATCATGGGGAAGGGTCATATGATGCCCAACCGCTTTTTGCTGATCATGTGTGTGAAGAGTGACCGGGGAGGGATCGTGTCCTAAAGCTGTTCGCTGCAGAAGCTCCCCGTTGATTCCCCAGCGTTTTTTTAGCCGGTCTAACGGATAAGTAGCAAGCGTCCCGATGGTACTGATGCCCATTCGTTTTAAATGGTGCTCCATCCGTTTGCCGACGCCAAATAATTTTCCAATCGGAAGCGGCCATAAATCATCCGCAACCCGGTCTGCACGAAGCTCATAGATGCCAGATGTGTTTTTTTTAGCAAAATGGTCACAGGCCATTTTAGCGAGCACTTTATTAGGACCAATGCCAACACGTGCGTAAATGCCCGTCTGGTTCATAATGGTCGTTTGTATATTTTGAGCGATCTCGCGGGGCGAACCGAGTAGTGTCACACTTCCCGTAATATCGAGAAACTGTTCATCAATTGAATAGGGTTCGACAAGATCTGTATATTGTTCAAGCAGTTCTGTCATCATGACAGAGACATCAAGGTAGCGCTGCATACGTGGACGTACGACGACGGCTTCAGGGCATTTCTCCTGTGCTTCCCATAATCTTGATGCATTTTGTACGCCCCGTTTTTTAGCGAGGGGGCAGGCCGCAAGTACGACCCCGCTCCGCCGCTCGGGATCTCCTGAGACGATGAGCGGCACATCCTTCAAATGGGGAGCCTCCACTTTTTCGACTGACGCATAAAACGACTGCATATCCACAAGCAGAATGACTCGTTCATTCATGATTTTCACCTCTTAGAACGTATGTTCTGTATTACATTGTAACCGCCAGAAGGTGAAATTGATACTGGTAAATCATTCAAAGAGAAGAGTGTAAATCCATACAAAAAAGACGAAGTGGAGACACTTCGTCTTATCTGTGTAAAATGGGCTATTTTAAGCATGTACCAAGTTGTTGGATGTTTGGAGCGGCTCAGAACGCAAACGATAGGCCGTTAGCTTTTTCTTTGGCTTATGGGTAAACTGCCGCACCACATCCACGTGGTCATCGTAATGATATAGATAAAGGGTTACATCATGCTTGCCAAGCTTTGTTTGCATGGTAAGCGGCGCCGGCCCTTCCTGTGGATGAAGAAAACGCTCTTCGTCACCAGGATAAATATAATAGCGTTCAATAAAGATCGCATCATTAAAATGTTGAATAATTTCAGATGTTTGCTGATCATCGAGTGGACGTCCTTGAAACGTCATCGTTGTTTGATCACTTGTTACTTTTGCATGCACCGCATAACGACTAAAAAGGCGTTCAACAACACCAGAAGGCAGCGAAGTGACAAGCAGCTTTAAAAGACTAAACACAACAAGTGAAGTAACAATCCAAACCAATATCATCATCTCCAATAAACATTTGTTCCATTTCCTATATGAACCATCTTAACATAACAAAAGAATGAAACTTTCGCACAAAAAGTGAACTTTTTGAAATAAGTGTGAAGATTTAAAAGGAGATGGCAGTGAAAGGACGAAGAAGCAACAAAGCTGAAAGGAAAAAAGACTGGTTCATCATCTTTACAAACAAATGATTAGACAGGTAGACTATTGAAACAATTGATTTTTTGTGAAAAAAGCTCGGTACAGCTAAAAATGAAAAGGGGCGAGGCCATCATGATACGTCAAGTGAAGCCGTCAGATTTTTATGCGGTCACATCCGTCATTCAAAGCTGGTGGGGAGGCAGAGATTTGCGCGCGAAATTGCCAAAGCTATTTTTCGAACATTTTCAGAAAACAAGTTTTGTCGTTGTTGAAAAAGGTGAACTGATCGGCTTTTTAGTCGGTTTTTTATCGCAATCACATTCAGATGAAGCGTATATTCACTTTGTTGGGGTACATCCAGACCACCGGAAATTAAAGATTGGCAAAATTCTCTATCAAGCGTTTTATGAAGCGGCTGAAAAGGAAGGAAGAACAACGATTAAGGCCATTACAGCTCCTGTGAATAAAGTCTCGATTGCTTACCATACAAAGCTCGGTTTTCAGATAGAAAAGGGAGATAAAACAGTGGATGGCATTTCAGTTTTTTCAGATTACGACGGTATTCATGAAGACCGGGTGCTATTTGTGAAAAGGCTGGAGGCGAACGCATGATCATCAGACTGGATCAAAAAAATAAAGAACAAGCAAAAGAGCTGTTACATATCCAATTGGCCGCATATCAGCGGGAGGCAGAACAAATTGGCTATCAAGATTTACCGCCCTTAAAAGAAACGGTTAAAGACATAATAGAAACAGATGAGATTTTCATAGGATTTGAAAAAGAGGGGCATTTGTTAGGGATCGCTTCATATGAACTGCATGACGATCGGATCATTCTCAGCCGGTTAGCTGTGCACCCTCATCATGTCAAACAAGGAATCGGGACAGCGCTCATGCAATCCATTATCCAGCATCCAAAAACAATCGAGCTCACAACAGCGGAAGCAAATATACCAGCAATCAAGCTTTATGAAAAACTAGGGTTTAAACAGAAGGCCCGTTTGCAGGTGGAAAACAATCTGATGTTAACAAAGATGGAACGTTTGATGCTTCGAAAGGTGGAAGTGATTGAATACCAATCGAGCTGGCCAGAACAATTTCAAGATGAGCATGACAAGCTGAAAAAGATAGTTGGAGACAACTGGATATATGGCCACCATATTGGCAGTACGTCAGTCATAGGAATGGCCGCTAAGCCAATTATTGATATCTTGTTAGAGGTGAAACATATCAGCGGCTTAGATGAGTGTAACCACCTGTTTCGCCAGCTTGGTTATGAACCCCTCGGAGAAAATGGACTCAAGGGAAGACGTTTTTTTAGAAAAGGCGGCTTGAACCGAACACATCACGTTCACGCCTATGAAGCTGGCCATGATGATGTGAAAAGGCATTTGGTGTTCCGAGATTATTTAAAAGCTTCACCTGATCGTGCCAAAGCCTATGCAGATAAAAAGCGTCAATTGGCAAAAGCCTATCCTGAAGATATGGCAAGTTATATGAAAGGAAAAGATGGGCTCATTAAAGAAATTGAACAAGAAGCGTACAATTGGTCAGAGCAGTTTAAGACAAATAATTAGACATAAGAGCTGACAAGGCGTGAACATGTTTAATTGATGACTGATATGTTACAATGTAATACAATCAACGAAAAAAGGATGTTCGGCATGTATATTCATATAACAGAACCAGCAGCAGCGTTCCTTACAAAACAACAAGCAGGGCATGAAACAAAAGAACTGCTTCTTCGCTATGATTCAGATGGGTGCGGCTGTGCGGTAAGCGGTGTCCCAATGATTTGGCTCACAGGTGAAAGAACAGGTGAATGGGAAGAGCTCAAGCATAATCAGCTCTTTAAGCTGTACATACACACAGCACAAAAGGTCTTTTTTGACGAGGAAATGACGATTGATTTTAATGAAAAAGCCAACACACTCATGTTGAAAAGTCCTCAACAAATACTCAGCCCGAGAATGGGTATACTTGTAAAGTAAGGTGGAAATGTAGTGGATCAAAAGCTAAAAGTGATACAAAATACGGCACAGAATAAAACATGGGTGTCGTTTTTAAATAACAATCATCCCTATAGTCTTTTGCACTGGTCAATAGGTGGAATGGATTCGGTGAAAAAGGACGTTTGGCTTCTTCAAGATGAAGTCACATTTGAAACGGAAGAATTTCCAACGCTCGAATTAGCTGTCAATTGGATCAAAGAGAATATGGAACAAGTAACAGATGTATTATAAAAGCCCTTTTTCGAAAGGGTTTTTTTCGTGCGTTCATCATCTCATCAAACCGCACGGTTGTCTAATCTGAAAAATGATCTTTTGAAACAGAAAAAAGCCGTTTTTTAACACACAATTCGACAAAATGAGCAAGCTGGAAATGAAAAAATAAACGCTGTAAATGCCGAAAAATAGGCATTTGCAGCGTTTATTGCGGGATACCGAAAACTTTGCGAAAAATGACTTTTCATATTTCTTCCATTCGAGGAAATGTGATAGAATACAACATGTATCGTATATGAGAAGGGAGGTGCTAAAGTGAATTGAAGCTCAAGCTGTCATCGCCTCAGGTTGGTATCAAAATAAACGAATGGTATAGGCAGATTTGCGGATTTCATGTAATGAAAGCAGAGAAGCTGAAGGCGGAGATCGAGCAGGAAATCCTCGAGATGGAGCAGGATCAAAACTTGTTATTGTTTTACCAGCTGATGGATTTTCGCCACAAGGTGATGCTTGAATATTTTGAACCGGCAAAGAAAGCCTCGAATGATGAAGAGATTAAGAATTTGCTAGAAACGATTGAACATTCACAAACGAAATTAACGGATATGCTTGAATATTATGTTCATTTTTTCACAGGAATGTTTGAATTTGAACAGAGAAACTATTTAAGTGCCATTGCTTATTACCGCTCAGCAGAAAAAAAGCTCAATCTCATATCAGATGATATAGAAAGAGCAGAATTTTACTTTAAATTAGCAGAAATTTACTACCACATGAAACAAACCCACTTTTCGATGCACTATGCCTTGCAAGCGTTAGATACGTATTCTGCCTACAGAACGTACACGCTGAGAATCATCCACTGTGAATTTGTCATTGGTGCAAACTATGATGATTTGAAATGCTATGAACATGCATTGCCCTACTTTAAAAATGCTCTAAAGCGAGCACGCTCAATTGGAAACCCTCGAGTCATAGGTTCGGCCCTTTTCAACTTAGGTAACTGTTATTATCAAATGAACGATCTTGCGGGAGCAAGCCGTTATCTGAAAGACTCTATTGAAGTGTTTGAAAAGGAGAATTTAACCCATCTTAATCGCTCTCTAGACCCACTATTTATGCTGACACAAATCCTGTTTAAACAAAAACAAATAGAAGAGTCGTTAACCCTCTATCAACAAGGTATTATGAAGGCCTGTGAATTAGAAGATGAAATTTACATCTGCAAATTTCAGTTCTTAAAAGCATTGTACGTTGATGCAGACATAACAATCATAGACGATACATTAGACCTGCTCGAGGACAAGCGCTTATACCCAGATATTGAGGAATTGGCACTTGATGCGGCTCATTATTACAATGAGCTTGGACTGTTTGAAGTATCTACCCGGTTTTACGAAAGGAAAATTCAAGCCATATCAAAAATTCAAAATGGGGGTCATTTATATGAAAACGAGTTTGATAGTTCTTTTATTGGCAGCAACTGCAGGATTATCGGTCATGAGTCAGCAGCAATCGGAAGAGAGCCATATGGAGCTTGCGGGCAGACACCATACAACAGTGGTGACTATCGCATAAGTTAGCTCAAAAAGAGGGGACGAACTGCTGTTCATTCTCCTCTTTTATCTTCATTCAATTCAAACCTTTGAAGAAATGCTTGAATTTCGTACTCATAAGCTTCCTTATTTTCGCTAAAAGACATTGCATGCGCACCGTGTGGCGCAATAAATAACTGTTTGGCACCCTTTTTTCGTGCATATAACTGCTGACTTTGCTCACAGGGGATATAGTCGTCATGGCGGCTATGGATAAAAAGTACAGGTTCTTTCACCTGATCGATCACATCAAGAGGGGAAACTTGCCGGATGCGGTATCCGTCCCGCCATTTTAAGACTTGATCACTTAGTGGAAGAATCCACTCTCCTGAAAGGCGAAAATCTGTTTTTAATCGATACAGAAGCTGGTCCTCAAAAGAAGCAAAAGGGCAGTCTGCTATGTAGAAACTGGCGTTTGCTTCCGGCTTTGCGGCATATAACAAGGTCGTGACTGCACCCATTGATTCTCCGTGTATCCCAATGATGGCACTTTCTCCGAGTCTTTGTCTGAGCCACTGCACCATCTGCGCTAAATCTTCTTTTTCATAATATCCATAACTCGTGGTTTTCCCGCCGCTCATCCCATGTCTTCTATGATCATAAAGCATCACATTCCATCCGAGCCTTTGGAATAATTTCATATACTTAACGGAATTAATCAAACTGACTGTAACACCGTGGCAAAGGACGATTGTGCGTGTTGTTTGAGGATACGGCACAAAATAACCATGGAGATCATAACCAAATGCTGAAGGAATACACACTTTCTCTTTTTTAAGGTGTTGAAATTCCTCGTGATGATAATGGCCTCCATCTGATTCTCGTTTGATGAGCTCTTCATCCGTTAATTTTCGAATATACATCATTTTATTGGTGAAAAAAATGCCGATTGCAGCGAGTGGACATAACATGAAGGCAAATATAGCAATCCATTTCTTCATCTAGCCGATTCTTCCTTTCTGGAGTTTTTTCTATGACGATCATACCACATGTTGGTAGATTGCCGTGCCTCTTGCTCAGAAAATAAAACGGATGATACACTAAGTCAAAAGGAGAGAGGCACAATGAAAAAGACCAATCAAGATCAAGCGAAATTAAAGGACGGCATAAACGATGATGTCAAACAGCAGCTTCTTCAAATGAAGCAGAACCTTGCCGTCGAGACAGAAAAAAGAGAAGAACAAAAACGACAAGACCTCCTTCGGCAGCAGAAAGAAAAAGAAAAAAACAAAAGCTTTTCAGAGCTGCTAGATGAAAGCCATTTAGACTGGAGAAAGTATAAAAGCTAAAAAAGGGAGCAATGATGCTCCTTTTTTTCATGCCATCATCTTGAGATAGATCCACAGGAAACATAAGTGCTTAAAGAAAAGCACTTCCGCTTCCTTCTCTTTTTAAGAGAGGAAAATCCACTTTATCAGATGAACTGATCGAATAAGCTACAATCAGCTCCAGAAAAAAGGTGCATAAACGGAGCTGTGCAATAGAGGCTTCTCCACAGACTGTTGAGCATGAAAAAGAGTTCATCATCATACATACGCTAAAATAAAAAATTGTAGAAAAACATAAGTTTTTCTACAATCTGAGAGATCACATGATGTGATCTTTTTTCTTATTTGAACCGGTGCGCCTCATACACAGATGGTTTTGTATAGTAAGTTAATGCTTTAACTTCTTGGTCACTTAAAGAACGTGCATTTGCTGCTGCTATATTTTCTTTTAACTGATCCACTGAGCTAGCGCCAAATACAACGGAACTGACCGCAGAATGTTTCAGTATATACTGAATGGACAGTTCAGTGAGTGATAGGTCATAAGCGACTTTCTTTAAAGAAGGAATGATCTGTTGAAGCTCTTCAAATGAATATTGAAGATAGCCGTTTTTTTGAATCGCTGCACTTGCTTGAGAAAGTGGTTTTTCAGTTAATAATCCTTTCGCTAAAGGACCTCTTGCGACGACACTAATGCTTTGTTCTTCAAGAAGAGAGAACCATTCTTCTGGGCGGCGGTCGAGTAAACTATATTGCATCATCACGCTTACGATATTCGACTTTTTGGCATATTCTTTTATGACATTTGGACGGATAGATGAAATGCCATAATAGCGAATAACGCCTTCCTCTACTAATTCTTCAAAAGCCTCAATTGTTTCATCAATGGGGTCATCAATCGTGCCTCCGTGCAATTGATATAAATCAATATAATCTGTTTGAAGCCGCTTGAGGCTTTGTTTGACTGCTTCCTTTATGTACGCTTTTGAAGGGTCCCAGTCCCAGCCTGGTTTGCCTTTTTCAAAGCGGTTGCCGCCTTTTGTCGCCAAAATCAAATCTTGCCGTCTGTTTTTAATGGCTTCTCCGACAATTTCCTCATTTGTCCCAAAATCATATAAATCGGCTGTATCCAAATAGTTAATTCCGAGATCAATGGCCTCATCTAATAAAGAGAGCGCTTTTTCTTTTTCAGTCCCAAGAGACATGCATCCTAGTGCCGCCTCGCTCACTAAGAGATCTGAGGTGCCAATTCGTCTTTTTTTCAATTCCATCACACTCCTATCCTTTCACATTAAGTGAAAAAAATCAGGAATTCAAGCTAGGTGATTTCAAATGGCGCATTGAAGCAAGCGTTTCGCTTTTCGCTTCTCTTAAATCATCTATGTTAAAATAAATGAAGTAAAAAGTGAAAGTAGAACGAGGAGCTGACAAATTTGAAGGACTTTGAAGAAAAAACATTATCGTCGAAAGAATTATACAACGGAAAAATCATTGATTTGGTTCTTGAAGATGTAGAATTGCCTAATGGAAAACAAGGCAAACGCGAAATCATTAAACATCCTGGAGCAGTAGCCGTCATTGCACGTACAGACGAAAATAAAATCATCTTGGTCAAACAATACCGAAAAGCACTAGAGAGAGCCATCGTTGAAATTCCGGCTGGAAAACTAGAAAAAGGGGAAGAGCCGGCACATACAGCATTGAGAGAATTGGAAGAAGAAACAGGATATACAACTCAGCAGCTTCAAAAGCTGACGGCCTTTTATACATCACCTGGTTTTGCAGATGAAATTGTCCACATCTATCTAGCGGATCAGCTAGTTCCGCTTGAAGAAAAAAGAGAGCTGGATGAAGATGAATTTGTCGAAGTGATGGAAGTTTCATTAGAAGAAGCCTTGCACCTTATTGAAGAGCAGCATATTTACGATGCAAAAACGGCCTATGCCATTCAGTACTTACAACTGCAAGAGGTACTTGAGTCAACAAAATGAAGGAATTTTTTGCAGACTTCCATATTCATATTGGCAGAACAAGAACAGGCAGAGCTGTCAAAATTACAGGTGCAAGGTCACTGACAATTGACCAAATTCTCATTGAAGCAGCAGAAAGTAAAGGAATGGGGATGATTGGTGTGATTGATGCACAATCTCCAGAAGTCCTAGAAGAATTAATAGAGGGTGTAGAGGAAGGCAGGTACACTGAACTAAGTGACGGCGGTTTATCATTTGGACAGACAGTGCTGCTTTTAGGCAGTGAATTAGAAATCAATGATGACCATTCAAAGGGCCCGATTCATGTGCTTGCATTTATGCCCACTCTACACAAAATGTCTGAGTTTTCCGCATGGCTTTCGCTTCATATGAAAAATGTGCATTTGAGTTCACAGCGCCTCTATGTTGATGGGAAAACACTTCAGCGCAAGGTTAAAGAGCTAGGAGGATTGTTTATTCCTGCTCATATATTCACGCCGCATAAAAGTCTATACGGCAAAGGCGTCAACACTTCTTTAATGGAAGTATTTGATCCTGATCTTATTGATGCTGTTGAGCTTGGTCTTAGCTGCGATACGTCAATGGCGTCTCAGCTGAGTGAGCTGAACCGTTATCCCTTTTTAACGAATTCAGATGCTCATTCTTTAGGGAAAATCGCACGGGAATATACAAAAATCAAAATGGATCATGCCTCTTTTGCCGAATTCAAGCTAGCCCTTGAAGAAAAAGATGGCAGAGCCGTCACAGGAAATTATGGACTTGCTCCGCGGCTTGGGAAGTACTATCATACGACCTGCGAGAAATGCGCGGTAAGACCTCACGCACCAGATCAAGAAGAGTGCCACGTATGCGGACATACCCGGATGACAAAAGGAGTGAGTGAGCGTTTAAAGGAGCTTGCTGACCAAGAAAGTGAAAAAGGAACGAGACCTCCTTATATTCATCAGCTCCCGCTTCAGTTTATTCCGGGTGTTGGACCCAAAACGCTGGAGAAGCTAAAAGCCGTGTTTCACACAGAGATGAATATTCTACATCAAGCAACAGAACAAGAACTAAAAGCCGTTCTGCCAGAAAAGACAGCGGACTACATCATCAAAGCAAGGAAGGGTGAAGTCGGACTGATCGCTGGTGGAGGCGGAGTGTATGGTAAGGTGGATATCAATCATGAGTCACATTAAATGGACATGTCAAACGTTTGAACAATTGTCAAAAGAGGATCTTTACTTGATTCTCATGGAAAGAGTCAACGTGTTTGTTGTAGAACAAACATGCCCTTACCCTGAAATTGATCACCGGGACCAAGAAGCGCTTCATCTCATCGCAAAAGAGAACGGTACCATTGTGGCTTATTGCCGAATTTTCCAAAACGGGATCATGTACAAGGAGGCGTCCATCGGCCGCGTTCTTGTGACGCAGGCCGGCCGGAAAAAAGGCTATGGAAAGATGCTGCTCATCAAGGCTTTGGAAAAGCTTAGTGAACTAGGTGAAACAAGTGTCAAAATACAGGCGCAAGCCTACCTGAAGTCATTTTACGAATCATTTGGTTTCAAGGCCGTCTCAGATGTTTATGACGAAGATGGGATTCCGCATTTTGATATGGTGAAAACAGAAAGATAGACGTGTATACGTCTATCTTTTTTATGTAACATCGTGTATCATAACGTCAACGAAAGGGGTTTTGCCAAATGGGAAAAAGCAAAGCAAAGAAAAAACGAGAGCATATCCAAAGGCAGCACAGCCGAAATCCAGAACTGTCGAGAGGAAACATGCCGCATTTTAGCACACACGAAAGGAAGACAAAAACAAAACAAGAAGCCTTGAAGCATATGATGAAAAAACATAAAGGACGAAATGCTTATGATCACTATCAAGAGGATCATAAGCATTTTTATTTTGCTTTTTTGTGACAACTAGATCAAATAAATGGAAAATTTTAAAAAATAGGACAAACGGTCGTTTCTTTTTGTCTAAAAATGTAGTTAAATGACAAAAAGAAACGAAAGGGAGAGTGAGTATCGTGAACGTCAAGTCATTTGGAGCAGGGCTTTGTATGGCAAGTGTGCTTGTGGCATCGGTCATGTTTGGCGCGTCAGATATTTCAGCAAAGGAGCAAGCAAAAAAAGAGTACATGATCGGCTTTTCTTCTTCCGTTCAAGACAAAACACAAAAACAGCTTGTAGAAGAAGCTGGCGGGCATGTGAAAGAATCCATAGAGCAAATAGATATGATGAAAGTGTCGTTGAATGAGACTTCGAAAAAGAAACTTAATGAAGCAAAAGAAGTGACCTTCATTGAGGAAGACCAAAAAGCAAAAACAAACAGTCAAACTGTTCCATACGGCATCAAAAGCATCAAAGCACAAAAGGTACATAAACAAGGATACGCTGGACAGAATGTCAAAGTAGCCATTCTTGACAGCGGCATCGACGGCAAACATGAGGATTTACATGTCACCGGCGGGGTGAGCTTTGTTCCGGCAGAGTCTGATCCGCTTGTTGATCCGCATAAACATGGAACGCATGTGGCAGGCACAATTGCCGCATTAGATAATAAGGTAGGTGTCGTGGGTATTGCGCCAAAAGCTTCTATCTATGCTGTCAAGGTGGCAGATGAAAATGGCGACGGCTACTATAGCTGGATCATAAAAGGGATTGAATGGGCCATTGAGAATGACATGGATGTCATCAATATTAGTATGGGGGGCGCAAGTGAATCTGAGGCGCTGAAAGAAGCGGTAGATCGAGCGTATGATAAAGGGATTCTCATTGTGGCTTCTGCAGGGAATGAAGGAAGCTATGGCTCTCTCAATACGATTGACTATCCGGCTAAATACAGCTCAGTCATGGCAGTTGCCTCTGTTGACCAAAGAAAGCAAAGAGCCTTTGATTCATCTGTTGGCGAGGAATTGGAAGTCTCAGCACCAGGCGTTTCAACGCTGAGCACCATTCCTCATAACGAATATGGCTACATGAGCGGAACGTCAATGGCATCACCGCATGTAGCGGGTGCTGCGGCTGTCATTCTATCAAAACATCCGAATCTGACAAACGATGAAGTGCGTGAGAGACTGTCAAAAACGGCGACAAAACTTGGAGAACCTTTTTATTATGGTGCAGGGCTTGTGAATGTACAAAAAGCCGCGCGATAAATGAAAAAGAGAAAGCGGTGAGCAGGCTGCTTTCTCTTTTTTCTTTCGATAAAACTGTCATGTTTCGTAATCTCTCTCATAGAATCTAGTAACCTTACTATTTGGGAGGAAGACACATGCGGAAAAAGTCTTGGAAGGAACATCTTCTTCAGCACGTAAAAGACCATCTCTCGATTTATTTATTTGTCTCTGTACTCTTTTTAATGGGTGTGATCTTCGGGGCGATTATTGTCAATAGCATGACATTCAGTCAGAAAGAGGATTTATTCTATTATTTAAATCAATTTTTTGGTCAGCTGACGAATGAGAAAGCAGCAGAATCAAAAGAAATGTTTATACAAAGCTTTCTGCATCATATGAAATATTTAGGCCTTATGTGGATACTGGGAATATCCATCATTGGTCTGCCGCTCATCTTTCTCATGATCTTTTTAAAAGGAATTGTTGTTGGGTTTACTGTTGGTTTTCTCGTGAATCAAATGGGGCTGAGTGGATTTTTTCTCTCGTTCGTATCGGTGCTTCCGCAAAACATTTTGCTTATTCCAGCCTATTTAGTGATTGGCACCTGTGCGATTGCATTTTCCATCCGTCTCATTGGACAGCTTTTCATGAAAAAAACCATCAGTCAAGCACCCGTCCAGTGGTTTGGCCGGTATGCATCTGTTCTGCTGATGATTTTAGCGCTTGCTGCACTTTCGTCTTTTTTTGAATCGTACATATCATTCATGCTGATGAAAAAGCTGGCAGGTGTTCTTTTATAATTGTTATTAATTAATAATCAATTTATTTATCAATTTAAAATGATTATAGTTGGCTCTCAGCACATCATTTGATATAATGATCAAGTAATGTGGCGTAGGAGGGAAAGTCAATGGAAAATAGGATTGATCGAATTAAGAAACAGCTTCATTCTTCCAGCTACAAGCTCACGCCACAGCGTGAAGCCACAGTAAGAGTACTGCTTGAGAATGAAGAAGACCATTTAAGTGCAGAAGATGTATACCTCCTCGTAAAAGAGAAGTCTCCTGAAATTGGTCTTGCTACTGTTTATCGGACGTTAGAATTGCTCACTGAACTGAAAGTTGTTGATAAAATTAACTTTGGAGACGGCGTTTCGCGATATGATCTTCGCAAAGAAGGAGCCGCTCACTTCCATCATCATCTTGTCTGCATGGAATGCGGAACAGTCGATGAGATAGAAGAAGATTTATTAGAAGATGTCGAAGAGATTATTGAACGTGACTGGAAATTTAAAATTAAGGATCATAGATTGACATTCCATGGTATTTGCCACCGGTGTCATGATGATGAATCCGGCAAATAATCCGAATTGGAACCTTTTCATTTAAGATGAAGAGGTTTTTTGCATTTTCGCTGTATATTCCTTGTCCTACCTGGCATATGCTGAAGTAATGAGAAGGTGAGAAAGGACTTGAAGATCATGCGAAAATGGCTCAAAACAACAGGGGAAGTGATGAAAGTATTTATCTTGTTCACTGGTTTTACCGTCCTGTTCTATTATGCTATGATATGGATAAATTCAGAATATGAAAGCTACCATCGTTATGATAAACCAGAGGGTGCAGCAATTAAAGTGATGGAAATGGATCAGCCGAATCAAGACAACTGGCAAGACCGATTGATTTATTTTTATCAAAACGGGGAGTAGAAATCATTGAACGATCAATTATCCGACTTTATTCATTTTATGACCGTAGAGAGAGGACTCTCTGAAAATACCATTGTTTCTTATAAAAGAGATTTACAGAACTACTTGTCTTTTTTAATGACACATGAACAGCTGACGGATATTGGCGATGTCACACGCCTGCATATCATTCATTATTTAAAGCAGCTAAAAGAGGAAGGGAAATCGAGTAAAACGTCTGTACGGCATCTATCATCGATCCGTTCCTTTCATCAATTTCTGCTTCGGGAAAAAGTGACAACGGATGACCCGTCATGGAACATTGAAACGCAAAAAACAGAGCGGACTTTACCGAAAGTTCTATCATTAGGAGAGGTTGAAAAGCTGCTTGATACACCAAATCAGCACACTCCCTTTGACTACCGAGACAAAGCGATGCTTGAGCTCTTATATGCAACAGGCATTCGCGTCAGTGAAATGCTGGATCTGACCCTTGCCGATGTTCACCTCACAATGGGCTTTATCCGCTGTTTTGGAAAAGGAAGAAAAGAGCGTATTGTGCCAATCGGTGAAGCTGCTGCAAGTGCGATTGAAGAATATCTCGAAAAGGGAAGAAGCAAGCTGTTAAAAAAACAGCCGTCAGATGCCCTATTTCTCAATCATCACGGGAAAAAAATGTCGCGCCAGGGCTTCTGGAAGAACTTAAAAAAACGAGCCATCGAAGCAGGGATTCAAAAGGAACTGACGCCTCATACGCTCAGACATTCATTTGCTACACACCTGCTTGAAAACGGTGCGGACTTAAGAGCTGTACAGGAGATGCTCGGACATGCCGATATCTCAACAACACAAATTTATACACATGTGACGAAAACAAGACTGAAAGATGTGTATCACAAATTCCATCCAAGGGCATAAGTAAAGCATGACACAGTGAACGGGTGTCATGCTTTTTCATGTTTACACCGTTTATGGTTGTCAACTGGCTTGTAAACGGTTTATACTTGAGATGTCTGACCTCTCACTGTTTGTAAGGTCAAAAGACAAGAATATTGAAGGAGGCGCTTTTTAATGCCTGATTATCAGTATAAACGCATTTTTCTCGTCGTCATGGATTCAGTAGGAATTGGGGAAGCACCAGATGCTGCTGATTTTAATGATGTAGGTGCAGATACACTTGGACATATTGCTGAAAAAATGAACGGGCTTCATATGCCGAATATGGCGAAGCTTGGGCTGAGTCATATTAAAGAAATCAAAGGAATTCCAGCGGATGAAAAACCGCTTGCGTATTATGGAAAAATGCAAGAAGCATCAAACGGTAAAGACACAATGACAGGACACTGGGAAATCATGGGTCTTTACATAGACACACCGTTCAAAGTCTTTCCAGAAGGATTCCCAGATGAACTATTAAATGAACTAAAAGAAAAAACTGGCCGAGGTATTATTGGAAATAAGCCTGCGTCTGGTACGGAAATTTTAGATGAGCTTGGCGAAGAGCACATGAAAACAGGCGATTTAATCGTTTATACATCTGCGGATTCTGTGCTGCAAATTGCTGCGCACGAAGAAGTTGTGCCATTAGATGAGCTTTACCGTATTTGTGAAATTGCCCGTGAACTTACATTAGATGAAAAATATATGGTTGGACGGATTATCGCTCGTCCGTTTGTCGGAGAGCCTGGCGCATTTGTTAGAACGCCAAACCGTCATGACTATGCGTTAAAACCATTTGACCGTACAGTCATGAATGAACTGAAAGATGATGGGCTTGATGTCATTGCGATCGGAAAAATCTCTGATATTTATGACGGCGAAGGAATCACATCATCTCTTAGAACAAAATCGAACATGGATGGAATGGACAAGCTGGTCGATACACTTAAAACAGACTTTACAGGACTCAGCTTTTTAAACCTTGTTGATTTTGACGCTCTTTACGGACATAGAAGAGATCCAGAGGGTTATGGAAAAGCACTAGAGGAATTTGACGCACGTCTTCCTGAAGTGTTTGATCTGTTGAAAGAGGATGATCTTCTTGTGATCACAGCAGATCATGGAAATGACCCGGTTCATCACGGAACAGACCATACAAGAGAATACGTTCCGCTCATTGCTTACAGCAAAAAGCATCAGGAAGCAAATGAACTGCCAACAGCAAAAACGTTTGCTGATCTTGGGGCAACCGTTGCAGATAATTTCAAGTCAACGATGCCAAAATACGGAACAAGCTTTTTATCTAAACTCAAATAGGGGGAAATCTCGTGGGAGCACAGTTTTCAGAAGCGGCGGCATACATTAAACAAGCATCGACATATGTACCAACAGTTGGGCTCATTTTAGGATCAGGGCTTGGCATTTTAGCAGATGAAATTGAAAATCCAATCAAAATAAAATATGAAGATATTCCTGGATTCCCTGTTTCAACAGTAGAGGGACATGCAGGGCAGCTCGTGATCGGAACGCTGAAAGGTACTGTCGTTTGCGCTATGCAAGGACGTTTTCATTTCTATGAAGGATATGATATGAAGCAAGTGACATTTCCTGTCCGTGTGATGAAAGAAATTGGCATTGAAACATGCATTGTCACAAATGCAGCTGGCGGTGTGAATACTTCATTCCGTCCAGGAGATCTCATGCTGATCACAGATCATATCAATATGATGGGAACCAATCCATTAATTGGACCAAATGACAGTCAAGGCGTTCGCTTCCCTGATATGTCTGCACCGTACGATAAAAAATTGCTGGCACTTGCAGAAGAAACAGCCCAGCGTTTAGGCATATCTGTGCAGCAAGGTGTTTATGCAGGGATGACAGGCCCTTCATATGAAACACCTGCTGAAGTTCGTTTCCTAAGAACACTTGGAGCAGATGCTGTTGGAATGTCGACTGTTCCAGAAGTCATTGTTGCGCGTCATGCAGGAATCAGAGTGCTTGGCATTTCATGCATTTCCAATGCGGCATCTGGTATTTTGGATCAGCCGCTGTCTCATGATGAAGTGATCGAAGTAACGGAAAAAGTGAAAGCAAGTTTTCTTGATTTAGTAAAAGACATTGTCAAACAACTTTCATAGCATGTGTCCAGAAGCCTTCTGCTACCCAAGCAGAAGGCTTTTTTTATTTGCAATCATACGATCTCTGAATAAAACAGCCTGTATGAGGAAAAAATAGAAAGGATTACGATAATGGAGGTCTGCCACTTGAAACGTCATATATGTGCATTGTTTATTTTAATGATCCTTATCTCAATGGTTTCACCATCAGCGACAGCAAAAGAAAAGATTGAAAAACCAGAAGAAAAACAAACATCAGAATTGGCACACGAAGCCAAATCAGCGATCTTAATAGAACGTGACACGGGAAAGGTACTTTACAACAAAAACAGCGATGAAAAGCTTGCACCCGCAAGTATGACCAAAATCATGACGATGCTTCTCATCATGGAAGCCATTGATCAGGGTAAACTGAAAATGACAGACAAGGTCAGAACGAGCGACTATGCAGCGTCCATGGGGGGATCACAAATCTTCCTTGAACCTGGAGAAGAAATGACCGTGAAAGAAATGCTGAAAGGCATTGCGATTGCGTCAGGAAATGATGCTTCAGTTGCCATGGCAGAGCATATTGCAGGATCTGAAGAACAGTTCGTTGAGCAGATGAACAAAAGGGCGAAAGAGCTTGGCCTCACCTCAACAGTCTTTCAAAACCCAACAGGACTTCCTGAAAAAGACCATTACAGCACAGCTCACGATATGGCAAAAATGGCAAAAGAGCTGTTGAAATATGAACAAATTACCAAATTCACAGGTGTCTACGAAGACTATCTCCGGCAAAACACGGATAAAAAATTCTGGCTTGTAAACACAAACCGTCTGATTAAATTTTATCCGGGTGTCGATGGGGTAAAAACCGGTTTTACAGGTGAAGCGAAATACTGTTTAACTGCATCTGCTAAAAAAGGCAACATGCGCGTCATTGCGGTTGTCTTCGGCGCAAGCACTCCGAAAGACAGAAACGCTCAGGTAGTCAAAATGTTAGATTACGCATTTAGTCAATATACGACTCATCCGCTTTACAAAAGAGGGCAAGATGTGGCGGAGATCAAAGTGAGCAAAGGGAAAAAGAAAAACATTCAGCTCGTTACTTCTGAACCGATCTCCCTTTTAACGAAAAAAGGCGAAAATGTGGATCAGATCAAAAAAGAAATCAAATTGTCTCATGATGTCAAGGCTCCATTTTCAAAAGGAACGGAACTTGGTACGATCGTCTTGAAAAAGGACGGAAAAGTGCTGCATGAAAGCCCTGTAGAAGCAAAAGAAGGAATGGAAAAGGCGGGCGTTTGGACTTTCTTCAAACGAGCAATGGCTGATTTTGTGAAATGGAAATAAAAGGCGAAAGGCTGCTGTAATTGGCAGTCTTTTTGCTATGAGGAAAAAGAAAAGAACATCTAAATGTGACGAATGGTCACTAGTTTTGTCATGGTGAAGGATTTACTTCATATAAAAGAGAAACACTCTTTATCCGAAATTAGAGCAAGGAGGAATAAAAAAATGAGCCTTGGTATTGATTTTCAAGTAAAAGAGAGCGTACTTTGCATTCGGTTAACAGGAGAGCTCGATCATCACTCCGCAGAAACATTGAGACAAAAGGTGACGAATTATTTGGAAACAGAGGACATTCGCCACATTGTGCTGAATCTGGCTGATTTATCGTTTATGGACAGCTCTGGACTCGGAGTGATTTTAGGAAGATATAAAGAAATTAAGCAGCTTGGCGGGGAAATGGTCGTCTGTGCCATCTCGCCGGCGGTGAACCGGTTATTTGATATGTCTGGCTTGTTTAAAATTATTCGGATGGAGCCTTCTGAGCAAACGGCTTTGCAAACATTGGGGGTGGCATCATGAGAAATGAAATGAACCTGACTTTTTCGGCATTAAGCCAAAATGAATCGTTTGCGAGGGTGACAGTCGCGGCGTTCATCGCTCAGCTTGATCCGACTTTAGATGAATTAACAGAAATTAAGACCGTCGTATCAGAGGCAGTGACAAACTCCATCATCCATGGCTATGATGGGAATCCAGATGGCAAGGTGCATATCCACGTCACTTTAGATGACCATGTCGTTTACCTCACCATTCGTGACGAAGGTATGGGTATTACAGATCTTGAGGAAGCAAGACAGCCGCTTTTTACAACAAAACCAGACTTAGAGCGCTCTGGAATGGGCTTTACCATCATGGAGAATTTTATGGATGATGTCATGGTGGACTCATCTCCAGAAATGGGCACGACCATCCGTTTAACAAAGCATCTATCAAAAAGCAAAGCGCTTTGTAATTAAAGGAGCTGCTCATATGGATGTGGAGGTAAAAAAGCAAGCTAAAAAAGCCCAGCTGTCAAATGATGAAGTCAAAGAGCTCATCAAAAAAAGCCAAGACGGTGATCAGCAAGCAAGAGACCTCCTCGTAGAAAAAAACATGCGTCTTGTTTGGTCCGTTGTTCAGCGCTTTTTAAATAGGGGATATGAACCAGATGATCTGTTTCAGATTGGCTGTATAGGACTGCTGAAATCTGTTGATAAATTTGATTTGTCATATGATGTAAAGTTTTCAACGTACGCCGTTCCCATGATCATTGGTGAGATTCAGCGATTCATTCGGGATGATGGAACGGTCAAAGTCAGCCGGTCACTAAAGGAACTCGGAAATAAAATTCGGCGGGCAAGGGATGAATTGTCTAAGTCTCATGGAAGAATGCCGACCGTTCAGGAAATTGCCGAATACCTTGATATCACACCAGAGGATGTCGTCCTCGCCCAAGAAGCGGTACGCTCACCATCATCCATTCATGAAACGGTGTATGAAAATGATGGGGATCCGATTACATTACTTGATCAAATTGCCGATCATTCTGAAGAAAGATGGTTTGACAAAATCGCACTGAAAGAAGCGATCAAGGAATTAGAAGAACGGGAAAAACTCATTGTGTATTTAAGGTATTATAAAGACCAGACACAATCTGAGGTTGCAGAAAGACTAGGCATTTCACAAGTTCAAGTCTCACGGCTTGAAAAGAAAATTTTAAAACAAATCCAAATGCAAATGGATCAAAAAGACAGCTAGCCAATTCGGCTGGCTTTTTTTTGTGTGGTAATTACCGGTAAATTAAGTTCTGCCGGTATGAGAACCATTTTTCACCACATACTATTTTTAACCCATCGTATAGGAAGTGACTTGGATGGACGGACAAATCTTTATTCGGCTGCGCCATCGAATCAAGACCGGTATTGATCAGCTCATTTATTTAGAGGATATCGCCCAAATCACTGGTGATGAGTTTGCTGTGCAAAAGCTTAGCAAAATGCCGGTGTATCATGTCAGCAAAAAGGATCGTCACATCGTCGTTCTTGATATCATGCATGTCGTCAAAACGATCAAAAAAACGTGGCCGGATATCGACATTCAAACCGTTGGCGGCTCTGAGGCCATTGTTGAAATTGATACAGGCAAACGTCAGCTTTCTCCCGTTTTATTTGTGTTTGTATGGCTCCTATTATTTGTCGGAGCGGCCCTTGCCATTATGAATTTCCACGAGGATGTCAGTATGCGGCTTGTTCATATCCGTCTATATGAAATGATCACTGGAAAAACGGTTGAGCATCCGTATTTATTACAAATTCCATATAGCTTTGGACTCGGTTTTGGCATGATTTTGTTTTTCAATCATGTATTTAAAAAGCGTTTAAATGAAGAACCAAGTCCGCTCGAGGTGGAAATGTTTAAATATCAGCTTGATCTCGATCATTACGTCGCACTCAACGAAAATAAAGAAACATTGAAAGATATCCATGATCGGTAAATGGCTTTTTGTCGTCCTCGTTGGACTTGGCGGCGGTTTAACGGTCGGAGCAGGATTTGTGGCATTTCTTACAGTGCTTGGCATCATTCCCCGCTTAATGCAATTAACCAAAACGCAGCGCTTTATACAAGGATACGAGGCGGCTGTCATTAGCGGGGCGGTCGTTGGCGGCTGGGCCACCTTAAGTCAAATGCATCTGCATTTAACCAAATGGCTGGCACTGCCGGTTGGTCTTTTATCAGGCATCTTCGTCGGTATGCTTGCAGCTGCACTTACTGAAGTATTAAATGTACTTCCTATATTAACGAAAAGAATTGGAATGGACGGGAAAATTGTTTTGCTGCTCATGGCCATCGTCTTAGGAAAGGTATTTGGTTCACTATTTCATTGGCTTATTTATATTTAAGAAATTGGAGGGAACAACACGTGTCGAGTTTAAAAGAGAACTATCCATCTAAGGTGAAACCGTATCAGCCCAAACCTCCTTATGTCCGCAACTGCATCAAGGCGTTTTTAGTTGGCGGCTTAATCTGTCTGATAGGTGAGGGGCTGCAAAATTTCTATATCCATTTTTTTGATTTTAACGAAAAGACAGCAGGGAATCCAACGGTGGCAACCCTCATTTTAATTTCTTCTCTATTAACGGGTATCGGTATTTACGATAGAATCGGCCAGTTTGCTGGAGCGGGATCGGCCGTACCGGTAACAGGTTTTGCTAACAGTATGACAAGTGCTGCCCTTGAGCATAAAAGTGAAGGGCTTGTTTTAGGTGTTGCCACAAATATGTTTAAACTTGCTGGGAACGTCATTGTGTTCGGTGTCGTTTCCGCATATGTCGTAGGGATCATTCGATACGTCTTTGAAAAGATGTTTTCGTAGGAGGAATGAAAGGTGAAACTAACAGGTAAACAATCTTGGGTATTTGAGCACAAGCTTTATGTCAATGCAGAAGGAACTGCTGCAGGACCGAAAGAAAAAGAAGGCCCGATTGGTCATTTAATTGATAAAACGTACGATGAAATGCACTGTGATCAAAAGAATTGGGAAATGGCTGAAAGGAAGCTCATGGATGATGCGATATCAACCGCTTTATCAAAAGCAAATTTGCAAAAAAGCGATATTGACCTGTTGCTGGCTGGAGATTTACTCAATCAGAACGTCACTGCAAACTATGTGGCAAGAGAGCTGAAGATCCCGTTTCTTTGTTTGTTTGGGGCCTGCTCGACTTCAATGGAATCGGTTGCCATTGCGTCAGCGCTCATTGATGGCGGATTTGCAAATAGAGCCATTGCAGCGACAAGCAGCCATAATGCGACGGCAGAACGCCAATTTCGTAATCCGACAGAATACGGCGGACAAAAGCCCGATACAGCAACAAGTACAGTGACAGGAAGCGGAGCCGTTATTATCAGCCAAGAAGTCTCTGACATTCAAATTACAAGCGCAACAGTTGGCAGGGTCATGGATCTTGGCATTACAGATCCATTTGATATGGGATCGGCCATGGCACCGGCAGCGGCAGACACCATCAAGCATCATTTAGAAGACTTAGGAAGAACAGTAGATGATTACGATCTGATTTTAACTGGTGATTTATCAGGCATTGGTTCACCGATCTTAAAGGATCTTCTGAAAGAAGACGGCATTCAGCTTGGGCGAAAGCACGATGATTGCGGTTTAATTATCTATACGCCCGACCAAAACGTATTCGCTGGAGGCAGCGGCTGTGCTTGTTCAGCTATTGTGACATTTAGTCATATTTTTCAAGAAATGAAAGCAGGAAATTTGCAAAGAGTACTTGTTGTGGCAACCGGTGCGTTACTCAGCCCGATGATGGTTCAGCAAAAAGAGACCATTCCAACCATTGCGCACGGTGTCGTATTTGAGCGTGCAGGAGGAGAGAGCTAATGGATTATCTTATCGCTTTTGTGGCAGGCGGACTTATTTGCGTCATTGGCCAGCTTTTGTTAGACGTACTCAAACTCACGCCTGCACATGTCATGACTACTTTTGTTGTAGCGGGTACCATTTTAGATGGATTCGGTATTTATGATAAATTTATTGAGTTTGCAGGTGCGGGCGCAACTGTACCAATCGTCAGCTTTGGTCACAGCTTACTTCATGGGGCAATGCATCAGGCAGATGTACACGGATTCATCGGCATCGGTATCGGTATTTTTGAATTAACCTCTGCTGGAATATCAGCTGCGATTTTATTCTCATTTATTGTCGCACTTATCTTTAAACCGAAAGGATAACCGAATATGGGGCAAAGACGGAAAGTCATTTTAGTGACAGACGGAGATATATATGCTGCCAAAACCATTGAGCTTGCTGCTAAAAACGTCGGCGGACGATGTATTTCCAGCTCTAAAGGAAATCCAAGCAAACGGACAGGACCTGAACTTGTTCAGATGATTTTAAAAACGCCGTATGATCCAGTCTTTGTAATGTTTGATGATTCTGGTCTGACAGGTGAAGGAACAGGGGAGACGGCGATGAAACATGTGGCGCGCCACCCTGAAATCGAAGTCATTGGAGCGATCGCAGTTGCATCCAAGACACATCAAGCAGAATGGACAAAGGTCCATGTCTCCATTGACCGGGAAGGTGAACTGACAGAATATGGTGTCGACAAACATGGTCTTCCCGAAATGGAGCCCCATAAAATGAGCGGGGATACAGTGTATTGCCTGGACTCCCTCAACCTTCCGTTAGTTGTCGGGATTGGAGATATTGGCAAGATGGGACGGAAAGATGATCTGAGCAAGGGATCTCCAATCACGATGAAAGCAGTGGAATTAATATTAGAAAGGAGTGGTTTCCATGAAGAAAGACAAGGTAAACGTGTACCGAGATCCGAAGAAAAATGAAGATTACTTCAAGGAAAATGTCGGAATGGGCCTCAGCTTTGACCTTGGTGTTCGGAAAATTTATATACACGATCAGGAAATCCAGCTTTACTATGTAAACGGATTGTGTGATACACAGTATGTCATCTACTTATTAAAAGAACTAATCGAAATCAATGACAACGAACCTGAATCAGATGATCTTGCACATGTAGTTGAGAACCGTCTTGTCAATCAGCAGGTTTCCAAGGTAGAAACGCTGGATGAAGCAGTGGATCAAGTGCTGTCTGGGCTTGTAGCAGTCGTTGTAGAAGGTGAAAACTACGCATTTATCATTGATGTTAGAAGCTATCCTGGCAGAATGCCTGAGGAGCCGGATACAGAAAAGGTTGTCCGGGGAGCAAGGGACGGCTTTGTTGAAAACATTATTGTGAATACAGCGCTTATTCGAAGAAGAGTACGGGATGAAAAGCTGCGATACAAAATGCTCAAAGTAGGCGAACGTTCAAAAGCGGATGTTTGTGTTTGTTATATTGAAGATATTGCAGACCCTGACTTAGTAGATATTATAGAAAAAGAAGTATCAGGAATCAAAGTCGATGGGCTGACGATGTCTGATAAAACGATTGAAGAATTTATTATTAAGCAAGGATATAATCCCTTTCCGCTAGTGCGTTACACCGAGCGTCCGGATGTCGCCGCTAATCACATATTAGAAGGGCATGTCATCATCATTACGGATACATCCCCTAGTGTCATCATTACACCAACCACTATTTTTCACCACGTTCAGCATGCAGAAGAATACCGCCAGGCGCCTGCCGTTGGAACATTCCTAAGATGGGTACGCTTTTTAGGCATTTTATGTTCTACCTTTCTTTTGCCGATTTGGTTTCTTTTTATTCTCGAACCAAATCTCCTGCCAGACAATTTAAGCTATATTGGGTTTAACAAACCTTCTCATATCCCTGTGATTCTCCAAGTATTCCTTGCTGATTTTGGGGTAGAATTTTTAAGGATGGCAGCGATTCATACGCCAACCGCATTGTCGACCGCCATGGGGCTGATCGCGGCTGTTTTAATTGGACAAATTGCTATTGATGTTGGTTTGTTTACACCAGAGGTCATCTTATACGTCTCGCTGGCAGCGATCGGTACCTTTACAACGCCAAGCTATGAGCTGAGTGTCGCCAATAAGATTGTAAGGCTCATCATCCTAGCACTAGTAGCGATTTTTAAGCTGAATGGACTCATCATTGGTTTTACGTTGTTAATCATTTATTTAACATCCATTCGTTCATTGCAGACGCCTTATATGTGGCCGTTCATTCCTTTTAATGGGAAGGCTTTGTGGCAAGTGCTGATTCGGACGTCTGTTCCTGGCTCAAAAGTAAGGCCGAGCATCGTTCACCCTCAAAACAGATCAAAAATTCCGCCAAATTCTTAACGCTCATTGAAAGTGGCTGAAGATTGTGATATTGTATTTTTAACTTTGAGACACGGCAAAAGGCAGCTCACGCAGCTGCCTTTTTTCAGCCGAAGCGGAGAAAGAGGGAATGACATTGTATTTACACGGCACTTGCAAACAAAATGAACTCGGTCATTTAGAAATTGGTGGTGTTGATGCTGTTTCTTTAGCTGAAACGTATGGGACACCACTTTATGTATATGATGTGGCTTTAATACGGGAGCGCGCAAAAAGCTTTCAAAAAGCATTTATAGAAGAAGAATTAACGGCGCAGGTAGCATATGCGAGTAAAGCATTTTCCTCCATCGCTATGTTTCAGCTTGCCAAAGAAGAAGGATTATCTCTTGATGTCGTATCAGGCGGTGAGCTTCACACAGCCATTTGCGCTGGATTTCCAGTAGAAAAAATTCATTTCCATGGCAACAATAAAAGCAGAGAAGAATTAAAGATGGCCCTAGAGCATGGGATCGGATGTATTGTTGTGGATAATTTCTATGAAATGAAGCTTATTGAACAGCTTGGTCAAGAGCTGTCAAAAAAAGTGAAAGTATTGCTCCGCATCACGCCTGGTGTCGAAGCGCATACGCATGATTACATTACGACAGGACAAGAGGATTCAAAATTTGGCTTTGATCTTCACAATGGACAAGCAGATGAAGCGGTGAAACAAGTGCTTGGATCAGAAGTCATCGAGCTTTTAGGAGTCCATTGTCATATCGGTTCACAAATTTTTGATACGGCTGGTTTTGTCCTTGCAGCAGATAAAATCTTTTTGAAGCTGGATGAATGGAGAGAATCATTTGGTTTTATTTCTACAGTGTTAAACTTAGGCGGTGGCTTTGGGATTCGTTATACCGAAGAGGATGAACCACTTCCTGCGACAGAATATGTCGAGAAAATTATCCAAGCTGTGAAAGAGAACGTTGCCCGCTATGAGTTTGATATGCCGGAGATTTGGATAGAACCAGGCCGTTCTCTTGTTGGAGATGCAGGGACGACTCTTTATACGATCGGATCATCAAAACATGTACCTGGCATCCGCGATTATGTTGCGATAGATGGCGGAATGAGTGATAACATTCGTCCAGCTTTATATCAAGCGAAATATGAAGCGGCAAGTGCCAACAAAATGGACCAAACGCATGATCAAACGGTTTCAATTGCCGGTAAATGCTGTGAAAGCGGAGATATGCTTATTTGGGATATCGATCTGCCAGAGTTATCACAAGGGGATTTATTAGCTGTTTTTTGTACCGGGGCTTACGGCTATAGTATGTCAAACAACTACAACCGCATCCCGCGTCCAGCTGTTGTGTTTGTAGAAGACGGGGAAGCGCAGCTTGTGGTTGAGCGTGAAACCTATGAGGACATTGTCAAACTTGATTTACCATATCAATCAAAAGTGAAATCATCTACTTAAAAAAGCCGCCTGGTGTACAGGCAGCTTTTTTTCATGCATTATTTTCCTCCAGTGAATACAGAGACGATCGCGTTCCAAATGGAGACAAAGAAATCCCAAATCTTTTGAAGGAGGTTTTTCCCTTCATCCGATTCAATGAATTTAGTAATCTTGTCTTTTGCTTTATCAATTTGAGATCCTACTTGGTTCCAATCGATATTGATGTTTTTCATTTTATCAAATAGCGAGACAAGCTGATCTTTTTGATCCTGCGTCAAATTTAAGTTTAAATCAGAAGCAGCTTGATCCACTTTTTCTTCTACTTCTTTCGTGGTTTTAGGGACACCGTTTTTTGCAATGTCATCTTTGATTTTTGCAATAAGGGCAGAAGCGTTGTCTTTCCCGATAGAGTCACCCAACTTAGAAGTTGTCACAAGCTCTTCGTTTGCCACCTGCTTCACATCTTCTGGAATGGCTTTGTCGCTTGACACCTCATACGCTTTTAGTAAACCCGTCAGTGCGGCTGTGCCAGATACTTCAAATGGAGCAGTCACGACAACCTTGGCATCCTTGACACCTGCTGTCATTAAAGCATTTAAATACATCTCATCTGTAATGGTCTTGATGTTGTGTGTATCCACAGTCAGACCAGTACCTGATTTTTCAATGGTGATCGATGAAGATGATAATGCTCTCGTCCCGATTTGAGAACGAGGGATATACTTTCCTAAATATTCGTGCTCTTCTTTATTGGTTACTTCAATTTTTGTCGCATTTTCAGGTGGATTCAACTCGTCAAGCACCTTCTGGCGATCAGCCGGAGTTAAGTCTTGCCCGAGTGTGACGATGACATCGCCGACAGCTGCATCCGCTAAGCTGACTTTTGGCGCACCAATTAGGAAAAGGAGCGCTGCCATCATACCAAGCATCATTTTTTTAAACATGTTGACCTCCTTCAAGTCGAAAGCGTTCCTCTTTCAAGAGAAACTTTAGCTTTTGAGTACACGTAAAGTAGTGCACTCCATCATATAGACGTAACAAATTGGCTTGACGTTTCAATTTTCTTTTTAAGATGTGTTCCTGTTCCGATAAATGAAGACATGTCATTTAGTCAAATATCATTTTATTAGGAAAAAAGAATCAAGCAACCCTATTTTATCAATCATCAGTTAAGAGGTAAATGACAGTCGAAGAGCAGGGGATGTTTAACATCACCGAAAATGTGCTATAATGAGCGTTGTTTAACCTGAAAGGAGAATGTGAAAAATGGCTAAAAAAGGATACATACAATTAACGAATGGAAAGAAAATTGAGTTTGAACTTTACCCAGAGGCTGCTCCAGGTACAGTAGCAAACTTTGAAAAATTAGCGAATGAAGGCTTCTACGATGGATTGAAATTCCACCGCGTGATCCCTGGCTTCGTCAGCCAAGGCGGCGATCCAAACGGTAATGGAACGGGTGGTCCTGGTTACACAATTAAATGTGAAACAGAAGGAAATCCACATCAGCACGAAAGAGGTTCATTATCAATGGCACATGCTGGTAAAGACACAGGCGGCAGCCAATTCTTTATCGTACATGACCCGCAGCCGCACTTAAACGGTGTTCACACGGTTTTTGGCAAGGTAACATCTGGTATCGAGGCTGTACTTGATATGGAGCAAGGCCAAGGCATGGAAAAAGTTGAAGTTGTAGATGCTTAATCTAAAACACCGCTTAATCGCGGTGTTTTTTTATTTTGTTTCTGAGACTACGGTGATTTGTTTCGTTAGGCGGTAGGTGATGATCCAATACAAAATGGCTAAAGCGCTGATAGAGGCACCAAAAAGACATACTCCGCTCCAGCCATAGGTTGCGTATAGGCTGGTTGAAACAATTGAACCGGTCGCACTGCCGATGGAGTAAAAAAACATGTAAGCGGCAGTAAGCCGGCTTCTCGCCTCAGGCCGTACTGTGAAAATCATACTCTGATTGGTCACGTGTACTGCCTGCACAGATAGGTCAAGAATGATAATGCCAATGACTAATGCAATAAGTGAATGTTCAGTCAAACTGATGAAAAACCATGAAATGAATAATAGGACAAGGGCTATACCGGTTGAGAACTGTCCAAAACCTCGATCAGCAAGGCTGCCAGCCCGAGCAGCCCCTAACGCTCCGGCTGCTCCAGCAAGACCAAATGCGCCAATAGCAGTATGTGAAAGAGAGTATGGCGCAGCACTGAGAGGCAGCACGAGTGAAGTCCATAACGTACCAAACACGATAAAAATCAGAAGAGCCAGAATCCCACGGATGCGCAGGATTCGTTCTTGTATGAACAATATAAACATTGAACGAAGCAGATTAGCATAGGATAATGACTCTCTTTTGCTGTCATCACGCGGGAGCACTCGGAACAATACGCCAGTTAGAATAAGCATGATGACGGCAGAAACAAGATAAACAGACCTCCAGCCGGCAAAATCGGTTAATACACCAGCAAAGGTTCGGGCGAGAAGTATACCGATTACGATTCCACTTTGCACCAAGCCGACTATACGGCCGCGCTCTTCTGGAGCAGCCCAACTTGCTGCAAACGCAACGAGTACCTGGGTGACTACAGCGAGCAGTCCGACCACTGCTAACCCTAGAAATAGGACGGTGACGATAGGAGCGATGCCGACTAGAATGAGGGCAAGCACAGATAAAAGCATCTGCCCAATGATGAGCCGGCGTCGATTCAACAGATCACCAAGTGGTACTATCAGTAGCAGCCCCGCCGCATAACAAAGCTGAGTAATCGTAATGACAATACCGATGGATGAATACGTGATACCGAACTCGGCTGCCAGTGAATCTAGTAACGGTTGTGCGAAGTATATGTTTGCAACAGCCATCCCGCAGGCTGCTGCAAAAATTAGTGCCATATAGCGAGTCATCTTTGATCCAGGTTTTATTCGTAAATGAGCCGTTTTCATCTCAGGATGATCTTTTGGAGTCATTTTATCTTTAACCATTCATTGCATCCCCTCTTTTTTATACTAAAAAGTATAATATACTAATAGGTATAAAATGATTTCTGTTAAGGATAACCAACAAAATGTTTTAAAGTCAAGAGTTTAATCCAGTTATTCTATGTTAATCTTGAAAGCAGAAAGACAGTTTGACAATTTTACATGAATAAAATAAAATTATAATGTACTGATTAGTAATGAAAAAGAAAATGATATCTTTACAAATAAAGAAATGAATAATTGTAAATGGTGAAATGATTTTATTGTTGAAAAGAGGAATTGACGATGGTTCGACAGCGTGAGTTTGATGAGGAAAAAGCGTTGGATGATGCAATGGTGCTTTTTTGGGAAAAGGGATATAGAGCTACAACGTTAAGCGATTTGACTGCGAAAATGGGAATACAGCGGCCAAGCTTATACTCAGCCTTTGGAGATAAAGAGGAGTTATTTGAGGCTGCATTACGCAAATATACAAAGCAGCATGCAGCCCATATTCGAACAAAACTTCAAAGCAATCGATCTGTAATGGAAGCATTTCATACATTATTTGCAGATGTGGTGGAAGAGGAATATAGAGATGGCCCGAGTAAAGGCTGTTTTTGCATTAATACAATAGTGGAACTTGCTCCACACGAAGAGAAATTTGAAATTTTGACAAGAGAGCATCAGATGTATCTTTCGGTCATATTTGAAGAAAAGATTGTGCAAGGTATTCGCTCGGGTGAGCTCGAAAGCAGCTTGAATGCGAAAGCATTAGCACAGACACTGGTTGTTTCTTTCATCGGGCTTACCGTCCTCATGAAGTCACGTCCAGAGCGTTCATTTGTAGATCATTCTGTAGCGACGATCCTATCCATTTTAAAATAAAATGGACAACACGCTATGACAGCTTCCGTGAAAAAATCATACAGCATAGTGAAAGCGTATTTGATCCATTACATCAAAATACGCTTTTTATTTTAGGGCAGTCATGCACAGAATCTGTTTTTGTGATATGATAAGAGAACAGACATTCGCATTTTCGGGATGCCAGCACATCCAGCTGAAAAAACACGTGCTAGGTGAAAATGAAGAAAGCGGAAAGAAGGGGAGACTTTGAAACCACTCACAAAAGAAGAAAAAAATCAAATGATGGTGGCCATTCAGCGTTATTTTGCCGAAGAACGAGAAGAAGAGATTGGTGAATTAGCAGCCATCAATATACTAGAATTTATCACAAAAAACCTTGGAAGCTACTATTATAATCAAGGGGTTCGTGACAGCCGCAGCATCGCTGTCCAGCGGTCCCAATTGTTAGAGGAAGACTTATTCGCACTTGAAAAAAGAATATAATCGAAAAGCTTGCAGTATGGTGTGTTACGAACTGATAAATAGGAAAAAGACCCCCTTAATAAAGAACGCATATTCGTATCATATGTAATGATTAAGAGGTGGAACCAAAGGGCCATCTGAATCGTTATATAAGTAACCATTAATGAAAATCAGCTTTTTTGGTTTTATTTCAATAAAAGAAGGAATAAAACATACAAATAGGCGAAGTGCAGATGATGGAGGTTCTAAATATGGGGAAAATTAAATTAAAAATTGCAATCTTATTTGTTTTACTGCTTTGTTTAGGCGCAGGTTATTTATACATGAATGGCATGAAAATTGAAGATGTGCCAACAGCTATTGGCGAGAGCTTAACAAATAATGATAAAGATTACACCATCTATGAATATACCATTACGAAAATTGATGGAGATGAATATTACGGTCAAGCAAAGAATGGCACAAAAATCATTTTTAATGGAAAGAAATTTGAAGATGATGTGGCCGATCTGAAAAAAGGCGATCGTATTAAAGCCTACTTTAGTAATGAAAAAAGAATAGATGGACTGATAAAAGTAGTAAAAGTCGTTAATTAACATGTCTCCTTTCCTATAAGGAGGCTTTTTTTGTGAAGAAATCTTGATTGTTGCATTTGACAACAAGGATCGCTATAATAGCCCCTAAGGACAGCTAAATATCGATTGTATCCTTCGGGGCAGGGTGAAAATCCCGACCGACGGTAATAAAGCAAATGCTTTACAGCCCGTGACCCGTTAATTTATTAACGGTTGATTCAGTGAAAAGCTGAAGCCGACAGTGAAAGTCTGGATGGGAGAAGGATAAAGAAAGCTATGAACGAAAAATATTTGTTGATCATAGTTTTATTTCTGATGCAAAAAAGCCAAAGCCCCGGAATTTTTTCCGGGGCTTTCTGTATGTTTTTGTCGTTAGTAGACTGCATGCAGTGTTTATTAGGTGATCCCTCATCTACCTTGTATGGACCATAAAAAGCGACGAAGGTGCTCAATCGATCACATGTCCCTAACATCGCTTTTTTTAAAAGTGAGAAATACAAATGAAACGAAAGGGAGGATCACATGTTCACGGGGATAATTGAAGAAGTTGGCACCGTTAAGTCATTAAGTAAAAAATCAGCAGATGCCATGGAAATTGTCATTACATGCAGCCGTGTGCTGGAAGATGTTCACCTCGGAGACAGTATCGCCATTAATGGAGTATGTCTCACAGTCACAAACTTCACAAAAGAACAATTCGCTGCAGATGTGATGCCAGAGACGGTCAAAGCGACATCGCTGGATCAGCTGACACAAGGCAGTCCAGTGAATTTAGAGCGAGCCATGTCCTCAAATGGACGATTTGGCGGCCATTTTGTCTCAGGCCATGTTGATGGAACGGCTGTCATTACCCGGATAGAAAAGAAGAGTAATGCCATTTACTATGATTTAAAGATGAACAAGACCCTCACAGATATGCTCACCCAAAAGGGTTCGATCGCAATAGATGGTGTCAGCTTGACCATTTTTGATTTGCGAGATTCATATGTCACAGTCTCTATTATTCCTCATACGCTTGAAGGAACTATTTTCCCGACTAAATCTATGGGGGATATCGTGAATATAGAGTGTGACATGATCGGTAAATACATTTATCGCTTTTTAACAAAAGAGCAGGGCGAAAAACAGCCATCTCGATTGACCCCATCATTTCTAAAAGAGCACGGATTCTAGGAGGCGATTGTATGTATCATTCTGTTGATGAGGCAGTAAATGCCCTTAAACAAGGAGAAATCATTATCGTAGTGGATGATGAAGACAGAGAAAATGAAGGAGACTTTGTGGCACTTGCTGAGCATGCCACACCTGAGGTGATTAACTTCATGGCTTTACATGGAAGAGGCCTTATTTGTACGCCAGTCGATGAGTCGATCGCCAAACACCTGAATCTGCATCCAATGGTTGAACATAATACAGATGCACACCATACAGCATTTACAGTAAGCATCGACCATGTGACAACGACAACTGGTATTAGTGCTTTTGAGCGCTCCACGACCATGCTGGCCATGTTAAATAAAGACACAAATCCAGACGAATTTGCCCGTCCAGGACATGTTTTTCCGCTTATTGCAAAAGAGGGCGGCGTACTAGAAAGGCCAGGTCATACAGAGGCGGCGGTTGATCTTGCTAAACTGGCAGGCTCAGAGCCAGCCGGTGTCATATGTGAAATTATGAATGCAGATGGATCAATGGCGCGTGTCCCTGAACTAAAGGAGATCCAAAAACAGCATGATTTAAAGATGCTTACAATAGAAGCATTACAGACATATTTAAACAACAATCGAACAGCCACTATTGAAACAAAATAAAAATCACAAAAAAGGATGATCAACATATGAATACAATACAAGGTCATGTAGTAGCAGAAGGACTAAAATTTGCAATCGTCGTAGCGAGATTCAATGATTTTATTACAAGTAAACTGCTAGATGGAGCAGAAGATACATTACTCAGACACGGCGCAAACGGTGATGATATCGATGTTGTGTGGGTACCAGGCGCTTTTGAAATTCCGTACATGGCAAAAAAATTAGCTGAAACCCAAAAATATGATGCAGTCATTACACTTGGAACCGTGATCCGAGGCGCAACGACTCACTATGATTACGTTTGTAATGAAGCTGCTAAAGGAATTGCTCAAAGTGCTATGTCAACAGGGGTACCGATTATCTTTGGTGTACTGACAACAGAATCGATTGAACAAGCCATTGAAAGAGCTGGTACAAAAGCTGGAAATAAAGGCAGTGAATCGGCTGCAGCTGCTATTGAAATGGCGAATCTAAATCGAACGTTTTCTTAATTTAGTGAAAAAGAGTTTAAAAACGGTATAAAAATGTTTATAATGTGTGATGAGCAAATGATTCATAAGCCATTTGCTGGAAATTAGGATAATTTGAATATTGAGGGGTATATATGTTAATTCGTTACAAGAGGTCTTTTGAAAAAATTGCCATGGGACTCCTGTCCTTTATGCCGGGTGAGAAAGACGTCAAACAGCTTCAGCAGACGATGAAGTCATATGAAATGGATGAAGATCGGCAGCTGTTCCTATGGAAAGATGGCGAGGATATTGTAGGTGCTATTGGTGTGCTCAAAACAGACGACCAAGTACAAATCGAGCATATTAGTGTGAATCCATCCCATCGTGATCAAGGAATCGGCAAGGAAATGGTTTTAGCCGTGGAAGAGATATTTAAAACCAAAACACTCATTCCAAATGAATTAACGCAAGGCTTCTTTCATAAGTGTCACAGTGAAACAAATTAAATATCACACATGTAAAAGCAGAGGCTACAGTCCTCTGCTTTTTTTACGTTCGATCTGTTGTTGTCGTTCCAGCAATACATCTGTCCGGTCACGGAGTCTATGTTTTTCAATTAAAAATGTATGGGATAAGTTGCTTTCCTGTCCAAAGAGCAGTCCTTCTTTTTGGGCCATTTCTTGGCATAAAGAAAGAAGTGCTTCATCTTTGATCGGCAGCATCACACTCTCATAGGGCATGTCTTCATCCATCTTCTTTTTCAGCGTTCGCAGAAGCAACAGAAATGCCTCATCATCCAGACCGAGATTCGATAATACTGAACGATTTGCTTCTAACAAGTGAAGACTGTTAGAAATGAGCCGTTTTGCTCCTTTTCCATTTCCCCGTCTTTGATGATACAAGGCAACCGCGAGCTGAATGAGCCCGACCCAATATTCTTTGCGCTGCTCTGGGGGATCTTCCTTCCAATATTCCTCTAGAATTTCATGACACTCAAAATAATCTCTTGTTGTATGAAATTCGTGTAAAAAAGCCACGTACGCTTCAGGATACACAGCGGTCATCTCCTTTTCCACTCTCAGTCTAACATATCGAAAAGAAAAGAAGAAAGAGCGTCCCTTAGTGAAAAGGACGCCCTGTTTCTTTAATAAACCCAAGCCGCGCCAACGATGATCAGCAAGATGAAAAGCACGACAATAAGCGCGAATCCTCCGCCGAAGTTATAGCCATCTCCCATAATGATACGGCCTCCTTTTTCATCAGTTCTGATTACAATGGTATTCTATGTATAAATGCCCTTATTGGTATGGGCGGATCCACTGTTTTTCTTGATTTGCCTAACGCATCATGGCCGAAATTATATTGGACGAGAGCTTTATCCTGTCTTATACTAAAGGTTAGCCGGTGAAACGGTACTTAGAAGACAGTAGAAATGGTGAGAAAAAGATGCTGGAATATCAGGTGAAAATAGATTCGTTCGAGGGTCCTTTGGACTTGCTTTTACATTTAATTAACCGGTTGGAAATTGATATTTATGATATTCCCGTC
This sequence comes from Bacillus sp. FSL M8-0166, assembly GCF_038008825.1. NCBI lineage: Bacteria > Bacillati > Bacillota > Bacilli > Caryophanales > Bacillaceae > Bacillus > Bacillus sp. FSL M8-0166. The sequence continues at coordinate 674,449 of NZ_JBBOZZ010000001.1, forward strand.
GCTAAAATTACGGAGCAGTATTTATTATATGTCCACACGATGAGGGAGCTTGAGCTCGATGTTGCGAGCGAATATTTGGTCATGGCAGCAACCCTCCTGAGTATTAAAAGCAGAATGCTTCTTCCGAAACAAGAGGAAGAGCTGTTTGATGAAGACCTGCTCGAAGAGGAAGAAGACCCTCGAGAAGAGCTGATTGGCAAATTAATTGAATACCGCAAGTATAAAAATGCAGCACAAGAACTAAAGGAACGCGAAGAAGAAAGGCAAAATGCCTTTACAAAACCACCGAGTGATTTAAGCGAATTTGCAAAAGAATCAGAAGCGAAGGACACAAATTTACACGTAACGGTGTATGATATGTTAGGTGCGTTCCAAAAGGTATTAAATCGAAAGAAAATAACGAAACCAGCACCATCAAAGATTACAAGACAAGAAATCCCGATTGAAGACAAAATGAATGAGATTATGAACCATTTAAGAAAAACAAAAAAGCGGACCAATTTCATGACTCTATTTCAACATGATCAAAAGGAACACCTTGTCGTGACGTTTCTTGCTGTTCTCGAATTGATGAAAAGTCATCAAATCATGCTAGAGCAGGAAGGGAACTTTGAAGACATTTATATCATAGGGAGTGAAACGATTCATGACGCTTGATATCGTGAATTGGAAAGCCATTTTAGAAGCGCTGCTGTATGCAGCAGGTGACGAAGGCTTAACAAGAAAACAGCTCATGTCTGTTCTTGAAGTAGATGAGTCGGTATTACTCGACATTATGTCTTCCGTAAAGGAAGAATATCAAAAACAAGAACGAGGGATTGAGCTCATTGAATATGCAGATTCATATATGCTGCTGACGAAAAAAGAATACAGCATGTATTTAAAAAAATTAGTCGAGACTCCATCCAAGGGTTTGTCGCAGGCAGCGCTGGAGGTACTTGCAATTGTTTCTTATAAACAGCCGATTACACGCAGTGAGGTAGAGGAGATTAGAGGAGTCAAATCAGAGCGGGTACTTCATAGCTTAGTAGCCAAAGCGCTGCTTTGTGAAGTAGGACGTGCCGATGGTCCGGGACGAGCGATTCTTTATGGGACAACCCCTACCTTTTTAGAGCAATTTGGCTTAAAAGCCTTAGATGAATTACCGCCGCTTCCAGAGAATGTGGAAGCAGATGGAGTACAAGAAGAGGCCGATCTATTTTTTGAAAACTTCAATCAAACATTTGAAGACATAAAATAGTTCAAAAGAAGGAAAAATGTATGATAAAATATAAAAAAGATTTTAGGTCTAAAATCTTTTGATGACAGATAAAATGGTGACAAAGCCATGAGGGGAAGGTAAACACGAAACAAATGGCACATATGAATGTAAAGGCTCAAGTTGATCAAGCAGGCGTCTTTTTATCAAAGGTTGCAATTGAAATGAATGGTTTTCTGAACGAAACCACCTTATCAAGCTTGAAACGATTAAACCCCGAAGCGGAAGCCTATTATTGTGACATATTGAGTACATTACGGAAGCTTGCAGTGTACAGCGAGGATGCAGCAGCAGTTTGCAGGAAAATGGGCCAGCAGCAGACATTCCCGCAGCAAGCCGCACAGCAGATGCTTCACCGTATTTATCATCAATGTATTGAAGAATTTTTCACGCCGAAAAAGGATACATGGTATGAAGACAGTCGTTCGGCCTATACAGGAAAAAGCAGCATTGTTTTTCACCATGAAGTATCCGCTGATATGAAACAATTATTTTCTTCATTAGAAAAAGACTTTTTAGCGATGAGAGAAGAGCTGGAATATACGACATCTCATCAGCAAGTGAAAATGGTATAAGCAACTTGAAGAAGCGCCTCTATATGTAGAGGCGCTTTTTTTTATGGACGAGGCATCATAACTTTTTCAGCTGAGCATACACTTGTACAAAACGGACAAGGACGTGAATGAACATGCCCTATTTAAAAATTGGAACAGCAGTCCTTCTTCTATTTACACTCTTACTGCCTTTTTCCTCACATGCCAAAGCAGACATTTCATTATCAGTGAGTGCAAGAAGCGCCATTTTAATAGATGGACAGTCAGGCAGAGTCCTATTTGGAAAGGATGAGCACGAAAAAAGAAGAATCGCAAGTATTACAAAAATCATGACGGCTGTATTAGCCATTGAATCAGGGAAAATGAAAGATACCGTTAAAGTATCAAAGCGTGCGATTGGGGCGGAGGGATCATCCCTTTATTTAAAGGAAGGGCAGAAGGTGAGCTTAGAAGATTTGACTTACGGGCTCATGCTGCGTTCTGGAAATGATGCAGCTGTTGCCATTGCAGAGCATGTTGGCGGCAGCTTAGAAGGCTTTATTTTTATGATGAATCAAAAAGCGGCTGAACTAGGAATGGAGAATACGAATTTTCAAAATCCGCACGGACTCGATGATCATAAAAATCATTATTCATCAGCCTATGACATGGCGATCCTAACAAAATACGCGATGAAACATAAACAATATCAAAAAATTGCCGGTACGACTTTCTATAAAGCGAAAACAATGGAAGGCTATTGGAAAAATAAAAACAAGCTGCTCACCGGTTTATACGAATATTCAACTGGAGGGAAAACCGGATATACAAAGCTTGCAAAACGTACACTCGTCTCCACAGCTGCAAAAGGGGATGCTGAGCTGATCGCTGTGACCATTAATGCGCCGGACGACTGGAAGGATCATATCTCTATGTTTGAATATGCATTTGATCACTACAAAACGTATGTGCTTGCTGAAAAAGGAAGACTTGCTTCGTTAAAAGGGACCTTTTACGAAAAAAAAGCGTTTATCAAGCGTGATGTGGACTATTTTTTAAATGAAGATGAGAAAAAACTTGTCAAAATTGAAACAGAAATGCTCACCCCTAAAAAGAAATGGAAAAAAAACGCCGAAGCCATCCCAGATGTTGTAGGAAAAATGACGATTTTATTAGATGGACAGGTGATCGAGCAATTACCGATTTTTTATGAAAATAAACGAAACCGCATGCCTCAAAAAAGTTTTCAAGAAATGTTTAAGTCTGTCTTTCAGACATCTATAGGCGGATCTTCATGGTCAATCTAATTTGGGTATTTCTCACTGTCATCGGTCTTGTCTATGCGATGTTTAACGGAACGATGCAGGAAGTGAACGAGGCTGTATTTAAGGGCTCAAAAGAAGCAGTTACCATTTCAATTGGTCTGATTAGTGTTCTCGTTTTTTGGCTCGGGCTCATGAAGATTGCCGAAGAGGCAGGGCTGTTAAATTTCTTTAGTAAATTGTGCCGGCCCTTTATTTCAAAACTATTCCCTGATATTCCGCCTCATCATCCTGCAATGGGGTATATTTTGTCCAATCTTATGGCGAATTTCTTTGGTCTCGGGAATGCTGCTACACCGCTTGGGATTAAGGCGATGGAGCAGATGAAGGCATTAAACGGCGGGAAAAATGAGGCAAGCCGGTCTATGATTACATTTTTAGCGGTCAACACATCCTCTATCACACTTGTGCCAACCACCGTCATTGCCATAAGAATGACCTATGGGGCAGATCAGCCAACAGACATTGTAGGACCAACCATTTTAGCAACACTCATTTCAGGAATCGGTGCAATTCTCATCGATCGATATTTCCACTATCGCAGAAGCAGGCGGGGGTGATCTTGTGGCATTTATTAACTGGCTGTCACTTGCTTTGATTCCACTGATCATCGCAGGGATTTTGATTGCGGGAACCATTAAAAAGGTACCAACCTATGAAACATTTGTAGAGGGAGGAAAAGAGGGCATTCAAATTGCCTTTTCAATCATTCCCTATTTAGTCGGTATGCTTGTGGCTATTACGATTTTCCGTGCGTCAGGTGCGCTTGATTTTGTCATGGGACTGTTAAAACCAGTTTTTACAGCAATTGGTTTCCCGGCAGAAGTCGTGCCGCTTGCATTTATTCGACCGATATCAGGAACGGCTGCACTCGGAATGACATCTGACTTGATAGCGACCTATGGCCCAGATTCTTTTATTGGCCAGCTCGCAGCTGTCATGCAAGGGTCAACAGATACCACCCTTTACATTTTAACGGTCTATTTTGGAGCAGTCGGTATTAAAAAAATGGGAGATGCGCTGAAAGTAGGTTTGTTAGCAGATCTTATTGGTGTCATTGCATCTGTGATTATCGTCAGTTTGTTATTTAGCGGCGCCTAATCAGGCGCTTTTTTGTATTTCATGGATGGAAAATCGCTTTTTAGCTGAAATTAGACAGACGAAACGCTTATTTTTCCACGAATGCTTGTTTGTTTTAAGTCAAGCAAGTAAGATAGTACATGAGGTGAAAGACAAATGGAACGTTTACAGAAAGTAATTGCACATGCCGGCGTCGCTTCAAGACGAAAGGCTGAAGAATTAATTAAAGAAGGACGAGTTACCGTTAATGGTCAAACAGTGACAGAGCTCGGAGTGAAGGTGGGCTCTTCAGATAAAATTGAAGTCAATGGATTAAAGCTTGAAAGAGAAGAACCCGTTTACTTTATGCTTTATAAACCGCGCGGCGTCATTTCAGCTGCCGAGGATGATAAAGGACGTAAGGTCGTCACAGATTTCTTTGATGATGTCCCGCAGCGCCTTTATCCAATCGGCCGGTTAGATTATGATACGAGCGGTTTGATTTTGATTACAAATGATGGGGAATTTGCCCATAAGCTCATGCACCCGAAATACCAAATTGATAAAACGTATGCAGCGAAGCTAAAAGGCATTCCATCAAAGGAATTGCTTAGAAAGCTAGAAAAAGGGATCATGTTAGATCATAAAAAAACAGCACCTGCTCGTGCGAAAATGCTTTCTATTGATAAACGAAAGCAAACTTGTATTGTTCAATTAACCATTCATGAAGGCAGAAACAGACAGGTGCGCCGCATGTTTGAAGCGATTGGACATGATGTATTAAAGCTAAAAAGGGAGCAATATTCGTTCCTTCATATTGAAGGTATGAGACCAGGAGACCGCAGAGAATTGTCTCCGCATGAAGTAAAGCGCCTGAGAGCAATTGCCGATCATGGGAAAAGCGCTTTTTAATTTTCACATAAACTTCAAAAAATGAGGAAGCATCAAAAGAAGGAGAATGCTATAATTTACCTGAATGTCTATGGGGAAGGGGTACTTCAGATGAAAAAAAGACGGTTTTTCATACGGACGGGCATTCTCCTCGTGATGCTTGCTGCACTATGTTATACAATGTATAACTCAGTATTTGCCAAACAGGATCGAGTCAAAGAAGGATCTATTGCGCCAAACTTTGTCCTTCAATCTGTCGATGGGGATCGGATTGAGTTAAAGGACTTAAAAGGCAAAGGTGTCTTTCTTAATTTTTGGGGTACATGGTGTGGTCCGTGTAAACAAGAATTTCCTTATATGGCGAATCAATATGAAGTGTTCAAGGATCGCGGTGTGGAAATTGTTGCAGTCAATGTTGCAGAATCCAAAATTGCCGTGAAAAATTTTATGGAATCCTATGGCGTGAATTTTCCTGTTGCCATGGACAAAGATCGTCAAGTGACAGAGGCGTATGATATTGGGCAGCTGCCAACTACGCTTTTACTTAATCCTGAAGGCAAGGTAATCAAAGTCATAAAGGGAACGATGACAGAACGTCAAATCTATGAGTATATGAATTTGATTAAACCAAAGGGGTCATAGAATGAAAGAGGTAAAGTGCGAGTGTGGACATATTAATCCAATCGGTACTGTTCTATGTGAATCATGCGGGAATCCCATTTTGGCTAAAGAGAAAAACTCTTCGAAGCTGCTTGATATGAGATATGACGGCAGTGCAAGACGCTCGCAAACATACAACAAAACGATTGTTGATAAAGTATGGAACTTTTTTTCTTCCGTTAAAGTGGGTGTGTGGCTGATTGTCATTACACTGCTCGCTTCTTCGCTTGGAACGATTTTTCCGCAGGAGCGATTTATTCCGCCAGGTGCATCTGCTTCCACGTATTATGAAGAGCAATATGGATCGTTTGGCAAGCTGTATTACACACTTGGATTCCATGATCTTTATAATTCTTGGTGGTTTTTAGCTCTTGTCGCATCAATCGGAATCTCCCTTGTCATTTGTAGTCTCGACCGCGTTATTCCTCTTTATCGAGCACTCAAAAACCAAGGGGTTATGAAAAAAGAAGGCTTTATGAGAAGACAGCGTCTGTTTAGCGAAACAGACAAAACATTAGATCAGCATACATATGAAGGCATCATAAGAGCAATGAAACAAAAGCGTTACCGCGTGCGAGAAGAAAATGGGCATATTTTAGCCGAAAAAGGACGTTTTTCACGCTGGGGACCTTACGTCAATCACATAGGATTAATCATCTTTCTCATTGGATCGATGCTTCGGTTTGTCCCGGGCATGTACGTGGATGAAACGCTGTGGGTCAGAGAAGGTGAAACCGCACCGATCCCAGGTACGGATGGTCAATACTTCTTGAAAAATAATGCGTTTTCAATTGATCGCTATGAAACTGGAAATGAAAAAGAAGTGTTTGAGAATGCCATTGAAAAAGCTGGCGACGGTCAAGTGGTGAAAAGCTATAAAACGGATGCCATCTTATACAAACGTGAAGGAGAAGTTGTATTTGGTGAAAAGCCCAAGCTGAAGCAGGTAACAGAACACGATATCAAAGTGAATGAACCGCTCAAGTTTGACAATTTCTCATTATATCAAGTGGATTTTAAACAAAATGAACTCGATCAAATGGTCTTTCAGCTGATTCGTAAAGATACAGAAAAATCTTTCGGTACAGTGAAGATTAATCTGCTGGAGCCTAAGCCAGAATATGATCTTGGTAGCGGTTACAAAGTCAAAGTGATGAGCTATCTGCCTGATTTTTATTTTGACGATGATGGAACGCCGAGTACGAAAACAAGGAATCCGAATAATCCTGCTTTCGTGTTTGAAATGATTTCTCCTGAAAAACCTAAAGGCGAAAAAAGCTTTGTGGCTATTCAAGAGACAGTAGAGGGTTCAGATAACAATCTATATAAAATGAAGTTTGATCGGGTCGAAACGAAAAACGTCACAGGGTTAACTGTTAGAAAGGATTTAACACTAGGGGTACTCATTGTAGGCGGAATCATCTTCATGATTGGTGTCGTGCAGGGGATGTATTGGCAGCATAGAAGAATCTGGCTGTCGGCGAAGGATGGAAAAGTATTTGTGGCAGGACATACAAACAAAAACTGGTTCGGCTTAAAGTCCGATCTTAACGTGTTACTAAGCGGCAGTGGCATCAAACAGCCAGTTGATCAAAAAGAACTGCCTGATACAACAAGTATCAGCAAAAGCAAGGGGGAAGGATTAGATGGCGGCAGTCAGTGAAAATCTGTTATTTGCAGCTTTTCTATTTTATTTAGCGGCAGTTCCTTTTTTTGGTGGTGCCATTAAAGGAAAAAAGAAAGAAGAAGGACCGCGCAGGAATAAGGCGGCACTCATTGGCATTACGCTTACCATCATCGGTTTTTTGAGCCAGTTGGGCTATTTTATTTCAAGATGGATCGCGTCTGGTCATGCACCAGTCAGTAATTTGTTTGAGTTCACTACGGCTTTTGGCATGATGCTGGTGCTTGCATTCATCATTTTATATTTTGTGTATCAAGTGTCTGTACTTGGTTTATTCACACTTCCAATCGCTTTATTGATTATTGCCTATGCAAGTATGTTCCCATCAGATATTTCACCGCTGATTCCTTCACTTCAAAGTAATTGGCTTTATATTCACGTGACAACAGCAGCACTTGGCCAAGCCATTTTAGCCATCAGTTTTGTGGCAGGTGTCATCTTTCTATTAAAGCATGTGGATCAAACAAAGCCAGGGAAGAAGACGTTTGGTTTAGAGCTTGTCATGTTTATGATTGTGGTCACACTTGCATTTATCGCTGTCACGTCTATCTTTAGAATGACAGGATATGAAGCGACATTTAATTGGATCGATAAAAATAAAGAAAAAAGTGAGATGGTCTATGAGCTGCCAGCTCTTGTCGGACCTCATAAAGGGGAGCTTGTGACGGAAGATCGTTTGGAACCGTTTGTTGAGCTGCCGCCTGTTTTTTCAGGTAGAAAGGTCAATACGGTGTTATGGTCATTTGGCGTAGGGCTGATCATATACGGACTCATTCGATTGATCATTCGCAAACGACTGAGCGCACTGCTTCAACCGCTAGTGAAACAGGTGAACCTAGATTTAGTCGATGAAATTGGGTATAGGGCTGTTTCGATTGGTTTCCCTGTATTTGCGTTAGGCGGGCTGATCTTTGCCATGATCTGGGCGCAAATTGCATGGACTAGGTTTTGGGGCTGGGACCCGAAGGAAGTATGGGCATTGATTACGTTTCTCTTTTATGCTGCCTATCTTCATCTTCGCTTGTCACGAGGCTGGCATGGTGAAAAGTCCGCTTGGCTTGCTGTGATCGGCTTTGCCATTATTATGTTTAATCTCATCTTTGTCAACCTTGTCATTGCGGGGCTTCATTCTTACGCATAATCACAAGGAAAAGCCAACTTTTATGATTCAATTCGGCTTTTTGTTAAAATGAATGTAACAACGGAGAAAGCAGGAGGACTGTCTAATGGAACACACAACTCAAACGAAAATATTAGTCGTAGATGATGAGGCAAGAATTCGCCGCCTTTTAAAAATGTATTTAGAACGTGAAAATTATGAAATTGATGAAGCGGAAAATGGAGATGAGGCGATTCAAAAAGGGCTTCAAACCGATTACGACCTCATTTTGCTCGATTTAATGATGCCTGGTACAGATGGAATCGAAGTGTGTAATCAAATTCGAGACAAAAAAGCGACTCCAATCATTATGCTGACGGCAAAAGGAGAAGAAGCCAACCGCGTTCAAGGATTTGAGGCAGGAACGGATGACTACATCGTCAAACCTTTCAGCCCGCGCGAAGTTGTTTTACGTGTAAAGGCATTGCTCAGAAGGTCGTCTCAAACGTCTTATCTGAATACTGGGACAACAACAAAGGATGTTCTTGTGTTTTCTCATCTATCCATTGACCATGATGCACATAGGGTGACGGCTGATGGCAAAGAAGTCAGTCTCACGCCGAAGGAATATGAGCTTTTATATTTCCTTGCAAAAACACCAGATAAGGTTTATGACAGAGAAAAGCTGTTAAAAGAAGTATGGCAATATGAGTTCTTTGGAGACTTACGAACAGTCGATACCCACGTCAAACGACTTCGTGAAAAACTGAATAAAGTGTCACCAGAAGCAGCGAAAAAAATCGTAACTGTATGGGGTGTCGGGTACAAATTTGAGGTCGGCGCTGAATGAAACTGTGGAAAAGTGTTGTAGGAAAGCTATGGTTAACCATTCTTTTCCTCGTCCTGATCGTTTTATCTATTTTAACTGTGCTTCTTTTAGAGTTCATTGAAAATTATCATGTAGAAGAAGCAAAGTCTGATTTAACACAAATGGCAAACAAAGTAGCGGTCATTTTGGAAAGCCATGAGGATCAATCGCTTGCAAGGTCAATTACATCAGAACTTGCTGACAAATTGACAAGTATTGCGATTATCCAAAAGGACGGGCTAGAGTGGTATTCGTCTGAAAAAGACGGGAAGCTTCCTGCGATAACAAAGAAACAAATTGAAGCGGACAGCGATTTAAATCAAGCACTGAAAGATCGTAAAAAAATCAGTAAACGTGCAGAACCTGATGCAGGCAATCATAAAGATGAACGGATTGTAGTCGGTGTTCCATATGAGGCGAACGGAAAAAAAGGCATGGTCTTTCTTTCTCAGTCACTCCTCGCTGTAGAACAAACAACGAAACACACGACGCGCTATATCTTCTTAGCAGCCGGAATTGCCATTGTACTGACCACTATATTCGCTTTCTTCTTGTCAACACGTGTCACCTATCCTCTCAGAAAGATGAGGGAGGGTGCACAAGATTTGGCGAAAGGGAAATTTGATACAAAGATTCCTATTTTAACGCAAGATGAAATTGGAGAACTGGCTATCGCCTTTAATCAAATGGGGAAGCAGCTTAAATTCCATATCACAGCCTTAAATCAAGAAAAAGAACATTTGTCTAATATTTTAAGCAGTATGGCCGATGGCGTTATCACCATCAATATTGATGGAACGATCTTGATGACGAATCCTCCTGCAGAACGATTTTTGCAGGCATGGTATTACGAGCAAAATATGAAGATCAAAGATGGAGATGAACTGCCGCCAGAAGCGCGCGAGCTATTTCATACAGCTGTCAGCACAGAAAAAGAGCAAATGATTGAAGTAACGCTGCAAGGGCGTACCTGGGTTCTTCTCATGTCTCCGCTTTATAATCAGCAGGATGTCAGGGGAGCAGTTGCGGTCCTTCGTGATATGACTGAGGAACGAAGACTTGATAAGCTGAGAAAAGACTTCATTGCCAATGTCAGTCATGAACTTCGTACGCCAATTGCCATGCTGCAAGGGTACAGTGAGGCGATTGTAGATGATATTGCAGGATCAGAAGAGGAAAAGAAAGAGATTGCACAAATTATCTATGATGAATCACTACGGATGGGACGACTTGTGAATGATCTTCTAGATCTAGCGAGAATGGAAGCAGGTCACATTACACTGAATCTTGAATCAACAGATACAGAAGAGCTGACTGAGAAGATCTACCGTAAGTTTCTCGGGATTGCGAAAGAAAAACAAATCGACCTTACGTATGATATTCAAGTGGATGAACCGTACTTTGTATTCGATCCCGATAAGATTGAGCAAGTGTTTACGAATCTCATTGATAATGCCATTCGTCATACACCAGAGGGCGGAGAGGTTCACTTTTCGGTTCAATCGGTGGAGAACGGGCTGAAAATGGATGTGAAAGATTCCGGAAGCGGAATTCCCGAAGAGGATCTGCCCTTTATTTTCGAACGTTTCTATAAAGCCGATAAAGCAAGGACAAGAGGACGGTCTGGTACTGGACTTGGTCTTGCGATTGTGAAGAACATCGTAGAGGCGCATCAAGGCTCTATACATGCTCACAGCAAAGCGGGGGCAGGTACACACTTTACCTTCTATATTCCAAGAAAAAAGCAGGAACTCGTCTAATCTTGACGAAGAATCTTGTTACATGAGAAACACTTCATTTCGAAAGAAAATGAAGTGTTTTTTCTATTTTCAAATTTTTAAGGAGAAGTTAAACAAAAAGCCCTTTCCAAACTGTCGAACTTGTAATATATTTGTCATAAAGTTGTAATGTAACGTTTTGTAAGAGTCACTCGACAAAAATAAGTGAACGGAGGGGTTTCCTATGCATGAAACCTTTCAAAAAATATATGATTCGTACCATCAAGATTTGTACCAATTTTTATTTTATATGGTTAAAGATAAAAATCAGGCAGAGGATCTCGTCCAGGAGGTTTACATTCGGGTACTTCACTCATATAAAACTTTTGAAGGAAGAAGCAGCGAGAAAACATGGCTGTTTTCAATTGCAAGGCATGTGGCGATTGACTGGTTTCGCAAACAGCAAACCATTAGACAACGGGTGCTCGGCACGTTTGATTGGGATAAGCAGGATGTAAAAGACCCAGACTTGCTTCCAGACGAACTGGCTGTACAGGATGAAAATACAAAAGAAATTTATGCCGCACTTGATCACTGTACGATTGATCAAAGAGCTGTCATCATTTTAAGGTTTATCCAGGGCTACTCAATCATGGAGACGGCAAAGGCGCTAAAGTTCTCGGAAAGCAAAGTCAAAACAACGCAGCACCGAGGCCTGAAAGTGCTCCGAAAACATATGGAGCTTTTGAAGGAGGAGCTAGTGAATGAAAACGAACAGGTCCGATTGGAGCGAAGAACGAATCAAGGTGTTACTAAGTCAGCTTCCAAAGGTGGAGGACAACCGTTCATCTAAGCAGATATACCAGCAGATGCTGATGGCAAGCGGGAAGAAAAAGAAAAGTGTCAAATGGATCGGTCCAGCGGTGGCAACCGTTGTGGTTTTATTTATGGCGTTTTTAATTTCTCCTCATTTATTTCAGCCGGCTGCTCAAGAACATCATCAACAGATGAAAATGGACTCAAGTGCTGACAAAGGACAGGTGAATGCCACATTAGAGCCTGTTAAACAGTCAAATGGTACCGCGCATGTTGTTTCTCATGAAGATAAGCAAAAGTATATGACGGTTGCATACATAGATGAATCAACATCTCAAGTGGTTCCCATTAGTATTGAAAAAGAAAATGAACATGACCATTTGCAGGAAATGATGAGCACATATGAACAGGTGCAGCTGCCTGAAATGACAAAGCCTCTTCAATCTTATCTTGAGATGGTGGACCTTCGTGAAAATGGGAATACACTTGTTTTTCAGTTAAAAAATGATTTGTCCCTTGATACGATAAAGGAAGCCAATCGATTTAAAGATATGGTAAAAGAAACGCTCAAATGGAGCAGGTATAAACAAGTGGAAGTCAAGTCAGTCAAAGGTTCTCATCTTCAATTAGGGGCAAGCAGTATTGGCACGATATCAATTGATAAACAAACGAAGAAAGCTTATTACGTGTTAGAAAATAAGAGCGGGACTTTTTTGGTGCCCTCAAAAACGCATTATTCTTCTTATGAAGATGCGGTAGAGGCCATGAAACGCACGAGTGATTCTGGACTTGAACCATTAATTAAAGAAGAACCCATTAAAGAAGTGACATCAAAAGGTAAGCATGTGACCATCACGTTTGGAGCATCAGCACAATTAACGGACTCAATTGATCATACTCTACTCATTGAAGGTCTGCTGCTCACAGCGAAAGATTTTGGTTTTACAGATGTCACCATTCAATATGCAGGAACAGATCAAGTAGGACCATATGAATTAAACGAACCAATAGAGGTGCCGGCTCTGCCGAATCCAGTTGTCATCAAAGATCGTTAAAGGACGCAAGCAAGTCATTGCGTTCTTTTTTATGTATAGAAAACGGCCTTCTTGCTGTATACTAAGCTGTCATGAAAAGAACCTCAAAGAAGGGGAGTCACTGATGAAAAGGTATTGCTTCATAGGTGCCAGCTGTTTTTTGCTCTTGATCTTAGCGCCATTTGCCCATGCGCAGAAGACAAACGAATGGGTGGAACCAGTGAAAGGAGAAGTCACTGACTTGTTTGGGACAAGAGGCGGCTCGCATAAGGGATTAGATATAGCTGCGCCAGAAGGAGAATCCATTTTTGCTGCAAGTGAAGGTGTGGTCGCGCGTTCATATGTATCGGCTACATATGGAGAAGTTGTGTTTATTCAGCATCCAAACGGATACGAAACCGTCTATGCTCATTTACACGAGCGTTTTGTGAAAAAGGGTGACCATGTACAAGCGGGAGAGCCGATTGGCATAATTGGCAACACAGGAGCTTCTAGAGGCACTCATTTACATTTTGAGGTACATCGTGGAAATTGGTCAGTCAGCAAAGAGGATGCGATAGATCCGCTCAAAATGATTGCAGTGGAACGTTTCCAAGAGCCGGCTCTTCATGTAAATGGACATGAAAAAAATACATATGTCATTAAAAAAGGAGATACCCTTTGGTCAATAGCAAAGGCGCACGAAATGACTGTGGAACAATTGAAAAAGATCAATGAGCTGACGACTCATCTCATTCGAACAGGAGACCGTTTAATGGTTTCAACTAAATAAACCTCATGCAAAGCATGAGGTTTATCACTGTTTTTTATAGATCAATCAGGCGGACAGAAAGAATATCCTGCACTTCGGTTAATTTTTTCACAATTTCGTCCTCAAGATGCTTGTCGAAAGAAAGCATCATAATGGCTTCGCCGCCTTTTTCTTTACGTCCTACCTGCATTGTTGCAATGTTGACATCATGGTCGCCTAAAATCTGTCCAACCTTTCCAATCACACCAGGTGCATCTGTATGCTGAATGTAGACAAGGTGTCCATCTGGATAAAAATCAATATTAAATCCATTAATAGAAACAACGCGTTCCCCTAGATGCGGAATGTAAGTCGCTTTAAGAGTAAAGGTTGAAAGATCACCTTTGACTTCAATAGAAATACTGTTTTCGTAACCAGATTCGCTGGAAGAAATTTTCTCACTAAAGCTAATGCCGCGTTCTTTTGCCACCATTCCAGCATTTACTTCATTCACAGTCGAATCAACACGCTCTTTTAAAAAGCCTGACAGGAGACTTTTTGTGATAAAGGATGTTTCGAGTTTTGAAATAGAACCTTCATAAGAAATGCCTACTTCTTTTACAGGTTCTCTCATTGATTGAGAGACAAGACGTCCAAGTTTTCCTGCAAACTGATGATAAGGCTGAATCTTTTTGAACTCGTCTTTTGTCATCGCTGGTAGATTAATAGATGACATGACAGGAAGGCCTTTTGCAAATTGAAGGACTTCTTCAGATACTTGCGCCGCAACATTTAATTGTGCTTCTTTTGTAGAGGCACCAAGATGCGGAGTTGCAATGACGTGTGGATGATCCACAAGCGGATTATCAGTTGGAGGTTCTACCTCGAATACATCAAGTGCAGCTCCTGCAACATGGCCGCTTTCAAGAGCTTCAAGAAGGTCAGCTTCGTCAATAATACCGCCGCGCGCACAGTTTACAAGGCGAACACCTTTTTTCGTTTTTGCAATCGTTTCTTTATTGAGAAGTCCTCTTGTTTCTTTTGTTAATGGCGTATGTACAGTAATGATATCTGATACTTCGAGTACTTCATCCAGTGATTTCGCATTGACGCCAATTTTTTCTGCACGTTCCTTTGTGAGAAATGGGTCAAATACGTTGACTGTCATGCCAAAGGCTCTTGCACGCTGGGCGATTTCACTTCCGATTCTGCCTAAGCCGACAATCCCAAGAGATTTTCCGTAAAGCTCAGCACCAACATATGCACCTCTGTTCCATTCTTTTGATTTGACAGAAATATTGGCTTGGGGAATATGACGCATGAGTGATGAAATCATGGCGAACGTATGCTCAGCTGTCGAGATCGTATTACCGTTTGGTGCATTGATCACAATGACGCCGTGTTTGGTCGCTTCATCAATGTCAATATTGTCTACTCCCACACCGGCACGGCCGACAATTTTTAATGAAGTCATTTTTTCATAAAGCTCTTTTGTTACTTTCGTGGCACTTCTGACAAGTAAGGCATCAAACGTGTGTAATTCATCTTCTGCTTCTGCTACATTTTTTTGGACAATTTCAACAAAATCTGATTCTAAAAGTGGTAGAAGACCATCATTGCTCATCTTATCTGAGACTAATACTCGAAACATCGTTAGATTTCCTCCTAAAATAAACGTCATAAATATCTGATAATTTACCATATTCCTTTTCACTGTGTCAATCAAATTAAAGCAGTAAAGTGAAAAAGAAAACACGAACATTTCTTTGTGTCTTTATAAAGAATGAACACCTTTAAACAAAAGATAACCAATTTTTGCGCATTTGTCATTATAATTTTTGTGTTTTTTACGATTTCTTAAAACTGATGAATTTGCTCAGGATTTTTATCTGTACAAATGCTCATATATCATATATAATGATGTCGAATTGAATAATGATCAATCTTCGGGGCAGGGTGTAATTCCCTACCGGCGGTGATGAGCATAGTCTCTAAGCCCGCGAGCCTTTTTGGCAGGATTCGGTGTGATTCCGAAGCCGACAGTATAGTCTGGATGGGAGAAGATGGAGGTTCGTAAACGTTGAAAACATTCATGTTCACACGTTTATTTGTCTAGCCCAATTTCCCCGCTCCTATTTTCAAGGGCGGTTTTTTTGTGGCTAAAATGGAACAATCCTCTTTTCGAAAGATTTGATCGAAAAGGAGAGAGAATATTGAATCAAAGTAAAGTAAAGCGTTTAGTCGTAATCAGTATGCTTAGCAGTATTTCATTTGTTTTAATGTTATTAAACTTCCCGTTCCCTGGGCTTCCAGGATATTTGAAAATTGATTTCAGCGATATTCCAGCGATTATTGCGATTTTAATTTATGGGCCGGGTGCAGGTATTGCTGTTGAGGCGTTAAAAAATGTACTGCATTATCTCATTCATGGCAGTATGTCTGGTGTTCCTGTTGATCAAGTAGCGAACTTTACAGCAGGCGTATTGTTCATTTTACCAGTGGCCTTCATTTTCAAAAAAATCAAATCGGCAAAGGGAATTGTATGGTCTATGTTCTTGGGCACAGTGCTTATGACTGTGATGATGAGTATTTTAAATTACTTCCTGTTTCTGCCGGCTTACACATGGTTTTTAAATGCACCTCAACTTTCGGATAATATGCTCAAGGCGACGATAACAGCAGGGATATTGCCTTTTAATCTTATTAAAGGCATCATCATTACCATCGTGTTTAGCCTCATTTTTGTGAAAATGCGTCCATGGTTTGAAAATAAACGCCGACTTCAAAATAGTTAATATAAAAAAAGCCCCTGCATAAGGGGCTTTTATACTATTCATGCTTAAGCGGGTCACCCTCGAAAGATTCGTCCGCAACTTTGATTGAATCTGTTGGACATCCTTCAAATGCATCAAGCATATCTTCTTCAAGTACTTCTGGAACTTCTACAGTCCCTTGGTTGTCATCAAGCGTAACAAATGCAATGCCTTCATCATCATAATCATAAATGTCTGGAGCAGCTGCACCGCATGCGCCGCAAGCAATACATGTGTCTTTGTCTACAATTGTATATTTTGCCATGTTAAAAAAATACCTCCCAGATTGTTCGATGGAACAAATGGTCTAACCTTTTTAGTTTCACCGATAAAAAACAATTTCCTCAAACCTTATTGTAATGATTTTAATTTCACATTTCAACTGTAAAGTGATTGAGAATACTTATCACATAAGGGTTTGTTCATAACTTTCCCCCACAAATTGAGTTTAAACATTTCTTCTTCTATGAAATCTGTTAAAATAAAGGGAGAAAATATTCGAATTTTGTCAGGAAGACAGGTGCTTTGGCGAATGACTCTTCATTACTTGGATGTCATGTTAATGGACAGCGTACATAAATTGAACGGCGAACGCTCCATAAGTGCTGTCTACCATCTTTTTAAAGGAAAAAAATCATCACAAACCATACAGGATGCCAGTTTGTTTCAGCTTTCAAAGTACTTCGGCTGTTACCCGGGGTTTACGAGGGATCAGCTGAATCGCTCTGCTATAAAGCTTGACGAAAAGCACTACATCGTAAAAACAGGGGAGACATTCACTGTTACAGATGCAGGACAGCGTATGCTAAACCAGTATTTTTCAGAAAAACCGATGCCCGCTTATTTTCATGGTGCCAAATATCATGATAAAGCAAAGGTGCTATGGATGAGGCTCTCGTTACTTGTACAAGTGCTTTCTCACCATATGGCTGGATCACATCAATATGTTCCAATACAAAGAGATGTATCCGTACAAAGCTGGACGAAGTCCTTCTTAAAACAGCATCACGAAAAGAATAAGCTTTCAGAAGAGCTGCATCATGAACTCGAAAAGCTCCTTAGCCGTATAAGTGATGAAGAGGCGCTGATTTTTGTTTATTCATTGACCTCAAATGAAAGAATTGGGCGTACGTATCAGCAAATGGCAGAGTGGCTAAAAGAAGATGTGTGGTATGTGTACCTGCTTTTTTGGAATGTCCTCCATTATTTTATTCATGCTGCCCAAAAAGGTGAGACGCAGCTCATGCAAAAGCTCGTAGGTGACCTTGAATTCAAACGCGTGTTAACAACCTCTACTCACAAAACGCTTGAGCTTGTGCAAAAAGGCTTTGATATTGATCAGATTGCTCACATTCGTTCATTAAAAAAGGCAACGATCGAAGACCATATTGTCGAGCTGTCCATACATGAACCGAGCTTCTCAATAGAGCCGTATGTGAGCGAAGAAGAGCAGCAGGCCATTCATGCAGTAGCCAGAGAGCTTCAAACAAATAAGATGAAGCTGATTAAAGAAAAACTCGAACATCCATTTACTTATTTTCAAATACGATTGGCACTGACAAGGATGGTGAAAGCGAATGGATAAGCTTCATCAGACGCTCATGCGATATTTTGGTTACGACTCATTTAAAACGGGTCAAGAGGACATTATTCAAAGTGTACTGAATCAAAAGGATACGGTGGCCATGCTGCCTACTGGCGGCGGGAAATCCATCTGCTATCAACTTCCCGGCTATATGACAGATGGATTAGTTCTCATTATTTCGCCGCTGTTATCGCTTATGGAGGACCAAGTCGAACGAATGAAAATGCGCGGAGAAAAACGGGTGGCGGCGCTTAACAGCACATTGTCTTTTCAGGAGAGACGGCATATCATTCGGCATTTGCCATCATATAAATTTTTATTCGTCGCCCCTGAGGCATTAATGTCAGAGGTGCTGCTAGAACAGCTCAAATCGATGCATATTGGTCTGTTCGTCGTCGATGAAGCCCATTGTATATCTGAATGGGGACATGATTTCCGTCCGGAGTATTCCAAGCTGGGAGAATGGAGAGAAGCGTTAGGTCACCCTGTTGCCTTAGCACTGACGGCAACAGCAACGAAACAAACGCTAAAAGATACCGTGCAAACGCTAAGGTTGCAGCATCCAGACTTTCATATTCATTCTGCCAACCGGCCAAACATCGCATTAGTCAAAGAAGCGCACGAAACGAAAGAAGCAAAAGAGAAACGGGCCATTGAGCTTGTGGAATTTCTGCAAGGTCCAGGCCTGATTTATTGCCCGACCCGGCAAATGACAGAAGATATGGCGCTTTTTATGAAACAAAAAACCCATCAGCGTGTAGAGTATTACCATGGCGGAATGGATGCAGGAGACCGCATGCTTATTCAGCAGCAATTTATCAGCGGACAGCTTGACCTCATTTGTTGTACAAGTGCTTTTGGAATGGGAATTGATAAAGCAGATATACGATTTGTTATTCATATGAGCCCGCCGCAGTCAATTGAAGCATTTATGCAGGAAATTGGAAGAGCAGGGCGGGACGGGAAAAATAGTGTGAGCATTCTTTTATTTACAGAAGAGGACGCGGATATTCAACAGCATTTAATACAAGCAGAAGGCTTTGATGATCCAGAAATTGATTTCTTCTTAGCAAGACTCACACAAATGCAGACAAATGATGAAAAGAAATTACGTGAACAATTGATGGAATTAGGGCTTCAGGAGACACGTGCAAGAATGCTGATCCATTATTACAGGATGTATCAGTCAGAACAGCCTCGTGTGCTCCTGATGAAACTGAAAGAGAAATTGCAGGACAGACAAACTGAAAAACTGAGAAAGGTTTGGCAATTTAAGGAGCGGATCACAGATCATAGCTGCTTTAGACAATCTCTGTTATCATACTTTTACGAACAGCTTGATCAAACGGAGAGCGCATCCTCTGGCAGCTGCTGCTCTTCTTGCGGACTTAACCTGTCTGATTATGAAAAAAAAGATCAACCATTGGAGCTGAATGAAATGAAACACTGGAAGACCGTGCTGGATCGTATGTTTCATCTGACAAAAGAGGCGCAGCATTGATTGAACAACATCGCCGGATCATCGAAAAATTAACCGATCGACAAGTCGTAGAACAGCTGTATTTCACGCAGCTGCTGATGCTGATCATTTCTTTTTTACTAGGTATATTTATGTTCGATCATTGGACAGATTTTACATCCCTTTGGGAGATCCAAGATGCACGGATACTGACTTATGGAATTGGCGGCGCTGTGCTTGTGATCATTGTGGATGCGATTGTCATGAAGGTGTTTCCTGCTCATATGTATGATGATGGCGGATTAAATGAAAAAATGTTCAAAAATCGCAGCATCCCGCATATTGTTTGGTTAACACTGCTCATCGCCTTTTCAGAGGAAATTCTATTCCGAGGGATCGTACAGCAGCAATTTGGATTGGAGATTGCCAGTATTGTGTTTGCGCTCCTTCACTTTCGCTACTTATCAAAAATACTCTTGTTTATCCTTGTGGTTTCTATTAGTATTTTTTTAGGACTTTTATACGAGTGGACTGGGAATTTATTTGTTCCTGTCATGACCCATTTTGTCATTGACTTAGTCTTTGCTTGTCAAATTCGTTTGAAATATAGGGGGAGGGATGAACATGGAAGAAATGTCGAGAATGAAGAGAAAGAAGGAGCAGCTGACAAACATCCATGACGATGATGCAGAGGAAATTTTTGAAGAAGAAGTACAGCCTTCAGATGACTCTCACTTTCCTACACGAGAAGATTTTCATGAATATAAAAAGCAGCGCACGAAAAAGGTGCGTAATCCATTGTTTACAACACTGGCTATTATCTTTCCTATTATCGTCGTCACGGTGTTCTTCCTTTTGATCTACTACACGTCAAAGGAAATCAACCATAATAATAATCAAGATGTATATAATATTGATTCTACATCAAGTGCTGACACAGACCCAGTCCCGTCAGCACTTGTCGAAACGAAAAATGACTCAAGCGTTGATAAAGCGGATGCGTCTGATGATGAGAAGCAAAAGAAAGATGAAGAAAAAGAAAAACAGCGATTGAAAGAAAAAGCTGAACAGAAGAAAAAAGAAAAAGCTGCTAAAGAGAAAGAAGATCGTGAACAAGCAGCGAAAGAAAAAGAACGCGCGAGAGCCGAAGCTGCCAAAAAGCGTGAACAGCAGCAGTTAGCCCTGCAAAAGCAACAGGAAGAGAAAAAACGAAAAGAAGCCGAAGAGAAAAAGAAGCAGGAAGAAAAGCCAGTTCGTGTCGTGCAGCACACTGTTGGTCCAGAGGAAAACCTGTATCGAATTTCAATGAAGTATTACAAAAACCGTTCGGGCGAAGAGAAAATTAGAGCCTATAATCATTTGAAAGGTAACAGCGTGTATAGTGGTCAAGTGCTGAATATTCCACTAGAAAACTAATCATCTGACATGAATGAAGAAGCACGCACATACATATGTAGAAAAAAGGGACAGGGTGTATGTGATGACATTGCACGCAATCAGCCGATATATGGATCAGCCGACACAGAAAATGATGGAAACATTGATCAAAAGAAAGCATAAATATGAGGGTTTTGCCAAGCAGTGCAAAAGATGGCAATGGACAGCCCTTCTATCGCTGGCCATTCTTTTGTTTTATTTTGTGATCACGGCAAATGCAGGAGGCGGCTCGCTTCAGCCGGAAGCCATGATTGCAACACTGCTTGGTCATGAAGTTTTTCTGTTTTGGATCATGGCTGAGGTCTTTGCTTTTTACGCATCTTATTACTATAAGAAAAAAGAAGAAAAGGCTGAGGATGAATATCATCGGCTTCGATGTGAAATTATACAAAAAAGCACAGATTTATGGCCGCAATCAAATCAGTGGAAAGAGCGCGAGGCGGTTTTTCACTATATGCAGAAGCAATATGACATTAATCTCTATTATGAAAGTAAATAAATGAGAAAAAAAGACGTTTAACAGTTGAAACGTCTTTTTTCATTCAAGCGTCTTATGAAAGAAAGATATGTAAGGGAGCCATTTGTGATGAAATATGCCATCGGATTTACTGCCGCCATTGCGGCTGTTACAACAGGTGTGTGTGTAACGGCAAAAATGGTGAAAACGGCAAAACAAAACAACATCAAAAAGCATTACTTTACAATAGAAGCACTTCAATCAGACCGGCCTGCAGTCATTTTCTTTATTTCTGATACACACAGACGTCTCATCAGTGACACTTTATTAGCAGAAATCAGACAGGAAGAGCCAGATGTGATTATGATTGGCGGAGATTTAGCAGAAAAAGGTGTACCCTATGCAAGGATTGAAGAAAATGTGAAACGTTTATCAAGAATTGCGCCGGTTTATTTTGTTTGGGGAAATAATGATCATGAGCTGCACCAGCAAAGGTTTAAAGAGATTCTTCATGCATACGATGTCACGACTTTGCAAAATGAAACGGCTGTATGGAATTTCGAAGGCCAGAGAATCAAAATCGGAGGAATTGATGATATTCGGCTTGAAAAAGCAGATTATGAAGCGATACGGTCTGAGTTTGTGAAAGATGATGTCAATATTCTCTTATCACACAATCCAGATGTGCATCATTTGATGAGTGAAGAAGAGGGAATTGATCTTGTCCTGAGCGGTCATACGCATGGAGGACAGATCCGAATTGGGAAATTTGGTCCGTATGAAAAAGGAAGAACAGGCCAGGTTAAAGGTGCGTTCTTTCTCATTAGTAATGGCTACGGGACAACAAAGATTCCAATGCGTCTAGGAGCAGAACCAGAAACCCATCTGATCTATTTAATGCCTCTAAAAACGCGTTAACTTGCGGTACCCTCAATATTTTCCATAAAAGTCACCGTAAGCATAGCTTCATGCTTGTCTTCCGTCTTGACACAGTGTAAACTGAATACAAAATTAAGAACCTATGACTCATCATCTCATATACTACAGTATGATGTGTGTTTAGAAGAGGCAGGAGGGAACGTTATGCGACTGGAGCGTCTGAATTATAATAAAATTAAAATTTTTCTCACACTAGATGACCTGACAGACCGAGGTCTTACGAAAGAAGACCTTTGGAAAGATTCGTTCAAAGTCCATCAGCTGTTTAAAGACATGATGAACGAAGCGAATCAGGAGCTCGGTTTTGAAGCGAATGGACCGATTGCTGTTGAAGTATTTTCTCTTCAGGCGCAGGGGATGGTCGTCATTGTCACAAAGAGTCAGCAGGAAGATGCTGATGATGAGTTTGATGAAGATTACATTGAGATGCAAGTCAAGCTCGACGAGAGTAAGCATGTGCTCTATCAATTTGCCTCGTTTGAAGATGTGATTCAACTGTCCCATAGTTTAAGTCGTATTGGACTTTTAGGGGGTACAGTTTACCATTATGAAGGTCAATATTATCTCAGCCTGGATGATGTTGGAGAATTATCTGCTGATACAGTCATTTCGATTTTAGCAGAGTTTGGTTCACCTACGACACTCACCATTCACCGGCTAAAAGAATATGGAAAAGTGATCATGCAAGAAGATGCTGTGAAAACGATTCAAATGTATTTTTAATCACTTTTTTCTATTATATTTAATACTGTTGTGATGAAACAACAGTATTTTTTTATATCCTTTTTTATATTTATAAACGCTGATATTTTATTTTGATAAAAAACGCTTTTTACCTTTGCTTTACCAGTACGAAGGTGTATACTATTGCTTGAAAGGGAGCAGTAGATCATGAAAGATTTCTAGGGGGTTTATTTTAATGGCAGCCGATCAAAACGCCGCTCATAACGCAGAAGATAAGCTAGATGTTTTAAAGTCAACTCAAACCGTCATACATAAAGCGCTAGACAAATTAGGGTATCCGCAGGAAGTGTATGAATTGCTGAAGGAGCCAATTCGTCTATTAACGGTCAAAATTCCAGTACGTATGGACGATGGATCGGTGAAAATTTTCACTGGTTACCGTGCACAGCACAATGATGCTGTCGGTCCAACAAAAGGCGGAATTCGTTTCCACCCGAACGTTACGGAAAAAGAAGTAAAAGCGCTTTCAATTTGGATGAGTTTAAAATGTGGAATTGTGGATCTTCCTTATGGCGGAGGAAAAGGCGGTATTATCTGTGATCCAAGAGAAATGTCATTCAGAGAGCTTGAAAAACTAAGCCGCGGCTATGTTCGCGCCATCAGTCAAATCGTTGGGCCAACAAAAGATGTTCCAGCACCAGACGTGTTTACGAACTCTCAAATTATGGCATGGATGATGGATGAATATTCTAGAATTGATGAGTTTAACTCGCCAGGATTTATTACAGGAAAACCAATTGTTCTTGGAGGATCACACGGACGTGATACTGCAACAGCAAAAGGTGTGACGATCTGCATCAAAGAAGCGGCGAAGAAAAAAGGAATTGACATTAACGGGGCTCGTGTTGTCGTACAGGGATTCGGAAATGCAGGAAGCTACTTAGCTAAATTCATGTATGATGCTGGAGCAAAAATCGTAGGGATTTCAGATGCGTACGGCGGATTATACGATGAAGATGGTCTAGACATTGACTACTTGCTTGACCGACGTGACAGCTTTGGAACCGTCACTAAACTATTTAACGATACAATTACAAACCAAGAGCTGCTTGAGCTGGATTGTGATATCTTAGTACCTGCAGCCATTGAAAACCAAATCACAGAAGATAATGCGGCAAACATTAAAGCCAAAATTGTCGTAGAAGCAGCAAATGGCCCAACGACACTGGAAGGAACCAAAATTCTTTCAGATCGTGGTGTACTGCTTGTTCCAGACGTACTTGCGAGTGCGGGTGGTGTAACTGTTTCTTACTTTGAATGGGTTCAGAATAACCAAGGGTTCTACTGGACTGAAGAAGAAGTTGAAACTCGTTTAAAAGATATGATGGTGAAATCATTTAATAATATTTATGAAATGGCGCAAAACCGCCGAATTGATATGCGTCTTGCTGCATATATGGTTGGTGTACGTAAAATGGCTGAAGCTTCTCGATTCAGAGGCTGGATTTAAGCGGCTGATTTGCATCGCGCCTTAAAATCTCCTATCCTTAAATAGGAGATTTTTTTATGGAATGGAACAAAGAATCAAACAGCCCAGCAATTGTTATTGCAGTGAAATGACAGGAGTGGAACAAATGAAACAAGAAAAAGCGATCATAATAGGAGGCGGCCCATGCGGGTTATCAGCTGCCATCGCATTCAAGCAAATTGGGATTGATGCACTTGTGATTGAAAAGGGGAATGTCGTGAACAGTATTTATCATTACCCAACACATCAAACCTTTTTTAGTACAAGTGAAAAGCTTGAAATCGGTGATGTCGCTTTTATTACTGAAAACCGTAAGCCCGTTCGTATTCAGGCGCTTTCCTATTACCGAGAGGTCGTCAGACGAAAAAACCTGCGTGTGCATGCTTTTGAAAAAGTAAATGCCGTGACGAAACAAGATGGCCGTTTTACGGTGAGTACATCAAAAGACGACTATTCATGTGATTACGTCGTGATTGCAACTGGCTACTATGATCATCCAAACTATATGAACGTCAAAGGAGAAGACCTTCCTCACGTGTATCACTATTTTAAAGAAGGACATCCATACTTTGATAAAGATGTGACGGTGATCGGCGGGAAGAACTCCAGTGTGGATGCTGCGCTAGAACTTGTGAAATGCGGAAGCAGAGTCACTGTGCTGTATAGAGGAACTGAATATTCATCCAGCATCAAACCTTGGATTTTACCAGAGTTTGAAGCGCTTGTCCGTAATGGAACGATTCGAATGGAGTTTGGCGCGCAGGTGAAAGAAATCACAGAAGAAGATGTGATCTTTACAAACCAGCAAAATCAAACAGATCGAGTGAAAAGTGACTATGTATTTGCCATGACTGGCTATCACCCAGATCATTCTTTCTTAGAAAAAATGGGTGTCACGATTGACCAAGAATCAGGACGTCCAGCATTTGATGAAGAGACGATGGAAACGAATGTTGAAGGCATTTTCATTGCAGGAGTCATTGCAGCTGGAAATAATGCCAATGAAATTTTTATCGAAAATGGAAGATTTCATGGCGGACTCATTGCAGAAGAAATCAACAAAAGAATCAACGGATAAAAAAAGAACTGGATCCTTCAAAGGGGGATTCGGTTCTTTTCTATATAAATTGGGATTATATAGAAATTTATTTTAAGAAAAATGGGCCCGAGTCATATAAAAAAAGGGTAAATCATGGTACGATAATGAAGGATAATGTAGGGAAAGAGGTCTGGTTATGATCGCAATCATCTCAGCAGGTTTAGCTCCCGGCATCGCACTTTTAAGTTATTTTTATTTGAAAGATCAGTACGACAATGAGCCGGTTCACATGGTCATCAGATCTTTTATGCTAGGTGTCATACTTGTGTTTCCAACCATGTTTATTCAATATGTCCTTCAAGAGGAAAATATCGCAACAAACCCTATCTTGATTTCATTTGTGACGTCGGGCTTTTTAGAGGAATCATTAAAATGGTTTATTTTAATGGTCAGCGTTTATGCGCATGCCCAGTTTGACGAACACTATGACGGGATTGTGTATGGAACGAGTGTCTCACTTGGTTTTGCAACACTTGAAAATATTCTTTATTTAGTCGGTCATGGGGTCGAATATGCATTTACCCGTGCGTTACTACCTGTATCAAGTCACGCATTATTTGGTGTTGTGATGGGTTTTTATATCGGAAAAGCCCGCTTCTCTGATAAAAAAGAGCAGCGCAAATGGCTGATCCTTTCTTTAACGCTCCCTGTGCTGTTTCACGGCCTGTATGATTTCATTCTATTAGGGATGAAAAACTGGGGATATATCATGGTGCCGTTCATGATTTTTTTATGGTGGTTTGGTTTAAGGAAAGCAAAAAAAGCCCGTGCGGTAAAAATGGTGCAAATTTAATTTGGAAAACGTCCTTATTGTATATAGGGCGTTTTTTTGTCTTTTCCATCCAATTCTCTCCTGTGTTGAATGTATAAAAATAGGGATCGGAAGAAACATATATTCAAACATCAAAAGTACAGGAGGATCAAATATGGATAAAGCTCGTTTCATGAAACAAATCGTTCTTATCTTCTCAATCGTTCTTCTTGCGTCTTCACTTTTGACAGCGAGTAAAAGTGAAGCCTTCACCAGCCAAGTCATCCAGCGCGGGGCAACAGGAGAAGATGTCGTCGAGCTGCAAGCGCGGCTCCAATACAATGGTTTTTACAATGGCAAAATCGATGGCGTCTATGGCTGGGGGACGTACTGGGCCGTTCGCAACTTTCAAAGCCAATTGGGCATGAAGAAGGTCGATGGACTTGTAGGTGAGAAAACAAAAAACTTATTAGTTCAAAAGACGAAATACTACAAAGAGTTTGTTCAAAAGCAGCTGCAGCAAGGGAACCAGTTTACCCATTATGGCGGAAAGCCTCTTGATCAGCAAACAAAGGCTCCTGCGCAAAGAAGCTCGCAGAAAAAGACAGCTCAAGGTACAAAAGAAAATCAAAAAAGTCAAAGCGGATCATCTGGGAAGTCTGGCAATCAGTCAGGCAGCCAGCAGGGAAATCAAACACCGAAACAAACAGCAGCCAACATGCCTGGTGGTTTTTCTAGTAATGACATTCAGCTCTTGTCGCAAGCTGTTTACAGTGAAGCAAGAGGAGAGCCGTATGAAGGACAGGTAGCCATCGCTTCCGTCATCTTAAACCGTTTGAACAATCCGACCTTTCCAAATACGATTGCGGGGGTCATTTTTGAACCGCTTGCGTTTACTGCTGTAGCAGATGGACAATTTTATATGACGCCAGATGAAACGGCAAAAAAGGCTGTTTTTGACGCAATCAATGGCTGGGACCCATCTGAGAGCGCCATTTATTACTTTAATCCTGATACAGCAACAAGTCCATGGATTTGGGGAAGACCACAAATTAAACGAATCGGAAAACATATATTCTGCGAATAAAAAGGGGTGTAAATAAATGATCAGAGGAATATTGATTGCTATTTTAGGAATTGCTGTCATCTCAACAGGTTACTGGGGCTATAAAGAACATCAAGAAAAAGACGCCGTGCTGCTTCATGCTGAGAACAACTACCAAAGAGCCTTCCACGATTTAACGTATCAGGTGGATCAGCTGCATGACAAACTGGGCGCAACACTTGCGATGAACAGCCAAACATCCATCTCACCAGCACTTGCAGATGTATGGAGAATGTCATCAGAAGCGCATAACAATGTCAGCCAGCTCCCGCTTACATTGATGCCTTTTAATAAAACGGAAGAATTTCTGGCGAATGTCGGAGACTTTAGCTACAAATCATCAGTCAAATCTTTATCAGATGAACCATTAAATAAAGATACACACAAAACCATTACAGCCCTATATAATCAAGCGTCAGATATCCAAAACGAACTTAGACAAGTGCAGCACCTCGTACTTAATAAAAACTTAAAATGGATGGATGTTGAAATGGCACTCGCTGACGGCGATCGAAAGAACGACAACACCATCATTGACGGGTTGAAAACAGTCGAGAGAAATGCAGATGCATTTGCAGATGTTGATCTTGGGCCTACAAATGTATCGACAGAAAAAGAAACACAAGGCTACAATCATTTAAAAGGCGATAAGATTTCAAAAAAAGAAGCGATCCGCATTGCACAGCAATTCACACCCGACCATAACCAACACTTTAAAGTGAGAAAAAGCGGCAGCAAAACCAATCGTGACGTGTACAGCTTATCGATGTCTGATCCAGACAGCCATGCAAACTTTTATTTAGACTTGACTGAAAAAGGAGGACACCCAGTCTACCTTCTTCAGAATCGTGAAGTGAAAAAACAGAAAATCAGTTTAAATGATGCTTCAGAAAAAGCACTCAGCTTCTTAAAGAAGCAAGGGTTTG
This sequence comes from Bacillus sp. FSL M8-0166, assembly GCF_038008825.1. NCBI lineage: Bacteria > Bacillati > Bacillota > Bacilli > Caryophanales > Bacillaceae > Bacillus > Bacillus sp. FSL M8-0166. The sequence goes on from NZ_JBBOZZ010000001.1 coordinate 702,904, forward strand.
ACACGGAATCGTTCCATTTAGATGAAAGTGCACAATTTGATAATATCGGTGTATTTACCTATGTGCCTCTTCAAAAAAATGTCCTGCTTTATCCAGATAGTATACGCATGAAAGTCGCATTGGATGATGGCGAGGTTGTTGGGTTTTCAGCGAAAGACTACTTAACGAATCATAAAACACGAGACATCAAAGCACCTAAAATCTCGCAAAAAGAAGCGAAGAAAACATTGAATCAGCATGTAAAGATCGAAGATACTCATTTAGCGATTGTGCAAAATGATATGTCAGAGGAAGTTCTGTGCTATGAGTTCCTTGGAACGATAAAAAATGATACGTACCGCATGTTCATTAATGCGGATACCGGAAAAGAAGAACGAGTAGATAAACTAAAAAATGCAGAACCTATATATAAAGACCTATAGAAAAGGAAGCGAGGAAAAGGCTAATAAGTCTTTTCCTTTTGTTTTAGACATGGTTTAATATAGGAGAGGATACGATTTCACAGATGAAAAGAGTGATGAGGAATGTTACAAATAGGGGATGCAATCACAATTGAATATGTCAATGAGAACAAAGAAGTGAAAACAGCAAAATCGAAGGTTTTGGAAAATAATAACGATGATATTTGCATTAATTATCCAGCTGATAAAGAAACGGGACGTACCATCTACTTAAACCAGCAGACAGAAATCACCGTTTTCTTTTTTGACGAAAACCAAATTCCATACAAATGTACAAGCGAAGTCATCGGAAAAAGAAAAGAAGATATTCCGATGATTGTTATTTCCATTCCGCCAAAAGAAGAAATGATCCGGCTTCAGCGAAGAGAATACCTGAGAGTGGATACGATGGTCAAAGCCACCATCATGCAAACGGATGAAGAGGCTTTTGAAACGTTTATTGTGAATATGAGTGCTGGCGGCGTGGCGATTGCAGTTCCTGAGGGCGTGTCATTGAAAGAATATGGAGAAGTGGTCACAGAGTTTGAACTTCCCCTGAAAGAGCCTGTGAAAATAAAAGCGGTTGCAGAGATGAATCGAGTATATCAAGATGAACAGTCTGGCAAAACAAAAGCGATCATGGAGTTTTCTGAGATCACAAATGATCAACAGCAGCACATCATGAAATACTGCTTCCAGCAGCAGCTTTTAACACGTGTGAAAAAAGCATAAGAATAAAGGGTGTAAAAAGCTTCCATACTAGATAGGAAAGAATCTAGCGTGGAGGCTTTTTGTATGAAGACAATGGAAAGATGGTTATTGAAAGTGGTGCTCATTCAGCTTGTTTTATTGCTAACTGTTCAGATCACACTTCATTTGACGAAAGGAGAGCTCTTTTTGTCAAAAGTCGTGCAGTATGAGGGTGTGAATAACATGAGCATTGAAGAATGGATTGAGACGTTTAAGCAGAAGGATTGATAGAAAATTCCCCCGTTTGAGCGGTGATCGTGTTACAATTCATAAGGGAGATTCAATCAAGGAGAGGTATTATGAAAAAGAAATTATCTATCGCAATTGACGGTCCTGCAGCAGCAGGAAAAAGCACTGTGGCAAAAATTGTCGCAGCAAAAAAATCATATATTTATATTGATACAGGCGCTATGTACCGCGCAATTACACTTGCGGCACTCAATCAAGGTGTAGATCTTGAAGACGAACAGGCACTTGATTCATTACTGAAAAAAACAGTCATTGAACTAGTAACTACAGACGAGGGTCAAAAAGTCCATCTAGACAATACGGATGTCACAGAGGATATTCGCACAGACCGCGTAAGCAACCAAGTATCGGTTGTTGCAAAGCATAGAGCTGTTCGGGAAGAAATGGTCCGCAGGCAGCAAGAGCTTGGCAAACGAGGCGGCGTCGTTATGGATGGAAGAGATATAGGCACTCACGTACTTCCAGATGCCGAAGTGAAAATTTTCTTGCTTGCATCAGTAGAAGAAAGAGCAAAACGCCGCTTTGAAGAGAATCAGAAAAAAGGCTACGATGTCAATTATGATCAGCTGATCGAAGAGATTGCAAGACGCGATAAGCTTGATTCTGAGCGCGAAGTTTCACCTTTAAAGAAAGCGGATGACGCCATTGAAATTGACACAACTTCCCTTTCTATTCAAGAGGTGGCAGGGGAAATTTTAGATGCAGCAGACCGTGTGGAGAAACAGTAAGAAATTTTAGAAAACTTTTATAAGTTAGAGGTTTATCTCTTGACAAACAAGGTCTTTTATTAGAAGTTTATACTAATACTATTTTTATTGATCATTCAAGCAATTATGTTGATTTGAATGTTTCTATAATACATATTCGGCTGGCAATCATCATGCTTAAGACACATATTCGACCAGTCGTTTTAACTAAGCTGTGTAGGTTTGGACCAAGGAGGTTATCGAAATGACAGAGGAAATGAATCAAATCGATGTTCAGGTACCAGAGGTTGGAGATGTAGTGAAAGGGATTGTTTCTAAAGTTGAGGACAAGCATGTCAATGTAGATATCGTCAATGTGAAACAACCTGGTATCATCCCAATCAGTGAATTATCAAGTCTTCACGTTGAAAAAGCATCAGATGTCGTGAAAGATGGCGACAAATTAGAGCTTAAAGTAACAAAGGTCGAAGACGATGCTTTGATTTTATCGAAACGTGCTGTTGATGCAGACCGCGCTTGGGAAGACCTAGAGAAAAAGTTTGAAACAAAAGAAGTATTTGAAGCTGAAGTAAAAGACGTTGTAAAAGGTGGTCTTGTCGTTGACATTGGTGTGCGCGGATTTATTCCTGCATCTCTTGTGGAAGCACACTATGTAGAAGACTTCACAGATTACAAAGGGAAAACACTCTCACTTGTCGTGGTAGAACTTGACCGCGAAAAAAATCGCGTGATTCTTTCGCACCGTGCAGTCGTTGAGCAAGAGCAATTAGACAAAAAGCAAGACTTCCTGCAAAAGCTTGAAGTAGGCAGTGTGATTGATGGTAAAGTGCAGCGGCTTACTGATTTTGGTGCATTTGTTGACATTGGCGGCATTGATGGATTAGTTCACATTTCTCAACTATCCCATGCGCATGTTGAAAAGCCATCTGACGTAGTAGAAGAAGGACAGGAAGTCAAGGTCAAAGTACTTGCTGTAGATCGTGATAACGAACGTATCTCACTATCTATTAAAGAAACATTACCAGGACCTTGGAGCCAAATTGGTGAAAAGGTAAAACAAGGTGATGTGCTTGAAGGAACCGTTCAACGTCTTGTGAGCTTTGGTGCATTTGTTGAAATTCTGCCAGGTGTAGAAGGGCTTGTGCATATTTCCCAAATCTCTCATAAACATATCGGCACACCGCAAGAAGTTCTTGAAGAAGGGCAGACTGTGAAAGTGAAAGTGCTTGATGTGAATGAAGACGAAGAGCGCATTTCACTAAGCATCCGTGATTTAGAAGAAAATCCTGAAAAACAAATCGAAGAGGATTATCGTCAATATCAGGCGAAAGAAGAAAACACAAGCGGATTCCAGCTTGGAGACCTGATCGGCGATAAACTCAATAAACTAAAATAATTTGGTGATCAAAATTGACGCGAGCAGAAAGAAAGAAGCAGCATATTGAGCATGCGTTGTCCACTGGCCAGCATGCAGCAACAGGTTTAGATGATGTTTCCTTCGTTCACGCCAGTTTACCAGATCTTGCGACATCACAAATTGATACACATACGACAATTGGCGGACTGACTTTCGGTTCGCCAATTTTTATCAATGCAATGACTGGCGGGGGCGGAGAATCCACCTATGAGATCAACCGCACTTTATCGATCGCAGCGAAGGAGACCAATATCCCAGTAGCAGTTGGATCACAAATGGCTGCACTGAAAGATAAAGAAGAAAGACGAACATATGAAGTCGTTCGCAAAGTGAATCCGGATGGAATTGTATTTGCAAATTTAGGCAGTGAAGCGACAATGAAGCAAGCTCAGGAAGCAGTCGACATGCTCGAGGCAAATATGCTCCAGATTCACCTGAATGTCATCCAAGAGATTGTCATGCCTGAAGGGGATCGCGATTTCAGGGGAGCGCTTGAGCGGATTACAGCTATCGCTGAATCAGTTGGTGTGCCTGTTGTCGTGAAAGAAGTCGGATTTGGCATGAGCAAGGAAACGGCAAGAAAGTTATTTCATGCTGGGGTTGCAGCTGTTGATGTAGGCGGATTTGGTGGAACGAACTTTTCTAAAATTGAAAATCTCCGCCGCCAAAAAGCACTTCGTTATTTTGATCAATGGGGAATTCCGACTGCAGCGAGTCTTGCTGAAGTACATACAGCCTTTCAGAATCAAACGATTTTAGCCTCAGGAGGTATTCAAGATGCTCTTGATGTAACCAAATCAATCGCTCTTGGCGCATCTGCTGCTGGTCTTGCTGGATTTTTCTTGAAATCACTGACCAGTGGAGGAGAAAGCGGCCTCATCGCTGATATCATGGATCTTCAAGAAGATATAAAGATGATGATGACAGTGCTTGGCGTGAAGACGATTGAAGAATTGAGACAAGCTCAAGTTGTGATTTCAGGGGAAACAAGTCATTGGCTCAAAGAAAGAGGCGTCGACACAACGTACTATAGTGTAAGATCTAGTAAGAGAGGCATGTGATCATCACATGCCTTTTTTTATTGATTTCTTTTTCGAGCGCTTTCTGGACCTTCTAATGTTGTTGCTCCCTTATGATGAATGGATTGATCACGGTCAGATTCCACTCTTTTTGACGCCTTTAAACGCTTTTCCTGTCTATCTTTTCCCATCATGCATCCCTCCTCAATCATTAGGGTGTCACCTCTTGTTTATTTCATGCAAAGCGGGTAACGGATCCGTATGTTTAAAAATTGGAGATTTTCCCATAATGTAATTGAGGTGATGAGGCGTTGGAGGCTTTGTACTATTATTGGTCTATATGGTTCGTTTGGATTATGGTGACATTTATCATGGAAAAAAGTTTGTGGCGCAGCGTGCTGGGCATTTGTGTACTTGTCCATATTATATTCAGTCATGTCATGATATCCGTTTTAGATATAAGCATCAATGCGGGATTCTTGATGACTTTTTTATATGCATGTGCCGCTTTCGTCATATTCAAGTCTAGTTATCGAATCATGAGAATCATGCAATTGGGCTCAATGGTGAACGCGTATGCCTTTTTTATGATGTTTGCATTATATGACCCCGTTTGGTTCACGATAATAAAGGTGGATTGGGTCGTATTTTCCCTGCTGATCTTAATGTGCATGACATATGGGCAGCCGTTAGCGGAACGAATCACCCTATGGATGATGTCAGTATGCCTCGGCGAAGCCCTTTATGCGCTGACGATTCACCGCCTCACATCATCTATTGTCATAGGGGATCTCTCTTTTCTTTCCTTCGTTGTTCAAGGAGCGGTCTTCCTATTAGGTGTCGATCAGCTTGAAAAGCTCTTGAACGCCCGTTCATCAAGAAAATCAGTAAAAGGGGCTGCAAAATCAACATGACAGACTATACGTTTCCTGTGATTATTGGTGTCATCTTTGGGATGGTGGCCAGACTTTACATGTTAAGAACAGATTACCGGCAATATCCTACGTATATTCATGGACAAGTGATTCACATTGCGCTTGGTTTTATTGCGTCAGGCTTAGGTGCGATCATTATGCCTGCACTGATTCAGGAGGAATTTACGGCGATTACTTTTCTCACTTTGGCAGCCACGCAATTTCGAGATGTCCGAAATATGGAAAGAAATACGTTAACCCAAATGGATTCGTATGAGCTTGTCTCACGAGGCAGTACATATATAGAAGGCATTGCCATTGCCTTTGAAAGTCGAAATTATATTGCGATTCTCACTGCACTCATTACAACGACAGCCTGTATTTTCTTCTCACTTGTTGTTGGAACAGTGGTCGGTATTCTTTGTTTTTTCATGGCAAAGCTTTTAATGTCAGGCAGTCAATTAAAGGATATCGTCAGCATTCAAAAAGGGGAGCTTCGCTTTGATGGGGCAGGGCTTTATGTGAATGATATATACATTATGAATATCGGGCTGCCTGAAAAGCAAAAACTCATTTTAGAACATGGGATGGGCTTTATTTTGACACCGAAAAATTTCAACTCTGCTACAACGATTGCCAATCTTGGACAGCGGCAAGCGATTTTATTTGATTTATCAAACGTGCTTGGCGTGTACCGCGATTCTGGTGAACCATCGCTCTGTCCGCTCGCAAAACGTGATCTGAATAACGGCACACTTGGTGTGTTCATTTTACCGCAATGGCACCGTGAAGATTTAGCTGTCCGTGTATTAGAAGAGGTGCCTATTTTAGAAAATGCCATTAGAATGCCGACAGATTTCATTAAAAAGAAAGTGAGGTAATAAGGCATGGCGAACACCATTGAACAATTTATATTGGCTGTGGCAACAACAAATAAAGAGCGGGTTATTGGCGGAACAGCGGTTTTTTTCTGTGAAAATAAAGAAGAGCTCGACATGTATGCCATGAATTTAGAGGCCATTTTAGACGGAATTGCACACGGCATTGGAGAAGATCTTTACTTGATTGTCAAACATTTTTAAGTTATTCATTGTGGTCTGATTAAAAATTGATATAATATATAAGTTGAACCCTTCATGTTTGAAGGGTTTATTTCATAAAACTGAATGAAAATTTTAAATCCCGGTTGAAACATGATGATGAACATATTGAATCGCGGCTGGATTGAAAGGAAGGGTACTATGGGTAAACCTGTCGTAGCCATTGTTGGAAGGCCCAACGTTGGAAAATCTACAATTTTTAATCGAATCGCAGGCGAAAGAATATCGATTGTAGAAGACACACCTGGTGTAACAAGAGATCGAATCTATAGCTCTGCTGAATGGTTAAATTATGACTTTAATTTAATAGATACTGGTGGAATTGATATTGGAGATGAGCCATTCTTGGCGCAAATTCGCCATCAGGCAGAAATCGCAATGGACGAAGCGGATGTCATTATCTTTATGGTAAATGGCCGAGATGGCGTGACATCTGCGGATGAAGAAGTCGCAAAAATTTTATATCGCACGAAAAAGCCAGTTGTACTTGCTGTCAATAAACTGGACAACCCTGAAATGAGAAGCGACGTGTATGACTTTTATGCACTCGGATTTGGCGAGCCGTATCCGATTTCAGGAACGCACGGATTAGGTCTTGGTGATCTGCTTGATGCAGTGGCAGAACACTTTAAGAACTTACCGGATACGCAATATGCTGAAGAAGTTGTTCAGTTCTGCTTAATTGGCCGCCCAAATGTTGGGAAATCCTCTTTGGTGAATGCTATGCTGGGAGAAGACCGCGTCATTGTCAGCAACATCGCCGGTACAACAAGAGATGCTGTCGATACGATGTTTACGTACAATCAGCGTGACTTTGTCATTGTTGATACAGCAGGTATGAGGAAAAAAGGAAAAGTATATGAAACAACAGAGAAATACAGTGTGCTTCGTGCATTAAAAGCCATTGATCGTTCTGATGTTGTTGCTGTTGTACTTGATGGCGAGGAAGGCATTATTGAGCAGGATAAACGAATTGCGGGCTATGCACACGAAGCTGGTAAAGCCGTCGTGATCATTGTGAACAAATGGGATGCTGTTGAAAAAGATGAGCGTACGATGAAGGAATTTGAGCAAAACATCCGCGAGCATTTTCAATTCCTTGATTATGCACCTGTCTTGTTTATGTCTGCTCTTACGAAGAAGAGAATTCATACATTAATGCCGTCTATTATCACAGCGAGTGAAAACCATGCAATGCGCGTTCAAACCAATATTTTGAACGATATTATTATGGATGCGGTGGCGATGAATCCAACGCCGACTCATAACGGACAGCGCTTGAAAATTTACTATGCAACACAGGTGGCCATTAAGCCTCCGTCCTTCGTTGTGTTTGTAAACGATCCAGAGCTTATGCACTTTTCTTATGAGCGTTTCCTAGAAAACCGCATTCGAGATGCATTTGGTTTTGAAGGAACACCGATTAAAATATTTGCGAGAGCGAGAAAATAAAAAGGGTGAGCAGGATGAAGAAAATTTCAGTACTTGGAGCAGGCAGCTGGGGAACAGCTCTTGCGCTTGTATTAGCTGATAATCATCATGATGTACACATGTGGGGACATAGACAAGAACTCATTGATCAAATCAATAAGAAACATGAAAATCATGATTACTTGCCAAATGTCGAACTGCCAGCGTCTATTCAGGCGACAACTGATATGAAGCAGGCTTTAAAAGGGGCAGAGGCGATTATTGTCGCTGTACCAACAAAGGCCATTCGTGAGGTATTGAAGCAAGCAAATGAGCTGATCTCATCGAAGGTGCCGTTTGTTCATGTCAGTAAGGGAATTGAACCAGATACACTTCTTAGAATTTCTCAAATGATTGAACAAGAAGTCCCTTCTGAGAAAAGAGAGGCTGTCGTTGTCCTATCAGGGCCGAGTCATGCAGAAGAAGTAGGTCTGCGTCATCCGACAACTGTCACTGTCTCGTCAGAAAATATTGAAGCAGCTCAATTTGTTCAAGATTTGTTCATGAACAATCATTTTAGAGTATACACAAACCCTGATGTGATTGGGGTGGAAATTGGCGGCGCATTGAAAAATATCATTGCTCTAGCCGCTGGGATCACAGACGGACTTGGATATGGAGACAATGCAAAAGCGGCGCTTATCACTAGAGGACTCGCTGAAATTGCACGTCTTGGCACAAAAATGGGAGGGAATCCCCTTACATTTGCCGGATTAACAGGCGTTGGCGATTTGATTGTGACATGTACAAGTGTTCATTCGCGTAACTGGCGCTGCGGGAATTTACTCGGTAAAGGATATAAGCTCGAAGAAGTGCTTGAAAAAATGGGGATGGTTGTCGAAGGCGTCCGCACAACAAAAGGCGCTTATCAGCTCTCCAAAGAATACAAGGTCAGCATGCCGATTACAGAGGCTCTTTACGGCGTCCTGTTTGAAGGGAAAAAGGTTGACGATGCTGTAGAATCATTAATGGCACGTGTGAAAACACATGAGATGGAAGACCTTGTGAACATGTTTGAAAATCAAACAAAATAAAAGGAAAGACTGAACTTAGGCATGTAGAGGATGCAAGAAGGGGAAGACTTGCATAACATAGCAATGAAGTTTGAATAGAGCTTTGCCTCTACAGAATGAGGAAAATAGTCGATCCAATGACTGAAGCAGAGTCCCCCTCTTTGCTTCAGTTTTTTTATGCGCTTTTTTCTGAATGATTGGAAAAATGATTGATATTTACCTTATTTTTGGTTTAGAATGAAATATAAACGCTTACAATTCGTTCGTTTTGAAGGGGGACAGGCACGATGAGTTTTGCTTTAATCAAGATGTGGTTTGCGCTTGGTTCAATGGGGCTCATGTTTTTAGCCGTAGTAACCATTTATTTCAGCAGGTTTAAGCTGAAAAGCAAATTTCTTAAAATAACGGCCTCAACCGTCGCATACAGCTTGATGCTTATATCAGGTATCATTGTGTTTTTAGTTGTCTTTAGCGGACCGGTCAATGAATAAAGAAAAAGGAAGAATGTGATGATCAAAGCAAAAGTCAGTGTCACGCTGTTAGCACTTATTTTATTAACAGGATGTCTGTATCCAGAAAATCGCAAAGCTGAAAACCGTGTGCCATACGAAGAGCAGCTGCAAAGTGTACAGACAGCGATTGAGGAATTTCAAAAAGCAACAAATGGTCTTCTGCCTATAGAAACCAAAGAAGCAGACACGCCGGTTTATCAGAAATATGTCATCGACTTTAAGCGCTTGTCACCAAGATATTTACACGATGTACCGTCTACATCTTATGAAGGCGGGGGCGAATATATTTATGTCCTCACAGACGTCGAAAAGAAACCAACTGTGAAACTGCTCGATGTCAAAATGACGCAGACCATTAATGAATTACGCCTTAGGATCAAGATGTATCAAGATGAACATACATATCCGCCATACGGCAAAGTCGTATCAGCCAATTTATATACGTTAAATGAAAAAAAACTAGGATTAAAATCGCCTCCTGCAGTCATGAGTCCTGTGACAGGGAACTCCCTCCCATTACTGATTTCATCAAACGGCGACATCTATGTGGACTACCGCAGTGATTTTGCTCATATTTTGAAGAATACGAAGCAAAAGCTGAAACCAGGTGAAAATATTCAAGATGTATATTGGCAGGAAACCCCGTTTGTACCCGCGTTTTCTGTCCCATATACCATCAACAAAAAAGGTGAGCCTGCCTTTTTAGAAAAAAAGACGTCATAAACAAGAATGAACCTTTTTCCTCTGCATATAAATGAGGAGAAAGGTTTTTTTATGGCTAAACATACTCTCAAAACAAAAAGGTGTCATATTCAAATAGGACAACGTCATACACATATATTGTCCAGACACCTTTCAAGCACAGTTTGATTGAAGTATAGAGTATTTCATTTGAAAACGAGGATAGCAAGTCCGGGAGGGGATCACTTGGAAAAAGTCGATATTTTCAAGGATATCGCTGAACGAACAGGAGGCGATATATATTTAGGAGTCGTTGGCGCTGTTCGTACAGGGAAATCTACGTTTATTAAAAAGTTTATGGAGCTCGTGGTGCTCCCGAATATCAATAATGAGGCAGATCGTGCAAGAGCACAGGATGAATTGCCGCAAAGCGCAGCAGGAAAAACCATTATGACCACAGAGCCAAAATTTGTACCGAATCAAGCAGCATCTATTCACGTGAGTGACGGTCTTGATGTCAACATCAGGCTTGTCGATTGTGTGGGATACACTGTCCCTGGTGCGCGCGGGTATGAAGATGAAAATGGCCCTAGAATGATCAATACGCCGTGGTATGAAGAGCCAATTCCGTTCCATGAAGCAGCGGAAATTGGTACACGCAAGGTCATTCAAGAGCATTCAACAATAGGTGTTGTGATTACAACAGATGGATCTATTGGAGAAATCCCAAGACATGATTATATTGAATCTGAAGAACGTGTGATTGACGAACTCAAAGAGGTTGGAAAGCCGTTTATTATGGTCATCAACTCTGTGAGGCCATATCATCCTGAAACAGAAGCGCTGCGGCAGGAACTTAGCCAAAAGTATGATATTCCAGTACTCGCCATGAGCGTAGAAAGTATGAGAGAACAAGACGTACTCAGTGTTCTTCGTGAAGCATTATATGAATTCCCAGTTCTAGAGGTGAATGTGAACCTGCCAAGCTGGGTGATGGTGTTGAAAGAAGATCACTGGCTGAGAGAAAGTTATCAAGACTCAGTGAAGGAAACCGTAAAGGATATTAAAAGATTAAGAGATGTCGACCGTGTCGTTGGTCAATTCAGTGAATTTGATTTTATCGAAAGAGCGGGTTTAGCAGGAATTGAAATGGGTCAGGGGATTGCGGAGATTGACCTGTATGCGCCAGATGATCTATATGACCATATTTTAAAAGAAGTTGTTGGTGTAGAAATTAGAGGAAAAGACCATCTACTAGAGCTCATGCAAGATTTTGCTCATGCTAAGACAGAATATGATCAAGTATCAGACGCATTAAAAATGGTGAAGCAGACTGGTTACGGGATTGCAGCGCCAGCGTTGTCCGATATGAGTTTAGATGAGCCAGAAATCATTAGGCAGGGATCAAGATTCGGCGTCAGATTAAAAGCGGTAGCTCCATCTATTCACATGATCAAAGTAGATGTAGAGAGCGAATTTGCACCGATTATCGGAACAGAAAAACAAAGTGAAGAGCTCGTCCGCTACTTAATGCAAGACTTTGAAGATGATCCGCTTTCCATCTGGAATTCAGATATATTTGGCCGCTCCCTCAGCTCCCTTGTCAGAGAAGGCATTCAAGCAAAGCTGTCTCTCATGCCGGAAAACGCAAGATATAAGCTGAAGGAAACACTTGAAAGAATCATCAACGAAGGATCAGGCGGTTTGATTGCGATTATTTTATAGCAAGTGAGACCTCTCATTGATGGGGTCTTTTTTTGCGTATAGAATAAGTCATAAAAAGACAATTGTATAAAGATTAGTCAGATTCAGGCTGAAATTAGGAATGTTCGTTCGCAAAAGTGCCCTTAATCCTTGACGAATAAGGCTTCTTCCCTTTAAAATGCTTGATATGGTATTTCATATGTGTTAATCTACTTACAGAAAATCTTCACTTTGTTGGACAAACATTCCTTCAAAGAGATGTTTTCTAATGAAAAGCCATGTATAACGCTTTCTAGACGCTCTTTTTTTCTGAAAAAGGGTATAGAAAGAAGATGAATTGTGAAGAAATGATAACAATCTACTGAATGCATATTTTTGGGAGGAGGTGAAAGGCATGAACAAGACAGAACTTATTAACGCGGTTGCTGAAGCAAGCGAGTTATCTAAAAAAGACGCGACAAAAGCAGTTGATTCTGTTTTTGATACAATTTTAGATGCACTTAAAAATGGTGACAAAATCCAACTTATTGGTTTTGGTAACTTTGAAGTACGTGAGCGTTCAGCTCGTAAAGGACGTAACCCACAAACTGGTGCAGAGATCGAAATCCCTGCAAGCAAAGTACCTGCTTTCAAACCAGGTAAAGCACTTAAAGACGCGGTGGCAGGTAAATAATCGTTATGTGTAATGATCCTGTTGAAGGAGTTATACATATACAGTTTCACACTGGTCTAGAAAAGCCCCTTTCATAAGGGGCTTTTCCTTTTGAATCAAAAGGTTCGTTTAGAACGCTCTCCTTTGCTTTTAGGATCTGAAGTGTGCTAGAATCTGAATGAAATGTAATCGCCTTTGGAGGATATAATACATGAGTGAAATAAATAAAGAATTAATCGAACACGCGGTACGCGATATATTAAAAGCAATCGGAGAAGATCCGGATCGTGAAGGACTTCTTGATACCCCAAAACGAGTAGCAAAAATGTATGAAGAAGTGTTCTCGGGATTAAATGAAGATCCAAAAGAACATTTTAAAACCATTTTTGGCGAAGACCACGAAGAACTCGTCCTTGTAAAAGATATTGCTTTCCATTCAATGTGTGAACACCACCTCGTGCCTTTCTACGGGAAAGCCCACGTCGCTTATATTCCGCGCGGCGGAAAAGTAACAGGACTTAGTAAGCTGGCAAGAGCTGTCGAAGCCGTGGCAAAACGCCCGCAGCTTCAGGAACGCATTACTTCAACCATTGCAGATAGTATGGTGGAAACACTTAATCCGCATGGCGTGATGATTGTCGTTGAAGCAGAGCATATGTGCATGACGATGCGCGGAGTGAAAAAGCCAGGCGCTAAAACAGTGACCTCAGCAGTCCGCGGCACATTTGCAAATGATGCAGCCGCAAGAGCAGAAGTGCTTTCCTTTATTAAAAACGACTAATTCAATAGATGGAAGGTGAACAAAATGAGTGAAAATAAAGCATCTGATTTTGTGGTGATTAAAGCCATTGATAATGGTGTAAATGTCATCGGCCTAACAAGAGGCTCTGATACAAGATTTCACCATTCCGAGAAGCTCGATAAAGGTGAAGTGATCATTGCACAATTTACTGAGCATACGTCAGCGATCAAAGTAAGAGGCGACGCTGTCATTCAAACAAGCTTCGGCGAAATTCAAAGCGAAGCAAAGAAATAAAGAACTTGTATGCACTTGATAGCATAAAAGTGAGAGCTGATATGGTATAATAAATCTCTATACAATGTGCAGGGCTACATATAAACTGTAATTTTTGGGACAAGGGTGATATCTTTGCAAGACATCTACGGAATTTTATCTAATCTAAATATAAAATTAAATAAAAAGCTTTCTCATCCTTATTTGGCGAAGCATTTACGCGCTCCACTCATCGATGAAGACAAGCTCCTTCTTTTTCATGCAATGTTTGATGAAGCTCAAATTGATGCAGAGAAAAAAGAAAATTATATTTTAACGGCGATGCTTGTGCAAATTGCCCTTGATACCCATGACGAAGTCACAACTGCTGCAGCCATCAAGCAAGACGAATTCAAAAATCGTCAGCTGACCATCCTAGCAGGAGACTATTTCAGCGGTCTCTATTATTCTCTTCTCTCTGACATGAAAGATATCTATATGATCCGCACGCTCGCTACGGCGATCAAAGAAATCAATGAACATAAGATTAGACTGTATGACCGGTCCATTCAAGATGCAGCGCACTTTTACAAAAGTGTAGCTACAGTTGAATCTGCACTATTTCAAAGGATTTCTGAGCATTTTCAATTAACGCATTGGAATGAGATTGCAAGTCGTTTCCTTGTTTATAAGCGTTTCATGAAACAAGCAGAAGATGACAAACATTTAAAACTTTTTTTGAACGATAGTTATACGGACGCCTATTCGTGTTTTGACAACTTTGAGAATGAAGGCTATGAAAAGGCCAAACGGCCGATCAAGGAGCATCTTGTTTCATCTCCGGTCGTTCAAAAAGAGCTATTAAATCGCTTGGATCATATGAAAAATGAGCCTGCGTACCATCAGAAAGTGGAAGAAGGGTAAGTCATGCAGCAATCAAAAGAACAGCGAGTACACGGTGTATTTGAAAAAATTTATAAAAACTATGATCAAATGAACTCTGTCATCAGCTTTAAACAGCATAAAAAATGGCGCGATAAAACAATGAAGCTCATGAATGTGCAAAAAGGCACTAAAGCATTAGATGTATGCTGCGGAACAGCCGATTGGACAATTGCGCTCGCAGATGCTGTTGGAGAGAAAGGCGAGGTCAAAGGCCTTGATTTCAGTAAAAACATGCTGAGTGTTGGAGAAACGAAGGTGAAGGCTGGGGGCTACAATCAGATTGAATTGCTTCACGGCAATGCAATGGAGCTTCCTTTTGAAGATAACTCATTTGATTATGTCACCATCGGTTTTGGACTTAGAAACGTCCCTGATTATTTAACGGTGCTAAAGGAAATGACAAGAGTAGTGAAGCCTGGCGGGTTGGTTGTCTGTCTTGAGACATCACAGCCTGAGATGATCGGCTTTAAGCAAGGCTACTATATCTATTTCAAATACATTATGCCGCTCTTTGGTAAACTGTTTGCCAAAAGCTATCAGGAGTATTCATGGCTTCAAGAATCAGCCAAAACGTTCCCTGGCATGAAAGAGCTGGCCGCTCTGTTCGAAGAGGCCGGGTTGTCTGATGTCTCGTATCATCCATTTACAGGCGGTGTAGCAGCAACACATATCGGAAAGAAGCTTTGAATAAACGATATTTGGGTGAAGATAATGAAACTAAAAGCAATGATCTCTTTTTTAAATCAAGATATCGATATAATTGAAAAAGAGCTTGAACAAACAGTTCGCTCTGATTATGCATTATTAAGTGAAGCAGGTCTTCATTTGCTGCAAGCGGGCGGAAAACGAATCCGCCCCGTTTTTGTTCTCCTTTCAGGCATGTTTGGTGACTATGACATTAATAAAATTAAATATGTTGCCGTTGCCCTCGAGCTGATTCATATGGCATCACTCGTTCACGATGATGTCATTGATGATGCAGAGCTGAGAAGAGGCAAACCAACGATTAAGGCAAAATGGGATAACAGAATTGCCATGTACACAGGGGATTATATGTTTGCAAGATCACTTGAATACATGACAAAAATTAACCACCCAATGGCACATGAAATTTTGTCAAAAATGGTCGTTGAGCTCTGTCTTGGTGAAATAGAGCAAGTGAAAGATAAATATAATATGGAACAGAATCTGCGTACATATTTAAGAAGAATCAAACGAAAAACAGCCTTGCTAATTGCAGGAAGCTGCCAATTAGGCGCCATTGCAGCGGGTACAGATGAAAAAACACATAAAGCCCTCTATTGGTTTGGGTACTATGTCGGCATGTCTTATCAGATCATTGATGATGTCCTTGATTTCACATCAACTGAAGAAGAACTGGGCAAGCCTGTTGGAGGAGACCTTTTACAAGGGAATGTCACACTCCCAGTCTTATACGCACTGAAAAATCCGACACTAGAAGGTCAATTGAAACTGATCAATAGTGAGACGACGGAGAAGCAGCTGAAGCCTGTTATTGAAAGCCTCAAACAAACAGATGCGATCGACCGCTCGATTCGAGTGAGTGAAATGTATTTGAAAAAAGCTTTTGAACAGCTCGACAAACTTCCTCGAGGACGAGCGAGAACATCACTTGCCTCCATTGCAAAATATATTGGGAAACGAAAATTCTAATCAACGTTACGTTGATTGGTTTTTTTGTGAAATTTTTTGTCAAAAATTGATTATTATAAAAAAAAATGATACGATCACTTTGTAACAATGTAAGCCTATACATACATAACGACGGGGTGGAAAACGTATATGGACAAAACATTTCTTATGGTCAAACCTGATGGTGTGGAAAGACAATTAATCGGTGACATTGTGTCAAGATTCGAAAAAAAGGGGCTTCAGCTTGTTGGTGCAAAACTAATGAGTATTCCAAAGGAAGTAGCAGAAACACATTACGGAGAGCATAAAGAAAAACCATTTTTCGGGGAATTGGTTGACTTTATTACGTCAGGACCTGTATTTGCAATGGTATGGCAAGGCGAACAGGTAGTAGACGTAACAAGACAGATTATCGGCAAAACAAATCCAAAGGAAGCGCTTCCGGGCACAATAAGAGGAGACTATGGATTGACTGTTGGGAAAAACATTATCCATGGGTCAGACTCACCAGAAAGTGCTGAAAGAGAAATTAACTTATTCTTCAAACAAGAAGAACTCACAAGCTGGGAGCAAACCATCTCAAGCTGGATTTATTAAGGTTCAAGCCAAGGTGTTCATCCAATGAGCACTTTGGCTTTTTTTATATTGAACTTTCTACACGAAATTTCGCATGAGAAGATACAAATTTTCGATAAAAACAGCTATACTAGGACAAAGATAGATGAGACAGGAGAGGACATTGATGGATCAGTATCAAGTATTTGTTGGAAAATGGAAAAAACTAACCGGGGTAGATCTGAATTTATATAAAGAAGCACAAATGAAACGAAGATTAACATCACTTTATGATAAAAAAGGATATAGAGATTTTGAGGCATTCGCGGCCGCGCTTGAACAGGACAGAGCACTATTAGATGAGACGATGGACCGTATGACGATTAATGTGTCAGAATTTTACCGAAACTATCAGCGCTGGGAAGTACTTGATCAAAAAATCCTGCCGCTGCTTTTGAAAAATGGCGGCACCTTAAAGATTTGGAGTGCAGCATGTTCGACAGGAGAAGAGCCATATACACTCTCCATGCTGCTGTCAAGTCATCCTCTTGTGAAAGACTTCCAAATTATTGCAACTGACATTGATGATAAAGTTCTACAGTCAGCTCAAAAAGGCAGATATCATGAACGCTCTCTGCAAGAGGTACCAGATCATATCAAGCAAAAATATTTCACAAAAGAAGATGCTTCATTTTACACTGTGAAGGATGAGGTTCGAAAGCATATTCAATTTAAGAAACACAACCTTTTAGCAGATCCATATGAAAAACAGCTTGACCTCATCGTCTGCCGAAATGTACTGATTTACTTTACTGAAGAGGCAAAAGAAGAAATTTACTTGAAAATGAGCAGCAGTTTAAAACAAAATGGCGTATTATTTGTTGGTTCTACAGAGCAAATTTTTCACCCAGAAAAGTTTGGACTGACATCTGCTGATACTTTCTTTTATCAAAAGAAGGGTATGTAGCTGACTTTTTAGTAGCAAGTGTGTTATTATATTTTTACTTAAAAGCGTTAATGCGATGAAGGGAGATTAAGTCATGAGGTACTTAACAGCAGGTGAATCACATGGTCCACAATTGACCACAATTATTGAAGGAGTTCCAGCGGGGCTTTACATAGAGCAGGATGACATCAATTATGAATTGGCTAGAAGACAAAAAGGTCATGGCCGCGGAAGAAGAATGCAGATTGAAAAAGACCAGGCGAAAGTGTTAAGTGGTGTTCGCCACGGGAGAACATTAGGTTCTCCAATTGCACTTGTTGTTGAAAATAACGACTGGAAGCACTGGACAAAGGTGATGGGGGCAGAGCCGATTACAGAAGAAGAAGAAAGCGAAATGAAGCGTCAAATCTCTCGTCCAAGACCAGGACATGCGGATTTAAATGGTGCGATTAAATATGGACACCGTGATATGAGAAACGTTTTAGAGCGTTCATCAGCCCGCGAGACAACTGTTCGTGTAGCAGCGGGCGCAGTTGCCAAACAAATCTTGGCGCATCTAGGGATTAAAGTAGCTGGCCACGTTCTTGAAATTGGCGGAGTGAAAGCAGCTCATACAGCATATGAGTCTATTGAAGATTTGCAAAAGGTAACAGAAGAATCACCTGTTCGCTGCTATGACAGTGAAGCAGGTCAGAAAATGATGGATGCAATTGATGAAGCGAAGAAAAACGGTGATTCAATTGGCGGAATTGTTGAAGTCATCGTTGAAGGAATGCCAGTTGGAGTCGGAAGCTATGTTCACTATGACCGTAAATTGGACAGCAAGCTTGCTGGCGCTGTACTTAGTATCAACGCTTTTAAAGGGGTTGAATTCGGTATTGGCTTTGAGGCAGCCTCTAAAAATGGCAGTGAGGTCCATGATGAAATCATCTGGGATGAAGAAAAGGGCTATACGAGAAAAACAAATCGCCTAGGCGGTCTTGAAGGCGGAATGTCAACGGGTATGCCAATTGTCGTAAGAGGGGTTATGAAGCCAATTCCAACGCTTTATAAGCCGCTTCAAAGCGTTGACATTGAAACAAAAGAACCTTTCTCTGCAAGTATTGAACGCTCTGACAGCTGTGCTGTTCCTGCCGCAAGTGTTGTCGCAGAAGCAGTCGTGGCATGGGAAATTGCCAATGCAGTTGTGGAGCAGTTTGGCCTTGACCAAATCGACCGCATTAAAGAAAATGTTGAAAAAATGCGCCAGCTTCAGAGGGAATTTTAATGAAAACACTGGAAGTTAAGACGTCTTCCGCCACTTATCCTGTATTTATCGGTGATGGGATTAAAAGCAATATCGTCGACTTGATAACTTCCACTGGGCATTCCTATACGAAGCTCTTAATCGTCACAGATGCAGCTGTTGATGCCATTTATGGTGATGAGATGGTTCGCTTACTTCAGCAGAAGTGGCCTGTGAACAAAGTGGTTGTGCCAAGCGGAGAGCAGTCAAAATCCTTTGCCGAATTTGAGCATATTCATACAAAAGCCATTCAATTTCAGCTTGATCGTTCCTCATGCATCATTGCGCTGGGAGGCGGCGTGATTGGAGATTTGGCTGGCTTTGCTGCTGCCACTTATATGAGAGGCATTGACTTTATCCAAGTTCCGACGACGCTGCTGGCACATGATAGTGCAGTTGGCGGGAAAACAGGGATCAACCATCCGCTCGGTAAAAATTTAATCGGTGCGTTTCATCAGCCGAAAGCTGTGATCTATGATACTAGTATGCTTGAGACTCTATCTCAAATTGAACGAAGATCAGGCTTTGCAGAAGTCATCAAACATGCACTGATTTCAAGTGAAGACTTTTTATCAGAACTGATGACCATTCGTTCTTTGCCGGATTTATCAAAGAGCGAGCTGGCACATATGCTGTATCAAGGCATTCAAGTCAAAGCGTCAATTGTTCAAGAAGATGAAAAAGAACAAGGCGTGCGTGCATTTTTAAATTTAGGCCATACACTCGGGCATGCCATTGAAGCAGAGTACGGATACGGCGCCATCACGCACGGAGATGCCATTGCAATCGGCATGCAGTTTGCGCTGTATGTGAGTGAAAAGCAGCTAGGACTCAGCTTCAATCGTATGGAACTAAAAGAGTGGATGAAAGAGCTTGGGTTCCCGGTACAAGTCACACAAGATATTTCCACGAAAACATTTGTTGACCGGATGATTGGAGATAAAAAAGCAAGAGGCGGCAGTGTTCAATTTGTTTTATTAAAACAGGTTGGAGACGTCACCTTACAGTCTTTCACAAAAGATGAGCTGCACTACTGGCTCGAAGAATGGAAACGGGAGGAGGGATGTCTATGATGTTTCGCGGGATACGTGGGGCTACAACTGTGATAGAAGATACAGAAACAGAAGTGCTAAACAAAACGAAACAGCTGTTAGAAGCGATTATTTCAAGAAACCAAGTAGATCCAGAACGTGTCGTGCAGATCTTGATTTCAGCTACACAAGATATTCACTCCGTTTTTCCGGCAAAAGCACTTCGTCAGTTTGAAGGATGGACATATGTACCTGTTACATGTATGCAGGAACTGGACATTGATGGCGGTTTAAAGCAATGTATTCGTGTCTTAATGACTGTCCAGACAGATACAAAGCAGGAAGACATACAGCATGTGTACTTGGAAGAAGCTGTGACGCTTCGCCCTGATTTACAGTTGACAAAAAACAAGGAATTATAATACGATATGAACAGCCGAAGTTTACACACAGGTGTAAACGGCATTGCAAGCTTAGAGAAGATGAGAATGAGACTAGGGTAGTTGAGATGAGTAGAGTTGAGCAGAGATACGATACTTCTATTTAATCATACTGCCTAAAAGAGCAACCCTCTTTTAGGCTTATTTCGTATACTCATACAAACCCTCTATATGTCCCCTCATTCTCCTTAATCCCATTTAAGGAGTGTGCTTATGAATTCCCAATCAAACCTGACCCAATTTTTAAAGGACAGTGAGTCCCACAAAACGATCCCAATTGTTGAAACCATTACAGTCGATACGCTCTCACCGATTCAAATTGTTGAAAAACTCAAACAAGATATTGTGTATTTGCTAGAAAGCAAAGATGAGTCTTCCAGCTGGTCGAGATATTCCTTCATTGGATTGCACCCGTTTTTAACCTTACATGATGACCAAAATAAATACATTGCACGTGACGCTGCGGGGCAGGAAGTCATGCAAAAGCAAGAGCTGAAAGAACTGCTAGATTGGATGAAAGATCAATATCAAATCAAAACGCCAGATATTGATATCCCATTTACAGGCGGGGCTGTTGGATACTTAAGCTACGATCTGATCCCAACCATTGAACCTTCTGTCAAGCCTCACCGCAGCGCATCGACGACAGAAAATTGCACATTATTTGTCTGCCAAACGATGATTGCTTTTGATCATGAAACAAATCATGTTCATTTTATCCAGTACACCCAGCTAACCGGACATGAAACAGAAGACGAAAAAATACGCGCTTACAAAGAAAATCAAAAGCAGCTTGAACAGATGATTCACAAGCTCCATTCAAAGGTTGATATGAAAGAACTGATTTTATCAGGGAATTTGAATGAGCCGCCGTCCTTTGAACATGTGACGTCAACCTATGAAAAAACGCAATTTTTAAATGATGTAGAAAAAATCAAAGAGTACATTCGGGCGGGTGACATTTTCCAAGGCGTACTCTCACAGCGATTTGATATCCCTGTGTCAGTGAGTTCATTTGAGTTATACCGCGTGCTTCGGATTGTAAATCCATCTCCATATATGTATTTTATGAAATTAAAAGATCGTGATTTAGTCGGAAGCTCGCCAGAACGATTAATTCATGCCAAAAACGGGCACCTAGAAATCCATCCTATTGCAGGCACAAGAAAACGAGGAAGAACAAGAGAAGAGGATGCTGAGCTAGCAAGAGAGCTGCTTGAAGATGAAAA
Source organism: Bacillus sp. FSL M8-0166 (assembly GCF_038008825.1). Lineage (NCBI taxonomy): Bacteria > Bacillati > Bacillota > Bacilli > Caryophanales > Bacillaceae > Bacillus > Bacillus sp. FSL M8-0166. Next base: position 724,610 of record NZ_JBBOZZ010000001.1, read on the forward strand.
GGAAAAAGCGGAGCATTACATGTTAGTGGATCTTGCCAGAAATGATGTAGGCCGTGTGGCAGAATACGGCAGTGTGTCCGTACCAACCTTTACAAAAGTAGTGAATTTTTCACATGTTATGCACATCATTTCCATTGTGACAGGAAAGTTAAAGCAGGATACACATCCAGTCGATGCGCTCATGTCCGCTTTCCCAGCAGGTACATTAACAGGTGCACCCAAAATAAGAGCGATGCAATTACTAAATGAAATGGAGCCTGAGCCAAGGGAAACGTATGGCGGCTGTATTGCCTATATTGGATTCGACGGCAATATCGACTCCTGTATTACCATTCGTACGATGAGCGTCAAAAATCAGACCGCTTCTATACAAGCAGGCGCCGGCATTGTGGCTGATTCTGTTCCGGAAAATGAATGGGAAGAAACTTGTAACAAGGCAGGAGCACTTCTGAAAGCCATTCAGCTTGCGGAACATATTTTCTCGGAAAAGGAGAGTGTGCAGGATGAATCACCGACTATCAGCTCTTGTTAATGGAGGCTTTCTATCAGAAAATGAAGCAAATAAACTCATGCATGATATGATGAGCGGCTCTTTAACAGATACTGAAGTCGCTGCAAGTCTCTCGATTTTAGCGCATAGAGGAGAAACCGCTGAAGAAATGACAGGCTTCGTGAAAGCCATGCGGCAAAATGCAGAACCAATGGAACAATCGCTTGATGTTGTTGATACTTGCGGCACAGGAGGCGATGGACTCTCCACCTTTAATATATCAACTGCTGCCGCCATTGTCGCGTCCGCTGCTGGAGCCAAAATCGCCAAACACGGAAATCGATCAGTTTCTTCTAAAAGCGGGAGTGCCGATGTACTAGAGTGTCTTGGGGTTCACATTCAATCCACACCAGAAGAAACAAGAAGACAAATACAAGAGAAAAACATGGGCTTTTTATTTGCCCCCTTGTACCATTCATCTATGAAACAAGTAGCCGCAGTCCGCAAGCAGCTCGGCTTCCGGACAGTATTTAATCTATTAGGCCCGCTTTGCCACCCAATGCAAGCCAAAAAGCAAATCATTGGTGTTTACTCAAAGGAAAAGGCGAAATTAATGGCAAAAGCTCTTGCGCCGTTAGAGCCAGAACATGTGATATTTGTTTGCGGAGAAGATGGGCTGGATGAATTAACGATTACTGCAAATTCATATGTGATTGAACTCAAAAAAGATGTCATGACAGAATATACACTCAATCCAGAAGACTTTGGGCTGCAAAAAGGACATTTATCAGACATTCAGGTCCAATCACCGGAAGAGAGCGCCAAATTGATTCAGAATATATTGAATCATCAAACAGAAGGGGCGCCGCTTCATATTACAGCCCTGAACGCTGGAGCGGCTTTATATGTCGCAGGGAAGTCAGAAAGCCTCATGGCAGGAACATTAAAAGCGTTTGAAACAATTAAAAATGGTGCAGCCAAAGAACAATTGGCTCGTTTAAAACAAAAAACGAAGGAGGAAGAGATCTATGCTTAATCAAATCATTGCCCGCAAAAAAGAACATATCCAAACATTGCAGTTACCAGAGGATGGACACTTTGAAAGACGATCATTTAAAGAAGCACTCATGAATCCTCATCGCTCAATTGGTCTAATTGCTGAGGTGAAAAAAGCGTCTCCTTCCAAAGGAATCATTCAACCGAATTTTGATCCTTTACAAACAGCAAAAGCTTACGAAAAATCAAACGCTGATTGCTTATCTGTTTTAACAGATGAACCGTTCTTTCAAGGGAAAAACGAATACCTGTCCCTCATTAAAAAACAAATCGATCGTCCGATTTTAAGAAAAGATTTCATCATTGACTCCATACAGGTAGAAGAGTCAAGACGTATAGGAGCAGATGCCATTTTATTAATTGGAGAAGTACTTGAGCCGCAAAAGCTGCACGAGCTCTATGCTGAAGCAAAAGAGAAAGGCCTTGATGTCCTTGTCGAAGTACATGCAGCAGATACACTCGAAAATATTTTAAAGTTGTTCACTCCTGAAATCATTGGAGTGAACAACCGGAATTTAAATACATTTACAACAACAGTTGAACAAACAAAAGAGATCGCACCACTCGTTCCAAGCGATGTCTTACTAGTGAGTGAGAGCGGTATTCAAACATTCGATGATCTAACCTTTGTGAAGAAACATGGAGCGGGTGCAGTTCTTGTTGGAGAATCATTAATGAGAGAACAATCACAAGAAAAAGCCGTTCAGACATTGTTTGGAGAATGAACAGGATGAAGCCTTATTTAAAATATTGCGGAGCAGTATCTCAAGAAGATGTGGAATGTATTGCGCAGTCTAACGCAAATGCCATTGGATTTATTTTTGCTCCAAGTAAAAGACAAGTCCAGCCAGATCAAGTGAAACAATGGCTCATTCAAACAAAGTGTGAGAAAAAGATTGCCGGTGTATTTGTAAATGAAAAGATTCAAAAAGTGTGTGATATCACAAAACATATTCCTTTAGATATCGTACAGCTTCATGGAGATGAAACGCAGGATGACGCAAAAGAAATTAAACAACAAACAGGGGTTGTCGTTTGGAAAGTGTTCCACCACGAGCCCAATATCACAAGCACGCTCGAAAAAATGACGGCATTTGCGCCTGTTGTCGATGGCTTCCTCATTGATGCGAAAGTAAAAGGAATGAGAGGCGGCTCTGGAACAGCTTTTGCTTGGGAGGCGGTGCCTGCATACGTTCAGCATGCAAAACGGCTGGAGAAAACTTGCGCAATTGCAGGCGGTATTACATCAGAAAAGATAGCAGAGCTCCTTGCCTATGGTCCAGAAGCGATCGATCTTTCAAGCGGAATAGAAGAAAACGGGAAGAAAAGCAGCGCTAAGATCGAAGCGCTCGAAGAAAGGATGTTAAATGATGTACGCATATCCAAATGAGATTGGCAGATACGGAGAATTCGGAGGGAAATTTGTCCCGGAAACGCTCATGCAGCCACTTGCAGAAATCGAACAAGCATTTCGTGAATTAAAAGAAGACCCTGCTTTTCAAGCAGAATATGTATCACTACTTCGAAACTATTCAGGCAGACCAACTGCGCTTACATATGCTGACCAATTATCAGCATACCTCGGCGGCGCAAAGATCTATTTAAAAAGAGAAGATTTAAATCACACAGGTGCTCATAAAATTAACAATGCGCTTGGGCAGGCCCTGCTTGCGAAAAAAATGGGGAAATCAAACATCATCGCGGAAACAGGCGCAGGTCAGCACGGAGTAGCTGCTGCAACGGTGGCCGCAAAGTTCGGGCTATCCTGCACGGTATTTATGGGAAAAGAAGATGTGGAAAGACAATCACTCAATGTCTTTCGAATGAAACTGCTCGGCGCTGAAGTCATACCTGTCACAAGCGGGAATGGCACATTAAAAGATGCTACTAACGAAGCCATCCGCTATTGGGTCCAGCACTGCAGTGATCACTTTTATATGATCGGCTCCGTCGTAGGCCCTCATCCGTATCCTCAAATCGTCAGCGAGTTCCAGCGGATGATTGGTGATGAAGCAAAAGAGCAGCTGCTTGAAAAAGAAGGCAGGCTTCCTCATAAAGTCATTGCCTGTGTCGGCGGCGGGAGTAATGCCATTGGAATGTACCGGGCGTTTTTAGATGAAGAGGTAGAAATCATTGGTGTAGAGGCCGCTGGAAAGGGAATCGATACTCCGCTCCATGCTGCAACCATCACGAAAGGAACAAAAGGAGTGATTCACGGGTCTTTGACCTATTTAATCCAAGACGAATTTGGCCAAATTATTGAGCCATATTCTATTTCCGCTGGTTTAGATTATCCGGGAATTGGACCAGAGCACGCATATTTACATGCGAGCGGACGGGTTCAATATGTGAGTGCGACAGATCAAGAAGCACTAGATGCCCTAAAGCTGCTGACTGAAAAAGAAGGAATCCTGCCAGCAATTGAAACTGCACATGCGCTAGCCAAGGCGTTTGAGGTAAGCAAGACGATGAATGAAGATGAAATCGTCCTTGTCTGCCTGTCAGGAAGAGGCGATAAGGATGTGCATACATTAATGAACGTGCTTGAAAGTGAGGGAAAAACAAAATGACCACATTTCAATTAGAGCAAGGAGAGAAATTATTTATCCCATTTATCACAGCAGGAGATCCATCAGAAGACATCACGATTGATTTAGCTGTCTCCCTTCAAGCAGCCGGTGCACATGCGATTGAACTAGGTGTTCCTTATTCCGATCCACTAGCGGACGGTCCTGTCATCCAAAGAGCCTCCAAAAGAGCTCTAAATCATGGCATGAATATCGTAAAAGCGATAGAATTAGCAGGAAAGATGAAAAAAAACGGTGTAAAAATTCCTGTAATTCTATTTACGTATTATAATCCTGTGTTACAATTAGACACAGAATACTTTTTCGCTTTACTGCGCAAAAATCATATTTCGGGACTCTTAACACCCGACTTGCCGTTTGAAGAGAGCAGCGAGCTGCAAAAGAACTGTCAAACACATGGCATTTCATATATTTCACTCGTTGCACCAACAAGCAAGGAACGATTAGTAAACATTGTAGAGCAGGCAGAAGGTTTTGTGTATTGTGTTTCATCTCTTGGTGTAACAGGTGTCAGACAATCCTTTGACGCGTCAATTACAGATTTTATTCAACAAGTGAAACAGCTGAGTCACATACCGGTTGCGGTCGGTTTTGGCATCTCAACAAGAGAGCAGGTAGACTCAATGAATAAACTGAGTGACGGTGTCGTTGTAGGCAGTGCACTTGTGAAAAAAATTGAAGAGCTTCAAGAACAATTGCTAGCAAGTGATACACGTCAAGAGGCTTTAAGAGAATTTGAAACATATGCAAAAACATTTAGTCCCCTCTATTCATTCAAATGAGGTGAAACATTTTGCAAATCAAAGATCAATTAAAACAGCTAAAACCGTATCAACCTGGGAAACCAATTGAAGAGGTCAAAAAAGAATATCAATTAGACAAAATTGTGAAATTGGCTTCAAATGAAAACCCTTTTGGATGTTCCGTACATGCAAGAGAGGCGATAGAGGCTGAACTCGAACATTTAGCGATTTATCCAGATGGATACAGCGCAAGTTTAAGAACGGAGCTTGCTGAGTTTCTTCAAGTAAGTGAAAAACAATTAATTTTCGGGAATGGCTCAGATGAACTTGTGCAAATTATTGCGAGAGCATTCCTTGACCAACATACAAATACCGTCATCCCATCTCCATCTTTTCCGCAATACCGTCACAATGCAGTGATTGAACATGCTGAAATTCGAGAAGTGCCTCTTTTAGACGGAGGAGCTCACGATCTGAAGGGTATGCTGGATGCGATCGATGAGAACACGAAGGTTGTCTGGGTATGTAATCCAAATAACCCGACAGGAAATCATTTGTCAGAATCTGAGCTTGTGGCGTTTTTAGATGAAGTGCCAGCTCACGTGCTTGTTGTACTAGATGAAGCGTATTTTGAATACGTTCGTGCGGAAGATTTTCCAAACAGTTTATCTTTATTACACGCTTATCAAAATGTCATTGTACTTAGAACGTTTTCTAAAGCGTATGGACTTGCAGCACTTCGAGTAGGCTACGGGATTGCGTCAGAAGAGCTGATTACTGCCATTGAACCAGCGAGAGAACCGTTTAATACTAGTCGTATCGCTCAGGCAGCTGCGCGTGCAGCGATAAAAGATCAAGACTTCATTCAATCATGCAGACAGAAAAATGAAGCAGGTCTCAAGCAATATCAAGATTTTGCTGACCGTTTTGGACTATATATCTATCCATCTCAAACAAACTTTGTGCTGATTGATTTTAAAAGAGATGCAGATGAATTGTTCAATGCATTATTGAAAAAAGGTTACATTGTTCGTTCCGGGAAAGCACTTGGCTTTCCGACTTCTTTACGTATTACCGTCGGAACAAAAGAGCAAAATGAAGAAATTTTAAGTACACTTGCCGATTTAATGCAAGGCATTCGTGCGTAGCATAACCAGAAAGTCATATCCTAAGGCAGGATATGGCTTTCATTGTACCAACGTCATATACATATAAGCTGTAAAAATAGCTTGTTTAATTTTCGCGAAAAATCAGGTGATGAATATGAATGATGCAAATGAAACAATATTAATAGCTGGACTCGGTTTAATTGGAGGGTCCATTGCACTCTCAATTAAAAAAGAGCATCCTCATAAAAAAATTGTAGGATTTGATGTTTCCAAAGAGCAAATGGTTGCTGCAACAAAGCTGGGTATCATTGATTTAGCCGCTGATTCGTTTATGGCTGGTTTAGAAGAATCTTCGACCATTATTTTGGCAACACCTGTCCAGCAAACAGTGAAGATGCTTAGCGATATTGCAGACTCTGGAATTGATAGAGAGCTCACAATCACTGATGTCGGCAGCACAAAGCAAAAGGTCGTCCATTTTGCTGAAAAAGCGCTGCCTAATCATTACCAATTTATTGGTGGACATCCAATGGCAGGCTCTCATAAGTCAGGTGTTATTGCAGCGAAAGACTTTTTATTTGAAAATGCGTTCTACATTTTAACGCCTGCAAAGGAAACAAATCGTCAAGCTGTTGATCGGTTGATGGATTTGTTAAAGGGGACACATGCTCATTTCATCGAGATGACACCAGAAGAACATGATGCTGTGACAAGTGTTATCAGCCATTTCCCTCATATTGTTGCAGCCAGCCTTGTGCATCAAGCACATCATTTTGAAGAACAATTCCCACTTGTTAAACGGTTTGCTGCTGGAGGATTTCGTGATATCACACGAATTGCTTCAAGCAATCCTGCAATGTGGCGGGATATCCTGCTGCACAATAAACACAAGATTTTAGACCGTTTTCATGAATGGAAAAAAGAGATCAACCGCATTGAAACCTTCGTACAGCAAGAAGATGCTGAAGGATTGTTCTCTTATTTTCAAGATGCAAAGGAATATCGCGATGGACTTCCTCTAAGGAAAAAAGGAGCCATTCCTGCTTTTTATGATCTGTATGTCGATGTTCCGGATCACCCTGGGGTCATTTCGGAGATCACAGGTCATCTAGCAAGTGAAAACATTAGTATTACAAATATCCGTATTATTGAGACGCGGGAAGACATTAATGGGATTTTACGCATTAGTTTTCAAACAGATGACGATCGCAAGCGTGCAGAAATCTGTATAAAAAATAGAGCGAATTACGATACATTTTATGCTGACTGAGGTGACAAACATGAAAATTCATAAAAATGCTCCTATGAATGGAGAAATTCATATCCCAGGTGATAAATCTATTTCACATAGATCAGTGATGTTTGGTGCAATTGCTGATGGGACCACAGTAGTGAAAAACTTTCTTCCTGGAGCTGATTGTTTAAGTACGATTGATTGCTTTAGAAAGATGGGCGTTGAAATTGAACAAAATGGGACAGATGTTGTCATTCATGGTAAGGGATTGAAAGAGCTCAAGGAGCCGTCTGACATTCTTGATGTGGGCAATTCTGGTACAACCATTCGATTAATGATGGGAATATTAGCTGGTTGTGAGTTTCACAGTACACTAATCGGTGATGAGAGTATTGCCAAAAGACCAATGAGACGAGTGACGGGTCCGCTTAAACAACTAGGAGCCAAAATAGACGGCAGAGCAAATGGCGAGTATACACCACTGTCTATTCGTGGCGGTCATTTAAAAGGAATCTCTTATGAGTCTCCAGTGGCAAGTGCACAAATTAAGTCGGCTGTCCTTTTAGCTGGACTTCAAGCAGAGGGAACAACGACCTTAATTGAACCACATAAATCAAGAGATCATACAGAAAGAATGCTCTCTATGTTTGGTGTGAAACTAGATGAAGATGAACAAAGTGTTTCCATTGAAGGCGGCCAAACATTAACAGCAACAGATATATTTGTTCCAGGAGATATCTCTTCAGCTGCATTTTTCCTTGTAGCTGGAGCTATCGTTCCTAATAGCCGGATTGTTTTAAAAAATGTCGGGCTAAACAAAACAAGAACGGGTATTATTGATGTGCTGAGACTTATGGGTGCAAACCTTGAGATCAATGAAGTAGATGCCAAAGGCGGAGAACCGTATGGTGATTTAACGATTTCTACTTCATCATTAAAAGGGATTGAAATTTCTGGTGACATGATTTCAAGACTCATCGATGAAATTCCGATTATTGCCCTTCTTGCGACCCAAGCAGAAGGAACAACGATCATTAAAGATGCTGCTGAGTTAAAAGTAAAAGAAACCAATCGAATTGATACAGTCGTATCAGAACTAAAAAAACTCGGTGCTGATATTGAAGCAACAGATGATGGTATGAAGATTCATGGTAAAACTACACTTCAAGGCGGCGCGGTCGTCTCAAGTTACGGAGATCACCGTATCGGTATGATGCTCGGAATTGCCGCATGTATGACAAAGGAAGCAATTGAGATTGAGGATACAGATGCTGTTCGTGTCTCATACCCGAATTTCTTTGATCACATTGAATACTTAACGAAAACAGTCTGAGGATGTCCTCAGGCTTTTTCTTTCCTTTTGCATATTTGTCAGAAATATAGCATAGCTTGTCTCAAGGTGAAACCTTGAAAAAAATCACTTTGTTCGATGAAAACAGTGCATGGAGTTTACAAATCATCAGTTTCGTAAAGGATGAAATGAAAAACAGTCTTTAAAACACAAAAATGGGTTCATTTTAAAAGAGCAACATATTTGCTGGATGTGCACCTGTCGATTATGATATGAAGTAACAATAGTTTAGGTTTTTGGAAACAGAAAGGAACGGTTTGATTTGAATAGTTCATTACAAGAAGCCATAAAATTAGTTGAGGCGGGTGAGACTGAAAAAGGACTCCAAACACTTGCTCAAGCAGAGAAGCATTTGCATGATGAAGAAAAGGCGCAGGCAGCTCAGTTATATTATGATTGGGGAGATATCGATAAAGCACGCAATCTCATCAGTGATTTACATGATTTATATCCAGAAGAAACAGGTTTAACGTGTTTTTATGCAGAGCTATTGATTGACTCTGATGAAGAGGAGAAGGCGATTGCAGTATTAGAAACGATTCCTGAACATGATGATGCATACCCAGAGAGTTTATTGTTAATGGCAGATTTGTATCAAATGCAAGGACTATTTGAAGTCAGTGAACAAAAGCTTTTAAAAGCGAAAGAACTACTGCCGAATGAAGCCATCATTGATTTTGCATTAGGTGAATTGTATTTTTCACAAGGTCTTTCAAAAAAAGCGGCAGATTATTTCTACAAAGTGGCAGATCAACAGCATGAAGTTGGCGGTGTCAATGTGTATCAGCGGCTCGCTGAATCACTCAGCACAGCTGGAGAATTTGAGGATGCACTTGAATGGTACGAAAAGGCAGTAAAAGATCAGGCAGATCCGAATACTCTTTTTGGCTACGGATTTACAGCGATGAGGGCTGGCAGAACGAAAACAGCCATTCAGCAGCTTACAGAACTGAAAGATATTGATCCGTCTTACTCGTCACTTTATATGCCTTTAGCGAAAAGTTATGAGGAAGAAGGACTATATCACGAGGCTTTAGAGGTAGTAAAAGAGGGTATTAAAGTTGATGAGTATAACAAAGAATTATATTTATATGGTGCCAAGATTGATTTGAAAAATGGGGATTCAGAAGATGCGAAAAAACTGCTTCAAGAAGCACTTGCTCTCGATCCGGGGTATATTGAAGCAGTTCAAACATTGCTGGCGATCTATTTAAATGAAGAGCTGTTTGATGAAATCCTGGATGTTATTAAAGAGGTTAAAAGCTTTGGGGAAGATGATCCAAAATGGAATTGGTATGCTGCATCTGCTTCAGTCGGGCGAGAAGAATACAAAGAGGCAGCCGAGTATTTCAAACTTGCCCTGCCTGATTTTGATGAGGAACGTGACTTTTTATATGAATACGCTTCGTTCCTTTTAGAAGAGGGCAGACAAAAAGAAGCATTGCCGTTATTACGCAAAGTTCTAGAGAAAGATGGCACGAATGAAGAAATTGAAGAAACGATTTTAAGAATTGAAGACGAAATTTCCTTATAGTTTGCAGGAATGAAGAACTGGTTTGTTGAATAATTCATGTATAGCAATTTAATTTACGATAGAGGAGGGAATAACATGCAGACCCCTGTTTCTGTCAATGAAAAAAAGGAATTTATCCGGTGGTTCTTAAACCATTATCAGCTAAAGCGAAGAGAGTGTGTTTGGATATTAAATTATTTAATGAGTCACGACTCTTTGATGGAAAAGGTTCATTTTGTAGAGCAAGCAGAATTTTGCCCAAGGGGAATCATCATGTCGACACACTGTGTGGATGAAGTTCCCTTTAGATTTTATAAAGAAAACATCATGACGACAGATGCTGAAAAGTCATTTCATGATATTCGTTTGAATAAACAGCAGGATTTGTTTATTCAATTGAATTTCCGTTCTGCATATCGTTCGCCGGAATATGCCGCTGTTCTTGAAACAAATCCTCATATTCCAAAGGATCTTTACGAGAACGAAAAAGATAAGGATCTTGCTGAGAAAGTGCTTGAGCATTCAATCGCAACTTTCCAAAAAGAACGGCTCATGAAAGAGATAGATGAAGCACTTGACCGTCATGATCAAGAAACATTTAATAAGCTGGCAAAAGAATTAAGCCTATTGTCATAAACTGAACGAATAAGCCTTGCCCTATACAGGCAGGGCTTATGTCATGAAAGAGGGGAATTTGATGAGGTTTCAATCAGAGGACGCGGATCGCTTTTTGCAATCTAAAGCTTACATTGATACCGCTATCATTCCATTAGTTGGGATTGATGCGGATCAAATGAAACAAACCGTGTCTTTAGGAGAGTTTACTATTCTTGTAGCAGATGAACTTGAAAGACAGTTAAAAGGGCGGGTTTTTCTTTTTCCGCCACATACATATTTGGAAGTGAGTGACCGGAAACAAGAAGACATACTCACAATGAAGCAGTCGCTCAAAGATCATTTTCAGCATGTCATATTGATCACATCTGATCACAAGTGGAAAGAGCATGCTGAGATCAGTGAATCGCTATTTTTGCTCAAGCCTGTTCCGCTGGAGCATTTGAAGGTTGAATTAAAGCAAAAAATCATTCAAGACAGTGTAGAACAAATTTTGAACTTTTTGTTACAAAAATGGAACCCTTCATAAAAACCCTTACATTTGCATTGTACATAGCTTTTTAGGATGTTGACCTTGTGAATAGATTGATATATTATGAGGGTGTCCTAGTTTTATGAAATTTTTTCTAATTCAGTTATAAAGTAGCTGACGACCTGAGGGGGGGAGAAAAAAATGAGCGAGAAGAGACATGGAGTGTCCAGGCGTCAATTTTTGAATTACACGTTGACCGGCGTGGGGGGATTTATGGCCGCTGGAATGCTCATGCCTATGGTTCGCTTTGCGCTTGACCCTGTGCTAAAAGGAACAGAGGATCAGGATATGGTTCAAGTTGTCAGTGTAGATGAACTGACAAAGGAACCGAAGCGCTTTGACTTTAAAATTGATCAAGTAGATGCATGGTATGAGTCAAAGGAATCTAGGTCAGCATGGGTGTACAAAGAAGGGGATGAAATTGTCGCTTTATCGCCAATCTGTAAACATTTAGGATGTACAGTGAACTGGAACAGTGATCCGAAAAATCCAAACAAATTTTTCTGCCCGTGCCACTATGGGCTGTACGACAAGGATGGTACAAACGTACCCGGAACTCCACCGCTTGCACCGCTTGACCATTATAAGCAGCAAGTGAAGGACGGATACCTCTATCTTGGAAAAGCTGTGCCGAAAGGGGAAGGGTAACGATGCTTAACAAGATTTACGATTGGGTAGATGAGCGGCTGGACATTACACCGATATGGAGAGATATTGCGGATCACGAGGTGCCAGAGCACGTCAATCCAGCACATCATTTCTCCGCTTTTGTGTATTGTTTTGGCGGTTTAACGTTTTTTGTGACAGTCATTCAAGTCCTTTCGGGCATGTTTTTAACGATGTATTACGTGCCGGATATTAAAAATGCCTGGGAATCTGTCTATTATTTGCAAAATGAAGTGGCATTTGGCCAGATTGTCAGAGGGATGCACCACTGGGGTGCGAGTTTAGTCATTGTGATGATGTTTTTACATACGCTAAGGGTCTTTTTCCAAGGGGCGTATAAAAAGCCTAGAGAGCTGAACTGGATTGTTGGTGTGCTCATTTTCTTTGTGATGCTTGGACTTGGTTTTACAGGTTATCTTTTACCATGGGATATGAAGGCGCTGTTTGCGACGAAGGTTGGTCTTCAAATTGCAGAAGCAACACCTTTCATTGGTAAAGAGATCAAAACGCTGCTTGCAGGTCATCCTGACATTGTAGGGGCACAAACGCTGACGAGATTTTTCGCTATCCATGTCTTTTTCTTGCCAGCGGCATTATTTGGGCTGATGGCTGCCCACTTTATTATGATTCGTAAGCAAGGAATTTCTGGACCGCTATAAAATGTTGCGTTTGATGAATGTTCAATGAGGAGGGGATGACTTTGCATAGGGGAAAAGGGATGAAGTTTGTCGGAGATTCCAGAATACCGGCAGAAAGAAAACCTAACATACCTAAAGACTATTCCGAATATCCGGGAAAAACAGAAGCCTTTTGGCCGAACTTTCTTTTAAAGGAATGGCTTGTAGGTGCCGTTTTTTTAATTGGATTTCTTGTCCTAACTGTTGTTCATGCGCCTCCGCTTGAGAGGATGGCTGATCCAACAGATACTGGCTATATTCCGCTGCCAGACTGGTATTTCCTATTTTTGTACCAGTTATTAAAATATGAATTTGCTGCAGGAAACTTCACTGTCGTCGGCGCGATGATTATGCCTGGAATTGCGTTTGGTGCACTTTTGCTCGCACCATTTCTTGACTCAGGTCCAGAACGCAGACCGTATAGAAGACCAATTGCAGTCGGGATGATGATCCTTGCAGTCGGCGCAGCAACATATTTAACGTGGGAGTCTGTTGCAACTCATGATTGGGAAGCAGCGGCAAAACAAGGTGAGATTAAGAAAGAAGCAGAGATTGATACTTCAGCTGAAGAATATAAAATTTATCAAGAGCAGACATGTATCTCCTGCCACGGGGATAACATGCAGGGCGGAGCAGCCGGACCGTCACTCGTTGACAACGGTCTTTCGCCTGAGGAGATCGCTAAAATCGCTGTAGAAGGAAAAGGCAACATGCCTAAGGGTGTCTTTAAAGGCAGTGATGAAGAACTCGAAAAGCTCTCTAAATATTTATCTGAGGTCAAATCAAAATAATTCAGTTGTTTAAATGCAAGTACAAGGATATACTCAAAAGAGAAAAAGCTGGCGCTGTCAGCTTTTTTCTGATTTTAACAGATCGTGAGTGAAGAGACATATGAGATGGATTCAATATTTGCTAGCGACGCGCTACATGCTTGTGCTGGTGCTTATGATCAATTTCCTTGGCACTGTGTACGGCTACTATTGGTATATTCCGCAGCTCGTAGAGACGCCGGCTGTCTTTTTAGCTTTTGTACCAGACAGTCCAACGGCCAGCTTTTTCTTTTTATTTGTATTACTTGCGTTTTTGATGAAACGAAACGCTCCTTATTTTGAAGCGCTTGCTCTTGTAACCTTGATTAAATATGGGCTTTGGGCGGTAGGAATGAATATCTTTGTGCTTTTATCTGTTGATGATTTTCCGTGGGAAGGATACATGCTGATTGGGTCTCATTTTGCGATGGCGGTTCAGGCCGTATTGTTTGCGCCGTATTATCGTTTTCAAATGCGTCATCTCGTAGTAGCCGGCATTTGGATTTTACATAACGATGTGATTGATTATGTATTTGGTATGATGCCGCGTTATTCTATGCTGTCTGCTTATTCAAACGAGATCGGCTACGCGACGTTTTGGCTAAGTATCGCGGTTCTTTTTGTTTCGTATTATCTCGTTCTATCGAAAAAATCGGTCAAGCTGGAACTCCCTTAACAATGTTGGTCTAACCTTGTCCTTTTCTTCATACGCTGTAAGGAGAAGGGCTAGGAGGGACTTGCATGAAACGAAAGCCAATCGCGATGATTCTATTATTTTTTCTCGTATTACAGCCATCTGTTGCCAAAGGTGAGGAAACAGCTGCTAACACGCTGCAAGAATTAACGGAACTATCAGATTCAATCTTTCAATTAACGAGACAAGCTAAATATGATGAGGCATTACAAGTCGCATTGTATGTTGAAAAGACATTTAAAGCTGAGAATTGGCGTGGAACTTTGACGAATACGCAGATTCGGCAAATTACACTTGGCTATCAAGATATGATAAAAGGGCTGCCGCAGGAAGAATTGAATGAGCGCGAAAAGCTTCGATATGCCTCTCAATTTAGAATGCTGCTCGATGCGATCCAGTCGGATTCTGAGCCTCTTTGGGGTTCGCTCGAGAAGCCCATTATGGGGTCTTTTCCTACTTTGAAAAAAGAAGTGAAAGATCCAGAATCGACGACATTTTATGAAACATGGAATGAGCTGGTTTCTTTATACGATATGATCTATCCGAGTTTAACCATTGATATTTCGCCTGAAAAGCTGCAGACGATTAAGCAGCACATGGAAGTGATTGAGCAAGGTGAATTTTTAAAAGCATCAAGTGGGACAAAGCTTGAACGTCTCACGAAGCTGGAAGAGGATTTATCGAGTGTGTTTGCTCACGTCGATCAAGATGAAGCTGATCCATCGCTTTTATGGGTCATCTTAACAACTGGGAGTATCATTTTATTAACGTTAACGTATGTTGGATTTCGGAAATATCGTGCTGAAAAAGAAAAGAAGCAAAAACGTCAAGCTGAATATCCTAAATCATAAAAAAAGAAGCCCAAAACTGGTGCTTCTTTTTTAATGCGGATTGAGCGGCTTTTTGTGTTCATCTAATGTGAAGCCTTCACCGAGAACATCATGCACGTCACTGACAGATACAAACGCATGAGGATCGACTGAGGTCACGACGCTTTTGAGGTGGACAAGCTCGTTTTTCGGAACAACGCAATAAAGAACGTTGCGCTCCTGTTTCGTATAGGAACCGATCCCTTTTAAAATGGTGACACCGCGCTCCATTTCATCCGTGATTTTCTTTTGAATGATGTCATCTTTTTCAGAGATAATCATGGCGCCTTTGGCTGCGTAAGCGCCTTCTTGCATGAAGTCAATGACCTTCGCAGCAACAAACACTGCGACAAGTGTATACATTGCTTCTTTATAATTTAAGTAGGTAAGAGAGATGGTAATGACGCATGCGTCGAAGATGAACATTGTTCGTCCCATGGCCACCTGATAATGCTTATTAATCAGTCTTGCAATGATGTCCACACCGCCTGTTGTACCGCCGAATTTAAAGATGATCCCGAGGCCTGTTCCGATAAACACACCTGCAAAGAGGGCGGCTAAAGCTAAATCGTGCTGGAGAGGCATATGTATTTGAAAGCGCTGGAAGATGGCAAGAAAGACAGAAAGACTGACTGTTCCTACAATTGTATAAGTAAACATCGTTCTGCCGAGCATTTTCCAGCCAATAAAAAAGATCGGAATGTTTAAGACAAGGTTTGAAATAGATGGGTCAATGTGAAATAGAAAATATAAAAGCAGTGTAATACCTGTAAATCCGCCTTCCGCCAAATTGTTCTGCATATTAAAATGAACAAGACCGAAAGAAAAAATCGCAGATCCTATTAAAATAAATACGATATTTTTAAGACGAATTTCTTTTAGCAAGAGATCACTCCTTTTTTTGCTTAGACAGCGATAATATTATATGGTATGGGAGAGAAACAAGCAAACTGAGTCTTAAACATTTGTCAAATATTTATGATTTCGCTAACATGTAAGAGATGGATAGGAGGATGAGCTTCATGACGAAAGAAAAAACGCTGCGTCACGTGCAGCAAGAAGTAGATGATTACATAGGACAATTTAAAGAAGGCTATTTCAGCCCGCTTGCGATGATGGCCCGTCTGACAGAAGAATTAGGGGAGCTGGCAAGAGAGGTTAACCATTACTATGGAGAAAAGCCGAAAAAAACAACGGAAACAGAAAAAAGCATGGAAGAAGAAATTGGCGATGTTTTGTTTGTGTTAACATGCCTCGCTAATTCACTTGATATTTCACTAGAAGAAGCACATGATCGTGTGATGCATAAATTCAATACAAGAGATAAAGACCGCTGGACGAAAAAAGAAGGGAAGTAGAGACGATGACGAACGAAACCATCAAAGTAGTAATCGCTGGAGCAAGAGGAAGAATGGGGATAGAGGCTGTGAAGCTGGCGGAAGAAACAGGCCATTTTGAGCTGGTGGCCGCACTTGATCACGCGCATGAAGGAAAAAAATTATCTGATGTGATTCATACGACATCTAATGCGCCAATTTATACGGATATTGATGTGTGTCTTTCAGAAACAGCACCAGATGTATTAATTGATCTGACAACACCAGAAATCGGGAAAGTACATACAAAAAAAGCACTTGAACATGGCGTGCGTCCAGTCGTAGGAACAACTGGATTTTCAGAAGATGACCTAAAAGAGCTTCAGCAATTAACAGAAGAAAAGGGCATAGGCTGTATTATTGCACCAAACTTTGCTGTCGGTGCGGTCTTAATGATGAAATTTGCCAAAATGGCAGCGAATTATTTTCCTGACGTTGAAATCATTGAGCTTCACCATGATAAAAAACTAGATGCCCCAAGCGGTACGGGCTTAAAAACAGCTGAAATGATTGCAGAAGTAAGAGAAAGCAAAAAGCAGGGACATCCAGAAGAGAAAGAATTGATCGAAGGGGCACGAGGAGCCGATTATGATGGTATCCGTCTGCACAGCGTGAGACTTCCTGGTATGATTGCCCATCAAGAAGTGCTGTTTGGAATGGACGGACAGACGCTCACCATTCGTCATGATTCTTATAACCGTGCATCCTTTATGTCAGGCGTGAAGCTTTCAGTAGAGCAGGTCATGCACATTGATCAGCTCGTCTATGGTTTAGAAAATATCATCGACTAATAAGGAGTGGATTCCTGATGAACATTGCTTTAATCGCTCACGATAAGAAAAAAAGTGACATGATTCAATTTGCCACCGCGTACCGTGATATTTTGGCAGATCATACACTTTACGCAACAGGTACAACAGGTTTGAGAGTGAAAGAAGCGACGGGGCTTCCCATTCATCGTTTCCAGTCAGGACCACTTGGGGGAGATCAGCAGATCGGTGCTTTAATTGCTGATAATGCAATGGATCTTGTGCTCTTTTTTAGAGACCCGCTAACTGCGCAGCCGCATGAACCGGATGTATCTGCACTCATCCGGCTTTGCGATGTGTATACCATTCCATTAGCCACCAATATGGGAACCGCTGAAATTTTAGTCAGGAATTTAAATAAAGGTACGTTTGATTTTCGAGATGTAGCAAAAAACGGAGGAACAAATGAAACGACTTGATATCCTTGCATTCGGTGCCCATAGCGATGATGTAGAGATCGGAATGGGCGGAACGATTGCAAAATACGTAAAAAAAGGGGCGCGCGTCGGGATTTGCGACTTGACTCAGGCCGAATTATCTTCAAATGGAACGGTAGAGAGCCGCAAAGAAGAAGCAAAAGCCGCCGCCGCTATTTTAGGTGTCAGAGCGAGAATCCAGCTCACACTGCCAGATAGAGGGCTGTATCTAAATGACGAAGCGATGAAGGAAATTGCGGGCGTGATTCGAACATACAAACCGAAACTGATTTTCGCTCCGCACCACCAAGATCGCCATCCAGATCACGGCCATGCGGGCTCACTTGTAGAAGAGGCCGCTTTTTCTGCAGGTATACATAAATTTGAAGATTCATACAAGCAGCCAGCGCATAAAATAAGCCAAATGTATTATTACATGATTAATGGGCACCATCGTCCAGATTTTGTGATCGATATTTCTGAGGAAATGCACCAAAAAATTGATAGCTTGCATGCGTATAAAAGCCAATTTGTTAAATCGGCAAATTCAGTAGAGACACCTCTTGTGAACGGTTATATTGATTTTGTCAAAATGAGAGAGTCTATGTATGGAAGAGAAGTCAACAAAGCTTATGCAGAAGGGTTTATCACAAAGAAACCACTTTTGATGGACGATGACTTACTTGGGGGGTAATTATGAAAAAACTGAAGATCGGAATTACTTGTTATCCAAGTGTCGGCGGCTCAGGCATTATAGCTACAGAGCTTGGAAAACGTTTAGCTGAAAAAGGGCACGATGTTCATTTCATTACCTCTAGCATTCCGTTTAGGCTTAATAAAGTATATCCAAATATTTATTTTCATGAGGTGGATGTGAATCAATATGCTGTTTTTCAATATCCGCCTTATGACCTTGCGCTGGCAAGTAAATTGGCAGAAGTCGCAAAACGAGAAAAGCTTGATATTATTCACGCGCATTATGCGGTCCCGCACGCTGTCTGTGCGTTTTTAGCTAAACAAATGACTGGACACTCTGTGAAAGTCGTTACGACGCTTCATGGGACGGATATTACGGTTTTAGGCTATGACCCATCATTAAAGGAAGTGATCCGGTTCGCCATCGAATCATCGGATCGCGTGACGGCGGTGTCACATTCATTAGCTGCGCAGACGTACGATCTCATCAAACCAGATAAAAAGATTGATACGATTCATAATTTTGTTGATGAACGGGTGTATTTGCGTGAAGATCACAATTTGCTAAAGACACATTATGGTCTTTTACCGAACGAAAAGGTCATCATCCATGTATCAAACTTTCGAAAGGTGAAACGGGTGCATGATGTGATTCATGTGTTTCAAAAGATTTCTGAACAGGTGCAGGCAAAGCTGCTGCTCATTGGGGATGGTCCTGAAAAATCGGTTGTATGCGAGCTCGTGAAAAAACTAGGACTGACAGACCGCGTGTTGTTTTTAGGCAAGCAAGAGAAGGTTGAGGAGCTTTATTCAATAAGTGATTTGAAGCTGCTTCTTTCGGAGAAGGAGAGCTTTGGGCTTGTGCTTCTTGAAGCAATGGCGTGCGGTGTCCCTTGTATCGGGACAGATGTCGGCGGTATTCCAGAGGTCATTACACATGGAGAAACAGGGTTTCTTGTCCCGCTCGGCGATATAGACAGAGCAGCAAAGCACGCAGTGTCACTGCTGAAAGACGAAGCGCTTCATGAAAAAGTGTCAGCGGCAGCTCAGTCTAGTGTTCAGGCTCATTTCTCTTCTGAAAAGATTGTGAGTGAATATGAAAAGCTTTACCTAGAATTGATCGAAGGTGATGATGAAGATGAATGAACCATTCACACATGCGATCCCTATATTACATACACTGCACGAACATGGGCATCAGGCTTATTTTGTCGGCGGAGCGGTGAGAGATGTTCTATTAGGACGGGAAATCGGCGATATTGATATTGCGACAGATGCAACACCTGATAAGGTTGAGTCTTTATTTGAAAAAACAGTAGATGTCGGTAAGGAGCATGGCACTGTCATTGTGTTGCATGATGGTGTCAGCTATGAGGTCACGACGTTTCGAACGGAATCAGAATATGAAGATTTTCGCAGACCAAAAGAAGTGGCGTTTATCAAGTCGCTGAAGGAAGATCTTTTAAGAAGAGATTTAACGATTAATGCGATGGCCATGGATATAAATGGGGAAATCATTGACCATGTAGGTGGTAAACAGGATATTAAGCGGAAACGAATTCAAACTGTAGGAGATCCTGCGTGCCGCTTTCAAGAAGATGCGCTTCGCATGATGAGAGCTGTCCGTTTTTTAAGCCAGCTTGGCTTTGAGCTCGCTGATGAAACGGCTGAAGCAATGAAAAAAGATAAGCATCTTCTTGCCAACATATCGGTTGAGCGCAAAAAGATTGAAATGGAAAAGCTTTTAAAAGGCCGTCATTGTGAGCAGGCCATTCAAGTGCTCATTTCAACCAAGTTATATGAAGAATTACCAGGTCTCAAAGAGGATCGTCTTCATGAATCCTTTCAATCCTTTCCATATTACTTACTGGATGGATTAGAAGAGGTATGGGGGGCTTTCATCCATTTGCTAGGTTTAGATGAAGCGGAGGCTGCGGCCTTCTTAAAAGAATGGAAGCTGTCAACGAAGCTTTTGAAAGACGCAGTAGCTATTAGTCAATACGTAGATTGTGACTGGGATGCGGAAAACATGTTTGAAGCTGGTGAACACGTGCTCTTATCTAGTTTGAAGATCACGCAGCTAAAACATGAGCGCCGCATTTTCTTTGATGAGCTGGAAGCAGCGAAGCGTTCTTATGATGCACTGCCGATTAAAAAGCTCCAAGACCTCGCTGTTTCAGGAAAAGATTTAATGGCCTTTCGGCAAAAGACGTCTGGGAAATGGATTGCAGAGGAGCTTAATTTTCTGAAAAAAGCCGTTTTGCAAAACCGTTTGGAAAACCGAAAAGAAGCCATAGAGGAGTGGCTTAAAGCATGCGATCCGCAATTAGAAAACGATTAATTGAACTATTTACAGCATCCAGCCAGGATTTTGTCTCAAGTCAGCAAATTTGTGATGAGCTTGGCTGCTCTCGAACGGCTGTGTGGAAGCATATGGAAGATTTGCGAAAAGAGGGGTATGAGGTAGAAGCAGTTAGAAGGAAAGGATACCGTCTGCTTCGTAAACCGGACAAAATTAGTGAGGACGAAATTCTGTTTGGTCTGGAAACAGAGAGCTTCGGCAGGCATATTTATTTTCAGAAAGAAGTCGCTTCAACTCAGCTGATTGCCCATGATCTTGTAAATGAAGGTGCGCCCCACGGCACGATCGTTGTCAGCGATCATCAGACGAATGGAAAAGGGCGTCTTCAAAGAACGTGGCATTCACCAGATGGGACAGGCATTTGGATGAGCCTCATTCTCCGGCCTGAAATACCACTGCATAAAGCGCCGCAAATGACGCTTTTGGCATCTGTAGCCATTGCAGAAGCGATTAGGCAGCAAACAGGACTCAATCCATCTATTAAATGGCCAAACGATATTTTATTGGATGGAAAAAAGGTCGTTGGCATTTTGACTGAATTAAAAGCAGAAGCTGACCAGGTTCATGCGGTCATTATTGGACCGGGCATTAATGTGAACCAAACAGCCGATGACTTCCCAGATGAACTAAAGGATGTCACCACAAGTCTGCGGATGGAACTGAATGAAAAAGTGGATCGTGCTGCACTCATACAACAGATCATGTCCACTTTTGAAAAAAGATACGATGATTATATGAAGCAAGGATTTGCACCGATTAAACAATTATGGGAATCGTTTGCGATGACGATCGGTCAACATATTGTTGCCCGCACCGTCAATGGGCAATATACGGGGAAGGCGCTTGGAATCAATGAAGAAGGTGTTTTATTGCTTGAAACGGAGGACGGTATCCAAAAAATCTACTCCGCAGACATTGAGATCAAGTCAACTTGAGTGGAACACCCGGCACATTTTTGATATACTTCGTGTGGGCAGTATCTGCAAAGAACTGTACCTGTTAGGAAGAAAAATTTGATAAATTTCTGCCTTGATCCTAAGGGACTTGGACAGAGGGATGATTCGCCGCACATGAGAAATCAAAGCATGTGATGTGAGGCAAGCCATCTCCTCTCCAGAATGAGGAGGAACAAATGAAGACAAAGCTAGATTTTTTCAAAATGAAAGAACAAAACGAACCTATTGTGATGCTGACCGCATACGACTATCCAGCTGCAAAGCAAGCGGAAAAAGCGGAAGTCGACATGATCTTAGTTGGTGATTCACTTGGGATGGTTGTACTTGGACTAGATTCCACAGTTCAAGTCACGATGGATGATATGATCCATCACACAAAAGCGGTGAAAAGAGGCGCAAAAGACACATTTGTTGTGACTGATATGCCATTTATGTCTTACCATTATTCGTTAGAAGAAACAATGAAAAATGCTGCACGCATCATGCAAGAAAGCGGTGCCGATGCCTTAAAGCTAGAAGGCGGAGATGGTGTATTTGAATCCATTCAAGCTCTAACAAGAGGCGGAATTCCTGTTGTCAGTCATTTAGGCCTCACACCTCAATCAGTTGGTGTACTTGGCGGGTATAAAGTGCAAGGAAAAGACCATGAAAGTGCTCAAAAATTGATTGAAGACAGCTTGAAATGTGAGGAAGCCGGTGCGATCGCACTTGTGCTGGAATGCGTACCTGGCGAACTGACAAAACGAATTACCGACATGCTGAAGATTCCTGTGATCGGAATTGGTGCAGGAGCTGAGGCAGACGGACAAGTTCTCGTTTACCATGATGTGGTAGGATACGGGGTGTCTAGAACACCTAAGTTTGTGAAACAATACGCGCAAATTGATACTGTTTTAGAAGAAGCGCTCATTCAATATACGAAAGAAGTAAAAGCACGCACATTTCCAGAGGACATGCACACGTTTCATATCAAAGAAGAAGTCCTTGATGGCTTATATGGGGGAATCAAAAAATGAACGTTGTCACCCATATTCACGAACTAAAAGAATTGATCAAGCAGCATCAAGAAAAGCAGCATTCCATCGGCTTTGTTCCGACGATGGGCTTTCTTCATGAAGGACATCTGACTCTGGCGAAAGAGGCAAGAGGTCAAAATGACATTGTCGTGATGAGTATTTTTGTCAATCCGTTGCAATTTGGACCAAATGAAGACTTTGAATCCTATCCAAGGGATATGGAAAGAGACCAGCGTCTTGCAGAACAAGCAGGGGTGGATATTTTATTTACACCTGATGTGAAGGAAATGTACCAAAATGAACCATCTATTACGATGACGGTTCAAAAGCGGACAGATGTCTTATGCGGAAAAAAACGTCCAGGACATTTTGACGGCGTTGTCACTGTGCTCACAAAGCTGTTTCATCTTGTGTCACCTACAAATGTCTACTTTGGTCTAAAGGATGCACAGCAAGTCGCTGTAATCGATGCGATGATCAAGGATTTCTTCTTTGATCTTCACCTTGTATCTGTACCGACAGTCAGAGAAGAAGACGGTTTAGCGAAAAGCTCAAGGAATGTGTACTTGTCAGAAAAAGAAAGACAAGAAGCACCCGCTTTATACCGCGCATTAAAAAAAGGCCGGTCAGCTGTTGAAAAAGGTGAACGTGATGTCAGTCGTGTATATCAGCTGATAGAAGAGGAACTTGTTCACACGGGCGGAGAAATAGATTATATTGAGATCTACTCATATCCAGAACTTGAGCCGCTTCAGCAGTTAGCAGGTCAAGTCATTATGGCGATTGCGGTGAAATTCTCACGGGCAAGACTGATTGATAATGTGATTTTCCATGTTCCTGAAAGCGGTGAAAAACATGTATAGAACCTTTATGACATCTAAGCTTCATAAAGCGACGGTAACAGAAGCAAACTTACATTATGTAGGAAGTATTACAATTGACGAAGATTTACTTGATGCGGCAGGTATGATGGCAAATGAGAAAGTACAAATTGTCAATAATCATAATGGCGCGAGACTTGAAACATATATTATTCCCGGCGAAAGAAAGAGCGGTGTCATTTGTCTAAATGGGGCGGCAGCGAGACTCGTTCAGCCAGGGGATGAAGTCATTATTATCGCTTATGGGATGCTGTCAGAAGAAGAAGCAAAGACACATACACCAAAAGTGGTCGTGTTAAATAAACAAAACCAAATTGAACAAATGATTGGGCAAGAGCCTGCGAGAACGATTTTATAACGCAAGCTCCATGGAAACAGAACAGTTTCATGAAAAGAAGCTGTTCTGTTTCATCTATTTTGTCCAGAGCGTGTTTCACTTCAGGGTGAAACGAGGAATTGAGGTGTCCATTTTATGACCGATCAAAGGTTTGTTGTCGTTGATATTGAAACCACCGGAAATTCACCTAAAAAGGGTGATAAAATCATTCAAATAGCTGCGGTGGTCATTGAAAATGGACAAATTGTCGAACGGTATTCAAAATATGTGAACCCGGGAAAAGCAATCCCTGGATTTATTGAACAGCTGACAGGCATTCAGCAGCATATGGTTGATGATGCGGTGTTTTTTGAGGATATTGCCCAAGAGGTGTATGATCTCATACAGGGTGCTTATTTTGTTGCGCACAATGTTCATTTTGACTTGAATTTTTTAAATGATGAACTAAAAGCATGCGGGAAAAATGAGCTGGATGTGCTAGCAATTGATACAGTTGAGATTTCTAGAATTCTTTATCCTGAGCTTGAAGGTTATAAGCTCACTGAATTAAGTGAAGAGCTCATGCTTCCACATGACCACCCGCATAGGGCGGATAGTGATGCGGAAGTTACTGCCATGTTATTTTTAACATTATTCCATCAATTAAAACATACACCGCCAAATGTGCTGAAACAGCTGCGCAGATTATCCTCTTATCTCTTAAGTGATATAGGACTTTTAATTAAACAGCTTGAAACGAGCCATGCAAGCCGGGAAGATTCTTTGGTGGAAGTCGGCTCTTTTTCTGTAAAAGATGTCACCAATCCTATCACTGAGACGACACATTCAGTAGGTGAAGATGATGAACAGCTGTTTGAGGAAATCAAAAAGAAGCTCCCGCAAACGATAGAAGGCTATGAAGTAAGAGAAGGCCAGCTCACGATGATGAATAAAGTGAGAGACGTGTTTCATGAAAGAGCCTATGCATTAATTGAAGCGGCACCGGGCATTGGGAAAACGCTGGCTTACCTCATCCCAGCTGCTCTAGAAGCGAAGAAATCAGGAAAACCTGTCATTATTAGTACATATTCCATTCTTTTGCAGCAGCAAATGCTTCAGCGTGATGTGCCGATGTTGAATCAACTGCTCCCGTTTGAGCCTTCTGCCTGTGTATTTAAAGGACGGGCGCATTATATTTGTTTAGATAAGTTTGAGCATGTGCTTCATGAGGAAGATGATAACTATGATGTCGTCTTAACGAAGGCGCAAATTTTAATGTGGCTCCTTGTAACAGAAACAGGTGATTTATCTGAACTGAATTTACCGTCAGGAGCTGCCAATATAAAAGACCGCATTTCCTGTGTGCACATGCCGTTTACATCGAAAAAGCGCCGTTTTAAAGAGTATTGCTTTTATGAGCGCGCGAAAAGAAGGGCAAAAACAGCTGATTTAATTTTAACGAATCATCGTCTGCTCTTATCACAAACGGAGGCATCGTCTATCTTTCAGCATGCTGACGTATATGTGATAGATGAAGCCCATCAATTTGAGAAAACAGCCAATGAAACACTAGGGGATAGTGCGTCTTATATTCAGCTTCATGCGAAATTAACGCAGCTTGGCTCCTTACAAGGCGGACTGTTAAAGAAACTGAAAAAGAGATTTCATCATGCAGGGTTACAAACGGACACCTTTATCGAAATGGATGAGTATCTGAATCAGCTTCAAATGGAAAGTGACGCTTTCTTTAGCACCGTTCATTCATTTGTGAAAAGGACAAAACCAAAAGCCGATATCAATCGTCTCATTCATAGAGTACGTCATCATTCGAAGCATGCTCAGTGGAAACGGATTAAAGAAACGGCAAGTAAGCTTTGTTCCTTGTTAATTGCTTGTGAGAAGCTGTATGAGCAGCAAAAAAACGAGCTTCTTCAAAAAAGTGATCAGCTGACAGAGCACTTTGCCTTTGAAGCAGAGGAATACGATCAAGTCATGTCGTTTATGCATACATTTTGCAGTACGCTTTACCGGTTTATCTTTGAACCGAAAAACGATGAAACGGTTTGGATTGAAATTGATGCAAAGGGTGCAAAAAACGCAGTCTTTATGC
This sequence comes from Bacillus sp. FSL M8-0166, assembly GCF_038008825.1. Lineage (NCBI taxonomy): Bacteria > Bacillati > Bacillota > Bacilli > Caryophanales > Bacillaceae > Bacillus > Bacillus sp. FSL M8-0166. Next base: position 750,494 of record NZ_JBBOZZ010000001.1, read on the forward strand.
ATGCACAGCCGTTAGATACTGGGGAGCTTTTGGCTGATCGTTTCTTTATGAACAAAAAGAGTGTCGTCCTCACTTCAGGGACGCTCACCATCAATCACCGCTTTGATTATTGCTTGGAACGGTTTGGGCTGCAAGATTTTTATCCTCATCTTGTGCAAATTGATTCACCTTTCGAACTTGAAAAACAGCTCAAGGTTATTGTTCCGGCAGACATGCCGCCGATTACGAACCGTGATGAACGAGATTATGTGAAGCAAGCCGCACGATATATTAAGATCATGGAAAAGCAGCATCATGCAAAAATATTGGTTTTGTTTAATTCACATGAGATGTTAAAAGCAGTCTATGAAGAGCTAAAAACAGAAGGGATGCAATCAGCCCTTTTTGCTCAAGGTTTGACAGGCGGAAGCCCTGTAAAATTAACGAAAATGTTCAAATTAGCAAAACAAGCCATTTTACTTGGTACGGGTAGCTTTTGGGAAGGTGTTGATTTTCCAGGCTCAGAGCTGACAACAGTCATCATGGCACGTCTTCCGTTTCGGCCGCCTGATTCTCCGCTCATTGAAGCAAAATGTGATGCAGCTAAAAAACAAGGGAAAAATCCGTTTAAAGCCGTCGCTTTACCAGAAGCTGTGTTAACCTTTAAGCAAGGAGCTGGACGCTTGCTGCGCTCTGAAAAAGACATTGGCACATTGTTGATTTTAGACCGCCGAGTGAAAACCGCTTCATATGGAAAACTATTTTTAGAATCACTCCCTCATGCGCCAGTTCACGAGATGTCAAAAGAGTCACTTGAGGCGTATATAGAAGACCTTAACAAGTAAAAGCCGCTGTCATAAGCGGCCTTTAGCTGGTGTGGGTTTGGAGTTAATTTATCGTAACGGCTTTTTGTGTTCCGTTGTAAAAATAGTATCGGTTCCCGTGCAGAAAAGTATGACTAACAATATTTACGTACCGAGGAGGAATTAGAAGTGGAAAGTAAAATAGAGGTACTTTCAACTGTTCAAATTAAGCATTCAGAAGACCTATACAAAATCGTTGACTTATTGAACAGAACGCTTAAAAGAGAAGATCTCATGTTTGGATTAGCATTAGATCAAGAAGACCAAAATCAAGCGGTATTTACGATATATCGCACATAGGGGAAGCTTGACATGAAAAAAATAGTCTGGATTATTTCATCTGTAGTGGCTCTCGTTTTACTTATTGGCATCATCAGCTTTACGTGGATTTATCAAATTGCCATGGGACAAAGAGAACAAGGGCATGAAGCAGCGATCGAACGAGCAAAAGAACAAGCAAACATCGTACAAGTGGAGCAAGTGGAAACCTTTGTCGGGAAAGAAAAACAATTTATTGTTGAAGGGAAAAACAAACAGAATGAAATGACCTACGTTTGGGTTCCTGCCAGCAAAAAAGAAAAAGTGATCGCAAAAAAAGCAAAAGAAGGCATTACCTCGAATCAAGCAGTACAAGCCGTTCAAAAGGAGAACACGGTCTCTAAGCTAAAAGAGGTCAAATTAGCGAGAGAAGGTGACGTACTCCTTTGGGAAGTGACGTACTTAAATGAGAACAATCAATATAGCTTCAGCTATGTCGACTTCTCGACAGGACACGTGGAAAAAAATTTAACACCGTAGTTTCTCCTGTCTTGCGTTGACCATGCTGATTTAGAACGGTTATAATAAAATGTATGAAAAAAGATTCACACCTGTCGAAAAGGTGAGTTTCTTTCTGGCTTTGGAGGGAATTATGTTGAAAACAACGATTAATCAAGTGTTTAAACACGTCGATCAAGAAGTAACCATCGGCGCATGGATTGCCAATAAACGTTCAAGCGGAAAAATTGCATTTTTGCAGCTGCGTGACGGGACAGGCTTTATTCAAGGAGTCGTAGTAAAAGCAGAAGTGGAAGAGGAAGTCTTTAAGCTTGCGAAATCAGTTACACAAGAAACATCTGTCTATGTGACAGGTCAAGTGACAAAAGACGAGCGTTCACCATTAGGTTTTGAATTGCAAGTGAAATCCATTGAAGTGATTCATGAAGCGACAGATTATCCAATTACACCAAAAGAGCATGGAACAGAATTCTTAATGGATCACCGTCATCTATGGCTTCGTTCTAAAAAACAGCATGCCATTATGAAAATCCGTAACGAAATTATTCGTGCTACATATGAATACTTCCATCAAGAAGGTTTCGTGAAAGTAGATCCGCCAATCTTAACTGGAAGTGCACCTGAGGGCACAACGGAACTGTTTGCTACGAAATATTTTGATGAAGATGCATACCTTTCTCAAAGTGGTCAGCTTTACATGGAAGCTGCGGCAATGGCACTTGGAAAAGTATTCTCATTTGGCCCAACATTTAGAGCTGAAAAATCTAAAACAAAACGTCATTTAATTGAGTTTTGGATGATCGAGCCTGAGATGGCTTTTGTCGAATTCAATGAAAACCTTAAGTATCAAGAAAATTATGTGTCTCATGTTGTTCAAAGTGTACTTGAAAACTGTAAAGTTGAGCTGCATACACTAGGCCGTGATACAGCGAAATTAGAAAACATCAAAGCACCATTCCCGCGCATCACTTACGATGAAGCGATTAAATTCTTGCAAGAAAAAGGCTTTGATGATATCGAATGGGGAGATGACTTCGGAGCGCCTCACGAAACAGCGATCGCCGAAAGCTATGATAAACCAGTGTTTATCACTCATTACCCAACATCATTAAAACCGTTTTATATGCAGCCAGCACCGGATCGTGAAGATGTTGTCCTTTGTGCAGACTTGATTGCACCAGAAGGATACGGAGAAATTATTGGCGGTTCTGAGCGTGTTCATGATTTAGAGCTTCTTGAAGCAAGATTGAAAGAACATGGGCTTGATCAGGAAACTTACAAATGGTATACAGAATTAAGACAATACGGTTCTGTACCGCATTCAGGTTTTGGTCTTGGACTTGAACGTACAGTTGCTTGGATTAGTGGAGCGCCGCATGTGCGTGAAACCATTCCATTCCCAAGATTATTAAACCGTTTATACCCTTAAGACGTGAAAGCCTCCAACAAATGGAGGCTTTTTCAAACGTCTTTTTAGAGGGGCACGTGAAATAAAACGTGATATACTTAAAATTAAGAGGTGTATCCGATGAATAGGCAGCAATTTATTAACATGCAGCAAATGGGGTTGACAAGTTTGCCCAATTTGCTGATTGCTCATTATGAGCAGTTAGGACTGAATGAATCACAGATGATGGTAATGCTTAAAATTAAAATGAATGAAGAACAAGGCATTTTCTTCCAAACATTTGAAGAGCTTTCTCATGGCATGACCATTTCTGCGGAAGAGTGTGCGTATATGGTTCAGCATCTCATTCAAAAAGGATTTATCTCGATTCAGCCATTTGAAGACAGGTCTGGTATTCAGCATGACCGCTATTCAGTAGAACCTTTATGGGGCGTGCTGTATGACTTTTTAGAAGCAAAACAGGCGAAAGAAGCGCAAAAACATCATGTGCAGGCTGAAAAATCTTTATATGCTTTATTTGAAGATGAATTCGGCAGACCGCTGTCTCCTCTTGAAGGAGAAACACTTTCGATCTGGATGGATCAAGACCATCATGATGCTGAGATGATTCGGCTAGCGCTAAGAGAAGCCGTTTTATCAGGGAAATTAAATTTCCGTTATATTGATCGAATTTTATTTGAGTGGAAAAAGAAAGGGCTGAAAACAGCGGAAGAGGCAAAAGAGCATAGCCAGCATTTCCGTTCTCAGCAGAAAACGCCACCTTCAAAAGAAGAGACGTCCACTTATAAACGACAAGTTCCTTTTTATAATTGGCTGGAACAATAACCAATAAAGGAGAAGGCATGTTAACCAAAAAACAAATCAATGAGTGTTTAGATATTATAGGAGATATGTTTCCAGAGGCTGAGTGTGAGCTTGTTCATGACAATCCATTTGAGCTTGTGATTGCTGTTGCACTCTCTGCTCAGTGTACAGACGTGCTTGTCAACAAGGTCACCAAAACGCTATTTCAAAAATATAAAACACCAGAAGACTATTTAAGTGTACCGCTTGAAGAACTGCAGCAAGATATTCGCTCGATTGGTCTTTATCGGAATAAGGCTAAAAATATTCAAAAGTTGAGCAAAATGCTGATTGAAGAATATGGCGGTGAAGTACCAAAGGACCGGGATGAGCTTGTCAAGCTTCCTGGGGTTGGCCGGAAAACAGCAAATGTCGTCGTTTCGGTCGCTTTTGGGGTACCGGCAATAGCAGTAGATACACACGTAGAACGAGTGAGCAAGCGTCTAGGCATCTGCCGCTGGAAAGATTCTGTGCTTGAAGTAGAGCAAACTTTGATGAAAAAGGTGCCAAAAGAAGATTGGTCTGTCACGCATCACCGCCTGATCTTTTTTGGGAGATATCATTGTAAGGCGCAGCGGCCGCAGTGTGAATCGTGTCCGCTTCTTGATATGTGCAGAGAAGGGCAGAAGAGGCTGAAAAAAGGACTGGTGAAGCTGGCATGAGCGGAGCAGCTGTTTTCACCACATATGTTGAAAAGCTAAAAGAGAAAAAGGTAGAGATCAAAGATGAGCGAGTAGATATACTGAGAGCCAATCCACTTGCATATGATCTATCTTCAGAACCATTAATAGACGAGCTTCCATGGCAGGAAACTGAAGAATTTGTTCCAGTGATGTTCGAACTGTGGAATGAATTAAAAGAAAAAATGCTTCCTCGTTTCCAAACAAGAAAATCCCGCTGTGAAGAAGATGATATGCTGCAAGGAATCGTCAGTATGATTGCGATGTTTTACTGGATCAAAGGGGAGAGTGTCCAAACGTTTGAATGGGAACATATCAAGCAAGAGACATTTCCTGTTGCTCCGATTAATTGGACGGAACGTTTAGAGTTCATTTTGTTAAAACCTACTCAATATCACTGCTTTATTCAATTGGACGAGCTATACACGGAATTAAAAAAGCAGTATGGAAAATATGAAGCACTTAAAAAAATCAGACAGCAGCGTTAAAAAAAGCACTTGCCATAGGAGGCAAGTGCTTTTTCATTATTCATCTTCTTTTCGAGAAGTAGCATTTGATTGCGAATTGGAACTTTGAGAGTTGGCTTTCTCATCATCTTTCTTTTTATCTTTATTATCAGTTTGTGAGTTGCCGCTGTTCCCATTTGTACTGTCTGAGCCATCACCAGAAGAATCATTATTTCCGTTTTCTGTATTTCCGCCCTGGTCCTGATCCTTATCTTGATCTTTTTTATCATCAGGCTTTTGCTCGTCAGTGCCAGGGGGCTGATTTTTGTTATCGTCTGTTTGGTCTGTCTGCTCGTCGTCAGGCTGCTGCGGCTTTTCTTCTTCTTTATTCTCATCATCCGCTTTTTCTTCCTCATCTGCGTCATCCTTAATGGTGAGGAAGGTAGAAGCCGCTTTACTTGTGACATCCTCTACAGTGGCTGTCACTTGGAATTTATATGTGGAGCCAGGCTTCACATCAGAGATGACCGCTTCTTTAGCAGAGCTGTTTTGAATCTCTTTATAGCCGCCATTATCAACCGCTTGCTTCACATTAAATGTAGCATCTGCGTCGTCAGAATAGCCCCAAGTCAGTGTAATGGATTTTTTCTCTTCATCATACACCGCTTTTAAGTCAGAAGGCTTATCGGCTTCTTTTTTCTCATATGTGTCAGACACTTTTGTCGGGACCGTTCCTTTTACAAAGTATTCTGTTGTCTTCTTGTCACTCGGTGTATTCGGTCCTGCTAATTTGGCTGGATCCGATCCTTTTTCAACTGAAGCTTCGACGACACTGTCTGGTTTTTCAAATGAGCCGCTTCCATCATCAATTTGAGAAATTAATCGCTGGAAGACGATTTTGGCAACACGCTGCTCGTAATCATTCAGCCACATTTTGCCGTCTGCATCTTTTGAATTACCGATTCCAGTCCAAACGGCTGCTGTATATTGCGGCGTATAACCGACAAACCACGAATCTTTCGCACCGCCAGAAGGGATATTGTATTTATTAATATCATCTTGTGTGAAGTTCGTTGTACCTGTTTTACCAGCTACTTGAACGTTCGGTACTTGTGCAAGTGTACCAGTTCCAGATTGGACAGCAGTTTTCAGCATATCTGTGATCATAAATGCTGTGTAATCACTCATTGCTGCTTTTGAGTCCGGCGTAAGGTCAAGCTTTGTCCCGTCATTAAATTCAACAGATGTGACGGCATGCGGTTCGTTATAGTATCCGTTATTACCGAATGCACTAAATGCTCCAGCCATCTTCAGGGAGGAGACACCATCGTCAAATCCACCGATTGAGTAGGACTCTGGAATGTCAGACGGTAAGTCCATACCTAAGTTATTAGCGAATTGAACGGCATTGTCTGTACCAGCTTCTTGGAAAGCTTTTAGGGCAGGGATGTTACGAGATTGTGCCAAAGCACTTCTCATCGACATTTTCCCTAAGTGTCTTCTGTCAAAGTTATTAATCGGCGTTCCGTTCGAGTACGTATATGGCGCATCATCAATTTGCTGATATGTTGACCATTTTTTGTTTTCAATGACTGGGCCGTAATCTAAAATTGGTTTGATTGTGGACCCTGGCTGGCGTTTTGCATCCGTCGCATAGTTAAAGCCGCCGGCTGGTACATCACGCCCACCGCCAATGGCGCGAATTTCACCATTTTTCGTATCAAGCAGGGTGACACCCGCCTGCATCCCTTTCGTAAATCCAACTGAATCTCCATTAATGATATCATTTAGGTGATCCTGTGCTTTTCGATCAAGTGAAGTATAGATTTTTAATCCATCAGTTGACGCATCAACTTTGGCTTTTTTCTGAACTTCTTCCATCACTTCTTCAATGTAGGCAGAGTACTTACTAGAGTTTTGGCTCTTATATTTACTAGCTGAAACAACTGTCTTACTGACAGGGGTTGCTTTTGCAGCGTCATAATCTTTTTCTGAAATGTAGCCTTGTTTTTTCATAAGGCTTAAAACGATATTACGGCGTTTTTCCGCTGCCTCGGGATGTTTCACTGGGTTATAGGCAGAAGGACTCTGCGGCATCCCTGCAAGTGTGGCAGCCTGTGCAACAGTTAATTTATTTAGATCTGTGACTCCGAAAAATTGTTCAGCTGCTTTCCCCACACCATAAGCATAAGGAGAGAAGAAAATACGGTTTAAATACATTTCTAAAATTTCATCTTTAGAGTATTTTTGCTCAAGCTGAATCGAGAGCCATACTTCCTGTACTTTCCGTTTTAACGTCTTTTGATTGCTCAAGAGGGAGTTTTTCACAACCTGCTGTGTAATTGTACTTCCGCCTTCAGCACCAAAGCCGTCCTCAACGTTTGCGACAAGGGCACCGCCAATACGGATAGGATCAATCCCGTGGTGCTTATAAAAACGTGCATCTTCAGTCGCAATAAACGCGTCTTTTACCACATCGGGTATGTCTTTTATCGAGACATACGTTCTTTTTTCTGCACCAACTTCTGCAAACACTTTCTTGTCTTTATCATAAAGTTTTGAAGAGTATGGTGTTTTAAGCTTACTATCATCAATAGAAGGAGCGCTTGATGCAAAAACGGCAAAAGTTGTGATTCCGGCAACTAAACAAAGTAGACCGATCACGAGTAAAGATAAAAATATTTTTTTAAATAGACCTGCTTTCTTTTTGCCTTTTTTGTTCTTTTGCTTCTTATTGTTTTCTTGACTTGCTTTACGTCGCTGTTCACGACTTGTAAATTGATCAGACATCACATCTCAACCTTTCGTGTTAAACCTTTTTCGAACGTAATTGCTGCTTGCTTTCATCCGAAAAATGAAGTGTCTCCACTACTTTAATATAATCAATTCTTGGCGAATATCCAAGTGTCATTATGTGGCCTGCTTCCATTAATTCGTCTTTGCTAATGGATTTACGGCCGTTTTGCTTCTGCCGCTCCCAGAAGAAAAAGAGATCTGAAGCGGGCAAATAATAAACGGAGCCAAAAGCGGATATAATAACGAAACAAATACCGCCTTGCTTTTCAACCTGTTTCATATGCTCAATTTGATGGTCGTGGAAATTTTTGAGCGGAAACGAGGTAGTGCTTTTGGTTTCCTTTGCTTCAAAATCGATATAGCGGCCTTTGTACACCCCGTTATAGTCTGTTGTGGATGATTGTTTAAAATAGGCTTCTTTAATGACAGCAGCACTTCTTTTTGGATAATCCACATTCACAATTTGAACTGGGGTAGGCTTTTTATGAATAACTGCGATCCCGTTGACCAAATAGTATTGGTTCGATTCATTTAAATCAGCCTCAAGCGTCATCCCGCGGTTACTATAAGAGGATTCGCCGCTGCTTCTTTTTTTTGTCCCAATTTGTTGAATGGGCTGATACGATTTTCCGTTTGGATACCGAATCATCAAGTTTCAGCCTCCTTTTAATGCATTTTGTATTGGAGAGATCACCATGTTGTCCCAAGAAGAGCACATCATCACTCAGCAAATTTTGCGTGAAACGAAAGCAAAAAATAAAGACAACCTGACGAGGACAAATGCTTACAAGCGCTTTTATGACCGGCATCCAGAGATGAAATGGTCGCTGCTCGCTTCCTTTGTCTCGAGAAATGCTGGGTGGTCCATGACAGATTTAAAGGGCGAGCTCTTCCATCCAGGTTTAACGGATCAGCAGGGGCACCTTTTTTTCACAGCATATGAAAGAGCGAATTGGCTGATCTTTTCAGATGCTTACCCTCAGCTTCTTTTGTATGAATGGTCTAAGCGATGCAATAAACCTTTGTTTCATCTGCTGCCTTATTTCTCCGTGTCTCGTTTTATGAGTGCTGAGTGGGAACGTTTCTGGCTAAAGCGTGACAGAGAGCGTCTGCTTTATGCACTCATCATAAATGAACAATATACTATACAATCTCCTATTATACAAAATCCTCATCTGAAAAAGAATGTTTTTCACTCGATTCAATATCTTTTCAGCGAGTGGGGACATTTCCAAACCGTTGTTTTTCCAACGGTGGACGGGCATTTGTACGGATTAACCATACGGAAGTTTTCCAATGTAAAGGAACGCATTACATTAGGTAAAAAACTAGCGAAACTATTATTTCGAGCCGATTTATTTTCGGATTTTTATCATTTTTTGCATACCGTTCCGCATACAGGGTCTCGGTTTGATTTTGAGTCTTATTTAGGGATCGCTAGAAGGTCAACACCTTTTCTTCGAACGGTTTATCCGGTGATGACACATTCATTAGACGATCAAAGGGAAGATTGGTTTCATAAGAAATTGAGTCCATCTTTATTTGAGGCAGAGCCGCTGCCAAAACAAATTGAACTGACCGACTGGTATTTCCATAAAAAAAGGCAGCTTCGTTTTCTTTTTTCATTAGAGCACTATTTTTTGCATAAATAAAAAGCAGGGGGTGCCTGCTTTTTTTACGTTGATGGACGATTAGGACCGCCGAGCTTTTTATCAAGCTGATCTGTACTGTTTTCTTTCCCTTTTGGCTTTTGCTCTTTTGGTGCTGGCTGCTTTTTCATGAAATCTACCTCCTTTTGTCCTTAGAATTTACACAATCGGACGCAATCATACAAAGAAGGACAAGCATCTGTCGAAAAGGAAGAAATAGCGCTCATCTACACTTAGATTGGCGATTTGCTTCTAGTTTTGTCATGTGTGAAGGAGGGTGAGAAAGAAAAGAGAATGTAACGAGAGACGATAAAGGAGGAATCTGATGATGAGCGAATTTGTATCAAAAGAATCCATTATGCAGTTGTTAGAGGAAATCGAGCGGAAAATTGATGCGGTGGAGGAAGAGCTGTCTCTTGCTGTGAAGCAGACAAAACGGGCAGCGATAGAAGAGCAAGAACAAATGATTGACCGGCTTGAATCAGAAGTGAAGGATTGTGAAGTGAAGCTGCATGCAGCCGAGTATAAACTGGCGGCAAGACCGGCATATCACGCCGGATAGCTTTTCTATTTGAGCAATAGGTAAACGTTTGATAGGATGGTTCATAGAGGTGAACACTTTGGATAATCAAACATTACTTGAACATACACAAAACTTGAGAATATGGATCGAAGAAGCGTATGAGCAGTACCAAAAGGGAAAGGCTGAAGAGGAGTACCCATCTTATGATTTTTATACGGATATTCAGCCGGCCGTTGTTACATTTGATCAGAAAATGGAAGAGTGGCTCACCGCTGCGATCTCGTTTATTGAGCAGGCCCAACCTAGATATTTACACCAAGAACAGCTTGAAGCCGTAAAAGAAAATGGTAAAGAGGTAGTCCTGCAATCTTATTTTGGCAAACAGCACGCACCCCGTGTGAAAAATTTAGTTGAGTCAGTGGTTTACACACTGAACCTTTTAATAGAAGAAATCAAAAAGCGCAGCTGAAGACATATGCTGCGTTTTTCTTATGGCTTCTTTAGGCACATCTGCTGCTCTTGATCATAATATATGAGTGACATCAATATGTGTTGAGAGCGAGAGGAGCGAGATAGATGTTCCCTTATTCAAACCAGCAGCCTTATGAATTCAATCAATTCAAGCAAAGGCCTTTTCCGTATTCAGAGATGCAGCAGCAGCCTCCGCAGCCTCCAGACTATTTCATGCCGCCATATCAAGGTGGAATGAACCAAGCACCATCTACTGTTTATCAGCCGCCTTATGGATACCAAGAAAATGTGCCGCCTTTACAGCCGCCTGAAGCGATGAATCCACCCCAAATGCAGCCGCCAGGCATGATGCCCATGCAGACACCTATGAATCCTTATCCTTTGCCAAGACCGCAAAAACAGCAGCCATCTCAATTTAAAAGTGTGCTGTCACAATTCAAAAAGACAAATGGGCAATACGATTTTAACAAAATGTTTGATACAGCTGGCCAAATGATGAGTACAATGAATCAAGTAGGCTCATTGGCGAAAGGATTTACAAGCATTTTTAAAGCATAGTTAAAACCCAATAGATCGATCTATTGGGTTGTTTGCTTTGGCGCAGAAACATGAAGCGATTGATCTTTCCATACACTCTTCATTTTCGTTTCATCTATTTTTGCCGGCATTAAAATGGTTTTGGTAAAGCTTGAATACGAGGAAGTCGTATCCGTTTTGATTTTTTCCTGCACTGATAAGTGTAAATATTGGGCTTTTACTTCTAGCGCAATGTCTCCTTCGACAAAATGGTCTGGAAATTGAATCTCGATATACACATTTTGTTCATCCTCTGTCACATCGGTCGTAATTGATGCAAGTGAGTGCGATGTGGTCATGAGTGCCTCCGCACTATTTAATATCTCGTGAAACGGGGAGGATGCAAAAAATTGTTCAATCGCTTCATATAGCATATCTTCATTTGCCAGCATTTCATGTTTCTTTTCGCCTTCATGTTTCATTTGAATCACCTCTCATCTCCAGCCTATGCAGAAAGGGCTCAGGCGGTTATCAATTGATGAGAGGGAAAAATTATGATTAAATAGTGTTAATGAAGCAAGGTGTATGGGCGCAAAGTTTCATACACTGAATAGATCTAGGAAGCAAAGCTTGAAGGGAGCAAATAGACATTGCTGAAAAAATTATTCGGTTTCGGAAAAAACCAAGATGATGTAAAGGAAGAAGTCATTTATTCTCCAGTTGATGGAGAGTTAATGGATATGACTGATGTACCAGATCCCGTCTTTTCTCAAAAGATGATGGGAGACGGCGTAGCAGTAAAACCAAAAAGTGGGACGATTGTGTCACCAGTAGAGGGTGAAATCATTCAGCTCTTCCATACAAAACATGCAATTGGCATTCGAACACTCTCGGGGCTTGAGCTTCTGATTCATATCGGACTTGAAACAGTTGGGTTAAATGGTGAAGGATTTGAAGCACACATTAAAGAAGGGGATAAAGTGAAAATCGGTGATCCTCTTATTACGTGTGATTTAGAACTGATTGAAGAGAAAGCATCAAGTACAGTGACACCGATTGTGATTATGAACGGTGACCTGGTCGAACGACTTGATAAAGAACCAAAAGGCTCTGTAGAAAAGCAGATGTCCAAGCTCTTTACAGTGAAAATGAAATAATCCATGAATAGAAAAAACTACCCATTGATAGGGTAGTTTTTTTATTGAGGTGAGGACATTAATCCTCCATTGGAACCCAGCCTTGACTCGCTTCCATGACAGACCACAATCCTTCTGGAATGAGATACTTGTCTTTTTGGCTGCGTTTAATGACGGTTTCAATCTCTTGTTCTCTGCCTTCTTTAATTTTCTTTGCCCAATCTGGATCGACGATCAGCTCTCTTGCGACAGCGATCAGTGGAATTCCTTGATTGTAAGCATGGAGTGCATCTTCAGCTGTAATGACGCTGCCTACTCCAATAAGCGGAAGAGTATCGCCGCAGCGTTCTTTTAGCAGTTCCATACGTGTCTTATTAGAATCTGCGCCTCGTCTTGCTTTAGAGCCAATTTCCATTAAAGAGATATGCAAATAATCGAGGTTTTTTGTTTTGAGAACATCCACTAATGTAAACGTCTCTGTCATTGTTAAACCAGGTGTTTCTGGTTCTTCAGGAGATAGCCGGTATCCAAAGATAAACGGTTTAGCCGCATGTTCTTTGATGGCCTCCTTGACTGCATCTACAACAGCAATAGGGAAAGCTAGACGTTTTTCTTCATTTCCTCCCCATTGATCTGTACGCTGATTGCTATGTGGTGAGTAAAATTGCTGTAATAAATAACCGTTTGCCCCGTGAATTTCCACGCCGTCAAACCCTGCTTGAACCGCTCGTCTTGCCGCTTCTTTAAAGGAGTCGATAATATGAGTAATTTCCTCTTCTTTTAAAGCGCGTGCAATTTGTTTTCCATCTTTAAACACATCGCTTGGCGCAACCACATCACCGTTTGGAACTAAGTGAGGGAGGGCCTGAGAGCCGCCGTGATGAATTTGAATAATGGCTTTTGTTCCTTTTGCCTGGATTGCTGAAGCCAGTTTTTTCAGGCCAGGGATATCTTCATCTCTTGCGATAGAAGGCTGTCCTTCAAATGCCTTCCCATCTGGAGTCACGTTCGCACATGCTGTAATTACCATGCCCATTTCACTTGATCTAGCTGTAATGAAGTCAATTTCGTCTTTTGAAATGGTGCCATCGTCATGAGAACCAAAGTGTGTCATTGGAGCAACCACTAACCGGCCATCAATAGAGGCGCCTCCTGGAAACGTAAATGGTTCAAATAAAGGCTTAAATTCGTTCTTCAATCTGATCATCTTCTTCCTTGATAAAATCATTTCACTATAGAAGTGTAATAGATACTGTTACAACAGTTCAAAGTATTTGCTCATAAGCCCAGCATCAAAAAATTGCCGCCTAGTCATGCAAACAAATATTCGGTACACTAGAATGAGAGGTGGACGCAATATGAAAAAGAAAACAATGAATGAGCTGATAGAAGAATTAAAGAAAGACGAACAGGTAGAACATTGGCATGAATTTAAAGCAAAGCCTGCACAGACCTCTCCCGTTCCTGAAAGAGTGGACGACAGGCTAAAAAAGGCACTTGAAAAACGAGGCGTGAAAGAACTGTACATTCATCAAAAAGAAGCCTTTGAACGTGTAATGGACGGTGAGCATGTAGTGACTGTTACACCAACAGCTTCAGGTAAAACGCTTTGCTACAATCTGCCTGTTCTTCAGTCGATTGCAGAAGACCAGACAAACCGCTCTCTTTATTTATTCCCAACAAAAGCCCTCGCGCAGGATCAAAAGAGTGAACTTAACGAGATCATCCACGAGATGGATGTTCCGATTCATAGTGAAACATATGACGGGGACACCTCCCCAGCTATTCGGCAGCGAGTCAGACAAGCAGGACATATTGTCATCACAAACCCAGATATGCTGCATTCAGCTATTTTGCCTCATCATACGAAATGGGTCAGCTTGTTTGAGAATTTGAAGTATATTGTCATTGATGAGCTTCATACATATCGAGGTGTGTTTGGCAGTCATGTGGCCAATGTAATTCGCAGGTTAAAGCGAATTTGTGCATTTTACGGAAGTGATCCGGTGTTTATATGTACTTCAGCAACGATTGCGAATCCAAAAGAGCTGGCGCAGCAGCTCACAGGGAGCAAAGTGCATCTTATTGAACGAAACGGAGCGCCTAGCGGTAAAAAGAATTTTGTGTTTTATAACCCGCCAGTGGTGAATAAGCCATTAAATATTAGACAAAGCGCTGCAACTGTCGTCAATCAATTGGCTAAAACATTTTTAAAAGAAAAAATCCAAACGATCGTTTTTGCTAGAAGCAGAGTACGGGTAGAAGTGATATTAAGTCATATTCAAGAGCTTGTGAAAAAAGAAATCGGTCCAAAATCGATTCGCGGGTATCGAGGAGGCTATTTGCCAAAAGAGCGGCGCGTGATTGAAAAGGGATTAAGAGAAGGGGACATTTTAGGAGTCGTCAGCACGAACGCACTAGAATTAGGGGTAGATATAGGTCAGCTAAAGGTGTGCATTATGACGGGGTATCCTGGCAGTGTAGCGAGTACATGGCAGCAGGCAGGACGTGCTGGAAGGCGTCATGAGGAGGCGCTTATTATCATGGTGGCGAGTTCCTCACCCCTTGATCAATATATTGTCAGACACCCTGAATATTTCTTTAATAGACCGCCTGAAGCAGCCAGAATCAATCCTGAAAACCTCATTATTTTAGTGGATCATCTAAAATGTGCTTCTTACGAGCTGCCATTTCGGTCGGATGAACAGTTTGGCGACATGGAAGTAGAAGACATTTTGCAATACTTACATGAGGAAGGGGTTCTTCATTTTAGCGGGAACCGGTATTATTGGTCAGATCAATCGTTCCCAGCGCATGGGATCAGCCTGCGGTCTGCAAGCCAGGAAAATGTGGTGATTGTGGATCAATCCGACGTAGCGAATGTTCGGATTATTGGAGAGATGGATCGATTCAGTGCAATGACATTGCTTCATGATGAAGCGATTTATTTACATGAAGGGGTTCAGTATCAAGTAGAAAAGCTAGATTACGAGCATTTGAAGGCTTATGTGAAACAGGTGGATGTAGAATACTATACAGATGCTAATTTAGCTGTTCAGCTCAAGGTGCTTGAAATCGATCAGACGACAGAGAAAGAAGCAGTATCTGTTCACTACGGTGATGTAACTGTCAACGCAATGCCGACCATTTTCAAAAAAATCCGGCTCAGTACCGGTGAAAATATCGGTTCTGGTCCTATTCACTTACCTGAAGAAGAAATTCATACAAGTGCGGCTTGGTTTGAATTACATGAAGCAGAGCGGAGATTTGAAGAGAAAACACTTGAACAACTGCTGCTTGGCATCGCAAATGTTCTTCAGCACATTGTACCTGCTTTTGTGATGTGTGACCGTTCAGATATTCATGTTGTTTCACAAATTAAAGCGGCACATACCGGCAAACCTACAGTCTTTTTATATGACCACTACCCTGGCGGAATCGGCTTAAGCAAAGAAGTCCAAGCTCGTTTCGATGAAATAGCAGGTGCAGCCATTCAGTTGATAGAGCGGTGCCGCTGTGAGAACGGCTGTCCCTCCTGTATTGGCATGGAAATGAAAGAGGTGAGCGGAAAAAGCAGCATTGTTGAATTGATGTCTGTATTTTAAGGGAAAGGAGGAAGGGACCTACTTATGTCTTTAAAAGGGAAATTAAATAGAATGAAGAAGCACCTATCGCACAACCAACCAAATGAAAAACGGCAAAAAGCAGTGGAAGGACAACATCAGTCTGTAACGGCCGAAAACATTCCATTTTTAAAGGAATGGGAGCAATTGGGTGCAGTTCCTTATCACTTTGAGGGTTCTTTTTGTCTCATTCGAGAAGTCACCTATTCATTAGATGACAAGCATGGACTCTACTCGTTTGCGGAACTGCCAAAGATCATCGAGGCATGGAACAAAAGCGGCATTCAGCATTCTCTATCGGCTAAAGGTTACAAGCCGCATGAACTGTTTTTCTTTGATACAGAAACAACAGGATTATCTGGCGGGACGGGAAATATGATCTTCTTGCTAGGACATGCACGGGTTTTTGCTGACAAAGTAGTGGTGAAACAGCACCTGCTCACGAATCCGGGAAATGAAGCGGCTCTTTATAAAAGCTTTCTCGATGAAGTGAACGTAGAATCTCTAGTGACATATAATGGAAAATCGTTCGATTGGCCGCAAGTGAAAACGAGACATACCTTATTACGAGATCAAATCCCTACACTTCCAGATTTTGGACATTTTGATCTTCTACATGGATCAAGACGATTGTGGAAGCATAAATATGAACGAATGGCGTTGTCCGTGGTGGAAAAAGAAGAGCTGCACGTTCACCGGGAAGGCGACACACCGGGTTTTTTGGCACCGATGATCTATTTTCATTTTTTAAAGGAACAAAATCCTAAACTCATTGAAGGGATTTTGACTCATAATGAATTAGACGTCCTATCATTAATCAGCCTCTACATTCATCTATCCAAAAAAATTCTTTCTATGGATGCTGTAAAGGAGCACGATGAGAAATATGCACTGGCTAGATGGCACCTTGCGCATCGTGATGTACAGGAAGCCACGAAGCATTTGCGGGAATTAACAGGTGCTGATTTTGAGCATGCCAATCAGGCAGCTTATGATCTCTCCTTACAATATAAACGGCTAAACCAATGGGATGAAGCGATTCGAATATGGGAAACATTATTTGAATCAAGTGATGTCCATTTAGCATTAAAAGCGGGCATAGAGCTTGCGAAGTTTAAAGAGCATCGCCAAAAAGATGCAAGGTCAGCTCTTTCCATCACGGAATCTTTATTATCTTTCTCATCGTTAAGCGAGCGAGACACGGAAGAGCTTGAGAAGCGAAAAAAACGGCTATTGAGAAAAGCTGGGCAATGAAATATTATTACCCGGGAAAGCGCAAAAAATGACAACGTTCGGCTCTCGGCCGAAAATAAAAATTGTTTAGCACTTTTATTGTAGAAAGTCCGCGAATCCTGTAAAATAACGTTAGATATTGAATGAGGAGCGTATAGCATGTATAAGGGTCTTTTCTACTTGTTTTTTCTTGTGGTCATTTTGGTCGCTTTTGTGTTTTCAAACTATAAAGATATTTTTCTTGCCAACTTTTAAAATAGGTTAATGCATTAGTACATGTACACCTCTTGTTTCATACATTGTTAATGTAAGAAAATAAAGGAGAGGGGAATGCTACATGTACCATCATCATCATTGCCATCCGAATGTTACACAGCCAATTGTTCATCCGACGAATCATTGCTGTACACACAGCGAGTCAACAACAATTGTGCCGCATATCCACCCGCAGCATGTAACAAATGTTCACCACCATAATTTCAAACATGTTCACTACTTCCCGCATACGTTTTCTCAGGTGGACCCGGCAACACATCAACACTTTAACTGCGGTGGACCTTGCTGTAACAGATAAAGTGAATGGGACTTTTATAAGTCCCATTTTTTAAAAGCAGGTGAAAAAATGAAAATCATTGCTGTCACAGGGTACAAGCCGTTTGAGCTTGGGATATTCAAACAAGACGAGCCTGCACTTCAATACATAAAAGCGGAGCTTCAAAAAAGGCTGACAGCCCTTATCGAAGAAGGTCTGGAATGGGTGCTCATATCAGGACAGCTTGGGGCAGAAATCTGGACAGCCGAAGTGGTGTTTGAGCTTCAGGAGGAATATCCATCGTTAAAACTTGCAGTCATTACGCCATTTTATGAACAGGAAGAGCGCTGGAATGAACAAAACAAAGAGTTGTATGAAGGAATTCTTGCACAGGCCGATTTTGTAGAAAGTGTCACGCATAGACCGTATGAAAGTCCGGCACAATTTAAACAAAAGAACCGCTTTTTTATTGAAAAAACAGATGGTCTTCTCGTCCTATATGATCCCGAGCATGAGGGATCACCGAAGTATATGATCAGAGAGGCGGAAGCCTATACCGATTACCCCATTATGTACATCACGATGGATGATCTAAGAGCGCAGGTTGAGGCGGAAGATCCGTTTTTTGATTAAAAGCAAGAGAAAATTTGACAACGTCACGTATTTCTGAAAAAATATACTATGAATTCACGATATGAGGTGAAAAAGATGCTTGCTGATAAAGTAAAGCTTTCTGCGAAAGAAATTTTAGAAAAAGAATTTAAAACAGGTGTCAGAGGGTACAAACAAGAAGAAGTCGATAAATTTTTAGATATGGTCATTAAAGACTATGAGACCTTCAACCAAGAAATCGAAAAACTTCAACAAGAAAACCTCCACTTGTCAAAACAGCTTGAAGAAGCTGTTGAACAAGGAAAAAGACAGCCTGCACAGTCTAATACAACGAACTTTGATATTTTAAAAAGACTATCGAACCTTGAGAAACACGTTTTCGGCAGCAAACTTTATGATTGAGTCTTGCTGAAAAAGCTTGTGCCAGATGTCATTGTCGTTTATAATAACGCTTATTGATTAACGTTCGGGTAATCGCTGTAATGCTATTTAGGGCATTGCAGAGGAAAGTCCATGCTCGCACGGTGCTGAGATGCCCGTAGTGTTCGTGCCTGGCGAAAAAATAAGCCAGGGCAGCCTGGGAAAGGCTGACGGCAGGAAAAATGCCTACGTCCTTTTTAGGATATGGCAAAGTATCCTTGAAAGTGCCACAGTGACGAAGTCTCACTAGAAATGGTGAGAGTGGAACGCGGTAAACCCCTCGAGCGAGAAACCCAAACTTGGTAGGGGAACTTTCTCAAAGGAACCAAACGGAGAGAAGGACAGAGAATTCTGTAGATAGATGATTACCACCTGAGTACGAGGCATTTGCCGTTTGCAGTACGATGGAACAAAACATGGCTTACAGAACGTTAAATCCGTTATAATAAACATGATGAAACAAAGCTCTCCTATTTCAACATATGGAGAGCTTTTATCTTGAATACATAAAAGGACGAGAAAACAGGTGATAAATCAATGAAAACCTATACACTCATCGCAACAGCTCCAATGGGAATTGAAGCAATTGTTGCAAAAGAAGTAAGAGACCTTGGCTATGAGTGCACAGTCGACAACGGAAAAGTGATCTTCAAGGGGGATGCTCTGGCGATTTGCCGTGCAAACCTTTGGCTGCGTACAGCAGACCGAATCAAGGTACAAGTTGCTGAATTTTCGGCAAAAACATTTGATGAGCTTTTTGAGCGGACTAAGGCGATTGACTGGGCCGCTTTTTTACCGAAAAACAGTACGTTTCCTGTCATCGGTAAATCTGTGAAATCTCAGCTTGCCAGTGTGCCTGACTGCCAGCGCATCGTCAAAAAAGCCATCGCGCAAAAGCTCAAATCCTCCTACAACATTCAGTCTGAATGGCTTGAAGAGACGGGACCTGAATATAAAATCGAGATCGCTCTTTTAAAAGATAAAGCGGTTCTTACGCTTGATACATCTGGTGTAGGTCTTCATAAACGCGGATACCGCATGGATCAAGGCGGAGCACCTATTAAAGAAACGCTTGCTGCTGCGCTCGTCTTATTAACGAACTGGACACCTGACCGTCCGTTTGTGGATCCTTTCTGCGGATCAGGAACAATCGCCATTGAAGCAGCGATGATAGGACAAAATATTGCCCCAGGATTTAACCGGGATTTTGCGTCTGAATCATGGGAATGGATCGGTGAAGACGTATGGAACAAAGCGCGTGTGGAAGTAGAAGAAAAAGCAAACTATGACCAGCCGCTTCAGATCATTGCTAGTGATATCGACCATCGTATGGTAGACATTGCAAAAATGAATGCAGAAGAAGCAGGACTAAGTGAACTGATTGAGTTTAAGCAAATGCAAGTAAAAGACTTTCAAACAAAAGAAGAGTACGGTGTGATTGTCGGAAATCCTCCTTACGGTGAACGATTGAGTGATAAACCAGCAGTTGAAAAAATGTATCAAGGAATGGGTGAAGCATTTAAGAACCTAGACACCTGGTCCATTTACATCTTAACGTCACACGAAAAATTCGAAGAGTGCTTCGGAAGAAAAGCGACGAAAAAAAGAAAACTGTTTAATGGATTTATCAAAACAGACTATTATCAATATTGGGGAAAACGCCCGCCTAGAAAGCAAACAACCGAATCGTAATAATGGCCGCACCGAAAAAAGGTGCGGCTTTTTTATGCTGAAAAGGTATAACTCCTCGCATGGCGGAATAAACTGAACTTGATTCTAAAAAAAGAGGTGTCTTTATGATTCATTATGATCAAATTCAGTTAATCCAAAAAGCACTCACTTCGACTGCTCAAGAAATAGAAGGGCATGAAGGTGGACAATCTGCTCAGCTTACGGCAGCCATCGAAGATTTAGCGCTGGCTCAGGCATACATAGAACGTTCTGAGCATGCCTTTTTAATGAAGGAAAACTATCAACATCGCCTGCGCTCATAAAAAAAGATTGTTTTTCCCCAGCGTAAATGGTACTATTGAATGTCTGAATGATTCAAAAGTTGGGGGTTGAAGCAGGTGACAGCATCTCGTTTGCCTTTTTCATTATCAAAAGAACATAATTTTTACGAAGAACTGGGCAACTGGATTGGTGATGTGTTTTATGACATTTTGCCAGAAAAGGGCTTTGATCTTCGAGATGAACAAATATTTATGGCTTTTCAGCTAGAAAGAGCCTTTAAAGAAAAAAGTGTGATGTTTGCCGAAGCTGGGGTAGGCACAGGCAAAACCATCGTCTATCTATTATTTGCCGTCACATATGCAAGGTATACAGGGAAGCCTGCGATTATTGCATGTGCAGACGAAACGTTAATTGAACAGCTCGTTAAACAAGAAGGTGATATCTATAAAATTGCCAATCACCTTGATATTCAAATAGATGCGAGATTAAGTAAATCGCATGATCAATATTTATGCTTAAAAAAACTAGAGAAAACGATGCAGCGTGAAGATGATGAAAAGTGGCTCGATATTTATGAATCACTTCCTTCATTTGTTCATGAATCTCATGGCATGCAAACCTTTTATCCGTATGGCGATCGAAAAGAGTATCCAGAATTATCAAATGATGAATGGTCACGAATTGGCTATGACTCGTTTCAGGACTGCCTGACGTGCGACATGCGTCATCGCTGCGGTCTGAATTTATCAAGAGATCATTACCGGAAAGCGACAGACCTCATCATTTGTTCACACGATTTTTACATGGAGCATGTGTGGACGAAGGAATCCCGAAAACGTGAGGGCCAGCTTCCGCTGCTTCCTGAGCATAGCTCCGTTGTATTTGATGAAGGACATCTTCTCGAGTTTGCCGCACAAAAAGCGTTAACTTACCGAGTGAAGCAATCAACGCTCGAAACATTTTTGGAACGTCTTTTGCAAAACGACATACGCGAAGAATTTGCAGAGCTTGTTGAAGATGCACTTGCAACAAACGATGAGTTCTTTTATCTCTTAAAAACACATGCCAAAGAAGTCAAAGGCTCGCACCGGCTTGAAATTGGGCGTGTGGATGAGGTGAAGCGTTCTGCAAGTGAATTGTGTGACTTGCTTGAAAAAATCGGAGAAGCGCTCGTGTTTGAATCTGAGATGTATACGATCGATCAATATGAATTATCTGTTGTGGAAGAATACATTGAACAAATGGCGTATTCTTTATCGCTTTATCAAAAAAATGCCATTAGCTGGCTGGAAAAACAGGAATTAGATACAACATTTGTTGTGATGCCGAAGACGGTTGCAGAGGTACTTGGCGAAAAAGTATTCTCGCAAAAAAGACCATATATTTTCTCTTCCGCTACATTGTCTGAGAATCAATCCTTTGATTATTTAGCTGAAAGTCTTGGGATTAAAGATTACTTATCAATGAGTGTCGCTTCGCCGTATGATTACGATGAACAAATGAAGATTTATTTCCACGGAATTCAGCAGCTCACTGAGCAAGAGGCTAAAGCACAGCAAGTGATCACTCAGCTGAAAGAAAATGGAGGACGATCTCTGATATTATTCCCTTCATTTGACGAACTCCATTTCTTTAGAAAGCAGCTTGAGGCAGCAAATGAATCACTGCCGTTTGACGTATATTTTGAGGGAGACGAGGAAATCAGCACGATTGTTCAAAAGTTCCAAGCTGATGAGACATCCGTGTTATGCTCTGTTCATCTGTGGGAAGGGCTTGATATTCCAGGTCAATCATTAACGAATGTGATCATCTGGGGACTTCCTTATCCGCCGCATGATCCGGTATTTGAAGCGAAACGGAATGAAGCAAAGGATGCACATGCTGAAGTTGACCTTCCGTATATGCTGCTTCGCTTACGCCAAGGTATCGGAAGACTGATCCGGACAAGCCAAGATGCAGGAAGCATTCATATTTACTTTGATCGTAAGGAAGATACTGAGCTTCAAAGTAAAATTGAATCCGTCCTGCCAGTGAAGCCCATCATCACATCCTAAATAGATGAAAACTTGCAAATGAGGAGGATACCACTGTGTATCCTCCTTTTTCATTGACAAAAGAACATTCATTGAAGTAGCCTTGAAACGTACATACATATTTTATTGATTGGGGGAACAAGCGCATGAGTCTTGAAGCAACTGAGAAAGCGTTTTATCAATTACTAGGGAAAATCGCCCATTATACAGAGGCGCTCCATTTACTTTATTGGGACTCTAGAACACAAGCACCTAAAAAAAGTGCGGATTTTAGAGCTGAAACGATCGGTCAATTATCAAGTGATATTTTTAATATGAAGACTTCTGATGAAATGAGAGATCTTCTTCTCGCATTAAACAAACATCGAGATGAGCTGTCAAAAGATACACAGAAGGCGCTCGAATTATCACAAAAAGAATATGATGAAAACAGCAAAATTCCGAAAGAAGAATTTAAAGAATACTCGATTTTGCAATCAAAAGCAGAGCATGTTTGGGTAGAAGCAAGGGAGAAATCAGACTTTTCTCTCTTTGCACCATATTTAAAACAGCTCATTGACTTTAACAAGCGTTTCATCCAATATTGGGGCGTGAAAAAAACGCCTTATGATGTGCTGCTCAATAACTATGAGCCAGATATGACGGTTGAACAGCTTGATCAAAAATTTGGTGCACTTCGTGACGCCATCGTTCCTCTCGTGAAAAAAATCGAAGCCTCTCCTAATAAGCCGGATACTTCATTTTTATCGAAAAGCTTTCCAATCGATAAACAAAAGGAATTGAGCCTCTTTTTCTTAAAAGAATTAGGATATGACTTTGACGCAGGTCGCCTTGATACAACAGTCCATCCATTTGCAGTGACTTTAAGCAGAGGCGATGTACGTGTGACGACCCGTTACGATGAACATGATTTTCGAATGGCGATCTTTGGCACGATTCATGAATGTGGTCATGCGATCTATGAGCAAAACATTGATGAAGCACTGAGCGGAACACTTTTATGTGATGGCACTTCGATGGGTATCCATGAATCACAGTCTCTTTTCTTTGAGAACTTTATCGGCAGACACGAAGATTTCTGGAAAACGTATTATCAAAAGCTGCAAGAAGCCTCTCCTGCGCAATTTAAAGATGTTTCCTTAGATGACTTTGTGCATGCAGTGAATGAATCGAAGCCGACTTACATTCGAATAGAAGCCGATGAACTGACGTATCCGCTTCACATTATCATCCGCTATGAAATTGAGAAAGCAATTTTCAATGAAGAAGTAGCGGTTGAAGATCTGCCTGCACTTTGGAATGAAAAATATCAAGCGTATCTTGGCATTACGCCTCCTAATGATGCACTCGGTATCTTGCAGGATGTTCACTGGTCTGATGGAAGCTTTGGATATTTCCCTTCATATGCCCTTGGTTACATGTATGCGGCGCAATTAAAGCAGCAAATGATCAAAGATTTACCAAATTTTGATAAGCTCATTCAAAATGGGTCTTTTGCACCGATAAAAGAATGGCTTACAGAACATGTTCACCAGCATGGAAAACGGAAAAAGCCATCTGAAATCATTCAAGATGCAACAGGCGAAGAATTAAATGTTCAATATTTAATCGACTACTTAACGGATAAATATACGAAACTGTATTTATCATAAAAGAAGGGCACCCTTTCGTGAGAGGGGTGCTTTTTTGATGCTTGAATATTCTAAAAACGAACATTTTGCGCTGATCTATTATTTTAGTTCGGTATTTTTCTGGAAAAGTGCTTTCCAAGCGTCTGAAATCTTGTTATAATTTGAACACTATAACACTCATATAATCGCGTGATGATGGCACGCAAGTTTCTACCGGACACCGATACGGTCCGACTATGAGTGAGCAAAATGAAACAGCTCTTGTTTGAGCTGAAGATCCGTGGATCGTTTTCGCATTGCTTGCTCCTCATGGACAGCAATGCTTTTTTTATGCAAAAAATTAAATGTTTGCCAATATGCTAGGGGGAAGAATGATGGAATTGTTACGTCAAAAAATTGAGAACGAAGGAATCGTTCTGTCAAATCAAGTGTTAAAGGTAGATGCTTTTTTAAATCATCAAATTGATCCTGTGTTAATGCATGAGATCGGGCAAGAGTTTGCTAGATTATTTAAGCATGATGGCATTACAAAAATCATCACAATCGAATCTTCAGGCATCGCGCCTGCTGTGATGGCTGGGCTTGCTCTTCAAGTACCTGTTGTGTTTGCAAGAAAACGTCAATCACTCACATTAACGGATAACCTGTTAACAGCCAGTGTGTACTCTTTTACGAAAAAAGTAGAAAGCACGATTGCTGTCTCAAATACGCATCTGAGTGAAAATGATTGTGTGTTAATCATCGATGACTTTTTAGCAAATGGCGAAGCTGCAAAAGGGCTTGCTGCGATTGCAAAGCAGGCGAAGGCGAAAGTAGCTGGATTTGGCATTGTCATTGAAAAGTCATTCCAGCCCGGAAGAAATGCGCTTTTGCAAATGGGCTACCGCGTCGAATCCCTCGCACGTATTGAATCACTTGAGGAAGGGAAAGTCACGTTTGTACGGGAGGTACAATCATGAGTGCCGCTAAAAAAGTCAAAACGCTCTCGCTGGGCATTCAGCATGTACTGGCGATGTATGCAGGGGCTGTTCTTGTGCCGCTCATTGTTGGAGATGCGCTTGGGCTCACGCCTGCACAGCTGACTTACTTAATCTCTGCGGATATTTTCATGTGCGGGGCGGCCACATTGCTTCAAGTATGGAAAAACCGCTTTTTTGGGATCGGTCTGCCTGTTGTATTAGGCTGTACTTTTACAGCAGTTTCTCCTATGATTGCGATTGGCTCTAAGTATGGAATTTCGTCTATCTATGGAAGTATTATCGCTTCTGGATGTATTGTCATTCTTCTTTCTTTTTTCTTTGGAAAGCTTGTGAAATTTTTCCCGCCTGTTGTAACAGGTTCTGTCGTCACTATTATTGGTATCACCCTTATTCCTGTAGCGATGAATAATATGGCAGGAGGAGAAGGAAGTGCGGATTATGGTTCTTTTGAGAATCTAGGGCTCGCTTTTCTTGTGCTGTTTATCATTGTACTGCTCTATCGATTCACGAAAGGGTTTATGAAGGCGATCGCCATTTTAATCGGTATTCTTCTTGGGACAGCAGTTGCTGCGTTTATGGGAAAAGTGGAGACAGCTGAGGTGGCAAACGCCCAGGTTTTCCGCATGATTGAGCCATTTTATTTTGGTATGCCGACCTTTGAATTTGCACCGATCATGACCATGACGTTAGTTGCGATTGTGTCATTAGTTGAATCAACAGGCGTTTATTTCGCACTAGGTGATTTAACAAACCGTTCATTAAAAGAGAAGGATTTGGCTAAAGGCTATCGGGCAGAGGGGATTGCTGTGTTATTAGGCGGAATCTTCAATGCTTTTCCGTACACAGCTTACTCGCAAAACGTTGGATTGATCCAGTTAACAGGCGTCAAGAAAAACCAAGTCATTGTCGTAACAGGGGCATTGCTCATGTTATTTGGTCTTTTTCCTAAAATCGCTGCCTTTACGACGATTATTCCAAAGTCAGTTCTTGGCGGTGCAATGGTTGCCATGTTTGGCATGGTCATTGCATACGGTATTAAAATGCTCTCGCGCGTGGACTTTGCAAAGCAGGAGAACTTGCTGATTGTTGCTTGCTCTGTGGGAATCGGCTTAGGTGTTACCGTCGTACCGCAAATGTTTGAGCATCTGCCAGAATCGATTAAATTATTAACAAGTAACGGCATTGTGGCCGGAAGCTTTACCGCAATTTTGCTTCATATTATTTATCACATGATTCCTTTTAAAAAAGAAGCCGGGCATGACCTGGTAGAAGAACCTAAGCAATCTGTTATGTAAACCCCTCTCTTGGAGAGGGGTTCAGATTATGGACAAAGAGCTAAAATGACCTTTTATTTTAGCTCTTTGTCTTCTTTTTAGCTTGATAAAAAACCTTTGAAGTCCTAGGATCCTAAGAAGGAGCGTGTGAGGGTTTGTCTACAAGCTGAAAGCCCGCATCTTTTGGATACGGGCTTTTTGTGATTAGCACTATTAATGTTGTACCGGCGGCATTGTTTCGTTAATGACTGCAAATGTATAGCCCCTTGCTTTTAGCTGTATAATCAGGCTATCTAAATAGTTTGTGGTAGAGGGTTGATCATGCATTAATATAACTTTTGGTTCCCATGGTTTATTTTCCTCAAACATTTGCAATTGATTCAATACCTCTGGAACATATTGTGAGTTTTTATATCTCCAGTCAAGGCTATCAATCGTCCAGTCCCAGTAAATAAAGCCATTTTGGTTTAAACGTACTTTTTGATGATATGTTAAATTTGGAACACTGCCATAGGGGGTTCTTACAAGACGGCTGTAGACGCCTGTAACAGAGGCAAGAATACGCTGAGCTTCTTTCATTTCATTTGCGGGAGACTCGCTGTTCTGATAAAAGAGATTTATATCATGCGTCATGCCATGAAGACCTAATTGATGTCCTTCTTGATAAAGTCTTTTCACAGCTGATTGGTGTGCTTGGATTTGCGGTCCAAGCATGAAGAACGTCGCCTTCACGTGATGTGCTTAGCTGATTTGATGTAGCAGAAGGACCATCATCAAATGTTAAAAAGACCGTTTTATTCGTTGCCTGTTGGTTTGGATTGGTCTTAAAATGTGTATCCAATGTTCTTGTAGACTGATCTTTTGCTTTCAGACTGATGCTTGTGTCACGGAAGTCACTGCTGGCAACATTTTTTGCTTGCCCATTTGTCGCCTGCAAATGGGGTTTAGACATATCCCAGATAAAAAAGAGAAACAGTGTAAGAAGCACTAAACCAATTACCTTTGAGAGAAGTATCGTGTTGTAGGGAGTCTTTTTTTTGGAAACCTTTTTCATTACAATCACTCCAGTCAATTAAATTTTGAGCCGAACCATGTTGTAGATTCTTTCTTTTTTCACTGTTTTTCTTGGTACTCATATTGATTATGTATATAGTGGAAAAAATCCTTTTAATATAGAAAATTCAAATAAATTAGGAATTTATGGTTATTATTTTGTGTTGATCAGCAAAAAAAGGTGATCCATTCATGTTTAAATGAAATCATTCTGAATAATGATCGAAACGTTAATATTTATACGCTGAGATAGCATCAGATTTAACCATTCATGCGAAGCGAAGGGGAGATTCCGTATGAAAGTGTTGTATAAGTAAAGGGGGGGTTGTCTACGGTCTGAACACTTCTCTTTTAGAAGTGTTTTTTTGCATAAAAAAAGCAGGTTCGCTTGGCTTAGAACGAACCTGTGAAGGAGGAAAACTACATCATGTTTTCACCTATATTATCCAATATTTATCAATTGTCGTCAAGACAAAAAGTTAGACGGAGGAAAATATTTTGACTGAATTGTGACGTTTTGGCATGTATATCCTTTTTTCGATAGGGGATATTAATCGAAAAAAGAGGTGAAGCCGATGGCGTACATTCTTTCTGTTGGAACGAGTCTGCCAGAACATCATGTGAATCAGAAAAAGGCGGCTGATTTTGCAAGATCTCAATTTAAACGATCGTTTAAAGATATCGACCGGCTGCTGAGAGCTTTTCAAAACGGAGAAATCGAGAGTAGACAATTTGTGCAGCCAATTGAATGGTATCAGACGCACCACTCTTTTGAGGAGAAAAACAATCTCTATTTGGAAAAAGCATTGGCTCATGCAAAAGAAGCGGTCATACATTGTCTTCATGAGAAGGCGTTCCTGAAAAAGCCGATTCCATTTGAAGAGATTGATGCATTATTTTTTATTTCAAGCACCGGACTTTCGACACCAAGTCTTGATGCAAAACTGATGAACGTTCTTCCTTTTTCGCCTTATACGAAACGAGTGCCGATCTGGGGATTAGGGTGCGGAGGCGGAGCGGCAGGGTTGTCCCGGGCTTACGAATACATAAGGGCATTTCCAGAAGCAAAGGTGCTGGTTGTTGCCTGTGAACTGTGCAGTTTAACCTTTCAGCCGCAAGATCAATCAAAAAGCAATTTAATCGGTACATCTTTGTTCGGAGACGGGACAGCAGCGGTACTCTTAACTGGAGAAAAAGGTGTATCTGAATACGCCAATCTAAAAACAGTTCCTAGAGTGCTTGGTACACAATCCGTCACAATGAAAGAGTCTGAGGATGTGATGGGCTGGGAATTTACAAGTGACGGCTTTCGGGTTATTTTCTCCCGTGACATCCCTTCCATTATTTCAGGCTGGTTAAAGGAGCAAGTCGATCAATTTTTAGAGCAGCAAGGGTATTCGGCAGAAGACCTATCGGTTTTTCTTGCTCATCCTGGAGGGAAAAAAGTGATTGATGCCTATATTGATAGTCTATCCTTACAAGAGGATCAGCTTTTTTCATCAAAAGAAGTACTCAAACAACACGGGAATATGTCCTCTGCCACAGTTTTGTATGTGATCAAACATTATCTTGTACATCAATCCGCTGAAGCGGGGGATATGGGGCTTTGCGGAGCGCTTGGCCCTGGCTTTTCCTCAGAGCTATTGCTTATGAAATGGGAGGAGGTCATGTCATGATCGTTTGGCTGATCATTGGTTTCTTCGTTTGTCAGCGGCTTATTGAAATGCTTGTGGCCAAAAGAAATGAAAAGAAAGTGAAAGCGATCGGTGCCATTGAATTTGGTGCTAGTCATTATCCTTATATGGTTGCTATGCATGCGGGCTTTTTTCTCTCACTCATGGTTGAGGTATGGGGGTTAAACAAGGCGCCGTCGCGCTATTTTCTTGTGCTGCTCGTTTTTCTGCTGGCCACACAGGTGATTCGATACTGGGCATTATGTTCTCTTGGGACGTATTGGAATACAAAGATTTTAGTTGTACCAAATGCGATGATTGTTAAAAAAGGACCTTATCGCTGGTTAAAGCATCCTAACTATGTAGTGGTGGCGATTGAGCTTATGCTGATCCCGCTTTTGTTTAATGCTTATTTTACCGCCATTTTGTTTACATGTTTAAATGCATGGATGATGGCCGTGAGAATTCAAACAGAAGAGAAAGCGCTCAATCAGTATTTGTTAAATTAATATTGAAAATCATTATCAATTGTGATACACTTTCATTAATGATAAGCATTCTCAATCACGAAGGATGGAAGGTGATCACATGACAATGGTTTTCTTACTCGGTACGGTCTGTGTATACAGCCTATTAATTGGATTCGTATTAAAAGGTGTTTCTAAAAAATCTGCTTCCTGATCGCAGTCAATTGCGACTGATCGGGCAGCAGATTTTTTTTATTTCCTCAGATCAGAAGAAAAATCTCTTTATTTTGTGTAAAATGGTATCACATACATAACTGACTTTTCTAAAAACAAAGGGGTTTATCGTCATGAAAGACTTGTCTATTCGAGATTCGCTCGTTCAAACCACAGGTGCTTTATATCAAAGCCTTCTCAAAAGGGATGATCATGAACGCGCAGCCAAACTTGCATCGATTATCAAAAAGGAAGCAGAAGAAGAAGTGTACATTGCATTTACCGGCCACTATTCTGCTGGAAAGTCGTCACTTGTGAATCATCTGCTTCATGATCACATCCTGCCAACGAGCCCAATCCCAACAAGTGCAAACTTGGTCGTCGTGCGGAAAGGGGAGAGTGAAGTAAAGCTTCACACCTCAGATGGCCGTTTTGCAAAAATGAGCGGTTCTTATGATAAAGAAGCCGTTCAGCGTTTCTG
Source organism: Bacillus sp. FSL M8-0166 (assembly GCF_038008825.1). Lineage (NCBI taxonomy): Bacteria > Bacillati > Bacillota > Bacilli > Caryophanales > Bacillaceae > Bacillus > Bacillus sp. FSL M8-0166. The sequence goes on from NZ_JBBOZZ010000001.1 coordinate 780,759, forward strand.
TAAGGATGGAGAACAGATTGAAATGGTGGAAATTAGCGGTGACTATAGAGGACTGGAAGAAAAGGTGGCACTGATTGATACGCCCGGAATTGATTCAACGGATCATGCCCACTTTTTATCTGCTGCGTCTATTCTTCATCAAGCAGATGCTCTTTTTTATGTTGTCCACTACAACCATGTTCATTCGGAGGAAAACATTCGTTTCATTCGCTCCATTAAAGAGAAAGTGCCAAATCTTTATTTCATCGTAAACCAAGTCGACCGACATGATGAGCATGAGACAGCGTTTGAAGACTACAAAAATCAAGTAGTTGATATGCTTCAAAAAGAAGGCATTGAAGAAGAACATTTATACTTTACATCTGTAACTGATGAGTCACATCCAAAAAACGAAATGATTCGTTTAATCGAGAAACTGCAAGAATTACAAACATTGCCGAAAGCATCGCTTCGCGCCTATACCGAGCAGAAAATAGAGCATGTTTTAAAAGAACATATGGGCTCGCTAAAAGAAGAGCTGCAGGAAGAGGATCTTGATTTACAGCTTCAAGAAAAAAGAAAAGAGGTCAAGGAACTTGAAGCGAAAAGAAGCTTCATTGAAAATGGAGCGAAACAGTTAGAAGATGAAGTGTCTTCTGAAGTCGAGAACATTTTAAAAAATGCAAACCTAACCCCATTTAAAATGAGAGAGCTCGCAAGTGACTATATTGAATCGAAAGCACCCGGCTTTAAGGTAGGACTGCTGTTCGCTAAAAATAAAACCGAGCAGGAAAAAGAAAAGCGAGCGAACGATTTCTTAGCAGATGTCAAAGCAAGAATGAAAGCAGAAGTGGACTGGCATATTGCGGAGCTGCTCAAAAAAGAAGTCAAGAAGCATCAGCTTGGTGAAGAGCTATTAAATCAAGTGATGGCATTTGAAACGCCTGTAGAAGAATCACTGCTTGAAAACGTGATCCATCATGGTGCAACATTTTCAAATGAATACGTTTTGCAATATGCGAAAGATGCTGGTGAAGCACTGAAAAGACAGACCAAACAGAAAGCAATACCATTGATTGAACAAATGACCGAGATGCTGAAAACCCAGCTCATGAATGAAGAGGGAAAGCAGCAAGAAAAATGGGCTCAGGCAGCTCAGGAGCTCCAAGCGCTGGAGCAAAGCATGGAAAATAATGATCAAATCAGAAGAGATATTGAACATATATGGGATATATGGAAAAACGGAACAAATGAGCAGGTCGAAGAAGATTGGTTTTATGCGAAAAAACATCGGGTGCAGCATGACGAGCTAAAGCAGAATCAAACGGCAACTCATGCGGAAGAAAGCGAGAAAGAAAATCAGCAGCAGACAGAGCTTGATCAAATGCGTCAATCACAGCACATCACGACAGCGCAGTCGATTGACCAGTTTGAGCAGCTTTCTCAAATGTTAATGCCATTAAACGCGCTTGGGTCTCAAAGAAAGTCCTTTGAAAAACGAACAAAGCGGCTGCAAGCGAAGGAATTTACACTCGCCTTATTCGGTGCTTTTAGTTCGGGGAAATCTTCGTTTGCCAATGCCCTAGTTGGGAGAAAGGTGCTGCCATCATCTCCTACACCAACTACGGCCACGATCAATAAGCTGACGAGGCCGACAGAAGACCATCCGCATGAAAGTGTGAAAGTGGTGTTCAAAACCGAGCAGGAAATATTAGAGGAACTCGATCAAATTCTCGGTTTTTCTATAACAGGAGAAAAGGGAGATACGTTTCAAGCGAAACTAGAGCGAGCGCTGAAAAAAAGAGAGCTTGAACAGGATCATCGCATCATTGTTGAACATTTTTTAAATGCTCATGACAAGTTCCGTGATTCCATTCATAAACAAACGCCGCTTAATGTCACCCTTCAAGAATTAAAGCCATATGTGGCTGAAGAGGCTGTTTCTTGTGTGGTGAAGGAAGTGACGGTGTATTTAAGTACACCTTTAACAGATAAAGGACTGACGATTGTTGATACACCAGGCGCCAGCAGTATGAATAAACGTCATACAGAGATTGCCTTTCAATATATGAAGGATGCTGATGCCCTTCTTTATTTAACTTACTACCAGCATTCTTTCTCAAAAGCAGACCGGTCATTTTTACGCAAACTCGGGCTTGTAAAAGATTCATTTAGCATGGATAAAATGTTTTTTATTATCAATGCAGCTGACCTCGCAAAGGATCAAGCAGAGCTTGAAACCGTCTTTGACTATGTGAAAAATGAGCTCACAAAAGAAGGCATCAGGCATCCAAACCTTCATCATGTATCGAGTAAGGAAGAGATAGAAGGCAAGGGCCAGTCGCCTTATAACCAGTATGCACAGCTTAGAACACAACTCGACTATTTTATTGAGGAAGAATTAACGAAAGATGCGATTGAGCTTCTGTATTTTGAAGCCAGTACATTATGTAGAACAGTTGACAAGCTGCATGAGACACTGCATCAGTCAGAAGATGAAAAGCAAGCGGAAAAGAAAAAGATAGACACATCCTATGAAGCGATCGTTGATCAAATGAGCCATATTAAACGATCTAAGCTAGTGACAGAAAGTGTGAAAAAGGACTTGCATGAACAGCTTTACCACATTGTTCAGCGCTTGTCACTTTATGCAAATGATCTGTTAAAGACAGCCTTTTATCCTGGAATATCTCAAGGGGACTTCAGACAGGAGTTGAAAAAAGCGCTTGAACAGGCGCTAAAGGATTATGAATTTGAATTTGTACAGGAGCTAAAGGCGCTTGATATTCGAATGGAATCGTTTATCACTCAATATTTCAAAGAGGAGTGGGAGAAAGGATTGCAGGCTGCATGTGCAGAAGATCCTTACTTTTCTCTCCGGCTGTCGCCGCCAGATGAGAAAAATGCAGAGCTGAAACAAATTGAAGTGGAAGCGGACCTGACTCCGTTTGAGCCGCTCTTAAAGAAGCAAAAATCAGCGAAAGCTTTCTTCGAACAGAACGGGAAGACAGCGTTTATTGAAGCGATTCGAGATGTCCTTTTCCAGTTAACGACGAAATGGGCAGATAAAGAAAAAGAAGAATTACAGAGCAGATACGATATGATGGTGAAAACCTTTACTGAAAGATATGAAACAGAAGCGCTCAAGCAGCTGAGTGAACAAAAACAAACATTTATCATGAGCTTGACGACAGATGCGAAAGAGCAGGCGATGATAGAACAAGTATACAAGCAAACAAATGAATGGAAGAACCAGTTGAAAACCATTTGATTCATGATAGACTATATAAAAAAGAAAGCAGTTGATAAAAAATGACGAGCGTACACGAAGAGATTTCCGCACATTCACAAAAACAGAATGCTCATATCAAGTCGTTTCTTGCGCTTGAGCAGAAAAGAGAGCAGGCAATAGAGACTGCTGTTTTCAAGTGTGAGCAAAACGAACCTTTTACAACTGACGATATCAATGCGATTACCTCAAAGATGAATGAGCTTGCACGGGGCGGAATTGTTCCGCTGCGTAAGCATGTCACGATTGATATGGTTAAGGAGTATGTCGAACGAAAACAGAAGTAAAGAGTAACTTTCTCTTTTTTGGTCATCTTAACAAGTGAACCGAGAAAGGGGAATGATGATGGAAAAAAAGCAGCATGCAAAAAAGCAGGATGAGCGTAACCCTAAACAAAAAGAGATGCCGTCCTACGCAGAAGCAGAATCGAAAAAAATGCAATACGGTCAAAAGTAATCCAAAGGTGCCACTTCTTTTCCAAAAGAAGAAGGCGCCTTTTTTATGTCGAATTCTATGTTCTGTGATAGAATAGGAGTATTGTTTTGAAAAAGGGAGTTTATAAGAATGAATAAACACGTACTGCTTGTTGATGGCATGGCGCTTCTGTTCAGATCGTTCTATGCAACGGCTGTCCATCGCAATTTTATGATAAATGATCACGGTGTCCCGACAAATGGAGTGAATGGCTATTTGAAGCATTTATTAACCGCTGTTCAGACATTTGAGCCAACTCATATTGTTTGCTGCTGGGATATGGGAAGCCAAACATACCGAAATGAATTGTTTCAAGATTATAAAGCAAATCGAGGAGAGGCGCCTGTCGAGCTCATTCCGCAATTCGATTTAGCAAAGGAAGCGACAGAAGAATTAGGAATTGTAAACGTTGGTTTAAAGGGCTTTGAGGCAGATGATTGTATCGGCACGCTGGCTGCACTCTATCAGAATGAAGCACGTGTGACTGTTCTAACTGGAGACAAAGATTTGCTTCAGATTTTGAATGAGCAAGTGACTGTTGCTCTAATGCAAAAAGGAATTGGGAACTATAAGCATTATACAAAAGCCTTATTTGAAGAGGAAATGGGCATCTCTCCAAAGGCGCTGATCGATATGAAAGCACTTATGGGGGATTCAAGTGATAATTACCCTGGCGTCAAAGGAATCGGAGAAAAAACAGCATTAAAATTTATTCAAACATATCAAACCATTGATGGATTATTAGAAAATGTTCATAAACTAACAGCCGCACAGCAAAAGAAAATGCAAGCAGGATTAGAAGATTTGAAGCTCTCCCGTCTATTGGCAGAGATCAAATGTGATGTCCCGCTGAGCTGTCCAATTGATGAGACGAAGATGAACATTAATCATGAACGGGCTGCTTCCATGCTGCGATACCATCAAATCAAAGGGATTGAACCGATGGTGAATCGATTAAGTAAAATAGAGATCAGCTAAAGCCGATCTCTAGGTTTATCTTTTTGTATTGCTTTTCTTCGCTCTATTTTCGAGCTGAGATAGTGGCTGTTTATCTTTTGTTTGCGCATCACCTTGAGGGGTTGTCCCATTTGTGACACGACCTTTATTCTCTTTATCCAATCAGTATCACCTCATACATTAGCATAACCGAAAAAAAGCGATTCATCCTTTAGAAAGGTGAATCGCTTTTCTAGCGAGCTGATCAGCTGCTTGATTTTCCTTGCTTGGAATCCACTTAATGAAAAATAAATCAAACTGGCTTTGAAGCTCGATCATCTCTTTTATAAAATGCTGAAAGGCTGGATTTTTAGCAAATCCTGCATTGGCCGCACGGTCAACTACCTGTGAATCTGTTCGGAACGAAACGGAACGCAGTCCTTTTTCTACGCAAATTTTCATCCCTTCAATGAGAGCGGTAAATTCTGCTTCGTGATTGCTCATTGATCCGAGAGGAATTGAGAAAGATTCTGCCTTTCCATCATATTTAATGAAAATGCCGATGCCAGAGGGACCTGGATTACCTGCGCTAGCACCATCAATGTATATTTCAGCTGGCAATTTATTTCACCCTTTCATCAAGCGGAACCATTTTTTTCGCTGCATACGCGTATGGTGTCCCAATCGCGGCGACGATAAATTTAATCACATAAGTCGTGATGAAGATTTCAATCCATACATGAAATGGATAGGTGCCAAGAAAGGCAATAGTTGTGAAGATCAGTGTATCAAGCAGCTGGCTAATCATCGTACTTCCAGCGTTACGCACCCAGAGCGCACCATCGGAAGGAAATATCCGGCGAATAAACGAATATACATAAACATCTAACATTTGACTGATGATATAAGCAGCAAGACTGCCAAGTGCGACCCTTGGCATAAAGCCAAATATGGTTTCCAGCGATGTTTGAGAAATGTCGGATGGAGCGGGATGGAATAGCAAAGCCTCCTGCATGACAACGGTTAGCGTTAAAAGAGTGGCAAAACCAATCCAGACAGCTTTTCTCGCTTCATTTTGTCCATATTTTTCATTTAATACGTCCGTTGCAAAAAACACACTTCCATATAAAATGTTTCCAAGTGTTGCTGTTAAGCCAAACAATTCAACGGTTTTGACCACTTGTAAATTTGCAGCAACCGTCGCAAAGCCAATCCAGACGAAAAGCCCCATTTTGCCAAATCCTTTATAAAATAGAAGAACAATGATAAAATTAATGATCGCAAATAAGATCCAAATACCTTCATTAAACAAGTGACATGAACTTCCTTTCTCATTGTAAAATGTAACTTTTTGATTATAGCATAACGAACGTTTACCTTAAAAGCTTAGGAAGGTGATGTGATCAATGAAATTAAGAGCACACTATACAATGAAAGTGAAATCCATTGGGTCCATTGCTTTTTTCCAAGAAGATTGGATGGAGCTAAAAGAGGCCTTGATTTTAGCAAAACATATCGACAAAAAAGAACCACAGTCACTCCTATCATTTGAAGATGAAAAAGGGGCGATGTGGTCTATTAAAGAGCTTGAAAAACTAAATGAAGAACTAAAGTTTGAAGTTGATCAGCTTCAGGTCTATTTTGATGCAAGTTTTCACAAAGAAACAGGCGACTCTGGCCTTGGGGTTGTCGTCTACTATAAGCTCGGAGAAGATGCTTATCGTTTAAGAAAAAATCAGCCCTTCCAAGGAATCACCAATAATGAAGCAGAGTATGCGGCTTTATTTGAGGCAGTAAAAGCTTTAAAAGACCTTGGGGCAAGCAGAAATTCTGTCATGATTAGGGGCGATTCACTTGTTGTCATGAATCAATTAAAAGGAGAATGGCCTTGTTATGATGATGTACATAACAAATGGCTCGACCGGATTGAAGCGGCTTTAAAGGAGCTGAAGCTCACGCCAACCTATGAAGTCATCGATCGTAAACAAAATGCAGAAGCGGATCAGCTTGCAAGGCAGATGCTTGCAGACGTCCCAATCGAAAGTAAATTGAAATTAGAAGCAGACGGAGCTGAATAATGTGGATAAAAAAACAGCAGTACAAGAATTGACGGATCTCCAAGACACGTATTGTTCAGATTGTTTGATTAAGAAGCATTTTCGAAAAGAATATGGCAAAAAATACGCCCACTCCTTTTGTATTCAGCAATGCACAGTAGGAGAGAAAATAAAAGAATATGGGCAGACGCTCCTTAAAAAATAAGCGGCCGCCCCGGTTTTCCCTGCTCAAACATCCGCTCATGAAAAAAAACACGAAGAGAATGTGTAAAAAAAGAACATATTCTGAAAAATGAGCCGATATAACTATAGAAAGTTTTGGTTGGGTTACTTTTTGACTAAGTGACGGATATTAGAGGAAAAGGGGAAGGCCGGCATGGATAATAAGGATTTCGAAACGGTATTACATCGAACATTTCAAGAGGTGTACAGCGATCTAGAGCAGCTAGTAGATGTAGCAAAGAAGGGAAGACCTTTTCTCGAAAAAGATATTTCTGAAATTGAACAAAGACTGAAGCAAAATATTTTAGCAATTGAAATTCAGCTGAAAATCAAATAAGAGAGGCATATGCCTCTCTTTATTTTGTCGTTTCATCATTGATTTAGTTGATTAGATTTTTGTTACGTTTGCAGCTTGAGGTCCACGATTACCTTCAACGATTTCAAAAGAAACTTCTTGTCCTTCTTCTAAAGACTTGTAACCGTCTCCTTCGATAGCTGTGAAGTGAACGAATACATCGTCTCCGCCTTCAACTTCAATGAAGCCGAAACCTTTTTCATTATTGAACCATTTTACTTTACCGTTTTGCATATTGCTTTTTCCTCCTAGTACTGTAGCACACCTTTTGGCGTACTAAAAAAAATTTTCATCACCTAACGACTTTGCAGTTGTTAAATGATGGTTCCACTATACACCATCAAAAGTAAAGCGTCAAGCCGGCGAGCCAAATTTTGAGCAGAATGTTTGATTTTTTTGTTTTTTTGGTGAATAACAATGAACTATAAAACGTTCTTTTCGAAACCTAGCATGCAGCTTGTCCGTATATAAAAAAAATACAGAAAGAGGTGCAATCATGAATCGTTATACACTTGAAGAATTTGTTCAGAATACACAGCAAGAAGATAAAGGAGAAGGGGTCTTCGAACTTGAAACATCAAGGCTTTTAGAAATTAATTTGACTGACACCATTTGGGCAAAAACAGGTTCCATGGTTTCCTATCGAGGGAAAATCAAATTTGAACGTGAGGGTGTTTTTGAGCACGGCGTCTCAAAGATGTTCAAAAAAATGCTCTCAGGAGAAGGCACCTCATTAATGAAGGCGACAGGTGATGGGAAATTATATGTGGCAGATCAAGGCAAAAAAATCTCGATTCTTCGTTTGGCTCAAGGAGAATCCATTTTTGTTAATGGAAACGACCTGCTCGCATTTGAACCGTCTGTCCGCTGGGATATCAAATTGATGAAAAAAGTGTCTGGCATGCTTGCAGGCGGATTATTTAATGTCAAATTAGAAGGACCGGGCTTAGTTGCAATCACTAGTCATTATGAGCCGCTGACGCTCATTGTTCAGCCGGGTGACTCTGTTTATACAGATCCGAATGCGACAGTTGCTTGGTCAGGGGATTTAAAAACTGAATTTGTGACAGATGTTTCATTTAAAACCTTTATTGGCAGGGGAAGCGGAGAGTCAATTCAAATGAAGTTTAGCGGAAGCGGCTTTGTTGTCGTTCAACCGTTTGAGGAAGTATACACAACAAATGGAAATCAAGGGTAAAGAAAAGGTGTCCGTCAATGACGGACACCTTTTTATGATAATGCGCGAGCATATGTTTTGTTATTCATGATGATATCTGACTGCTCGACGATATCTTCCAAAATGGTTTGAGAAGATTGTTTTAAGTGCAGTTTTTTCATGTTTTGTTTCATTGTTTCTAATTTTTCTTCATCCTGCAGCAAGTTGGTCACAGATTCTAAAATGTCTTCATGTCTGTTAATGACAATGGCAGCGCCATAATCCTCAAAGAAAAGAGCATTTTCCTTTTCTTGTCCAGGGACAGGCTTGTAAAGAATGACTGGGACACCGATTGCAGTTGCTTCTGTTAAAGTAATGCCGCCTGGTTTTGTAATCATACAATCTGTTACTCTGAACAATTCATCAATTTGTTCCACATATCCAAGCGCCTTCAATTGATCTGGGTGTGCTTTTTCAAGTTCGCTAAGCGATTGTTTCAGCGCTGCGTTTTTTCCGCATACAACAACAATTTGTACTTCACTGTCGAGAAGCAGCGCCTCACATAATTCCTTCACATTTTTTAGTACACCGTGAGCACCAGCCATGATGAGAAGAACTTTTTTGTCTGATGATAATCCATATTTCTTATAGATCATCGATTTTGGCACGTCTGCTTCAAATTGTGGTCTAATAGGAATGCCTGTCACCTTGACATCGCTTGGATGTGTGCCGATTTCCACTAATTTTTGTTTCACATAATCGGTTGCAACATAGTATCGGTCGATGTTTTCATGTACCCAAATCTTATGAAGACAAAAATCTGTCATGACGTTAAAAGTTGGAATCACTTTACCTGTTTTGTTTCGGTATTCTGGTACAACAATCATCGGGAATGTAATAATGATGATATCCGGATTGTGTAATTGAATTAATTCGTCGAGACGCTTATTTCCCATCTTTAAATAAATGTTAAATTTGCGTTTATTGTAAATTTTATCTACACCGTAATAAAACAAGCGATAAAATTGTTTCCCAATGGAAAAGCTCTTCAAGTATAAATATTGAGTCACTTCTGACACAATGGGATTTGATTCTTGATACAAATTAGAAACTACAACATGTTCAAACCCTTGGGATTTGCATTCATCATACAGTGTTTTTGCTACCTGCATATGTCCATTTCCATAATTTGCGGTCAAGATTAATATTTTTTTATTGGTATTCAAGAATATTCACCTCAAATGTAATCAACAACAACAAAACTTCGTACGAAAACTATTAATCTCATAGGTCTACATATACATAAAGATAACATATAAACAGTTAGAGCATATCATTCGTTACGAAAGAATTAAACTAATTTTAAAAAACAAACAGATTCAATTGATAATGGAAGACAGAGCCATTTGTATTTTAACACATTTTGACGATTTATCATCAGACCACAGTCTATTTTATTCCCAAACGTATGGTGTCTCTTGATAAACATAATAATTAAGCCAATTCATAAACAATAAGGTGGCATGGGCTTTCCAGCGATTTACTGGGACTAATGTGTCACCATCTTCTATAAAATAGTGGACAGGTTTTTGGACTGTATCATGTTTCAACAAATCTCTTTCATATTCCTGCATCAATGTGTCTGTATCATATTCAGGATGTCCAGTTAAAAATACTTGTTTATCATCATCTGAAACAATTAAACAAACACCCGCTTCTTCAGACATACTCAAAACCTTCAAATTCGGCGTGTTTTTTAATTGTTCTGTATTAATATCTGTATGCCTAGAATGTGGGACATAGTATACTTCATCGAAACCTCTGACTAATCTTTCTTTTTTCTCTTTCACAAGATGCTCAAATACACCAAATTTTTTCTCAGGAAGCTTGATTTTTTCAATCCCATAATGATGATATAAACCTGCCTGTGCCCCCCAGCAAATATGAAGGGTAGACGTCACATTGGTTTTACTCCAGTCTAAAATGTCCTGCAGCTCTTTCCAATAAGAAACTTCTTCAAAAGGTAAGTGCTCAATTGGTGCGCCAGTGATGATCATTCCATCAAATTTTTTATGGCGGATCGATTCAAAGGTCGTATAAAATTCATCTAGATGCTCTCTCGACGTATTCTTCGGTGTATGTGTACTTGGAATCAAAAACGTGAAGTACACTTGCAAAGGAGAATTTCCGAGCATTCTCAGCAGCTGCGTTTCAGTTTGTATTTTTTTTGGCATTAAATTTAAGATCACGATATTCAAAGGACGGATATCTTGCTTGAATGCCCTTGTCTCATCCATGACGAAAATATTTTCGCTCTCTAGTATTTGTTTTGCCGGCAGATGAACTGGTATGTTAATAGGCAACTCGCCACCCCCTGAACCAAAGCTAATTTCACTTCATTATAGGAACTTTCTGGCGATATTTCAATGTTTCAATTATGTTACAATGAAAAATAGAGCAAAAAAGAATGCTGTTTCTGTAAAAAAAGGAGGCCATTTTGTTATGATCACAAAGCATTTATCAGATATTGACATTGCCCAAAAGGCTAAGCTGAGACCGATTCAAGACATCGCAGCAAAGCTGCAAATACATGACGAAGAATTAGAATGCTATGGTTTCACAAAAGCGAAAATATCTTTGACTATTTTTGACCGTTTAAAGGAACAAAAAGAAGGGCACGTGATTCTTGTCACTTCGATCAACCCTACGCCAGCAGGTGAGGGGAAATCCACCGTAACTGTCGGCCTTGGTCAAGCCTTCGAAAAAATTGGCAAAAAAGCGATCATTGCGATGCGTGAGCCATCATTAGGTCCTACAATGGGAATTAAAGGCGGTGCAGCGGGCGGAGGATATTCACAGGTGCTGCCAATGGAAGAAATCAATCTTCACTTCACAGGAGATTTTCATGCCATTACATCTGCACATAACGCCTTATCTGCATTTATTGATAACCATATCCATCACGGAAATGAACTCGGCATCGACACGCGCCGTATTGTGTGGAAGCGGGTGCTTGATTTAAACGATCGTGCATTAAGACAGGTCGTTGTTGGACTTGGCGGTCAGTTAAATGGGTATCCTAGAGAGGACGGATTTGACATTACAGTGGCTTCCGAAATGATGGCGATCCTCTGTTTAGCAGAAGACTTAAACGACCTAAAAAAACGTCTTTCTTCTATTGTTGTTGCTTATAATCAAGAAGGCGAGCCAGTCACAGTGGGAGCACTTGGATATGAAGGTGTTCTGACGTTACTTTTAAAAGACGCCCTCAAACCGAACCTTGTTCAAACGATTGAAGGAACCCCAGCCCTTGTCCATGGCGGTCCTTTTGCCAATATTGCACATGGATGCAATAGTTTAATTGCAACCAAAATGGCAGCAAAATTAGCTGATTATGTCGTAACAGAAGCTGGATTTGGAGCAGATCTTGGAGCAGAAAAGTTCCTTCACATTAAAACAAGAGCTGGCGATTTCAAACCTGGTGCAGTTGTCATTGTGGCAACAGTTAGAGCATTAAAGATGCATGGCGGAATGAAGAAAACCGAACTTAAAGAAGAGAATGCACACGCCGTATTAGAAGGTATACATAATTTAGAAAAGCATATTGAAACCGTGCAAGCTTTTGGTCTTCCATATATCGTCGCGGTAAACCGGTTTATTACGGATACAAAAGAAGAGATTCAAGCAATAGAAGATTGGTGCGGCAAATATGGCCATCCAGTCAAAGCCGTGAATGTATGGGAAGAAGGGGGCGAAGGCGGGACAGCTCTTGCCGAGGAACTAGCGGCACTCATTGAAAAGAAAAAGAACAATTTTACCTATTTGTATGAAGAGAATGATTCCATTGAAGAAAAGTTATCTAAAGTGGCCAAAGTGGTTTACGGGGCAGATGGGGTCACGCTCACAACTAAAGCAAGAAAGCAGCTGGCTGCCATTGAGGAAAACGGCTGGGCTCATTTGCCAGTTTGTATGGCAAAAACACAATATTCTCTTTCAGATGATCCAGCTTTAATCGGCAGACCTAAAGGCTTTACCATTACGATTCGAGAGTTAAAGCCATCTGTAGGAGCAGGGTTTATTGTAGCCTTAACCGGAAGCATTTTGACAATGCCTGGATTGCCTAAAAAACCTGCGGCTCTCGAAATGGATTTATTAGAAGACGGCAGTGTGACAGGACTCTTTTAAACGGGAGCATAAAAAGCGATTTTCTAAAAGAAGCATGTTACGATAGGAAAAAGTGAATCCTAGGAGGCTATGAGATGTCAATTTATGATATTCAGGTCAAGACCATTAACGGTCAGGAAAAATCGATGGCAGATTACAAAGGAAAAGTGCTCATTATTGTAAACACAGCAAGCAAATGTGGACTGACTCCTCAATTTAAACAATTACAAGAGCTATATGATCAATATCATGAAAAGGGCCTTGAAATTTTAGGATTTCCGTGTAACCAATTTATGAACCAAGAGCCAGAAGGAGAAGAAGCCATTCAAGAATTCTGTTCTTTGAATTATGGAGTGACCTTCCCTATGTTTGCGAAAGTAGATGTCAATGGCGAAGAGGCGCACCCGCTGTTCAAGCATTTAACAAGTGAAGCGAAAGGTGTGCTTGGGACAAAAACAGTGAAATGGAATTTTACAAAATTTATCGTGGACCAAAACGGAGAAGTCACTGAACGATTCTCTCCGAAAACACCACCAAAAGAATTAGAAAGCTCAATCATCGCTCTGTTGGACAAATAAGATGCTGACAGTCATGCAGCGAAAACAATTGGAGGCAGCTGCCTCCTTTGTTTCAGATAGGCTGAAGGATGAACCGACTGGACACGATGCGGCTCATGTTGCGCGTGTACGCCAGCTTGCTGTCCGTATTGCAAATCAGGAAGGCGGCTCTCTTTTTATCATCGAAATGGCGGCGATTGTACATGATGTCATTGATGAAAAGCTGTCAAGTGAATGGAAGGTTACGAAGGAGCAGCTTGAGAACCAGCTCCTTTTGTGGGAATTGGACACGCGGGATATCCGCTATATCATGGACATTATTACAACGATGTCTTTTCGTCATCGGCATAAGCAGTTTAGGCCAATGACGTTAGAAGGGACCATTGTTCAAGATGCGGATAGGCTGGATGCGATAGGAGCAAGCGGTATCGCTAGAGTGTTTACGTATGCTGGCGCAACAGGTGAGCCCCATTATACAGAGGACACGCAGCAGGGCTCTGTGCTAAAGCATATGGAAGAAAAACTGCTCAAATTAAAAGACTTGATGAACACTCATGCAGGAAAGCAGCTTGCTGATGAGCGGCATGAATTGATGTGTTTATTTATCAAGAAGTGGAAAGAAGAATGCGGCCTTACAGATGAGTAGGGTCTTTATGTGTGTAAGGAGGATATATCAATGAAAATAACAGCAATAGAACCAACGCCAAGTCCGAATACCATGAAGGTTATTTTGACAGAAGCACTTGCAGGCGGTAAAAGCAACAACTACAAAAAGGATCAAAAAGATGAAGCGCCAGAAATGATCAAGCGTATTTTAAGTATTGAAGGTGTAAAAGGGGTTTATCATGTCGCAGATTTCTTAGCGGTCGAGCGAAATGCAAAGTTTGACTGGCAGGGAATTTTACAACAGGTCAGAGAAGCTTTTGGACAAGAAACAGAAGGTCTTCAGGAAGGATCGCAGTCAGGCGATGACACATTTGGTGAAGTGAAAGTGTTTGTCCAAATGTTTAATGGGATTCCGATGCAGGTCAAACTGTCAGACGGTGAAAGAGAAGAGCGGTTTGGTATGCCTGAACGTTTTCAAGCAGCCATTTTAAAGCTTAGAAGCAGCTCAGACAATGTCGTGTTTGAGCGTGTGTGGAAAGAACACGGCGTTCGTTTTGGGGAATTTGCTGATATCGGTCAGGAAGTCACAGAGGAGCTCCAAGCAGCCTATGATGATGAGCGTTTAGCCCGATTAACAGAGGCAGTGAAAGAAGGGCAGGAAGCTGTAGATAGACAGGTGAACCGAAAGGCATATGATGTAACAGAAGACATGCTGCAAGAGGAAGATTGGAAAAAACGTTTTGCCCATTTAGAGCAAATGCAGCCAGAGCAAAAGGATATACCTGTTTTAATGAAAGCAATGGAGGATCCAAAAACGTCTATTCGCAGACAAGCCGTTGTGAATGCTGGCATGATTGAAGATCCTGCCATTCTGCCTATTTTATATAAGGGGCTCGAAGACAAAACAGTGACGGTCCGCCGAACGGCTGGCGACTGTATTTCTGACCTTGGTGACCCTAGTGCTATAGAAGCCATGATCGCAGCATTAAAGGACCCGAGTAAGCTTGTCCGCTGGCGTGCAGCTATGTTCCTTTATGAAGAAGGTGACGAAACGGCACTTGAAGCATTAAAAGAAGCAGAGCAAGACCCTGAGTTTGAAGTCAGTCTTCAAGTGAAAATGGCGATTGAGCGCATTGAGCATGGAGAAGAAGCGAAAGGCTCTGTATGGAAACAAATGACAGAAAGTAGAAAAAATGCATCCGAATGATGAGAAAGATGAACAAGCTGCCAATGAAAAGCAGCTTGTTTTTCTAAAAATGATAGACAGAAAAATTTTTTTAGAAAAATTATTTTGAATATTGTTGAAATATGCGAAAAAACTCTATATAGTAGTACCAATATAGAATATTGGAGGTCAGATTTTATGACACGAACCTTGCTGAGCGCTTGCTTCAGCAGCCATGTTAGTCATCAGTCATTCATAGGTGGCTAAATAAACAGAAAATTTGTAAAATAAAATCAACTCAAAATCATGCAGTCAACAAGACTTGTAGTATAGGAGGCTTTTTAAACAGATGGCAGAACTACGCAGTAATATGATTAAACAAGGAATCGACAGAGCACCTCACCGAAGCTTACTAAGAGCGGCGGGGGTAAAGGATGAGGATTTCGGCAAGCCATTTATTGCCGTATGTAATTCCTATATTGATATTGTCCCAGGACATGTCCATCTTCAGGAATTCGGGAAGATTGTGAAAGAAGCCATTCGTGAAGCTGGCGGTGTGCCATTTGAATTCAATACGATTGGCGTCGATGATGGAATTGCCATGGGTCATATCGGGATGAGATATTCATTGCCAAGCCGTGAAATCATTGCTGACTCTGTAGAAACCGTCGTATCTGCTCATTGGTTTGATGGAATGGTTTGTATTCCTAACTGCGATAAAATCACACCAGGAATGATGATGGCAGCGATGCGCGTGAATATCCCGACTGTTTTTGTGAGCGGCGGACCGATGGAAGCGGGTAGAACAAGTGATGGCAGAAAAATTTCTCTTTCTTCTGTATTTGAAGGCGTTGGTGCATACCAGTCAGGTAAAATCAATGAAGAGGAATTAAATGAATTAGAGCAGTTTGGCTGTCCAACCTGCGGATCTTGTTCAGGTATGTTTACAGCTAACTCAATGAACTGTTTAGCGGAAGCACTCGGGATTGCTCTTCCTGGAAATGGAACGATTTTGGCGACATCACCAGAGCGAAGAGAATTTGCGAAGAAGTCTGCAAAACAACTCATGGAGCTCATCAAAAAAGATATTAAGCCACGGGATATTGTCACTGAAAAAGCAATTGATAATGCATTTGCATTAGATATGGCACTTGGTGGTTCAACCAATACCGTTCTTCACACATTGGCGATTGCGAATGAAGCAGGTGTTGAATATTCACTTGAACGCATCAATGAAGTAGCAGAACGTGTGCCTCATTTATCGAAACTTGCTCCAGCTTCAGATGTTTATATTGAGGATCTACATGAAGCAGGCGGCGTTACAGCAGCACTAAATGAATTGTCTAAAAAAGAAGGAGCTCTTCATTTAGATACAATGACCGTCACTGCGAAAACGCTTGGCGAGAACATTGCGGGACATGAGGTAAAAGATTATAACGTCATTTATCCAATTGACAAGCCATTTACTGAAAAAGGCGGCTTAGCCGTTTTATTTGGAAATCTTGCGCCAGATGGAGCCATCATTAAAACAGGCGGGGTACAAGACGGGATCACACGCCACGAGGGACCTGCGATCGTATTTGAATCCCAAGAAGAAGCTCTTGAAGGCATCATTAATAGAAAAGTAGAAGCGGGACATGTTGTCATTATTCGTTACGAAGGACCTAAAGGCGGACCTGGCATGCCTGAAATGCTTGCACCTACTTCACAAATCGTCGGAATGGGACTTGGACCAAAGGTTGCTTTAATTACAGACGGACGTTTTTCCGGCGCTTCTCGCGGACTGTCTATTGGACACGTCTCTCCAGAGGCAGCTGAGGGCGGCCCGCTTGCCTTTGTTGAAAATGGTGACCATGTCGTTGTCGATATTGAGCAGCGCATTTTAAGCGTAGATGTTCCAGAGGAAGAATGGGAAAGAAGAAAAGCAAACTGGAAAGGCTTTGAGCCAAAAGTGAAAACGGGTTATCTTGCTAGATATTCAAAACTTGTGACATCAGCCAATACAGGCGGAATCATGAAAATTTAATCTGATATCGAACATTTGAAAATTGGCTCTCTCTATAGTATCCTTTATTCACAACATAAGGATTATAGAGGGGGCTTTTTTATGTCAATGGCATATGAAGAATACATGCGCCAGCTCGTTGTACCGATGCGTCAAGAGCTGACAAGTGCAGGATTTCAAGAACTAACAACGGAAGAAGAAGTAGAACAAACGATGCAAGAAGCAGAAGGAACAACATTTGTGGTTGTCAATTCTGTATGCGGGTGCGCTGCCGGCTTAGCACGCCCAGCTGCTACTCAAGCTGTGATGAAGGCAGAAAAAACGCCAGATCGAATTGTCACAGTTTTTGCTGGTCAGGACAGGGAAGCAACGGCAAAAATGAGAGAATACTTCACAGGCGAAGAGCCATCGTCTCCATCTATGGCACTTTTAAAAGGAAATGAACTCGTTCATTTTATCCCGCGTGACGAAATTGAAGGTCATGAAATGGAAGACATCATGAACAACGTCTTATCTGCATTCGAAAAACATTGCTAATACACATGTTAAAATGTCCTGTGATCAAATCAGGGCATTTTTTCTTGATCATGGTGGAGGAACCGCATGCTTATCACAACAAGCTTTAGAGCAAATGAACAAACAATTGAAACAGCAAAGGCACTTGCAGAGGATTTACATGGTGAGTATGTAGAAAGGCGCAAACAATCCGTCAAGCAGCTTGCGATGAAACGAGGAGACGTCCTTGTTGTGGGGAATGAAAGATTCGAGTGGTATCAGCCAAATGGTGAAAAATTCTTCTTCCACCCAAGCTCAGCGATGTTCAGAGTGAAGAGGCTCCTGCGCGGAGAAAAGGATCCTTTAATCGAAGCCACGCAGCTTCAGCCGGGCGATTCCTTTTTAGATTGTACGCTTGGCTTAGGATCAGATGCCATTACAGCAAGCATGCGAGTAGGTACGAATGGAAGGGTCGTCGGTATCGAAAAGAATCCGATGACAGCATTGCTAGTACGAGAAGGACTAAACACATGGGAGACAGGGGTAAGAGAGGCAGATGAAGCGATGAAACGGATATCTGTTGTAAGTGGAGACAGTATCGAGCAGCTAAAAAAGCTCTCTGAGGAATCATTTGATGTCATCTATTTTGACCCGATGTTTGAGGAGACGATTCAAGAATCTGCAAGTATCGCACCGCTCCGTCATGCGGCAGAGCACCACTTTGACCACGAAATAGCCGTCCAAGAAGCACTGAGAGTGGCGAGAAAAAGAGTGGTTTTAAAAGATCATTGGAAAAGCACACGATTTCTAGCAGACTCCTATCAATTTCACGTGTTAAAACGAAAAACAGCCCAATTTCATTATGGATATATTGAGAAAGAAAAAAGCCCTCACTAAAGGTTCAGGTGTGCAGACAACTCCTTGAATTCCTTGTCAATCTTCTAAAAAAGCCCTTATTCAGGGCTTTTAATCTGTAATCTCCATATAGACAAAATAAAATAACGTCAGCAAGGAAGCCGTAATGAAAAAACCTTCAAGCATACCCATTCCTCCCAAATTTTAGTCGCCCTTACTGCCATTGTAAACGTTTTATTATGAAAAAGAAAGTCTCAAATCGGTGGCCAAATTGAATGACTGAAAATTCATTATATGCTAGAATAGCAGTATGATAACTTATGGAAGGAATTAGATATCATGAAGATGTGGATGAGAAAAACGCTTGTTGTGCTCTTTACGATTGCAACTTTTGGTTTAGTCTCTCCTCCGTCGGCTTTGATGACAGACAAGCCCTCTGAACTTTCTTCATCTGATAAAACGCCTTATACAGCTGTTTATGATACATCAGATGAAATGCGCAGCTGGGAACTAACGCAAGAGGAAAGCAAAGAGCAGACAGATCCCTTTGAGCAATATAAGCAAGAGGTGCTATCAAGTGCAGAAAATCAATCCTTTCTCAAATTTGGCCGTAAAATCACACCTGTCATTGAAGACGAGTACAGAGAAGAGATTCAGCCGAAGATTGAACAAGTGTTAACCGACTATTTAACAAATTTCAAAGATGACGAAAAATTTCAAGATGTTGTTTTAACTGATCAGCCTTCAAGCGGAAATGGCGAAAAAATCTTCCACATTTACAACCGCAAGACCGGAGAAGATTTGCTCCGTTTCCATGTCAGAAGAGATCAGCCGCCTCACAGCGGATATTGGTTTAACTTTCATTACCATACAGCAGAAGATGGATTCCAGACGCATCATGAACTCGGTAATATTTACTGGGATAAAAACACCCCGCCGAGCTGGATGAGCCACTAGAAGGAGATGTCATGCCAATTGAAAAAATATACAATGAACGAAATGGTGCAGATTACAAAACAAATGTTAAACGAACGCGGAGTGAAAATTGAAGATATCGCACACATTGTGCTGAAGCTCCAAGAAAAATATCATCCAAACCTTCCACTTAGTGTCTGTATTGAAAATGTTGAAAAAGTGCTGAATAAAAGAGAAATTGTCCATGCAGTTTTAACAGGACTTGCCCTTGATCAGCTGGCAGAAAAAAAGCTTTTGCCAGAACCTTTACAGCACTTAGTTGAAACAGATGAGCCGCTATATGGAATTGATGAGATTATTCCGCTTTCCATTGTCAATGTATATGGATCAATCGGTTTGACCAACTTCGGTTATTTAGATAAAGAGAAATTTGGTATTATTCGTGAATTAGATGAAGGCCGTCCAGGTGAAGTGCATACTTTCCTTGATGACCTAGTCGCTGCACTTGCCGCAGCAGCTGCAAGCCGCATTGCTCACTCACACCAAGATATTAAGGATGAAGAGCAGGAACGAGTGAATCAAGTATAAAAGAAAAACATGTCTGCTCATCATGCAGGCATGTTTTTTTGGTTTCAACAAAAGCCGAAATAAGGTAAACTACAACAAGAACATAAATAAAGGATGAAAAAAATGAAACAATACAAAGAGTTATGCCGTCATGTATTACAGCACGGGGATGAAAAAGGTGACAGAACGGGTACAGGTACAATCAGCACGTTCGGTTACCAGATGAGATTTGATTTACAGGAAGGATTTCCTCTTTTAACCACAAAGAAATTACACCTGAAATCGATCATTCATGAGTTGCTTTGGTTTTTAAAAGGTGATACAAATGTCAAATATCTTCAAGAGAATGGTGTCCGAATTTGGAACGAATGGGCAGATGAAAATGGAGAGCTGGGCCGTGTATACGGTGCACAGTGGAGATCATGGGCGAGCGGAAACGGCGAGACAGTGGATCAGATCACAAAGCTGATCCATGATATTGAACACAACCCGAATTCAAGACGACTGATCGTCAGTGCTTGGAACCCGGGGGAAATTGATGAAATGGCGCTGCCTCCTTGTCATTGTCTGTTTCAATTTTACGTATCAAACGGGAAGCTTTCCTGCCAGCTATATCAAAGATCAGCAGATATCTTTTTAGGCGTGCCATTTAATATCGCTTCATATGCTCTTCTAACGATGATGATTGCCAAAGTCACAAATCTTGAGCCAGGAGAGTTTATTCATACACTAGGTGATGCTCATATTTACCAAAATCATCTTCCACAGGTGAAAATGCAGCTAGAGCGCGAGGAGCGCACGCTTCCTAATCTTCGTATCACAAGGGATGTAAAGAGCATTTTTGATTTTACGTTTGATGATTTTGTGCTTGAGAACTATGATCCGCATCCGCATATTAAAGGAGAAGTCAGTGTATGATTTCCATGATTGTGGCGACAGGAGAAGACAGAGTCATTGGTCAAGATAATCAAATGCCTTGGCATTTACCAGCAGATTTAGCGTATTTTAAAAAAGTCACAGGCGGCCATACGATTGTCATGGGCAGAAAAACCTTTGAATCCATTGGACGAGCGCTGCCTAACCGCCGAAACATTGTGCTGACCACAAGTTCTTCTTTTCAAGCAGAAGGATGCGAGGTTGTTCATTCAATTGCTGATATTTTGGCAATTGGGAAAAGCGAGACAGAGTTATTTATCATTGGCGGGTCTAAGCTGTATGAAGAAATGATGCCATTTGCGGATCGTCTCTATATCACGCACATTCACCATGCGTTTGAAGGAGACCGCTATTTCCCGTATTACAATGAAGACGAATGGACGATTGTATCACGAGAAAAAGGCCATCGTGACGAAAAGAACCCCTACAATTATGAATTTGTCGTATATGACAAAAAAGGATAAGTGAGTAGGAGGAGTACGGTTGTTTCGTTATTGGTTTTTAACGATTTATGTTGTTGTATCCTTTTTAAAAAGTATGAGGCATTTGTACGATCATGAATTAACGGATCCACGCATTTCCTATACGAAACGAATGCATCTCATTCATGAGCATGCAAAAAGGTTTTCCCGGGGATGTATTGATCAATCAGGATCAGTCATGACCATTCATCAGCAAAAGAAGCTGCCAGATGGCCCGGTTATTTATGTCACAAAAGAGCTGAATCCAGTCACGACGACATTATTGATTGGCCATCTTGAGAAGCCATTTGCTTTCATGGCAAAGCCGAAGCTCTTTCGGTATCCGATTTTAAAACAATGGCTGAAAAAAATGGCGGTCATTCATCAAAATCAAACGGATGAGGTCTTGTTAGAAGAAACAAAGGAAAGAATCATGTCTGGGCAGAGTCTATTGCTTTCAGAAGCGTATCTTCATATTGCAGAGGCGCTTGCTGAAGAATATGATTGTCCGCTAGTGCCGATTGAAACAAGCGGAACGGATCGTCTTTTAACTGGGAAGATCGTGAAAAGAATGCGTCCTGTCAATGTCGATATTCATATTAAAGCACCTGTCATGATTAGTGATTACGAACAAAAGCGTGCATAAGAAAAAAACAGCATCCGAATAGTGGATGCTGTTTTTTTTCATGCAGCAGGAACGTTCACGCAATAGAATAAAATACAGAAGAACATCGATGCACTGCCGCCAAGAACAAAGCTGTGCCAAATCGCATGATGATAGGGAATTTTCCGCCAAATATAAAAGATGGTTCCGACTGAATATAATATGCCGCCTAACAGTAAGAGGCCAAATCCTGCACCTGTTAATTGGATGTAAAGCGGTTTGATGGCAATGATAATCATCCAGCCCATTAATAAATAGACGAGGGTGGATACGATAATAAAACGTTTGACGAAAAAGATTTTAAAGACAATCCCACCAGCAGCAAGCGCCCATACAATGGCAAGGAGCGTATAGCCGAGCGCACCTTTTAGTGGTCCAAGTAAAAAGGGTGTATATGTACCAGCAATCAATACATAAATAGCCGAGTGGTCGAGAATTTCAAAAATATCTTTTGTTTTTTTGTGCCGAATGCTATGAAGCAGGGTCGAGCTTAAATAGAGCAGCAGCATGGATGCACCAAATATCGAAAAGCTGATAATGTCTGTGACGGTGCCGTATTGAACAGCGAATAAGACGAGAAACACAATGGCTGGGATGGATAAAATAACACCAATGCCATGTGTAATGGCGTTTGCAATTTCTTCTTTTACAGTAAACAATGGATGTCCTCCTTTTATTGAACCGGTATATAACCATCAAGCGACTTCAGGAATGAAAGACCTTCAAGTGTAATCTTCGTTCCGGCCCTGCCTTTTCCTTTCGTCACGTATGCTTTTTTCTCAAGATCATCTAAACGGTTTCTCACCTGCTGAGGGGTCAGCGGGATGTCTCCTTGTTTGCTTAATTCAGACAAGATGCGCCTGCTGGCTGCTTCTCCTTTTTCATTGAGAGATTTAATGGCTTCCAGCAAGAAAACAAACTCTTGTTTTTCCATTAGTGTGAGCTGATGTTCTTCCTTTTTACCTTTCACGGCTGAGGGAAGAGGTGCTAACACAAAGGGCGGTAAATGGTGTAAAAATACCGTTTGGCCCTCGAGTATGGCCGCAGCATAATGAACGATATTTTTGAGCTCTTGCACATTTCCTTCAAATGGATACTGCTGCAAGGCTTCCCAAACACTTGGGTCAATGTCAGGTGCCATGTTCAGCTCGTGAAAGAAAGCATTTGTTAACACAGGAATGTCTGTTTTTCGTTCGGCTAAAGCCGAAAGGGCCAAGTGAAGAACATTCAGACGATAAAACAGCTCGGGTAAAAAGGTAGAAGAAACCCTGAGTGCCTCTATTGATAAAGACGAAGAAGCGATTACTTTTGTTGCAGGTGAGGTTTCTAGAAAGTGAATGACCTTGTGCTGCATAGGAATACTTAATGCGCCGACCTCATCTAAATAAAGAATTTGATTGTTTTTTTCTGTGAAGGCTTTCTGTAAGGTTTCTTCATTCAAGATAGGGCTATACATATGTGTCAGTGCTGCGTGTGGAACAGATGCGTTTGCCATTTCTTGGGCAAATAGCGTTTTGCCTGTGCCGGTCTCACCTGTTATCAAGACTGGCTGCTTGTTTTTCGAAAATTGTTTTGCCAGATGAATAGCACGTTTGATATCTTGATGGTCTCCATATATTGACGTGAACGAATGTGCGGTCATGGGGTGATTCCTTTCTTTGTGGTTCTAATTGGTTCAATTGTAACACCCAATTAAAACAAATGTACAGGAAAACGAAAAAGTTTATAAAATTTATGATTGAACCGTGATCTATTGGTTTATTTTTTGAATATTCATGTTATAATGACAAATTAAATAAGGTTAAAGAGAAAGGATCTTGTACATGAAACCGTTGCTCAAAGAAAATACGCTAATTCAAGTGAAAGACATCTTAAAAGCCCATCAAAATTTGAAGGATGTAGTCATTCATACACCACTTCAAAAAAATGAGCGACTTTCTGAACGATATGAATGTAATGTCTACTTAAAAAGAGAGGATCTTCAAGTAGTTCGTTCCTTTAAATTAAGAGGCGCTTTTAATAAAATGAGCCAGCTTCCAAAAGATAAACTAGAAAATGGCATTGTCTGTGCAAGTGCTGGAAATCACGCGCAGGGTGTTGCCTATTCTTGTAAATATTTAGGCATCCACGGAAAAATCTTTATGCCTGCTACGACGCCAAGGCAAAAAGTATCACAAGTGGAGCTGTTCGGAAAAGAATATATTGAAATTATCTTAACCGGAGATACGTTTGATGATTCGTATCATGAAGCCGTAAAATGCGGAGATGAAGAAAAGCGCGAATTTATCCATCCGTTTGATGATTTGGATGTGATGGCAGGACAAGGAACGACTGCTGTAGAAATATTAAATGATATCGAAGTGGAGCCTCACTTTTTATTTGCAAGTGTCGGAGGTGGAGGTCTGTTATCTGGTGTTGGTACATATATCAAAAATATCGCACCAGAAACCGAAATCATTGCAGTCGAACCGCTTGGCGCAGCTTCACTGCATGCTTCACATGAGAAGGGCGAGGTTGTGACACTTGATTCGATCGATAAGTTTGTAGACGGAGCAGCGGTTCAGCGGATTGGCGAAAAGACGTTTACATCGCTTCAGTCTGTTGTCGATAAAATCAGTCTTGTACCCGAAGGGAAAGTCTGTACAACGATTTTAGAGCTGTATAATCAATGTGCGATTGTCGCAGAACCGGCAGGCGCATTGCCGATCGCAGCATTAGATGCCCATCGCGAGGAGATCAAAGGGAAAAATGTTGTCTGTATTGTCAGTGGAGGAAATAATGACATCGGCAGAATGCAGGAAATCAAAGAGCGCTCGATGATCTATGAAGGGCTTCAACATTACTTCATTGTCAATTTCCCGCAAAGAGCAGGAGCACTTCGGGAATTTTTAGATGAAGTGTTAGGGCCAAATGACGATATCTCACGCTTTGAATATACGAAAAAGAATAACCGAAGCAAAGGCCCTGCGCTAGTCGGCATCGAATTGAAAGAAAGAGATGACTATGCGGCGCTGATTGGGCGGATGGATAAAAAAGGCTTCCACTATGTTGAAGTGAATAAAGATCAAGATTTATTCCACCTATTTATTTAGGCTTAACAGATAATTGGAAAAGAGGATTGATCGTTTGTGCTGCTCAAAACAATATGTTTTAGACGGATGGATGGAGCTCAGATCAAGGTAACAGAAGTTCCTGTTCTAAAGGGAGATGAGACGTATCGTTTCATGCTGACCTTTAGACTTGAAGCTTTCTTGAAAAAAGTCTATGTATCTAAAGGGAAGAGAGCTGTGTACTCTTTCAGAGAGGATGTGAAACGTAACGTCAAGTGGAGCACATATGAACAGATCTATCAAGAGCCTACACTGAAACACAATGCGTAAGCAGGAATCTTTGTCAAAAGGGGTGAGCAGCCATTATGAAGTGGCCGCTGCTCAGTTTGGCAAGGATTTTTTTCATGAAAAGAAGAAAATGTGACAATTTCAAAAACGTTAGGTCAGTTGTTTTCAAGTGTGCAGGAAATAAGGTAATATCATAAGTAAAGACTAAGACAACAAGGATGAGACGATAGTGAAACAAATTAAAATTGTAACAGATTCAACTGTGGACCTTCCGCAAGAGAAAATCAATGATCTTTCCATACACGTGATTCCGCTCAATATCTCCATTTCTGGAGTTGATTATATTGACCGAGTGAATATACAGCCAGATGAATTTATTGAAAAAATGGAGGCCGCTGAGGAACTGCCGAAAACGTCTCAACCTGCGATCGGTCAATTCGTCGAATTATATGAAAAGCTGACGGCAGATGGAAGCGAAGTGATCAGTATCCATTTAACTGGTGGAATGAGCGGTACTGTTCAAACTGCTGAAAGCGCTTCGAAAATGGTAGATGGAAACATCACGGTGATTGATTCGAATTTTATTTCCTATGGATTAGGATTTCAAGTCATCAAAGCAGCAGAACTTGCCAAAAAGGGTGCAAGCCGTGAAGACATCATCACAGAATTAGATAAAATCCGTCTTCAAACAAAGCTATATGTCACGATCGATACATTAGAAAATCTCGTCAAAGGCGGAAGAATTGGAAGAGGAAAGGCGCTGATCGGCTCACTTCTTCACATCAAACCAATTGCCAGCTTAACAGACGGGGTATACACGCCAGAAGCGAATGTGAGAAGCTACTCTGCGCTTGTCCGCCATTTGACAAAACAGTATGTACAGGCAGTGAAAGGAAAAACAGTTCAAGCCATTGGCATAGCGCATGCAGATGCATTAGAACTCGCCGAAAAGCTCAAATCAGCGCTGCTTGATCACACACCTGAGGCACTGATTGACATCGCCTACACAACACCGATTATTTCGTGTCATACCGGAAAGGGCGCAATAGGCTTTACTTTTTATACCGATTGATGGAAAAAGGGGATGGACATATCATGGATAGAAAAAGGGGAGCCTTGCTTGGTGCGCTTATGATGATAAGCGTGCTTCTTTTAGTCTCATGTTCAAATGGACAAATCAAGGATGCGTTAAATTATCAAATAGAGCCTTTTGAGTTTGAAAACCAAAATGGTCAAAAGGTGTCATTGGATGATTTGAAGGGGAAAGTATGGGTAGCAGATTTTATTTTCACAAGCTGTGAAACGATCTGTCCGCCGATGACCGCTCATATGACAGACCTGCAAAAACGGTTAAAAGAAGAAAAATTGGATGCGCATATCATTTCCTTTAGCGTGGATCCAGAGGTCGATTCACCGAAAAAGCTAAAAGATTTTGCAAAAGCATATCCATTGTCCTTTAAAAATTGGGATTTTCTCACGGGGTATTCACAGTCAGAAATTGAAAAATTCGCAATGAAAAGCTTTAAAACCATTGTAAAAAAACCTGAAGATGAAGACCAAGTGATTCATCAGTCCCTGTTTTTCCTTGTCAATCAAGAAGGGAAAGTGATGAAAAATTATGATGGCGTGCAAAACACACCATATGATGACATCATCAAGGACATCAAAACGCTTAGCCGAAGCTAGCATAAGGATGTTCAAATGAGCGAAAACATGATACACTTTTTTAATTAGAAAAAGGAGGGACATCATCGTTTGAAGGCTCGTTTGATTTTGATTGTGATGTCTCTAGCTTTTGTTCTTTCTGCATGTTCCGCGCAAGAGGCTGGCATAAAGGATAAACTAGAAGACACACAAAACGTAAAAGAACATATTACCATCGCAGCGGTTGGAGATTCCTTAACAGAAGGGATCGGAGATCAAGATAAAAAAGGCTATGCAGGCATGACCCGTGACAAGATAGAAGCGGTGGACGGCGTGCAATCTGTCACATTAAAAAACTATGCCATTAAAGGCAGTAGAACAGTAGATTTACTAAAAAGATTAAAAGAAAAAAAGGTGCAGGACGGACTGAAAGACGCTGACTATATTTTCTTTACGATCGGCGGGAATGATCTCATGCATGTTGTTCGTCAAAATGTGCTTAATTTGACGTTTGCTCCTTTTCAAAAAGAGCAAGGTCCTTTTGAGGAGCGCTTTAAAACCATTCTTGCTCAACTGAGAGAACAGAATGACCATGCGAAAATCATGTATGTCAGCATGTACAATCCTTTTAAGTTCAGTTTGTCTGAGCTGCGAGATATTGATGAAGTCGTTAAAGACTGGAATGCCGCTGCCAAAAAGGAACTCAAAAAAGACGGCAATGCGGATATGATCAATGTAGCAGATTTATTTGAAGAAGATTCTGATGAAAAATTACTGGCAGATGATGATTTCCACCCAAACCAAAAGGGGTACTCTCTTATGGCAAATCGTTTATTCTCCGAAGTGAAAAAAGAAGGACTGCCGAAGGAATAGGGTGAAAAATAGATGAAAAAATGGAAAAGCTTATTTTTTATTTTACTTGCAATCAATCTATTGATTGTGATTGCCTGCAGTTTTTTGATGCTGCTGCCAGGCGGTCAATCCGCTTCAACCAAAGAAGTGAAAAGCGAATATGCTTTTCATATATCCAGCTCAAAGGAATCACTCACCAGCTTTGTGAATGATTATTTGAAAAATCAAGGATCAAATGATATGCCAGACTTTCATGTAGCGATTGATCAAGATGTGAAAGTAACAGGCGCAATTAAAGCTTTCTCTTCAACGATTGATGCAAACGTCTCATTTACGCCAACTGTTGAAGATAATGGTGATGTGCTTTTAAAAGTAGATGACTTTTCAATTGGACAATTGAGCATTCCGATTAGTTTTGTTTTAAGCTACATGGGTCAGTTCTATGAGCTGCCAGAATTCGTTCATGTAAAACCCGATCAAAAAACGGTTGAAGTGCGTCTTTCAGAAATGCCGCTGACGAATGATATGTATGTCAAAGCAAACAAAATTGATCTACAGAACGATGAAATTGAATTCTCATATTATCATCCAAAGCAATAGAACGTGTGAGTCAGGAGTGAAATCATGAAGCGAGTCTATCAATATTTTAGTTTACTGTCGTTTTTATTTGCTGCGTACTTTGGCATAACAGCTGCCAATGCTTTAAAAGCAGAAAATATCGATCAGTTTTACTTAAATATTGCCTACTGTGCATTATTTCTAGGCACGATGATTCTTGCTTTTGATTTTCAAAAGCAAGAAAAAGCTGAAGATGTCTCGTAAGGAGCCTTTTCCATTTTAGGAAAGGCTCTTTTTTATATTTGCCGAGACAAGACCACCTTTGCCATAAGTTCAGGATCTCCGTTAGCAAAACCATGAAGCAGAATCAGGTATGCGCGCTTTGTTTGCAGATGAACTTTTGGGATATCAAGCAGTACACTTTGAGTGCCGGCGGCTTTCAATTCAAAATGATATTTATTCGGGGAGAAATGATGAATGTGGGTGCTGTTTACATAATCAAGCCCCTTCGATATGATCCCTTGGTCACGTTCATATATATCTATAGAAGGAAGGTCCGGAGACAGCTGTACAAATGTAAGTGCTGACAGGTCTTCTTGTTTGATCACAGTGTCCTGCTGCTCAGTCAAGAGAGCAAATCCTGCACGGGCACCTGTGATACATAATGTGTAGACCTCGCCGCTCTTAAATCGAATGCGGGAATGAAGAATTTTCTCATTTGTAGCCAGTTTGAACACTTCTATTTCATACATTCCCTCATCCCACTCCATATAAGCGGTCAAATGGCTGTAAGGTATTGGTTTCATTACCTGCTTCCGGTTCACATAAACAGCGAGCTCACTGAGATCTGGTGCAGCATGAAATAATCGAATAAAGGCTCTTGATGAAGGGCTGCTTTGAAGATGCTCGTAGGTGTCAGCGAATGGCCGATATGGAAAGTCATGATAAAAGAGCTGCTGCATGTCATCAATCCCTACTTTCTCATGCAATGGTGTTTTTTGTAGCGTATGCATGAAAAAGGCGATCTGTATAGGCAAAAGAAGCATAGAAAAAAGCCTGACGTATTCCGTCAGGCCGGCATGTTAAGAAGGAGAAGAATATTGATGATATTCAGCTAGTTTAATGAACGTTTTTTCATCCTCAATTAAACCACAGACGCCGCACTGGACTTTCATTTGAGGACCTTGATAGCTCAAGTGAAAAGGAGAAAGCTGCTCTCCTTCGTATCTTTCGACAACTGCTCCTGTTGCTGGATCTAGCTTTACAGGTTCTGAAAGCTGCTCAATGAGATTAAAGCGCGTTCTGTTTGTTTTACAGTTTGGACAAAGATAAGGGCTTGTCATGGTTCATTCCACCTCTTTTTATCCGTAGTATGTCCTGAGCGCTAAAATCTATGCTTAATCCTTTTGACTTTTATCCAGCTTTTTAAATAACTTGATCATTGTTTTTAGTTCTTCGTCATCAAATGATTCAAATCGCTCCATAAAGTATTCTGTTTTCTTTTTCTCAAAATGCTCAGTAATTTCCTTACCCTTATCGGTTAAGTGGATTTTGATGATGCGGCGATCCTCTTTTGAGCGGATACGGGTGATCCAGCCTTTTTCTACGAGTGTGTCAGTCACAGCTGTAATATGACTTGCTGACACCCCAAGAATGGAAGCGAATTCCGTTACTTTTTTTGCACCTTGCTCACGAAGCAGATTTAAAATAAGAAATTCATTCCGAGATAATTCGTTTTCGAGCAGGCTGTTAATTTCATAACGGATCTGCTTAAATACGGTTCTCAGTAAAGTGTCCATTTCGTACATCATTTGTTTTCTTTGTTCCAATCATTAAACCCCCATTATATTTTAAAGATACGACAGAATGCTTTCTTTTATTTTAGGTATACAAGTCGTATCATTTTCATTATTTTTTATCATGTTATAATATGATGATACCATTTTTTAAATGAAGGGGGCACTAATATGTCTGAAAAACAAGAATTAGCCACATTTGCAGGAGGCTGCTTCTGGTGTATGGTTAAACCTTTTGATGAACAGCCGGGCATTATCAAAGTTGAATCAGGGTATACTGGCGGACATACAGTGAATCCGACCTATGAGGAAGTATGTACAAATACAACGGGACATAGAGAAGCGGTTCAAATCACGTTTGATCCTGACGTGTTCCCGTATGAGAAGCTGCTAGAACTGTATTGGCAGCAAATAGACCCAACAGACGATGGCGGGCAATTTGGTGATAGAGGGGAATCTTACCGTACAGGTATTTATGTTCATCATGACGAGCAGCGAAAGCTTGCAGAGGCATCGAAAGAGCAGCTGAGCCAAAGCGGGATTTTCAAAAAGCCAATCGTTACAGAAATTTTAGACGCAGGTCCTTTTTATCCAGCAGAGGAATATCATCAGCATTATTATAAGAAAAACAAAATGCACTACGAACGATATCATGTCGGTTCGGGCAGAGCCGGTTTTATTGAGTCCCATTGGAGTGATAAGTAATGGCAAATGAAAAAGAAAAGCGTATAAAAGAATTAAACCGGATGCAGTATGAAGTCACGCAAAATAATGGCACAGAGCCGCCATTTCAAAATGAATTTTGGGATCATAAAGAAGAAGGTATCTATGTGGATATCATCTCAGGAAAGCCGCTTTTTTCTTCTTTAGATAAATTTGATGCCCACTGCGGATGGCCAAGTTTTACAAAACCGCTTGAAGAGGAAGAAGTAGCAGAGAAGGTTGATACGAGTCATGGAATGGTGCGGACAGAGGTTCGCAGTAAAACAGCTGATTCTCATCTAGGTCATGTTTTTCCTGATGGACCAGGGCCAAACGGTCTTCGGTATTGTATCAACTCAGCCGCTTTAAAGTTTATCCCAAAGGATGACCTTGAAAAAGAAGGCTATGGGGATTTGAAACATCTATTTGATTGATCCATTTAAAAATCGTCACATGGAAAGCATCTGCTTCCGTGTGACGATTTTTTATTTCTTATGATGTGTATGATGTAATTGTTCGATGATGTGGAATAGCTTTTCTTTTGTAATGAGCGGTGCTTCTTTTGAGGTGTAATTCGTTAAGTCTACTTTTTGAAAGGCAGGGTGCAAATGTGGTCTCGGTAAGATTGCATAAAATTGTTCGTGTTCAAACAGTGCATCTGCTTCGTGCGGGAATGTGAGCTCCTCGTGAAGCTTTTCGCCAGGTCTTTTTCCGACTACGAGAATATCCGGTGATTTAGCATTGATTTGAGCGGCATATTCGTGAAACGCTTTTAAGAGATCGGCAAGCTGTAAGGACTCCATCTTGAGAATGAAGGTTTCGCCGCCTTTCATCATGATTGCTGCTTGAAGTGTGAGGGAAACAGCCTCTTCAATGGACATAAAAAAACGTGTCATATGAGGATCAGTCACGGTCAAAGGTTTTTCATTTAATAGCTGCTGGAGCATGATCGGAATAACGGAACCTCTAGATCCAAGCACATTGCCAAAGCGTACAGAGCAAAACCTGGTTTTTTGATTCGGAATACTTTCGTTTGCTTGGAAAAATAGTTTTTCTGAAATTAATTTTGTTGCACCCATGGCATTCGTTGGAGAAACCGCTTTGTCAGTTGAAATGTTGACGACATAACTCACTTCATGTTCAATTGCGGCTTCAATGACGTGCTGCCCGCCGATGATATTCGTTTGAACGGCTTCGAACGGATTATCTTCACAAGTGGGTACTTGTTTTAAGGCCGCTGCATGAAAAATGATATCCACACCTTTGACGAGCTGTCTCACGCGGCTTGCATCCCGGACATCTCCTAAAGCGAATACGACCTCTGGATGATCTGCGTACTCATTTTTCATCATGTATTGTTTGCTGTCATCTTTACTGAAGACGATCATCTTCTTTGGAGAGCAACTTGTTAATTTATTCACGATTTGCCGGCCGATTGATCCAGTACCGCCTGTAACTAATATCGTTTTGTCACGAAAAAAAGTCTTCAAAGTCGTTTCTATCTGTTTGGACATATCTAATCCCCCAACTCTCATTTCTCTACTTTGCATCATATGTGAAAGAGCGGTATTCGTTTGAGGAAAAGAACCACTTCATGTATAAATTAGGTGAACAAATTATAACCATCTGCTTGTCGTCTTAATAGAATATGGAGAGATAAGAGATCAACTAGAAAAACGAGAGACCTGAATACTTCAGTACTGCGGTCAGCTCGGGCAGAGAAGAAAATGGTAAGGAGCTGTGCGCGAGGGGAGAAGAGAAGACATGTATAGGGGAAATCGTATTTTAGCTATGATACCTGCATTTAGAAGTCACGGCGGCCAGCATGGTGAACACATACGCATATTGGCAGAGCGGCCGCTTATCTATTGGACCATTCAGCCGTTACTGCAAATGATTGAGTTAGATGAAGTCATTGTCTCCTCAGAGGATGTCAATACGCAAATCATTTCATCTCACTACGGAGCAAATGTGATTGAACTGCCAAGTACACATGTAACAGAACAAACGCCTTCGCTGTTAGCTGTGAAGCATGCGCTTGCTTATTTAGAGCGGGAGGGGAAAACCTTTGATATTGTGCTGTATCTGCATCCATCGTCTCCTCTAAGACAGCCGGCAGATATCGAGAAGTGCTTGCAGCTTTTAGTGGAGGGGGGATATGACTGCACCGCATCTTTTACAGAGGCGTTAGAAAACCCAAATGAAACTTGGACACTGCATGAAAACAATGAAGCTACTTTATATAAGGACAATCATTACTTTTTCATGCCAAAGCATGAGCAGCCATATACGTATGGCCGTCTTAATGGTGCGGTATATGCTTTTCATGCTCATTATGCAAAAGAATGCATTCATTCCTTTTTAGAAGGATCTGTCGGAGCATATATGATGGATCACACGAGGTCGCTTGTGGTGAAACAGGAGGCAGACCGGAAAGAGGCCGAGAAAGTTTTATTGGCTCGCCGAGATGCGGAAGATCATGCATAAGCTGGCATTCAACAAGAAAAAGCGCCCAGTTATAGGGCGCTTTTTACGATGTCATAAAGCCTTTGCGGCATCGTATCAAATGTATTCCAGCGAACGGTTTGCTCGTAGTTGTTCAGTGCGACCGCCTTTCTTTCATCTGCATTTGATCCATAGTATTCAACCTGTTCTATCAAATCGTCCTCTTCTTTGTAAAAAGCAAAGCTTGAAAAAGCAGGCGGAGGATGTAGATCCGTCAATTGAAAACTTCCAGTTGCAGCAATGTCAAATGCTCTGTTATTGAGGCTCATATTTTGAATCATGGCTTTGTTTTTGTTATACGCAAATTGAGCCGGCCTATGCGGATTCAGGACAATTGCTGTTTGCTGATAGATGTCCGCCATTTGCTGAGGACTCAGCCAATTCGTTAACAGTGTGAAATCTTGATAATGTCTCCGTGATTTATTTAAGTGACGGTGCCATTCCTTACCTGCAACGAGAATACGCCATTTGTTTTGCTGCAAAAGTGTATCGATGGCTTTGATTCGGTTGGGATAAGGGTAGCCAACGAGTGCAATGTCATACGTGCACATCTCTTCTGGCGAATCATTTTTCTGAAAGACACGTGTATTTGTCGGAATGGGAAAGTAGTGCGTATGATCAGCGCCCAATTGTTTATAAAATGGCAAAACCCCTTCATCAATCGTTAATATAAGCCGCGCATCACGTGCGCAAGCAGCAGACACATCTGTATAAAAGGGATCTTCTGTCATCCATAGAACGATCGGGATTTTTTCTTGTTTGAATTGATGAAACACATCTTTCGGAACATGATCACCGATCATCATCAAAACAAAATCCGGAGAAAATGTCCGGATTTTGTGCATGTTAGTGGGTAGAGATTCTCTATCAATCTTTACACATGAAAAGGGGGAATCAATGAAGCTTTCTTCTACCCATTGATCAAACATGTGATAGATTCCGCCGTAGCCAGAGCTGATATAAAGAAGCTTCATGATGGCCCTCTCACATTAAGATGTGAACGTAACACTTTCAACTTTATCTACATCTAATAAAGTCGTTGCAGAGCCTGTTGGTGTAACTGAACTTTCTTGTGTAACAAATACAACACCCGTTGAAGCATTGAATGCTACGAATTGAACTGGCCCGATTAAATCTCCTGAGTCAGTGACAATGCTAATGACGGTTCCTGGTGCAAGTCTTGCAAAAATCCATCTTGCTGGCTGCGATACATCGAGTGTTGTAGCAGAATCTGAAGGTGATGCCTCAGCAGCCACTTCACTTAATAAATTGTTCAATTTTTCTTCCATTTGAACTCCTCCTTCTTCAAGATTAGCTGTTAATGCATGAGTAATTGGTTTGAAAAACACTTTCAATAGTTCTTTTTTTAATTCAGCACGCTTGTCGCTCATTTTTTCCCCATCCTTTCTTCATCAATTCAAACTCACCCTTATGTATATGCCGTTCATTTTTTTTGGCATAAGCAGAACGCTGATTCCTGATTCTTTTTTTCAATTAATCACTTCACACATTTTTAAAAATGTTTTGAAATGCTGAGGCTAAATGAAGTGACGCTCATACTCTAGTAAAGATTAAATGTGAAGAGAGAGGGATTATAAATGGAATTTGAACAATTATTAGATGGTTGGAACGAAGAATTACTAGAGTCGGAAGGAGTGCTTGAAGTTATCTTGATTTTACTTCTTATTCGCCTTTTAGGAGAAAGTGAGGAAGAGAATGTGTCAGACATCAAAGAATTACTTCGTCCATGGCTTGAGCTCGGCATTCCGGTGCCGCGTGTTCATTTAGTTAATGGAGATGTACTTCAAAACGTGGTTGTCGTGCAATTGTTTGATACGGTAGCGGTCTTTAAAAACGCGACAAATCAGCTAAGAGTGAGTGTTCCTTATGTGAACATTGTCAGCTGGGGGGCTTTTTAATCTAATCAAAAAGGATAATGATCATGAAAGTATCGGTGATTTTAACAAGCTACAATAAACCAGATTTCATTGATCGTGTGCTAAAGAGTATGGTAGAACAAACGTATCCGCATTGGGAGCTTTTGATTATGGATGATGGCTCAGAACAGGGCACCATTCAAAAGATCCAGCCCTATTTAAGTGATGAACGCATTCAGCTGTATTCGCACATGGTTCATCCGGCGAAACGGCTGTTAACCGCACGTTATGCGACGCTTATTAATGAAGCATTAACCCTTATAACAGGTGAGCTCATTTGTTATTTAACCGATGATACCGTGTACCATAGAGATCGTTTGCTTAAAATGGTGGAAGTTTTTCGGTCGAATCCTCATGTAGATATTGTGTATTCCTCGCAGCGGGTCGTGAATGTTGATCAGCATTTAGTGGAAACAATGAGCTATGTTCGAGAAGCAGATCAAATCTTAGAGCATGCGTCCTTTCAAGTGGACCATTGTTCGGTCATGCACAGAAGCTGCTTGCTTCCATTAATTCATGAAAAATACGGACAATATTGGGACGATGAGCCAAAGCACTGGCATCATGCAGATTCTGTATTTTGGATGAGGCTGAATCATTTCGCTGCGTTTTTTCCATTAAAAGATGTACTGGATACAACGTATAAAACGCCGCATTCCTTTCATCATCTGTTTTCAAGTATGCCGTATGATTTAATTGACGGAACGGTCATTGAAAAAGAAGGGGATTATTATCAAATCGCAGATGGGAAACTTCATGGAATTGAAAAACGCTGGATAAATGAAAAGAACAGACGTGCGATCCGTGTTCCGCTGTTATGTGAGATGAAATATGAAATGAAAGAGAAGCTGGCAGTACCCAATTATATAGTCGTCACCGCAGATCATGGGAAAACGTTCTTTTATATTGAAGATCAGAAAAAAAGACGGTTTGCTTCAAAACGTGACGTGCAATATTTTCAGTTTCACCCAAAGGAGATCTATACGATTTCAAATGACCAGCTTCAGGCATTTGAGGATGGCAGCATCATTCAAGCTTCTCCCGTTTTCAGTCCGCCAAACAGGCGCCTGTTCAAATGGAAACAAGATGTTTATTTACTTGTGCATCATACCTTTTGCCGAATTGATCCTGAGGTCGTGAAGCGATTTGCTTTTTATCATCAGCCGATTAAGCTGTACCCGTCCCAATTTACGTTATTTCAAGAAGGAAAGCCGATTGTGCCGCTGTATAGGGAATCACTGCAAGAATTCGATATGTCTCTTTATCAAACATCCGGACGAAAGCACTTCTCATAAGAGGGGTGCTTTTTTAGCAATGATTGCAGGAAGTAGAAAGGAAAAAGCGAAACATGAAAAGGACAGGGAACCATTTAGAAATGATCAAGCCGCTGAAAACTCGGCAATTGATGCCGGTTTTTTGGCGCTGAAAGTGAGGGGGAAAGAATGGGGAAGGTTGTCGAAAG
The DNA here is from genome assembly GCF_038008825.1 of Bacillus sp. FSL M8-0166. Classification (NCBI taxonomy): domain Bacteria; kingdom Bacillati; phylum Bacillota; class Bacilli; order Caryophanales; family Bacillaceae; genus Bacillus; species Bacillus sp. FSL M8-0166. The sequence continues at coordinate 817,411 of NZ_JBBOZZ010000001.1, forward strand.
AGCAGATTGGTTTGAATTGATTTTAGAAGCCATTGATGAAGCCATTCACGTTGTAGATGATCAAGGGATGACGATTTTTTACAATCATAATGCTGCTAAGTTTGACTGTTTACAAAAAGAAGAGGTGATTGGCAAGTACATCCTTGATGTGTATCCCTCTTTAACTGAAAAAACAAGTACGCTCATGCATGTTTTGAGAACAGGAAAGCCTATTTATCATTCGCTGCAAACTTATTTGAATAAAAACGGAGAAAGAATTGAAACAGTGAACACGACATTGCCTATTATTGAAGACAACGCATTAATAGGCGCGGTCGAAGTGGCAAAAGATGTATCGAAGCTGTCGGCTCTTTCAAATCGTTTAGGCCAAAAAAAGCGGACACATGACGTGGCTGGGGTAGAAAAAATGCATGATTTTGCTTCATTTTTAACAAATGATCCGCTTTTAAAAGAAATGCTTGAAAGGGCAAAAAAAGCAGCTGCTTATCCGTCATCAGTTGTTGTTTACGGGGAAACAGGGACAGGAAAAGAAGTGCTCGTTCAAGCCATTGTCCATGAATCTGACCGAAAAAACCAAGTGTTCATTCCGCAAAACTGCGCAGCACTCCCAGAATCATTACTTGAAAGTTTATTGTTCGGATCTGTCAAAGGAAGCTATACGGGTGCAATTGATCGCAAGGGACTTTTTGAATTAGCTGATGGAGGCACGCTTTTTCTTGATGAACTGCAAGCAATGCCGCTCACGCTTCAGACGAAATTATTACGTGTGTTAGAGGATGGCGTTGTACGCCGCATCGGTGATGCAAAGTCCATTCAAGTGGATGTTCGGCTTATTACGGCGCTCAATATGGACCCATTCGAAGCAGTGAAAAAGCAAATTTTAAGAGAAGATTTATTTTATAGACTGCATGTGTCATCTTTTCATATCCCGCCGCTTCGTGAGAGAAAGCAAGATATCACGCTGCTATCCCGCCACTTCATTCAAACCTATCATCAGCAGTTTTCCAAAAACGTCACACGCCTTTCTGAAGAAACGGAGCGATTGTTTATGGCTCACCACTGGCCTGGGAATGTCAGAGAATTAAAACATACGATAGAACATGCCGTGTTGATGATGCCAAAGGAAGCGGAAGAGATCACCCCTCTATACCTTCCGGCGCATTTACGTGAGCAAAAGCTGGAAAAAGAAACATCTGAATCCTCCTTAAAAAATCAAGTGTCTTCATTTGAACAAACATTAATTCAAGAAGCTTTACATCAGCATAATGGAAATATTAAAAAAACCGCCGCCGCCTTAAAAATCCCTCGACAAACACTGCAATATAAACTGAAGAAATATGCAGGTGCCGAATTGTAGGCACAACATTCAATTGAATATGACGGGTAAAGCTCCTTTTGTAAAGAATAGGGGCATTTTCCCATGTTGGCACATAACTTGCATAGTATAAAGTGAATGCTGATAGGGGGAATGGATATGAATCAGAAATTGTATGAACCGGCGCGTCACTGGAAGGACATAGAGCTTTGGAAGGATGTACCTGAGGAAAAGTGGAACGACTGGATTTGGCAGCTGACGCATACCGTGAAAACGCTTGAGGATTTAGAGAAAATCGTAAACTTAACAGAAGAAGAACGAGAAGGGGTGAAGATTTCCACCAAAACCATTCCACTCAACATTACACCCTACTATGCCTCACTGATGAATCCAGACGATCCAAGATGTCCAATACGTATGCAATCTGTGCCAATTGCAGAAGAGCTTCATAAAACAAAATATGATCTGGAAGATCCGCTGCATGAAGACGAGGACTCACCTGTCCCGGGGCTGACGCACCGGTATCCAGATCGTGTGCTGTTTCTTGTGACAAATCAGTGCTCCATGTACTGCCGCTATTGTACGAGAAGACGTTTTTCCGGCCAGATTGGTATGGGTGTGCCGAAAAAGCAGTTAGATGCTGCCATTGGATATATTAGAGAAACACCTGAGGTGCGGGACGTGTTAATTTCTGGCGGAGATGGGCTGTTAATCAATGATCAAGTGCTTGAATACATTTTGAAAAACTTACGAGACATTCCGCACGTTGAGATCATTCGGATTGGAACGCGTGCGCCGGTTGTCTTTCCGCAGCGTATTACAGATGAGCTGTGCGAGATTTTGAAAAAATATCACCCAGTTTGGCTGAACACTCATTTCAACACAAGTATTGAAATTACAAAAGAAGCAAAAGAAGCGTGCGAACGTCTTGTGAATGCCGGCGTCCCTGTAGGGAATCAGGCCGTCATCCTTGCTGGTATTAACGACAGTGTGCTGATTATGAAGAAGCTGATGCACGACCTCGTGAAGATTCGGGTCAGACCATATTATATTTATCAATGTGACTTATCTGAGGGCATTGGCCACTTTAGAACACCAGTCTCAAAAGGGCTTGAAATCATTGAAGGCTTAAGAGGGCATACGAGCGGTTATGCAGTACCAAGCTTTGTTGTAGATGCGCCAGGAGGCGGAGGGAAAATTGCCTTACAGCCAAATTATTTACTATCGCAAAGCCCTGACAAAGTCGTCCTTCGTAACTTTGAAGGTGTCATCACCTCTTATCCAGAACCAGAGCATTACGTCGCAGGCCAGGCAGATGCGTATTTCAATGAAATTTATGAAGAGAAACAAGAACCGGCAATTGGTGTTACCGCACTATTTCAGGATGAAGCGAGATCGTTTACGCCTGAGAATTTAAGCCGAATGAAACGTAGAGAAGCATATGAGACAAATCCTGAACACGACACACTCAAAAACAAACGTGAAAAACGAGATGAATTAAAAGAAAAGAAATATCAAGCGCAGCTCAAAAAAGAACAAACTGTGAAGGAGGAGAAATAGCCTTGCTGACATGTGATTGGTGTGAGGAAAACAAAGCAAAGGCAGAGCAGACAACAGTCTATTGGGAACTGATCACGGGCACCCAATCAATTGAAATCATCGAAACGCCGTCCATTTCCTGCACGCACTGCGGGATGACCTATCAAAAGGATGAGACGATCAAAGAGATTGAAGATCAATTAATATTAGTGGATCAGACAAAACTTCCAGAAAAAATCTCCTATGAAAAATTAATGAGCATGGAGCGGTTATTAAAGCGAAATTACTTTGACTTTTCATCATAAGTTGTACCTCCGCCTATACAAGACATCAAATTGCTGTATAATATAACAACAAAATAGAGAGTCGCGGAGGGAAAAACAGGTGAAGTCGTTTTACCATTATTTAATGAAGTTCAGACATCCAAAACCGAAAGATGAAATCAGCCATTTCGCAAATGCTGCGTATGAGGATCACAGCTTTCCTAAAGCTTCCACAGATTATCATGAGCTGTGTGCCTATTTAGAATTAAACGGTGATTATTTAAGCTCAATGACGACATTTGACGAAGCGTTTGAGCAATACGAAGCAGAAGTCAAAAAAAAATAACACACAACCGCTTATCCGAATGGAGAAGCGGTTTTTTCATGAGAAATAAAATGGCGTTTTGCATGGTGTGGTTGCCCATGCAGAATTCCTTGCGCCGGCATACGATACGTTAAGACCAAAAGTCGGGCAAGGGGGAGACAGAATGAAGGCGAAAGCACCAAAATATCAAGTAGGGGATATTGTCGTCGTTGTCATGTACGGCACAGTCGGAACGATTACAAAAGTCCATCAAATTGACCAGCACTATTTATATGAGGTCAATCATAATGAGGTGCTTTATTTTGAAACATCACTTCAGCTTTACGATGAGTATAGCGGAGTGATTGTCGATACAGAAAAGCTGGACATTGAATATGAGTTCCTCATTGGCGATGTTGTATATGTAAAAGATTACGGAAAAGAGCTATTTAAAATCATCGGTCATCGGACTGAAATATGGCGCTACCTTGAAGATGGCTGGGAAGATGTCATCTACGAACTCACGAGGCTAAAAGACGGAGAGTGGCTGGAAACAGAAGAGGAAGATTTAACGCTTGTCCTAAGGAAGTATGAGATGGACCAGTTTGTTCATCAGCTTCTTTTTGTGCATTACGTCGGAGAAACCTCAAAAGAGTTAGAAGAAGATATGGTCCAAACAGCTCTATTGCAGCTAGAAGAGAAACAAGAAAGCGAATCTTCACTTGAATTTCTGGCTGTATCTATAGTGGATGAGCTTCTTGATATTTATAACGATTATAAAATTCTCTATGAATTTTTCAAAGATCCAGAATATAAGGATATGATGGATTTTATTTTGGAAAGTTTACACGAACATTTTGGTTAAAGAAAGACTTGTCCTAACACGAATAAAAAATAAGGCACACAGAAAAATGCAATCACATAAAACCATCCCCTCAAGATACGGCCCATCACCTGATCAAATGTTTCTCCATCTAATATGCTTAACCATTTCATTGCCTCAAGCCCCTTTTCTTTTTGTTTACTGCATTTATATGTATGGAATGAGCCATTATGACAAACTGTAATAAAAAACAGCCGGCGTTCATACATCATAAAAAAGGAGGCGGAATGCAATGAAAGAAGCAGATTTGGTGATTGATACAGAGGAAATTGCGGAGTTCTTCTACGTGGAGCTGATCAAAAGAGGGTACATACCTGCTGAGCTTGAAACGTTTGAGCTGGCTGACATTACATTTGAATATATGCTGAAAAAAGCAATGATAGTTGAAGAAGAGGCGTGGTAGGCACTATACTTTGAAGAGATTCTGAAGAGAGAGGGAGGGGAATCCTTCGCGTGTACATCCTATATCTTTTCATTTTATTTGGCGCCATTGCTGCGCTCATGGTATCTGGGGCTATTCAAGATGTGGACAACCAGATCATCTTATGGTTTGAAAGCATCAGACTCCCTTTTTTAAATGATGTCATGCTGGCTTTGACGGACTTTGGCATCAGCGCGCTGCTCGTTCCCATCATGCTCATTTTTAGTGTGGTCTTGTTTATGTATAAGCGCTACTACTCTATCATGATGCTTTTTCTACTATATCTCACAGAAAAAACAATCAATCATGAATTAAAGGGGCTGTTTGCTAGAGAGCGTCCGGCCTTTGATCACCTTGTAGGTGAAACGTATTACAGCTTTCCGAGCGGACATTCGATGAATGCAGCCACCATCTATCCTTTTATGGCTTATCTATTAGTTGAAATGATCCCATGGCTGAAAGAAAGACAAAAAATCGTCTATTTGATCACGGGGCTGGGTGTTCTGGTCATTGGCATCAGCCGGATGTATATCGGCGTGCATTATTTGACAGATGTCGCTGGAGGCTTTGCGATAGGACTTGCTTTATTTCTCATTTGTAAAAAGATTGACGAAAGATTGTCTGTCATTCGACAAAAATAGAAGAAGGATATTGACAGATCCCAGCCAATTTTATATGAAAGGGGAGGGATTTGAATGCAATTGACGTTGAGATTTTTTCAAAAGAAACCTTCAGCATTTCACTTAACCATTTATCAGACACCTGAATATGGCGCTGCAAGCGGGCATCAGCCTGTGTACAGGACAAAGATTGGCGGCAGAACACATCTTGATGTACTGGAAAAAGCATTCTCGACATTTAATGTACATGATACAGTCCCTAATGATTACAATGCGCGGTTTATCACAACAGGTGATATTGTTGTGATTGATGATAGGAAAAAGGGGAAGTGCTATTATCAGCTCTCTCCGGCAGGATGGAAACGCAGTGAACGAATGATGACGATAAGTTAAATAGATGATTGATGATGCCAGCTTGAGATTCAGCTGGTATTTTCTTTTTTAAGCTCGATCGTTTATAATAAATAGGATAAAATACATAGTAAACGTAAGTGGAGGCTAAAAAATGAGTGTACATATTGGAGCAGAAAAAGGACAAATTGCAGAAACGGTATTGCTGCCGGGCGATCCGCTTCGCGCGAAATATATTGCAGATACATATTTAGAAGATGTTGAGTGCTATAACGAAGTGCGCGGAATGTATGGATATACTGGAACCTATAAAGGAAAACGTGTTTCTGTACAGGGAACTGGAATGGGCGTACCATCTATTTCGATTTATGTGAATGAACTCATTCAAAGCTATGATGTTCAAAACTTAATTCGCGTTGGATCTTGCGGAGCCATCAAAAGGGATGTCAATGTACGTGACGTCATTTTAGCTCAGACATCATCAACAGATTCACAAATGAACCGTGTGGCTTTTGGACCGATTGATTATGCGCCATGCGCTGATTTTGGCCTGCTCAAGAAAGCCTACGACACTGCAGAAGCAAAAAATGTCGCTGTACGAGTAGGAAATGTATTTACAGCAGACCAATTTTACAATGAAAAACCACTTGAGCTCATGGCTCAATATGGTATCCTAGCGATCGAAATGGAGACAACCGCTCTTTATTCTCTTGCAGCAAAATTTGACCGAAAAGCGTTATCAATTTTGACTGTGAGTGATCATGTTCTAACAGGTGAAGAAACAACGGCTGAAGAGCGTCAAACAACGTTTGATGAAATGATCTTAATTGCGCTAGACTCCGTTTTATAATAGTATAAAGGGTGTGCTACAACGTAGCGCATCTTTATTTTTTTAGAAGAGCAAAAGGAAGGTATGTCATGAAGAAAAGCTACAAAATACTCTCAATCGCATCGATTCTTGGTTTGACAGCCGCACTATCGGGCTGCCAGTTGCTGGATCAAAAAAGCGGTACATCTGAATCAAACAAACCAAACGAACAAAAAAACGCAGCAAGTTCATCTCCCCAGCACAACTCAAACGATACGGCAGATTCATCGAATCAAGAGCTGACGTTAAAGAGTGAATATTTCAATGACATCAAGGTTGTGAGCGGTCTGAAAACCATTCAAAATCCTGAAAACGTGCTAGCACTTGTCAACAAAGAATATGCATTACCAGGAACCTATAAACCTTCTGATCTCGTTGTACCAAAAGTAGAATTCTCTTTTTCGGAGGATATAGAAAAACGATATATCCGCAAAGAAGCAGCAGAAGCGCTTGAGAAGTTATTCAAAGGTGCAAAAAAGGAAAACTTCGAGCTTGCTGCAGTATCTGGCTATCGCTCCTATGACCGTCAAAAAGTCATTTTTGATAGTGAGGTCAAATTAAAAGGCAAAGAAAAAGCACAAGAAGCAGTCGCTCTACCAGGCGAAAGTGAACATCAAACAGGTTTAGCCATGGACATTTCCTCAAAAAGTGCCGGCTTTGAGATCTCTGAAAAGTTTGGTGAAACACCAGATGGCAAATGGGTGGCTAAAAACGCCTATAAATATGGCTTTATCATCCGTTATCCAAAAGGAAAAGAAGACATTACGAAATACGAATATGAGCCGTGGCATTTGCGCTATGTTGGAAAAGAAGCCGCAAAAGCGATGCATGATCACGATTTAACATTTGAAGAATACATGAACAAAGTAAAGAAAATCTAAACAAGTAAAAGGCCTCCCAGCTATTCGGGAGGCCTTCTCTTATTCTTCTTTTAAAAAAAGAACAATCCTGCTAATGCGAAGCCCGTAATGAAACCGAGGCCGATGCCATACGCTGCACCCCAGCCATAATATCCGCCCCAATAGCCATAGCCAAAGCCAAAGCCTCCGCGAGACCCGCCGACTGGACGAATATAAACTTTGCGGTTTGTCACACGCTCAATGCGTCCGACATGTACTCTGCCATTACGATCAGTGATTCTAGCGACTTTCCCCATGTGCTGCTGGCAAAGCTTGTAGTAGCGCTCCATGTTTTTCCTCCTTATGACAAACTCTATTCACTCTTATCCTATGCGAGAGACTTCATAGAGTTTGGACAAAACATATAGGAGATTCGCTCATTTTATACGGTGCATTCAAATAGAATGTGACTTAGCTGCTTTCGGTGTGCTTGAATGAGATCGTAGTGTGTTTGCAGTGTCTCGTAAAGAGAAGGCGGTATGTGTTCAGATAATTCCATTTCTGTCGGTTCCTCCTGCCCCATATGTTCATCGAATGAGAGGATCTGAATGTCACGGAAGCCCGCTTCGGTTAACTGTTCCTTCCATTCTTCTAGCGACAAGAGCGAGTGAAAGCCGTAAAAATCTCGAACAACTGCCATCTCTTCAGGCGTAAGAGGGGCTTTTAACACAGCTTCATTTGCAATCAATTGGCTTCCAGGAGCAAGAACGCGCTTGATCTCAGCTAGTGCATCACGCAGCTTGGTAAAGCTCAAAACAGATTCACTGATGAGTAGAGAGAACGCTTGATCTGGAAAGGGCAGCTGCTCAATGGATGCCTCTAAAGCACGGATCGGCAGGTCTTCCCGCTTGAATCGCAGGTTCGCCTTTTCAATCATCAATGGATGCGTATCAATGGCCTCCACCTGATAACCTACATTTCCTAAATAGGCGGCCGTCTGTCCTGTACCGCATCCGGCGTCCAGTATACGTGTATGAGGCGGCAGTTTTATATGCTCAATCATCGTTTTTGTTAACTCTATTCCGCCAGGATGGGCACTTGATACGCCAAAATAGGCAAGCATTTCTACATAGTCACTCATAAAATCCCTTCTTTCCTTATCTGTTCCTCTCTAAAGATTATGCAATAGAAGGGCAAATGGCTTATCTTTTCAAATAGAAGTTGATCCTTTGGTTGACGGATGAAGCATCGTCCTTGATAATAATGAAAGGAGATAAAGGTGGTGTTTTTTTGAAAAAACAAGTGAAGTTCGTGGTAGCCATTCTGGTGACTGCTGCACTGTCCTCAGCGATTACATTTGTGATCACAAAACAAGGTGCTGTCAGCGTCTCAGGAGACGAGAAGTTTAGTAAACTCATGGCTGCGTATACGAAGGTAAAGGATGAGTATTACGAAAAAACGGATGATCAAAAACTAGTAGATGGTGCGATCCAAGGAATGATTGCATCACTTGATGATCCATACTCTACATATATGGATCAGGAGGAAGCCGAAGGATTTAACAATACCATTTCTTCTTCATTTGAAGGAATTGGTGCACAAGTAGAAGAGAAGGATGGACAAATTTTAATTGTCGCGCCGATTAAAGGCTCTCCTGCTGAAAAAGCTGGTTTGAAACCTCATGATCATATTTTAAAAGTGGATGGAAAAAGCACCAAAGGAATGTCGGTCAATAAAGCAGTCTCTCTCATCAGAGGGAAAAAAGGAACGGATGTTAAGCTGCACCTCAACCGTCAAGGGGTCGGCAATGTAGATGTGACCATCACAAGAGACACGATTCCGCTTGAAACGGTTTATGCAAAACTCACAAAAGACAAAATAGGAGAAATCCAAATTACGTCCTTTGCTGAAACCACATCGAAAGAGCTGGATAAAGCAATTGATGACCTCGAGAAAAAAGGGGCAAAAGGTTTTGTCATTGACCTGAGAGATAATCCAGGAGGCATCATGACAGAAGCCATTGAAATGAGCAATGACTTTATCGATAAAGGGAAAGTCATTATGCAGGTTGAAGAAAAAGGGAAGAAACAAGTGTACAAGGCTGAAAAAGAACGTAAAGTCCATCAGCCGGCAGTTGTCCTTGTAAATGGCGGATCAGCCAGCGCTGCTGAAATCATGGCGGCGGCTCTGCACCAATCTTCAGGCATTCAAATTGTGGGTGAAAAGACGTTTGGCAAAGGAACTGTTCAAAATGCACAAAATTATAATGATGGTTCTAGTGTCAAGTTAACCATTGCAAAATGGCTGACACCAGACGGTTCTTGGATTCACAAAAAAGGAATTGAACCACAGGTCAAAGCAGCTCTCCCAAGCTATGCAAAGCTGCCTTACTTAAGCCCGAAAAAATCGTATGAGCTAAATGACAATGGAGATGAAGTCAAAGCGGCTCAAAAAATGTTCCAAGCGCTTGGCTACAAAGCAAAAGCAAACGGTGAGTACGATCAAGCATTCCAGTCTATCGTCAAAAGCTTCCAAACAGACAACGATCTGAAGGCAGACGGTACTCTGACAGGAGATACAACGACCGTACTAATGACAAAGATCCAAGATAAGCTAAAGAACAACGATACACAAATGAAAAAAGCCATTGAAGTCTTGAAAAAAGAAATGAAATAAAGAAAAAGCAGTCCTCATCAGGGGACTGCTTTTTCTTATCTTGTGATCGCTTCTGTTTTTTCATCATCCTTTTCAAATAGATCATTCATGACAGAATTGGATGTGACCTTCTTTTGGAAGAATGGATTCAAGATCAAGATGACGACGACGTTTGCTAGTAATCCAAGAAAACCTTCATAAAGACCGAACGTGACTTGTGAGATATTCGCTGTAAAGGTGACAATGATTCCAACGACTAACCCGGCAATCGTTGCTTCTCTCGATTGTTTTTTCCAGAACAAGCTGATAGCAATAGCTGGGAAGATTTGAACCATTCCTGAAACACCAATGAGCTGAAGCGTGACAAGTGCAGTTGGGAACAGCATCCCGAATAAAAGAGCGAGCCCAATGACGATAAACACCATCGAACGTGTAATGATGGTCAATCTTTTAGGTGACACATTCGGATGAATTAAGTCACGGTATAAATTATTGGCAAATAAATTCGATGCGCCAATGGCCATGATGGAGCATGGAATGAGGGACGCCAGTGCAATCGTTGAATAAGCGAGTCCCTGCATCACGCCGCCATATGACGTTTGAATTAAATGAAGAAGAGCAAATCTTGGATTTGTATCTTCTGGTAAGACTAAAAAGGCAATAAATCCAAGGAAGATGACCAAAATCAATACAATATTATAAAGAGGCAAAAACATGCTGTTTTTACGGATGGCATCTGCGCTTTTGGCTGTAAAAACCCCAGTTGCCGCGTGTGCCCACATAAACAAAGCAAGGGCAGAAACGCCTGAAGCGGTAATGAACCATAAAATGCCTTTAGGACCGCCTTCAGGGATTGTTAGAAGCTGAGGTGCTTCTTTGGCTAACGTATTCATCATCGGTGTCCAGCCGTTAAAATGAATGATTGGCAGTGAAACTACCATAAACAGCATGATCACCCAAACGAGAATATCCTTAATAATGGCTGTATATGTAGGACCTTTAATACCACTGAAAAATGTATAAAGTGCGACTAAAATAAATGAAATAATAACAACTGCATTCACATTAATATAACTAGTTCCAGCGACAGTTAACGTATCTTGAATCCCGCTCAGCTGAAGACAAATATAAGGAATCAGCATAAGTACTCCAACAATCGCAATCAAACTGGATAACAGCTTGCTGTCAAACCGCTCACGTGCATAATCAGCAAGGGTGGTGAGGTTGTGATTTTTCGCAACCGTCCATAGTTTCGGTAAAAAGAAATAAGCAATAAAATAAGCTAGGACTGAATAGGGAATAGCGAAAAAAGCGACGCTTCCAGCTGTATAAGCTGTACTTGTAAGCCCTAAGAAGGTATAAGCTGTATATAAGTCTGCACCAACGAGGAACCAGACGAGCAGTCCGCCAAATTTTCTCCCGCCTACAGACCATTCTTCTACTGACTGTCTTGATGACTTGTCACGACCAGCGGCAAATCCGATGACCACGACGATGAAAATAATACTTGCAGTAATCAATAAAGCTGTTAAATTTCCTTGCATTAGTCAGTTCCTCCATTTGAATGTTGCATCCTGTAAATGATAAATGTGCAAATTGGTGTGAGTACAATCCATAGTAAAAGCCAGAAGTGAAAAAAGGGCAGCCCGATGACAAATGGATGAATGCGATTCGCAAAAGGCAGCAATGCGAGCTGTCCGATGAATGGAATCGAAATAAGTAGTGCCAGCATCAATTTTTTGTTCATGATTTCCTCCTGAATATTTTGTAATTTCATAATAATAGCAGTTGTCAGATTAGATCACAAGACCATTTTCAGAAAAAACAATCATTTTGGTGAATAGCATACTAATATAACGCTTTCATTCTTGAAAAAGGAGAAAGAGTGAAGATATAAAGAGAGGGGAGGTGAAAGAAAGTATGTAAAAATAATATTTAAAGCAAATAAAAAAGCCCCAGCATAAAAGCTGAGGCCTTGCCAATTTTTAAAGGAAATCAGATACTTCTTCGATGTCGAAACGATTGCTTTTATGAGCTTCTTTCGCTGCTTTACCAACTGAAATCAGCATAACCGGCTCGTAGCGGCCGCTTACATTGAATTCTTTGATGTACGCTTCTTTACTGAAGCCACCCATTGCACACGTATCATAGCCCATTGCTTTCGCAGCAATCATTAATTGCATAGCAGCTAATGAAGCATTTGAATACGCTGCTTCTCTTGCATATTGCTCGCTTTGATATGCGCCATTGATTTGAGTCATCAATGTTTCTTTAATGTCTTCAGTAATAAAGCCTTGTTCAGCCAGCTCACTGTAGATTTTTTCGCCATTTTGGTTAGCTTCAAGGTCACCTAGAACTGCAATAACAGCTGATGCTTGTGATACTTGCTTTTGGTTGTACGCGATTGGAAGTAACTTCGCTTTTGCTTCAGCACTATGGAAAACAGTGAAATGCCAATGCTGAAGGTTCCAAGCAGATGGTGCTTTTGTTGTGATTTCAAGAAGCTCTGTTAACTCTTCTTTTGTCATTTCATGAGAAGTATCATACTCTTTTACTGAAGCTCTTTGTTTTAAAATGTCAATCGTTTTTTGATCGGTCGCCATATGGATATTTCCTCCCGTTTTTGCAAATAGTATGGTACAATAACTAAAAAGTGAGAAGCTTACTTATTGTAACTAGACATATTTTAAATTGTACACCGTTAGTTTGTCAAACAATCATGAAAAGAAAGGCTGAAATTTATGGAATTCCAATTATGTCCACACATTCAGCAAGCTTTTTTACTCCTAGGCAAAAGGTGGAATGGTCTCATTATTCATGTATTGCTTGATGGTCCAAAGCGTTTTAAAGACCTCACAGACACGATTCCGTCTATCAGTCAAAAAATGCTCGCTGAGCGTTTAAAAGAGCTCGAGCAAGAAGGAATTATAGAGCGGACTGTCCTGCCTGAGACGCCTGTCAAAGTCATTTACAGTTTAACTGAAAAAGGGAATGCGTTACATGAAGTGTTTCATGAGGTATCTCGGTGGGCAGGGGAGTATACAGACTCTCACGGGAAAAAGGAGCAAGCCTAGTTTCAGGTTTGCCCAAACATTTTGACTCTTGATGAATATGCTGATGTTAGGCACATGACAAAGGAGGAGAAATGCATGTACCCTCATACTCCGTATTTTCGAGGCGGCGCCCCTGGCATTCCGCCATATGAATCCAGAGTCCCTTTGTTTTTTGGTTTTGGCGCTCCTTTAGTCGGCGGACTGCTTGGCGGATTTCTAGGAAGTGCGATTTTTAATTATCCCCGTCCTTATTACCCGCCGCCACCACCACCTGCTCCACCACCATATGGCGGCGGATATCCACCATATTATTAAGAAAAAAGAGTAAGCCTGCTTCCATTCCAAAGCAGGCTTTTTATAATGGAATATCAATTTCAGAAATTCCTGGATCATCATGCTTTAAAAACATAATTTCCAATATACCATCTTGATACGACGCCTTCGTTCCTTTTCGTTTCACAGCAGCAGGGAGGACGACTTTCTTCTGCGTCCCTTCTTCAGGAAAATGATCAATAAACAGCAGATTGGCTGTATGTTTGATTTTGACTTTTTCTGTGTTCGGACGAGCAAGTTCAATTTTGACAAACACATGATCAGTCGTCTCGAACACTTCGACTTCTGGCTCTTTTTCTTTATGGACGTCAGTTTCTCTCGTTTTTTGATTTTGAGAAAGAGGGTCCTGAAATGGGAACTGAGCAGGATAATTCGAGCCGAATACACTTTCCATGACTTGATTGACATACTGCTCAACGTCTTTAGGGTCTGAATTCTTTAAGGCTTCCTTTGAGAACTGCTTTTGAAAAGGGAATAATCGGTTCCAGTCGAACATGCGAATCATCCTTTCTAAATGCCCTGAATTAGTATATGCCCATTCACCTGCGTGCGTGCTATAATATACGTTAGATTTAGAAAGGGATGGTTACATTGAACGAACAGCAATCAAAAGGTGTTCTCTACACGGCAGCATCTTTTACACTCTGGGGTTTGTTCCCATTATATTGGAAGCTGATGGAGCATATTTCGTCAGGCGAAATTTTAGCGCACAGAATTTTATGGTCATTTGTGTTTATGTGCGGTATTCTTTTGTATTTAAAACAAGTCCGCCCAGCGATGCAGACAGTAAAGGGTCTCATACTGGATGGTAAAGCATTTTTTTCATTACTTTTATCTGCTATTTTAATTTCGGTCAACTGGTATGTATACATTTGGGCAGTCAATCATGGTCTTATGCTAGAAGCAAGTTTAGGGTACTATATTAATCCGCTTGTATCCGTTCTATTAGGTATTATTTTCTTAAAAGAACGACTAAATAAATGGCAAACCATTGCCATCCTCATTGCCGCATTTGGGGTGATCCTATCAACGGTTCAATACGGGTCATTTCCTGTCGTTGCTTTCTTATTAGCCCTTAGCTTCGGTTTTTATGGTTTGATTAAAAAAAGGATGAGCTTCACGAGCGCGATTGGTTTGACGATTGAAACGCTGCTTCTCGCACCGGCTGCACTTGTGTACTTATTATTTTTCTTAAAAGAACCTGTTGTGACTATGAATCCTAACAGCTTCGGGTCGCTCGGTCTCTTATTTTTTGCTGGAGTTTTTACAGCCGTGCCGCTTCTTTTATTCTCAGAAGGCGCAAAAAGAATTCCACTTTACCAAGTGGGCATTTTGCAATATATTGCACCGACAATTACGCTGTTTTTAGGGCTGTTTGTCTATCACGAACACTTATCCGCAGCTAAAATTGTGACGTTTCTTTGTATTTGGGTAGCGATTTTACTGTTTACCACCTCTCAATTACGCATGAAAAAAACAGCGAATTCTCATTAAGCCAAACGAGCAGTTTGCTTTTTTTTGCAGGCGGATCATGTCATAATAAGTTGTTACCAAAACTGTAGAGGTGATCATATGTCGTCAGCTCAAGAGCTTGCAGCCGTCTATCAATCTTTATGGAAAAATCGTCAGCTTGATGTTGATGATATGTCCTCTTTACACGAGGCCATATGTGATGATTTACTTGATGCACGAACACATCCGCGGGCGAGAAAATCATTACACCAAAAGTATGTGCTTGCTGTGGAGAGAATTTTAGAAAGTGAGCTTAACCATGATCATCAGCTGCAGCTGATCAGCTTACATACGAAAAAGCTGCGAGAATTAATTCAAAATGAAGGAAGGAACCACTCATGAAACCAATTCAAACGGAAGATGTCACAACACATCTTGAATCGTTTTTAAATCGTCCAGTCTTCGTTCATCTTGAAACGACAACTGGTTCTTATTCAGCTCATGTAAATGAACAAAATATGACGGTTGTGGCGTATATCCGCAACGCGAAAGTCGTCTATTCACAGGCGAAAATAAAAGGACAAGGTCCATACCGTGTTGGAATGAAAACAGAAGATGGCTGGATTTATGCAGAAGGATTAACCGATTATGTGTTTGATGACCAAGGCCGCCTGCTATTAGCTGGGCACCTGCCAGACGGGAAACTAGCGATCTCATTACAAATTAGTGAAACACCATTTCAGGTGTAGAAGAAAGGGTGACAAGTCATGAACGAACATGTACTAGTGATGCTGCCTCACCCCGATGATGAATCCTTTGGGGTTGCAGGTCTCATTGCACAAAGCAGAAAACGCGGAATTCCTGTTACGTATGCATGCGGGACACTTGGGGAAATGGGCAGAAATATGGGCAGCCCAACATATGCTAACCGTGAAACACTTCCTGAATTAAGAAAACAGGAATTAATCAATGCCTGCAAAGAAATGGATATCACAGACTTACGTATGCTTGGCTTGCGTGATAAAACATTGGAATTTGAAGACGACGAGTATTTGGCAGATGTGATGGAAACCATCATTGATGAAGTCAAACCGACACTCATTGTGACGTTTTATCCAGGACACGGTGTACACCCTGATCATGATGCGACAGGCGAAGCTGTGATTCGTGCTCTATACCGCAAGAAAAAAGAAGAACGTCCTGTCACATACTGCATGGCCATTACGAAAAATAGAGAAGAAGTGCTTGGAAATGCGGATATTGTGATTGATATTACAGATGTTGCAGATATCAAATTAAATGCACTGAGAGCGCATAGAACGCAAACAGAGGGCATGCTGAGAGAGCTTGAACAAAAGCTGAAAAACAAAGAACCAGTCGTCCAAAAATGGTTTGATGAAGAAATTTTCTGGACGTATCAATGGAATGATTAAACAAAAAGCAGCTGACATAGATCAGCTGCTTTTTTGTGTTGTATTTAGTGATTCGATACATATCGAAGTTGACGTTTTTGAATCAATCTGAGCCGGATAAAGAGGACGATGGCACCTGCGGCAAGCCCGGCAATCAGCCCAATCCAATAACCAAACGCCCCAAAGGAGGTATATGTGCCAATGAGATAACCAGCAGGAAGACCGATGACCCAGTAAGAGACAAAAGCAGCAATCAGCGTATAATTCACATCTTTATAGCCGCGCAGAGCCCCTTGAATGGGTGCAGCAATCGCATCTGACAGCTGGAAAAAGATCGCGTAGATCAAAAAGTGCTGTGTCATTTGTAAAACAGCTGATTCAGCTGTGTATAAACCAGCGATCTCTGGTCTGAATAACAAGATGAGTGCGGCCGTACATAATGAGAATAAAACCGCCGTTCCAATGCCGATATAGCTGTAGCTTTGCGCGTCTTTATACCTCTTTGCCCCAGCTTCAAAGCCAACAACGATCGTTAACGCCATTGAAATACTAAGCGGTAAAATATATAGGATAGAAGCAAAGTTCATCGCTGCTTGGTGACTGGCGATTGTAATGGTGTCAAAGTGACCCATTAATAGCGTCACTGCTGCAAAGATACTCGTTTCAAAAAAGATTGCAAACCCGATAGGAAGACCAATTTTCAAAATTTGCCCTATACGGGAGATATTCAATCGAGGCAGTGTTTGAAACAAACGAAATGAGGCAAATGGTTCTGCTTTGAAGACAATACAAATACTCATGATGAAAATCGCCCAATACGTCATTGCAGATGCAAGGCCGGCACCCGCACCGCCAAGCTTTGGAAAGCCAAAGTTCCCAAAAATCAATAGATAATTTAAAACAAAGTTAATAGGAAGTGCTGTGAGCGTGATGAACATCGTCACACGTGTTTTCCCTAATGCATCAATAAATGACCTCAGCACCGAATAACCAAACAGCGGAATGATGCCAAAAGCAAGAAAGCTGAGGAAATGCCGGGCAATATCCTCTACAGAGTGCTCGAGTCCAAGTCCTCCAAGTATGTAAGGAATGCTGATCGTACCAATGACAATCACAGCGATACTTAAAAGAAAGGACAAATAGATCGCCTGAAAGACAGCCCGGGGAACATCTTCTTTATGCCCAGCCCCCATCAGCTGAGCCACAATCGGAGTAACGGCCATCAAAATCCCGGCAAGTCCGGTATAAACAGGTGTCCAAATACTAGAACCGATCGCAACACCCGCAAGGTCTTCTGCACTCACTTTTCCAGACATCACCGTATCTAAAAAGGTAATAAGCGAAAGACCAGCTTGGGTGATTAAAATCGGAATCAAAATGGTTAAAAATAGTGTCAGCTTTGCTCGAATGCTATTCGTTTCTCTCATCATAAGTTCCTCTCTGAACAGAAATAACGAGAGGAATTATATCATGCTATGTAAAAAAATCAATTCTCCGTGGGATTATTTTTCTTAGATGGCTTCGTTTTTTTAAACATTTGGGCATAAATAAAAGAAAGACTGACAACACCTAAAATGCTGCAAGCATATTGGATGATTTTCTGAATGGTCATATTAAGTTCACCTCCATACAAATAGAATGTGCACAATTTGCTATTTTATAACAACAAGCGAAAGAAGGAGGGAAAAGGTCAGATGATCCATCGGACGAACGAAGAAGTGATCTTTAAAGCAGGAATGAGAACACATTTGATGAACATTATGAAGGATGCAAGTGACATCATTGATTCTCTTGATGAGACAGAGCAGTGCTTACTTTGTGATCTCGAATCGTTGCATGATCAGTTTAATGAAATGCATGCAGAGGCTTCGTCGTTTTATTTACAAGCATATATGGAAGAATTCACACCAGGATTTGCTCAATTTTCTTTAGCCATTGAGAACTTATCAAAACAAAAGCATGGAGCACTCATTGTGATTCAAAGACGGGATGAGGTTGAGGATTTTATTCAAAAAGGGACAAACCTTCATGCGAAAATTAGTGCTTCCTTAATAGAAAGCATTTTTTACCCGGGAAATCCACTGCATGATGGTGCTCTTTTAGTCAAAGAAAATACACTTGTTTCTGCTGCGAATGTGCTGCCGCTCACATCAAAAAAAGTGAGCCCTTCGCTTGGCACAAGGCATAGGGCAGCGATCGGACTCTCTGGTATGACCGATGCACTTGTTCTTGTCGTGTCAGAAGAAACGGGAAAAATGTCGTTTGCGAAAGAAGGCGTGCTTTATCCGCTTACCGTAAAAGATCCGGAAATAAGAAAATAAAATTGAACGCTGCATTCTTCATTCGGAAGGATGCTTTTTTGATTTGCGGAGAAAAAACAGTCAATTAAGTAAAAAGTCATTTGATACAGAAAAATTTGTCATGTAGAATAGAACTATGAAACTAGCAGCGTGCTTGTTTTGACAAATTTCTAAACGTCAACTTAAAAATTCCTTAAAAAATGTTTATAAATACAATAAACAGCCGATAGAAACGATATGGCTTTGTTTTAGCATTTTGAGTTGGCTGCTTTAGCCTATTTGTTATTGCCCAACGTCTTCATGTCGAGTAATATAATAGAAATAAAGATAAAATAGTGCAAGAGAAGCAGAACCATTAAATGCTAAACTCAAAACTAGTACATAAGTCTTGTTGAACAAAATCACGAAAGGCGGAGATTCCTCTATGAAGAAAAAAGTAGTAACCGGCCTCACAGTTTCAGCGATCGCTGGCTCAGCTGTGTTTGCTGCACCGGCAGAAGCACAGACGATCAAGGTGAAAAGCGGTGACTCACTTTGGAAGATTGCCGAACAGTACAATACAAGTATTTCGGAGCTTCAATCTCTTAATCAATTAAAAACGACAATGATTTTTGCAGGACAAAGCTTGAAAATTCCTGGCGAAAAAAGCAAAAAATCCAGTTCATCAACAGGGTCAAAAGCAACGAAGTCAAGTGCTTCAACGACTTCCAGCTATACTGTAAAACTTGGCGATTCTTTATGGCTGATTGCAAAAAATCATAAAATGTCAGTTGCGAGCTTAAAGAGCCTAAACAGCTTAAACAGCGACCTGATTCGACCAGGTCAAAAGCTAAAGGTATCTGGAAGCACGAAGACGAGCGGAAGCCAGTCATCAAATTCAAACTCATCTTCAAATTCCAGCTCAAGCAATAAGACAACGAACTCAAATAGTTCATCATCATCAAGTACATACAAGGTCAAATTAGGGGATTCTCTTTGGAAAATTGCGAATTCGCTAAATATGTCGATTGGTGAAATCAAAACATTGAACGGATTAAAATCTGATATGATTTATCCGAATCAAGTATTGAAAGTAAAAGGGACGGCTGCATCAAAACCAAGTCAGCCGAAACCTACTAAACCAAGCAATTCAAACAATAACCAGTCTTCTAGCGGGAAAACAACATCTTATACTGTAAAATCAGGCGATTCCTTATGGAAAATTGCGAATCAATTCAAAGTACAGGTTCAATCGATCCGTACAGCCAACAGCTTGAAAAGTGATGTGCTTAGAATTGGACAAGTATTAAAAATTAATGGTGCAGCTTCCGGCTCAACTGGATCGAATGGTTCTACGTCTAACGGTTCAACAACTCCGGTCGACAATAACAAAAATGATGTACCAATGAATGCAAAGATCACGACAATGATCCAAGAGGGGAAAAAGCTGACAGGCGTTCCTTACAGATGGGGCGGTAATACACCAGCAGGATTTGACTGCAGCGGCTTTGTTTACTATCTCATTAACAAGGTTTCATCTGTATCAAGATTAAGCACAGCAGGCTACTGGAATATGATGACTTCTGTAAGCACACCTCAAGTTGGAGATTTTGTTTATTTTACAACGTACAAAGCGGGCCCTTCTCATATGGGACTATACCTTGGCGGAGGAAATTTCCTTCATGCAAGTGACAATGGAGTAGGAATCTCGAACTTAAGCAACCCATATTGGAAAAAAGCCTACTTAGGTGCAAAACGTTTCTTCTAAAAAAAGCCGATTTTCGGCTTTTTTTGTTTGCCCGCTGCTGTGATTGTCCATACTGATACCAAAAGGGGGCAGTCATAAATGAAAAAGTCAGTGTGGATGATCATGATATGTTTGATCTTTACCGCATCAGCATGTCATGCACCGCCGAAAAAAGAAACGACAGAAGAAACAAGCGAAGTTTCAGCACCTAAACAAGCACCAGTCACGACGTCACTCATAAACGAAAGCGGGCAAAAAATAGGGAGCATTGAAATAAGAGAGTCC
The DNA here is from genome assembly GCF_038008825.1 of Bacillus sp. FSL M8-0166. Lineage (NCBI taxonomy): Bacteria > Bacillati > Bacillota > Bacilli > Caryophanales > Bacillaceae > Bacillus > Bacillus sp. FSL M8-0166. The sequence goes on from NZ_JBBOZZ010000001.1 coordinate 838,030, forward strand.
TCAGAAAATGGGCTGGATCTGCATGTGAAAGCGAAAGGACTGCCGCCAGGTCCTCACGGCTTTCATATTCATGAAACAGGAATATGTGAAACGCCAGATTTTGAAACGGCGGGGGCTCACTTTAATCCAACCCATAGAGAGCATGGTTTTGACAATCCAAAGGGGCACCATGCTGGAGATATGCCTAATTTAGAGGTAGGGGCAGATGGACAAATTGATGTTGTCGTGAATGTACCAGATGTGACGTTAAAGGGAGGCCCAAATCAATTAATTGATCAAAATGGGCGAAGTTTTATCATTCATGCAGAAGCAGATGATTACTTAAGTAACCCTTCTGGTAACTCAGGGAAACGCATCGCTTGCGGAGCGATGACAAAAGAAATGGTAAAATAACAGAAGTCTAACCTTTATGTATTGAGTGCATAAAGGTTTTTTTAGTATACTTGGTGAGGAAAATGATCGAAGAGAGGAATTAATCATACATGTTTAACGAACAATCACTCCCAGAAGAAATTCAAGCAATGATTGAAGCAAAAGCAAAAGTGCTGGTAGAAGAATTTCGTCCCCTTATTGGAACAGGCGGTTATGAATCACAGGATACTTCTATCATTCAAGATGCCATGATCGCATTAGCACTAGGAAAAAACGTTCTTTTAAAGGGACCGACTGGCTCAGGTAAAACAAAACTAGCAGAAACATTATCCGCTTTCTTTCAGCAGCCGATGCACAGTGTGAACTGTTCGGTTGATCTTGATGCTGAAAGCTTGATTGGCTATAAAACCATCCACAATGATGGTCAGGTGGCTTCGATTGAATTCATTGAAGGACCTGTGACGAAAGCAATGAAAAAAGGCCATCTTTTATATATTGATGAAATCAACATGGCAAAGCCAGAAACATTACCTATTTTAAACGGTGTACTTGACTACAGAAAAATGATGACAAACCCATTTACAGGCGAGGTTGTTAAAGCAGAAGAAGGCTTTGGCGTCATTGCAGCAATCAATGAAGGATATGTCGGCACAGTGCCTCTAAATGAAGCGTTAAAAAACCGTTTTGTTGTCATTGACGTTCCATATATCGGCGGCGGTATCCTGAAAGATGTATTGCAATCTCAATCTGTTTTAAAAGATGAGCGATTAATCGATCAATTCGTACAGCTCTCATCAGACCTTATTACACAAGCTCATAACGGACAGGTGAGTGAAGAAGCAGCATCCATCCGCGCGCTCCTAGATACTTGTGATCTTGCGCAATACATCCCGCCGCTTCGTGCCGTTGAACGAGGGATTGTTGAAAAGCTGGAAGATGACCGGGAAAAAGCAGCGGTAAGAAATATCGCCCAAACATTATTCGAGTGAGGTTCTGACTTTTGAAATTCATCAAATTTAATGACAGCAGAATCGATTCATTTCTATTTATGGAATTAACGGATTTAGCCAAAACGTTAGCAAAAAGTGATGATGTCGAGCTTGAATACGGTGTGCAGTCCTACTATGAACCGTTTGAAAAGAAAATTTTCATCAGTCATTTTTGGGATGATCGTAAACAAGAAGATATGATAGCAGGGCTGAAAAGCGATGTGTTCCTTCGTGCAGTAGGGACGGTTTACAGTGATCTTATTGTATTTCAGGAGATCATTCGCTATGCCCATACATTATCCATTCCTGATTTATGTAAACAATTGTTTATGCTGTTTGAAGATATCCGGATTGAAGAGCGGATTAAACGAGGCCGCCCTGGAACAAAAAAGGTATTTAAACGAAGAAGAGAGCTATACCGGCGTCACTTTAAGACGCAATTAACGATTAACCAAGAACGAAGCATTTTAACGGATGCACTCTTTTGTGCGATTTATGTGAAGCTGACAGCTGATTCTCCCCTTGAAGAGATCCCGCCTCTTCATGAGCAGATCAACCCGATGATTCCGTTTATTGAGTCAAGTCTTGAACGTGTATATGATGCGGGTTCAACAGCAGACATCGCAGTTATTGTAAAAGAATTAATGGAAGGCTTCGATGAGCTTCTTGAAAAGGACATGCTCAATACGTACTTTTTCTTTCCTGAATTGGACTATGAACAAGCGGCAAAAGAACCGCTGTTCCATGACTTAAAAAGAAAACCTAAATTAAGTGAGGACATCAAAGTCGACCGAGAAAAAGAAGGCGATGAAGATATTCACCAAGAGTATATGGAAGTGTGGCATCGAGAAACCGAAGCGCCATCCAAAAGCTTCCTTCAATTTGATTTAGAGCACGGCGGTAAAAGTGATCTTGGTAAGGATGCAGCAAGAGAAGGCGATGACGGAGATCAGGCACTCGGAACTGTCCAAGGCTCTGCAAAGCAAACACACCGAAAAGATTATTCAAAGCTTGAAGCGCTGGAAGAGGCTGAAGGTGAAGAAAGCGGAGCAGACGGTCATGAAAATGGAAAAGAGAACAAATATGCGTTTCCAGTCATGATTTCACCAGATCCTCCAATGCCAGAACAAATCGATGTATACAAGCAGCATGCTAAGGAAATTGAACCTTACCAGAAACGCTTAAAACAAATGATCCAAAAAACACTTGAACATAAAAAATCATGGCCTAAAACAGACCTTCATGCAGGACGTCTCAGCAAAAAGCTGATTCGCTACTTTACAGAGTCTAATCCGCGTCTTTTCTATAAAAAACAGGCACCGTCTTCTCAGATTGATGCTGTTTTCACCTTATTAGTTGACTGTTCAGCGAGCATGTTTGACAAGATGGATGAGACGAAAAAAGGCATTGTTCTATTTCATGAAGCGTTAAAATCCGTGCAAGTCCCACATCAAATTGTTGGGTTTTGGGAAGATACAAACGACGCGACTGAAACAAGTCAGCCAAACTACTTCAACACAGTCGTGTCGTTCAAAGATTCTCTATTTGATGCAGGGCCTTCTATTATGTCTCTTGAGCCAGAAGAGGATAACCGGGATGGCTATGCGATCCGTCAAATGACAAAGATGATTTTAAAACGAAGAGAAGCGCAAAAGTTTCTGATTGTCTTTTCAGACGGAGAGCCAGCTGCGTTCAGCTACGAACAAAATGGGATTGTCGATACACATGAAGCAGTTCTTGAAGCGAGGAAAAAGGGCATTGAGGTGATCAATGTGTTTTTATCCAATTCGCCGATAGAAGAAGCACAGATGAAAACCATTCAAGATATGTATGGCAAGTTCAGCATTTTTGTACCAGATGTCGATACATTGCCAGATGTTTTATACCCATTACTGAAGAAACTGCTGCATAAAAGCATTGGGGCATAAGGTTTTGCCCCTTTCTTCAAATTATTTTTCGGAATGATTTAAATTTTTTGTTTTTCTGTGAATTTTTTATCTTTAATTGAACAAAGAATGTAGAAAGTAATCCAAAACAGTGGTAGAATATTATTGGAAGCGTTTTATTACATAAATTTGGTCATTGTGTTCTGGAAGTTATATCGAGATAGTGTTCAATCACTTGATGATCAAAGTTGGGGGTAGTGTTCAAAATGTTTCAAAATGATGTGAAACAACCGTTGAGTTGGGAAGAATTTCATGGTCCGAACCTCGGCTATGTGCTCGAGCTCTACGATCAGTATGTCCAGGATCCTACTAGTGTTGATGAAGATCTAAGAGGCATATTTGATGAACTTGGTGCACCGCCGAGTGAAATGAAGGAGGAAATTGGGAAAAAAGAAAATAGCGTAGTTACTTCTGAACAAATCCAAAAGATAGCATCAGTCGTTAAACTGGCAGAAGACATCAGAACGTATGGCCATTTAAATGCTTCCGTCAATCCTCTTCGCAAAGAAAAGGAATTACAAGAGCTGTTTCCTTTAAAGGAGTACGGTTTAACAGAAGAAGATGTCAAGAATATTCCGATATCTATTATTAGTCCGGATGCACCAAAACACATTTCAAACGGCATAGAAGCCATTAACCATTTGAGAAATACGTATAAGCGTACCATTTCATTTGAGTTTGATCACGTGCATGACTTCGAAGAGCGAAACTGGCTCTCAAAATCGATCGAGTCTGGTGAACTATTTAAGAAAAAACCAGCAGATAAACTAGTTTCTGTGTTCAAGAGATTAACAGAAGTTGAGCAGTTCGAGCAGTTTCTTCATAAAACATTTGTTGGGCAAAAGCGTTTCTCAATAGAAGGTTTAGACGCACTTGTCCCAGTACTTGATGAAATTATTTCAGAGTCTGTTACACAAGGGACTTCAAATATTAACATTGGAATGGCACACAGAGGCCGTTTAAATGTATTAGCACATGTGCTAGGAAAGCCATATGAGATCATTTTCTCTGAATTCCAGCATGCGCCAAATAAAGAGCTTGTTCCATCAGAAGGCTCTATTGGCATCAGCTATGGATGGACGGGGGATGTTAAGTACCATCTTGGAGCTGACCGTCAAATCAAAGACGAAGATACAAAGAGTGCGAGAGTTACGCTTGCTAATAACCCAAGTCACTTGGAATTCATTGATCCAATTATTGAAGGAAGCACGCGTGCCGCTCAGGAATCACGTACTCAAAAAGGCTATCCAGTTCAAGACGTTGAAAAAGCGTTAGCCATCTTAATTCATGGGGATGCAGCATTCCCTGGAGAAGGAATTGTGGCAGAAACATTAAATTTAAGTCAACTTGTAGGCTATCAAGTGGGCGGAACCATCCATATTATTGCCAACAATATGATCGGTTTTACAACGGAAAGCAATGAATCTCGCTCGACGAAATATGCAAGTGACCTTGCAAAAGGGTTTGAGATTCCTATTGTTCACGTCAATGCAGATGATCCAGAAGCGTGTTTAGCGGCTGTTCAGCTAGCTGTAGAATACCGCAAACGATTCAAGAAGGATTTCCTTATTGACTTGATCGGCTATCGCAGATACGGTCATAACGAAATGGATGAGCCTTCTACAACTCAGCCAATGCTGTACGATGCGGTTAGAAAGCACAAAACGGTCAAGAATATCTTTGCAGATAAACTTGTTGCAGAAGGGCTTTTGACAAAAGAGCAGCGTGAAGAAATCGAGCAGGCTGTGACGTCAAAAATAGAAGAAGCCTATAAAAAGGTGCCTTCAAAGAAAGAGCATACGATTCAAGAAATCGAACTGCCAGAGCCTGTATCAAACGGCTTCCCAGCAGTGGATACATCAGTAGAATTTGATGTACTGCGAAAGCTGAATGAAGAATTGATCAGCTGGCCGAATGGTTTCCAAGTATTTGGTAAACTGAAGCGGATCCTTGAAAAACGTGCAAAAGTGTTTACAGATGACCGTAAAGTAGAATGGTCACTTGGGGAAGCACTCGCATTTGCATCTATATTAAAAGACGGTACGCCAATTCGAATGACCGGACAGGATTCAGAGCGTGGTACTTTTGCTCAAAGAAACCTTGTTCTTCACGACAGTCAAACGGGTGATGAATTTATTGCTCTTCATGAACTGAGTGATGCAAATGCATCGTTTACGGTTCATAACAGTCCACTGTCGGAAGGCTCAGTTATCGGGTTTGAATATGGTTATAATGTCTATTCTCCTGAAACGTTAGTGATTTGGGAAGCTCAATTCGGAGACTTCGCAAATGCGGCTCAAGTGTATTTCGATCAATTTATCTCAGCTGGCCGTGCAAAATGGGGACAAAAATCAGGTTTAGTCATGCTGTTGCCGCATGGATATGAAGGACAAGGTCCTGAGCATTCAAGTGGAAGAACAGAGCGCTTCCTGCAATCAGCTGCTGAGAATAACTGGACAGTTGCGAACCTGACAAGTGCAGCGCAATATTTCCATATTCTTAGAAGACAGGCGAAAATGCTGCTTCGTGAAGAGATTCGTCCGCTTGTCATTATGACACCGAAGAGTCTGCTTCGTAACCCGAACACATTGTCTGAAGTCCAAGAATTAACGGATGGACAGTTCTGTCCAGTTCTTGAACAGCCAGGTCTTGTACATGATCATGAAAAAGTATCGCGTCTCGTGCTATCTAGCGGGAAGGTATCCATTGATATTAGTGATCGTTTTACTCAAATGGAAGAGCCGAAAGATTGGCTTCACGTTGCAAGAGTGGAACAGCTATATCCGTTCCCAGCCAAAGATATTAAAGGAATTTTAACAAAGCTGACAAACTTAGAAGAAATCGTATGGGTGCAAGAAGAACCGCAAAATATGGGAGCTTGGGGATACATTGAGCCATATTTACGTGAGATTGCGCCTGAAAAAGTAAAAGTACGTTACATCGGCCGAAGAAGACGTTCAAGTACGGCTGAGGGTGATCCAACTGTGCATAAAAAAGAACAAGAACGAATTGTATCTGATAGCTTGACTCGCAAAAACTAAGGGGGAAATGAAAAATGGCGGAAATTAAAGTACCTGAATTAGCGGAATCAATCTCGGAAGGAACGATTGCTCAATGGCTAAAGCAGCCGGGCGATTATGTGGAGCAGGGGGAGTACCTGCTAGAACTTGAAACAGATAAAGTCAATGTCGAACTGACTGCTGAAGAATCTGGTGTACTAAAAGAAGTGCTGAAAGATTCTGGTGACACTGTACAAGTTGGAGAGGTCATCGGAACGATTGCAGCAGGTGAAGCCGGCGGAAGCGAGTCCGCAGCTCCAGCACCTGAGCAAGCTTCTGCACCAGCTTCGAAAGAAGAACCAGCAGCTGCTCAAAAAGAAGAAGCAGTGAAAGAAGAGCCGAAAGCTGGTAATGGCAGAACCATCGCTTCTCCTGCAGCTAGAAAACTAGCGAGAGAGAAGGGATTAGACTTATCTGAGATTCCAACCGTAGATCCGCTGGGCAGGGTACGAAAGCAGGATGTCGCTTCTTATCAAAAGAATGAAGCACCTGCAAGTGCACCGAAAGCCGCGCCAAAAGCAAATGCTGCGGTGCAAACTGAACAACCAGGAAAGCCAGTTGAACGTGAAAGAATGTCACGCCGCAGACAAACAATTGCAAAACGTTTAGTTGAAGTTCAACAAACGGCTGCGATGCTGACGACATTTAATGAAGTCGATATGACAGCTGTGATGGATTTAAGAAAGCGTCGTAAAGATGCCTTCCTAGAACAAAATGATGTCAAGCTTGGCTTCATGTCCTTCTTTACAAAAGCAGTTGTAGCAGCACTGAAGAAATATCCGCTGCTTAACGCAGAAATTCAAGGTGATGAGCTTGTCTTGAAGAAATTCTATGACATCGGCATCGCTGTTGCTGCAAACGAAGGACTTGTCGTACCGGTTGTTCGTGATGCAGACAGATTGTCATTTGCGGGGATTGAAAAAGAAATTGGTCATCTTGCGAAAAAAGCAAGAGATAACAAATTGGCTCTTAGTGAGTTACAAGGTGGATCATTCACGATCACAAACGGCGGAACATTTGGTTCTCTGCTTTCAACACCGATTTTAAACAGCCCTCAAGTTGGAATTTTAGGGATGCATAAAATTCAGCTTCGTCCGGTGGCGATTGATGAAGAACGTTTTGAGAACCGTCCGATGATGTATTTAGCTCTTTCTTATGACCACCGCATTGTCGATGGTAAAGAAGCAGTTGGATTCCTCGTCACGATTAAAAATCTGCTTGAAGATCCTGAGCAGCTATTGCTTGAAGGATAATCTTCAATTATAAAAAGCTAGCACTTGTTAAGGTGCTAGCTTTTTTTCTTTTCGCTGTCATGTTGTCCTCGTTTTGACCAATACGTCGCAAGCCAGGAACCAGATAAATTATGCCACACACTAAAAATCGCACTTGGTACGGCTGCGAGCGGTGAGAAGTGTGCTGTTGCAAGGGCTGCACCGAGCCCGGAGTTTTGCATGCCTACTTCAATCGAAATCGCTCTTTGAGAAGGGATATCCATTTTGCACCATTTCGCAATAAGGTAACCAAATAAAAGACCGAGCCCATTATGTAAAACGACAACGGCAAATATCAGCAATCCAGATTGAAGAATCTGCTCTTTATTTGCACTGACAACCGCTGCAATAATCACCACAATTCCAGCAACAGATACAAGCGGCAATGCTTGAACCGCATAGTTTACTTGTTTTTTGAAAAACACCTTAACGACAACCCCTAAGATAATAGGAATAAGCACAACTTGGACAATCGACAAAAATAATGCCTCCGGTGATACAGGTAACCATGATCTTGCAAAGATGAAAATAAAGAGAGGCGTTAAAAAGGGAGCAAGAAGGGTCGATATAGTTGTGACCGCTACGGATAATGCCATATTGCCTTTTGCCAAGAAGGTCATGACATTGGATGCTGTACCGCCTGGGCAGCAGCCCACAAGAATAACACCTACTGCAATTTCAGACGGCAGCCGTAATCCGTAAGCTAATAGAAAGGCGATCAGCGGCATGAGTGTGTACTGCGCTAAAACCCCGATAAGCACATAGAGAGGTTTTCGAAAAAGCTCCTTAAAATCTTCACCAGACAACGTAAGTCCCATCCCAAACATAATGACACCTAGTAAAAAAGGGATATACGGTCCAATTTGAGAAAATACATCAGGAAAAGCAAATCCAAGACATGCAAAGAAAATGACCCAAACCGCAAAGGTCCTTCCTGCAAATTGACTAATGGTTAAAAGAATGTTCATTCATTGCTTCATCTCACTTTCCTCACATATCTTTCCTATTTTAAATGAATTTTCTGAAAAAACAACCCATTCTTTATGAAGGTGTTAATAATAAAATCATGTAAACTAAAAATACTCCATATAAGCATTTGCCTATATGGAGCATCGTCTTAAAAAGGAGTCCATTTCACTTGCTGTGCTTGCTTAAGCCTTGCTTCTGGCTCATGCCAGTTGACTACATTCCACCAACGATCTACGTATTTCGCTTTTTCATTCAGATATTGAAGATAGTAGGCATGCTCCCATACATCAAGAGCTAGGAGAGGGATCACGTCCCATTGTGACAAAAATTGATGGCGTTCTGCTTGTAAAATCTCTAATCGCTGAGATCTGGGCGCCCATACGAGAATGGCCCAGCCAACACCCTCTACTTGTTTGGCCGCTGCTGAAAATTGAGATTTAAATGCATCATAACTGTCAAACGATTGTTCAATAAGACGAAGCATTTGTCCAGTGGGCTTTCGTTTTCCTGAAGGACTCATGGAGAACCAAAAAATGCAATGTAAATAATGTCCTGCACCATTGAAGGCAAGCTCCCGTTCCCAGTGCTTGATCATCTTAAAATCATTGGTTCTTCTTGCCGTTTTTAATGCAAGCTCAGCTTGGTTCAAACCATCAACATATGATTGATGATGCTTCTGGTGGTGCAAATACATAATTTCTTTTGAAATAAACGGTTCTAGTGCATCATACCGGTAAGGGAGAGGGGGTAATTGATGACTTCCTACTGCTACCTCTCGCAATTCTTCTTGTGGATTCATATCCTCAGCAATACGTTCTGCCAGTTCATACCACTCTTGTTCACTGGAATGTTCATCATCCATTGTGAACCATAAATGGTCTACTTTCTGACGGATGTTGTCATCTTGAATCGCGTGTTGAATGGAGCTAAGCCACTCTTTGAGCTGCATTCGATACTCTTCCTTATTCATTCTTACGCCTCATTTCTTCTAAAAATGTGGAACAAGCCATCATGGGAAAGACAAATGGATAGCTATGATAGGTGATGTAAAATTGCTTTGGCAGGCCAATGCCTACTGGATAGTGCAAAGCTTTACTTGTGTGCTGATGATGGATCAAAAATGAGATGGCTTTTAAAATGGTTTTGTCATCTGGCTTCTCATATTGTAAAAGTGCCTCTGCTGCCCAAGCCGTCTGAACCACTGTACCAAACGGGAGAGGGACATACGTTTTTACCTCTGCACTTTTACACGATTCTCCGAAGCTGCCATCTTCTCGTTGAATCTGTTTTAAAAATCGGCACGCTTTTTGAACAGCAGGATGGGTGGAGGGGATGCCGGCAGCTTTTAGACCTGTTAATGCTGCCCACGTTCCATAAATATAGCAAACACCCCATCTGCCAAACCATGATCCATTTTTCTCTTGATGATCTAGAAGCCACTTGACACATTGATCTTTTTGTCTGTGAATAGGTGGTGACATGTTTTTCTCTTCAAGACCAATGAGATGAAGCACGCGGCCTGTAATATCGGGAGTTGATGGATCAATAGCTGCATCCTCCGCAGATTCAAGCGGCAGATGTCGAAGCAGGAAGTGATCTTGGTTTTTTTCAAAAGCAGAGAACCCGCCATCACGGTTTTGCATGGAAAGAAGCCAATGAAATCCTCGTTTCCACTGAACTGGTGCGTACGTTCGAGGAATGGCTTTTAAGACAATTTGCGTATCATCACAATCAGGATTATTCGTGTTGATATCTGAAAAACCAAAGCCTCCCGGAGCAGCATGCCGGTTATGGATCGCCCAATCTGCTTTCTTCATTTGCTGCCGGTTCAGTAAGTATGAGAAAGACTTTGCGATGACTGGGTCTTCTTGTTTTTTGCCAGCTTTTTGAGAAGCATAACTGACAAGCGCTGTATCCCAAACTGTGGATGTGGAATTTTCTGCATACATTCTGCCTTGACAGTCTGTGACTAGCTTTTTCATACCTTTGACTGCTTTTAAAATGAGATGATGTCCCGGGGAGTACCCAAGGCTCATCAGTGCATAGACCATAAAAATACTTGCGCTTAAATAGCTGTACAGCGTGCCATCTTTTTCGAGGCGATCAAACATATATCGCTTCGCTGCTTCATATCCGAAAAAGTCCAGCCGGCTGTCAAGTGCTGTATACGATCGCATGTAAGTCAGAAAGTGATGAGTGGAACGTTCTTCTCTTGCCATAAACCAGTCAAATGGATTCTTAGACATGTTCGCATCAAGGTGTGCTAGGCTTGGAAATTTCTCATGAGAAGTATATCGTTTGTTGAGTGCAATCATCATTGGCACAAAGTGAATTCTTGCATATGCACTAAGGTGATAGAAGTGCAGCGGAAAGTATGTAGGGACGAGTAAAAATGAAAGTGGTGCATAGAAGTACGGCCAAGGGTGCATGCCGTTGACGGCGAGCATCCACTTTGTCATAAAGTGAACGTTCTTTAATCCGCCTTTTGATCGAATATATTGCGCTGCTTTTTCCATATGCGGCTCATCTTGTTGAAACCTGCCTGAAACAAGCATACCGCAATAACCTTGCACAGTGGCAGTTACATGTCCCGTTTGATCATGGTACAAAGAAAAAGACCCATCCTCATTTTGCTTTTCGCGTATCGCTTCTGCTAATTGATCAACCAAAGCCTGATCCGCATCGCCGACAGCCTTTAACAGCATAATCAAAAAAGCATTTGTCATCATTGGACCTTCAAAGCAGAAAACAAAGGCGCCATCTTCTCGTTGTCTTCGCTGCATTTGCATGTGCAATTCTTCGATAAATTCGTTTACTTTCAATTTAAAATCTTGCATATGCGGCCATGCTCCTTTCCTTTCATACTATATTCAGGAGCCGGCCTGTCACATGCAAACACAAAAAAAGCCGATGACAGTGTCACCGGCTTTCTTGACGTCATTAGTCTTGGAGATTAATCCATACACTTTTGACTTCTGTATAGTTGTTAAGGGCATATGATCCCATTTCTCTGCCAAGACCTGATTGCTTATATCCTCCAAACGGGGAGGCGGCATCAAAGACATTATAGCAGTTGACCCAAATTGTTCCTGCTTCAAGACGTGCAGCGATATCATGGGCATGCTTTAAGTTTTCTGTCCAAAGTCCTGCTGCTAATCCATATTCAGACTGGTTGGCTCGTTCAACCACTTCATCAATGGAATCGTAAGGAATTGCAGATAAGACAGGTCCAAAGATTTCCTCTTTGGCAATGGTCATTTCATCTTCTACATCTTTAAAAATAGTAGGGGAGACGAAATAGCCAGCCTCATAAGGGCAATCGCCCCCGACAACGGCTGTTGCCCCTTCGGATTTACCTTTTTCAATATAGCCTAACACGCGTTCGTGCTGTTCTTTACTTACAAGAGGTCCAATTTGCGTATCTTGATGAAGACCAGCACCTTGCTTGAGGGATCCTGCATATTTGGCCATTTGATCGACCACTTCATCATATTGGCTCCGATGAACAAAGACTCTGGAACCCGCGCAGCATACTTGGCCTTGGTTAAACATGACGCCATTTAAAGCACCTGGAATGGCTTTCTTTAAATCGGCATCAGGTAAAATAATATTCGGTGATTTTCCGCCAAGCTCTAATGTGACCCTCTTAATGGTTTTAGCCGCTTTCTCCATAATTAATTTCCCAACACTTGTTGACCCTGTGAAGGCCAGCTTGTTCACGTCAGGATGATCAGTTAAGGCTTCTCCGGCTGTTTCGCCAAATCCAGGAACGATGTTAATCACGCCTTCTGGGAAGCCGGCTTTGTCCACTAATTCTGCTAAGTAAAGAGCAGAGAGTGGAGTTTGTTCGGCTGGCTTTAAAACGATGGTGCACCCTGTTGCAAGTGCGGCGCCCATTTTCCACATGGCCATGAGCAGCGGGAAATTCCATGGGATGATTTGTCCTACAACGCCAACCGGCTCATGGCGGGTATAATTAAAATATCCTTGACTGACAGGAATGGTTTGTCCATTCATTTTTGTCGTCCAGCCCGCATAATAGCGCATGTGCTCAATGGCGAGGGGGATATCTGCATTTGTTGTTTCATTAATTGGTTTTCCGTTATCTAAAGTTTCAAGCTGTGCAAGCTCTTCTTGGTTTTCTTCCATTAAATCAGCAAGCTTGAACATGAGGCGGGCGCGTTCAGCGGCAGACATTGAGCGCCAAGGACCATGAAAGGCTTTTTTTGCAGCTTTTACTGCCTCATCAATGTCTTTTGCACCTGCTTCATATACATCAATAAGGGTTTCGCCTGTGGCTGGGTTAGGAGTAGAAAAGGTTTTGTTATCGTGACTTGTGACAAACTGCCCATTAATGTAGAGTTTTTTCGTCCCTTGGAGAAAAGATTCGAGTTTTGAACTAATTTGTAGAGTTGTAGAGCTCATAAATAAACAAACCTCCTTAAAAATATGGATTGTTTTCTGCGAGTTCTAGGTGGGAAAAGCGGACATGCAACGAAATTGTATACGCACACAGATGTAAACGTATACAAATATCATATTACACGACATGTCTGAAAGCAATCCATAACACTCATTGCATTTCGCGAAAATTTGGCTACAATAAATGTATAGATGAAAAAAGGAGTTTTTAAATCATGATCCATCAAAACTGGCAAACGGCTCAAACGTTAAAACAAGTAAAATGTGTACATACAAACGCGAAAAAATATATGGTCGACCGGGCATTAACGGTTGGAAGTACATATGAAGTGAAAAATGAAACAGAGGAATTCCTGTTTGTCGTTGACAATACGGGTAAAGTAGGCGGGTATTACAAGGAGTATTTTGAAGATATTTCGGCTGAATGATTTTGAGGGTCATCACTCATACTAAGAAAAACAGTAAAGGGTGATGATGATGAAAAAGCAGCAAAATGACGAGCAGAAAAATCAACATGCTTGGCATGAACACGAGGACGCTGATATGGCAATTACGCTTGAACAGATTTCCGATGTGTATGCCGAGGGAACGATTGATACACCAAAAGACGAATAGTCATTTAAAAACAGTGATTTGGCATAATCACTGTTTTTTTATTGGAATGAAGCAGCATTTTTTCTCGAAAAGAACTGAAACTTTTTTCCTGCTTTAACAGTCTAAATAAGTAGAGGAAAGAGCATCGGATCAAAAAGAAAAAGTTAAATGAAATTTAATCTATTCGTAATGGAATAACAACCATTTATAGCGTATTCTATAAGTGAGAATAAAACGTACCCACAGAGCCGTGTGGCCGTTTTGTCATAAAGGAATTTGATGCAGGAAGAGGGGGTTTACGTGGGTATTTTTTCTGTCAGTAAACAAAATGATAAGAAATTCGAATCCTTATTGATTGAAGGGGAAAGAATTGAGGCTGTTTACAGACTGCGTCACGACCAAATTTGCTTTACCAATAAACGACTGATCTTTGGCGATAACCGCGTATTTTCTAAGAAGAAAGTCAGGGTCTCCTTGCCGTATCGATCAATTGAAAGTTTTGCCATACAAGAAGCTGGCGTGTTTGATCAGGACACAGGTATGCTGCTTGTCACAAGCTCAAAAGTATTTGAACTCGACTTTTCTAAAGAGACGGATTTGAGTGATGTGCAAGCCATTTTGACAAAACATCTTTGCTGATCAATCTTGCGATTACATAGATCATATGCACTTTTCTCATTCTTCGTTCTTATTTTCATAGATCGCACATTGCTAAGCCTTTCCCATCTGATGGGAAGGGCTTTTTTCAGCTTAAGTGTTTGAATGATAGAAAAAACGGATAAAGATGAAACAGATACAGAAAGGAGAATGAACAATGAAAGTGTTGGTTGCAGGAGCAAATGGACATACAGGTAGACTTGTCATTCGTTATCTAGAAGAAAAAGGACATGAGCCGCTTGCTCTCATTCGAGATGAAAAACAAGCTGATGCGCTAAAAGAACTTGGTGCAGCACCTGTCATCGGTGATCTAGAAAACGATGTGACAGATGCTGTGAAACAAGCAGACGCTGTCATCTTTGCAGCTGGTTCAGGCTCAAAAACAGGCGCAGATAAAACCATTGCGGTGGATCAAGAAGGTGCAAAACGCCTCGTTGATACAGCGAAAAAAGAAAACATCCAGCATTTTGTTATGCTTAGTGCCTATAATGCTGATGATCCGAACCAAGGAAAAGGACAAGGAAGTATGGAAACTTATTATGAAGCGAAAAGAAAAGCCGATGAGCACTTAAAACAGTCTGGTCTTTCCTATACGATTGTCCGTCCAGGTGCCTTGCTGCATGAGGAGAAGACAGGAAAGATTGAAGCTGCCGAACATATTCCAGATGATCAAAACATCGAGATTTCAAGAGAGGACGTAGCCATTGTTCTTGTGGAAAGCTTAACAGAATCCAATGTGAAAAATAAGTCCTTTGACTTGATGAAAGGCGATAAATCAGTTGAAGAAGCACTTCGCAATCTGTAAGAGAAGAAAGCTGCTGCCAAATAGGCGGCGGCTTTTTTGATGTTTTCTTTTCCCTTTCAGCGGGAAGGTAATGAGAAAGGAGTGATTGACCGTGGCCTTAACGAAAGAACAACAAGCTGATTTATACGAAAGATTGATCCAACTAAAAGAAGATGTGAAGGGATCAAAAAAGAAAGAAGAATCGATGCTCGTTGAATCGAGTGAGATTTCAAATGGTGTTGGGAATCATATCGCTGATCATGGGAGCATCTATTTAGACCGCATGACAGAACAAACGCTGGATCAAGTCGATGATCAGCTTGAAGGTGAAATCGATGCAGCACTGAAACGAATGGAAGACGGAACATATGGGATATGTGAGAAAACAGGGAAAGAGATCTCATACGAGCGTTTAAAAGCAGTTCCATATGCACGTTATTCAATCGATGCAAAGAAAAATGAAGAAACCACTCAAGACCCAAACGAGTTTGACCGTTCATTCTCTGATCAAATGCGCGATTTAACGAATAGAGAAACAATGGATCAGATGCATTCAAATACGTATGAAAGATTAGAGGAAGAGCAGGATGTTGATGTAGATGAGGAAAAATAGGATTATAAGCGAAGGTTAAATTTTTTCAGAATAATTTTTTCTTATGTACACATGAACAAATAACTTGTATACATGAGTATTTCATAGAAAAAAGATCTCTTGAAATTTAATAAACTTTCGTGTAATATAGTTTAAAGGCTGCGATGCGCGTGATGTTAATTAAGTTTTAACCTTTAAGCTGTAATAGGGAGTTTTATATTGAAGCCGGAATGTCATGCCTCCTTAGAGAGGAAGACAGGAACGTTTCTGCAAACACCCACTTTGAGGAGTGGTGGTTTAAAACTTTCTTACTTAGATTACGGCATCCGCAGCTTTTCCTAGGATCATTCAAGCCATTTTCCATTTCGGAAAATGGCTTTTTATTTTGTGAAAAAACGAAATTGAATAGACAGCCGGAAGAGGCATGAATGTATGTTAAAATAGACAAAACAAAAGACGGAGAGGGAATTGGATGTTAGAACAAGCAGAAGCACTCCTGAAACAATACTTTGGCTTTGACGCCTTTAGGCAGGGACAGAAACAAGCCATTGAATCGATTGTGAACAAACAGAAGGATACCGTCTGCATTATGCCGACAGGCGGGGGGAAATCGGTTTGCTACCAGATTCCTGCCCTAATGATGGAAGGAACAACGATCGTTGTATCTCCGCTGATTTCTTTAATGAAAGATCAAGTCGATGCGCTAAATGAGATGGGCATACGATCGTCTTTTTTAAACAGCACACTTTCCGCAGCTGAAATGAATAAAAGGCTGAAAAAATGTGAAGATGGGGAATATCAGCTGCTTTATATCACACCTGAACGTTTACAAAATGAACGTTTTTTTCAGCTGCTTGATCGGTTAACGATCCCTTTAATTGCAATTGATGAAGCGCATTGTATATCTGAGTGGGGGCATGATTTTAGGCCAAGCTACCGCTTTATTCAAGAATGCTTAAATCAGCTGACAAAAAGACCAGTGATTGTCGCATTAACGGCTACAGCCACGAAAAAGGTCCACCGGGATATATGTGAACAACTTGGCATGAACGAAGAAGAAACCATTTTTACTGGGTTTGCTAGAGAGAATTTATCTTTTCAGGTGGTCAAAGGAGAAAATAGTGACCGCTTTATCACACATTATATGAAGAAAAATAAGCTTGAGTCCGGCATTATTTATACTGCTACAAGAAAAGAAGCTGAAAACATTTACAATCGGCTAAAGAAGCAAAAGATCAAAGCTGGCATTTATCATGGCGGGTTAGATGATGATGTGAGAGAAGAGCAGCAAAATCTGTTTTTAAATGATGACATCCAGGTTATGGTCGCTACTTCTGCATTTGGCATGGGAATTAATAAGTCAAATGTCCGTTTTGTGATTCATCATCAAATTCCGAGGGATATTGAAAGCTACTATCAAGAAGCTGGACGTGCCGGCAGAGACGGGCTCCAAAGTGAATGCATTTTACTGTTTTCGCCGCAGGGCGTACGAATGCAGCGCTTCCTCATTGAACAGTCAACAGAGGATGAAGTGCGTTATCAGCATGAACTGCTTAAACTAAGACAAATGGTGGATTACTGTCACACTGAGCAATGCCTGCAGCAATTTGTGATGGACTACTTTGATCAAACAGCAAGTACCCCTTGCCAAAAATGCAGCAATTGCCTTGATGAGAGAGAGCGTGAAGAGGTCACTCGAGAAGCGCAAATGGTTTTATCGTGTACGGTTAGAATGAACGAACGATTTGGAAAAATGATGATTGCTCAAGTACTGGCAGGCTCTAAAAATAAAAAAGTGCTTGACCTCGGTTTCGACCGTCTTCCTACATATGCTTTAATGAAGCAGCAATCAGCCCAGCAAATCAGTGATTTCATCGAATTTTTAATTACAGAAGAGTATTTGCACATGTCTGAAGGAGCTTATCCAACATTAAAAGTGACACATAAAGGAAAGAAAGTGTTAGTCGGACAAGAGGCTGTGTATAAAAAGCAGGCAGTGAAAAGAGAGGCGATTCAAGAAAACGATGCATTATTTGAGCAGCTGAGAGCGGTGAGAATGAAGCTGGCGAGAGAGCAGGGCGTTCCGCCATTTGTTGTATTTTCTGATCAAACCTTGAAGGAAATGTCAGCCGTTCAGCCTAAAACAGAAGAAGAACTTCTCCATATTAAGGGAATAGGTGCTCAAAAAAGAGAGAAATACGGGGATGTTTTTTTAGAAGAAATCCGTTTATTTATAGAAAAAGAGAAAAATAAAGAGATTGAAGAAGAAAAATAAATTTTTTTCGCTGCGTTTGGACACGTTTTCATCAGGAAGTTTCTGATCCTTTCAAAACCTTGATATGGCGGGTAATTGAGCTGTTTTGTGGTCTGATTTACCAATGGAGAGAGATGTTTCATGTAAAGGAACTGTAATCTAAAACATATCGTTTTGTTATTGAATTGACATTTACATATGTTACGATAGCACTCGTTAGCCGCCATAAAAAGCTAACAAGGGAGGATTTACTTTATGAAGAAGACTATTATGTCCTTGGTTGCTGTTGCAGCAATCTCAACAACAGCATTTGGAGCACAGCAAGCTTCTGCAAAGGAAATCACTGTGAAGAAAGGTGATACACTTTGGGGAATCTCTCAAAAAAATGATGTGTCTCTAAAGGACCTAAAGGGTTGGAACAATTTATCTACTGACATGATTTATGTAGGTGATAAATTGACAATCTCTTCAAAAGAGAAAACTCAGGAGCAGTATAAAGTCCAGAAGGGGGACAGCCTCTGGAAAATCGCTCAAAAATTCAATGTGTCAATTAGCGATATTAAGTCTTGGAATAACTTAAACTCAGATATAATTATGATTGGTTCAACACTAAGTGTTGCTGGTCAAAGCTCAGCTCCGGTAAGCTCAGAGCCTGTACAAAAACAGGAGCCTGTCCAAAAAGAGCAAACAACACAAAAAGCTGCTCCTAAACAGGAAGCAACGAAAAAAGCTGCTCCTAAACAGGAAACAGCTAAAGCAGAATCATCTTCTGCAAGTCAAAGTGTACAAAAAGAAATGACTGTAACGGCTACGGCTTATACAGCAAATGATGGTGGCATCTCAGGTATCACTGCAACAGGGGTAAACTTAAACAAAAACCCAAATGCAAAAGTGATTGCAGTAGATCCTAATGTCATTCCATTAGGAAGTAAGGTTTATGTTGAAGGCTACGGTGAAGCCATCGCAGCAGATACTGGCGGCGCAATTAAAGGTAACAAAATTGATGTACATGTACCAAGCAAATCCCAAGCAAAAAATTGGGGCGTAAAATCAGTCAAAGTGAAAGTACTTAACTAGTAACTTATTGTTTTTTGGAAGAAAGCATCAGGTGGCGGCCTGATGCTTTTATTGTACCCTTTTTTTGGTCAAAAAAACACATATTTTTCAGAAAAATTTGCATTTTCGACAAAAACCAGCGTATATTCCATCATACACGCTCGTTTTTTGTCGTTAGCTGTCCACCCAATAAATTTCTCCGCTTTGTTCTTTCCAATTGATTTGGACATCAAATTGGTGCTTTTCATAAAAGTGAATCAAGCGGTCCACGTGATTCCAATCTCTTTTGACGAGATTACCTGTAATAACTGGGATGTTCTGCTCTCTTGCGATTTCTTTTAAATGCTTCATACAGATTGAGCCGTACCCATTATCGGGAGGGCCTTTAATATCAGCAATATGAATCTTTCCTTCTTCAGGATATTCCGCAATTAAGGAAAAATCAGATTGTCCGCGAAAAGCTTTTTCACAATCGCTGAGCATGATTTTACATGTATCAGCACTTTCAATGGCAGAGACAATCATCCATTCATCTTCTTTCGCCTGATCAATGCCAATGATCTTTGCTTTTTTCGAAATATCTTTCATATTTTCTTGCATTCGATACATTTGGAACTGCAATTGCTGTAATTCTTGCTCTAACGTCTTCACATCTTTGGGTGTTTCCTGTAAGATTGACAAGTCCATTACTCCTTTCATATAAGAAATGATAAAAATCACATAAATTCCAATTTTAAAGGAAGTGGATGGATCTTTCAAGCCGTTAGAATGCCGATCTTCGGCAAGTTTGTCTAAAATTCGACGAAGACAGCGAATTCATTGACTTTATAGAGAAAGTTAAATAACATACTCTTAGTCGGAACTAATAAAGAGAGGTTTTCAAACATGAACGAACAGAATCAAAAACCGAAAAATTTCACCGGCATTGTTGTCATTTTAACAATTGCCATAAACGGATTAATCGCTTTATTATTTTTAATGCCAAAAACAGATAAATTTAGTCATCTGGATATTACATTTCTGCCGTTACTGAATGCCGTGATGAACAGCTTTACGTTTATCTTCTTACTTTCAGCACTCATCATGATTAAACAAAAGAACATTAAAGCGCATAGACGATTTATCTTTGCTGCATTTTCAACAACACTTGTCTTTTTAATTTCGTATGTGACGTATCATTCAATGGCAGCTGATACACACTTCGGAGGAGAAGGGATCATCCGTCCAATTTACTTCTTTATTTTGATTACACATATTGTGCTCTCAGCTATTATTGTACCGCTTGCGCTGATTACACTATTTAGAGGCGCACAGATGCAGGTCGAGCGTCACCGAAAAATTGCCCGCTGGACGATGCCGCTTTGGCTCTATGTTAGTCTTACTGGCGTCATTGTATATATCATGATTTCTCCATACTACAGCTAACGTATGTCCAACTGGACATACGTTCTTTTATTTACAAGATGAAGTGCTTTGGATAAAATGGGAATTGGGTATCCGACTTGCACGGTATCTTCCCATCTATAGATTCGCATCATTTCTGGCCGTTTGCTCGTTTGGAGATCAACAATTGGACGAAACGGGGGTTATATGATGACTGAACAATTGCAGTATAAACCGGGGCTTGAAGACATTGTGGCAAGCGAAACGTCCATATCATACTTAGATGTGGAGCAAGAGGAAATTGTGATTCGCGGGTACGACCTCATTGAGCTAGCACAAAACAAGACATATTTAGAAACAGCCTATCTGCTTATTTATGGAAGATTACCAGATAAGATGGAATATCACCAATTTCAGCAAGATATATCCTCACAAACGAGCTTACATCCAACCATTCAAACCATTTTAACCGAGCTGCCAAAATCCACTCACCCTATGGATGCGATGAGAACGTGCTTATCTGCTCTCGCAGGGTACGATGACGCATTACATGATCGATCTGAAACGTGCCAAAAGAGGCGTGCAGTTCGATTACTAGGCCAGCTGCCGGCCATTGTTGCTGGAAGCTATCATATTCTCACAAAAGACGCCGCTATTTCTCCAGATCAGACCAAATCCTACACTGAAAACTTTTTATCCATGCTAACAGGACGCACCCCGGCACAAGACGAAATCACCGCTTTTGACCAAACACTTACATTATATAGTGAACATGAGCTGCCGAATTCAACGTTTGCGGCTAGAGTCATTGCATCCACGCATTCTGACATGTATGGTGCTTTTACTGGAGCGATTTCTTCATTAAAAGGTGACCTGCACGGAGGAGCGAATGAAGCTGTCATGCACATGCTTCTAGAAGGAAAAACAACAGAAGGATTTCTTGCGCTCATTGAACGAAAATTAGCCGCAAAAGAAAAAATGATGGGCTTTGGCCATAGGGTATACATGAGAAAAATGGACCCGCGAGCCGCTCTTTTAAAACGTTCATTGAAAACGCTTACGGAATCAAAGGGAGATACCACACTATATGACATGTGTGTAGCAGGAGAGGCATACATGAAAGAGCAGAAAAACCTCTATCCGAATCTTGATTATTACGCCGCACCTATTTATTACGTGCTCGGAATTCCTATTTCACTTTATACACCCATTTTCTTTGCAGCAAGAGCTAGTGGATTAGCAGCCCATGTGATTGAACAGCATTTGCATAATCGCATTTTTAGACCGAGAGTCCGGTATTTAGGGCCAAGAGGATTAAAGGTTTCAAATGATGATGGAAAAACGGGGGAATGAACATGAACAAAACAGCAGTCGCCAATCAAACAGATCAGCTATTAGAAGAAATCGCGGCCTATGCAGTAGACGGAGAAATTACGAGCAAAGAGGCCATTGAAACTGCACGTTATGTGCTCATAGACACACTCGGGTGCGGAATGCTGGCGCTTAATTTTCCAGAATGTACGAAGCACCTTGGACCCATCGTACCTGGAACAGTCGTGCCAAACGGAGCAAGAGTTCCCGGTACTTCGTTTGTGCTAGATCCTGTTCAAGCGGCTTTTGATATTGGCTGTATGATTCGCTGGTTAGATTATAATGACACGTGGCTTGCACAGGAGTGGGGGCATCCATCAGATAACTTAGGCGGAATATTAGCTGTAAGTGATTATATCAGCAGAACACGCCTTGCAAACGGAGAAGAACCGCTAACGATGAATGACGTACTGCACGCAATTGTCAAGGCACATGAAATTCAAGGTGTGCTCGCTTTAGAAAATTGTCTGAATCGAAATGGATTGGACCATGTGTTATTTGTCAAAGTGGCAACAAGTGCAGTTGTGTGTGCAATGCTTGGCGGAACAAAGGAAGAAGTCCAGCATGTTTTATCACAAGCGTTTGTTGATAATTCTCCGCTTAGGACATATCGCCACGCCCCAAACACAGGATCGAGGAAATCATGGGCAGCAGGGGATGCAACAAGCCGCGGAGTGAGACTGGCAATGATGACTCGTAAAGGGGAAATGGGCTATCAAACACCGCTTAGTGCAGAGAAGTGGGGATTTGAAGATGTTCTCATGAACGGAAAATCGCTTACGCTCGCTCAGCCCCTTGGATCATACGTCATAGAAAATGTTCTTTTCAAAATTGCTTATCCTGCTGAGTTTCATGCGCAGACTGCTGCAGAGGCGGCTGTGATGCTGCATGACGCTGTAAAAGATCGTTTAGATGAAATTGACCGGGTAGAGATTACGACACATGAGTCAGCGATTCGGATTATTGATAAGAAAGGGCCGCTTTATAATCCGGCAGACCGTGATCATTGCTTGCAGTATATTACAGCCATAGGACTGATTTATGGTGAACTGACAGCTGACCATTATGAAGAAGAAACGGCGCAAAATCCGGCCATTGACCGTCTTCGTGATCAAATGGTTGTGAAAGAGGATAAACGTTATACAGAGGATTATTTAGATCCGAAAAAGAGATCGATTGCAAACTGTGTACAAATCTTCTTTAAAGACGGGACAATGACAGACCGAATTGAAATTGAATACCCGCTTGGTCATCGAAGAAGAAGACAGGAAGGCATTCCGCTGCTTGAAAAGAAATGGGTCTATCATTTGAAGACAAGATTTCCACAAAAACAAGTGGATCAAATTGTGTCACTCTGCCAAAATCCAAATCAATTAAAAACAACAACAGTACCAGCATTTATGGACTTATTCGTTATATAAGGGGGAGCTAGCGTGTGGATCGTGAATGAAGAAACAAGTCAGGCTGATTTAGCCGCAGCCTTTAAAAAACAAATGCACAAATCAGCTTTATTTCAAATTCCAGGCGTTCACGACGGAATGTCTGCACTCTATGCAAAAAAAATGGGCTTTCAAGGGCTCTATTTATCAGGTGCCGCTTTTTGTGCCAGCAAAGGACTGCCTGATCTCGGCATGATCCATTCAACAGAAATGGCTGAAAAAGCGAAGGAGATTATTCGAGCTTCCCAGCTTCCGCTTTTGGTCGATATGGACACAGGTTATGGCGGTGTCTTAAATGCAGCAAGAGCGGCAAAAGAAATGGTTGAGAGCAAGGTGGCAGCTGTTCAAATTGAAGATCAGCAAATGCCGAAAAAATGCGGGCATTTAAACGGGAAATCACTCGTTCCAGTCGAAGAAATGGTCGCAAAAATCAAAGCCATTAAACAAGCGGCACCAACGCTTTTGGTCATTGCGAGAACTGATGCAAAGTCCGTAAATGGGATGGATGATGTCATCCGCCGGGCCAATCTTTACGTAGAAGCAGGAGCCGATGCTATTTTTCCTGAGGCGCTCATCACAGCAGAGGACTTCACGCAAGCGTCAAGCAATATTAAAGGGCCGCTCCTTGCAAACATGACGGAGTTTGGCAAGACGCCTTATTATCATGCAGACGAATTTTCTATGTTTGGCTTTCAAATGGTCATTTACCCTGTATCATCACTTAGAGTCGCTGCAAAAGCGTATGAGCGTTTATTTACAGAAATCATGGAAAAGGGAACGCAGCAGGGGATACTGGAGGATATGCAAACGAGAAAAGAGCTGTATGAAACGATTCATTATGATGAATATGAGGAAATGGATCAGCATTTAGCGAAAACAATCCTGCCAGAAATTGGGAAAGAACAGTGATAAAATGAAAAGCACTTCCTTGACGGAAGTGCTTCAGCGTGTAGACAAACCCTCGCATTCGTTGTCAGGTCTGTGCGCCAGTGCTCACGAATGTTAAATTCGCTCCGCTCTGGTGCTCGCCCTTCCTAGACTGCAAAGGTTTTCTATCACGCTTTAAAAGAAGACAAAGAGCTAAAATAAAGATCATTTTAGCCCTTTGTCAGCAATCTGAAACACTTCCTTTACGGAAGTGTTTTTTACGATGATGGTGAGGATGATGAAGCCAATTTCATCTTTTCTTCAACTGTTTTCGTTTTTTCTTTTACTTTTTCAGCGTAAGTGAAATCACCGTAGCAATACGGATAGCGGAAGTTATCTTTGTTGCCGCCGCACGTATAGACCTTGGGGTTTCGTTTCACTTGCTTTTTGGAGTATTGCTTTGCCAATTTCTCGGAATGTTTTCCCCCGTTTTTTGCAACAAAATCAATATAGCCGATTCCCATGTTATAGCTTTGAATAATGGTTTCCAAATCAACGCCTTTTTTCTTCCCATGCTTGTACATAGTCGAAAAATGATGGACTCCTTGTTTAATGCTTTTCTGAGGGTCATTGATTTCATTTCGTTTCAAACCAAGAGATTCAGAGGACTGCATTGGATCTCCGCCTCTGCCTTTTGATTCTTGATACATCATACCGAGGATTAACGCGGTATACTGATCTAAATCTTGATCTCTTAACTCTGTTTCTACAAGCGGTTTGTAATCATCCAATCTCGACAAAACAATTGATTCCGTATCAATCGGCAGCTTTTTTAACTCCTTTTGATTAAAGGAGATGGCAATGGCTGCTAATACGAAAACAAAGAGAAAAATTGTGAAACAGCCTGAAATGGCAAAACATCCTGTTTTTTTCTTTTTCAAGGTCAGTTCACCCCTGTTTTGCCCCGCTTTTAAAAGGGAAGTACAGCCTTTTTATTATGCCATATCCTGTGCAGGATACCAAGTGAAAACCTTATAATCAATCATATCCAAACGTGAATTCAGGTCGTGTTTTCAGCCTGAAGCAGAAATAAACAAAACCGATAATCAGCCAAATCATGCCAATGATTAATGCATTTGTGCTGATGCTCGTTAACAGCCAAATACAAAACGCCGTCCCGCATAGAGGGATCACTGCATATCTCAATGTATTCAGCACACCTCTTTGTTTTTGTCTGACGAAAAAGTACGCAAAAACAGACAAATTCACAAAGGTAAATCCAATTAACGCGCCGAAGCTGATAAAGGAATAAATGACTTCAAGTTCGCCAACGACTGCGGTTAAGGAGAAAGCTCCGATTAATAAAATATTAAAAACAGGGGTTTTTAATCTCGGATGAATATACCCGAAGAAACGCTTCGGTAACGATTGATCTCTTCCCATTGCATATAAAAGCCTTGCTGCACTCGCATGTGACGATAAGGAGGAAGAAATGACAGCGACCATTGTGCCAGCTAAAAAGAACGAGTGGAGAAATGCGCCGCCCACAAATTCTGCAATTTCAAGTGAGGCTGCATCAGGATGCTTGAACTGCTGAAAATTTGGAAACACCTGCTGCAAAAAATAAGACGTCAAAGTAAACAGCACGCCTCCAATCGCAACTGTTAAGAAAATGGCAAGCGGAATCGTCTTTTTTGGTTTAATGGTTTCCTCTGACATAGTCGAAATGGCATCAAATCCCAGAAAAGAGAAACATAAAATGGTCGCTCCTGAAAAAATAAGCGCTGGATCTAAGCTCGCTGAATAAAAAGGCCGGGCTGACAATAACTCTCCACTGCCAGCGTTTTGCGTGAGTCCATAAATAACAAACCCAACAAAGGTGACGGCGACAATGACCTGAAACGTCACAAATAGCGCCGTAATGTTGGCTGTAAGCCGAATACCGATTACATTGACAGTCGTTATGGCGATAGCAAGTATGATGATCCAAATGTAATGAGGTACATCAGGAAAGGCTGCGGTTAAATAAGCACTTCCGATCGCAAAATTCACCATAGGCAGAAATAAATAATCCAGTAAAAGTGTCCAGCCCACAAGGAAGCCGACATGAGGATGAATACTTTTTTGCGCATATGTATAAGCAGATCCTGCTTTTGGAAAAGCCTTCACCATATTCCCATAGCTAAGCGCTGTCAATAGTAATGCAAGTAACGTAAATATATAAGCCGCAGCTACGTGTCCTTTCGTCAGCTGAGCAACAATGCCGTATGAATCAAATACGACAAGTGGATCCATATAAGCAAGCCCGATCACAACAAGTGGAAAGACAGTCAGGCTGCGTTTTAGTCTTGGCTCTTCAGTCAATTTGCCTATCAGCTCCTCTAAAAAAATGAATAAATAATGCTCATTTTAAAAAGAATGCTACCAAGTGTCAATGCTATTTGAATAAATCTTTTTTCTAAAGTGTGCCCGCTTTGCACGCCGCACGTTTTAGTATATGATGATACATAGAATAAGTCGTGATCTGACTAACAAGAAAGGTGAAGCGAAATGAAGGAAGAACTGAATACAAATCAAGAACAGGAACGGATGGAGCTGGATGAAGAAAGTTTATTTCTTGTCTCCCAAACTTTTAAAGCTTTATCTGATCCGACACGTATTCGTATTCTGCACCTGCTGTCTCAAGGTGAATACTCGGTAAATGATATCGCGGAAACGCTGAATCTCATGCAATCAACTGTTTCTCATCAGCTGCGTTTTTTAAAAAACCTTCGTCTCGTGAAATCTAGACGAGCAGGGACATCGATTTTTTACAGCCCTGAAGATCAGCATGTGATGGAAGTACTTGAACAAATGATTCATCATGCGCAGCATGACTAATAAAAACCTTCCTACTCATATAGGAAGGTTTTTACGCATGATGCGTATGTGCTACTCGTTTACCTGCTTTCATCATTTGATAAGAAAAAACAACATAGTAAGCAGCTAACAGAAAAAAGCTGAGCATGGTCATGGCATCATCACTCACAATATGCTGATACAGTTCAACGACACCAATTTTTGTGAGCGAATGGTTCGTCAGCTCACCCAGCTTAAAACTAAGTCTAGATAAAAATAAGCATAAAATGAAGCTTTCAATCCATTTACTCGTTTTCACATAAAGACGGCCATTTTCTTCTTTCATGCGGATCGTCTCATAGGCATGAACGGCCAGACTGCTTCCAAAGAGCATACCAATAGCGGCGTAGATGAAAATGCTGTGATTTTGCCAGCCTTCTAATAAGAGAATAAGGGCAGTGAGTCCAAATACATACATTCTCATCAAAAGACTGATCGGGCGCACAAGCTGATAGCGTCTCATTCGATTCATTCGAAAGATGATGCAGATCAGCATAATGCTTCCAATTATGAATAACTGCCACACGTGATGTGTCATGATGCAACCTCCTACTGCATGTGCAGGGATGTAAACGAATGCTGGCTGTTCCTTATCTTTACCATTCTTTCTTTTTTTATCAAATCAAAACCTACATTTATGAAAAAGAGGAAAAGGCATGAAAATCGATCGTATTTTGTCTATTGTGATGCTGCTCATTAGCAAGAAGCAAGTACAAGCGAAGGACCTCGCTGAACTTCACGAAGTGAGTGTGAGGACGATTTACCGCGATATTGAGACCATCAATCAAGCCGGGATTCCTGTTGTGACAACACAAGGAGCAGGCGGGGGCATTTCACTCGTTGACGACTATCGTTTAGAGAAAAAATTATTTACCGATGATGACATTGAGCTTATTTTAACAGCCCTAGAAAGCATGACGAGTGCATACTCCTTTAAAGAAAGTGAACATGTACTGAAAAAAATCAAATCTCTCATTCCGCCACATACCGATGAAAGCGAGAAACAGCACCATGTCTTTATTGATTTAAGTTCCTGGGGGAAAGACAGCCAGGCAGAGAAGAAACTCCAGCTGATCCATACAGCTGCCTCTGCGCATCAATACATTCAGTTTACCTATCGCAATGCGAAAGGTGAAACACTTCCACGGAAAGTGGAGCCTTATACGCTCGTCTTAAAAGGGAGGCATTGGTATTTGTATGCGTTTTGTTGTGTGAAAAAAGCTTTTCGTCTGTTCAAGCTGACAAGAATGACAGACCTCATCACCATTTCAGGATATTTCCAACCGAAAAGAATCAAAAATGAAGAGAAGCCTTGGAATGACTCTTGGCATGAAGAACCTTCAGTCACAACGCTCACGCTTAGGTTAACGAAAGCATCAGTTGGTAAAGTGAAGGAATGGGTGGATGAGAACGAATTGATTGTCTGTTCAGATGGAACCTATCTTGCAGCAATGACCGTGCCGCAAGATGATTGGCTGCACAGTTTCCTATTTTATTTAGGACCGGATGTCGACATTCTTTCACCGCAGCATATCAAGGAAGCATTTGATCACCAATTAAAACAATTTATGAAGCGATTAGGAACTTGACACACAGTTGTCAGGTTTCTTTTTATATGATGGGAAAAAAGGAGATGAGAATGTATGTACGATATCGTGATATTAAAGAAGCAAAGGATTAAAGGGTTGTCTGTTCGAACAACAAACGAAATAGAGCAAACAAAAGAGCGGAAGATTGCACCGCTCTGGCAGGAATTTTTTGCGCAGCAGCTTCATGGGGGACAAGCCCCTGTCATAGGGCTGTATTCAGATTATGAAAAAGATGAACATGGTTCTTATTTATTTACAGCTGGGAAATTCGCGGATCAGCAGATCGAACATGTAAAAGAGATTCCTGCGTCTGCCTACGCAAGATTTCAAACGAGACAGGGACCGATTGAAGAGGTCGTGCTTGAAACATGGCACAAGATTTGGACGTGGGATCAGCGTCAATACCGCACTTATACAGGTGATTTTGAATGGTATGATGAAAGATCTATTGATCCAAAAGAAGCGCAAATTGATATTTATATTGCGGTTGATGAAAAAATGATTGCTAAAACTAACGCCATTAGTTAATATAAAACTAACGATATTAGTTTTAGGAGGGCAATCATGAGATTAACAACTTTTGACCGTCTGCACCAGCTTACATTGATGCCGCGATTATTTCCGGTAAATTGCTATGTATTTGAGGAAGAGGAAGGACTCATCTTAATTGATGCTGCTTTAAAAATGGCGGCGAACTCGATCATCGAATTTGCCCGTAAAAAGAACAAACCAATTCATAAGATTATTCTCACTCATAGCCATATGGATCATATCGGCGCATTAGATGAGGTGAAGAAGGCTTTTCCCGAGGCAGTCGTCTATTTATCAAAACGTGATGCACGCCTTTTTGAAGGTGACTTTTCCTTGCTCCCTGGTGAACCCCAGCAAAAAATCAAAGGCAGTTTTATTAAAAATATTCATACAAAACCAGATGTGCTTGTCGAAGAAGGAGATGAGATTGGGCCGCTGAAAGTGATTGCAACACCAGGGCATACACCTGGCAGCATTTCTTTATACGATGAAAGGTCAGGAGTTGTCATTGCAGGGGATGCACTTGTGACAAAAGGCGGCTTATCAGTAACGGGTGAGTTTCGGTGGAGCTTCCCGTTCCCGGCTTTTGCCACATGGGATGCAGAAACCGCATTAAAAAGCGCTGAAAAATTACTAGCGCTGCGCATATCCTGTCTTGCTGCAGGACATGGTGACCTTATCATAGAGCCTCATGAAAAGCTTCAAGCTGCCGTTAAAAAAAGACAGCACCAGCTAATAAAAGGAGGGCAGTAAACCGTGTCTCCAAGAATGGGAATTACACAAGAAAAAATTATGGATACAGCGGCTGCCTTTGTTGATGAAGAGGGCTTCTCCGCTTTGACCATTGCTACATTGTCTAAAAGGCTGAATATCAGGCCGCCTTCTCTTTACAATCACGTATCCGGCCTTCATGAGATTCAGGCAGCACTCGCAGTAAAGGGGCTGTCCATGCTTTGTGAGGAAGGGATGCAAGTTACAAAGGGGCTAGAAAAAGAAGAAGCTGTTTTAGCCTTTGCCAGACAATATGTGCAATTTGTCCGAGAACACCCCGGTCTTTATGAAGCAGCCTTTTCACATATGAACGAAAAAGAAGTACGTCTTGCAGCAGATCGCCTTGTTCAGTTTGTTCAATCCATTATGTCACGCTTTGGTGTAAAAGAAGAAGAAATGACACATGTCGTCAGAGGACTGAGAAGCTTACTGCACGGCTTCGGTGATATTTCTAATAAAAAGGGATTTCAACGAAAAGAACAGCTTGAAGAAAGTGTGAGCTATGCGGTTCGGCTCTATATCACAGGTGTATTGCAAAAAGAAGATCTGTCCATTTGACAGGTCTTTTTTTACAGTGAACCGATATCATAGAGAAGCATCCTTCTGGAACAATTTTTTTAAGAGAAAACAAATAAAGATTTGACAGTTTTGTGAAACATGGTATGCTTATTATGTGAAATAATTCACATAGAGGAGTAGAGGCAGATGAAAAGAAAGCCTGTTTATGTGGAAACAACCATTCATGCACCTTTAGAGAAAGTATGGGAATATACGCAAAATCCAAAGCTTCATGAACAGTGGGATTTGCGTTTTTCAACCATTTCATTAAATGGACCTCAAGATGAACAGCCCCAAACCTTTTTGTATGAAAAGCATCTTGGATTTGGTGTAAGTGTCACAGGGACAGGAGCATATCGAACTAGAATGATGGATGAACGGAATGAACGGGCATCCTCGCTTAAATTCAAATCGTCACACCCATTGTCTTTTATCAAAGAAGGCGGCGGCTATTGGAAATATGTGAAAACGAACGATCATATTGTGTTTCAAACGCAATTTGATTACGAAACGAAAGAAGGAAAAGGATGGGCGTGGGCAGATCGATTTCTTTTTCGCCCGATGATGGGGTTTATGACGGCCTTTAGTTTTGGCGCACTAAAGACGTGGCTTGAAAAGGGTACGCACCCTCGGTTATTACTGGAGAGAACACTTGCCCATTATGGAATTTGTTTGCTGTTTGCCATCGTCTGGCTATGCCAAGCGGTCATTCCTTTTTCACATTCTGCTTTTGATCATAGCACCTTATTTCGATTGTTTTATGCCCTTATAGGCGTATCATGGCTGATACCTAAGCTATCAAAGAAATATTTGTTCATTCTTCAAAGCGTGTTTCTGCTGCTGATGCTTTGTATCGGGATCCTATCCCCCCAAACGACACTCCATGAGCCGCTTGTGATGAGTGCATTTTTGATCCTATCCATTGCAGGAATGATTAATTTAAAAGGTTGTATAGACGTATTTTCGATCAAACGAAAAAGGGGAGGTAGACATGGTCGTTCATCGTCATCAAGTAAAGGATTACGATAAACTGCATCCAAAATTAAAAGAGAGATACAACCGTGCGTTTACCGCTGAAGGCACCATGGAGGAAATAGGCGGCGGGACGTGGCTCATTCGATTTTTCTTCAAAATCGGTCCACTCTTTCGCTGTTTTTTCCCTGAGAGAGGAAAAAACATTCCCTTCCGAATTGTCAATAAACCCTTTATGACAAATAAGGGAGAGGAAGGCATGCACTGGTTTCGTACGTTTTATTTCCCAAAGAAGGAACGGCACTTTGATGCAGATATGATCATTGATGAGAAGAGTCATAAAGTACTAGACTATTTTGGAAAGCCTAGACTTCTTATGTCAGAGCTTCATTTTACAGTAACAAAGCATGGGTTCCTTCACATTCAATCCGGCCGGCAGAAGCTGTTGATGTTAGGATGTGAGTGGCCGCTGCCTTCATGGCTTTATGGTGTGTCAGATGTCATAGAAGGCTACGAGGAGCATACAGGGGAGTATACCATTCATGTGCATGTGAAAAATCGACTGTTTGGGACCTTTTTTACATATAAAGGCCGGTTTACTGAAAGGGTGATGTCTCATGATGAATAAATGGCATTTGATATCAAGCTTCCTCTTCATGTGCTGCTTTATCGCCACCCGTTTAATGACAGGTCCGGTAGCAGAGTTTTTTGTACTGATAGCGATTTTGTTTTTCCTTCCTGCAGTTTTATCTTTTTTTGCGAAGGAAGAGAGGGAGAGTAAGCCGGGGATACTGATCGGCTTTTTAATGAAAGCCTTTCCATTAGCTGCTCTTTGTGCAACGGCTGCATTCATCTATCATTCTGCCTTGTTTGCATCGGGCTGGTTTTTGTATACGATCATTTTGGCTTTATATGGCTTTACTCGTTTGCTGAAAAGGGGAATCTTTTCGCTTCATGAATTGATGACGGGTGGTGCATGGATGTATCTCGCTTTAGGGGGGCTTTGGTTTTGGCTGTACACAGCAGATATACAGGTAATGACCTTTTCACCAATCATTGTGCTTTTGACCGCTATTCATTTTCATTACTCGGCTTTTTTTATCCCGCTTTTCTATGGATTATTAGGGAGACAGCGCAAAAAAGAGACAGCTTTATACAAAGCGGCAGGCTGGGTGATTTTGCTGTCGCCTGTGATGATTGCTGTTGGGATTAGCTTCTCCCGTCTATTTGATACGTTCAGCGTCACGCTATATGTCATTGCACTCTATTTGTACGGCATTCTATGTATGAAAACAAGGTTTCGATCGACTGTGGCAAAAGGGCTGATTGTGTTTTCTAGCTGCGCGCTAATGGGGACGATCTTACTATCTTTTCTTTATTCCGCTGGTATGCTTATGCGCGTGACCTATATCAGTATTGATCAGATGATTTGGTTTCATGGCAGTATCAATGCCTTATTTGTTATTTTACCAGGTCTGATTGGATGGCTAATCGAAGGACCAAAGGATCAATTGAAGCAGAAGGACTTTCCGATATCAAGAGTGCATGGCCGTTTTCATTTGATCTCTTTTCAAAAGGAAAGAATGTATGATCGAGAGAAGCTCGGTTTAGTCGATTCACTTGATGATTTAAATGGAAAGACGTTTTCAGCTGAAAGGGTGTCACCTGTGATTCGAAGGTTTTATGAAAATCCGACGGAATTTACGTTAAAAGCAGCAGTCTGTTTTCATTGGTGGGTGAGGCCGTTTGTTTTTTTACTTCAGCCCATTTTTAAGAAAATAGGGCAGCTCTATTTGGGAACATCTCGTATTCCGTATGAAATGAAGGGACGTCTGACTACATTTCAACATCCTAAAGAAGAGCGAAAGGATGTCAGGGCGTGGATTCGTCACAACGAAACCGGGGAGCAGGTCTTTTTTGCGCTTTATGCTCATCATCATGATGCAGCTGCGGGCTATATGAATATTGCGCTGCCGCTTCCATATTCTCAGATGACCGCCATTTTAAAACCTTTTAATGTAAAGGAAGACTTTCTATTAAAAAGTACATGTCCAAAAGGCAGTACCGGTGACGAAGGATTGTATTTGCATACGCCTTTTATCACCATGAAACTGCCAATGGAAGAAAGCTTTCATATGAAGCCGGAGACAAATAAAAGTCTCACAGCGGTTCATCAAATGAAGCTATTCGGTATTCTCTTTTTAACGATTCATTATCAAATTGACAGCGGGAAGTCACCCTGTTAGTCAATGATGTCACATGGTTCACCGTGCCGAATGATGTTCACAATCGCTTGCCCATCACTCGGATGATGATCTGCATACTGGACTGGCAGCAGTGCAAAAAATACATAGTAGACTGAGAAGTAAGCAAATTGATAGAAAAATTGATGTTCTGGCAGGATGTCATTGGCGATCATTGTATTCAGTATGAGAACACTGAGCAGGTTGCATAATGATCCGCCTAGGTAGACAAGAATGTGCGAGAATCGGTTATTTTTCCTCATTTCTTCATAGTGGCAAAATGCATCTAGAAAATAAATTCGTCTAATTTCAACAACGCCTACTTTCAATAC
This sequence comes from Bacillus sp. FSL M8-0166, assembly GCF_038008825.1. Lineage (NCBI taxonomy): Bacteria > Bacillati > Bacillota > Bacilli > Caryophanales > Bacillaceae > Bacillus > Bacillus sp. FSL M8-0166. The sequence goes on from NZ_JBBOZZ010000001.1 coordinate 871,949, forward strand.
TTTTTTGCCTCTGCCAAGAGCAAAAGAAACCTTTGCGCCAAACATCCACGCGACCATAATATGGCCAAGCTGATGCAGGATGGCAACGATAGGAAGAATGACGAAAAACGACCAGCAAAATGTCCACATATCTGATAATGTAAACAAGTGTTAACCCCTCCCTGATATATTTGGGAGGAAGCAGTAGGATTATTTGCCATTTTACTGAATTCATTTTCAGGATGCAAACATTTAATACATGACGATAAATTTATTATGTAAACTAAAAGAGCTTTTGCAGTGAATCGGCTTTTTGACTCACTTTTTTACGAGATGAATGTGCTACAATGAAAAAATAATAGATGACTCTAGTAAATGAACTTACCCTTGAAAGAAGAGGAGAGAATCAGATGGCAGATATTGAACAGTTTTTGGCGTTAGATATACGTGTTGGGACGATCATAGAAGCAGAATTCTTTGCAGAGGCAAGAGTACCTGCATTGAAACTCAAGATTGATTTTGGTGAAGAGATTGGTCTAAAGCAATCCAGTGCTCAGCTGACAAAACGTTATACGGCTGAGAATCTCACTGGCAGACAAATCGTAGCAGTCGTCAATTTTCCGCCTAGAAGAATTGCAGGGTTCAAATCAGAAGTGCTTGTCTTAGGGGGCATGCCGTCAAAAGAAGACGTGGTTTTACTAGCCACAGATGAGCCTGTTGAAAATGGGACAAAAATAGGATAAGAAAAAAGACATCTTCCTAAGAAGATGTCTTTTGCGTATTGAGGCGGAATAACCACACGCCACATTCGTGTGTGTCTCAAGGAGACATGTTACCCGACTTACACAATTCAGCTCATCGCTTGATAAATATAGCATGGGATGAGCTGAATTGCAACCATTAAATGATTCACTTCAGTTTTTCACGTCATTTCAGCAGGAAAAATGACAAGAAATCAATTATTTGGATTATTTTTTCGAAAAATATTGAAAAGTCAGATCAGATTTTATAAAATGAATTCATCTTAGTTTGTTTAGTCGATAAACTAAGATGAATTACAAGAGATGATCCGACCATTAAAGGGGATGATTCCGTCATTCAAATCATTTGCTGCGTATGTGGGCTAAGCTGAAAAGATCAGATGTTCAGCTTCATTTTTACAACAAATTGAAAGCGCTTTATATTCTTTGCATTGACTGCTGCTGCCCTCCATCATCTGTTCGTTAGAAGAGGCTAAGAGAAGAAGGGAGAAAGCTCATGGTAAGTGAGAATTTAAAAAAGATTCGTATGTCTGAAAAAGTGGGATATGCTTCAGGAGATTTCGCATGTAATTTAATTTATGCAACTGTCTCTACGTATCTATTATTTTTTTATACAGATGTGTATGGTTTATCAGCGGCGGCAGCAGGGACGATGTTTTTAGTTGTTCGCGCCATTGATGCGCTTGCAGATCCGTTTATTGGTGCAATGGTGGATCGAACGAACAGCCGTTTTGGCAGGTTCAGACCTTACTTGTTATTCGGTGCGTTTCCTTTTGTGGTACTCGCCATCCTTTGCTTTACAACACCTGATTTGTCTGAAATGGGTAAACTCGTTTATGCCTACATCACGTATGTTGGTTTATCGCTTACATACACATTCATCAATGTTCCTTATGGTGCTTTAACTTCCGCAATGACAAGAAATAACCAAGAGGTTGTCAGTATTACGTCTGTTCGTATGCTTTTTGCTAATCTCGGAGGTCTAGTTGTTGCTTTTTTTGTTCCTTTTCTTGCGACTTTTTTGAGTGATAAAACAGGAAATACAGCACTCGGCTGGCAGATGACGATGGCTTTTCTCGGCGTTCTTGGCGGTGCATTACTTATTTTCTGTTTTAAAAGCACGAATGAACGTGTCACGCTTCAAAAGCCGGAGGAAAAAATTAAGTTCAGTGATATCTTTGTTCAGTTACGTGTAAATCGTCCACTTGTTGTATTAAGCATTTTCTTTATTATTATTTTTGGTGTGAACTCGATCAGTAACTCTGTCGGAATCTATTATGTGACGTATAACCTTGGCAGAGAAGATTTAGTGAAATGGTACGGACTCATTGGCAGTCTGCCAGCTTTAATGGTGCTGCCGTTTATTCCAAAACTGCACAAGCTGTTAGGAAAGAAAAAGCTGCTGAATTATTCATTATTGCTGAATATTGTAGGTCTTCTTGCATTACTTGTGATACCGCCGAGTCAAATCACTTTAATACTTGTTTTCAGGCTTGTCGCAGCGGCAGGAAGTATTACAGCCGGTGCTTACATGTGGGCGCTCATTCCTGAAACCGTTGAATATGGCGAATATAAAACAGGGAAAAGGATGGGCGGACTCATCTATGCCATCATCGGATTTTTCTTTAAATTTGGGATGGCATTAGGCGGGATTGTGCCAGGGCTTGTACTCGATCGCTTTGGCTATATTGCGAACCAAATGCAAACACCAGAAGCATTACTGGGTATTTTAATCACGACAACGGTGATTCCTGTATGCTTATTGATTTTAGCGATGGTTGATATTAATTTTTATAACCTAGATGAAGAAAAACATAAAAAAGTCGTACGGGAGCTTGAGAATAGAGACAAGGTATATATCGATCATATGGACGATTTTAAAATGTAGGTCTCTGAAAGAGGAGGAAGTTCAATGAAGATTACCAATCCAGTGCTCAAAGGGTTTAACCCCGACCCAAGTATTTGCCGTGTAGAAGAAGATTATTATATGGCCGTCTCTACATTTGAATGGTTTCCAGGGGTGCAAATTTATCATTCAAAGGATCTCGTCCATTGGCGCCTTGCTGCGCGTCCTTTGCAAAAAACGTCGCAGCTGGATATGAAGGGAAATCCTGATTCTGGCGGGGTATGGGCGCCGTGCTTAAGCTATGCCGATGGGCAGTTTTGGCTTATTTATTCAGATATCAAAGTAGTGGATGGTCCATTTAAAGACGGTCATAATTATTTGGTCACGGCAAGCGAAGTGGACGGCGATTGGAGTGAACCGATCCGGCTCAACAGCTCTGGCTTTGATCCATCTTTATTCCATGATCACAGCGGGAAGAAATACGTCTTAAATATGCTGTGGGATCATAGGGAAAAGCACCATTCCTTTGCAGGTATTGCCTTGCAGGAATATAGTGTGGCTGAAAAGAAGCTCATCGGTCAAAGGAAGGTCATTTTTAAAGGCACACCGATTAAACTGACAGAAGCGCCGCATCTGTATCACATCGGTGACTACTACTATTTATTAACGGCAGAAGGAGGTACCCGGTATGAGCATGCGGCAACGATCGCCCGGTCCTCGCATATTGAAGGGCCTTATGAGGTTCATCCTGATAACCCGATTTTAAGTGCCTTCCATGCGCCTGAACATCCGCTTCAAAAGTGCGGGCATGCTTCAATCGTTCAAACGCATACAAATGAATGGTATCTCGCTCATCTCACTGGCCGCCCGATTCAATCAAGCAAGGAATCTATTTTTCAACAGAGAGGTTGGTGTCCTTTAGGAAGAGAAACAGCGATTCAAAAGCTCGAATGGAAGGATGGCTGGCCTTATGTTGTAGGGGGAAAAGAGGGGGCGCTGGAGGTTGAAGCGCCAGAGATCGACGAAAAGGTTTTTGCACCAACCTATCATACAGTCGATGAATTTAAAGAATCAACACTAAATCAACACTTCCAAACATTAAGAATTCCGTTTTCCGATCAGATTGGTTCGTTAACGGAGAAACCTCAGCATTTAAGGTTATTCGGTCACGAATCCTTAACGTCTAAGTTTACCCAAGCTTTCGTTGCAAGGCGCTGGCAAAGCTTTTATTTTGAAGCAGAGACAGCTGTTTCGTTCTTCCCAGAAAACTTTCAGCAATCAGCTGGTCTTGTGAATTATTATAATACGGAAAACTGGACAGCACTCCAGGTGACATATGATGAGGAACTTGGCCGCACGCTTGAACTATCTGTCTGTGAAAACCTTGCCTTTTCTCAGCCATTGGCACATAAAATCATCATTCCAGAGGAGGTCACATATGTCTATTTAAAAGTGACCGTTCGGAAAGAGACATATAAATATTCTTATTCTTTTGATCAAAAAGAGTGGAAGGAAATTGATGTGCCGCTTGAATCCATCCATTTATCCGATGATTTTATTCGAGGTGGGGGGTTTTTTACAGGGGCATTTGTCGGTATGCAGTGCCAAGATACGAGCGGCGAGCGTCTTCCTGCTGATTTTCTCTATTTTCGCTATGAGGAAACAGAACGAATAAAAAAAGACAACGCGCTAAGAGCTGTCTCTTTTTGAAAAATAAATAGATCATGTTGTGAGGGTGGCATCTTGCAGAAAAGCTTCTATGACAAGAGATGTCATCCCCAATACTGGTGCATTGTGTCCTAATGACGAAGGGAGCAGCTCTACATGTGAGCTGAATTGCGTATCCATTCGTGAGGATACTTCCTCCCCAATTACGCGTAGAACTGCCGGATGTGATTCGATCACTTTGTTTCTTAAAATAATGGCTTGCGGGTTAAAGGTATGCAGGACGTTTGTGAGACCAACTCCAAGGTAAAAACCAAAGTTGCGCAGGGCATTGAGCGTTTTCATATCATTTAACTTGGCCAGCTGTTCCAGATCTTGATGGGAGATGTGCTGATCATCTGTTTGAAGAGACTGAAACAAGGCTTTCTCAGAAGCATACAATTCCCAGCATCCGCGGTTTCCACAGCTGCATGTTGGTCCATTAAAATCGATCGTCATATGTCCCATTTCACCAGAAAAGCCGTACGCTCCTCTGTATAAATGATGATTGATGATGATCCCGATCCCGATGCCAGTGCCAATGCTTGCGTAGATCAAATGGTCATAGTGCTTAGCGGCACCAAAGATTTTTTCACCATATGCACCGGCATTTGCTTCATTTTCAATGAAGATCGGTACTTGGAATGTGTCTTGGAGCGCCTTTTTCAGATCAACATTTTTCCATTTGGAGTGGGGCGTAAACAAAATTTGTTCATCTGCATCCACTAACCCATGTATGCATAGGCCAATGCCAATGAGCCCGTATGGGGAAGAGGGCATTTGTGTGATGAGCTGCTGTATTAATTCAATTAATTTACGTGTCGTCACATCAGGAGAGCTGGAAGGGAGCTTGATCTGTTCTTCGTAAAGAATGGACCCTTCAAGGTCTGTTAATATGCCATTGACATAATCAACGCCGACATCAATCCCAATAGAGCAGCCAGCACGTTTATTAAACATCAGTAAAACCGGTCTTCTCCCGCCGCTAGACTCACCTTGACCGATCTCATAGACGAGATGTTCTTTCATTAACGTACTTACTTGAGAAGAAACAGTCGATTTATTTAATCCAGTGCGTTCAGATAATTTGGCTCTCGAAATGGGCGCATGCTGGAGAATTTCTTTTAATAAAAGTTTTTGATTTATTTTTTTTACAAAGTTCTGATCAGCGATATCCACGTTATCCACTCCATTTGTTTCGTCTTTAGATTAAGTTGAGAAGAGCTGCTTTTTTTCACATGTATTTAGTAAGAAAGATGATTTTAACTTTATTATAACGAAAATATTTCTAAAAAACTAAAAAATATGGAAAATTCAAAGTGATTTTTTCATAGATTGATCATTAGTTTGTTGTATCAACTTACAAAGTGTACTCAGGAGGAATGAAGAATGGCCAAATCAAATATGAAAACATTATACAGCCTAGAAGGAATCGGCAAAATTCAATATGAAGGGAAACAATCAAAAAATCCACTTGCTTTTCAATACTATAATCCAAGCGAAGTGATTGGCGGAAAAACAATGAAAGACCACCTGCGCTTTTCAGTTGCTTATTGGCATACATTGACTGCTGATGGAACAGACATGTTTGGAACTGGGACGATGCAAAGAGCATGGGACTCCTATAGCGGAATGGATTTAGCAAAAGCTAGATTGGAAGTAGCTTTTCAGCTTTTTGACCTATTGGATGTTCCGTATTTTTCATTCCATGACCGTGATATCGCGCCAGAGGGAGAGACGCTTCAAGAGACCAATCAACAATTAGACATCATTTTAGAAAGAATGAAAGAATACATGAAACAAAGCGGGGTAAAGCTGCTTTGGAACACGGCCAATATGTTCAAACACCCTAGATTTGTACACGGCGCTGCGACATCTTGTCATGCAGATGTCTTTGCCTATGCGGCCGCACAGGTTAAGAAAGGCATCGAAACCGCCAAAGAACTCGGTGCAGAAAATTATGTTTTCTGGGGTGGACGAGAAGGGTACGATACGCTGCTCAATACAGATATGAAAAGAGAGCTTGATCACATGGCGGCTTTCTTGCATATGGCTGTTGATTATGCAAAAGAAATTGGGTACACAGGCCAATTTTTAATCGAGCCAAAGCCAAAGGAGCCAACAACTCATCAATACGACACAGATGCAGCGACATCCATCGCCTTTTTAAAGCAATACGGATTAGATTCCCATTTTAAATTAAATATCGAGGCCAATCATGCGACGCTGGCGGGTCATACGTTTGAGCATGAATTACGTGTCGCAAGAATTCATGGGCTGCTTGGTTCTGTTGATGCAAACCAAGGCAATTCGCTTCTTGGATGGGATACAGATGAATTTCCAACCGATCTGTATGCCACAACTCTCGCCATGTATGAAATTTTGCAAAATGGCGGTCTAGGGTCTGGCGGTCTTAATTTTGATGCAAAAGTGAGAAGAGCTTCCTTTGAACTTGAAGATATTTTATATGCCCATATTGCCGGGATGGATGCATTTGCAAAAGGACTGCGGGTCGCTCATAGGCTCATAGAAGACCGTGTGTTTGAAGATGTCATAAAGCACCGATATCGCAGCTTTTCTGAAGGAATTGGACGTGATATTTCAGAAGGGAAGGCAAACTTTCATACATTAGAAGAATATGCGCTGAAACATCCTTTGATCAGAAACGAATCGGGAAGAGAGGAACAGCTGAAAGCCCGTTTAAATCAATACTTGTTAGAAGATTAATTGAAGAGGCGGACCTGTTTTGAAGGAGTGAAAACATGAAGTATGTAATGGGAATTGATCTTGGAACGAGCGGGGTCAAAGCGATATTAGTCGATGAGAGCGGAAAGGTGTGCTGCGAAGCCTCTAAGCCGTACCGCCTCATTCAAGAAAAACCGGGGTATTGTGAGCAGCACCCGGAGGATTGGGTAAAGCAGACAATGGCTGTGATGAAAGAACTGATGGCGAAGCAGTCTGTTCATTCAAGAGAAGTCGAAGGCATCAGCTTTTCCGGACAGATGCATGGTTTAGTTCTATTAAATGAATCTCGAGAAGTGCTCCGCCCTGCAATTTTATGGAATGATACACGAACGACAGCACAATGTACGCACATCACAAAAAAGCTGGGGGACCGGCTGCAAAAGATCACAAAAAACCAGGCGTTAGAAGGATTCACACTGCCAAAATTATTATGGGTAAAGGAACATGAACCACATATTGATCAGCAAATCGACATGTTTTTACTCCCAAAAGATTATGTCAGATTTCGTTTAACAGGCGCTGTCCATATTGATTATTCTGATGCGGCTGGCACTTTGCTGTTAAATATCGGTGAACAGACGTGGAGTGAGGAGATTTGTCAGGCATTTGATATTCCTCTTCATATTTGCCCGCCGCTTGTCACATCAGAGGCGGAGGTTGGTACACTTTTGCCGCACATTGCACGTGATGTTGGGATGAAAGAAGGCGCGAAGGTTTTTGCCGGCGGGGCAGATAATGCCTGCGGAGCAATTGGTGCTGGCATCTTATCCTCTGACCGCACGTTATGCAGCATCGGCACATCTGGGGTCATTCTCTCCTACGAAGAGGATCATGACAGGGAGCTTCAAGGGAATTTACATTTGTTTCATCATGCAAAAAAAGACGCTTTTTACACAATGGGTGTCACCCTTTCAGCAGGATATAGTCTTAACTGGGCAAAACACTTACTGGCTCCTGAGGAATCGTTCCAATCACTTTTAGAAGGTGCGGCTCATGTAGCGCCAGGGGCGAAAGGATTGCTCTTTACTCCCTATTTAGTCGGGGAAAGAACACCGCATGCGGATTCGATCATTCGCAGCAGCTTGGTTGGGTTAGACAGCAGGCATGAAAGGGCACATGTTGTCAGGGCTGTGTTAGAGGGAATTACCTTTTCGCTGAATGAATCTATCGCATTATTCCGGCAAGCAGGAAAAAACATAGATTCTATTGTGTCCATTGGCGGCGGTGCGAGAAGCCGGACATGGCTTCAAATGCAAGCAGACATTTTTCAGGCTGAAGTCATCCAGTTAGACAATGAACAAGGGCCTGCTTTAGGTGCAGCGATGCTTGCCGCGGTTGGGTGCGGATGGTATCCGTCACTTGAAGCATGTGCACATCAGTTGATCCATCAAGCCGCTGTTTATGAGCCAGAGCAGCAGCATGCAGAAGTATATGCCGATCTATTTCATTTGTATCAAAGGATTTATACACAAACAAGAGACATCCATGCCGGGTTAGAGCAGTATCGTTCCATCTAGCAGAAAGGGCTGCATGAAAGGAGGTGATGGGTTTTTCATCTTAGGGATGACAGAACAATACGGATGAAAAAAGGAGAGGAATGGAAAATGAATTTGAAAAGATTGAGGCTGTTGTTTGTGATGTGTATTGGATTTGTGCTGACACTGACGGCTGTGCCAGCTCATGCGGAAACGATTTATGATAATAGAATAGGTACACATAGCGGATACGATTTTGAATTATGGAAGGATTACGGAAATACCTCGATGACTCTCAATAACGGCGGGGCATTTAGTGCAAGCTGGAACAATATCGGAAATGCTTTATTTCGAAAAGGAAAGAAGTTTGATTCCACTAAAACTCATCATCAACTTGGCAACATCTCCATCAACTACAACGCAGCCTTTAACCCAGGCGGGAATTCCTATTTATGTGTCTATGGCTGGACACAATCTCCATTAGCTGAATACTACATTGTTGAGTCATGGGGCACATATCGTCCAACAGGGACGTATAAAGGATCATTTTATGCCGATGGAGGCACATATGACATATATGAAACGCTCCGTGTCAATCAGCCTTCTATCATTGGAGACGCTACCTTCAAACAATATTGGAGTGTACGTCAAACAAAACGCACAAGCGGAACTGTCTCCGTCAGTGAGCATTTTAAAAAATGGGAAAGCTTAGGCATGCCAATGGGAAAAATGTATGAAACAGCATTAACTGTAGAAGGCTACCGAAGCAACGGAAGTGCGAATGTCATGACGAATCAGCTGATGATTCGATAAAAGCATATGAAAAAAGCCAGCAAAAAACGGCTGGCTTTTTTCTATGATAATTTTTCAACTTCTACTCTGCCAGAAAAGAACGTCGCGCCGCCTCCCATATCTGCCAATCGATCAGGTGTTAACCCGTTCACTAAATGCTTTTTACCTTTTTGATCTGCCCATAATCCTTGACTGACAACAACACCAGATAATACATTTTGACCGACTGACACGACAAGCTCACACTCTCCTCGGTCGTTCAACACACGGACCATGTCACCATCTTCAATCTTTCTTTCCTTTGCATCTTGTTCATTCATGTGAAGCTTCGGAAATTTCTCAAGCTTTTGATGTTTTTCATGAAGTGAGAAGGTGGAATTCAGAAAATTATGGTTCGGTCCCGGTATAAAGGTAAGCGGATAATCGCTTTCCTGATAAAGGGGCACATAGGTTGGAAGTGCTGGATACCCGTCTTTTTTCATTTGTTCAGAATAAAGCTCAATTTTCCCGCTTGGGGTTTGAAGCTTTAATTCCTGGAAAGGTCCACGTTTCGCTTTGATCCATTTCTTTTCTTTTAATGCTTCGTATGAAATGTCCTCATAATGCGGATTTTCTGGATGATGAAGAGCTTGTTCCATGAGTTCAGCATCTGTCTCGCGGAAGGCTTCATCTTCAAAGCCCATCGCATGGGCAAGCAGGCGGAATACTTCAGTATTGGATTTGCTTTCTCCGTAGCGTTCTATCACTGGCTCCTGAATTTGAATATAATGATGCCAGTATGATGTATAAAAATCCTCGTTTTCAAAGGCAGATGTCGCTGGCAGGACAATGTCTGCATACGCCGCTGTTTCTGTCAGGAATAAATCATGAACCACTGTAAATAAGTCCTCTCTCAGCAAACCTTCTCTTACTTTATTCGCTTCAGGTGTTACAACCGCTGGGTTGCACGAGTAGATAAAGAGAGAATCAACGGAAGGCTCTGCACTTGTCAGCACGCTGCCCAGCTGATTCATATTAAAGGATCTAGGCGTGCGTTCTTTTAATAAATCCGGCCGCTGAAGAGCTGTTTCATTATAGCTGAGAAAAGAAGAGTTTGATTTCATCGCCCCGCCGCCCTTGTGCAGCCATTGACCAGTCAGGGCAGGGAGGCAGGAAATGGTTCTAATACTCATCCCGCCATTATCATGATGCTGCAAACCATTCCCAATGCGAATAAGAGAGGGCGATGTCTCAGCGTACATTCTTGCAAGTGTAATGATGTCGTCTTTAGGGACACCCGTGATGCGCTCAACTGTGTCTGGATCATACTGCTTTACATGCTCGCGCAGCTCTTTATGGCCGACCGTGTAATCCTCTAAAAAGGCTTCATCTGTACGTTCCTCTTTAAAAAGGACATGCATGATGCCAAGTGCAAGCGCACTGTCAGTACCAGGCCGAAGCGGAATGAACCAATCTGCCATCCGGCCGGTTTGGTTCTTGTGAACATCAATTACGACAATCTTAGCCCCTTGCTTTCGCGCTTTTTGTGCCAAGGTGATTTGGTGCATATTGGTCGATACGGCATTGATGCCCCAAAAGATAAATAGTTTCGTATGAATGGTGTCTTCAGGATCTGTCCCAATGCTTGCACCCATTGTATATTTATAGCCAGTCGTTCCCGCTGACTGACAGATGGTCCGGTCTAACTGACTTGAACCAAGACGATAAAAAAAGCGGCGGTCCATTCCTTCTGCGTTGAGATTGCCCATGTTCCCATAGAAGCTGTAAGGCAGAATGCTTTCTGGCCCTTTTTCTTCGATGAGCTTTGTCCATTTTTGACGAATGGTTTCAATGGCTTCTTCCCACGTAATCGGCGCAAATTGACTTTCGCCTTTTCGGCCAACACGTTTTAAAGGAGTGGTCAGCCTTTTTTCATCATATAAACGGGCTGTGACATTACGCACTTTGTTGCATATGTTTCCTTGTGTGACAGGGTGATCCGGATCTCCTTGCACTTTCACGATCTTTCCATTTTCTTTATGTATTAAAAGACCGCACTGATCCGGGCAATCTAACGAACAAACTGATTTGAATATTCCGTCTTTCATCGCTGTATAATCGGTCATGAGTTTTTGGCTTCCTTTCTGCATTCCGTTATCACTTTGTATGGACTTTATTTTAGCATGTTCGGAGGTGGAAGGTAAGAAAGAGATGATGAATTGAAGAAAATGAAAAAAAGCCCCTGAAAAGGGACTTTTAAAAACGGGTGACTTGTACAGGAAATTCTTTTACCCCAAAAACAAACGTGCTTTGTATAGGTTTTAGCTGATCTGCCACGCAGGTGATATCTTGAAACGTATGGAGTAAAACGTCAAGCGCAATGTTGCTTTCAAGCCGGGCAAGCGGTGCACCGAGACAAAAATGAATGCCAAACCCAAAGCTCATATGCGGATTTGATTTCCGGTCAAGCCTGAACGTATCTGGATCTTCAAACTTCTGTTCATCCCGATTTGCTGAAGCAACCCAGCTGATGAGGTAGTCTCCTTTTTGAATGTGCGCGCCTGCAATTTCAACATCCTCTGCGGCGATTCGGCCAATGGCTTGAACAGGCGGATAATACCGCAGCGTTTCCTCAGTCAATTGAGGAATAAGAGAGGGGTCCTGCCGAACTGATTCAGCGATATGCGGCTGCTCTGTCAGCAGTCGTACGGCATTGGTTATTAAATTGGTCGTTGTCTCATTGCCTGCAACGAGTAATAGAATACAAAAGCCAAGCAGTTCATTCTCCGTTAAACGCTCTCCATCGATTTCCGCTTGAATGAGAAGTGAGATCAAGTCATCTGAAGGCGTTTCTTTTCTTTTTTTGATCAAATGAGCAAAATAAATGGACAGCTCCTCTTCAGCGCGTTTCTGCATATCTACAACAGCCTGAATGGCTTCTTTTGATTCATCCTTAGCACCTGCCACAAGAGCATCAGAATGTTTTTTAATCAGGTCTCTGTCCTGTACCTCTGCACCGAGAAGCTCAGCGATGATCATCACTGGCAGGGGAGCTGCTAGATCTTGCACGATATCAAACGTACGTTGATCCTTGACTTGATTTAATAGATCATGTGTCAGGTCTTTGATCTTATCTTCTAATTGCTTGATCGCTTTTGGGGTGAATGCTTTATTCACAAGCGCTCTCATCTTTGTATGTTTTGGAGGATCCATCGTTAAAATACTTGTTTTAGACGTGCTTCTTCCTCGCTGTGAAGAGAACACTTTTGGCTGCTTTAGAACAGACTGGATATCCGCATATCGAAAGAGATCCCAGCACTTTCTTGTCTCATCATATCTAATATCACTCTCTGCACGCAGCTCATTGTAAATAGGGAATGGGAAAAGAAGGTCATCGGTAGAACGGATTTCTTTCATTGGAATCACATTGACATAGTTTTCTTTCACTTTCATTATGAACGCTCCTTTTTCACATGATTTCTCTTTCACGGTATCACCAGTAAAATATCATTTCAACGGACATGTTTTCTAAAATATGTCAATAGTCTAATCGAAAGATTCAAGCACATTCACCATATAGGAAAATAGAAAGTTATTAAAATGAGAGCGCTTTCTAAAAAATAGAATTGAAGTCACCGAAACCAAAAATAAAATGGTGAATCCAGTCGAACGAAAGGGTCCTATGATTCAAATGATCATAGTTCTTTTGATCTAAATTACTGTATTTGAAAAACACGGCTAACATACTTGCAGCAAGCTGCCGGCCATGCATTCGGGACTTTTGAAAAGCGCTGGCTCTTTCTTGACACGATTTCTCATCATGTTACGATAACTAACGTGCGAAAAACACGAACAAAAAGCGAACAAGGGAGAGGATCAATATCATTGATCAAAAGAAAGTTGCTTTCATTGGAGCAGGTTCTATGGCGGAAGGAATGATCGCAGGGATTGTGCGATCAGGACAGATGCCGCTAGGCCAAATTTACGCAACAAACAGACAAAATCAACTTCGATTGAATGAACTAACGAAACGATACGGAATTCAAACAGCCGCAATGGATTCATTTCCTTTTGAAGAAATGGATATGTTGATCCTGGCCATGAAGCCAAAGGATGCTGAAGCAGCACTTGAATCATTAAAACCTCATATTCAGCCAGATCAGCTCATCATGTCTGTCCTTGCAGGTGTTAAGCTATCGTATATTGAAAACATGCTGCACGAAGGTCAGCCTGTCATGAGGGTCATGCCAAATACATCAAGTACGATCGGGGCGTCAGCGACTGCTTTATCTGCTGGACGTTACGTGAAAAACGATCATATGAGGATAAGTCAGGCTCTTTTATCTGAAATGGGCGAAGTCTATACCATTCAGGAAGAGCAAATGGATATCTTCACTGGAATTGCTGGAAGCGGGCCCGCCTACTTTTATTTCTTAATGGAAAGAATCGAAGAAGCAGGAGAAGAGGCAGGTTTATCAAAGGAATTGTCTCGCCAAATTGGTACACAGACACTCCTCGGTGCGGCAAAAATGCTGCAAGAAACAGAGGAAAATCCTTCTGTCCTAAGAGAGAAAATTACGTCACCAAATGGAACAACTGCTGCAGGACTGAATGCATTAGATGATTTTGGCGGGGGAGAAGCGATCAAGCAAGCTGTCAAACATGCTGCCAATCGATCAAAAGAGATAAGCAATCAGCAAAAACAAAAAGTATCTATATAAATAGAGTTCAGGTACAGGAGTGATTAGGTGTACGCAGATAAAGAGAGAAAACGAATTGTTGTGAAAATCGGAAGCAGCTCTCTTACTAGCTTTCAAGGTGAGATTAGTTTGAAAAAACTAGAAAACCTCGTCAATCAAATTGTGAAACTCAAAGATGAAGGACACGAAGTCATTTTGGTTTCATCTGGTGCGGTTGCAGCTGGTTACCGAAAACTAGGATTTATCAATAGACCCAAAACACTGCCGGAAAAGCAGGCATCTGCCTCAATTGGGCAAGGGCTTTTAATGGAATCATATTCTACTTTATTTTTATCACACGGTTATATTGCTTCACAGCTCTTAATCACAAGAAGTGATTTTTCTGATGAAACGCGCTATCAAAATGTGCGTAACACAATGAACGTGTTATTAGATCGAGGCATCATCCCTATTATTAATGAAAATGATACAGTGACGATCAATCGGTTGAAGTTTGGAGACAACGATACATTGTCTGCAAAAGTAGCTGGCCTCATTGATGCGGATTTCCTTGCTATTTTATCTGATATTGATGGCTTGTATGAAGATAATCCTCATACAAATCCAAATGCGAAGAGAATTCTTGAAGTCACTGACATCACAGAAGACATCGAAGCAGCTGCTGGAGACGCAGGCAGCAGCGTAGGTACAGGCGGAATGAAATCAAAGCTCGATGCTTTTAAAATATCAATGGCCGCAGGTATCAATGGCTTTTTAGGAAAAGCAGATACGCCTCACATTTTAGACAAAGCGATCAATGGGACAGAGGACGGCACATATTTTACCGCTGACAAAAATGTAGCGCCGCTCAACTATAAGAAGCAGTGGATTGCCTTTCATTCTGGACCAAAGGGTGAGATTGTGGTTCAAGAGAAAACACAGGAATTTCTCATGCACCGTGAGGGAAGCCTTGATTCTAATGGGATTGTCAATGTGAAAGGGTCATTTAAAAAAGGCGATGTCGTCCGTATTTTAGATCAAGATGGAAGAGAAATAGGGCTTGGCGTTGTGAATTATGCATCAGATGAACTCGCACGTAAGAGTGACTTGTTACAAGATGAAATCGTGCATGTTGTCGATCTTGAAGCATTTGTTTGTCATTTAGATTTATCGATACCAGTTTGTTAACCAAAAAGGGAGGAATTCCATGACACTGACAGCTGAAGTTGTCACATCGGTCAAAGAAAAAGCGAAAAAAGCAAAGCACGTTTCAAAAAAACTTGGTTTACTTCAGACAGAGGAAAAAAATGACGCGCTGCTTAAAATGGCAGAAGCGTTAGAGCAAAAAAGCCGTTTCATTTTACAGGAGAATCAAAAGGATTTAGATGCTGGGAAAGAAAAGGGCTTCTCAGAGGCACTCATGGATCGATTAATGTTAAATAAAGAAAGAATTCATGAGTTTGCTGAAAGTTTGCGGCTTGTGACGAGATTAACAGATCCTGTTGGAGAAATATTGGATGAATGGACTCTTGATAACGGCTTACACGTGAAAAGCCGAAGAGTACCGCTCGGCGTGATCGGGATGATCTATGAAGCGAGACCGAACGTCACTGTCGATGCAGCAGGCCTTGCCTTAAAGGCAGGCAACTCAGTGATTTTAAAAGGCGGTTCCTCCGCTATTTCTTCCAACAAAGCCATCGTCAGTGTGATTCATGAAGCATTGGATCAAACAAAGATTCCTCGTGATGCGGTGCAATTGATTGAACAAACAGACCGTTCATCGGTTCAGGCGATGTTTCAACTAAAAGAATGGATCGATGTTTTAATTCCGCGAGGCGGAGCTTCTTTAATCAAAACAGTGGTGGAAGAATCCACTATCCCAGTGCTTGAAACAGGGACAGGAAACTGTCATGTCTATATTGATCAAACCGCGAATGTGAAAAAAGCCATTAAGATTGTGATCAATGCGAAAACGAATCGTCCGGCCGTATGTAATGCACTTGAGACGCTGATTATTCATCGCGATTGGCTGAAAGAGAATGCAGCCTCATTAAATGAAGCTTTGCAGGAGCACCGTGTCACTGTACATGGCGATCAGGCAGCAGAGTCTTACTTCTCAAACGCGGTTCCTGCTGGGGAAGTGGATTGGACAGATGAGTATTTAAGTCTGGATCTTGCGGTAAAGGTAGTCGATTCAATCGAGGAAGCGATCAGCCATATCGATCAGTACGGCACAAAGCATTCAGAAGCCATCGTGACAGAAGATGAAAAAAATGCACTCACGTTTCTAAACGAAGTCGATGCGGCGGCCGTTTACCATAACGCATCGACTCGCTTTACAGACGGCGGCGCACTTGGCTACGGAGCTGAAATTGGCATCTCTACTCAAAAACTGCACGCAAGAGGGCCAATGGGACTTCCTGCACTTACGACAACTAAGCTGCTTCTGTGTGGTGACGGTCAGATTAGAAGCTAGAAAAGATTCAAGAAACACTACCTTTTGATGAGGTAGTGTTTTTTAGTGATTCTGCACAAATGCTTGAAAAAGCTGGCTTTCAAATTAATACTGGAATTCTTAGATAAAGTTTGGATATATATAAATCACAATCAATATATTTACTTTCATAACTATAATTGGTAGTCTGATTACAAATGTAACTATGGAGAATAGTTGGTTTCATTAGAAAATAAATCTAAAATTTAGCTGAGTTATAAAAGGAGAAATGAGATGGATTCACTTATATTTTATGGAACGAGCGATGCTCAAGGGGTACCTAGATTGTTATGCAAGTGTGCAGTTTGTAAATCGGGCTTACCAGACAATCAACGAACTAGGCCGAGTTGTGAATTTTATTTAGGCAACAAGAGCTATCTTATTGATATTTCACCCGATTTCAAGATCCAGTTTCAAACTTATAATAATAGAACAATTCCTTCAGTTGTGTTTATAACTCATTCTCATAACGATCATATCGGTGGTTTAGGTGATTTTGCAGATTTATGCTTCTGGCATAATCAACAAGTACAAATAGTGAGCCCTCCAGATGTAATTAATCAGTTAAAGGAGCGATTTCCTTACTTAAACAATAGAAAAGGGCTAACTTTTGTAGGAACAACGAAATGGGTAAGTGATGGCAATAAAATTTCTTTTCATAAAGTAAATCATGGTCATAACGGTTCGTCTTATGGAATTTTAGTTCAAAAAATAAATGGATATAAATGGGCCTATTTATCTGATTCCTTTCAAGTAACTGATGAGCAATGGTTGCCATTCTACCACCTTGATTCATTGATATTCGGGACTTCTTTCTGGAAAGAAAATCAGCCGCCCAATAAAAGGTCGGTTTATGATGTGAATGAAGCAATGGAGTTAAAACAAAAGTTACAACCGAAAAAAATGATCTTAACACACTTATCACATGACATAGACATTATTCAACGAGGTGAATACTTACCTGAGGATATGATGTTTGCATATGACGGTTTTAAAATAACGCTAGATTAATAAAAATTATAAAGTCGATCTTCAAATAGTAGAAGGATCGACTTTTGTGATTGAAAGGATCTCAATTATTTTGTTATTGGTTTCATGACCTTCTCAAATTTAAAAAATTCAAATTCTTCAGGTGCTATAGGCGCGTTTTCTTGATCAGCTTCTCGAGGTGCGTTTGGATCTGGATGGTGTAAGTGATAAAATTCAACTATTTGAAAGCCGCACTTATTGACATAAAAATGAATGTTGCGTTTTTCAAAGTATGGAGTCACAACCTCCCATACAATCGTTTCTGGATATTGGGCCTCGATGGCTTTCCATGCTGCCTGACCAATGCCGCGGCCGTGAGAGGATGATGAGATGTATAGCAAATCAACCGAGTTGTGATGTGTTTCTTGGTTGATTTTGATAACAACGCCGCCTGCCTTTTCACCATTTAGCATAATATGATAAACAATGTGGTCATTGGAATGAAAAGATTCATCAATCACTTCATCTGGTGGAATCGGTCCATCCTGCGCATCGCCAAATGCGTCGATCACGCCAGCTGTAAAAGCTTTCTGAAGTTCTTTTTTCATAGAAGGGAAATCCTCTTTATTTGCATGTGCTAATGTCACTTCATGTTGAGTTATTTTGTTCATTTTCTTATCCTTTCCCTGCGTAGTGGTGTTTCTGCATGTTATGATAAAGGATGGAGTTACTCCATAGTCAAGAAAGGAGCCTTCATCATGATCAATGATATGCAAAAAACGTTTTTCACTGGAGAATTCGCCAAGCTATTTGATGTAAAAAAGGATACGCTTCTGTATTATGATAAAATCGATTTATTTAAGCCTGCTGGTGTTCATGAAAATGGATACCGTTACTATACACTCGAGCAATTTGACCAATTTATTGCAATTCAATCCTTGCGAGCTGTTCAATTTCCGATCAAAGAGTTAAAACAATACTTCACAGAACCTTCCCGCGAAAGACTGCAAAGCCTAGCGGCCGACCAAGTGGAAAAGGTCAAACAAGAGATTGAAAAGCTTCAAGATATCCAGGCCTTTCTTATGCGGGTGATGGAGACGACGCATGAATTATCAACTGTGAAAATAGGGGAGGTCTTGTTTCAAGAGCTGCCAGAAGAACCAGTTATACTAAGTGCATCAAATCCGATCGACTTAAATACACCTGTAGAAGAAATATCACGTATTGTAGGAGAATTTTTAAAGGGAGTTGGCATAAAAGGCGCTGCGGCAAATGGTTCTGTCTTAAAAAAGGAGCAGTTCCGTAAGCGGCACTATCATGAGTCAGATCAGCTGTTCTGCCGAATGGATGGCCCGGGGGCAGTCAAAAAAACTGGCGGGCTCTATGCGGTGATGTATGATCAAGGAACATATGAAGAGATTGAGTCTGCTTATTCGTATTTGTTAGATGAAATCGAGAAAGAGGGGATGATGCTGGATGGAGATGTATTTGAGGAGTATTTACTTCATTCGCTCATGTCTAAAGATGAAGCAGAGTATATAACCAAGCTCAGTGTAAAAGTGAAGAAGCGAGCAGATGACAATTGAAAAGAGGATAGACAGCATGTGACATGCGTGTCTATCCTCTTTTTTTGATGTTAACCCACTTGATTTTCAGCAAATTGACTCATATATAAGTCTGCATAAAAGCCTTTTTGTTTTAAAAGTTCGCTGTGCGATCCTTTTTCAATGATGGTGCCATCCTTCATGACTAGAATGAGGTCCGCATCCTTGATTGTTGAAAGTCTGTGTGCAATCACGAAGCTCGTTCTGCCTTTCATCAATTCATTCATTGCTTTTTGGATATGCATCTCTGTCCGTGTATCCACACTGCTTGTTGCTTCATCTAATATCAAGATCTTTGGATCAGATAAAATGGCACGGGCGATGGTTAACAGCTGGCGCTGACCTTGAGACAGGTTGCCTGCATCTTCTGTTAAGAGTGTATCATATCCATCTGGAAGCGTGCGGATGAAATCATCTGCATAGGCATGTTTGGCGGCTTTAATGACATCCTCTTTGGAAACGTGCTGCCTGCCATAGGCAATGTTGTCGTAAATCGTTCCTTCAAAGAGCCACGTATCCTGAAGAACCATCGCAAATAATTCTCGTACTTGCTGACGGCTGAGGTCAGTTGTTTTGGCACCGCCAATGCGTATGGAACCTTGATCTAATTCGTAAAAACGCATTAAAAGATTGATGATGGTCGTTTTTCCCGCGCCTGTTGGTCCGACAATGGCAACAGTCTGTCCTTCTTGCACATCTAAATTCAAATCTTTAATAATCGGATGATCTTTTTCATATCCGAATTGCACTTGTTCAAAGCTCACATCGCCTGAGAGTGATGCAAGATCAATTGCCGCATCTTCTTCGGTACTTTCTTCTTCCTCATCGAGAATTTCAAAGACCCTTTCAGCAGAAGCGATCGCTGATTGAACTAAGTTTGCGACGCTTGATGCTTGCACAAGCGGCTGAGACATTTGTTGTGTGTATTGGATAAACGCCTGCACATCCCCGACACGAATATTCCCGTTAATGACAAGAATCCCGCCGGCTACACTGACTGCCACATAGCCAAGGTTCCCGATAAAGGTCATCATTGGCATCATTAAACCAGAAATGAACTGTGCTTTCCTTGATGATTCATACAGCTTTTCATTTAATTGATCAAATGTATCGATCGCTTTCTTTTCGTAGCCATACGCACGAACTGTCTGATGTCCTGTGAACATCTCATTAATATGTCCATTGATCGTCCCAAGCTCTTTTTGCTGCGCTTTAAAATGCTTTTGAGAGAATGATGTAATGCCGCGAATTGCAAACAGGCTGAGTGGCAGCGTCAAACAAACAAGCAATGTAAGCAGCGGACTGATGAAAAGCATCATTACAACAATCCCAATGACTGTAATCACAGAAGTAATCACTTGGGTGAGCGCCTGCTGAAGCGATGTATTAATATTATCAATATCATTCATCACACGGCTTAGTGTGTCCCCGTGGGTTGTTTTATCAAAATAACGAAGGGGGAGACGTGTGAGCTTGTCATTTGCTTCTTGCCGTAATTCAGCGATGGTCTGTTGAGAGACACCGGCCATGACATATTGCTGAACGAATGAAAAGAGAGAAGCAACGACGTACAGCACAACAAGCAGCAATAAGATTCGTGAAATGACATCAAATTGAACGGCTGTTCCATTCGTAAAGCTGTCAAAGAGGGAAGAGGTGGCATCCCCGAGCAGCTTTGGGCTAATGACGTTAAAGACAGTTGAACCAATCGCTGCAATGAAGACGATGATCAGCTGTAATTTTCTTGGTTTTAAATAGCCTGTCAAACGAAGCAGTGTTTTCTTAAATTCCTTCGGTTTTAGGGCTGGCCCTTTAGGGTGACCGCCTTTATGGCCCATGCCTGAAGACATTTTCTTACTCATCCTCGCTCCACCTCCTGACCTTCCTGTGATGCGACAATCTCTTGGTACACAAGATTATCCTTTATTAATTGTTCATGTGTTCCGATACCTGCGATTTTTCCTTCATCTAGTACAATGATTTTATCACTATGCTTCACTGTGCTGATTCGTTGAGCCACAATGATGAGGGCTGCATGTGCTTTTTCTGCTTCTAATGATGACCGCAGCTTTGCATCTGTTTTGTAATCAAGTGCTGAAAAGCTATCGTCAAACAGATAGAATGATGGTTTTCGCACTAGCGCCCTTGCAATGGAAAGCCGCTGCTTTTGGCCGCCGGATAGATTGGAACCACCCTGATCAATTTCTGCATCAATTCCGCCATCTTTTTGCAAAACAAATTCTTCGGCCTGCGCAGTTCGCAGCGCCTGCCAGATGTCTTCATCGCTTGCATCCTGCTTGCCAAAGCGCACATTCTCGGCAATGGTTCCGCTGAATAAAACAGCTTTTTGAGAGACATAGCCCATCTGGTTTCTCAGTTTCTCTTGAGGCAGCTCTCTAATATCTACACCATCTAGTGTAATCCGGCCTTCTGTCACTTCATAAAAGCGCGTCATCAGCTGGAGAAGCGTGGTTTTCCCAGAACCCGTACTTCCGATGATGGCTGTCGTTTCACCAGTTTTGGCTTCAAACGTGATACCTTGAACGGCTGGTTTCTCAGCATTTGAGTAATAAAATGACACATCCTCAAAGCGAATGGATTGAGCGGGTTCGCGAAGGTCAGTTATAGACTCTTCTTTGTCTTTAATCTTTGGTTCCATGTTTAACACTTCATTCATGCGTTTAGCTGACGCTTGTGCTCTTGGGACCATAATAAAGCTCATCGACAGCATAATAAGCGCCATTAAAATCATCATCGCATATTGAATGAAGGCAATGAGATTCCCAACTTCCATTTCTCCGGCATCAATTCGGTTTGCGCCAAGCCAGACAATGCCGATATTCGTGAAGTTCATGATGATCAGCATAAACGGAAACAAGTAAGCCATTAATCGGTTGACTCTAAGACCAGTATCCTTATAGGACGTGTTGGCTTCTTGGAATCGCTCCTTTTCATCATCCACACGGTTAAAAGCACGAATGACGCGGATGCCTGAAAGAGATTCTCGCATAATTAAATTCAGCCGGTCTGTTTTTTTCTGAAGCTGGCCAAATAGCGGAATGGCTTTTCTTGACACCAAATAGATAAATCCGCCAAGGAGGGGGAGGGCTGCTAAAAAGATAAGAGACAGGACAGCATCCCTGGAAACAGCCAAAATAATTCCGCCCACAAGCATGAGCGGGGCCCGCGTCATCATTTGTAAAATCATGATCGTCACATCTTGGACTTGTTTCACATCATTTGTTGATCTTGTAATAAAGGAAGACGTGCCGATCTTTTGAAATTCTTCTAATGAAAATTTTTCGACATGTACAAACAGCTGTCTTCTAATATCACGCCCGAAGCCAAGTGCTGTTTTTGATGACAAGTAAGACTTCCAAATGGTGAGCAAAATGGCGAGTAAAGAACAACCCACCATCCAGCCGCCAACCTTCCATATGTAAGCAATATCTCCCTGGACGATACCGACATCAACGATATCTGCTGTTAACGTCGGTAAATACAGCTGGAGCATACTGCTTAAAAAGGTGAGAATGACAATGGACACAACGGACAGCCGATACGGCTTTAAAAACGATAAAATTGATTTCATACGAATACCTTTCTTCCATATAGTCTTTTGTTCTGTAACCCATCATATACAAAGAGGGATTATTTCTACAAATGAAATGTCTTGTTTTAGTGAATTATTTATATTGTTCAATTTTAGAAAAGAAATCCTTCACAAACACGTAAAAATCATGGGCAGAAGGAGACATTTCGCGCGTTTTAGATGCAATAATTCCAACCGTTCTTCTCACTTGAGGGAAATCGATCGGAATTTTCACTGTAAATCGCGGTGTTGTTTCATAAAAGGCGCTTTCGGGTAATAAGGTAACGCCCATACCTGCCGATACGAGACCTTTAATGGCATCTAAATCTTCTCCTTCAGATGAAATGGTAGGCTCATAGCCTGCCTGCTTGCAAGCATCAACCGCAATTTGTCTCAGCACATACCCTTCAGGAAATAACACGAAATGATCCTTTCTTAAATCACTTAAATGAATACTCCTTTGTCCGCTAAAGGGATGGCTAACCGGTAAAAGGGCATATATGCTTTCGGAAAATAAAATATTTCCTTCTATTTGAGAATCATTTGTTGGTACGGGTCCTAAAAAGGCGAGATCGATATCTCGATTTTTTACCGCTTCAATAAGAAATTTATAGGATCCTTGACGAAGTAAAAAATCGACCTCTGGATATTCCTGCTTAAAAGCGGATATGACAGATGGAAGCACTTGGCTTGCTAGACTTGTAGGAAAGCCAATATTCACCGTTCCTTTGTGCGGATCTAAGTATTCATCAATTTGCTCTTTCGCGTAATCAATGGCTTTGAGTGCAGTTCTGACATGATCTAAAAATTGTCTGCCGATCTTCGTTAATTTGATATTTCGTCCTTCTCGTTCGAATAAGGCCACTCCAAGTTCTTCTTCTAAATTCGCAATCTGCCGGCTGATGGCAGATTGGGCAACATGTAAGTTTTCAGCCGCTTCTGACACGTGTTCACGGTCTGCGACTTCTACAAAATAACGTAACTGACGAAGCTCCATTTTTGCACTTCACACCCATCTATCTCAAAAAGAGATTGTTTTGATCTAAATTATATATTGTTTATATCAATTTGAAAACTTAAAATAAGTTACAGAGTTTGTGAGATTTTATTACTGTGAAAAAAACGGATCTTTTAAACGGGGGAGAGAAACGATGACTTATAATCAACTACCACAACCACAAGGTCTCTACCGTCCTGAATTTGAACATGATGCATGTGGAATCGGACTGTACGCCCATTTAAAAGGGGAGGCGACACATAGCATCGTCAAAAAGGGATTACAAATGCTGTGCCAGCTTGATCACCGCGGCGGGCAAGGCAGTGATCCGTATACAGGTGATGGTGCCGGTTTAATGGTACAGCTGCCAGACGCTTTCTTTAGAAAGAACTGCAAAGAATTTGCACTTCCTGAAAAAGGCCGTTACGGGGTAGGAATGGTCTTCTTTTCAAAAGATGATGACGAAAAAACGCGTCAAGCCATCGAACAGAAAATCAACGGGTTCATTAAACAAGAAGGTCAAACATTAATTGGCTGGAGAACGGTTCCTGTCGATGCCGGAAAAATTGGTACTGTCGCAGCGAAGAGCTGTCCGGTTGTGAGACAGGTCTTTATCGGAGCAAACGACAACATCACAGACCGTTTGTCATTTGAACGAAAATTATATGTCATTCGTAAACAGGCTGAGAACTGGGGAACAAGAGAGGAAAAGCAATTTTACTTTGTCAGTCTCTCGAGTCAAACCATCGTATACAAAGGGCTTTTAACATCAGATCAAGTTGATGCTTTTTATCTTGATCTACAGGATGAAACATTTGTTTCTGCATTTTCACTTGTTCATTCAAGATTTAGTACAAATACATTCCCTACATGGGAAAGAGCCCATCCAAACCGTTACTTAATTCACAACGGAGAAATCAACACATTAAGAGGAAACATCAATTGGATGAGAGCAAGAGAACAACAATTCGTATCTGAAGCCTTCGGAGACGATTTAGACAAGATTTTGCCAGTGCTGAATGCAGACGGAAGTGATTCATCCATTTTAGACAATGCCTTTGAATTCTTTGTGCTTGCAGGCCGTACACCTGCTCATACAGCAATGATGCTGATTCCTGAGCCTTGGACGGAAAACACGCACATGTCGAAAGAGAAACGGGCATTTTATGAATACCATAGTTCTCTCATGGAGCCGTGGGATGGCCCAACAGCGATTTCCTTTACGGACGGCAAACAAATCGGGGCGATCTTAGACCGAAACGGATTAAGACCGGCAAGATACTATGTCACAAATGATGATCATATCATTTTCTCTTCTGAGGTTGGCGTAATCGACACGAATGAAGAAGATGTTAAGTATAAAGATCGTCTTGAGCCAGGCAAAATGCTGCTCATTGATTTAGAAGAAGGAAGAATTATTTCTGACGAAGAAGTGAAATCGACTATTGCGAATGAACTGCCTTATCAAAAATGGCTCGATGAAGAAATGGTCCACGTCAATCGCTCGGAAGAAAATTCAGAAAATTCTAGTATAATGGATGATTTATTGACGCGTCAGCGTGCGTTCCATTATACGTACGAAGACATTCAAAAGTATTTAAT
This sequence comes from Bacillus sp. FSL M8-0166, assembly GCF_038008825.1. NCBI lineage: Bacteria > Bacillati > Bacillota > Bacilli > Caryophanales > Bacillaceae > Bacillus > Bacillus sp. FSL M8-0166. The sequence continues at coordinate 897,167 of NZ_JBBOZZ010000001.1, forward strand.
TCCTTTACTAGAGGAAGGCAAGGACCCAATCGGTTCAATGGGAAGTGACACACCGCTTGCTGTGTTATCAGATCGTGCGCAGTCTCTTTTTCATTATTTTAAGCAGCTGTTTGCACAAGTCACGAACCCGCCGATTGATGCCATTCGTGAGCAGCTCGTGACATCAACCATGACTTGGTTAGGTGCCGAAGGCGATATTTTACATCCAAATGAATATTCATGCCGAAGAATTAAACTTTATACACCGGTCTTAACGAGCGGACAATTTAACGGCTTGAAAACGATTGTTCATAATGCCTTTAAAAGCAAAACAATTCATACACTTTTCACCGATGATTTAAAGCGCGGACTGGATGCGATGTTTGAAGAGGCGGAAAAAGCGATCAGAGAAGGTGTCTCTTTATTAATCCTTTCAGATCGTGAAATGACAGAACAAAAAGTACCGATTCCATCACTTCTTGCGCTAAGTGCACTTCATCAGCACCTTGTGCGTCAAGGCCTGCGGACAAAGGTCAGTTTGATCGTTGAATCTGGAGAGGTGAGAGAGGTCCATCATTTTGCAGCACTGATTGGCTACGGGGCAGATGCGATCCACCCTTACCTTGTCTATGAAACATACAAACAGCTGATTGCAGACGAAGCGATTTCGATCAGCTTTGATGAAGCTGTTACAAAGTTTGGTAAAAGCGTGACAGAAGGTGTCGTCAAAGTCATGTCCAAAGTGGGGATTTCCACTGTGCAGAGCTATAGAGGCGCGCAAATCTTTGAAGCAGTCGGAATTAGTGAAGACGTCATTCAAGCGTATTTCACAGGAACAGCTTCTCAGCTTGGCGGAATTGATCTTGACACCATTGCTCATGAGGCGAAACTTCGCCATGAAGCAGGGTATCAAGCAGCAACTGACCAGACACTTGAATCAGGCAGTGAATTCCAGTGGAGAAAAAATGGAGAGCACCATGCCTTTAACCCAAAAACGATTCATACGCTCCAGTGGGCATGCCGTAATGAAGATTACGACCTATTTAAACAATATACAAAGGCAGCGGACGAAGAAAGAATCGGCTTCCTTAGAAATTTGTTTGCTTTTCAGCCAAAACAAAAGCCAGTTCGTCTGGAAGATGTTGAATCTGCTGAATCCATCGTGCGCCGCTTTAAGACAGGTGCCATGTCATTTGGATCTTTAAGTAAAGAAGCGCATGAGGCACTTGCGATTGCGATGAACCGAATTGGCGGTAAAAGTAACAGCGGAGAAGGCGGGGAAGATCCTGCCCGCTTTACAGTAGATGAACACGGTGATGACCGCAGAAGCGCAATTAAACAAATCGCTTCTGGCCGATTTGGTGTGAAAAGTCATTACCTGGTCAATGCAGATGAACTGCAAATTAAAATGGCGCAAGGAGCAAAGCCGGGAGAAGGCGGACAGCTGCCAGGAAATAAAGTGTATCCTTGGGTGGCCGATGTACGTGGTTCTACGCCAGGTGTCGGATTGATTTCACCACCGCCGCATCATGATATTTATTCCATCGAGGATTTGGCACAGCTGATTCATGATTTGAAAAATGCGAACCGTGATGCACGCATCAGTGTCAAGCTTGTATCTAAAGCCGGCGTTGGCACGATTGCAGCAGGTGTAGCAAAAGGAACTGCGGACGTCATTGTCATCAGCGGTTATGATGGCGGTACAGGAGCTTCACCGAAAACAAGTATTAAACACACAGGACTTCCTTGGGAGCTTGGATTGGCAGAGGCGCATCAAACTCTTGTGTTAAACGGTCTTCGCGAGAGAGTCGTTCTTGAAACAGACGGAAAGTTAATGACTGGCCGCGATGTTGTGATGGCTGCGATTTTAGGAGCAGAAGAGTATGGCTTTGCGACAGCTCCACTTGTCGTGCTGGGCTGCGTGATGATGAGAGCATGTCATTTAGATACTTGCCCAGTCGGTGTTGCCACACAAAATCCAGAGCTTCGCAAAAAATTCATGGGTAACCCTGATCACATTGTGAACTTCATGATGTTTATTGCAGAGGAAGTAAGAGAAATTTTAGCGGAACTCGGCTTTACATCGATGGATGAATTAATCGGACGCACGGATGTCCTGGCGGTCAGTGAACGAGCAAAAGCTCACTGGAAAGCAGGGCAGCTAAACCTTGAAACACTGCTTTATCAGCCTGAAGGAGCGCGGACATTCAGAACACCGCAAAATCATAAAATTGATGAATCGCTGGATATGAATGAAATCCTTCCTTATGTGCAAGAAGCGCTGAATCATCAAACACCGGTTGATCTATCATTGAACATTCGCAATATTAACCGTGTGGCCGGAACTATTACTGGCAGTGAAGTGTCTAAGCGCTACGGGGAAGAGGGCTTGCCAGAGGATACAATCACACTAAGATTCACTGGTTCAGCTGGACAAAGCTTTGGCGCATTTGTGCCAAAAGGCATGTCTCTCTATTTAACAGGTGATTCAAATGACTATATCGGCAAAGGACTCTCAGGAGGAAAAATTGCTGTTAAAACTTCTGATCATTTTGTACAAAATGGACATGAAAACGTCATTGTAGGAAACGTCGCATTTTACGGTGCAACTAGCGGAAAAGCTTATATTAACGGGCGTGCTGGTGAACGATTTGCTGTTCGTAATTCAGGTGTACATGTGGTTGTTGAAGGAATCGGAGATCACGGCTGTGAATACATGACTGGCGGACGTGTCGTTATTTTAGGAGACGTTGGGAAAAACTTTGGTGCAGGTATGTCTGGCGGTGTGGCTTACATCCATACATCGGATGCAAAACAGTTCAAAAGAATGTGTAACATGGAAATGATCATGTTTGAAAAGCTCACAGATCATGAAGAAGAACTAGAAGTGAAGCAAATGATTAAGGAGCACCTTGATTATACAAACAGCTCAAAAGCAGCAGCACTTCTTGAAAACTGGGAGCAAGAAAAGGATCAATTCATCAAAGTCATTCCGAGAAATTACAAAATGATGCTTCAAAGCATCGAAGAACAAAAACAAGCGGGCCTCAGTCATGAAGAAGCGGTGATGTATGCCTTTGAAGCAAACACTAAACCGAAAAATCAAGAAACGGCAAACGGGCAAAAAGCAGCCCTCGCTCATTAAGAAAGGGGAGAGGACAATGGGCAAAGCAACAGGTTTTATGGATTATAAAAGAGAAAAGCCAAATGAACGTGACCCTCTCACTCGTCAAAATGACTGGAAAGAATATTCAGCTCCTTATACAGATGACGTATTGAAGAAGCAGGGCGCTAGATGTATGGATTGCGGAACACCGTTTTGTCAAATTGGGATGGAGATCAGGGGCGGCGTGTCTGGCTGCCCGATCTACAATTTAATTCCAGAGTGGAATGACCTTGTGTATCGCGGGAGATGGAAAGAAGCACTCGAAAGACTGCAAAAAACAAACAATTTCCCTGAATTTACTGGGAGAGTATGTCCAGCGCCTTGCGAAGGGTCATGTACAGTCGCCATCAATGATCCAGCTGTTTCGATTAAAAATATCGAACGCACCATCATTGATAAAGGCTTTGAAAATGGATGGATCACACCAAGAATTCCTTCAAGCCGTACAGGGAAGAAGATTGCCATTGTCGGCTCAGGACCAGCAGGACTTGCAAGTGCTGATCAATTAAACCAAGCAGGCCATGCCGTAACAGTGTTCGAACGGTCTGACCGTCTTGGCGGACTGCTGACATACGGCATTCCAAATATGAAGCTGGACAAAGAAGTGGTGGAACGAAGAGTCAAACTGTTGAGACAAGAAGGCATTGATTTTGTAACGAACACAGAAATTGGCGTGGATGTCACTGCCGATGAACTAAAAGAGCAGTTTGATGCGGTCATTCTTTGTACAGGTGCACAAAAGCAGCGTGACCTGTTGATTGAAGGCCGGGAAGCTAAAGGGATTCACCTAGCGATGGATTATTTAACCCTCGCAACAAAAAGCATGCTTGATTCAGGATTTAAAGACAAAAACTTCATTGATGCAAAAGGGAAAGACGTCATTGTCATTGGCGGGGGAGATACAGGTGCGGACTGCGTTGCAACTGCACTACGCCAAAAAGCAAAAAGTGTTGTTCAGTTCGGGAAGCATCCGAAGCTTCCGGATACACGTGTAGGGGATAACATGTGGCCTGAACAGCCTTACGTCTTCTCACTCGACTATGCTTATGAAGAAGCACAAGCAAAATTCGGAGAAGATCCGCGTCAATATTCCATTCAAACCACAAAAATTGTGGCAGACAAAAATGGAAAATTAAAAGAGCTTCATACCATTCAAATGGAAAAGGTGAAAAACGAACAAGGGAAGTTTGAATTTCATGAGATTCCAGGGACAGAAAAGGTATGGCCGGCTCAGCTCGTCTTTATTGCAATTGGTTTTGAGGGAACTGAACAGCCGCTTGTAAAACACTTTGGCGTGGACAGCAAAAACAATCGCATTGACGCAAAATATGGGGAATATACAACAAATGTAGAAGGCGTATTTGCAGCGGGAGATGCAAGACGCGGGCAAAGCTTGATTGTCTGGGCAATTAATGAAGGCAGACAAGTAGCGCACGAGGTAGACCGTTATTTAATGGGGAGTTCGGTTCTGCCAAAATAGGTCAAACAAAGGGTGTTACAATATAAAGAAAAGCCATGATCAACGTGTGGTCATGGCTTTTTATGAATTGGAGATAGGCTTCTAGCATCAGATTAAGGATGCGTGAATACGTACAACAATTGGGTTGAAGAGACGAAAACGTTTAGATCCTTTCTTTCATGTATATGCTGTATATAAATGCAGCAAGAAAGGATGGAATCTTTGTGCCGTTTGTTAATATTTTGACTGAACTCTTAATCGGATTTTTCGCTTTATTTTTCATTACAAAATTATTAGGGAAAACACAATTTGCACAAATCACGCCGTTTGATTTTATTTCTGCACTAATTTTAGGCGAAATGGTCGGAAACGCCATTTTTGACCCAGAAGTCAGGGTTCAGCACATTTTATTTGCTGTTGCGGTATGGGGCGTACTCATTTATACAGTTGAATGGCTTTCACAGCGCTTTAAATCCATTCGTGCGTTTTTAGAAGGAAGACCTACTCTTGTGATTGATAAAGGAAAGATTCACTACAACCGATTGAAGAAAAATATGCTTGATATCAATCAGCTGCAGACACTGGTTCGCGCAAAAGGCCATTTTGCTCTGAATGAAATTGAATATGCCATTTTGGAAACTGACGGCTCTGTCAGCGTTCTGCCGAAAATGAAATACGCACCAGCCACAGCAGAAGATGTGAACGTGAAGGGAAAAGAAGTCAAATTGCCTAGAACGTTTATTATTGACGGCGAAATGTTAAAAAAAGATCTAAAAGAAGCCGGTTTTGATGAATCCTGGCTGATTGAGCAATTAAAAAAGCAGCATATTTCTTCCTATCGAGATGTTCTATTTTGTGAATGGATTGAAAATGAAGGGATCTATGCGATGCAATATGAGAAGTCTAAAAAAACATCCACAACATAAAAAACGTGGGTGTTTTTTTGTGCGTGTATGGAATAGGATCAAAAAGAATGTTTGATGAAAACGTTCACAAAATGAGGAGGAGATATGTGATGAAATATAGAAACGTATGGATGGTCATGGTCTTGTCTTTCTTTCTTTTTGACTCCGCTTCACTTCAAGCAGCAGAAGCCGGGCATAACCGCGTCCTTGTCGTTGATCAAAAGGGAAGTGGGTCATACCGCACCGTTCAGTCTGCCATTGATGCGATTCCAGCAAACAATCAACAACGGGCAACGATCTATATTAAAAATGGCGTATATAAAGAAAAAATATTGCTTCCGCAAAATAAACCACACGTATCTTTTATCGGCGAAAACCAGCACAAGACGATCCTTACGTATGATGACACAAATGCAAGCAGTGGCAGTACAACAAATAGCTCAAGTACAATGATTCGTGCAAACGATTTTTATGCAGAAAATATCACCTTTCAAAATACAGCTGGCAGACATGCTGGTCAGGCAGTTGCGCTGTATGTGTCTGGCGACCGGGCTGTGTTCAAACAAATACGTGTGTTAGGCTATCAAGATACACTTTATGCAACAGGCACAGGGAGGCAATATTATGAAAACTGCTATATCGAGGGCACGGTCGATTTTATTTTTGGATCAGCCACGGCTGTGTTTAAAAGAGCTGAAATAAAAAGTCTTGGAAATGGGTATATTACTGCAGCATCCACAACAGAAGCGCAAAGGTACGGCTATGTATTCATGGACTCTACGCTGAAAAAGGGGACGGCAGCTGCGCAATCGGTTTATTTAGGACGTCCGTGGAGACCTCATTCAGCTGTAACATTCCTTCATACAAAAATGGATGATCATGTGAAAGCAGAGGGATGGCATAACTGGGATAACCGTGACAACGAAAGAACGGCCAGATACAAAGAATTTGGATCGACAGGAGCGGGAAGCAGTCCAGCACACCGCGTAAAATGGTCAACCATTTTAACCCAAAATGAAGCAAGTCAAATGACGGTTCAGGCTGTTCTTGGCGGAGCCGATGGCTGGAATCCAGAAAAGAGGTAAAGGGCTTGTCAGTTTTCGTCAAAGAAAGCTGACTTTTCTGTTTAAAAAACCTTTGAGAACAAACGTTCTTTTGTGTATAATGAACATATTCTTCTAAAATTGGCTGCAACAAAAAGGAGGGATTGCGTGAAGCGTTTTTCACAGCTCATGTTTTTACAAATATGTATCCTGTCGATTTTATTTCTCCCTTTTTCAGCGAAAGATGAACAACTCAAAGCTCGTGACGATTCACTTCAATGGATGACAGCTTTAGACGAATTCATTCGAACAGCACCTGAATTAGAGGGCGCGATCTCTGGCATCAGCGTCCGCGATACTTCTGACACCTCTCTTCTTTATGAACATCAAGCCGATATTCGTCTTACTCCTGCTTCTAATATGAAACTGCTCACATCAGCCATCGCACTTGATATACTTGGAGAAACACACACATTCCCTACAGACATCTGGATGGATGGTTCCATTCAAAAGAAAACGCTACATGGCAGCCTTTATCTTCGCGGCACCGGAGATCCGACTTTATTAGAGGAGGATTTTGCAGCACTTGCCAAACAAGTCAAAAAGGCCGGAATACATACCATTCGCGGACAGCTTGCAGCAGATGACACTTGGTTCGATGACACGAGATACTCCATTGATCTGCCTTGGAGTGATGAGGATCAATATTACGGTGCACAAATTTCTGCTCTCACGGCTTCACCGAATCAAGATTATGATGCAGGGACCGTGATTGTCGAAGTAAAACCAGGAAAAAAAGCAGGACAGAAAGCTGCCTATGATATGATCCCGAAGACGGATGTCGCTCAAGTCATCAATCAAGTGAAAACAGTTCCAGAAGGCGGAAAAAAGAAAATCTCTTTTAAGCGCTCTCATGGAACCAACAAAATAACGTTGACTGGAACCATTCCAGCTAAAGCAAGCTCATCTAAACAATGGGTAGCTTTATGGGATCCGGCCGCCTATGCTTTAGACTTAATGAAACGAGCGTTAAAGGCGGAAGGGATTCAAGTAAAAGGGCCACTGAAATCAAAACAAGTTCCTAAAAAAGCCCAAAAAATTGCCTCCCATACATCGATGCCATTATCAGAGCTGCTTGTTCCTATGATGAAATTAAGCAACAATACCCATGCAGAAATTTTGCTAAAGGAACTAGGCAAAAAAGTGAAGAACAAAGGGAGCTTTGAAGCTGGGCTGGACGTCATGAATGAACGGCTTCCTGCGTTTGGCGTTGATCCTTCGTTTGCAGTGCTGCGTGACGGATCGGGGATATCACCTATTAACCTGGTCTCTGCCAACCAGTTCACTTTATTTTTGACAAACATTCAAAAGGAAAAATGGTTTAAAACCTATGAACATGCGCTCCCTTTAGCAGGAGCAAGTGACCGAATGGTGGGGGGAACGTTAAGGAACAGATTGAAAGAACCAGCTACACTAGAAAAAGTACGTGCAAAAACAGGGTCGTTAACAACGGTCAGCACACTTTCTGGATATATTGACACGCAGGGCGGAAAGACGCTCGCTTTTTCCATCTTATTCAATCACCTTGTTGATGACGAAAAAGGGAAAGAGATAGAAGACCGTATTGTCAGCATATTAGCTGAGAATCTTTAGATTTAGAGAGAGAAGGAGAACCATCATGACGTTAGATAACAATCAATCTTTAGTAAAAACCATGTCCATTTTTCTCATCCCGCTTTTGCTAAGCAATATTTTGCAATCGATCGGACAGTTAGTGTCCATTGTTCTTGTCGGGAGATGGATTGGAGAGGATGCAGTAGCTGCCATTTCTGCATTCTTTCCGCTTTTCTTTTTACTCGTTTCTTTTTCCATTGGAATTGGATCGGGAAGCTCGATCCTGATTGGACAAGCGTACGGAGCAAAAAATGAACAGAAATTAAAAGAAATTATTGGCACAACGCTTTCATTCACTTTTTTGATCGGAGTATCTTTAGCGATCATTGGAGGTTTTTTCGCAACAGATATCTTAAACCTCATGGGAACACCCGCTAATATCGTGGAGGAAAGTGCGGGCTATGCCAGAATTCTATTCATCTCAATGCCGATCTTATTTCTTTATTTTGTTTATACGACCTTCTTGCGAGGGACAGGGGATTCGAAAACACCATTTTATTTCTTAATGATTAGTACGGCAACGAATATTTTGATGCTGCCCATTTTATTATTTGGCTGGCTGGGACTGCCGGCGTTCGGTTTGTACGGTGCTGCGTATGCTTCTGTGATTTCAACAATTGTGACGTTTATCATTCTACATATCTACTTATATAAGACAAAGCACCCGCTTCGCATTGATGCATCGGTTAGAAAGCATTTATTGATGAAAGGGGATCTATTAAAAACATTATTAAAGCTCAGTATCCCATCAAGCATTAATATGATCCTCATTTCTTTATCAGAAATTGCCGTTATTTCTTTCGTCAACGATTATGGATCACAGGCGACAGCTGCCTATGGTGTTGTCAATCAAGTCGTGAGTTATGTGCAGATGCCGGCAGTGAGCCTTGGCATTGCGGTCTCGATCTTTGCAGCACAATTCATTGGCGCAGGAAATATGAATCGACTGAAAGATGTCATTAAAATTGGGTTAGGTCTTAACTTTGCCATAGGCGGATGTATCATTATTTTCGTTTATATTTTTGCACCGCAGATTTTATCTATCTTTTTAACAGACCCTGGCACGATAGACATCGCCTATAGTTTAGTGGTCATTACACTATGGAGCTATCTCATTTTTGGAACGGCCCAAATTGTTGCAGCCACAATGAGAGCAAGCGGGACGGTTCTATGGCCGACGATCTTTAGTATTTGTTCTATTTGGCTTGTAGAAGTACCAGTCGCTTATGTGCTATCACACTATACATCTCTTGGCATTAAAGGAATATGGATTGGCTACCCTGCAGCTTTCTTTGTAAACTTACTCCTCCAATACAGCTACTATCAGCTCGTATGGAAGAAAAAACAGATTGTAGCGCTTGTTCAATCATAATGTGAAGGCGTAAAGCAGCATATACATACGAAGATCTCTCACTTTTAAGGAGGCCGGATCTTCTATGTTTTTAAATCAAAGAAGTGAACTGAGCTCTTATCATATCGGTGACTTTTCTTATGCTGGGCCAGATTTCCAAGTGTTGACTTGGGGGGAAGGAACAACATTAAATATTGGGAAGTTTTGTTCCATTGCAAACGAAGTGAAAATTTTTCTAGGTGGTGAACACCGTACAGATTGGGTCACAACGTATCCGTTTAATCAAATTTTCAAAGACGCTGCCGACATTAAAGGACATCCCAAATCGAAGGGAGATGTCCATATTGGACACGACGTATGGATTGGATATGGTGCGACGATTATGTCAGGAGTATGTATAGGAAACGGAGCCGTGATCGGAGCAAATAGTGTGATCACAAAAGATGTGCCGCCATATGCAATTGCAGCAGGAAATCCCCAGCAGCTCATGAAATATCGATTTTCATCCGAAATAATCGGAAAACTGCAGTTATTAGAATGGTGGAATTTAGAGTTTTCAATCATCCAATCTATTTTTCACCTTTTGCAATCTCATGATATTGAACAGTGTATAAATGTCATAGAAGACATAAAAAAGAAAGGCTGAAAAAGCCTTTCTTTTTTTGTTTAGCTAAGCCGTATGATGGTCAAGGTAGCACCTGCAGCACCGCCCCCGCCAACTAAAATAGCTGTGACAACCGCCCCAAAAAACTGCAGTGAAATGGTGCTTCCAGCTGTTATATTGACAATTAAAGTATTATTGAGAAACGAAGTAGAGATCACCGGTGATTGAACAGAACCAGGCAAAGTATCTCCATTTAAAAGTAAGCGTGTATTAATTAAAAGAGCTGCAGTGGTGTTGACTTGATACGTAATATAATATTTACCAGTTTGCAAAACGGTAAAAACAGTGCTCGTTCCGTTTACGGTAAAGTTAGTAATGTTTTGAAAGTTCGGCAGAGGAATATTCGTTCCACCAGCTACAGTGATAATGGTAGGTCCAGAACTATTAGCTGCATAAAGTGCAGTATCCGTAAAACCACCTGTTCCAGTAGCCCCAGTGACCCCAGTAACACCGGTTACACCAGTAGGTCCGGTTGACCCGGTGATCCCTGTAGCGCCAGTACGACCAGTAGGACCTGTTGGTCCAGTGCTACCCGTCGCACCAGTAGGACCTGTTGGTCCAGTGCTGCCTGTAGCACCAGTAGGTCCAGTTGCCCCGGTGCTGCCCGTTGCACCAGTAGGACCGGTAGCCCCAGTGATGCCTGTGGCACCAGTAGGACCGGTAGCCCCAGTGATCCCTGTAGCGCCAGTAGGTCCAGTAGAACCAGTAGCTCCAGTAATACCCGTCGCACCAGTAGGTCCAGTAGCCCCAGTGCTGCCCGTGGCACCCGTAGGACCGGTAGCTCCGGTGATCCCCGTTGCGCCAGTGATCCCTGTGGCTCCGGTAGGACCTGTAGGTCCAGTACTACCTGTGGCACCTGTATCACCAGTTGATCCGGTGATCCCCGTCGCACCAGTAGGCCCAGTAGCTCCAGTGCTACCCGTCGCACCAGTAGGCCCAGTAGCTCCAGTGCTACCCGTCGCACCAGTAGGACCTGTTGGTCCAGTGCTGCCTGTGACACCAGTAGGTCCAGTAGCCCCGGTGCTGCCCGTTGCACCAGTAGGACCGGTAGCCCCAGTGATGCCTGTAGCGCCAGTAGGACCGGTTGATCCGGTAATACCTGTGGCGCCAGTAGGTCCGGTATCTCCAGTGCTACCCGTAGCGCCAGTAGGCCCGGTAGCTCCAGTGATACCTGTAGCGCCAGTAGGTCCGGTATCTCCAGTAATACCCGTCACACCAGTAGGACCTGTAGGTCCAGTAATACCCGTTGCCCCCGTAGGTCCAGTAGCCCCGGTGATACCTGTGGCGCCAGTAGGTCCAGTAACTCCGGTAATACCGGTGGCACCAGTAGAACCAGTAGCTCCAGTAATACCCGTTGCCCCCGTAGGTCCAGTTGAACCAGTGATCCCCGTTGCCCCGGTAGAACCAGTAGCTCCAGTGATACCTGTAGCGCCAGTAGGTCCGGTATCTCCAGTAATACCCGTCACACCAGTAGGACCTGTAGGTCCAGTAATACCCGTTGCACCAGTAGGACCGGTAGCCCCAGTGATGCCTGTGGCACCAGTAGGACCGGTAGCCCCAGTGATGCCTGTGGCACCAGTAGGACCGGTAGCCCCAGTGATACCTGTAGCGCCAGTAGGTCCGGTATCTCCAGTAATACCCGTCGCACCAGTAGGTCCAGTAGCCCCAGTGCTGCCCGTTGCACCAGTAGGACCGGTAGCCCCAGTGATCCCTGTAGCGCCAGTAGGTCCAGTAGAACCAGTAGCTCCAGTAATACCCGTCGCACCAGTAGATCCAGTAGCCCCAGTGCTGCCCGTGGCACCCGTAGGCCCGGTATCTCCGGTGATCCCCGTTGCGCCAGTGATCCCTGTGGCTCCGGTAGGACCTGTGGCACCTGTATCACCAGTTGATCCGGTGATCCCCGTTGCCCCCGTAGGACCAGTAGCTCCAGTGCTACCCGTCGCACCAGTAGGACCTGTTGGTCCAGTGCTGCCCGTTGCCCCCGTAGGACCAGTTGAACCAGTGATACCAGTAGCGCCAGTAGGTCCAGTAGCTCCGGTAATACCGGTGGCACCAGTAGAACCAGTAGCTCCAGTAATACCCGTGGCACCGGTAGGTCCGGTGATCCCCGTAGCACCAGTAGGTCCGGTATCTCCAGTGCTACCCGTAGCGCCAGTAGGCCCGATAGCTCCGGTGATCCCCGTAGCACCAGTAGAACCAGTAGCTCCAGTGATCCCTGTAGCGCCAGTAGGCCCGGTAGCTCCAGTGATGCCGGTTGCCCCGGTAGGACCGGTATCTCCAGTAATACCCGTTGCCCCGGTAGGTCCGGTTGATCCAGTGATACCCGTGGCACCAGTAGAACCAGTAGCTCCAGTAATACCCGTTGCCCCCGTAGGTCCAGTATCTCCAGTGATGCCCGTGGCACCGGTAGGTCCAGTTGAACCAGTGATACCTGTAGCGCCAGTAGGACCGGTATCTCCGGTAATACCGGTGGCACCGGTAGGTCCAGTTGAACCAGTGATACCCGTAGCCCCGGTAGGACCAGTATCTCCAGTGCTGCCCGTTGCACCGGTAGGTCCAGTTGAACCAGTGATACCCGTAGCGCCAGTAGGTCCAGTAATACCCGTCGCACCAGTAGGCCCGGTAGCTCCAGTGATGCCTGTGGCACCAGTATCTCCAGTAGCCCCAGTGCTGCCCGTAGCACCAGTAGGACCGGTATCTCCGGTGATCCCCGTCGCACCAGTAGGTCCGGTTGATCCAGTGCTACCCGTAGCGCCAGTAGGCCCGGTAGCTCCGGTGATACCCGTCGCACCAGTAGAACCAGTAGCCCCAGTGATCCCTGTAGCGCCAGTAGGTCCAGTAGAACCAGTAGCTCCAGTAATACCCGTCGCACCAGTAGATCCAGTTGAACCAGTGCTGCCCGTGGCACCCGTAGGCCCGGTAGCTCCGGTGATCCCCGTTGCGCCAGTGATCCCTGTGGCTCCGGTAGGACCTGTAGGTCCAGTACTACCTGTGGCACCTGTATCACCAGTTGATCCGGTGATCCCCGTGGCACCCGTAGGCCCAGTAGCTCCAGTGCTACCCGTGGCACCGGTAGGTCCAGTTGAACCAGTGCTACCTGTAGCGCCAGTAGGTCCGGTATCTCCAGTAATACCCGTCACACCAGTAGGACCAGTAGGTCCAGTAATACCCGTTGCCCCGGTAGAACCAGTAGCTCCAGTGCTACCTGTAGCGCCAGTAGGACCGGTATCTCCAGTAATACCCGTCACACCAGTAGGACCTGTAGGTCCAGTAATACCCGTGGCACCCGTAGGTCCAGTAGCTCCAGTAGCCCCAGTGCTGCCCGTGGCACCCGTAGGCCCGGTAGCTCCAGTGATGCCTGTAGCGCCAGTAGGCCCGGTTGATCCGGTAATACCTGTGGCGCCAGTAGGTCCGGTAGCTCCAGTGCTACCCGTAGCGCCAGTAGGCCCGGTAGCTCCAGTGATCCCCGTCGCACCAGTAGCACCAGTAGCTCCAGTGCTACCTGTAGCGCCAGTAGGCCCGGTATCTCCAGTAATACCCGTCACACCAGTAGGACCAGTAGGTCCAGTAATACCCGTTGCCCCGGTAGGTCCAGTATCTCCAGTGCTGCCCGTGGCACCCGTAGGACCAGTTGAACCAGTGATACCAGTAGCGCCAGTAGGTCCAGTAGCTCCGGTAATACCGGTGGCACCAGTAGAACCAGTAGGTCCAGTAATACCCGTGGCACCGGTAGGTCCAGTTGAACCAGTGATACCTGTAGCGCCAGTAGGACCGGTATCTCCGGTAATACCGGTGGCACCCGTAGGTCCAGTATCTCCAGTGCTGCCCGTAGGTCCAGTAATACCCGTTGCACCAGTAGGACCGGTAGCCCCAGTGATGCCTGTGGCACCAGTAGGACCGGTAGCCCCAGTGATCCCTGTAGCGCCAGTAGGTCCAGTTGAACCAGTAGCTCCAGTAATACCCGTCGCACCAGTAGGTCCAGTAGCCCCAGTGCTGCCCGTGGCACCCGTAGGACCGGTAGCCCCAGTGATCCCTGTAGCGCCAGTAGGTCCAGTAGCACCAGTAGCTCCAGTAATACCCGTCGCACCAGTAGATCCAGTAGCCCCAGTGCTGCCCGTGGCACCCGTAGGCCCGGTAGCTCCGGTGATCCCCGTTGCGCCAGTGATCCCTGTGGCTCCGGTAGGACCTGTAGGTCCAGTACTACCTGTGGCACCTGTATCACCAGTTGATCCGGTGATCCCCGTGGCACCCGTAGGCCCAGTAGCTCCAGTGCTACCCGTGGCACCGGTAGGTCCAGTTGAACCAGTGCTACCTGTAGCGCCAGTAGGTCCGGTATCTCCAGTAATACCCGTCACACCAGTAGGACCAGTAGGTCCAGTAATACCCGTTGCCCCGGTAGAACCAGTAGCTCCAGTGCTACCTGTAGCGCCAGTAGGACCGGTATCTCCAGTAATACCCGTCACACCAGTAGGACCTGTAGGTCCAGTAATACCCGTGGCACCCGTAGGTCCAGTAGCTCCAGTAGCCCCAGTGCTGCCCGTGGCACCCGTAGGCCCGGTAGCTCCAGTGATGCCTGTAGCGCCAGTAGGCCCGGTTGATCCGGTAATACCTGTGGCGCCAGTAGGTCCGGTAGCTCCAGTGCTACCCGTAGCGCCAGTAGGCCCGGTAGCTCCAGTGATCCCCGTCGCACCAGTAGCACCAGTAGCTCCAGTGCTACCTGTAGCGCCAGTAGGCCCGGTATCTCCAGTAATACCCGTCACACCAGTAGGACCAGTAGGTCCAGTAATACCCGTTGCCCCGGTAGGTCCAGTATCTCCAGTGCTGCCCGTGGCACCCGTAGGACCAGTTGAACCAGTGATACCAGTAGCGCCAGTAGGTCCAGTAGCTCCGGTAATACCGGTGGCACCAGTAGAACCAGTAGGTCCAGTAATACCCGTGGCACCGGTAGGTCCAGTTGAACCAGTGATACCTGTAGCGCCAGTAGGACCGGTATCTCCGGTAATACCGGTGGCACCCGTAGGTCCAGTATCTCCAGTGCTGCCCGTAGGTCCAGTAATACCCGTTGCACCAGTAGGACCGGTAGCCCCAGTGATGCCTGTGGCACCAGTAGGACCGGTAGCCCCAGTGATCCCTGTAGCGCCAGTAGGTCCAGTTGAACCAGTAGCTCCAGTAATACCCGTCGCACCAGTAGGTCCAGTAGCCCCAGTGCTGCCCGTGGCACCCGTAGGACCGGTAGCCCCAGTGATCCCTGTAGCGCCAGTAGGTCCAGTAGCACCAGTAGCTCCAGTAATACCCGTCGCACCAGTAGATCCAGTAGCCCCAGTGCTGCCCGTGGCACCCGTAGGCCCGGTAGCTCCGGTGATCCCCGTTGCGCCAGTGATCCCTGTGGCTCCGGTAGGACCTGTAGGTCCAGTACTACCTGTGGCACCTGTATCACCAGTTGATCCGGTGATCCCCGTTGCCCCCGTAGGACCAGTAGCTCCAGTGCTACCCGTCGCACCCGTAGGACCTGTTGGTCCAGTGCTGCCCGTGGCACCCGTAGGCCCAGTTGAACCAGTGATACCAGTAGCTCCAGTAATACCCGTGGCACCGGTAGGTCCAGTTGAACCAGTGATCCCTGTAGCGCCAGTAGGACCGGTATCTCCAGTAATACCCGTCACACCAGTAGGACCTGTAGGTCCAGTAATACCCGTGGCACCCGTAGGCCCGGTAGCTCCGGTGATCCCCGTTGTGCCAGTGATCCCTGTGGCTCCGGTAGGACCTGTAGGCCCAGTACTACCTGTGGCACCTGTATCACCAGTTGATCCGGCGATCCCCGTGGCACCCGTAGGCCCAGTAGCTCCAGTGATCCCCGTCGCACCCGTAGGACCTGTTGGTCCAGTGCTGCCTGTGACACCAGTAGGTCCAGTAGCCCCGGTGCTGCCCGTTGCACCAGTAGGACCGGTAGCCCCAGTGATGCCTGTGGCACCCGTAGGCCCGGTAGCTCCAGTGATGCCTGTAGCGCCAGTAGGCCCGGTATCTCCAGTGCTGCCGGTTGCCCCGGTAGGACCGGTATCTCCAGTAATACCCGTGGCGCCAGTAGGTCCAGTAGCTCCGGTAATACCGGTGGCACCGGTAGGTCCAGTATCTCCAGTGCTGCCTGTGGCACCGGTAGGTCCAGTTGAACCAGTGATACCCGTGGTACCAGTAGGTCCAGTTGAACCGGTGATACCCGTAGCCCCGGTAGGACCAGTATCTCCAGTGACACCAGTAGGTCCGGTTGATCCAGTAATACCCCTCACACCAGTAGGACCTGTTGGTCCAGTGATACCTGTAGCCCCGGTAGGACCGGTAGCTCCAGTAATACCCGTGGCACCAGTAGGTCCGGTTGATCCAGTGATACCCGTCGCACCGGTAGGTCCAGTATCTCCAGTAATACCCGTCACACCAGTAGGACCTGTTGGTCCAGTGATACCTGTAGCGCCAGTAGGACCGGTAGAACCAGTAGGACCAGTTTCTCCAGAAGCAGCCAAAAGGGTATAGTCGGGGGAGAGTCCAGGTATTCCTGATGGAGCATCAACATTGGCAATGTAAGTACTGCCATTAAACGTGACCACTTGCCCTGCATCGTAATCTTGTGATTGTGAGGGATCAAAAGGAAGGGCGCCGGTTAACCCGCCAGCAGGTCCAGTAGGTCCGGTTGGTCCAGGGGGACCTGCTGGGCCTGCCGGGCCTCTTGGTCCAGCTCTTTGATTTGGTTTTGATTGTTTTATTCCTTTTGCAATGCGGCAAGGTGGATTCCCTTGAGATATATTTTGTTTTGAGTATTCTTGTTTAATGAATGGACAGTCTCTTTTTCGAGGACGGTCATGACGTGATCTTTTGTAATGAGGCTGTTCATGGTATTTACCGCAAAAGGGACATTTGTGTTCGAATTGATTGTACAAATTGCCCATCTCCTAAAATTGATATTTCATTCTATGTGCAAATTTTCAAATTGGAAGTAAAACCTAGAAAATCATCATTTCGAATATCATCGAATCAAATCATTTAAATCTTTCATGGATTTGTGTTATGGTGTTGAAAGTATGAAAATAGTATGATTTTTGACAGAAATGGGGACATCATTTATGAGTCAATCAGTTTTACAGGGCAAAGCCTATTCCGTTTTAAATTTATCCTCTGTGACAGAAGGAGGCACCATTAAAGAATCTTTTGAGCGTAGTATGGATTTAGCAAAGAAGGCGGAGAAGTGGGGCTATCATAGATACTGGCTGGCAGAACACCATAACATGGAAGGGGTTGCGAGCTCTGCAACGTCCGTTTTAATTGGATATATTGCGGGAGGAACCGAAAAAATTCGAGTAGGGTCTGGTGGGATTATGCTGCCAAACCACTCTTCACTTGTCATTGCCGAACAATTTGGCACACTTGAGACATTGTATCCAGGGAGAATTGATTTAGGTCTTGGCCGAGCACCAGGGACGGATCAGTTAACAGCAAGAGCGCTTAGACGTAATCTTCATAACGGAGAAGATTTCCCAGAGCAGCTTGAAGAACTTCGTCAATATTTCAAGCCGACCGGTCAGGTTAAAAAACATGTAAGAGCTGTCCCAGGAGAAGGTCTGGACATTCCGATTTGGCTCCTTGGTTCAAGTGGTTTTAGCGCTAGACTTGCAGGAGAACTTGGATTGCCATTTGCCTTTGCAGCACATTTCTCACCTAAAAATACAATTCCCGCGTTAGAGTTGTACAGACAGTCGTTTAGACCTTCTGATGTGTTAAAAGAGCCTTATGCCATGGTCGGTGTGACGGTTTTTGCTGCAGATCAAACAGAGCGGGCTGAATATTTGGCAACCTCTCATTATCAGCGGTTTTTAAGTCTCATTCGCAACACGCCAGGAAAACTGAAGGCGCCTGTCGACAGCATGGACGGTCTTTGGAGCCCATATGAAAAGGCGATGGTGGATGAACAATTAAGTTCAACCATGATCGGGGATAAAGACAAGGTGAAAAAAGAATTAGAAGCCTTTATTGAAGCTACACAAGCAGATGAAGTGATGATTAATTCGGATATGTTTGACCATCAAGAAAGAATGCGGTCGTATGAAATCATCGGAGAGATCTTTCAAGAGGCACAAGAAAAATAAACATAAAAAAAGAACTGCACAGAGCAGTTCTTTTTTATTTATGCTTTTGTAAAAATGCGAAATGGTTGTCCGATTGGCAGAACAATACGGCCAAAATGTGTATTAAGGACAACAGCTGCAGAACCATAAAATGAAAGAAGGGAAATGATCAATTCTGCAATACCAGCCATGGTATGAGTCACATCGTACATCACACCAAAAGTGCTAAGGGAAAGACCAATGAATAAGAAATCAATAAAGACGAAAATCAAAAATAACACTTTATGTGTTTCCATTGCACCAATCGTCATAAACAAGCTGAAAATCAAATAACCAATAAACGCAAAACCTAGCTGTTTTGGATCTGCTGCTCCCGCAAGCGTTTTCCCAAAAACGCCGGCTTGAATGAGCCAAGTTGTTCCAACGCCCATCCAGAAAAGACCGAATGCGCCAAAAGCAGTGGCTCCAAAAATATTATGATGCTTTGAATCTTGTATGGACGCGATCAGCTGCGCGATTCCTCCAAGGAAGATAGCCCAAGGTAAAATAAGGGAAGTGCCATCTGTGATTCCTAGTTTTTGTGAGGACGCAACGAGCGTCACCATTGCTAAACCAAACAAACCAAGTGGTGTTGGGTCTGCAATTGATAATCGAATTGCTTGAACATTCTGTTTTTCCATAATGACCTCCTACAATTTGCACTTACAAAAGATACTCGAATTCGATAGAAACGTCAAGCTCTTTTTTAGTAGACACTTGCATCGTCTTCCAAATAAATCTATATTTAATACATATCAAATGTGATAGAAAAAGAGGGATAACATGAGTAAAGGCTTATCTGGAAAAACGATTGCCATTTGTGGAACGAGAAAAACAGAAGAAATGCGTATACTTGTCGAAAAACAAGGAGGTCAAGCCGTTATTCGCTCTCTTCAAGGAACCGTATTTTTAGCCAAAGAGGAATTAAAGCCAGGCATAGAAACCTTTGTGAAACAAGGGGCCGACTGGGTGATCTTGACAACAGGCATTGGTACAGATACATTGATTGAGAGTGCAAAAGAGCTGCAGCTTGATAAAGAATTTATGAACATTCTATCAAATGCACATATTGCTTCAAGAGGGTACAAAACCTTTGCTGCGTTGAAAAAACGCGGAATACAGCCAGAGGTCTCTGATGAAGACGGAACGGTTCGTGACTTGATTTCAAAGCTTGAAGACAAGGAATTTCAAGGAAAACGCGTCATGGTGCAGCTTCATGGTGAAAATGCACCAGCTCTCATTCAGTTTTTACATGACAAGGGGGCAGATGTTTTGCCGCTTTTACCATATCAGCACACACCTCCTGAACCAGAGGCAGCTGAAACGCTTCTTCAAGAAATGATAGATGGACAAGTTCATGCCGTTTGTTTTACAACTGCTGTCCAGGTTCACGCCTTTTTCAAACTAGCCGCAGAATGGGGCAGAAAAGAAGAATTGCAAGCATTATTCGAGCAGGACGTACTGGCAGTAGCTGTCGGAAAAGTCACTGCTGAAGCTTTAAAAGAAGAGGGAATAGACCGAATTCTTGCCCCGTCACTTGAGAGAATGGGTGCAATGATTATAGAGTTATCCCGATATATGGAAAAACAATCAGCACACTCATAAAAAAACGCCTTTCACCAGATCAGTGAAAGGCGTTTTTGTTAGATTGTCCGTTTTCGATTCGTCCGAATTTTTTTGAGTACAAAATAGAGAACAATCAGGACGATGGCAATGACCATAATAGGGGTTGTATAAGCATGAGCAACACTTTGAATATGATCCCATTTTGTCCCAAGCTGCATGCCAAGATAAATAAATAAGATGGACCAAGGGATGGCAGCTAATCCTGTCAAGAAAACAAATTTCAAAAAAGGCATCTTGGCAATACCCGCTGGAATCGAGATGGCATGGCGGACAACAGGGATAAAGCGTGCGGTAAACACTACACCGGTTCCATACCGGTCAAACCAGCGCTCTGCAGTCGCGATATGATGTTCATGGATGAATAAATACTTTCCATACTTTGTTAAAAAAGGTCTTCCGCCGTACAGACCGATCCAGTAAATAAAACACTGGGCGAGTGTACCTCCAATGACGCCGGCAATAACAGCTCCAACAAAACCAATTGTGCCTGTTGACACCATATATCCGCCATAGGCAAGTACAATTTCACTCGGAATGATTTCAATCATCAGCCCTAGTGCTACACCTACATAACCAAGGCTTGTCAGCCAGGTTAAAATTTCATTAAAAAAGGTTCCCATTCATTTCACTCTGCCTTTAAATACGAATTTTCTTCAAGCATCCTTATAAGAGCCTATGCTTGTTTTGCTTTTCTCATGAGTATGCTTTCTATATATGCCAGCATGGCTTGCGGCTCATATAGACACCACTGAACCTGGCTTTTTCATCAAGTCTATGTTGGAAAGCTCTCGTCTAGCAGATATTATCATACCATATTTGCCGGCATCTAGACGATCTACTTGCTAGGTGAAGAATGGTCACCATAAAAGAGAATAGGATGCATCCGTTTTTTCAGTAGATCATGATATAATTTGTTAGATGAAACGAACGGGTGGTGCACAAACATGTATTTAACAATCGCAGAAACAGCTGAATACTTGGAAGTATCAGAAGCGTATATTGAAAAATTAATCCAGCAAAAAAAGATCCGTTACGTATTTGACGGGGAATCTTATCTCATTTATCAAGGGCAGTTTCAAACGCATTTAAAGCAGCTCGAACAATATAAAGAGCTCGTCCAAGAGATCTTAAATGAACCGATTCCAGAAGACCCCGATGTAAAGGATGAAGATTAGAATATCTTTTCAATTGATTCAACATGGATCAATGGCCGCGGGTGATAGAAAGAATGAAAGATGAAAGAAGCAGAAAGACAATTCATTAGCAGTAAAAGGAAGTGAAAACAATGGAGACAACTACTTTATGTGAAGCCTGTCAAAAAAACGAAATGAACGTTGTAGAAGCGTCTGATGAACCGAAACAGCCTTATCAATTATGCCATTCATGTCACGAAAGACTACTCACCTATTCATTACGGCCTATTGAATGGTATAACTTAGCTGTTCTCCATTCTCCTAAACAGTTTTTACTGCACGATGATTTTTATGGAGAGGACGGACAGGCTTTCCAATTAGAGGAGGATGTCGTCATCACCAAAAGTGAGAAAGCACCAACATTACAAGCTGTTAGGCATGATTTGGTGTCTTTATTAGACTTTTCAATCACTAGGTGGTTTCTTGAGGATGATGTCATCGATGCTCTGAAACAGCACGATCAGCAAAAAATCTTGGATTCTGTTCAAAGTAGATTTTATAAAACGGAGCATGCCGGAGTGAAATCACGAATGTTAGAAATCGCGGCTGATGTTCTAGATACATTTGCCGCTGAATGGGTAAGGGAACTTTTGGATCAGACGGACGAAGAATTCCTTTATCCACTTTCGTGGGCAGCAGCCGGCAGTTTGCCAGGAGATGAGGGATTACACCATATATTAGAAAAATTGAAATCGATCAGTGAAAAAGAATTGCCGTTAGAGGCTTTTATTTGCCTCCACCGTTTCCGTTCTAATAAAATATTGGATTGGATGGAGTCAAATTGCACCCATTTTCACGATCAGTGGGGAAGGCTGGCAGCCGTCAGCTGCCCAACCTGGGAGAGGATGAAATCTTGGCTAAACAAAGGAAGACCTTTCAGCTTAATTGCATTAGATACAATGGCAAACTGTGCAAAAGGGAATAGACCGGCCCTAGTGGAACAATTTTCACCTAAAATCCTTAGAACTGATAAAAATGAAGTAGAAAAGATTTTACATGATGTTAATCAAAAAGATCAGGTTCCACGAGTGAAAATGAAAGTGTCCAAAATCTTGGAGAACAAACAAGACATATTTGAATAAGGCTTTTTATTGGCTGACTCCCGTTTGAACAATTTTCATGTGGCATTTAACTTGTACATCCGCACCAGGATAAATGTCTTGCCATTTTTCTGGTGTCATTGCCTTGTCTTTTGATCTATACCTAAGGCCCAGTCCAAGCGGGTCTATGTTTTGCTTTTTAAAGGACTGTACAAGATCTTCTCCTTGCTGAGTGACACGTTTTTCAACTTCTTTTTCGACTTGGTCCAATATATTAGGTTTATCAATTTTTTTGGACTTCATGAATTCTTTTAATTCGCCTTTTAGTTTGATATCAATCGTGATATGAGGCTTTTTTGTTAGGTTTTTCGTTGGTTTGATCTGGTAAGACACATGTGATTTGATATTTTCAATGACAACATGAGTCTTCGCTTGATCATGCAATTGAAACTCATAGATGCCATTTTTATGATTTTCAATCATCGCTTTAAATGTGAACGTGTCTTCTCCTGGAATATGACCCACCATTTTTTCTTGATCAAATAGAGCGACACCTGAGACCTTGATGGCATTGCTTGTTCTTTCAATGTAAGGGAGATAAGCATCGACCCCTTTTGCCATCATCTGATTCATAAAAATATGCTGATTTGTGACAGGTTCATTGCCATTTCGCATATTTTGGGCTAACAGATCAGAGAGGTATACACCTATATTTAAGTTCGTTTGATTCATTTTTGTGTATAATAACTCTTCAACTTCTCCACCTACAATCGCAAACACTTGGCGTGAACCAATAATAGGATCACGATAAATGTAATTCATTAAATCAATCATGCCGACTTCTTTTGCTAACTTTTCACTGACTAAAATAACGAGCACCTGGCCCATAACCACCGGAAAAGGCGATTTTTCTGACACGAGAAATTGGATATTACTAATCGTGTTTGACTTTGCACTTAATATTTGATAGCTGCCTTGCTCTTCACTTTTAAAGACGGGAAAGACAAAAAAGCCCTTCATTTCGCCATCTTCGACTAAATCAAATCCTGCCGCCTGAGAGATATTTAATTCATCTAAAAGACGGGGCTGTGCACAGCTAGTTAACAAAAGACTAAACAACATGAGACCTATGAGTACATACTGTTTCATGCTCGTTTTTTCCCCCTCCTTTTTTTCAGCATCAGTCCAATGACCATACAGACAATCAATCCATAGATCAGAATGAATCCGCTAAATTCCACCCATTGATTAAAGGTTTCAAAAGAAGTTGCACTGGCAAAAAACGAAAACATGATCAGAATGAGGATGCTGAGCCCAATGAATGTGACGCGCTGGCTCGTATGAATCACTTTTTTTGCCATTCGGCTCGCAGCCCATAATGGAATCGCGATATTTGGAATGATCAAAAACAGCCAAAGAGACACTTCAATAAATTCAAAACGCTGGATAAACGGAAGCTTCACAATGCTTGTTAACGTTAGCGTAGGCCATTTTGTTAATTTGAGCTGAGCACTTGAGTAATACGCAATAGAGACGAGAAAAGTGAGCAAGTTTAAGCATGTCGTAAATAATGCCCCCATGTGAGCAAATTTTTGAGATGTCTGAGCTTGTTTAATAAAAGGATAATAGACAAGCAGCGTGCCAAAACCAAACATGGATAAGGATGCATCTTTGACTCCCACAAGCAGCTGCGAAAATGTATGATCAAACATTGGGAACATGAAACGAATATGACTATATTTCATGACATAAAAACAGATAAACGTCATCCAATACGTCAGTACAACGCTAAAAAATGCCCATCCAGCAATGGTTCTAAAGCCGCCGGTATGAATGTAATACACAAGCAGCAGCAGTACAGATGCAAACAAAAGACCAGGGATTTCTTTAAACAGCCATACATGGATCACATCCATATAATGAATAAGAACAATCAGCGACAAAGAAGCAAAATATAAGATATAGAGAATGTTGAATAATTGCCCGATCCATTTGCCAAATACATATCGCGTGATTTCACCAAATTCATCCGAAGGTGCCTTTTTAAACATCAAGTACATTAGAAAGATCATCATATTGACGCTCATGCCAGAAATAAGAATGGCGATCCATCCATCATTATTTATAGAACGAACAAGGTTTGTTTGAAAGTTTAAAATGCTGACACCGACTTGATTGGCATTGATGAGAAAAAACACAAAATAAGGGGATACTTGAAATTTCTCTTTCACAGAAGAAGAGCTCATGCCTTCACTTCCTTATTCATAAAAATCATTTTTCCCCTTGCGTCCTTGCTTAGGCTTAGAGCGATGAATGGTTTCATTTTGCGGACGTAAATTTTCCGGCCTTTTGTTCAAAAAACGGAGCTGAGGACGAATCAAACTGCCCTTTAAATCAGCAAGGCGCATTGGAAAAATAGGCTCTAAATACGGCCGGCCAATAGAGGTTAATTTCATTAAATGGGTGAGCAGAAAGGATCCCATCACGGCAATACCTAATG
This sequence comes from Bacillus sp. FSL M8-0166, assembly GCF_038008825.1. Lineage (NCBI taxonomy): Bacteria > Bacillati > Bacillota > Bacilli > Caryophanales > Bacillaceae > Bacillus > Bacillus sp. FSL M8-0166. The sequence goes on from NZ_JBBOZZ010000001.1 coordinate 921,914, forward strand.
CGCCCCAAACCTGTGCTGCGAGTAAAAAAGGAAATCTCAGCAGCCGAATGGTACTGCCCATTTTGTAAATAGGCGTGACAAATGAGGCGAGAGCAGACAGAGCAACAATAATGAGTAAAATATTGCTCGTTAAGCCTGCTGCTACAGCAGCCTGTCCAATGACAATCCCTCCAACAATCCCGAGCGTCTGACCGACTTTAGCCGGCAGCCTTGAACCTGCTTCTCTTAGTAATTCAATCGAAATCTCTAAAAATAGTGCCTCAATGATCGGAGGAAATGGAACGAGATAGCGCGAGGACACAATGGTTTCTAATAAATCCTTTGGGATCAGCTCATAATGAAAAGTTAAAACGGCTACATATAAAGGTGTGGCAAAAATGGAAAATATCACAGCAAATATGCGTAATAGCCTAAAGCAAGAAGCCGCAATCCATGACATATTGTAGTCTTCCATAGTGGAAAAATACTCAAGTAAAATAGTCGGGGCAAGCAAGACATGAGGCGATCCATCCACTAATATGGCAATTTTGCCTTCTGATAAACCTGAAGACACGCGGTCGGGTCTTTCTGTATTCAAAAACAACGGAAAGATCGTATTGGACACATCATAAAGCATTTGAGCAAGATAATTTGCATCTAAAATCTGATCATAATCAACGTCCTCAATTCGCTGAAGAACCGTTTCAATATTTTGCGGGTTAGCGATATCTTCAATATATAGCACGGCAACTTTTGTTTGAGAGAGCGTACCAACCTTCTTTTCCTCAACTTTCAGGTTAGGCGTCGGCAGCCGCCGTCTGACCAAATTTAAATTGGTATCTAAAACCTCCACAAATGCTTCCTGAGCACTGATTATGCCAAATTCAATCTCAGGCGGACCTACTTGTCTGCCTTTCTTTTCTTCAATCGGCAAAAGAAGCGTTTTGCCCCAGTCTGTCTCAAGTCTAATGGCGATGCTGCCCCGGTGAAGGGCTTCTTCCACTTTTTGAAGATCGCTCGTAATGACAGCCTGCTCAATGGGAATTCGTTCTTTCAGCTCTTCAAGAGTGGGTGTCAAGTGCAGTTGTTTGAGGGAGGGGAGAATTTGTTCATGTAGAAGATGTCCATTAATTAAAGATCGAAAAAAGGAAATCCTATACAGAAAATCTCCATTTCGAGACAGCTCATTTGTAAAATCAGCAGAACGTGACAATGCTTCAAATACTGAATTCGAGTCCTTTTGTTGTTTGTTTTTCTTCAGCATTTGAACCAGCTCCTTTGGCAATTTGCCTCTATTATCTAACCAATTGTCTGAAGATATGCATAAAAAAAGCGTTCAGCTTGTGGGGCTGGACGCTTTTTTTCCATATTGAACGGCTTCTAATAATAAATCAGCTAGATGGACGGCGCGCATGCTGGGCGAGTGCCCTGAGCGTTTGATGCCTGCTGCCATTTGCAGCTGACAGCCTGGATTAGAGGTAACGATGGCAGCAGCCTTTGTTTGGCAAGCTTCTGTCATTTTATGATCTAAAATTTGCATTGACATCTTTGGCTGCAAGATGTTGTAAATGCCAGCTGAGCCGCAGCACCGGCCCGAATCCTTCATTTCTTTAAATGATACACCTTGAATGGCCTTCATCAGCACCCTTGGCGCATGCTGTACACCCATTCCGTTCCGCAAATGACAGGAATCTTGATAGGTGATGACTTGCTCTGGCAAAGCAAGCGGCATGCGGCGGTGAAATTCAAGCTCCACTAAAATGTCTGATATATCCGTGATTTTCTTTGAGAAGACTTCACTTCGCTTTTGAAAATCCGGATCATCGCAAAGCAAATGATCGTAATCACTTAAAAAGGCACCACAACCGCCCGCATTCATGACTATGGCATCCGCATCTATCTCTTCAAATGCTTCAATATTCCGCTTTGCTAACTGTTTCGCTTGCTCTTTTTCTCCGCTATGGCCATGAAGCGCTCCGCAGCACGCCTGAATGGGAGGGACGATGACGTCGCAGCCTGCCAGCTGCAAAAGTTGGATCGTCGCTTCGTTTGTGGTTGAAAAAACGGTGTCCATTAAACAGCCAGTAAAAAAGGCGACACGCTTTCTTGCTGGGCCAGCGGCTTTGTATTCCGTCAAACGGCTTTTCTGTTGACGCGGCACCTTTGGAAGCGCCTGTTCCATCAGCCGTAAATGCGGGGGAAGCACCTTCAGCATACCAGTTTTGCGGGCGACCATTTGCAGACCAGATGTTTGATAAAAGCGAAGAAGTCCTGCTGCTTTCCGCATTCGGCTTTGTGAAGGAAAAAGACCTTTAAACACTACACGTCTTACAAGTTTGACAGGGATGGATTGTTTTTTGTGCTGCTGAATGATGTCTCTTGCATCCTCAAGTAACCGTCCATATTTGACGCCGGAAGGGCAGACCGGTTCACATGCACGGCATCCAAGACAAAGATTCAATGAATGTTCGACATCTTCATCTGGCTCAATGACGCCGTCTCTCACCGCCTTCATTAAAGCAATTCGGCCGCGGGGAGAGTGTGTTTCTTGTTGACCAGATTCAATATAAGTAGGGCAGGAAGGGAGGCAGAAGCCGCAGCGCATGCAATTGAGCAGCTCTTTTTCGTCCATTTGCTGCTGAAATGTTTGCTGAATCTCTGTTTGTTTAGAGGAACTCATGAAATCACCACCCGCTTTCTTGCGGCTTTTCCAAACACTTTATCAGGGTTCATGATATTTTCCGGATCTAGCGCCTGTTTGATCGCTTTCATTGCCGCAATGCCTTCTTTTTTAACCTTTAGTTCCAAGTAAGGGGCTTTCATAAGACCCACGCCATGTTCACCCGTAATGGTGCCGCCAAGTGAGACTGCTTTTTCAAAAATGGCCTGAAAGGCTTCTTCCACCCGTTTCATTTCTTCTTCATTTCTTGCATCTGTTGCACAAGTAGGATGCAAATTACCATCACCTGCATGACCAAATGTACAGATTTTCACTTTGTACTGCTTCGCAATGTGTTCGATCGCCCGCACCATGCTGGCAATTTCAGACCGGGGAACTGTGGCATCTTCTAAAATGGTCGTTGGGCTTAAGCGGGCGAGGGCAGATAAAGCGGATCGTCTCGCTGTTAAAAGTGCATTTGCCTCTTCTTCAGAATGAGCGATATTCACTTCTTTTGCACCGTGCTGCTGACAGACTTTTGCGATGCGCTGCATATCACTTGAAACCGCCTCAGGATGGCCGTCCTGTTCGATTAACAGCACCGCTTGAACGTCAGTCGGCAAACCGATTTTTGCAAAGTCTTCAACGACTTCCAGGGTCGGCTGATCCATAAATTCTAATGTGGCGGGGATGATACGCTCTGCAATAATAGCCGACACTGAAGCGGCGGCTTCCTCTAGGCTTTCATATAAGCAAAGCATCGTTTGTTTTGTTTCTGGAAGCGGCAAAAGCTTCAGCGTGGCTTCAGTGACAATCCCAAGCGTTCCTTCTGAACCTACGAACAAACGGGTCATATCATATCCGGCTACGTCCTTTGCAAGCTTGCCGCCTGTTTTGATGATGTCACCGTTTGGCAGAACGACTTCAAGTCCAAGTACATAATCTCTTGTCACTCCATACTTTAACCCCCGGAGACCACCTGAATTTTCATTAATATTTCCGCCTAATGTAGAGATTTTCATAGAGCTTGGATCAGGTGGATAGAAGAGGCCTTTCTCCTCTACTTGGCGAATGAGTTCCTGTGTGATCAAACCAGGCTGCACCGTTGCTGTCAGGTTTTCTTCATCTATTTCTATTAATTGGTTCATTCTTGTAAACAGCATCACAAGTCCGCCTTGAGTGGGACATGTGCCTGCACAAAGGTTCGTTCCTGATCCTCTTGGCACGATCGGTATGTTATATGAGGCGCAGAGCCGGACAATTTGCTGGATTTCCTCAGCCGTATGCGGGCTTACGATGACATCTGGCATATGCTGAAAATTTGGTGTTGCATCATAAGAGTAGGCAAGCCGATCGGCTTTACTGTCCTGCATGTAAGATGCACCGACAATCTTTTTTAATTGATTTAAAAATTCAGAATTTAACATTCGCATTCAACTCCTGTTGATGAGACGTATCGTTTCTTTCAGTATAAAAAAAGAATCGCCTCCTGCCTATGGACGATTCTACAAAATATCGGGCTGTTCGCTTCGTTTTTTTGGATCATGATCTAATAGCATGAAGGCTAAATAAAAGAGCATAGCATCTTGCATGCGCTTTGGATCAAGTGTCGTTAAATCTTGGATTCGTTTTAGCCTGTAATGCAGTGTATTGATATGGACATGCATCGCTTCTGCGGTATATTTCAATGAGCAATCTGATGTCATGAGTACCCGCAATGTTTTCACTAATTCAGGATAGGGGAGAAGAGGGGCAATCGTTCGATCAAGAAACACTTCTTTTGTTTCCTGACTCACTTCCTCCATAAAAAGTTCAAGCGTTAAATCTTCATCAAATACAATCGGCGTATCAGCATGTGCCATTTTTAAAGCACGAAAGGCTTGTTGAAAGGATTGCTTCATCAAATGAGCAGCTGCTGGTTTTCCCGCCCCAATCAAAACTCCAGGCGTGCTCCGCGCCGTAAGAGAGGCATGGATGTGAAATAGGCGCTGCTGCAAGACTTTACGATCATCTGCTGTTGTTTGCAGCATAAGCAAAAAACGGGCATGCCCCCAGCGGACGATGATCTCCTGACTAGTGAGATGCAGTGTTTCCTTCAATTCTTTGTATTGATTTTGCTTCATAAACGTTTCATCCTGACAATCAATCAGGACAACCGCGCGCTCCTTGTTGATATCAAGCTGAAGCCGCGACGCTTTTTCAGTGAGATCAATTGCAGTCTCTGGCAGATGGAGCCAGTCGAATACAAACGCTTCAAGCTGCCGTTCATCCGTTTCAGTTTCTTGAAAAAATTCATGTTCATGAATGAGCAGTTCGGTCATTTTTCTTAATATTTCGCCAAAAGGAGACACATGTACAGGATCTCCTGTCATCCCAATGACCCCGATGACCTCTTGCTTAAAATAAATAGGCAGATTGATGCCAGCTTTGACGCCTTTCATGTGCTGCTGGTCATCCTTTGTGAGAATTCGTTTCTGGCCTTCAAATGATGTCAGATACGCCCCTTCATGAAATTGTCCAACGCGCGCTGGATCTGTTGCTGCAATGATGGTGCCGTTCGTTTGTGCGATGATGATTTCCTCAGTCAGCACCTTTTTAACCTCGTCTACGATTTTTTCTGCCAGTGTCATTGTAAGCAAAACGTACCCCTCCGAGATGTTTCTTTTGACACTATCATACCATCATATGCTAGGACATATCTTTCTTTTCATGAGTTATGCTAAAATAATGAATGCACATGAAGAAGAAAGGAGACATAGCCATGTCGTTACTAAATCGCTTACAAGAACTATTAAAAGAAGGACAGGCGCTGACAGACTTCGAATATGATGAAGCGGCGAGTCGCAATTGGACATTAGAAGGGTCGAGAATTAAAGAAGAAGCCCGCTTTGGCGATGTATATATAGAACGTGTAGACAAGGAATCAGAGGACATGATTCAAACAGAAAACGCTTCATTTCTAAACACACCGCTTACATATGTGAAAAAACATCAAAAAGAATTCATTTATATCGAATCAAAGTGGTTTGATGTCGTGAAAGTGGATGGCTTGGCCATTGAATGGGATGAAGTGTTTCAAACGTATACCGTGCTATTCGGTTTAAAACGTCCTAAAAAAGACACGGGTATTCTAAAGGACATGCTATCACCATTAAATGGTGCTCAGCTACAATTTAATGGACAAGATGGCTTATTTGATGTGAATTTACAGCTTCTTGAACTTGAGGACATCCACGAAGATACGGCTTTCATTGATGTCATCTCGGCCGTGTACCGATTTTTATTCCGTATGATCATGCAGCTTGAAATCAATGAATCAAAAAACGGCTCAAATTCCTGAGCCGTTTTTTTGTCCTTTTATTCATTTGATAAAGGCGTGACAAATCGTACATCATGCTCTTTTCCATATTGAAGATAAGCTTCATTTGGCTCCTGATTGGTCACAACGACATCAAGGTCGTGTAAATCACAAAACGTGGTCAAGGCGTAATGATCAAATTTGCTATCATCCACTAATAAAAACGTTTTGGCACTTTTTTGAACGAGTGATTTTTTAATATCCGTTTCAAGCGGGGACGAATTGGTGACGCCGTGATCAATGGATAAACCAGTTGACGCGATAAAGGCTTTATTCACATTGTAAGCTTTTAGACGCTCTACACTTTGATAGCCAACGAAAGAATTCGTTTTTCTTTCAAGCATCCCGCCAGTGGAAAAGATGGTGAGATTGTCATAAGGCATCGCCTGTGTAATGAAATCCACATTATTGGTCACAATGGTCACTTGTTTCTCAGTCAAATAGGGGAGCATCTCAAGCGTTGTCGTACCAGAATCAACAAAAATCATATCCCCGTTTTCCACAAAAGCGGCAGCCGTCTGACCGATCAATTGCTTTTTACTGAGCTGACGGGTCTTTCGCTCCTGATACACCACTAACGTTGAGTGGTTTACAGCCACTCCGCCATACACTTTTTTGAGCACGCCGGACTCGACCAACGCCTGTATATCTCGGCGTATTGTGTTTTTTGAGACACCAAAATGCGCCACAAGCTCATCAAGTGAGGCAGATTCCCGGTCAAACACATACTCTTTAATTTGCTGAATCCGTTTTGTTTTTATCATACTTCATATCTCCAATCAATCCGAATGTCCTTTTTCCATTATACCAATAAATTCTCTTGTATGGATTAGGTCAATTGATTCTCTTTTCTCCTTTGATATAAAAGCGTATGATAGAGAAAAGAACGAAACTGGAAAGGACTTTCACTTCTATGAATCAATCAAACAACCCATTTTCAAAGCTTGCGAATTTTAGAGAAGTAGGGGGACTTCAAACAACAGATGGAATGGTGATCAAACAGGGAATGATTTATCGATCCGCAGACTTATCCCGTTTGACGAAACAAGACATCGAGATATTCTCAACACTTGGGATTCAAACCGTTTGCGACCTCCGTACAGCCTCAGAACGTAAATCACATCCAGCAAAGATCAAGGAACACGACAAAATCGTCCATATTCCGATGCAGCCTGACAGTAAGATGCCGAGTAAATGGACCATGTTTCGTATGCTGGTAGCAGAAGGGAAGTCTCTCTCATTTACACCGATCATGAAAGATTTATATCAAAGCATGCTGACAGAGCGTAAAGAAGAGATTCAGCAGCTGTTCACACTGCTTTCAGATCAAAGCAATTACCCGCTGATGCTTCACTGCACGAGTGGCAAGGACCGTACAGGTTTTTTATCTGCCCTGATTCAGTTAACAGCAGGTGTACCGCTGGCAGTCGTTTTAAGTGAATACATGCGTTCCAACGAAGGCGTGCAAATGCTTGTTAGAAGACAGGAACGATTTGTCCGATTGATGAGTTTATTCCGGGTGTCAAAAGAACAAATTCAGCCGCTTGTCGGTGTGCAGCAAGATTATCTTGAAGATGTGCTGCACGAGATGCTGGAGACATACGGGAGTGCAGAGCGGTATTTAATCGAAGCCTGTAAAGTCCCTGAATCTCAGCTCAATGAAATGAAAAACATTCTGCTTTCACCATCTGCTGGCATTCCATCACAAAAAGCGGAATAAACTGAATATGAGGTGATGCAAAACATGCTGAAAAAGATCAGTATGACAGTTCTAACACTGATGTTGATGTTTGTATTTTTATTGATTCCATCTAGCAGTCTAGCAGCTCGTCCAGTGCCAAAAGGGAAGCTTGAGAGCACAAGAGAGATGCGCGCGGTATGGATTGCATCGGTTTATAACTTAGATTGGCCCTCAAAGAAGGGACTGTCTGCAGCAGAACAGAAACAAGAGCTTATTCATTTGTTAGATGAAATCAAAGCAATGAATATGAATGCCGTCATCATGCAAATTAAACCAACAGCAGATGCCTTTTACCCTTCAGCATACGGGCCGTGGTCAGAATATTTGACTGGAACGCAAGGAAAAGATCCGGGGTATGATCCGCTTGAGTTTATGATCGAAGAAGCTCATAAACGCGGCCTTGAATTTCACGCTTGGTTTAACCCTTACCGAATCACAATGAATCATACTGATCTCAGCCGTTTATCAGCCGATCACCCTGCAAGACAACATCCTGATTGGACGATTGCGTATGGTAACCAGCTTTATTACAATCCTGGTATTCCTGAAACTCAGGACTTCATTGTCGGCGGTATAGAAGAAGTTGTGAAAAACTACGATATTGATGCAGTGCATATGGATGATTATTTTTATCCATATAAAATAGCCGGTGTCCCGTTTCCAGATCAAGAAACGTTTGAAACATATGGAAAAAAAGCATTTACACATATAGAAGATTGGCGAAGAGATAATGTGAACCAGCTGGTGAAGCAAATCAATGACACCATTAAGAAAGAAAAACCGTATGTGAAATTTGGTATTAGTCCATTCGGTGTATGGCGCAACATAAAAGATGATCCGACTGGTTCAAACACCACAGCAGGTATGACCAACTACGATGATTTGTATGCTGATACAAGAGAGTGGATTCAGCAGCACGATATTGATTATGTTACTCCGCAAATTTACTGGAGCATCGGCTTTCAAGCTGCCGCTTATGACGTGCTGACGAAATGGTGGTCAAATGAGGTGAAAGGGGAGCCGGTTCACCTGTACATCGGTCAAGCGGCGTATAAAATTAATCAAAACAGTGATCCTGCTTGGTCTGACCCGGAAGAATATTTTAGGCAGATTGAGCTGAACAGGCAGTCACAGCTCGTGCAGGGAAGCATGCATTTCAGCCTGAAGGATATCAATCGCAACCCTTTGAATGTAAAGGATCGATTGATAGAAGAGTCATACCGCAAACCAGCTCTCATTCCAGAAATGCCTTGGCTTCATCAGAAAGCGCCTAAAAAACCAATCATTCAATCTGTGAAAAAGACATCGGATGGTGCGGCTTTACAAATCAAAAATGATCCAAATTCTACCGTATCCTATTATTCGGTCTATCGATTAACAAATAAAGGAACATATGAATTACTGCAAACAGTTAGAAAAGAAAAAGGCGCCATAACAACGATCAAAGACCTCTCAGTCAATCAGAAGAAGAGAGATACCTTCAAAGTAACGGCTCTCAATCGTCTTCATCACGAAAGCAAGCCTTCTACAAAGATAGTGAAATAACGAAAAAGCATGAATGAGGATTTTTCTTCATTCATGCTTTTTTTTCTATTATTCTTGTTTTAATTTTCTGAATTCAATCAAGCTTGGCATGAAGCAGCTGCTTGATTAATAAATATGATAGAAAAGAGCCAAAGGGGGAAGCAAGATGGATTTTGAATTAACGAAAGAACAACAAATGATCCGCCAGATGGTCAAAGATTTCGCCAAAGCAGAAATTGCACCACTCGCTCAAACCATTGATGAACAGGCCGTATTCCCAGTCAAAACGTTTCAAAAAATGGGGGAGCTCGGCTTTATGGGCATCCCCTTTCCAGAGAAATACGGAGGCTCAGGAGGAGATACGATATCGTATGCACTCGCAGTAGAAGAAATCGGAAAACAGTGCGGTAGTACAGGTCTTAGTTATGCCGCAGCCGTTTCCCTAGGCGCAAGCCCGCTTTATTATTTCGGTACAGAGGAGCAAAAGATGGCTCATCTTGTCCCGCTGGCATCTGGAACAGCACTCGGTTCCTTCGGATTAACAGAACCAAACGCAGGATCAGATGCAAAAGGGACGAAAACAAAAGCAGTCAAAGACGGACAAGAGTATGTCATCAGCGGGGAGAAGTGCTGGATCACAAACGCCAATTTTGCCAGAACCATTATTGTCACCGCTGTCTCGGATCATGATGAAAACGGCCGTCCGATCATCTCCGCCTTCATTGTGGAGAAAGGGCAAAAAGGGCTGTCCATTACAAATCCATATGACAAAATGGGCGTGCGCGGATCAGATACAGCAGAAATCATTTTAGACGGTGTACGTGTACCAGCCCAGAATATTTTAGGAGACCCAGCGAAAGGATTTAAGCAATTTTTATATACATTAGACGGGGGACGCATTTCAATTGCTGCGTTATCAGTTGGCATCGCACAAGCTGCACTAGATGCTTCGCTCTCGCATGCAAAGGAAAGAAAGCAATTTGGGCAGACCCTTTCTTCCTTCCAAGCCATTCAGTTTAAGCTGGCAGATATGGCGATGCAAATAGAGCTCGCCAGACAAATGGTGTGGAAAGCCGCTTGGCTGAAAGATCACGGCAAGCCGTTTACAAAAGAAGCTGCCTATGCCAAGCTTTTCGCTTCTGAAATGGCGACAAAAGCAAGTCTTGATGCTGTCCAAATTCACGGAGGAACAGGCTACATGAAAGAATGTGGTGTAGAACGGCTTGTGAGAGATGCCAAGCTAATGGAAATTGGAGAAGGGACCTCTGAAATTCAGCGTCTAGTCATCGCAAGACAACTGTTAGCGTAATCCAATAATGAAAACGCTTACCATAAGTGGAGGAGGAAAGCCATGATGTCGATTCATCCACAAACGATCGGCTTCCTATTAAAGGAGAAAATGGAGCAGCACCCAGCACATGAAGCCATTGTGTATCCAGAACGTTCCTTACGTTTTTCATATGAAGCGTTTTATCGAGAAGTCAAAGAAACCGGGAAAGGTCTTATGGCATTAGGGGTTCAAAAAGGGGATCATATCGCCATCATGGCGCCCAATGTACCTGAATGGCTCATGCTGCAATTCGCCTGCGCGTCGATTGGAGCCGTTCTTGTCACCGTGAATACGAACTTTCAATCACAAGAACTCGCTTATTTACTCAAGCATTCTGATAGCAGCATGCTGTTTATCGTAGACGGATTTAAAGAGACATCCTATGTCAAAATGCTTGAAGAACTCATACCGGAGCTTCAAAACGCTCATCAAGGTGAGATCACATCCTCATCTTTTCCTTATTTAAAAAGTGTCGTCTATATTGGCGAGCACACGCCAAAGGGCATGCGCAGCTGGGACAGTATTCAGGCAGCTGCTAAAAGAACAGAGAATCATGAGTGGGAGAAACGAATGGATGAGCTTGCGCCTGATGATGTCATTAATATGCAATATACTTCAGGCACAACCGGCTACCCAAAAGGAGTCATGCTCAGCCATACAAACATTGTCTGCAATGCCAGCCAAATCGCAGATTGTATGAAGCTCACCCAAAAGGACCGAATGTGTATCCCTGTTCCTTTCTTCCATTGCTTTGGATCCGTTCTTGGCGTGCTTGCATGTCTCACAAAAGGAGGAACGATCATTCCAATTGAATCCTTCCATCCAGAGCGAGTCCTTCAAACAGTGGAAAAAGAGAAGTGCACCGTCCTTCACGGCGTCCCGACAATGTTCATTGCAGAACTCGACCATCCGAATTTTCACCAATACGATCTGTCCACATTACGAACGGGCATTATGGCAGGATCTCTTTGCCCATCCCATGTGATGAAAGCCGTCATTGAACAAATGGGACTGAAGGAGCTCACGATTGCCTATGGACAGACCGAAAGCTCTCCTGTCATTACCCAAACAAGAACGGATGATTCATTTGACAGACGAGTTCAAACGGTCGGCCGGGCGCTTCCTCACATCGAAGTGAAAATCACGATTCCAGGCACGCCGGAGGAAGTAGCAAGAGGAGAACAAGGCGAGCTGTGTACAAGAGGCTATCATGTGATGAAAGGCTACTATAAAAATGAAGAAGCCACAAATGAAGTGATTGATCAGGACGGCTGGCTTCATACGGGTGATTTAGCAGAGATGGATGAGGACGGCTATGTGAAAATCACAGGACGGCTGAAAGATATGATCATTAGAGGCGGGGAGAATGTTTACCCAAAAGAGATTGAGGACGTTCTTTATACTCATCCGGACATTCTTGATGCACAGGTCGTTGGTATACCCGATGAAACGTATGGAGAAGAAGCTGCCGCATTCATTCGGCTCAAACAAGGCAGGGCGGTGACGATTGAGACACTCACGAGCTATTGTCAGTCGCAAATGGCACGCTACAAAATTCCTAAATATTTTTTCATCACTGACGAGTATCCGATGACCGCATCAGGGAAGATTCAAAAATTTCGTCTGAAAAAGCAGGCGCTTGATCTAATAAAGGAGTGAAGGCAGCGATGTTTCAAAAAGTACTGATTGCAAATCGAGGCGAAATTGCCCGGCGAATTATTCGAACGTGTAAAAGGCTCGGGATCCAAACCGTCGCCGTTTATTCAGAAGCAGATCAGCATGCACTTCATGTGCAAGAAGCAGACAGCGCCTATCTGATTGGAGGCGCGAAAGTATCTGAAAGCTATTTAAACATGGAAGCAATCATTAAGGCAGCCAAGCAGACAAATACAGATGCTATCCACCCAGGATATGGCCTCTTATCAGAAAATGCGGCCTTTGCAGAACGCTGCCGCAGCGAAGGAATGGCCTTTATTGGACCAGCCGCACAAGTCATTCAGCGAATGGGGAATAAAATTGAAGCAAGAAAAACGATGGCTCAAGCAGGTATCCCCATTGTACCAGGTGTTTCAGCTCCGCTGCATGATGCAGAAGAAGGGATCAGTCAAGCGCAGTCACTCGGTTATCCGATCATGCTCAAGGCATCAAGCGGGGGCGGAGGAATTGGCATGCAGATCGTGCAAAATGACGATGAGCTGTACAGGGCTTTTGAAGGGAATCAAAAAAGAGCGCAAAGTTTTTTCAACGATGGGACGCTGTATATGGAAAAGGTCATTGAAGACGCTCGGCACATTGAAATCCAGGTCCTTTTTGATTCCTTCGGTCATGGAGTTCACTTATTTGAGCGCGACTGTTCACTCCAGCGAAGACATCAAAAAATCATTGAAGAAGCACCAGCCGCCTGTCTCGATGAATCGGTGAGACATCAGATGGGGGAGATGGCCGTCAAAGCAGCCAAAGCGATTGGGTATGAAAATGCAGGAACGATTGAATGTTTAGTCGATCAGCATCAACAATTTTATTTCCTAGAAATGAACACGAGATTACAAGTAGAGCATCCTGTCACAGAAGAAATTACAGGCATTGACCTTGTTGAGGAGCAGCTGAAAATTACTGCATGTGAGCCGCTTTCCTTCAATCAGGAGGATATTCATCAAATCGGGCATGCCATCGAGGTTAGAATTTATGCGGAAGATCCCGTCACCTTTTATCCATCACCAGGAACGATCACTCGGCTCTCCACACCTGAAGCTCCGTATATCCGTCATGAGTCAAGCGTGACAAATGGAAGCATCATTACGCCTTTTTACGATCCAATGATTGCGAAAATGATCGTTTACGGTGATACACGAAAACTTGCAATAGAACGATTAAAAGGGGCATTACAAGCATATGAAATAGAAGGGATCAAAACCAACTTACCGCTTTTAAGGGAAATGGCCGGATCTTCTGCTTTCTTACAAGGCAGCATCACAACCGATTTTCTCATGAAAAAAAGGGAGGGAAACCGTTCATGAAAACTGTCACAATTCAAATGGCCGGAAACTTGTGGAAGCTTCTTGTGAAACAAGGCGATGAAGTGCAAAAAGGACAGGAGGTTGCCATTTTAGAATCAATGAAAATGGAGATTCCGATCGTTGCTGAAGAATCCGGGATCATCAGCAAAGTGTATAAGGCAGAGGGGGAATTTGTCGATGAAGGAGAGGTTCTTTTAGAACTAACAGAATAGGAGGGAGCCAGATGGCATTACCAAAGAGTGTGCTTATCAGGGAGGTCGGCCCGCGGGACGGACTGCAAAATGAATCAGTCTGGCTGAACACTGGCGAGAAGCGAACGTGGATTGATCTGCTCGCAGCAGCCCAGCTCCCTTATATTGAAGTCACATCATTTGTTCATCCTAAATGGGTTCCAGCCTTAAAAGATGCCAAAGAACTCACCCAATCCTTTAACAAAAAAGACGACATCACCTATGCAGCACTCATTCCCAATGAAAAAGGCTTAGCTCATTTTTTTGAAGCCAATCTTGACACAGGCGCTATGTTTATCTCTTCGAGTGAAACACATAACAAGAAAAATATGAATCAATCCATCAACGAAACACTTCCTGTCATCAAACAAATGACAGCTGATTTAAAAGCAGCAGAAAAAAACACACGCGCGTATATTTCCACCGTGTTTGGCTGCCCGTATGAAAAACAAGTGCCAATGGATCAAGTCCTGCGGTTAACGGATATTTTGCTTTCTTATGGCATTGATGAAATATCTCTCGGTGACACCATCGGTGAAGCCCATCCGCTTCAAGTAGAAAGGCGCTTAGACATTTTACTAGAACGTTTTCCTGCTGATAAAATCGCTCTTCATTTTCATGATACGAAGGGGATGGCTCTTGCCAATATTTATACGGCATTAAAAGCTGGGATCACCATATTTGACTCCTCCAGCGGCGGGCTGGGCGGCTGCCCCTATGCACCTGGTTCCAGCGGAAATGTGGCGACAGAAGATGTGGTGCATATGCTTCAAAAACTAGGAATTGAGACAAATATTCACCTTCCTAGATTAATTAAAGCGGCAGAATGGATTGAAGCAAAAGTAGAACGAACCCTGCCTAGTCACTGTTTACGCGCTTTTCACTCTCAGACTACTTCATAAAGGATGAATAACATGACATCATTGGTCCATTTTTCGATACAGGATGAACAGATCGGCATCATGACCTTAAACAGGCCAGAACAAGCGAATTCCCTATCCTCTTCAATGCTGGAGGAGATCAATCAACTCATTCAAGAAATCAAACACGATGAAAGCATTCGCTGTCTGCTCATTACAGGAGCCGGTTCTAAAGTCTTTTGCGCTGGAGCAGATTTAAAAGAACGACGATTGATGACAGAAGCAGAAGCGAAAGGAGCTGTTCTTTCGATTCAGCAAACTTTTATCGAGATTGAATCCATTCCTGTACCTGTCATTGCAGTGATGAACGGACACGCACTTGGCGGAGGACTTGAGCTCGCGCTCGCTTGTGATCTCCGCATTGCACGAGCCGGAGCCAGACTCGGCCTGCCAGAAACAGGACTAGCTATCATACCAGGAGCCGGAGGGACGCAGCGGCTTCCGCGCCTCATTGGACTCGGTAAAGCAAAAGAACTTATTTTCACGGGCGCATCATTACAAGCAGAAGAAGCCATTCAAATCGGGCTGATTGAGCATATCTCTTTAGCAGATTCCCTCATGAACGATGCCATCTCTCTTGCAAAACAAATCATCAAAAATGGCCCGCTTGCCTTAAAAGAAGCGAAACAAGCGATTCAATCAAGCCTTGATCACGATTTGCATACAGGTCTAACGAAGGAATACGAAGCCTATCTACGGCTCATTGAGACAGAAGATCGAACGGAAGGTCTTCAAGCCTTCCAAGAAAAACGAACGCCTCAATACAGAGGCAAGTAGCAAGAAAGGGGAATGGGTATGATCGAAGAATATGAACTGAAAAAACAGCAGATTCTGAAAGGCGGGGCCGAACGGTACCATCAAAAAAACAAAGAAAAAGGAAAATTGTTCGTCCGTGACCGCCTCCAGTTGTTATTAGATGAAGATTCTTTCATTGAGGATGCCATGTTTGCCGAGTGTCAAGATGAACATTTACCAGCAGATGGTGTTGTCACAGGGACTGGGCGGATGAATGGGCAGACTGTTTGCGTCATGGCAAATGATTCTACCGTCAAAGCAGGATCATGGGGCGTCAAAACGGTAGAAAAAATCATTAGAATCCAGGAAACAGCCGAAAAGCTCAACTGCCCAATGCTGTATTTAGTCGACTCTGCCGGTGCTAGAATCACCGATCAAATCGCCATGTTTCCAGGCAGAAGGGGCGCAGGCCGCATTTTTTATAACCAGGTGAAGCTGTCTGGACGTATTCCGCAAATTTGTTTACTATTTGGTCCTTCTGCAGCCGGAGGTGCTTACATTCCTGCTTTTTGTGACATCGTCGTCATGGTTGAAGGGAATGCCTCAATGTACTTAGGCTCACCGCGAATGGCCGAAATGGTGATCGGAGAAAAAGTATCACTTGAAGAAATGGGCGGAGCAAAAATGCATTGCAGCATTTCTGGATGCGGCGATATTCTAGCAAAAACAGAGGAAGAAGCCATTCAAATCGCTCGCACTTATTTAACTTACATGCCTGCCAACTATACAGAAAAACCAAAACGGGCAGCCGCAATCGCACCTAAACCATCAGAGATCACCCTCCAAGACCTTATCCCTAAGGGGCAGAATACCCCTTTTGATATGTATCAGCTCATTGATTTACTCATTGATGAAGGATCATTTTTTGAAATCAAAAAACTGTTTGCCGCAGAGCTGATCACAGGCTTTGGCCGTATGAATGGTCAGCCTGTCGGTCTTATTGCCAACCAGCCGAGGGTAAAAGGCGGTGTTTTATTTCATGACTCTGCCGACAAAGCCGCCAAGTTTATTCAGCTATGTGACGCTTTTCATATTCCACTCCTTTTCCTTGCGGATATACCAGGGTTTATGATTGGAACAAAAGTGGAACAAGCAGGCATTATCAGGCACGGGGCGAAAATGATCTCCGCCATGTCAGAGGCAACCGTTCCGAAAATATCCGTCATTGTTCGTAAAGCATACGGTGCAGGTTTATATGCAATGGCAGGACCAGCCTTTGAACCGGACTGCTGTCTCGCTCTTCCATCTGCGCAAATTGCTGTTATGGGGCCAGAAGCCGCTGTAAATGCTGTCTATGCGAATAAAATTGCCGAACTGCCTGCAGAAGAGAGGGCGTCATTTATACAAGAGAAACGCAAAGAATACCAGGAAGATATGAATATATATGAGCTTGCCTCTGAAATGATTGTCGATGGTGTCATCCCGTTTGACCATTTGCGAGATGAGCTTTGTCGTAGATTACAAGCCTATACCTCTAAAGAAATGACATTTACAAGACGAAAACATCCGGTTTATCCGGTCTAAAGGGGGCGGCCTCATGATAAACCTAAAACCAGCGTGGATACCCGAAGAGCAGAAGATCAAACAAACACGTCTTTACAAATGGATGCGTTCACTTGGTTTTACTACTTACGATGCGTTCTATCAAGCTAGTATCGAGCGTACCGATTGGTTTTGGAGAGAAGCTGAAAAGGCGGTCAGCATTGTGTGGAAGGAGCCGTATGAAGCCGCATTAGGCCAAGATTCCTTCATGTGGCCCAATTGGTATAAAGGCGGCAGGCTCAACGTGGTCGAAACGGCTGTTGACAAATGGGCAGAGAATGAAGAAACCCAGCATCAACCAGCCGTGATTTGGAGAAATGAAGCAGGAGAAGAGAGAAGATGGACGTACCTCGAACTTCAGGAAAAGGTCAATCGTCTCGCTGCTGGTTTTTTGAAGAAGGGGATTCAAAAAGGGGATGTGGCAGTCATTTATATGCCGATGCTTCCGGAAACGGCTGCCGTCATGCTTGCCTTTGCAAAGATTGGTGTCATCTTTAGCCCAGTCTTTTCCGGCTATGGAAGCGAGCCTCTAGCCGTACGTATTCGTGCATCCGGTGCAACCATTGTCGTTACAGGCTCAAGCGTGACGCGCCGGGGAAAGACGATCAACATGCGTGAATGTGCGGCAGAAGCAATCGACAAAACCAAGACTGTCAAAACAGTCATTGTACACGCTTCCTCTCATACTGGATATAAAGAGGATATTAAGCTAAACGATTTGTTAAAAGAAGAACCACTGAGTGAAACGACTTACCTTTCAAATGAAGATCCTCTTATGATCTTATACACTTCTGGAACAACCGGTACACCCAAAGGGGCTGTCCATACACACGCAGGTTTTCCTGTAAAAGCAGCTTTTGATGCCGGTCTTTGTATGGACGTTTCAAAAGGAGACCGCTTGTTTTGGCTCACAGACATGGGGTGGATGATGGGGCCATTTCTCGTCTTTGGCGGCTTGATCAATGGAGCTGCAATTGTTTTATATGACGGCGCCCCCGATTATCCAGATGAACAGCATCTCTGGTCATTCATCCACGAGCAAAAAGTCACCCATTTTGGACTTTCCCCTACTTTTGTTCGATCTGCGATGCAGCAAAACCTTTCAGACATTGAGCTGCCGCATGTCAAAGCCATCATTTCTACAGGTGAACCGTGGAATGAAGCACCATGGCAGTGGCTCTTTGACACAATTGGTCAAAAGTACATTCCGATCTTAAATTACTCAGGGGGAACAGAGGTTTCTGGCGGAATTGTAGGAAGTACGCTGCTTCGCCCAATCAAACCGATCCTTTTTAATGCGGCAATCTTAGGAATGGCGGCAGATGTGTTTAATGAGGCAGGAGAGAGCGTTATGAATGAGGTAGGGGAACTTGTTGTGAAAAAGCCATGGGTCGGCATGACATGTGGATTTTGGAAAGATCCGGAGCGATATGAAGACACCTATTTCAAACGATTTGATGGGGTGTGGACGCACGGTGATTGGGTGATGCAATCAGAGGATGGCGCATTCCATATCACTGGCAGATCGGATGATGTCATTAATACAGCAGGAAAACGCGTCGGTCCAGCTGAAATTGAATCCATTCTTGTCGGGCACCCAGCCGTACACGAGGCCGCTGTGATTGGAGTAAAGGATGAGGTGAAGGGAGAGGCACTTGTTTGTTTCATTGTGACCAGTTCACCGTCTTTCGAAGAAGCAACACTGATTCGAGAGCTCAAAACACATGTTGGATCATATGCGGGGAAAGCGCTCACTCCAAAGGAAATTCATCTCATTTCAGCTTTACCGAAAACAAGAAACGGAAAAATCGTCCGGCGTTTATTAAAAGGAGCGTATGAACAGCAGCCTTCACCAGATCTATCTTCTTTAGACAATCCGAAGGTGTACAAAAGCATTTGCGAATACTTGAAAAGGAAACAAAGTCCATAAAAAAAGACAGGAGAGCGTCCTGTCTTTTTTATTGCACATGAAAATTCGTGCCATCTGTTGTTTCTTTTACAATACCTGCCCGAATCACAAAATCACCGAAATGTTCATGTTCTTTACGTTCTTTTGCATAGCGGGGGAGTAGAGAGCCAAGCTCGTTTAAAATGTCTTCTTCTCCTACATTTTCCCGGTACAGTTTACTTAATCTGCTGCCATCAAACGCAGCGCCAAGATACATGTTGTATTTGCCAGGTGATTTCCCGATAAAGCCAATTTCACCAAGCGCATGACGGGCGCATCCATTTGGACATCCAGTCATTCGAATCGTAATTTCTTTATCACTTAAGCCGTTTTCTTCGACAATCTCTTCAATTTTGTCAATCAAGCGCGGGAGGTAGCGTTCTGCTTCTGCCATCGCTAAACCGCATGTTGGAAGAGAAACACAGGCCATTGAACTGCGGCGCAGTGCAGAGTGCTGCTGGCCATCTGATAAACTGAACTTCTGAATGAGCTGCTCGATTTGTTTCTTTTTATGAGATGTGACATTTCCAATCATTAAATTTTGATTCGCTGTTAAGCGGAAGTCACCTGTATGAACTTTTGCGATTTCACGAATACCTGTCATCAGCTGATAATCATCGTAATCCGTGATCCGGCCGCCTTCTACAAACATCGTAAAATGCCATCTGCCATTGATGCCTTTTACCCAGCCATAGCGGTCACCGTTATGGTCAAAGTGATAATCTCTTGCGTCTAATAGAGCAAATCCAAGGCGGCGTTCCAGCTCTTCTTTTACATTCTCAAGACCGAGGCGGTCCACTGTATATTTAAAGCGGGCATTTTTTCTCACCGAACGGTTTCCATAGTCACGCTGAATGGTGATCACTTGTTTGGCAATCTCTACAACTTGTTCCGGTGTACAAAAGCCAATTACTTTTGCGAGCTGAGGATAGGTCGCTGTATCACCATGAGTCATGCCCATTCCGCCGCCAATCGCGACATTAAAGCCGACTAATTGATCATTTTCAATAATCGCAATGAAGCCTAAATCCTGCGAAAACACATCAATATCGTTAGCAGGAGGGACCGCCACACCAATCTTGAATTTTCTTGGCAAATAAAGCGGACCATACATCGGCTCAACCTCTGTATCAGGCGTTGCTGCTACCTTTTCCTCATCAAGCCAAATTTCATGGTACGCTCTTGTTTGCGGGAGCAGGTCATCACTTAATTTTTTGGCGAGCTCGTATACATCATGGTGTACTTCTGATTGATAGGGGTTTGATGTACACATGACATTACGGTTCACATCGCCGCAAGCAGCAATCGTATCAAGCATAGTGGAATGGATGTCTTGAATGGTTTTTTTCATGTTCCATTTTAAAATACCGTGAAGCTGAAAGGTTTCACGAGTTGTCAGCTTTAACGTACCGTTTCCGTATTTATGAGCAAGCTCATCCATCACAAGCCACTGCTTAGATGTGGCGATTCCGCCAGGCAGGCGGACGCGCAGCATAAATTGATAGGCAGGCTCAAGCTTTTGTTTTTGCCGTTCATTTCTCAGGTCACGATCATCCTGTAAATAACTGCCGTGATGCTTCATCAGGCGGTTGTCATCATCAGGAATACCCGCTGAAATCGGATCAAGCATCACTTCTTTTAACGTACCCCGTAAATAATCACTTTTTTCTTTGATTTCCTCTACGTCGCTCGGAGGTCCATCCGGCGCTGTTAATGCTGTCTTCACCATGTAAGTAAAAGCTCCTTTCTTTCAAGCATTCAATCAATATACGTCACGCTGATAGCGTTTTTGCTGCTGCAAGTTGGCTAGATAGCTTTCTGCTTTCTCTTTGCTCATCGCACCTTCTTCTTGAATGATCGATAGAAGGGTATCATGAACATCATGCGCCATATGTTTTTCATCTCCGCAGACATATACATAGGCACCTTGCTCCAGCCATTCGAATAATTCTTTACTTTGTCTCTTCATTCGGTGCTGGACATATACTTTTTCATCTGAATCTCTTGAAAAAGCCACATCCATTTTCGTTAACACACCATCTTTTAACCACTTTTGCCATTCGGTTTGATATAAGAAATCCGTCACAAAGTGCTGATCACCGAAGAATAACCATGACTTTCCGTCTGCACCGACTTCTTCGCGCTCCTGCATAAAGGAACGGAAAGGGGCGATGCCTGTGCCTGGTCCTACCATAATGATCGGTGCATCAGGGTTTTCAGGAAGCTTAAAGTTTTGATTGTGCTGGATATAAACAGGCAGCGTATCACCTGGCTCTAAGCGCTCTGCACATAAGATTGAGCAGACACCTTGACGTTCTCTTCCGTGAGCATCATATCTCACAGCACCTATTGTCAAATGAACTTCTTCTTCATTAGCTTTAAGGCTGCTTGCAATGGAATAAAGGCGGGCAGGAATTTTTCTTAAAATCGCAGTGAAGTCTGCCGCTGTTCCTTCAAAAGGACCAAAATCACGAGCAGCATCTACTAAATCTCTTCCTGCTATATACGTTTTCAACTTTTCTTCGTTTCCTTCTTCTAAAAGGGCCTGCAAGGCTTCGCTTTTTGTAAAGGACGCCATCTTTTGAAGAAGAGGTTTTGTTAATACGGTAATCTCAAAATGAGAGGTGAGTGCTTCTTTTAAAGGAAGAGTGTCACCGTTTTTATGAATAGTTACGGCTTCCTCTGCATCCCATCCGCATGCCTTGATCAGTTCATCAACAAGCGCAGGATCATTTGTTGGATAAATACCAAGGCTGTCACCTGGCTCATAAACAAGTCCTGATCCTTCAAGAGAAAGCTCCAAATGACGGGTTTCTTTGTTAGAGCCGCGGCCATTTAGATTGATATTTTCAAGCACTTCAGCATAAAAAGGATTTGTTCTTGAGTATTCAGATGTAGCTGTTTGAGTGTTTGTTCCCGCTGATTCTTGCGGGTTTGCTGCGGCTTCGCCTTCACTAAGTGATGATGCCACCCCTTGAAGCCATTCCGAAAACGGCTCATCATAATCAAGATCACAGTCCACTCGATCGAAAAGACGCGTTCCGCCAAGCTCTTTTAAGCGCTCATCAAATTCTTTACCTGTCTGACAGAAGAATTCGTAAGAGCTGTCACCAAGTGAAAGTACAGAAAAGCTTAAATGATCAAGCTTTGGTGCACGTCTGCCGTGAACATATTCATGGAAAGAAAGGGCATTATCAGGCGGATCTCCCTCGCCATGTGTGCTGACGATAATCAGTAAATTGTTTATTTTTTTCAGACTATTTGGTTTAAAGTCTGACATAGATGAGAGCGTCACTTGAAAACCTTTCTCTTCAAGATGCTGCGCTGTCTTTTTTGCTAATCCTTCAGAATTGCCTGTTTGCGAGCCATAAAGTACGGTCACATCTTTGCTGACAGGCTGCGCTGGTGCTGCGGCAGAAGGAGAAGGGGCTAGGGCAGTATTTTCTGATCCGGCTAAAGCTGCCTGTGCTGATAAATAACCGGTAAGCCAAATTTTTTGCTGATCTGTTAAAGTCGGAAGCAGCTGATTAAGCAGTTCTGCCTGCTCCTGACTAAACGGACTGTTCAATACATGAAGTTGCAACGATATCCACCTCACAAGGAATATAAACATAGATTAATTCGATAGGAATTATATATATAGGTTCAATTTGAACTTTACCGAAAGTTTGCCATTAAGTAAAATATATAATATTGATTGTCATGATTAAGATTTCTAATACCTTTGCAAGGTGAATGAACTTGAAGGTGAATCAGTTTAACCTGCATAAAGCACCTTAAGTGTTCTAAGAATGCTAGCATGAAGAAGCTAATGTGAAGAATTGAAAAGGGGTGTATGAAAGTTGATGCAGCTAGAATTTAAAAACATAAAATGTTTTCGGCTTGTCATCTTGATTTTTCTCATTTTATTAGTAGCGTGCCATTCTCCAAAGGGCAATATAAAGGATTCATACAATAAGAATAAAACAACATCACCTTTTTCAAAAAAAGGCATCCTGCTAAGAAAAGGGGAGACGAATTTACTTCTTATAAACAATAAAATGCCTCTAAATAGCGATGATTCATTGAATACTCATCTTCTTGTTGATAAGTATAAAGACGATCTCATCGTTATGGATTTAACGAAAGTAGATTCTAAAGAGCTGTCACAGGGTCAAACGATTGAGGTTTGGTTTGATGAGTTACAAGAATCGTTTCCTCCTAAAGCAACGATCGAAAAATATAAAATTATTATGGATAAATAGGGGAGCAGATTCTTCCTATCATGAAAAAGGAGAAAAACCTTAAGGTTTTTCTCCTTTTTCAAATTATGCTGTTGGAAGTCCCATCACAGCTTTCACTTCTAAATATTCCTCGATTCCGAAGTCTCCCCATTCTCTTCCGATACCAGATTGCTTAAAGCCGCCAAACGGAGCAAAGTAATCTGTTTCGGCATTGTTAATGGTAATTTGGCCAGCACGAATATGTTCAGCTACATATTTTAATGTTTTTTCATCTTTTCCAACCACATACCCAGCAAGGCCATACACTGTATCATTGGCAATCTCAAGGGCATGATCAAGGTCTTGATATGTGATCACACTCATGACGGGTCCGAATATTTCCTCTTGCGCAATGGTCATATCATTTTTCACATTTGTGAAAATAGTATGTTTAGCGAAATATCCTTTGTCTAGTCCGTCCGGCTTACCAGTTCCCCCAGCAAGCATGTTAGCACCTTCTTCAATTCCTTTTTCAATATAAGACTGCACGGTATCCCATTGCTTTTTGGACACAAGCGGGCCAGTGGCGTGATCTTCTCTCGGATCACCAACTGTAAACTTCGGCAGGGCATTCAGCAGCGCTTTTTCAAATGCGTCTTTCATTGATTCAGGAATCAGCACACGTGTAGCTGCGGAACACACTTGACCTGTATTCATCGCAATATGATGAACGGCTGTTTCGGCTGCCTCATCCACATCTGCATCATCTAAGACGATAAGAGGGGATTTCCCGCCAAGCTCAAGAGCCACTTTCTTAATATTGTCTGCAGCATTTTCCATTATTTTAGAGCCGACAGCACCTGATCCAGTAAATGAAACAAAGTCAATATCAGGATGTGAGCTAATGCCATCACCAATGACGTCACCAGTTCCGTTTACTAGGTTGAAGACTCCTTTTGGTACGCCTGCTTCATCAATGATGTCTGCAAGAATCATTGCGGCAAAAGGTGTAATTTCCGCAGGCTTTAAGACAACTGGTGAGCCTGCTGCAATGGCACCTGCGATTTTTAATGATGTTTGATTCGTTGGGAAATTCCAAGGTGTAATCAATCCGCTGACACCAATCGCTTCTTTTATAATGGTATGTCCGCCGCGGTCCTCAGTAAATGTATAAGATTTAAGTGCTTCCGCTGCTTTAGAAAAATGTTCATGTCCCATTTTGTAATGAACCTCTTCTGATACTTTCAGTGGTGCACCAAGCTCTTGTGTCATGACTTCAATTAGTTCATCCTTACGCTTTTCGTAGCCGCGCACAATGTTTTCCAGCATCTTTACGCGTTCATTTCGAGATGTTTTTGAGAAAGAAGGGAAGGCGGCACGAGCGGCTTTGACTGCTTTATCTAAATCTTCTTTTGTTCCTAAACTAATGGTGCCAATGACTTCCTCAGTAGCAGGATTGATGACTTCCGTCGTTTCGTTTCCTGTTGATGCGGTCCATTTTCCGTTAATAAAATGTTTCTCTTGATTTCTCATTCTGACATGTCTCCTTTTTATATGTGATTCAATTCAATATTCTGTTTTAGGTGATATAAAACTGTACCCACTGTGAAAAATCTAAAACGATGAAACTGTAAAAGAAAAAGTTTCTGATATAATACGCAAAGTGGGACATATGTCCTTTTCAACATTAGGGCATCTATCTTTTAATGGAACTAGACTGAAAAAGAAGGAGCATTTGAACGAATGAAAGGTGTTATTTTCGCTTTATTAGGAGGCGCTTGTATTACACTGCAAGGCGTAGCAAACGCAAGAATCAGCCAGGATATCGGGACATGGCAGGCGGCAACCATCACGCAGCTGACCGGCTTTATAATCGCACTTATCATTTTACTGATCGTACGTGACGGACACTTCAGGGAATATCGAAAGGTGCACCCGCTTTATTTAATAGGTGGCGCATTTGCAGCCATTATCATTTTCAATGAAGTGACTGCGATTCAAATGATCGGTGTGACACTGACCATCGCTGCTTTACTCATTGCACAGCTTGCATTTACCTTTGCAATCGATGCAAAAGGATGGTTTGGTGTACAGAAAAAGAAAATGAAATGGCCGCATTATGCAGGAATTCTATTGATGATCGCAGGCGTGATCATTTTAAAGCTATAAAGGAGGGCGTCAGATGGAGGAGCTTCATGATGAATCACTATTTTCCTCTTATCTCAAGGCACATCAATTAGAAAACGTCTTTCATCAGAGTCTCATATCGCACGTCAGCTTATGGCGCTATGAGCAAGGTGAGCTGATTTGTTCAAAGGGAGATCAGAGGGAGCACTTGTACTTGTTAGTAAAAGGAAAATTAAAGATTTTCACCACCACAAAAGAAGGGAAGACCTTTATTCTTTCTTTTAAACATCCTCTTGAAGCGATTGGAGATATTGAATACGTTCAGCAGACAGATATGGTCAATACAGTGGAGGCTGTCACAGAAGTACATATGCTAAGGATTTCTCATCAAGCGCTCATGCGCCATGCGAAGGATGACCCCCGCGTTTTAACCTTTTTACTAAAGGGCATTACAAACAAATTTTATACGAAATCAAACGATTTAAGCTTCCACCTTTTATATCCTGTAGAGGTCAGGCTCGCAAGCTACTTATTGTCCGTATTAACAGGCGATAATAACGCGAACGCACTTCGTCTCACAGATGCGGCGAGCTTAATTGGTACAAGCTACCGTCATATTAACAGGGTGATTCAGCAATTTTGTGAAAAAGGGCTGATAGAGAGGCAAAGAGGAGAGATTACGATTCTTGACCGGGAAGGACTCTTAGAAATAGCGGAGCGAAACATTTATGAATAGAAGAAATGAAGGGATACAGACATGATCATAGGAATAGGATTAGCCATCACGGCTGGCGCACTTGTCAGCTTACAAACCATTTTTAACAGTAAGGTCAATGAGCAGACAGGCTCTTGGTCAACGACCACTCTCGTTTTAGGTATGGGCTTTATTGCTTCACTTTTGATGGGTCTTTTGCTAGAAGGAACCGGCATGTTTCAATTAAGACATATGGAAGCGTGGTACTGGATGAGCGGAGCCATTGGAGTAGGGGTGGTCATCTGCCTCGTTCAAAGCATCAAACGTCTTGGTCCGACTTATGGAATCTCGATTGTCCTGATTTCACAGCTGGGCTGTGCGCTTTTGTTCGATTCTCTCGGCTGGCTTGGGTTAGAGAAAGTGGAATTTTCTCCCGCAAAACTATTAGGTGTCATTGTGATTGTTGCGGGGATCTTGGTATTTAAATTGACCAAATTGGAGTCAGCAGAAGAGGAGCAATCAGAAGAAAAAGGGCTGCCACAAGAGTAGCTGCCCTTTAGATCAACCGCCGCCATAGAACGGTTATCGCGGATAAACCATTTAAAAGGAGCCTTTTCATCAAAGGCTTTTTTTTCTGCCCATAGGCACTCGCTTTATAGGCTGCTTTGTCCTTCGCGACGAGAATACTATAGGCGATTTTACGTTCTATTGCCTGAGTAAGTGATAGCGCAAAAGGGGCACTATCAATGACCAAAATCGACTCTGTATTTAAAAAACTAGACCTCGCATCTAAATTATATGTCCCGATAATACTTAAATAATCATCAATGACCATCGATTTCCCATGAATGGAATACGGACCTTCATATTCGTACAAATGAACGCCTGTTTTCATCAGTTCCTTTTTCGTGCTTAAGTAACCTGCAAAAGCTAACGGATTTGGCGTCGCTGTAAGAGAATTCGTGACAACTGTCGTTTGAATCCCGCTAGCTAATGGAGTGAGGCCGTCTTTCATGGGGCGTGTCGGGATGATATAAGGCGTCTGTATGAGCACAGAACGCTTTGCCCGGTGAGCAAGATCGTTTAATTTTTTCAGCACAAGAGGACGCTTATTGAAACGCTCCACAGGATTTGTAAAAAATGCAATCTGTTTCACTGAGGTGCCATCTGCTGCCCAATTAAAGGAGGACATCACAAAAGGTTCTTTTGTACGCACTGCCTCCTGATAGGATCTAAGCAATTTCTTTCTTAGTTTTAAGCCTTTTTTTGCTTTTTGCTTGGAGAATACAGCTTTTGTTCTTTTCGTAAAGTCATGATTCCATAAATAAACGAAGTATTGCTCCATTTCATCTAATACTTTTCCTTTTTTGTCGTTATAAAGCAGCACATCGCGGTCAAATGCAAAGTCTTTCGGCGGCTGATCTGCAAAGTATTTATCACCGATATTTCTTCCGCCCATCACAGCCACTCGCCCATCTGCCAGCAGCAGCTTATCATGAAGTCGGTTATGCCACGTCCATGGCTTAAATAACCGAAAAGGCTCATAAAAACGAATGGACATGTTCGGGTGATTTGCCACGGCATATCGTAAATGCTTCAGCGGTCCACGCAAACTGTGACAAATGCCGTCTAAAAGCAGCTGGACTTTCACTCCTCGATCAGCTGCTTCAATTAAAGCACCTAGTACCCATTCAGCTGTTTTTCCCTTTTGAATGGAATAATAACTAAGGCGGATCATCCTCTTTGCCTCTCGAATCATTTGGATTCTTGCCTGACCAGACTCAAATCCATCGTCAAGAAGCAGCACTTGATTTGTGCCCTGATCGTCGCCTGAGATCGAAGAGGCTTTATAGATACAATGTTCTTTGCATGTTTTTTGTACCGGTAAATAAAACAAAACAAATGCGGTCAAAAAGACATAAACGACATAGAGAAGGATCAGATAAAACAAAAGATGAAGCATACGGATCAGCTCCTTTCACATAGACACAACTTTTCCTTAGTTTATGTCAAAAATAAAATTTCACTCATTTTCGCCTTTCATCAAAATATATGACAAAAGAATCATCTTGTTTTTATTGGGCATTTAATTATAGTATGAAATGAATAAGGGGGAATCGAATTGAATGAATCATTATTTAACATCCCAAGTGATGTATATCAAACGTTAAGTGAAACAGAACGTTATTTACTCAATTATATTCACCAGCATTTAGAGGATATCTCCACCTTATCCATTGTCACTTTAAGCGAAAGAGCCAATGTATCGACTGCCACGATCGTCAGGCTGATGAAAAAAATTGGCTATAACGGCTATACATCCTTTAAATATCGATTGAAACAAGAAAAGAAAATGACAGATGCAAGCGACCAGCTCAAAAATATTGATGAAGACATCAAACTAGCGATTCGGAAAAATGAAGAAGAGGTTTTAAAGACGATTCAGCTGCAAAGTATTGGGCAAATCGAAGATGCCGTTCAAAAAATACATAATGCAGACAAAATTTATATTTTCGGAAGAGGCTTCTCAGAGATGATTGCCAAAGAGATGACCATCAAATTACAGCTCATCGGGAAAACATGTGAAGTACACGACGATCCAAATATCATTCGGCTGAAATCGCGAGACATTGAAAAAAGTGAGCTTGCCATCTTTGTTTCATTAAATGGTGAAACAGCTGAGCTCGTTGAAGCGTGTCAAAACCTCAGCATGAAGCAAGTGACAACCATTACAGTCACGACAAGAATAGATTCTACATTAAGCAAAATATCAGATATGACACTAGTCGGATATAAAGGGGAACAATCTTTCTTCCCAGATTATGAAGTCAGATCCCGCCTGTCTCTTCATGTCATTGCCCGCATTTTACTCGATGCCTATGTGATCCGAATGAAATAACCAATAAGAAAGCCTTCGAGACTTTGATCTAGAAGGCTTTTTCTCATGAAAACCTTTACACATTCTGAAAACATTTTCACCGAATCGTATGAGATACTTTCTTTAGAGAAAAGAAAGAAGGTGAAACCAATTGATTTATACCTGCACCTTAAATCCTGCTATTGACCTATATATTGCATTAAAAGAAATGCGGGCAAATGCAGTCAATCGCACAGAAGATGAAGATTATCAGCCGAATGGAAAAGGCGTGAACGTGTCGATTATGCTAAAGAAATATGGCTTCACCAGCACTGCATTAGGATTTATTGCTGGGTTTTCAGGCTCTTATATTGAACAATCCTTAAAGGATCTCTCCATCAAGACCGATTTTATTTCGGTTGAAGGAATTACCCGCATTAATGTTTTTATCAATACGACAGAAGAATACAAGCTCGTGAACCAAGGCCCTGCGATTGAAGAAAAAGCGCTTCACGCCTTTCGTGAGAAAATTGCGGCTATCCCGCAGGGAGGCATCCTCATCATGTCAGGCAGTCTGCCAAAAGGCGTTCCTGCCAGCATTTTTCCAGAAGTAGCAGCTATTTGTCATCAACAGAAGGTCAAGTTCATTTTAGACACAAGTTCAGCAGCGGTTCTTGAGACGCTTCAATACAAGCCGTATTTATTAAAACCGAATGAAGAAGAAATCGCTGCTTTTTTCGGCAAAACACATCCTTTGTCAGAAAAAGAACTCATTCAATCAGGAGAGAAGCTCATTGAGATGGGTGCAGAGCAAGTGCTTATTTCCCGCGGCGAGGAAGGAGCTTTATTCATTACGAAGGACGCAGTGTTTAAAGGAAACGCACCAACAGGCACTGTAGTAAACACAGCTTGTTCTGGAGATGCGATGCTCGCAGCTTTTCTTAGTAAACATCTTGAAGGACATTCACCTGAAGAATGCTTACGCTACGGCATTGCAACGGGAGCATCCACTGCTTTTTCGAAAGGCTTAAGTGATTTACATGACATTGATTCATTGATTGAGCAAGTACACATTCAGAAGTTATAAGGGGGAATAACACATGAGCCGTAAAAAAATTGTCGCTGCAACCGGCTGTCCAACAGGGATTGCACACACATTTATGGCAGCTGAAGCATTAAAAATCGCTGCTGAGCAGCTAGGGGTCGACATTAAAGTCGAAACGCATGGTCAAGTAGGAATTGAAAACGCTTTAACTGATCAAGACATTATGGAGGCAGATGGGGTCATTGTGGCAGCCGATAAAGATGTGCATACAGACCGTTTTCACGGCAAACCACTCATTGAAGTGCCTGTAGCCAAAGGCATTCGCACGCCGGCTGAGCTGATTCAGAGCATTATAAATGGAGATGCCCCCGTTCATCAAGTGAAAGGAAGAGGTTCTGGAACGGAGAAACCATCAGCTCCTTCATCCTCTCAACAAAAGTCGGCAAATAAATGGATACACACCATCTATAAGCACTTAATGAACGGTGTATCACACATGCTGCCATTTGTCGTTGGAGGCGGGGTCTTAATAGCTATTTCCTTCCTATTCGGAATCTACTCTGCTGATCCTAAGCACGAAACGTATCATCCGTTTGCTGCCTATTTGAAAAGCATTGGCGGACTTGGCTTCAGCTTAATGGTGCCAATTTTAGCAGCATTTATTGCTGATTCAATCGCAAGACGCCCAGGGATGGTCGTCGGATTTATAGGCGGACTCCTTGCAAATGATGGAGGTGCTGGTTTCTTAGGCGGTATTATCGCAGGTTTTGCAGCAGGATATATCATTTTATTGCTTCAATTCTTGCTTCAAAAATTACCAGCATCACTTGATGGATTAAAATCGATCTTCATCTATCCTGTCATCGGTATTTTCTTAATTGGGGCTGTCATGACCCCGCTGTTAGTTCCAATCACAGGGCTCAATAATTCCTTAATGGATTTTCTCTCATCTGTACAATCCACAAACCCGCTGCTTTTAGGCTTAATTGTTGGAGCGATGTGTGGATTTGATATGGGAGGACCTTTTAACAAAGCAGCCTATGTCACAGGAACGGCTTTACTTGCACAAGGCAACCTTTACTTTATGGCAGGTGTGTCTGCAGCATGTATCACACCACCGCTTATCATTGCGATTGCTACAACCATTTTCCGAAAACATTTCACGCCACAAGAACGAAATGCAGGGGCAATCAACTATATTCTGGGGGCGACACATATTACAGAAGGAGCCATCCCATTTGCGGCAAAAAACCCAGTCGTTGTCCTGCCAATTATCATGTTTGGCTCGGCCATCTCTGCTATATTGACATATTTGTTTGGCGTACAGGTTCCAGCTCCGCATGGCGGGTTCCTTGTCCTTCCAGTCGTCACAGGCGCATTCCAATGGGTGCTTTCCATACTAATCGGATCACTTGTAGGTGCGATACTATACGGACTTTACCGTAAAAAAATAGACAAACCCGCAGTTTAAGAGGGAGGAAGAGAAATAATGGAACATATCTATATGAATCTTCACGAAACAGCTTCTTCACAGGCTGGCGTGTTCGCAGCCATTGCTGATATTGCCTACAAAGCAGGTATTTGCACCTCACCAGAGGATGTCAAAAAAGGCTTAGCGGAAAGAGAAGCACTTAGTACAACCGGATTTCAAGATGGATTTGCCATTCCGCATACACAAACAGAAGCCATCACGAAACCAGCACTTGTGATCGTCCGCACGGAAACAGGAATTGAATGGGACGCTTTTGATGGGAAGCCTTGCTTTTTCTTCTTATCCTTACTGATCCCCAAAAATGAAGCAGGGACCACTCATTTAAAGGCTCTTTCTGCCCTTTCACGAGGCTTAATGGATGAAGCGAAACGACAAAAACTGCTGGAAACAAGAACAAATGAAGACATGCTTGCTGTATTAGAAACGGATATTTTAACTAGAGAGGATGTTTGATCATGCCTTTACTTTCAACAACACCAATGCTTGAGGCTGCGAAAAAAGAAAAATACGGAATTGTGGCATTCAATGTACACTCCTTTGACAGTATCTATTGGGTGCTCGAAACTGCTGCAGAATTAAAGTCACCTGTGATTTTGCAAACAACAGTTGGAACGGTTCAATCTCTTGGAGCAAAAGCGATTGCAGATACAGTGAAGGCAGCGGCTGATCAATATCAAATCCCAATCGGCCTTCACCTGGATCACTGCACAGACTTTGATGTGATTCTCACCTGTATCAGGGCCGGATATACATCCGTTATGATCGATGCATCCATGCATTCGTATGAAGAAAATGTACGCCGGACAAAAGAAGTCGTGGATCTTGCCTTAAAAGTAGGTGTGAATGTCGAAGCAGAGCTGGGCAAGGTAGGCGGCGTAGAAGATGATATCGTCGTCGATGAAAAGGATGCTGAAAAAGCCGTTCCATCAGAATGCCGTCAATTTGTAGAAGAAACTGGAGTGCCTACTTTAGCGCCTGCGATTGGTACTGCCCATGGCATTTATAAAGGAGTGCCGGATATTGACTTTGCCCGCATTGAACAAATTGCAGCGCTGGTTGATGTACCACTTGTCCTGCACGGTGGTTCCGCTGTACCAGATGAGGCTGTCAAGCGATGCGTTGCACTTGGTATGGCAAAGGTGAATGTCTCAACTGAACTGAAAAATGCATATTCCGAGGCGATACGTGATCATTTCTCAAACGAACCTGAAAGCTTAGATCCGCGTATGTATTTACAAAAAGCAAAACAAGCAGCAAAAGACATGGTCCAATCGAAAATACGAATCGTTGGCAGTGAGGGCAAAGCCCATCCATTATATCAATGAGACGAAAAAAAGCAGAGCCGCTATCGCTCTGCTTTTTCACTTTATTCGTTTTCTTTCATTTCATTAGATGTGCGTACCCGTGCATTTCCCATAAATACGACCGTAATCGCCGCAAGTGCAATCGGGAATAAAGCAAGCAAAAATACGTACGTAATACTTTGTGACATTGCATCGATGACTTTATTTAAAATATCAGGCGGAATTTGTGAGCGGGCACCTTCTTGGAAAATAGCCTGTGGATCGCCTACTTGAGAAGGGGCTCCTTTCATTCCGCTAAAGGAATCTGCTAAACGATTTGTCAGCACATTGGTTTGAATCGTCCCGAAAATCGTGACACCTAACGTCATCCCAAGTGATCTCATAAATGAATTGGTCGAGTTTGCACTGCCTCGGTAGCGCGGCTCAAGATCATTCATTGAAGCTGACGGCAGAAGGGAGAAGCTGAACCCGACGCCAAAGCCTGATATCATCATAAAGAGTGTGAGCCACAGTCTCGCTGTATCTGGTGACATATTGGCAAGCAGCAGCATCCCGGCAAAAAATGAAAGGACAGAGATGGTCATAAGACGTCTGAAAGGCACTTTCGTCTGCATCGTTCCGCCAATCATACTGCCAATGACTGATCCAATCATCATCGGTGTTAAAATAAACCCTGCACTTGTCGCAGATTCACCGTACACCGCTTGCACGAAAATAGGAATAAAGACAGCAAGGATAATAAATGTCCCGCCATATAAAAACGCCAAAATTTGAGATGTTGCAAATAAACGATTTTTAAACATCCAAAATGAGATAATCGGCTCCTCAGCCTTACGCTCAACCATAAAGAAGATCGTACCGAACACAAGAAACACAGCAAAAAGTGTGAGGATTTGCACCGAATCCCAAGCATAAGATTTACCGCCAAGCTCAAGCGCGAACATTAAGCTGACAACCGCAACGACAAGTGTAATGGCACCTGACCAGTCGATTTTCTGCTTACGATGTTCAAGCGACTCCTGATAGTATCTGGCGATCAAGAAGACACTAACAATACCGATTGGCACGTTAATATAAAAAACCCAATGCCAGCCAATCGAATCCGTAATAATAGCACCTAAAAGCGGTCCGAGTACACTTGATAAACCAAAGACTGCTCCAAACATACCAGACATTTTTCCGCGCTTTTCAGGCGGGAAGATGTCAAAGATAATCGTGAATGCGATCGGTAGAAGTGCACCGCCTCCAAGCCCTTGAATGGCTCGGTAAATAATGAGCTGATCCATCGTTTGTGCGATACCGCACAGCGCTGATCCAATTAAAAAGAAAATAAGTCCAAACAGAAAAAAACGCTTTCGGCCATACATATCAGAAAGCTTTCCGTAAATCGGCATTCCGGCCATCACTGCCACCATATAAGAAGCCGTCACCCAAGCAAATTTATCAAAACTGCCTAAATCTGCTACGATACTTCCCATCGCTGTTGCAACAATGGTATTGTCCATCGCTGCCATAAAAATCCCTAACAGCAAACCGATGACAACAAAGCGAGTGGATGCCTTGCCTTTATCCACATGATTCATTTCATTTACCTCCTGCTTACGTTCTCTCAATATTTTTGCTATGATCAACTTAACCATAAAGTAAGAGAACATTTATCTTGATGATCAAGATAAATTGATTTTAAAGGGAGGAGAACAAGTTGTCAATAAAGAACGAGGCTGAAGACAGAGCAGCCCAGATCATACATACAATGAGGCGCCTCGCCACACGAACCGTTTTATTCCACCAAGCAGCCGCTCAATCGCTCGGCCTTTTTCCAACAGATCTCAAATCCGCCGATCTATTAAACGAACTCGGCCCCCTCACAGCGGGGGAATTAAGTGAAAAAACAGGCCTTAGCTCCGGTGCAGTCACAGCTCTCATTGACCGGCTTGAAAAAGCGGGCTATGCCAAAAGAGAAAAAGACCCAAAGGACAAACGAAGAGTCATCATTGTCCCACTAACAGCGGGGAAATCACAAGTGAAAGAACTTTTCCAATCCTTATCAGCATCTACCAAACAGCTCACAAATGAATACAAACCAGAAGAATTAGATTTAATCATCCAATTCATTTCAGAAGCAGCTGAAATAATGGAACAAGAGCTGCAATTGCTTAAGTCTAAATCGTAAGAAAGCCCACTGATGCGTTAAATAGACTAAACTAATAAGAGGATACTATGTTCAATAGATGAGCATATATCCTCTTTTCTTATGCATATTATATTCGTTAATTAGATGTTGAAAAAATTGTATAATATGTATACAACACATTGGAACATAAGTTTGTTTTTGGTGGAGGACGTAGCCCACCGCGGGAGGCGTAGTGAGGTCTTTAGACCAAGCGTTTATATCTTTTAGGAGAGATATGTTATGAGTGTGCAAGAATTTCTCATTGAGAATAACAACATAGGATGCTTATCCTAATAAGGGGAGGTATAACAGAAAGTGGAGATTATAAAATTTAAGGAAACTGATACAAAAGAGATTATTTCATTGTTTTATGAAACAGTTCATTCCGTAAATTCAAAAGATTATTCCCAAGTACAATTGGATGCTTGGGCACCAAGAGATGAAAAAGAATCTAAAATTAATTCTTGGAAGGAATCATTGGGTCAAAATATAACATTTGTTGCTAAAGTTCATGATAAAGTTGTTGGTTTTAGCGATTTAACGCATACCGGGTACTTAGATAGACTATTCGTTCATAAAGATTATCAAGGCCAAGGTATAGCCACAGCTTTAGTTGATATGCTCGAATCTGAGGCAAAGAAACTAAATCTTTTAGAAATTGATACCGAAGCAAGTATTACAGCTAAGCCATTTTTTGAACATCTAGGTTACAAAATTGTTTGTTCACAAACTGTGGAAAAAAAGGGGGTTAAGTTGGCTAATTTTAAAATGCTAAAAAAAATAACATAATAATTTTCTTGTTATGCTAACAGGTGCGTTAGTTTAAGAAGAAAGGGTATAACATATCAGTCATATAAAATATGTTATACCCTTTAATTTATTTAACTTTTTTTCAATTTAGGTCTTGGTAATTTTTAGGTGCGCTTTTTTAACCAGCAAACGAATAATCAATGCTTGTTAAACCTCATATTAGATACATGACGGTAACCGTACCATAAGTAAATGAGGTTTTTTAGAAAATGCCTCTACCTTATCTGGGGAGGCATTTTTATATTGTAAAGGTATCTAACTCCCTTAATATTAAAATAAATAGTTTGAAAGGTTGTTTCAAGCAGCGTGTCATATTACTGCAAATGGCAGGGGAGATAGACTATTCCCTCCTTCATATTAGTTTGATACATAATCTCTAGAGAATTTATCTAAAAGTCCTTCTGCTTAATTAGCTAAATGTTTACATAGATATAAACCTATTAATAATGGCAAGTAATCAACCGTTATAAACAAAATTTTAGATTGAATTAAAAAAACATATATTTCACTTATGGCTATATCTTCTTTAACATTAATGTACAGTCACATTTAATGTTACAAAATAAAGTCAAGGAGGAGTAGCTGAGTGAATAACTCATATGATGTTATCGTTGTTGGCGGGGGTAATGCGGCTTTGTGTGCTGCTATTAGTGCGCATGAAGGAGGGGCAAATGTACTTGTTCTTGAAAGGGCACCTATGGAAAAACGTGGGGGAAATTCATATTTCACAGATGGTGCAATTCGAGTAGCCTATAACAGACTAGATATGTTAAGAGAAGTGCTTCCGGATTTGACAGATTATGGCTCAGAACAAATTGTAATGCCTCCTTATACAGAAGATGATTTCATGAATGATTTGATGAGAGTGACTTCTGGTAAAAGTGATAGCAAATTAGCCCACCATCTAATTTCAAAATCTTTTGAAACTATTAAGTGGATGTATAAAAACGGAGTGAAATTTGAATTAAATTATGATAATCAGTCATATGAAAAAGAAGGAAAGCGGCATTTTTGGGGCGGTTTACCTCTTAAGACTTCTGGAAAAGGTGTTGGGCTCATCAAACAACTTTATCAGCGTGTTGATCAATTAGGAATAAAAGTGGAGTATGATACCAGAACGGTTGATTTAATTAGTGGTGATGATGGGGTAACGGGTGTAGTAGTCGAAAAGAACGGTGAGTTCGTTCAAATTCATTCTAAGACCGTCATTCTTGCATGTGGTAGTTTTGAAGCAAATAAAAAGATGAGAATCGAATTCCTGGGTAAGGAATGGGAAGGTGCGATTGTCAGAGGTACGGAATATAACACTGGAGACGGCTTGGATATGGCAGTGAAAGCTGGTGCTTCTAAATATGGAGATTGGAGCAGCTGCCATTCTATAGGCACTGATTATAATGCTCCAGCGGTTGGTGATTTTAACAAGCCTGGCGATATTTACAAAAAATCCTCTTTCCCACTTGGCTTAATGTTTAATTTGGAAGGGAAGAGATTTGTAGATGAAGGAGCAGATTTTAGGAATTATACGTACGCTAAATATGGAAGAGAAATTCTCAAGCAGCCCGGTCATAAAGCATTTCAAGTATTTGATGCCAAAGTACATCCATTATTACGCGATGAATATACTTTGGACGAAGCTACCTGCTATCAAGCTGATAGCTTAGAAGAACTTGCAGACTTAATGAAAATCAGTAAAGAAGTGTTTAAAGATACGATACAAGAATATAATTTGTCCGTGCAAGAAGGAGACTATAATCCTTCCATTAAGGATGGAAAGGGGACTGTAGGGATAACGCCACCAAAAACAAATTGGGCGCTGACAATAGATCAAGCACCTTATTATGCTTATCCGGTAACATGCGGTGTTACCTTTGCATTTGGCGGTCTTCGAGTGAATACAAATGGCGAGGTCTTAAATTCTAAGAATAAACCTATCAAGGGTTTATACGCAGCTGGTGAGATGGTAGGGGGTATTTTCTATGAAAACTATCCAGGTGGTTCAGGTTTAATGTCTGGTTCAGTATTTGGAAAAACTGCTGGTTTCAATGCTACAACATTTCTAAAACAACATGCATAGAAATAGGGCTATAGGGTAAGGGGGACTCTTAAAGAGTCCCCCTTACCCTATTTGATATGCTCTCTGCATGTAAATCAGTACATATACTATGATTCCTGAGACTTCGGTTTAGTTTCTATGCTGATATGAATGACCACCTACACTTATAACAAGAACACATCTATAATTATAATAAATTTAGAAAGGATGATCACTATGGATGAAAAAGATTGGATTTTACTTGATATCCTTTACAATGAACAAAATTTAACAAAAACAGCGGAAAGGTTGTATACATCTCAGCCCTCAATTACTTATAGATTAAATAAGATTGAGGAAGTTTTTGAGATTAAATTGTTTCACAAAAGACATAAGGGAATTACCTTTACTGTAGAGGGAGAGCATTTAGTTTTCTATGCACGAAGAATGTTAAAGGAACTGCAGGATACCAAGGATAAAATCGTTAACTTAGGTAAAGAGGTACAGGGACACTTAAGACTTGGCGTTTCCAGCAATTTCGCACAATATAAGCTCCCTCAATTACTTAGAAATTTTTCCAACATGTATCCCAATGTTCAATTTAGTGTGCAAACTGGATGGAGCACTGATGTCGTGAAGTTATTAGATGCAGGTATTGTACAAGTTGGAATAATTAGAGGGGACCATCGATGGAAAGGAGAGAAAGAGAGGCTTACAAAGGAAAAATTACTAATCATCTCTAGAGACCCCATTAATATAGGGCAACTTCCTTTGTTACCATTTATAAAATATCAGACTGATAATTCTTTAAAGACTATTCTCGATGATTGGATGTACGACAATCTAGTCCTGCAACCAAACATAGCTATGGAAGTTGACCGACAGGAGACATGCAAAGAAATGGTAAAGCAAGGGCTTGGCTACTCGATAGCACCCGAGATTTGCTTAAGAAATTCAGATAAACTATATACAATGGAAATATATAATGCTAAGAAAAAGCCATTAACTAGAGATACTTGGCTCATGTATGATCAGAAATCTACAGAGACTAAAACTGTTAAAGCATTTATTGAATTCCTAAGAGGAGACCAAGTTTTATCTGTATTATGACATCATTTTTGTAATTGTTCTTAAAAGACATTCTTTTTTTGAAATCGCATTCACTCGATGCAACGGCATAGTAATAGATATGACTCCATGAATTACTTGCAAGGCATGGGCAGTAGCCAAGGGAAAAGAAATCAAAAGATGATAAGAAATGAAAAAACCTTGACTGGATTTATACCATTCTAGGTTTTTTGCGTTTATTGGTCATCAAACACGCAAAAGAAGACAAAGGACTCTTTGTATACAAGCCTGAAAGCACACTCAATCAGTGTGTTTTTCTTATGAAAAGAGCACACAATCGCTGCACAGCACATGCTGAAGACATTTGGGCTTCTTTGATGCATGTGAGTTGATTAGACTTATAACCAAAGGGGAAGAAAGGAGGAATTCCAACTGTACTTAACCAAAAGGGGCACTACTTTGCTATCTATGCTGCTTCACACGACATCTTATCTATCAATAGAAGATTTGCAGAATCGAATGAACGTTTCGACTCGAACCGTTTACGCTGAAATCAAGCGAATGAACAGCTGGCTGGAAACTCATCAGCTTAGTGGTGTGCAGCGAAAAGGCCAACTTGGCTATTATTTAAATCCTCATGAAAAAGAAGTCATTATTCAAAAAGCTGATACCATTCTTGTTGGTCACAATTATGAACCATGTGTAAAGGAACGAAGGGCTATCTTGCTTTTATCCATTGCATGTAGCGAGCATTGCCTAAGAATTGATGATTTTATGAAGATGACAAAGGTGAGCCGAAATACATTGCTTGAGGATATGAAACAGCTAAAAGAAGCGCTTTCAAAGCAGGAGATCACACTCCGCTATCAGGCAGCAAGCGGCTATGTCATTTCAGGAGACGAAAGGGCCATTCGATTGGCACTCAAACCTTATATACATTTCATTCGCACAATGATAAAAAACGAAAAAACGTTTCCGTCGTTTTGGTTAAAGGGACCTATTTCATCCAAACGGGTACACCATCTCCTCCAGCAGTCAGAACAAGAACTTAAGCTTGAATTTGCAGATGAGATGCTGGATCAGCTCTCTTTGGATCTCTTTTTCTACTTCAAGCGGATGAAGCTAGGGCATGCTGTACACATTTCAAACGAAGAAAAGCGAACATTGCAGGAAACAGAGGAATGCTTGGCTGCTATTCGTTTCATGGCGCAGATTCAAAAAGAGGCCAGTCTCATTGTTCATGATGATGAGATCTATTTTCTTAGCACCTTATGGCTCAGTGCCAAAAAACAAAAACTTCCATCAATTAAAAAACCAGAAGAACATCTCATTCGCACCATCGCCAGACAAATGATATTGGACTTTCAGCGATATGCTTGTATTTCCTTTCAAGAACCAAAAGCATTGGAGCAAAACTTAACAATGCATTTAATTCCAGCTTATTACAGGCTCATCTATCACATTGGGATGATCAATGAATTGACGGATTCTATAAAAAAAGCACAGCCAGAAGTGTTTGAAATCACTCAAAAAGTTGCTTGCCATTTAGAAAAGGCGGCCTGTTCAAAGTTGAGTGACCATGAAATTGCATATCTCACCATGCATTTTGGCAGCTGGATGAGAAGAGAAGGAATTTCATCCATTGTAAGGCGTTCTGTATACATTGTCTGCGGAGAAGGAATCGGCACAAGTAACATGCTGAAAACTCAGCTTCTTGAATTAATCGGCTACATCGAAGTACGCGGACTGTTATCAAAGCGTGCATATGAAGAATTAGCAGCCGTTGATGCAGATTTCGTTGTGTCCACAACACCTATTTCGTTTAAAGGAAAACCAGTTCATCTCGTTCATCCTATTTTAACTGCCTATGAGAAAAAAACATTACTTCAATACGGAAAAGGCTCAGAAACGAAGAGTGACGAGGGGCATGTAAACGCTTTATTCAACATCATTCAGCAGCATACCATCGTTCAAAATAAACAAGCACTGATTCATGATATTCGGGAGCTGCTTCATCCCACATATGTATCCTATCAGAAAGGGTGGAACCCAGTGTTAAATGATTTATTAACAGAACAAACCATCAAGCTCCACCAAACAGCAGACACATGGCAAGAGGCGATTACAAAAGCGGCGCAGCCTTTACTTGATCAACATGCGATTAAACCAAGTTATGTGGAAGCCATGATTCAGTCTATTCATCAAAATGGTCCTTATATTGTCATTGCACCACAAGTGGCCATTCCACATGCAAGGCCCGAGGATGGCGTGAACAAATTGAGCATGACGCTCATGTCATTCAAACAGCCCATTTCGTTTTCAAAGGATGGAAAAAAGCAGGTGCGGCTCGTCATTGTGTTAGCCGCTATTGACAGCATGAGCCACTTGAAAGCACTCAAACAGCTGACCATGCTGTTAAGTGAAGAGAAACGGACGAAACAATTGATTGAAGCAGAAGATTTAGCATCGGTTCAAGAACTAATTGATCAATTTTCACAAGTATAAAGGGGGAAAAAGACAATGAAAAAAATTCTTGTTGTATGTGGAAACGGGTTAGGAAGCAGCTTTATTGTAGAAATGAATGTCAAAAAAGCATTAGAAGAATTAGGTCTTAAAGCTGAAGTGGATCATACCGATCTCAGTACAAGTAAAAATGAACAAGCAGATCTTTATATCGGAGCAGCTGATATTATTGACCAGCTGAATGACGGCACAAGAAATGTGGCTGGCTTAAATAATTTGTTAGACCAGAAAGCCATTAAAGACGTCCTTCGTCAACACATTTAAGTCATGAAAAAGGGGGATTCACATCATGATAGAACTGATCATGAACGATATATTGGGCACACCTGCTATTCTCATCGGTTTGTTTGCACTAGCCGGTTTACTTTTGCAGAAAAAATCAGCCGCAGACACTGTGTCAGGCACCTTGAAAACAACCATGGGCTTCTTAATATTAGGGGCGGGCGCTACAGTCGTCTCTGATTCACTCGGGGTTTTTCGAAAGATGTTTGAAGCAGCCTTTCACATTCAAGGGGTTGTCCCAAATACAGATGCTATGGCCGCCATTGCTCAAAAGGAATTCGGTACACAAACAGCACTCATTATGATTTTTGGCATGCTGGTCAATTTGTTACTTGCAAGATTCACACCCTTTAAATACGTCTTTTTGACTGGTCACCACACGTTGTATATGGCGGCTATGCTCGCCGTCGTTCTCTCGACAGCCGGCATGCACGGGTGGGTGCTCATCTCTACTGGCTCAATGATATTAGGGGCAGCTATGGTCATTGCCCCTGCAATCCTTCAGCCGTTTACGAGGAAAGTCACTGGAAGCAATGATCTCGCGCTCGGACACTTCAGTACTTTCGGTTATTTTACTGCGGGAATGATCGGCAAATGGGTTGGTTCTCCAGAGAAATCAACGGAAACCATTCAAGTCCCTAAATCGCTCGGTTTTCTAAGAGATACCTCTGTTGCCATTTCGATTACGATGGCTTTGCTGTTCTTTGCGATTGCACCGTTTGCAGGAATTCCTTTTATAGAACAAATTAGCGGGGGCACGAACTTCGCTGTCTTCATTCTCATTCAGGCGATTACGTTTGCTGCTGGTGTGTACATTATTTTAGCAGGGGTACGGATGGCCATTGGCGAGATCGTGCCTGCGTTTAAAGGGATTGCCGATCGATTCGTGAAGGGGGCAAAGCCGGCACTAGATGCGCCAACCGTTTTTCCATTTGCGCCAAATGCGGTCATTATCGGTTTTTTATGCAGCTTTGCAGGAGGCATCGTATCCATTTTTCTTTTACCTTTGTTTGGTTTAACTGTCATTGTCCCTGGTCTTGTCCCGCACTTTTTTTGCGGTGCTACAGCAGGAGTGTATGGCAATGCAACAGGAGGGGTAAGAGGTGCTGTCGCTGGGGCCTTTGTAAATGGTTTGCTTCTTTCCTTTTTACCTGCTTGTTTATTACCTGTGTTAGGAACCCTTGGCTTTGAAGGAACAACGTTTGGAGATACAGACTTTGGTATCATCGGAATCTTGATTGGATTGATCAAGCTTTTATTTCAGCTGTAAAAAGGAGGAGCCAGAGAATGACAGCCGTTTTTTCACCTTCACTGATGTGCATGGATTTAACTCACTTCCGTGAACAAATTCATCTTCTCAACACAAGAGCAGACCGGTACCATGTCGACGTGATGGACGGTCATTATGTGAAGAATATTACGTTATCACCCTTTTTCATTGAACAGCTTCGGAAACTAACAAATTTACCGATTGATGTTCATCTAATGGCCGAACACCCTCAGGAATTTTTAATCGATGCATGTATTGATGCAGGCGCAACGATGATTTGTTTACACCCAGAAGTCGTGCAAAAAGATGCCTTTCGAATGATCCGCCATATTCACGAAAGAAAATGTGAGGTTGGCTTTGTTCTAAATCCCGCCACACCAGTTGCAGCATTAGATTCCTTTATTCATTTAATAGACAGAGTGACGATCATGACGATCGATCCAGGCTTTGCCGGACAGCCCTTTATTAAAGAAATGCTTCAGAAAATTAAACAGGTGAAAGATATCAAAAAACACAAAGGATACTCATTTTCAATTGAAGTAGACGGCTCTTGTAATGAGAGTACGTTCCGGCTGCTTGCTGAGGCTGGAAATGAGATCTACATCATCGGCACCTCAGGTTTATTTGGACTTCATAAACAACTCGACACTGCTTGGGAAACAATGAAGCAAATATTTGCAAAAGAAACAGCCTCAATTAAATCACGTTAGTAAAAGAGAGGATGAAACCCATCCTCTCTTTTACGTAAATTTTACTAAAACACAATTCACTCACCAAAACTTACCCAAAAACAAAATAAAAATCACAAATTCATAATTGAAAGCGCTTTATTAATATGTTATCCTTCAGATATCTTTAGTAAATATTTAGTCAAATAACGATGAGGAGTTTGCCTATGACCACACTCAAAGATATTGCTCATGATGCAAAAGTGTCCGTTTCCACTGTATCCCGTGTGTTAAATGGCGATCAAACGCTTGCTGTTTCACACGCAACGAGACAAAACATCCTCGACATTGCTAAGAAGTTAAACTATACCCCAGTGAGAGCAAGAAAAGCCGATCAAGCAGAAGAAAAAAGCCCATCTGAATCCCCAGTCATCGGTGTCGTTGTCGCTCAATCCATTGACGAAGAATTAAATGATCCCTTTTTTTCATCGATTCGAAAAGGAATTGAAAAAGAATATGCCAAACAAGGCTTGTCCACTCTCCATACCTTTCGCCTAAGAAGCATGGATAAAGGGGCGATATTAAAGGATATTGACGGTTTGATCGTCATTGGACGAATCAGCCCCGATACGGTTGAAAAAATGACAAATCGAATGGAACACATTGTTTTTATCAATCATTATGCAGATGAAGATTTATATGATTGTGTACATGTGGACTTTGTCAGAGCAGCAGATCGTGCCATTCGTCATCTGCAATCTCTCGGCTATACACATCTAGGCTATATTGGCGGGAAAGAGCGGGAGCATTATTTCGAAGGTAATGCTGTGATTGAGGACGAAAGACAAACGACATTTATGAAAAGAATGCAGGAGGCGGGAGCCCTTCATATGGAAGACATCCACATTGGTGAATACTCCATGCAAGAAGGCTATACGCTTATGCAGCAAGCCATCAAAAAAG
Organism: Bacillus sp. FSL M8-0166; assembly: GCF_038008825.1. Lineage (NCBI taxonomy): Bacteria > Bacillati > Bacillota > Bacilli > Caryophanales > Bacillaceae > Bacillus > Bacillus sp. FSL M8-0166. The sequence continues at coordinate 966,467 of NZ_JBBOZZ010000001.1, forward strand.
GAAAACTGCCGCAAGCCTTTTTCATTGGAAGTGACTCTATGGCAATCGGCGCAATGCGCGCTCTTCATGAAGCCGGTCTACACGTGCCTTCAGATGTATCCATTGTTGGATTTAATGACATTGAAGCCGCTTCATTTTCAAGCCCGCCGCTTACAACCGTCAAAGTATATACAGAAGAAATGGGGGAAGTCGGCCTGAAGCTTTTGCTTGAGAGAATAAACGGAAGAAAACTTCCTCTAAAAGTCGTCGTGCCAACAACACTCATCGAGCGAGGCAGTACATGTCTCATCCATGAAAGGGGGTGAACCATCGATTTCAGCTAACAAAAAAGAGACAAAAAAGCAGAAAGCAAGCTGCTTAGCATGATGGCCAGATCATGCTGAACATAAGGCAGCCTGCCGATATGCTCTCTTATCTCTTTGAAAAGAATAGAATTCCAGTATAATGGACTTCTTTTGTTTCCGCAACTGCATGAATTCTACCAATTATCGTCTGAATTTTCAGTGATCAAAAGGAGGAAACCATGAATAAAAAAATCATGCTGCTGACTGCAGCCGTTTTCTTGACCATGATTTTGTCTGCCTGCGGCAATAACGGCTCTTCTGAAGCAAATGGAAAGGTGACCTTGACGCTATTTTCAACGATGAGCAACAGCGGGGAAAGAAAAGCGTTTGAAGAAGTCATTCGTGAGTTTGAAAAGGAGCATGAGCAGATTCGAATCGATGCCAATTTCCCAGGCAACAGCTATGAAGATATGATTCGCGTCAAAATGGGGGCAAACGATATGCCAGACCTGTTTGATACACATGGCTGGGCCAAACTGCGCTATAGCGAGTATGTAGCTGATTTAAAAGAGATGGATTGGGTCAAACAGCTTGATCCTTCACTCGACCAGATTTTAAAAGACCAAGATGGCAAAGTATACGCCTATCCGCTGAATCAAGCAAAAGACGGGCTTAGCTTTAATGCCAATCTATTAAAGAAATATGGCATTGAAGTCCCTAGAACACTTGATGAACTTAAATCTGCTTTGCTGACAGTGAAAGAAAAAAGTAAAGGAGATGTTGTGCCGCTCTGGATACCAGGAGGAGATAACTCAAATATTGCCCAAGTCTTTGATGAGCTGGCGACGCCTTTATTAATCACCGATCAAAAGCATCAATACGGAAAGGAACTTGAAAACGGATCATTTGATTGGTCTCTCTATACACCGCTTGCACAATTCATGAAAGATCTGAAGGATCAAGACCTTTTAAACAAGGATGTCCTGACAGCGAAACTCTCTCAAGCGCCTGAACTCATGGCACAAAACAAAATCGCCTTCACCTTTGTCGGAGGATCCTTAGGACCTGAAGCGACAGAACTGAATTCATCGATCAAAGTAGGCACGATGCCTGTTCCAGCCATTCATGAAGGAGATGAACAAAGCTGGATTGGAGGAGAACGTTTTACTGTTGCTGCTTGGAAAGACTCTAAGCATCTAAAAGAAGCAAAACAATTCATCGATTTTTTAGCAAAACCTGAAAACGCAAAAAAAATCGCCGAGGGCACATCCTCTGAAACAGCTCTAAAACAAGTGAAAGCGAAAAACTATTACTCTACATTTTACGATCAATACGAACAGGTGAAGATTGAACCGTATTTCGATCGAAAATACTTACCAAGCGGAATGTGGGCGGTCATGGCAACAACGGGTCAAGAATTATTAGCAGGCTCCATCACACCAGAACAGTTATCAAAGAAAATGGAAGAGGAATATAAGCGTTTGAAAAAACAATAGCCGATGGATGCTGAAACAGGAGTGTAGCCAATGAATGACATCACAAAAGCAAAGCAGCCAGCCGCATTCACCTCTTTACCAAAACAAAAGATGCAAAAACGCCAGAATTCATCACTTTGGTGGATGTACATGCCAGCTGTTCTCGTCGTTAGTACCTTTATCATTTATCCTTTTTTGAACGGCATTCAGCTTTCTTTTACAAATTGGAACGGTTTCTCACAAACTTATCAATGGATTGGTCTTGGGCAATATGAGCGGCTGCTTCAGGATCCAACGACATGGCTTGTTGTCAAAAACACGCTTCTCTATGGAATTGGGAGTACCATCTTACAAAATATCCTCGGACTTGGGTATGCTCTCTTATTAAATCAAAGCTTAAAGATGAAAGCCATCACAAGAACGGTCATCTATTTACCTGTCATGATCAGCCCGATTGCGATGGGTTATATTTGGTATTTTGTGTTTGCTTACCAAGGCGGTGCCTTAAATGATGTGGTGACGCTTTTTGGATTCGATCAAATAAATGCGCTCGGCAACCCGCAATTCAACACATGGATCATTGTGCTTGTCAACACATATCAATTCGTCGGGATTGCGATGATCATTTATTTAGCAGGACTTCAAAGTATTCCTAAGGATTATTATGAAGCGGCGCAATTAGATGGCGCATCGAGCTTCCAGCAATTTAGGCGGATCACATTGCCGCTGCTTATGCCGTCGATCACCATTAATGTTGTGCTGAATGTCATTGGCGGGCTCAAGCTCTTTGATGTCATTGTGGCACTCACGGGCGGCGGACCTGGAGATTCCTCGCAATCCATGTCGACCTTTATGTATGATCTGTATTTCAAACGTCAGGATGCAGGCTATGCAGCGGCGCAAGGGGTTTTCATGGCGGTCATCATCCTTGTCATTAGTGTCGCAGCGCTGATTTATTTCAAACGAAAGGAGACCGAGGTGTGATGGATAACGCCTATAAGCGCAAGAAAAGATGGTACTCCGTCCTCGCACTATTGATCACATTGCTGCATCTCATTCCATTTTATATTTTGGTGACGACATCATTAAAGGGAATAGGAGATTTCAGTTCAAAATGGCTGTTTCCGAAAGCGCTGCATCTTGAAAACTTCCGCACAGCATGGACAGAGGCTCAGCTTGGCCAGTCTTTTTTGAATACAGTGATCATTACGTTCAGCTCCGCTGTATTGCTTATTATGTTTGGATCTCTTGCAGCCTATCCGCTTGCAAGAAGGAACACAAAGCTGAATAAAGCAGTCTATGTTTTATTTATTGCCATTATGGTCATTCCACCGCTTACAGCCCTTGTCCCGCTCTATAAAATGGTCGTTCAAATCGGGATGATGAACACCTATCAAATTGCTATTCTAAACAATGTGGCTGCTTTTTTGCCGCTGACGATTTTCTTATACTCAGGCTTTATCCGGTCGACAATTCCAAAGGAGCTTGAAGAAGCTGCCCGTATTGATGGAGCAGGGACACTCAGAGTTTTTTTCACTGTCGTTTTTCCGCTTCTGAAGCCCATTACCGCTTCTGTATTAATCATTGCCTGCGTGTATATTTGGAACGACTATCAATTTGCTATCTTCTTTTTGCAAGATAAAGAGATGCATACACTCACGGTCGCCTTATCCCATTTTTTTGGTCAAAATCAGCATCAGCTTCAGCTCGTTGGTGCAGCTGCACTCATTGCGATGCTGCCAATGGTCACGATGTTTTTACTTTTACAAAAATATTTTATCGCAGGGCTTTCACAAGGCTCTATCAAAGGATAGCCAAATATAGATGTAAAAAGGAGAGTCGTCTATGTCTAAAATTACATTTATCGGTGCAGGGAGTACCGTGTTTGCTAAAAATATATTAGGAGATTGTTTGTTTGTTCCCGCCCTTGCAGGCTTTGAATTCGCATTATATGATATCGACCACAACCGGCTGAAAGAATCAGAAACGATGCTCCGGCATTTAAAAGCAAATTACGATGCAAATGTGACCATCCAGTCCTATCACAACCGGAAAGAAGCCTTACAGGGTGCGAAATATGTCATCAATGCCATCCAAGTTGGAGGCTACCGGCCAAGTACTGTCATTGATTTTGAAATACCAAAAAAATACGGATTAAGACAAACAATTGCAGATACGATAGGGATCGGCGGCATCTTCCGCTCCCTTCGAACGATTCCTGTCATGCTTGACTTTGCAAAGGATATGGAAGAGGTTTGCCCAAATGCTTTATTGTTAAATTACACGAACCCAATGGCCACACTGACAGGTGCGATGCTTCGCTATACTCAGATTCAAACGGTTGGTCTCTGTCATAGTGTGCAGGTGTGTACAAAGGACCTATTTGAATCACTTGAAATGGATCATGAAGGCATTGAAGAAAAAATCGCCGGCATTAACCATATGGCATGGTTATTAGAGGTAAAACGGGATGGTAAAGACTTGTATCCAGAAATCAAAAGACGAGCAAAAGAAAAGCAGCAATCGCGGCATCATGATATGGTTCGTTTTGAACTGATGGATAAATTCGGCTACTATGTCACAGAATCCTCAGAGCACAATGCCGAATACCATCCATATTTCATCAAATCACGGTACCCAGAACTAATCGGTCAGTTTAACATTCCGCTCGATGAATACCCGAGACGCTGCGAGGAACAAATCAACAATTGGAATACAATGAAGCATGACCTTGTAGGAAACACACAGATCACACATACCCGCTCTAAAGAATATGGTTCACGTATCATTGAAGCCATCGAAACGAACGTTCCCTTTAAATTTGGCGGAAATGTTCTGAATACTGGCGGGCTCATTGAGAACCTGCCTGAAAAAGCCTGTGTAGAAGTACCGTGTGTGGCAGATCGAAGCGGCATCATGCCTTGCTATGTCGGAGAGATCCCTGAACAATTGGCTGGACTCAACCGAACGAATATCAGCTCACAGCTGATGACGATTGAAGCAGCAATCAGTGGTAAAAAAGAACACATTTATCAAGCAGCTCTACTGGATCCACACACAAGCGCTGAATTATCAATTGATGACACCATTCAATTATGTGATGAACTCATTGAAGCACATGGAGAGATGCTGCCAAATTATATAGAACCAAATCAATATGCCGCATCAACCAAATAACAGAAATGAACCAGCCTCTACCTGATGCACCTTGCATCAGGTTTTTCTTATGAAGCAAAAAGAGGATTGACTGAGACCCATTTTCATATTATGATTTTTCTAAAGTTACCCAATAGTTAATCAAAAATACATCATGAATTTTTGGCATTCTGGTGCCATATGTCAAAAACCATCCAATCTGTGTTGAACAAGAGCCTGACTAAAGCGGTTTATCACAACGTAAACCAAAACTGCCGTTTGATTTGACAAAGAGTGTATACAGATGAATGACCATTAGATGAGACAATGGCGATACATACACACCCTTTAAGCATGACATTCTTTAACAAAGAGGAGAGAGGGAACATGACCAAAACAGATGTACAAACGTTGAAAAATTATATTGGCGGACAATGGATTGAGGCAGAAACAAGTCAAACAGAGGCAGTGTATAACCCAGCTACTGGCGAAATCATCGCGGAAGTGCCGCTTTCAACAAAAACAGATGTCGAACGTGCGGTACAAGCAGCACAAGAAGCGTTTACCACTTGGTCTAAGACAGCTGTTCCCCGGCGTGCACGCATTTTATTTAAATACCAGCAGTTACTCGTTGAGAACTGGGATGAGCTGGCTGAACTCGTAACGATTGAAAACGGAAAAAGTGTAACTGAGGCAAAAGGAGAAGTGCAGCGCGGGATTGAATGTGTGGAATTTGCTGCGGGCGCACCAACCTTAATGATGGGAAAACAGCTGCCAGATATTGCGACTGGACTTGAATCAGGCATGTACCGCTATCCAATTGGCGTCATCGGCGGTATTACGCCATTTAACTTTCCAATGATGGTTCCTTGCTGGATGTTCCCGCTTGCCATTGCCTGCGGAAATACGTTTGTTTTAAAACCTTCAGAACGAACGCCTATTCTTGCGGCACGGTTAGCAGAGCTGTTTGAAGAAGCGGGTCTTCCAAAAGGTGTTCTCAACATTGTCAATGGAGCGCACGATGTCGTCAATGGCCTGCTTGAACATCAAAAGGTCAAAGCCATATCGTTTGTCGGCTCTCAGCCAGTCGCAGAATATGTCTATAAAAAAGGAACAGAGCATGGCAAACGTGTCCAAGCACTTGCAGGCGCAAAGAATCACTCCATTGTCCTCAAAGATGCGGATTTAGAAGCGGCAACCAAACAAATCATCGGGGCTGCCTTCGGATCAGCAGGAGAGCGCTGCATGGCCGCAGCCGTTGTCGCAGTGGAAGAGGAAGTGGCTGATGAGTTGATTCAAAAATTAGTTGATGAATCAAACGAGCTCGTCATTGGAAACGGGATCAATGAAGACGTCTTTCTTGGTCCAGTCATTCGAAAGGAACATAAAGAACGAACGCTTCAATACATCCAGTCAGGGATTGAAGAAGGAGCAAGCCTTATTCGTGATGGACGGCAAGATCACGAAACAAATGGAGAAGGGTATTTCGTCGGACCGACAATCTTTGATCATGTCACAAATCAAATGAAAATTTGGCAGGACGAGATTTTCGCCCCAGTCTTATCAATTGTCCGTGTTTCTTCATTAGCAGAAGCAATCGACCTGTCCAATCAATCAAAATTTGCGAACGGTGCCTGCCTGTATACGGACAGTGCATCAAGCATAAGAGAATTTCGCGAAAACATTGAAGCGGGCATGCTCGGCGTAAACATCGGTGTACCTGCACCAATGGCATTCTTCCCGTTTTCCGGCTGGAAGGATTCTTTCTACGGAGACTTACATGCCAATGGAACTGACGGAGTAGAATTTTACACAAGAAAGAAAATGGTCACCGCTCGTTATATGTAAGCTACATGCAATGAATCATGAAGAAAAAATGCAGCCCCAGCATGGGAGACTGCATTTTTTGTTGTCTTCTAGTCAAAAAGTAAGGGTTTTCATCTTGATTCCAGCAAGGATTTGCACTAGAAATCATTCTTTATATTCATTCTTCATCAGTCCCTATCAACATATTTTGAAATTGGGCCTAAACCCCAATATTAGGAAGATGAAAACAGGAGGAAATGAAACGATGAGGACGAGGATGAAGTGCGGCGTTGGTTTATTGATTTTTGCTTTGATACTGAGTTGTTTACCGGTATATGATGCGAGTGCGGCAAGCACAACAATTGCAAAACGTGTAGGAAATGCAAACCCGCTCATAGACCACCATTTGGGTGCTGACCCGTTTGCGCTCACCTATAACGGAAGAGTGTACATTTATATGTCAAGTGATGACTATGAATATCACAGCAACGGAACGATTAAGGATAATTCTTTTGCCAATTTGAATAGGGTCTTCGTCATCTCTTCAGCAGATATGGTGAACTGGACAGATCATGGCGCGATTCCAGTAGCCGGTGCAAATGGGGCAAATGGCGGCAAAGGGATTGCTAAATGGGCAGGTGCTTCCTGGGCTCCATCAGCCGCGGTGAAAAAGATCAATGGGAAAGATAAATTTTTCCTTTATTTCGCGAACAGCGGCGGAGGGATTGGCGTTCTTACAGCAGACTCCCCAATCGGTCCATGGACAGATCCTATCGGAAAAGCGCTCGTCACACCAAATACACCAGGAATGTCCGGTGTTGTATGGCTGTTTGATCCAGCCGTTTTTGTAGATGATGACGGCTCTGGTTATTTATATGCCGGTGGAGGTGTTCCAGGCGGTTCTAATCCAACGCAGGGACAATGGGCCAATCCTAAAACAGCAAGAGTTCTAAAACTAGGGTCTGATATGACAAGTGTTGTGGGCAGCGCCTCGACCATTGATGCTCCTTTTATGTTTGAAGACTCGGGGATGCATAAGTATAACGGAACCTATTACTATTCCTATTGCATCAACTTTGGCGGCTCCCACCCAGCAGATAAACCACCTGGTGAGATCGGTTATATGACGAGCTCAAGTCCGATGGGTCCCTTTACGTATAGAGGGCACTTCCTGAAAAATCCGGGTGCATTTTTCGGGGGAGGCGGTAACAACCATCATGCTGTGTTCAATTTTAAAAACGAATGGTATGTCGTGTATCATACCCAAACAGTCAGCTCTGCCTTATATGGAGCAGGAAAAGGCTACAGATCTCCGCACATTAATAAGCTTGTGCATAATGCTGACGGCTCCCTTCAAGAGGTAGCAGCCAATTATGAAGGCGTCAAACAGCTATCCAATCTAAATCCATATCAGCGGGTAGAAGCTGAAACATTTGCATGGAATGGACGCATTTTAACAGAGGCCTCCTCAGCCCCAGGCGGACCAGTCAATAACCAGCATGTCACAAACATTCAAAACGGAGATTGGGTGGCTGCCAGTAACGTTGATTTCGGATCAAGCGGCGCAAGAACATTTAAAGCGAATGTAGCATCAAATGCAGGCGGAAAAATAGAAGTACGGCTCGGAAGCCCTGACGGCAGACTCGTCGGAACACTAAATGTCCCTTCCACAGGCGGAACGAACAACTGGCGAGAAGTAGAAACGACAATAAACGGAGCAGCTGGCGTGCACAACGTATTTTTTGTCTTTACAGGAACAGGTGCAAACCTATTTCAATTTGATTCCTGGCGGTTTACTCAATAACAAAAGATGACAAAATGATAGGAGAGTGGAAAAATTTGATGTCAATGATCAAAAAACCAATCTGCACTTTATTGGTCTGCTTCACCATGCTGTCTGTCATGTTCATCGGACCTTTCGTGACTCAAGTTTCAGCAGCAGATGCCAATATTAATATCAATGCAGAAAGACAAGTGATTCGCGGATTTGGCGGAATGAACCACCCAGCTTGGATTGGTGATTTGACCGCACCTCAAAGGGAAACCGCCTTTGGGAATGGGCAGAATCAGTTAGGATTTTCGATTCTAAGAATTTATGTAGATGAGAACAGAAATAATTGGCATAGAGAGGTCGCCACTGCCAAAAGAGCAATAGAGCATGGAGCTTTAGTGATCGCTTCACCTTGGAATCCTCCAAGCCAAATGGTGGAGACCTTCAACCGTAATGGTACAACTGCAAAACGGCTGAGATACAATCAATACGCGGCATATGCTCAGCATCTGAACGATTTTGTGACGTATATGAAAAATAACGGCGTCAATCTCTATGCGATATCCGTACAAAACGAGCCCGATTATGCACATGAATGGACATGGTGGACTCCTCAGGAAATTCTGCGTTTCATGAGAGAAAATGCCGGCTCTATTAATGCCCGCGTAATTGCGCCAGAATCCTTTCAATACCTTAAAAATATATCAGATCCTATCTTAAACGATCCACAGGCGCTTGGAAATATGGACATTCTCGGAGCCCATTTGTACGGAACCCAAATCAGCCAGCTTCCGTATCCTCTGTTCAAACAAAAAGGAGGGGGAAAGGAGCTTTGGATGACAGAGGTCTACTACCCGAATAGCGATAACAATTCAGCCGACCGCTGGCCTGAAGCATTAGGGGTTTCAGAGCATATTCACCATTCGATGGTAGAAGGGGACTTTCAGGCATATGTTTGGTGGTACATCCGCAGATCCTACGGCCCTATGAAGGAAGACGGAATGATCAGCAAACGCGGTTACAACATGGCGCATTTCTCCAAATTTGTACGCCCAGGATACATCAGGATTGATGCAACGAAAAGTCCTGAACCAAATGTTTTCGTATCTGCCTATAAAGGAAACAATCAAGTCGTCATTGTCGCAATCAATAAAAACAATACAGGAGTCAATCAGCACTTTGTGATGCAAAATGGAACTGCTTCGCAAGCGTCAAGGTGGATTACGAGCAGCAACAGCAACCTTCAGCCTGGTACAGACTTAAATATATCAGGTAATCAATTTTGGGCTCATCTCCCGGCTCAAAGTGTGACAACATTTGTGGTCAAACGCTAGAATGAATTGAATCACCAAAAGCCAATTTTCTTTTAAAATGAGAAAATTGGCTTTTTTTATGCAAGTAGGAAGTTGATTTTTCACTATGTACTCACATTGGGTATAATAATAACAATGACTTCAGGAGAGTGATCAATGTATGCCAAAGCATCAAAGTAAAGTATTAGTAATCGATGACGAAAAAGAAATTTTAGAATTAATCAACACAGTATTAATAAGAGAAGGCATTGATCGCGTCATAACAGCTTCAACTGCCCGTGATGGTTTGGCAAAATTCCATCAAGAACAACCCGATCTTGTCATACTTGATATTATGCTGCCAGACGGTGAAGGCTATGATATTTGCAGACAAATCAGAGAGACCTCCCATGTTCCGATTATCTTTTTATCAGCAAAGGGAGAGGAATCAGACAAAATTGTAGGACTTGCCATCGGCGGGGATGACTACATTACAAAACCGTTCAGCCCAAAGGAAGTCGCCTACAGGGTGAAAGCGCAGCTGAGACGGGTCTCATACTTGCAGTCATCTCAAGCCGATCCCGTGATCAAAAAAGGACCGTTTGAGTTAAACGAGCAGCAAGCAGAACTGACTAAAAATGGCGTGACTATTGATCTCACGCCAAAAGAGCTTCTGCTTATGTCCTATTTCTTGCAGCACCCGAACCGTGTCATCAGTAAAGAAACGCTTTATCAAACTGTTTGGGGAGAAGACTTCTTCGGTTCTGACAATACGGTGATGGTTCATATCCGAAGACTTCGGGAAAAAATAGAGAATTCCCCGTCAACACCAGAGTTTCTCGTCACAGTCAAAGGGCTTGGGTATAAATTTGTTGTAAAGGATGCGTAAGGATGAAATGGCGATTAACAGGCAGGTATATGGTCTCTGTCATTATCGTGACCATAATCACGGTCTTTATCAACTTATTCGGATTTATGATTTGGGTCGTACTTCAGGCAAACAGCCAGCATAACGAGAAAAATACGCCCGAAACCTTCACAAGATCATTTGAACAATACGTCTCTTTTTCTGATCAAGGAATGACCGTAAACAAAGAAGGACAGAAAGCTTTAAAACAACAGAATGCATGGATTCAAATTTTAGACGAAAATGGACAAGACGTCTATCATGCGCGGGCACCTAAAGGATTAAAGAACAAATATACACCGATAGAAATCGTGAACTTACATAAATATAAAGATAAGCAATTATTTTCGACCATTTATGCTGGCGGAAAAAAAATAAAGGATAAAGAATACAGCTACTTTATCGGATTTAAAGACCCTTCCATCGGAAAATACCTATTCTCGTTCAACACAAAGGACTTAGTAACAAAACTTAATATCGGGACGATGATTTTATTATCAATCGATGCCATCATTGCGTTACTCATTGGTTACTTTTTCAGCCGGCAGCTCACAAAACCGCTCGGCCTTGCCATTCATGGCATCCAGCGGCTGGCAAACGGAGATTACACGACAAATCTGCCTGCTAAAGGAATTTATAAAGATGTCTTCTATAATGTCAATCACTTATCAGAGCAGCTCGCTTCAAGCAAAAAAGAAAAAGACAAATTAGAGCAAATGCGGGAAGAATGGATCACCCATATTTCTCATGATATTAAAACGCCGCTAGCTTCTATTCAAGGCTATGCAGAAATCATGAAAGATCCAAATTATCCTCTTTCAGATCAAGACATCAGACATTATGCCAGCATCATAGAGAATAAATCACTGTACATCAAAGATGTCATGGAGGATCTAAATTTAACAACAAGGCTGAAAAATAACGACGTGATGCTGCATAAAGAGCTGGTGAACATTGTGCCATTGCTGCGTGAAACGTTAATTGATATCCTAAACGATTCGAGATATGCAGATCAGTCCATTGAGCTGCAAACGAATGTAGACAAGCTCATGCTGAATATTGATACGATCCTCATACGAAGAGCGGTCACCAATCTCATTTTAAATGCCCTTGTTCACAATGATGCTGATGTGAAAATCATTGTACAGCTTGAACAAAAAGAAAATACCCACATCACAATTAAAGACAACGGCAAAGGAATCGAAGAGGCAGAGCTAGAAAAAGTATTTGACCGCTACTATAGAGGGACGAATACAGGAGGGACACATGCAGGCTCTGGTCTCGGGATGGCCATTGCAAAGGATATTATCCAAAAGCACGGCGGGGATATTACGATACAAAGTATAATAGGGGAAGGAACAACGATTGATATCCAATTACACGTTTGAACGGACATACAAAAAAACGGTTCTGCTCAATCACAGAACCGTTTTTTTCATCTGTTATTCTGAAAACACTTTAATGCCTTTCACAATGTTCCAAATGAAGAAGTAGATCGCCACAAGGAATGTCACAGCATACGTTGCAATTAAGAACGGACCAGCATGACTGATATCATTCATGCCAAGTAAACCTGAACCGGCGATACCGATGCCGAGAATCAAATAAGGAATAACATGCGTCCATAGCGATTTTTTCGCATGATATTTCACTTCGTCCTTTCCTAAGAAATAGACGATAATCGGAAACAGAAATGGCGCAAAAAAGATACTGAAGTAACATAATGAAGACAAAATTTTATTTTCTCTCAAACCTTTTCACCTCTATGATTGATTTAGAAGAGAGGACTATTTGACTCATCCCTCACTTCCTTACAAACCCATTGTACTACCTCAACCTTAACCTGTATTAATCTGAACCTTACAGCAACCTTAAATATGTTTACCTTTTAAAACGCTTCATAAATGACATACTATAATATAGGTATTTAAATCTATTTTACCTAAAAAAATAGTTGACTTTGGTTTATCCTGTGTTTACAATAAAGTCGTAACCGATGCAGGAGTGTTACTGATATCATCAGGCACCACCAAGTCAGGTAAACATGTTGTACATTTGTACGTTGTTTGCTGAGATTTTGGTGTTTTTTTTATGCTTTTTTAGCAGTTTTAGGTAGGGTGGGATGAAGATGTTCACCGTCGTTAAAGTTTTAAACAATAATATCGTATTAGCTCTAACAGACACTCAAAATGAAGTAGTTGTTTTTGGTACAGGAATAGGCTTTAAGAAGAAAAAGGGTGATACACTTGATGAGAGCGCTGTCAGTAAGACATTTTATTCTGATCAGACGTCTCCATTAGAATCTCAACTTGCCGCTATCCCAACTGATATTCTTTTATTAACTGAAAAAATCATTCATATGGGCGAAGAAATGTTGAATAAAAAATTAGGTTCTAGCATGCTGTTTTCGCTATCTGATCATCTTACCTTTTCTATTCAAAGGCATCAAGAAAAAATGGAATATGAAAACCCTATTGTATGGGAAATTCCACATCTATATTTTCAAGAATATCAAATTGGGAAAAAAGCACTTAAAATTATTCAAAAAATGATGGGTATTACTTTTCATGATACAGAGGCTTCACTCATTGCCCTTCATTTTGTAAACGCTCAAATAGATGGTCAGTCTATGGGAGATACGATCAAAATGACCCATCTCACGAAGGAAATCGTTAAGATTATTCAAAACATTTTCGAGATGGTATTAGATAAATCATCGATAGATTATTCAAGGTTTATCACTCATTTGAGATATTTTATTGTCAGACAGGAAACAAATCAACCTCCGCAGCAAATGGATGATTCATTAAAAGAATTAATTCAGGATCGTTATATGAAGAGCTATGCATGCGGATTGATTATTAAAGAAATGTTAAAGCGGGAATTCAATTGGAATGTCACTGAAGACGAACTTGTTTTTTTAGTCATTCATATTGAAAGAATCACAAAGAAACATCAACAAAATAAAAATGATTTCTATTAGGCGTGTTATGAAAAAGCATTAACCTAAACAAATCTCCATTTAGAAGAATGGTCTTTCTAATGGTGGATTTTGTTTAGGTTTTTTTTGTGAAAATGAAGGGGTGAAGACATGGGAAACAAAGAATTGGCGCAAGAAATTATCAAATTAATCGGCGGGAACGACAATATATCTCAAAGCTGGCATTGTATTACGAGGCTGAGATTTAATATCAACGATGAAAAACAGGTAAAAGTAGATGAACTAAAAACAGTAGACGGTGTGCTGGGAGCGCAATTCCAAAGCGGACAATTCCAAGTCATTATTGGAGCAAAAGTTGCAGAGGTCTATGAGGAAATTGACCATCTGATTGGTGAGCGCAGCAATGATTCTACTCCTGCCAAAAATACGTCAAAGATGAATCCAATCGAAGTCGTATTCGATGTCATTAGCGGAATTTTCACACCCATTTTGCCAGCGATTGTTGGTAGTGGATTGATTAAAGGGATCATGGCTTTGTTCGTTAGTTTAGGCTGGATGACGGAAAAAAGCTCTACCTATGCTGTACTTCAAATCTTTTCAAATGCTGTCTTTTACTTTTTACCTTTCCTCATTGCTTATTCTGCAGCGAAGAAATTTAAAACACGAGAATCTCTCGCGATGGCACTCGCTGGGATTTTATTGTATCCCACCATGGTGGAAGGGGCAGCAAAAGGGGCCGATCCACTTAGTTTTTTAGGATTGAGTATTCCATTAAATAATTATACTTCTTCTGTCTTACCGATTATTTTAGGCGTGCTGCTGCTTAGCTTTATTGATAAGTGGATGACGAAAGTGATTCCAAAATCCTTAAGCATCGTGTTTACACCGGTACTAAGTTTAATGATCACAGCGCCTCTTACACTAGCTTTCATAGCGCCTATTGGAAACGTTTTCGGACAGTATTTAGAGATCTTTTTCACTTCTTTATTCCATTTTGCTGGTCCAATTGCAGGTTTATTAATGGGAGGCCTCATGCCCTTAATTGTGCTAACTGGGATGCATTACGCATTCTTCCCAAGCACGTTTGCCAGCTTTGAAAAAGTTGGGTACGATGTCATGCTGCTTCCGATGAATTTTATTGCCAATATGGCACAAGCAGGCGCCGTTTTAGGTGTCATCATTCGCACGAAACGAGTAGAAACAAGGTCTTTAGCGTTATCAACATTGCTTCCGAGTTTCTTTGGAATCACAGAACCAGCCATTTATGGAGTAACACTGAGATTGAAAAAGCCTTTCTATGCTTCATTAATAGGCGGCGCAGTTGGCGGGTGTTTTTATGGTTTATTCTCAGTCAAAACGACAGCATTTTCAATTCCAGGTATGACATCTCTGCCAACCTACATTATGAAAGGCACGAACAATTTCCAGCTGGCTTTAATTGGAATAGCGCTGAGCTTTTTGGTATCACTGCTTGCCACTATGTTTCTTGGGTTCAAGGAACCTGCCACAAAGGATGAAGGTCAGCCGGAAAAACAGGAAAAGCCATCTAAAAATCCAGAAAATGCAGTCAATCAACAAGCTGCCTATCAAGTAAATCCTTATGAAGTACAAGCACCTATAACTGGTCAGGTCGTTCCTTTATCTGAAGTAAATGATGCCGTCTTCTCAAGCGAAATGATGGGCAAGGGAGTAGCGATTATGCCTGATAAGGGGGTGGTACAAGCACCGTTTTCCGGAAAAGTAGTGACCGTTACACCTACTAAACATGCAATAGGTTTGGTTTCAGAAGATGGGGTTGAATTATTGATACATGTAGGGATTGATACCGTCAGCTTAAATGGTCAATTCTTTGAGGTATTGGTGGAAGAAGGAGATGAAATCAACATCGGGGATCATTTATTATCATTTGATATAGAAGGAATTCAATCAAAAGGATTAGATGTCGTGACACCTATGATCGTCACTAATTCCTCGAAGTACCTGGATGTTATCTATACAGGTGAGTCTTATGTCAACGCAGGAGAAAATAAACTCTTAATGCTTATTCATTAATCTTAAATAGAAGGGATGATTGAAATGAAAGAATTAAAAAAAGGATTTTCAGATAATTTTCTATGGGGTGGCGCAACCGCTGCCAATCAAATAGAGGGCGCATATTTAGAAGGCGGAAAAGGGCTGTCAACTTCAGACTTCGCTGCATATAAAGATCCTTATGCACAAGGAAAAGTGAACAACTTTACATTCGATGTTAGTTCAGCTGAACTAAACAAGTACAAGGAAAATTCTGAGGCATATGATTTCCCAAAAAGACGCGGAATTGATTTTTATCATCGTTATGAAGAAGACATTGCACTGTTTGCAGAAATGGGATTTAAAGTCTTTCGTTTGTCTATCTCATGGGCAAGAATCTTTCCAACAGGCTTAGAGGACAAGCCGAATGAAGAAGGATTGGCTTTTTACGATAAAGTATTTGATGAATGTGCGAAATATGGAATTGAACCGCTAGTCACGATGTCTCATTATGAAATGCCAATTACTTTAACAGAAAAATATAATGGGTGGATGAGTAGAGAGCTTGTCCCTTTGTTCGAAAAATACGCACGTGCGATTTTAGAAAGATATAAAAACAAAGTGAAATATTGGATTACGTTTAATGAAATGAATATGAACCTCAATAGCCTTTATACAGGTGCTGGAATTTTAGAGGATTTAGTAGATCATAAGTTACAGGCTGCTTACCAAGCGTCTCACCATCAATTTGTGGCGAGTGCATTAACAGTGAAGGCAGCGAAGGAAATCATTCCAAATGTCCAAATTGGCTGTATGATTAACCAAATTGAAGCCTATGCAAAAACAACAAAGCCAGAGGATCAGCTGCAGGCAGTCAAATCGAATCAATTGAATATGTTCTATCCTGATGTTCAAGCTAGAGGCGAATATCCAACATACATGGTGAAATACTTTGCTGATAATCAAATCAAATTGGATATTGAAGAGCAGGATGAACAAATTTTGAAAGAGGGCACTGTTGACTTTGTTGCCATCAGCTACTATATGTCCCACGTAGCAGAAGCGCGTGAAGATGCTGCTGAGCTAGCGGGTACGTTTGACAGCCCGATTAAAAATGAGCACTTGGAATTATCACAATGGGATTGGCCAATTGATCCAATGGGTCTGCGCATTTCATTAATTAAACTGTACGACAGATACCAAAAGCCTTTATTTGTTTGTGAAAATGGACTTGGCGCAAGAGATACATTGACACAAGACGGAAAAGTACACGATGAATATCGAATTGATTATTTGAAAAAACATATTGAACAGATGAAAGAAGCAGTAAAAGAAGGTGTTGACTTAATGGGATATACACCTTGGGGCTGCATTGACTTAATCAGCTGCGGAACATCTCAAATGACTAAACGCTATGGTTTGATCTATGTGGATCAAGACGACCTAGGAAATGGTACACTGAATCGTTACCGGAAAGACTCATTCTTCTGGTACAAAAATGTAATCGCATCAAATGGAGAAAACCTATAAAAGCAAATTGAATGATGTAAAACACCATCGTGAGCGCCTTAACCGGCTGCATGCGATGGTGTTTTATTTTTCACGAAAACATATCTTGACCTTGAAGTATAGTTCAACCTTTATAATGTAAATATAGTAAGACAAAATCACGAAAAAGGAGTAACGACGGAGTTGATGACTAGAGGAGAACTTGCCAAACAAACAGGAATAAGCCCTGCCGCAATTCGTTACTATGAAGAACACAACATTTTACCTGTCCCGAGACGCCGTTCGAACGGTTATAGACTATACACAGAAGATTATATTGTGAAAATTCAATTGATCAAAGATGCCAAATCATTGGGTTATTCACTAAAGGAAATAAAAGAAATATTGGAAATGCTGAGTCAAGACATAGAACCTGATACTTTAAAAAGAATTGTACATCACAAACATGAAGAAATTGAAAAGAAAATTAACAATCTCCGTCTCATTCAAGACCTTCTATCTAACCTATTAAAGACTCCTGAGAAAGAAGTACAAGTGTATCTCAAATCATTTCGTGTCATGAATCAGGATGACGAATAAACATAAAGGAGAGAAAACAAAATGAGTGTCGAATTTTTTAATGGAGAACGTTCTGAAGAAAGCATTCAATATGAAAAATTATTCACGTTCCAAAGTAATAAAGAGAGTTTTGCTAGTGTCGAAAAAACCAAAAACTTTCTGTCTCAAATAGAAAATATAAAGCCTTATGCAATCGGAGATGATGTGAAATTAGTTAGTGAGATAAAGGAGCAGACTTTCGAAGGAATGCAGGTTTTCACATTGAATGACCAAATGCCGCAAAAGCAAAAGGTGATTTTATATATACATGGCGGTGCCTGGGTAAACCAGCCTCTCAATTTCCATTGGTGGTACATGGATAAAATGGCTCAATCCCTTAACGCCAAAGTGGTCGCTCCTATTTACCCTAAATTACCTCATTACAGCTACCAAGATACCTATCCAAAAATCCTAAATCTATATAAAGAAATACTGAAAACCATTGAGAGTACCGATCAATTAACGATTATGGGAGATTCAGCGGGTGGAAATATCTCTCTTGGCCTTACGCATCTTTTAAAGATGGAAGGTCTGCCGCAGCCGAAAGATATTATTTTATTATCTGCATGTGTTGATATGAGTTTAAGCAATCCTCTTATATCTGAATATGCCGATAAAGATCCCATTCTAGCGCCAGAAGGAATAGATGTCATTACAAAAATTTGGGCAGCAGATAAAAGGATAACTGATCCATTAATCAGTCCAATTCATGGTGACTTTAATGGTCTTGGGAAGATCACTCATTTTATTGGAACACATGATATTTTATATCCAGATGCACTAAAGCTTGATGAAAAGCTAACAGAACAAGGAATTGACATGAAAACCTTTGTTTATCCAGAAATGCTGCATGTGTTTGTCGTCATGCCAATTCCTGAGGCACAAGATGCTCAGGAAAAAATCATTCAGGTGATCAATCGTTAGATTTTTTTTCACACATCAAAATGCTCCGACTTGAATATTTGAAAGCTTAGCGAAATGGACTGCTTACTGAAAGCAGTCTTTTTCCATTCAACATGAAATACTTTCAGTTAAATTCCAATTTTGGTTTACAACACACAGATTTCCTTTTAATATGATACATATTCGGTTCATCATCAGTTCATAAAGGAGAGTGACATGATGAGTGTTTTCTTTCTTCATCCCATGGCGCTGATCTTATTTACATTGCCTTTGTTATCTTTGATATGGGGGATTGTTGGCTACTGCATCTTTAAGCGAGTTTACATCGTTCTTATCATCACATTTGCAGTTTCCACTATTTTCATATTTGCCTATACTGGGTTTGACATGTCAAATATGTATTGGGTCGTGGTGATGACCTTTTTATGCATGTGTACCTCTGTCATCACAAAAATCATTCGATATATGTATGCCCGCTATAAAAGAGCATCATGAAAAAGCTGATGTTTGGTATAATAGATCAGCATATTCAAAACGAGCATAGAAGGGTGAAGGCGACACAATGCACACATTTGATCTTACTCCAAAAGATGTAGAGTTAATAGACGAAGCAAAAAAGAAGATTACGAGCCTTTATGAAGATGATAAACACCATGTAGGAGCCGCTATCCGCATGAAAACAGGAGAAATGATCTCGGCTGTCCATATAGAAGCCTATATCGGACGGGTAACTGTTTGTGCAGAAGCCATTGCAATTGGCAGTGCATTATCGAATGGCTATAAAGATTTTGATACAATTGTCGCTGTCCGACATCCATATTCAGATGAAGAGGATAGAAGATTGAGGGTCGTAAGCCCTTGCGGCATCTGCAGAGAGCTCATTTCAGATTTCGGACCAGAATGTTTTGTCATCATAGAAATAGATGGCGAACTAGTCAAAGTGAAAATCGGGGAACTGATTCCACTCAAATATACTCGAAGTTGATGTACGATCTAAACTTAGCAGGAAGAGGGACGCAGCAAGCATCAAGCGTTCTCTTTATAGCATTCCAAATAACTGAAAAATCGCTCCACAAAAACAGCCCCATGTATTTTTTCCATATGCGCCGTGTTAAAAATATATTGTTCCATATTCTCAAGCTTGCGCAGGCTGCGTACCAGTACTTTCCGATCCTCGTCAGAAAGATGAGGGTCCTCATTTATCTTCATCAATGCATATTTGACACGCGCGGAGACCTTTTCAACGTATAGATGGTTTTTGGATGCTGGCGGAATACATTGCGATAGGTCACAGCCTTTAAAACAAACACCGTCAAGGGTGCAGTTTTCAAAATTGGCAATCAGCTTTTGTTTACCATTTCCCTCAAACGTTATATCCACCAACTTACCGGTAAAGGTACAATTTACGATATTCGCTGCTTGTAAAACGCGGTCTTTAAACCTGCATTTATAAAATGTACAGTTGATAAACGCAGCATTTTCCAATGTCATTCCTCTCATATCACAGGAGGAGAATTCGCAATTCGTAAAAACAGCCTCGTCTCTAGCAATCCCAACAGAGCGCAAATCGGAACGAATAAACGTACAATAATCAATCGTACTACCTGCAAAAAATCTCGCATTCGTCAGATCACACGTATCAAATACAAGATGACGCAGGTGACAGCTCCAAAATATAGGTGAATGAACATTCGAGTTGCTAATCGTCGATCCGCTTATCGTTTCATGTTCATACCTGACAATATCAGAAAATATTTCGTTGTCTACTGACATTCCAGACTCAAGCCTTCTCATTGTGATCACCTATCTTTTAATCTTTTACCAGGATGAACACCTTCCAAAAGTTCATTTCTGTTTCACTAAACGGCTGGCATTGACAAGTTATTATATCATAAAGCTCGAAACATAAAGAGAGCGGTCATCATTTTGAGAGCGCTTATCTTGCAATGTGTCTTTCACACTCACTTTAAATCATAAGGGGGAACAAAAGAATGAAAAGGTATGACGCATTCCCAGAACCAATCGGCGGCTATACTGCCGGACGCACACAGATGGATTTTGAGTACACGGCATCTGATCACTCAAAAAGAGAACTGACCGCATTTGTATACTATCCGTCTGATAGCAATGAAGGGAAGACCCCATCAACGTACATGTTTCCTGAAGTATACGAAATGCTGCATGACCAGCTGCTTGTCACTGAGTATATGAAGGAAAAGGATTTTTTCTCTATCGATATCCAAACGTATTGTTACGACGACCTTGCTCTTTCCGGGAAGGAAAAACGCTATCCAGTGTTATTTTATGTTTGCGGCGGGGGCGGTTCTCCAGAATGGGGGACAGTGATCTGTACAGACCTTGCAAGCATGGGGTATGTTGTCGTCAGTATCGGTCATCAAAATAGCACGATGTATAAGCGTAAAGATGGACGCCTGTTTAATGTATCAAAGGATTTTTCAGATGCCATTATGGCGTTTTCTGAAGATCCAGAGATGGTGGTGCTGGCTGGTCAGATGACGATCCGGCCTGACGATGAAACTGCCATTGAGACATGCCGCAACGTCCTTACACTGCCAATACTTCATCAGTTAACTAAATATAGTGAATTACAGGCAGAGGATGTAAGGTATGCAGCCGATTATCTTTACAAACTAGATTCCGGTGAACTCAATTCAATCTTTAATGGCAGATTGCAGCTTGACGCCGGCATGGGCATAGTCGGACATTCTTACGGAGGGCCTACGACAGCGATTGTTTGCCGGGATGACGACCGATTCGCCTGCGGGATTGGCCTCGATAGCGGTGCATTCGGTCTTCTTGACAGCGACTTGAAAAAACCCTTTTTGCTGCTGTTTTCTGAGCCTAACTATCATATGAATGCGATCATTGGCGCTAACAATAGCATGGAAACCTATTATTTCTCTGTTAACCATGCTGCACATTTAGATTATTGTGACATCGTGTTTACCGGTGTGAACGAAGAACTGAGAGGCGAACGCGATGCGATGGAGATGAGGAATCTTGTCACAGACTATACGGGGACCTTTTTTGATCATTACATTCTGCAAAAGCCTGTACATGTGGAAAGTCTGTCATACGATGGCGTGGACTTGATTAAGAAAACGAGCAGAAAGTGACCTAATACGTATGTTTAGTTCTCATGTCTATTGCATGGCTGACAGGTGCTATCATGGCCAGATAACAGCATATAAAATGAAAAAAAGCCTTGAAATTAGGCTTTTTTCAGTTTCTCCATGTTAGAAACTAAGAAGGATGATTTTTTATTTGTTTCTATTTCTGATCCACAGAATATATATCCGCAACGATTTTTAAAAAAGCCTTCAAAGCACGTGTTTTATATCGATCTTTCTTCACGACAATTCCAATTTTCCAGGGAATATATTGACTGCTAATTGGTTTTACACAAATGTCCTCTCTGTACATATCCGTTAAAGGACTTGGAAGGATCGCCACTCCAAGTTCATCACGAACTAATGTCATCAACAAATCCCATTGTGTTGTACTGTAAGCGATTTTGGGAACAAAATGTTCCTTACGGCAGCTTTCTAAAATCACTTGACTCAACGCAAATGAAGAATCAAACAATATCCAGTTATCCTCTTTAAGCTGTTCGAGTGAGAGCTGTTGTTCATCTTTCAAAGCGTGATTTTTTGGTAAACAAGCCACAAACGGCGCTTCAAAAATGAGTTGTTCTTCTAATTCATGACTTTGCGCAGGTATGACAACAAAGGCAACATCTACTTCGCCTTTCTCAACGAGTTTTTCTACATGCAAGCCGCCCTCTTCAATCATTTCGAGCTTCACATCTGGATGCTTTTTAGTAAAACCTTTTGCCACTTTCGAGAAGAAAAAGGTTCCAATCACTTGCGGCAGTCCGATCTTTAGATGGCCGAGAATATGAGTTTCTGTATCACCCAGCTCCATTTGCAACTCATTCATTTGCTGAAGCACCGCAATCGCTTTTTCATATACAAGCTGTCCTTCATCTGTTAACCTAAAAATTCGATTTGACCGATCGAAAAGGATGACACCCAGTTTTTTCTCTAATTTTTGAATGGCTTTAGAAAGGGAAGGCTGTGCGATAAAAAGCTTTTCACTTGCTCTTGAAAAACTTCCACATTCCGCAATTGTTTTAAAAATTTCAAAGTCCCGTATGTTCATTTTACCCTCCCATTATTCCAATAAGGCATACTCATTATGATGATGATATATTGTACATGATAAACGTTTATTTTTACACTGAGAATAAGGAGGGGTTAAGATGTCAACATGTAGAGTTGCTGTTGTGCAAGCTGCTTCTGTCATTATGGATAGAGAAGCATGTACTGAAAAAGCCATTTCGTTAACACTTGAGGCTGGAGAAAAAGGAGCCAATATAGTTGTCTTTCCTGAGGCTTTTATACCTGCTTATCCAAGAGGACTAGCTTTTGGTGCCACAGTAGGAAGCCGTTCTCCAGAAGGAAGAAAGGACTGGCTTCGTTACTTAGAAAATTCAGTTCCAGTTCCTAGTCAAACGACAGACAGATTGGGAGAAGCAGCACGTAAAGCTGGTGTCTATCTCGTCATTGGTGTCATTGAAAGAGATGATGAATCAAGCCGCGGGACTTTATATTGTTCCGTACTGTTTTTCGGACCAGATGGAACCTTACTTGGAAAGCACCGTAAACTAAAGCCGACAGGTTCTGAACGACTCATATGGGGAGAGGGGGATGGCAGCACACTGCCGGTTTTCAATACTCCGTATGGTAAAATAGGCGCTTTAATTTGCTGGGAAAACTATATGCCATTAGCTAGAGCAGCGATGTATGCAAAAGGCGTCCAAATCTATATAGCCCCAACGGCAGATTCCAGGGAGCTATGGCAATCAACGATTCGCCATCTTGCCGCAGAAGGCCGGTGCTTCGTTCTATCTTGTAATCAATATGTGAATAAAGAGATGTATCCTAAAGATTTAGCCTGCTATGAAGAATTAGCATCTTCTCCTGATGAAATGTGCCGAGGGGGGAGTGCAATAGTCAGTCCTTTAGGCGAATATATAAAAGAACCTGTCTATGGTCAGGAAGAGATACTGCTGGCAGATCTT
The DNA here is from genome assembly GCF_038008825.1 of Bacillus sp. FSL M8-0166. NCBI lineage: Bacteria > Bacillati > Bacillota > Bacilli > Caryophanales > Bacillaceae > Bacillus > Bacillus sp. FSL M8-0166. Next base: position 990,201 of record NZ_JBBOZZ010000001.1, read on the forward strand.
GATTTGCGTGATATTTCTTCTAGTCAATTTGACTTCGATGTCGTAGGACATTATTCAAGACCTGATGTCTTCCAGCTCGTCGTCAATGAAGAGAAAAAAGAAAATGTAAAGTGGATAAATCGATGAAATCACAACAAAAAAAGAGCAGCCATCAGCCGCTCTTTTTTCGTGTGTCAACCTTGATGAGTTTTTAATGGACCTTTTGTGATATGAGTAAGATGAGCATTCATGTTAAAGATTTTAGCGTTGATGTCTGTTATTCCAAAGCTAGTGATTCTTTTAGAATGCATCTCAAGATAGTTCTCAGCTGCTTCTTTTGTTTCGAATAAGTAGATTCCGCCAGCCTCATTCTTCTCCGGATTCTCCGTCCATATTTTCCATATGAATCCGTCTTCCTCATTTATACTTTTCGCTAAATCAGAAAACTCTTTTGCCATTTCATCACCGAAAGGGCCTTTCATCTTAAAATCCACTTGTAATAAATGTGCCATCGTCATTCTCCTTATGTCGAAGTTGTAAAATACAGTTCCCCCAGCACTTCTTTCATTTGATACTGCTGCTGCGGAAGTTCTTTCTTCATAAAAGACCGTACATCTGATTGGTCAACATCGTACATTACTTCAATTTCTTTAGAAAATAGAAGTTTTTCTTTTTCGAGCAGGATAGAAACAGCTGGGCGCTTTTTCGGTTGAAGTTCTTCAGTGTTTAAAGCTTGCTTTAATCCTTCAACATAGACTTCAAATGAGCGGCCACCCGTGATTTTGACTCCTTTATTTTCTTCGTTGACGAAGATGATCGTTGGGAAACCTCTAGCACCAAGGTCTCGAACAAGAGTAAAATCTTGATTTAATAATTCCTGACCGCTTGGCAGCTCCGCTTCATGGACAATCACATCTCCGTTAAGTCCAAGGTCGTTGACGATATCAATTAACACCGTGATATCCGATATATTTTGATTGAATGCAAATAGCGCTTCTCTTACACGGCGTAAAAAAGTATAGGCTAGTGCATCATCATGATGTTTTTGAATCACTTTGAACACGCGAGAGGGCGGGTAGGAGGATTGAACAGGATTGTCAATCATTAAGGAACCATCAATTGGCATGCGAGAATGTTCTCCAACCTCTCTCCAGTGACCAGCAACATCAGCAGGCTTATAAATTCCGTTTGCAGGATCAATTGGACCACCATGCCATTTCTCTAACAGTCCACCCAATACAGTCTGGAAATGAAAATAATGTCCATATTGCTCTTTAAATCGACGCAGGACAGGTTCAATTGCCCAGCAATGCGAACAAATCGGATCTGTTACATAATAGAGCGTTATTGTTTTTTTAGGCTGTTGAAAATCAATGACCTGGATATCCTCATCTTCACCTACACCACATACACCTGTTTCTATATCACAAAACATCTCATTGTTTTTCAATTTCATTTACCTCCTCAATTTTTGCAAGGAAACGCTATTTCCTAGAAGTTGTTTGAATCAATCATTTGCATTACAATTAGATCTTAAAACACAACGAGTAAGACCAACACCAATAATTTCTTCAATTTGTTGTTTATCCAACAGATTGATAGATGTGTTGAAAAAGGAGGAGGGATAAGATGACGCAGCCAAAGACAGACCCTCGGGTTCTGAGAACGCGTAAGTTAATCATGGAGTCTTTTATTAAACTTTCATCGAAAAAGGAATTTAAGGATATTACGATCAAAGATGTCACGGCAGAAGCCATGATCAACCGAGCGACGTTTTATTATCATTTTGAGGATAAATACGATTTGCTGGATAAAACGCTGTCAGAAGTATTATCGATTAATTTAGAAAGTATTCATTTCAATCATCGTAAACTAGATGAAGATACGATAATCAATATTTTTAAAGCATTAACGAATTTTCAACAATCTCTGCATAACCGCTGCCAAGTAGAATATGAAACTGAACTTGCTCCTATTGTGAGGGAACAGCTTGAAATTATTTTTTATCAATTGTTAATCAATCAATATAAAAATGTCGAAAAGCAAATTCTGAAGGTCACAGCTGTTTTTTTAAGCTGGGGAATTCACGGAGCTTCTGTTGAATGGAGAAAAAATAGTTCGCACATATCATCAGAGGAGTTTATCAAATCAGCAGTGCCATATATTTTGTCAGGGATTGATTTTAAAAAAGCAGATAGTTGATTTGACAATTTTTAAAGGCTTCACTAATATAAATGCTATAGCATATAAATTTCATAGAGGGTGTTTTACATGGAGTTACAAGATTTAATAGGCTATCTCGTTCATCGTACCGATCTCAAAATGACGAATTATTTTACGAACAGGTTAAAGCCTTACGGGGTCACTCCTGAACAATGGAGTATTATAAGTATTCTGAGTAGTGAAAAGGGGACTACTCAAAAAGAATTGGCAGAAGGAATTGATAAAAATCAAACCACTGTCGTCAGAATGATCCAGTCTATGGAACGAAAAGGGCTTGTCAAAAAGATCTATAATGAACAAGACCGGCGCTCACATCACCTGCTTTTAACAGAAAAAGGGGACGAGGTCAAAAAGGCCATTCTTCCTGTCGTCATGGATGCACATCAAACGGTGACAAAGCAATTAAACGATGAAGAGATTCAACAATTAAAATTACTTTTGAACAAATTATTTCATTCACACTATGAATCTTGAAACGTCTAATCTGTAACAAACTATTTATGTCTAATATATGCTATGACATATAAATTGCATCAGCTGGAAATTTGTCCATTCGGACTGAGTGTTTCAGTCAAATAACTTAGAAAGATGTGATCACGATTTTCATACTTATTCTGCAAATGATATTGGCCGTTTTCTTTTTTGTAACAGGGTCGAAAATTATTTCAGGGAAAATGGCAGAAGAGTTCAAACGATTTGGTTTACCTGCTTTTTTTAATGTTTTAACTGGAGCCTTTGAGCTCATAGGCGCTGCTGGAATGCTGGTCGGCATATGGATGCCAATAATAGCAATATTATCAGGCTTACTGTTAGGAGGCACGATGCTGGCAGCTGCCTTTACTCTGATCGTATTAGCCAAAGATCCCTTTAAAAAAGCAATTCCTGCACTTGTATTATTCGCTCTCAGTATCGGGGCCAGCTTGTACCACATTCTTTAAGTTCATATCAAGGTAAGTCACAAAACCTAAACAAAGCTCCATTGTTCTAATGGCGGGTGTTTAGGTTTTTTAGCGATTGAATTGTTTTCGAAGAACTAGGCATGAGACAGCGAATACTGCGAAAGCGCCCGCAGATCCAGCAGCGAACACCAGCTCAGATTGTTCTAGTTTGGACTTGAATAACAAAGGGACAGAAAGAATGAGAGCGGCACCACTAAAGCTCAATCCTAATATCAACATTGCTAGTAATTTATTCATAGAAACACCTCTTACACTCAAAATTTGAACAATGGAAACGACTGATTCAAGAATCATTGTGATGATTCGACATCCTTTAACATTCCTAGTTGGAGTGTATCATATGGTGGCGCGCGATTGGTTTCTTTTCATTAAAGCACACAATCATGAAATAAACTTTTTAAACGAACACTGTTCTTCGCGAACGGTGTTCGTTATAATATAAATGTGATGTGGCTTTAAACGATTTCCATAATGAAGAGGAGATGCATACGATGACGGCATTATCTAAGGACCAAAAGCAGATCGCTATTATTGGAGGGGGACCTGGGGGGCTAACACTCGCCTTGATTCTGCAAAATTACGGTATACAAACGACCATCTATGAACGAGAGATGCATGACAAGAGTCTTGAAAGAGGGGGCTCACTGGATATTCACGAAGAAACAGGTCAAAAAGCTTTAAAAGAAGCGGGAGTTTATGAGAAATTTCAAAGGAACGCCCGCTATGAAGGAGAAGATTTCCGATTACTTGATAAATCAGGAAGAATTTATTTAGATGAAGAAACGGAATCAGACCAAAAAGGCACCCGCCCAGAAATTGATCGTGGTGTTTTGTGCGAACTGCTGTTAGATCAAATTGATGCTGAAAACATCAAATATGGATATAAACTAGAAAGTTGCGTTTCATTAGAAAACGGCATGACGGAGCTTCATTTTGAAAACGGAGTTGTCGAGACAGTTGATCTTTTAATTGGGGCAGATGGTGCTTTTTCTCGTGTGCGTCCTCTGTTAACAAATATTGATATTGAATACGCCGGGCTCACGATGTTGGAACTGAATATCCTCAACGTAGAGGTGAACCACCCTGATTTAGCTGCATTTAATAAAAGTGGTAAGATGTTTGCTTTAGCAGACCACAAAGGACTGATTGGACAGTTAAACGGAGATGGACGAATAAAAGTGTATGCAAACCTTATGGTAGAACGTAACTGGATTGAGACTTGTGGTATTCCGTTTCATCAAGCGAAAGAAGCAAAAGAACAATTATTAGAGTTATTTAGTGATTGGAACGATCAGCTGAAAAATTATATTCGTTATGCAGAAGATGCCATCATTCCAAGACGGATTTATACGCTTCCTGTCGGTTTTAAATGGAACCGCCATAAAGGAGTAACACTTATCGGTGATGCCGCTCATGTCATGTCGCCATTCGCAGGGGAGGGTGTAAACATGGCGATGTTTGATGCAATGGAGCTTGCACTTGCGATTGTCCGAAATCGTAATCATATTGAAAAGGCTATTGAAGAATACGAAGACATGATGTACGAATATTCATCGGAGAAAGCTCATGAATCAGAGAAAAGTTTAAAACTATGTTTTTCAAAAAACGCTGCGGTCAAGCTTGCAGATATGATGAATTCTTTTCAAGAAAACGGTGATTGATGCTCAATTTACTATTTGACTTTGACATGTTATAAAGAGATTATGAACAATTCAAATCGTCGTATTATAAGTCGTCGGTCTCGGCCGGCAAAAGAGCCCTTAAGCCGTGAACTCATTGTGAAAACTGCCTATGAGCTTCTAAAGGAGCAAGGGTTAGAGAGCATGAGTATGCGTAAAGTGGCTAAAGCACTCGATACGGGACCTGCATCCTTGTATGTCTACGTGAACAATTTTCAAGAACTAAGTGCTTACGTATTGGATTATGGTCTCGGCCAAATGGTTTATCCAGATTCAGCGGGTGGCACATGGAAAGAACAGTTATTTGACATATTGCATACTTATTTCCTACTGTTATTCGAAAAACCTGGTCTTGCTGAAATTTCTCTTTCCACCATCCCGCAAGGAACGAACTTTTTACAGTTGACCGAACAACTCCTCGCTGCATTGCATGAAGGCGGGATCAAATCTACATCTGCTGCATGGGGAGTAGACCTGTTACTGTTATACGTATCTTCCGTAGCATACGAAAAGGTCTCTTGGAAGAAACATGGCTCTTCGCAGATTTCAGATACAAAAAAAGCATTTCATGATGCAGACAAAACGCGGTTTCCTTTCATCCATAGCCTAAAAGAAGAAATGTTTGCAGGTGATACCGTATCAATGGAACGGTTCAAGTGGGGAATTGAAGTCATTTTGTATGGAATCCAGCAAGAAATCAATTAGAAAGGAGCACAAGCAAAAAGCAGTCAATGGCTGCTTTTTTTATATTTTCTCAACTTTTAAACATATAAAAAAATCTATATATTGTTTTTATATATAAAAAATTATATAATCTATTGGAATAAACAAATGAGGTGCTTAGGCATGGAAAATACGAAGAATTTATTAGAGAGCTATATTCCTTTAGCAAAATCTACAGCAAAAATGTTTGGACCAAATTGTGAAGTAGTTATTCATGATTTAACGAACCCTCAAGCATCTGTCATGTTTACAGTCAATCATCATGTGACGGGAAGAAAAATCGGTCAATCATTTGATCATTTGGTAAAGACTGTTTTACAATCAGTAGATTTTAAAGAAGATTATCTTGCTGGGTATACATTTAAAACAGAAGACAACCGTACCATTCGTTCTTCGACTTCATTAATTCGTGATTCGAAGCAAAAGGTAATCGGTGCATTCTGTATCAATTTTGATGTTGAAGCATTGAATCAAATGCAGCAATTTATGGATACTTTTCTTTCTACAAAAGTTGAAGTTCAAGAGAATGAATCAACATCAAATGATGAACTTGAAAATGTAGAAGAAATAGTAGATCAATTGATTCAACAGATCATTCAAAACAGTGTTCACCCAGTTATGAAACGTCATGAAAAAATTGAATTAATAAGGTTCATGGATGAAAAGGGAATCTTTTTAATGAAAGGTTCGGTTGAGAAGGTCGCATCTATGTTAGGTATTTCTAAAGTCACCGTCTATAGCTATTTGGATGAAATCAAACATAAATCGAATGAAGGGGAAACGAAATGAAAAGCATCCTTGAGGTAGGAAATCTAAAATCCAATGGACACTATGCATTCGCAACCATTCATCAAAACACGGTCTATGTTTCAGGACAATTTGCCATCAATCCCGAAACGGGTGAAAAAGAATTCGGCCCCATTGAAGAAGAGACATTACAAGCGCTTAAGAATGTGGAGATGATTGTAGAAGCGGCTGGAAGTAAAAAAGAAAAGATTTTGCGTATGACATTATACATTTCTAATATTGAACTATGGGACAAAGTAGATGCGGTTTATTCTGAATTTTTCGGTGAACATCAACCAGCACGTACTGTTGTACCAACGAATGAATTACATTTTGGTTTCAAAATTGAAATTGATGCGATTTCTTATATTTAGAATATTTTTTTGCCCATGATATATAAAAAAGTATATTTCATATAAAAAATTATTCAAAGGGGCTGATGATTGATGAATCAATTGATTTGTAACCATTGCGGGAAAAAGTATGAAATGACACCAACTTTATGGAAATGTGATTGTAACGGCGTATTAAACCTGGTGAAAGATACCCCTAAAATAGATATTGCGGCTTGGAATCACTATCCAAACTCATTATGGCGTTATGTTGAAACCATGCCATTTTCAAAAGGTTCTAAGACTTGGGAATCTGTGACAATGGGTGAAGGTCAAACTCCGTTAATCGTTTTAGATCCTAATGAGCCAAACACTTATGTAAAAGTTGATTATATGATGCCTACACTCTCCTTTAAAGATCGAGGAGCTGCTGTTTTAATGACAAAGGCAAAGGAATTAGGGGTATCAAAAGTCATTGCGGATAGCAGCGGGAATGCAGGAACAGCAATTGCCGCTTATGCAGCTCGCTGCGAGATTGCATGTGACATCTACTTAAGCGATGAAACTTCACCTAAAAAGGTCGCTCAAATAAAAGCCCATGGAGCAACGATTAAAGAAATTCATGGTACACGAGAGGATATTGCAGCCGCGGCGCAAAAAGCAGTAGACGACGAAAACGTTTTTTATGCAAGCCATGTGTATAATCCTTATTTTTTTGAAGGAACAAAAACATACGCCTATGAAATTTATGAACAAATAAAAGGAGCACCTGATGCTTTAATCATTCCGGTTGGAAATGGTACTCTCCTCCTAGGTGCGTATTATGGTTTTAAAGAGTTATTTGAAAATGGTTTGATTCATAAAATACCGAAAATCATTGCCATACAAGCGAAAAACTGTGCACCTCTCGTCAAAGCTTATCAAAATGCGAAAGGATCAGCATCGCCTGTTACGAATACAGGGACCTTAGCAGAAGGGATAGCCATTGCTGCCCCGGCGCGCTCCAAACAAATTCTAGAAGCTGTACAAGATACCAATGGTACGTTTATAGATATTGAAGAACATGAGATATTGAATGCACGCTCTAAACTAAGTGAGAAAGGATTTTATGTGGAAGTGACATCTGCAGTCAATTTTGCTGGCTACATGAAATATAAAAAGGAATCAAAAGAAACAATTGTCATACCTCTTTGTGGTGCAGGAATTAAATCAAAATAACCCGATATGACTAAAATACAACTTGAAATCGGAGGAATGTTTCATGGGATTGGATTTTACTCATTGCGAAGCACATTGGTCATACAGTGACTTCCATGATTTTAGAAAAAGGTTAGCTGCTTGTATTGGTATGAATTTAGATGATATGGAGGGGTTTGGTGGGGAAATACCCTTTAAAAACTACCAGGGTGACATCATCCTATTGCTGGAACAACCAGATTCTGATAGTTACTTATCACCAGATGTTTGTCAAACCGTTGCTGCGAGATTGCGTCAACTAATCCGCCATTGGCCAGATGATGATATCGATAAAATGAACGCTCTCTATCTAGCAGAGGGAATGGAACTAGCGAATCAAAAAAATGAGGTATTTGGATTTATATAAGAAGAAGATATGACCGATTGAATTGATTGAGGACGTAGAGAACACTGATAAAGAATATTGGGAAATAGTCGTGCTATATCTCAGACCGTTTGTAAAGAGGCCACCTCAAGGAGTCTCTTTGTTATCAGCATTTGTCTTATTCTCTGGGTTTGGACTGATTAGCAAAAAATTGAGTCCAATTAAAACCATGGTGCTAGACTCTTTAAAAATACTTCGGGCAAAACAAAGAAGGTATGTAGGCTGTAGGTGAAGAAAGTCTAATAATACTGGTATAGATTAAAACATCTTTTTCCGACTAATTTGAAGCCTAGATTTCAAAATTTCTAAATCAAATAAGATTCTAAACAAAGGAGAAACCTATGCAACATGATCTTCTAAATCAATTATTAAAGATAACAGATGAAGAGGAACTGATTCTACAAAACAGAAGAGAGATAAATAAAAACATTTATACCAATCAGTCTAATTTTATTATAGAAAGTCAAAAATTTCTCAATCAAGAGAGTATGATTACGGTTCGAAAACATACACGCTTTGTGGATTTTCCTAAACATAAACACGACTACATTGAGATTAATTATGTTTACAATGGAGAGTATAACCAAAAAGTAGGGAATCAAAAAATAAATTTGCAACAAGGGGAGCTGTTATTTTTAAACCAGCATATTGAGCATGAAACTCAAGCTTGTGCAGAAGAAGACATTATTATTAATTTTATTATTTTACCTAATTTTTTTGATTTTATCTTTTCGTTTTTAACCACTGAAAACAGAATTAGTAACTTCTTAATTAACAGTCTATATAACAGTACTCAAAATGGACAATTCCTTTACTTTAAAGTTTCAGAAGTAGAAAGCATTCAAGAATTAATAAAAAAAATTATTATTGAAATTATGTCTCCTGCTTTTATGTCTGAATCCACCATTAAATTGTATATGGGTCTTTTAATGGTGGAGTTAATTAAACACGCTGATAAGGCCGAACATACAGAAGACTATCCTGTACAACATTATTTAATTGTTGAATCATTAAAGTATATTGATGAACATTTCCAGAGTGCATCACTGAATGAATTAGCCTCAAAATTAAGCCAGCCCGATTATGCTTTAAGTAAAGAGATTAAAAAGGCTACCAACTATACATTTAAAGAATTACTTCAAGAAAAACGTTTAAATAAAGCGAAAGAGTTACTGGAAAGTACAGATATGCCAATTGCCTCTGTTATAGATCAAGTTGGATATGATAATGTAAGTTATTTCTATCGGATTTTTAAAAACAAATATCATCAGACACCAAAGCAATTCAGAGAACACTTAGCAAAAAAATAAGATGCTGCTAAATGTTCTTTTTTATTTTAAACAATTGCAAATAAGGACAATAAATAATTAATTTTAGACATTATTTTCTCCTTTTAGCTGGCTTAATATAAAGACATAAGCAAACGCTTTCATAAAAAGGGTGATTTAAATGAAGAAATGTTGTTTAGCAGTTGATATTGGTGCTTCTAGTGGAAGATTAATAGCGGGTCATCTTGAAGATGGACTTTTAAATCTAAAAGAAATCCACCGTTTCGAAAATAAAATGGTCCAAAAAAATGGACAGTTGTGCTGGGAGCTTGATCGATTATTTGAAGAAATAAAAAAGGGAATTCATCAATGTAGTGATATGGGATTATCTCCAGTAAGTATCGGTATTGATACATGGGCAGTAGACTTTGTTTTACTAGATGAATTGAACAAACCTTTAACAGATTTTGTTGCCTATCGCGATTCGAGAACAGACGGGATGATGGATGAAGTTTTTAAAACATTCATGAAGGAACGTCTGTATCTAGAGACAGGAATTCAATTTCAAAAATTTAATACGATTTATCAACTTTATTCAATTAAACAAAATCATCCGGAGATTTTAGAACATGCAAAATCTTTTCTAATGATTCCTGACTATTTTCATTATTTATTAACAGGAAAAAAGGCAAACGAATACACAAATGCCACTTCAACTCAGTTGGTTAATGCTTTCACAAAGAAATGGGATCATGACATATTAGATCAACTAGGCATTAACAAAGAAATGTTTCAAGATATTCATACACCCAAAACAGTGTTGGGTACATTGACTGAAGATTTAATAGAGGAATTCGGCTTTAATATGAAGGTTATTCTGCCAGCAACTCACGATACTGGTTCAGCTGTCATTTCGGTTCCTGAGCAGGAAGAAACAATCTATATTAGTTCAGGAACGTGGTCTTTAGTTGGTGTAGAAAATCATTTTCCAATATGTATTACAAAAGCTTTAGATTACAATTTCACCAATGAGGGCGGCATTGATTATCGCTATAGATTTTTAAAGAATATTATGGGGCTTTGGATGATACAGGAAGTGAAAAGAAATTATAAAAATAAGTTCTCTTTTGCAGAGTTGGTCGTCCTAGCTGGTCAGGCTAAAGAATTTAAATCCATCGTAAATGTAGATGATACACGGTTTTTAAAACCAGAAAATATGATTCAAGAGATTCAAAGTTATTGTCAAGAAACAAACCAGCCAATTCCAACTCATCCTGGAGAAGTAGCAAAATGTGTGTTTGACAGTTTAGTATGCAGCTACCAACAAGCCATTCATCAAATTGAAGAAATTTTTGAAAAAACATTCAATCAAATTAATGTGATCGGAGGGGGTTGCCAAAATGAAATGTTAAATCAACTAATTGCTGACGCAACTAAAAAAGAAGTGTACGCTGGTCCAGTTGAAGCAACTGCAATTGGGAATATTGTATCGCAGTTAATGGCAGTTGGCGAAATTGAAAATATTCAAGAAGCAAGAACAATCATTAAGAACTCTTTTGAGGTTAAAAAATTTTCACCTTTAACCGTAACGACATCATAAAAAAGAAAGGAAGACGATCAAATGACAATTAGAGAAAATTATGAGCTTGCAAAAAAAGAATATGAAAAATGGGGCATCCATGTGGATGAAGTATTGGAACAATTAAAAAATGTACCAATTTCCATTCACTGCTGGCAGGGAGATGACATTGCAGGATTTGAAGTAAATAAAGGAGAATTATCAGGTGGAATTGATGTAACGGGAAATTATCCTGGTAAAGCAACGACACCTCAAGAACTAAGATCAGATTTAGAGAAAGCGTTATCTTTAATTCCTGGAAAACATCGTGTGAACTTACATGCTATTTATGCGGAAACAAATGGAGAAGTCGTTGAAAGGGATCAATTAGAGCCAAGACACTTTGAAAACTGGGTGAAATGGGCTAAAGATCAAGGTGTAGGCTTAGATTTCAATCCAACATTATTCTCACATGAAAAAGCAGCAGATGGGCTAACGTTGTCTCATCCTGATGAACGTATCAGAAATTTTTGGATCAATCATTGTATCGCCAGCCGCAAAATTGGTGAGTATTTTGGGAAAGAATTAGGAACAGCATCCTTAACAAATATTTGGATTCCAGATGGTTATAAAGATATTCCAAGTGATCGACTAACGCCTCGTCAACGGTTAAAAGATTCGTTAGATAAGATTTTTGAAGAAGAGATTAATGAAAACTATAATCTTGATGCCGTTGAAAGTAAGTTATTCGGTATTGGTTCTGAATCTTATGTGGTTGGATCGCATGAATTTTATCTTGGATACGCATTAAAGAATAATAAACTATGTTTATTAGATACAGGACATTTCCATCCGACTGAAACTGTATCAAACAAAATTTCATCTATGCTGCTTTACAGTGACAAGCTTGCCTTGCATGTCTCTCGTCCTGTTCGCTGGGACAGTGATCATGTTGTGACGCTGGATGATGAGTTACGTGAAATTGGTCTCGAAATTGTTCGAAATCAAGCATTGGATAAAGTGATGATTGGCCTTGATTTCTTTGATGCAAGTATTAACCGTGTTGCAGCATGGACAATTGGAACAAGAAACATGATTAAATCATTACTATATGCAATGTTAGTACCAAATGAACATTTAAAACAGTTACAGGAAGATGGAAACTTTACTGAAAGATTAGCATTAATAGAGGAATTCAAAACATATCCTTTCGGTGCAATCTGGGATTACTATTGTGAAAAAATGGACGTGCCTGTAAAAGAAACATGGCTGGAAGAAGTGAAACAATATGAGCAAGATGTATTAACAAAAAGAAACTCTGTTTTAGCCTAAAAAAATCATGAAGAGCTAACTAGTAAATTTACAAAGAGATACAGTCAGGGGAAGGGTCTAATAGATCAATTCCCCTGTTTATATTACAAGGATTCCTTTTTAGATGAATAGGTTACAACTCAATATTTTTTCTACTCTATATGTGCTATGGGGTTAATTGAAGGGACATATTCATCTCACATGGAGAACACGCAACAAAACACTTATGAGAGAAGGGCCTGCTTTTACTTTTCAGTCATCAGACGCCTAGGTAAATCTAAATATTAATTAAGAGGAGGTTTTAAAATGAAAGTGAGCTTATTTATTACATGTTTAATTGATACTTTCCAGCCGAATGTTGGTAAGGCAACAGTTGAGATACTTGAACGCCTTGGTTGTGAAGTTTCATTTCCTACATCACAAGTATGTTGCGGCCAGCCTGCCTATAATAGTGGCTATGTTGCCGAAGCCAAGCAAGCAGCGAAAAATATGATTCAAACATTTGAAGATGTAGAGTATGTAGTAACTCCCTCTGGTTCTTGTGCAACGATGTTTCACGAATATCCACATATATTCAAAGGAGATATTCAATGGGAGGAGCGAGCTAGGCGTCTAGCTGAGAAAACGTATGAACTAACTCAATTTATCGTAGAGGTTTTAAAGGTTACAGATGTAGGGGCACGTTTAAAAGGGAAAGCGACCTATCATACATCTTGTCATATGACACGTTTGCTAGGTGTGAAGGAAGCACCTTTTACACTGCTTTCTAATGTAAAAGAATTAGAAGTTGAGCACCTTCCCAACGCCCAAAATTGCTGTGGATTTGGTGGAACTTTTTCTGTGAAAATGATGCCAATATCTGAACAAATGGTAGACGAAAAAGTAGAAAGTGTTGAACAGACAGGTGCGGACTATTTAATTAGTGCAGATTGTGGATGTTTAATGAATATTGGAGGACGAATAGAACGTTTAGGAAAATCAGCGCGGGTACTGCATATTGCAGAGGTATTAAATAGCCGTTAATTCAAGGGGGAACACGACATGAGCATGAAAATTAGTGATAAAAAATTTAATGAACGTATTGATAAAGGAATCCAAGATTCTACGATGCGTGAAGCTGTGTCTACAGCTCAAGAACGCCTGTATACACGTCGTTTGGCAGCTAGTGAAGAGCTTGGGAACTGGGAAGAATGGCGCGATTTAGGGGAGCAAATCCGTCAACACACGCTGGAGAATTTAGATTATTACTTAATGCAATTAAGTGAAAATGTTACAAAACGCGGGGGACATGTCTTTTTTGCGAAAACAAAAGAGGACGCCGCTCAATACATTAAGGACGTTGCAGAAAAAAAAGAAGCCAAGAAAGTCGTTAAATCCAAATCAATGGTAACCGAAGAAATAGAAATGAATAAAACATTAGAAGACATAGGTTGTGAAGTGGTAGAAAGTGACCTTGGCGAATACATTTTGCAAGTTGATGATCATGAACCACCTTCCCACATCGTAGCGCCAGCTCTTCATATGAAAAAAGAACAAATTCGTGATGTATTTCAAGAAAAACTAGGTTATGGAAAGTCGGAGGATCCTTACGAGATGACAAAATTTGTTCGTAAAATCCTGCGCGAAAAATTTCTTGAAGCAGAAATCGGTGTCACTGGTTGCAACTTTGCCGTTGCAAATACAGGATCAATCTGTTTAGTGACCAATGAAGGAAATGCAGACCTTGTAACTGCTATTCCTAAAACGCAAATCGCTGTAATGGGAATGGAACGTCTTGTACCAACAATGGAGGAGCTGGATGTACTCGTTGGATTGCTTTGCAGAAGTGCAGTAGGGCAAAAGCTAACTAGTTACATTACGACAGTAGGGCCTAAATATGAAGAAGAGGCAGATGGTCCAGAAGAATTTCACCTTGTTGTCGTTGATAACGGCCGTTCTGAAATCTTAGGGTCTGAGTTCCAACAAGTATTACAATGCATCCGTTGTGCAGCATGTATTAATGTATGTCCAGTATATCGTCATGTCGGAGGACATTCTTATGGCTCTATCTATCCGGGGCCAATTGGTGCAGTATTAAGTCCACTTTTAGGTGGATATGACGATTATAAAGAACTGCCATATGCATCAACTCTTTGTGCAGCATGTACTGATGCTTGTCCAGTTAAAATTCCGCTACACGAACTACTTTTAAAACATCGTCAAGTAATTGTTGAAAAAGAAGGACGTGCTCCTCTAGGTGAGAAACTAGCGATGAAAATGTTTGGAATGGGAGCATCATCTGCTGCTCTATACAAACTAGGTACAAAAATGGCACCTACAGCTATGAAGCCCATTGTATCAGGAGATCGAGTCTCCAAAGGAATTGGCCCATTAAAAAATTGGACTGAAATTCGAGAATTCCCAGCTCCAAGTAAAGAACGTTTTCGAGACTGGTTTGATGATCATAAAAAAGGTGGGGGAAAATAATGAGAGGAACAGCTCAAAATCAGGAAGTTTTTTTAAATCATGTGGCTAAACAACTGGGACGCGAAAGACGAATAAGTGGTGTTGTACGACCAGAGTGGAAGAATAACGTAAACTGGGATGTAATGAAAGGTAATACAGAAAAGGAGTTAATCGCTACGTTCACAGAGCACTGCAGCAAAATTCATACAACTGTTTTTGAAACAACAAAAGATCACTTAGCTGAAGCTTTAAAGAAAATTGTTGCTGAACATGGCGGGGGGCCTGTGATGACAGCCCAGGATTCACGTTTTAATGAATATGGATTAACAGATTTACTTGAAAAAGAATGGCCTGAAGAAAATATAGAGGTAAATGTATGGGATTCAAAAAAAGGACGTGAAGCGAATCATTCCCTCGCCGAAAAAGCCAATTTTGGTATTACATTCAGTGACTATGCACTTGCCGAGTCAGGGACAATTGTTGTAAAAACTCATGAGGGACAAGGGCGAGCACTTCACTTTTTGCCAACTGTCTATGTCACGATTATCCCGCGTGAAACGATTGTGGCACGTATTACACAGGCTGTCTTTGACCTAAACCAACGTGTGGAAAAGGGAGAAGCTGTTGCTTCTTGTATTCACTTTATTTCGGGACCAAGTAATTCTGCAGATATCGAAATGAACTTGGTCGTGGGTGTGCATGGACCTTTAAAAGCTTTTTATTTAATTGTGTGAGGATGGAAAAAGATAATAGTTGTTGGTTTAATAAAGAAGGGGGGAGGCAGAAAAAAATAGCCAAGCTTCTCAAAGAAAGCTTGGCTATTTTTTTAAGCGCTGTATCGTTCCTTTTCAATTTCTTTTAATGACTTTCCTCTTGTTTCTGGCGCCATTACTAATCCAATAATTGCAGCAATTACAAGGAACCCAATCATAATAGAACCTGATATTTTAAATCCTAATGTAGAAATCATCGTTGGAATCACAAGTGAAATAAGGCCAACGGCTACACGCGCTGTACAAAAAAGGAACCCTTGTGCCTTTGCACGGTATTTTGTATGAAATAACTCACTTGACCAAAGACCATAAAATGCTTGAGCACCAAAACCAGCTGCAGTTCCCCATAATATCACAAATATAAGCAGTTCAGTCATGCCCATTCCGCCATACGTAAGAGTAGCCCAAGCCGCAATCCCCATTGCCGCTCCTATGCCATACAATACACGTCTGTTCACTTTATCACCTAGTTTAATAAAGACAAAGTACGTTCCTAAAACAGTTAGAATCCATAAGAACGCTTGTAATAAATTTGCTTGTGATGATGAAAGCCCTCCAACGGTCTGATAAATATACGGCATGAAGTATCCCATTACACCAGCTACTAAGTTCCAGAAGCAATAGATCCCTAGTAATAAAATAATCGCATGACGGTTTGCTTTGATTGTGAATAATTCTTTGACTGAGCTTTTTAATTTTTCACCATTTGCTTTTTGATTCACTTCTTTTTGTTTTTCTTCTTCCCATATTTTTGATTCACTAATTTGTTGTTGCATAATCCAAGTAATTAAAGCGATTACAAATAATTGACCAAAAATAATTCGGCTTCCTAAAAGACCTAACGGAGCCAATGCTACAGAGAGGAGTAACGAAATAGCTGGACCAACCGACCACGCTAACTGTCCCCATCCTACACGAGATGCACGTTCATTTTCAGGCGCTTCTTCTGCTATATACGTCCAAGCAGCTGGAATGGCAGCTCCTACAGCTACTCCAGTAATAATGTATCCAGCTAACAACATGGGAAAGTTAAAAGACAACATCGTTAATAAAACACCAAACATATAGACCAATAAATCGTATTTATAAATGAACTTTCGGCCATATTTATCAACCAGAACGCCGCCTATGAGAGCTCCTACTGCTGAAGCAAATCCATTAGCACTCAGCGCTCCTAATAATCCCAGTTTAAAATCATTTAAATTTAAATATTCCATCCAGAGTGTCAGGCCGCCAGCAGCAGCTACGATGGATGCTGCCTCCAAATAATTTGACATTGCCACAGTAATAGTAGACTTTAATCCGCCTTTTGCATTACCAGCCATATCTAAAACTCCTCTCAAGTACCTTCAAACGATGATCAATCCGTTTGAATGCCTGTTATTTTTTGCTGTCTTTGTTTTCTAAAAAATTATGCTAAGTAAAACAATTCATTTAAATCTACAGAGCGTGGACTGTTATCTGAATTTGTCTCCATGATAGGCGCCATGTAATTCCACCATTTTTTACAAACTTCACTTTTAGCCATCTGGTTCCATCTATCTTCATTTTCGATTTCCACATAAGCAAACAATTGACCACTTTCTTTTTCTAAGAAAATAGAATAGTTATGAGCACCATGCTGTTTTAATGCCTCAACCATTTCCGGCCATATTTCATCATGTCGACGTTTGTATTCATCAAATTGATCCTTGTGTACAAACATAATACTGGCTTTTCTTATCATCTCTCTCGCTCCTTGTACTGTAGAATAAATGAAAAATAAAGAAAGCGTTTGCAAAAAAGCGTTTTAATCTTCACAATAAAGTGACTTTTTCCCCTAGTTTCTGCAAATTCTTTATTTCTCTTTGTTTATATGGTCATATTATTATAAAAACAAAAATAAAACAACATTTTTTTATTATTAGTTTTTGTTAATGTTGATTATGAGAGTGATTCATCATAAATAAAGCAAGATAAAATTGTGGACATAGAAAAAGACAAACCTATATAGGTTTGTCTTGAACATGTATATATACAGAAAAGGGGAGACCTTAATCTTCTATTTGAATTGACTATGAAGCAGATTCACTCATCAAGGCTACAGAAGTAACATTAATATTTTTATCACGTAAAATGGCATGTGCATCATTGCTTAGTTTATCGTCAACTATAATGTGGCTAATAACACTTAATGAAGAGATATGAGAAAATTCACGGTATCCAAATTTACTAGAGTCGACCATTAAAATGGTTTCATGTGACCGCTCAATCATTTTTCTTTTTAAAAGAGCCTGCCACTCATTTGAATCACTTAAGCCGCTATTTAAGTCAATACCCTTACAAGATAAGAACACTTTATTCACATGATAATTTTCCAGTGAGCGCTCTGCTAGAGGTCCTACGTAAGACAACGATTTAGGAAGAAGGAGACCTCCTGTTGAGATCACCTGAATTTTTTCTTTCTTACTTAATTCTATGGCAACCTTAATGGAGTTGGTGATAACAGTCAAAGGAATATTCGGAAGGATTTTTGACATGTACCATGCAGTGGTACTTGCGTCAAGGATAATACGGTCACCTTCTTCAACTTGCTTCACAGCTTCACGTGCAATCACTTTCTTTTCTAACACATTCGTAATTTCTCGCTCTGAAAAATCAACTTCTGATTCTTTTTCCTCAATACTAACTGCTCCGCCATGGCTTCGTCGCAACTTATTTTCTTTCTCTAATTTTTCAAGATCACGGCGAATCGTTTCATCTGTCACAGAAAAAATTTCGCTTAATTCTGAAACACGAATGCTGGATCGTAAATTAACTAAATCTACTATTTTTTGATGCCTTTCAGCTAATAACATGTGTAACTTCCTTTCGCTTTTAAATATGAATAAAAGAAAAAATCACAAAATTGCCTATAAGGTTGTTGTTTTGTTTTTATTTTTGTTTGTTTTTATCATAACATACTTATAACTTCAAAAAAATGATCTTAAACAGCAGCAAGGTATAGTATTTAACACGAATGAAACAGCATTTTATCAATCATAAAATAACCACTTATACCACAATCAAAACAAACATAAACAAAGATAAAATGTTTGTTTATGTTGACTTAATGTGTTTCTCAAAGTAATATGAGGATGTAAACGCTTTTGCATTAGTTTATCGAAAGAAAAATTTTTATTTAGAAAGATATATCAATGAAAACCAAAATAAAAAGATAAAAATGAATACAAGGGAGAAGATGGAGATGAAAGACCTTCTGACAAAGAAAGATATACTAAAAGCACCTTTCCTTCAAGAAATGACAAAAACGACAGCAAACCTATATCGCTTAGGTTGGGATGAACGAAATGGCGGGAATATTAGTTATTTATTAAAAAAGGACGAAGTAGCAGAGTACCTTGACGTTAATGATGTAAAACGAACGGTGCCGATGATTTTTGATGGTGCTGAGTTAGCAGGGAAATATTTTATTGTGACGGGTTCGGGGAAATATTTTAAAAATGTAATAGATGATCCAGCCGCTAACCTTGGTATTATACGTATAACTGAAGATGGTAAATCGCTTGATATTTTATGGGGATTAGAAGAGGGAAGCGTTCCAACAAGTGAGCTTCCATCACATTTAATGAGCCATATTGAAAGATTAAAAGCAGATCCAAACCATCGTGTGATCATGCACTGTCATGCAACAAACCTTATTGGTATGACATTCACACACAGCTTGGATGAAGTAGCATTTACAAAAACTTTATGGCAGATGTGTACCGAATGCATTGTTGTATTCCCAGAAGGAATTGGTATTATTCCATGGATGGTTCCAGGAACTGATTCAATTGGAGAAGCTACAGCTGCAAAAATGAAAGATGTTCGTTCAGTTATTTGGCCGCACCACGGAATTTTTGGTGCTGGAACAACAATGGATGAAACATTTGGGTTAATTGAAACAGCTGAAAAAGCTGCGGAAGTATACACAGTTGTGTGTGCACAAGGAAGCGTGAAACAAACCATTACAGATCAACAGCTTCAAGACTTGGCAGATGCATTTGGTGTTGTGCCAAGACAAGGAGTTTTAAATCTATAAAAATAGTCTTTACTACAATTCAATATTAGGAGGTTTCAGTAAATGAACTCACAAACTAATGTTAAACAATTTCAAATGTACATTAATGGAGAATTTGTAAATGCTAGCTCGGGCGAAGTGATACAGGTGTTAAATCCGGCAACTGAAAATGTGATTTCAGAAGTGCCAAGTTGTTCTAAAGTAGAGGTTCAAGAAGCGATTGAGTTTGCAGAAGTTGCACAAAAAGAATGGAAAAAGAAACCGGCTGCTGAGCGTGCAAAGTATTTAACACGTTTAGCTGAAGAAATTCGAAACAATAGAGATTTTCTTGCACGTGTCATCTCAGAAGAACAAGGAAAAGTACTTGCTCTCTCTACTACAGAAGTTGATTTTACTGCTGACTACATTGATTATATGGCAGGTTCAGCAAGAACGTACGAAGGGGAAATTCTTCAAAGTGACAGACCAAATGAAAATATAATGATCTTTAAAGAGCCAATCGGGGTTGTAGCTGGATTTTTACCATGGAATTTCCCATTCTTCCTTGTAGCGAGAAAGGCTGCGCCTGCATTGGTAACAGGGAATACCATTGTCATTAAACCTAGTAGTGATACGCCAAATAATGCAATTGAATTTGCGAAATTAGTAGATAAAGTGGGTATTCCAAAAGGGGTATTCAATCTTGTAACAGGGCGCGGAGGTACAGTTGGAGACGAACTTGCTTCAAATGAAAAGATTGGTTTAGTCAGTTTAACGGGGAGTGTGAATGCAGGTGTAAGTGTCATGAAAGCTGCAGCTCAAAATGTAACAAAAGTCAGTCTAGAGCTTGGCGGTAAAGCACCAGCTATTGTAGCAGAAGATGCAGACATTGATTTAGCCGTGAAAGCAATTGTCGACTCACGTATCATTAATACGGGACAAGTATGTAACTGTGCTGAACGCGTGTATGTTCATGAAAGTATCGCCGATACATTTATCAAAAAAATTGTCACATCAATGAAAAATGTGAAATATGGCAATCCTCTCGAAGATGAAGGTTTAGATATGGGACCACTTACAAATAAGCAAGCAATAGAATCAATTGAAGCGATGGTAAACCGAGCTGTTGAAGAAGGGGCCCAAGTGTTAACTGGTGGAAAACGTGCAGATGTGACACCTGGATATTACTATGAACCAACTGTCCTTGTGAATGTAAAACAAGATTCAGAAATTGTACAGGAAGAAGTATTTGGACCGGTTCTCCCGATTATGACGTTTAAAGATTTAGATGAAGCAATTGAGCTTGCGAATGATTGCCAATATGGATTAACATCATCTATCTTTACACAGAATTTAGATACAGCGATGCGCGCTGCAAATGAGTTACTATTTGGAGAAACGTACATTAACCGTGAAAACTTTGAAGCCATTCAGGGATTCCATGCAGGTCGTAAGAAATCTGGAATTGGCGGAGCAGATGGTAAACATGGTTTAGAAGAATTTTTACAAACTCATGTTGTTTATTTGCAGCATAACCCAAACAAAAAATAAGAGAAGAGATAGATAACTTAATATTCCATGGGATTTATCAATAAACAGCTATTTCATCATCGTTCTAAGAGTATCTCAAGAGAGATGCTCTTTTTCTTGCCTGAATGTACAATCCCTTTTGCCAAAAAGCACAATTTCATTCAACTATTTCATTGCGTAGAATAAAGTGGTGAATATCATGAATTCGAGAGAAAAAGCTACTGAGAAAACATTTTTAAACAAACAATTTTAACTTTCTTCCCAGTCTAACTAACTATTTTTCATTTGTTCTTCCCCCCAATAGCAAATCGCATCTAATACAGGTATCAATGATAATCCCTTTTCCGATAAACTATATTCTACTTTTGGAGGCACTTGAGGATATTCTTTACGATTAATTAACTGATCTGCTTCAAGTTCTTTTAGTGTATTGGTTAATGTTTTAAAAGAGATAGCCCCAAGCATTCGTTTCAACTGATTATAGCGAATAGGAGCATTGTTTGTATATAAAGCATACAGTACCGTCATCTTATATTTCCCACCAATTAATGATAAAGTGTACCCAAATCCAGTTTCTTTTAGATCAACATTAGCTATAAAGTATTCTTTAGTCATTTTACACTCTCCTTTAGGTTAGTATCGCACTTTAATTACCGTACTTGTAGTACGTTATAGCATACAATAAAATGAATGTACATCAAAATATGATGAAAATAACAAAAAAGGGTGAACGAATCATGAAAACGATTGTCTATGCACATCCTTGGGATGGAAGCTATAATCATGCCATTTTGACTTCCATTACAGAAAATCTAGAAACAAAGAGAGAACCATTTCAAGTGATCGATTTATATAAAGATGGGTTTAATCCCGTTTTTTCAGCTGAAGAATTGAAGTATTTTCATAAAGGAGAAACGCCTTATCAATTAGTTAAGGATTATCAAAAGAAATTAAGTCAGTCAACTGAATTAATATTTATATTTCCTGTCTGGTGGTGGGATTTACCTGCAATTTTAAAAGGATTTATTGATAAAGTGATGTTAAGTGGTTTCGCATTCTTGGAAGATAAAAATACTGGTGCTTTGAAGGGCTTATTGACAAATATAAAAAAAACAACCGTGATCTCAACATCTACAACAGATAAGGATTATATAGAATCTGAAGGTGGGAATGCGATTCAAAGCGTTTTTATTAACAGAACTCTTGCTGACTTGGGAATTAAAAATGAAGACACCAAATGGATTCATTTTTCGGGAGTTAACTTAACAACAGATGAAAAGAGGAAAGTATTTTTAAACGAAATATCCCAAAGTATTTAATTTACTGTAGCAGAAAGGCACAACCTTTACGACCGATCTAATTTATTGAGAAGGTGGTAGAGGTTGTGAAATTAAATATCGATGTACAAATGAAGTAAATGCACTCAAATATGTATTCTCATGTCTTAGTTTACATAATATATATTCTAGGAAGTTGAACAACAAACGAATTCCTTTTGTCTCAAAACCAAGTATACTTATCTTATTGAGATAATAAAGAAAAAATCAATTTAATTGATTCATCTAAATGCTTTTATGATATTCGCACGATTTCACCGCCATAAACATTTCGCTGCAACGTTTTATCACAACAGCGCCAGATGCCATGAGCATTGCTGTCAATCGTTCATTATTGCGGCAGTTGATATTCGATTGCGACTGTTTGCCAAATTCAATGCTTTTTTCACGTTCTAATGTCAAAACGTTCATCTAACAGTACATTTACAAAAATGCTCATCAATCTCAATTTGTATCCATCAATTTCACCTCTCACCAAAAGAAATTTCTTTTGGCTCACATTTTTCATTATGTTCCTCCCTCCTGTTATTTACGAATCAGCAAGTCTCATTTATAATCGAGTAGATTTGTTCAATAACATATACATTTTTAAATGTGAGGGATTAGATGGAATTAAAGTGGTATAAAGCAATTATTGTGATCTTTACGATGTCTGGAATCTCCATCTCAACATGGTTTTCACGGACACCGGAAGTCAGAGATTTATTACAAGCAAACACAGGAACAATGGGACTTATTTTACTCGGTTTATCTGTTGGCTCAATTGTTGGGCTTGTCCTTTCAAATGTATACGTCCGCAAAAAAGGCGGCCGAGTAGCGATTGTGATCAGTGCTTTTTTGATGTTCCTTGGATTCACTACTCTTGCCATTGGTTCAACCGTCTCTTCTATTTTTGTCGTCACTTCTGGTCTTTTTCTTTTTGGAGCAGGTTCTGGCATGTGCAATGTGGCGATGAACTTAGAAGGAACAGAGATTGAGTACAGCATCAAGAAAACCATTCTGCCTATATTGCACGCTTCCTTTAGCATTGGGACTTTAATTGGAGCAGGTGCTGGTATTCTTTTTATCCATTTAGGGGTTTCTGTATTGATACACCTTCTCGTTATCGCCCTTCTGCTTTTTCTCAGCATATTGATTTGTACACGGTTTATTCCGCATGGGACAGGAAAGGATCAGCATGAGAAGCAGTCCGATACAGTTGAGTCTACTCAAACGGCATGGCTGAACAAACGAACGATTTCTCTTGCGATGATCGCCTTATGTCTTGCGTTTGTCGAAGGCTCTGCCAATGATTGGATTCCACTTGCAATGGTGGATGGCTACCAAGTTTCACATTCTATGAGTACGGTCATCTATGCTTTGTTTTTGTGCGGCATGATTAGCGGCAGACTGATCAGCGGACGTTTGATCGATCGCTTTGGAAGAGTGTTATTGCTAAGAGTTGCGATTTTATCAGCTGCTGCCGGCCTATTCTTAGTCATTTTGAAGATTTCACTTGTTGTATGTATGATATCGATCTTTTTATGGGGACTTGGCGCATCTTTAGGCTTCCCGCTGACCATTTCTGCAGCTGGCGATGATAGCCGGTACGCTGTCAAACGCGTCAGTATTGTGACCTTATCTGGTTACACAGCTTCCCTTGCCGGCCCTCCTATATTAGGGCTCCTTGCCAATCAAGTAGGACTGCTTCATGCCTTTATCTTTGTTCTATTTGCCATATGTATTGCAGGAATCTTTACAAAAGCTGTAGCAAAACCACATGCATTACAAGCTCACTAAACGTGTCTGATCCTTGATCATGGCACTTTTTTTAAATTTAAAAAATTAAATTGAAACCTTTCATGAAGTGAAACAGTCCTATAGATGTCCTGATGTTTATCGCTTTTTTAAAGAGGGAAAGTAAAAAAATAAGACTTTTCAAATAACTGAAAACGTGGTAAGATCATGAAAATAACAAGGAAGGGGTGAGAAAAATGAAAAAAAATATGCTATTAAAATTAGGTGTCTTATTCATAGCACTTGCAAGTTTTCATTTGTTCTCAATGCCTCATTCCGTTCAGGTATACCATCATGCAAAGGTGGTTGCCGATCAAGAATCACATGAAATGAAAATTGTTCAGACAATGGGCGATGAAAAGAAACAAAAGCATGTGAGCGCAGTATTTGCCGCATTTACAGCACTGCTGATTATTGGCAGTATGACAGCTGGATTTGCACGCATCACTCATACTGATCGATTTGACCGGAAAAAGAAGCATTTACTTGCAGTGTTCTATCAATCTTCTTATTTCCGACTAGCTCGTGTTTAACCCAACCATCTAAATCAAAACAAAAATTGGGAGGTTTTACACGATGTTATTTTTCTTAAGAGTTTTCATTCTAGGTCTATTCTCTGTCACTTCACTTTCTCTTTTCGTCTACCAAGGAATTGAAGTAGTGCACGCCATTTCAAGCATGTTTGGCAACCACGAGAGCTAAAAGACCCGTATATAAAAGAACCCCCCTGCCAGTCGCAGGGGGTTTTCGTTTGCTTATTTATTGTCATCTGGCGCAGGTTCAGGCGTCATAAGGACATGAGTCACTTCTCCCTGCTCTTCCTCATCTACAATAAATGATCCATTGCTATAGCGGTCATTTGCTCTTAGAGTAGAGATTTCAAGCGGAATTGTTGTACCCTTTTCTGTATCTATCTCAAGTGTATCGTGCAGAGATGCAGCGATCACAGCCACAATACGGTGCGGGTTTTTCTTTAATTCTCTTAGCATAAGAACCCCGCGTTTCGCTCTTGATGTTTTATCAAACTCAGAGAGGTTCATTCGCTTTACAGCCCCTCTTTGTGTCGTGAGCACAAGGACATCGTTCTTCGGATCAATGATCTGGCCAGAGACTACCTCGTCCCCTTCCTTCAAATTGATTCCTTTGACACCAGCCGCTCTCGGACCAACAACACTTACTTCTTCTTCATCAAACCACAAACCGTAACCATTTTTCGTTGCAATAAACAATTCCTGCTGTCCTGTTGTGACATGGACATCTACGAGTTCATCGTCACCTTTTAGGTTCAAGGCGACAAGCGGTTTAGAATAACGCTGCGCTTTATATTGAAGAAGCTCTGTTTTCTTCACCATTCCGCCTTTTGTAAAGAATAGAAGATATGACGTTTCATCAAATTCTTTTATTGGAATGGCTTTTTGGATTGATTCCTCACGATCAATCGAAATGATATTCGTAATATGCTGCCCCATGTCTTTCCAGCGTATATCTGGCAGCTGATGAACAGGACAATAAATGTAGCTTCCTTTATTCGTAAACAGCAGAAGAACATCTGTTGTATTCATTTCAAACTGATGGATCAAACGGTCTGTATCCTTCATGCCAAAGTCCTTACCGTTAGAGGCAGCATAGGAGCGCTGGCTTGTCCGTTTGATGTAACCATCTTTCGTGACTGTAACGTATACATCCTCTGATGCGATCATCACTTCAAGGTTAATCTTAATTTCTTCGATTTTTTCCTCAATGACAGATCGTCTCTCATCAGCATATGTCTTTTTGAGCTTTTTCAAGCTGTTTGTAATGACCTTTAGCAGCTTTTTCTCGTTACCTAAAATGTCTTCAAGCTCTGCTATACGTACATCAAGCTCTCTTGCTTCGTCTCTTAATTGCGTAATATCTGTATTCGTTAAACGATATAACTGGAGTGAAACAATCGCTTCTGATTGCGCTTCTGTAAAGTCATATTTCGCCATCAAGTTGTTTTTCGCATCTCGCTTATCATTAGAGGAGCGGATTGTGGCAATGACTTCATCTAAGATGGAAAGTGCCTTAATTAAGCCGTCGACAATATGGTGGCGTTCCTTCGCTTTTCGAAGCTCGTACGCTGAACGGTTCGTCACCACTTCTTTTTGATGGGCAATATATGCATCTAGTACAGTGGTAAGCGTCATTAAAGTCGGTCTTCGATTATGTATCGCCACCATATTAAAGTTATATGGGATTTGCAGATCTGAGTTTTTATATAAGAAATTCAACACACCATTTGCATCTGCTTCTTTTTTCAGCTCTACTACGATTCGAAGCCCAGTACGGTCTGTCTCATCTCGAACCTCTGAAATGCCTTCTACTTTTCTTTCAATTCGGAACTCGTCCATCTTTTTGACAAGATTGGCTTTATTCACTTCGTAAGGAATTTCTGTGATCACGATTTGCTGGCGTCCGCCGCGGATGGTTTCAATCTCCGCTTTTCCGCGAATCATAATCTTCCCTTTTCCTGTTTCATATGCCTTCTTAATACCGTCTACACCTTGGATGATACCGCCTGTTGGGAAATCCGGCCCCTTAATGACCGTCATTAAATCCTCAACCGTACAATGCGGCTGTTCAATTCGTTTAATGACACCATCAATGACCTCTCCAAGATGATGCGGCGGGATATCTGTGGCATAACCAGCTGAAATCCCTGTTGATCCGTTCACGAGAAGGTTTGGGAACATCGCTGGTAATACAACTGGCTCTTTGCTTGTATCATCAAAGTTTGCAACGAATTCCACTGTTTCCTTGTCTAAGTCCTTTAAAAGCTCTGAAGCAATGGCAGACAGCCTTGCTTCCGTATAACGCATGGCAGCAGGCGGATCTCCATCGATACTCCCGTTATTCCCGTGCATCTCAATCAGCACATTTCGTACTTTCCATTCCTGACTCATTCTCACCATCGCTTCATAAACAGATGAGTCTCCGTGCGGATGATAGTTACCAATAACATTACCGACTGTTTTAGCGGCTTTACGGAAGTTTTTATCCTGCGTATTTCCTTCTGCGTACATCGCATATAAAATTCTTCGTTGTACAGGTTTTAATCCATCACGTGCATCTGGAAGTGCACGGTCTTGGATAATATATTTACTATAGCGGCCAAACCGGTCGCCGATTACTTCTTCTAATGGTAAATCATGAAATCGTTCTTGTTGTGCCATGTTTAAACCTCCTCAGCTAGCGACAAGTTTTCATTTTCAAGAATGTTGCTTTCCTCATCAAGTCCAAAGGCGACGTTTTTTTCAATCCATTTACGGCGTGGCTCTACTTTGTCCCCCATAAGAGTTGTGACGCGGCGTTCCACACGTGCAGCATCATCAATTTTGACCCTGACAAGTGTTCTCGATTCTGGATTCATTGTCGTTTCCCATAGCTGGTCGGCATTCATTTCACCTAACCCTTTGTAGCGCTGAATCGTGTACCCTTTTCCAACTTTCTTCAATACGTCATCCATTTCTTCATCAGACCATGCGTACTCAATGATTTCTTTTTTCCCTGAGCCTTTGCTGACTTTATATAAAGGCGGGAGTGCAATAAATACTTTGCCATGCTCAATCAGCGGTTTCATATAGCGGTAGAAGAATGTCAAGAGAAGCACTTGAATATGCGCTCCGTCCGTATCCGCATCTGTCATGATCACGATTTTGTCATAATTGATGTCTTCTACATTAAAATCGACACCGACGCCTCCACCGATTGCATGAATAATGGTGTTGATTTCTTCGTTTTTGAAAATATCAGCAAGCTTTGCTTTTTCTGTATTGATGACCTTTCCGCGCAGCGGCAGCACCGCTTGGAATTTACGGTCACGCCCCTGTTTTGCTGACCCGCCCGCTGAGTCACCTTCTACTAGGTATAGTTCGTTTCTTGCCGGGTTTCTAGATTGAGCAGGTGTTAATTTTCCGCTCAGCGTTGCTTCAGACTTTTTCCGTTTCTTGCCGCTTCTCGCTTCTTCACGGGCTTTTCTAGCAGCTTCTCTTGCCTGCTGCGCTTTAATCGCTTTTTTCACAAGAAGAGTGGCTGTTTCCCGGTTTTCTTCAAGGAAATACGCAAGCTTTTCAGAAATAACAGCATCAACAGCTGAACGAGCCTCACTTGTCCCAAGCTTTCCTTTTGTCTGCCCTTCAAATTGAAGCAGCTCTTCAGGAATTCTGACAGAAATAATAGCAGACAGTCCCTCACGAATGTCAGTGCCTTCTAAATTTTTGTCTTTTTCTTTTAAAAGAACCACTTTACGTGCATATTCGTTAAAGGCTCTCGTCATAGCCGTTTTGGCACCAGACTCATGTGTTCCGCCATCTTTTGTTCTGACGTTATTAACGAAGGAAAGGATATTTTCCGAATAGCCATCGTTAAATTGAAAAGCAAAATCTACTTCGATGGACTGATGCTCTCCTTCAAATGAGACGACTTCACTTAGAACATCTTTTTCTTCATTTAAATAAGCAACAAAGGCTTCAATGCCTGTCTCATAATAAAACGTTTCTTGTACATCATGCCGTTCATCGATTAACTCTATTTTTAACCCTTTTAATAAAAAGGCAGATTCTCTTAAACGCTCTGATAATGTATCGAAATTATAGGTCGTGACACTGAACATGGTAGGGTCCGGCTTAAAATGAATCAGTGTTCCCGTTTTTTTCGATTTTCCGACTTTTTCAAGTGATGTGACAGGTTTACCGCCGTTTTCAAAGCGCTGATGATAAATAAATCCGTCACGTTCAATTGTGACAGTGAGCCATTCTGACAGCGCGTTCACAACAGATGCCCCAACTCCGTGAAGTCCACCACTTGTTTTATATCCGCCTTGACCAAATTTTCCGCCTGCGTGAAGGACCGTTAAAATGATCTCAGGTGTCGGTTTTCCAAGCTTATGCATACCAGTAGGCATTCCTCGTCCTTTATCTTGGACAGAAATGCTGTTATCTTTATGTATTTTGACAATGATATGATCTCCATGGCCAGCGAGCACTTCATCGACAGAGTTGTCTACAATCTCATAGACAAGGTGATGAAGACCGCGTGAATCCGTAGATCCAATATACATCCCTGGACGTTTACGGACCGCTTCAAGTCCCTCTAGCACCTGAATAGAATCATCGTTATAATCTACTTGCTGCTTTTTAACCAAATGCTTAATCCCCTTTCACTAACAAACATAACCGGCTAATCATCAAATGATCTCTCTAGATTTTAATGATGATCATGCTGCCCATTACTGTCCACTTTAATAAGCTGCATCATCACCATGCATGTGTGATTCACCAATACATGCTCTTTTGCACAGCTATGAGAATCATTCTACATTCTGCAATCAGAACTAGAAGTCCATTATAAACAAGACTGTTTCATAAGCCAAATGCAATCATATGATGGTTTTAGCAAAACAGAACAAATGTTCTATATTGATCTTATCGCTCTTTTTCTCGATATGCAAGGCCGCCGATATGTCCCTGTCGCCTTATTTTATCGCTTTCTTCTAGAATCGCAAATATATTTCTTCAACAAAAAAGCAAAAATCCTTGAAAAACCAAGGATTTTTGACGATTTAATGAGTTTTTGTCATCGCATGAGCCACCTTGATACATAAATCCATGATGGCGATCTTGCCATTTTCCTCAATCAGCCTTTTCGCTTCTTCGTGATATATGCCTTGCTGCGCCCAAAAAACAGGTGCGTCTATTTCGAGAAACTCTTCTGCCACCTCTGGCAAAAACTCTGAACGTCTAAAAACATTGACGATATCAACAGGCTCTTTTATGTCTTTTAAAGAAGCGACTGCTTTCACACCGAGAGCTTCATCGATCGTTGGGTTCACTGGAATGATTTCATACCCGGCATCCTGCATCGCTTTAGACACCATATAAGACGTCCGGTGCGGCTGATCTGATAAACCAACAACAGCAATTCGTTTACTGCTCTTTAATATACGGCCAATTTCTTCTTTCGTAGGATTGTTCATCAAGACACTCCTTTTCCTCTATTTTAGCGAATTTCTGCTTAAAAACAAAGCTGAATCTATCTGCTTTCGATTTTTTCAAAAAAAGTTCCCCATGTTTTTCACGAGATCATGTTAAAATGTAAGACAAGAGGGAGAATATAAAGGAGTTATGCAGATGTTAATTGCTTTGATGTTTATTTTGGCTTATCTTCTCGGCAGTATTCCATCCGGTCTCATTGTCGGGAAAGCTGCAAAGGGAATCGATATCCGTGAACATGGCAGCGGAAACCTAGGTGCGACGAATGCATTTCGTACACTTGGCGTAAAAGCAGGGTCTATTGTGATTACTGCTGATATCCTAAAAGGGACGCTTGCTTCAGCTTTACCGTTTTTCATGCAGCTGGACATCCATCCCTTATTAGCAGGAGTTGCTGCTGTTATCGGTCACAGCTTTCCTGTCTTTGCAAAATTTAAAGGGGGAAAAGCAGTCGCTACATCAGGCGGTGTGCTGCTATTTTATGCCCCGTTCCTATTTATCACGATGATCGCTGCTTTTTTCTTATTTTTATACATTAGTAAATATGTTTCACTATCATCTATGCTGACTGGGATCTATACATTCATTTACAGCATATTCACCAAAGACCTATTCTTAATCATTGTTGTTGCCGTTCTTGCTGGCTTTGTGATCTACAGACACATCGCCAACCTCAAACGAATTCTCAACAAAACTGAACCGAAAATCAAATGGCTCTAGCCGTTTCATCCATTTAAATATGTGGTAAAAGTAAAGAAAAGCTGTTTTTGCATCCTGCATTTTAAAAAACAGCATGACTTCAAAAAGGGGCGATCACATTGAAATTAACGATAAAAGAAGATGCACTCAATTGGTACAAGGATGAATTAGATTTAGAAAAAGGTGATCAAGTTCGCTTTTTTGTGAGATATGGCGGGTGCAGTAATGTACAAAAAGGCTTTTCTCTCGGCGTCGCAAAAGATGAACCTCAAAATGCCGGCGCAACCGCTGAAATAGAAGGTATTACTTTCTTTATTGAGGAAAGTGATATTTGGTACTTTGACAACCATGATCTGCATATTGATTATAACGAGTCCGTGAAAGAACCAGAATTTCATTATGAATAAACAAAAAAGATACCTCATCCCTCGGGTATCTTTTTTGTTTTACACTTCAATATACAGCCCATACTCCTGAATGTTTCCTAAAGACCGTTCCTTTTGCAGAATTCTTTTTTGCGGCTCACCGATCAAGTCAAAGTGAGGAAACCCTGCGCGGTCATGGATCCATTCTTTTTTTAGGCCATGTCTTTCTCCCCACTCAACTAACTGCTTCATATCCTGACAGGCTGCTTTTGTGACAGTATTGGCATTTGGAAAACGGTCATCGAGCCAGTAGTGTGTTAAAAAAGCAACTTTTCCTTGCTGGACAGCTCTTTTCCAAGCGTTTAAATCGCTTCGTTTAATACCAAAAGCCATAAATTAAACCTGCTTCTTCGACTGTTCATATACTTTATGCCAGGCAGGAAAGGCTTTTCTAAATTGAATAGGTCTAAAGGTGTCTTTATCTACACAAATATGCGCGGTTGTCCCTGTAATCGCTGTTTGTCCATCAGGTTTTTGAATTTCATAGCCATACACCGTTTTGAGACCATTGTATTCTTCAATCCATGTATGAACGGTTGCTGTTTCACCATACAGCAATGGTTTTTTATATTGAACCTGCAAGTCTATCACAGGTGCAAGAGCACCGTCTGCTTCTAGCTGCGCATAGGAAAACCCTAATTCTTTAATCAATGCTGTTCTGCCGACTTCCATCCAGACTAAATAATTGGCATGATACACGATGCCCATTTGATCTGTTTCTGCATAACGGACTTCTATTTCTTTTTTTGATATATACACGTTTTCATCGCTCTCCTATCAAAACCTAAGGTCTGTCTTTGCCATTTTACCACATTCCAAATGGTTCTTCTAAAAGAGGAAATAAAATAAACCAGGAATCCCTGGTTTATTCGGTATAGCCATTCTTTCTTGCCGCTTCTTCGTCCTTGATTTCAGAACGCATCGCATCAATACTCATTTTGCGGTTTTCATTTTTTTGTTTGATCATTTGCTTTTCTGGCTCTGTCGAAAGGGACATCGCTGCTTCAGATTCATCGATATTGTCAAGTGTATTCTCGATCATATCTTGCAGCTTTTCAACATTATCAGAACGATCATCTGGATTGGATTGATATGACTTGTCATTCATCACGATTCCCTCCTTATTCGCCCTTCGTCTGAATCACATCAGGCTGTTCATTTGATTTATTATGCATCTTTTTACCTTTATTCCGTTTGTATGCTACAGGCTTCGTCCCTAAATGGTCTGGTGTAAACTGTGCTTGTTTATCATGCTCTCTACCCATCATTCATCCCTCCCTCTTCTTTAGGATGAACGAAAACGGATAATTCATAACTTATTTTTGTCTAAATCGCTCTTCCAACTTTTCTTCAAGCTGGTTTAAAAATTCCTCATTGCTTAATAATTCTTTTTTATTTTCAAGCACAAGCTCTTCAAATGTGCGTCGTTTTCTTCTTCTCATTCCACTCACCTCCAAATATGTATGATTACATTTTCGCCAAAACATTTAGAAAATAAGCAAAAGAGCTGAATCATTATAGATCCAGCTCTTTTTCAATTTCTTTTTTTGTCAACATTTGATGCTTCACAGACATGATGCGTCCTTTTTCATCTAATATGTATGTCGTTGGGTATGAAAGCACCTGATATCTTGCTTGAATGCCTTTTTGGTCCAATAAAACAGGGAAGCTCAGCTTTAATTCTTTTGTGAATGCTGCCACATGATCCACACTCTTTTCAGTGGTCGTCAAATTCACCGCTAATACTTCAACTTGGTCATTTTCGCTCCTAATCGCGTCTAGATCCGGCATTTCCGTCCTGCACGGCTTACACCATGTCGCCCAGAAATTGACGAGCACCTTTTTCCCTCGGTAATCAGATAACGAAGTGGTTTTGCCGTCAAGGGTTTTCAGTTCAAAATCAGGGGCTTGATCCCCTTTTTCAAGACCGATTGCGGGCTCTTTTGGCCCAAATAAATTCCACGCAAGTAAACCAATCAACACAAGTAAAACAGCGCTTGCCATTCCTTTTTTCCACATGATTGATCCTCCACTATTTTAAAAAAGAAGAGAAAGCTGTTAGATCGCCTTCTCTTCTTTGGTGTAAATTAGTTGCTTGCCAATTTTTCGCGAAGTACCATTTGAAGGATACCGCCATGACGATAGTAGTCAATTTCGACTTCACTGTCAAAGCGAACCACCACTTCAAACGTTTTCTCATTTCCATCTGTGTCAATTGCTTTCACAGTGACGAGATCACGCGGACGAACTGTTTCGTCAACATGAACTTCAAATGTTTCTGTTCCTGTTAGGCCATGAGTTTCTGCACTTTCTCCGTCTTTAAACTGCAGAGGAAGTACGCCCATGAAGACAAGGTTACTTCTGTGGATACGCTCAAAGCTTTCAGCTAGAACAAATTTAATTCCAAGAAGGTTTGTTCCTTTTGCAGCCCAGTCACGTGAAGAACCCATTCCGTAGTCTTTACCTGCTAAGATCGCAAGACCCGTACCATCTTCTTTATAACGCATGCATGCATCATAAATGGATGTCACTTCACCAGTTGGCCAGTAGGTTGTATATCCGCCTTCTGTTCCTGGTGCAATTTGGTTCTTAATACGGATGTTTGCAAAAGTACCTCTCATCATGACATGGTGGTTACCGCGGCGAGATCCATATGAGTTAAAGTCTCTAGGCGACACGCCTCTTTCTTGCAAGTATTTGCCCGCAGGTGTGTCTTTACCGATCGCTCCAGCAGGAGAAATGTGGTCAGTTGTGACAGAGTCACCAAATTTCGCAACGACGCGCAAGCCTTTAAGCGGTTCAACTTTACCAGGTTCAACTGATAGGTTTTCAAAGAATGGCGGGTTATCAATGTATGTGGAATTTTCATCCCATTTGTACAATGCATCATCCGTCGTTTTAATTTCATTCCAGCGATCATTGTTGTCAAATACAGTTTCATACTCTGAACGGAATAGCTCAGGTGTGACAGTGCTTTTAACGACGCTGTTGATTTCATCCATTGATGGCCAAATGTCATTGAAATAAACGTTCTCGCCATTTTTATCGACACCGATAGGATCTTTTGTTAAATCAATATTCACCGTACCAGCAAGTGCATAAGCCACAACTAATGGTGGAGATGCAAGGTAGTTCCCTTTCACAAGCGGATGGATACGACCTTCAAAGTTACGGTTACCTGATAAAACAGAAGTGATCAGCAGATCATTTTCAGAGACAGCATCCTCAATTTCTTGCGCAAGCGGTCCTGAGTTTCCGATACATGTTGTACAGCCATAGCCAACAATGTTAAATCCGAGGTCTCTTAAATATGGAAGAAGTCCTGAATTCACCAAGTACCCTGTTACAACTTTAGAACCCGGTGCTAGTGACGTTTTCACGTAGTTCGGCACCTTCATACCGAGCTCACTTGCTTTCTTCGCAACAAGACCTGCTCCGATTAAAACGTATGGGTTCGATGTATTCGTACAGCTCGTAATCGCTGCAATCGCAATCGCACCTGTCTTCATCACAGCTTTTTCACCGTTTGAAAGATCAAATTCGATTTGTTTATCAAGTTCTGATTTATCTAAGCCAAAACCTTGGTTACCAGCTGGGCTTTCGATGTGTTTATGGAACGTCTCTTTCATTTGAGAAAGTGGAATCAAATCTTGTGGACGTTTAGGACCAGATAAGTTTGACTCAATTTGAGAAAGATCAATTTCCACAACATCAGTAAAGATTGGCTCTTCTGCATCTGGCGTATAGAATAAGCCATTTGCGCGAGAATATTCTTCAACGATATTAATTTGCTCTTCATCACGTCCAGTAAGGCGAAGGTAAGCAAGCGCTTCTTCATCTACTGGGAAGAATCCGCAAGTTGCACCGTATTCTGGCGCCATGTTCGCAATTGTTGCACGATCTGCTAACGGCAGTTGTGCAACACCAGGTCCGAAGAACTCAACGAACTTGTTAACTACGCCTTTTTCACGAAGGACTTGTGTGACTTTTAATGCAAGGTCAGTTGCAGTTGTTCCGTTTGGAAGCTCTCCAACTAATTTAGCACCAATAACTTCTGGTACTGGGAAGTATGAAGGCTGACCAAGCATACCAGCTTCCGCTTCGATACCGCCAACGCCCCATCCAAGTACACCGATACCGTTAATCATCGTTGTATGAGAGTCAGTACCAACTAATGTATCTGGGTAAGTGATGATCTCGCCATCTTCTTCAATCGCATGAACAACACTTGCAAGATACTCTAAGTTCACTTGGTGAACAATTCCTGTTGCAGGCGGAACAGCTTGATAGTTATTAAACGCTTTCTTTGCCCAGCTAAGGAAGTTATAACGCTCTGCGTTACGTTCGAATTCTAAGTCCATGTTAATGTTTAATGCATCTTCAGTTCCAGCTTTATCAACTTGTACTGAGTGGTCAATAACAAGGTCAACTGGAATTTCAGGGTTGATTTTATCCGGATCCCCGCCTACATCTGCCATTGCTTTTCTTAAAGAAGCAAGGTCAACGACGGCTGGTACACCCGTGAAGTCTTGTAAAATAACACGAGAAGGTTTAAATGGAACATCAATTTCTTTTACCTCGGCAGTTCCCCATTTTGCCAAGTTTTCAACGTGTTCCTTCTTGATCACTCTACCGTCTACTTGGCGAAGCACTGATTCTAAAAGTACCTTAATGGAATAAGGCAGCTTAGAAACATTTCCGATTCCTTGTTTCTCTAGTGCTTCTAACGAATAATAGTGATACGTTTTCCCATTTGTCGAAAACGTTTTTCTAGATTGAAAAGCGTCTTGTTTAGCGACTTGCTGCTGTTTCGACATGTCCAAAATCCCCCTTTTGATGATCAAGATCAATTTCAATTCTCAGAAAAATCGTCGTATTTCACCACAATTTTCTCACAATTTCATCTTAAAACAAATTCATACATAAGTAAATAACAATGCTTTTATTAAATTCAATAAGTTTAACTTATCATTAGGAAATGATTACTCTTCATAAACGAAGCGGGGCGGGCTCATACTACAAATGAGGTGATAGAACATGACAAAACGCAAAGCAAATCATGTCATTAATGGCATGAACGCAGCCAAAAGCCAGGGTAATGGCGCAGGCTATACGGAAGATGATCAACTCGTTTTAACAGAAGAACAAAGACAAAACAATAAAAAACGCAAAAAGAATCAATAAGAAGGAGCTAAAAATCATGACGAATAAAAACACAGGGAAAGACATCCGTCAAAACTCTCCTAAGGAGCATCAAGGCGGACAGCCTGAGCCATTATCAGGCAGTAAAAAAGTGAAAAACCGCAACCATACAAGACAAAAGCACAATTCTCATCATGATATGTAAACATTCCCCTCTCATCCCGTGACCAAACGGGATGTTTTAGGTCTTTCACACATTTCCGTTTTCATCATATGATTTATTATGAGATGTGATGGAGGAGTGTTTATGGAGAATGAAAAGCAATCGAGTTCCTCTGATTTTCTTGAAATAGACGATTGGCTCAATGTTTTAATGGATGATCCATTTGCCTGGTATGATGAGCACCTCCCAATTGATCTTTATGAAACAAGCCGTGATTATATTATCGAAATCGATGTCTCCACCCTATCGATCACTGATGTAAAACTGACCTTCGCTGGACATGAGCTGACGATGACTTACACAGTACAAAAACCAAACGGTGAAGGCGAACAGCCAATTGAAAAAAGCGTGATGCTCCCTTTTTATCTAAACGACAAAGACATTGAAACAGATTATGAAAACCGAATCATATCGATAAAAATTAAAAAATGTTCCGACCATCCAAACGGTGCATTTTCCTTTCAAATCCCGCACTTCAAACATTAAGAGCCCACCTTCATTTAGGTGGGCTCTCTTCCGTTCGTTTCAAGTCAATACCTTTTGCGAACCACCATGGCCAAATAGTAGAGTCGCTATATGATAATGTATTCTTTTTCTATTAATTGGTTTGGGTCATTCTAGTAAATGGGCGGCTATCAATGAAAAAGGGCGTTTATAGAGATCATAGACATACATTTTTGTTATTTTCTTCTATCCTCTCTTCATGTAATATAAAATAGAGAGATAAGGGGTATAAGGAGTGAGAACATGTTAAGCGGCTGGTTTTTGTGGTTCATTTTATTTTGGGGTACAGTGATGATCGGATTACTCGCAATCGGTGGCTTTTTTATGTTTCGCAAATTTTTAAAACGATTGCCAAAGGAAGATGGGAAATCAGAACTTGATTGGCAGGATGAATATATTCAAAAGAGCCTTCACCTATGGCGGGATGAGGACAAACAGCTGTTAAATGAACTCGTATTACCTGTTCCAGAGCTGTTTAGAGATGTTGCCAAAGAGAAAATTGCTGGTAAAATCGGCGAGCTGGCATTAAAAGAACAGGCTGCCAGCATTAATTTAGACTTAATCATTCGCGGCTACATTATGGCTACACCGAAGCGGGATCATAAGTTTTTACTGAAGCGCCTTCAAGAAAAAAACATTGATCACTCGCCATATGAATCGTTATTAAAATAACCTCCTTTTATAAAGGAGGTTTCAGCGTTAAGACAAACCCTCGCATTCTTTGTCAGTCCTGCGCGCTGGTGCTCACGAATGTTAAATTCGCTCCGCGCCAGTGCTCGTCCTTCCTAGACTTCAAAGGTTTTCAATAACGCTGAAAAGAAGACAAAAGGCTAAAATAAAAGATAATTTTAGCCCTTTGTCAACAATATGTAACCTCCTTTATTAAAAGGAGGTTTAATTCATTTGAATCTGCTGCGGATCTAATTGTTTAGACAGCTTTCTAAACGACAAATACATGGCAACCCGCCAAGGCACGATCATGCCAAAGGCAAGAATCCAAAACATCCCGCTTAATGAACCATAATCAATAGAAGAACTCAGGATGGTCTTCATTCCGATACGAAGGACAAGAAGTCCAATGAGAATGAACACAAATGCTTTTGAACGCTTTAAGTAGATGTCATTGCCTCTAATTTCAAACTTCGATGTTTTGATTAAAAATATAGAGAAAAACATCCCCACTGTGATCGCTTCTAGAAATTCAGCTCCAGTTACCCGAAACATAGGAACAAAAAACATCAGTGCACCAGTGCTCATGAAAATAGGAGGTAAAATAATTTTTTTCGCAGTTGCAGGTTTTGCAGATGACTTAATGCGAATAAACATGACGGCCACCGCCATACATATCGCTATTATAGAAGAGATCAAAATCATCATATCAAATCATTCCTTTATTCTTTAAGGTCAGCCTATGTATAATATACTCCAATTGACGAAAAAAAACCATTCGCCGCGACTGTAGAAAACGATTTCAAAAGCCTGTAAACCCGCCAAACAATGATGAGAACATGATGATAATCCATGTGAGAAGATCAAAGAACAGCAAAATCCCTACCACAATCATAATGATTCCGCCAATTCGCATGATGAGCTGCTGACGCTTTCTGATCCACGCCATTTTCGTAATGAAAAAGGAGAGAATAAAAAACGGGACGGCAAATCCAAAGACATACGCAATCATATACATGACCGCCGACTCAGGATTGTTACTCGCCAGTGTGATGACAGCGGATAAAATAGGTCCAGTACAAGGTGTCCATCCAGCGGCAAAGCCCATTCCGATGAGAATGGATCCAAAAAAACCCGCAGGACGATTTTTGAACTGTATTCTCTTTTCGCCCATAAGGAAAGAGGGCTTAAATACGCCAAGAGTCATAAAACCAAAGAAAATAATGAGGATGGCTCCAATTTGACGAATCGCTTGATGATAATCATTAAAAAACTTCCCGACAAACGATGTCCCAAAGCCAATCGCAATAAATATAATAGAGAACCCAACTAAAAAGAATAATGTATGAAGCAGACTTCTTCTTCTCAGCATCACCTTCTCAGATTTCACTTCATCTATACTAACGCCCGTAATATACGATAAAAACGCTGGATAAAGCGGCAGACAGCACGGTGAAATAAAAGAAAGAAATCCTGCTCCAAATGCTAAAAAGTAATTCAAATCTGTCAAAAGAACACCCCCCTTCTTACAATATACAATAAGAGATGACAAAATCATTTCATTTTTTTTACATCACTTCAATAAAGATGGTCTATTTTCTTAAAACCTTATATAATTTAATTTGACATCAAGATAATGAATCCTTTAAATTTGAAAATAAACCTTAAAATGGATATAATAGAATCGATTCTTTTTATCAAGATTTGCATGAAAGGAACATGACTTTGGTAAAAACATCATTATTAACTCAAATCGAAGAAAAAAGAGAAGAGCTGATGAAAGTTGTCTTGCACAATGGGATGACATCAACAGTGACCATCGAACATAGCCAGCAGCTAGATCATCTCCTCTTACAATATCAACGACACTTACACTCAAACTCAGCCAACTAATCATACTTCATGATATCAATCATGCCGCACAATTATTAGAACAGTTGATATGGTGACCATAAACGAAACAAAAACCTCTGACATAGGGGTTTTTTGTTTTTTCACAAGCTGCTTGACGCCATAATAAAAACCACCTTCCCTGCTTCATTCATGCAAGTACAGTGGTTTTAAGCGTCTGATGAAGGTGAATTGAATAAAGAAAGGACTACGCTTGTCCATTCTTTATAACCATGTTCCATCTATGATCATAATATCGTACGTATTATTTCGCTTGGTTGTTCATGGCTTTCATCATTTGATTGATTTTCTTCTGGGACGGTTTCATGCCCATTTGCATCATCATCATTCGAAGCATTTGTTCATTAATCGGTGGATTCTTTTTCAAATAGCTCATCATATACTTACGAGCAATAAAGAATCCGAGTGCAACTCCTGCAAGCAGTGCAACAACGCCTACAAGGATGACAACCCATAAATCCATAATTCTTCCTCCTTCATGTTGTCTCGTATAAAGTGTACTAAACAAAAGGCTATTATACAACATTTCACGTTCAATTTTATTTTTTTAAACAAAATTCCTCACTTTTACTGGATTAAGCCACCCGTGCTTTTTTGAACTAAAGTCCATCGCAAGAAAACAAGGGCTAATTTTTCTCAGCACTTCAAAAAACACCGCTTCTGCCTCATAACTGCCAGTGGCAGACATTTGGATATACCGGTCTTTTATAATAAATGCTGCAGTTCCTTTTCCATCTGGTAAGGAGGCGCTGTAAATCGAACCTATTTGTGTATAGTGAATGTTCGTTAAGTTATTCATTAGACGCTGGTGCATATGAAAAGCAGGGATTCGTTTCGTCACATAATCCACTTGCTTCACAAGCATTACAAGCTCATCGTCAGTGCGGTTCGTCCAGTGTAACGACTCAAACAAATGAAACAAAATTGATTCTCTGCCAAAATAGTGATGCGCAAATTCATCCTCAATCCAATAAATATAATAATGGCGTTCCATGTCTATCCCTTCCTTTCACATTTCGTCAATCTCATTTATTGCTTGTATTATACAAAAATGTGAAAGAAAGAATTGTCTATATATGAAGCAAGAAGAAACTAGTTTTGTCAAAAAAACAAGAAAAAAGAAAAAAGTTTGCAGAGCGGATGAAAATGCTCTGCAAACAGATAGCAAAAAAGCATGATGCTTGAAGATCGTTTATTTATTCAGCTTCGCTTTCACACGGCTGACTACATTGCTGACAGTAAATCCGTATTTCTCGATAATGGTTTCACCTGGAGCAGAAGCACCAAATTTATCAATTGCAATCACGTCACCATCAAGGCCAGTATAACGCTCCCAGCCAAGTGAAGCGCCCATTTCAATCGCAATACGTGCACGTACTGATTTAGGAAGAACAGATTCTTTGTATTCGTCTGACTGCTGATCGAAGCGATCCCATGCAGGAAGGCTGACAACAGACGCGCGGATACCTTCTTTTTCAAGTGCCTTTTGTGCTTCAATGGCTAAACCAACCTCAGATCCTGAAGCGAGTAGAAGTGCTTCAGGCTGTGCATCAGCAGCTTCAACCACAACATATCCACCTTTTTCTACTCCCTCATATGCCTTCTCTGGTGCCTGGTCAATCGTTGGAAGGTTTTGACGAGTAAGAACTAGTGCTGTCGGTTTATCCGTTGAAGATACAGCTAGTTTCCACGCTGCAGCTGTTTCATTTCCATCTGCTGGGCGGATAACTGAAAGATTAGGCATCGCACGTAATGAAGCAAGCTGTTCAACCGGCTCATGCGTCGGACCATCTTCACCAACAGCGATACTATCATGAGTAAAGACGTATGTGACTGGAAGTCCCATTAACGCAGCAAGACGAATCGCTGGTCTTAAGTAATCTGAGAAAACAAAGAACGTTCCGCCGAATACACGAAGACCGCCGTGAAGTGCCATACCATTTAATGCCGCACCCATTGCAAATTCTCTGACACCGAACCAAATGTTTTTGCCGGCATAATTATTTTTCCCGAAATCATCTGTGTTTTTAATCGTTGTTTTATTTGATCCAGCAAGGTCAGCAGACCCACCAATAAAGAAAGGTACTTGCTTCGCAATGCCATTTAACACTTCGCCTGAAGATGCGCGGGAGGCAAGGCTTGAACCTGCTTCATAAACAGGAACCTCTTGATCCCAATTCTCAGGAAGCTTTCCTTCAATCGCAAGCTTCAGCTGTGCTGCTAGGTCTGGATATTCTTTTTCGTATTGCGCAAACAGCTCATTCCACGCTGCTTCTTTTTTCTGTCCAGCGTCTT
Organism: Bacillus sp. FSL M8-0166; assembly: GCF_038008825.1. NCBI lineage: Bacteria > Bacillati > Bacillota > Bacilli > Caryophanales > Bacillaceae > Bacillus > Bacillus sp. FSL M8-0166. The sequence goes on from NZ_JBBOZZ010000001.1 coordinate 1,032,401, forward strand.
TGACAGCTTCTTTGAAATGATCGTACACTTCAGAAGGTACATGGAAATCTTCTTCAAACGTCCAAGAGTAAGCATCCTTCGTCAGCTTTGCTTCCTCGCTGCCAAGCGGTGCACCATGCACACCAGACGTTCCCGCACGGTTTGGCGATCCGAAACCAATCGTTGTTTTCACTTCAATTAATGTAGGTCTGTCTGTGCTTTGTTTCGCCTTTTCAATAGCAGCTGTTACTTCTTCGATGTTGTTGCCGTCTTTCACGTAAAGAACTTCCCAGTTCATCGCTTCAAAACGATTCTTCACATTTTCAGAGAATGAACGATCTAGGTCGCCATCTAAAGAAATGTCATTTGAATCGTAAAGAACGATTAAACGGCCTAAGCCTAAATGACCAGCAAGTGAAGCAGCTTCAGAGGAAATTCCCTCCATTAAGTCTCCATCTCCGCAAATGCTGTATGTATAGTGATCTACAACATGAAAGTTGTCTTTGTTATACGTTTCCGCAAGATGTCTTTCTGCAAGTGCCATTCCTACAGCCATAGCAATTCCCTGGCCTAAAGGACCTGTTGTTGCATCTACGCCTTCTGTGTGTCCAAATTCAGGATGTCCAGGTGTTTTGCTTCCCCATTGGCGGAATTGTTTTAAATCTTCGATGCTCAGGTTGTATCCGCTTAAATGAAGCATGCTGTATAGAAGCATAGAACCATGTCCTGCAGATAAAACAAAGCGGTCTCTGTTAAACCAATTTGGATTTTGCGGACTTACGTTTAAGTGATTCGTCCATAAAGCGTATGCCATTGGTGCAGCACCCATCGGCATTCCTGGGTGACCGGAATTCGCTTTTTCAATTGCGTCTATGGAGAGAGTACGTATTGTTGCAATAGATTTCAATTCAATCGTTTCCATATAAATCCCCTTCCGTATCTTGTGTACACCATTATCATAAATCTACTGTCCTTTTTTCACAACTATTTCACGCTGAAAAAGAAGGATTTTGTCACATTTAGTTTATCGATCACCTAAAAAGTTATGCAAATATGAAAAAAGACGAGAATATTCTTCCCATCTTTTCAAAATTCAAGAAATCACAGCCTTAATGAAGGTTCTGATCTTTTTCTCTTTTTAATTTTTCTGGTGTGACATCGTTTCCTTCAGGGTCAACGATTTTAACGGTTTTAAGTGTATTTTTCATAGAAGAACGAAAAGCTTTCAAATACTCTTCTCTTAACTTCTTTTGTTCTGTTTTTTCAGCATCTGATAAACCGGTCTCTTTCGACTTTTTTGAAAGCTCATTTATTCTTGCAAGCTGTTCTTTAGAAATCATGACAAACTCCTTTAAAGCATTTTCTCTACATACTACTAAATATCAATCAATTTGACAACAAATCACGCTTTAGGTGGTAAGGCCTTTTTCGTATTCCTGATACCTTCTATGCACCGTTGCTTTTGAAATGTCAAAACCTAATGCCTGAAGAGTTGCGGCAATTTCGGCGAACGTCATGTTGTTTTTTCTTAATCGAACAATTTCTGAAATCGGTACTTTGATACGTTCACGGCCAGGTGCATGGTCCTGCTGCCTTAAATTCAGTTCAGGCTGATATCCGCGCTCAACAGCCCTTTTCATTCCCCGCTTGATTTTCAGGTTATGAATTTTCCGTTGGTACTCTTCGACGACTCCTACAATTTCAATGACCATTTCATCTGCTTCTGAAAGCTCAAGCTCTCCTCTATGAAACACGCTGTATACTTTTACGTTCTCTTTAAATAGACAATGAAGAAGCGCAATTTTTGCTTGTCCTCTTCCAAGACGTGTTTCATCTTGGATAAGAACGGCATCGATTGACTCTTCCTTCAGTGCAGCAAGCATTTCAAACACACCATCACGATCTAGATCATATCCACTTGCTTTTTCTTTGATGACTTTGACCACATTCATCTTGTGCATGGCAGCTAAAGCCAGCAGTTCTTCTTCTTGTCTTTTCAGCGAGGTTTCCTGCTCTTCTTTAACAGTGCTTACTCTCGCATAAATGATTGCGTTCATGTCTTCAATCGACCTTTCTACTGTACTGTTGCAAGCTGATATACGACTGGATGCTCTTTTTTCACGGGTATGACAAGAATGTCTCCTGGCTGGATTTCTGTTGAAGCAAGATCATTGTGTTCGGTGACCCAGTCAATAAATGCATTTTTGTCGATTGATTTGCTGTCATTTACTTGATCAGCTAACCCCCAAAGAGTATCACCTGATTGAACCTCTATTTTAACATACTGATTTGAATCATTATGGCTTGTGACTGCAATAAGTGAGAGAAATATGCCAACGATGAATGAGAATACCCCAATAAAAATAATAGATTCTTTTAACCTCATAATGTCATCTCTCCTAATAGAATATGTGTTCGCTCTTTCTGTCACTCATTATAAATACGAACAAACGTTTCTGTCAAACGTTTTTTTCGAACCTATGTTTGTACTGTTAGGAAAAACATGCTATAATTTCTTTAAAATTGACGTTTTGAGGTGCAAAAGATGACGAAGCTATCAAAAAGACAACTCGATATCCTAAAATTCATCAAAGATGAAGTAAAAAGCAAGGGTTATCCCCCATCCGTCCGTGAAATTGGAGAAGCTGTCGGTCTAGCATCCAGTTCAACGGTCCATGGACATTTGGCTAGACTAGAAACAAAGGGCTTAATTAGAAGAGACCCGACAAAACCTAGAGCGATCGAAGTACTAGATGAAGAGGAAATGAATATTCCAAAGAATGCTGTAATGAACGTCCCAGTCATCGGAAAAGTAACGGCCGGCCTGCCTATCACGGCTGTTGAGAATGTAGAAGAATACTTCCCTCTTCCAGAAACTTTTGCAGCACCAGATGAACAAGTGTTTATGCTTGAAATTATGGGAGAAAGTATGATTGATGCAGGCATTTTGGACAAGGACTATGTCATTGTGCGTCAGCAAAGCACCGCTAACAATGGAGATATTGTGGTCGCCATGACAGAGGAAGATGAAGCGACAGTGAAACGTTTCTATAAAGAAAATACACACTTTAGATTACAGCCAGAGAATCCATCAATGGAACCGATTATTTTACAGAATGTGAGTATACTAGGTAAAGTGATTGGCGTATTTCGAAATATTCATTAAAAAAAGCCGGTATTCATCAGCAGCTGATGAATACCGGCTTTTTCTTATGCACAAGAATATGCAAGAATACTTGAACTTGGAAAGGAGCCAAATGTAAAGTTTGGCCATATAAAGCCAGTTGTTCTGCCAAAAGGCTGTGAGGAAAGGACAAACATTAAAAATACTTGACCGTTTCTCAACAACACAATCGTCCATCTTCTATTACATCCCGCTGCAAATTGTACAGTTTGATGGCCTCCGCCAACACCTTGCCCCGATATAAGCGACTGCATACTTTGTGGCTGAGAGAGTGCTTGCTGATACTGCGAAATAATATGCTGCGGCGGAGCTGGCGGTGCCGATTGCCCGCCTGAACCCTGCCCTCCTCCGGTTGGAAACCCAGGAAAACCCCCAGTTTGAGGAAAGGAAATTGATGGCCAGCCTTGCATCTGCCTATCATATGAGTAACCATTCCACACACCTTCATACGGTTGATACATACGAAACACCACTTTCTTTAGACTTTCATCACGACAGTATATGTCATAAATAAAAAAGAGTGTTAAACGTCTAAATAGAAATTTTCCAAAAGACGTTTCGTTCTTCTTTTGAACGGTTAAATAATCGTTAAGAAAAATAAAAAAAATGAAAACTTTTTGTCTCCCTCAAACGTTATATAATTAGAAACAAAAGAAATAAAAAACATTTAGATTTAATACTTGTAATATCACTGTAATTATTGTAACATTTGTAACATAAGAAGTTTTCATTGAGAAAAGGAGGCAATTGCCTTGAAAAAATTATTTGTTTTATTAACTGCTATTATGCTTATGATCTCATTACAAACCACAACATTGGCCGCTTCAAAGAAATCAGCCGCTTTGACAAATAAAGAAGCGTTACATATTGCCCTTGATGCAAGAGAACATTTTTGGAGTGCAATGTCAGGCTACAAAATTAAAGAACATTCTGATTACAAATTAAAATCATTTAGCTATAAAGATATGACGTACAACTATCTTTCTAAAACATTTGATACAAAGAAAAAATTAAACAGCTACCTATCTGAAGTTTTCACTAAAGATGCCATCAAACATGGTTTAAAAGATTATCAGTTCATTGTTCATAAAGGCAAAATGGCTGTTCCAGTCGGTGACGGAGACAACATGCTCAATTGGGAAAAAGCCACACCTAAACTTGTTTCAAAAAAACAAACGATCCGCACATATGAATTCACAGTCCCAACACTGGATGGACGCAAAGTAAAACGAACTGTAACGTACGAAAAAGTACAAAATAATTGGAAAGTAACTAAAATTGACGCTGTCATCTAAAAAAAACCAGGCCTTTCATCGGCCTGGTTTTTATATTGGAGAAAATTCAGTCATGCGGTTCAGCGCGTGAGCAAGTGATGATGCCGTGCGAAATTCATTAAAAGGAAGCCCGAGCTGCACTGCTGTTTGGGCAATTTCTGGTCTAATCCCTGAAATGGTCGTCTCTACGCCAATTAATCGAAGTGACGTGACAAGATCAAAGATTTGATGAGCCACCATTGTATCAATAATGACAACACCCGATAGATCAATACATAAATGCTGAACACCTTTTTGCGAGCACTGTTTTAGCGTATTTTCTAAAATAATCTTTGCTCTCGCTGTGTCAATGTCTCCTACTAAAGGCAATAACGCAATCTGGCTTTTTAAAACAATCACCGGTGAGCTCAATTCGTAAATCATATCTCTTTGAGCCACAAGCTTCTTCGTGGTATTTTTCACATATTGCTGGATAAACACATGGATTGAAATATTAAACGCTTCGGAAATTAAATCATACCAATAAAAGATGCGGTCAATATCAATTTCATCTTGACGCTGTTTTATAAATTCTTTTAAGTAATGCAGAACCACTTTTTGATTGGATATGTATTCTCTCACGACGTAATCTAATGGTGTATTTAAGTGCTTCGGATCACTGGCTAAGTCCTCAGACCATTTTTTAAATTCAGTATGTAAATACGTCTTGTCTTCAATAATAGCTCGTATAAAATGCTGGTAATAATCTTGATTCTGCCGTTTTAGCTCTGCTATGATGCTGGAATCTGTTGAACGATATATGGATTCTGGATCATCGTCCTCAATTGATTCATACCATGTTTCAGTCAGCTTCTCTGCATGCTGCATAAAAAAATCGTATAATGCACGGTTCTTATCCATAAGCATATGTCCCTTCACATTTTCTTCTTGTCAGTCTTTGTACCTTATAGATTGATTGTACCACTGAATCTTTTGTCCCAGCCAGCTCGAATAGGCTCTGATGATAAACAAAAGAGCCCCCACTCTAAGGAGACTCTTTCCAGATTTATTTCACAATGAATAATATTCTTTTTCCATCAGGAAACCCGCTGATTTGGTGGCCGACCCATGAGCCTGCTCCCCTATTATCAGATGGACTGACATATTGAACGCTTGCGCCTTTTCCTCCCTCAAGACAAACCGCCATCGGCCATTCATCCCGGTCAAAGCCAGGTTTTGTCGGAATTCCTTTTAATGATTCTTGCCTGCGGGCATCTGCTCCATTTCGGTCAATGGTACACACATCTGAATGCCCTTTTTGAATGGCTTCTTGAATATGACTGCCTGTTTCAGGGTATCGTTCCTTTGGAAATTGAACGACATGATCATATCGATCAGCTCCTTTTGCTGCCTGCTTCTCTCCAAATCCACCTAACAACGTGCCCATCCATATCACAAAACATAAGGCGACAGCAGCGATCCAGCCTCTTTTCATCTTCAAAAGCGCGTGACCTCCTCATCCATCTTAAGCATCATCTTGACTGAAAGGAAATGTGTCATTTTAATGTATGAGTGGTTCGCGGATGACATGAGAAAAAAATGATGAGGCTCTCCATCTCAAATCTCTCAGGTTAGAAATATGAATCCTATCAAATCGATCCATAAAAAAAGCTTGTCCCCTATGAAGGAAACAAGCTTTTTTTTATTGCGCTTTCGCATAGTTTATAAACTCAACAAAGGCAGCTGTCGCTTTCGGACCGCCATTCATCGTTCCGTTTGAATACCCAGCGTTATGAACTCCAACGATTTGCTGGTTCTGATCTAGCATGGCAGAACCTGAATTTCCGCTGAATGTATCAATCGTATAGTATGCTAGATTCGTATCTTCTCTCGTCACAGGACCTGACATCTCCCATTGTGACACCTTACCAGTCGATCTCATTTTATCACCAGGATATCCTGAGATTTTAATGGTTGTCCCAGTCAAGTTTGTCACCTGGCGGATGGATCGGTAGCCGACCGTATTGCCAATGTTCGTATCGGTTTTGATCACGGCAAAGTCATATTGGCTTGCACCAGTATTAATATAGCCGCTTGGCACATAGAACTCAGTCATTTTTGCTGAACCGTTCACCGCAGTACTATCATTCATACCAGGATATACAGTTCCTTTTTCACTATAGCTTCTCGATGCTGTATTGTATACGCAGTGTCCGTTTGTCAAAATTTTGTTAGGAGCAATGAGTGTCCCGGTACAGCTGGAGCCGCCAAATGTAATATAAGCAATCGAATTGTATGGTGCCACTCTTGTATTTGCTACTTTGGTTCTACCATCGTCTCCAATGACGACTTTCGTTTGAAAATCTTTTAAATATTTTGATAGTGGTTTTACTTTTTCACCAACAGTAGAAGAAAGATCATCCACTTTGTCAAAGGATGAGGGGGCTTTCGTATCATTGTGGAAATCACTTGAAGAGATCACTTTTCCATCAGAAGTCACCATGTCATAATCAGACGTTAGTACTGAATCCGATGCAGCATGGGCAAAACTAGGCGCACTTAAAGCACCAAAAACGAGAAGAGAAGGGAGTAACATTTTCACCTTTTTCATCATATTCCTCCTTTATGTCCTATATCAAAAATCATACGATTGTTTCATATTGGAGTAAATGAGAGAATATTCTTATTTTTTACAAAATATTTCATTTTTAAATTAGGTGTTTTGTAACTTCCCAACCTTCATTCTATCGATCTCTTTCTATGAAAACAGAAAAAAACCGCCTAATTGGCGGTTTTTCCTTTTTGTCAGCTCCACACATCTTTTACATATCTATTGGCATTTGCGAGGGCAGTCAGCCAATTTTCAGCTGTTTCCTTCGAGCATTGTTTCTCGTTTTGATAGAGATCGATCAGTGTAGCCTCTACATCTGGGGCCATGACTTTTCCGTCTCCGCACACGTACAGATAAGCACCTTGATCAAGCAATTCGATCAGCATGCCGCCGTCTTCCTTCAACAAATGCTGGACATATACTTTTTGCTCATCGTAACGAGAATAAGCTCGATGGGTATGGACAACCCCTTTTTGCGCTGCAAGCTGCATTTCATCAAAATACAGATCATCTTCCTGAGGGTGACGGCAGCCAAAATATAGGTGGGCTTCGCCTAGCTGCTTCCCTTCCTTCTGCCACACTTCTCTTGCCTGAACAAATCCTCTAAATGGAGCGATTCCTGTACCTGGTCCAATCATAATCATCGGTATGTCTGATGAAGGGGGCAGCTGGAATCCGTCTTGCGCTTCATGCAGGAAGCAGGCTACTTCTTCTCCTTCTTTCAGACCACATAAATAGGTTGATGCGACTCCGGCATATTCTCCGCTGCCGCTCCATGCTTTACCTTTTACAACTGCCACTGTGATACTGACTTTTTCTTCATCTACCTTTGGCGAGCTAGAAATCGAGTAATAACGCGGCTTCAAACCTGGTAAAAGCGCCAAAAAGTGCACAAACGGCAGCTCACACGCTTCATATTGATCTAATAAATCCAGCATGGTTACTCGTTTCTTTAAGATGGCTTCTTGATATGCTTCACCAGCCATTTGTTCAAGCTCCACGCGGTGAGGCGGACATACAGTATGTGCTGCGAGCTCTCTTAGCTGTGTACGTGTCGCAGGCTCTTGAAGCTCAACATGCGAGGCAAGTAATTCTTTGATTGGAATCGGCTGATCTAATGGTAAATGACTTGCCTCTTTCTCAGATGAAAGCTTAATGTGCTGCTCTGGATCTAGTTTAAAGCGGCGGGTCACACGCTGAACGAGTGCATCACTATTTTTCGGTACAATCCCAATATGATCCCCTTCTTTGTATGCTTTTCCAGCAGGTAATTTTAATTCAATATGTCTTGTCTGCCGCGTGCTTTTTTCTGATTGTAATTCTTCATTTTTCAATACAACAGCTGAAAAGGCATCATATATTTTAGCTACAGGACGCTCCACTAGCTCATTTGTATAAGCAACTGATAGGTTTGGTTTTTCCTTATCCTTTTCTTGGAAGGTGAGCTTAAATTCTTCTGCAAGCTGTTCGAAGACTGTTTTCTGGAAGATTTCTTTATCCTCATCCATATCACCGCCTGCATCACCTTCTCCTAAATCAGCTACACGCTTGGCTCCTTTTCTTTCAAGAGCCTCATCAATAAGACGGGGGATTCGCTGGTACGTACTCGCCCAATTTCGATCTCCGCATCCAAAGACCGCAAATGTCACGTTTGATAAATCCTGCTCTTCATCCTGCGTCAACCAATCTACGAATTGCTTCGCATTGTCAGGTGGATGTCCGTTGTATGAAGCGGTCACGATGAAGACAGCGCCTGTATCTGGCAATTGGCGTGTAAAGTCATCAAGCGGCGCAGTGGTCACATCGAATCCTTTTGCTTTCCCGTCTTCAGCCAATTCGTTCGCTATTTGCTTTGCTGTGCCAAGATTTGATCCGTACAAAACTAGCAGCGGTGTACCGTGACTCGCCACTTTTGACTCACTAGATTTGGTGCTTTTCTTCGGTTCTTCTTTCGGTGGAGCCATAAAGAATTGCTGCTTCCTTGGCCGCACTTTGATTTTAAAATCGTTAGGTTTAATTGTGAGAGATTCTTTTAAATCAAGCTCATAAGATGTGTGATCAATTAACTCTAAATTATGCAGGACCATCGCGAGAACCATCGTAGCTTCATGCAGGGCGAACTGCATACCGATACATGCACGCTGTCCATTCCCAAAAGGCTTGTAGGCATGCTGTGGGATTTTCTCAGGGTGCATAAACCGCTCTGGTTTAAAGTCTTCTGAATTCTCTCCCCATACTGCTGGATCACGGTGTAATTTAGGGAGCAGAACAGAGACACTTTGATTCTTTTGAATCGGATATTTTCCCCCGATTACTGTGTCCTCTTTCGCATAAAGAGAGAACGTAGGCGCTGTTGGCCAGAGGCGAAGGGCTTCATTTAATACCATACGAGTGTAGCTTAACTTTTGCACCTGTTTAAATGCCGGAAGCCCGCCTTGCAGCACCTCATCTGCTTCTTGGACGGCTTTCTTTAATTTCTCTGGATTCTTTAGTAAGAAATAAATCGCAAAGGATAGCAGTCCGCTTGTTGTTTCGTGCCCTGCAATTAAGAAGGTAATGATTTGATAACGGATATTTTCATCGGATAAACGTTCACCTGTTTCAGGGTCCTCTGCATGCAGCATAAGAGACAGTAAATCATCGCCCGTTTTATCTTGTTTTTTTCGTTCCTGAATAATGTCATCTACTAATTGCGACATAAAATCGACATGCTGGTCAAATTCTTTTCTTCTTTTAATCATGAGTTTATCTGCAATCGGCAATCGGCTCGACTGCTCCATTGCTTCATTTAAGCCTTTCAGCATGCTTTCGATGAACGGATGCTGATTTTCTTTATAAAAGCTGTTAAAGCGAAAATCAAAACCGCAAAGGCCGATTGTATCTAAAGTCAGCTTTGTCATATCCTCAGCTACTACAATTTCTTCATCGCGGCCTGTTCTTTGCCATTTTTGCACGAGCTGTGTGGCAATATCGAGCATCATCTCATGATAACCCTTCATGGCCTGCTGGCTGAATGCCGGCATCAAGATTTGATGAGCCTTTCTCCAGTTCGGTTCTTCTGTCCAGCTCGTAAATAACCCATCCCCTGCAAATGCTCTTACTTTACTGAGACTAGTCCCAATGTATTTATCAAAACGACTCTCATCACATACTTCTTTGACAAGTTCATAGCTGGAAACAAAAATACTTGTTACTTTTGAAAATTCAAACTGAAAGATCGGTCCTAATTCATCTGCCAGCCTCCAAAAGGTTTGAGCAAGCTCTCCTTTTTTTATATGGGGAATATTTTTAAAAGGTCCGTATGTTTTTGGTTTCGGAATGATTGATGTTTGCTTCATATGTCCACTCCCTTTATCTCTTTAAGATGCAACGCTGATGGCGCGCCATAAACATTGCTCAATATCCTCTAAAAATTCAATCGTTGGCACTATTTCTTCTGCAAGAATTTGTTTATGCAGCTGCACAAAAGCTCCAAATACAATAGATAAAATGGTTCTGCCTGAGAGATTTGGATGAATCCCATCCTTTTTCCCTTCTTCAAAGATAAGGAATAGCTCATGTAACAAATGCTGCATTTTCTCTTTGCTCGTCTCGTCTAAGTAATAAGACCGTTTATCAATCTCTAAGAAATACAGCCCGCTTGGATTCTCCTTTGTAAATAAAACCAAGCAATAAAATACATGCTTAAAGTACGCCCGGATACTTAACTTTGGATCTGGACTGTTTGTGTTCATTTTTTCGATAAATGCTGAGAGGCTGCGCTGGTACAAAATATTGACGAGCGCCTCTTTGCTGTCGAAATAACGGTAAATGGTGCCCGCTCCGACGTTTGCTCTTTTTGAAATCATCGGCATTGTGGTGCCATCAAAACCTCGTTCAATAAATAGCTCCAGCGAAGCCTTCATGATCTGTTCTTGTTTATCAGTCACTGCTGGCATTTCATCCCCTCCTTATAAAAATATAGGAATGAACGTTCATTCCGCTTACGGTATATTATATTAATATTTTAATTTCATCTATTTATACTTAAACATACTTATTTTAATCCGTCATCACATTTTCTGAAAATAATAATAATTGAGAAATGATACCTAGTCACATGACATCCAAAGGACTTATAAAGATTGTCAAATGTGTGTCATGCGGGTGTCATCAGCACTACACATTCATTCTTGATCGATTGGAGACTGAATATGATCGTCATATGTATCAATATATAAGCTTCCATTACTTGAACGAACAGCATAAACAATGTCCTTTAAGGACAGCTGCCTTTTTTTAAGCTCTTCTTCTATCCATTGTTCTGTTAATTGATTTTCATGTATGTTCTTTTGGATGAGTTTCCCGTCCATGATGACTTCAATCGGCATGTAACGCTCTGCCTTCATGAACAAATGAAGGTCCTTCCGCGTGACATTTTCAAACGAAGGGTATTTTTTCACTGACATATGCCCATCTGTTTCAATCATTGCAAATTCAACTTCGCTAATATCAAAGATGTCTTTTTCTCTCAGCTGCTGATTTAAATAATCAAGGGTATATCTCATCCCTTTCATATTTCCTTCAAGAATTTTTCCATTTTGTATGACAAGTGTTGGTTTACCAGCCATCAACCCTCTCATCTTCCGGCTTCTTAATGCAAGCAGAGAAATCACATAAATAATCATGACAAGTGACACAAAGGAAATCGTTGTGTGATGAAGCGGGAGCGTTGTATTAAACGCCAGGTTCGCTGCAATTGAACCTAAGCTGATGGCTGCTATAAAATCAAAAATATTCATTTGCGCAATGGTTTGTTTCCCTAAAAGACGTGCTCCTCCAAATAAAATCGCAAAAGCAAACATCGTCCGAAGAATGACTTCAATATGGTCAGGCATGCAAGTGTCCACCTTTCATTTGCATCAAAAAAAGCCTTTTCCATAGAAAAGACTCTTTGTTAGACTATGCATTTATTTCAGCATTATTCAATTGGGCAGTACCACTTTGTTCAAATTGTGATCGCAGTTCAATAATTGAGCTATTCCTCACATGATCTGCTTCTTGCTCAAGAAGCCATGTATAAAATCTAGCTTGCTCCGCTGTCTGCAAAGCCTGCATATATTTTTGCGAGGAACGCTTCTCTGCAACGCGCTGCTTCATCCCGCGCATCTGCTTCCAGAATTGATAATAAGGGAGCTTGAGTTTGGTCATAAAGCCGCGAGCATCCTCAATGACATACCCCTCTTCTTTTATTGTGTCATCATGAGAGACCTCCTGATACCATTTATAAAAAGACGTCCAATCATGGAAAACAGCCACTTCCTGCTTGCAGGATATTCCAAGCTGTTCACTTAATCTTTTCACTTCAGCGAATGGTGCTTTTTCATAGCTTAACTGCCGCTTCACTATATCGAGTAAAATGAGTTGATCTTGTTCATATGTGATAATATGCGGATCTTTTTCTGGTAAAATGACTTCAAACACAAGAGAGACATGGTAGTCACGGACGTATGATTTGATGTAATCAGCCTGCACATCACTGAAGGTTTTATAAAATAGCTCTTCGACCCAGGAAGCATGCTGATTTTGTTTCACATGTGATGTATACGATTTGGACGTAAACACCAATTCATCTTCCATTTCGTTATACCCAACAGTTCCTAAGTATCCATTTGCTTTATCATATACGGTGACAGGGAATTGTAGATGGTTCACTAAATGCTGCATTCTTGTCTTCGGACGCTCATCAATGTTAAAAAATTTATTGTAGCTTCTAGACACAATCTGATTTGAAACCATATTGACAAACAAACCTCTTGCCTTCACATTCACATCGTCCCACTGCCGCTCACTAAAAGCCTTTTTCGTAAAATTAAAAGATGATATATGGTGCGGAAGTTTTAATTCCTGTACGTACTCATGCTGATCTAAATGACCTAAAAAATCATCCAGTGAAATATCTGCTTGAACAGCAGCCGATTGTTTTTTCTCAGAGGCTCTGTAGACTGGATTGTCAATTTCATGAGTCTCAATCCCGTCAGCTGTGATTTTCAACACCCGCAGCTGCCCCCCAAATTCAACCTGACCTTCTAGGTTATAAGACCTTTCCGCTGCGTGAATAGGCAGTCTGTATAAATTGCGATGCCCGTGAATTTGGATGATATCCAGCCCAGCTGTATTTTGAACAAATAAGTGATCAATATCATCTGAATATTCTCCTACGCCGTGAATGAGCTGCTGTGTTGAGACATGCAGAAGTTCTTCTGGCAAATGAGCGAGCCCGCCATGTGTAACAAGAAATGTCTGATCATGGTACGTAAAATAAGTAAGCTGATGAAATGTTCTGACAAACTTTCGTACTTCCTTCAAATCAAAGTTTGCTGCTTCGATTTCAGGCACAGTATGACGATTAAACATATTGCTTCTGACTTTTTCACCATGTGCAAACCGGTATAAATGCTGATCATGATTGCCTTCAATGACGATGACATTCCGGCATTCTCTATGGGCGAGCATCCATTCTAATACTTCTTTGTTTTCTATTCCTCTATCAAGCAAATCACCTGCAAAAATATAAAGTTCGTTTTCTTTGATGTCTCCTTGCAAATAGGTGGTAAGTGCGGTGTAACAACCGTGAATATCTCCGAAAACATGAATGGCCTCATATTGATCAAAGGATCGAGGCTGATAGGTCATCACTTGCGGATAATCCTCCGGCTGCAAAACAGTCACCCATGACGGGACCTTTTCTGTTTTTACCCGCTCGTTCATTTGATACAAAACAGATTCCCGCACCACTTTGTGAGATTCACGTGAGCGATTTTGCAAAAGAGCTGTTTCAAGGGGTACCTGTGTGAAATCGACGACATACACCCTGTAACGATAAGATGTCGCTAAAGACTTATATTGAGAAATCGATTTACTTGAAATATGTGTCGCATCAATCACAGTAAAGTCTCCGCGCTCCATACGGGCTGTGAGTAGATCGAATAATAAAGACCAAACTTTGTGGTCATGCTTGCTTGAAATTTCTGGTTTCCCATTGACTGATAGCTGCGGCGGCTGAGTTAACAGCCGGATTTGATCCGCTGATAAAGTGTAAGGCTCTAAGCCTTGTTCTTTGATCCATGTTGATTTACCTACGCCTGGGAGACCTCGTAAAAGGACTAAAGTTCTCATATTGGTTCTCCTTTAATGAGTGATATTTTACCTATTATAGATAAATTATGGATAAATCTCAATCTTTTATTGATTATGGTAATATATAGATAAAAAGGAGGTTTTACTTATGTCTAATGGAGAGAATATGGCATTCAACATGGGAGATCTTCTATTTCAAGTGTTCTCTCTTCTATTCATTGCCTTTATTGTGACAATCATTGTCATCGCGTTTCGCATGATCAGAAGAAAACGAATGGAATTGAAAAAAATCGAGGCAAAATTAAACAAAGTAATTGAAAAAAACGATTTAAAAGAGTAAAAAATCCGGGAGTTAACCGGATTTTTTTGTTTTCATCACAATTCCTTGACGCTGCTGCATCAAAAAGAAGAAGACGCCTAAAAGAACAAGCAGACCGCCAAGCATTTGAAGCAGTGTGACTTTCTCTCCAAGCAGCCATACAGCAAGGATCGTTGCCCCAACCGGTTCGCCAAGAATACTCATTGAAATGGTTGTCGCATTAACATAGGTTAATAGCCAATTATTAATGACATGAGACATCGTAGGTATGATGGCGAGCAATAAAAAGATTCCCCACTCTTTACCCGGATAGCCTATAAAAGAAGTTTGCTTAAGCAGGTTGAATAAAATTAAAAAAAGACCGGCAAAACCAAATACACAAAAACTATAAATCCAATGAGATATTTTTCTTACAGCCTGTTGTCCTATTAACAAATAACAAACAACAGCGATCACACTCAAAAAGGATAAAATATCTCCTAAGATGGCTTCCTTGCTATGACCAATATCTCCCCAGCCAATCATGAGGGCACCCACAATTGCTGCACACATCGTCAATAGAGCAGACATCGTCGTTCGTTCACGGAAAATAAGGAATCCGCCTAATAAGGACACCATCGGCTGAAGGGCGATAATAATGGTAGAGCTTGCCACTGTCGTCAGCTTCAGTGAGCCAAACCACAACACAAAATGGAGGCCTAAAAAGAAGCCTGACATACATAAGAAAAACCAGTCTCTGCGCTTTATTGAGAGAAATTCTTTTTTTCTTGGCAGAATAAACGGCAGCATGAAAGCCGCCGCAAAGATCATTCGATACATACTTAAAATAGCAGCAGGTGCATTTGACCATTTCACAATGATTGCAGAAAACGAAATAGCAATAATTGAAATGACAAGTGGCAGTGCAATTGATTTCGTTTGAGCAGTTGTCTTCATTACCATTAGCAGCTTCCTTTACATCAGCAGTAGATGAGCAGTTCATCTTGTATGTCGTCATCTTACTATGTCCATTCACCTAGTGGCAAGATGATTTTTTAAAACTGGCGTCAGCTTTTTTGGATCATAAAAAGGCTTTCATCACGACGAAAGCCTTCATTCATCATCTATTAACAGATACACTGCCCGAACTGGATCATGACTTTTCTAAAATTTGTTCATATTGCTCATGTAGCTGCATGAAAAAAACGCCCTTTTGATAGGCGTTTTTTGATGTTTAGTTTGAAATCAATTCACGAATTCTTTCTTCAATAGGTGTTAACGGACGGCCTAGTAATGTTTCGAAATCTTGGCTTTCGACAGCTAAAGCCCCATCGCGTATGCCGCTTTGAATGGCTTTGACAAATGGCACTGCTTCTTTTGGTACACCATTTGAAGCTAAAAATTCTCCAAATGTGTCTACATCTATTTTTTCTACTTTGATTTCTTTTCCGCTCACCTTACTAACAATTTGTGCTAGTTCAGTGTGCGATCGAAGCGGTCCTGACAGTTCATATATCTCCTGATCAAGAGCCGGAAGTGTTAACGCATTTGCTGCCGCTTCTGCGTAGTCATTTCTTGTCGCCCAGCCAACCTTCCCTTCGCCAATAGGGCTTAAAAATGGTGCGCCGCTGACTGACGCCAGAATCGTGTCTTTTTCGTTTTCAACATACCAGTTGTTTCTTAAAAATACATGAGGAATGCCAGAGGCCACAATGGCTTCTTCAGTTTTTGCATGGTCATTTGCAAGGACAAGCTGACTCTCTCTTGCATTGACAACACTTGTATAAGCAATAAATCTCACATTTGCTTCTATTGCCGCTTCTATTGCCGCTTTATGCTGCTCGACGCGGTCTCCATCCGCTGTTGAAATGATCAACAGACGGTCAATGCCCTCAAATGCTGATGTGAGAGTGTCTGGCTGAGTAAAGTCTCCATGGCGTACATCCACCCCAGCATCTTTCAAATGTACTGCTTTTTGCGGATTTCGAACACTGACTGCAATTTGTTCAGCCGGTACTTTTGTAAGCAAATGATTGACGACGAGCGATCCAAGTTGTCCAGTTGCGCCTGTTACTAATAATTTCATTGGTTGACCTCCTCATTTTTCGTTCAACGGTGATGTTCATTTGTTATAATCAAAATGGTTATAACAAAGGTGTAAAAAAAGCTCCAAGTACGAGCTTTTTTATTCCGCCTCCGTTAATAATTGCTGAATTGTCACTTGCTTTAGGTGATTCTCAAGTGCAGCTTGTGCTTCTTTTAGTTCATGCCGCAGTCTCGTATCCATCGCTTGACCAATCGGACATGCGATGACGGGCTGATGAAAGTTAAATAACTCTTCATCAGCGCTTACATCTACAGCACGGTACACATCTAACAGCGTGATCTCCTCTGCCGGTCTTTTTAAATAAGCACCGCCTACTCCGCGGCGAATTTCAATGAGACCCGCCCGTTTGAGCATTGCCATCATTTTTCGAACAATGGCTGGATTTGAATTCACACTCTCTGCAATAAAATCACTTGTACACTCTTTTGGAACACCTGCAATAAATGACACAATATGAACAGCAATCGGATACCTGCTGCTAATTTGTTTCACAATCTTTCACCACCGTTGTAATCAATATAGTTACAATGAGTGATTTTGTCAATCAATAAACGGATTTTTCTTTCGGTCCCAGTCCTCATATGCCATGATATCGTAGTTTTCTGCTGTATCAAGTTCAAGCGGGGCAATGCATTCAAGCAGATTCTCATCTGGGTCAAGAAAATAGATCGCTGCATGAAATTGCGGCGGATTATCGAGAACTAAAGGCTGTTCCTCTTCTGAAAAACCAAACATTGGGTGAATGCTGATCCCTTTTTCTATCAGCCAGGCTTTGATCTGTTCAATGCTGGATGTTTTAATTTGGAAGGCTACATGTCGAGTTGCTACGTGATATGGAATAGTGGACATATCTGCCTTCCATATGCCAAGCCAGCTCTTTCCTTTCTCAATCCATAAAAAGGCTACTCTTTCATTCTCATGAGCAAGTGTCAATCCCAATTTTTCATAAAACGCAATAGATGTCTTCAAGTCACTCACAGGTAAATGTGCTTCATACAGTCCTTTTATCATCATCAAAATCACTCCTTTTCTACCTTCTATTCTGCGGGAGTTGATGAAATTCTGCCTCAGCAAAACGATGTATTTTATCCCCAACATTGGTTTGAGAGAACTTGTATGTTTGATCCATTACAGATGGGGGAAGGTGTTCAAATAAAAGAAAGGAGCGGTTCATATGCCTTGGACGATGAACGATTATCCACCTTCATTTCAATCATTAGACAACATCATTCGAAAAAAAGCGCTTGAGATTGCCAATAAAATGATTCAGGAAGGCTATGAGGAAAATAGAGCCATTCCAATTGCAATCAGTCAAGCGAAAGAGTGGAAAAAGAACGCAACGGAGAAAGAAGTAGAGAATTTCTCATCTCATGGTTCTGTTAAACCTTCTGAGGGCAGCAGCTCTGCAAGACCAGAACTCATGGATCATGCGCAGCATGTAGTAAAGCACGAGGAAGGCTGGGCGGTTCAAACTGAGAAAGCGAAACGAGCAAGTGAGGTCAAAGAAACACAACAAGAAGCAATTGACCGGGCAAAGGAGATTTCAGCTAATAAAGGAACTTCCGTTGTCATTCACCGAAAAGACGGGACGATTCAGGACGTGTTAAAGCCGCAATAAGACCGCTCGTCAGCGGTCTTATTTTATGCCTTCTTTTCTTTTTTCGCTGGTGTTTTTCTTTTCTTAGGCGCTGCTTTTTTCGCTTTGGCTGGTTTTGATCGGTCGATCGAAGCCTGTAGTGCCGCCATTAAATCAGTCACATTGGATGCAGGATCTTTTTTGCCTGTCGTTTCTGGCTGAACGGTATGTTCTCCAGATATTTTATCACCAATTAAATTCATCAGCTGTTCTCTGTATTCATCTTGATATGCCGCTGGATCGAATGTCGTGGTCAGCTGCTCGATTAAAAGGAGCGCTGTATCTAACTCTTTCTTTACAATGTTCTCCTCTTGAGGAATATTCGGTACATCTGATACTTGTCTAATTTCGTCAGGGAAATGAATGGTTTCCATTAGCAAAATATGTTCATAGCACCTAACGATCGCTAATTGCTCCTTTGAGCGGATCATAATTTTTGCCACACCAATTTTCCCCGATTCCTCTAAAGCTTTTCTTAATAATGAATAAGCCTTCGCTCCGCCAGTATCCGGTGATAAAAAGTAACTTCTTTCATAATAGATGGGATCAATCTCTTCGATCTTCACAAAATCAATGATTTCAACGGCTTTTTCTTCATTTTCTTTTCGCAGTTTTTCTAGCTCTTCATCGTCCAATTCAATAAATTTATTTTTCGCATATTCATACGCCTTCACGATTTGTTCCGGCGCTACCTCTTCACCGCAATTGGCACACACTTTCTTGTAGTTAATGGGTGTGTGACACTCTTTATGCAGCTGTCTTAATTTAATGTCTTTGTTCTCTGTAGCGGTAAACAGCTTGACTGGAATATTGACCAATCCGAAACTAATGCCGCCTTTCCATACTGTATGCATCGCGCTTCCTCCGTTCTTTTCTCCTTACTATGTAATGTTTTCATCAGACTTATGTATGTGATTGAAAATTTCATCCCACTCTAAGAACACATGATATAAGGAAGTGACATGCACAATGAAACCTATGCGATTAACACCTACACATGATATACCTGCCGGTGCAGACTGGGTGTATGAATTAAAATATGATGGCTTTCGGGCTATTCTTGTATGGGAAGAAGACGAGATTCGTTTAGAAAGCAGGGCCGGAAAACGGCTGAATGAGCAATTTCCTGAAGTGATGGATCAGTGCGAACAATTAAGAGACCAATTTGCTCCTTATTTACCGCTGACACTTGACGGAGAATTGGTCTTTTTACTGAGTGAACAGCAAAGTGAGTTCGCGAAGGTTCAGCAAAGAGGCAGGCTGAAAAACAAAGAAGCCATTCAACGACAGGCTGAACGATTTCCATGTCATTTCATTGCGTTTGATCTATTAAGCTGCAAAGGGAAACCTCTCGTTGATTTACCGCTGATAGATAGAAAAAATCAGTTGCAGCAAGTATTCCAAGATGCAAATCTCCCCTCATCAGTTCAGCTGGAGCACCCTCCCCTTTTGCAGGTCATTCATACAGACCCAGACTCTGAATACATGAAAAACTTGATGACGACGTATTTAGCAGAAGGACTAGTAGCGAAAAAAAAGACGAGTAAATGGCATGACAATACTCGTTCAAAAGAATGGCTGAAAATGAAAAACTGGCGGTATGTCTCTGTCATTGTGACCCGTTTTGATAAAGAAAATGGCTATTTCCAAGGTTCCATTTATCAAGATACGGCACTCATCGAGGTTGTCCAATTCAAGCATGGATTTTCTAAAGAAGAAGAACAAACACTGCGCACGCTATTTCAGACAAAAGGCCAGTTAACAGGAGGATCATTATACGAAATCCCTCCTTCTATCGTTGCCAGCATTGCTTGTATATCCTTTGATGGATCGGCGTTAAGAGAGCCGCGTTTTTCTTCCTTTTTACTAGATGCTGATCCAGCAGCATGTACATTTCAGCAAATGCTTAAACAGCTGTATCCACTCCCTGCTGCTATAGACGTCACTCACCCTGAGAAACCGATTGTCCCGGCTCTTCAACTAAACAAGGCAGATTATTTACTTTACTTGAGACAAGTGGCTCCCTACCTTTTGCCCTTTTTACGTGAAAGGCGTCTTACTTTAATTCGGTATCCTCATGGCACTGGAGACGAATTCTTTTATCAAAAGTCGACACCTGATTATGCGCCGGATTTTGTTTTGACAGATGAAGTTGATGATATTTCTTACACGGTCTGTAATGATCCTCGTACGCTTCTTTGGCTTGGCAACCAGCTGGCAATGGAATTTCATATCCCTTTTGAGACAAGAGATACGGATCGGCCGACAGAAATCGTCTTTGATCTGGACCCGCCATCTGTAAATGAGTTTCATCTAGCCATAGAAGCTGCTAAACGAATTAAAGCACTTTTAGACGGACTTTTTCTCACAGCCTTCATTAAAACAAGCGGAGGGAAAGGGCTTCAAGTCTATATCCCATTAAAGAAAAACGCCTTCACATACGAAGAAACAAGACGATTCACCGCGTTTATATGCCAATTTTTATGTGAACAAGCACCGGATCTTTTTACTCTGGAACGTCTTAAGAAAAAACGCGGCAATCGCTTGTATCTAGACTACATTCAGCACGATGCTGGAAAAACAATTATCGCTCCATATTCTCCAAGGGGAAATGAGCTTGGACTTGTTGCGACACCGCTTGAATGGGACGAACTCTATCATGATGAGCTTCATCCTTCTCTTTTTACGATGCCTGCTGTCATAGAGCGTTTAAAGGAAAAGGGCGATCCGTTCCGCCGCATGAGGCACCTTGTGAATGATGATGCTTTTAGACAAGTCTTACATCAGCTTGCACACATGTGACCATCTCATCAGATGGACAGCCGCGGTCATGAAGCGTTACACTTATTCATTAGAGAGGAAGAAAGGATGACTATTTTGACCGCACATTCATTTCGAAATACAGCTTTGATTTTCTTATGTCTTTCCGCAGGAATTGTGGATGTAATTGGCTATTTAAGCCTAGGGCATGTGTTTACAGCCAATATGACAGGTAATATTGTGCTGCTTGGCATTGCAGCAGGCAGCTCCTTGCAGCTAACAGCCCTTCATTCCATCACTGCTCTAAGTGGATTCGTTTTAGGGGTTTTACTTGCAGTTGTGATAGGCGGAAAGCACGAGAAAACGTTTTGGCCAAAAGCTGTTACACGCATCTTTATCATTGAAGTGATGATTTTGCTTCTATTTGCTCTCATGACCATTTTCCCTTATACACAAGGTGCTTACTTTATGCTGATCATCCTTTTAAGTATGGCCATGGGCATGCAAACAGCAGCCGCCCGTAAATTGAACGTTGCTGGCATTTCCACAACCGTTCTCACGAGTACACTCGCTAACCTTTTTGAAGATGCAGCCCAGCGCATAACATACCGGGAAAAAAGAAAAGCCCCTATCCAGCTTGTAAGCTTGATGCGAATAGGCTCGATTGTCTTCTACTGCCTAGGTGCGGCTTTAGCTGCATATACAGATCAATACGATCCATTTATCATCATCTGGCTCCCTATTATCATCCTAGGGGTCATTGTGATAACTGCTGGATTTAAGAACTTTCACCAATTGAAATAGCCTCTCTTTAGATGGCTATTTCAATTATTGTGATTTACACTAATAACTCCTCACATAAAAACCAGGAGGGCGTCCCATGATGAACGTAGAACCATATGGATATCCAGAAAATGTCCCGAATCCGCCGTACCCAGGAAAACCGCCTAAGCCAGAGAATACACCAGGGCTCAAATAATACCCGCCATAGCCGATATGGGAACCAACCGGCCCAATATGTGCCCCGCCTCCGCTAAAACCGCCTCCATGAAAACCACCATAAACCCGTGGATACATACAACCACCTGCCTTCGAATCAGACCTTATCTCATCATATGCATGACAAATGGGGCGGTGCTCCTGCTTTTTCTTTTCCTTCTATGTACAATAGACCAATTTGATTAAATTTGAATGAAAAGTCCTGCAAAAAATTAAATTAAGCAAAGAAAAGTGACCTTTTTAACTTGTTGCTCTGCCCTATGTTTATTTAGAATAATGGAGCAGGTAATAAATTTGCACACCCCCTTTGTTGCGAATTCTTCTTATTAAACGTTCTTGCAGCGTTTAATAAGAAGAGCCTATTAAAACACAAAAAACCCTTGCTGACGATCATCAACAAGGGCGAGAGATAAATGGTATTAACCACCAATGATTTTTTCTGCAACTTCGAATGAACCTGCAACGTTTTGCGTCAGAACAGTCGCAGCGACCGCTAAACCGACAACGAATAATACTTTTAATCCTGTTTTCATCTTAAATCAACCCCATTCTTTTCATATGTAAATCCGCTTCTAAACTTTTGTTCAAGTAAAAAACAGACTGCTCATAAAGTGCTTGCTTTTCACAATATTTTGCTGCAAATTGTGATAGCTCTTTTACTTCATGATATTCATTCTTCTCTTCTAACTTTCTTAATTTCTCATCAATTTGCTTAAATCTTTGCGGTGCATGCGTTAAGTAAAGATCATGTACGATGCCTATTTTTAGCTGAAACACTTCATGAGAAGCATCTTTCATTCTGGCATATGCAGCATCTATATATTGGCTTGCACGCTGCTTTTCACCAATCACACAGAGTTCTCGGCTGATCAGATACGTAGAATGGAAAAAGAAATCTGAATCATAATACTCTTGATGGGACAGTGCTTTTTCAAGATGACGTATCGATTCCTTCGGTTTGTTCCAAAATGAATATAAAATGGCCACATTGTGATGGTGCTGAGCCAGCATAAAATCATCCTGCTCGCTTGTCAAAACCTCTTCTGCCAGACGATAATTCTCAAGCGCCTCTTCATACCTGCCGATCTCTGTTAGATTCGCTGCTATGAGGGAGTATGAAAGGGCCGTTCTTCTTTCATACTGCTTGTGCCGCTTATAGACGTGCAGCGCTCTGCGGATATAGCTTAATGAGAGCATGATATGACTGAGCCGGTAATAAAGCCATGCCACTTTAAAATCGAAATCGGCACGTTCGATCTCACTTGGAATTTTATCTAAGAGCTTTTCAGCACTTTGATACATCTGCAATGCAACCTCATAATTACCTTGATGCTGCTCATACACACCCTCATAAAAATCGAAATAATAGGCAAGACGGTTAGACAGGTCATCTTCTTTTTTTCCATAATGACCCTCTATACTTTTCGTTGAAACATTGCCCTTTTGCCCTCTTAAATTGTACATAAGAATGTGATGCCTCTTCTCAAGAAGAGAATAGTATATGAGGATATCCGCATCGTCAATTTCCTCTACCGCTTGTTTCGCTTTGGCAAATAACCGTTCTGCCTCATCTGCATGATCTTTTTTGATTTCCATGTTCCAGTCATTTAATAGTGATGCCAATTCCGCAACAGGAACTTTGCTCATTCTACACCCCCAATCACCTTCAGCTAAAATACATGAATTCACTAAATATGGAACTTCTATTAGCAATTGCTAATTAGTCCATTTGACATCATTTTAATATGAATCACTTGAATCTTCAATAACCGTTTCCTTTGAAAGTGCGTTTCTTTCTCCTAGTCAATGATATTTGCGAAAAAATTCCGCCTTTTTTTAAAAAAACATCTCGAGATGAAATGAAAAAAGCCCTTTGTTGGGGCTTTCTAATCTTATGATGGTTAATACCGTGCGATTTGTCTAAAGATCATCAGCACAGCTTTTCATTTCCCATGCTTCTTTATATAATATAATCAATAACTTCTGAGCCTCAGCAGCTCTAGAAGGGAAATTCGCTGTAGCGGATTCGAATCCTGTCTGAGGCTTATGAGGTCGATGGAAATGGAGGATAAACATCATGCATGTGTTTGAAGAATATGTCAGCAATATCGGTAACCCCGAGCTGAAGCAGCGTACTCGAGACATTTTACAATGGATAGAAGACACATTCCCTCAATTAGAGCCAAGAATTGCTTGGAATCAGCCTATGTTCACAGATCACGGCACATTTATTATTGGATTTAGCGTGGCAAAACATCACATTTCTGTCGCACCAGAAGGAAAAGGAATTGATCACTTTTCAGCTGACATTGTACAAGCTGGGTACGATCATGGAAAAAAGATGTTTCGCATGAAAGAAAGCTTGCCAGTTGATTATCCTCTCCTGAAAAAAATCATCGAATTTAATATCGAAGACAAAGCGGATTGTTCAACGTTTTGGCGAAAATAAACAGTACCCCGATCTCAGCCGTTAACAGATCGGGGTATTTTGCTGCAAATTATTTTGTTCTCTTCCCTACCAATTTTTGTTCAAGCCATTCATAACATGACAAGAGGGCATCAACGCTCTTTTGACATATCGGCAAATATACAACGGCGGCGGCTGTTAAACACGCTATAGCAGCTCCTGCTAATACATCAAATGGATAATGAACACCTACCCAAATTCTTGAAAAACCAACAGCACACGCAATGATCAGCCAATACATATGGCGTTTGTGAAACAGCCAAAAGATCAGGCAAATCGAAAAAATAAAGATGGTATGATCACTTGGAAACGAGTTATTCACTTCCTTTTGAATCAAAAGATTGACGTGGCTCATTTCTGCAAAGGGCTGCTGATTAAAATAAAACACCCCAGCGATTTTCCCAAGTAACTCGGCGAGTACGAAGGTCAGTCCGGCAGAAACGACCATCGCCCTATTGTACCTGCTGCGATTTTGAAACCATACGAACAGACACATGAACGCTGCTAACAGCACTGTATATTCAGCTAGTCCAATAAATATCGGATTCAAGTAACCATGATCGATACTGAGCTCATTCACCCACCTAAATAAATCTTCATTAAATCCCTGCATCTCAATTTCATCCCTTTTTACTTGATTTATGATAAGGATAATTGAAATGAGATGTCTGCCTCCATCGATCGAACGAACAAACCATGGAATCATATGACATGTTTGTCACTTTGCTGTCACCTTAACATCATGTACTAATTTGTTTAACGAGAGTGATGTTGCGCCCATTCCTTTTTTAGCAAAGCATATTGATACGTGTTTTCATATTTAGGTGTGCCGTCTTCATGGTTTGTAAATGAAATAAACTCAAGAAAAAGGCCTTCTTTCCGCATGCCTAATCGCTCACATAATACCTGTGAACGGACATTATCATCCTCTACATAGGCATAAAGACGCCTTGCTCTCTTTTCTAAAAATAAATAGGATAAGAATGCTTCAGCACTCTCACGCGCATAACCCTTCCCTTCATATGCTGCATTAAAATTCCAGCCAATTGAATACGTATCAGGCTCCTCTTTTAAATGAAACAATTCACCAATAACCTGCCCACTTTCTTTTAAACAAACTGCTACATATGAGTGATCTTCTTTTCTCTTTTGCACCTTAGCAGCCGCTTCCTCCAATGTAGAGACTCGCTCATCAAGAAAACAATTGACTCTTGGATGAGCCAAGTACTCTAGCATTCCTGACGCATCTTCATCGCAAAACGGTCTAATAATTAACCGGTTCGTTTCTAATAGATTCATCTGTTCCCCCTCACTGTTTCCGCTTTTGCAGCCTCTCCATATTCTAGATGACATGTATCAACTTTGACAATCAGATCATGTTGAAGTGTCTACAAATAAACCCATCAAAAACATTTTGGCTCTTAAATCACATGATCACAACTGTTATAATAGAACATAGGTTTGCATTTTATCAAAAAGGGGTTACATCATATGATCAAAACGGTGGATGGCAACATTTTAGAGGCAAGCGAAGACATCATCTGTCACCAGGTGAACTGTAAAGGAGTCATGGGCGCTGGATTAGCGAAACAGATCAAAAGCAAATATCCGAATGTGTACAAAGATTATAAACAATTATGTACAGAACAAGGAGATGACTTGTTAAGCTCCGTTCAACTCATCCCAACAAAAGACGGAAAAACAATTGCCAACTTATTTGCCCAAGCTGGATACGGAAGAACAAGACAGCAAACAGACTACGATGCCTTACGCAGCTGCTTTCAACACCTAAAGGTTACAGTGACACAATCACCTGAAGAGAAAAACCAAACATCCATCGCCATTCCATACGGGATCGGCTGCGGATTGGCTGGCGGCGATTGGACGATTGTTGAAGAAATGATTGAAGAGGTGCTGGGTGATTGTGAAGTGACGGTTTATCGGTTTATCGGTTTAGATAATGGAAATGAGGTTTTATGAAACATATATGAGAAATACCCTCCTTTATTCGGAGGGTATTGTGCGTTAGTTATCGTCTTTATTTTTTATATAATTTAATACGGCTTCTTTATCTTCTTCATCTTCGGGTAAAAATCCGAACGTTTCATATTCCCAAACTGCGATTCTTTGCACATTGTCTATGCCTAATGAATAAACATCATCATATCCATACTCAATAGAGAATTTCCCTTTATAATCTAATTGGAGGGTAGCTGTTGTCCAAGCACCTAAATCATTTTGTATATATGCCTTTTTCAATGCTTCAAAAATTTCACTAAGTTCGTATAATAAGTGGATGTATGTTGACTTACTTACACTATATTTATGAGGAATTTGATGTCCATTAACATATTCATTTCCATTTTGTTCTTTAAAATAAAACACTATCTCAGCCGAATCATCAAGTATTTCTGCATACATCCAAACTTTATCCCAATCACATGGTATTAATTCATTAATTGATTCTGCTATTTTTTTATAATTTATTTCTAATTCTTCCATTGGGTTTTAACCTCCAGGTTGATTCTTAATAAATACTTGAGAATAACGTTCTCCAATTTTATACTCCACAGAGAAACTAACAGGTCGTAATGAATCTCCCTTATAGATAGGTTCAATGCTCACTGCTACTTGTTTAGGTGGATTTGAATTCAAGGCTTTCAACCACCGTTGCTCCATGGTGTACCATTTCCCGCCGCTTCGATTAATCTGTGAATTCATTGGAAGTAGGTTATCAATATCGCCTGATCCTTTAAAAATAGACGCAATTAAATGACCTCCGTCATCATCCAGTAATCGATCTGGCTTACCTGAATTGGATTGGGCATATTGGTTTCTTTTGACCTCTCCGTATTTTAAATCACTTGCTTCGACTTTGACAATACGTCCGTAGTGATCGGTTGTGTAGGTGTAGCCTTGTTTTGTTGAATAAACAACATTCGGTTTTAACACTTTTTTACGTTTCCATCTCACATAGTGATCTCCGTAACTGACAACGGTTGGCGGGGATTTTGGTGCTGGTAATCGTCTGCCTGTCTTAGAGATACCGTATCCTGAATTGTTATCTAGGCGCTTTGCCATAGAGAGGAGTTTATTTTTGAGATTTTCTCCGTCAAACACCTTATACGGCAGCTTCGGGCCGTCAGCCATTTGAAACTTTGGTGAATATGGCAATAGATTTGGAATGGTGACGTTATCAATCGATCTTGCTCCTTGTTCAAGGCCTTTCTTCACCGTTGTTTTAGCCGCTGTTGTCCCCGTTTTTGTAATGGCACCTGCCCCTTTAGAGCCAAAGACGATTTCTGCTAGAGAACCAGTCGCATAGGCGAACCAGTGTGATCGAGAATATGCATCACCATCGATGACTTCTTTTTGGAATGAGTCTGAAATCGACTTTCCAATCGCTTTCGATGTTTCAATTGGATGTGAAACTGCCGTTACGACCGATTCAACGGCACCTCCAGGATCTGTCACAAGATCATAGATGCCAACTACCGTATCTTTGGCCACATCATATAGACCAACTGCTGCTCCTTTTACAACATCAACAAACCCCTCTGATGCTTCTTCCTGCGCTTTGATCTGGAGAAGCTGGCTGTAATACATTTTTTGATCGTAAGAAAGATTTTCATATCCAATTTCGTCTACAATCTCAAAGTATTTTTCCTCTGATATACACGAAGGATCGTTGAGTTTTTCTTTCAATTCTTTGATTCTTCGTTTCTCTTTTTCTTCTTTTTTCAATTTTAAATATGCTTTCACCTGTGCATCGATTTTATCATGATTCTTGTACACATCTGTCTCATGAAATGCTTTTGAATCGTAATACATGGGCTGCGCATTTTTCCCTTTTCCTGTAGCAGCCATCATTTTTGCATAAAAGGTTGCAAGATGTTTCTCAATCGCTTCTGATTTTTCGTATTCAGTTTTTAGGGCATGATCTAATTTATGTACAGCATCAATTGCCTCTTTCCTTTTTTTATTCGCATCATCTAAATGTTCATTAACCTCTTTACTTGAAAATACATTCAGTTCTATGAGATCACTGATGTCATCAAAAATAGTGGATAGGGCTTCTTTTTGTTCCTTGACCATATCTTTATTATTCTGAATCCCTTGTTTCAGTTGAGCGTCTAAGAAATGCTCATCAATAAATGTACTCCCGCCTAACGATTCATCATCAAGCTTTCCTTTTACCCCATCTAAAAACGCTTTTTGCATATCGATAAAGTCAAGATAAGTGTCTGTGTAAAGCGCAAGATCCTCATAAAAGGCTTTAATATTGTCTGCACCTTTTCCAGTAAATTCATCACCTAATCCCGACACACTTTTTAATGCTATTTTCACATGCTGCATTTCGTCTCGAAGCTCCTGATAGACTTTTGATCTTTGTTCGACAGCTGACAGTAAAGATGGAGCATCTAATATTTTCATATAAAAAAGACTCCTTTTATGGCGTATTCTTTTACTAGAATACCATAAGGAGTCTGACACTTTAATCCACTTTATCGTTTTTTAACCAATTATCCTCCGTAGTGGTGGATTAAATCTTATCCCTTTTATGACCCTGCACCTCTAGAGAAAAGCAACACTACCTCATTTTTAGCATCTGCCTGAGTTTGTTGTCCAGCAGGCATTCCAAGAATTGCACCTAATAGCAAAGCGGTAGTAATCATCATCATTATTTTTTTCATGATCATATGACCTCCTTTCCTATAAGCGTACAAGATTTCAAAGCCAATTCCAAGAAGTAGTTACTTTCTTCATAAAGATTTAACTTCTTATAAATGGAGGCAACATCAGGAGCTAAAGCCTCTATATCAACATATGCTTTTCTTTCTTCCAAAAGACATAGCCCTTTCTTGATATCTTCATAGCTTTCCTGTGGTGTTGTATAACATTTCTCAAGGATATTGAATTTCAAAATAAAGTTTGTGTTCTGCTGTTCTTTAGAGAAGTTTTTCCCCTCAGCAACCCAACTTATTGCCTGATCCAACTGATTTGATTTGTAGCTTGATCTTGCAAATTCATACGCACATTGTAAGTATGAAACAGGAGCTGACTGTTTTAGATCATCTGCGGAAATTGCTTTGTTGAAATATTCAATTGCTTCTATATGTTGGTCATCCTGAATTTTAAGAAATCCCAAATCATAATAAGCCAACGCTAACAATCTCTTATCATTCTTTTCAATCAGTCTATCGACACAATCCAAAAGCATCCGTTCAGCTTTGTCTAGTCTACCGTCATCAATCAAATTCAGTGCCAACAACATATTACAGTTTATAGTCTGTATGCTGTAACCTTCATGACCTTTGTAGATGTCCTTTGCTGTTTGTAGATGATGGTGAGAAAGAAGCGTGACTTTATTGAAATAGTAGAGCGTGCCAATTTTATAATGGAACTCAGCCTTTTCAATTTCATCATGTACCTTGTCCAACTGTCTCTCAGCTACTCTGAATAGGACTAGGGCTTCTGAATAGTTATTCTTTGCACTCTCATACATACCTTTGAAAAGATAAAAGTAAAACCTTAGCATGTCATCTGTTTTGACTCTTTCACTTTCTGTTATTGTTGGTTGCCCCACTAAATCTTCCATCAGTACCTTAAATCTGTAATCAAGAATATTGAAATAGAGTAACACATCTTGATTTTCTTCCATTTCGCCTAACATTTCTTGAATCTCATCCCTCAGCTCTACTGCTTGTGAAACTTCCCTCTTTTTAATATGTAAATACCATTTGTTGAGCGTGTTTGCTACATCTACAGAAGAAATCAAATTCGACATCCCATTACCCCCTTGCTATCATTTCCTTTGTATAATTTTAACATGATATTTACAACATATGTAAAGTCAAGGTGTTCATTTTAAAAGTTTTCGGTATCCCGCAAAATGCAAGCATACTTTTATCTATAAAAGGTATGTTTTATGTAGAGTGCATTAAAAGAGGAACGACATGGCAGTAGAGAATTAAACATAGGTATCCTGTAAAACAAGAAGTAGCAGAGTTTTCTAAAGGATATAGTACAGAGAAGAAGCGCAGGTTGCCGCTTCAAAACATGAAGAATTGCTTAGAAGTGATATTGAAGATGGTGCGTAGAAACTGCTTTAAAACATTTTCTTTAGGAACGCTAATTCTTTTTTTAAACATAAATTTACGCCTCGTTTTCTTCTTTTCTGAATATAATTTGACTAAAATATCCCCCTGAAACTATTGGTTCTAAGGACGTTTCTTTATTAATACTGAGACATATACTGCTCGCGTTCCCACGGGTGTACTTGGGTTCGGATTATAACTTATATTGTCTTTAAATGTCTATGTGGAACGTTGAATTATAGAGGTTTTATCTTATAAAAATAATACAAAATCATAAAATATTTTTAAATTGTGGGTGATTCGTGAGCGTTTTGTCGGTATTAAAGGAGTATGAAATGAACATACTCTCTAAGCTCGAGACAGCGACCTCTATTCTCTCAAGGTGGAGACGAGGTATTTTGGCTAGTTTAATATGTCGAGGTAGTACCTTTACATTACGAGAAATGCAGTATCAAGGGATTGTCAAAGTTCAATATTATTAGGTAGTACCTGATATAAAGTTCGTCGCCAATGTCACCAACGTTTTCAAATTTGTTTTTAGTTTGGTCGCCAAATAGGGATCATTAAATTACTACTGTAGAAGGGTTTCGCTAATCTCCTCTACAGTAGCGGTAAATTAAATAAGGTTATTAATCTCTACTAATAGAAGAAGTTCTGATCTTAATTTCTATAAGTAAGCGTAATTATATTGCTCAATTCCAGTAGTACCATCATTTATTTTTGGGTTTATTCCCATGTAATAGGCATATGTGTAAAAAACAAGAATCATTTAATATTACAACTTCATACTTTTTTATTGCATTATCAGGCTTTCCAAATAGATCAATAACATTTTTCATAACTTTTAGTCCCATAAAGCTGTATTTACTCGTTTTTCTAACTTTGTTCCTTTTATTGGATAGCTTGCATATTTCTCTTTCTTTGTTCTGTCATAATAAGTTTTTCTCTCATGACAATATCACCTGCCTTGTTATTTAGATCTACCGGTAATTTTCTCCGTTAATATTAAAAAAGACGACTCTCAACAGAACCGCCTTAAACTGCATATTTTTCTTTTAGGTACTCTAAAAATGTACTTACACTTAACAGCTTGTCCCTATATTCAGGTGGGTAGTAATCATGATACTTTTTAGGAACTACAAGAATTACATTCTGTTCTTGCATTTCCTCCATCTGATTTTTAGAAATTCCCTGTTGTAATGTTAATAGGTGCTTTTCTGGTATCCTGTTAGCTTCGTTTAGTATCTGTCTCCAACGATCCTTGCAAGTGGTTTTTGCCCCTAAGAAAGTTAGATGCTTTTCATCATACAAGATATTAGCATAGGCTTCATTGGATGGTAATAGAAAGTCTGGCTTTTTGTTACCTTCGGTTTTACCAGGATGGGCAAAAGGTATATTAAAAAAGTTAAGAATAAAGTCAATATGGTGTTCTAATGATCTACCAGCTCGACTTTTCCTTCTGTTGAGTGCACTATTTGCAAATTCCAATAACGGTTCTATCTCACCAAATGGTTCCGTTAAGTATGGTCTATAAATGGTTTTTTCAATCGCTTTAAAAACATCATATTCAAGATCAATCCAACGAATCAATGTGTTATCAGGATTGGAAAGATTGCCTCGAATGATATTAAGATACAATTCTCTTGCCTTTTCAGCTAAATGAACGGTTGGTGGAAAAACATCTGAAAATGTATTTGTATATTCGTTAATTGCTTTTTGTAATTTTAGCCCTACTTGGGTTTCTCTATCCTCCGTATCCAAGCCGTAAACCGCACTATTTTTGACTAGTGATATAGAAAAAGTTTCAAGGAATGTTTCAATTTCATCTTCGTCCTCTAATAAGAAGCAATAAAAATCATCTATACTTGCTTGGATAAAAATTATGAGGTTTCCTACTTGTTCATATTTATTGAAGGGTGAATTAGTCCAGAACCTTGTAAGCCTATATTCCTTTCTAGTCTTACTACCGTACCAAATAGCCCTACTTTCAAACGGATAGAAACCGTCAATATGAATTTTGACAAAGTGGTCTTTATTCTCCCCTCTTTGCCCTTTGGTTTCAAAAAACAATTGTGAAGCATGAACCGAGATGTATAAACCTTCTTGATGTGCTTTTGTAAGCCCAACATCATTAGCTGAAACAAATTTACAATAGAAACGACCGTACTGGTTAGCCGTCTCTATTGCTTTATTTAATTTATCACTTGGTTGCATACTTCAAATTACTCTCCTCTACCGTTTCATGAATTAATTCATCATGTTCAATCGCCTTAATCATATTTTCGGCAATTAAACTAACAACTGGTACAGCAACACTATTACCGAATTGCTTATATGCAGCAGTATCTGAAACTACTATTTGGAAGTCCTCTGGAAACCCCTGTAATCTTGCACATTCTCTAGGTGTAAGCCTTCTTGGATTTTTCCCCTCTTGTGGTATTAAAACCTCACTACCATCTTTATAATAACGTGCTGAAAGAGTTCTGCTGTTTGAGTTTAAGTCCACTAACCCATAACCAAAGCCATTTCCTTTTTTAGAATGCTTTTCTTTATAGCCTTGTAAATAAGACCATAATTTATCACTCAGTGTATATTTTTCGTCAACATTTTCCTCCAGAATAGACTTGATAGGAAGACCTTCTTTCGGAACCTTTGGAAATTCAAACTTTAACTTTTTCTTAAAGCCCACAATATAAATACGTTCCCTATTCTGAGGTACTAAGCCTTTTGCATTTATAACCTCATCATAAACCGTATAACCAAGTTCTTCCTCTAGTACATTCTTTATTACTTTAAAAGTATTTCCTTTATCATGACTACGTAAGTTCTTTACGTTTTCAAGCAAAAACGCCTGCGGTTGCTTTTCTTTAATTATTCTTGCTATATCCCAAAAAAGAGTACCTTGTGTTTCATCTAAAAAGCCATGTTGTCTTCCTAGCGAGTTCTTTTTACTAACACCTGCAATGCTGAACGGCTGACACGGAAAGCCAGCCAGTAATATATCATGTTCTGGAATTGCTTTTTCATCAACACTTCTTATATCACCGTGTGGGTATTCACCATAGTTAGCAAAGTATGTTTCCTGTGCTTTTTTGTCCCATTCACAACTAAAAACACAAGTGCCGTATGGTTCAAATGCTTTACGAATACCGCCAATTCCAGCGAATAAATCAATGAACCTATATAACATAATTTACACCTCCGAACACTTGTCCTTATTCTATGTCATTATAACAAATTAAATTGAAGTATGGTCGAAATTTGTGATAATATTATTTAGTTACTTTAATTTACCTCTAACAAAGGGGGTTATACAAGTGGAAAATGTGATTATTTATTATCTGCAAGAACAATCAGAGAGCGCAAATAATGCGATTAATTTTTTAAAAAGCTTAATAGAAGAACTAAAGAACTATTATATAATTAAGGGTGTTTTTATTGATTCATTTAACAGCCAGACTGAATTTATGGAAATGATACAATCTCCCCTATCAGAAATTGATTATTTATTGATTAACAAATTACCGTATGATGATTTTAACAAACAATTAATAATTGGTTTATCTAATTCCGAAAATTTCAAGATTAAATTATTTTCTGAAATTCAAATTTAGCTATATTAATTTATCCGCTATTGAAGATTCTCAAAAATGGGAACCGTCTTTTTTGCTATACTCGATTACAGGTGTCATAACTTAACCGAAACGAATAACTTACTTTGTGAAAATAATGTGATCAATGAGGCACAAGTGATGGATATTTTTCAAGCTGAAGCAGCCATTATTACTGGCCACCTTATCAGATAAAACCATAACCATTATTAAAAACCATAATATGCATGAATTTAAACAGGATTTTAAAACAGATGTGATGAATACAATGTCTTTTTATCTTGATAGTTATTTACAAGGTCTTGAGGTTTAAACCCACAGACTAAATTTTGAACTCCCCATAATTAAAATGATGGCAACGAGCAGTAAATACTTCTTTCTGATGTTTTAATTGCTCACATATTTGTAGAATCGCTATCTATAAGAATTGTGGGTGCCCCGTTTAAAATTAAAAATAAAACAGGAATGTAAACCGTCAGATCATCTGTATCATTGACTAAAATAAGCGCAAGAAAGAAAAGCACATAAAAGCTAAGCACTGTCAATATCACCTTCAATGTATGATAATACACAACAATACTTTGTGCAATTAGAACCGGTAAGAGACCTATTAGGATGACAGGGGAGGCTGCCTGCATGACTGAGACACAAAGTAAAATGACAATCCCTTGAATCAGAAAATATACCCATAGGTTATTTTGGAACCAATATTTTGGAACCAATAGAATGACCACCAATGTAATATAAGGTGTATGGCAATGAGTGCGGAAAAAAACAAACCCGAAAACGACCATTGTGTAGTGATAAAAGGAATGATCTAAATACAAGCATTAAAATAAACGCAAAACCAATGATAACCCCTGCAAATTTAGGCAATGCTTTACTAAGCCTATCCATACCCTTCGATACACCACACCGTTTTACTTTTAGAATCTGGGGCATCTATGAAATATGTTCTTGAGCGACTGGGCCACAAAAGCATTAAAGTAACATCTGATATTTATCTCATATCACCAAAAAAATCGACATGGATTCAAAGAATGAATATGAAGAGTATGCCTCAAAGATCATGGAGTCATTTTTGTAGGTGAATTGTGGGTGGTGCCTGCTTTCATTTTAATTTATAAGAAACACCCACAAAAACAAAAACCCCCTGAAGCCAATGGCCCCAAGGGGTTTCTCTATTAATACTGAGACATATACTGATCGCGTTCCCATGGATGTACTTGGGTGCGGAACATATCCCATTCGATTTCTTTTGATTCGATGAAGTGCTCGAATAGGTGATCGCCTAGTGCGTTGATCATGACTTCGTTTGATTTCAGCAGCTCGAGTGCTTCTGCAAGTGTTGCAGGAAGGTCAGCGATGCCGTTTTCAAGGCGCTCTTCTTTGTCCATGACATAGATGTTTCTGTCAATTGGTGCTGGTGCTTCTAGTTTGTTTTTGATTCCGTCTAGACCTGCTGCAAGTAATACGCTTAGTGCAAGATATGGGTTTGCAGATGGGTCTACGCTACGCACTTCTACACGTGTGCTGATGCCGCGTGATGCCGGGATACGGATCAATGGGCTGCGGTTTTGTGCACTCCATGCTACATAGCAAGGTGCTTCATAGCCAGGTACAAGACGCTTGTAAGAGTTTACCGTTGGGTTTGTGACCGCTGTAAAGCTTGTTGCGTGCTTGACGATACCTGCGATAAAGTGTCTAGCCGTCTCGCTTAATTGTAAATCTGCTTTTTCATCAAAGAATGCGTTTTTACCATTTTTAAATAATGATAGGTTACAGTGCATACCAGATCCGTTTACACCGAACAATGGTTTTGGCATGAATGTCGCATGAAGACCATGCTTTCTCGCAATGGTTTTGACTACGAGTTTGAACGTTTGAATGTCATCACAAGAACGGATCGCGCCTGCATATTTGAAATCAATTTCGTGCTGCCCTGGTGCTACTTCGTGGTGAGATGCTTCAATTTCAAAGCCCATTTCTTCAAGCTCTAGCACGATATCACGGCGGCAGTTTTCGCCTAGATCTGTTGGTGCAAGGTCAAAGTATCCGCCTTTATCGTTTAGTTCAAGCGTTGGCTCGCCTTTTTCATCTAATTTAAATAAGAAGAATTCTGGCTCAGGTCCAAGGTTGAAATCACTAAATCCTAGTTCTCCCATTTCCTTCAAAATACGCTTTAAGTTGTTACGCGGGTCTCCATCAAATGGTGTCCCGTCTGGCTTATAAATGTCACAAATAAAGCGTGCAACTTTACCTTTTTCTGCTGTCCAAGGGAAAATAACAAATGTGTTTAGATCTGGGTATAGATACATATCTGATTCTTCGATACGTACGAATCCTTCAATAGATGAACCGTCAAACATACATTTGTTATCGAGAGCTTTTTCTAACTGGCTCACAGGAATCTCAACATTTTTAATCGTTCCGAGAATGTCTGTAAATTGCAGACGGATGTACTTTACGTTTTCCTCATTTACTAATTTTACGATATCTTCTCTTGTGTACTTTGCCATTTCGTAAAACTCCTCCCCTACAAAAGGTAAAATGTGTATAGCAATGCTTTTGCTAATTGGTTAACGGAAGAACCTTGACATATCCCCCTGCCTAAAGGTCGTTCCTTGTTGGAAACGTCCAGCCTGAATGAGTTCCTTCTTCAGTAGCTTCCTGAGTTCATCATCTGTCAAGTTGTGCTTAGCTGTAGTTTTTTCCTCAGTCTTTGTATCAGACGATGGATTTTCTGCCTCAGCTTTGGCAAAAAGCTTTTTGATTCCTGCCATGTTTACACCTTGTTCGATGAGGTTTTTGATTTCTAGTAATTTATCAACATCATGAAAAGAAAATAATCGGCGGTTTCCATCACTTCTTGCTGGAAATACTAAACCATTTTCCTCATAATAGCGAATTTGTCTTGCAGATAATTCTGTTAGCTGCATGACAATCCCAATTGGGAATAAAGGCATTGAGCGGCGAATGTTATCACTCATCTCAACTGTCTCCTCCTCTTTGCTTAAATTTATTATATGTCATGTTATATTATGTGTCAACAATATGTTAGGAATATTAACATGGATTTTTTTATCGAGCAGGTACTTCAATAAAACCTTGTACCAATAAGGCATCGACAGCACTGCAAATCGCATTTTTCACATGGGCATACGTGAGTCCGCCTTGAACGTAGGCAGTATAAGGCGGTCTGATCGGACCATCGGCTGATAATTCGATACTAGCTCCTTGTACAAACGTGCCCGCTGCCATAATGACATCGTCCTCGTAGCCCGGCATATAGCTTGCATGTGGTGTGACGTGACTGTTAATTGGAGATGCATACTGGATTGCCTGACAGAACGCAATCATTTTTTTAGGATCTCCAAATTCAACTGATTGAATCAAATCTGTTCTTTTCGCATTCCACGCTGGGTTTGTTTGGAATCCGAGCTTCTCAAGAAAACGCGCCGTAAACACTGCGCCTTTTAAGCTTTGAGCCACAACATGCGGAGCTAAGAAAAATCCTTGATACATTTCCTGGAGCGCATACAGCGATGCACCCGCTTCACTGCCGATGCCTGGAGAAGTCATTCGATAAGAGCAAGCTTCTACCCATTTTTCTTTTCCAACAATGTAGCCGCCTGTTTTGGCAAGGCCTCCGCCTGGGTTTTTAATGAGTGAACCGGCCATGAGGTCAGCTCCCACATGACACGGCTCTTGCAATTCAGTAAATTCACCATAACAGTTGTCTACAAACACAATGATTTCTTCATTAATCTCTTTCACAAATGAAATCATTTGCTTAATTTCTTCTATTGTAAAGGATGGTCTTGAAGCATAACCTTTTGAACGCTGGATGCCGATGACTTTTGTTTTAGTGGAAATCGACTCTTTTACTTTGTCGTAATCGACGGATCCATCTTGACGCAAATCAATGGCTTTGTAGTCAATCTGGAAGTCTTTTAATGAGCCTGTCCCTTCTTTCCCGCGAATCCCGACAATTTCTTCTAACGTGTCGTATGGTTTCCCCGTCATGTAGATCAATTCATCGCCAGGTCTCAGCACACCAAATAAAGCAATGGAAATCGCGTGTGTGCCGGAAATGATCTGCGGACGGACAAGGCCGCTTTCTCCTCCGAAGACATCCGCATAAATCTTTTCCAACGTGTCTCTTCCCATATCATCGTAGCCATATCCAGTCGTCGGATTAAAGTGAGAGTCACTGACTTTGTGCTTTCGATAGCTTTCAAGCACCCGCCACTCATTTTGTTCGCTCTTTTGATCAATTTGCTGATGCACGTGTAAAATCTCTTGTTCTGTTTCTGCTGCTGCT
This sequence comes from Bacillus sp. FSL M8-0166, assembly GCF_038008825.1. Lineage (NCBI taxonomy): Bacteria > Bacillati > Bacillota > Bacilli > Caryophanales > Bacillaceae > Bacillus > Bacillus sp. FSL M8-0166. The sequence goes on from NZ_JBBOZZ010000001.1 coordinate 1,070,847, forward strand.
TTTTCTAAAATACTGCCGTGTTTTAATGTGTGAAACATCTTGATTTAATTCCTTTCCAACATATACTTCTTGATTTGACCTAAGATGGTCTGATCCTCACCACTATATCCGATGATGTCGTAAATCTCTGCTTCTTTTTGAAATTCTAGTGATTCCACAAGCGTTTCTGATTTTAATGCGGAGATGAGCTTCCCTTCATACGCTGGAATCTTCACATGGTATGGCTTTAAAAAGGCTTTTTTCAGTTCAGCCATAATATCCGCTTTTAACCTTTTTACATCTTCTTTGCGTCTAGCACTGATTAATATGTGGCGATGCTTTGAAGATGGGATGAAATCTGGTCTGATTTGATCTTCCTTGTTATAAACAGTCAGCATTGGAATACGGTCCGCTTCTAATTCTTCTAAAAGCTCATGAACCGTTCGTTCGTGCCCTTCATAATCCTCATTAGAAGAGTCGATGACATGAAGCAAATAGTCGGCTTCCTTCACTTCTTCAAGGGTGGAACGAAATGCGGCGATCAGTGTTGTCGGAAGGTCTTGGATAAAGCCAACTGTATCCGAAATGAGCACACTGTAGCCAGATTCTAATGTCATCTTACGTGTCATTGGATCAAGTGTCGCAAACAGCAAATCCTCTTCATGACTATCCGCTTCTGTTAATTGGTTAAACAAAGTTGATTTTCCGGCATTCGTATACCCAACAATGGCTATTTGGAATACGCCATTTTTCTTTCGGCGTTCCCGGTATCTTGTTCGGTGTTCTTTGACTGCGGATAACTGCCCGTTAATTTCGTGAATGCGGTTTCGAATATGGCGTCTATCTGTTTCAAGTTTTGTTTCACCTGGACCTCTTGCGCCAATTCCGCCCCCTTGTCTTGAGAGGCTGATCCCTTGTCCACTTAGTCTCGGCAGGGCATACTGAAGCTGGGCAAGCTCTATTTGCAGCTTCCCCTCTCTTGTACGGGCTCTTTTTGCAAAGATATCTAAAATCAATTGCGTACGATCAATAATTTTCACATCTAAAGCAGTCGCCAAAGCTTTTAGCTGGCTTGGAGAAAGCTCGTCGTTAAAAATAATGACATCACATTCGAGTTCCTCGCAAAGTACCTCAAGTTCTTCTACTTTCCCTTTACCGATATACGTTGCGCTGTCTTGTCTATTTCTCTTCTGCGTCATCACGCTGACAGCTTCACCGCCAGCCGTTTTGGTTAAGGAAGCTAATTCTTCCATTGAGTATTGAAAGCGTTCATCCGTTACATGCGGCAATTGACAGCCGACAAGGATCGCTTTTTCAGTCATTTCATGTTCATTCAACGTCAGTTGTTTCCTTTCTGTACTTAAGTTTTCAGTAGTACCATCATACCAAACACATCACACGTATACCACTATTCGGCTGGTTTATTTTAGTGACTCTTTATAAAAAGGATACGCCATTTCAAGAAGGCGTATCCTCTTTCATTTGAAGATCGTGACTTTTAATGGTCAGCAGATCTTTTTTATCATAATGATCCACAAGAAGCAGTCTCATCGCCTGGGTTCGTATGGCTTTTTCAATGGTGTTTCGCACAAACCGGCCGTTGCTGAATTTTGCCGGGCTTGTGGTACTTTTAATATGCATTAAATAATCCCGCAGCTTCCATTCAGCTTCTTGTGTAAATACATATTCTCTGTCCGCCATCATTCGTTTTGCAATATCCATGAGCTGATCGACTGTATAATCAGGAAAGCTGATATTGATTGGAAATCTTGATTGCAGGCCGGGGTTTAAAGAAAGAAAATGCTCCATTTCCTTGGAGTAGCCAGCAAGAATGAGAATGAATTCGTGCTGTTTGTCCTCCATATGTTTCACTAGGGTATCAATCGCCTCTTTTCCAAAATCCTTTTCTCCTCCGCGCGCAAGAGAATAGGCTTCGTCAATGAACAAAATACCACCTAGTGATTTTTTAATTAAATCCCTTGTTTTTTGCGCTGTATGACCAATGTACTCTCCAACTAGATCACCGCGTTCTGCTTCAATTAAGTGACCCTTTGAGAGCACATTCATTTCAAAGAAAAGCTTCCCGACAAGTCTTGCAACTGTGGTTTTTCCTGTGCCAGGATTTCCTTTGAACATCATATGAAGCGCTTGTTTTCCTACCTTTAACCCTTGTTCCTGCCGTTTTTGATTAACAAAAATCCAAGCATAAATCTCTTTTATGTTTCGTTTCATTTCATCCATACCGACAAGGCTGTTCATTTCACGCTCTATTTCCCGTAAGATGCTGTGTTTTGCCTCATTTTTCTGCAAGGCTTCCAGGTATTCTGCCTCTGAGTCTGCATCAACCAATACTTGCTTTTGTCCGTTAAGTATAATATTGATTTGGCCGTTGTTTTTATATGTGACAGCTCGCTCCAACGTATTCACCTCTCGCTCTTCTCTCTTTATTCTATTCGGGTGGAGCTGTAATCGTGACAATCGCCCGCTTAAGCCCAAGTTTGCTGTCAAAATGACCCGAGATACCGAATATTGTAGGGATTTCTGCGGTTTCCCAGGAAATGATGTGCTATTTCCATTGTATTCATCCCGTTTGGGCGGACAAACCAACAATTTGCTTTTTCTTAGAAAAATGTAGCTTTTTGATCACAAATGATGCAGAAAAGAGTCTCAATGATTTCCGCATTTTGTACAGGCAATTCTTCTATTTTCTCATAAAATAAAGACGAGGTGATGAATAGATGGTGAAAATTTTTATTGATCCTGGCCACGGAGGAACAGATTCTGGAGCTAGTGCTAATGGACTTTTGGAGAAGAATATAACACTTCAAATCGCGCTTTTACTGAGAGACATTTTGATTAGTGAATATGATGGGGTTTCCGTCCGCTTAAGTCGTTCAACTGACCAATCCGTCACTTTGTCCCAGCGTACGAATGCGGCAAACAGCTGGGGGGCTGACTATTTCGTGTCTATTCATATTAATGCTGGCGGGGGCACAGGTTTTGAAAGCTATGTGTATCCAGGCGTTTCAGCACCGACCACCACGTATCGCAATGCCCTTCATGATGAGATTGTCCGCTCGGTTGATTTTGCCAACCGCGGCAAGAAAACTGCGAACTTCCACGTTCTTCGAGAAACTTCTATGCCCGCTATTTTAACAGAGAATGGTTTCATTGATACGGCAGCTGATGCTAATAAGCTCCGCAACGCAACCTTCCTTCAAGGCATCGCTCGCGCTCATGCGACTGGTCTAGAAGAAGCCTTTCAATTGAAAAAAAAAGCAAGTAATCTTTATAAAGTGCAGGCAGGAGCTTTCAAAGTGAAAGCCAATGCAGATGAATTAGCAGCCACACTTAAATCCAAAGGCTTTGACGCGTTTGTTGTATTAGACGGCGGCATGTTCCGAGTACAGGCCGGGGCTTTCCGCACAAAGCAAAATGCAGATGACCTCGTCGCAAGATTGAAGCAGGCCGGTCACGACGCATTCGTTTTCCAATAAGCTGAAGCTGTTGTAACGAAACAAACCGGCTCAAGTCTTCTGCTGAGCCGGTTTGTTGTGTATTCATTTACGCTAAGATGTTAACAACAAATTGAGACCATGTTTCAAGACGATCGAAGTATTCAGGCTTTTTCAAATCGGCTGCTTTCATCCATTTTCCTGAGATTTGATCTGTTTCTTTTACTTCCACATGAGCACCCGGAGATAGCTCAAGCGCTGATAACAGTCCAATATGCACACGGCCGACACTGTTGTCATCGTCATTGATTAATCCAAGGGTTTTCATTTCAAGTTTGTCTTCTTCTTGAATAGAAAGTTCTTCGTCCAGCTCACGATCCGTATTTTCTTTTAGAATCTCAGCAAAGTTTTTTCCTTCGATGAAATTCATATGCCCCCCAAAGCCAAGAGATAACTTATGATGTAAACGAGTCTCTCCCCCGCCTTGAAGTCTTTCGTATACATACACTTCGTCCTCACGCTTAATCACGACATAAGGAATCGGCTGCTTGAAGTCAGGATTTTCTTCTGCATCGCCTCTTCGCATTTGCTCGAAGTGCTCTTCGATTTCTTTCATAATTGTGCTGATTGTTTTCTCTTCACTGTTCACACCATTAAACGCAAGTGTTTCGTTTTGGAACACACGTGCGCGCGGTGCAACTAAAATGATTTCGTCCATTTTTCCCATGTTCGGTAACCTCCAGTATGTAACACATTGTTAGAAATGGCAAAAAGCCAAAACGAGTGATGCGTTTTGACTTTTACGCTTTCCTTATGATTCATCTCCAAAGAAGAAGTCGTCATCTTTTAACGGCTCAACTGTTGCTTTTTTGTAGCCGTTCCCTTTCATTGAGAAGAAGTCATGCGACTTTGTTTTTGTATTGAGTCCATTCAATACAATAGGGTTGATCTCTTCTTCTTCAAAGTAAGGGGCAAATCCAAGGTTCATTAACGCTTTATTGGCATTGTAACGAATGAACTTTTTCACATCATGCGATAAATTGACTTGGTCATAAATATCTTCAGTGTAATGAAGTTCATTTTCATAAAGCTCGTTTAAAAGGTCAATAGAGAAATCATATAGCTCTTTTTGCACGTCAGGTGTTTGTTTGTTGTAAATTTCTTGTGCTAATAATCCAACGTATACACCATGAATCGCTTCATCACGCAAAATTAAGTTGATGATTTCACCACTTTGCATGAGCTTTCCTTGTCCATAGAAATAAAGCGGGTAGTAAAAACCACTATAAAATAGGAAGCTTTCTAAATAAACAGAAGCAACCATTGCTTTAAAGAGAGAAATAGGATCGTCCTTTTGAATCGAACGGTATAAACTGACAATCATATCTGCTTTCTTTTGCAGGAATTTATTCTTCTTGACCCATTCAAACACTTCACTGATCGTTTCAGTTGGTGCGAGTGTCATGAAGATATTTGAGTATGATTTCGCATGCACCGCATTTTCCATCATTGCCATAAAGTTGAGTACAGCTTTACGCTGATGGCCGTCCACATGTTCAGCAACAATCGGCATCCCTGTATTTCCTTGTTCTGTATCAAGTAAAGTCAGTCCAGCAAGTACCTTCATGTACGTATCTCGCTCTTTTTCACCTAAATATTTCCATGTTAAGAGATCTCCGTTTAAGGAAATCTCTTCTGGAAGCCAGAACTGCTTCACATTTTGGTTGTAAAACATTTGTGTAAAATCGTCTTCGTGTTTTGACCAGTTGGCTGCATCATAAATTTTTGTCACGTTAAACTCTCCTTTAATCAAACAACACAAGAAAGACAGCCTTCCTGCCCTGTATCCTTCGTTCTTGCATAATAAAGTGTCTTAATGCCTTTATGGTGTGCATAAAGATCGATGCGGTTTAAATCACGCGTTGTCATCGTATCTTTTAGGAATAGTGTAAAGCTGATTCCTTGATCCACGTGCTGCTGAATTGTTGCGATCATATCAACCACTTTAAACATGTCCATATCGTACGCTTCTTTATAGAAGAACCAGTTTTGCGCTGAAAGACCTGGCATTGGGTAATAGGTTTTGCTGTTGCCGTATGTTCTTTCTTCGATACGTTCCATAATTGGCATGACAGAGGCTGTTGCCGATTGAACATAAGAAATGGAACCTGTTGGTGCAATACATAAACGATAGCTGTGATACATGCCATTTTCCGCTACAAATTCTTTGAGTGCTGCCCAGTCTTCTTTTGTTGGAATGTGCATGCCTTCAAATAGTGCTGCTGCTTTTTCTGTTTTTGGTGTGAAATCATTCTCCACGTATTTATTGAAGTACTCACCAGTTGCATAGCCAGAGCCTTCATAACGATGGAATGTTTCTCCTTTTTCTTTTGCAAGCTCACTTGAACGTTTAATTGAATAATAGTTCACCATCATAAAGAACGTATTTGCGAAATCTCTTGCTTCTTCACTTTCATAGGCAATTTGGTTTTGAGCTAAATACCCGTGAAGATTCATCGCGCCAAGTCCGATTGACTTCATCGCTTTGTTCGCTTTTCGAACAGCCGGTGCATTGCGAATGTCCGTTGTTTCAGACACAAGCGTTAGTGAGTCTGTTGCAAGCTTGACTGTTTTTTCGATCGATTTGTTTTTCATGACATTCATGATATTTAATGAACCAAGGTTACAAGAAATATCAAGACCGATTTCATCATCTTGATCATAGTCCGTGTAAGAAGAAACCTCTGAAGCCTGAAGCACTTCTGAGCAAAGGTTTGAGAATTTCACTCGTGAAATATGGTTCAAGGCATGCTCTCTGTTTACATTATCTTGGAACATGATATATGGATAGCCTGATTCTGAGCGTAGAACAGCCAATTTTTCAAGAAGCTTTCTCGGATTGACTTTTTCTTTTTTAACTTTCGGGTTTTCTACAAGCTCATCATACATTTCTTCCATGTCCATCTCATCAAGATGCTGTCCATATTCTTTATAGACTGTATGCGGATAGAAGGTGTAAGCTGTTTTATCTTCTCTAGCAAGCTCGATAAATTTATCCGGGATGACGACTCCGATGGACAGAGTTTTCACGCGAACATCTTCATCGGCAGAGATTTTTTTCGTATCTAAGAAATCATTGATATCTCTGTGGAAAATATTCAGGTAGGCACTGCCTGATCCTTGTCTTTGCCCCATTTGATCTGCATATCTGAATGCATTATCAAGAAGCTTCATCACGCCGACGACACCTTTTGTCGCGTTTTCTACATCTTTAATTGCTTCGCCTTTTGCACGAAGTTTTGAGAGGTTCAAACTGACGCCGCCGCCTAGTTTTGACAGCTGCATTGAAATATCAATCGCTCTTGAAATATCGTTTAGTGAGTCATTCACTTCAAGCAAGAAGCAGCTCACAAGCTCACCGCGTCTTTTACGTCCAGCGTTCAAGAAGGTTGGTGTACTTGGCTGGTACTCTTGATTGATCATCAGGTCTACAAACTCAAGTGCTTTTTCTTTATCCCCACCCGCAAAGAAAAGTGCTACAACTGAAATGCGGTCTTCATAGCGTTCAAGGATTTTCTTTTTATCATTTGTTTTCAGTGCATAGTCATTGTAAAACTTAAATGCACTCATAAATGATGGGAATCTAAATTTTTTGGCATATGCAGCTTCAAAGACTTCTTTAATATCTGCCATGCTGTATTGTCTTAAAAATTCTTCCTCATAGTAGTCGTTTTCTATTAAGTAATCAATCTTCTCTTCTAGATTGTGAAAAAAGACCGTGTTTTGATTAATGTAATCTACGAAATAACTATGTACAGCTTCTTTGTCCTTATCGAACTGAAACTTTCCTTCTTTTTGAATCATAATTTCGTTATTTAATTGTATCCACTTTGGAACCTGATTTTGTGACAATTCTTTCTACCTCCTGTGTAAACAATTCAACATCCCTTTTTGTTCCGCTTAGTTCAAAGGTGTGCAAAATAGGAACTTGATATTGTTTAGAAATCGTATCGGCGCTTTTTGCAAAATTATCTCCCCACACTTTGTTGCCACTCACCGCAACACCTAGTAAAAGGTGAGCATTCTTCTCTAAAAAGGACTGAGTGGTACTAGGGACTTGTCCAAATCCTGTCGTAAAGGTGACGAGAATAAACGGCGTATCCAAAAACTCTTCTCCAGTCAATTTTCGTTTGTCTGTAAAAGGGGTCTTGTCCAAAAAGCGTTGAACATTTCCTGTTTTTGAATCAAATACGATTTGAATCAATTCCATCACGACCTAGTTTTTAGTATTGTTGATCATTTCGCTATTCACTATATATAGTATACTATGTTTTTTCAAAACACAACATATAGATGTTCGAAACGAAAAAAATCAACCAACCCGGCCGAACCTTCATAGCCGAACTCGTACGTTCAAATAAATAGAGCAGAACAGGATCTAAAAATAGACTGCTCTACTCCCTATTCAACTGAAACCGAAATCTATCATAACACGAAAAAAAATCGCTTAGTAGACTAGACTTTTTGTTTTATTTTTTGTAGGCATCGCACTGTAAATCTTCTGACACTTCTGTAATTTCCACTTCAACACCTAATTCTTTTAGCACCGCTTCAAGCGCAGAGACGATTGAAGCTTCTCTCACTAATTCTTTCCCATTTACAGAAACGCTTGTTCCATATTCGAAACAGGAATCGTCTTCACAAGTTTGTTCCCAATGATTAATTTTAATTTTATGTGTCATGAACTCATCCTTTTCTGTCTAGATGTCTGATGCATGATTATAGTGTAGCGGCTTCACATTCATTTGTAAATTTACGTGCTTACTCTTCTTCATCAGAGCCATCATCATATTCTTCGTCGTCCCATTCATCTATGTATTTCGTTGTAACGAGAGTCAGCTCTCCTTCTTTTTCATCAAACCGGTACACATGTACTTGATCATCTTTTACAACAGCAAAGTGATTATTTTTTAGTGCAGCAGATGATGGTAAAACTCCATCTGCATTTTCATGAGAATGGTTATTCCAGCTTTCTTGTCTCGTTTCAATGTTTGAGATAGCGCACGATCCAAACAAGACAACAATTCCAATCAAAAGGAGGATCACTCTAATCCTTCTTAATTCAAGCTCTGCATTTTCCATATGAATCCCCTCACCCTTCTAATATCCAATAAGGAATTATACGAAAAATTGGCAGAAAAGTTTCATTGCATACAAAATAGCCCCTCTGCACTGACAAAAAACGTAGCGGGTTCCGGCCGGTTTATTCGCAGATGCATGGGGCTATTTTAAATACAACATATCCTATTCTAATTCTAGATTTACATTCTTTTGAGGTGCAAATGTAGAAATGGCGTGTTTATAAATAAGCTGCTGCTTCCCTTCTGTTTCAAGCAGCACCGTGAAATTGTCAAACCCTTTCACTTGACCGCGAAGCTGAAAGCCATTCAGTAAGAATACTGTGACAAATGTATTGTCTTTGCGGATCTGATTCAAAAACTGCTCCTGAATATTAATCGGTTTCATGTTTCGTCCTCCTTGATTCTGATAACTACAGTTTCGCTTTAAGTCCAAGCTTTCCTGCTATATATGCGAAAATTTCCTCTTTTTTGTCCGAAAAGTGGCAAGGCGGTGTCATATCAAACCAAGTGACTGCCATTTTATTACGGAACCACGTGAACTGACGCTTCGCATATCTACGAGAATTTTGCTTTAATTGCCCGATGGCTTCATCAAGTGAGCAGTCACCTTGAAAATAGGCATACAGCTCTTTATAACCAATGGCTTGAACAGACTGACAATCCTTCAAGCCAGATTGATAAAGTGCTCTCACTTCTTCAATTAAGCCCTCAGCTATCATCATATCAATTCTTTGATGAATGCGCTCGTACAAAAGCTCTCGATCCATTTTCAGCCCAATGAAGGCTGTATCATAAAGAGGAACTTCTTGATGCCCGTTTTGCATCTCCGACATTTTCTGACCGGTTGTATGGATCACTTCAAGCGCCCGGATCACGCGGCGGACGTTATTCGGATGAATAGCGTTTGCCGCATCAGGATCTACTGCCTTTAGCTTTTCGTGCAGCAAAAGCGCACCATGCTGCTGTTCAAACAGCGCCATTTCTTCTCTAAAAGCAGGATCACTTTTCTCATCCGTAAATGTATAATCATATAAAACAGATTGGATATAGAGGCCTGTTCCGCCGACAATCATTGGCGTTTTCCCTCTAGCAGCAATCTCTTTCATTTTCATACGGACCAGCTGCTGAAATTCAGCTGTCGAAAAAGATTCGTCCGGCTGTTTAATATCAATTAAATGGTGCGGGATGCCATTCATTTCCTCGGGGGTGATTTTAGCTGTTCCGATGTCCATCCCTTTATAAATCTGCATAGAATCCCCGCTGATAATCTCTCCATTAAATGCTTTGGCTATATCAATGCTCAATTTGGTTTTGCCGACAGCCGTCGGCCCTACTAACACGATTACTGGCTGCTTCGCTTTATTCATAACATCACTCACTTTTACAAAACTGCATACAGTATAGCATAACTTTTCTTACTCTCCTATATGCTGCCCATCACCAGCCAAGCGGTTCATTTCCAACCACTTCATACGTTTTTCCTTTTAAACGATGTTTATGGGTTGGCCGCTTCTCATCTGGACTATAGACGACACCTCCATATGGGATGGGAACAGAATCGAGATAGGCTGAATAGGTGACTTCCTCAATCTCGTGATAATGTGTTCCATCCACTCTCGGAATTGCAGGCCCAGTGACCCCGTAGTACCTGTGGAAATGCCCTCTTTCAAAGGAGGTGATCCCGCGATAAAAATGAGTATGCCGGTCGGTACTGCTTCCATTCACAGGCTGAGAAATACCTTCTATTAAATGATAATGCCCCTCTGTTACATCCGTACGTGCTTTATATGCATGAGCATGCGGCGGACACTTTGCCCAATCAGATGGATACAGGCCCATTTCTAACATTCCTCCTTATATTAGGCGTTCACCCAAACATATGTAGGCAACCGGAATACACTGATGTCAGTTACAGTGATTTTATGAGAAAGGAGCCTTTTATTATGAATTATTTTGACACACCTCCGTTTATTCAAGAAGACATGAGAAGACCTTTTGGGTTCGGATTTGGACGTCCTGGTTTTGGGTTTGGGAGACCCGGATTTGGATTTGGACGCCCTGGTTTTGGATTTGGGAGACCTGGATTCTTTGGACCTCCATTTTTAGGTGGTTTTGCTGGAGGCCTGCTTGCTGGATCTCTGCTTGCGCCAGGATATGGTTATGGATACCCTTACCCTCCTCCATACCCGCCATACGGACCATACCCTTGGTATTAAATATGACGTTTAAGTGAAAACATCCGTTCATAAAATGAATCGATTGACACACTCTTTTTTCATGGGTTAACATTTACTTTACCGACTGTTCAGTAAAGTAGGTGTTTTTTTTATGTCTAAAACCACAAAAGAGCCATTTTGATGCAGCTCACCGCCTGATATTAAAAGAAGGATTAAGACAGCTCACCCTTCAGCAGGTGGCAGAGCATGCTGGTTTTCAGAAACATTTCAGCTTGAACCGCTGAAAAGAGAGGATAAAAACCCTTTTACTTCACCGGATTTTACTTAGAGGAGGGATGATTATGATCCTCGGATATCTTTTTTTGGCTGTGGCCATTTTTTCAGAAGCCATTGGCGCCGCAATGTTAAAATTATCAAATGGCTTTACGCGCTGGAAGCCTAGCGCTGTCGTTGTGGCTGGCTATACACTTGCTTTTTATATGCTGTCATTGACGCTCAACATCATTCCGCTTAGCATGTCTTATGCAACATGGTCTGGGGTTGGTACGGTCCTCACGGCTATTTTTGGCGTGCTCTTTTTCAAAGAAACCTTGAACCAAAAAGCAGTCATTGGGATGGCGATGCTTGTCTCAGGGGTCGTACTATTAAATATGTCATAAAGGATGTGGGAGATCATGAAAGGAATGCTCTACTTAACAGGAGCCATTTTAACGGAGGTTTTTGGCAGTACAATGCTGAAGCTTTCTCAAGGCTTTTCGCAGCTGCTGCCGAGTATCGGGGTACTGATCGGATTTGGCTGCGCCTTTACTTTCCTCAGCTTGGCACTTAAAACCATTGAGCTCTCGTCTGCCTATGCAATCTGGTCTGGCGTTGGAACAGCACTTACTGCTCTTGTAGGACTTGTGCTGTTTAACGAAACCATCAGCACGAAAGGCTTCATCGGCCTTGCACTTGTCATCTGCGGCGTGATTGTCTTAAATCAGTCCAAGAAGCAAAAGAACGAAACCAAAGCACAACTCGATCAAACCGAATGGACGTCATAAAAAAAGTCATTTTCTCCATATTTCAAGAGAAAATGACTTTTTTGTTTTAACGGCCGACTTGAATGGTTTCCTCTAAGGAAATGTTCACATTACCCTGAACAGCTCTTGAGATCATACATGAGCTTTCGGCTTTATGCGCAAGCTTACGGGCCAGCTCAATTTCATGTGCGGAAGCGGACTCTTTAAGGGTGATGACAGGTCGATGAATGATTTCCTCATAAGTAAACACACCATTTGTCACATCTACGATGGCTTCAGAGCTCATCGATAGATCCTCTTTTTCTAATTGACTCCGCTCCATCATGGCTGCAAGCGTAATGATATAACACGTAGCCGCTGCACCTAAGAGCATCTCATCTGGATTGGTTCCAACACCAGGACCGTCCATTTCCTTTGGAATCGAAATCTTTGTTTTTAATTGTTCACATGCGATTGTACCCACATCGTTACGCAGACCAGGCCAGCTTGCCTGAAGATGAAAATGATGACGCGCCATATCCGTCTCTCCTTTTGTTATCACTGTTCATAGTGTAACAAGAAATCTCCTGCTTGTCTTAACATGTGCACGGTCCTTATGTATATTCTTCATCCAGCACTGTCCGAATTGCCCTGACATAACGATAGAACGTCTCGTTTTTTGTACTTGACCGCCTCCGAAAGTCGAAACTGTCAAATAAAGCTTCACGCTGACTTCTACTAATCTCAAGCTGCACACTTTGCCCTGTTTTTGTAAGATTATTAATATTATGATTGCTTGTCCCGCTCAGGGTTGCGTGTGCGACAGCCAGTTCAGCAGAAAACCCGTTCCGCTCTAATGAGTTGACAATTTTCTCTGCACGGTCGTAATCTGTTCCGCCGACGAGAGTATGGTCAATCCCTTCCTCGCCTTTGTATCCATGCACTGCTAAGATGTAATCATGTGCTTTTGCCTGCGCGACGCCGATTGGCTCATCAAAGTTTGTACTTGTAATATGAAGTTCTGATGCATTCTCTCTTAGACCTTCAAATAAATACGTCGAAAAATCGTTGTCAAAAAAATGGACGATCTCGCTCACGCCGCCTTCGATTCTCCCGCCATGAGGTGACATCACAAGAAGGCGGCTGCCAGGCACTGGGTTGGCTGTAATGTTGTAGCTGCTTGTTGATTCGTTTTCTTCCAGTTCTTTAAAATTTCGATAAATATCATTTGAACCGCTTTCGTCTTCCCCACCTGATGACACTGGCTCATCATGTTCCTGCGCTTGCATAGTATAATAAACGCCCCATCCGATCGCAAGCAGGAGAAGCAAAGCAAAAAACTTCTTCATTCCCGTTCTCCTTTAACAGATTTCTAAGCCGTTTCTATGATTTATATTGAATCATCATTTCTTATCATTTTTTCCACATTTTCTCTTCAAGTTTGATCATAACACTCTAGATCATGAGATTCCTCAAAAATAAGATAATTGCATTTATATACACAGAAACGCCTGTCGTCTTTGAAAACAGAGTTAGAATAGTATGACAAACAAATGACGTTATGTTTAATATGACCTAGTCCTATCCAGTCTGTTTTCTTTAATTCGGCTTTTTTTGATAAGGATTTGATTTTTTTCATCTGTAACGAGTCCCATTTATATGAGCATTGGCCCTGTCTACAACCCTCCTTTTTCTGCAAAATGCTTTGTTTCACTGGTTCTCTCAGAAGAACTCTCCCACCTAACATCGGCAGATTCTATATGATTTCCACCTTTTTCTATTATTTTACAAAATGTAAGCGCTTTTCTTTTTTGAAAGGCATAAGCAAGCCGCCAATATGAAGAAAAGGAAGGACAAGAATCCGAACCAAGCAGTTCTCATTCTCATAATGTAAGAGTGTACGAGAATGGATAGCTGGAATGGAGGGTATCACATGTTTGGATTTTCTATGGTGCAAATGGTCAGAACACATGCTAGTAAACTGGATCAGCCTTTAAGAGAGACCGTTCTTCACCTTTATAAACCTTTTAAATGGACGCCATGCTTTCTTCATCGTTTTTTCGAAGGCAGACTGAAGAAGAAAAAGAAACTTCGTGTGATCATTGAATTTAAGGAAGGTGCAGCCGAAGCAGGGATTCAAAGCACTAAACAGCTCATGAAAAAAAGCAGAAAAACAAATATAAAACGACATTTCTCACATATCAATTGCTGCGCTGCTGATCTAACGCCTGCTGCTTTAGAGGAGCTATTAGCAAACGGTGAGCATATTCGCAAAATTTATTTAGACCGGAAAGTTCATGCGCTGCTGGATGTAGCCACACAAGCAATTCATGCAGAAGAGGTCATCCGAAACGGGACAACTTTAACTGGGGAAGGCATTACGGTCGCTGTCATTGACACGGGAATCTATCCGCATGAAGATTTAGATGGGAGAATTCGTGATTTTGTAGATTTAGTCAAACAAAAAACAAAGCCTTATGATGATAATGGCCACGGTACTCACTGCGCGGGAGATGTCGCTGGAGATGGAGCCGCCTCAGACGGCTTATACAAAGGACCTGCCCCAAAAGCAAATCTGATTGGCGTGAAAGTGTTAAATAAACAAGGCGCTGGATCACTTTCTACTATTATAGAAGGGGTTGAATGGTGCATACAGTTCAACGAAGACCACCCTGATGATCCGATTCATATTATCAGTATGTCGCTAGGCGGCGCTGCCCAGCGTTATGATGACGAACAAGACGATCCAATGGTGCGTGCTGTCAATGCTGCTTGGGATCAAGGCATTGTTGTATGCGTCGCTGCCGGAAACTCTGGCCCTAACAGCCAGACGATTGCAAGCCCTGCTGTCAGTCAAAAAGTCATTACGGTCGGAGCCTATGATGACCGGAATACACCAGAATCAAGCGACGATATCGTGGCACCGTTTTCAAGCAGAGGGCCAACTGTTTATGGGGAAGCAAAGCCTGATATCCTCGCACCAGGAGTAAACATCGTTTCTCTCAGATCACCAAGATCCTTTCTGGATAAACTCGATAAATCAAGCAGAGTCGATGATGATTATACAACGTTATCTGGCACATCGATGGCAACACCGATTTGTGCTGGTATTTGCGCTCTACTGTTAGAGCATTCACCAGATTTAACGCCGGATGATGTCAAAACCCTGTTAAAAGAAAATGCAAGCAAGTGGTCTGGGGATGATCCGATGATTTATGGAGCAGGTGCAATTGACGCAGAAAAAGCAATCAAAGAATAAAGAAAAAAGCCCTTTACGTTTATGCGTAAAGGGTGTTGTTTGTCTCGTTTTTATGTGTGAAGTCTTTCATCTACTTGAGCAGCTGACATGTTATGCTTCGTTCTCATACATCTCATCTCCTTTTTGAATGTGCGTACGCGCTTCGATCACAATCTCAAAAAAAGTGGAGGATTCCTTGTACATGTCGCGTTCCTTATAATAATTAGCCGCATCAAGTGCTAATTCCTCTAAATCAGCAAACATTTTTTTATTTCTCAGGCCAAAAAGTGCCGACCTCAATTGCTCACAGCCGTCTTTCTCTATATAGAGTGCCTGCAAAAATTGGAATTTCAACTGATAAATTTCATCTTCCAATACACAAGCCTCGTTCATTCCTGTAGATATGGCCTCGCCTGCCCGCTGAATATCTCCGAGTTTAAAACAAGTGAGGGCAAGTGAAAACAACGATTTGATCATCGTGGATGCTTGATCTTTCTGATAAAGTGAAATAGCTTGTTCGAAAAAGACAGTCGCTGTATGGTACGTTCCCATACTATAATGACAAGTGCCTAAGTTATTAAGAGCCATTGCTTTAAAGTAAGATGTGCATTCTTTTTGTTCCATCGCTTCACAGACCTTTAACGCTTTTTCTAAATAAGGAAGCGCTTTTTGATACTGATTGACATCAATCCAATTACCTGCCATGACAAAATCACATTGAATGCTTCTTTTTCCATAAAGCTGATGTTTCTTATAGATGTCTCTCGCCTTTTTAGCATAGTGCATGGAGAAATAGGTTTGTTTCATATGATAGTATACTTCTGCGATTTTATAGTAAAATTCTGCTTTTTCAATCTCATCTGTCACTAAAATCAGTTGATGTTCCGCATGCTTGTAATATGAAATGGCCTCGATATACCGGCGCTGGATAAACGCATACATTCCATGAAAAAAATGAAAATAATAGCCGAGTAAGCCGGTCATCTCATCTTCTGCATCGTCAATTTCTTTAGGAAAGGACACTGCTTGAAGCGTTTCACTCCCTGCATGGACTGGCGCTAAGTGCTGAAGCATCATTTGATGGCGAAAATCCATTAGAGAATAATAGAGGAGTAAATCTTGATCCTCTTCCATATCATGAATTTCTTCTTCAACAAGGCGCTTCATGCCGTTTGCCTGTTCAACTTCAAATTTGCAAATATGCGTGTACCATTGATTGATCTTTACACCTACTTCGGAAGATGGTATTTTGTGTGCCATCCACTTCAGCCCCATTCTATCATATCAAACTGATAACTATTATTTTACATAATTTATGTTTTTAAGGCAAATTGTAAGTTATTACATATTTTATGTTCAAATCGCATATTCCTATCTTTTTTACCAAGTTTAAATAGAGTACTTTTGCCCATCAAAACTTTTTTACGAAGACGGGTCGAATTCTCTTAGCACTTCTTTTAACGCATTAATATAGCGTCTGAATGCTTTTTTCTTTCCTTTTCTCGTATCAAAATTATCAAAAAAAGCTTCTCTTTGCGCTGTACTAATTTCGAGCTGAACGCTTTCACCACTCGCATTTCGATTATTTATATTTTTGGGATCTGTACCAGAAAGCCGTTCGCCTTTTTGTACCATTTCTGCGGAAAATCCCCGATCTTTTAGTTCTCGTACAACTGCTCTTTGCATTTTTTCATTTGTGCCGCCAACGAGCGTGTGTCTTTTATCACTTTTATAGCCGTGGATGGAAATTGAAAAGGGATACGTTTTAATCATTTGAACCAAAATGGGTTCATCAAAATTGGTACTCGTGATATGCAGGTCCCGGTTATTGTCTTGCTTCGTACCTTCAAACAAATACGTAGAGTACCTTTCTTGAAAGGCTTCTACAATTTCACTTGTTCCTGGTTCAATTTCACCTCCATGAGGAGAAAATACAAGTAAATCACTTCCGCCCTTTTCGTGAAATTCTATCTCATAACCGTCTCTTTCATACCGTATGAGCTGTTTAAAGCTTTCATATTGATCACCTTGTTTTCGCTCTTTTTGATACTTTTCTACCTCTTGATGATGCTGCTTTTGCTCTTTTTTTTCTTGAACAGAATGGCTGCATTTCACCATTAAAAGAGCACACAGGATAAGAAAGATGAATCCACATATTAGTAGCCTTTTCATTTCACCGCTCCTTTTTTCTCTTAGGTGTCATCTTACCGCAATATTTTACTATTAATGGCTTAGAAAATTCAAAGGTTGTCCGGCTCATTTGAATGAATCAGGAGAACTTACCTGTTTTTAATGTCATCTAGGTATTTCTGAGGTCTTTGAATTTTTGTTGTGCACGTAAAAACTAAATCGTATGACCTCATTTCAATTTTAGTTAAAACCACCTACAAAAATGGCAATATTACTCTTTTTTCAAACAAAAAAGCTGTAAACAAAAGGAGTGTCCCCTTCTATTTACAGCCAGTCTCTGTATATCATCATTATATTCTTAATTCATTCTCTAAAGCTGTCATCACTTCATCTTGCGTTAGTCCTTGTGCAAGTGAAATCTCACTCACTAACATGCCTCTCGCATCTTCAAGCATCTTTTTTTCACTTGAATTTAATGCTTTCTTCTGATTTCGTCTCATTAGATCTTTGACAACGTCTGCACCATCTTCGATCGCACCTGTTTTTAGCTTTTTCAGATTTTCATCATATCTTTGCTTCCAAGTAAGCGTGTCGTCGTTTGTTTCTTCTGCAAAATTGTTCATCACAACTTTCAGCGTTGCTTGATCTGCTACCGGACGTATACCTAGTTGATTGATTCTGCCTTTTGGGACCATCATCTGCATATTCGGCATTTGAATCAGAAAATATTCCTGCGTCTTACCTAAAATCTCTTTTTCTTCCATTCCTTCAATCACACCGGCTCCATGCATTGGATAAACAATTTTATCACCTATTTGAAACAAATCCGCCACCTCCGAAAGTATTCACAATATCATTATAACACATTTCATCAGAGGATAAAATTTTATATTTTATCATGTTATTTTAGCACTAGTCAATTCTTTTTATTTGAGTTTTTTCAGAAAAAGCCTTTTTTTACAAAAGAAGCGAGAGCATCCAGTCCTCATGACTCTTTCTCGCATATACTAGCATTGAGTCACATTTAGGAGGGATGACAATGTGCAAATGCAAGTGCAAACATTCCCACTCACACTGCCATAAAAAGCATGACGATCATTGCCATGAGGATCCATGTAAAGAAAAAAAGTTTTGTCATAAAAAAGATAAATGGTTTGAGAGCGATTTTTGGGATACCTCTCGAAGCTACGATCCCTGTTATTTTCCTAAAAGTGTCTGCAGCAGATGTAAAAAGCGTCGCAGAAGAAGACATAGCTACACAATTTAAGGCTTGACGCTTTACCTGCTTTTCGTTTTCCCGGCTGAAAAGCCGGTTTTTTTCTTTCATATGGATAGGCTCATGAAACGGTTCATGCTCATAGGATATGGCAACCTGACATAAAGGATGAGATATACATGAACGATATGAACAGCCAAATGAATCATTATCACCAAGAAAATCCCTATCACACATTTGAAAATGTGTATACAGCCAATCATGAGCATATGGTCGCGCCAAACATGCATGATCATATGAATATGCCAAACCATTATCATAGCGGCAAAAAAGATGTGTATAACGCGCACCATCCACATCATCATTCAGCCTATTCAGCATTTCCAAATCAGCATGATTACTTTTCAAAGCATGTTCCAATGAAAGATCACCATCATCTAGGCCATTATGGTGGATACGGGATGATGCCATACCATCCATACGGATACCAAGATATGCATATGATGATGCCAACAAACCAGCAAATGACAGGCCATTTTTACGGAATGAATCAACCAAATGCGTTTCTCCCCCGCTATTACTAAAGAATGACAAAATAAGGGTATAATATACCATTTAATACCATATAGTAATATGGTAACATTATAGGTAAATAATGGGTGTAATCATCTATTATTTACCTATATTCAACAAGGGGGAAGGAAGAAATGAAAAAAACATGGACGATTCTTATGATGGGGATGCTCACATTGGTTATGGCACTGTCAGTACCGCTTTCTGCATCTGCTGAAGGAGCCAAAACAGAGGAAGGCAAAGCATCAACCAATGCAAAACCAGCTGCACTTTACGCAAAAATTACAGGAGCAAGTAAGCAGGAATGGTCTTTTTCTGACATTGAGCTGACGTACAGCCCAAATTCTGTTCTAAGTCTTGGTGCGGTTGAGTTCACTCTGCCAAAGGGTTTTCAAGCAACGACTAAAGACATTATGAACGGTAAAGCATTAAAAGACCGCTACATTTTGAACAATGGACAAACGGTCCGTATTCCGCTCAGATTGGATTTACTTGGAATTTCCAAATATACATTAAAGCTTTCACATAAAGTACTTCCTGCTGCAGGTACATATACGTTCCGCGCAGAAAACCGAGCACTCAGCATCGGTTCCACATTTTATGCAGAAGATACGATTGATATTAATACACGACCAGTTGTGGTCACACCGCCAGATCCTTGCGGTTGCTAAATAAAAAAGCGCTCTGATTAGAGCGCTTTTTTTATATCACATCACCCGTTTAAACATTTTCTCCATCTCATATGTCGAGTGATGGATGATGATTGGCCGGCCGTGCGGACAGGTGAATGGGTCCTTCGTTTGCCGGAGTTCATCTAATAAGGCTTTGATTTCATCATGACGCAAATGACGATTTGCTTTGATTGAGCCTTTGCAGCTCATCATAATTGCCGCTTCTTCTCTCAGTTTCTTGATATCAACACGCTTTTCATCAAGCACTTGCTCTATAATCTCTTCGATCAGTTCAGCCTCTTCACCTTTCGGAAACCACTGCGGATGCGACCGAACGATGTAGCTTCCTGAACCAAAGGGCTCTAAGAAGACACCCACTTTCGCTAGAATATCCTTATGCTCTTCAATGATCAGCATATCGTTTTTTGAGTAGTGAAATGTTAAGGGGACGAGCATTTCTTGCACTTCCTGTTCGATCTCTCCCACCTTCTCACGATAATACTCATACTTGATTCGCTCTTGAGCTGCATGCTGGTCAATGATATAAAGCCCTCGTTCATTTTGAGCCAAAATATATGTGCCATGCATTTGCCCAATTGGATACATCACAGGGACGCGTTCGTTTTCAGGAATCGTTTCTGTCACTTCTTCGTGCAGTACCGTCTCTTCAAGTGAAGCGGCAGTTTCCTCTAAATAATCACGCTCAGATGAGGCTTCTTCATAAAATACTGGTGATGATGCTTCCGTCTTCTCTTGTTTAGGTATTCCGTATGCTTCGGTATGACTTGTCTCGTATACGACCGATTCGAGCGGCTCCGGCTGATAGGATAGCGGTTTTTCTGCTGGGCTTGAGTTTCCTTGTTTTGCATCGAAGGTTAAGGATTGCTGCTCATTTTTCACAGCTGGCATTGGTGCTTTTTTTGGCACTGAAGCACTTGGAATGAGCTGCTGCTTTTGAAATACTTCCTTAATTCCTTGTTTAATCAGCTCATGAAGTTCCTGCTCTTTACTTAGTCTCACTTCAAGCTTCGAAGGATGAACGTTCACGTCCACTAAAATTGGATCCATCTTCATCTCAATAAATGTAATTGGATGGCGGCCAATCGGAAGCAGTGTGTGATATCCTTCATGGATCGCTTTCACGAGCGGAAAATGTTTGACATATCGGCCGTTTACAACAGAAGACATATAATTCCGTGATGCCCTCGTCACTTCTGGTAAGGAAATATACCCTTTCACTTCAAAATCAAGTGATTGTACGTGAAGCGGCAGCATTTTTTTGGCCACAGCTGTCCCGTAAATGGCTGCAAGTACATGACGCACATCCCCGTTTCCATTCGTCTGAAGCAGGACTTTCCCTTGATGACGCAAGCGGATTGATACTTCGGGATGAGCTAGCGCAATTCGATTGACCACATCCGATATATTGCCAAGTTCCGTATGAACGGTTTTCATGTATTTTAGGCGGGCTGGCGTATTGTAAAATAAGTTGGTGACCACAATCTCCGTGCCTCGGCGGCCAGAGGTTTTTTTCTCTGAAATGATCTTCCCGCCCTGCAAAGCTAAGTGTGTCCCAGCTCCTTCACCAGTACTTGTTTTCATTTCTAGATGAGAGACGGATGCAATACTTGGCAGCGCCTCTCCTCTGAATCCGAGCGTTCTAACACGAAACAGATCATTTTCGTCTTTGATTTTACTCGTTGCATGACGCTGGAAGGCGAGCTTACAATCTTCAGCATCGATTCCAACACCATTATCAATAATCCTAATAGAAGAAAGACCTGCTTCTTCTACATCGATTTCAATCACTGTACTTTTTGCATCGATCGCATTTTCCACAAGCTCCTTTACGACAGAAGCCGGACGCTCGACCACTTCACCTGCAGCAATTTTATTGGATAGGTCATCGGATAACTGAATAATCTTTGCCATTTCTGCTCACCTCACCTTACATTATAATTTCTTTTGCAATTCATACAGCTTTGTCATCGCTTCAAGCGGCGTCATATCCATTAAGTTGAATGACTTTAATTCGTCGATGACCGCTTGATCTTTCTGTTTTAAGGCAGCTTTTGGCTGCGGTTTTTCTTCTACTTCAAAGAAAGATAGCTGCTGTTTTTCTTCAGCCTTTTCTGCTTTTGGTGCTGCAGATACGTTCGGGGTCACGTCATGTGATCCGCTCTCAAGCTCAGTTAAGATGGTCTGGGCTCTATTAATGATGGCATCAGGCAATTCAGCAAGCTGCGCTACATGAATACCATAGCTTTTATCAGCTGCACCTTCTTTGATTTGATGTAAGAAAACGACCGTGCCTTCATGCTCTTCAGCTCGTACATGCACATTTTTCAGCTCGCTTAATTGAGATTCAAGGACCGTGAGCTCATGGTAATGTGTAGAGAATAGGGTTTTAGCTCCAATATGATCATGAACAAATTCAATGATCGCCTGTGCAAGAGCCATTCCATCATAGGTGCTTGTCCCACGTCCAATTTCATCAAATAAAATCAAGCTGTTTTTCGTTGCGTGCACCATCGCATTTTTTGCTTCGAGCATCTCTACCATAAAAGTACTTTGACCAGAAATCAAATCATCTGCTGCACCAATACGTGTAAAGATTTGATCGAAGATTGGAAGCGTCGCCTTTGACGCAGGCACGAAGCAGCCAATCTGCGCAAGAATCGAGATGAGTGCCATTTGTCTCATATACGTACTTTTCCCTGACATATTCGGTCCAGTGATGAGTAAGGTTTGTCTGCCTTTTCCCATATGGCAGTCATTCGGTACATATTCCTGGTGATCCAGCACTTTTTCAACGACAGGGTGACGGCCATCTTTGACATCCACGTCATCCTCTGAGAATTCCGGACGGATATAACGGCGCTTTTCACTGACAGTCGCAAAGCATTGAAGCGCATCCAGCTCACTCATTTGTTTTGCAAGCAGCTGTAATCTAGGAATATAGCCTTTTACTTGCTCCCTGAGAGCTGTAAATAGTTCATATTCCAATTCGTTAATATTTGATTCTGCTTCAAGAATCAGTGCTTCTTTTTCTTTTAATTCAGGTGTGATATACCTCTCTGCATTGGCAAGTGTTTGTTTTCTTTCATAACGCCCTTCCTCCAGCAGATGTGTATTTGCGCGTGTCACTTCGATATAATAACCAAACACTTTATTAAACCCGACTTTTAAGGAGCGAATGCCGGTATATTCTCTTTCCTGCTGTTCAAGCCGTGCAATCCAGTCTTTTCCGTTTCGGCTGGCATCACGGTATTCATCTAATTTTGCATTGTAGCCATCTTTAATCAAATTGCCTTCTTTTATCGTCATCGGCGGATTCTCATAAAGTGCATCTTCTAATACATCAAGCAAGTCGCCACAAGGATCAATCTCATTCGCTCTTGATTTTGCCATTTCCTCTGGTAATGAATGAACAAGTTGTTTAATATCCGGTACTTGTTTTAAGGATTCCTTAAGCTGGATGAGATCACGGGCATTCACGTTGCCAAATGCCACGCGGCCCGCTAAACGCTCAAGATCATATACTTGCTTTAATCGTTCGCGCAGATCCTCTCGCTCAAAGAAATGATCCATCAGAATCTGCACCATTTCCTGACGCTCGTTGATTTGCGAAAGACGAATGAGCGGCCGGTCGATCCATTGCTTGAGCAGTCTGCCGCCCATCGCTGTTTTTGTTTCATCTAACAGCCATAATAAAGAGCCTTTTTTGCTTTTTGAACGAATGGTTTCTGTTAATTCAAGGTTTCGTTTTGAGTAAAGATCGATTTTCATCGTTTGTTCAAGCTCAAACACTTGAACTTTCTGAAGATGATCCAAGCTTCTTTTTTGCGTTCTTCTTAAATAGGCATATAGTGTTAAAAATGCCGTTTTTAACTTTTCATCAAGATGGGAAATGAGCTGTTCAGCTTCCCCTAATAATACATCACTATCTTCGTATGAAATGGTCGCTTGGCAGCGTTCTTTAAGGGTTTTGACTGTTTCCTCATCCAGCTGCTTTGACACCACAATTTCTTTGGCACCGACAGAATAAATTTCTGACACGACTTCATCTAATCGATCGATGAAAGCCGCCATGTTTTCACCTGTTGATAAATCAGACAGCGCAAGACCGTACCCATTTTGAAAGCTGGTAACAGACGCAATAAAGTTGTTCTCGTTTTCACTTAATCCTTTACCATCCATAACAGTACCTGGTGTAATCAGTTGAACGACTTCCCTTTTGACTACACCTTTTGCCGTTTTAGGGTCTTCCACCTGCTCACAAATAGCGACTTTGTAGCCTTTTGAAATCAACTGTTCTATGTATGCAGAAGCAGAATGATAAGGAACGCCGCACATTGGAATTGTTCCGCCGTCTCTGCTTGTTAACGTAATTTCTAGTTCTTGCGCGGCTTCTTTTGCATCATCAAAAAACATCTCATAAAAATCGCCTAAGCGAAAAAATAAAAAGGCATCTTGATAATCTGCCTTGATCTTTAAATATTGCTGTATCATGGGCGTATAACTTGCCATATTTCTAATCCCTCACTATATTACTTTCGAATTCATACCATCTAACATTATAGCATAAAAAATCACCTTTTTTCTCCTAGAACAGGCACAAAAAAACTAGGGGGATATGCGCCCTAGTCATTCATTACTCTTCTGGATCACCTGCTAGGAATTCTGGATGAATATCCTCTAACTCCTCATCCACTTCTTCTTCCCACTCGTGATCATCTTTTTCTTTCCAGCTTGAATCTACCTCTACGACAATTTTTGTTTCACCGACTACCTCAGCAATGAATTCACGCTCTGCCTGAACGATAATTTTATTGCCATTTGGAGAAATGGTCACTTCTAAGCAATTGGGCTGCTGCAATACTTTCGCAATCACTTCGTGCTCATCATCAAGGAAATTTTTATCTTTATATCTCAGTTTAATGATGTCTACATACTTCACACGCTCTGTGACGACTTCTGTTTTCGTGTTGTCAGCGTAAGAGTACCATACGTTAATATCAAATGTTCCTTCAATTTCAACAGTTTTACCGACCTTTTCAGCATCATACTTATGATTAATGATCCAACCACCTAGGATGCTGGTTGGTTTTTGCGATGGAGAAATGGTGTGTGTGCTTTGGGTGAATTTCCTCCCTTTTGCAACCACCGCTTTTGTAATAATTTCTCTGTATTCAGACATTCCGGCATGCCTCCTTGTTCTTGATCGTTTTATCTTATGCTGGGCATTCGTCTAGTGTGTCACGATTTTGAACTTCATGTTCAATTAAATTCATTTCTGTTTCAGTGTATGCATGGTCGCCCATAAACTTGCCTTGAAAATTGGAAAAGTTGGAGAGTGAGAGATTTGGAGACGATGAAGCATGAAAAAGAATGGGTAGTGCTTTTCAAAAAATGTTAATATAAAAGCAAAAAACCCCGCATCTGCGGGGTTTTCTCATTTAATGGAGCAACTTGGTGATGAGTTTTTCACTTTTGAACCGGTTTCTCCTAATAAGAGGTCACCGCCGGTTGAAAGAATGATTTCATCTGTTACTTGATTCGAAATCGTGTGCGCTACAAGCTGAAGCAGGGAATTGACTTCTGTTTGTGATTCTTTGAATTCTTGAATCACTGGGATGTCATCCAGTTCTTCCTGCAGGGCATCGATTTTTTCTTCGACTTGTTTTAAGGCTTCATGTTTGCCGTAATGCTTTAAATTTACAGCTTGTTTTTGAAGCGCCTTAATTTGATTAATGATGGTTGAAATTTTTGTGTTTTCATTGATTTGCGCTTCTGCTTTTTTGAAGAAATCAACTTCTTCAGTTTCAGAAATCATTTTAGCGAGCTCTCTTGCGCGCTCGACAATCTCTTTCTTTGAATAAAGTGTCATTTTAATTCACCTCGATAGCTTCTCCAACCATTTCTCCGTCAAGAGACCAAGTTTTGGCTTGTGTGATTTTCACTTTGACGATGTTGCCAATCGCTTCTTTTGGTGCTTTAAAATTCACAAGCTTGCTTTTACTTGTATATCCGGCTAGGATCTCAGGGTTGTTTTTACTTTCACCCTCTACTAATACTTCGACAATCTGCCCTTCATATTCCTTCATTTTTTTCGCGGAAATTTCATTCACAAGTGCATTTAGGCGCTGGAGACGTTCTTTTTTCACACGCATTGGCACGTTGTCTTTCATTTTCGCTGCCGGCGTTCCTTCTCTTGGAGAATAAATGAACGTATAAGCGGCATCAAACTCAACCTCGCGATAAAGCGAAAGTGTTTCTTCAAACTGTTCATCTGTTTCATTTGGGAACCCAACAATAATGTCCGTTGTTAATGAAGCATTCGGCATAGCTTCTTTGATTTTTCGTACAAGATCAAGGTAACGCTCACGGTCATATTTTCTCGCCATAAGTTTCAGCACAGAAGAACTTCCCGATTGAACTGGCAGATGAATATGATCGAGAAGGTTTCCGCCCTTGGCCAGCACTTCAATTAAGTGATCATCAAAATCACGCGGGTGACTTGTTGTAAAACGGATACGCGGAATATCAATTTTTCGCAGCTCATCCATCAGGTGGCCAAGACCATATTCCATATCTTCAAAATCTTTTCCATATGCATTCACGTTTTGACCAAGAAGGGTAATTTCCTTATATCCTTCTGCCGCTAAACGTCTGACCTCTTGTATAATTTCATCTGGGCGGCGGCTTCTTTCCTTGCCGCGCGTGTAAGGCACGATACAGTATGTACAGAATTTATCACAGCCGTACATAATGTTCACCCAGCCCTTGATTTTACCTTGACGGGCTCTCGGAAGGTTCTCAATCACGTCGCCTTCTTTTGACCAAACCTCAATGACCATTTCTTTTGAAAGGTAGCATTCAGATAACAGCTCTGGCAGGCGGTGAATATTGTGCGTGCCGAAAATCAAGTCAACAAATGGGTGTTTCTTCAAAATACGGTTGACGACAGATTCTTCTTGTGACATACATCCGCAGACACCTAAAATTAAATCTGGCTTTTCACGCTTTAATGCTTTTAAATGACCAAGCTCTCCAAACACTTTGTTTTCCGCATTTTCTCGTATAGCACAAGTGTTTAATAAGATGACATTCGCATCTTCAGTTGAGTTTGTTGGTTCATAGCCCAGCGCCATAAAAATACCAGCCATCACTTCTGTGTCATGCTCATTCATTTGACAGCCATATGTGCGAATATAAAACTTGCGGCCGTTCCCTAACCCTTGAAACTGCTCGTCAATTTGAAATTGATTGTATTCGACTTCTTCTTTACCCCGTTTTTTTGCATCTTTTAAGGAAGGCGGAATGTACACAGCTTCAAAATATTTGCTGTAGTCCTTCTCGGATTTTTTGTCCGATGAACTTACTTGTCCGCTCGCTTTTCTCTGCTCTTCATTCATGAATTTGTACTCCTTTCAAACCAAGTTCCACCCTACAGTATAGACTATTTTGTGATGAATTGAAAATAAATCATATGCGGTTCTTCTATGAAAATTGCCTATTAGTCATAACCATTTTTCACAAAAAGAAAAAGAGAGCCTGCGCTCTCTTAATCAAGTAGGTTTAGTTTTTTTGCTTCTTCTTCAATGATTGTCAGTGCCCGGTCTAGTTCTTCTTTTGTGTGCTCGGCTGTGATGATGGCTCTAATTCTTGCCTTGCCTTTTGCTACAGTTGGGAAGGCGATGCCTTGAGCAAACACGCCTCGTTCTATTAAAGCCTTTGAAAAACGAAAAGTAAGTGCTTCGTCTCCAATCATGATTGGGATAATCGGTGTCTCTGTTGGGGCGACTTGAAATCCAAGGCTGATGACCTTTTCTTTAAAATAAGCGGCGTTCTCCCAAAGTGTATCGATTCGCTCCGGTTCATCTAACAGCACTTCAATCGCTTCTTCACACGCTCTAGTCACAGCTGGCGGATGTGAGGTGCTGAATAAAAACGGTCTTGCTTTATGTTTTAAATAATCAATTAAAACCGCTGAACCAGCCACATAGCCGCCGAGCACTCCGACAGCCTTACTAAGTGTCCCGACCTGAATGTGCACTCTGCCGTCGAGTTTAAAATGGTTGACCGTCCCGCGGCCATTCTCACCAAGCACGCCCGAAGCATGCGCATCATCTACCATCACAAATGCATCATATGCTTCTGCGAGCCTGACAATCTCAGGAAGTGGCGCGATATCTCCATCCATCGAGAACACACCGTCTGTAACGATGAGGCGGACGCGGTAATTCATTGATTTTTTCAAAATCTTCTCCAGCTCTTCCATATTGGAATGACCGTATACCTTTTTATCTGCTTTTGTTAATCGGATTCCATCGATAATTGAGGCATGATTCAGTTCATCTGAAATGACAATATCATCTTTTGTCAGGATACTAGATAAGACCCCTTGGTTGGTCGTAAAGCCCGATTGGAATACAAGAGCTGCTTCGGTCTTTTTAAATGAAGCAAGCTTTTTTTCAAGACGTTCATGCATCGTCATTGTGCCGGCGATGGTACGCACAGATCCTGTACCCGCACCGAATTCATCGATTGCCTCTTTTGCTGCTTTCATCAGCCTTGGGTGTGAGGTGAGGCCTAAGTAGTTATTTGAGGAGAGTTGTATGACAGATTGTTCATTTAATGTAACAGTGGATGATTGTTTTGAGTCGATCTCTTTTAAAGTTTGGTGGGTGCCTTGCTGCTTCATTGTGTCCAATTCATCTTGTAAATACGTGAATTCTTTCATCATTTCTTCCCCCTTTGATATGATGGCATCATCAGTACGACTTTTCCGCACGTACCGCTTTGCATAAGTTCAAATCCCTTTTCGAACTCTTCAAATGGCAGTGTATGAGTGACAACTGGCTTTACATCAATGGTATTCGTTCTTAATAGCTCAGATACTTGACGCCACGTCTCAAACATTTTTCTCCCCGTGATCCCTTGCACGGTTAATCCCCTAAATACAATTTGATTCGTAATATCAATTGTCACTGGTCGTTCTGGCAAGCTTAGTATATTGACTTTTCCTCCATTTGCACAAGCTTCGAGTGCTTGATTAATGGCAGCTGGATGACCTGACATCTCACACATCACGTCTGCCCCTTCCATCCGCGTGAGCTGCTTAATCATCGCCACTGGATCATCTTTTCCAATATCTACGATATGATCTGCACCCATTTTTCGGGCAAGATCCAGCCTGTATTCATTTTTATCAACAGCGAACACTTGAACAGCCCCGGAGGCTTTTGCGACAGCAATTGCCATTAAACCGATTGGTCCGCAGCCAAAAATCGCCACTGACTTACCTGAAACAGGTGTGTGCAGTACAGTATGGACAGCATTTCCAAGCGGCTCTTGTATAGAGGCAAGCTCAACTGGCATTTGGGCTGGATTGTGCCACACATTTTGTTCAGGTACTTTGACATATTCAGCAAAACAGCCATCAATGTCTACCCCTAAAATTTTCGTTTCACTGCACAAATGCTGCTGCCCTGTTAAGCACATATAACATTGATTACATACAACATGCGTCTCAGCCGATACAAAATCCCCTACTTTTGCTCGTGAGACTTGCTTCCCCACTTTGACAACTTCCCCTGTAAATTCATGTCCAAAAATGTAGGGCGCTTTGACTCTTCCCTTAGCCCAATCATCCCAATTATAAATATGCACGTCTGTTCCGCATATCGAAGTGGCTTTCACTTGGATCAAAACTTCATGATCTTTGATTTCTGGAATCGGCATCTCCATCAGCACCGCTCCGTAAGCGCTTTCTTTTTTAACAATTGCTTTCATCGTTCCACACATGACGTACAACCCCTTTGTTAAAAAACTTCTCCCAATCAGATTTTAACATGACTTATTTTAGTCGTAAATACCACTGTCTACTAGAAAAAGACAAATGAACACCCCACATATTTTTTTGGATATTTTTCTAAAAAAAAGCAAATCTCCGATCGAAAGGAGATTTGCTTTCATCGTCAGCGTTTCTTTGAAACGGCAACATATAGTGCTGGCACAATGAATAATGTCAGAATTGTTGAGAAAAAGACACCCGATACAATGCAGATTGCCAGCGGCTTAAAGAGTGGATCATGACTTAATGCAACAGGCATTAGTGCAACAAGTGCCGTAAATGCTGTTAAGAGAATAGGTCTAATCCTTGCTCTCCCTGCTTCAATTACAGCTGTCTGTTGATCAAACCCTTGCTTGCGCCGCTGCTCAATAAATTCAAATAGGACGACCGCATTTCGGACGACAATACCAGCCAATGAGACAATTCCCATTGTTGCCATAAAGCTGAATGGTGTTTGTGTGACAAACAGTCCGATAATGGCTCCTGATACAGCTAAGTATACCGTTCCTAGAACTAACAGCGGAAGCATCAATGAATTGAACTGGAAAGCTATGGTCACATAAATGAGAAGCAAAACAACTGCAAATAAGAGACTAATTTCAATAAAGAACTGGGTCTGATTTTCATTTTCTCCACCTTGTGAAATGGTCAAATCCTTTGCTGCAGCGCTTTTCCCCACTTGATTGACGACTTCTTTCATATCATCTTTAAACGAATCTGATGCTCCAGGGTACGCCTTCAGCGTAATGGTGGGAACTCCATTTTCATGTGGAATGCTTTCGTATTGCTCTGTTTCTTTTTCTTTTACATATCGGCTAAGCGGCTCAAGTTGAGGCAAACCGCCTTCATTTGTCTTCACAGGCACTTTCATTTCTTTTAGCTTTAAACCATTTTGATGTGTGCCTATATCCTGTTTCACCACTAAATCGATATCATTTGTTCCTTGTTTAAAGGTACCTAATGGAATCCCTTCTGTCACAAGACCAAGCTGTCTGCTGACAAACTGAGCACTGAGCCCATCCTCTGCCATTCGCTCACGGTTTAATTCAAAGGAGATCGTTTTCACCGGCTTATTGACATCGTCCGTAATCAAACTTGCCCCTTTGTCTTTCATTTCATCTGTCAGCGTTTCTTTGACATCAATAAGCTTTGAAAAAGAGTCACCGGCAACCGTTACTGTCACTGGCGCTCCAGTTGGCGGCCCTTGAACAATGGTTTTCATAAAGAGATCAGCCTCTTTGAATTTCTCTCGCAAAGGCTCGGTCATACGATCTATCAATGCCTTACTTGTCATCTGATCATTGTCTACTCTCACAACAACTTGACCGGTGTGGTCACTTGCATTTGAAATACTTTCATTAAACAGGTTCGGCACACCGCCCCCTGCAAAAATCGCTGTTTCTTCAATGCCTTTTTGCTGCTTAATCTCTTGTTCTATTTTCTTTAGTGTTTCATTTGTTTTGTCTAATGTTGTTTCACTTGGAAGCGTGACAGTGACAACCACTTCTTTCTTATTCGCCGCAGGGAAAAATTCAAATGGTGTGACGAAAATAAGTAAAAAGGCTAGGCTTGCAACGAGCAAACCACTTAGTCCAATAACGAGCGGCCGCTTCACAATGTTTGTCAGCACACGGTCCGCATAGAAATCAGCCAGCTGTTTTAATGGTTTCCCTAGGAATCCCGGCTCTTTTTGACTCTTCTTACTCTTTCTTTTCCAGTTCACAGTATATTGATAGACCGGCACAAGTGTCAGCGAAATCACCATAGACGCAAGCACAGTCGTTACTAAAACAGACGGTAATGCCCGAATAAATGAACCGTTTGCACCTGATAGGAAAACAAGCGGCAGGAAGGCAAACACAACAGCTAGTGTTGATGTCAAAATGGACCCCGCGACTTCTTTCACCCCTGCAATTGTTCCTTTAAGCGGACTTTCGTATTTTTTCATCTGTCTTAAAATATTATCATTGACGACAATCGCATCATCGACAAGTATCCCTAAGGCAATGATAAACCCGATAATCGAAATTTGATTGAGGTCCACTTGTAAAAATGGCAGCGGAATCGTTCCAATTGTTATGGATAGCGGAATGGCGAGTGAAACGATAAACGCCCCGCCAATTGTAAGACCAAGTGTGGTGACGATAATGACAGCGATGACTGCAACAATGGCTTCTTTCATTAAATCATTGAAAATGGCATCCACTTCACTTTTTTGTGAATAGTAGTCTACCCACTCCACCCCATTTGGCAGCTGCTTTTCTTTCTCAATGACATCACTGACTTTGTCATACATTTTAGGAATATCAAGCCCTGGTTTCATATTCACTGTAAATGAATAGGCGGGCTTTCCGTTATACGACACAATATCACTTTTCTCTTTTTCTACTTCTTTTAAGCTGCCAAGCTGACTAATTGTGACCAGCTCTCGTTTCGTTTTTGAGAAAAGCTCAATCTTTTTGATTTGATCTAAGCGGTCATATGTATCGATGGACAGCTTCACCTTCTCTTTGCCTGCCCGAATGTCGCCTAGTGGAGATGTGTCAAATTCCTGATTGATGGCACTTGTGACATCAGTTACATTGAACCCTTCACCCTCCAGCTTATTTGAATCTAAGTTTAATACCGCTTGTTTGTCATTGAAGCCTTTAATTACGACACTGTCTACCCCTTTGATGTCCTCTACTTTTTCCTTCAATTCACGCAGCGACTTCTGACTCTTTGCTAAGTCCGATGATTGACTCGACACAATCATATAAGAACCAACCGGCACGCTGCCGAATTCATCCTTTACTTCCGGCTCCATCACCCCATCAGGAAAAGACGACGCAGCACTTGTGGTGTCATTCTTAATTTGACTTGCCACCTTTTGAAAGTCGGCTTGATCCTCAATTTCAATCACAATATTTGAGAAACCAATGGCAGAAACCGAGCTCGTTTTCTCTATACCATTGATATCAGATAGGGCTGATTCCAGCTTATTGGTGACATCTCTTTCCACCTGTTTTGCATCCGCACCAGGAAAAACGGTAGAAATCGTGACGAGATTCGCCTCGAATTCTGGCAGTTCTCGTTTAGGAAGCTGCGCGAATAAATAGCCGCCAGCAATGAGAACGATAAAAAATAAAATAAAAACAAGCTTTCCTCTTTTCAAAAAAGCTTCGAACATTATTTCACCTACTTAAATATTTATTTTTGATGAAGTAAATTCAACTTAATCTTAATTTATCATCAGGGTGAAAAAATGCAAGCTCTAATATGTCATTTTTATCTATTTCACGAACTGAATATGTTATATAAGAAATGTATAGTGGTAAACAAAAACAACCCGCTTACATGATGTAAGCAGGTTGAAAATAATAAAATTAGAATTATCGTGGCTCAACAATCAATTTGATGGCTGTTCTTTCTTCTCCATCGATCAGAATGTCAGTAAAGGCTGGAATGCATATCAAATCCACTCCGCTTGGCGCAACAAATCCCCTTGCAATGGCGACAGCCTTAACTGCCTGATTCAGTGCTCCAGCGCCGATTGCTTGTATTTCCGCTGCACCGCGTTCACGTAAAACGCCGGCTAATGCTCCTGCTACTGAATTCGGATTTGACTTTGCTGAAACTTTTAAAATTTCCATTTCTGCTCCCCCTTAAATTTACAATGGATAAGTGAGTGTTCATTAGAACAATCTTTGTTAGATGATGCTATTTTTTTGAAAATCCATCCCCAAAATGTTTTTCAAAAATAGCAGGCTACCTACCATTTTTACTATATTCACGATAGAGGGCGCATATTCCTTCTTTCTGATTAATATTTTTCTGAAATAAATATGTGAACATTTATTCAAAGAAAATATGGTCATCATTTATCAAAATTCGATCAATTTTGACAGCTTTTTTCGACTGTTCGTCAATTTCTACGATCACTGCACTTAACGTCGTGCGGCCTTCTGCAATTTCAAAACGGACTGGGAGACTTGTTTTGAATCGTTTAATGATCGTTTCTCGGTCAACACCTAAAATGCCATCGTAAGGTCCTGTCATTCCGACATCTGAAATATACGCAGTTCCTTTTGGCAATACGCGGTTATCTGCTGTTTGAACATGTGTATGCGTTCCAACGACACATGATGCACGGCCGTCTGTATACCAGCCCATCGCTTGCTTTTCACTTGTGGCTTCACCATGAAAATCAATGAAAATAAACGGTGTCCGTTTGGATGCTTCCGCAATTAATTCATCTACTTTTTGAAATGGGCAGTCAATTGGCGGTAAAAACGTACGTCCTTGCAGGTTGATGACAGCCAGTTCTTTTCCTTGTTTTTTAATAAACGTAAGACCTTTTCCAGGTGTGCCTTCGGGAAAGTTAGCAGGACGGACCATATTGGCTGCGTCATCAATGAAATCGAAAATATCTCTTTTATCCCATGTATGGTTGCCCATTGTAAGCACATCAGCTCCTGCTTGCAGCAGCTCATGATAGATTTTTTCAGTCAGACCTTTGCCGTGAGCAGCATTTTCTCCGTTGACAATGGTAAAGTGCGGCTGATATTTTTTCTTCAGCTTTGGCAAGTATTCTTTCAGTGTCTCTCTGCCAGGTGAACCGACGATATCTCCAACAAATAATATTTTCATGCGCTTTGAACCCTTTCTCTTTTAGAATGATCTTCTTATCAGTGTTGCATATTTACACAAAAAAATAAAGCGGCGCTAAGCGCACCGCTCTATTTTGCATACTCTACTGCGCGAGTTTCTCGAATGACTGTCACTTTAATGTGACCAGGGTAATCGAGCTCGTCCTCAATTCGCTTACGAATATCCCTTGCTAGACGGTGAGCTTCAAGATCATTAATTGAATCTGGCTTCACCATAATACGTACTTCACGTCCAGCCTGTATCGCAAACGATTTTTCAACACCTTCATAAGATTCAGAGATATCTTCTAATTTCTCAAGTCTCCGAATGTAATTTTCAAGCGTCTCACTTCTTGCACCAGGGCGTGCTGCAGATAATGCATCAGCTGCCGCAACAAGAACAGCGATTATAGATGTCGGTTCTTGGTCACCGTGGTGAGAGGCAATACTGTTGATGACAACAGGATGCTCTTTATATTTCGTCGCAAGCTCAACGCCAATTTCTACGTGGCTTCCTTCTACTTCATGATCAATGGCTTTTCCAATGTCATGCAGAAGACCTGCTCGTTTTGCAAGCTTTGCATCTTCTCCAAGCTCTGAAGCCATGAGACCTGCAAGATGTGCAACCTCAATTGAATGCTTCAGGACATTTTGTCCATAACTTGTACGGAATTTTAAGCGGCCGAGAATTTTGATCAGATCCGGATGCAGACCGTGAACTCCGACTTCGAATGTCGTTTGTTCACCCATCTCGCGGATATAATCATCGACTTCACGGCGTGATTTTTCCACCATTTCTTCAATTCGTGCAGGATGAATGCGGCCATCCTGGACTAGCTTGTCCAGAGCTATCCTCGCTGTTTCACGTCTAATCGGATCAAAGCCCGATAGTATGACAGCTTCAGGTGTATCATCTATGATCAAGTCAATACCTGTTAACGTTTCTAACGTACGGATATTTCGTCCTTCACGTCCGATAATACGACCTTTCATCTCATCATTTGGAAGATTGACTACAGATACCGTTGTTTCAGCCACATGATCAGCTGCACAACGCTGTAACGCAAGTGAAAGAATGTTTTTCGCCTTTTTGTCAGCCTCTTCTTTCGCTCGGTTTTCAGATTCTTTCGTCATGACTGCAATGTCGTGGGAAAGCTCATTTTCAACTTGATCCAGAATGATTTGTTTCGCTTCATCTCGAGTTAGACTTGAAATGCGTTCCAACTCGGCTTTCTGCAAACGAATCATATCATCCACTTTGCTTTCCATCTCTTCAATATGTTGTTGTCGTTCATTCAGAGAATGATCTCTCTTCTCCAACAGGGACTCCCGTTTATCTAAAGATTCGTCTTTGCGATCAAGATTTTCCTCTTTTTGAAGTAAACGGTTTTCTTGTCTTTGAAGCTCATTACGTCTTTCACGAACTTCTTGCTCCGCCTCTACACGAAACGAATGAATTTCATCTTTCGCTTCCAAGAGCGCTTCTTTCTTCAATGCTTCCGCATCACGCTTTGCATCCTCAACAATTTGTTCGGCCATGTTTCTTGCGCCGGATATTTTTGCTTCTGCAATGGTTTTACGAACAAAGTAGCCAACAACTAAACAGATTAGGCTCAGCAAAATGGAGATGATCGTAAACATCGTAGGCGACATATTTTCACCTCCTCTTGCTATGAACTTGGTTTTACAAATAAAGTGTCGGCATGTACATTGTTTTGTGTCTCAACATACAGGGCCTTCACAGGGAATGAGATCCTCACTGCCCTTGTCAAGTTTAAATTAGTTATCAATCATGTTAAGAAAAACAAGTGATACATTCCCATTGTAATTGTGTCGGAAATACTTGTCAAGCTAGCCATCTTAGCGTTTGCAAAAGCAGATCAGAATTATTCTTGATTCAGCAGCTGATATACTTTATTGTTCACTTGGCCCAGTTTAGTGTTATTTTGTATATTCGAGAACAAAACAACTATGGTTTGTCCAGATTTGCTAAAGCTGTTCAAAATGTTGAAGCCCGGCATGACACCATGGCTTGAATAGCTACCGGGAGCAACATAAAATCCCATTCCGTATGTGGAGCTGCTTCCTGGCGTAAACATCTTTTTATAGCTCTTCTGCGAATACAATTTGCCGTCTATCAGGGCTTGGTCAAATTTGTACATATCTATTGCACTCATATAAATATCTCCAGCACCGTAAAGCTGAGATAGATCGGGCATATACGGTGTAACCGCTTTGCTGCCTTTCAGCTTATACCCGACAGCAGGATAAGGTTCTTTTTCATATGTTTTGTAAAAGCCTGCATGCGTCATTCCCGCCGGTTTAAAAATATGATTCGTTATATATTGTTCATAGGACTCACCGCTTACTTCAGCAACAATATAAGCAAGAACAGAATAGTTAGAATCTTTGTAGCCCCATACGCCCGGCTGACGATTAATTCCCTGACGTTCTATGTCTTTTATTAAATCGCCTGGAGTAATTGCGCCGTTTCCTTCAATATGTCCGTTTATTCCCGATGTATGTGTCAGCAGATTTTTCAAAGTAATCGTTTGTCCGTTAGGGAAATGAGGTAAATACGTGCTTACCGGTTCACTTGTCTGAAGTTTCCCCTTTTCCTCAAGCTGCAAAATTGCGGTTGCAATCAGCGCTTTTTGTGACGAACCGACATAAAAAGATGTCAAAGGATTATTTGGAATTTTTCGTTTACTGTCTGCATACCCAAAACCTTTATTTGTTACGATTTCTCCATTTCTAACAATCATGGCTGTTCCGCTGAAACCGATCTCATTTAAATAACTGCTGATTTTGTGATTGCGGTCCACTGTTTTGATTTGTTCCTCTGATTTTTTAGCGGTTTTCCTTTTGACTTCTTTTTTCTGGCTGTTTTCTAAAGCTACTGCAGTTTTTTGAAACGGGTTGTTCTCTTCACTATTTCGATGAAGCACATTCCACATCGTTAAGCAAATCATCGCTGCTAAAAAAACAAGCACAAGTTTTCCCCTCTGACTTGGTTTTGTCCGTCTGCGTTTTCCAGTTCTTCTGCGGGTCGGGCTTGTCATGACTTTTTCCTCCCAAAATAAATGCCATTTTGTATAACTTTAGACGGATGAAGTACTGAAAAAGTTGGCGAAAGTTTTTTGCAAAATAAAAAAGGCTGAGTTTTTTCACTCAGCCTTTTTTATCATTTCATACTGATTTAATTTTTATTCTAATTCTAATTGTTCTAGCGCCTCTTCAGCTTCCTGCTGCGCTACTCCGTTATTATCCAAGCCGTAATGTTCGCGAATTTGCTCCTGGATCATCAGCATGATATCTTTATTTTCTTTTAGGAACTGTTTCGCGTTTTCACGGCCTTGTCCAAGACGTTCCTCTTGGTAAGAATACCAAGCACCGCTCTTTTGTACGATATCTAGTTCGCTTCCAAGGTCGATGATTTCTCCCTCTTTTGAGATCCCTTCACCGTACATAATGTCTACTTCCGCAATACGGAATGGCGGTGCTACTTTGTTTTTTACCACTTTAATTCTCGTTTTATTCCCCATAATATCATTGCCTTGTTTCAGCTGTTCAGCACGGCGCACTTCTAAACGAACAGACGAATAGAACTTCAGCGCACGTCCACCAGGCGTTGTTTCAGGGTTACCGAACATGACCCCAACTTTTTCACGAATTTGGTTGATAAAGATGGCAATTGTTTTTGATTTGTTGATGGCACCTGATAGTTTACGAAGCGCTTGGGACATCAAACGTGCTTGAAGACCAACGTGTGAATCACCCATGTCTCCTTCAATCTCTGCTTTTGGTACAAGAGCAGCTACAGAGTCAATAACAACAATATCAACTGCCCCGCTGCGGACAAGAGCTTCTGCAATTTCAAGTGCTTGCTCTCCTGTATCCGGCTGAGAAAGTAACAGTTCATCAATGTTGACACCTAGTTTTTGAGCGTAAACTGGATCGAGTGCATGCTCTGCATCAATAAATGCAGCTTGTCCTCCCTGCTGCTGAACTTCAGCAATGGCATGAAGGGCTACTGTCGTTTTACCAGAACTCTCTGGACCATATACTTCGATAATACGGCCGCGGGGATATCCGCCTATTCCAAGCGCAGTATCAAGTGCTAACGAACCACTAGGTACTGTTGAAATACGTGTATCTGTTTGCTCTCCTAGTTTCATAATAGAGCCTTTACCAAACTGTTTTTCTATTTGTTTAAGAGCCATATCTAAGGCTGCTTGACGATCACTCATTCTATTGTTTCCTCCTTTATCAATTCCACTATCTATACTATACCTTGTTTTACGTCATTTGCCAAGAAAAAAACGAACACATATTCGATTTTTTTCTCGGCAGATTTTTTAAGAAAAGAGTGGTTTCTAATAGAAAAAACGCTCTTTTATAAAGGAGTAAACCTAACAAAAAACAAAATTAACTCTCTTTTAATAAGTTGAGTAAGTGATGCAGACCATATTTCACAGCGCGCTTTCGAATGCCCGTCCGGCTGCCTGTAAACATCCATTCAAACACGTCCGTCTGGTCTTTTGTCGATAGTCCAATGAACACTTTTCCAACAGGATGACCCTCTTGGGTATCAGGGCCTGCTACACCCGTAAAGCTAATGCCAATATCACTTCCGGTCAGCTTTCTAACCCCTTCAGCAAGCTCTAAAGCACACTCTTTGCTGACAGCGCCATGGGAAGAAATTGTTTCCTCCCGGCAGCCAAGTACCTGCTGTTTGACTTGGTTTGTATAACAAACCACACTTCCGTTCAAAATGGATGATGCTCCTTCGAGATCTGTCAGCCATTCGGAGAACATTCCGCCAGTCAGGCTTTCTGCTGCTGCTACTGTTTTTCCGTGTTCGTGCAAGGCTTTGGACGCTTCGCGGACAAGTGATGTATCCCCATATCCGTAGAAGTACTCACCTACCCGCGCTAAAATTTGCGCTTCTGTTTCTTTTAACAGACGCTCTGTTTCTTTTTCATCCTCATGCTTAGCAGTTAGCCTTAGCGTCACTTCACCGTCAGATGCGAGTGGTGCAATCGTCGGGTTCGTTTGAGCATCAATTAAATCTTCTAGGTCTGTTTCAAGCTGCGATTCACCGATTCCGAAGAAGCGCAGGACAACAGACACGATTTTTTCCTTTAAGCCAAGTTTCTCAGAAATCAGCGGCTTTGCCTCGTTTTCAAACATCGGGTGAAGTTCACTTGGCGGTCCAGGAAGAAGCATATAAAACGTATTGTCTTCTTGAATAAACATACCCGGGGCCATCCCGAAACGGTTCACGAGCACATCAGATCCTTCTAGAACGAGTGCCTGCTTACGGTTGTTCGGTGACATATCGCGGCCGGTCTTTCGAAAGTAGTCTTGAATCGATTCAAATGCTTCTTCATTTAGTACAAGCTCTTTACCAAGCGTGCTCGCAATCGTTTCTTTTGTTAAGTCATCTTTGGTTGGTCCAAGACCACCTGAGAAGATAATAAAATTAGATCTTTCCTGCGCCACCTGAATGGCCTGTTTTAAACGCTCTGGATTGTCACCAACTGCTGTATGGTAATAAACATTCACACCAATTTCAGCTAGTTGTTTGCTGATGAATTGTGCATTCGTATTCGTAATTTGCCCTAGCAATAGTTCGGAACCGACTGCAATAATTTCTGCTTTTCTCTCTGACTTCAAAGCGTACACGTCCTTTTTAGTTAGAATTCTTTAAAGCTTCCCAGTTTTTAGCAAAGTAATCCCAGCCTGAGACAACAGTGAAGAACACCGCTACCCACATCGCTAGATCACCAAACGGGAATGATACAAGTTCAAACGGCAGGTTATGCAGTAAAAGTGCTGAAATCGCAATGATTTGCGCCCATGTCTTCACTTTTCCAAGCATATTCGCCGCCACCACTTCACCGCCCCCGGCTAAAACAAGCCTTAGACCTGTTACAGCAAATTCACGGCTAATGATCACAATCGCCATCCATGCCGGTGTGAGGTCGTATTGAACAAGTATAATTAAAGCAGCTGAAACAAGCAATTTATCTGCAAGCGGATCTAAAAATTTACCAAAGTTTGTCACCAAATTAAGCTTACGTGCGTAGTATCCATCAATCCAGTCAGTTGTTGAAGCGACAATAAACAGGATCGCTCCAACAAGGTGCGTCACTTCGATGCTGACGTCGCCAAAGCGCGCAACACCCCAATCTAACGGTGCAAGCATAATGATCATAAAAACAGGGATCAAGGCGATCCTAGAAAGAGTTATTTTATTCGGTAAGTTAAACATGAAATCCAATCCTCCAATAATGCAATTTTTTTATGTATATATAATAGTAGGAACAAAAGAAAAGTCATCTACTTGCTTAAGATGACTTTTCCTTTCCTTTATTCACAATCACAATGTTTTGTGTCATGGTGTTCTTAGGGTCTAATTCGTACTTAAGTGTCTCGTCATTTACCTTGATATCAATTCCAGACGCATTGCCTAGACGGATATCGACCTGAGAAAGATCAGACAGGTCTGTTTTAAACGATTCGCCATCTTTTAGTTCACCCATCTTCAGCACTTTTCCAGATTCGTCTCTTACGCGCAGCCATGAAGCTTGCGAGGCAGAAATGGTTAACTCCATTTCGTCTGCACCTGATACTTCATACGTTGTTGTCGAGCCTTCTGTATTCGTCGCCTTTAAAGATACAGTTTCATCGTCTTTTGATGAATCATCTTTTTTAGATGATTTTTCTTTATCATCTGACGAAGCTTTTTCTTTTTTCTTTTGATCTTTTGCAAGAGATGAATCCTCAGATACTTCATATTTTGATTCTGATTGCTGAGGGGCCGCCTGATTATTCTTCTGTCCGCTATCATGATTGACCGCCTGCACGATCACATAAATGATGGCGATGACCACAAGGATGCCTCCAATAATTAAAATTGTCGGCAATAGTTCAAGCACTTTTGAGGCGGGCTTTGGCAGCTCTCTTTGCGGCTTAATATTCGATAATTTATCAGATACTTCATCGTTATACGTGCTTGGAACATCTTTACGAAATTCTTCGAACAATTGTTCAGGATTCAGTCCAACGGCTTCGGCATATTGCTTAATAAACGCTCTGACGTAAAATTTACCTGGAATAATATCATAGTTTCCTTGTTCGATTGCTAGCAAATAGCGCTTCTGGATCTTGGTAACTGTCTGAAGATCCTCCAGCGACATCCCTTTTTCCTCTCTGGCCTCCACGAGCCGTTTTCCCAATTCAGTCAAAACAAACACCTACCATTACCATATTAAAAATCGAAGCCAGAAAAACCAGAATGATCAAACACTTGTGGTTCTTCAGCGTGTTCATATGTAATCTCTTCGTCTGCGCTATTACGCAATTCAATGATATAGTCGAAATCATCCATTGTATATTCTGAATTTTGAATAAAGATGTCTGGATGCTCAACCACCTTCGTTGCCGGCAGTCTCATAATTTCCCGTAAAAGCTGCAAGTGCTTCTCAGAACCTCTTCTTGTCGACACAATCCCATCAATAATAAAGACGTTATCTGGGCTGTATTCATCTGCGATCAGCTGGCTTCGGATCGTCTGTTTCAAAAGAGTAGACGATACAAACAGCCATCTCTTGCTCGCACAAACACTTGAAGCCACAATTGATTCTGTTTTTCCGACACGCGGCATTCCGCGAATCCCAATCAATTTATGTCCTTCTTTTTTAAAGAGTTCAGCCATAAAATCAACAAGAAGACCGAGCTCGTCTCTTTCAAAACGGAACGTCTTTTTATCATCCGCATCACGCTGTATGTATCTTC
This sequence comes from Bacillus sp. FSL M8-0166, assembly GCF_038008825.1. Taxonomy (NCBI): domain Bacteria; kingdom Bacillati; phylum Bacillota; class Bacilli; order Caryophanales; family Bacillaceae; genus Bacillus; species Bacillus sp. FSL M8-0166. The sequence continues at coordinate 1,112,718 of NZ_JBBOZZ010000001.1, forward strand.
CATGACGAACAGCTAAGCGGTCACGAAGCTTTGGCTGTCTTAATTTCGTTACTTTTATCGTTTCCATTGTATTTAAAATTGATTCAAGGCGCTTAATTTGATCTGTGTGGTCACAGCGCAAAAGCATTCCGCGTCTTGATACATCAACACCATTGATTGTCACAATATTAATTGAAAGCATCCCCATTAGAGAAGAAATGTCTCCTAAAAGTCCGGGACGGTTTACCTGTATCTCATATTCAAAATACCATTCGAGCTTTGCCAAATGATATTACCCCCTTCATTGTGGCAAATTTTTACCTTCCTTTATCATAAAGCATTTTCACATTTTTAGAAAGCACAATGTTGTGAAACGGTTAAAATAAAAAGAGAGGCACAAACGACCCCTCTTTTTGTTTAGTGCGAGCTATTATTTTCAACTAGCTTGACCATCATATTTGCAATGGCACGCTGCTCATCTTCTGATGCAACGCTCCAAAGGTCAGCAAGTACTCTTTCCTGCTCGTTCTTTGCCTCAACTTCGTTAGCTAGATATCCGCCAATTTCATACGCAAGGTTATTGATGGTCTCACCTTCTAAACCTTTATCCTGCGCATGATTTAAGCGATCACCTAAAAAGTTTTTCCAATGGTCCCAGTTCTCAAGTACAGACATGTCGATTCCTCCATTCGAAAAGATGAATTACAGCCATAGCTTTTGTCATGGAGAGAAGAATTATACACGTTTTTTAACAGTACCAGCCGCCATTAACAGATAAAATTTGACCGGTGATATAACTTGACTGTTTTGAGGCGAGAAACCAAATGACATCTGCAACTTCCTCAGGCGATGCAAGCCTGCCAAGCGGGATTTCTTCTTCCAGCATTGCGATGTCTTCTTTCGTAAAACTATTCATCATGTCTGTTTTGACAGCACCTGGCGACACAGCATTTGCTCTAATTCCACTTGGAGCAAGCTCTTTTGCTAATCCTTTAATAAACGCATTTTGCGCTCCTTTGACCATGCTGTACAGCACTTCACACGATGCTCCCGTTTCTCCCCATATCGAGCTGACTGCAATGATATGGCCTGCTTTCTTTTGAATCATGGCAGGTAAAAGGGATTGGGTAAGCTCATATGGACTTGTGACATGAAGCTGCACCATACTGGCTAATACGTCTTTTTCTGTGTCTGTCACCAATCCGACATGGCTCATGCCGCTATTTAAAACAAGAATATCTGGACAGAGCGGCAGACGGCTGACAAGCTCATCTGCTCCGCCCGTTTTAGCTAAATCTGCTTGAATGACATGCGTCTGAATGTGATATGCCTCATCCAAATGAGCGGCGAGGCGCACAGCTGCCTGTTCATTTTTATGATAATGGAGCATTAGGTTGCAGCCTTCTTGGGCAAGCTTTTTGGCTGCTGCCTGCCCAATCCCGCCACTGGCACCCGTAATCAGCGCCCAACGACTCGTCACATTGATTCCTTCTTTCTATATAGAATACCTATTCTTTTCGTTTAAATGGGAACCAGTTGGCTGATCCGAACAATTTCACCATCACAGGTACGAACAATGGTAGCACAACGAGTGCGTACAATAAAAGTCCTGTGAGGACAAGTGTTGCAATCTGCAGGAGAGACAGCACACCTGATGGAAGCATTGCGGCAAATGTTCCTGCCAAAATAACAGCAGCAGACATAATGACAGACCCCATATTTTTCATTGATTCGGTCATGGCAAACTGGATGTCTTTTGTTTTGTATTCATTGAACCGCTCCATTAAGAAAATAGAATAATCGACTCCGAGCGCCATTAATATGACAAATCCAAAGAATGGTACAGCCCAGTTAATGCCAGGATATCCGAAGAAATGGGTGAAAATAAATTCCGTTATACCGATTGCGGCAAAGTAAGTCAATATGAGTGAACCTACCAAGTAAAGCGGCATGACAAGCGAACGGAATAGAATCACCAATATAAGGAAAATACCAATCATCATGTAAAGCACTGTCTTATTGAAATCTTGGTCTGACAGCTGTTTTAGATCAGCATTCATACTTGATACACCTGAGACGCCAAATGATGCATCTTTTAGGTTTGTTTCAGGAAGTGCCCGCTCGACAGAAGCTTCCACTTGTTTTATCGTCGACAGGGCTTCATTTCCATATGGATTTTTTTCTAAAACGACATCAATTTTTGTCATCTTGCGATCATCTGACATGTACGAATCAAATACTTGCTTAAATGCTTTATTTTTTAAGACGTCTTTTGGAATAAACCAGCCGGCCATATCTTGATCTGGTGCATTTTTCAGTTCATCTAAGTAGTCACCTGCACCCATTAAGCCGCTCGAAATTTTCTCCAGTCCTTTTACACTTTTGTTCAGGCCGTCTGTCAGCTTGGTCAGGTTATCCCCAAACCCGCCAATCTTTTCTTTCATTTGCTTTTGGCCATTAATGATGTCGCCCGCTCCATTTGCAAGCTTTGGCATATTATCAGCTAATTGGCCTTGACCTTTAGACGTTTGATCCAGTCCAGTTTCAACTGCGTCTAAACCAGCAATGAGCTCATCAATTTGATTCGTTAAGACTTTTTGCTGCTCTGAAGCTTTTGCAATAAAGGCATCAGCTGCTTCAAGCTGCTTTCTAGCTTCTTTCGCTTGTTTGGCATAGCTGTCTGCCTGTTTGGCTCCTTCTTGCAAGGCCGCAGAAAGTTCATTGTACGAAGCTTTGATGGCTTGATACGATTGATTTTCTTTTACTTGCGGGATTTGCTTTTCAAGGGTACTAAATTGTGTATTTGCTTGTTTTATTAACGCTTTTACATCTGCTGCGGCAGAGGATGACGTATCCACTTGCGCTAATGCCGCCTTTAATTCTTTGGAAATACTTTTATACAGCGAAACTTGCTGATTCACTTGTGCGACTTGAGCCGTTAATTCCTTTTTCGCACCTTTGATTTCTTCTTTAATGGCTGCTACACCTTTTTTGTTTTGGTCGATGCCGTTTTGCAATTTTCTTAAGGATTTTTCAACATTTTGAATCCCTGTTTGCACAGATTCAGTACCAGAAATCAATTGATTAATGCCTTTTCCAGAGGATTTGATTTGCGGCGTTTGATCTTCAATGGATTGACTCATTGTCGTTAGTGCATCTTGGATTTTTTTCAAGCCTTCATTGCTTTTATCAAGCCCTGTGTTCAGTTCTTTGGCTTGTGATTTCACGTACAGATCACTCAGCCCTTTACCAACAGGACGGGTGGCACTTCTGACTTTACTGACGCCATCTGTTTGTTCAATTGCACGGCTGAGTTTTTCGACGGCAATCAGCCCTTCATTGTTGTCTAAAAGGTCAGATGATTTCACGACCACTGTTGCCGGGAGTGCTTCACCGGGTCCAAACTTGTCAGAAATGGTATTGAATGCGTTGACCGATTCGTATTTATTACCGATTTCATCTAAGCTGTTATAAGAAAGAGTTCCTTTATACATCAGAATGGGCGGAAGCGTAATGATTCCTACGATCAATAAGCTGAAAAGCGGTTTCTTAAATGAAAAACGGCCTGCTGTTTCCCACATTTTTGACTGCGGATGGGCAATATCGCCTTTAATCGGCCAAAATAACACTTTTCCTAAAACCGCCATAAAGAACGGCACAATCGTGAGAAGAGCTACAATGAGCACAGCAACCCCAACTGCTACTGCAACAGCTGATTTATAAAGCTGGAATTGTGCGAGACCAATACATGTAAAACCGATCAGAACCGCAATTCCGCTGAATAAGACGGTCTTTCCTGCTGTTTTATACGTAATCAGAATCGCTTCAATTTTATCTTTACCGTGTGCGATCTCTTCTTTAAAGCGGCTGAGAAGCAGTATGCAGTAGTCCGTTCCAATTCCAAACATGATCGCGACCATAAAGATCTGAGTAAAGGTCGAGAGCGGGAAGTCTAAATATTTCACTAAATAAGCCACGATCGATTGACTCACCAAGTAAGACAGTGCCACTGCGACTAACGGAACGAAAGGCGCCACAGCTGATCTAAAGACAAGAACAAGGACGACGAGAATAAACCCAATCGTAATGAACTCTGTTTTCTTCAGGCCTTCCTGCGAACTTGTGATGACATCATCATCAATTAACGGCTGTCCTGTCATTTCAAATTTCAGGTTTAAGCTTTTCAGCTTTTCATTGACTCTTTCTTTAAAGTCGGACGCTTTGATTTTGTTTGAGTCATATGTAACTGGAACAAGGAGCGTCGTTTGATCTTTTGAGAGCATTTGTTTTTTGATATCTTTATTGGCTTCAAAGTAAGAAGTGATGTCCTCTATGTGGAGATCTTGATCCTTTTCTAAAATGTCCATTGCCTTTTTTAAAGATGTTTCTCTTTCTTTCACAATGTTCTTTTCTTGAAAGACAATGACGATTGATTTTTCTGTATCGCCGTTTTCAGACATTTTCTTTAATAACTGATTGGCATATGAAGACGGATAGCCGTCTGGTACAGAAATTTGCCCTTTTTCTTTTGTTAATTGCGCCATATTAGGAGCGGTGATGAGTAACACTGCCGCTAATACGACCCACAGGATCGTGATCAGCCATCTACCCTTTATGATTGCTCTCATTAGTACTTTGTGCCTCCTCTTCGATGATCACTTGATAGATCTTTTCATATGTTTGAATAAATGATTCCATTTCCTTTTCTTCAAGCTTTTCAAAATAAGATCGAACCAGGTCTTGAAGCTGCTTTTCCATTCGGCTGACCACATCTTTGCCCTCTGGCGTGACGTACAGGTGAACATTCCTTCTGTCAGCTTGATCATGTTCACGAAAAATATAGTTTTTCGTAAAAAGACGGTTGGTCATCGATGTTACAGCACTTTTATTTACATTACATACATTAGCCAGGTCCGTTGATGTACACCCTGGATGTAGATTGATGTATCGAAGCGAGTAATATTGATCAAGTGTCAGCTCTTTATCCAGCTTTTCCGTGATCATACTCGATACTTTTTTTTCCATCATGAGATAGACATCTGCATATCTCTGGATGAGCTGGGCAATTTTATTTTGTTCCATACGCTGCTCCTTTTTAGTTTAAGTGTTTAACTATTAAAGAGTTTAACTAATGACCAAAACAATTGTCAATGATTATCCTGTAATTAAAGCGGCTTTTTCAATTGAACATAAAAAAGACAAACTCTGCTGAAATGAGTTTGTCTTTTTGTATTTATTTTGTTTTTGGGACGACTTTGAAAACGGACATCCGTTCTTCATCAATTTCTTCATCTAAAATTTGCTGAATATCAGTTAATTGAATTTGTTCCAGCACTGTGACAACATCAAATAAGCTCATATCTAAGAATGCATATCGAGTAAATTGGTTCGCAATGTATTCTGGAGAATTCATGGCTTTTAAAAAGCTGCCGATTTTTTTCTTGCGTGCAAGCTCAATTTTCTCTTCTGTCATGAGGCTTTTTGCTTGAAGAAGGGTTTCTTTTAATACTTTTGCGAGTTGATCAGGATCATTTGTATCCCCGCCAACTGAAGTGAAGCCAAAGCCGCCTTCTTCGGTATAATCGTAGCTGAATGTTTCATCAATTAAGCCCTTTTCATACATCTGTTCATATTGTAAGGAGCTTTTGCCAAACAGCGTCTCTAAAATGAGATTCATCCCAAGCTCATGCTTTAGCAGCTGATTTCCTTTTTTATGCGGATTCTTTGTTTTCAAACCGAACATACATTTAGAGCCTTGTACGTTCATTGGAAGTTCGTATTCTTTCCGGTACACACCTTCAGGCTCATTGATGTCTTTTCGTTTGATCTCTGGCTGGTCTGTAAATGGCTTTTTCGCCTGATTCGCTCTGACTTGATCTAAAATTTGCTTCGGATCAACCGGACCGACAACGAATAGAAGCATATTGCTCGGGTGATAGAACGTTTCATAGCATTCATACAAATGATCTTTTGTAATAGGGGCAATGCTCTCTACTGTTCCAGCAATATCAATTCTCACAGGATGCTCTTGATATAAATTTTCAATCAGACCAAAGAATAAACGCCAGTCCGGATTGTCATCATACATGTTAATCTCTTGGCCAATGATGCCCTTTTCTTTTTCGACTGTTTTTTCAGTAAAATAAGGCTCTTGAACAAAATCAATGAGTGTCTCAAGGTTTTGTTCGACATTTGAGGTGCTTGAGAATAAATAAGCCGTTCTCGTAAACGTTGTAAAAGCGTTTGCGGATGCTCCTTGTTTACTAAAAGTATGAAACACGTCTCCATCTTCTTTTTCAAACAGCTTATGCTCTAAGAAATGCGCAATACCGTCAGGCACTCGAATCATGTCTTCTTTGCCAAGCGGCACAAATTCGTTATCGACAGAGCCATATTTTGTTGTAAAGGTCGCATAGGTTTTGTTAAACCCTTGCTTTGGCAGCACATAGACGTCAAGTCCGCTTTCCATTTTTTCGTGATAGACCGTTTCTTGCAGCTGATCGAATTGAATTGTTTTCACTGTCATGAAGCACCCTCCGTTCCTTTAAGAAAATAGGTCGTATCCCATTCAATTTTCTGACCCACTTTGATGATGTCCTCTTTTGTCACCCGGTCTAATGCTTCTAAAAAGGAATCAAGGGTTTCCCCAGTTGGCACAACGGCATGCTGATACAAATATTCTGCTGTTCCATAAGACGTATCGATCGTTTCAAGCAGCTGGTTTTTGACGACTGCTTTTGTTTGATCAATTGCTTCATCTGAAAAATCACCTTTTTGCATCGCTTCAAATTGTTCTTTGATGATGTCTACTGCCTGCTGGTAGTTGCCGACTTCAATCCCAGACATGACCATCATCAAGCCTTTAAAGCTCTCAAGTCTAGACACAGCGTAGTACGCAAGACTTGCTTTTTCACGAACATTGATGAATAGCTTAGAATGCGAGAAACCGCCGAATATACCATTAAACAAATGCAGCGCCGGATAATCTTTATCTGCAATTGTTGTATGTGTGCGAAAGCCGATATTCAGCTTGCCTTGTTTCACGTCCTCTTCATCAATGACTTCTTTTGGTTCATTTTGAGGTCTTGTTGAATCAGCCTGCTGTTTGACTGGTTCTCTTTCACTTGTTTTAAAGTATTGGGAGACCATTCGGCTGATGTCTTGTTCGTCAACATCTCCGACAACATAAAGATCAAGCTGGTTTGATTGAAGCGCATGCTCATAAGCTTCAAAGAGCGAGTGAGCTGTGATGGCGTCGATGTCTTCCATTTCACCATTGACATGCAATGCATATGGTTCACCTTTACACATTTCCTGCACGAGTCTTAAATTCGAATAACGCATTTTGTCATCATAAACTGCCTGAATTCGCTGTTTTAAAGTGCGTTTTTCTTGATCCACATATAATTGACTAAACACCCCATCTTCAACATACGGGTGGAATAATAGGTCAGATAGTAAGGCAATCCCTTTTTCTAGTAAAGGGGTTTGATCCTTTAAATATTTTTCATTCGCCATTTCTAGGCGGAAGGTAATGATGTGATTCTCACCTTTTTTTGCCATGTCGGCAGAAATGGTTGCTCCATAGAGCTCATCAAAATAGGCACGCAATGCTCCTGTTTTCGGCATTTTTTCTGTTCCTCTTAACAGCACATGCGGGAAAAGAGAACGCATGGTAACGTCATCTTTGGATAGCGGTGCAAGCATTTTAAAAAGGATTGTCACGGTTTTAAATTTTTCTGTTTTGACAATATGAGTATGAAGACCAGGTGTGTCCAGTGTCTTCTCTTGTAAGTACGTCATGAGAAACCTCCTTTGTTCATCCTATTTATTATGTATTAGAACATAGCTGATATATACATGAAACAGCCATTTAATAGACATTATATCAATCAGAGGAAAGGATAGGAAATAAAAACGCCTCTGCTCATAGCAGAGACGCCAGTCGTTATTTCATTCTAAACGGCCACCAATTCCATTTTCCGAAAATACGAACCATGACCGGAATAAAGAGCGGTAATACAACAAAAGCATATAATAAAAGTCCAATGAGTACGACCGTTGCAATTTCAACAAGTGATAATACTCCCGATGGCAGCATAGCGGCGAACGTACCCGCTAAAATAGCCACTGCAGAAATAATGACAGAACCCATATTTCTCATCGCTGATATCATGGATGCTTGTACATGCTCTCCCTTCCATTCATTAAAACGATCCATGAGGAAGATGGAATAATCGATCCCGAGCGTCACAAGAATGACAAAGCTGAAAAATGGGACAGCCCAGCTGACACCATCGTAGCCAAAAAATGTTTTAAAGATCCATTCTGTTAACCCGATCGATGTAAAATACGTTAAAATCAATGAAAGTGTTAAGTATATCGGCATGACGATTGACCGTAATAAAATAATTAAAATGATAAAAATACCAATTAACATGAAGATGACTGTTCGAATAAAGTCACCGTCAGACGTTTCTTTTAAATCCACATTTAAGCTTGAGATGCCAGATACACCGTATTTGGCATTTTTGAGTCCACTTACAGGTAAATATTGATCAAGCGTTTCCTCAATTTTTGCGACACCTTCCATCGCTTCATTGCTGTATGGATTCACATTTAAGATGACTTCAAAAGTCGTTAATTTACGATCTGGAGACATATACGTATGAAAGATTTGCTTAAATTCTTGGCGTTTCAGCACTTCTTCTGGAATAAACCAGCCCGTTACTTCTTCATCAGGCGCTTGCTGAAGCTGCTTTAAGTAGCCGTCAGCCTCGGTGAAGCCGCTTTTGACCTGCTCAAGCCCTTCAATACTTTCATCTAATCCATCTGTTAATAATGTGAGTTTTGATGAAAGCTGGCTAAATCCTTTTTTGATGGATTTTTGACCGTCTGTCAGCTGATCCGCACCATCTTCAATTTTAGGCATTTCTTTAATCAATTGTTTTTGGCCCTCATTTGTTTGGTCAAGACCGTCATAAATTTGATCAAGCCCATCCATGAGTGATTGCACTTGGCGTTTTACTTCTTTTTGCTTTCTTGATAAGGTTTGAATCACTTGATCTGCCTGCTTGATCTTTTGCTTAAAGTGAGAGGCTTCTTCTTCATATACACTCATTTGATCCCCTGCTTGATCAAGCATTTCTTTTGTTTCTTTGAATACTTTCTTGATTTCTTTATATTCATCCATGTCTTTTACTTCTGGAAGACGATTTTCTAGTGCTTCAAATGATAGGTTTTCATAAGATTTCTTTACTTTCTTAATGGTTGTCATCAGCTGCTGATTCGATTTCGCATGGCGTTCCAGTGTATTCACCACTCGCTCAAGCTCTTGAATCATCGTTTCACTGCTGCGATATTCTTGTTCTAATTCTTTTTTCGCTTTTTTGATTTTACTTCGAATGGTGCCGACGCCTTCCTTACTGCGCCTCACCCCATCTTCTAAAGAGATAAGGGATTCCCTGACTTCTCCGATACCGCTTTTGATTGCTTTTGTTCCGTCAATCAGGTGGTCAATGCCTTGAGCGGATTCTTCAATTTTTGGTTTTTGTTTGAGAAGGGCGAGATTTGTTTCGGTCAAGCCATCTGAAATTTTCCCGATTCCTTCATGACCTTTGCCAAGTTCTCCTCCCAGCTCTTTCGCTTGAGAGGTAACATAAAGCTGGCTCAGCCCGTCTCCAACAGGACGCGTGACACTGCGGACTGTTTTGACTTCGTCAATGTCATTTAATTTACGAGTCAGTTTTTCAATCATGACAATCTTTTCTTGATTATCTAGCTTATGATCATTTTCGACAAGCACATTCAGCGGCAGCGCTTCACCAAAGCCAAATTGCTCTGATATCGTATTAAATGCAGACACTGACTCATACTTATTCCCAATTTCATTTAAACTGTTATAAGAAAGGGTGCCGTCGTACATCAAAATAGGAGGCACCGTAATAAGTGCGACTAAACCTAAGCTGATCAGCGGCCTTTTAAATGAAAAACGCCCAGCCCATTCCCACATTTTACTTTGCGGGTGCCGAATGTTTTCTCTTCTAGATGGCCAGAATAGAGATTTTCCGAAAACAGACATAAAAAAGGGAACGATGGTGACAAGGGCAATCAGCAGAATACCCACTCCAACGGCAACACTAACGGCTGATTGATATAATTGGAATTTAGCAAATCCAATACTTGAGAAGCCGACTAACACGGCTAAGCCGCTGAAAAATACCGTTTTCCCTGCACATTGATACGTGACGATAATCGACTCTTTGACATCACGGCCTTGACCGATCTCCTCTTTAAAACGGCTTAACAGCAAGATGCAATAATCCGTTCCAATACCGAACATAATGGCTACCATAAAAATCTGAGTAAAATTAGATAGAGGAAATTGCGTATATTCTACGAGAAAAGCCACAATACACCGGCTGACAGCGTAAGAAATGCCTATCGTAATGAGCGGAACAACAGGTGCCAATATCGATCTGAAAACAATTATTAAAATAAAGAAAATAAAAATCATTGTAATAAGTTCAGTTTTCTTCAGACCTTGTTGAGAGCTTTTAATGACATCTGAATCCACAAATTTTTGACCCGTTATTTCATATGAGACATGATAGGGCTTTAAAACTTCCTCAATTTGTTCTTTAATCTTCACAGCTTTTGTTTCGTAGTGGTCGAATTTGAATGGAACAAGAAGTGTACTTTTATCCTTTGATAAAAGTTGTTTTTGAATGTCCGGATCTACATGAAAATATGAAGTAATTCCGTCAATGTGGAGTTCTGGGGCATGTGTCATGAGTGCAGCTAAAGCTTTTTTTAATTCCTGCTCTTTCGCAGGGAACAGATGTTGTTCGGAGAACACAAGCACACCTGTATCTTTTTTCCCGTTCTTATCTGACAGCTTATCCAATAGGTGAAGTGCCTCAGCTGTTGGTGTCCCCTCCGGAACCTTTAATTGCCCTTTTTCTCTTGTTAATTCCTCTAAATCGGGCGCAGTAATAAACAGAATCACAGCTGTTATCATCCACACCACTAATACAATCCATCTTGCTTTAATTATTTGCAACATAGCTGCTTCAAGCTCCTTCTAGTTCATCAATCAATTTGCTGTATTTGAGCGTGTCTGAAGTGCTGACTGCGTCTCCTTCAAATGGTAGGATGACCTATTTAATTGTCCTTACGTGTTGAAGAAACACATCTCCATTATCAGCACGCGAGCTCAATTTCTGCCTAAAGAAAGACAGAAAATGAATGTTTATGAACACCTCCAATTTGGGATAATTTAAAAATATTACTATACATTAGTTTAACTATCAAAATTTTACATGTCAATTTATAAAAAAGAAAAAAGATGGCAAAATACCATCTTTTTTCTATATTTAAACCGTTTTCAATTGTTCACTTTCATCCTCTTCATCTGGCTGGATGAAAAAGAGGACCAAAAATAGTGAAATGAGACTGCAAATGGTCGAGAGAATGAAAACAATGGAGTCCCCTTTATCCATAAGATAAGCAAAAATCGGAGGACCTAAAGCAACACCGATAAAACGCATACTGCTATAAAATGACGTAATGGTACCGCACTGCTCTTTTTCAATACCTTCTGTAATCAGCGCATCAAGTACAGGCAGCACAATACCGATGCCAACACCGCCAATACTTAAACAGATAAACAATACGTAAAAGCTGTGATTCCACCATAAAAAAATATAAGAAAGTGATAACAAAGCCATACCTGCGATTAAAAAGATTCTCATTTTTCCTTTTTCTTTTCCAATCGTTTTTCCAGCAATGTAGGAACTGATTGATAAAAAAAGGAGCGGAATACTTAGCAGGAGCCCTTTTTTGACACCCTTAATTTGATAAGCCGCCTCTAGGTTATCGGATAAGTAAAAAAGCACACCAAAAAGAAGAAACATAATAAAACCGCCAATAGCAAAAATGGCATAAAGCCAGCGTCCCTCATGCTTAAAAATGGTCTTTGTTGATTTTAAAAATTCTTTAAATGTAGGCGGGTCCTCCTCTTTTTTTGCCGACTCTACCATGAACAGCACCATGAGAAAGCTGATGATTGAAAAGAACGGAATGAACCAAAACGGCACAAACCAAAACCATGAAGCAAGAAGTGCCCCAATAATTGGGCTTAGTACCTTTCCCGCTGTGTTAGAGGTTTCAATGGCGCCAAGTCCTGCACTTACCTCTTCATCATCATGAAACAAATCTCCTATGAATGGCATAACGACAGGTGCCGCTCCAGCTGAACCAACACCTTGAAGGACCCTGCCAAATAGAATCCACATATACGGTTCTTTCATGATCGTTGAGGCGACTGCTGCCACAGCCCCTCCAAGTCCGGCGATTAAAAGACACGGCAGCAGTACCTTTTTTCGCCCAATCCGGTCTGATAAGTAACCAGCAATTGGAATACATAAGATTGCTACAACCGAATATACCGTAATAATGAGAGAGACTTGAAAGGAAGTGATCGAGAGTTTCTTTTCTATCTCTGGCAATACTGGTATTAACATCGAGTTCCCTAGTGTCATGATTAGAGGCACTGATGATAATGCAATGATATTCTTTTTACTGACAGTTTTCTCGCCCAACATCATTCACCCAATTCTATATACTGTTACGGATTAGTGTGGCAAGTTTGACGAGTTTTATGTATGGGCAAACAAAAAGCAGCCGCATATGGAAGCGACTGCTTATTAAAATCGTTTGCGTATGACATGAAAGCTGAATTTATCCGCTCGAAAATAATTGAGCGAGTATAAGACCGGCTGATCATCCTGATCATAGTGCATTTGTTTTAGTAATAATAACGCCGTTTCAGGGTCACACTCTAGAATTGGTGAGACCTGATCGTGGTAGCCAATTGGTTCGATGTCAGCAACTGCATATTTAATCCCGCTGTGCGGTTCTCTTCCAAACAGCTCAAAAAGAGACTCTTCTTCATGTGTAAAAGAAGCGGGAAGATGTTTGACCGGAATTTTATCTAAACAATAAACAACTGGCTGTCCATCTGCCGTTCGAACGCGTTCCATTGAAAAAATCCCATCAGATTCATCACACTGAAAACGAATGACATCATTCTCTGTTGGCTCCCCTTCTTGCGAGGATAAAAAGATGGTACCAGGCGTCATATTGACCTGCTCAATCATTTTCGTAACACTTGTCAGCTGTTCTATGCCGGTCGAAAAAAGTGGTCTTGAATTGACGAAAGTTCCCACACCATGCCTTCTAATTAAATACTTCTCTTCTTCTAATATACGAAGGGCTTCACGCAGTGTCGCTCTGCTCACACCTAAAAGCTTTGAGAGCTCAAACTCAGAAGGCAGCTTTTCTTTTTCGGCATATACACCTGTTTGAATATCTTCTTTAATACGGTCAATCACTTTCAAATATAAATGGCGATTGTCTGTTTTGGTCGACATGTTTTCCCTCCGTCTAATCAATGCAAATGATAAGATGAGAAATCTCTATTCCGAGATAAGTTGAACATAACTATATCATGTTTTTGCAAATAAATAAATAGTCTGACATCCAGTTAACATAATCATACTATCGTTTACTATATTTTCAGGAAAGCTCTCTTCCACTTATGAAGAGAGCTCGTCATATTGTTCTTTTGAGAGGAGAACCTCTCTCGGTTTACTTCCTTCATATGGGCCTACTACGCCTCGCTCTTCCATTGCGTCAATAAGACGAGCTGCCCGGGTATAACCGATGCGGAATCTTCTTTGCAGCATAGAAACAGAAGCCGTCTGCATACCGATGATCAATTCAACTGCTTCATCATATAGATCATCTTCCACAGCTGCAAGCTGATCCTGCGTTTCTTCGCTTGGAATCATTTCCTCTTGGTATTGTGCTTTTTGCTGTGTGATCACATGATCAACAACATGTTCCACTTCTTCATCTGATAAAAAGGCACCTTGCACACGAACCGGCTTGTTTGCACCAACAGGTAAAAACAGCATGTCCCCTCTGCCCAGCAGCTTTTCTGCGCCCCCCATATCAAGGATCGTCCTTGAATCTGTTTGTGAGGATACGCTAAAGGCAATGCGGGATGGGATGTTGGCTTTAATGACACCTGTAATGACATCGACAGAAGGTCTTTGTGTCGCGATAATCAAATGAATTCCCGCAGCACGAGCCATTTGAGAAAGTCTTGTAATAGAATCTTCCACATCAGAGGAAGCGACCATCATTAAATCTGCAAGCTCGTCTACAATGACAACAATATAAGGTAGTTCTGGCTGTTTAGCTTCTTCTGTTTGGTTCATTCGTTTAATGTAATCATTGTACCCTTCAATATTCCTTGTCCCCGTATGAGAAAACAATTCATAGCGGCGTTCCATTTCGCTGACTACTTTTTTAAGTGCCTGCGAGGCTTTCTTAGGATCTGTTACGACAGGAGCCAAAAGATGCGGAATGCCATTATACACATTTAATTCAACCATCTTCGGATCAATCATCATCATTTTCACTTCATGGGGCTTTGCTCTCATGAGAATGCTTGTGATTATACCATTGATACACACACTTTTTCCGCTTCCAGTCGAACCTGCTACAAGCAAATGCGGCATTTTGTTCATTTCAGCAAGCACGGCTTCACCCGAGATATTGCGGCCTAGTCCAATGAGGAGCTTGGCATTTGGACGGTCATTTTGCTTCGATTCTAATACCTCTTTTAATGAAACCATGGCAATTTCTGCATTCGGAACTTCAATGCCGATGGCTGATTTACCAGGAATCGGCGCCTCAATTCGTATGTCCTTTGCCGCGAGCGCGAGGGCTAAATCATCACTTAGATTGACGATTTTGCTGACCTTCACACCGACATCTGGATATACTTCATATTTGGTCACAGCTGGACCTAAATGAACCTGTGTGACTTTTGCTTTAACCCCAAAGCTTTGAAATGTTTTTTCAAGCTTTCTTGCATTTTCATATATATTTTTCTTATCTGTTTGCTGACCTGAATGCTGGGGCTCTGCCAAAATATCAAGTGACGGCAATTCGTAATCTTTGTTTTCTAGTTCAGTAAACGTCATCGGCGGCGCCTCTTTTGGTTCATCGGCTGTTTCTGATTGAACTGGTGCACTTGGTACAGACTCTTGAAGAGGATCTGTCTCTTTTGCCGCCTGCTTTTTTTGAACCGGCGGAGTGAGAATGTCATCTCTGTCTGCAAAGCTTGAAATAATCGGCTGGCTATTATCAGAAGACGGCGTTTCTTCTTCGATCAAGATCAGATCATCCTCGTCTTCTTCTTGAATGCGTGAACGTTTTTTCTTTTCACCTGGTGTTTTCTGAGAGGACGCGCTCTTTTTCGCCTGCCTGATTCCTTTCATATCTTCAACAAACGCTTTCCACTGCTTCACCATAAATTGTGATACAGGAATCGTCACTTTTTTCACCATTTCCTGCAGAGATCGGTTTGTAATCAGGACTATTCCAATCAGCATCAGAACAATCGCCATAATTTGCGAGCCTGCTTGCGCAAATAAGAAATAAGAAGCAGCAAACAAGACGGCTCCGATCATGCCGCCCCCTAAATCAGGCGATCCTGTTTCACCTTTCATATCCATCAAGAAGAGCTCAAATGTATTTCTAATCACACTTTGAGAGCCAATGACGCCAGCAGATGAAAGATGCTGAAAGAGCTTCACATGTGACAAAAGCAAGATACTCGCAATGATGCAGTAGAGACCTGCTTTTCTTCTTGTCAAAATATCTGGGATTTGTTTTTTCCAGAAAATCGTCACACCAAAAAGAAATAATCCGATAAGGCAGAGAATGAACCATTCACCTGCAAAGAATCGGAATAGATGTACAAAGGTTTGTCCAACAACGCCCAGCTGTAAAATGGCAATGATCGCTATGGCAATACAGACTAACCCATTTAATTCATATTTCAGTTTTAGCTGTTTATTTTGTTTTTTTCTCGTTTTCCGTTTTCTCTTTTTAGCCATACTCATCACCTTACTACGAAAGAAAATATAACCTACCGAAAGATCAGAAAGAAAGCAGCCTGGTTTTGGCTGCATCTTGTTGTAAGTTTTCCCTTTATTATAGCATAGAATCATTCATATGAGTCGGTTTGATTGGTGCCTAAATGTAACTTCAATCGCTTGCCTGGTGCAAGCTCTTGATTGAGAAAATCCATTGGGTTGGTACTCATGACTTGAACGATTTCTGCTTCATCTTCTTTCATTTCAACCATCACTGGCACACCTTGAATGTTTACTTGCTGGAGTTTACGTTCTCCCTGTTCCTCAGCGTAAATGGCTTCATATGGCATAGGCGTATATAAAATCATTGGATCAGCCCCTCGTTTTGAGATGCCCTGTCTCCGATAAGTTCGTTCAACTTTTTAATCGCTTGTCCTACGCCGCCCACTTCATTCATGAGTCCGTATTCCGCTGCTTCATGACCAACGACATTTGTTCCGATATCCCTTGTCAAATTGCCTTTTGAGAACATGAGCTCTTTAAACTTCTCTTCTGTAATGTTGGAGTGGCTTGTGACAAAGTTAATGACTCTTTCCTGCATTTTATCTAAGTATTCAAAGGTTTGCGGAACGCCAATCACAAGACCTGTTAACCGCACAGGATGAATGGTCATTGTGGCTGTTTCTGCAATATACGAATAGTCACACGATACAGCAATCGGGACACCTATGGAGTGGCCGCCGCCAAGCACAATCGAGACAGTTGGCTTCGATAAAGAAGCAAGCATTTCTGCAATCGCAAGTCCCGCTTCTACATCTCCTCCTACTGTATTTAAGATGATCAAAAGGCCCTCTATTTTAGGGTTTTGTTCAACTGCTACGATTTGTGGAATGACATGTTCGTATTTGGTTGTTTTATTTTGCGGTGGAAGCTGCATATGGCCTTCAATTTGTCCAATAATGGTGAGGCAATGGATATTTGTATCTTGCGGCAGCTGCGGAACGGCTGTTTCACCAAGCTGCTGTATTTTGCTCATAATGCTATCTTTTTCTTCTGGCTTTCGCGCAGGCTGCTGTTCATTCTTTTCGTCCATTTGTCTCCATCCTTTCCTCAAACTCTTCTCCTATTATGAACAAGTAGGCCATATTCCATCCGCATTCCTCACGCCACATCAAAAAAGCCCAAAGAGCTTATGCTCCTTGGGCTTTATCATCACACTTCCATAATAATTGGAATGATCATCGGCTTACGTTTTGTTTTTTCATATAGGAATTGATTTAGTACATCGCGCATGGATTGTTTCAGTGTTGACCATTCAACAATTGAGTTTTCCGTTTGCTCTTTGACAATCCCTTTGACCATTTCTGTTGCTTTCACAATGAGCTCTTCGGATTCTCTTACATAGACAAATCCTCTTGTGATGATTTCAGGTCCAGAAATTAATTGTTTCTTTTGTTTATCAAGCGTGATGACAACAATCAAGATGCCATCTTGAGACAATAGGCGTCTATCGCGTAACACAATGTTTCCGATATCACCAACGCCAAGTCCATCGATCAAAATGTTTCCTTGGTGAACTTTTTCACCGATTTTGACATTCTGTCCTCTAAACTCAACAACATCTCCTTTATCAATTAAGAAAATGTCACTGCGTTTCATGCCTACTTCTTCAGCAATACGAGAATGTGCTTTTTGCATACGATATTCGCCATTCACCGGAATTAAATACTTCGGTTTTAGTAAGTTCAGCATCAGCTTTAACTCTTCTTGGCAGCCATGTCCAGATACATGCACTCGTTTTTGCGCAAAAATGACTTGTGCTCCGCTTCTTGTAAGGAAATCCACTGTTTTAGAGTATGTGAGTTCTTGTCCAGGAAGAGGTGTAGATGCAATCACAACAGTGTCATCTTTTTCAATATGAAGCTGTTTGTGATTTTGCTTCGCCATTTTTGTTAAAGCAGCAAGAGGCTCTCCGTGGCTTCCAGCGGTCAGGATGACCACATCGTTTTTCGCCATTTTCTTCACTTCTTGAACGGGTACAAATAATTCTTCGTCTGCTGTAACATAACCAAGCTTGATCGCCAGCTGAAGGGTTGTCATCATATTCTTTCCTGCAACGGCAAGCTTACGGCCATTTTGATTTGTTGCATTAATGATCTGCTGCACGCGGTTAATATTAGATGAAGACACAGCAACAATCACACGATTTTCAGCATTGTACATCGCATTTGAGATTTCGTCTTGGACGAGCGCCTCAGAAGGTGTATAGCCTGGTTTTTCAGCATTTGCACTGTCTGAAAGTAGTGCTAAAACGCCGTTGTTTCCAATTTTCGCAATCTCTCCGATGTCACAGGCTTGGTTAAGCGCTGGGGTTTGATCAAATTTAAAATCACCTGTGCATACGATTGAACCAAGAGAGGTTTTGAAGCTGATCCCAACTGAATCAGGGATGCTGTGGTTCGTTCTAAAGAATGATACTTTTGTTGTTTCAAAAGTAATGACTGATTTCGCATGTACCTCACGCAAATCAGCTTTTTGATTGAAGCCATACTGCTTTAATTTTTCTCGAAGTAACGCAAGGGTCAGCTTCGTTCCGTAGACTGGTACAGACAATTTGCTCAAGCAATGGAATACGCCTCCGATTGCTTCATCATGTCCGTGGGTAAGAAAAATTGCTTTCACCCGATCAGCACGTTCTGTTAAGTAAGAGATATCAGGAATGACGACGTCAATGCCTAGCATTTCGTTTTCTGGATGCATTAAACCTGCATCTACGACGTATATGTCCGAATCAATCTCAATGACATATAGGTTTTTCCCGATTTCTCCAACGCCTCCGAGTGCAATAATTCTTACGTTCTCTGTATTTTTCTTTTTCAAAATTCTTATCCTCCTAGTCTCAAGCCCGTCCATCATCGCTTAATGCTATTATAACTGAATCTAATTTTAGAAAACAAGATGAAGTCACATTTTAAGAAAGTGTTTATGTATAAAAAACGGTCATACTCAGGGACATCTGAGAATGACCGCTTACGAAATCTTTTGTTTTGATCAGCTGTTTAAAACGCTGCTTAAATCCAGTCTCTCTTCTTCTGACAAAGGCAAAAGCGGAAGACGAACAGATCCGACGTCTAGTCCTTTCAGCTGAAGGGCTGTTTTGACAGGCGTTGGATTTGGCGCTGAGAAAAGCTGTTTCATGATTGGAAGCAGCTTTTGATGGATCAATGCTGCATTGGCTGTTTGGCCTGAAGCATAGCTTTTCAGCATTTGCTGCATATCCAGTCCTACGATATGAGACGCAACAGAGACAACTCCTTTTGCACCAACAGATACAGCCGGAAGTGTTAAGCTGTCGTCCCCTGAATAGACGTCGAAATCTTCTGGCGTCTCTGCAATGATTTTTGTCATGGCATCAAGATCGCCGCTTGCTTCTTTGATGGCAACAATGTTTGGTATTTGTGCAAGCTTAATTGTTGTTTCTGGTGCTAATGACGCAGCCGTTCTTCCTGGTACATTGTAAAGCATGACAGGAAGAGATGTAGACTCGGCAATTGCTTTAAAGTGTGCATACATGCCTTCCTGTGATGGCTTGTTGTAATAAGGTACGACAAGCATCACTGCATCAACGCCCGCTTCTTCTGCTTTTTTCGTTAGTTTGATAGACGCATTTGTATTATTACTGCCTGTTCCTGCAATGATTTTACAACGACCATTTGCTAATTTTACCGATTGCTGAAAAAGAGCGACTTTTTCTTCATTCGATAAAGTTGGCGATTCGCCTGTTGTCCCTGCAACGACTAAAGAGTCACTGCCATTTTTTAACAAGTAATCAATGAGAATTGATAGCTTTTGGAAATCGATGTTGCCCTTTTTATCAAAAGGTGTAATCATAGCTGTTGCGATATTGCCGAAATTCATTTTTTTCACCTCATCATGATTCAATCACATTTATCTTGAAAGTTCAAACACTTCATGCAGGGCATTGACAGCCGCTCTCATGTTTTCTTCGTTCACTAACACCCAAATGGTCGTATGACTGTCAGCCGATTGTAAAATCGGAATGTTTTGCTCGGATAGAGCCGATACAATTTTAGATGTGACACCTGGTACACCCATAATGCCTGCGCCAACAGCTGATACTTTCGCACAATTTGTTGTCACAATTGGCGTATAGCCAAGATCTTTTAGGATCGACGTTGCCTTTTCAGTCATTGCACCTGTCACTGTATACACAATTTCACTCGGTGTGATGTTGAAGAAGTCGACACTGATTTGTGCGTTTGCCATTGCTTTGAAGACCTCTGTTTGTACACTGTACTGACCTTCTTTTGCAGGGACTTTGATTTGCGTCACATCATTGACATGTGCAATACCCGTAATGAGTCGGTCGTACACATCATGGCTCATTTTATCTGAGTAGTGTGATGTAACGAGTGTGCCCTCATCATCAGAGTATGTTGAACGGACTCTCATTGGTACTTTTGCCTGCATCGCAATTTCGACAGCTCTCGGGTGAATGACTTTTGCCCCTTGATATGCGAGGTTGCAAATTTCCGTATATGTTACGACTCTCAGCGGTTTTGCATTTTCAACAATGCGGGGATCTGCTGTCATAACGCCTTCTACATCTGTAAAAATATCAATAAAGTCTGCCTGCAATGCAGCGCCTAAAGCAGCTGCGGACGTATCACTGCCTCCTCGTCCGATTGTTGTCACGTCTCCATTTTTCGCGGCTCCCTGGAACCCAGCGACAACGACAACATCATGTTCAGACAGTGCTGCCTCCAGACGTTCGCACTTCATGTCAATAATTTTCGCACTTGTATGCTCCTTATCTGTCACAAAGCCCGCCTGAGCTCCAGTCATCGCTACAGCCTTTAGCCCGTTTTCATTCAGCATACTTGAAAACACAACAGCTGAGATATTCTCTCCGCAGGAAACAAGCAAATCTTTTTCTCGATTTGTCATATGCTGCGCGCTACCGTAAAGCAGACCAAGCAGCGTATCTGTCGCATAAGGATCGCCTTTTCGTCCCATTGCAGAAACGACGACAACCGACTTATAGCCTTTCTCTTTTGCAGATAAGATATGTGCAAGTGCCCTTTTTCTACCTTGATCATCTTTGACAGATGTACCGCCAAATTTTTGGACAATTATTTTCACTGTTTTCACTCCAAGTTCATTCTGACGTAACAGAAGAGAGCAGGCGAAAGATGCCTAACTCTCTTCTGTTCGTCCTCATCATCCATTGAATGTTAAACTAATTTTAATGCTTTTAAGCTTTCTGCAATTTGAACAGAGTTCCATGCAGCGCCTTTAAGCAGGTTATCAGATACAATCCACATATGGAACCCGTTTGGACGGTCCAAATCTTTCCGAATGCGGCCGACAAATACGTCGTTTTTCCCAACAGCATCTGCAGGCATTGGATAAATTTGCTGAGACGGATCATCTTGCAGCGTAATTCCCGGTGCATCTTTTAGAATTGATTTGAGGTCTTCCACTGTTGCATCATTTGATTCTAGTTCGACGTAGACAGATTCTGAATGACCTGTTTCAATTGGAAGTCTCACACATGTTGCCGCTACTTCCAGCTCTGGCATATGCATGATTTTTTTCGTTTCGTTGATCATTTTCATTTCTTCGAATGTATAACCATTGTCTTGGAATTTATCAATTTGCGGAATCGCATTAAATGCAATTTGATAAGGCATGACTTCTGGTGTTACATCTTCTTTATTTAAAATGGCTTGTGATTGGCTGTATAGTTCGTCAATGGCTTCATGTCCCGCACCTGATACTGCTTGATACGTAGAGACAATGACTTTTTTCATTCCATACGCCTGACGAAGCGGTTCTAATGCCGCTACCATTTGAATCGTTGAACAGTTAGGGTTTGCAATGATCCCTTGATGATCATGCAAATCTTTTTCGTTTACCTCTGGTACGACAAGAGGGATGTTTTCGTCCATACGAAAAGCACTAGTGTTGTCTACAACAATCGCACCTCTTTTGACTGCTTCAGGAGCTAGCGCCTTGGAAACATTTCCTCCAGCACTGAATAATGCAATGTTCACTCCTTCAAAGCTTTCAGGTGTTGCTTCCTGAACAGTGTACTCTTGACCTCTGAATGTCACTTTTGTTCCAGCAGAACGTTTTGAGGATAGTAGAGTAAGTGTATCCATTTCAAAATCTCTGTCAGCTAGTGTTTTTAACATTTGTTGACCGACAGCTCCAGTCGCTCCAACTACAGCTACATGCAATCCTCTTCCCATCAGTAAAACTCCTTCCGACCCATCCATGATTCTTTTCTTTCGGATGGCCATCCTATGACTTTTTACATTTTATTTTACCATAGAAAAGCAAGGCTTGAAGCATCTTTTTTGAATCTTTCATGATTTTCTAGTGAATCTATTATTCGTTTGGTCCAATTAAAATCGGCTGAATTTGTCTATGCTGGAGCGCCTCTTCTACTGTTTGAGGTAGCAGATCCATGTTTGCGACCATAGAGGTCGGTTTTTTGAATGGATCATCCTGGCCAAATGGAATAAAGAAAATATTCTTTGTCGACATCAGTCTCATCAGATTTGTACCATTTAAGCCTAACGCATCGTTTGTTGAGATACCTAAAACGACAGGACGATGATTCCGTATGGTTGCTTTAGCAGCCATTAAAACAGGACTGTCTGTCATGGCATTTGCAAATTTCGCCATTGAGTTTCCAGTTAAAGGAGCAATGACCATACAATCAAGCGGCAGCTTAGGTCCGAGCGGTTCTGCTTTAACGATTGAGTCAATCGCTTGAAATCCAGTCAGCTTCTCAATCCGCTCGATCCACTCAGCTCCATCTCCAAATCTCGTATTCGTGCTCTGCACCGTGTACGACACCACTGGACGCACCTCTGCCCCTTCTTTTACAAGCGCTTCGATTTGCGGAAAAACAGCTTCATACGTACAGTGGGAACCTGTTAAACCAAAGCCGATTCTTTTCCCTTTTAATGATGTCATGATTCCATCCCCCTTTTTTCCTCCGCAAGTTCACATAAAAGCCCGGAAAGCACTTTTGCAATGATTTGTCCTGCTGTTTTTGGTGCAACAATCCCCGGGAGTCCTGGTGCAAGAAGTGCCTTTACTCCGTGCTTTTGTGCAAAGTCAAAGTCTGTTCCGCCTGGGCGGGAGGCGATATCCAAAATGAGTGTCTTTGGTGTCATGCTGACGATGACAGACGAATCTAATACAAGACTTGGAATGGTATTGATGATAATATCAACGTCCGTTACTTCTTCTTTTAACCGGTCCATTGAAAATGGATGAAGCCCCAACTCAAAGGCCCGCGCTAAATGTGCTGTGTCTGCCGCCCCTACTTTTACGTCTGCCCCTAGTGCCCGAAATGTGCGGGCAATCGTGAGTCCTGTTCTTCCAAGTCCGAGAACAGCGACATGAGACCCGTGAATTGTATAGTCCGTTTGCTGAATGGCCATCATGATAATCCCTTCAACTGTTGGAATAGAGTTATATATGGCAATATCATCTCGCTCAAACAGCTTCACAAGCTTCCGGTTCACTTGCTTTGCCAGATTGTCTAAGTACGTATTTGAAATACCTGAGTACAAGGTACAATGGGCAGGGGTTCTTTCTAAATATTTTGCCTCCAGCAAGACCTGCTCATTTGAGAAAACAGTAGCAACAACGCCTTCATCCGTTGCCCCTGATACTGGCAGAATCATACTGTCTACTTGTTCGAATGGAAGTTCAGACATTTTCAGCTTTTCAGCACCAATAAATCCATGATCCAGCTGATCAAATCCGACCAAAAACACTTTGGCATGCTGCTGTGACAACTTGCGAATAATTTCAAGCTGCCTTGCATCTCCCCCGATCACCGCAACCGTTAAACCGCTCAACATACTGACCGTTCACCTTCTTTATTTAAAAAAGTCTGTAATATTTTCTGAATCTCCCTTTCAGCATATGAGGAGAGGATTCAGCCTGTGAACAAATCAGAGAGAGAAAAGAAAAAGAGCACCCTTTATTGTGGGTGCTCTTTTTCTCCGTGCAGCTGAAGTTCTTCAGGCACATCGAGAATGATCATATCTGATCCTATTTTTTGAATGTGATTCCACGGGACGCGGATGTCATTTCCTTGTTTTCGAAAGCCAAACCACTTCACGGAAGGTATAATGAGTGCTGTAATTTGACCATCCTGTTCATTGATTTCAAGGTCAGTTTGTCCAAGCACGCCAAGCCGCTCCGCTCTTTTAATATCGACAATCTCTTTTCCCGACAGTTCACTCAGCCTCAAAATCGCATCACTTCCCTTCCGTATCATATATGCAGCAGGCAAGAGGAATAGACCGGATCTCTTTAATGACTAGTTTGGAGAGAAAGCTGCGTCCCTTTCATGTAGTGATCATGCCATAATTCCAAGTTGTAAAGCATCCAGACTTTTTGATCCGCTCCATTTTTGTTTTTCTGATTCGAATGATTTCGTAAAAATTGCTCTAGTGGCTTTCTTTGAAACAGTTCTGTTGCAAAGCTTTGTTGATCAAGAAGCTTCTCTTCGATTTCTTTCATCCTTTTGCTCATCCAATGATACACTGGAACCGGAAAACCCATTTTTCTTCTATATAATATACGCTTATCCACCGTTTGCTCCATTGTCTTTTTTAACATATATTTCGGAATGTCTTGTACCTCACTTGTTTTGAGACTCGACTGAAAAAAGGCTTGCAGCCTGCTAGGCAGTCCTTTATAAGGAAGCTTATATTTGAAGGGCATGTCATTGACAAATTGGATGATGCGATGATCAAGAAATGGAACACGCGCTTCTAGTCCATGTGACATCGTCATCATATCAAGCCGGTCTAACAGATTAGGTAAATGAATCTGCTGAAATAAATAGAGGAGTTTATTTTCATACGACGCACCCTCCATCTTTTGAAAGCAATGGGCAATAAACTGGTTCATGTGCGAGTCAGGAGGATCAATTGAATCAGCGTGACGACTTAAAAGCTGCTCTTTTTCGCCAGCAGTAAACCATGCATACCTTTTTTTATAATGATCCATCTCACCTTCAAGGTGGATCATTTGATGCACCTGCTGCTGAAAGGATGGTTCAAATAATACCTTAGAAAGGATGGAGGACAGTTTTCGGTTTTTTTGAAGCCATAAAATTTTCCGCCAATCTGCTGGACTCCTAAAGACACGTCCATAACCTGCAAACAATTCATCCGCTCCTTCACCACATAAAACAACCGTCACGTGCTTTTTTGCTTCCCGTGACATATGGTAAAAAGCGACTTCATGAGGAATAGAAAGAGGATGATCTCTTCGCTTCACAACTTCAGGCAATAATTGAAAGTACTCTTCTTCACTCATTCGATGTGAGTGAAGCTTGACATTGTATTGATCTGCCGCGAGTTTGGCATAGCTTTCTTCAGAAAAGCCTTCCTCTTCAAAGCTGGTCGAAAAACAATGAATATTCTCGTTTTTGTATTTGGACATCAAAGCGACAATCGAAGTCGAATCCACTCCCCCGCTCAAAAAAGCTCCCACAGGCACATCAGACATCATCTGTTTTTGCACACTATCTTGAATTAATTCAAACAATTCCTTTTGATAATAACGTTCTCCCCGATCGATCCCATCAGCTGGGAGCGGATATTGCCAGTAGGTCTCTTTTGTTATGCCTGATTCATCTATTCTTAAGATGACACCTGGGGGTAATTTTTGAATTCCTTGAAAAAAAGTCTGCTCGCCGATCGAATAACGGAAGGATAAATAACTAAGAACAGCCTCCGGCTCAATAGCAGTTTGTATGTCAGGATGCTGAAAAAGAGCCTTCATTTCCGATCCAAAAATAAGCCCTCCCCGGCATTCTGAAACATACAGCGGTTTGATCCCAGACCGGTCTCTAAACAAATAAAGTGCTTTCTTCTTTTTATCCCATATCGCAGCTGCAAACATTCCGTTTAATTGCTCTACAAAGGAAATTCCGTATTCTTCATAGCCATGAACAAGCACTTCTGTATCTGTCTGCGTACGAAACAAGTGGCCTTTATTCCATAATTTCTCTCTTAATTCTTTGAAATTATAAATCTCTCCATTTAGAATCACACATATAGAATCATCTTCATTTGTTATTGGCTGCGGCCCAGATTGTATATCAATAATGGAAAGCCGCGTATGAACCAGACCAACTGAGTCATCTTGATATACACCACTATCATCAGGTCCACGCACAGCAAGTGCGTTTTTCATCTTCAGTAAGATATGAGGATCAAGTGGTGCTTGGTTAAAATGACAATAGCCTGCGATGCCGCACAT
This sequence comes from Bacillus sp. FSL M8-0166, assembly GCF_038008825.1. Classification (NCBI taxonomy): domain Bacteria; kingdom Bacillati; phylum Bacillota; class Bacilli; order Caryophanales; family Bacillaceae; genus Bacillus; species Bacillus sp. FSL M8-0166. The sequence continues at coordinate 1,138,976 of NZ_JBBOZZ010000001.1, forward strand.
AGACATGCCTCCCTTCCATTAATGATCTGACTGCTGAATCGTCATTGCGAAAATATGCATAAATGGATTATCTTGAAAGCGAATTTCATCAAAAACTACTTTTGGCGAAAAGGTGAGCGAATCAAGCCATAGGTTTGATGTCAAATGATGATTAATGCCGGATACCGTATGAATATAATCAAATGCATATGCCGCTCGATCATGAAATGCAGGTTCACGTTCAATCACATCCGTTAACGAAAGCCGAGTCTCACAGACAACGTTCCCCTCTCGTAATAATGAAATCTCTTCGTAAAGATTGCCATTGGATGAACAGCCAACGACATGAAGCGCTTCTGCTTCAAGTGGCGGAAAATGAAGAGACTGTCCCTCTAATTCAATATTGTCTCCTTGATCTTGATATATGAACTGAAAAGGAATCCCTTCGATAAAAGGATCTTGCACGTTCATAATTAACTCAGCCGGCAAAGAAGCTCCGCCAATTGTTAATTGGCCTTTTTCATATTCATTTTGATATGTGATGCCTCTGTTATTGACATAATCATGAAGAGAGAGAGTTTGATAAGTCTTCATTTTGAATCACCTCTTTTAGTTCTGTGAGCAGGCTGGTCTCCACTTCTAATGTTTTTTGAAACCGATTCGCCGTCCTGTCTATCATACTGCGAGGATTTTTACTGAGGCCTACTCTAGCCGTAAAATTGGCGAGCACTGTCCAGCTTTGATAAGCATCTTCAAACGCTTGAATAAGGGGATGTAAAAGCTCATTTTCATAAGAAGATAAGAATGTCACCATATGTTTTCTGGAGTTAGCCACATCCTTTAGTCCTTCAAAATAAACATTGTCTAATAAATTTCCATTTACATTGTCTTTGATACTATCAATATAATCCCTTTGAATGACTGAAATAGCGCCTAGCCCTGTGACAGCTCCAGGCAAATCAAAATGCGGCGGTGCTCCTTCTAAGATGGCTGCGTGCTCCTTTAATATCATCAGCACATCCGGTTCTTTCTGAAGTTCCACATGTTTGATCCACTTATAACGATTCTCGGTTCGAGGTGTATGTTCATATACAGAGCGGGCAGCTTTCATCAAATGGTCTTTACTCAATGTGCCATGATAGGAGTAAGCATGGTCACTGACCACTGCATGATCATCATTTACCTCAAGTACTTCCAATGTGTGATACCCATGTTCTCTTTCGTAAAATGGACAGTACGGTAATTCAAATATATCTAGGGAAACAGAAACAGTCCCTGTGCTTGGATGCTGTTTAAACACACGGTTGATATAGAGGTCTAATTCCTCTTCTGTGTAAAAAATTTCTTCTAAATGAATGCCATTATGATGGAGAATATCCTCACGAAAATGTTTAAAGGAACCGATCAAAACAAACCCTTGATCTTTAGGTCTATAAACAAGGCCAGCCTGCCTCCAAATCCTATCAATTCCAATCCCTTTTCTAAGAAGCATGGCTGCAATCGTTAATTGAGAACAGTTTAAGTAATTGTTCCTGTAAATAGGTGCTGCAGTAGCCACATATGTCTCCTCCTTTTTCTTGCCATCATACCCAGCGATTTTTTAACGGGATAATGCCCAGCTCTTTTTTCGCAATCACTTCTTTTAATAAATCTTCAGAAGGCGGATGAAATTTTGCCGCTTTCACATCTCGGCTTAAACGTTCAAGCAAAGATCCTTGCTGTAATGAAGAGAATCCCTCGACCTGAGAAGCTAGCTGCACGATTTCTTCTGCTGCTTGCGTCACAAAATGTTTTGTAATCAGCGTCTTCGTATATAAATCACTTGAGTAATGATTTTGTTTCTTTTCTTGATCTGCTTGCTGAGCGCAAGCCATAAGCTGAGAATGCGCAACATCTAATTTAATTTTCATATCTGCAATACGAAATTGCTGGCCTGGTAAAAAGGCTGATTTTTTCTTGGAAATTCGATCATTCCTTTTATATGTCATACCGAGGGCATGTTCATATGCTGCTTTTGCAATGCCATAATAAACAGCTGTAACAGCTAGACGAAACCAATAGATTAAATTTTCAGTATCTTCTATCGCGTAGCCTTCCCGCCCGATGAGCTGATGATCGGGTATAAACACTTGGTCAAAATGAATGTGATGACTCATCGATGCTCTCATGCCCGAATAATTCCACGATTCCTCAATCGCAGCGCCTTCACTCGGTAATGTCATTAAGAGCGCAGTCATTCCATATTGAGATGTACATGATGACGGCGCATACTGACAATAAATTGGTAAATATTTAATGCGTGGTGCACCAGTCACTGTGAATTTAGTTCCACTCACAAGATATCCGCCATCTGTTTTCTCTGCGGTAATGGTCGGAATTCCGTCCATTTGCTTACGCTGATAAATAAAAATCACATTCGGATCGCTAACAGAAGCGATTAGCTCTCCTGACCGCCGAATATCTTCAAAAACTGCGGCCTGCTGCTCACTTGTAAGCACTTCAGAGAATGCGCCGAGCGAATAGTAATGCATCGCCATAATGAGTCCTGTCGACGCGCACCCTTTAGATATGTGTGTCAAAAGAGTCACCGTTTCTTCAAATCCATACCCAAGACCCCCGTCTTGTTTCGGCATATTGGCGACATGTAATCCACAATCAATCAGCTCGTCTAGATTTTGATGCGGGAACTGAAATTCGTCATCAAGCTGACTCGCCCTTTCCAAAAATTGAAAAACAAGACGATCAATTGTTTCTTGACGAAGCTCCGCCAGTGTCATATTCATCCCTCCTTTGTCTAAAGAATAATCTATTTTGTTTCAATAAAAGATCATCCGGGGTCCCTCTATCTCGAATGACATAATCGTTTCCTTCAAACAAAAGCAGCTCTAGCGGAGAAGAATGACCTAAAAATAAGGTAGGGCTGTAGCAAAGTCCATATGCCCCAGATTTCTCAATACAAAGAAGATCACCTACATCGCCTTGCGGAAGCTCCACCTGCCGGCCAATTAAGTCTTCCGGAGTACATAGTGGACCCACAATCGATTGTTTCACTACAGCCGAAGGTTTGCTAGAAGGTTTAATGAGCCGCATTGGATAATTATTGCGGAGCAGCCTGCCTCTAAACGTCATCGCTTGATGATGATGCATTCCTCCATCTGCAATTAAAAACGTCTGCCCTTTTGATTCTTTTACATATTGTATAGTTGTTAAATAAACACCACATTCCGCTAAAAGGAATCTCCCCATCTCAATAATAAACCTCGGAAATTCCAGCTCAGTTTCGTACGCTCGAATTAATTCCGCTACGTTTTGAAATAACCGTTCAGCATGAAGAGGTATCTCATGCTGAAAATACGGAATTCCAAACCCGCCGCCTAAATCAACCATCTGGCATGTTAGTCCAAATTCATTCTTGATTCGAACAGCTGTGTTGAGCGTGTATTCAAACGATGATAAAAGCGATGTTTCATCAAGAACTTGAGTTCCCAAATACATATGAATCCCTTTAAATAAGAGCGAATGATCATACTTCTGAAATAGGTCAAATACGTCTTTCAGTTTGGATTCATCTATCCCAAATGGACTTGGAACTCCGCCCATTTTGATTTTTGCTCGTGACTCAATGGATTCGGGATTAATTCGAATGCCTACTGATGCCTGTTTGTTTTGATGCTTTGCAGACTCAGCGATATAAATGAGCTCTTCCTTTGATTCGGCGATAATACAATAGATCTCATGCTGAATAGCGACATCGATCTCTTGCTTCTGCTTACCAGGGCCAGAAAAAATGATATGCTCCGGGGAATAACCTGCTTTTACAGCCATAAGGAGCTCTCCTGCAGAAGCCACTTCTATACCAGCCCCAAAAGAACGTAACAATGACGCAATCGAGACATTTCCATTGGACTTAAATGAAAAGAACACCTCAGCTGATTGATGGAGCCATGCTGTAATGTGATCATAGTGATCTTTTAATGCATCTCCATCGTATACATACATCGGCGTCCCATAACCATTCGCTTTCTCTAAGAGCGTAGAGTCATTTTTTGGCAAATTCTCTCCCCCTTTCTGCTGAAAATTCCATATCATCAAACTTTGTCAGCATATGAATCTGCTTGTCCTTCTTCATATGGTAAAACAATATAAACAGTCGATAGTGCCACATATCATCCGCTCTCGTTTTACCAAAAGTATAAATAAAAAACCCACCATCTTTTCCCGGATCGAGTGCTTCTGTTACCTCCGTTAACACATCTTCAAACGGCAGGTCGGCACTGCATGAGAATCTTTTAAAGCGGCTTTCAATATATTCGTAGGTTGAAAAAAAGCGGCAAATGATTGGGAGTAAATAAGTAACCTGCGTGAACCGGGCATTTATTTCAATGATCGGTATGAGCTGTTCATTTATATCAATGATCGAATCAACGCCAACCACGCCTCGATACCCTTCTTCATATAGAAGCTCTATGATTCGATGCATGCTTACTTCATATTCACGTTTTTTGTCCTGTTCATAAATAGGCGCAAAATCGGTCCCTAAGTAGATGCCGTCCTCATTGATTTTCTGTTCTGTAATTGAAAGTAAGTGTGATCCTTCCTCTTGAATGAGCAATTGGGCATTTAAAGATCGCTTAATTGGATGCCACCCCTCTAAGAGGAGGTCTGTTTGGATTTTTCTTCTTTCAATAAAGGTCACTAGCTGCATGAATTCTCTCTCGTTTTTTAAAATACGAAGTCCCTTACCAGATGATCCATAAGGTATTTTCAGAACCATTTTTGAGAAATGATTCGCCCTTAATTCTTCATACGTCTGTTTTAACTCGTCAGCATTTTGACAAATAGCACCACACGTGACGGTAAACTGATGTTCTTCTGCCCATTTTCTAGTCGAAACCTTATGATTGAATCGCTTTACGAGTGTTGAATTTGAGCCATAAATCTTTCTTTTTTCAAGCGAGGATGCTTGTTCAACCGATTCATCTAAAAGATAAGGTACAATGAGTCCCTTTAAATTGAACGCATCTTCTTTTTGAACCATATGCGGAAGCTTAACACCTTGCTTTTCCAAATAGGCTAAAAAAGCAGGTTCAGGCTGATGATGCATGATGACATGATGATCCTTAGAAGCAATCAAAAGCAGTTGTTGTTCTTGCTGAAGAACCAGTTCATTTTGAACATGGTCTGTCATAACAGGTAAAGCCTTTGTTTGATCCCAGCTTTGTTCTTGATTCATATTCCCAAACCATATCACGTCGTTTCTTCCCTTAAAATCAAATAGCGCTGCCGGATCTTTCATCACACTACTCCTTATGAACAGAATGCTTTTGTATTTCTAAAGACCGATTAATGTGAAAGAATCGTTTGCGAATGGGCTGATTCCAGGTATGAACGACATCATTTGCATCCAGTACTTCTGATAAATAAGCAAGTGATTCAGGCTGAAGTGCATCCATGACAAGATCAGGAATCGTATGAGGAAAGACTTCATTCACATAATGCAAAGCAAAATAGATCATCTTTTCAAAGCCATACTCTTTCGTTCGACGGACAAACAACTCCACATCCAATAGGTCTTCTCTCATAAACATGCCATATATATCAAGCAGCTTATAAAGCAGTAAATCTTTCATTGACTCCACTTCATTTAAATAAATCGCTTCTTTGTAAAAATGAATACATAAGAAAATCAGCATATCCTCTTCTTTTAATGACCATACAAGATGCTCGTCAACAGACGTTTGAATTCGTCTAGACAGCATTTCTTGGACAATTGAATCTGTCCGGTTCCCTGTCATGAGGTCAACTGAAAACTGAACATCGATTTTATGACAATCAATAAAGCGGCATTTTGGTGTAGGCTTCATGTAGGTGTAGGTTTGATGTGAGTTCATGATGAGGTAAAGAATGTCTTTTCGTTTCGCAGGTGTGACTGTCTCCGTTTCATAATTCCAAGAACCTTGTACATAGTTTAATTCTTTTAATACATGTCCAGTTTCTTGCAGCTGATCTTGTGAGATAAAGAGATCGTTGTCCCCAAATAAGCGAAGCCCTACATCGCCGTATGCCCACTGGCCAATCACACTTCCTTTTACAATGGCATACTCAATTCCTTTTTGATCAAGTGCTTGGAATAACTGATCGTTTAACGTGATATTGTCTCGTGCCGTTTCTAATTGCCCCTTATACATAATCTCTAATGACTTTAAAAAATAAGTTGCTTTAAAATCTTTTCTTAAATGAATGGCGTAACGTTTAATATTTTTCCATGCAATACCGGCTGTCCGATGAACATGCAGCATTCCGAGAATGACATTCCAGTCTTGCTGCTGATGCAGAAGCTCTTTCATCTCTTCTATCTGGCTGTCTTCTAAAAAAGGAGTAGATAAAATGAGGGCTGTGTGCTCTTCTTGAGTCAGATTACTTTGCAGCATATTGCCCCTCCTTTAGATGAAGCATTTCATCCGGCCAATTCTTTCGATTTCGACCGTAAGTTTGTAAAAATACTTGAACCCATCGATCGATACCAAATGCGGCACAACCTGAATGAAGCGGCATATCATCTTCTCCCTTGATCTGGAACCTTTCACAAAGCATCTCTCCACAGTCGTTAAATGAAGCGATCGAAACGTCTTTCTTTTCTGTCACAGCTACTAACTCATATTTGCTGTTCGCCATTAATTGATAATTCGCTTTATCCATATCATCATAAAAGAAAAAGGGGTCATTTGCGGTGGTGACCTTACCACTAAGGCCAAGCTGATGAAAACATTGCCATGTGTGTTCAAGAAGTGTTTTTCTTGTTTCGTTGATGTATTCGTTATCACCGATAAAGACAATTTCACGCATACTAAATTCTAGTTTCCTTAGAGGATCTACTTTCCAAGAAATTTCATGTCTAAAACACTGCCCCGCTGCTGTCATCATTTGATTGTCTGTATAGGTCTTCCCTTCCCATTCCTCGTAGCAGTGATAACAAATGCACGGCTGTAAAAAACGGCCTGCTTGCTGGAAGTGTTCAGGCAGAAAACCATGATGCTTTTCTCGAATGTCATCAATAATTTGGTAATCATGAGGTATTTCAAAAACAGAATAAATATTTTGCGGAAAATTTGTATGGTATTTACACTTTTCCATTAATTCTTTACTCATCGTAGAAGGGTATCTTCTTAATTTGGCTCCAAGTGAAGCCCCCATATTTAAGAATAATTGATCAAAATAGTGTGCGAGTTCCATTTCAATTTCATCATAGAAGGTTCTCTTTTGGTCATCCCCGCTTAGTTTCGAATGAACAGGCTCACTTTTTAAATGAATATTTGATTTCATTTCCTTTTCACGAAACCTCCGCAGTTGAGCTACATTTGACGATAACTTTAAAAACGCAGCTGATATTGCCTCTGTATCTCCCGTATGATCGACCGTTACTTCAATAACCGATTCCTCTTCAAGAAGATCAACGTGCAAAATATGGGCAGATAGAAAAGAAACTCTTTCCACAAAATCCGCTATCATTGTATCTTCTAGTGCATCTGGTAAAGGCAGTTGAAGGGTTCTCAACTAAATTCCTCCCTTTTCATTGATCACTTTTGGTGCTTCTAATGGTTGTAAAACTTTATCAAGATAGTCATAAATAGACTCCCCCAGATGAACATCACATAACTCAATCGCCGATGGATGGCTATCTTGAACTGCCAGCCCCCACCTCGCCTTCTTGAGCAGCAGTCTGTCATTATGACCATTTCCAAAAGCAATCACACGATTTAAATCACTTTCTCCAAAACAATCTAATAAATGACGTTCAAGCATATCTGCCTTACAAATTCCTTTCGGGGATATCACTTGTGCATTTAAAAACTGGGCATCTGCAACATCACAATGACAATCTTTTAATTGATGAGCGATATCTATTTTTTCTTTCGGTAAAATAAATAGTTTTGTCACACGGTCAAATCTGAATTCTTTCTGATGACCAACATCTATTTTTTCTCGTGGAAATGTGTAAAGCATGCAATATTTCAACTTAGCGCTTTTACTTGATGCCACATGCTTTCCATGTGATTCCATGACAAATTCAGCTTGACCATCAAGTGATGAGATGACCTGCCGGCATATAGCAGCATCTAGATATTGTTTAACGTCAAATGTTTTCTTTTGATGGTGGCAAATCACATTTCCATCATTCAGCAAAACATCATGATGAAATAAATTGAGTAAAGATGGATCTAAGTTCAGAGAGAAGAAAGAATCATAGGTTCTGCCTGTGACAATTATTGAAATAATGCCTCTTTGGCGCAGCATGTTCACTGCGCCATGGACATCACCAATAAGCTCGCCTCGGTCATCAATTAATGTTCCATCCAAGTCAAAAGCGGCAAATTTTATCTCGCAAAGATTTAGTTCTGCTTCCACTGATCACACCTTTTTCAGCTCAGCATTTGCTACATATTCATTGAATAGACGCAATGATTCTGAATCTACTTGTCCAATTGGAGGGCTTTTGAATAAGAACGGGCAGACGTCATGTATGACACCGCTGTGATTCATGTCTTTAGCTGCTTTTGCTACACGCATTGCGTTAGCGATAACACCAGCTGAATTCGGAGAATCTTCTACTTGTAAACGGATTTCAAGCGAAATGTCTGAATCTAAAACAGAATTTCCCTCCAAACGCAGGAAGCAGACTTTATGATCCCCTAAGTAGCTGACATAGCCATTTGGACCTGCTGCCACTTCGCTGGCATCAATACCAGAGGCAAATAATGCTTTTCTCTTCGATTTTTGTTTACTCGTTGATCTCATTGGGTTGGCAAGGTTTAAAAAGTCTGTATTGCCTCCGACATTCAATTGGTACGTATTGGTAATGTCAATCCCTCGGGATTTTAATAGCTCAATTAACGCTGTATGCAGTGTTGTGGCACCTAAATGACTTCTTAAGTCATCTCCAAGGAGCGGGGTATTCGACTCTTCAAACATTTTGACAAATTCAGGATCATTTGCCACCGGTTCAGGTGTTGCATTAATAAAGGCAGTTTGCGCGTGTGCACACGCCTCTGCGTATACTCGGACTGCTTCAAACGAACCCGTCGGTAAGAAGCACACTAGTACATCTGCCTGAACTTCCTTTAATCTTTGCGTCACATCATGTGTGTTCATTTTTAATGAATGTTCATGCGGCTGAATGCAGTTGGACAAATCTCCTTCAAGACCATCACATAAAGGACCTGCTTCAACCGGTAATTGGAAAAACGGAACATCAATATGTTTTACTGCAGCCGTTGGTTTAGTAAAAATAGCCTCTGATAAGTCTTTTCCTACTTTATTTTGATCTACTTCAAAAGCTGCAACAAATTCCACATCAGACAAGTGATAACCTCCAATGACATCATGCATAACACCGGAGAGCGTATCCATCTTTTCCTTTGCCAATTCTACAAATTGAACGATACTTGAAGCGCATGATCCTACTCCTGCAATTGCTACGCGAACTTTTGTCATTTTCATAACCCCTTTTTTTAGAATTTATAGAGCCAATTTTCGCTTTTGACGAGATTGGAATATATACCAATCCTTGTAACCTAGTTCCTTCAGCGTCTGTTTTACTTTCAGCCAATCATCTGCTACTCGGGCTGGCTGATGTGCATCTGAGCCAAACGTGACATCCACACCATAAAATTTGGCTCGCTCTAATAGATCCAATGATGGATACCAGCCGCCGCAGTCTTTTGTTTTGCCAGAGGTATTCACTTCAATGACAGAACCACTCTCCGCAATTGCTTGCAGTGCATCATCGACAGCTTCTGTTTTGAGATGAGCAATCTCTGGATAAAAACCTTTTAAGGCGTCAATATGGCCTAAAACGTCGAACATTCGACTCTCAGCAGACATTTTAATCAACTGATAATACGTTTCTTTTTCAATGATGGCTTGCTGCTCTGTGATTCGTTCCCATCGTTTCCGGTTAAATAGGTCATATCCATTACTGACATGAACCGAGCCAATGATATAATCAAATGGATAATGTCGATACACGTCTCGGTATAGGGCCTCGTGTTCTGGAAAATAGTCAGATTCGACACCTAACAGCACGTGAATTTTTCCGTCATATTCCTTTTTCAACTGCAGGACTTCCTCTATATATGATTGAAATTCAGTTTTAGCCATCGCTACCCATGGTTTAAAGTGGTCAGCCTCTTCACCAAAGAACGGGGAGTGATCCGATATTCCAATAAAATCCAGACCTAATTTAACAGCCTCATCGATATATTCTCTGATGTTCCCTTCCGCATGACCACAGCGTTGATGATGTGTGTGAAGATCAAATTTCATGCAATTTTTACTCCTCTACATGGCAGTATAGCCGCCGTCAACCATCAAATTTTCTCCTGTAATAAAACTCGCTTCATCTGAAAGAAGGAAGATGACAGCAGATGCGATCTCTTCTGGATCAGCGGTTCGTTTCAACATGTGCATCCCGCCAATATCAGGATGCTGATTTGCTTGCTCTCTTGTCAATCCAAGCTCTTCTAAATGGAACCGCTCGTTATTTTTGTTCCATACCGTGCCTGGATTCACTGCGTTTACACGAATACCTGCATCCACCAAATCCATTGCCATGCACCGCGTCATATTGACAACAGCTGCTTTTGTCGCGTTATATGTTAAATATTTTGGCTGGGCAATGTGGCCTGAAATAGAGGCAATATTTACAATCGATCCTTTTCCGATTTTCTCCATGTAAGGCGCAGTGTGTTTGACACAAAGAGCTTGTCCCATAATATTCAAATCCATGATGCGCCGCCATTCTTCAACGGTTGCTTCAAGACCCCGCATGATAAAAACGGCTGCACAATTCACCAGCATGTCAATTTTTCCAAAATGATTGGCTGTTTTTTCTATCATTGAAACAATTGATGCTTCATCAGCAATATCAGCCTCTATAAACAAAACATCATATTCATTTGCTTTGAGCTGTTTTTCTGCCGCAATTCCGTAATCTACATGATGATCAGCAATGGCGACTTGTGCACCTTCTTGTGCGGCTCGTTCTGCGACCGCATATCCAATCCCCTGAGCCCCGCCTGTCACAATAACCGTCTTTCCTTTCATACCTCGCATGTAGCTGCCTCCTCTTACCACTGAAGTCTTTGCCCGTCTCTCAACAATTCTCCTGTTGGTCCATCTCGGGGCAGCTGTGCCGCCCACACGATTCCTGATGCACCTTCCTGTATGGTTTTAACAGCCTCTGATGTCCCCATGTCCGTTTGTACCCAGCCGGGACACACTGCATTCGCAAGGATAGAATAGGGTGCCCCCTCTAAAGCTGTGACTTTTGTGAGAACATGCAGCGCCGCTTTTGACATCCGGTAGTAAGGACCGCTTTTTCCGTCACGCCTGACATCGCCAGAAGCGTAGATCGCAGAGAGCCTTCCCATACCGCTAGATACATTGACAATTCGTCCATATCCAGCCTCTTTCATGTAAGGGAAAACGGCCTTGGTCATTCTGACTGCACCATACACATTCACATTCATCGTTTCTTGGAGTGTCGATACAGGAAGATCTAGAAAAGATGGAAAGGTGTGATCCTTTATATTGTCATGAAAGACACCGGCATTATTAATGAGCACATCCACTCTCCCGAACGAATCTTTCATAAATGCCGAGAAACGTTCAACCGATTCTTCATTTGTTACATCCAGCTGAAATGGCACAACATGCTCAGTCATTTCAGACGCAGCTATTTTGGCACTTTCAAGCTGCCGTGCAGTTAAAATAACAAGCATTCCGCACTGCGCAAGCTGTCTGCATACTTCTTTGCCTATGCCCCTATTTCCACCAGTGACAACAGCGACCTTCATATTCTCATCTCCTTTTGGAGATACCAATCTTCCTTCAGCTGGTTCGATGCAGATTCTAGTGCTTCGAAAGACCAATCAATATACCAGTTCAGTAAGTGAGGTGTATAGGTATGCAGCAGTGTTAAATACCGCCCTGTTGGAATATATAAAAGTCTGATAAAAGCAGATATAGAACGCCATTCATATTCGGATAAGTCATCTGCATATGCCTTTAAAAATTGAATCGTTTTCACAATATCTAGTTGAAACGTTCCTCTCTTGATTCTCGTTAACAAAAAAGCAGATATGGCTGCATCATATATGCGCGGTCTAAAACCTGCTGTATCAAAGTCAAGAACCATGGCAAGCTTTTTGTTACGAATTAACAGGTTGCCAGAATGAAAGTCACCATGTGTAACAGCATGAGGTAATGCTTCATATATACTAGGGTTTAGCAGCGTGATGATATTCATTAGTTCCCGTTCATACACTTTGAGCAAAGCAGCAGCCTTTTTAGAAGAAACAACCTTTTTTAGGGCGTAAGCCGTCTTGCCGAGCGTTTCGTCCGGAGAAGTAATCCAGTTCTTCAATTCGCAGTTTGGATTCACAGGCCCTTTCGGTAAGTTCTTCAATGAATGAAGCTGTTTTAATACCCGGATGGCTTCTTGTTCATCTGAACGATTTCCCATTTCATATGGTCTTCCTTCGAAATAGGGCCGCAGCTGCCAAAAGTGTTCTTTGAATAAAATGGTCTTACGACGGTCTTCTGCCTCCATCATAGGTTGAATCGGGAAGCCATGATCAAGCAGAGCATCTGTTAATTCCTCTAAATATTGAAGCCACTTTGCATCATGATTTCTCGCACATTTTTTTAAGACAAAACGGTTTTTGATCGTTTCGACAAGCCATCCTTCATTAGGGCTTCTTCCGTTTAAAGGTGTTAAGCGAATCGGCTGTTCCGAAAACCAATATTTCAGGACATTATTAGCATCATCTAGTGTCGTCATGTCCTCACCCCTTTTTCTCAAGGTTTTTGATTTTCATCAGCACCTGGTCTGCATCGTCCCGTTTGTCTATGCGCAGGCATTTCACATGAGATTCTTCTTTTAATTTATGAAAAAGCTTTTCGTTTTGATGAATCACCTCTGGATAGACTTGAAAGGCATATGAGAAAAATTGGAGCGCGTTACCCATTCGCTCCTTATTTCCATTCCAAAGTTTCTCCCTTGTGATGAGCCGTTTGAATGTCCTTTTCATGAGACGGGGGAATGTCTGTCTTCTCTTTACATCAAGCCAAATGATCGTATCAGCATATTCAGCCAAAATGTGGTGAACAGATGAATATTGACCATCAACGACCCATTTCTTTTGTTTGATAATTTCATGGACGTTATCGATAAACACCGTCCTATCTGTTTTTTTCCAGTTCGCTTGCCAGAATAGGGCATCGAGCTCATAGTGAGGTAACGTTAACTCCTGCTTCAATTGATGTGCAAGGGTTGTTTTTCCAGATCCAGGCGGACCGACAATCCAAATTCGCTGGCTAGCTCCTTTATTGTCCAAGTTGTTTCCCTCCGTTATAGAACACGTTCATGCTTTTGAATGTCGTTTCTCACTTTTACTAGCAGATCAAGCGCTTCATCCCAATTTAGGTTTTCTGTTAATTCAAATACGGGCGTTTCGCTTGAATGAATGGACACATCTTTACATAATAGATCTAATGCTTCCGCCGAAAAGCTATTTTCCTTTAACAGCTGGCCAAAAAGTGTATGCGCGGGAGTCAGTCTTGTATCAGGTGTACTAAAATAGTGAATCATTCCCGCCATCGCTTCTACAGGACCCGGTGACAGGTGAATGCCATTAAACCGAGTACACACGTTAGATAAACCAAACCGTTTTTGCTCTGACAGCAGCATGTGTTTAAAAGAACCCGCTTTAGCCTCTTTAGGGTCCGTTGCACCGATGAAATCTTCTCTCAACATCCTCATTGGCTGCTTTGAAAAACATTCAATGACGATAATAGACTTTGCAGGTGCAGTGAACCACTCTATTTGACAAGGGTGGAATGAATTGAGCAGAAGCATTTTTTCTCCATCCACCTCGGCCTCTATGGCGTATGTGCCCGCACCCAGCTTGTCTACCTTGACGTTTCGGGTTAAAAGCTCTAAACCATACGGCGTGAGCTCTTTGTACTTTTGTAAAAATTGATGGCCTCCATATATGAAATGTTCCTTCTTTTTAAACTCTGGGTATTTCAAAGCCAGCATCTTTTTTGCTGCATCTGACACTTCACTCAGACCGTTTTTAGAAATTTTATTTAGCATCCCATATTGATTTTCAATTATTTTCTTTTCTTTCAAATATAAGGATGATATAACGCGCATGGCTCCTATTTCTACATCACGATCATCTAATCGGTGGAGAAGTTCATCTAGTATGAGATCAAGCTGTACACCTTTATTGATGCTTGTTAATTCAGGCTTTAGCATCAACAGAAGATGGTGTTGGTTCAATTGTTGTTGTTTTTCAATTTCATAGGGATGAATGGTCACTGCCATAGGTTCTTTTGTATGAATACATGCATGTACGGCTTCAATGACTCTTTCTTTCATCCTTTTTACCACATTGTCACGCCTTTAAAAATTAAATCTGTTGTCACATCGCCCATTGAATGAACCGCATTCATGACGAGGTCTTCAATTCTTTTTCTATCCACTTCATTTCCATCCCACTGCTGAATACGAACGGAAATTTCATCAGGATTGTGGAGCGGTGCCTCTTTTGAAGTAAAGATATGCACTTCTGTTGGCTTTTGAATCGTCTCAAAAATTTGATCTGCCAGCCGTTGTGCGAGCACCCCATATAATTTTCCTGTATGATCAAGCGGATTTTTCCCAGCCGGTGCTTCAATACTCATAGACCGCATTGGGGTGATCAGTCCATTTAATCTATTTCCTCTTCCAACAACTCCTACATCGCCGGTATCTGCTACAGAACCTAGCGCCGTTAAGTACGGACGGCCATTGCGATCTGTTGCGTTCAGCATGAGATCAGGCGTGAGGCCTAACGTTTCATGAATATAGCGAGCGATTTGATCTTGGCATTCTTTTTTGCGGGCAAAATACTCCTCAAGACTATGAATATCTTTAGCTAGAAATGGCATGTTCACAATGAGTTTAAAATCTTCATGACGTCTGCTTCCAAATATTTTTACATCCCAGCCGGTATCTGGATTGACCTTTTTAAATTCTGGGCCATTCACATAACGCTCTGTATAAAGAACCAGCTTCTCAAGACGGCTTAATGGCGCATGAGCATGCAGTAAGTTACAGTCGTTTGACACAAGCTTTGGATCACCGATTTCAATCATGTCCGTTTCAACCATCGGACGATATCGTGAATTTTTGCGTCCTGCCCCCTGATGATCAACGATTCGGCAGTCAATGACGAGATGTTCTTCAGGATCAAATCCTGTTGTCACCTCTGATAACACATCCTTTGCCGCATCGAAAAGAATCTGTTTAAGAGGAATGGGCTCATCGCCGTATGCGTATGCCCCTTTTCCAGCAAACACAACTTGATACGGTTTGACCATTGTCCCTTTCCCATACGTGACATCAGCATCTCCGCCAAGAAGCATGACTTTGTCAAACCAGTGGTGTGCCACTCTGCCGAAATGCTCCATGCAATATTGAGAATAGTATTGAGAAGCTCTTTCTGCTATGGCGTCACACATCGTATCTGGATGTCCTACACCTTTACGTTCCACAAGCTCATATGGAATTTGTTCTATATCTTGGCCATCACCTTTTAAAATATCAAGAATGGTTTTTTGAATTGTTTTCATCATCTATCGCCCGCTCTCTTTTAAAATATAAAAATATTGATCGTTCATCTTAAAACAACATGAAACATTTGGTAATATATATATATTCTGTATGAAAGAGGTGTCTATTTTGATCAATGAATCGATTCTGCAGCGTCTGCAAGATACAACCACCGACATTAGGAAATTATTGGAACAACATCAAATTCCCGGCTGTTCCATTTGTATTTCTCATGAAGATGAGCACATTTGGTCTTGGCATGAGGGCCTCGCTGATATTGAAAGCGGCACCCCTGTTACAAAAGACACAACCTTTCGAATTGGTTCTGTGACTAAGCCTTTTACTGCAATGGTTATGATGAAATTGCGAGAGGAAGGATTCATTCAACTCGATGAACCCATTCATACTTACGAACCATTACTTTCTTTCATAAAAAGTCACTTGTCTGAACCAATTCCACTCACTTTCCGAATGATTGCTTCTCATATCTCAGGCCTGCCCAAAGCACTCGACAAAGTCATTCATTTACGAGATATGACTCTAGCTCAGTGTATTGAAATTCTCACTATTTTCACACCGCCTTGGTCTATCATCAATTATTCTAGTCTTGGCTACTCTATATTAAGTAAAGTGCTAGAAAAAGTGAGTCATCAGCCATATAGAGAATTAGTGCACACCCATATACTAAAACCGCTCGATTTGAAGCAAACTGGATTTATTGAAACAGCATCCACAGCCAAAGGGTATACAGTTTCTTCCTCAGGCCTGTCCGGCGTATCCTATCCAAGTGCTGAAACACCATCTTGGGAGGATGGTTCAAGCGGACTAATCTCCACAGCAGATGATCTGATTCAATTCATTCAAGCTCAATACGGTGCAAACAGCCTGCTTCAACAGCATTCGCTAAAAGAAATGCAAAGCCCCGTTATGGTTGAAGAAGATTTCAGCAGAGGTGCCGGCATTTCATGGTTTTTGAGACCTTTTAACGGATTCACCTTGGCTGAACATAGCGGAGAAATTAAAGGGTTCACCTCCTATATTGGATTCATTCCAAAGAGAAAATTAGGTGTTTGCATTCTAATGAACTCTGACGAAAGGCTCGCACGGCCAATTGCCGAAATGCTCTTTCAAATTTTGCTGCCAGCAGATCACGAGCAAATGAAAAAACGTGAAGACCGGCTCAAACGAATGTTTAGACAATCGTCTCTTTAAATCGAACTGACTTTTTTGTTTAACAGATCTGGAATTGCTTCTTGCAGGTGACGCGGATCACCCTCTAAATAAAAGCATGGCATGTTAAACAAGTGATGGATAAGCTCAGATGCCTTTTGCCCAAGAAAGGTATCTGACACATGCCGAAGTCCGAGCCAGCCTTTTAAATAGTCTGGATCTTCTGGTTCTCTTATATTTGCTGCCATAATTTCTTTTGCTCTTTGATCATCTTTTTTTACCGGCACAAGCCTAATCTCACCAGAACCTATTTTGAGTGAGGGAAAAATCACCATATCTACTTTCGTAGAGCTTCTAATCGTTGTTCCTGTCATTTCAGCAGCTTCTTTTGGTGTAATTTCAAACTTACAGCCGCTCGCCCATTTTTCTTTTGCCTCTTCCTCTGTTGATATGGTTTCATCCCATATTCTTTTATCTTGAGACCGGCTGAATTTTTTGTTTTTCAGTTCCTGTATATTTGTTGTGGCTTGAACAGTCCCTACTCCAAGCGCCAAGCACATCGGCCAACCATACACAGTAAGTTCCTGATCTTCAAGCACTGAAATGGAACGATCGTTTGTGATAAAATCTGCTCCTCCATGATGCAAAAACTGCCACATAGTGGTTGACTTCCCGGCACCTTTATCGCCGATAATGAGCGCTCCTTTTTGGCCATCTTCAAAAGAGACAGCTGCTGCATGCGTAAAACATCCACCTTGATTTTCTAATGTTCTAAGGGCAATTTCTCGAACGATTCGCAGTGGACAGCGTATCGCAGATTCATTATTGTTTTTTCCAATCACAGCATAACGACCTTTATTGACCGCCACACTGTGCGGCTCGTCACCTTCATGTGAGGCAAATAATACTTGATCGTCTAATTTTAATCGTTTGTAGGTAAACTTCCTTTTTGCTGTAATGGTTTCACCCTTTTGAAAGCAAGCACTGCGAACAGACTGTTCAAGCTCCGGATCAATGATAAACCGTATTTCAATCTGTGAAGGGATATCTCCCTCGCAGCGATCCAATTCTTTTGGAATATAATGTTCAATATCTTCAATCGCCAGCAATTCCATTGATAGAATATGAAAATGAATACCTGCAAACACAAATGATTTTTCATAAGGAAAATCGTTCTTCGGCTTTTCAAAAAGCGCTTTTATATCCATATCGAATCCTCCTCTTTAATTTGCTATTGCCTTTCAGGAAATAGCTGTATAGCTGGTTCCTCTTCAAGCTCATCGCGATTATCCAAGCTGAAAAAACGTTCAATAAAGGATTTTTTCCATATTTTCAAAGAACCGAAATCATTCTCTCCATAGGCTTCTAAGAATGATTGGTCACTCATGTCTAGCTGCTTCAATTGGTCTACATAGTTCGTTTGGTACAATAAATCTAAAAACGTAAACGTGTAAAAAAGTGCTTTCTCGGCCCCTAATTCCTTCGCTCTTTCTTGCAAAGCATGCCAATCAAGCTGATTTTGCTCTTCAGCAAACATGACGTACTCCCTTACATCACAAAACTTAATCAAATTAAGATCTGCATGTAAGTAGACATATTGTACGTTTGTTGCCTCCTTATATAGATGAAAGGCAAGATGGATAAGAAAATCTAACGGCTGAAGCAAATAGACGTCTGTTTGAAAAAAGGGCTTTTCTTCAGCAGCATCCAGCAAGGCATTTGTTGCTTCGTAGTTTTTTTTCAACTCAACATCATAAGAGAAATCGACTCGGTGTACCTTTAAAAAATCTTCTCCGCTTCGTTTAATATGTGAATAAAGATTCCCGGCATTCATTCTCCACATCATTTCTTCTTCTCTTTCAATCGGTATTTCCTGATCGGCTGCCCAGTCATATTTCCCGATGATAAACCCTTCCTTCTTGAGCAATGAAGAGGCACTCTTTCGATCATCTGGATGAATTAAGAAATCAAGGTCTGACATCATTCGCAGTCCATAATCTTTGTACACAAGCGGGGTTAAAATGGCACCTTTAAGGGGGACCGCTTTCAGCTTTGCATTTCGGAATGTTTGTAAAAGACGCTTGAATTCTTTGAATCTCTCCACATTTTTTTGCCGATTTCCTATATAGTGATAGTGAAGCAAAAATTTGTATGTTGTCGTCATGCTTTTTTCATCATCAAGGCGAATCAAATGAGGCGTAATCAGCTGAAGCACCTTATGTCTTGATGCCAGTCCAATTAATTTAGGCATATCGATGCCATCTTTCAATAGAGCTCTAATAGACTCTTCTTCTTGTTCATTTAATTGAATACGTGAGCTAAGTAATAACAGCCTCTGCTCGTTTGAGAGAGTGGATTGATCCAAAACAGCCCGCATGTTTGACTACTCCTTCCCGTAAAACGATTGAAATCTAGTGATAAATCGAGAGCGCTTCCCTTTTCGATTGTCTGGCATGTCCAAATCATCAGTTAGTGTATGAAACAATTGATCTGCCTCATATGCTTTTTCACTCTCATATTCAATTTCCAGTTCATAATCTGTGATGCCAAGATAGCTGCTTTGATCCAAATCGATTTTGATGCCTTTCTCAATGTGAAAGGTTGTTCGCTCAGTGACCAATAGCCCTAACAATTCTGGCTGTTGAGTGATTGTAATCGGTAAAGACGTCATGATGTTCTGTACATCTAGTTTTTGCGGTAACTCCTCAATAGGTAATGACGTTTCTTCTCTTACTCTTTTATAGCCAGACGTTTGACTGGGGCGTTTGATTTCAAGTGTTAGTTTGCCGCTGATTTGACGGATACGTACGGTATAACCAAATCGCTTTAATAAAAAATCTGGTGTGTCGTAATAGTAATTGAAATTAAGTACATAAGTAGGGGTATGACTTTGAATGAACATGTCATATATGTGCTGAAAATCCGCTTGTGACAACAAATATTTGTACTCCTGCTCAACCATAACTCACCTCCAAAAAGTCTTACACGACCATGTCGGATTGTTCAAGAAGCTCTTGAATCAGGACAGTGCCTTTCTCTAAAGAAGTAAATGCCTGCTTTAATGAGTAACAAGGCACCTTTTCCGCTAGTGCGTTAAGGAATGGTTCTAGCTCTTCGGGTGTTGGCAATGTGAAATACGGTAATAAGAATTCATTATGTCTTCCAGGATTAATGACTGCATGCTGCTTCAAACGTTCCGCTGCTTCCTCTGGAGTCATTTTCGAAAGTTCTGCACCAGTTTGCCCGTGAGGTAAAAATTCAGGAAACACAATCACATCGATTTTTCCCATTGTTTTGACTTCACGTGAAAACCATTTTTCTAACTCCTCTGGATATACAAAATGATAGCTTTTATCATCCTCGTTAAATGGATGACTCGATGTTTGGAGTCTGTATGGGGTACCTAGCTTTTCAATGGCTTCAAACGAATCTTTCCGAATACTCATAGATCTCGGCCAGCCAGTTCCTGTGTACTCGGTGTTCGTATATGAAACACCTATATCATCGTTTGTGATATATCGGGCATCGGTTAATGATAATAAGGATAAGATGGTGGACGTTTTCCCTGCCCTTGATCCGCCTACTAGGGCAATTCCCTTTTGATTCATCTCCATCATGCCCCCATGCAAATAGATGAGTCCATCCTGATAACACAAAAGGCGAAGCAAAACTCTTATTAACCGAAGCGCATGCTGGGCTGCCCATCTGACATCTTTTGGTTCATCTATCACAATGACTTTTTTCTCTCCGTCATACAGGTAGCGGCAGCGGGGCTCCATCTTCGTTTCGTAAAAGACTTCTTCAAGCGGTATTTCTTTTTGAATTTCTTGTGCATATTTACTTGTTAAAATCGTCCAAACGTCACCTTCATGTTTTTCTGTTATTTTGCTGCAATCAATATAGGGATGCACTTTACTTTTAACTAAATTCTGAACTGATTCATCTGCACCTAATACGACACGAACATCATTTTTTTGATAGCTTACATATGACAATGAATGCCACCCCTTATGATAGATTTATAAAAACAATTGCATTTTTTTCCTTAATCAACCAAAATGTAACATATATCAATCTCTTAGAAAGGAGCCGCGACATGAATGAATTGACACTAACTGAAGTTGAAGAAAAAATTGTCCAGCTTGTCATGAATAAGTTGTCTCTCAATGAGCAGCCAAGTCGGGATGATAGTTTAAAAGCTTTAGGATTAAATTCTGTCCAAATCGTCTCTTTTGTTATTTCATTAGAGGACACCTTTCATATTGCCTTTGAAGACGAAGAATTACATCCGGACCACTTCCGCACCTTAGATCGACTCTTCACTTTGGTTAAAAACAAACTGACTAAGACGCTGTAATCACCTGGGCCTTAAATAAAGAGCGGTAATGCGAGGAGGCTTCCATCAGCTCCTCATGAGTACCGCAGCTTTGAACAGCACCGCCTTCAAGTACATAGATCATATCTGCATTTTGTATGGTCGATAATCTGTGTGCAATCACAAGCAAGGTGCCGCCCCCTTTGGCATCGTCTATCCCTTTTTGAACCTTCCTTTCTGTCTGCCGATCTAGCGCGGAGGTCGCCTCATCTAATATCAGTAAATCAGCCTGTTTTAAAAGCGCTCTGGCGATAGCTAAACGCTGTCTTTGTCCTCCTGAGAGGGAAATCCCCCTCTCTCCAATGACTGTGTCAAAACCTTTTTCAAGCCCTTTGATGAAGGAAAGAATTTGTGCAACTTCACAAGCCTGTTCAAGTTGTTCTTCGGTCACATCATTTAATCCCATGATTAAATTCAGGCGTATCGTGTCTGGGAAAAAATAGGGTTCTTGCGGGACAACGGCTATTCGCTTTAATAAATGAGATGGCTTGATCTCTGATAGATCAACCCCATGCACTAAAATTCCCCCGCTATCTGGCCGGTAAAGTCCAAGTGTAAGCTTTGAGATCGTCGATTTCCCGCTGCCGCTCGCTCCAACAATCGCCACTTTCCTTCCCTTTGGAATATGAAGATTCAAGCCGTCTAAAGCGCCTTTAGATGTTTGTTCATAAGAAAAGCAAACATCTTCAAATACCACGTCTTCTACAGCATCTATTCGTTTTGTTCCTTTCTCTTCGTTTTCCATTTGCAGCACTTCTGCGATTCGATGAACAGATGCACGCTGCTGGAAAAATTCAAAGACATACTGGAATAACTCTTGATAACTCTTCATTAATTGAGATGCATATTGGTAAATGACGACAAATAAACCGATGGACATGCTTCCTGCTGCTACTTGATATGTGCCAAACACTAGAACTGATAGTATCCCAAACCATTTCAATGGCTCTGTTAAAAAAAGAAGCTTGTTTTGAAACTTTCCCTCCTTCATGACACGATCCATCATTTTGTTAAATAGCTTTTCATACAAACCGATTTCCCACTTGCGTCGATCAAATGCGACAACTTCCCTTGTAGAAGAAATTCCTTCTTCTACATGCACGAATAGGTCTGATTTTCTCTCCTGCACATCTTTTGCTATGTTTGTTGCCGTTTTCGCCATTTTTTTACCGACAATAAAGTAACAAGCGCTTGCAAAGAGAAGCAAGAAAAATAAGACAGAACTCACAGATAGTAAAATGATAGATAAAACAACGGCCATAAAAATCGTTTGTACAATTTTCGGTATATGTAAAGCAGCCGTAACAGCAACTGTCTTTACATCTTGATTAAGCTTGTGTAAATAAAAACTAACTGGGTGAGTTTTATATGATCTCATGGATACTTGCTGAAGCTGATCTAACATCATTTTCTGCAATGAATGGTGGATGGTCAGATAGTTTTTATGCATCACATATGGACTGGCAACAAACATCACAACATATACAAGAAATATAATGGCAAACAGCATCAAGATCTGGGAGAAATGTTGACTGATACCACTATTCAAAAGAACATCATCAATGAGCCACTTTTGCAGTCCTATCATGGCTAAATTAGCTGCTGCTTCAATCAAAACGAGTAAAAGAGCAAGGATAAGCATCCATTTTTGCCTTGTGATCAAAAGAAACAGCCAATTTTTTCTCATGTTACACCTGCCTCCTTTTCTGAGCGGTCAGACGCCAATTGATAAAAATGCCCCTTTTTCCTCATCAATTCATGAAATTGTCCAGCCTCTAACACACAACCATCTTCTATAAAGATAATTCTGTCAAAATGTCTGACCGTTGATAAACGATGAGCAACTGCAATGACAGTAGACTTCTTAAATGTTTGGTGTAATGCCTGCTGGACTTTTTGTTCACTGACATTGTCAAGAGATGCTGTGGCTTCGTCGAGTAATACAACACTTGGATTCTTAGCAAATAGCCTGGCAATAGCTATCTTTTGTTTTTGCCCGCCAGAAAGTTTTAATCCCCTTTCCCCGAGTATGGTGTCGTATCCATCTTCTAATTCTCTTATAAATGAATCACAGTCTGCTTTTTTTGCGGCTTCAATGATCTGTTGATCTGAAAGACTTGTATCTCCAAAACGAATATTGTCCTTTACACTCATATTAAATAAGAACGTTTCTTGAAAAACAAATCCCATCGCATCTCTTATTTGACTAGTAGGTAAACGGCGCAAATCAACTCCATTCATTGTAATCATCCCTGAAGAGGGATCATAAAAGCGTCCAATTAGCTTAAGAAGCGATGTTTTCCCTCCGCCGCTCGTACCGACCAGCGCTACTTTTTCACCCTGCCGAATATGTAGATTCATCCCTTTTAATAAAGGAGGATGATTGGGATAATGAAAATCGACGTCATGAAAGACGATATCGCCTTCTGCATGATCAAGGTGCACCGGCTGCTGAGGCTCTCTAATATCAGGTGTTTTTTTCATAAAATGATATAAAGGTTCAATTTGAAAGGTTAATATCCGTTGTTCTGTTAAAAGTGTGACAATGGAAGTAAGCATATGCATCGCTGAAAAATAATATAGTATATATGCCACAAAACCACCTGTCGTTAGCTGTCCAGTCTTTACAAGGTGGATACCGATACCAAAAGTGGCAAGAGCGCCAATATAATAAGTCAGCCTGCGGTTGCTTCCTCGTAAATAGGCGAAAAAAACATTTTTTTCATGATCTTGGCGCACTTTTTCATGCAATGTTTGAATCCGTTCCATATCCCATTTCATATAGCCCAAAATTCTAAGCTCTTCCATCGAAGCAAGACTTTCGTATAATTTTGTTTGCAGCGTGCGAAAACCTTCCGCACTTTGTCTACCGTAGATCGTTGCCTTTTTTTCAAGCCATGGTCCAAAGACATAGTAGAGAATAAAACTTGGAATGATGATTAGTGTGAGAAAAATAGAAATGTTGATCATAAAGTAAAGTGAGATGGCGATAAATAATGTCTGATTGATAAATTGTGGGAAGTATCGTCTGTAAATTTCTTGTACAGCTCGTGTCTGTGTGTTAACAAAGGAGAGTGTTTCACTAACAGAATGTTGTTCGTAGTATGAAAAACCAAGTTGACGAATTTGCTGGAAGGCAGCAAATTGTGAATCTCTTGAGGCTTGTTCAATTAATTTTCTTTGCCATAAATTTCGTGCCGCTGTCAGTATAATACCGAGTACAATTAAGCCAGTCAGTCCTAACAATAAACCATTCATTTTTGAAAAGTCTTTTGCTGGCAAAATGGTCTCAATAAAATATTGAATAAATTTAGGTATGATGAGCTCGCTCAAGGTAATAACGAAACCACTCATAATAACTAGAATCACTTTACCTGTATAAGGCTTTAAGAATGAAAGTGTCCATAAATAAACACGCCATAACTGCTTTGAATCCTTGTCGATTTGTTTCAATCCACCACCAGCCTTTTGCTCTTTTTCAACAAAAAACGGAATTTTTTTACATCTTTTTCTATCCTTGTTTGGATTATATAAAATGTTTTTAGTCATGACAATGTGTAATTTGTATCATTATAACAAAAAAGGCAGTGACTTCCATCACTGCCTAAACGTCCTATATTTCACTGTTATCTAGTGATACGCGCATACCACTGGGGCACTATTTGATTAAAATAATCATGATCTTTTAGCACATTTTCTAGTCTTTCAATCATCTCATCCATTTGACCCGGATCAAATTTAATGACCCACATAATCGATGAAAAGATACTCATTGCGACATAAACAGAGTAAAGCAGCCAAAAATCATCTGGAATGTTCCCATCAAAATATCCATTGATTTGACCAGCCGAAAAGGCTTCACTTGTTTCTCTGCTGAAAAGAGCTACTTTATAAAAATCGTGAATGGGATCTCCCCAATCAAAATTGTTAAAATCAATGACACCTGCATATTTATTATTGTTTACAATAATGTTCCCTAAATGAAAATCATCGTGCTGAAATTGATTAGGTCTGCCTTTCACAATATGTAAGTGTTTTGCTATAAACTGAGCCACTTTTTCATCCCCTTCAAGGGAGATGCCGCTTTCTCGATAAGCAGTTAAATATCGATGATGCTTTTTAATGACACGATCTTCCCAAGGTTCGATGTGTGAAGGTGCCGGATATCTATGCATATTTCGTAAATCCTGACCTGCACTTAACCCGATAGCATACTGCTTTTCTTCAGTTAACTGACTCATGATTTCTTTTGCTTCCTGGCCTTCTATAAACGATAAAATATAGTACACTTGCTGTTTTGCTTCTAGAACACCGATGTTCACTGGATCAGCACACTGAACACAGTGACGTCTTAATTCATATAGCAGTTCAAACTGCGTCTTTATTTTGTCATACTGGTCTTGATCTGTGAATCGAAGGACATATTTTTCACCTGATACCGTAGTCATGACCCATTTTTCATCCCGAGAATACCCTTTATCAATCTGGTCTATGCTGACTGCTTCTTTTAATAAGGGAATGTGCTGCATAAGGTCTGTTTTATTCATGGATTGATTCATCCTTCCCAGTCTCTTTTCTTCTCACTCTACCAAATATTTCATTTGAATAGAATGATCAACAATTCCTATTTATGTCGAAACTGCTTTACAATGTTTTTCCATTCTAATATAGTTAATTTATGTAAATGGTAGAAAATTTGTAAAAGGGAGCGTTGCAGATGAATAAAACGACGGATGTCCTTTCACTTTCAAGTCAAGTAAAAGATTTGGTTCTGCGTTCTTTGGATGATAGCAGCAAGGTTTCTATTGGTGCAGATGAAGAATTAACAAATCACGGTCTCGATTCAATTAAAGCAGTTTCACTCATTTTGGAATTAGAAGAGGTTTTTGATATTCAATTTGCAGATGAGGAATTACTGACAGAACACTTTTCGACAATCAATAAAATTGTCCATCAGCTGCAAAACAAGTTAGCTGATTAATCATTTTTGCATGAAAAAAAGGCATCTCTTCAAAAGACATGCCTTTTTTGTTTAAGCAGAAGGTACATCACCCGTCGGACTAATAAGTGAGAGCGCATAATCTTCTGTAAAAATGCGTTTAGATAAATTATTCACGCCGTCTAAAGTGACATGGTTGATTTCGTCAATAATTTCATCGAGGGTCCGATGTTTGCCAAGGAGCAGTTCATTTTTACCGTTTCGGCTCATTTTGCTGTTTGTGCTTTCAAGGCTGAGCATAAGGTTGCCTTTCATTTGCTCCTTAGAGTTCTCTAGTTCTTTCTGCGTGATTCCCTCACGCTTTAAGACGTCTAATGTTTGTAAGATGGTTTCAGAAAGCAGGTTTAGCTGCTTCGCTCCAGTTCCGCCATAAATCGTCAGCATTCCATTATCTGCAAATGAACTGTGATAGCTGAAGACAGAATAAGCAAGTCCTTTGTCCTCTCTTACATCTTGGAATAATCTACTGCTCATGCTTCCGCCAAGAACATTATTTAAGACGATTAAGTCATAGATGCCCTTATCTCCAGCTGGAAGGCCATTAAAGCCCAGGCATAGGTGCGCTTGTTCTGTTTCCTTTTTGCGTGTGAGCTTGTCATAATGAAATGCTGGAGCTTCTACAGGCTGCTTTTTCCCTTTTCCTTCATAAGAGCCGAATAGCTTTTCAACCTCTCGAATAAAGGTCTCATCTACGTTCCCTGCAACTGAGATCACGACGCGGTCCGGGGTATAGAATTCATCCATGTATTTTCTAAGTGAGTCTCCGTTAAAGGTAGAGAGTGTTTCCTCTGTTCCTAAAATCGGATATCCTAATGAATGATCACCATAAATGGCTTTGCTTAATAAATCATGAACGATGTCATCAGGTGTATCCTCATACATTTTAATTTCTTCGTACACCACATTTTTTTCTTTTTTCAGCTCTTCTTCATCAAAAGCTGAGTGAAAGAACATGTCGCTTAATACATCGAGGGCGTAGCCAGCATGTGAGTCAAGCACCTTTGCATAGTAGCAAGTGTATTCTTTTGATGTAAAGGCATTCACCTGACCACCAATGCGGTCAAAGGATTCTGCGATATCACGTGCAGATCTTGTCTTTGTCCCTTTAAAGAACATATGCTCTAAAAAGTGTGAGATCCCATTAATTTCAGGTGTCTCATGTCTAGAGCCTGTTCCAATCCAGACGCCAATTGCGACAGACCTTACAGTGGGATTGTTTTCGAGTACAATTCTTACTCCATTTTGGCATGTATACGTTTTGACCAAGTTTTGCTCCTCCTATTCAACAAACAGATCGCATCACGGATGTCTTTTTTCACTTAGGAGGTCAGAAACCGTCCCTAATTCATATCCTCTTTCCTTGATTTGAGTGATAAGTGTGTCAAGACTTTTCGCCGTTGCATCTGTTGGATGCATTAATATCATCGCCCCATTGTGAATTTTCCCAAGCACCCGCTTTTGTAAAATAGCCGGTGATGGTTTTTGCCAGTCGATGGTGTCTACTGTCCACATAATGGTTTCCATGCCTTCTTGTTTGGCAAGCTTGACTGTTTCATCTTTAAAGCTGCCGCTTGGAGGCGCAAACCATTTTGGTTTCTTCCCAAGGGATTCTTCAATTTGGCGATTTGTTTTCGTTATCTGCTCTAATGCTCGTTCTCTTGTCAGTGTGCGCATATCTGGGTGATTGTATGAATGATTTCCAATTTCATGACCATCTGCCACGATTTTTTTAGCAAGCTCTGTGCTTTTTTTCACCCATTTGCCTTCTAAGAAAAAGGTCGCTTTGACTTGATGCTTTTCCAGCGTCTTTAACATGTTGATTAAATGCTCGTCACCCCAAGCCACATTGATCAGGAATGCGTTCATTTTTTTATCTGGATGCCCCTTATAAATGGGCTCAGCACCAAGCTCATGTAAATGAGTAGATGGCTTTGTTTCTTTCAGCACGAGCAGCTTTTCATCGAATGTTCCTTGTTTCTTCATTTTTTCGTAAGAAGCATCGATATCGACTGTCTGTCCATTTAAGCCAGGCATCTTTTTCCACACTTTATCAATCTTAGCATTTTGCGCCTTTACTTCATAGTCAGAAGACTTCGATTCAATCTCCTGATATAAAATATCTTTTGAAACAGATGCAACCTCGGCATGCTCTTTCATTGATTCAATATATGTAACAGCAGCCGGCTGCTTCATCGTTTGATATGACACGAGCAGTAAAAATACAAACACAATGAATGGTAACGTTTTTTTCAATGGTTGTCCCTCCCCTTTACCACAAATTATGATGGGGAGAAACAAGCTAGAACTATTGTTAGCGCAAGAAAAGAAAGAAGCCTGGCACGGATACCTGGCTTCTAACACATTTTATTTGATCTCATTAAGACTGCTTTTCTTCTTTTTCCTTTTCTTCACGTAAAACAGCTTTGCGAGAAAGGTTCACACGGCCTTGTTTATCGATTTCAGTGACTTTGACAAGTAATTCATCGCCAATTTTCACGACATCTTCTACTTTGCCCACACGCTCAAGCGCAAGCTCAGAAATATGAACAAGTCCATCTTTTCCGCTGAAGATTTCAAGGAAGGCACCGAATTTTTCAATGCGTTTGACTTTACCTAGGTAAAGCTGTCCTACTTCAACTTCTCTCACAAGATCTTCAATGATTTTCTTCGCTTTTTGGTTCATATCTTCTTCTGTAGAAGAAATAAAGATTGTACCATCTTGTTCAATATCAATTTTCACACCGGTATCTTCAATGATTTTATTGATTTGTTTACCGCTTGGTCCAATGACATCGCGAATTTTATCTGGATTGATCGTCATCGTTAAGATTTTTGGTGCATAACGAGACAATTCTCCTCTAGAAGCAGGAATCGTTGACAGCATGCTGTCTAGGATTTCCATTCTTCCTTTTTTCGCTTGTTGAAGAGCCTCTTCTAAAATGTCTTTTGATAGCCCATCGATTTTGATGTCCATTTGAAGTGCTGTTACACCTTTTGATGTACCTGCAACTTTAAAGTCCATATCTCCAAGTGCATCTTCCATTCCTTGAATGTCTGTCAGCACTGTGTAGTATTCACCAGATTTCACAAGTCCCATTGCAATTCCTGCAACTGGTGCTTTAATTGGAACACCTGCATCCATCATCGCAAGTGTGCTTGCGCAAATACTTGCTTGTGAAGTAGATCCGTTTGATTCTAATACCTCTGAAACGAGGCGAACCGTATAAGGGAAATCTTTTTCGGATGGAATGACTGGTTCTAGTGCACGTTCACCTAGTGCGCCATGTCCGATCTCACGACGGCCTGGACCGCGCATTGGACCTGTCTCACCAACACTGAATTGCGGGAAGTTGTAATGGTGCATAAAGCGTTTTGATTCTTCAACACCTAGACCATCAAGAATTTGCACATCGCCAAGTGCACCTAATGTACAAATACTGAGCGCCTGTGTTTGTCCTCTTGTAAATAGGCCTGAACCGTGCGTTCTTGGCAGGAGTCCTACTTCTGAAGAAAGTGGACGGATTTGATCTACGCCGCGTCCATCTGGACGTACTTTCTCTTCAGTGATTAGACGGCGAACTTCGTTTTTGACAAGCTTGTTTAATACATCTTTCGCTTGTTTAATCGTCGCTTCGTCACGTTCTTCTGCTTCAAACTTCTCAACTACAGCTTTTTTCACAGCACTGATTGCATCCTCACGCGCATGCTTCTCATGTACTTGAATCGCTTTCAGCAAGTCAGCTTCAGCAAGTGCTTTTACTTCGTCTGCTAACGTTTGATCTACTTCATATAAAGGAATATCGATTTTTTCTTTACCGACTGCCTTCACAATTTCTTCTTGGAATTCGATTAAGCGTTTGATCTCTTGGTGACCGTACATGATTGCTTCAAGCATTGTTTCTTCCGGTACTTCATCAGCACCAGCTTCTACCATGTTGATTGCATCTTTTGTTCCGGCAACCACAAGATTGATGTCACTTTGTTCAAGCTGCTCCACATTTGGGTTAATGATCAGCTTTCCATCCACTCGTCCTACTGTAACGCCGGCGATTGGTCCCTCAAATGGAATGTCAGACACACATAAAGCTAAAGATGAGCCAAACATTGCAGCCATTTCAGATGAGCAATCTTGATCCACACTCATGACGATACTAATGACTTGTACTTCGTTTCTAAATCCATCTGCAAACAGCGGACGAATTGGTCTGTCAATTAAGCGGCTCGCAAGGATCGCCTTTTCACTTGGACGGCCTTCTCTTTTAATGAAGCCGCCAGGAATTTTACCTACTGCGTATAGTCTTTCTTCGTAGTTCACAGTGAGCGGGAAGAAATCAAGTGGTTTTGGTTCTTTAGAAGCTGTTGCTGAGCTAAGCACAGCCGTATCTCCGTAGCGTACGAGGACCGCTCCGTTTGCTTGCTTTGCAAGCTGGCCAGTTTCAACTGTCAGTTGACGTCCAGCCCAGTCTATGGTGAAGACATGTTTCTCTTGTCCCATTCTGAGATAAACTCCTCTCTTATCGTAAAGTTTTAGTTAGTTCTTATTATGAACAAAATGATTTTCACATATCAATGTGAAAGCTGTATGTAGAAGGGTTTTTGCCATTCTTTCAACATTTTAACCATAAAATATTAGTGATTATACGATAAAAAAGCGGGAATCCTCCCGCTTTTTACGATTATCGACGTAAGCCTAGTTTGTTAATTAACTCACGGTAACGAGTTACGTCTTTATTACGTAGATACGTAAGAAGATTACGACGTCTACCTACCATTTTCAAAAGACCGCGACGTGAGTGGTGATCTTTCTTATGAGTACGTAAATGCTCGTTCAAGTTGTTAATTGATTCTGTTAGGACAGCGATCTGAACTTCTGGAGATCCAGTATCAGATTCGTGTGTTTTGAACTCATTAATTAATTGCGTTTTACGCTCTTGAGTAATAGCCATCCTGTTTCACCTCCAAATCATGTTAGCCCCATCTACCTCGCAACCGTCGGTGAAGTCGGCCTGCCAAGTAAGTGGTTTTAAAGCTACAGGAATAATCATACTAAAAATATGCTGAATTTGCAAATGGTAGAGCAGTTTTTCTATGATTTTTTTGTTTGATTGAGCTGATCTTGAAAAAACTGAATCGCTTCTTCTTTATCTTGACTGATTTGAGCCGTCAGCTCCTGGATTCCGTTAAATTTTCGTTCACTGCGAATGCGCTTGAACCATTGTAATTTAATCGGCTGGCCATATATTTCTTCGTTAAAATCAAAAAGGTTTACTTCAATGGCAGGCTGATCAGGACGCTTTTCATAAAATGTTGGTTTATAGCCAACGTTACAAACGCCGTCATATTCTTTGCCTTTCACTTCTGCTCTTACTGCATATACCCCTGTTGGCGGAATAATGTATTCAGCAGATAAGCCGACATTAGCTGTCGGAAAACCGATCGTCCGTCCACGTTTGTCTCCATGGATGACAATACCGCGAAGCTGATAAGGTTTTCCTAATAGCTCGCTCACATATTCAACATCCCCATTTTTTAATGCGGAACGGATGAGAGTGGAGCTGACTTTTCGGTCTTGATTGGACAGCTTAGGTACAATGGTTGCCGTGATACGGCCTTTTCCGTATTCATCGAACGTTTCCATTGTGCCTGCACCAAAACGGCCAAACGTAAAATCAAACCCCGCTACTGCGTGCTTCACATTCAGTTCATCCAAATATTGATCCACAAACTCTTGAGGAGATAGTGCTGCAAAACTCTCGCTGAATTGCACGATGTATAAATAGTCAGCGCCCAGCTGTTCGATGAAATCAATTTTATCCTCAAGCGGTGTAATTAAGTCTTTTGGTTCCCGTGCCTTTTGCAAAACATGTGATGGATGCGGATGAAAGGTCATAACCGCTAAGGCCAATCCTTCTTTTTTCGCAATGCTTTTTGCTTCGTCAATGACTTTTTGATGCCCGAGGTGAACACCGTCAAAGTAGCCCAAAGCCATGACAGACGGGACTTGATTCTTTTGATTCAATGTATGTGGGTGTGAAATATGTATAGTCTTCACGAGATGTCACCTTTTCTTTAAGATTGCTTGTCCTGAGATAAGATCTTCGCCGGCTTCATCAGGTTCTGTTTGGTCGGGTGCTTCATATATATCGCCAGACAACGACCTGAAGGAGCAAATACAGCGACACGATCCTCCTCTGCGAAATGAGCAAATTCATCAGGCATTGGCAGGACTGCACCGTTTTCCACTTTACTTGCTAATGTATCATTTATCTCCCATTTCGGCAAATGATTGAGCGCACGCTCAATCGGGACAAGGTGCTCATCTACAGTTCCTTCCTCGCTTATATCTCGCAGCTCATCCAGCGTGATACATTCATCAAGTATAAAATCGCCAGACCCTGTACGAATGAGATGTGACATGTGGGCTGGAAACCCTAGTTTCTTCCCGATATCAACCGCTAAAGTTCTCACATACGTTCCCTTTGAGCATTGAACGGTGAATCTAAATGACACGCTACCATTCTCATATGTGACAGGTGTTGTCCGCTTTATACGGTGAATGGTAATTTCACGGCTCGGCCGCTCAATTTCAATGCCTTCTCTTGCATATTCATAGAGCTTTTTCCCGCCAATTTTCACAGCAGAAAACATGGGAGGAATTTGTTCAATGGTTCCTTCAAACTGCTTCAGCGCCGCATCAATTTCTTTTTCTGAGATCGGCTTTTCCACCTTTTTCTCTTCTACGATCTCACCTGTTTGGTCTTCTGTTGTTGTAGAAAAGCCAATCGTGATTTCTGCATCATACGTTTTCGATTTATCTGTTAAGTATTCTACAATCTTCGTTGCTCTTCCGATACAAATAGGCAGAACACCTGAAACCTCTGGGTCGAGGGTGCCTGTATGTCCAACTTTTTTTGTGTGCAAAATCTTTCTTATTTTAAACACACAGTCGTGAGAGGTCATGCCTCTTTCTTTATGTAATAAAAGAACACCATTTATCATCTGCGTTCTCTCCTTTCATAAACGATGAAAAAGGACAGACGATCATCGCCTATCCTTATTTCAACGTCTTATTCGTGATCTTTTGTGTTTAATTCAGCAATCAGGCTTTCAATTCGGTTTCCGTAATCCACGGATTCATCGAATTCAAAGTGCAGTTCTGGTGTTTTGCGAAGTCTGATTCGATTGCCAATTTCAGAGCGGATATACCCTTTAGCCTTTGCAAGGCCTTTTAAGGTTTCCTCTCTTTTCTTCTCGTCGCCAAGAACAGAAATGTAGACTTTGGCAATTTGCAAATCACCGGATACTTCGACATCGGTTACAGTCAAAAAGCCGATTCTTGGATCTTTTAGCTTTCTGCCTAAGATGTCACCCAATTCTTTTTTCATTTGCTCACCCACACGGGTTGCTCTCATACTCATGATCTTATCACCTCTAATTAAAACCACTCAGTTTTCGTGATCGTTCGTTCAATTTCAGGAAAAGAATCGATAAAGCTTAATACACGCTGAAGCTCCTTTTCCACTTGAACCCGAGATGAGGAAATCACGGCGATTCCGATTGATGTACGCTGCCATGTATCCTGGTAATCCATTTCAGCAATGGTTACATTGAATTTATGACGCGTTCTTGTCAATATACGCTGAAGAACCGCACGTTTTTCCTTCAGTGAGGATGCATCATAGATCATGCACTCACATTCGGTATAACCGATCATTTTCTTTCGATTTCTTGCATAACGAATGATTCCAGAACATCGCCTTCACGGATATCATTGTATTTCTTAATGGTAATACCACATTCATAGCCTTGTGAAACTTCTTTCACATCATCTTTAAATCGTTTTAACACGTCAACTTCGCCTTCAAAAATAACGACGCCGTCACGGATTAAGCGGATTCCGCTATCTCTTGTAATCGTTCCTTCAGTCACATAGCCGCCAGCGATTGTACCGATTTTAGATACTTTGAACGTTTGACGAACTTCAACTTGACCGATGACTTTTTCTTCATATTCAGGGTCAAGCATCCCTTTCATCGCAGCTTCAATTTCATCGATGACTTTATAAATAATGCGGTGCAAGCGGATATCTACGTTCTCAGTCTCAGCTGTGCTCTTCGCATTTCCATCAGGGCGTACGTTAAAGCCGATCACGATGGCATTAGAAGCACTTGCTAAAATGATATCTGATTCCGTAATCGCTCCAACACCCGTATGGATGATTTTCACTTTTACGCCTTCGACTTCAATTTTTTGAAGAGCTGCCGTTAATGCTTCAGCAGAACCTTGTACGTCTGCTTTCACGATCAAGTTGATATCTTTTACGTCACCTTGTTTGATTTGCTCAAATAGGTCGTCTAGAGATAATTTCGCTTTGTCTGAACGCTGTTCATCCAGCTGCTTAGAAGCACGCGCCTCACCGACTTGACGAGCTGTTTTTTCATCTTTGAATACGAGGAACTGATCCCCTGCATTTGGTACATCGTTTAAACCAGTGATTTCAACAGGTGTAGATGGTCCTGCTGTTTTCACGCGGCGGCCGATGTCATTGACCATTGCACGTACACGGCCAAATGTATTTCCGACAACGATTGGGTCACCTACTTGAAGTGTACCTGTTTGAACAAGAAGGGTTGCAACAGAACCTCTTCCTTTATCAAGCTCAGCCTCGATGACAGTCCCTTTTGCCGCACGATTTGGGTTGGCTTTCAGTTCTGCTACTTCACTGACAAGAAGGATCATTTCGATCAATTCGTCAATGCCTTCACCTGTTTTCGCAGATAGTGGAACGAAAATGGTTTCGCCGCCCCAAGCTTCTGGTACAAGACCATGCTCAGTTAATTCCTGCATCACACGGTCAGGGTTCGCTGTTGGTTTGTCAATTTTGTTGACAGCGACAATGATTGGCACTTCTGCCGCTTTCGCATGGTTAATCGCTTCAATTGTTTGCGGCATGACACCATCATCTGCTGCAACGACTAGAATTGTCGTATCCGTTACTTCGGCACCACGTGCACGCATCGTTGTAAATGCTGCGTGTCCAGGTGTATCAAGGAACGTAATTTTTTTGCCGTTTTCTTCAATTTGGTATGCACCGATATGCTGCGTGATTCCACCTGCTTCGCCTTCGACGACTTTTGTCTTACGAATGCTGTCAAGAAGAGTTGTTTTCCCGTGGTCAACGTGTCCCATGATCGTCACAACTGGAGGGCGTACTTGCATATCTTCTTCTTTATCTTCAACTTCATACTTTTCAAGTTCAGTTTCTTCTAAAATGATGACTTCCTCAACTGGAACACCATATTCAGAAGCGATTAATTCAACTGTATCTTTATCAAGTTCTTGGTTGATCGTTGCCATGACACCAAGCATCATCAGTTTTTTAATGATTTCAGCTGATTCTTTTCCAAGCTCATCAGCCAGCTGGCCGACAGTCATTGAATTTGTAAATTCAATTTTTTCAGGAAGCTCTTTTTTAGGCTTCACAGGTCTAGCTTGCTGATGCTGCGGTTTGTTATTTCCACCGCGTTTGTTTTTGTTTTTATTTTGGTTGTTGTTTTTTTTGTTTTTATTAAATTGATTATTCTGCACGTCATTCTTCTTTCTATCATTGTTTTTGTTAGATGATTGTTTTTTTTGTTCTGCGGGTTTCTCGTTAGCTGTCTCTTTTGCTTTGGCTTTTTTATAGATAGCGTCTAGCTTTTTCACAGTGTCGTCTTCAAGCGTCGCCATGTGGTTGTTCACTTCAACGTTCATATCCTTAAGCGCTGCTATAATATCTTTACTTGAAACATCTATGGCTTTTGCGTATTCATATACTCTCACTTTAGCCATTCGTTCACCCCCAAATAAATTAATCGAGCAAGCTTATGAGCTTCTTAGCGAAGCCTTGGTCAGTGACAGCGACAACTACGCGAGCTTCTTTCCCAATAGAACGTCCGAGAACGGAACGGTCTTCAACTTTTCTAACCGGAACATTATAAAATTTGCATTTGTCAGATACCTTTTTCTCTGTGTTAGATGAGGCATCTGCTGCAAGAAGAACCAGCTTAGCACGCGCATGTCTAATTTCTTTGATCACCAGATCTTCTCCTGACACGACTTTACGAGCTCGATTTGCTAGACCAAGCAAAGGATACCATTCAGATTCATTCATTAGGCTTTTTCACCTTTTCAGCTAGTTCTAGTAATTCTTCAAATATGTGTTCGTCAATCTGTGTCTGAAATTGCTGCTGTAAACTGCGTTTGTTCTTTGCCGCAAGAATAGTTTCTTTATCGAGAGAAAGGTAAGCTCCGCGTCCGTTCATTTTTCCGGTAGCGTCAACAGACACTTCTCCTTCTTTAGAACGAACAACACGGATCAGTTCTTTCTTTGGTTTCATTTCTCCCGTCACGACGCATTTTCTAAGCGGGATTTTTTTTCGGCTTTTCACCTTTTATATCACCTCTTATTCGTCAGATTCCTCAGCTACTGGTTCAGCCTCTAAGAAAAGAGATTCAGAGTCTTCAGTTCTTGGGAAAATACCGAGTTCCCTTGCATCTGTTTCGCTTTTAATGTCGATTTTCCAGCTGGTCAGCTTCGCTGCAAGACGGGCATTTTGACCTCTTTTACCAATCGCTAATGACAGCTGATAATCAGGGACAATGACAGTTGTCGCCTTGTCTTCTTCATTCACAATGACATCAAGTACTTTTGATGGACTCAGCGCATTGGCAACAAATTCAACCGGGTCATTCGACCAATGGACAATATCAATTTTTTCGCCTTTCAGCTCATTGACAATTGCTTGTACACGCTGGCCTTTTGGTCCAACACATGAGCCAACTGGATCAACATCAGGATCATCTGTACGAACAGATATTTTAGAACGGTCTCCAGCTTCTCTAGCAACCGATTTAAGCTCTACAGTACCATCATAAATTTCTGGCACTTCAATTTCAAATAAACGCTTTAAAAGACCTGGATGTGTTCTAGACACATAAATTTGCGGTCCTTTAGTTGTTTTTTCTACTTTTGTAATGAACACTTTAATGCGGTCATGTGGTTTGTATTCCTCATTTGGCATTTGTTCATTGACAGGAAGAAGGGCTTCGATTTTGCCAAGTGACACGTAAATAAATTTACTGTCAATTCGCTGAACGATTCCCGTCATAATGTCTTCCTCGCGGTCGATGAACTCAGTGTAGATCACACCGCGCTCTGCTTCTCTCACTCGCTGCGTCACAACTTGTTTCGCTGTCTGAGCTGCAATGCGTCCGAAGTCTTTTGGTGTGACTTCAATCTCAACGACGTCACCAACCATGTAATTCGGGTTAATATTGGCTGCATCATCTACAGAGATTTCAAGGCGAGAATCATACACTTCATCTACAACATCTTTTCTTGCGAACACACGAATCGTTCCCGTTTCGCGGTTTAAATCAACACGAACATTTTGTGCTTGATTAAAATTACGCTTATATGCAGAAATGAGTGCAGCTTCTATCGCTTCAATTATAATTTCTTTACTAATACCCTTCTCTTTCTCAAGAACAGTCAGGGCATCTAACAACTCACTACTCATTTTTATGGTTCCCCCTTATATCAATGAAAAGGTTAATTGAACGAAACTGCTAATCTTGCGTTAGCTATTTTTTCGTATGGAATATTGATCTCTTTCTTTCTTGTCTTGATCTTCACTGTCACTGTTGCAATCTCACCATCAAAGCTTGTAAGCTCACCTTCAAATGCTTTTTCACCATCAATTGGTTCATATGTTTTCATGAAAACATTTTTTCCAAGTGCTTTTTCAAAATCAGCTTTTTTCTTTAATGGGCGCTCCGCTCCAGGAGAGGACACTTCAAGAAAGTAGTTTTGGCTAATCGGATCTGCCTCATCAAGCTTTTCGCTCAAGGCTTCGCTCACTTTGGCACATTCTTCGATATCGACGCCTTTATCAGAGTCAATAAACACGCGAAGGAACCAGTTTTGACCCTCTTTGACAAATTCAACATCAACGAGTTCAAGCTGTAAGCCATCTAAAATTGGCTGTACCATTTCGCTTACGACATCCACTACTTTTTTGCTCATTCTCTTCCTCCTTGTGCTTTCGATAAACGCTCTTATCAATCATTCTGCATAAAAACCCTGCTTTATGTGAGCAGGGGGAGCAGAAAACGGATGAATAATGTCGAGACAAAAATTGCCTGTTCAATACAAAAGAGCGGGTTTCCCCACTCTTGTCTCGGTAATCGTTAGCATTTCCATAAAAACTATACCATATCCAATTTTTTTATGCAAATGAAGTTCCTCCTTATAATAGGTACTCGTTCATCGATTACTGCAGCATATTCACTGCCATTAATACCTCTCTCTTCCTTATATATAAACAGAAAGCCACTCTGAACAGAACGGGCTGGTAATCATGCAGCTGCATACTATGAGCGAAGAACAGAGCTCCCTATGAAAGAAAGTAACATCTACACTAAGTCATTTCTATGTCGAAAAAGCATTCTGTATGACACAGAGTGGTTATTCATATAGAAGAAAAGAGTGTATCAGTAAACAGCCTTCACTTTCAGCTTTTTCAGAATTCCCTAATGGGTAAGTGCATCAACCTTAAAGAAATAAGCAGTTTAATTTTAATTTCTTTACCTTCGCTCCCTCACTTCAAAAAAACCTTCTAACTTTTTAGCGCATAGCAATTTAGAGATCATTCACATTGAACTTCACGAAGAGCAAACGGATAACCTTCACATTATACATAAAGAAAGAACCATCTTTACATGGAGTTATTTTATCCAGACTGTTTAATAAGCCATGCATGTAAAAGTAAAGGTGTCTTCTGTTCTGAACTGCTATATTCGTCTGGAACCTGTCTTAACGTTTGTTGTAAAGTTTCATTTCCTATTAACGATAAAAATTCCATACTAAATGGGCTAAATCCTCCAATTATAGAAGTACCAATCTTATACATCATATCTTTTCTAGGTTTGGTAATATAGGTGAGTAATTGTTCGAACTCAGATAATGTCAATGAAGCGTGATATTGATCATATAAATACCGTTCTTCTTCTTTGTTCTGAACTGAACTCAATCCACTTTCGATACTATCTCGATTTAAATCAACTATATAAATAATAGATTCATTTGATAAATAAGGAAGTACCTGTTCTAATAATGCTAAAGGATCTTCAAATAGCCCAAAACACAGATGTATTAAAATCACATCATAACTTTTCGCATGTGATGAAAAATTTTTGATATCCGTACAAATAAAATCAGCTTTTATATTCAATTTATTTGCACAATGTATAGCTTCTTCAGAGGAATCAATTCCAGTCAAATCAGCTAGAGGTAATTGCTTAGATAAATACTCAAGCATCTGCCCTTGTCCACATCCTATATCTAAAATAGAGACAGGGTTTTTTTTGAATGTTAGTTGATAATAAGAAATGAAAGTTTGGGCTGATAGAAATCGAGTAAATGGTGTTTCTCGATTATCATAATTTGAACTTATTTTTCTTTTTTCTGGATCCAAAAACCATGACTGAGCCAGAGCTCTTTTTCCTTTAAGCTCTTTCATCTTTTCTTGTATTATCACAGGGTTTACCACCTTTATAAAAGCCTCACCAATCAGTTTCAGATAATACGGGAGGTTTCGTTTTGAAGTTCTTTATTTTGAGAGGTTGAAAAAAATGAATGAACAGATTATGTGAAATATGAAATGCTATCGCTGCTAGAATACCAAACGTTAAGTATGAAATAACAGTAATTAATGTAAAAAGCGACATATAAGCAATAGACTTAACACCGCCTATTGGTATATGTAGCAAGACAAATCCTATTGAACTGATACAGATTGATACCGCTACAGATTCCACAAAATTTGTTAGTAATAATAAAGGAAGAAAGAACCGCCAAATCAATTCTTCTGATAGAGCCGTTAATGGAAGAAAAACGATTGAATCAACATTGACAACATATCTGCCTTTAAATACAACAACTTTGTTTTTTAATTTCCATAGAACTGACGGTAATAGGACACCTAATAAAAAGAAGAATAAAATACCGTAAACATTTTTATTATTTGAAATTTCAACTAGGAGCTCTTGAGAATATGCTCCACAGCATATAGAAGCTCCGATAATCGTGAATCCATCATAGCTCCTCTGAGGAGTGATATATGTTATTAACTTTCGATCGGGTATAGGCTTATCTCTCTTGATTTTGATCACCATTTTAGAGCTTAAGGGACCCAAAAAATGAATGAGGATCCCTAGAGCTGCTACCATTGAAATCATTTATTTAAGTACCCGCAATCAATGTATAAATTGGGGCATCATCTACTCCATTAAATCCACCGATCAATTCCATTAATTCATCATCGATAAACCCTCCGAACGGTCGACTATTAATCTTCTGTGCAGTAGATAGAAGGATCATATTTTGCATGACATGTCCTGCCTCCATAAAAACGAAGCGATAAGAACGATGTCCATACTTAAATCGAGAACGCCAAAAATTAGCTGAAATGACTACAGCAAATGCAAAATCTTGCACGGATTCTTCTTGTAACATTATTTTCTCAAATTCTTTTTCAGAGTAATCTCCCATTTTAGTCAATCCTTTTCTATACGGATCGAAATGATAAACACCTTTGTCTAAAGAATCCACTTTGCTTGCTACAATAAATAGATCTAGAGGATAGAGTGCTCCACCAGATGGTATAGGGCGTCTAGGTCCTTCTTTGCGCTCTACCAATCCATAACTCTTCTGTAAAACTGTTGAGAGTTGTTCTAATGAAACACTCCCCCCGCTAAAATAATCTGCACTTCTTCGTCCCTTAATGACATCGTCTAAAGATATATTTGTATTTAATGGTTTAGGTAGTGAAATTAAAGGTAGGTCATCAAATCTTTTACTTGCATGTGTTGCAATCTTTTGCAAAGTTTGAGATCGTAGCAGCCCTGCAACACCAGGTGCGTCCCATGCCATTGAACCTCTATAGATTTTTGTTGCCTCAAACCAATTTTCAGAAGGATCATCAAACCGTAATGCTTCGTTTCCATAAACAACATCAGCCAAATTAGTAGCATGTCTTTCAATACTATTCATATATTTAATCACCTTTCTACGAAATTAAGGAAATGGATGCGGTATTGGATTCAGCTTTTCTAACTTAAAAGGTTTATCTACTAAACCTAAATGATAAGAATGTTTTAAAATTCGTTCTCCACCCAACATTCTACCTCTATATAGAACGTCAATTGGTTTATATCCAGGAACAATTGATTTTACGACATAGGCACCAGCATCTTTTATATCAGGGCTGGTTAAATCAAAAGTTGCCACATGATATCCTTGTTTTGATAAATGACTGACAAGGTTAGTCCATAAAATGTCTGGGGAACTATCATCAAACGGTGCATAGTCTTTAACGTCCACTAATTTTTCACTCGCTGTTAAGAAATCAGCTTCTTTCACAATAGCTGTTCCCGCATAGAGTTTAATATGATCTTCAAAACTGTTGATATCACGATGATAATCTACATCCACTAAGGCGTTTCCTAACCGTTGTTCTGTTTTTACCCAAGTTCTTGTATACATTCCCTCTATTGCAGCTTTCTCACATGCTCTTTCAATTGAATGAGCAGAGGCAGCGCCAATAGCAAATGGAGCTAAATCTGTATGAGGATTTCTTATCACTGCCAAAATAGTAGGAACACCAGAAAAAATGGTCATGTCTATTAAATGCAAATCAAGAGAAGTAGGTTTAATATACCTTTCATAGAAATGTTTTAATCTAGGTGAAGAATTAATATCGATTTTCGGTAAACTTAACTTGTTATACCAAGTAAGCATAAATGCATCTCTTTCAATTGTTTCAAATAAACCTGAGATTGCCGCTTCTTGATATGTAATACCACAAGCTAGTCCATTACTAGTTGCATGACCAATATTGGGGTCTCCTGGCCACTCAGTATAGTTTGCAATATGAATTAATTGAGCAGGCGTCCAAACTTCTTCATTATTTTCAGCAATATGACCTTTTCTCCACCATAATTTTGTATCTTCATTCCATATATTATGAGGAAAATTCGGGTCTTCATATTGAGTTTCAGCATACATCTCCCACTTATCAAAGCCAATTACTGATTTCCCTTCATTGATTAGGTCCTTTTGAGTACCAAAACATACAACATCAGAGTTTAAAGGTAAATAAGCGGCACTATATCTTTCTACCGTCTCACCTATAGCTGCTAATCTGGCTGCAGCTGGATTAGCAGATCCTCCTCCATTATAAGAATTAGAAGGTACCCCAAATAAAATATTACTGTCTGTACCATGCGCTCCATATGAATGACCCCATATATCATCAACGTCTCTGAGTTTTCTATACTCTCTACGGACTATCCCAACATAAGGATCTGCCAATTGGTCAAGTATTTCCCATGACTCTTCTAACGTTGTCCATTTATTAGCCATAATTAATTATTCACCTCACCATGAAACCACACTTGAGGAAAACCGGTATCTGCAGCTGGAGAACACTTTGGGCATCTTGGTACTCTATAAACACGGTGATGATTAAATGAGACACCTTTATCATCTAAATTAATTGTTGTGAATCCGCCTGGTGTTGCACTTGGTGCGTAATCTTTTAATGTGAGCCATTCTAAAATTAAATTACTTGCAATTCCGACTTGAACTAAATGAATCGGCATATGATAAACCGGCTTCTTTTCAGGGTTCACAGGTTTAATTTTCATTAAGTCTGAACGCAAAACTTCATCAGAAAAGTTTGCTGATTTTCGAAGGTTATAGCAATGTAAACAAGCTGATTGATGTGGTATGAAAAATGGACCTACCCAAGATGTCTGTCCATCATATGGCACAATGCTTAACCAAGGTATGTGGTCTTCTAATGCTAGATCATTTATTTCTTCAAAAATTGGATCTAAATGAGAGTTACCAATAGCAACCCTGATATCTGGTAGCTTATTTAATTCTCCTTTAAGTACTACATGTAAACCTGCCTCTTGCAAATGACGAATGAATTCAACAGCAACTGGATTATGATCTCGCGTAATAACTTCAACAATTCCTGTTTTTAAACGATCTAGTATATCTTCAACTAATACTTGGCCACCGGCTCTCTCATAAGACAAAAGCGCAGTCAAATCAAAGGTCATATCCGTCTTAACACACATTCCATTCGTCACTAAAAATTCGAGGACATGTTTTAATTGATCACTCTCTACTTCGAAATTCTCCTCTAGCTCTTTAATTGAAACCCCATTATCTTTCGTGAGATAATTAGAAATTTCTTGAATAAATTCAATAATTCCGTCACCTTCAATTTTGGTGACAGTTTGCGCTTTTAACCCAATCAAACTGTCTTCTAGTTTGCCTAGTGTAATGTGTGGTGCTAATTTATACCTCGTCATTTCTTGGTCTTTGACAAACATATATTATTCCTCCTTTAAGAATAACTAATTTGTATTTTTAGATAATTGTGCCAGATTTGGGGGGTGACCAATTATTTGTTCTAGCGTGTTCGTAAATGGCTGTAAATGTTTTGAAGAAGAATTTTCTTGAAATCCGACTAACCATTCTAATACGTCTAAAGGCATATTGTTCTGGGACAAAATTGATATGACCTCTTCTTTACTTTTACAATATAATTCTATTTTCATGTCTAAATCCTCTTCGAAGATATCCTTCAGCCTACTCATACTTACTAACTCTGGTCCTGTTAAATCATATGCTTTTCCAGCGCGATTCCTAACATCTTTTTTAGGGATCAAACATGCCTTTACAACATCTTTTGTATTGATCCAATTAACTCCCTCGGGAGAAAATGCAGTTATTAATTTTCCAGTAGCACCTGCCCACCCTCTATAAAGTTCTATATTGATATCAAGCGGTGAAGTCCTATAAAGTATACTATTTTGATAGATTTTCAATAATTCACTTTCAAGAGAACCTAGTTCATCCTCGACAGTGTGCCTCCTATTAGATAAAATAATTGTTTCCGTTTGAAAATCAGTATTATTTATAAAGTATTCTTTGTCATAACTAACAGCTCCTCCCAAATCAATTATTTGAACAGGGTAGTCTTCATACTCAACTTTCATCTTCTCTAAATAGGCTTTTATTGGTTCTCTAATACCGACATAATGAATACTCATAAAGAGCACCTCCCTCTTTTCTCTTTCCTGATTATCAGTGAATATTGAAAATCTAAATTAATCAAACTTACAATAGAAATAGTAATCTTCTATTTGAGTTCTTCATAACATAGTAACCTCAACTTTTTTCATACATTTAATTAACTTAATATCTAAATACCCAAAATATTTGATCCAAATTAACACCAACCTTTAATCAAAAAATAACATAAAGACC
The DNA here is from genome assembly GCF_038008825.1 of Bacillus sp. FSL M8-0166. NCBI lineage: Bacteria > Bacillati > Bacillota > Bacilli > Caryophanales > Bacillaceae > Bacillus > Bacillus sp. FSL M8-0166. Next base: position 1,183,548 of record NZ_JBBOZZ010000001.1, read on the forward strand.
ATATAAAACCTTCAAATACATAAAATTTTAAATATAGTATTATTTTCCATAGTCATATTAAACCACATTTTTTCAGTGGTATCAACGAACTTTTCAGAAAATATAAAACTTTCAAACTTAGATATTGACAAATAAAGACTTATGAACCATCATATGTAATATATCAACTACATATCTATGTTGATAAATTTTAAATAAGGAGGTCTAAAGATGACTAAAATTACAATCCCAACTGCTTTGGCTGCTAAGGTACATGGGGAAGGTCAACATTTATTCGAACCAATGGCTGCGCGCTGCACTTGCACAACAATCATCTCAAGTTCTTCAACTTTCTAATCAACTTTAGTTTTTTCGTAATATATGATTAAAAGATCGCTCGCACACCTAGCGAAGCAGACTTAGCTAGGTGTGTGGGCATCTTTTATTTGAATAGAAATTTTCCACATTTAATTTCCTTAACGAAAACCTTGCATTTAACTCGCATTTATAAAGCTTCATCAAATAATTAAGCTCATACTTGTACTTCAATTTAAATTCTCTATATGACTATTTCTCTTTATATGAACCAGACTCGCATATCATGTTACTAAAAGGTGATAAAGAGATAGTGGATAAAACAAAAATAAAAGGCTATTGAGATTTTTCTCAATAGCCCCTGCTATATTAAATATCGATTACTTCCACACCGCTTAAATCAGCCCCTTCTCCTTCTAAAATATGATAAGTCATTTTATCCATTGTTACTCCAATAAAATTTATTTTTTTAATCGTACATGATTTAAAATTAACATTGATTAATTTAGAATTCTCAAAAGAAATGTTTTTTAAATAACAATTTTCAAATGAAACATTTATTAAAGATGATTCATGAATACTTACATTGGGTAAATGACAGCCATATAAAGATGAATTCGTTATCTCACAATGTTCAAAATGAGATCGAGTCAAATCACTCTTTTCAAAGGTAGATAAGGAAATTTCAGAATGACTAATATTAACTTTTCTTAGATAACACCCATTAAACTCTGAATGATTCATCACTTTTTGTACAATCGATAGCCCCTTAAAATCGCACAACTTATATTTAATATTTATAAATGTTAACCAATCTAAATCAGCATTAACAAATATTTTTTTCACATGCTCTACGCGGTTATGATCATCAATAACTAATGTATTATGATCAATGCTTATTTCACCTGATTTCAACTTTTCAATAAGCATATCCTGAACTTCTGCATCTTTTATTCCATCATTTTCGAGTTTTAATTTAATATTTCCAAGCAGCTCTAATAATTCTTTTTTCTTTTCTTCATATGTTTTGTCTTTTTTATATGGCCGAAAACAACTTTCAACATACAGTTCTAACTCTTCACTTAACATTGCCTCACTCCTTTTTTACAGACTGCATACATGCATTGATTTTGCAGTAAGCGTTTTATAAATAGACCTTGAAGTTTAGATAAATCATTAAAATAAATTTAAAGTTTATGTGCATAACATTTAGCTGGAATTTTTAGAGGCTAGCCTCTGGCTCTCTTTATATATTTTTTATAGCCAACCAACGAAAGAATAAATCCTAACAGTGTATAGCCTATAAGGACTACTGTTACTAAGATCAAATTCTCTCCCCCGGGTAGTGTTGATACTGATTGCACTAAGCCTTGATGTGCCCAATACTGCGGGAAGAGCATACCAATTATTTTGAGATAACCAGGTAATTGATCAAATGGAGTCCATAAACCACAAGCAACTGCTGTCCCTAAAGCAATCATGTTTGTCATCACTAGGCCTGTATTCTCAGTTTTAGCAAATGCGGCGATGGCAACTCCCCATGAAGTCACTTGCATTGATAATAGGACAACTACTAAGAAATACGAGCTGTATTGTGTTATTTCAATACCATATAAATAAACCCCTAAAATGGTTAACAACAAAACTTGAAATAAAATGATGATAAAGAACGGAACGCACTTTCCAAGAAAAAAATGATGCGGCTGTAAAGGAGTACTTGCTAGCCTTGCCACAATTCCTTTCTCACGATCTTTTACAAAACTAATGACAATTGAAATAATGACAAATGTGGAGAAAAACACGCTCATCCCTGTCACTGATTGAGAAGCAACCAATGTTTTTTGTGCTTGAGAACTACCTGCTGTAAATAATTCTATTAAAAGAATAATTGAAGCAACTGGTAATAAAATGGTCCAGAACAACAATGATCGATCTTTCACCTGTTTTATAGATTCGATGCGGACTAATGGCCACATAAACATCACTCCCGTTACATTAATTTGATTCTATTCTATACAACTCTTAAATAATCACATTTTTTATTTATTTTACCATTTATGGATGTGACGAATTAGAATTAGTCAAATAATGTTGACTAATTACTTATGATTTTAAATCTACGTTACACACAAATTAATTGTGTTCGTTAGATTTATGCTCTTTCTACATCAGTCACTCTTCTAAGTTATTTTCATTGAAATACGAGAGTGATTTTCATTCATAAAGACATTTTTATTGTAATTGATCACGTAAATCTGTTCCTGTTAATTGAAAAAAGACATCTTCAAGTCTCGGTCTGTACAAAGATAATTGTTGGGGAACCAATGATTCCTTTTTACTCAGTTTAGCCAAATCTTCTAAAGTATCTAATGGTTTTGTAGTTTTAACTAACACTCCACCTTGATGAGTAACAAAATCATATCCGAGACTAGTTAATGTTTTATTAGGAATCATAGATTCAAAAAAGACAGATGTTTCTGCGTAACGATTCAAAAGCTCACCTATTTTTCCTTCTTCAACAATTTTCCCTTTATCAATGAAAGCCACATAATCACATAAACTCTCTATTTCCTCCATATAATGACTAACATAGATAATAGTTCTTCCCTCTTCCTTCAATTTGTTAATGATGTCGAAAATATAACGTCTTGATTGAGGATCTACCCCCACTGTCGGTTCATCTAAAAGAATTAACTTAGGAGCGTGCATTAGAGCGCAGCCAATATTCAAACGACGTTTCATTCCTCCTGAAAAGCTTTCAACTATATCATTTGCTCTTTCCCACAATCCAACATCTTTTAGTGTTTTTTCTACTCTTTCATCTAATCTTTTCCCTTTTAAACCATAAATTTGTCCAAAAAACTCCATATTTACTTTAGCTGTTAACTTTTCTTCTAAGCTGATGTCTTGCGGGATGTAGCCGAGCGCACTTTTAGACTCACCAACATGCTCAACTCTGCCTTCATAAGATTTTATGATGTGAGATATAATTTTCATCAAGGTTGATTTACCAGACCCATTTGGACCTATTAATCCATAACAAACTCCTTCTGGAATCGTTAATGTAATACTGTTTAACGCTTGGGTAGTCCCGTATTTTTTACTGACGTTTTCTATTTTCAACATTCGGCACCCTTTCCTTCCATCTCATTTATTTTTTAAAATGGCTTCAATCACACTCAAATATTCTTTGTAGGCGTGCTCTCCCAAATCTGTTATACTAACGATTGTTTTTGGTTTTTTATCCACAAAGGTCTTTGTGATTAGCACATAGCCTGCATCCTCTAATTTTTTTAAATGCGAACCCAAATTACCGTCTGTTACAGATAAAGAACCTTTTAAGAAGCTAAAATCACATTTTTCATAAATCATTAATAAACTCATAATCCCTAATCGAACTTTTGGATGGATTAAATCATTTAAACTATTGACATTACTCATTTCCTTGTCCTTTTCTTTTTAAAATCACACCAGTTAATAACAAACTTCCTCCACCAATAAAAGCGAAGATAATGTTCATTAAACTAGGAAATAATAAAAATGTAGTTACACCTAAAACACTTAGCCAGAACCCCATAATAAAGATCTCTTTAGCCAGAACAATACCTAAGAGTAAATACATGATAGAAACCAATAAAACAACATAAAAGGGTAAATTATTTAATGTATATGGTAATAAACCAACACATATTAAAAAAATAAAGATACCTAAAATGATTCCCAGACCAAGCCATGTGTATTGCAATTGAGTTCTTAAAAACAAGGGCATCGGTATCATTTTCTTTTGTTTAAAATATGTAGTTAAAGTGATAACCCAGCCCGCAATGCCTAAAATAAGCCAAAAGACAGCTGTAGTTATTGAATGAGCAAAAAGTAAAGGTATTGAATATCCCATTATCCAAATGAGGCCCCAAATAATAAAATAAATACTGGTTTGTTTACAATACTCTGTTTTATAGTTTGTAATGGTCTTGATATGAGATAAATTCTCTAATATTTCTGAATTATTGAATTTTTCATTAGTCATAAAATAAACTCCTCTTCCACAAAGAACTCTGTGATACAGAGTATAGAATTAAATTTCCATTTAGTCAAGTTATTGGAAATATCTTTTTTATGAATTAAGATAAAAAATAAATATAACCACCTCCTTCCTCAACAATCTCATAAATACCTTCTGCTTGTTGCTTCTTTCTGAAAACCTTTTTCAATGGTTGGTCTCATAACCGTTTCATATTTCAAGATATTTAAATATAGAGAAGATGATAAACAAGCATTCTCATATTCTATTTGGAAAATCAGTTCTTTTCATTCATTCTTTTCGCATGTTCACTGATAAGTGCTGCCTCCCTGCTCCCTTTTATGATGCGGAAACCGTCATAATCCGGATAGAGAGAATCATCGTCCTGAATGCTTGTTAAAATCCAAAATTGACTGCCTGCCCCTCCGAGCTGCTCAACCGCTGACAGCCAGCTTTGATATACGTCGGGACGGGCTGATTGATTTTGATAGCCAAACTCTTCTAATACAACTGGTTTTCCGATTGAGTTCCCGCGGGTGATATGGTCTTCAATCCATTTCACTCCCCAGACAGCAGACTTGTTCCAGTGATCTGGGTACAGATGATAGGTCCCATAATCGATATGAGGAAGAGCCGTCAAACGGTCCCAATCGACGCCTTCTCCGCCTCTGTAAAACCAATCTTCATGCCCTGGTATGCGAAAGAACCCTTCATCTCCTACTGCAACAAGATGGTGACGATCCAGCGATTTGATCCATTTACTCATTTCATCTGCCCATTTGACTAGTACATTTCCCGTTGGATCTGACTGCACACGCGGCTCATTTGCTAACTCCCAAGTCATAATAGCCGGATCGTCTTTATATTGAACACCTGTATACGTATTGGTTCTTTCTAATACATAGCGCACATAATTTTTGTAAGCATTTTGAATACGAGGATCTGTATAGAAGGCATCATGTGATCCTGCCCCGAACCACTTTACGTATTGATTCATACCGCCAAAGTCATCCCAATTGTTCACTAGTGGAATGACAAGCTTTATTCCTTCCTTTCCTGCTTTATAAATGGCATAATCTAGTTTTTGAAATCCCGATTCGTCATAGACCCCTGGACTAGATTGTAAGACTGAGTTTTCTTGAGGGGCCCCGTCGTGAAAGCCCCAAATCCGTATGACCTTTAAATTCATTGCTTTCATATCATCGAACACAGCATCTACCATTTTTTTAGATTTGTAATGGAAATAGTAATTATTTGTGCCGGCGAAGTAAAATGGTTGATTGTTCAGCGTAAATTGTGTACCAGACGTCTGCACATAAGCGGCGGCCTTCATCGTAAGCGAAAACCAGCCAGACCATATAGCGGCTATAAGTATGAAGCAAGACACTCTTTGAGCCCACTTTTTCATTTACATTCTCCTCACAATCCATCTCTATACTTCTTGAGGCAGGATCACGTCTAGTTGAAACGGTGTTTGTTCATTTGAATCAAGTTCAATCGTCTGCTGTTTCAACATTTTACTTTCTTTACCGATTCGAATCTCATATGTTCCGTGAAATGCTGGACATATCACATGGCCATTAGCATCTGTTTTTTCAACTCTTTGGGTCGTCCACTCATTTAGAAGCTTTTCATAACGTCTTCCTGCTTCATTTAAAGACCAATCATAATTCACGATGGCTGCATGTTCACCTCTCCAATGGGCACCTGCCCAAAATCCCCACATCAGTACTCCTTTTACGGCTGGATGACTAAATGCGACGCGATATAAAGCTTCCAGGTTATCCGCTCTTCTATTAGGGTCAGGGTGAACAGAGTCGTACTCTGTGACCCATATTGGAAGACCAAGCTCAGCAAGCACATCGAGTCTCTCTTTGACAATGACTGGATCTACCCGTTCTTCAAAATGGCCTTGAACCCCAATCGCCTCAATAGGTGCGCCTAACTGAAGCAGTTCATTGATATGCGCTTTATAGGCATGGTGCTCACCATATGAGATCACATTATAATCATTCACAAACAATAGTGCTTGAGGGTCTATTTTTTTCGTTTCTTCATACATCCACTTCCAAATATTTTTCCCAAAGCGATCTTTAAAAAAAGAACCATGCATCATTTCATTGTTTACATCCCAATGACGGAATTTCCCCTTAAAGTGATTGCCCGCATGCTCAAGCCGGTTTTTCATGGCTTCATATACTTCGTGATTCGGCAGTGACCTCAGCCAGCTTGGATTCGCATCCTCTACCTCCCAAAATAAAGCGTGCCCCCTCACTGGAAGTTGATGTCGATCTGCAAAATTCAGCATCGCATCTGCTTTTTCATAGGTGATTTTCCCTCTTTGTGGCTCATTCGCATACCATTTTGCCTCATTTTCAAAAACAGCCCAATTAAAATACTTCACGAAAAAATCAGCATATTGTTGATTAAATAACACTTGGTCATTCATCGCTGAACCAAATGCGAATTCATGCCTGATTTGCTTAATTTCAACCTCTATACCTGCTATTGGCTTTTTATCGCCGTTTGTCACGTTGATCACAAGATCTCTTTGTCTATGCTCTGAGATTCGATCATCCGCTTCTTTTTTCCACAACAGATTTTCCTGACCATTTTCACTCCTGTTGAATGATTGATGAAGAAAACTTCTTTCTTTGACCATGTAAAATCACCCTTATCTTCATTGAATTGATATTACCTATTCAAACTGCCGGCTAGAAGCCGACAGCTTGATTTTGACCTCTTAGTTGATCAGACGATGATATTCAGCATAGGCAGTGGCCATATCCACTTGAGACCAGAAGCGGTGATAAGTGAAAACCGGTGCCCCATTTTCCCATTTGCCCGTTGTCTCATTAAATGAAGCCTGATATTTGCTCTCGAGTGAAGACCATGCAGGATCTTTTTTAATGTCTGGACGAAGATCTGCAAAACTCGTATAGACTCCGTTACCTCCCCGCTGCGGATCAGAAGGAATGGTGCTGGCTCCAGGAATCTGATTTCCTTGACCAAATGTCCCGTTCCATCCATTTGGGAAATACACTTCTTTTCTAAAGAAACGATCATAATCTTCTCTTTCTTCCTCGGTCACAATGCCCACGCCATCATTGTAATTCCATGCAACCTCTAAGAGCTGCGCGGCTGCATTTTTCGCTCTTTCACCAAGCGCTGTATAATCACCTGTTTCCAGCTTTGTGGCTGCAGCAAAGAATATCAAAGCTTTGGCAAGACTTCCCAATACGCCCGTATCCTGAGTCGGATCTTTTGTTACAGCGGTTAAATTTGGATTTCCTGTTGCAGACTGGAACCCATTCCAAGTATCAGGCTGTCCGCTCCAAGCAATATTTCCAGGAAGCCAAAACTCTCCAGGTGCACTTGTTGTAGCAACCGAAACATTCGTTCCCCCTAGAATTCTTTGTCCTTGGTCATCTAAGAAATAACCCTCTTCATCCGACACAGGACGGCTGCCGATAAAAATGTAATCTAATGCATAGCTGACCCATTTTGTCATGACAGATTTGGCCATTTGAACATTTTCAGATGTTTTGTCGCCATCTTTTACAAAAATATAATAAAGCTCTGCTACGCGCTCCATTGGCCACGCCTGCATCCCAAACCAGTTATTTGATGGCGGGTCAAGGTAAACAGGCGCATCTTCATATGCCATATCATAAAAAGTACTTCTTCCCGCCGGATAAGCGCTATAGTCTCCATTCCAGCTATTTGTTGCGCCTCCTGCTATGGCTCCCTCTTTCGATTGAAGCCATACGTAAAATTCAAGCTGTCTCTTTAATGTTTTTTCCCAATCGCTTGCCCCGGTAGCTGAAGATGGTTTTAAGCCTCCATTATCAGAGGATAAAGCATAAGCGGCAACAGGGTTTTGATATCCCTGATGACAATGGCTCGCCCCAATACGCCATGACCAGTTTGCATTATCCCCAAGTCCTCCGCCCCAAGAGGTATACCATGCCATTAAGTAATGACAGCCGCCCTTTCCGTTTCCAGGATACGGATTCCCCTGCTTCCCGCTTCCAATCGTTTGAAAATATTTATCGTACATGCCGTAACGGAGGAAATCCCCCATTTTTTTCGCTTTATCAAGGTAAGCTGACTGATTATAGCCGAGCTCCTTTGCCCAATACATCGCTTGTATCGCACGTGCATCAGCATCCGTTGCATTCGTATAGCGCCACTGAGCAGCTGGAGCTTGATTTTCTTTTGTGAACAAGCTCATAAAGCCTTCATTCGGCTTGCCAAAAGATTTATCGTCTTGTGATGGATGAGGAATGGACTCCCATACAGATTCCTGCGGCCCGCGCTGGAATGTGTTCACATATGCGGCTTTATGTGATGGGTTGAGCAAGTTTCCATAGCCATACCAGTTATCTACATCAAGGAGCCAGTGCATTAAATACGTTTCATTCGTTCCATAGGTTGATTTCAATTCACTATCAATTGGATCTTGACCAGCAGGACGAGCACCGGTCAGCTGGCTTGGGTATTGATCCGGAAATGGTTTCTCTGCTGCGTATGTGGCTGGGCTGGACGGATTGTAGGCGTTCATATGCGGCTGTTCATCATTTCCATCTTCATTGACTGGGATGATGTACTTCTCCATATTGTCCCAAGCTGCCTCTAATTTGCTCCAATCCCCTGTGTAATGTCCGTACAGCACCTCAAGCCACAGCCAATAACTATACGCTTCTGAGGTTGTCATATGCCCATAATCAGGCGCTTCACAAATGAGCGTCTCGATTGAATGATACGGAATTCCTTCTGGTGAAAAATATCCATTCGCATCGCTTTTGATTTGATGATAAAGCGTTAAAAACCGTTCTTTGTTTGACAAGTCCTTCACCCTTTCAATAAAATCATTGTTTTTTTATTTGTCTGGAAGTGTGCCAAATACTAAAACACCATTGTCAAAGACAGGAATCTTCGTTGTTTTTTGCATATTGGATGTTAACCCTTGATAGGAAAAATCATTTGAGGCATCCCATATATTCGATCCATTTGGAGCAGATAATCGAAATTGTATTTCCTTCTTATGCTCAGATTCTCCTCCAGGAAAAATAGCAACGCCCGTAAAATCGATTTCAGCAAAATAGACGCGGGCTGATTCGTCATATATCTTTAAAGGTGATAAGGAAGCGCCTTCATTGTAGGCTGCTGTCACTTGAATATCCTTTTCAGTGAATCCCTTTGCAAAAACCTCACTCAGATTGACGTAATATCTAAAGGACAGTGTTTGACTGCTTCTTGCCGGCCAGCCGGACCGGTTGTACAGCACTGCTTTCACTTGAGTAGATATTGTATCGTTATGCATCACAGCTGCTTCTACAAAAAACTCATCCTCCACTTGTTCTTTAGGCGGGAAATTGGGCAGCTTTGATTGCCCTTGACCAAACAACTGCACCATTTTGGCAATATTTCCAGTAAAGGCGGCATTATAATCAGTCGCCACCTCGTTTGATACATAATCCGAGATGTCATCTTCATATTGATCCTGTGCATCAGGACCTCCAACAAGCGCTCCATAAAGTGTGTGCCGATGAACTGGAGGATTTGTCAGCTGGTTCGACCATGAGCCATGTGCAGTACGGTGGTGCGGGTGCTTCGGCGGATTCTGGCCAAAACCAACGACATAGCTTCTATTCAGCGGATTATCGCCTAGCATATAGTGAGTTTGCTTGATCGCAAACGATTGGTATCGATTCTTCTTTTCTTGATCAGTTACCCAATCAGCATAAACAAAGGCTAAAAATGCTGCGTTGGCGGCATAACGAAGTGAACCCCATTGATCCAGCCATGCCAAACCGCCAGGCGTATAGGTGATTCTTTCTACTTTTCCATTTTGAACAAGACCTGTAGTCCAGTAATCAAGGTTACGCTCAGTCGATTCTATAAATCTGTTCTCTTTCGTGATTCTTGCAAGTAAGATTTGTGAAGCAAAAAAAGTATTGTCCCATGACATGGTAAACGTATAATCCCAATCCTTCGGCCATTCCTCTACCGCTTTTAATGCTTGGTTTAAATAAGTTTCTTCATTTGTTGCCAAGTACAGCCAGATTCCGCCCCAAATAAGTTCGTCAACATAGCCGCTCCAGGAGTTGTAAAATGGCTGCGCATTGGTGACACAATCTGTATATTTGCCGCGATACCTGTCAGCAAATGCATATAGCTGTTTGGCATGCGTCAAAAGCTTTGCTGCATAAGACGCATCTGTTTCTTTAAAAATGATAGAACCTGCTGCTAAAGCCGCCGCAGTTTGTGCAGCTACTTCTGTTCCAGGACAATGTTCATCAATTTTAAAAGCTGGCCGGTTCATCGGCATCACTTCTGCTGGCCCCCACCAAGCATGATCGGCGTTTCCATCACCTACTTGCGCCCAAAATTCATTCGGTCCTGTATGTGCTTTCAAGAAATAATCCGTTGCCCACTTGATTTGATCTAGTATCTCATCAAGCAGCTCCGCCTCTTCATAAGCTTCTCGGTATTCATATACTGTCCACGCAAGCACGGCTGCTGAATAAGCCATCGGAAGTCCAAATTTCACATGATCTCCTGCATCATACCAGCCGCCAGTTAAGTCATGCCCAACATCCTTCCCATCCTCTAGTCCAGAATCTCCCCGCCAGTTAAGACGATTACTTTCCGGAAGCCGGCCTGACCGCTGCGCTTCATAAAACAGCATGGATTTTTGCAGAACCTCTACATAGTTGTAAGATGCCATTTCTCTATTGCTCACCCCTTCTTTTTAGTGAAACATTGATCAATAGACGAACCGCCTCCTTTTTATACTTCGTTTCGTGATCTGTACAGTTTTGAAAAGAATCAAATATGTTTCAAAAATAAGCATAGTAAACAGCAATCAGCTTTACGCTCATCGAAGGTTTTCTCTTGATTCTCCTTCTGACTGTACCCAGAATGATCATATGTCGCTTGAGAACATTTCAGACGGCGAAATTCTCTTTTGAGCTCTATTTGGGTAGAAAGAATGACATACAATCTCTTCTCTTAAAACATCACGCTAAATCAAGATATATGAATGAATAAGAAAATAATTCCAGTTGATGAAAAATCTTTATTAGTTAACATAATAATATTATTGTATATAGAAAAAAGAACGCCCATTTAGTAGGGCGCTCTTTTTCATCAAATTAAAATAAAGAAAGCTGGTTTTGATCAGGAAGTGCTTCTAAACAGCCTTGACGATCTAAATATTCAAGGATAGTCTTCGACACTTTTCCACGTTTTTGTAAATCTTCTTTTGAAAGGAATTCCCCATCTTGCCGCGCGCGAACAATATTTAACGCAACGTTTGTTCCGAGTCCAGGGATTGAGTTGAATGGCGGAATTAAACCATCTCCATCAATGATAAACTCTGTTGCACTTGAGCGGTAGAGGTCCACTTTTTTGAAATGGTAGCCTCTTTCACACATTTCAAGGGCAAGCTCTAGTACAGTTAATAGGTTCTTTTCTTTCGGTGATGCATCTAGACCTTTTGAGTTAATGTCATCCATAACGGCTCGAATCGCATTCGATCCTTTTGTCATCGTTTCTATATCAAAGTCATCCGCACGAACGGTAAAGTAAGCCGCATAGTACAGAAGTGCATGATGCACCTTGAAATAAGCAATACGAACAGCCATTAATACATAAGCAGCCGCGTGGGCTTTAGGGAACATGTATTTAATTTTTTTACAAGAATCAATATACCAGTTTGGTACATTATTATTCTTCATTTCTTCTTCCCATTCAGGAGGAAGCCCCTTTCCTTTACGAACAGATTCCATGATTTTAAAGGCGAGTGACGGCTCTAAGCCCTGATAGATGAGATAGACCATAATATCATCACGGCACCCAATCACTTCACTTAGTTCACACGTTTTATTGTGAATGAGCTCTTGCGCGTTTCCAAGCCATACATCCGTACCGTGTGATAGTCCAGAAATCTGAACAAGCTCTGAGAAGGTCGTTGGTTTTGTATCCTCTAGCATTTGCCGAACAAATCTTGTCCCAAATTCCGGGATACCGAGTGTACCTGTTTTACAGCCTATTTGCTCTTCTGTTACACCTAGAGGCTCTGTCCCTTGGAAAATCTTCATCACTTCAGGGTCATCTGTTGGAATCGTTTTTGGATCGATTCCGCTTAAATCTTGAAGCATACGAATGACCGTTGGATCATCGTGCCCAAGAATATCCAGCTTGAGCAAGTTATCGTGGATGGAATGGAAATCAAAATGTGTCGTCTTCCAATCGGAACCTGTCGCATCTGCTGGGTATTGAATAGGTGAGAAATCGTAAATGTCCATATAATCAGGCACAACGATAATCCCGCCTGGATGCTGGCCCGTTGTCCGTTTTACCCCTGTACAGCCTTGTACAAGCCGGTCGATTTCAGCGCCTCTCATATGAAGGTTATGATCTCCTGCATAGCCTTTCACGTAACCATATGCTGTTTTTTCTGCAACGGTACCAATCGTACCCGCTCGGTATACATATTCTTCCCCGAACAACTCTTTCGTATAGTTATGCGCTATCGGCTGATATTCACCTGAGAAGTTCAAGTCAATATCAGGGACTTTGTCTCCTTTAAAACCTAGGAACGTTTCAAACGGAATATCATGTCCGTCTTTTTTATACGGCGTACCACATTCTGGACAGTCTTTATCAGGAAGGTCAAAGCCTGAACCAACAGATCCGTCATTAAAGAACTCAGAGTGCTTACAGCTTGGGCATACATAATGAGGTGCAAGTGGATTCACTTCAGTAATCTCTGTTAATGTCGCAACAAGAGATGAGCCGACAGATCCCCTTGAACCAACAAGATATCCATCATCAAGTGATTTTTTTACGAGCTTATGAGAGATTAAGTAAATAACGGCGAAGCCATGACCGATAATACTTTTTAATTCTTTCTCAATGCGGTCTTCTACGATTTTCGGCAGGTCATCTCCGTAGATGCTGCGCGCCATTTGATAGCTCATTTCCCGTATTTCTTCATCTGCACCTTCAATTTTTGGTGTGTAAAGATCATCTTTGATAGGTTTAATGCTTTCGACCATCTCAGATACTTTTTGCGTATTCGTTACGACGATCTCTTTCGCTTTTTCGTCTCCTAGGAAGGAGAACGCTTCGAGCATTTCATCTGTCGTTCTAAAATGAACTTTTGGCAGTTCATGGCGGTTCAGCGGATTCGCTCCACCCTGTGATGAAATTAAGATTTTACGATAAATTTTGTCCTCTGGATGCAGGTAATGTACATTTCCAGTCGCTACAACTGGTTTATTCAGCTTTTCGCCGAGCCTTACAATGTTTGTGATGATTTCTTTTAACGCACGTTCATCTCGAACAAGCTCAAGCTGCAGCAGGTGCTGATACACTTCTGGCGGATGTACCTCTAAATAATCATAAAATGCTGCAATGTCTTCCACCTCATCAGGTGACTTTTGCATCATTCCTTCAAATACCTCACCCTTATCACAAGCAGACCCAACAATTAAACCTTCTCGATATTTCTCAAGCTGTGAGCGCGGAATACGCGGGACCCGGTAGAAATAATGAATATGAGAAAGTGAAACAAGCTTAAATAAATTCTTAAGTCCTGTCTCATTTTGAGCAATCAAAGTCGCATGGTAAGGACGTGAGCGCTGGTACGCATTCGACTGCCCCATGTTTTCATTCAATTGATCGTGATAGGCAATCTCTTTTTCAGCCGCATCTTTTAGCATCTTCAGCATGAGATAGCCTGTCGCCTCTGCATCATAGATCGCCCGGTGATGCTGCGTCAGTTCAATATCGAACTTTTTACAAAGGGTGTTCAGCCGGTGATTTTTAAATTCTGGGTAAAGGAATCGGCCAAGTTCAAGTGTATCAATGACAGGGTTTGACGCTTTATCTGTTTTTAACAGGCGTTTATACGCTGCATTTAAAAAGCCCATATCAAAGCTCGCATTGTGCGCAACAAGGATATCTTGTCCAATCCATTCTTTGAAATCCCGCACAACGTCGACAACATCTGGTGCATCTCTCACCATATCATCGGTGATACCTGTTAATTCGATGGTTGTCGCTGATAACGGGTGATGGGGATTTGCAAATGCTTCAAAGCGGTCAATAATTTCCCCGCCTTTTATTTTCACTGCTGCCAGCTCAATGATCGTATCATAAACGGCTGAAAGTCCAGTTGTCTCAACGTCAAATACGACATACGTCGCATCCTCTAACAAGCGGTGCTCTGGGTTATATGCAATCGGTACACCATCATCAACTAAGTTGATTTCCACACCGTACATCATTTTGATGCCATGCTTTTTACTTGCTGCATACGCATCAGGGAAGGATTGTACAACGGCATGATCGGTCAGGGCAATTGCTTCATGTCCCCATTTTTTTGCTTGTTCAACAAGCCTGCCAATGCCAGTGACAGCATCCATTTGGCTCATAGGGGAATGTAAATGAAGCTCCACACGCTTTTCACCCTCAGGTGCTGTATCTTCTTTCAGCTGCGGTTTCATTTCATTCACATCATTGGCGATCATGACAAGATCTCTGACAAATGTATCATTTTGAATGCTTCCTCTTGCTTTCACCCACATGCCTTTTTTCAATGATTTCATCAGCTGAGCATCTTCTTTTTCTCTTGCAAACATTTTGATCAAAATACTGTTTGTATAATCTGTGATCTTAAAGATACAAAGCGTTCTCCCGCTTTTCAGCTCACGCGTTTCTGCATCGAATACGTAGCCTTGAACGGTAATTCTTCTTTCCTCGTCCATGATACTATCAAGCGTACGAATTTCTTCATTGTCTTTGATTTGATAGCCAATCATCAAAGGGCCAGACGGAGCTTCATCCTGCTCCTCACTTTCTTTCTTCTCCATCTCAGTGAGGGCTTGCATGGCTCTTTCTTGATCTTCAGCAAGCTTTTGTTCTCTGAACTTCTGAATCTCTTGATCTGATACAAAAATTTCTGTATCGAATTGCAGCTCTGGAAAGCCCACTTGTTTAAATGCAGCCTGGAGCATTGGGCTGTACTTCTTCTTAATAGCGAGTGCCTCTGTTTCGCTTTTCGTTTTAATGATGATTTTATGTCCAGACAGCGATGGTTTTTGCTGCTGAAGCAAACTGATGATTGGGGGAGAAATCCCTTGAAGTTCTTCCACACAATGTGACCAGTACGATTGCACGAGTTCTTCAGATATGTGCGGATCATTCACTTCAATCGTACAAGTGATTTGTGCAATATGAGAAAATGCATTTGTCAGCCTGCTGAGAAACATGGCGTATACTTTGTAAGGCAAAAGCGCCTTAAATTTAAAAAGGAAATGCCATGTTTTCGTCGCCTTATGCACCGTTAATTTGACGATTTCCCCTTCTTCAAAGTAACGACTGAGGTCATCATCTGTCATTTGAATCTGATTGAGTAATATATGAAATTGCCGCCGTGTGATCGGTAATTGTTCATCCAAGACAGGACCCTCCTTTTGTCAATCAGAAAGGTACCTCTTTTCTACAGGAGGTACCTTCATTTTTTTGTTCGTTTTATGCTTGGCGTATAAACGAAATCAGATCATCAACAGATACTTCATGTGATTCACCTGATTTTCTAAACTTCACTTCAACAATACCTTCTTCTGAACGTTTTCCGCAGCTAATGCGAATTGGCAGTCCAATTAAATCACTGTCTGCAAATTTCACTCCTGCTCGCTCCTGGCGGTCATCGAACAGTACGTCGAAGCCTTCATCTTCTAAGCGATCGTACAACGTTTCAGCCAGTTCTTTTTGCGCATCGTTTTTCATATTTAATGCAAGGAGGTGAAGGTCATATGGCGCCACTGTTTCCGGCCAAATGATTCCTTTCTCATCGTGATGCTGTTCAACAATCGCTGAAAGCGTTCTAGAGATGCCGATGCCATAGCAGCCCATAATCATAGGCTGCGCACGACCATTCTCATCGAGGTACGTAGCATCCATTGACTCAGAATAACGAGTGCCCAGTTTAAAGACTTGTCCTACTTCAATCCCTTTTGCAAACTGAATGGTGCCTTCTCCATCTGGAGAAACGTCTCCTTCTTGAATCAAGCGAAGATCTGTAAATTCTTTCACTGACACATCACGTGCAGGATTGACATTGACATAGTGATAATCCGCTTCGTTTGCACCAGCGACTGCATTTGTCATTCCCTTCACAGCAAGGTCCGCATAAATATCGACTTCTGCTTCCAATTTAACAGGTCCAACAAATCCAGGCTCAGTTCCAATGACTTCTAGCACTTCTTCGCGTGAAGCAAGCTCGACAAGCTGTGCTCCTACCAAGTTTTTCACTTTCACATCATTTACTTCATGATCGCCTCTAGTAAGGATCAGAACATACGCATCATCTGCTTTAAACAAAACAGATTTAATGCAAGCAGAAGGGTGAACTTCTAAAAATCCAGCCACATCTTGAATGGTTTTCACCTGCGGCGTGTGGACTTTTTCAAGCTCTTTGAAGTCCGCAGGATTTGCTTCTTCTCCGTGATATACAGCCTCAGCCATTTCGATATTCGCAGCATATGAGGAAGTATCAGAATAAGCGATGGTATCCTCTCCGACTTCTGAGAGCGCCATGAACTCATGCGTATCTTTTCCGCCCATTGCCCCTGAATCTGCAATGACTGGTCTAAAATTGAGACCCACTTTTGAGAACACATTAGAGTAGGCCGTAAACATTTTGTTGTATGTTTCATCAAGGCTTTCTGGTGAAGAATGGAATGAGTATGCATCCTTCATAATAAATTCACGTCCGCGCAGCAGTCCAAAGCGTGGCCTCTGTTCATCACGGAATTTTGATTGAATTTGATATAGAGTTAAAGGAAGCTTCTTATACGATTTCACTTCGCTGCGTACTAGTGATGTGATCACTTCTTCGTGGGTTGGGCCAAGCGCAAATTCACGGCCATGGCGATCCTTCATACGCATCAGTTCTGGACCGTATGTATACCATCTTCCTGACTCTTGCCACATTTCTGCCTGCTGCAGCACTGGCATTAACAGTTCAGCTGCGCCTGCCTTTTCCATTTCCTTGCGGACGATGGATTGAATATGCTGAATGACTTTATGCGCAAGCGGCAGATAATGATAGATTCCACTTGTATTTTGTCTAATAAACCCAGCTCTTACTAAGAGTTGATGACTTTTTGCCTCAGCATCTGCCGGCACCTCTCGAAGAGTTGGAATGAAAGTCAGGGATTGTCTCATGTCGTTACACCTCATTTATGAAATAGGACTTCTCACAAAAACTCTTGTTTCCCGGAATGAGAAACAAGAGAGAATGGTTTTTATAAAAATAACCGCTGAATGTCATTCCACGTTACCACTAACATTAACAGCATGAGGAAAGCAACACCGATAAAGACAACAAGTGCTTCTTTCTCACGATTAATTGGTTTACCGCGAATGGCTTCAACAAATAAGAATAGTAAACGTCCTCCGTCTAGTGCAGGAATCGGTAATAAATTCACGATGCCTAGGTTGATACTGAGGAACGCCGCAAACTGCATTAATGTTAACACACCTTGTTTGGCTACTTCTCCTGTCATGTCATAAATTCCAACAGGACCTGCTAACATGTCCAGTGAAAATTGTCCTGTGACAATTTTTTGCAAGTTCGTTAAGATCAGACCTGCCGTTGAAATGACAGTTGTTCCTGAAGATGAAATGACTTTCAAGAATCCATTTTCCGTTGGCGGATAAGATCCGAAACGGCCAATGCTTTTTCCGTCAGCTTTCACAGCTTCTGGTACAACCTGCACAGTGCTTTCTTTGCCGTCTCGGTCAATGACGACATTCATTTTTTTCTCAGGGTTCTTTTGAACTGTTTGAACGACGTCTGTCCAAGAATTCATTTTGTCGCCGTTAATGGACACGATGTGATCTCCCTGCATGAGTCCAGCCTCCGCCGCTCGGCCGTCTTTCGTGAGCTTACCGAGTACAGGATCATCAACGGTTACCCCTTGAATAAAGCCCAAAGCAACCAAAATCACATACGCCAGAATAAAGTTCATGATCGGTCCAGCTGCGATGGCTTTAATTCGCTGCCATACCGTTTTTGAACCGAATTGACGATTGTATGGTGCGATTTGAATTTCTTCACCATCTGCAATATAGAAACTTGTTTGACTAACATTGTAGCCAGTCAGAATATCTTCATTTCCAGCTTCATATCCTGAGATTCTCATGGCATGATCTAAATCAATCTGCTCAACTTCGATGACAAGTGCATCAGGATATTTTTCTTTATCATTTAAAATGATCTTTTCTACTTCATTTTGCTCATTGAATAAGAGCCCCACTGTATGACCTGGTTTAATTTCTATGACTTCAGGGTCTTCTCCAGCCATTTTAACAAATCCGCCAATAGGAAGAAGTCTAATGGTATAAACGGTTTCTTTTCGTTTAAAGGAGAAAATCTTCGGCCCAAAACCAATTGCGAACTCGCGGCATAAAATCCCCGCGCGCTGCGCCATAATTAAATGGCCAAGCTCGTGGAAAAAAACGAGCGTTCCAAAAATAATAATAAACGCAATCACTGTATTCACGAACATACCACCTTATGTGAGGATTGATTGAACAAAGTCTCGTGTATCTTTGTCCACTTCATGGATATCTTGCAAACTAGGCGTTGAAATCACATGATGTCTAATTAGTGCCTTTTCAATCAATTCTTCAATTTGCAGGAACGTTACTTTGCCTTTCAGAAATGCATCGACTGCCATTTCATTTGCTGCATTGAGTACAGCAGGCATTGTCCCTCCTATTTTACCTGATTCATAAGCAAAATGTAAGCAGCGATACCTGTCAAAATCCGCTTTTTGGAAATTCAATTGTCCGATCTCCCAAAGGTTCAATGATTTCGCTTCTTGTAACGGCGCCCTGTCAGGGTATGTGAGTGCATATTGAATAGGTACTCTCATGTCAGGTGTCCCTAACTGAGCCATGACGCTTTTGTCGTGAAATTCGACCATCGAATGGATAATGCTCTCTTTATGTAGCAGCACATCAATTTGTTCATAAGGGATATCAAACAACCAATGCGCCTCGATCACCTCGAGCCCTTTATTCATCATCGTCGCTGAATCAATGGTGATTTTCGCTCCCATCGACCAGTTCGGATGGTTCAGTGCTTCTTCAACCGTAACACCTTCAAGTTCAGTTCGTTTTTTATCTCGGAAACTACCACCTGAAGCTGTCACGATTAAGCGTTCAATGTTTTTAGCTTGTTCACCTTGCAGGCATTGAAAAATAGCGGAATGCTCACTATCGACAGGAAGTAAAGGTACATCATATGTTTTGGCGTACTCTTTTACTATATGACCAGCTGTCACAAGTGTTTCCTTATTTGCGAGTGCAATCGTCTTTTTTTGTTCAATGGCCTTTAATGTTGGAACAAGTCCAACACTGCCTACAAGTGCATTGACCACAACGTCCACTGCATCATAGGTCGCTGCCTCGATATTGGCTTCATCACCAGCAGCCAGCTTCACATTGTATGCAAATGAATGATTCTTTAGTGTGTGATAGGTTTCTTCGTCTACACAGCCGACGAATTCAGGCTGAAAGCGCTCAATGATCGGAATCGCCTTTGCTATATTCCTGCCAAATGTCATGGCTTTCAGCTTAAACTTGTCCGGGTGCTGCCTGATCACATCTAACGTTTGTTCTCCAATTGATCCTGTTGCGCCTAATAGCGAAATATATTTCAAATTGCCACTCCTTCTCTCGTTCAATAAGTTTCTATGAGGTTAGCTGGCAAACGTTGCGAGCAGTAAGTATAAAAACGGCAGAACGAATAAAAAGCTGTCAAACCTGTCCAAAATCCCGCCATGACCAGGGAGAATTGTCCCTGAATCCTTCACGTGATAATGACGCTTTAAAGCAGATTCCACAAGGTCGCCAAGCTGTCCAAAGATACTGAGTAAAAGAGTAATAAACATCACAAGCAGATATGATGGCAAAAATCCTGTAACCGCCTGAAACACAAGTGACAACACGACCGCTGTGACGATTCCGCCGATAAATCCTTCTACTGTTTTGTTTGGGCTGATTTCTGGCCAAAGCTTTCGTTTCCCCATAGATTTCCCAATAAAGTAGGCTCCTGAGTCAGTAGACCAAATAATCACTGCTGCGAAGAAGATGGCACTCATGCCATATAAGCCTCTAATTTGGATAAAATAATAGAAACTAACGCCAATATATAATGTGGCTAATACAACAAAAGCAACCTCATCGAATGTGAAAGAGTTTTTGCTCAAAACTGTATAAGTTAAAAGTATTAAGACTGCAAATAAAGCAATCTGCATTTTTGATGCGTCTACGTTTGGGAAGAAGCTGTTGTCTCCGCCCATTAAAAGCCAAAGCAATATTAAGCTGACAATACCAGGAAAGCTGAAAATCGAGATCTTTTTCATTCTTAAAAGCTCAAAGAGAGCGACACTTCCCATTAAATAAATCAGCAGGGTAAATGGCATCTGTCCATATATAACAGCAAGCAAAAAGACTGCAGCTGCCAAAACACCCGTCAAAATTCTTTGTTTCATCTGCACCACCCTCTAAATTCCACCGAACCTCCGGCCGCGGCGCTGATACTCTCCGATAGCGCCTATAAGGTGCTCATCAGAAAAGTCAGGCCAAAGCACATCCGTAAAGACAAACTCGCTGTACGCAATTTGCCAAAGCATAAAGTTGCTTAATCTAATTTCTCCACTCGTGCGAATGAGCAAATCCGGATCTTGAAGAGATTCTGTCATTAAATAAGCTGAAAACATCTCTTCTGTGATGTCTTCTGCTTGAAGCTTACCTTCTTTGACCTTTTCAGAAATTTGTCTGCATGCGGAGACGATTTCTGTGCGCCCTCCATAGTTGAGCGCAAAGTTTAAAATGAGTCCGTCGTTGTTCGCCGTACTCTTTACTGCGTTCTCTACCGCTTTTTTCGTATGCTGCGGGAGGCCGTCTGGATCACCTGTTAAACGCACACGGACATTTTCTTCGATGAGTTCAGGCAGGTAGATGTTTAAAAATTCTTCAGGAAGTTTCATTAAAAAGTCTACTTCTAGTTTTGGACGTTTCCAATTTTCCGTAGAGAAAGCATACAAAGTCAGCACTTTGACATTCAGCTCATTTGCAAGCTTTGTCATGCGCTTGACGACTTTCATTCCTTCATGATGACCTGCTACCCGTGGAAGAGCACGTTTTTTCGCCCATCTTCCGTTCCCATCCATGATAATGGCGATATGTTCAGGAATTTCTCCATTTAATATGTCTTCTTTTGTCAGGCTTTCTAAGTTGGAAGCTGCTGTTTGCTGATTCTTCCAATTTTTGAGTATATTGAGCATGAGATTCCTCCATCACCCAAAAAGGTTGCGTTCCCGCTAAAATATAGTCATCAACAGTATTAACAAAAAAACCCCCTGTAAACATGAAGAGGGTCTTTTCACTATTATCTATTGTACATAGTTTTTTCTTAAACTTCCATGATTTCTTTTTCTTTATCTTTCGTCACGTCATCAATTTTAGCGACATATTCATCTGTCAATTTTTGAACATCCTCTGTTGATGATCTTAATTCATCTTCAGTGATCTCCCCATTTTTCTCAAGCTTTTTCAAATCATCGTTTGCATCACGACGCACGTTACGAACAGCCACTTTTGCTTCTTCTGAATATTTTTTTACTACTTTCACAAGCTCTTTACGTCTTTCTTCTGTCAGCGCAGGAATCGCAATGCGGATCACATTTCCGTCACTTGTTGGCGTGATGCCAAGATCAGACTTTTGGATCGCTTTTTCGACATCACCGATTGCTGTTTTATCGTAAGGAGTGATAATCAGCATACGTGCTTCTGGCACTGTGATTGACGCAATTTGGTTAAGTGGTGTTTGTGCACCGTAATAATCAACTGTCACTTTATCAAGCAGTGAAGCATTTGCACGGCCTGCACGAACAGTTGCAAGCTCACGTCCGTATGCTTGTACGGCTTTTTCCATTTTTTCTTTCGTTTGGTTCAACACTTCTTTTGACACGTTATTTCCCCCTCACGATCGTTCCGATTGATTCGCCGTTTACGGCACGTTTAATATTTCCTTCTTCCATAATGGAGAATACGATTAATGGAATGTCATTGTCCATACATAATGAGGACGCAGTAGAATCCATTACAGCAAGCCCTTCTTTAAGTACATCAAGATATGAAAGCTTATCATATTTTACTGCATCCGCATCTGTACGAGGATCAGCACTGTAGACACCATCTACATTATTTTTTGCCATTAAAATGACATCTGCTTCTATTTCTGCTGCTCGAAGTGCTGCCGTAGTATCTGTAGAGAAATAAGGGTTCCCTGTTCCAGCAGCAAAAATGACGACACGTTTCTTTTCAAGATGACGGATCGCTTTTCTTCTTATGTATGGCTCTGCAACCTGTCTCATTTCAATAGAGGTTTGCACTCTAGACTGAATGCCAAGCGTTTCTAGGCTGTCCTGCAACGCCAGTGAATTCATCACTGTTGCCAGCATCCCCATGTAGTCTGCTGTTGCACGGTCCATTCCTAGATCACTGCCTGTCTTCCCGCGCCAAAGGTTTCCTCCGCCTACAACGACTGCAACTTCAACATCAAGCTCTGCAATTTCTTTTACTTGCTTTGCAATTGATTGAATGACAGTTGGGTTAATTCCATTTCCAGCATCACCCGCTAGTGCTTCGCCACTTAGCTTCAGTACAATGCGATTATATTTCGGTTTGCTCATGATAACCTCCAAGTGTATACTATACCGTCTCTTATTATGCGTAAGAAACTGCCTTTTGTAAATCAATATCCTCTAAAAAATAGGGAACACAGTGCTTGTGCTCCCTAAAAAAGCCCCAGAGAGCTTTTCAAACATTATTTTTTCACTTGGCTCATAACTTCTTCAGCAAAGTTGTCTTGACGCTTTTCGATACCTTCGCCCACTTCATAGCGAACATAAGTTTGAACAGTTGCGTTTTTCGCTGCTACAACTTGTTTCACCTTTTCATCTGGGTTTTTAACGAACGCTTGGTCAAGTAAGCAAATTTCTTCGAAGAATTTGTTTAGACGGCCTTCTACCATTTTAGCTACGATGTTTTCAGGCTTTCCTTCTTGAAGCGCTTGCTGTGTTAATACTTCACGCTCACGGTTTGCTTCTTCTTCTGACACTTGGTCACGAGAAATGTATTTAGGGTTTACAGCTGCAACGTGCATTGCAATGTCTCTTGCAAGATCTTCGTCAGTTGTTCCGTTAAGAACAGCTAACACACCGATACGTCCGCCCATGTGAAGGTAAGAACCGAATGCAGCATTATCTTCTTTCGTGATGACAGAGAAACGGCGTAGAGTGATTTTCTCTCCGATTTTCGCAATTGCAGATGTGATATGCTCTTCAACTGTTGAACCGTTTTCCATTTTAGAAGCATGAGCTTCTTCAATTGTTGCAGGTTTAGCAGCAAGCAAATGATCAGCAAGTTCGTTAAGAAGTGCTTGGAATCCTTCGTTTTTCGCAACGAAATCAGTCTCAGAGTTCACTTCTAGGATTACGCCTGTGTTGCCGTCAGTTTTGATAAGAGTTAATCCTTCTGCCGCAATACGGTCTGCTTTTTTCGCAGCTTTTGCGATTCCTTTTTCTCTTAGAAGGTCGATTGCTTTCTCGATGTCACCATCAGTTTCTGTTAACGCTTTTTTACAGTCCATCATACCTGCACCAGTTTTTTGACGCAGTTCTTTAACTAATTGAGCAGTAATTGCCATTTTACATTTCCTCCTTCTATGTTAAACACGGATTACTAGGTGAAAAAAAGGTGATAAAAGGCATTTCCCTCTTATCACCTTTTGAATAGGTTACGCAGTTGTTGTTTCAGTTTCTGTCGTTTCTTCTACAACAGCTTCTTCTTCGCCTTGTTTAGACTCAAGAATCGCATCTGCCATTTTAGCAGTTAGAAGTTTTACAGCACGGATTGCATCATCGTTTGCAGGGATCACAACATCAATTTCGTCTGGATCACAGTTTGTGTCAACGATACCGATGATTGGGATATTCAATTTACGAGCTTCTGCAACTGCAATACGCTCTTTACGAGGGTCGATAATGAAAAGTGCATCCGGAAGACTCTTCATGTCTTTGATTCCGCCTAGGAATTTTTCAAGACGCTCTAATTCTTTTTTCAGTTGAACGACTTCTTTCTTAGGAAGAACTTCGAACGTACCGTTTTCTTGCATTTTTTCAATATCTTTTAAACGTTTAATACGTTTTTGGATTGTTTCAAAGTTTGTTAAAGTTCCACCAAGCCAGCGTTGGTTCACATAGAACATACCAGAACGGATTGCTTCTTCTTTCACTGAATCTTGTGCTTGCTTTTTCGTACCAACGAAAAGGATTTTTCCTCCGTCAGCAGCAAGGTTTTTAGTGAAGTTGTAAGCTTCTTCTACTTTTTTCACCGTTTTTTGAAGGTCGATGATGTAGATGCCGTTACGCTCTGTAAAGATGTAACGCTTCATTTTTGGGTTCCAACGGCGAGTTTGGTGACCGAAGTGAACACCAGCTTCTAGCAATTGTTTCATAGAAATAACTGACATTTTGTTGCCTCCTAATATAATGGTTTTTTTTCCTCCGCTTAAGTCATGTTCACATAAAACTGCGCCACGGCAGCACCTTCATACGAATCATTAAGCGTGTGTATTTAACACCAAGAAATAATATAACACATGATGGACTGACAATCAAGAATCCTTTACAGCTTTCCGCTAAATTTTAATAAAAGCTCGATTTCTGTCTTGCCAGTTTTCATTTCTTTCGCTATTTCTTCTAGTGATCGCCCTTCATCATATAAGGTCTTCACTTGGTCCTCGAATGTTTCTTCTATTTCACTTTTAGAAGGCAGAGAAGCCTCTGTTTCAAGTTGTGGAACGGGTTCATTTACCTTCTCTTCCTGCACCTCAACTTCGCTAAGGAGAGCTGACAGGTGCTCTGGTACTGGATCTTCACTTTCGACCGATTGCTGGGATTCAATTGGTGGTTGTGGCTGCTTTGGTGTCTGAAGATCCGATTTCAGCTCTTCAGCAGAAAAATCAGGGGAAGCGGCTGCCACTTTTGATAGTTTGTCATTCTCTTCTTTGACTTCCATCAAAAATGCAGCCAGGGTATTTTCCGTTTCTTCTAGAAGTTCTCGCTGCTTTTGTTCTGTTGCCTTCAGCGAATTCATTCTCGTATATAAAATGATCACAAAATAAATAAGTGCAGCATGAAGCATGAAGCTAATCAGCCATAACATATTTTTTCACTCACTAACTCTTTAAGATTGAATGGCTTTATCAAGCAGATGCTTAAGCTTGAACAAGGCCTTTGAATGAATTTGCGAAATGCGCGAAGTAGATAAATTGAGCACTTGACCGATTTCCGTTAATGTCAGTTCTTCTTTATAGAAAAGACTGATCACGAGCTTTTCTTTTTCTGAAAGCTCTGTGATTTTTTCAGAAAGCTGTTCAATTAATTCATCTTTCAGCATTTTCTCTTCAGGAGTCACAGACTTCTCGTCGCGAATCATGACTTGAACGTTTTCTCCGTCTTCTTGATCATGCAGCTTCTCATCAATTGAGAGCAGATTTGCAAAGAACCCTTCATTCATCGTTGTGACGACATCCTGTTCACTCATGCCGAGTTCCTCAGCCACCTCTGTTGGCGTCACATTACGCAAATAACGCTGTTCAAGCTTTTCAATAGCCGCTTCTACTTTTTTTGTTTTTTCTCTTGATGTACGAGGCAGCCAGTCCTCTTTACGAAGACCGTCGATGATGGCCCCGCGGATTCTGAAGGATGCATATGTATCAAACTTCAGATCTCTTCCAGGGTCAAATTTTTCAAGGGCATCATATAAACCGAGCATCCCTAGACTGATCAAGTCTTCTTTATGCACTGACTTCGGGAGACCGATGGAAATTCTTCCAACATGATATGTGACGAGCGGCATATAGCGGCGCATAAGATCATCTCCAGCAGCTGGGTCTTTCCACTCTTTCCATCTAGCCCATAGCGCCTGATCTTCGTAATTTAAGGATTGCATCTTTATCCCCCTATACTTCCTTAGTTATATCTTCATAATGCCTTGCTTCACAGTGCGGATCTCAAGCTCTGCCGTAAGCGGATCAAATTCAATCGTACGGCCATTGTTTCCGCCTGTATCCTCACTAATAATCGGGATATGATGAAGAGATAGATGTTCTTTCACAGCTGAAACGTTTCTAGGTCCAATTCTCATAAGATCATTGGTTGACTTAAACTTAAACATTTCCGCCCCGCCAGCAAGTTTTGCCTTTAGCGCATGTTTGCGTGCGCCTGCTTTTAGGAGCAGATCAATTGTATGCTTGACACCTGTATCTGCATATTTAGCCAAGTTCTCCACCGCCCCTTTTGAAAGGGAGGAGTCTGGAAGCATAACATGGACAAGGCCTGCCAGCTTTTTCTCTTGATCAAACAAGACAAGCCCTACGCAAGAACCGAGACCGGATGTCCGAATGCGGTCCGGTGTTTTGACAAGCTGAACATCCGCAATACCAACCTTTACAACTGCCGGAATTTGCACGTTCATTATAGGTTACCTAATGCTTTGAATAGTTTTTCAAACGATTCAAAGTCTGGTAATAGAAACATATTTCCTTTCAGCTCTTGCTTATTTTGATCATCAAAAATAGATGTATCAATCACAATCGCCTGATCGCCAAGAGGACTGAATTGCATTAACCCTTCACTAATGACAGCCCCGAACATATCGAGCGTGACATCTGGAACACTTGGGTAAAGCTGCAATTTTGTTAAATCGGCAAGGGCTGATAAATAAGAGCCCGCTAAAATATTTCCCAGCTCATGAAGTGCTGACGTTCCCATCTCATGTTCATGAATCGTATCAATATCAAATGCCGGGTCCTGGACAAGCTCTCTTACAAATTGCTCCGCTTGCTCAAACGGCATAATGAAAAAGATTGAACCGGATAAATCCCCTTCCATTCGCAGGAAAATGCTTGCAACGGGAAGATCTGCACCCCCAAAGAATTCCATTAAATCTTCAAACGAGAGAACCTTGACAAAAGGAACAGCCATATCTATTTTGCGATCCAATAGGTTGGCAAGAGCAGACGCTGCGTGGCCTGCCCCGATATTCCCAACCTCTCCTAAAATATCTAGCTGTTCATCTTTAATTTCGTTGAAAATGCTCATTTCACATCCCCCTTAATGAACAGGTGCACCTTGAACGCTCTTGTCGAGGACAGCACCGGCATGAATGATATTGAAAAGACGCTGATCATGCTTAATGATACCTGTCACCCATGACTGTCCTTCTTTTTCAGCTGATTCAGGAGAAGATTCTACTTCTTCCTGATGGACGGTAATCACATCATTTGCTTCATCAACAATCCAGCCGACTTCAATGTCGCCAACTTGTACAATGATCATTCTTGTTTCATCTGTAATCTCGTTGTCAGTGGAACCAAGTCTGACTCTCAGGTCAATGACAGGGGTCACGACACCGCGTAAATTAATAACACCGCATATATAAGGGGCAACGCCAGGAACTCTTGTCGGCTGCTGCCATTTTTCAATGGACTTTACTTCTGATACTGAAATGGCGTATTCTTTTTTGTTTACGATAAACACAATCATCTTTTCGCCAGTTTTGATATCTGTACTCATTTCAGACCGCTCCTCTATTGTTTTTTACTTGATCAGTGCATTACAGTCAACGATGAGTGCAACTTGACCGTCACCTAGGATGGTTGCGCCGGATATCGCAAATACGTTTGGCAGATAATCTCCTAGTGATTTTAATACAACCTCTTGCTGACCAATAAATGAATCGACCACAAATGCTGTCAGCTTGTCTCCTTTACGAACAACAATGATGTGCAGTTCTTCCTCTAATTCATTCGCATTTGGTACGTGGAATTGTTTCTTCAAGTACACGACCGGTACGATAAATCCGCGGAAATCAATCACTTCACGATCATGCGTTTGAAGGATGTCACTTTTCTTAATGACTGCCGTTTCAATAATAGAAGAAATCGGAATCGCAAAAGTTTCCTCTTCTAGTTTTACAAGAAGAACGGAAATAATCGATAATGTAAGCGGAAGCTGGATTGAGAATAGTGAGCCCTGTCCTTCTGTTGAGTTAATGCTCACAGATCCGCCTAGTGATTCCAGCTTGTTTTTCACAACGTCAAGACCTACACCACGGCCTGAGATGTCAGAAATCGTATCAGCTGTAGAGAATCCTGCTGCAAAGATCAATGAATCAATTTGATGATCTTCAAGCGTTTCTGCTTCTCTTTCTGTAATAACCCCGCGCTCTAACGCTTTTTCAAGCACCTTTTTACGGTTAATACCGCCTCCATCATCTTCTACTTCAATGAAGACATGGTTTCCGCTATGATACGCTTTTAATAGAACCGTACCTTTTTCCGGCTTGCCTTTTTTCACACGTTCTTCTGGTGATTCAATCCCGTGATCTAGACTGTTTCTAAGTAAGTGCAAGAGGGGATCTCCAATCTCGTCGATCACTGTTCGATCAAGCTCTGTCTCAGCACCCTCAATAATAAGTTCAATTTTCTTATTAAGCTCTTTCGTCAATTGACGAATCATACGCGGGAATCTGTTAAACACAGTTTCAACAGGTACCATTCTCATGTTCAGGATGATTGATTGCAGGTCTCCAGAAATACGTGTCATTCTTTCGACTGTGTCTGTGAGTTCGTTATTTTCTAGTTCTTTAGCAATCTGTTCTAATCGGCCTCTATCAATCACAAGTTCTTCAAATAGGTTCATAAGAGAATCTAGACGGTCGATGTTGACACGAATTGTTTTCGTTCCGCCGGCAGCTGCACCGTTATTGCCATTTGCTTTTGGCGCATCATTTGCTGGCGCTTTCGCAGCAGGAACGGATACTTCTTCTTTTTTCTGTTCAGGCTGCGCCTCTTGTTTTTGAGCCGGAGCTGCTTCTTCAAATGCGGAGACTTCAGAGATTTCAACCTTCTCAACCTCTGAGATTGACGTGACGATTTTCTGCACTTCGTCCATCGGCTGTTTAGAAAGATAAGAAATGCTGAATTCAGATTCAAAATCTTCTGATTCTAATAGTTCTGCATTTGGAACGGTTTTGACAACCTCGCCTGCTTCATTTAGTCTTTCAAAAATCATATAGACACGAACGGCTTTTAGTAAGCACGCTTCGCTTAATGTCACGTTGAGTTCATAGCATTTGAAGCCTTGCTCTCTCGCTTCATCAAGAACCGTTCGTTCAAATTCGTTATAATCTAAGTCATTAGCGGCAGCAGCTGATGCATCCGCTGTTTCAACGCTAGAAGCTGCCTCAGCATGGCTTCCTGTCACATCTAGCTTTTTACTAATCTCTGTGACATCACGTTTCCCGTCTCCGCCTTCTGCAATCGATTGAACCATTGCTTCAAGGTGATCGAGTGCTTCGAACATCGTATCCATTGACTCAGGAGTGACAATCATTTGTTCATTACGGATAGCATCAAACATGTTTTCTAAGTGATGCGTTAGGTGAGCCATATCGTCAAAGCCCATCGTTGCACTCATGCCTTTCAATGTATGAGCCGCTCTGAATATATCATTCACTAGCTGCAAGTCGGTTGGGTTCTTTTCTAAATCAAGAAGTTTTTCATTACAAGTTTGTAAGTGTTCTCTGCTTTCATCTAAAAAGATATCTAAGTATTGGTTTACATCCAACGTGTTCACGCCCTCTCTTTTTTCATGGAGCTTATAATTGCATGTGCGATGTCATCCACATGCCTTGTTTCATGTGCAAGGCCTGCTTTAATGACTGATTTAGGCATTCCGAAAACAACACATGATTCTTCTTTTTCTGCAATGACTTTCGTATGACCGCTTGCGACCATTTTTTTGACACCTTCAGTACCGTCACTGCCCATACCTGTCATAATGACAGCGATTTTCTCGTAACCTTTTATGCTGCTGATGGATTCAAATAAATAGTTAACAGATGGTTTGTGCCGGCTTTCCGTGTCTTCAGGGGACAGCCTAATGACGAGTGACCCCCCTTGGTCATGAAGTGACATATTCATTCCACCAGGAGCTATGTAAGCCACTCCATTTTTCGCGATGTCTCCGTCTTGTGCTTCTTTAATTGTAATTTGTGATAAATGATCTAACCTGGTAGCAAGTGATGCCGTGAATCCTGCCGGCATATGCTGCACAATCAATATAGGTGCCTCTATGTCCTTAGGCAGCTTCGTTACGACTCGTTGAAGTGCCCTTGGCCCTCCCGTAGATGTTCCGATAGTAATAATCTTTCGGAGTGAGCCTCCTTTTACTGATTGCGGGCGAAGTGCAGCCACTGGACTTGGCGGCTTTATCACTGGCTTAGGAGACACCCTCTCTTCAGTACGTTTCCTTGACAGTCCTGCTGCAAGTACCCGCTCTACAATTTGCCCCCTCACTTTGTGCAAATCGAGAGAAATACTTCCCGAAGGCTTTGTCACAAAGTCGAAAGCACCGAGTTCTAAGCAATGGATGGTTAAATCTTTACCTTGCTTTGTCTGGCTTGACACCATAATCACGGCAAGGTCGTGTTCAGCCAGAATTTGTTTTAATGCTTCTGTTCCATTTAAAACAGGCATTTCCACATCTAATGTGACAACATCTGGATTCAGTTCCTTGATCCGTTTTAAGGCATCTTCCCCATTTCGCGCCGTTCCGACGACTTCTATTTCTTGCTCGGCACTTAAAAAATCACTAATGAGCTTTCTCATAAAGGCCGAGTCATCTACTACTAGCACTCTGATCATGAGTCCACCTTCCTCCTTTTAAAAAAAGAGGACAACTTATCTATAAACGTATGCTGTTCTCTCCGTGCCTCTCTTATCTGCTGATGATATAGTGTTTCTGCCAGCATCTTAATCGTTTTACTCAGCCTTGAATGAGGCTGCTTCATATAAAATGGAATTTGTTCTGATACTGCTTTAGGAACCGCAGGATCATCAGGCACAGCACCAGCAAATACAAGTTTTCTGTGAAGAAAAGATGTGACCACTCCTGCTAATTTCCGGTAGGTTTCAGACCCTTCTGACGGGCTTTTACACCGGTTGACTATGATTTGCACAGACCGTTCAAACTGATGAATGGCTAAGTGTTTAATCGCGCTGTAGGCATCCATGATGGATGTTGGCTCTGGCGTAGTCACAACGACCACTTCTCCTGCTGATAAGACAAAAGGCAGCTGATCTTTTGACAAGCCAGCACCCATATCAAAGAAAATACAATCAAAGCCCTGCATCATTCTTTCCATCTCTTCCAAAAAGAACGACCATTGATCTTTATCTAAAGAAAACAGCTGTTCAAGTCCGCTTCCGCCAGAAATGTAATATAGGTTATCCGTTCCTTTTGTCATGGCTGCTTGGAAGGATTTTTTTCTGACGAGAACATCTAATATAGAACTAGTCGATGTTTTCCCTAGTAAAATATCAATATTCCCCATCCCAAAATCAAGATCGATCACTAACACTCTTTTGCCTGTACTTGCGATAGACAGTGCCATATTCAGTGTCAAATTCGATTTACCTACCCCGCCTTTACCGCTCATGACGGCAATGGTTTTTGCCTGTCCGCTGACGTTAAGAGGAGCCGGTGTGATCATTTGACTCTGCTGAACTAGTTTTCTTAACCCTTCTGCTTGGTCGGGCTTCATGATTGTAAAACCATCCTTGTTAGTTCAAGAGGAGAGCCTTCAAGAATATCCTCAGGCACATTTTGGCCATTTGTTAAAAAACCAAGTTTGATTTGAGAGTCTGCAATGATTTGAAAAATGGTTCCCATCGTGTCCGTTTCATCTACTTTTGTAAAAATGAATTGATCGATTGGAACGTGTTCAAAACGTTTGACCATGGCTTTCATGTCTTGATACTTCGATGTGGCACTCATCACGAGAAAACTTTGAATGCTCTCATCAAATGGAATAATGTCGGTCAGCTCTTTGATATACGCTTCTTCTTTAAAGTTACGGCCTGCTGTATCGATGAAAATATGATCATACTCTTTAAAGGTCTCTTGGGCTTTTACAAAATCCTCTCTCGAATAACAAACTTCAAGCGGTGCATTCAGCAGTTCAGCATAAGTTTTCAGCTGTTCGATTGCTGCAATCCGGTACGTATCGGTTGTAATAAAAGCAATCTTCTTTTGCTGCTGAATGGCTGTTTTAGCGGCCAGCTTTGCAATCGTTGTCGTTTTACCAGCTCCGGTTGAACCGAACAGTACAATGTATTTTGACGAAATCATCGGCTCATCAGAGGTTTGCGCTGGCAGCATATCTGTCAGCAGTTGTTCAAGCTCTTTATTTATGTGATCATCTTTAACTGCGCCCTTTGTTAAAAGACCCTTCAGGCATTCGTCTCGAATAGCATCATCAAGACCTTGATCCTTTAGCTTTTGATCGATTGCTATGAGAGGATCAGGCAGAATACCCGCATGCCGTTCATTCCTCACATATTCTAAAGGCTGAGCATGAGAAGGCGCTTGTTTCGCCGCCTTGGGAGCAAAGGATGGCTCTTCGGGCAGCTTTTGAACTTGTTCCTTTTTTGGTAACACTGGAAGAGGCGGCGCAGGGTTTAAACCTTTACCAGCTCTTTCCTCGAAATCTTGATCCAGCACTGCAATCACTTCGACCATTTGCTGCTTCTTTAACCCGAACAGTTTGCGTTTGACAACGGTTTTAGAATTTAAAATAACGGCATCTTTCCCAAGCTGCTGCCTAATTTGAATCGTTGCCTCCTGCATAGAATTTGCTGTGATTTTTTTCATTTTCATTAGATATCCACCACTCCGATGCTCTGTACTTCCACATTCGCTTCTAGTTCGTTATAAGATAGTACCGGTAAATCTGGGAAATATCTTTCTAACAACTGCTTAACGTACATTCTTATAGGAGGTGAGCATAATAGAACCGGCGTTTCCTGACGAAGCGAAAGCTGTTCAATTTCTCTCGCCACTGATTGAATCACACTTTCAGAGGATTCTGGATCTAACGATAAGTAGTTGCCATGCTCTGTCTGCTGAACGCTATCTGCAATTACTTTTTCGACTCGGCCTGAGCATGTCACGACTTTCAATGATTCATTTTCTCTTGCATACTGTGCGGTAATCTGTCTTGCGAGCGCCTGTCTGACATACTCTGTTAATAAATCTGTATCAGTCGTTAATTTTCCGTAGTCTGCAAGCGTCTCAAAAATGGTGACAAGGTTTCGGATAGAGACCTTTTCTTTCAGCAGCTTCGCCAGTACTTTTTGAATATCACCGACTGCCAGCGGATTTGGCGTTACCTCATCTACTAAGACAGGATAACTTTCTTTCAGATGATCGATTAATTGCTTCGTTTCTTGGCGTCCGAGCAATTCATGTGTGTTTTGTCTAATTTTCTCTGTAATGTGAGTAGACACAACCGATGCTGGGTCCACAACCGTATAGCCTAGCATCTCGGCTTGATCTTTTTCTGCTTCTGATATCCATTTAGCCGGCAGGCCAAAGGATGGTTCGATTGTTTCAATTCCTTCAATCGGATCATCATCAGGCGTTGGGGACATCGCTAAGTAGTGATCAAGCAGCAGCTCCCCTTTTGCTACTTCGTTCCCTTTAATTTTCAACCGGTATTCATTTGGGTTCAGTGCGATATTGTCCCGGATTCGGACGACTGGAATGACAAGACCAAGTTCGAGGGCAAGCTGCCTTCGGATCATCACAATTCGGTCTAACAGGTCACCGCCCTGATTTGCATCAGCGAGCGGAATGAGGCCGTAGCCAAATTCAAATTCAATGGCATCCATTTGCAGGAGATGAATGACGCTTTCTGGACTTTTCATCTCTTCTACCTCTGCCTGTTCCTCCAGTACCTCTTCAATTTCTTCTTGGTCTTGTTTGTTTTTCGACATCATATATGCGCCAAGTGCTATTAAACCTGCAATTGGCCCAGTTAAAAGTACGCCGATTGGCGTAAACAAACCAAGAAGGAAGATCGTTCCTGCTGTGACATAAAGCATGGCTGGGAAGGCAAAGAGCTGACTCGTAATGTCTGATCCAAGGTTTCCGTTAGAAGCTGCTCTCGTCACGACAATCCCTGTTGCCGTTGAGATGAGGAGTGCCGGAATTTGAGAAACAATTCCGTCCCCTACTGTTAACAGGGTAAAGTGGGAAGCTGATTCTTGAATCGACATGCCTTGCTGAAGCATCCCAATAATAATTCCAAATATAATATTGATGATAACGATGATAATACCAGCGATGGCGTCCCCTTTAACGAACTTACTGGCACCGTCCATCGCTCCATAAAAGTCTGCTTCCCTCGCTACTTTTTCACGGCGGTTTCTTGCTTCACTTTCTGTCAGCATTCCTGCATTTAAATCAGCGTCAATACTCATTTGTTTACCTGGCATCGCATCAAGTGTAAATCTTGCCGCAACCTCTGATACACGCTCAGCCCCTTTAGTAATAACAATAAACTGAATGATGATCAGAATAAGGAAAACAACGAGACCAACGATGATATTTCCTCCAACAACAAATGAACCGAACGTTTCTACAACCTTTCCAGCATCTCCTGTTGAAAGAATAGAACGTGTTGTAGAGATGTTAAGCCCTAAACGAAACAGTGTTAAGAGCAAAAGCAATGATGGAAAAATTGAAAATTCCAGTGGTTCTTGCATGTTCATAGTGGTGAGAAGCACGATAAGCGCAAGAGAAATATTAATAATGATTAAAATACTTAATAGCATTGGCGGAAACGGTATGACCAGCATCGCCACAATTAAAATAACACTGAATATAACAGATAAATCTCTTGCTGACATGCCTGTTCTCTCCTTTTAAAACCAAAAATTCATAAAATCTTTTGTTTCGTTTTATAGACGTAAGCTAAAATTTCTGCGATCGCCTTAAAATATTCTTCTGGCACCGCTTGGTCGATGTCGACCTGATCATATAGTGCACGAGCGAGCGGCCGGTTTTCTACGGTCATGATATCGTGCTCTTTCGCAATCGTTCTAATTTTCAAAGCCAAAATATCGGTTCCCTTTGCGACAACAAAGGGCGCGTCCATTTTTTCTTCGTCATACTTTAAAGCAATGGCATAGTGGGTTGGGTTTGTAATGATGACGTCCGCTTTTGGGACTTCCTGCATCATCCGTCTCATGGCCATTTCCCGCTGACGCTGTTTAATCTTTGATTTTATGAGCGGGTCACCCTCTGATTTTTTATACTCATCTTTGATGTCTTGTTTGGACATCCGCAAGTTTTTTTCATAATCAAATTTCTGATACATATAATCAAGCCCTGCTAAGATCAGAAGAGCACCAGCAGCATACAGCCCCATAATCAAGGTCATATTTGCGACGAAATGAAGGGTTTCCTCTGCTGTTAATAAAGGAAGACGCAGAATTTCATCAAAGTGCATCCAAAGAGCAATAAATGTGGCAAAGCCAACAAAGCCAATTTTCAAAATCGATTTTAATAGCTCTACGAGGGCTCGAATACTGTATATCCGTTTAAATCCTTTGATTGGGTCAAGCTTTTCTAATTTCGGTTTGATCACTTCTGGTGAAAAGAGAAAGCCGACTTGTAAATAGTTACTGAGAATGCCCGCCAGCATACCAACACCAAGGATTGGCATGAGGAGGAGCCCTGTTTCCTGAAGCAATTCCAAGAATAGTTGATGAATATTAGATGTGCTAACCTTCATTAGCATAGTTGTTGAATAAAAACGTTCAATGAGCGCGATAATCCGCTCTTTCATAAAAGGCCCAATAAAAAAGAATGATAAAAAGATTAATAGAAATGAGATGGCTGTATTGACGTCGGTACTTTTGGCAACCTGTCCTTTTTTACGTGAATCCCGCCTTTTTTTCGGCGTTGCTTTTTCTGTTTTTTCACCTGCGAAAAATTGCAAGTCTAGTCTAAGCCTTGTCATCATGACGAACCACCGACCAATGCTAAGAAATTCCTCATGGTGAGTACAATCGTTTCAAATGTATTTTGGACAACCCCGAAGATGACGCCCATACAGATGATGATCATAATAAAACTCACACCGATTTTAATAGGAAGTCCGACCACAAATACGTTCATTTGCGGAACTGTACGTGCCACAATCCCCAGTGCCAAATCGACTAAAAATAGACTTGCCACTACAGGTGCCGAGATTTGAAAGGCTATGATAAACATTTGGTTGAAGCTCTTTGCGATAAAGTAAGCAAAGGATTCACTGCCGAAATTCAGCGCATATTGATCAACTGCAATGTATTGAAAGCTGTAATAGATTCCATCAAGCAGCAGATGATGTGCGTTTGTTGCCAGCATCAACAGCAATGTGACCGTATAAAAAAACTGTCCCATCAGCGGCGTTTGCGCCCCTGTTTGCGGATCAATAATATTGGCAATCGCAAAACCCATTTGAAAATCAATGAATGAGCCGGCAATTTGAACAGCGGACACCATGATGTATGCAATCAGCCCAAGCAGCAGGCCGACCATCGCTTCTTTCACCGCAAGCATCATATAAAGACCGTCTATGTCGAGTGCTGGCGGTTCTTTTATGGTGCTAAAACTAATGACAGCTAAAAACAGTGAGAATCCAACTCTGTGTACAGCCGGGATCGTTCTATGCGCTAAAAGCGGTACTGTCACAAAAAAAGCGGTGATCCGAATAAAAACTAAAAGAAAAGCAGGGAATAATTCTATAATTGACATCGCTGGTTAACCTGCAAATCGATCTAAATTCGAGAACAGCTCTGTCGTAAAGGACACGATTGTTGAAAGCATCCATGGACCAAACACAACAAGTCCAATGAGTACTGCAACAATCTTAGGAATAAACGCAAGCGTCTGTTCTTGAATTTGGGTTGTCGCCTGAAACACACTGACAATCAGTCCCACAATGAGTGCGAGCGCTAGAAGCGGCCCACTCACAAGCAATACTACATACACTGATCTTTCAGCCATCGTAATGACAAATTCTGAACTCATGTTTTAAGCACCTACTCTAAAAGCTTTGCAGCAAAGATTTAACTATCAAATACCATCCATCGACTAAAACAAATAACAAGATTTTGAAAGGGAGCGATATCATAACCGGCGGAAGCATCATCATTCCCATTGACATCAGAACACTTGCGACCACCATGTCAATAATTAAAAATGGAATAAAGATCATGAAACCAATTTGAAATGCCGTCTTTAATTCTGAAATGGCAAAAGCGGGAACCATCGCCGTTAAAGGAATATCTTTAATCGATTCAGGTGTATCCATTTTTGCGTAGCTAAGAAATAAAGCCAAATCTTTTTGTCTTGTATGTTTACTCATAAACTCTTTAATAGGCACTTCGGCTTTTTCATATGCCTGATTTAACGTGATGTCGTCATTTAAAAGGGGCGTCAGCGCCTCTTTATTAATCTGTGAGAACGTGGGTGCCATGATAAAAAATGTGAGAAACAACGCAAGTCCAACAAGCACTTGGTTTGGCGGCATTGAGTTGGTTGCAAGTGATGTTCTGACGAATGAAAGAACAATCACAATCCGTGTAAAACACGTCATTAAAATGAGAATGCCCGGTGCAACCGAAAACACAGTTAAAAGTAAAAGAAGACGGACAGATGTGCTGATATTTCCTGCACCGCTGGAATTAAATAAATCGATAAACTCATTCATTTTGTTTCGGGCCTTTCTTTCTGACTTCTGATTGGGTCTTTTTCAATTCGGCTAGCTGCGCCTTTAAATTGGCTGAAAAAGAAGAAGTGGTCGGCTGATCATGTTTCTTTATCTGCGATGTGAATTTTTGAACCATTTTTGGTAAATCGGTTTTGCTTTCCATCGCTTCTTCATATTGTTTCACGATCGCTTCACATTCTTGTTCATCATCAATTTCTTTTAGCAGCTGGATTGAGTCTGCTACGCCGACAACTAATACTCGTTTGCCCACTTTGATCAGCTGGACTGAACGGTTTTGTCCGACTGTCGTTCCGCCGATATTTTCAACATAGCGAAATGGTTTGAGTAAGCGGTTTTGCTTACCAACAAATCTCACTAAACCATAAATAAGCAGGATGACAAAAAGTAAGGCACCAATCATTTTGACAAAATCCATAATGGAGACAGAAGAAGAGGGAACTTCTTCTGCCGGATTCGTTTGATTGTCAGTGGTTTTCTTCTCTGTATCCTTTTTGCTTTCATTCTCATCTTTGAGCCAGTCATTCACTGTGCCATTCTCAGGATCTTTCGTTTCGGCAAACAGTGAGGCAGGCTGCATCGTCAAGAAAAGCATAAAACTGATCATTGCTATACATATCAAACGTTTTTTCAACAAATCTTACACCCTTTTTTAGCCTAACGTTTTATTAATTGCTTCAAGTACACGGTCTGCCTGGAATGGCTTCACGATAAAGTCTTTTGCACCTGCTTGGATCGCATCAATAACCATTGACTGCTGTCCCATAGCAGAACACATGATGATTTTTGCAGAAGCATCGATTTGTTTAATTTCTTTTAGTGCTGTGATTCCGTCCATTTCTGGCATTGTGATATCCATTGTGACAAGATCAGGAGATGTTTCTTTATATTTTTCAACTGCTTGTGCGCCGTTTTCTGCTTCTCCTACTACATCAAATCCGTTTTTTACAAGAATATCCTTGATCATCATTCTCATGAATGCTGCATCATCTACGATTAATACCTTAGTAGCCATTTACTTATTCTCTCCCTATATGTTTGTTTATTTTAAATTAGAAAGTCTTTCTGACTGACTTAAAATATCAGTCACACGAACACCAAAGTTCTCATCAATGACAACGACTTCCCCTTTGGCGACGATTCGTTTGTTAACTAGAATGTCTACTGGCTCACCAGCAAGTTTGTCCAGTTCAATAATACTTCCAGCTGAAAGCTCAAGAACTTCTTTCACACTGCGCTGAGTTCTTCCAAGTTCCACCGTAATGGAAAGCGGAATGTCCATCAGCATATCAAGGTTTCCAAGTTGGCTTGTTGTATGCTGAGGCTCACTGAACGATTCAAATTCAACTGGCGCCACATTTACAGGTGCTGCCGGCTTCGGCTTCGCCTGTCTTTTCGGCGGTGCTGCTTGCTGCGCTGGGGCAGACTGCGTTTGCGTTGCTGCCGGCTGAGGTTCAGGTGCACTCACTTGAGCTTCTTGAACCAGCTCTTCTTCTTGCGCAGGATCTGTTAATTCTGCGATTAAATCCTTCGCAAATGTAATAGGATAAAGCTGCATAATATTTGAATCGATGAGTTCACCTATTTTTAATCTGAAGGATACTTTGACAAGCATTTCTTCAGCTGGAATGCGGTCTGTCCCTTCTCCTTCTTTCACATCAAGTAATTCGACGCGCGGCGGAGAAATATCAATCTTTTTATTAAAGACAGTCGACATGGATGTCGCAGCAGAACCCATCATTTGGTTCATTGCTTCTTGTACTGCACTTAAGTGAATCTCGCTTAAAGAAGGGTCAGCATTTGTCCCGTCTCCGCCCATCATTAAGTCCGCAATGACTGCTGCATCTGTTTGCTGGACGACAAGCAGGTTACTTGCGCTGAAGCCTTCCGTATAATT
Organism: Bacillus sp. FSL M8-0166; assembly: GCF_038008825.1. NCBI lineage: Bacteria > Bacillati > Bacillota > Bacilli > Caryophanales > Bacillaceae > Bacillus > Bacillus sp. FSL M8-0166. The sequence continues at coordinate 1,223,549 of NZ_JBBOZZ010000001.1, forward strand.
CACTTCGATAGCGACATACGGATGAGGAAATTCCTCATTCAGCATACTTTTTTGAATCACAGTAACAGTTGGAGTTGTAATCTCCACTTTTTGATTTAATAGGGTTGAAAGTGCTGTTGCAGAGCTGCCGAATGAAATATTTCCGATTTCTCCAATGGCATCTTGCTCCATTGCAGAAAGGATTGTATCAGGCTCTATATCGTCATTGCTGCCTCCTTTAAGGAGCGCATCGATTTCGTCTTGTGATAATTTACTTCCGTTATTCTCCATCTTCTTCACCTCTTATGTCGTGATCTAGAATTTGAATCGCCTGTTTCCGATTCACGCGGCCGGCCTGTCCCAAGAATTTCGGTTTATTTCCGACCATAACAGTAAGAGGCGCATTTACTGGTTTGTCCAAGGCAATACAATCACCAATTTCCAAATTCAAAAACTCTTCCACCGTCATTTCCGATTGTCCCAGCTCTGCGACTACCGGTATTTTTGCCTTCATAATCCGTTTTTCAATGGCCTTTGTTTCTTGCTGTTTTGGTTCATTTCGTTCAGACTGCATCCAGTAGTGTACAGACAGCTTCGGAATAATAGGCTCTAATACAACGTGAGGAATACATAGGTTAATAACCCCGCTTACCTCGCCAATTTGTGTATTAAGAGAAATGACGACAACTGTTTCGTTTGGTGACACCATTTGAACAAACTGGGGATTTACCTCGAAATCTGCCATTTCAGGCTCGATGTCGGTTATGGACTGCCACGCTTCTCTGTAATTTTCCAAAGCTCCCTCAAACATATTTGAGATAATCTTTGTTTCAATTTCTGTAAGTGATTCTGTCTTATTATGACTAATGCCAATCCCGCCCATCAGCCTGTCCATCATCGCATAGCCGATTGTTGGGTTCACTTCAAGCATGATTCTTCCTTCAAGCGGGCTGACATAAAATAAGTTTAATAATGTCATATTAGGAATCGAACGAATAAATTCTTCGTATGGTACTTGGTCAACCGAGCTGACAGTAATTTGAATATATGATCTTAGCTGCGCTGAAAAATGCGTGGTGAGCAGTCTAGCGAAGTTATCATGAATCCTTGTTAAACTTCGAATCTGGTCTTTTGAAAAACGCAGTGCACGTTTAAAGTCATACACCTTCACTTTTTTCGTCGTTTCCTCTTTTTTCAGCTCTTCTGCATCCATTTCGCCTGTTGAGATGGCGGATAATAATGCGTCGATCTCATTCTGGGAAAGCACTTCTCCTGACATTTCTTCACCTCCATCGTGTTCAATTAATCGCCTCTATTGCAGATTAAAGGAGGTTATATATACTTCTTTCACCTTGCCATCTTGCAAATAGTTATTCACTTTGTTTTTGACTTGTATTTTAAAATGTTCTCTGCCTTTTTTGCCATCAAGTTCATCTGCATTCGTGTCAGATAAAATGTCGATTACAGCATCTTTTACTTGGAAACTTCTTTTCTCAAGCTCTGATTTTGCTTTTTCAGAGTCCGTTTCAATATTCAGGACAAGTTTGACAGCATTTCCTTCAGACTTTAAATTGGTGATAATCTCAGGAATTTCAACAGAAGCTTTTACGACTTCATCTGCTGTTGGCTCTTTTTCGGCTTTTGCTTCGTCTGACCCATTCAGCAGAAAAAAGATGCCTGCACCAATTCCGACGATGGCAATAATCATGATTAGCATTACTACGACTAATTTCTTCTTCATTCAAATTCCTCTATTCCTTGGTTCAATGAAATGACTTGGATTTTTCTGTAGAAAGAAATGATTTTCTCTTGAAGCTGCACTTCATCTTCTTTCACAACGAATTTCTTTCCATTGGCCAAAGTAATGGTCGTGTCTGGAAAGCTTTCGATTTGCTCGATATGGAGAGCGTTCAGCATAAATCCTTTGCCATTTAATCTTGTCACTTCAATCATATTAAGCAGAGAAGCGAGCATCCGCTCCCCCTACCTCCTATCGTTTCAGATTCACAAGCTCTTGCAGGATTTCATCAGATGTTGTGATCGTCTTTGCATTCGATTGGAATCCGCGCTGCGCGATAATCATTTCAGTAAACTCATCTGTTAAATCAACGTTTGACATTTCAAGTTTCCCTGTTTGGATCACGCCAGTTCCTTCTTCACCAGGTACGATAGGATTACTTGGTGCACCTGAGCTTAACGTTTGGCGGTAAAGGTTGTCACCAACTTTGTCTAATCCTCCTGCGTTACGGAACGATACGAGTGAAATCTGCCCAACATTTCTAGATACGTTGTTTTCAACAACCGAAACCGTTCCATCTGGACCAACACTTACACTTGAAACGCCATCTGGAATCGTTATCTTTTGTCCATTCATTCCAAGTAGATAATTTCCATCAGGGGTGACTAAGCTTCCCTCTGAATCAGTGTCGAAATTCCCTGTTCTTGTATAAAGAATTTCTCCTTGACTTTCAATACGGAAAAACCCATCTCCATTGATATAGAAGTCGTAAGGTTCATTTGTATTTTGAGAAGATCCCGCTGACATGATTTTATCAATAGAAGATAAAGATGATCCTAAACCAATTTGTTTTGAGTTGATTGAACCGGAGTTGTTCGTTGGTCCACCTGAACTTCCAATGGTTTGGCTGACCATATCTTTAAACGTGATACGGCTTTTTTTGTATCCGTGTGTATTGACGTTGGCTACGTTGTTGGCTACCACATCTAATTTTGATTGGAAGTTTTTCATTCCGCTAATTCCTGAGTAAAGTGAGCGTAACATTTATTTTCCTCCTCGAATTACTTCGTTTTTTCTCCAACTGCTGTAACATCCCAAGGGCTGATTTTCGTTCCATCTTCTAAAACAAGTAAGTATTCATTGTCTATGTTTTTAACAGACTTCACAGTGCCCGATATCTCTTTATCATCCAACTTGCCCGATACTTCTTTACCAATCCAGCCTACATACGTCGTAAACGGATCTTGGTGTGCAACAAATGTAGACATGAGCTGATTCAGTTTGGTGATCGAATCGTTCATATTGGTTTGCTGTTCTAAAGATGAAAATGTCGCAAGCTGCGTGACAAACTCACGGTCATCAAGCGGGTTTGTCGGATCTTGGTTTTGAAGCTGCGTGAGCAAAATTTTCAAGAATTGATCTTTGCCAAGCGTATCTGTTTTCTTTTCTGCTTTTGAAGAAGTGTCTGTTTGTGCGGCTATTCTATTTGTAGCATCAACTGTTGCCATTAGATCTCCTCCTCTTCTTCATCTGACCCAACAAGAGCATCCAGTACATCTTGGAATTCTGCTTCCTGTTCATCAGTCTGCTGGGAATTCTGTCCTTTTGACTGCTGCTGCTTGTTTTCTTCGTTAAATTGTTGTCCAAATAACGGCTGCTCATTTGATTGAAGCGGTATATGAAAACGGTCCACTTGAACCGACATATTTGGAAGTGCCTGCTTGAGCTGCGGCAGATGATGCTCTAACAGCTCTTTCGCTGCCTGCGTCGAAGCTGTAATTTTACTCGCATACATACCGTTTTGCTTCGTTAGCTGAATGGTAATGAATCCAAGATTTTCTGGATTTAATCGAACGGTAAAGCGTCCGCTTGAATTGCCAAACGGCGTGAATTTCATTTGCTTCCACGTGTTTAGAATTTGCTGATCAACCGTTCCTGGCTTTTCATCAGTCGTTTGTGTCTGCTGAACAGGAGCCGCTGACTGAAGTTGGAAAAACTGCTTATGACCTGGCAAAAGAGTATGGGTCATTATTTTTTCAGAAGCTGGTGCAGCAGTGCTTTGTCCTTTAACGACTTCTTTTTTGATGAGCCACTCAAGAGATGCATTCCCTTTTGCCGGAGAAGCGAGAGTAGATTCTTGTTTTGGAGAGACTAGTTCCTTCAATTCTCCCAGTGAAATTTTCCACTCTTTGTCAGATCCTTTCGCATTCGCCATCATATGGTCGATTAACTGATTAAAGTGCTTTAGCTCACTTTGAGTCATCGAATTCACCTTGGGCGCTGACCCCTGCGAGAAGAACTGCTCTTTTACTTGCTGAATGAGTTTTTCATCTACCCCGTTTTTCGAAAGAAAGTGGATAAAGTCTTGACCTTTTTCCTCGATATCCTGCACAAGCTTTGCATCAAAATTCAGCGGCTGTTGATTAAGCAACTGATAGATGAAAAAGTGGACTTGTATGAGCTGTTCACTATGTTCAGAACCTGGTTTTTCAGCTTGATCACCGTAAATGGTAGATTCCATTTTTTGAAATAACTCTTCAAGCGATTTGAGATCGGATGATTCAAGTGGTTGACCTTGTAGTGTTTGAAGCGCACTTAGAAGGTCTGCGCTCATTCCTTCTTCAGGTGATTGCATCCATTTTTCAATGATTTGCATCGCATCATTGATAGAAAGAGAGGCAGCAGCGGCTGTCTCAGCATGAACAGGGCCGCTTTGAGCACCTGCTCCGCTAAGCAATTGTTTAAACAAACCGCGTGCAGATACCGCGCCGTCTCCCTTTAGCCCCGAGAGACCTTGAGAAGATTGCTGTAAGGCTCCAATATCCAATAGCTTCACTTATTGTCCACCCCCATTTTCACTTTCTTCTTTTTTGGCAAGCTCTTTTGTAAACGTTGCTGCCTTCTGAGGTGTCAGTTTTGCTAATATGTCTGTCAGTTTATTTTTGCTCAGCTCTTCAAGGATTTTTAACGCCTCTTTATCACTTAATTCTGATAAAATTTTGGCGGATTTCCCTGGGTCCATGCTTTCATAAATGCTGGCGACCTTTCCTTTTGTCTGCTGATTAGAGGATGCCGCTGCATCAGAGGACGTCCCTGCTGAGCTATTACCTGACGTGTTATTTGATGAGCTGTCATTCGATGAGCTGTCATTGGCTGACGTATTCTTTGCATCATTTTCAGATGTTTTTTCAAGTGAGTTGATTTTTTGATTCAGTCTTTTAATCTCTTCATCACTTGTTTTCAAATCTTTTTGTGCAATTTCGAGCTCATTCTTTTGCTCTTTAATGGTCTTTTTCAGATCTTTCAGCTCTGCATCGCCTTGATCACTTTGTGAAGATGACGTTTTTGAGGTGTCATCTGAACCAACCAAACTGCTGATCCCTGGAATGTTTTGGAGCGGTTTTTTTAGATCAAAACCTGCCATATAAAGGATCGTGCCAGTTACAATCACAAGCACAATCAATGGGATGATGACAATAAACAAGATCAATTGAAATTTCCCGCCGCCTGATTCCTTCGTTTTTTCCTTTTTAGGCATTCATCTCGACTCCTAATGTCCTTGAAACATGAATTGGCTGATAGAGATATCATCCATTTCTTTCATTTCAATTGCCTTATGTTCAAGGGAGAACTTTTCAAATTGCTTTTCTTTCATTTTTTCAAACTTTTTAAACTCAATGTTTTTTTCAGTTAAATCAGATTGTTTTTCATTCATTTGATGACGTTTCATGATCACAAGCTGCTGATAATGCTGAATGGTGCTATCTAAGTTGGTCACAAATTGCTGGTAATGACGCATTTCTTGAACACTCATTCCATTTCTCAGCTTTTCTTCTTTGCTTTTTTCCATTAGCTCTTTTTTACTCATATTTTCATAGAGTTTTTCAGCGACTTGCTCAAATGCCGAAACGGATTGTTGGTACGCTGCGAGTGACTTGTCTTTTTCACTTTCTTTCAGTTCTAAGAGCTTTTGAAATTTGTATTGATATCTCACTGTTTTTGTCAATCCTCTCTATTCATCAAACTGAGCAATAAACTCACGCTGTCTTCAATAGATACAGCCTCTTCTACATCCTGCTTCAAAAATGAAATCAGATGAGGGTAAGCCTGCATGGCCTCATCAATATCTTTGGAGGAGCCTTTTTTATATGCTCCAATATTAATGAGGTCTTCAGCGTTTTGATAAGTGGATAATAGCTGGCGGAACCGGTTAGCCGCTTCCTTGTGATCATGACTTGCGATATTGCTCATGACACGGCTGATACTTTTCAGAATATTAACAGCGGGAAATTGTCCTTTGTTGGCTAAAGCACGATCAAGTACAATGTGGCCATCCAGGATCCCCCTCACTGTATCAGCGATCGGCTCATTCATATCGTCCCCATCAACAAGCACTGTGTAAAATGCTGTGATGGAACCAAGCTGATTTGTCCCTGTTCGTTCGAGTAATTTTGGCAGTATAGCGAACACTGAAGGTGTATATCCTTTTGTTGTTGGCGGCTCGCCAGTTGCAAGACCTATTTCCCTTTGCGCCATGGCAACCCTCGTAACAGAATCCATCATGAACATGACATTTTTGCCTCTGTCCCTGAAATACTCCGCAATGGCTGTTGCGGTATACGCAGCTTTCAGTCTCGTTAGTGCAGGCTGGTCAGAAGTTGCAACGACAACAATTGATCGCTTCAGTCCTTCAGCACCTAAATCCTTTTCAATAAACTCACGAACTTCACGGCCACGCTCTCCTACAAGAGCAATCACATTGAGGTCTGCTTCTGTCTGCTTTGCAATCATTCCCATTAAGGTACTTTTTCCAACACCACTTCCGGCAAAAATCCCGATCCTTTGACCAGTGCCAACTGTGAGCAGACTGTCGATGACTCTAACACCAACACCCATCTTTTCTCGAATAGGCGGCCTGTCCATTGGATTTGGAGGTGACTGATCTGTGGAAACAGGTGCAAGTCCCTTTGGAAGCATACTGCCATCAAGCGGATGACCGAAGGCATCAACGACTTCACCAATTAATCCAGTCCCTACTTTGACCTTCAGCGACTCACCGGTCGCTTCTACAAGACTTCCTGGTGAAATATTGGATGCTTCTACATAAGGCATGAGCAGAATGTTTTCATCTCTAAATCCTACGACCTCTGCTTTTATCGGATGGTGCTTGCTCCCTTTTTTATGAATGAGACACACATCACCGATCGAACTCTCCGGCCCCTTAGATTCAATCATCAGCCCAACCACTCGATTGACTTTACCAAATCGTTTATAAGGATCGGCGGTTTCAATCGTTTCTTTTAACACATCCATTTTCATTTGTGATCACCTGAATCAATGACTTCTAATAATTTTTCTTTCAACTGATTCATTTGGGTATCAACACTCGCTTCCACTTTTCCAAAACTTGTTTCTACGTAACAAGTTCCTTTTGGCGCTTTTTCATCCGAGTAAATGGCAAGGTGTGTATCCTTTTGAAGGATTCTAATCAATTCGTCTTTATATTCCATCACATGCTCGTAATGTTCAGGGTCAACATAGATGGAAATATCGTCATATTCTTTCACTTCTGTAATGACCTGCTTCACAAGTGACAAAAATTGATCTTTTGTGTCCTCAGCTGCACACCAAACGCGTTTGGCGAGTTCAAAAGCGAGTTCCACAATTTGCTCAGCAGAGCTTTCAATTTTTTCTTCGTAGTCCTGTCTTGCAAGACTAACGATGTCATTTGCTTGATCAAGAATAGCTTGGTACTGCATATTCGCATCTGCTTCGCCCTTTTGGAAGCCGTCTTGATAACCTGCTTGTTTCGCTTCTTCAATGAGCTGCATTCTTTCTTCTTCAAAATCAGTTCTGCGCTGATTGATTTCAGCCATTGTTTTTTCCAGCTCACTGTTTGCTTGTTCTAATATGCGGCTCGCTTGATCTTCTGCATCACTGAGTACTAGCTGCGATGCTTCGGTTTCATTGACAAGCACTTCTTCGTGATGTTCTCTTTTAAACTCTACTTGCTGTAAAGGAATCGTTTGCCGTCCTTGTTCAGGAATAACAGATGTTTCATGTTTGATAATCCTAGACAATGATATCGTCTCCTCCGCCTCGAGCTATGACGATTTCTCCAGCTTCCTCAAGTCGTCTTACGATGCTGACAATACGGGTTTGTGCTTCCTCGACATCTCTAAGCCGGACAGGCCCCATAAACTCCATTTCTTCTTTGAATGTTTCGACCATCCGCTGTGACATGTTGCGGAAGACAATTTCTTTGACCTCTTCGCTTGCCACTTTGAGTGCGAGCAATAAGTCATCATTTTCAACATCTCTGATGACGCGCTGAATCGCTCTGCTGTCAAGAGTGACAATATCTTCAAAGACAAACATACGTTTCTTAATTTCATCAGCAAGCTCTGGATCTTGAATTTCAAGTGTGTCTAAAATGGTCTTCTCAGTAGCACGGTCTACACCATTTAGCACTTCCACAACCGCTTCGACTCCGCCCGTTTGCGTATAGTCCTGCGTAAAGGTTGAAGAGAGCTTTTGTTCAAGAATACGCTCCACCTCATTGATGATCTCTGGAGATGTGCGGTCCATTAAGGCAATACGTCTCGCAACCTCAGTTTGTACTTCCTCGCCTAACTCAGATAAAATTTGCCCAGCCTGCACTGGATCCAGGTAGGAAAGGATAAGTGCAATCGTTTGTGGATGCTCATGCTGGATAAAGTTTAAAATTTGTTCTGGGTCAGCCTTTCGAGCAAAATCAAATGGTTTCACTTGAAGGGAGGATGTTAATCGGTTTAAGATGCTGTCCGCTTTGTCCTCACCAAGCGCTTTTTCAAGCACTTGTCTTGCGTACATAAGACCGCCCTGCGATATGTAGTCCTGCGCGATGGCAATGCTGTGAAACTCTTCGATGACTTCATCTTTTTTAGCAGTATCTACACTTCGTACATTGGAAATTTCTAATGTTAATTTTTCTATTTCGTCTTCAGACAGATGTTTGTATACAGATGCTGACACGTCTAGCCCTAAGGAAATCATTAGGATTGCTGCTTTTTGTCTGCCTGTTAGTCGATTTGGATCTTTTCTCGACATGTGTATTCCTCCTAATCCTCGGACAGCCAGCTGCGTAGCAATTTAGCAAAGTCTTCTGGTTTTTCTTTTGCCATTTTTTCAAGCTGATTTTTTCTCACCATTTCTTCTGTTTCTGGTTCAGTGTCGATATCAGGAACATCGATTGGTGTACGTTCATCAAACTCAAACTCTTCTTCCTCATCTTTTCTACGCTTGCGTACAAGAAGAATGATAAGAGCGATAATTGCAAGTAGGAGCACACCGCCTACAATATAAACCCAGATTGGAATATTATTTGAAGGGTTATCTGCCGCAGTTTGCTGTTTACCGTCTAATTTTGATACAGATAAAACGATTTTGTTATCTAAGTCTGCTTGAGTGAGCGCTTGACCATTTGTGTATTCTTTATCAATCGATGTGCTAATGATCGTTGAAAGAATCTTTTTGATATCATCTTGTCTTTCAGCTGTTAAAGAGTTTACATCGTTTGCAGTTGGTGGTTCGACCAATGCTTGAATGCCAACATCTCTGATTTTATAAGGACTTTCTTTGATATCTTTATGAATGCGGTTGACCTCATAATTGATACGATCTTCGCTCTTTTCGTAATCTCCGCTTCCATTCGCTCCATCGGCACCTTGATAATTTGTGACATCATCGTCACCTGTTCCAGCAGTGCCTCCAGCTGCTGCGCCATTGCCTGAATATGTTTCAGCAATCTTTTCAGCGCTGACAGCAATTCCCTGCATGTTTTCTTTATCAACAGGTTCTACAAGGTCTTCTTTTCTTTTTTCTTCAGTAAAATCAATGTCTGTTGTGACCGATACAGCCACTTTATCTTGACCCATCATTGTTCCGAGCAGCTGCTGAATTTTTCTTTGAAGGTTCTTTTCGATTTCCTCTTTTTTCTGCTGCTGTGCATCCATTCCACTTGCATAGGAATCGGAGCTGGTGTTTAAGTCGTAGTAGTTGGAATCTTGGTCCATAATGACAATGTTTTCTGTTTTTAAATTCGGCACACTTTTTGAAATAAGATGATAAAGGCCTTTTACTTGCTGCGGCGTGAGTGTGTAGCCCGGCTCAACTTGCAGCACAATGGATGCTGATGCATTACTTTGCTCTTCTCCAACAAAAACGGAATCTTTTGGCAGGTTAATCATAACTTTTGAATCTTTAATCCCATCAATTGTGTTGATCAGATTGGATAGTTCTGTCTGAGTTGCGTCTACTTTCAGAACATCAAATTCATTATCTGTTAAACCGAAGCCTGAATTGTTTGCAAAGAAGGAATAATCAATGTTGCCTGTCTTAGGGAGCCCTTCAGATGCGAGTGTTACTTTTAAAGAGTCTGCTTGCTTTTCTGGAACGAGAATCGTTGTTCCATTGTTTGCAAGTTCCGATTTAACGTTTTTGCCATCTAGTTCCTGTTTGATTTGTCCAGCTTCTGCCTCAGACAAGTCTCTAAACAGCGGAACCATTTTTTCAGAAGAAGCAAAGATGCTAACAACCGTAATAATGATTGCTAGGGCAGCAACGCCGCCAATCATGAGTATTTTTTGTAATTTTGATCGATTTCGCCAAAACTCAACTGTTCTTGTTCTTAATTGCATTAAAGTACGATTCATCTTAACCCCCGGTCATTCCATTCAGTCTTTTTTTGTCCACCAGCACCTCCTACATCTGCATTCTCATAATCTCTTGGTACGCTTCGACTGCTTTATTTCGAAACTCTGTTGCAGCTGTGAGTGTGACACTCGCTTTTTGTGAAGCAATCATGACTTCATCGAGATTGACATCTTTTCCTTGTGCAAGCGCATTTGTATACTGGTCTGATTTCAGCTGTGATTGATTTAATGCCTCAATGGAATTCTTCAGCACATCAGAGAAATTCGTTTGACTTTTAGGTGCAGCCGCCTGAACGGGCGATGCATTCGTCAATTCACTGGCTTGCTGAGCGGTTTGAAGCTGGAAAGGAGATATTGCATTAACCAATTGTTTTCACCTTACTTTCCTATTTCTAAAGCTTTCATCAGCATGCTTTTGTTCGCATTTAGAGCAGTCACGTTTGCTTCATATGATCTTGAGCTGCTGATGAGGTCGACCATTTCTTTTAATGGATCGACATTTGGTGTTTGAACATATCCATTTTCATTGGCATCGGGATTTGTAGGATCATATTGAAGGTTGAATGGAGTTTCGTCTTCAGTAATCTTTGTTACTTTGACGCCGTTTCCTAATTTGCCGCTCGAATTCATACTTGAGTTCAATATAGATGAAAATGATTCACCTGACGGCTGTAATGTGACAAGCTTACGTCTATAAGGCTCCCAGTTGCCATCAACCTGTTTAGCTCTTGTTGTATCCATATTTGCAAGGTTTGAGGATACAACGTCCATTCTGAGCCTCTGTGCCGTTAATGCTGAGGCCGAAGCGTTCACTCCTGAAAAGATCGACATCACTTACCTCCTGTCAAAACTGTTTTAAGAGAATTGAATTTCCCGCTCATTCTTTCCACCAGCGCATTATACTGAATTTGGTTTTTAGCGAGTTCACTCATCTCTTGATCAATATCGACATTATTTCCGTTTTCTTGATATGAAGTACGGTTGCTTGAAACAACTGAATAATTAGACCCTGTTTTTGAAAAATCAATGTGACCTTGGTATGTTTTTTTAGCATCTAATTTGATTGACGCATCATTTAGCATGTCATGGAATGCGACGTTTTTCGACTTGTAGTTCGGTGTGTCTATATTTGCGATATTATTGCTTATGACTTTTTGCTTAACATTCGCTCTTCCCAAGGCATTCTCAAGATTGCTGATCGTTCCAGAAAATATATCCAAAACCATATACCTCCAATCATATGTATTTCATTCCATTTAATCATGTCGAGATTTGTAAAACCATATGTTCATTGTAAGAAATAATAGGATTAAAGTCTATGATGTATATGTAAAAAAAACTCGTAATATATATCTATTTTACGAATAGGTATAAAGACCTAGATTCAAAGAACTACAGATTTGTAAGGGGTTTCTTGGAAAAAAGAGTGTCATTTTTCGGACAAATCCTCATTTTTTCGCATAAAAAAACCCTTTTCAGCATTTATTTCGGCCAAAAAGGGTTTTTGATTAATGAGATTTTAAATTTTCGAGTTCAATTAAAAATTTGTTGTTTAACACTTTGATGTACGTTCCCTTCATTCCAAGAGAACGAGATTCGATCACGCCTGCACTTTCTAACTTACGTAAGGCGTTTACGATCACTGAACGAGTAATCCCTACACGATCTGCAATTTTACTTGCAACGAGAAGACCTTCGTTTCCATCCAGCTCTTCAAAAATGTGCTCAATCGCTTCAAGTTCACTATATGAAAGAGAACTAATGGCCATTTGGACAACCGCTTTACTTCTTGCTTCTTCTTCAATTTCCTCTGCTTTCTCGCGAAGAATCTCCATTCCAACAACTGTTGCCCCGTATTCAGCAAGAATTAAATCATCATCTTTGAATGTATCTTGCAAGCGGGACAGGATTAACGTACCTAAACGATCTCCTCCACCGATAATTGGAACAATTGTTGTTAAACCTGATTGGAATAAGTCACGGTTTTCAATCGGGAAAGCTGTATATTCACTGTTAATATCAAGGTTTGAAGACGTTTCAGGGACATTGAATAGACTCTTTGTATATTCTTCAGGGAACTGACGATCTTCAAGCATTTTTTTCATACGTGCATTTTCGATCTGTTGATTAATGGAATAGCCAAGAAGCTTTCCCCTTCTGCTTAATACGAAAATGTTTGAATCAATGACATCTCTCAATGTTTCTGCCATTTCTTTGAAATTAACTGGTTTCCCCGCTGCATCTTGCAGCATTGAGTTAATAATCCTTGTTTTTTGTAGTAACGCCATAATAATGATCCTCCTAGATTACTTTATTCATTTGTTACAGTATAAATTGACTTAAATCTTTGTTATTTGCAATCTTTCCTAGCTTCTCTTCGACATACTGAGGGGTAATGGTCACTGTCTCCATCGTAATATCAGGCGCCTCAAATGAAAGCTCTTCAAGCAGCTTCTCAAGTATGGTATGAAGCCTTCTTGCACCGATGTTATCTGTCTCCTGATTGACATGATAAGCCACTTCGGCAATCTTATGAATAGCATCGTCAGAAAATTCAAGAGATATACCTTCTGTTTCAAGTAAAGCTTTATATTGCTTTAATAATGCATTATCTGGTTCCGTTAAGATTTTCACAAAGTCTTCTATACTTAATTTATCTAATTCTACACGAATTGGGAAGCGCCCCTGAAGCTCTGGAATCAAATCTGATGGCTTTGCCATATGGAATGCACCTGCTGCAACAAAAAGCACATGATCTGTTTTTACAGCACCATATTTCGTCATCACAGTTGAACCTTCTACAATCGGTAAAATATCACGCTGAACCCCTTCACGAGAAACATCTGCAGATGATGCACCGCCGCTTTTGGCGATTTTGTCGATTTCATCGATAAAAATAATTCCTTGCTGCTCTGCTTTGTAGACCGCTTCCTGACTGACTTCATCCATATCAATCAGTTTTGAAGCTTCCTCAGCCGTTAACGCCTTTCTTGCTTCTCTGACAGTCAGCTTTCTGCGTTTTTTCTTTTTAGGCATGAGATTGCCAAGCGCATCCTGCATGTTCATACCCATTTGCTCCATACCCGAGCCTTGAAGCATATCAAACATGGAAGGCTGCTGTTCTTCTACTTCGATCGTGACGTAATGATCTTCAAGTTCTCCCATAGCCAGCTGATGAGCGATTCGCTTTCTTGTCGATTCGAGTTCCACTTCTTCATTTGAATGATCACGATCACGGTCATCTTCATCAGAGGCGCCAAACAGCATCTCAAAAGGATTTTTCACAGACTGGCTCTTTTTCTTACCAGGAACAAGTAAATGAACAAGACGTTTATTTGCTTGTTTTTCTGCTTCTTCTTGAACATCTTTCATCTTTTCTTCTTTGACAAGTCTAATCGCTGTTTCAACTAAATCTCTCACCATGGACTCTACGTCACGGCCGACATAACCCACTTCAGTAAACTTCGTCGCTTCCACTTTAATAAAAGGCGCACCAGAAATTCGAGCAATTCTGCGGGCAATTTCTGTTTTCCCCACACCTGTTGGGCCGATCATTAAAATGTTTTTAGGAACGACTTCATCCTTTAGCTTATCATGTAAAAGACTTCTTCTGTAACGGTTTCTTAAAGCCACCGCCACTGCTTTTTTCGCATCAAGCTGACCAATGATGTATTGATCAAGCTTTTCAACTATCTCTCTTGGGGTGAACGGCTTTTTCTCCATACGTCTCATGTCCTTTCTATTCAAGCTCTTCTAAAGTGATTTGATCGTTCGTGTAGACACAGATTTCTCCGGCTGTTTCAAGAGCGGCCTTTGCAATTTCTCTCGCTGAGAGATGATCACCTGCATGGGTTTTGAGTGCTCTCCCGGCGCTAAGCGCATAGTTGCCGCCTGAGCCAATTGCCAAAATCCCATCATCTGGTTCAATGACCTCTCCAGTTCCAGAGACGAGCAAAATACTTTCTTTATTCATGACGATGAGCATAGCCTCAAGCTGCCTTAGCATCTTGTCACTTCGCCATTCCTTCGCTAGTTCTACGGCTGCCCGCTTTAGGTTACCACCATATTCTTCAAGCTTTGTTTCAAACTTTTCAAAGAGTGTAAAAGCATCTGCTACTGAACCTGCAAAACCTGCAAGCACCTTGCCTCCGAAAAGACGGCGCACTTTTTTTGCTGTGTGTTTCATCACGACAGCCTGCCCGAAAGTGACTTGACCGTCGCCAGCCATAGCACTTTTTCCTTTATGTTGAACGGCAAAGATGGTTGTTGCATGAAATGATGACATGAAAAAACCTCCTTTTAGGATCGTTTAAAAGCCCTTGGGTGATGAGACATGTACGTGTTTCTTAAAGAATCTTTTGATACATGCGTGTACACCTGTGTAGATGATAAATTTGAATGACCGAGAAGTTCTTGAACACTTCTCAAATCCGCTCCCTCGTTTAAGAGATGCGTGGCAAAGGTGTGCCTCAACATGTGAGGATGGATATGTAATGTACCTGACGCCTTTTTCATTAATTCAGTGAGAATGAAACGAACACCTCGGTCTGTAAGAGGCGTCCCGCGCTGATTCAAAAACACATGTGCATCAGCGCGGTCTTCCCCCTTAGCTTTCAGCTTCTGCCTTCCATCCTCTAAATAAGTAATGAGCGCTTCATGAGCATATGACCCGAAAGGAACATACCGCTGCTTGCTGCCTTTCCCATGAACAAGCACTGTATCCATCGATAAATCAAGATCAGATTCTTTTAATGAACATAACTCACTGACCCTCATACCTGTTGCATAAAGAAGTTCTAAAATGGCTTGATTTCTTTGCCCAAGCGGTGTGCTGACATCAGAAACTGTAAAAAGCTCTTTTAGTTCCTCTTCATACAAAAATGAAGGAATCCGCTTATCCTGTTTTGGTAAGCTAACGAGTAAAAAAGGATTTTCTTTCACAAGCTGTTCTCTTAATAAAAATTTATAAAAGCTGCGAAGCGCAGAGACTTTCTTACTAATCGTTCTTCTTGTCAGGCCTTTTTCATAAGCTTCTGTTAAATAAATTCTCGTATCTTGATAGGATACCTCTTCAAAACCGTCTATTCCTTGAATGTTCATAAATCTGACAAACTCTTCAATGGCTTCTTTATATCCTGAGACCGTTAAAGCTGAATAGTTCTTTTCAATTTGCAGATATTCAATGAATAAGTGGACAAGACGCTGTTTATTCGTCATTTTTACACCTCTTTAAGGCTTTTAAATGGTATCACATATCTGGCTTTCCGTGCAATGTTTTACTACAGAGATTTCGAAATAGTTTGAATAGTTTCGATTGCGCGCTTAGCGTACTCTGCATAACGTTCTTGTTTGTTTTTAATTCGAACTCCTAGATCTTTCAGCAAACCAAAATTCGCATTCATCGGCTGGAAGCTTTTCTTGTTTGTCGATGTGATGTAGTGAGCCATACTGCCAATCGCCGTTTCCTCAGGAAGTGTCACAAGCTCTTCTCCTTTGACAAAACGAGCGGCGTTAATGCCAGCCACAAGTCCCGACGCTGCGGACTCGACATACCCTTCAACACCTGTCATTTGTCCGGCAAAGAATAGGTCATCTCTATTTTTAAACTGATAAGTCGGTCTTAAAAGGCTTGGCGAGTTAATAAATGTATTACGGTGCATCACGCCATAACGAACAATCTCCGCTTCTTCAAGACCTGGAATCAAACGGAATACTTCCTTTTGATCGCCCCACTTTAGATGTGTCTGGAAGCCAACGATGTTATATAAAGTCCCTGCTGCATCATCCTGTCTTAATTGAACAACTGCGTAAGGTCTTTTTCCTGTTTTCGGATCTTCAAGTCCTACTGGCTTCATCGGACCAAACAGCATTGTTTTCTTTCCTCTTTTCGCCATGACTTCAATTGGCATACAGCCTTCAAAGAAGATTTCTTTTTCAAACTCTTTTAATGGCACAGTTTCAGCAGAAATGAGCGCCTCATAAAAACGATCGAATTCCTCTTCTGTCATTGGACAGTTTAAATAAGCGGCTTCTCCTTTGTCATAGCGTGATTTCAAGTACACCTTATCCATATCAATGCTGTCTTTCTCTAGAATAGGTGCTGCTGCATCGTAGAAATAGAGATATTCTTCTCCTGTTAACGATTTTAATTCTTTGGAAAGTGCTTCAGATGTCAGCGGGCCAGTCGCGATAATTGTCGGACCTTCTGGAATGCTCTGCACCTCTTCTTGAAAGACAGTAACATGCGGATGATTTTTCACACGGTCTGTCACGTTTGCTGCAAATTCATGACGGTCTACTGCAAGCGCGCCGCCAGCAGGAACTGAGCTTTCATCTGCTGCTGCGATAATGGCTGAATCTAAATGACGCATTTCTTCCTTTAATACACCTACTGCATTCGTCAAAGCATTCGCACGCAGTGAGTTGCTGCATACAAGCTCCGCAAATTTATCTGTGTGGTGAGCCGGCGTTTGTTTCACTGGTCTCATTTCATATAAATTGACTTTAATTCCTCGTTTAGCGATTTGCCATGCTGCTTCACTTCCAGCTAAACCGGCTCCGATCACATTTACAAATTGACTCATTGTACAACTCTCCTATTTTGTAAGGTCTGTTTGATGACATAAAAAAGCAGGTGAACAATGCTGCTCACCGCTATTTTTGCTGTTCCTCTTTATAATCACAGTTCACACATTGAACTTGAACACCTTTTTTCAGCTTTTTCTCTACAAGCATATTTTCGCATTTTGGACACTTTCTTTCAATTGGTTTGTCCCAAGAGACGAATTCACACTCTGGAAAACGATCACAGCCGTAAAAAATGCGGCGTTTCTTCGATTTTCGTTCAACAATGTTTCCTTCATGACATGTCGGGCATTTGACACCGATATCTTTGACAATTGGTTTTGTGTTACGGCAGTCAGGAAAGTTAGAGCACGCCATGAACTTACCGTATCGACCCATTTTGTACACCATCGGATGTCCGCACTCTTCACAATCAACTCCGGCGTATTCCGGCTCAATCTCAACTTCTTGCATCTCCGCTTCAGCTTTTTCTACCCGTTTTGCAAAGTCTTGATAGAAGCTGTCGATAATACGAACCCATTCGATCGTACCTTCTTCAACGCTATCAAGTTCCTTTTCCATTTTCGCTGTAAATTCAACGTTAATGATTTCAGGGAAGAATTCAATGATTAAGTTGAGTACAATCTCTCCAAGCTCTGTCGGTGTAAATCGTTTATTATCAAGTGCGACATAGCCGCGCTTTTGAATCGTATCTAATGTTGGTGCATACGTAGATGGACGGCCTATACCGAGCTCTTCAAGTGTTTTGACCAATCTTGCCTCAGTGTAACGCGGAGGCGGCTGTGTGAAGTGCTGTTCAGGTTCGATATCTTTTGAAAGAACTGTATCCCCTTCTTTCAGATCAGGAAGCATTTTGTCCTTTTCCTCTAGCTGGTCGTCCTTTCCTTCCACATAAACCTTCATAAACCCAGGGAATTTTACTTTACTGCCATTCGCACGGAAAGTAAGACCGTTATGATCAAGGTCCACACTCATTGTATCAAGAACAGCCGGCGCCATTTGGCTTGCCACGAATCGTTCCCAAATCAATTTATACAGGCGAAGCTGATCGCGGCTTAGCACGTGCTTGACATCTGCCGGTTTTCTTAACGTAGAAGTCGGGCGGATGGCTTCGTGAGCATCTTGTGCATTTTCATTCTTTTTGGCCGGTCGTTTTGTTGTGTTTAAGAAATTCTTGCCGTACGTCTGATCAATGAAAGCAGATACTTCTTCAATCGCCGTATTGGAAATACGTGTTGAGTCCGTTCTCATATATGTAATGAGACCGACTGTACCTTCTTTACCAAGATCAATTCCTTCATATAATTGCTGTGCAATCATCATCGTCTTTTTCGCACGGAAGTTTAATTTTCTTGCAGCTTCCTGCTGTAAAGTAGAAGTCGTAAACGGAACGGCTGGATTACGTTTCCGCTCTTTTTTCGTTACTTTCTCTACAGAGAATTCGCTTCCTTTTAATTTCGAAAGGATTTCTTTTACATCTTCTTTTGTTTTCAATGGATGTTTTTTGCCATTGAGCCCAAAGAAACTCGCTTCGAAGCTTTCTTTTCCTTTAAGGAATGTACCGTCAATTGTCCAGTATTCTTCTGGTTTAAATTCATTAATTTCATTCTCGCGATCAATAATGAGGCGGAGTGCAACTGATTGAACACGTCCGGCACTTAAGCCTTTTTTCACTTTCTTCCATAAAATCGGACTGATTTTATACCCAACGAGACGATCCAAGATCCGTCTTGCCTGCTGCGCATCAACTAAGTCCATATTGATCATACGTGGATGCTTAAAGGAATCCTTAATGGCATCCTTTGTAATCTCGTTAAAAACAACGCGGCAGTCAGAAGAGAGGTCAAGGTCAAGGCTGTGTGCTAAATGCCAAGCAATTGCTTCTCCCTCTCTATCGGGGTCAGCTGCGAGATAGACTTTTTTTGCTTTTTTCGCCGCTGTTTTTAATTCTTTTAAAACTGGGCCTTTCCCGCGAATCGTAATATATCTCGGTTCGAAGTCATGCTCAGTGTCAACACCGAGCTGACTTTTCGGTAAATCCCTTACGTGCCCCATTGAAGCTTTTACTTTATACTTTTTTCCTAAATAACGCTCAATCGTTTTCGCCTTTGCTGGCGACTCAACGATGACTAAATAATCAGCCATACTCAAAATCCCCCTTAAGAGGTGTTCTCTCTTTATACATTTCACAATTCATATTTATGTTAATTGCACCTATCTAACAGGCAATCATTAAAAATTCTTTATGATGAACATCATTATAAACACGAAAAACAAAGTGTAAACTTAAATCCTCACTATTATTAAATATTCCGATGTCTTTTGTCAAACGATATTTTTATGAGAGTTCAGTATATTGAACACTGCGGAAGGAGAATTCCTCTAAAATATCCTTTGTGGAATGAACAAGCTTTGCTCCCTGCTGAATGAGTCTTGCCGGACCTGTGGAATTAGGATCAAAGATGGATCCGGCAACCGCAAATACCTCTTTTCCTTGCTCAAGCGCTTGATAGGCTGTTATAAGAGAACCGCTCTTTTCTTTGCACTGAATCACGATGGTTCCTTTCGTCAATGCACTAATTAAACGATTTCTCATTGGAAAATGCCACTTTTCTGGTTTGACATATGGCGGATGCTCTGACAAAAGCAAATGATGCTCGCCCATGTATTGAGCCATTTGCTCATGCTCTTTTGGGTATAAATGCTGAAAGCCGCCTGCTATAATGCCGATCGTTTTTCCTTTTTTCCTGATGCACTCTTTATGTGCAAGTCCATCTATCCCTTTAGCTAAACCACTGACAATCATCCAATCTCCCTTTACAAGCTCACCAACAATTTTCTTCACACATGCTTCTCCATAAGATGATGGAACTCTTGTGCCGACTACACCTAAACTTTTTTCTTCATTTAAATATGATACGTTTCCTTTTAGGAATAACACAGGGGGAGGATCATAAATATTTTTTAGTGTGCTGGGATATAAGGGTGATGTGATGGGAATCATGTGAATGTTTTGCTTTAAATAGGCTTGAACGATGTGTTGAAAAATGGGGAATTCATTTTCTTCAGCTTGTTTTAAGCGGGTAAAGTCGATCGTTTGTAATGCTCGATCCTGTTTAAAATGATGTGTTTCTTCATTTATATATAGTTCAGGATCGACTTTCCACCATTTTGTTAATAATGAGGGTGAGATGAGGCCTTTTAAGCGGTGAAAAATCATTCTTTCGGACACGTTGTACATACCATTCCTCCAGTTTAAGATAGAAAGAAGAAGACTTGCCAAAGAACAAGTCTTCTTGTGTCATTAATGCGTTTTACAAGCTTCGAAGAGATTCTTCTCTTTTAATACTTTAATCAACGTTTCTCCCATGACAGATGGTGTTTCTGCCACTTCAATTCCACATTCACGCATTGTTTTTACCTTTTCATCAGCTGTTCCTTTACCACCAGAAATAATGGCACCAGCATGTCCCATACGTTTTCCTGGAGGCGCTGTTTTACCGCCAATAAAGCCAACGACTGGTTTAGTCATATTTGCTTTTACCCATTCAGCTGCTTCTTCTTCAGCCGTACCGCCGATTTCACCGATCATAATCACAGCATGCGTTTCAGGGTCTTCATTGAATGCTTTTAATACATCAATAAAGTTTGTCCCATTTACCGGGTCCCCCCCGATTCCTACAGCTGTCGATTGACCAACGCCAGCTTCTGAAAGCTGATGTACCGCTTCATATGTAAGCGTTCCAGAACGAGAAACAACACCCACATGACCTTTTTTATGAATGTAGCCAGGCATGATACCAATTTTACATTCTTCAGGTGTGATGACACCTGGGCAGTTTGGTCCAACTAGTCTTGTCTTTTTCCCTTCCATATACCGTTTCACTTTGACCATGTCAAGCACAGGAATATGTTCTGTGATACAAATGACGAGATCAACTTCAGCGTCAACAGCCTCTAAAATGGCATCTGCCGCAAATGGTGCTGGTACATAGATAACAGAAGCGTTCGCTCCAGTTGTCTGAACTGCCTCAGATACAGTATTAAATACAGGAACTCCTTCTACTTCAGTTCCACCTTTTCCAGGTGTGACACCACCAACAATATTTGTTCCGTACTCAATCATTTGTTTTGTATGGAACAATGCGGTCGAACCGGTAATCCCCTGAACAATTACTCTCGTATTTTTATTAATAAATACACTCATTTAGGTTCCCTGCCTTTCTGCTCTACTTGACTAAAGATACAATCTTTTCTGCCCCGTCAGCCATAGACTCAGCAGAAGTGATATTTAAGCCTGAATCACTCAGGATTTTCTTCCCTAATTCAACGTTTGTTCCTTCAAGACGTACAACAAGTGGTAATGTTAACCCGACTTGTTTCGTCGCTTCAACAACACCTTCTGCAATCACATCACATTTCATGATGCCGCCAAAAATGTTCACGAAAATCCCTTTGACATTTTGATCAGATAAGATGATTTTAAATGCTTCCGTTACTTTTTCAGCTGTTGCACCGCCGCCAACATCTAGGAAGTTTGCAGGGTCCCCGCCGTAATGCTTGATGATATCCATTGTAGACATCGCAAGACCTGCTCCATTGACCATACAGCCAATATTTCCATCTAGAGAAATGTAGCTTAAGTCATATTTAGATGCTTCAATTTCTTTTGGATCCTCTTCATCAAGGTCACGGTATTCTAATATATCTTTTTGTCTATATAAGGCATTGCTATCAAAGTTTAATTTTGCATCAAGTGCCATGACTTTTCCATCGCCTGTTACAACAAGTGGATTAATCTCAGCAATTGAACAATCTTTTTCAATAAACGCATTGTAAAGGCTTGTCATAAACTTAACAGCTTGGCCAACTAATTTTGTTGGAATATTAATTTTAAATGCTACTTCTCTTGCCTGATAGCCTTGCAGGCCAATCGCTGGGTCGATGACCACTTTGACGATTTTTTCTGGCGTTTTTTCTGCTACTTCTTCAATTTCAGTACCGCCTTCTTCAGATGCCATCAATACAATTCTTGATGTCGCTCTGTCCAAAACTAGTCCAACATAGTATTCCTTTTGAATATCGCAGCCTTCTTCAATAAGTAAGCGTTTTATTTCGCGCCCTTCAGGCCCTGTTTGATGTGTGACAAGTGTCTTGCCGAGTAATTCCTCTGCAAACCCTTTCACTTCATCTTTCGTTTTTGCAATTTTTACCCCGCCTGCTTTACCACGGCCGCCTGCATGAATCTGTGCTTTTACGACATATACAGAGCTCCCTAGCTCTTCTGATGCTTTCACTGCTTCATCAGGTGTAAATGCTACTTTACCATTTGGAACTGAAACCCCATATTTTCTTAGGATTTCTTTTCCTTGGTACTCATGGATATTCATTTCCCATCCTCCCAACATATGTAGAAACAAAAATTATAAAATAGACTGCGCTTTCATTTTAAAGAATAAAAAAGAGAATGTCTAGGGTTCTATGTAAAATCGTAAAATCCTTCTAAACATTCAAACTTTTATTTTATTAAAAATATAAATTTTTCAGCCAAATCACTCATTTTACCTTATTTTTTCATTTTTTGATCTAACTTGTAGATAAACGAAAAAATTTCTGCTACAGTATCGTATAATGCTTCAGGGATCTCCTCATCTAGTGTTAAGTGGCGCATGAGTTCGACTAAATTACGGTCTTCCTGGATAGGGACTCCCGACTTTTTTGCTTCTTCAATAATATGATCTGCCACATAGCCGCTACCTGTTGCAACGACTTTTGGCGCCTTTTGTTTTTCTTCATCGTAATGCAGAGCGACCGCTCTTCTAAGCGGTTTTGAATCCTTCATACTCGTAAGTCCAGCCCTTTCTCGCTGATTTTATGAAAGTGTTCATCTAGAAATTGAGACGGATCTACTGGCTCTTGTCTCTTTTTTGCTGTAATTCCCGTCAAACTGTATCCTAGAGCATTTAAATTCTCCCGAACAGCCGGAATCATCGGATTAATGGTTCCTTGCAGTTCATGGGCTGTCTCGACAGTAATTGACATGACCTTTTGCTGAATCGTACAGTCTATTAAAGTTTCTTCAAGGTTTTCCATGTTCAAGTAAAACATGAGGCGGCATTGAGAAATATCAATAGAGCCATCTTTTTTCTTATGTCCCTTTAGAATAAAGGTTAAATCTTGAACACTATGTTTTGAGAAAAGAGGATAGGAAACCATCATTTGACTGACGGTTTGGTTCTCCTGCTGCACAAATAACTGCCCATTTAATCTATGAAACAATTGATCCACTTCTTTTTTAACGTGCTCTGGTAAATCCGCCTGCTTCATATCATTTAGCACAAGCTTTAATTGGTGCAGCTCCTGACTTTTGACATCCTGGCTGCCTTTTTCGAGCAGTTTCAGCATACCGATTTCATCACGTACACCTATTGCCTTTTTCATCGTCATAAGTAAATCGAGCACATCAGTTTTATTGCTTAATGTTGGTTCAGTCTGCTGCACCACCTGGGCCAAAGCTTTTGCCTCTCTTTTTGACAGGAAGGGAAACTCTTTTTGAAGCACAGCTGCTTTTGCGTCAGGCTGAGATCCTGCCTGCTGGAGCCCTTGCAGCAATGCTGTGATCTGTTTTAAGTTGGGCTCTTGCTGACCGTCTGCACCTTGTTTCATCAAACTTGCCAGTATCCGCTCAATTTGCTGAAGCGGGATTTGCAGCTCTTCTTTTGGACTTGTTGACTGCTGCACGTTTGTCTGAACAACTTGGGACGGCTGACGCTCTTGAACGATTGAGGCATGGCTATTTTCTTTTTGCTGAGACGGATTGAGCTGAGTCGTTACTGGTAAATTGCGGCCTTGCTTCGCCTCGCCTTCTCTTGCTGCTAGAAGGACCGATAAGAGCTTTTCTGCATGGACGGCTGTCTCTGCATCTACGACTGAACGAACGGCTTGTGTAAGGGTCTGTGTGGCGTCTGTGTGCTTCGGAAGCTGTGTTAATTGATTTAATAGCGCTGTTATATCCTGATGAAGGGCAGAGGATGATTTTACGGCTAAAATAGATTGAAGCACCCCTTGCTGGATCGGTAAATCTTTCTTTAAAGCAAAGAGAAGTGACTGGAGCCCTTTCTTCACATCAGCTCCTTGAAGCTGTTCGATCCACTTCACTGCCGTTTTTAACTCTCCTTCGTTGATGACCGGCTTTTCCTTTAAAAAAGCTGTAGCTGTCAGCATGTTTTCAAGCCCATTTTTCAGTGAGAGACCTTCTAATAGTTTGGCTGCTGCATCCTTTAATGTCTTAGGATCTTGATCAAATTGCTGAACGGGTCTTAGTTTATTGAGGCTGCCTCCACCCTCTTGTTCAAATTGGAACCAATAAAATGCGTCTGCTTTAAGCTGTGCCGCCAGCTGTGCTTTTATTTTCGTTGAGCCTATTTGAACAAGGGCTGTATCATCTCCAAGCATTTTTAGTACCTTGCCGAGAATCAGCCGATGAACATTATCCTTCCCTTCGGTGTTTAATGGAACCGATTCGGCTGTATTCAGCCGGCTATTCAATGCTGTATGTATTTCCTCAACTCTTGTCATCACAGGCAGCCTCCTTAGATTAAAATTTATGATATAACAGATTTCACCGGTGCAAACGATAATCGGTGGATTGGGGTAGCACCATGTGTTTGAATCGCAGCCAGGTGCTCTTTCGTTCCGTACCCTTTATGTTTTTCAAATTGATACTCAGGATACTTACGACCGTACTCTTCCATCATCTGATCCCTTGTCACCTTCGCAATACATGCACCTGCTGCAATGGATGCACTTTTTGCATCCCCTTTGATGATATTCTCTTGGTGAGTAGAAAGCGGCAGTGTCATGGCATCTATGAGTAGATAATCAGGTGTATGAGTTAACTGCTCCACAGCTCTCACCATCGCCAGTCTTGATGCTTCATAAATATTGATTTCATCTATCGTAGCCGCATCAACAATGCCGATTCCGATATCAAGTGCTTCTTTTTGAATTAAATCATAATAAGCCAATCTTTTTTTCTCAGATAATTGCTTTGAGTCGTTTAAACCGAGCAGGACTGTATCTTCCTTTAATATAACGGCTGCTGCCACAACTGGGCCGGCGAGCGGTCCTCTTCCTGCTTCATCTATTCCAGCAATACATGTGTATCCCTGCGCCTTTGCTTTGTTTTCAAATTGCAGCATGTCATGCCATGCTGCGCGAAGTGCTTGCTGCTTTTCTCTCTCTTTGTGCCACTTTTCTATAAGTTTTTGGACACTTTTTCTCGTATCATCTTTAACAAGCTCGCGAATGTAAGACTCGTCGCCTGCATGCTTTTCTATTAGTTCTTTTATTTGTTTCACCGTGTACATAGGCTTTTTCACAGCCTCCTTCTTTATATCGGCAGTTTTTCGCAAAAAATAAAGACCCGCATGAGCTGCGTGTCTTTTAGCTTTCAGGCTTCTCAAAAGTGAGGGGACCAAATTTTTCTGTTCGAATATCCCGAATAATGATTTCGGTGGTTTTGTCATAGTTTATGAATCCCCCGCTCATTAGACAGCCGCGCTTAGTACCAATTGCATCAAACAGCTCAACCGTATCTTCAGGTATCTCCGCTAGGTCATAGCGTTTTTTTAATCGCTCTGGGTAGTTCTCTTCTAGAAAACGAAGTGCATACACAGCGACATCCTGTAAGTTGATGATCGAATCTTTGATCGCTCCAGTTACAGCAAGTCTAAGTCCTACTTGCTCATCTTCAAATTTCGGCCAGAGGATTCCAGGGGTATCGAGCAGTTCTAGTTCTTTCCCTACCTTCACCCATTGCTGTGATGTCGTAATACCAGGCCGGTCTCCTGTTTTGGCAATGTTCTTTTTTGCTAAACGATTGATTAAGGTCGATTTTCCGACGTTGGGAATCCCGATAATCAGTGCTCGAATGGCACGTGGTTTGACGCCTTTTGCTTTCATGCGGTCGAATTTTTCTTTTAAAATTTCTTTTGAAGTCGTGATGATCTGATTTAACCCTTGTCCATCGACAGAGTTAATGGCAAGTGACCGAACGCCTTGCTGCTCAAAATGCGCCTGCCACTCCTTTGTCATACGAGGATCTGCTTTATCTGCTTTGTTTAAGAGCATGATTTTGGGTTTGTTTTGAAGGATTTCTTCGATCATTGGGTTTCTAGAGGACATCGGAATTCTTGCATCGGTTAATTCAAATACGATGTCGATGAGCTTTAATTTTTCTGTGACTTCACGTCTTGCTTTTGCCATATGGCCTGGAAACCATTGAATCGTCATATGTGCACCTTCTTTCTTCTACCTGTTATCTCTATACATTGTACAAAAAAAGAGCCTGTTACAGGTAACAAGCTCTTTCCTTTGATATCATTATCGTCTGATTTCTTTGATACGAGCCGCTTTACCGCGAAGTTCACGTAGGTAGTAAAGTTTCGCACGACGTACCTTACCGTGACGTACAACTTCGATCTTAGCGATTTTTGGTGTGTGTACAGGGAATGTACGCTCAACGCCTACACCGTAAGAGATCTTACGAACTGTGAAAGTTTCGCTGATTCCACCACCACGACGCTTAATTACAACACCTTCAAAGATCTGGATACGCTCACGAGTACCCTCGACAACTTTAACGTGTACACGTAAAGTGTCACCAGGACGGAACGCAGGAAGATCAGTGCGTAATTGTTCTTTTGTGATTTCTTCAATCAATTGTTGCATCGTTTTCAACTCCTTCCAACAGATGCTCATGTCCTCTTTCTTCATTGCAGCGGAACATCGTTTTCAAACTTGAATCGGCAAGCCGTCCAAGTCACAAGTAGTATCATACCATACCTCTATGCTGTGTGCAATACAATCTAGTCATTATGAAGCTGCCAAAGCCATCTTTTTTCTTCATCCGTTAATGTTTTGCACGAATCGATCAAATCTGGCCGTCTTGTATAGGTTCGCTTCAAGGATTCTTTGCGCCGCCACTCTTCAATTTTGGCGTGATTTCCAGAGAGGAGCACATCTGGCACTTTTAGTCCTTTATAATCCGCTGGCCTTGTATAGTGCGGGTGCTCAAGCAGACCTGTACTGAATGAATCTTCGATGTGAGACGCTTCTTTTCCAAGCACATGAGGCAAAAGCCTGACCACACTGTCTGCAATCATCATCGCTGGCAGCTCTCCGCCTGTGAGGACGAAATCTCCGATTGAGATCTCATCTGTGACAAGATGCTCCCTGATGCGCTCATCGTAGCCTTCATAGTGGCCGCAAATGAACATAAGATGCTCTTCTTTTGCAAGTTCTTCTGCCTTTTTTTGTGTATATCTTTCCCCTTGAGGACAGACAAGAATAACTCGGGGCTTCGTGCTTGCTTTCTTCGTTAAATCTTCTACCGCATCAAATACAGGCTGTGCTTTCAGTACCATACCAGCACCGCCGCCATACGGATAGTCATCCACTATTTTATGCTTATGATCCGAATACTCTCTAAAATTGACGACATGAAATGAGACAGCTTCTTTCTCCTGTGCTTTTTTTAAGATCGATGAGTGGAGCACACCTTCGAACATTTCAGGAAAAAGGGTTAAGAAGTCGATTTTCATTCGTCAATGAGTCCTTCCATCACTTCAATGTGTACGGTTTTGGATGAGATATCGATGTTTTTAACGACAGATGGAATATAAGGAATCAAGGCATCTTTTTTGCCTTTTCTTCCTACCACCCACACATCATTTGCCCCTGGTGTTAAGATTTCTTTGATTTGGCCGATAAGCTTGTCCTCTTCATCGTATACTTCACAGCCAATGATTTGGTGGAAATAAAATTCTCCTTCGTCTAATGACCCGAGATGTTCTTTTTCTACCTTTAAGATTGATTCTTTCAAATGCTCTGCTTCATTTAATGAGTTTATTTCTTCAAATGTGAGCAAATCAAACTGTTTGTGCTGCCGATGTGATGCGACAGTCACTTTCAGCGGCTCGCTTTGACCTTGCTTAAAAATATAGAGGACGCTTCCCTTTTTGTAGCGCTCTTCTGGGAAATCCGTCTTTGACACAACGCGTACTTCTCCGCGCACTCCGTGTGTATTGACGATCTTTCCAACATTCAACCATTCTAGCTCCATGTTCTCAATCACCCCTGACGTATTTCCACAATGATGCCGTCTTTCACGACGATGACATTATCTTGCATCTTGTCATCCCATTTATCACCTATTTTGACTTCAACCAGTGCATCCACTTCTGTTTCTTTCATTTCACTTCCAAGCGGCAAAATATGCAGCTGCTCTACTTGAAAATCAATTTGCCGGATCTTCTCTTGCCTTTTATCGATCGCTTTTTGAAATTGAGGGATGGCTTCTTGCTGATGTGGTTCTTTTTCATGTTTTTTTAGTTGAAAATATAGTTGATTGCATTCACGTTCTAGTCTTTCTTTTTTCTCCAAAAAAGTCGTTAACAGTTTGTCCTTACTGCTTTCAGTTAATACTTGCATCACGGTGACATGTTGAATGATCTGCATCTTCCTTTTTGTCCCCCTATCCGAAGGCATTTGTCCTCTACAGTATAACGAAAAATAGATTTAAACGTGTAAAAAAAGGGGAGGTCCTAAGCCCTCTCCCTTTTTAGTCAGCAATCTCAAGTTGAACTTTCTTAGAAGACTCTGCACTTGCTGCAAAAATGACTGTTCGTATCGCTTTTGCTGTACGTCCCTGCTTTCCGATCACTTTTCCGGTATCTTCAGCATTGACAGACAGTGTGTAAATCACCTGCTCATCTTTTTTTAATGAAGATACGTGAATATCTTCAGGGAAATCAACAAGTGGCTCGACGATGGACACAATCAATTCTTCCAAGGACAGCTCATTCATTATTTGCTGTTTTTCGCATTATGAAATTTTTCAAGAATTCCTTGGCTTGAGAAAAGGTTGCGAACTGTATCAGATGGTTTCGCACCATTTTGAAGCCATTTAAGCGCTAATTCTTCGTTGATTTTCACCTCAGCTGGTGATACCACTGGGTTGTAAGTTCCAACTGTTTCGATGAAACGACCGTCACGTGGTGAACGAGAATCTGCTACAACAATACGATAGAAAGGAGATTTTTTTGCTCCCATACGTTTTAAACGAATTTTTACTGCCATTTTACTAGCACCTCCGAAAATATTTCAACAAGATAGTATATTAACAATGATAAAAGGGTTTGTAAAGTGTTTTTTCTTAACAACGGTTTTATCATGTATAACCAATTACATAAATGGTAATTTAAAGCCCTTTTTCTTTCCTTTGGACATGTTGGTCATTTGCTTCATCATCTTTTTCATTTCATCAAATTGCTTTAAAAGGCGATTGACTTCCTGTACAGATGTTCCGCTTCCCTTTGCAATCCGTTTTCTGCGGCTTGCATTGATGACCTCTGGCTGTTCTTTTTCCTCGGTCGTCATTGATTTAATGATCGCTTCGATATGATTGAGCTGCTTTTCGTCTACTTGGACGTTTTTGAGCCCTTTCATTTTACCGGCTCCCGGCATCATTTGGATCAGTTCATCAAGTGGACCCATATTCCGAACTTGGCCAAGCTGTTCGAGGAAATCATCGAGCGTGAAGCTCATTGTCCGCATTTTTTGCTCAAGCTCTTTCGCTTTATCTTGGTCGACGTTTGCCTGTGCTTTTTCAATAAGCGTGAGCACATCTCCCATGCCAAGAATTCTTGATGCCATCCGCTCCGGATGGAATGGTTCAATCGCATCAAGCTTTTCTCCTAGAGCAGCGAATTTAATCGGCGTATTGGTGACAGCTCGAATAGAAAGTGCTGCACCGCCTCTTGTGTCACCGTCTAGTTTTGTTAGAACGACACCCGTTAAACCAAGCTGTTCATTAAAGCTTTTTGCGACATTGACAGCATCTTGACCTGTCATAGAGTCAACAACTAGGAAAATCTCTTCTGGACTCGCTACTTCTTTTACTTTCTGAAGTTCATCCATCAATTCTTCATCAATATGAAGACGTCCTGCTGTATCTAAAATGACATAATCATGGTGTTCTTCTTTCGCTTTTTCAATTGCCTGTTTGGCAATTTCCACAGGGCTGACTTGATCACCTAATGAAAACACCGGCATATCAAGCTGTTTCCCAAGCGTTTGAAGCTGCTGGATCGCTGCTGGTCTGTAAATATCTGCAGCTACCATCATCGGTTTGCGATTATGTTTTTTGCGAAGTAAATTGGCAAGCTTCCCAGTTGTGGTTGTTTTACCTGCCCCTTGAAGACCAACCATCATAATGACTGTTGGAGATTTTTTCGCTACAGCGATCTTACTCTCTTCTCCGCCCATTAATTCAGTGAGTTCTTCTTTTACAACTTTAATGACCTGTTGTCCAGGGGTAAGGCTTTTCATGACCTCTTGTCCAACTGCCCGCTCACTTACTTTTTTCACAAAGTCTTTGACTACTTTAAAATTGACGTCAGCTTCAAGAAGGGCAAGGCGTACCTCGCGCATCATTTCTTTTACATCTTGTTCTGACACTTTTCCTTTGCCGCGGATTTTTGAAATCGTCTGCTGCAGTCGGTCGGCTAATCCTTCAAATGCCATACTGTGCCGCCTCCTAATCTAATTTCTCAAGCGATTCAATTAAAGCTTCTGCTTCTTCCGTTTGCGCAGAATCAGCTACAAGCTCTCTCATTTTTTTGAGAAGTTCTTTACGCTCTTTAAATTTCTTAAACAAGAGCAGCTTTTCTTCATATTGTTCAAGCATCGCTTCAGTCCGTTTAATATTATCATAAACAGCCTGCCTTGATACTTCATATTCATCCGCAATTTCACCGAGGGAAAAATCGTCTAGGTAGTAAAGCGACATGTAGCTCTTTTGCTTTGCGGTCAACAACGATTGATAGAAGTCAAACAAGTAATTCATTCTCGTTGTTTTTTCAAGCGTCATGGGCTCTCTCCCCTTTGTTAAGTTCATTCCCTTTACATCAACTAAGTTTACACGGTTCTCTTCTATGTGTCAAGTTTTTATCTTGTCACTTCATGAAGCGGCATATAAATAAAAATGCCAGCAGTTTTGCCGGCATTTTTTTGTTAGTCTTGTTGATCAATCACGTCTGAGAATAATCCATACACATACGATTCTGCATCAAATTCTTGCAGATCGTCCACTTTTTCCCCTAAACCGACAAGTTTCACGGGAATGTTCAGCTCATTTCGAATCGCAAGAACGATCCCGCCTTTTGCAGTACCGTCAAGCTTTGTTAAAGCAATCCCTGTGACATTTGTCGCTTTAGAAAATTCCTTGGCTTGTGCCATGGCGTTTTGACCCGTTGTCGCATCAAGAGCGAGCAATACTTCATGAGGTGCATCCGGAACCTCGCGCTCAATGACTCTCTTGACCTTCTCCAGCTCTTTCATCAAGTTGACTTTGTTTTGAAGTCTTCCTGCTGTATCGCAGATGAGGACATCCGCATTTTTCGCTTTTGCTGATTGAACGGCATCATAGATCACCGCTGCTGGATCAGAGCCTGCCGTTTGTTTGACGACAGGAACACCTGAACGTTCTCCCCACACTTCAAGCTGCTCGATGGCACCGGCACGGAACGTATCACCTGCTGCTAAAATGACGGATTTCCCTTCATTTTTCAGCTTGTTTGCAAGCTTGCCGATAGTCGTTGTTTTCCCAACACCGTTGACGCCTACAAATAAAATGATATTCAAACGCCCATCTTCAATGTTCAGCGCAGAGATTTGTTCCTCTCCGCTATTGTAGATGTCAACCAGTTTTTCAGAAATCACTGCTTGTACTTCACTTGGGTCTTGAATGTTTCTTAATTTCACTTCTTTTTTCAGCTCATCAATCAGTTCCATCACAGTTGTGAAACCGACATCAGCGCCGATCAGAACCTCTTCCAGCTCTTCAAAAAAGTCTTCATCGACTTTGCGGTAGCGGGAAATTAGTTCATTTACTTTTCCTTGGAAGGAGTTTCTCGTTTTTTCGAGTCCGTCTTTAAACTTTTCTGATACTGAATCGGTTTGCTGCGTAAATTTTTCTTTTAATTTCTTAAAAAAGCTCATTGGTTCAAAAACCTCCTTTAATTACTGGACAAGCTCTTTCGTTTCTTCTAGTTTGACAGATACAAGCTTAGAGACACCTGATTCCTGCATCGTCACGCCGTAGAGCACATCTGCTTCTTCCATTGTTCCTTTACGGTGCGTAATGACAATGAACTGTGTTTCCTCACTGTATTTCTTTAAATATTGCGCAAAACGGAAAACATTTGCTTCATCAAGCGCCGCTTCTACCTCATCTAATACGCAGAATGGAACAGGTCTCACTTTTAAAATAGAGAATAGTAAAGCGATCGCTGTTAAGGCTCTCTCTCCTCCAGAAAGCAGGCTTAAGTTTTGTAGTTTTTTCCCTGGCGGCTGCGCGACAATATCAACGCCAGAATTGAGTAAGTCATTTGGATCTGTCAGCTTAAGATCTGCTCTTCCGCCGCCAAATAATGCTTGGAAAACAGATTCAAAGTGCCCGCGGATTTGAGAGAATGTTTCAGAGAAACGCTTTGTCATCTCTTGGTCCATTTCTTCGATGACTTGGAATAATGTATTTTTCGCTTCTGTCAGATCATTTCGCTGTTCTGTTAAGAAGAGATAGCGTTCATTCACACGTTCATACTCGTCAATGCTGCCTAAGTTCACTGATCCAAGTTCTTCAATCGCTAGTTTGATCAGCTTCACTCGTTTTCTTGCTTCATCTGGCGATAACGTCAACTGATACATCTCTTTTGCTCCTTCAAACGAAAGGGCATATTCTTCGTTCAAATAAGCGATCAGGTTATCGAGCTCGACTTCCATACGGCCAAGCTTAATCTCCTCATCTTTTAAGCTTGTGGTGAGCTGCTTATACAAACGCTTTTGTTCTTTAAGTTCACGTTCAGCGAATTCTAATGTTTCAGAAAGAGCGAGACGCTGCTTACGACGCTCTGAAATGAGTGCGGTTGTTTTGTTTTTGTTTTCCAGCTTCTCTTTTGCCGCTTCTTCCAGTTGTTCGGCTCCGCTTGAACTAGATGACATTTCACTTGTTAAGAGTGACAGATCTTCTTTTGTTTCCATCAGCGTCTGTTCAGCTTCTTCTAATTCAGCCATTAAGCTCGAAAGCTTTTCTTGTTCATTCGCTAAGGACTGCTCTTTTTTGGCAAGCGAGATTTTCAGCTCTGTTAATTCTGCAGAAATGGTTTCTTTCGTTGAGCTTTGCGTCTGCTTACGCTTTGTTAATGTATTGATCTCTTGATCAAGAGCCGTCAATTTTTCACCTATAGAGGCTTCAAGAGAGACCTGCTTTTTGTCCTTATCCGCGAGTTCAGTAGAACGCTGCTGCAATTCTTCTTTTTCTTGATCATAGAGTTCAAGGTGAGCATTGATATTTTTTTCTGCAACTTGCAGTTCGTATAGCTTCCCTTTGAGATCTTGCTGCTTTTCACGAAGCGTTTCGCCGCGCTGACGCAGTTCGTTTAATTGGCTTTCGTTTGCTCCGATTGATTGCTTCGTTTCTTTTGTTTCTTTTTCAAGGATCGTTGTTTTCTCTTCCATTTCAACGAGCTGCTTTGTTAACGTTTCGATCTCCCGGTTTCTTGAAAGAAGAGAGTTGTTCTTTTTCTTTACGCCGCCACCGGTCATGGAACCGCCGGGGTTTACGACATCTCCCTCAAGGGTCACGATGCGGTAACGATGTCCAAGCATTTTTGCCAGTTCATTGGCGCCTTTTAAGTCTCTAACGATCAGCACAGTTCCAAGCAAGTTCTGAATCACCTTTTGATACTTTTCATCAAAAGAAACGAGGTGACTCGCTACGCCGATAAATGCAGCGTGCTGCTCTGCTGTTTGAACATCTCTGAGCTGAATGGTTCTTTCTTTGATCACGTTCATTGGCAGGAAGGTTGCACGTCCAAAGGAATGCTGCTTCAAGTATCCAATCGCTTGTCTCGCAGCTGCTTCATTTTCTGTGACGACGTGCTGCGTGGCTGCACCTAGCGCAATTTCAATCGCTGTCTCATGCTGCTGATCCGTTTGAATCAGCTCTGCAATGGCACCGTGAATACCGCCTAACCGTTCTTTTGCCTTTAAGACCTCTTTCACTCCTTGGAAAAAGCCTGAGAAGTCTTCCTGCATGGATTCAAGCATCTCTTTTTTTGATTTTGCCTGCTGTACGTATTGATAGGCTTGGTAAAGAGCCGTTTCTTTTTTCTCGTATTGACGCTTTATTTGCTCAAGCTTTTGTTCTGCTTCTCTAAAACGTTTTACTTGAGCCAGAATGTCTTCTTCCAGTGCTGAAAGCTGCTGCTCAGCTTCTGTTTTCTTTTCTTTAACAGACACTCGTTCTTCGATATGTTTTTGGTTATTTTGCGTCAGCCGCTCTAGCTGCATCGCTGCTTGGCGCTGCTGTTCTTCTAGTAATTTACGTTCATTACGGATGGAAGCCTGTTCATTGAGCAGATCAAAATAATCGCTTTTCAGCTGTTCAATTTGACCTTCCACATCTTCACTATGAAGCGACAGTTGATGCTGCTTTGTTTTCACTTCATCTTTTAGCTGGTGTACTTCTTTTTGCAGACTGTCACGCGTGATTTTCTGCTGCTCAATCTTTTCGGTTAACAGCGCCTGCTTTTCAGTTAAGCGAACGAGCGTTTCTTCAAGCTGTCCTTGGTTTGCAGCGGCATTTTTTTTCCGCTCTTTTAGCACTTCTTTTTTCCCTTCAAGCTTTTCTAATTCCTCACTTGTGAAAAGAAGAACTTCTTGCAGGTCATTAATTGATTCGTCAAGCGCTTGAATGCGGTCTCTCGACTCTTCAATTTTGGCTTCTTTTGCTTGGATATCTGTAGACTGCTTCATTTCATCTTGTTTGAAGCGCTCGACTGCTTCACCAAGTGTTGTCCATTTTTCATGAAGTGCTTCAATGTCATGGACAGTTAAGGCAATTTCCACATTTTCAAGCTCTTCTTTTTTTTGCAAATAGTCCTTTGCAATGGAGGCCTGCATTCTTAATGGTTCTACTTGGTCTTCTAGTTCATGCAGAATATCTTCTACTCGGTTTAAGTTGTCCTGCGTTTCAAACAGTTTATTCTCGGCTTTTTTCTTTCTTGTTTTATATTTCAAAACACCAGCCGCTTCTTCAAAGATGCTTCTTCTCTCTTCTGCCTTACTTGATAGAATTTCCTCTACCTTTCCTTGGCTGATGATTGAAAAAGCTTCCTTTCCAAGACCTGAATCCATGAAAAGATCAATAATATCCTTTAAGCGGACAGATTGATTGTTTATGAGAAATTCACTTTCTCCTGAGCGATAGACCCTTCTTGTCACACTGACTTCGTGAAAATCGATCGGTAAAAAGTGATCTTCGTTATCTAACGTTAAAGTCACCTCTGCTAGATTGACTCTTTTCCTTGAGTCACTTCCTGCAAAGATGATATCTTCCATTTTTCCTCCGCGCAGGCTTTTCGCTGATTGTTCTCCAAGTACCCAGCGGATGGCATCGGTAATATTACTTTTGCCGCTTCCGTTTGGTCCAACAACAGCTGTGACCCCTTTAACAAAGTCCACGGTCACTCGCTGTGCAAATGATTTGAATCCTATCACGTCTAAACGTTTGAGGAACATGAGAGTGATCCTCCTTATGTATTTAAAGTACTATCATCTTACCATATGAAGTGAAAAAAGATGATGGAAAACAGAGTGAAATCCCCCTGAATAACGAGGGGGATTTTATTGGTTCATATGATGTTTCTGCAATTTAGCAAGTGCTTCCTGTGCAGCGTGCTGTTCTGCTTCTTTTTTAGAGCGTCCATTTCCAATTCCGAGCACTTCACCTCGAAGGGATACATTTGCTTCAAATTCCCGGTTATGTGCAGGCCCTTTTTCATGCAGGATGCGATATTCAAGCACACCTTTTCCATCGCGCTGTACAAATTCTTGCAGCTGGCTTTTAAAGTCCATGACGTGCGAGAATGCTCCATCGTTAATTTTCGGATAGACGTACGCTTCTAGGAAGCGTTCAACTGGCTCAAGCCCCTGATCTAAATAAAGTGCACCGATAAACGCCTCGAATACGTCCGCTAAGAGTGCTGGGCGTTTTCTGCCGCCTGTCATTTCTTCGCCTTTTCCTAAAAGTACAAGGTCTCCGAAGGACAGCTCATGCGCTAGTGATACAAGTGACGGTTCACATACGATCGCCGCTCTTAGTTTCGTTAAATCTCCCTCGCTCATCGCTGGATACTTTGCAAATAAGAATTGAGAGATGGTCAATTCTAAAACAGCATCTCCTAAAAATTCAAGTCTTTCATTATCCTCGTATGGCTTTTTCCGGTGTTCATTCACATAAGAGGAATGGGTAAAGGCTTGATATAGAAGCTTTTCATTTTTGAAGTGTACAGAAATGCGCTGCTGGAATTCTCTAAATTGCTCTAGTTTTTTGCTCTGTTTCTGTTTGTCTTTATATTGTTTTGGCATAGCAACCTCCAGGTAGGCGTAATCGCCTTTAAGGATACTGATTATATGGAGTCTCTCTTTCTACATGCAGGGAAACATTGCTCCCAGCATCTGAAAAAGGCTGACAATTGATCAGCTGAATGTGTTGAAACTAACATAAATTTTCAAAGTCCCGTCAAAAGTAGACGGGACTTTGTTACACTTATTGCTGGTTATTTATGTAGTTCACAGCGTCACCGACTGTTGCAATTTTTTCAGCATCTTCGTCAGAAATTTCCATATCGAACTCATCTTCAAGTTCCATAACTAGCTCAACTACATCAAGGGAATCAGCGCCTAAATCTTCTTTAAATGAAGCTTCCATTTTCACGTCAGCCTCATCAACGCCAAGGCGGTCTACAATAATTTTTGTTACACGCTCTAATACGTCTGCCATTGCCTTTCACCTCCCCTCAAAGTATTATAGTTGAATTGTTTTTAAAAAACTAGAGAAAACCTAATGAAATTTTGATATTTCTTAGGACATGACCATCCCGCCATCTACTTGGATGGTTTGGCCTGTAATATAACCTGCTCCTTCTGAAGCTAAAAAGACAACGACGTTGCTAATATCTTCAGGTGCACCAAAGCGTGCGAGCGGAATTTGCTTGAGCATTTCCGTCTGTACATTTTCATCAAGCTTGTCTGTCATATCTGTTGAAATAAAGCCTGGTGCTACTGCATTAACTGTAATATGACGGGTTGCCAGCTCTTTTGCTGTTGTTTTCGTTAATCCGATGACGCCAGCTTTTGCTGCAACATAGTTTGCTTGTCCAGGGTTACCACACACACCAACGACTGAAGCCAAATTGATGATTCTTCCGTTTCGCTGCTTCATCATTTGACGTGTCACGGCTTTTGTACAGTTAAAGACACCTTTTAAGTTTATGTTAATGACATCATCCCATTCATTCTCTTTCATTCTCATGAGCAGGTTGTCCTTTGTGATCCCTGCATTATTCACAAGAATGTCAATTGAACCAAAGGTATCAATCGCTTGTTTCATCATGGCTTGTACTTCTTCAGCATTTGAGACATCAGCTTTCACAGCAAATGCCTGCTGGCCGAGTGCTTTGATTTCATCTACGACTTCATTTGCTTTTGCTTCGTTTCCAGAATAGTTCACGACAACATTTGCACCACTTTTCGCTAGATCAATCGCGATGGAACGGCCAATCCCGCGTGATGCTCCTGTTACAACGGCTGTTTTATTTGTAAGCATCAAGAATCCCCCTTCAATGTTTGAATGGCTGCTTCAATTGTTTCTTGATCTGAAACGGAAATCGTCGTCAGGCGGCGATTCACTTTTTTCACAAGACCTGAAAGCACTTTGCCAGGACCAATTTCAATAAATGTTGTCACACCTAAATCAATGAGGCGTTCCACACTTTCTTCAAAACGAACTGGAGAATACAGTTGTTCAATGAGCTTAGTCTCAATGTCCTCACGAGATGTCACGATGTCTGCTGTTACATTTGAGATGACCGGTGTTTTCGCATCCGTAATGTCAAGCTTTGACAGAACATCTGTAAATTTTTCAGCGGCTGGTTTCATTAATGCAGAATGGAAAGGTCCGCTCACTTCAAGGGCAATTGCACGTTTTGCACCTTTTTCTTTCGCTTTCTCTGAAGCAAGTTCTACCCCTTTTGCTGTACCAGAAATCACGATTTGACCAGGACAGTTTAAGTTAGCGAGTTCTACAAGATGACCGCTTTCTGTCACTTCTTCTGTCACTTCTAAAAGTGCCGCTTTGTCTAAGCCGAGAATCGCTGCCATGGCGCCTTCTCCTGCTGGGACAGCTTCGTTCATTAACTCTCCGCGCTTTCTGACTGCATAAACAGCATCTTTAAACGAAAATGCGCCTGCTGCAACGAGGGCAGTGTATTCACCAAGACTGTGTCCTGCTGCATAATCTGCTTTAATTCCGCTCTCTTCAAATTTCTTTAAGATGGCGATGCTTGTCGTTAAAAGAGCTGGCTGCGCGTTAAAGGTGAGCGTCAGTTCTTCTGCATCCCCTTCAAAAATCATAGAAGATAAGTCAAACCCGAGGGTCTTGTCTGCTTCTTCAAAAACAGCTTTAGATACTGCTTCTTGGTCAAATAAATCTTTTCCCATGCCAATTTTTTGAGAGCCTTGGCCAGGGAATAAAAATGCAATTTTAGTCATGCTGCTTTACCTCCATTAAGACTCATTCGTCGTTTCTTTTTGGACTTCTTGATGAATGATGGCTGAAACGTCTTTTTCTACGATATCACGTGCCTGACGAATTGCATGGAAAATGGCATTTTCATCAGAGGAGCCGTGCGCTTTAATGACAGGTGCCTTTAAACCAAATAATGCGGCACCGCCATATTCGGAGTAATCCATTTTAGATTTCATCTGCATTAATTTCGGCTTCATCATGCCTGCTGCTATTTTTGCTGTAAAACTGGATGTTAATGTTTCTTTCAGCATTTTAAATACAGAAAGGGCTGTGCCTTCAATTGTTTTAAGCGCAATATTTCCTGTGAAACCATCTGTGACAACAACATCAGCAACACCTTCTAATAAGTCACGAGACTCTACATTTCCTACGAAATTCAAGTCTGATGCTTTTAATAATTCAAAGGTTTTTTTCGTTAAATCGTTGCCTTTTTTATCTTCTGTTCCTACATTTAACAGTCCAACACGCGGATTGCTCTTTGGGAAAACACGCTCTGCGTAGATTGATCCCATCATGGCATATTGCACGAGATGTTCTGGTTTAGCATCAACGTTGGCACCAACATCTAGTAATAAGAAGCCGCTGCCATCCAGTGTTGGCAAAGTTGGGGCAAGTGCCGGTCTGTCAATACCGTCAATTCTGCCTACGATAAACAGTCCAGCTGTCATGAGGGCTCCAGTATTTCCTGCTGAGATGCAGGCATCTGCTCGTCCTTCGGATACTTCCTGCGCCATTTTCACCATAGATGAATCCTTTTTACGTCTAACTGCACGCACTGGTTCATCCGTCGGTTCAATCACTTCTTTTGCATCTAAAATCGTGATACGATCGTTGTTTGTTATGTATGGTTTGATTTTGCTTTCATCGCCGACAAGTGTAATCTCGATATCTGAAAATGCTGTTAAGCTTTTTTGCACACCGTCAATAATGGCTTTAGGGGCATGATCTCCCCCCATTGCATCGACTGCAATTCTCATATTACGTGCCACCTTTTACTTTTGTTTTGAGCGATACATGACGAAGTCACCTGAGAAGACAACTTCCTCACCAACATAGCTGTTTACTTCAACTACGGTTCTTCCTTTTTCTTTATCATGTGAGGCTACTTTGGCTTTAGAGACAACTCTTTCGCCTTGTTTAACCTGCCTTGTAAACCTGATATTCGCTTTTGCTGTCAAAGCCAGTTCATCGTCGATGACGGCAACTGCCAGCGAATTTGCCTGGGCGAAGAGATGATGTCCCCTGGCAATTTGGTTTCGGCTGAATACATGCTCTTTTCTCACTTCTAAAATGGAAATGGCTTGGTCATCAAGCTCTACATCAATCATTTCTCCAATCACTTCATCCAGTGGAAGTGACTTTACTTCATCCTCTAATGTCTTTTCGGCCACATGCTTAATTCTTTCGCGTAATTCAGGGATCGACAGCTCTAAACGATCAAGACGAACCGTTTGTATGCTGACACCGAATTTACTTGCCAATTCTTCATCAGTAATGAATGGAGTCGAGCTGATCGTTTGCTGGAGAAGCTTTTGACGTTCTTTTTTATTTAGTTTCATATGCAGACACCATCCGTACATTTATGACTAGGTACTAATAGTAGTATATAATCTCATAGATGATAAATCAATCCTTGTTTCAAAAAGACAAGAAAATTCCTCCAGCGTTTGATCAGCTTAATTTATCTCCGCCCAGCACACCGCTGTCTATCAGTGTTTGCCGGAGTTCTTTGTATTCAGGATCAGTCCAAAAAGCGTCCGATTGGACAAGGTCTGCCGCATCTTTTCTAGCCGTTTCCAGTGCTCTATAGTCATGGACCATATCTGCTACTTTAAATTCTGGCATCCCGCTTTGTTTTTTACCAAAGAAATCGCCGGGTCCTCTTAGTTCTAAGTCCTTTTCAGACAGTTCAAAGCCATCGGTTGTTTCGGACATGATCCGCATCCGCTCTTTCCCCGTTTCGGATTTTGGATCAGCCATTAAAATACAAAATGATTGATGCTCTCCTCGTCCGACCCGGCCTCTTAGCTGATGAAGCTGAGACAGTCCGAAGCGGTCTGCATCATAAATGACCATGATGGTTGCATTCGGCACATTGACCCCGACTTCAACGACTGTGGTTGAAACGAGAATTTGTACTTCATTTGCGGTAAAGGCTCTCATGACCTGATCTTTTTCATCACTCGCCAGCTTCCCATGCATTAAGCCAATCGACCACTTACCGCGGTACGCCTCAGTGAGCATGCTATGGACATCAAGCGCATTTTGGACATCCAGCTTGTCTGATTCTTCAATGAGCGGACAAATGATATATGCCTGTCTTCCTTTTCTCAGCTCTTTATCCACAAAAGCAAGAATTCTCTCAAGCATGTCATGCTTCACCCAATACGTTTCGATTTGTTTTCTGCCCGCTGGCAATTCATCAATGACGGAGACGTCCATTTCTCCAAAGACAGTGATCGCAAGTGTTCGCGGAATAGGTGTGGCAGTCATAAACAAGACATCTGGATCCTGCCCCTTGCTTCTTAGTTTTTTCCGCTGCTCAACTCCAAACCGGTGCTGCTCATCTGTGATGACAAGACCGAGCTGCTGAAATTCGACTTCGTCTTGAATGAGTGCGTGCGTGCCGACTAATATGTCAATCTCGCCTTCTTTTAAACGTTCCAGTAATTCTCTGCGTCGCTTTCCTTTCACAGAGCTCGTCAAAAGGGCGATATTCAGCCCCCATTTTTCAAACAGCTGGTAAAGCGAATCGGCATGCTGTTCTGCCAAAATTTCTGTTGGGACCATTAATGCACCTTGAAAGCCTGATAAATGAGCGGCATAAAGCGCAATGGCTGCAACAGCTGTTTTCCCTGAACCTACATCTCCTTGGAGTAGCCGGTTCATTCGATATGGAGACGCCATGTCCGACATGATTTCATCAAGCACTCTTGATTGTGCCTTCGTCAGCGGAAATGGCAGGCTGTCAACAAACTCAAAAACTGCCTCTTTGGAAAACGGATGCTGGATGCCTGATGTTTTTTCTCGTTCTTTCTTTCTAATCGCCTGCATCTTCAGCTGAAAGATGAGGAATTCCTCGTACACAAAACGGCGTCTTGCTTGCTTGAGCGAATCTCTTGTTTCTGGGAGATGAATGGTTTTTAATGCTTCCTGATAGGACATGAGTTTATAGGCAGAGACAAGCTGCGTTGGCAATGGATCTTCAGCTTTGTCTGCATAAAGTGACAAGGCTTGCTTCACAAAGCGTCTCATCATTTTCACGGTCACATTTTCTTTTACTGAATAAACGGGCTCAATACTGCCATCTTGCTCGTGCGTCCCTTTTTTAAATTCCTGTACCATAATAGATTGACGGTTTTTATCCCATTTGCCAGTGACGGATACCGTATCACCTAACACAAGGCTTCTTTTTAAATAAGGGCGATTGAAGCAAATTGCTGTGATGAGAAGACGCCCGACAAGCAGCCTGAATGTCAGCCTGCTTCGTTTTTTGCCATAGTAGGTGAGAACGGGCTCACTATGTACTTTCCCTTCAACTGTGACACGTTCGTCATGCTTGACTTCTTCTAAGTTACGAAGCTCATAGTCATCATATCGATAAGGAAAGTAGCCGAGTAAATCGGCTACTGTGTAAATTCCAAGTTCATTGAGTGTTTTTTCGGTTTCCTCTCCAATCCCCTTCAGGACAGAGACACTATCTTGCAGTTTCTGTATCACGAGATGAGGTCACACCTCCGAAAATCTTCTTTTCAAGCTCTCTTGCTGTCGGTGTCGCAGCGAGTCCGCCTTGGGCTGTTTCGCGAAGAGCCGTTGGCATCGTTTGACCGATTTTGTACATCGCATCAATGACTTCATCACATGGAATGCGGCTTGTGATGCCGGCAAGAGCCATGTCTGCTGCGATCATAGCGTTAGATGCACCCATTGCATTTCGTTTCACGCAAGGTACCTCGACAAGTCCCGCTACAGGATCACAAACAAGTCCAAGCATATTTTTCAGTGTAATCGCCATCGCTTCTGCAGATTGCTGCGGTGTCCCGCCTGCCATTTCGACAATAGCTGCTGCCGCCATACCTGATGCAGAACCTACCTCTGCCTGACAGCCGCCTGCTGCACCGGAAATGCTGGCGTTATTCGCCACAACAAAACCAAATGCGCCAGAAGTAAATAGGAATCTGACCATTTGTTCCTTTGTTGGTTTTAACGTTTCTTTTACTGCAAATAAAGTACCTGGTACAACACCTGCTGAGCCTGCTGTAGGCGTTGCACAAATGGTTCCCAT
This sequence comes from Bacillus sp. FSL M8-0166, assembly GCF_038008825.1. Classification (NCBI taxonomy): domain Bacteria; kingdom Bacillati; phylum Bacillota; class Bacilli; order Caryophanales; family Bacillaceae; genus Bacillus; species Bacillus sp. FSL M8-0166. The sequence continues at coordinate 1,266,544 of NZ_JBBOZZ010000001.1, forward strand.
TGCGGCATTGACTTCATTTGTTGCAACTGCTTTACTGACAGCATCTAATATCGTATGACCAGACAGCGTTTTGCCTGATGCGATATAGGCTTGAAGTTTGACCGCATCTCCGCCTGTTAACCCTGATAATGATTTCACACCTTTCAGCCCGTTTTCAACGGCCTGCTCCATCACTTCTAGGTTGCGGTACATCTGGGAGAAAATTTCTTCACGTGACTTCCCTGTCACTTCCATTTCTTGCACAATCATTATCTCTGAAATGGAGGTATTCCGTTCTTCTGTTAGCTGCACGAGTTCTTTGACGTTTTTAAACATCATTCATAACCTCCTTGTTGTTACTCTGCAATTTGTGTGACTCGAATAATGTTTGGCAGCGTTTCAAGCTCTGATAGGACAGCTGGGTCAATATTTTGATCCACTTCAATGGTCATCAGTGCCTCTTGCCCAACATCTTTACGCGCCACTTCCATATGACCGATGTTGATGGCGAATTTCGCTAAGACATTGGCAACTGCCGCAATCGTCCCGTAGCGATCGTTATGAACCACAAGAATGGCTGGATGGTTCCCTGAAAGCCTGAGCTCAAAGCCATTTAATTCTGTGATTTCAATTTTACCTCCGCCGATGGAAATCCCGATTAATTCAAGGCTTCCGTTCGCATCAGAAATCTCTACTTTTGCTGTATTCGGATGCGCCGGCACTGCCTCTTCTTCTTTAAATTCAATATCGATCTCTTTGCTTTTTGCAATATCGATCGCTGTTTTTATTCGTTCATCAAATGTATCAAAGTCAAGAACACCGCCGATAATGGCGACATCTGTACCGTGTCCTTTATACGTATCTTTAAAGGAACCATAAAATGAAACGACAATTCGTTTCGGTTCTCTTCCAAATAAGCTGCGAGCTACTCTTCCGATACGAGCCGCACCCGCTGTGTGCGAACTTGATGGACCAATCATGACGGGTCCAATAATATCAAACACACTTCTAAATTTCATAGGTCTTCCCCTCTCATAACCACTCGCGTATGGTTTGGTTCTTTCTTTAGACTAATGGATTCATTCGTTTCCCGCAACTCATTTCACCGTTGAATCGCTAGTAAAAAATTGCAAAAGAAGAAGAAGGGCTTTATTTGCCCTTCTTTCGTTATTCAACCGCCAAAATATATGAATAAAGCGGCTGTTTTCCATCGTGGACTTCAACTTCTACATCTTCAAATGTTTCTTCAATAAAGGCTTGTAACGCATCCATCTCATCGGATGATGCATCTTCCCCTTTAATGATTGTGACAATCTCATCATCTTCTGTCACCATTTTGGTGAGAAGTTCTTTTGCTGCATCTAATTGATTTTTCGCTGTTAAGGTGATTTTCCCGTTGAACAGACCCATATAGTCACCTTTCGCAATATCGATTCCATCAATTTGAGTATCTCTCACTGCAAAGGTAATTTGCCCGCTTTTCACATGGTCAATTGCTTCTAGCATCGCTCTTTCGTTGTCTTCATTTGTAGCTGCTTCATTGAGAGAAAGAAGTGCCGACATTCCTTGAGGAACGGTCTTCGTCGGAATGACAACGACCTCACGACTTGAGACAGTTGCCGCCTGTTTAGCTGCCATGACAATATTAGAATTATTAGGTAAGATAAAGACGGTTTCGGCATGTACGCTTTCTATTGCTGTGACAATGTCTTCTGTGCTCGGATTCATCGTCTGCCCGCCTTCAATGACGACGGAAGCTCCGATGCTTTTGAACAAGTCAGCAATTCCTTCTCCCATTGCGACACTGACGACGCCAAAGCGCTGTTTTTCAGCAGCAGGTGCTTTTGGTGCAGCAGGCGCGTGTTCTCTTTCTTCGTTCACGATTGAGCTATGCTGCTCTCTCATGTTTTCAATTTTCATATTAATCAAGCTGCCGTAGCGCTGTGCATAGGATAAGACATCTCCTGGCTGCTCTGCATGAATATGAACTTTCGCCAGTGTATCGTCAGACACCACAAGAAGTGAATCTCCGAATTCACTTAAGTCTTCTCTGAAGGCATTCTCATCAAAGGACTGTTTGTCTTCTTCAAATTTCACCATAAATTCAGTACAGTAGCCAAATTCGATATCTTCTGTGTTCATATGGCTTTGCGCACTTTTATGATGCTCCGCACTAACGAGTTCTTTTAGCGTTGGTAAAGAAGCGGCTTTAGGAGGAAGCTCTTCTCCTCTTAATGAAGCAAGGAAACCTTCATATACGCATAGAAGTCCTTTACCTCCACTATCGACAACACCCACTTCTTTTAAGACAGGAAGCAGATCTGGCGTTCGATCAAGTGATGCTCTTGCTTCCTCAATTGTTAACTCTAGAACGCGGTCAATTTGATCTTCTGCTGCTGAAACAGCAACCGCTTTCTTTGCTGCATCTTTTGCAACCGTTAAGATGGTTCCTTCAATCGGTTTCATCACGGCTTTATATGCTGTATCAACACCCGCCTGTAAGGCAAGAGCAAATTCTTTTGCATCAATCGTTTCTTTTTGTTCAATATGTTTACTGAAACCTCTAAAGAGCTGTGACAGGATCACACCAGAGTTTCCTCTTGCGCCCATCAATAACCCTTTTGACAGGGCCACGCCGACCTTCCCAATATGATCGGTATTTGTTTCTTCAACTGCTTTAGCCCCTGAAGTCATCGACAAATTCATATTTGTTCCCGTGTCTCCGTCTGGCACTGGAAAAACATTTAACGCATCAACAATTTGTGCGTTTTGAGAAAGATGGTGAGCACCTGCAAGAATCATTTTTGCAAATGAGCGGCCATCAAGATTTCTAATAGACAATATATTTCCTCCTTACTACGGGTTCGTAACTTTTACTCCTTGTACATAAATGTTGACCGAGTCAACAGAAAGTCCAATTGTGTGATGAATGGTATATTTGACTTTCGTTTGAACATTATGTGCGACTTCTGATATTTTTGTACCGTAGCTGACGATGATGTACATATCAATATGAATGCGGTCTTCTTTTTGACGCACAAGAACACCCCGGCTGAAGTTCTCTTTACGGAGAATATCCGTCAAGCCGTCCTTAATTTGATTTTTGGACGCCATGCCAACAATACCATAGCAATCGATCGCAGCGCCTCCTGCCACCATTGCAATGACTTCATTTGATATATCAATTTGTCCGTATTTCGTTCTAAGTTCAATGGACACATTGGTTCCCCCTTTTTGAGAAATTGCCCTGAGTTATCACTATTTTACTATAAGACCCTTCTTTTTAAAAGAAATCATTCAATCCGACCCAATCCTACTTATACTATAGCCTTGATTTTTTATCAAGATGTCAAGGTATTTTTCTTGAAAGAGGAGTAAACAATCCTTGCAAACCCCTTGAAGCTGTGGTAAATTATTAAAGTATCTTGAGGCATCTCTAAGTACGTATATGAAGAATATGATGATGTTTTCGCAGTTAGGAGGGAAACAAATGGCACGTAAATGCGTTATTACAGGCAGAAAAACAAAAGCTGGGAACAACCGTTCTCACGCAATGAACTCTACAAAACGTACATGGGGCGCGAACCTTCAAAAAGTTCGTATTCTAGTGGACGGTAAGCCTAAAAGAGTATATGTATCAGCTCGAGCTTTGAAATCTGGTAAAGTTGAGCGTGTATAAGCAAGAGTAAACGCCTGCTACAATAAACTGTAGCAGGCGTTTTTATGTGGAAATAAAGGAGATTACTCATTAATCTTTTTTAAATGAACCAAGCATCGCACGGACAATGCCGCCAAGAAATCTAGGCAGTTTGATTGTATAAAATTTCATTTTGTCCCCCTCCTAAAAGTACCGCTTGCAGCACAATTGAGCTTAATCAGCCATCCACATTGATAGGTTGGTCAATCTTTGCTTCTTACCATTATTAATATGCCTTCATGAAAAGAAAAAGTACCATTTGAGTGGATGAGTTCGTTACTAATACATAGTGTGGAACCAGGCTCAATATGACAATTTTTCAGAGGATATTTGAAACCTTTTAATGTCAGCTTTTCAACCGATGTACCAAAGGGCAGAAACGACACATATTTTTTATCAGGGTCTTCTTTTATTTCGTATGTACCAGGTCCAAACATTTGAATGATATTTTGCTTATCTACAAGAGTGATGTTCTGCTTGTGCTGAATGCCTTTATATAGAAGGTGAATATTTCCTAGAAAGTGATCAGCCCTTCCTCCTGTAATGCCGTAAATGTGAATATGCGCTGGATGCTGGCGCATGGCCCAGTTCAGCGCAAGCTCTAAATCGGTTTCATCCTTTTCAGCCTGAAATACATTCAAGGCAGGCAATTTCTTTTTCAGCTCGCAAAGCTCTTCTTCTGTCACACTGTCAAAATCACCAAAAGCCTTGGCAGGCATGATGCCGTGCTCTAGTAAAAAGAGCGTCCCCCGGTCTACACCAACCCAGAGAATATCGTCCTGTGATACTTCATGTTCAAGGGGCGGGATGTATTCAAAAGGACCGCCGGCTACGATATGTATGTGCATGATATACGCTCCTCTCCATGTAAAAAGAACCAAAGATCAGAGTGACTTTGGTTCCTTTTTTTACGCTTCTCGAATGGCCTGAATGGCTGCTGCGCGGTTGTCTTTACCGTATACCGCTGAGCCGGCCACAAGTAAGTTAGCGCCTGCCTCTTTACAGCTCTTTGCAGTCTCTACATTGACACCGCCGTCTATTTCTATAAGTAAGTCTGATAAGCCCTTTTGTTCACTAAGTGTCTTCACTTCTTTTACCTTCGTGAGGACAGATGGAATAAAAGCCTGTCCGCCAAAACCGGGATTCACCGTCATGAATAAGACAAGGTCTACATCCTCTAATACATGCTCAATCTGAGAAACAGGTGTGTGCGGGTTCAAGACGACGCCTGCTTTTACACCTTGTTCTTTTATGTGCTGTATCGTTCTATGCAAGTGCGGACAAGCCTCTACATGGACAGAAATAATGTCAGCACCTGCTTTTGCGAATGCAGGAATATACCGGTCTGGCTGCTCAATCATTAAGTGAACATCGAGCGGCAGCTTTGTATGCGGTCTGATCGCTTCCACAACATTCGGCCCAAATGTGATATTCGGTACAAAATGACCGTCCATCACATCGATATGAATGTAATCCGCTCCGCCTTGTTCCACATCACGGATATCTTTCTCCAAATTGGCGAAATCTGCTGATAAAATGGAAGGGGCAATATAAACCATGATTTAGTACCTCGGCTTTCTGTCTTTGATTTCAGTTAAAAACTCTAAATAATGCTGATAGCGATACTCTCTGATTTGCTCTTGTTCAACCGCATCTTTTACCGCACAGCCAGGCTCTTTCACGTGCAGGCAGCCTCTAAACTTACAATCAGCACTCCGCTCTTTGATTTCTAAAAAGTAAAGACCTAAATCTTCTGCTTCGATGCCGGTAAATTCGAGTGAGCTAAAGCCAGGTGTATCTGCAATGAGCCCTTCTGCTGTACGAATGAGTTCGACATGTCTTGTCGTATGCTTCCCTCTTCCAAGATGGGATGAGATATCATTGGTTTTCAGCGCCAAATCAGGACTCATCGCATTTAAAAGGGAGGACTTGCCTACACCAGACTGACCGGCAAATACAGTGATTTTATTGTGAAAATGCGGGGTCAGCTTTTCAATTCCGTCTCCCTCAATCGTGGATGTTAAATGAACATCATACCCAATTCGCCGGTAGTCCTCTGCATAGCCTTGAATACTTTCACGCTCTTGATCTGTTTTCAATAAGTCCACTTTTGTGATACAGATAATCGGCTCAATATCATTTGCTTCCACAAGAACTAGAAATCTGTCTAAAAGCGATGTGCTAAAGGTCGGTTCTGTCGCAGAGAAAACGAGCACCGCTTGATCGACGTTACTAATAGGCGGACGAATAAGTTCGTTTGTCCGCTCTTTTACTTCTAATAAGTAGCCTTCTTTATCGTTGTCCGCTTGATATACGACATAATCTCCAACAAGAGGTGTGATTTTGTTTTTCCGAAAAATGCCTCTCGCTCTGCACTGAATCACTTTTCCAATTTCTAGAGACTCATCGAGCACATAATAAAATCCGCTTAATGCTTTAATAATTTTGCCCTCAGGCATAAAGTCACTCCTTTATTCATCGTCAGGGTATTCGATCGTTTTAGAGCTTACGACCTTATCATCAACTGTCACTTGATAGTATCCTTTTTGACCTGGTTCAATCTTAAATTTAATGGTCCGTTCAGTTGGTGCAGTGATGTTAAAGGTTTCATATGAATCAGAAATGCTATGCTCAGCATCGTCAATGGAAATCTGAACGGTCATCTCTTGCCCTTCTGTTACTGGTTCATACGGGATGGCAATCTTTTCAGTCACCGTTTTAGCCGGTTTTTCTTTCGGTCCAAGTGAGAAGGTGATCTTAACCGTATCACCTGGTTTAACAGCAGTACCAGCTCCTGGTTCCTGCTTCATCACCTCACCTTTTGGCACATCGTCAGAATACGCTTCTTTTTCATCAAGCTTTAATCCGTTATCCTCTAAATAATTCGATGCAGCCTGTTTACTATATGTCGTTAAATCCCGCAATGTAATATCGGCAGGACCTATGCTGACCGTCAACGTCACTTCTTCATCTGCTGCCACAAGCTCAGTACTCGCTGAAGGTTTCTGTTCCATGACAATCCCAGATTCGGTGTCATTATCATTTACTTCCTCCACAACAACTTGCTTAAACCCTTTTTTCTCTAATAATTCTTTTGCTTTATCGATCTTTTCACCTGTTACATCAGGTAATTCGGTCTTTTCCTTGCCCGTACTTTGATAAAGCTGAATCTCGGTTCCTTCTTTTACCTTTGTGCCGATTTTCGGGTCTGTTTTGACGACAAGCCCTTTTTCAATTTTTTCATCAGCGATCTCAATTGGTTCAGAGGCGACGGTAAAGCCAGCTTTCTTCAAGGTGTCCTCTGCTTTTTCAATCGTCATGCCAGATACATCAGTGACCTCAACATCTTTTGGAAAGAGCAGTCCCGGAAACACAGTGATGGCTAAAATGGTCGCAGCAGTCAGAATAAACAGGATGGATGCCACAATCCAAGGCCATTTTTTTCGTTTCTTTTTCGGCTTTTGTTTCTCTTTTTTCTTCGGTTTTTTCACCGGATGGACAGCTGTTTTTTCATTGTCTTGATCGACTTGATGATCTTGAATGATTGGGATCGCTTTCGTTGCTTCATGATCCTCTTCAATGACAAAGCGTTTTTCTTTTAGTCTTGAAGGGTCGAAAGCAGTTTGTAAATCTTTTTGCATTTCAGATGCATCTTCATATCGATAAAATGGATCTTTGGCCATCGCCTTTAAAATGATGTTTTCCACGCTTTGTGGAACAGAAGGATTCCACCTTCTCACAGATGGCGGCTCTGATTGCAAATGCTTCAGCGCAACACTGACAGCTGATTCTCCTTCAAATGGCATGCGTCCAGAAATGAGTTCATAGAGCACAATTCCAAGTGAATAGATGTCTGACTTTTTTGTCGCAAGACCTCCGCGTGCTTGTTCTGGAGACAAATAGTGCACGGATCCTAGGACCGAATTTGTGTGGGTGATGGTCGCTGAGCTGAGTGCAATGGCAATCCCAAAATCAGTGACTTTAATATTCCCCATGTTGTCTATTAATATATTGTGAGGCTTAATGTCCCGGTGGACGAGCTGTTTTGCATGGGCTTCTTCCATCGCCGCAACGACTTGCTCCATAATGCGAACGGCTTCTTTCGGATGAAGCGGGCCATTGGCGTGTATGTATTCTTTCAGCGTCATCCCCTCGACATATTCCATGACAATATAATAAATGTCATCTTCTTCCCCTACATCGTAGATGCTGACAATATTTGAATGATCTAAGCTTGCGGCTGATTGCGCTTCACGCCGGAAACGTCTAATAAAATCATCATCGCTTGCAAAGTCAAAGCGCAAAATTTTAATCGCGACTTCGCGATCTAAAATCATATCCTCCGCCAAATAAACGTTTGCCATTCCGCCTCCGCCTATGACGCGAAGAATCTGATAACGGCCGCTGATCCGTTTTCCGATCAACACTTGCTGTCACCCTCCTCTGGCTGGGAGGAGATTTCTAACAATACTGCTGTAATGTTATCTTCACCGCCGTTGTCATTCGCTGTTTGGATTAACGCTGTTACTTTTTCATCTGGTGCGGTTGTTTGCGTTAAAATATGAATCAAATTCTCTTCTTCTACTTTATTTGATAAACCATCTGAGCAAAGCAGGATTTGATCTCCTGGGTCCACTTCAAAGGTACGTGCATCAATTTGAACGTGTTTATCTGTTCCTAGTGCTTTCGTGAGCACATTTTTTCTTGGATGATATTCTGCATCCTCTTTAGAAATTTCACCTGTTTTCACAAGCTCATTTACAAGTGAATGGTCATCCGTTAGCTGGGTCAGTGCTCCTTCTCTTAACAAGTAGCAGCGGCTGTCTCCAATATGGGCAATTGTGACCGTTTGCAAATGAACGAGCGCACAAACAATGGTTGTCCCCATTCCTTGGCACTCCTCATTGTTTTTCGCATGTTCATATACTTGATCATTAATGTCACTAATTTTTGAGATTAACCAGCTTTCTTGCTCTGCTGGTTTTGCTGGAATTGAAGATGTTTCTTCCCAGTATTCTTTTAAAGAAGAGACGGCCATCCTGCTGGCGACATCACCAGCAAGATGACCTCCCATTCCATCTGCTACAACAGCTAGAAGGGTGTCTTCTTTTGCTTCAAAAATACCTGCATCATCTTCATTATGCTGACGGACTTTTCCTGTATCGGTTTGAAAGGCTGCCCTTATCAACATTCGTCACCTCGTCTCTTCCTGACGCTCCTTCGCTCTTAGCTGACCGCAAGCAGCATCAATGTCATGGCCTTGCTCTCGTCTAATCGTTACGTTTACGCCGCGTTCTTTCAGCGTTTTTTCAAATAGGAAGATTTGTTCTCTCGGTGTTCTTACATAATCCCTTTCCGGTACATAGTTCACCGGAATGAGGTTCACGTGGCACTTGATTCCTTTTAATAAGTCTGCAAGCTCTTCTGCATGATGCACTTGATCATTTACTCCGCCAAACAGACCGTATTCAAAGCTGACACGTCTTCCTGTTTTTTGAATGTAGTATTCAATGGCTTCCATTAATTTTGGCAGCTTATATGCCTTATTGATCGGCATCAGACGGCTTCTGATCTCTGTGTTTGGTGCATGCAGGGAGACAGCAAAATTGATTTGCATTTGCTCATCAGCGAATTGATAGATCTTTGGAATGATTCCGCTTGTCGACACTGTAATATGACGCGCACCAATATTTAAGCCGTTGTCATGGTTGATGATTTTAAGGAAGGCAAGCATTTCGTCAAAGTTATCAAACGGTTCGCCAATTCCCATGATGACAACCGAGCTGACTCTCTCATCTGTTTCGTCAAGTGCCTGCTGCACTTTCAATACTTGAGCAACGATTTCTCCTGCTTCAAGGTTTCGTTTTAACCCGCCAAGTGTAGATGCACAGAATGTACAGCCAATTCGGCAGCCAACCTGAGTTGTGACACAGACAGAGTTGCCGTATTCGTGACGCATCAGCACTGTTTCAATCGTATATCCATCATGTAATTCAAATAAAAACTTGATCGTTCCGTCTTGAGACGTTTGTTTGATCACGGTTTTTAATGTGGTGATCGCAAATTGATCTTTTAATTTCTCTCTTAAATCCTTTGAAAGGTTAGACATATCGTCAAAGGATGTCACACGTTTCTCATAAAGCCACTCGAAAATTTGAGCTGCGCGGAAAGGCTTTTCGCCTTGTTCTTTTAACCATTCTTTCATTTCGTGAAGCTCAAATGAGTAGATCGACGGCATATCTGTCTTCAGTTCTTTTCTTACTTTTTGTTCTGTCATTTTTTATCCCTTCTTTCTCATGCTGCAAATAAAGAAACCATCTGTTCCGAAATAATGAGGAAGAATTTGTACACTTCCGTTTTGAACAAACGGAGCAACCTGGTCAGGCAGCCGTTCATTAAGAGATAGATCGGGTTCGAAGTCTTGGTGTTCTTGTAAAAACGCATGAATCACTTGTTGATTTTCTGTTGGGTCCATTGTACACGTACTGTATACAAGGGTTCCGCCCGATTTTAAAAGCGGGGCCGCTTCCTTCAAAATGGCCTGCTGGATAGCTGCAAGCCTTGCTGAGTCTTCTGGAGACTTTGTATATTTCATATCTGGTTTTCGTCTAATGACGCCAAAACCGGAACACGGCGCATCAATGAGAATACGGTCAAACGAAGCCTTGCTGTAATAGTCTGCCGCTTTCCTTGCATCAAGTGCTTTTGCCTCAATGTGAGTAAGGTTCAGACGTTTTGCTGCTTGTTTGATGAGTTTCACTTTGTGTTCATGTAAGTCAAGTGAAACAATTTTGCCCTCATCATTCATACGTTCTGCAATATGTGTTGATTTTCCGCCAGGAGCCGCACAGGCGTCAAGCACCGTTTCTCCCGGCTGAGGGTCGAGTGCTCTTGCGACAAGCATGGAGCTTTCATCTTGTATCGTAACATAGCCTTCTTGAAAAGAAGGCGTTGAGACGATGGACCCTTTCATGAGCTTGAGTGCATCTTGTGATAAGTCGCCAAGCTCCGTTTCGATGCCTGCATCCATTAGTTTTTGCTGCAGTGCCGTGCGGTCAGTTTTCATTCGATTGACGCGAAGGGTTTGCTTTGGCGGTACTAAATGAATGCGGCACATGCTTTCTGCCGCTTCAAATCCGTACGCCTGAACCCATTCCTGCACAAGCCATAATGGGTGGCTTGTCTCAATGGAAAGCCGTTTTACGGGATCTTTGATCGCATCAAATGCCGGAACGCCTTCTCTTTGTACGGAACGAAGAACACCGTTCACAAGTGAAGAAATCCCTTTGTGCCCGCGTTTTTTCGTTAGCTCGACAGCTTCATGAATCGCTGCACGATCTGGGATTTTTTCGAGGTAAACCATTTGATAAAGAGACATCCGTAAAAGCTGCATCACCCACGGAGCCACCTTTTGCGGTTTTTTCACAAAGGGCGTCAGCATATAATCTAATGCCAGCTTATTTTGCAGTGTACCATACACAAGCTCTGTTAACAGCGGTTTGTCCTGATCAGCTAAGTCTTTATCTTTCATGACTGACTGCAAAAGCAAATTACTGTAAGCTTGGTTTTGTTCGAGTTTGATTAAAGCGTCCAGCGCTACTTCTCTCACATTACTTTTCTTCATTCATTAACCCTAATTTCTGTCCAATTTCGATATTTGCGCCTCTTAAAAAGTCTTCGCCGCTCATTTTTTTCTTACCAGCTGGCTGCACACCTGTTAATAAAAGGCCTTGCTCATTCCCAGTTCCAATGACCGGACCTTCTTTTTGAAGCTCAATCACTTTCCCGGGTTCTTCTTGCGCTTGAAGCGGAACCTTTTTCGCTTCCCATACTTTTAGATGAGCGCCGTTCCATTCAGTATAGGCAACTGGCCATGGATTTAAGCCGCGAACTTGGTTGTAAAGCTCTTCACCGGTTTTTGTCCAGTCTAATCTTTCTTGCTCCCGCTTAATATTTGGTGCGTATGTGGCGGCTTCTTCATTTTGCGGAATCGGGGAAATAGACCCGCTCAGAACATTTGGCACCGTATCTTTTAGCAGTGCGGCACCAGCTGCACTTAATTTGTCATGCAATGTTCCGACATTGTCTAATTCATCGATTTCTACTTCTACTTTACTGATCATGTCACCTGCATCGAGTCTTTCCACCATGTACATGATGGTAACGCCTGTTTTCTTTTTGCCTTGAAGGATCGCATAATGGATCGGCGCGCCGCCTCTTAGTTCTGGCAGCAGCGAGGCATGAACATTGATACAGCCAAACTTAGGTTCATCGAGTAACCGCTTTGGTAGAATTTGTCCAAATGCTGCGGTGACGATTAAATCCGGCTGTAATGCAAGCACCTTATCAATTTCTTCATCAAGGCGTACCTTTTCAGGCTGCAACACAGGAATGCCGTGCTTTAAGGCTTCCACTTTCACAGGAGGCGGTGTGAGCACTCGTTTTCTTCCTTTCGGGCGGTCTGGCTGCGTGACAACCCCTACAACTTCGTATCCTTCTGTTATAAGTGTTTGCAGCACAGGTACTGAGAAATCAGGGGTTCCCATAAATACGATACGTGCCATTTTCTTCACCCTTCCATTTCCGCAAGTTCTTTTTCTGTATAGGTTTCAATGATTTTGGACGTAAATAATATGCCGTCTAAATGATCAATTTCGTGCAATAAAGCTCTTGCTAAAAATCCGTCTGCTTCTATTGTAAATGGTTTGCCTTTCTTATCAAAGGCTTTTACCTTCACATAGCTCGGTCTCTCTACAGTGCCGTATAAAGATGGAAAGCTCAGGCAGCCTTCAATATCAGTTTGACTTCCTTCTACTTCAAGCACCTCGGGGTTCACTAAGTCAATTCTGCCAGATTCTTCTCCGATATCTACAACAGCGATTCTTTTTGAAATACCGATTTGTGGTGCTGCTAGTCCAACTCCATCCAGCTCAAGCATTGTATCATACATATCATCCAGCAGTTTTTTAAGCTTTTTATCGAACGTATCGACACGCTCTGTCTTTTGTTCAAGCACTTCTGCCGGATGTATGACTATTGGTTTTACTGCCACTTATAGCCCTCCGTTTTACATCATCATATATGGATTCATATCTATTGAAATCATCAATTGTTTTTGTTCCATTTCCTTTTGATAATGGTCTTGTATTTTCCGTAGTAAACTTGCCAGTTCATTTTCCCTTTTGTATTTTATCACGCATTGATAGCGATATCTATCTTTGATCTTAGCGATTGGCGATGCAGCCGGACCAAGGATTCGAGTATTCGGTGCACAGTTCATTTTTAGGAACTGGACAATTTGATCAGTGACATGTGCTGCCTTCGTCACTTCTTCGTGTGACACTGTCACCATCGCCAAAAAGTAATACGGCGGATAGGACTGGTGTCGGCGATGCAGCATCTCCTGTTCATAAAAGGCTTCGTAGTCATGCTGTTTCGTTAATTCAATACTATAGTGAGAAGGTGTATACGATTGAATAATAACCGAGCCCGCTTTTTCATGGCGCCCTGCCCTGCCGCTGACCTGCGTGAGAAGCTGAAATGTTTTTTCACTTGAACGGAAATCAGGGATGTGAAGGGATGTATCCGCACTGAGAACACCAACAAGTGTGACATCTGGGAAATCCAGCCCCTTTGCAATCATCTGCGTGCCGAGCAAAATGTCCGCTTCTTTATGACCAAAAGACGTGAGCAGCTTTTCGTGAGCACCCTTTCGAGACGTTGTATCCACATCCATTCGGATCACACGCGCCTCAGGCAATACCTTTGTCAGTTCTTCTTCTACTCGCTGCGTCCCAGTCCCAAAATAGCGAATATGCTCACTGTGGCATTCTGGGCATTCAGCAGGTACTGGTGCTTCGTGTCCACAATAATGACACTTCAGCCGTTTTTGATAGCGGTGATAGGTGAGAGAAATTTCACAATGAGGACATTGCTCCACATATCCGCAATCACGGCACATCACAAAGGATGAATAGCCTCTTTTGTTCAGGAATAAAACGGCTTGTTCTTTTCTTTCAAGCACCTCTTTTAACCTGATCATTAATTCTTCTGAAAACATGGAGCGGTTGCCATTTCTTAGTTCTTCTCTCATATCAATTAACGAAACTTGCGGCATCTGCTGCTGGTTGACGCGGTGCTTGAGCGACAGCAATGTATAGACGCCTTTTTTCGCACGTGCATAGGTTTCAAGAGAAGGTGTTGCACTGCCTAATACGACTGGACATTGATGCCGTCCTGCTCGTTCAATGGCGACATCCTTGGCATGGTAACGAGGCATTTCTTCTTGTTTATAAGAGGATTCGTGCTCTTCATCTATAATAATCATGCCTAAATTTTCAAATGGTGCGAAAACAGCAGATCTTGCGCCAACAACAAGCTTGACTTCCTTGCGGTGGATTTTCCGCCATTCATCATATTTTTCTCCTGTCGATAAGCCGCTGTGAAGAACGGCCACATTTGAGCCAAATCGTTCTTTAAATCGCTGCACCATTTGAGGGGTTAACGAGATTTCAGGAACTAAAACGATCGCTTCTTTTCCTTTTTGAAGAACATGATCAATTGTCTGCAAGTAAATCTCCGTTTTGCCACTTCCTGTCACCCCGTGCAGCAGAAAGGTTTCGTGCTGGTCCTCACTGACTGCTTGATGAATATGTTTTGCCGCCTCTCTTTGCTCAGGCGTGAGATCAAGTGAAGCAGATGGTGTAAACTCCCGGTCACGATAAGGATCTCGATAGACCTCTTCATAGCTTTCTGTTAACAGCCCTTCTTGAATAAAGGTTTTAAGCGTTTGAGAACTTGCGCCTGTTTGCTGCTGCAAGTCTTTTGCTAAATAGGTTGTCTCTCCCGCTTGAAGCAAATAGGAGATTAGTGCCTTTTGTTTCACCGCATTTTTCTTTAGCTGCTGCTGTTTTTCTTCAAGTTTTTCTTTCGATACAGCCAACTGGAGCATGCGGACCTTTTTCTTTCCAGATTTTTGCGAGACATGGTATCTCACCTCTAGATGACCTTTTTGGACATGCTTTTGAATCTGTTTTAATTGTTCGGCCGGGATGTCAGCATAAAGAATGCTTTCTCGCTGACCGAAAAGCTCTTTCAATGACTGCGGAAGTTCTTCCTCTGATAGCACCTGTATTTCTTTTTCATACTTTGCCTTCATGGCTGCGGGCAGCATCGATTGAAGTGCCGTAATATGATAGGACAATGTTTTTTCCGTCAGCCAGTGGGAAAGCTCCAATAGCTCATCTGTCAGAACAGGTGATAAATCAAATAAATCGACTATTTCTTTGATGCTTCCTGTCTTGATGTCTGTTTCATCTTTGACTTTTGTCACAAACCCTTGAATCTTCCGCGGGCCAAAAGGAACGACCACCCTCATTCCCGCTTTGACGAGATCTTTGAATCGATCTGGTACACGGTAATCAAATGGCCGGTCAATGGCTTTCGTTGTGACATCTACGATGACTTCAGCAATCATGCTCGATCACGCTCTTTTGGAAGCAGCAGTATTGCCTCCTTTAAAATTTCAAAAGCGAGGTCTTTTTTGCTCATCATCGGCAGCTCTTTTTTCGTTCCATCTGCTTTGATCAACGCTGCCACATTTGTATCTGTGCCAAAGCCTGCACCTTCTTTAGTGACGTTATTGGCCACAATCATATCTAGATGCTTGGATTCAATTTTCTTTTTCGCATAATATTCTACATCCTGCGTTTCAGCAGCAAAACCGACCAGCACTTGATGCTCTTTTCTTTTTCCCAGCTCTTTTAAAATATCTTTTGTCCGGGTGAATTCAATGTCCAGAGCGCCATCCTGTTTTTTCATTTTATGAGCATATGTTGTGACAGGGGTGTAATCGGCTACAGCTGCTGATTTAATGACAAGATCAGATTCCCCGTATACATCTAGCGCAGCTTCATACATCTCCTCAGCTGATTCAACGTGCACTACATGTACATGGTCAGGTGCAGTTAAAGAAACAGGTCCAGAAATCAGCGTAACATCAGCCCCCATTTGCTGAGCAGCCTCTGCAATCGCATAGCCCATTTTTCCACTAGAACGATTTGTAAAGAACCGGACAGGATCGATCACTTCACGTGTAGGACCTGCTGTCACCACGACTTTTTTACCTGAGAGCGGTAAGCTTTTTGGTTCTTCAAAAAAAGCACGGATGTGTTCAACAATTTTTTCAGGCTCTTCTAATCGCCCTTTTCCAATGTACCCGCAGGCTAAATAACCTTCACTCGGCTCAATAAACCGGTAGCCGTCTTCATATAATGTGCGAATGTTCCGTTTCACTGCCGGGTGATCGTACATATGCACATTCATCGCTGGTGCGATCCATACAGGCGCTGTTGAAGCAAGCAAAGTCGTCGTGAGCATATCATCTGCAAGTCCAGCGGCCATTTTACCAATCGTATGTGCTGTTGCAGGGGCAACAAGAATGAGATCGGCCCAGTCAGCTACGTCAATATGCGCAATGACTTTTGGATTGTTTTCTTTGAATGTATCCACATATACCTCATGCCGAGACAGTGCTTGGAAGGTAAGCGGAGACACAAACTCACGAGCAGATTCCGTCATAATCACTCTTACATTTGCGCCTGCTTGTACGAGTTTACTAGTAAGTGCTGCTGCTTTATATACGGCGATTCCTCCGCTGACACCGAGCAAAATATTTTTTGACTGTAACATTTGTTTGTCCCCCTTAACGGCCTTTTTCACAAATTCGTCTACAATTCAAAAAAGTCAAAACCAATCATAGTTTTGACTTTTTTGAACGTATCGTATCTGCATAGCAGAAGCGATGTGTTATTCTTGATCCTCTTTTTCAAATGTCAAAAGACCAGCGTCGATTTCTTCTAGTGCTTTGCCTACGAATTTGTAAGACTTTGTGTTTTCAATCTGCTGATCTTGATGGATCTGCATTTCACGTGCACGGCGTGCAGACACTGTTACAAGTGTATATTTTGAATCAAGTTTGTTCATCAATGAGTCAATTGAAGGATCTAACATGGTTTATTCTACCCCCAGCATTTTTTTATATCTTGGTGCGACTCTGTCTCTGCGCAGGTGTTCTGCAAGGACGATCGCTTTGATTCTTTCACAAGCAAGCTCGACATCATCGTTTTCAACGACATAGTCGTAAGCATCCATCATTTCAATTTCTTCTTTCGCAGCGGCCATTCGGTTTCGAATGAGCTCCTCAGATTCTGTACCGCGAGTAATGATACGGTTTTGAAGTTCTGAAAGACTAGGCGGTGCAAGGAAAATAAAAAGACCTTCCGGGAATGCTTCTCTTACTTGAAGTGCGCCTTGCACTTCAATTTCAAGGAAAACATCTTTTCCTTCGCTTAATGTCTGTTCTACATAGTCAACAGGCGTGCCGTAGTAATTCCCGACGTACTCTGCCCATTCTAACAGCTTTTTGTTTTCAATCATATGTTCAAATTCTTCCCTGGTTTTAAAGAAATAATCGACACCATTTCTTTCACCCTCACGCGGTTTGCGCGTCGTTACAGAAATAGAGTATTCAAATTTCGTATCTTCCTGGGAGAAAATGGCTTGTCTGACCGTTCCTTTTCCAACTCCCGAAGGTCCAGAGAGAACGATTAAAAGTCCTCTTTCTTTCATAATGGCGTATTACCCCTGCCCTTCATCTATGATTTCTTCTTTTACAGAAAGTCTTTGCGCGACAGTCTCAGGCTGAACGGCAGATAAGATGACATGGTCACTGTCCATAATGACAACAGCACGGGTTCTTCTTCCGTATGTAGCATCTATGAGCATGCCTCGATCTCTTGCGTCTTGTATCATTCGTTTAATCGGTGCTGATTCCGGACTGACGATCGAAATCATCCGATTCGCTGAAATGATGTTTCCAAATCCGATATTGATCAACTTTATGGTCATCTTCTTTCGTCCCCCTGTAATATAAACGTCTCTAGTCTCGCCGAAAGAGACGCACTGTAAACAGCATACACAATGACTATTCTATATTTTGCACTTGTTCTTTTATTTTTTCAATAGCACTTTTCATTTCAACCACCAGCTTTGTTAAATGGTGATGGTTCGCTTTTGATCCAATGGTGTTCACTTCACGGTTGAGCTCCTGTACAAGGAAGTCAAGTTTTCGTCCGGCAGCACCGCCTTGCAGCAAGATTTGCTGGAACTGCTGAAAATGACTTTTTAATCTCGTAATCTCTTCTGTAATGTCACACCGGTCAGCAAAGATGGCAGCCTCAGTTGTCAGTCTGCTTTCGTCAAGCGCTTCTCCGATCCATTCTTGCAATCGCTGGTTCAATCGTTCTTTGTACTGACTCACAACCTCTGGTGCAAAGACTTTGATTTCTTCTGTATAGGCCTCTAGTTCAGAAAGCCTCATTTCACAGTCTTTTTGAAGTGATGCTCCCTCTTGCTCTCTCATGAAGCAAAGCTCCTTGACAGCAGCCTCGCAAGCTTCCATCAGCAGCTGCTCTAACTGTTCATTTCGGCTGGCTGACTCTTCCACCTGAACGGCAAGCTCCAGCCCGAGTAAGTCATGTGCATGCTGAATGCCTGAAATGTGATAGCGTTCCTCAAGGTCTTTTGCGGCTTTCATGTATTCATCAAGCAGCGGCCAGTCGATCTGTAAGGACCGGCTTGCTAGTTTACCGCCTTCAATCGTAACAAACAGCTCAATTCGACCGCGCTGCACGTGACGAAGAATGATCTTTTTTAATGTATCTTCGAAATATAAAAGCGGCCTCGGCAAACGGGCATGAACCTCTTTAAAACGGTGATTGACCGATTTTAGCTCAACTGACACTGTCAGCTCGCCATCCGTTTTACTCGCTTGGCCGAATCCCGTCATACTGCGTATCATGTCAAAACACCCAATTCTTTCATATTAATAAAATGAAAAAGGTAATAGCAGACACTATTACCTCAAAATTATACCATAATCAATTATTTTTTTCTTGTCAAAAGTGATCCTGCCAGTAAAAAAGTTGGCAGTGCAGACATCCCGATGATCAGCAGCCAATCAATTGGTGCAATCGCGACCGTTTTGAAAATCGGCTGAAGCGGCGGGTAATAAATGACCACAAACATGAGTAAAAGTGATGACAAAACCGCACCGATCAAATAAAGGTTCCCAAATGGATTACGTTCAAAAATGGACCGTTCACTGCGGCAGTCAAATACATGAATGAGCTGCGCCAAAACAAGCGTACTAAATGCGACAGTCTGTGCATATTGCAGGTTGTTTGGATCGCGGTGATACACAAATATAAATGCCAAAAGGGTCGCAAGCCCGATGAGGAATCCTCTTGAGATGACCTTCCAGCCAAGCCCTCTTGCAAAAATACCTTCTTTCATATTCCGCGGCTTTCTCTTCATGACATCGCCTTCTGGCTTATCCATGCCAAGTGCCATAGCCGGGAGACCATCTGTGACAAGGTTTACCCATAAGATTTGTATAGGAACGAGCGGCAGCGGCAGCGCAAGGAGCATCGCAAACAGCATGACCAAAATTTCCCCGACATTTGATGCCAGCAAATAGCGGACAAACTTACGAATGTTTTCATAAATATTCCGGCCTTCTTTAATGGCGGATTTAATGGTCGCAAAGTTGTCATCAAGTAAAATAAGAGAAGATGCTTCTTTGGCTACGTCGGTTCCAGTGATGCCCATGGAGATGCCGATATCTGCTTGTTTGATGGCAGGCGCATCATTGACCCCGTCACCTGTCATCGCCACAACATGACCATTTTTTTGATAGGCTTTGACAATTCTCAGTTTATGCTCAGGGGAAACCCGGGCAAAGACGTATACATTTTCAGCCGTTTGCTCAAGTTCTTTGTCGCTCATCTGATCAAGCGCCTTCCCGTCAAGCACCTGTCCTTGCTTCGGTAAAAGGCTTAAGTCTTTGGCGATCGCTTTGGCCGTTTCCACGTGGTCCCCTGTAATCATGACCGTTTTAATCCCAGCATCCCGGCACTCTTTAATCGCTCGTCTGACTTCAGGACGCGGTGGATCGATCATGCCCTCTAACCCGATAAATGTTAAATCGGTTTCAGCCTGCTGTACAGAGGTGATTTTGTCTGTCAGACCAACTTTTTTATAGGCAATGGCAATGGTTCTAAGCGCCTGTCTTGCTAAGCCTTGAATCGCAGCTTCTGTTTCTTGCCTGTGAGTGGCTGAAAAAGAAGCTGTGCGCCCGCCGTGCATGATATGACTTGAACGGTTCAGTAGTACATCCGGCGCACCTTTTGCAATAACATACCGCTCTTTTTGATTCGTTTCAACGACGACTGACATCATCTTTCTTTCTGAGTCAAAAGGAAACTCCTCAATGACATGAAATCCAGCTTCGATGAATTGCTCTGTAAAACCCGCTTTACGTGCTGCGGTGAGAAGCGCCCCCTCTGTCGGATCGCCATCAAGCCTCATCTCCCCGTCTTTTTCAACGATGGTCGATGTATTACAAAGCGCCCCGTATAATAACACCTTTTGCAGGCTTGGGTGCTTGTCGGCATGGACGATTTCTCCGTTTAAGGTAAAGTCACCGGATGGCTCGTAGCCTGTGCCAGAAATATTCCACGTTTTTCCCTCTGCCCATACATGGGTGACGGTCATTTTATTTTGCGTCATCGTTCCTGTTTTATCTGAGCAAATGATTGACGCGCAGCCGAGTGTTTCCACCGCCGGGAGCTTTCTGACAATCGATTTTTGTTTGATCATCCGCTGCACCCCTAGGGAAAGTGCCACAGTGACAATCGCCGGCAGGCCTTCTGGAATCGCCGCAACAGCAAGAGATACTCCCGCTAGGAACATATGATACAATTCATGTCCTTGCACAACACCGAGAACAACAACGAGCACCGTTAAAAATAAAGCAGCCACAATCAGAATTTTCCCAAGCTGCTCGAGTCGTCTTTGCAGCGGCGTTTCCATATTACCTGCTGCATCCAGCATGCCGGCAATTTGTCCCATCGCCGTATTCATCCCTGTACCAATGACAACCCCTACGCCGCTGCCTCTAGTGACAAGCGTCCCCATAAAGGCCATGTTCGTCAAATCTCCGAGCGAGACATGGCTGCTTGAAAGCGGACTTGCGTGTTTGACCGCTGGGATGGACTCGCCAGTGAGAGCAGACTCCTCGATTTCTAAGCTCTTTGTTTCTAGTAATCTAATATCTGCCCCAATCCGGTCTCCGCTTGAAAATTTCACAATATCTCCTGGCACGAGATGTTTAGACGGGATCTTGACCCATTCATTATTTCTCCTTGCATACACGTGTGGAGTTGATAATTCTTTTAACGCTTGAAGGGATTTCTCCGCCCGGCGTTCTTGATAAAAGCCGAGTACACCATTAATCAAAACAATGGCTACAATCGCAACAGCATCAATGTATTCTCCTAAAAAGGCAGAAATGATTGTTGCTGCAAGCAAGATTAACACCATGAAATCTTTAAACTGTGCTAAAAAAATGATCAGAGCCGACGCCTTTTTTCCTTCCTGCAATTCATTAGGCCCGTGTTTTTCAAGCCGCTTTTGTACATCTTTTTCTGACAGTCCGTCACCTATCGATGTATTCATTGTTTTTAATAAATCGGTTTGGTTCAGTTCATGCCAATTCATTTGACCTCGTCCACTCCTCTTTTGTTCTCTCTCATATGCAGTGTTCTATAAGCCAGTTTATTCAGACTCGTCCTAAATCATGCTATAATAATAAGACTGCCTAAAGAACGAGAAAACGGAAGGTTCTTTCAGTAGATCTGTGTGAAAGAAGAGGGTGTATCCAACATGTCATTTGACGGCATTTTTACATATGGTATGACAAATGAATTGCAAGAGACATTAACTGGCGGGAGGATTTCAAAAATCCATCAGCCATATAAACACGAGCTGATTTTTCATATTCGGGCAAACGGGCAAAGTCATAAGCTCCTTTTATCGGCTCATCCGAGCTATGCGAGAGTGCAGCTCACAGAGCATCAATACGACAATCCAAGCGAGCCGCCAATGTTTTGTATGCTCCTCAGAAAGCATCTTGAGGGCGGCTTCATAGAACGTTTTGAACAGATTGGATTTGACCGGGTCATCGTGCTTCACGTGCGAAGCCGAAACGAAATCGGCGATGAACAGACGCGTAAACTTTACATTGAAATCATGGGACGTCATAGTAATTTGATTCTTGTAGAAGATGGAACTCAGCAGATCATTGATGGTTTAAAACACCTTTCTCCATCTGTGAACAGCTATCGAACGGTGCTCCCTGGTCATGAATACCTACTGCCGCCTGCGCAGCAAAAATTGAATCCTTTTGAAGTGACAAAGGATGATATTTTGAAGCATTTACGCTTTCAAGAAGGAAAGATCGCGAATCAAATTGTCGATACCTTCTCTGGGGTTTCCCCGCTGTTTGCAAAGGAAGCAGTACACCGGGCCGGCCTTGCCAATCAAGAAACAATTCCAAATACACTGCTCGACATGTTCAAGCTCATTCGCATGCATTCTTTTACCCCGCAGCTCACAAGAAAAGACGGGAAAGAGTATTTCTATTTATTAGAGCTTCAGCATGTCCATGGCGAGATGAAGACATTCGACTCACTCAGCCAGCTGCTTGACCGTTTTTATTTTGGAAAAGCTGAGAGAGACAGAGTCAAACAGCAGGCAGCGGACCTTGAACGGTTTGTTGTAAATGAAAAAAAGAAAAATGAAAACAAGCTTAAAAAGCTAACAAGAACCCTTGAAGAATCTCAAGATGCACACAAATATCAGCTCTATGGTGAGCTGTTAACAGCCAATTTATACGCGATTAAAAAAGGGGATAAAGAAGCGACTGTCATCAATTATTACGATGAAGACGGCGGAGAAATCACGATTCCGCTCAAAACTAACAAAACCCCTTCTGAAAATGCACAGGCATACTTTACAAAATATCAAAAGGCAAAAAATGCTGTAGAAGCTGTAAATGAACAAATTAAGCGGACATATGAAGAGATTGCTTATTTTGAAGAGCTGATTCAGCAGCTGTCCTCTGCTTCGCCGAAGGATTTAGAGGAAATGAGAGAAGAGCTTGTTGAAGGAAAATATTTACGCGCCAAACAAAAGCGCAACGCCAAAAAGAAAAAACCGGCGGCCATTCAGCTCGAAACATATGAGTCGTCCCAAGGCATTCCAATTTTAGTCGGAAAAAATAACAAACAAAACGAGTATTTGACTACAAAGGCAGCTGCTCGTGATGACATTTGGCTGCATACAAAGGATATTCCTGGATCACATGTCGTCATCCGTCACCAAGCACCTGATGAACAAACGCTGCTTGAAGCAGCTCAAATTGCCGCCTACTTCTCGAAGGCAAAAGAGTCCAGCTCCGTTCCTGTCGACTATACAAAAATCCGGCATGTGAAAAAACCAAACGGAGCAAAGCCTGGCTTTGTTACGTATGATCAGCAGCAAACATTATTTGTCACGCCTGACGAAGATCTTGTGCTCAAGCTGAGAAAATAAATAAAAAAAGCCGATAAAATCGAGGGTCAGTCCCCGATTTTATCGGCTTTTTCTTTGTCGTTTTTTTCTTTCGATGTAAAGGGCATCAAGTGCGTCAATATCCTCTTGTTCAAGCAAGGATTCAATTGCCGCAGCCAGCTGCTTTGTCCGGGCGGGGCTTGCACCGCTTGTAGAGACTGAAATCGTCACTTTTCCTGCTTTGACAACCTTCGGCACAATGACATTGCCGAGCTCAGATTGGCTCACACAATTTACGAGCTGGTGAGGCTGTGCTGTTTGTGCAATCCATTCATTTGCCGAAGGGTCGTTTGTAGCAGCTACAATGAAAAATGCATCCTTCAAATCTTCAGCGTCTACCTTCTTTTCCTTCCAATTGAGCGCATATGTATCAATGAGGCATGCCATCTCTTCAGAAATATCAGGACTCACAACGGTTATATGGCAAGGCTCCGTGCACAGCGCCTTTGCTCTTCTTAACGCCACCGATCCGCCGCCGGCGATGACCACTTGTTTATTGGTTAAATCAAGATGGACTGGAAGCATGGCTTTCTCCTCGGAAACGAAACGCATCGTCTTTGTTTAAAATGGTTTCTTGCACGCGTTCAATATAAGCCGCTTTGACATGCGGATGAAAGCCAATATACCGGCATACCCGGACATCTTTCAGCTGCTTTCTCGCCTGAGCGGCTTCATTTTCAATTTCTTTCATTAAAATCCCAGTAAACAGCAAGTAAGGAACGATATAGACAGGCCCATCGTCATCTGCTGATAACTGCGCGAGAACATCTCGATAATTTGGCTCACATGCTGTAATAAAACACGGAAGAACCTCTGCATGAGGAAGCAGGCTTCGGACATCGCCTGCAATGCCAAACACATCTCGCTTCACATCTGGATCAGAACTCCCGCGGCCAATTAAAAGAATCCGCGCGCGCTCGCCTTGATATCCTGCTTCTTCAATTCTTGCGGCAACAGCTTTTGTTACTTCTTGATTCACACCGATTGGCTTTCCATATGTGACCTTCACTTGCGGGAAACGTGTGTGCACTTTCTCAATTTCGACCGGGATATCCGATTTGGCATGCATGGCAGTTAAAAGGAGGAGCGGGACGATGGCAATGTGTGTCGCTCCTTTGTACACACAGGCCTCAAACCCTTCTTCTATAGAAGGGTCCGTCAGCTCTAAAAAACAAATTTCTTGTATATCTGCTTTCACTAACGGCATACAGCTTTTCATAAAAGAAATGGCCTTATCTTGTGCTTCTTTTACTCGGCTTCCATGCCCAACATAAAGGACAGCTTGTTTCATGCGGCTCC
Source organism: Bacillus sp. FSL M8-0166 (assembly GCF_038008825.1). NCBI lineage: Bacteria > Bacillati > Bacillota > Bacilli > Caryophanales > Bacillaceae > Bacillus > Bacillus sp. FSL M8-0166. Next base: position 1,291,031 of record NZ_JBBOZZ010000001.1, read on the forward strand.
TCCCTCTCACTTGTTTTCATCAGACGAAAAGACACGATGTATGTACGTGTCTTTTCTCTATCATTCTCAATTCTCGATTAATGCGGGTTCAAACCAGTTCAGCTTTTGATGAAAATGAACGACATCTCCAACAACAATTAAACTTGGATGCTCGATCCCTTCTTTTTCAACGGTTTCAGACAGTGTCGCCACAGTACAGCAAGTTGTCTTTTGCCTCGTTGTGGTTCCCCAGTGTATAAATGCAGCGGGTGTTTCAGGGTCCCGTCCATTTTTCAAAAGCAGGCGCTGCACTCTCTCCACGTTTTTGACACCCATATAAATCACAAGAGTATCAATCCCTGTAGCCAGCGCCTCCCACTTTTCTTCAAAATGTTCATCCTTTTGATAGTGACCCGTGACAAAAGCCACATTTGAGCTGAATTCACGATGCGTCACAGGGATGCCCGCATAAGCAGCCGCTGCAATCCCAGAAGTAATTCCCGGGACGACCTCATACGGAATTCCGTGCTCAGCTAAGCATTCGATTTCTTCACCGCCACGGCCAAAGACAAAGGGGTCGCCGCCTTTCAGCCGAACGACAACGTTCCCTTCCTTTGCATGAGCCACAAGCGCTTCATTGATGGCTTCCTGTCTCATTGTATGATGATTTGGCAGTTTGCCGCAATAAATCAATTCCGCCTCCGGTTTGGCGTGGGCGAGTATTTCTTGATTGACAAGACGATCATATAAGATGACATCTGCCTGCTGAATAGCCTTATGGGCCTTTAATGTAATTAAATCTGGGTCCCCGGGTCCAGCACCCACAATGTATACTTTCCCCATCTTGCTTTTCTCCCCCTGCCATCAGGCGATTATTTCGTTGTTCCTTTTACATAATTAACAAGACGCTGTTTGGATTCCTCACGGGATAATTCACCTGTATCTAATACGAGCTCAGGCGCAGCGGGCTCTTCATACGGTGAATCAATTCCAGTGAAAAATGGAATTTCACCGTTTCTGGCCTTTTTATATAACCCTTTTGGATCACGCTCTTCACACACGTTCAAATCACATTTGACAAACACTTCGTGAAATTCTCCATCTTCGACTAACTGTCTGACAATGTGGCGGTCTTCTTGAAATGGAGAAATAAAAGCAGTGATGACAATCGTTCCTTGCTCCACAAATAATTTCGCCACTTCTCCGATTCGGCGGATGTTCTCTTTTCTGTCATCATCTGAAAACCCTAGATCTTTATTGAGTCCGTGCCGCACGTTATCGCCATCAAGAACTGTAACTTGGTAGCCTTGTTCAAACAGCTCTCTAGCGGCTGCATTTGCGATCGTTGATTTACCTGACCCGCTTAGACCTGTAAGCCAGATAATGCCGCTCGTATGATTGTTTTTCTGTTGATATTCTTTTTTTGTAATAGATGAATCATGCCACACGATATGTTCGTTGCTCATGTCATACCCTCCCATTAAGATACTGTCGTTTTTAATCCTTCGATTAATGTTTCAATGACTTCTTTTCGGCTGAACGTGCTTGGTGGTAATTCACCATTTCTCAGCATCGTTCGAACCTTTGTACCTGAAAGAATGACATGCTCGCTTTTATCGTGAGGACACGTTTTTGGTGTGGCCATCGCTTCACATGTATTACAGTAGAAGCTGTGTTCAAATTTTAATGGGGTAATGCCGATTTCTTCGCCTGTAAATTGATCAAAGAGTTCCTGCGCCTCGTATGTGCCGTAATAGTCACCAACACCTGCATGATCTCTTCCGACAATAAAATGGGTGCAGCCATAATTTTTACGCACAAGCGCATGAAAAATGGCTTCCTTTGGTCCAGCATAACGCATTGCAGCAGGAAAAACACCTAAAAAGACGCGGTCTTTTGGATAATAACCGTTCAATAACACTTGATAGCTTTTCATTCTCACATCTGCCGGGATATCGTCAGATTTTGTTTCACCGACAAGCGGATTTAAAAATAAACCATCGACTGTTTCTAATGCTGTTTTTTGAATATATTCATGAGCACGATGAACAGGGTTTCTCGTTTGGAAACCAACAATGGTTTTCCAGCCGTTTTCTTTAAAATGACGTCTTGTTTCTTCTGGCTCATACGTAAATTGAGGGAATGGTTTTTCACTGCGTTTCGTCAGTGTAATTTTTCCGCCAATGTAAGTATCGCCGCGTTCAAATAATTTTTTCACGCCTGGATGATTGCGGTCATCTGTTTTATAGACATTCACCGCTTCTTTTTCCTTATCTGGTGTGTATTGATCCTCTACTTCAATGACCCCATATACAGTTCCATTGTAGGATAAGCGCACGATATCGCCTTGTTGGATTTCCGCTGCCTTTTCTTTTGTCACTGGCAGTGTAATAGGAAGAGACCAAACGACACCACTTGCTAGCCGCATACTGCTTACAACTGCTTCATAATCAGCTTTTGTTAAAAACCCTTCAATTGGACTATATCCGCCAATTGCAATGAGTTCAAGGTCCGCAAAGGCGATCGCATCTAGTTCAATTTCCTTCGCAGCCGTGCTGAGATCATATTCTTCATTTACTCGATTAATTAATACGCCACCATGTGGTGTTAAACTCATTTGTTCATCTTCCTCTCAATGTTCATATTTATTAGATGTTAATAGTCGGATTTGTGGTTAAATCCCGCCGCCCTGTTCATGAATAGAGCTGCTTTCATTTTTGACTGCCTTCATCAGACTCAGTGCACCAAGTGAGGCAAGCAGTACACTCATCATGATAAAGATAGAGTAATAGTCTCCTTTTAAGAAAAGACTCACAAGCAAATACGATAGGCTGAGTGATAAGAAGGGTGACACCACCCACACTTTCAGCATTTTTTTCACAACATGTTTGTGAAAAATATTAGGCCCGCCTTTCGCCATTCCGAGCCCGATAATAGACGAGGAGGTGATTTGCGTAAGCGGAACTGGCAGCCCAAAAATAGAGCTGACGATGACAAGCCCGGCACCGGTACTCGAAAGTAAAATCCCTTCGCCCGTTTGATAGCGTGTGATTTTCTTTCCGTTTGTTTCCAGTACTCTTCTGCCTAGCAAGAGGGCCCCTACCGCAACGAAGATTCCGCCGTAAAGTGTTCCCTGCCCAACTGACAAAACGCCTGAGGCGACGAGCGGGCCGACTGCATTTGCCACATTGTTCATGCCGGCTGAAAATGCTTCTAAAAATCCACTAAGGATTAATACGACAGATAAAATAGCTGTGCCTTTTTTAGACAGCTTTCGTTTAGGGAACATTCTGATGATTTTGACGATAGCAAAGGTAAAAAGAAAGGCGAAAAGCGGGATGATGACCCAAAATGCCACAATCACTAAAATGGATTTCACAAACAATACTTTATACGCGACTGCCACACCAACCACAGCCCCTACTGTGACCTCGCTTGTTGATAAAGGAATCGCCATCAGATTCGCTATGAAAAGTGATAGTGCAGCAGAACCAATGATAATACAAACGATTTCAAGTGTAATGACTGATTCTGGCATAATACCAGAGCTGATCGTTTTGACGACCTCACCGCCGCCAATCACTGAACCTGCTAAAATCCCAACTGCACAAACGCTGAGCGCATAAATAGGCTTTTGAATGGCACCTGATCCATACGCAATGCCCATAGAAGCAGCTGCTCCGCTTGCGCCTATGTTTAAAGCAAAGAATAGACTAAATAAAATTGCGGCGATTTCCATACATTATGCTCCCTTACTCATGTAATCCGCACTCTGTCTTTGCTGTTCCTGACCATCTGCCAGAACGCAGATCATCTGCAGTAAATGCTGGCTGTGTACATGGTGCACATCCGATACTTGGATATCCTTGGTCATGCAGCGGATTATAAGTAAGTTCCTCTCTAGATGCATATCTCCATATGTCCTTCCACGTCCAATGGATGAGCGGACATACTTTCACTGATTTGAATTTTTCATCCTTATTTAAGAAATTCGTCCCTGCTCGTTTTGGTGACTGCTCTCTTCTTAAACCGGAAAGCCATGCTGGATAACCAGAGAGGGCTTCTTGCAAAGGAATGACCTTACGCATATGGCAGCAGCTTTGAGGATTTGTTTTCCATAATTCATCACCGTGCTGCTCATTTTGCTGTTCAACTGTCAGCTCAGGCGTTTTCAGTACAATGTCTAAACCCGGGTATCTTTCCTTTACCGCATCAATTGTGGCGTAAGTTTCTTTAAAATGCAGACCTGTATCTAAAAAGACAATTCTCGCATCTTTTTTTACTTTTGCAATAAGATCAATCAGGACGATGCCCTCGATGCCAAAGCTGCACGCATACACGAGCTGGTCACCATAATGACCGTACGCCCATTTCAGTACAGACAGGGCTCCTTTATACAAATCATCCTCTTGAAATGTAATGGACGGCTCTTGCCAATTTTCATAAGTTAACATGATTTCTCCCCTTCCGGAGTACCGCTCATATTGCTATTTTCCGCACTACTTCAATCTAATTTTTTCGTTTTTTTCCACTTGAATCACTTGACCGTCCTGAACAATTAACGTAATTGAACCGAATTTCATATCCCCAATCAGTTCTTGCATATGCTTTACTAAGTCCTCATCCTGATTTTGTTTCACTTCCATCTCCTCTTCCTCCTCACCGTTAAAATAAAAAAACTTTCTTTCAGTCCGAAAGAAAGATGAGGAAGCTCACGATTTCCTTATCTTTCAAAATAGAATCATTTTGCAGGAAGTAGCACCTTGCGAATCGCAGGTTGCCGGGTTTCATCGGGCCAGTCCCTCCACCTCTCTGGATAAGAGTTTCAATTTGTCTTAAATATTAACACAATTCAAACAAAAGTCAACCCGACTTTATTGATAGGATTAGTTTTTATTAAAATTTGAGTCTATTTTACTATTTTTACCCAAATGAAAAAGCCGTGCGGGCAGGCACAGCTTTTTAAATTGTTGACAATTTGACTTTGATTTTTCAGATCGTTTCTTCCATCCAAGATTCAGAGGAAGGATCTTGTCTCCAGCGTTTTAATTTGTTCATAGCGGAAGGCTCAATCGCTTTCATTTCAAGTGCCACGTCTGTCAATGTGTCATAGTCTGTTAGGGTGACATATGGAATATTTTTTTCTTGAAAAGCTGCCGCTGCTTTTGGCAGTCCATATGTGAAGATCGCGGCAACCCCTAGTACCTCGCAGCCCTCAGCTTGAAGAGCAGCGACCACTTCCAGTACACTGCCTCCTGTGGAAATAAGGTCTTCGACGACGACAACCTTTTGGCCTTTCGATATGGCCCCTTCAATTTGATTTCCTTTTCCATGTGCTTTCGGCTTACTTCTGACATAACACATCGGGATGTTCAAGCGGTCTGCCGCTAATGCTGCATGCGGAATGCCTGCTGTTGCAGTACCCGCGACAACCTCTGCTCCCTTGAAATGAGTGAGAATCAAATCCTTTAGACCTTCAGCAATGTCGTGTCTGACTTCTGGATATGACAATGTCAGGCGGTTATCACAATAGATCGGTGATTTTATACCGCTCGCCCATGTAAACGGTTCGTCTGGTTTTAATGAGACCGCTTTGATTTGTAATAGATGTTTCGCGATTTTTGATTTCATCTGGCAGTCACTCCCACTCTTTCAAAATTTGATGATAAGCTTCTATTGGTTTTTCAGCTTTTGTGATCGATCTTCCGACAACGATTTGTGAAACACCTTGCTCTTTTGCATAGGCAGGTGTCGCCACACGCTGTTGGTCATCGGTTTGATCATTCGGTAAGCGAATACCTGGCGTTACAGTGAGAAAAGATGGTGAGATATGTTCATGAAGTGCTTTAGATTCATGAACAGAGCAAACAACACCGTCTAGTCCACTTTCATATGCTAATTGTCCGTACCGGATAACAGTCTCTTGCAGCGGACGGTCAATGAGTAACTCGCTTCTCATCATGTCTTCCGACGTACTAGTCAGCTGGGTCACTGCAATAATACCCGGGCGGCTTTGTCCAGCAGGAGTCCCGCTTTCAAGTCCCTCTAACGCAGCCTGCATCATTCGTTTCCCGCCAGCAGCATGCACATTGACCAAATCAACGCCAAGTGCGGCAAGCCGGTTCATCGCTTTTTGCACCGTTGTTGGAATGTCATGTAATTTTAAATCGAGAAAAATGCGGCAATTTTTTTCTTTCAGCGCATCAAGGATGGCAGGTCCTTCTTGGTAAAACAGCTCCATGCCGACCTTCACAAATAATGGTTTCCCCTCAAAGGGGTCTAAAAAGGCAAGCGCCTCCTGCCCTGATGGAAAATCAAGCGCGATGATGGGCAAGTGCTTCATGTTTCCAGCTCCTTCCGATGCATTCCTCTACAGATGAATAGCCATATGCTGCTAACACATTTGGCAGCTCTTCAATGATCTCCGGGCAAATAAATGGATTCACAAAATTGGCTGTACCGACAGCTACTGCACTTGCACCTGCTAGTAAAAATTCAAGTACATCTTCAGCATTTTGCACTCCGCCCATCCCGATAATCGGAATAGAAACCGCTTGACTCACCTCATGCACCATTCGCACAGCGACAGGTTTGACAGCTGGTCCTGATAATCCGCCTGTTTTATTGGCAAGGATGGGTTTCCCCGTTTTTAAATCTAAACGCATACCAATTAATGTGTTAATCATGGTGAGTCCATCCGCTCCTGCAGCTTCAATCGCTTGAGCAATCTCCACAATATTGGCTACATTAGGTGACAGCTTGACATAGACAGGCACGGAAGAGACTTCCTTGACTGCTTTTGTCAATGACGCCGCCATATTTGGATCTGTACCAAAGGCGATCCCGCCTGTTTTAACATTTGGGCAAGAAATATTCAGTTCAAGGGCATGAACATTTTTTGCTTGGCTGATTTGCTTGGCTACTTCAACATAATCTTCAACCTGTGAGCCAGCAACATTCGCAATTATAGGCGTATCATACTGCTCAAGCCAAGGCAGCTCATTTTCAAGCACGCCTTTTAGACCTGGGTTTTGAAGGCCGATTGCATTGAGCATACCGGCTCCTGTCTCGGCTACCCTTGGCGTGGGATTGCCAAATCTCGGTTCAAGGGTTGTGGCTTTGATCATGATACCGCCCAGCAATGATAGGTCATATAAGGATGCAAATTCTCTTCCGAATCCAAAGCAGCCTGATGCAGGGATAATTGGATTCTTTAAAGATAATCCCGGTAACTCAACGTTTAGCATGACAATGCCACCTCCTCTGCTTTAAAAACAGGTCCATCAAGACACACTTTGACGTAAGGTTTGTCGAGTTGGTCGGTATGGCAGACACATGCAAAGCAGGCACCAATCCCGCAGCCCATTCGTTCTTCCATCGAAATGTAGACGGGCTTATCAGGATACGTGTCTTTCAGCGCTTTTAGCATAGGTGTCGGACCGCAGGAAAGCAGCACATCAAAGCTCAAATTTTGCTCTTTTATCACATCTGTTACAAAGCCTTTAGCACCGTATGTGCCATCAACTGTTGCAATAAACGTATCGCCGAGTGCTTGAAATTTCTCCTCGTAAAATACATCCTTTTTCGATTGAAAACCGAGGACATGCTTTACAATGACGCCTTTTTTCGTTAAACGCTTGGACAGCTCATATAGAGGCGGTACGCCAATTCCGCCGCCGACTAGTAATGCCGTCTCTCCGGGCTTGACGACTGAAGGATCATACCCGTTTCCAAGCGGCCCTAATACATCGACTGATTCTCCCTCTCGCTTTTGGGAGAGGAGCTTTGTGCCCTCTCCATCTGCGCGGTAAATGATGGTTGCTTCTTTTTGCTCGGCATGAATGTTGGCAATACTGATCGGTCTTCTCAGCAGCGGTGTCATGGATTCACTGACCTTTAGATGAAGAAATTGTCCAGCCGTTTGAAAGGAGTCCACAAGGTCACCTTTTAATGTCATTTCGTAAATATGATCAGCGATCTCTCGGTTCGAGACGACCGTCAAGTATGCTTTTTTCATATCGTTACTGTCACCTCAGCATTCGTTTTCACTTCTGGCATTTCATCCGCTCTAAATGTCATGCTCTCAAGCACTCTTAAAATGGCTTCTGCTGTATCTAGTGACGTTAAGCAAGCCACTCCGTTTTCAACAGATTCACGTCTAATTCTAAAGCCGTCTCTTGCCGGCTGTTTTCCTTTTGTTAATGTGTTGATCACAAATTGGGCTTCCCCGTTGCGAATGACATCGAGAAGATTTTTGCCTTCTTCTCCGATTTTGCCGACCACACTTGATGGAATGGAGGCTTGTTTTAAGTAATTCGCCGTTCCTTCTGTCGCTAAAATATGATAGCCGATCGAATGGAATCTTCTTGCGATCTCAAGTCCTTCTTCTTTATCCTTATCAGCCACTGTCAGAAGAACTGTTCCGTCTTTAGGAATTTGAATGCCTGATGCAATCAATCCTTTATATAGGGCTTTTTCGATCGTGACATCTTTCCCCATGACTTCACCTGTTGATTTCATTTCAGGCCCGAGTGTAATATCCACTCTTCTTAATTTAGCAAAAGAGAAGACTGGAACTTTGACGTACACCCCTTCTTGCTCTGTGTGAAGCCCTTCTTCGTAGCCATAATTTTTGAGCTTGTCTCCTAAGATGACTTTTGTTGCAAGGTTGGCCATCGGGATGCCTGTAATTTTACTTAAGAAAGGAACCGTCCGGCTTGATCTCGGGTTCACTTCAAGTACATACACTTCACCTTTTGATAGGACAAATTGTATGTTCAAAAGCCCAATAATGTTGAGTCCTTTTGCAAGCTTGATCGTGTATTCTGCGATCTTCGCTTTGATATTCTCAGACAATGTTTGCGGCGGATAGACCGCAATCGAGTCACCAGAGTGAACCCCGGCTCTTTCAATGTGTTCCATAATGCCTGGTATGACGACAGTTTCTCCATCAGACACGGCATCTACTTCAATTTCTTTTCCTGTCAAATACTTGTCAATTAACACTGGATGCTGCGGATTGACTTTCACCGCATTCTCCATGTAGTGAAGAAGCTCAGCTTCTTGATACACAATTTCCATCGCGCGGCCGCCTAATACATAGGAAGGACGGACAAGGACTGGGTAGCCGATTTGATTTGCAATCGCTACAGCTTCAGGCACAGACGTTGCTGTTTTCCCTTTAGGCTGCGGCACGCCGAGTGTTTCTAACGTTTGTTCAAACTTGTCCCGGTTTTCTGCGCGGTCTAGATCTTCTAGAGAAGTACCAAGAATTTTAACCCCTCTATTTGATAATTCATCTGCTAAGTTGATCGCCGTTTGCCCGCCGAACTGAACAACGACTCCTTCTGGCTGTTCAAGGTCGATGATGTGCATGACATCTTCTACAGTGAGTGGTTCAAAGTAAAGCTTATCTGAAATACTAAAGTCTGTTGAGACCGTTTCAGGGTTGTTGTTAATAATGATCGCTTCATACCCTGCTTGTTTAATTGCCCACACAGAGTGAACGGTCGCATAATCAAATTCAACTCCTTGTCCAATTCGGATAGGACCTGAACCTAATACGATGACGCTTTTCTTGTCTGTACGTTCTGATTCATTTTCATCTTCATACGTGCTGTAGAAATATGGTGTCTCTGATTCAAATTCTGCCGCACATGTATCCACCATTTTGTATACAGGTACAATGCCTGCTTCTTGTCTTAGCTTGTAGACATCCGCTTCGTTCATATTCCACTCGCGGCTAATGTAGATATCTGAGAAACCTTTTTCTTTCGCTTCTTTTAATACGTCTGTATTGCCTTTGTTTTCTTTTAATGTCTTCTCAAAAGCGATGATGCCTTCCAGCTTATGAAGGAAGAAGTAATCAATTTTTGAGAATTCATGTATTTGTTCGACTGTATAGCCTCTTCTAAGCGCCTCAGCGATATAAAATAATCGTTCGTCTCCCGCTTTGATAATCCGCTTTTCAAGCACTTCATTTGTGATGTCTGCTTCATCTTTTAATTCAATGTGATGCACATCGGCTTCAAGTGAACGGACAGCCTTTAGAAGAGACTCTTCTAATGTGCGGCCGATCGCCATGACTTCACCAGTTGCCTTCATTTGCGTACCAAGACGTCTGTTGGCAGATTCAAATTTATCGAACGGCCAGCGCGGTATTTTAGAAACGATATAGTCAAGTGCCGGCTCGAAGGCTGCATAGGTTTTACCTGTGACTGGATTCATCATTTCATCAAGCGTTAAGCCGACAGCAATTTTCGCTGCCAATTTGGCAATTGGATAGCCTGTCGCTTTCGACGCAAGCGCTGAAGAACGGCTCACACGCGGGTTTACTTCGATGATATAGTATTGAAAGCTGTTGGGATCAAGTGCCAGCTGTACGTTACAGCCGCCTTCAATGCCAAGTGCACGGATCAGCTTTAGCGACACATTGCGAAGCAGCTGATATTCACGATCACTTAACGTTTGGCTTGGTGCTACAACAATACTGTCACCTGTATGAATGCCGACAGGATCAAAGTTTTCCATGTTACAAACAACGATTGCATGGTCACCGCTGTCTCGCATGACTTCATATTCAATTTCTTTAAAGCCGGCAATGCTTTTTTCAAGTAAGCATTGTGTAACTGGGCTTAGCTTCAGACCGTTTTCAACGATTTCCTTCAGTTCTTGCTCGTTTGTACAAATTCCGCCGCCCGTTCCGCCTAATGTATAGGCAGGTCTGACGATGACAGGGAAACCGATCTGATCTGTGAACGCCATCGCTTCTTCCAGGTTATGAATGATTTCACTTTCTGGTACAGGCTCATTTAGTTCATTCATCAAATTACGGAATAAATCTCTATCTTCTGCTTTTTGGATTGCTGACAGCTTTGTACCGAGCACTTCAACGCCGCATTCAGCTAATACACCAAGGTCTGATAATTCAACTGCTAGATTTAATCCAGTTTGCCCGCCAAGCGTTGGTAAGATCGCATCGGGGCGTTCTTTTCGAATGATTCGTGTTAAAAATTCTGGCGTGAGCGGTTCGATGTATACCTTGTCGGCCATTTCTGTATCTGTCATGATGGTCGCAGGGTTAGAGTTCACAAGAACGACTTCATAGCCCTCTTCTTTTAGCGCTAAGCAAGCCTGTGTGCCTGCATAGTCAAACTCCGCTGCCTGACCGATGATGATAGGACCTGATCCGATTACTAAAATCTTTTTGATGTCTACGCGTTTTGGCATACTTCTTCCCCTTCTTTCTCAGTCGTATGAATCATTTCCATGAACTGGTCAAATAAGTAGTTCGCATCTTCTGGACCCGGTGATGCTTCTGGGTGGTACTGAACAGTGAATGCTGGTGCTTCTTTATGTTTTAATCCTTCAATCGTATTGTCGTTTAGGGCAATATGTGTGACTTCGAGCACGTCTTCGTTAATCCTGCTAACCGTGTAGCCATGGTTTTGAGACGTTAGTGTCACCTTGCCAGTTGCTAGTTCTTTCACCGGATGGTTTGACCCTCTGTGACCAAATTTCATTTTTTCTGTACTTGCACCGCACGCTAGAGCAAATAACTGATGTCCGAGGCAAATACCAAAGAGTGGCACCTTTCCAATCAATTGCTGAATCATCTCAACGGCTTCCGGTACATCCACAGGATCTCCAGGTCCGTTTGAAAGCATGATGCCATCAGGTTTTAGCTGCAGCACTTCATCTGCAGTGATGTTGTATGGCACCACAATGACGTCGCAGTCACGTTTATTGAGCTCGCGCAAAATGCCGTGCTTCATGCCGAAATCGACAAGGACAATTCTTTTTCCTCTGCCTGGGCTTGGGTACGCATTTTTCACAGATACTTGACTCACTTGATCAGTTGGCAGCTGCATTGTTTGAAGGCGGCGGACAACGTCTTCCACTTGTTCATCAGGTCCTGCAAACGCTCCTCTTAAAGTGCCTGCACTTCGAATCATTCTAGTCAGTTTTCGTGTATCGATTCCGCTCAGCCCCGGAATGTTTTTTATTTTTAAATATTCATCGAGTGAGTATGAAGAGCGCCAGTTTGAGGGCTTTTCACAAAGCTCTTTCACAATCAGCCCTTTTACAAACGGTGTGATCGATTCAAAATCATCACGGTTAATGCCATAGTTGCCGATAAGCGGGTAAGTCAGTGTGACAATTTGTCCGCAGTATGATGGATCAGATAAAATTTCTTGATAGCCCGTCATCCCTGTATTAAAGACGACTTCTCCGACTGATGGTTCTAAGCTGCCAAAGCCTGTTCCTTCGAATACTGTTCCGTTTTCTAGCACTAAGCGTCTCTTCATTTTACTAGTCTCCCCTCTTCATAAACGACTTTCCCAGATGCAAGTGTCATGACCGGCCATCCTGATACAGTCAATTTGTCAAACGGTGTATTTTGCCCTTTAGATAAGAAGCTTTTTTTATCGATTGCCATTTCTTTGTTTAAATCAATGAGTGTGATATCAGCTATGTGCCCTTCTTCAAGCTTTCCGTATGGAAGAGAAAATGCTTCTACTGGTTTGATTGTCATATAATCAACGAGTTCTTTTAATGTCCATTCGCCTGTTTTGACAAATCGTGTATACAGAAGGGGGAACGCTGTTTCAAGTCCCACAATTCCAAATGGGGCACGCTGCATGGTTTCGTTCTTTTCTTCTTCTGTATGCGGCGCATGGTCTGTTGCGATGAAATCAATCGTTCCATCTAACAGTCCCTCGATCAATGCCTCGCGATCCTCTTTTCCTCTGAGCGGCGGGTTCATTTTATAGTTTGTATCAAGACCTGGAATGTCCGTATCACACAACAGAAGATGATGCGGTGACACCTCAGCCGTCACACGGATGCCTGCTTTTTTTGCATCGCGAACGACCCGCACAGATTCTTTCGTACTGATATGACATACATGATAATGACAGTTCGCTGCTTCTGCTAAAAGAACATCTCTTGCAATATGCACCGATTCACAGATTGACGGTATTCCGTTTAACCCATTTGCTTTTGAAAATTCTCCTTCATGAACACATCCGCCGTAAATGAGCGAGTTATCTTCACAGTGCGCCACAATCGCTTGATCAAGACTAGCTGCCTTTTTCATCGCTTCGTACATCATGCCTGCTGTTTGGATGCCGACACCGTCATCTGTAAAGGCAAAGGCGCCTGCTTCTTTTAGTGCTGCAAAATCCGTCATTTCTTCCCCAATTTGTCTCGTTGTGATGGAGGCGTATGGCAGCACTCTCACAGATGAGGTCTCTTCGATTCGGTTCATGAGCCATTCCATTTGCTCTTTTGTATCTGGAACCGGCCTTGTATTCGGCATCGCTGCAATCGTCGTATATCCGCCTCTTGCGGCTGCTTTAGAGCCTGTTTCAATCGTTTCCTTTTTCTCTCCGCCTGGCTCTCTTAAATGCACATGCAGATCGATCAAGCCTGGTGACACAAATAGCCCTGCTGCATCAATAACCTCTTCTCCGTCTTCTCTTTCTAGGTGACCAATCGCTTGAATCACTTTTCCTTTTACCCTAATATCCTGCTGCACTCTTTCACCTGTGCTTGTTAAGATAAAACCGTTTTTAATGAGATATGACATAGACAGAATCTCTCCCTTTTTGATGTAATGTGCTATTTTGAAAAGCTCTTTTTAATACGGCCATTCGGATATAAACACCATTTTCCATTTGTTTGAAAATCCTTGACTGCTTGGACTCTACTAATGAATCATCTATTTCAACACCTCTGTTTACTGGTGCTGGATGCATAATAATCGCGCGTTCTTTCATTTTGTTTGCTCTGTCTACTGTTAATCCATAAGTTGTTAAGTAATCTTCGCTGCCCATTTTTTCAGCGTGCCGTTCATGCTGGATTCTAAGCAGCATCACCACATCAGATTGTGCGATGGCTTCATCTACTTGGACATACGTTCCGTGAGGGTTTTGTTCATCCTGGAAGGAAGCAGGCCCTGAAAAGAGGACTGTCGCTCCCAGCCTTGAGAGAACCTCAGCATTTGATCTTGCCACCCTGCTATGTTTGATGTCTCCATGAATCGAAATCGTTAAGCCTTCAAAGCCGCCAAACTCTTCAAAGATGGTCATGAGGTCAAGCAGTGATTGGGTTGGATGCTGTCCGCAGCCATCTCCTGCATTGATGATGGGAATTCCAACCTTCCCGATGAGCTCGTTATAATATTCATCGGTGCTGTCCCTGATCACACATGCCTTTACTCCGATTGATTCGAGTGTTTTTACCGTATCGTAAAGTGTTTCGCCTTTTTGAACGGAGGTGCTTGCCGCATCTAAGCTCAGGACATTCATCCCTAGTTTCTTTTCGGCTACTTCGAAGCTAAAACGTGTTCTTGTGCTTGGTTCAAAGAAGAGGTTTGCCACAAATTCTCCGGCTAATCCATGTTCTTGTTTCCCCTTTTTGAGTGCAGCTGCTTCTTCAATCAGCTGTAAAATCTCTTCTTTTGATAAGCTGCTCATTGTCGATAAATCATTCATTTTTTCTTCCCCCTCTAGTTTTTCATCACTTTCAGGTTCAAAAAAACCCTAAGCCTCGGCAGCTTAGGGTTCTCCAAAAGAAGCAGCGGCACTTTCGTGCATTCTGCTCATTTTAGAACCCTTGTCAGCCTCACTGGACTTCTTTTAAAAGGTTTTCTGTATTTGATTCATTTGACTCGTCATCTTCTGCTTTTTGATGCGGCAGGATCAGGTTTAACAGGACACCTGTAATCGCAGCAAGTGCCATTCCAGATAGAGTGAGATTGATTTGTTTCACCTCAATGAATGCCCCGCCAATTCCGATGACTAGGATGACTGATGCAATAATGAGATTACGCTTTTCTTCAAAATTCACTTTATGATCAATCAGGATTCTCAGGCCGCTTGAGGCAATGATTCCAAATAGCAGGAACGAAACGCCTCCCATCACCGCGGACGGCACTGTACTGATTAATGCTGAAATTTTTCCTACAAAACCGAAGCAGATCGCAAACACCGCTGCCCCGCCGATGACGAAGATACTGAACACTCTTGTAATGGCAAGTACGCCAATGTTCTCTCCATAAGTTGTTGTTGGTGGTCCGCCAATAAGTGAAGCGAAGATCGTCGCCGCACTGTCTCCTAAAATGGAGCGGTGAAGACCTGGTTTATTAATAAAATCTTGTCCTACGACCTTACTTAACACCACTTGGTGGCCGATATGCTCAGACATTGTGACAAAGGCAACCGGCACCATCACTGTGAGAATGCTTAATGTCACAGCAGGTGTATAGTCGACAAATGGCACGACGAAGTCTGGTACAGCAAACCATTTTGCGTCAATGACCGGCTGGAAGTTCACAATACCTTGTGTTAAGGCAAAGAGATAGCCGCTGATAATGCCGATTAATACTGGGATTAAGCTAAGGAATCCTCTTAGGAAAATCATACTGATAATGGTGACAGCCAGTGTGAAGCCAGCGACCATTAAGTGCTTGAGGCTGTAAACAAGCTCGGTGGCATTCGGATCAACATACATCGCCATGTTGACTGCTGTTCCAGCGAGTCCAAGTCCGATGACCATAATGACTGGTCCTACGACAACCGGCGGCAGAAGCTTCATCAGCCAGCCTGTGCCGAGCCATTTAATGAACAGTGCGATGAGCGCATAAGCGACACCCGCCATGAAGGCACCAACCATTGCGGCTCCAGGGCCGCCCGTTGCTTTAACATTCAGTATGGGGGCGATGAAGGCAAAGGACGATCCAAGATACGCGGGAATTTGTCCTCTTGTGATGATTAAGTAAACAATCGTTCCCACACCGCTTGAGATGAGCGCGACGGCTGGACTCATATCAATGATTTTTGGTACAAGAATGGTCGCACCAAACATCGCAAACAAATGCTGAAGGCTAAGTGACAGCCATGTGAATGGTTTTGGGATATCTCGAATGCCTAAATTGGCTTTTTGCTGACTCATGATTTTCCTCCTAGATGTGTCCTTTTTCATTAAAAAAGCCTCTTTGCGAGTATGCGCAAAGAGGCCTAGAAAAACCAGACACGCCATGTTAGCCGTGTGCTCGGTGTCTCTGTTATTGCCCTCTTTGCAAACTCTCTGGAATGCATTTAAAAAGGTTATTTTTCATATATAGCGACAAGGTCGTTTTGATCTACTTCATTGAGCTGAACCATGACTGTCTCTGCTTTTGACGTCGGAATGTTTTTCCCGATATAATCCGCTCGAATCGGCAGCTCCCGGTGTCCCCGGTCGACGAGCACAGCCAGCTGAATGGAAGATGGTCTTCCTACATCCACAAGGGCATCCATAGCTGCTCTGACGGTTCTGCCTGTAAACAGGACATCGTCAACGACAATGAGTGTTTTGTCATTAATGTCAGCTGGTATGTCTGCACCCTTTACAAGCGGGTCTTGGTTGTCTGTCTTTTTTGTCAGGTCATCACGGTATAGCGTAATATCAAGTTCACCCACAGTGACTGGATTTCCTTCAATTTGCTCGATGCGCTCTGCAAGGCGCTTTGCAAGATGTATGCCTCTTGTCTTGATCCCGGCAAGGATGACATCCTTCATCCCTTTGTTGCGCTCAATCATTTCATGTGCAATTCGGGTAAGCGCTCGCCTGATCGCTTGTTCATCAAGAATGACTGCTTTTTGTTCCATCTTTTACACCTCTTTTTGACAAATAAAAAGCCCCTTCTGCAAAGGGCAGAGAGGGGCGTTCATTTGTGCATACTCTTGCACAAATTGATCCGTTATCCTTCTCAGCCTCTCTGGACTGTTTTAAAGAATCTCAATTTCTTCGTTTATTATTTCAGAAAAAGAACGGCCTGTCAATCGTTATTTCTTAATGCATCGATAAAGCCCCGCATATCAGCTGGAATTGGTGCTGTGAACTCAATATATTCTCCTGTTCTAGGATGATCAAATCCTAAAACACCTGCATGCAGCAGCTGTCCATTAAAATCGACTGTTTTTCTCGGTCCATATTTCGGATCTCCTGCAAGAGGGTAGCCGATATATTTCATATGAACACGAATTTGGTGTGTTCTTCCTGTTTCAAGACGGCACTCGACAACTGTGAAATCTTTAAAGCGTTCAATCACATCAAAGTGAGTGACGGCCTGTTTTGCATTTTCTTTTGTAACCGTCATGCTTTGGCGGTCTTTTTTGTCTCTGCCAATTGGCGCATCGATTGTACCTGTATCATGCTGGATAATGCCGTGGACAACGGCCGTATACTTTCTTGTGACGGTCTTAGCCACCAGCTGATTGACGAGTGACTCATGTGCCATATCGTTTTTCGCGACCATTAACAGCCCAGACGTATCTTTATCAATTCGGTGGACAATTCCAGGACGCATCACACCGTTAATCCCTGATAAGTCCTTGCAATGTGCCATCAGACCATTTACAAGCGTTCCTGATACATGACCCGGCGCTGGATGAACGACCATTCCTCGTGGTTTATTTACGACTAACACATCTGCATCCTCATAATAAATATCAAGATCCATTGGTTCTGCTTCTACATCTAGCTCTTCTGGATCTGGAATGTCCACTTTGATTTGATCTCCAGCTTGTACTTTGTAATTGGCCTTTACTTGTTTCCCGTTTACTTCGATCAGCCCATCTTTTACCCATTGCTGGACTTGGGTTCTTGACCATTCTGGTTCTGTCGTGCTTAGAAATTTATCTAGCCGTTCACTCGTTTGTTCTTCTGAAACGGCAATATTTACTTGATTCATGTAGTTGACTCCTTATTTTTCTTTCCATCTAACAGCATTTGAATGAAGAGCAGAATAACTCCTACACAGAGAGAAGAATCTGCAATATTAAAGATTGGGTAGTGATAATCCCCAAATACGAAATGAGCAAAATCTACCACTTCCTGACGGAAAATACGGTCGATAAAGTTTCCAATCGCTCCGCCAAGCATTAAGGCCAGCGCTACTCCCAGCAGCTTGTCCTTTTGTCCATGTTTTTGCAAGTAATAAACAATTCCCGCAATAACAACGAGTGTGATCACATAGAAAAACCACATTTGCCCTTGGAGAATTCCCCATGCGGCTCCTGAATTTCGGTGAGACGTGATATAAAAGAATCCATCAATTACTGGAACAGAATCACCGAGCATCATATTTTTAACAATGAGCCATTTTGTTAATTGATCTAAACAAATGATAACGAATGCGATTATGTAATAGAACACACACGTTCCTCCATCTTCATACTTTGATCTTTAAGCATTTTATCAAGAAAACAGGTAGGAGTAAAGAAACTTTAGTTGACAGACAAAAACCTCCCTACATGTGGAAGGCTTCAAAATGAGAATCATTTGATTCGTAAGGATAAGGAGTGAATGCTTTTTTCTCGTATTGCTTATGATATAAAAAGTCGTCAGCCGTGCGGGCGGTAGGAAGAATACTCATTTGTTCAAGCGGAATCACATCTCCTGTCGCCTCACATATGCCATAGGTTCCTTGTTCGATTTTTGCAATAGCGAGAGACACATCTTGCAGCTCTTCTTTGATGTGATAAAGAAGTGTGGTCGTTTTGACCTCATTCAATGTGACATGCTCAGCGGGTGAACGAAATGATGCGTATTCAAACAGTTTGGATTGCAGCTCTTCTTTCATTTGAAGGAGTTCCGTGTAAATCGTCTCTAGATCGCCATTCATGTCGCTATTTCAACTCCTGCCCTGTCGTGATAATCATATTGTTACCCCGCCTGCTCACTTTAAAGCCATAAGATTTTTCCTCTCGTTCTAAACGCTGTCATTTTCTCATAAAAGAAAACGCCCCGCATATGACGGGGCGCTAGTTGGTGATATCGCGCTGTTAATTCTGGTAATATTTCTCCACGATTTCAGCATTTTTAAGTGACAATGTTGGGTATTTCGGATTTGCACCAACGTCTTTTGAAATAATACGGGAACGCTCGCACAGTTCTCCTTCTGCTTTTTGAACCACAATTCGTCCTGATGTATATTCAGGCGCTGATGTATCTGCATGCTGCTCATCTTCTACCGTTAATTCAGAGATGATAAAGAGCTGCTTCACATCTTCTTTAATGGATGCAAGAAGGTTTTTCACTTCATCTGTCGCATAAAGCGTCACACTTGCTTCAAGTGAACGTCCGATGACTTTCTCGTTACGCGCAATCTCCAGCGCTTTTAGCACATCGTCACGTACCTCCATAAAGCGGTCAAACTTCGCTTCTGTCGCTTCAGCCTGAGGAACTAGCGCACCTTCTGGCATATCTGTTAACTGAACACTTGGCTCTTCAACAAAGCTTAAGTGGCTCCATAATTCATCTGCTGTATGCGGAAGAATTGGTGCAGTCAGCTTCACTAATGCCATTAATGTTTCGTAGAAGACAGTCTGCATGCTGCGGCGGTCTGGATGATCGGCATGCTCAATGTAGACGACATCCTTTGCAAAATCGAGATAGAAAGAGCTGAGCTCAATCGTACAGAAATTGTGAATCGCATGATAGACGACCGCAAATTCGTAATCATCATAAGCTTTTTTCACTTTATCAATCAATTTGTTTAATTTGATCAAGATGTATTGATCCACTTCGCGAAGCTCTTCTACTGGCACGGCATTAACTGCTGGGTCAAAGTCAAATAGGTTTCCATGCAGGAAGCGGAAGGTGTTACGGATCTTACGATAGACTTCTGCAACTTGTTTCAAAATATCATCAGACACTGGATGATCGGCTTGATAGTTGACAGAAGATACCCAAAGTCTAAGAATCTCTGCACCAAGCTGCTTCGCGACCTTCGTTGGGTCAATCGTATTGCCTAATGATTTACTCATCTTACGTCCTTCTTTATCAAGCGTAAAGCCGTGGCTTAGGACACCTTTATATGGTGCTTTTCCAGTGACAGCAACTGCTGTTGATAAGGAGGAGTTAAACCAGCCGCGATATTGGTCAGAGCCTTCAAGGTAAAGATCTGCCGGACGGACTAGGTCATCTCTTTCTTCTAAAACAGCTTGGTGAGAAGAACCGGAATCAAACCATACATCCATGATGTCCTGCTCTTTAGTGAATTCACCATTCGGGCTGCCTGGATGTGTAAAGCCTTCTGGCAATAGCTCTTTCGCTTCTTTTTCAAACCAAATATTCGAGCCATGCTCTCTAAATAATTGAGATACATGCTGAATGGTTTCGTCCGTGATGATCGGCTCCCCATTTTCCGCATAAAAGACCGGAATTGGAACGCCCCATACACGCTGTCTTGAAATGCACCAGTCACCTCTGTCACGCACCATATTGAACAGGCGTGTTTCGCCCCATGCTGGAACCCATTTCGTTTCTTTAATATTGTCTAATAACGCTTCTCTAAAATCTTTAATGGATGCAAACCACTGAGCTGTCGCACGATAAATCGTTGGTTTTTTCGTTCTCCAGTCATGCGGATAGGAGTGCGTGATAAAGTCGAGCTTTTTCAGCGCGCCTTTTGCTTCAAGCTGTTCTGTGATGGCTTTATTGGCATCCTCGTAGAATAATCCTTCAAAACCAGGCGCCTCATCTGTCATCACACCTTTTTCATCTACTGGACAGAGCACATCAAGACCGTATTTCATACTGACAATAAAGTCATCTTCCCCGTGACCTGGTGCTGTGTGAACACAGCCTGTTCCTGCATCAGTTGTCACGTGATCGCCAAGCATCACAAGAGAATCTCTACCATAGATCGGATGCTCTGCAACGATGTTGTCTAATTCTTTTCCTTTTAGCGTTTTCACGACTTCATACTCTTCAAAGCCGAGTGTTTTTGCCACTTGTTCAACCAGTTCAGATGCAACGACAAATCGCTCAGCACCCACTTGAAGAACGCTGTACTCTAAGTTTGGATGAACACAAATGCCAAGGTTTGCAGGAAGCGTCCAAGGAGTTGTTGTCCAGATAATGAATTGTTCGCCGTTTTCAAGAACGCCTTTGCCATCTTTTACTTTAAACGAAACATAAATCGATGGTGAACGTTTGTCTTTATATTCAATTTCCGCTTCAGCGAGGGCTGATTCACTTGAAGGAGACCAGTTAACAGGCTTTAGTCCTTTATAGATATAGCCTCTCTTCGCCATTTCACCAAAGACAAGAATTTGCTGCGCTTCGTATTCAGGCTTTAATGTGACATATGGATTGTCCCAGTCTGCTCTGACGCCTAATCGCTTAAACTGGTTGCGCTGACCTTCAATTTGCTTCCAAGCATACTCCTCGCATAGTTTGCGGAATTCTGCTGTAGACATTTCTTTGCGTTTGACTTTTTTATTTTTAGTGAGAGCTGTTTCAATTGGTAAGCCGTGAGTATCCCAGCCCGGTACGTACGGTGCGTGGTACCCGTTCATTGATTTAAAACGGACGATAAAATCTTTTAGGATTTTATTGAGTGCATGCCCCATATGAATGTCACCATTCGCATATGGAGGTCCATCATGCAAAATAAACGTCGGGCGTCCTTTTGTCCGCTCTAAAACCATTTGATAGATGTCTTTCTCTGCCCACTCCTCTTGGATTTCAGGCTCTTTGTTCGGCAAGTTCCCTCTCATCGGGAATTCTGTTTTCGGCATTAATAAGGTGTCTTTGTAGTTCATACCCATTCCTCCACATGCAAATTCTGATTAAAAAAAAATAAAAAAAGCCCTCTCATCCCATAAGGGACGAGAAGGCTTGTCTCGCGGTACCACCCTTTTAGACAAGCGATATGAAAGAGCCGCTTATCCACTCTAAAATCGTAACGTGATCAGACGCCTTTTCTTACTCATATATTTCAGAAAAGGAACTAAAGGGGTGATCTCATTGCAGCGTCTCGTAATGTCAGGCTTCCACCATCCCTGATTCGCTTTATTACGCATGTGACAGCTGCGAGTGTCCCTTTCAAACGTTTATCTCTTGTTAATTTATGATGGTATTATATGCAACATGAGCACGTCATGTCAAGATGATGCGCTTATTCTTTTTCGTCAAAGACAGCGTCTACTTCATATTCCAGTAAATGATCCCAATCGTCATTTTTAAGAAGATCAAGCTGCGCTTCGATGAGCATTTGGAAGCGAGTTCTAAAGACCTTCGACTGCTTCTTCAGCTCTTCGATTTCCATTGCAATTTTTCTTGATTTTGACAGCGCTTCGTTGATAATACGGTCTGCATTTTTCTCTGCTTCACGAATAATCAATTTTGCTTCTTTATCAGAATGACGTTTTACGTCTTCTGCTGCTTCCTGCGCTACAAGAATCGATTTGTTTAATGTCTCTTCAATTGTTGCAAAATGACCTAGTCTTTCGTCAAGCTCGTTTACTTTGTCTTCAAGCTCGTTCTTTTTACGGAGTACGATCTCGTAGTCTTTACGTACTTGGCTTAAAAACTCGTTTACTTCATCTTCGTCATAGCCGCGAAAGCTTTTTGTGAACGTTTTATTATGAATATCATTAGGTGTTAATGGCAACCTCGCCACCTCCAGATTCAAGTTCGTTATGTCATAAGCTCAAATGTTACTTTGAATTTATCTTTTTTGGTCTTCCCATCAATCGTTTTGAGGCAAAAGCGGCCAAATCCCCGAACGGAGAGCTGATCGCCTTCACCGATTGTAAAGGAAGGGTCCTCAGTGACTTTCCAATTGACTTTGACAAGTCCATTTTTGACTAAAAGCTGTGCTTTTTGCCGAGACTGACGGCTGACAGCAGCACATACAGCATCAAGCCGAAGTGAAGAAATGGTATCTTCTTTGATATCAGTCTTCGTCATCACTGGCTTTATTTCTGCCTGCGTGATTTCCTCTAATGAAACGGATGCTCTGCCGACATGTGTCAGCTGCGCCCGCACAAAATCGGCGACATCACTTGTACAAATAAACTGCACATCTTCCTCTGAAAATAATAGATCTCCGAATTTTTGACGCTTCAAGCCTGTCCCAATCAATGAGCCGAGAAGCTTCGGGTGTTCTAAGGAAATAAACTTTTTCGCATAGTTCACCTGAAAATAAGACAGCTCAACATCTTGAATAGACGGTTCTAAATAATCAGGATAAATGAGGGCTCTTTTGCGCTCCGCTCCCTCATACCCGCCAAAGAACATGATCCCAAGTTCTTCAGCATGCTGGATGACGGACTCAGTAATAAATTGCTCACGCGGATCAAGGAAGTCTGTCAATTTCATTCGATATTGGTCGAGTGCGATTTTTTTCCAGCCTAGCACTTGGTCGACAAATGGCTGTTCGTCTTTTCTAAAATGCTGATAGATATCGCTCATTTTGTTCCCCTCTTATGTAAAAGAGCCTGGCAATGCCAAGCCCGGCAGCCTGTTTACATGAAGCGCACAATCATATTGTAAAGACCAGATAGTCCATATGTTGATGCAAAACGAATCACAAGCAATGCCACAATCGGCGAGATGTCAATCATGCCGATTGGCGGAATAATTTTACGAAATGGTTCTAAATACGGTTCGCAAATATTTGTCAGAAAACGGCCAAACACAGTTTCTCTTGCAGATGGCACCCATGACATAAAAATGTAAATAATAATCGCGAATGAGTAAATCGTTAATACCGTTCCTAAAATATTAAAAATGAAATTTAGAATCACTATGATTTACCACCTCTGAGGTTCTTCCTCTGTTAAAAGTTCTGATATTGTACCAGATACATCTACATTATCAGGTGTGCAGAGGAATATATTCGAGCCAATACGCTGGATGTCTCCACCGATTGCATAAACGGTTCCGCTTAAGAAGTCAATGATTCGCTTTGCTTGATCATGCTGAATACGCTGCAAATTCACGACGACTGCACGTCTGTTTTTAATATGGTCTGCAATCTCCTGCGCTTCTGCATAAACACGCGGCTCACTTAACACCACTTTAGAGGATTTCTGCACGCTTTGCAAGCTGACGACATTTTGTTTTCCTGTCTGTGGACGATCTTGAAATGCTGCTTTGTCCTTCGTTCCTTTTTCTTCTTGAACGGGTTCTCTTTCTTCATCAATATATTCGTACTCATACTCTTCATCGTCGAGAGTGAAAAAGCTTTTAAACTTATTTTTTATGCTCATGTCACGCACCTCCTGTTTCATTTCCAACAAGTGAAGAGCCAATCCGAACGAATGTCGCACCTTCTTCAATTGCGATTTCAAAATCATTTGACATGCCCATCGATAAATGCTGACAAGGTGCATTTACTTGGTTAAGATGTTTTACTTCTTCTTGAAGGTTTTTTAATGTTTTAAAACAGTTTCGAATCACAGTGTGATCATCTGTAAATGGAGCCATCGTCATCAGTCCAGCAATTTCAATCTGTTTGAAATCAGCGAGCTGCTTCACAAATGGAATGACGTCTTCACTTTGCAAGCCGTGTTTTGACTCCTCAAGTGATGTGTTCACTTGTACAAAACAGCGAACTGTGTGATCCGCTCTTTTTTCAATTTCATTCGCAAGAGACATCCTGTCGAGCGAATGTAAGTAGTCAATTGTCTGAATGACAGATTTCACTTTTCGTGTTTGTAAACTGCCGATGAAGTGCCAGCTAATGTTTTCATCGGTTATGGCCGCCTGCTTTTCAAGTAACCCTTGGTCACGATTTTCACCAAAGTGCATAATTCCAGCTTCTTTGGCTTCTTGTGCTCGTTCAATTGAGACATACTTTGTCACAGCAACGACCGATACATCTGCTGGATGTCTACCGGCTCTTTTACATGCTTCGTTTATTTGTTCATTTATTTGTCTGAGATTCTCTCGTACATTCAATTGCACTTATGCCTCCTTAAACCCGACAAAAGACATCATACGTCCTGTTTTCCCTTGATCACGACGGTGTGAGAAGAAAAGCTGATCATTGCAGCTTGTGCACATCGAACTGACATGTATGTTTTCTTCTTTTATTCCTGCATGAAGCAATACGTTTTTGTTTAATGTTTTCAAATCAATTTTATATTGTCCTTGTGAAATCTCAGAATACACATCCTCTGTTGAAAAAGGAAGCTGTTTCACTTGATCCATGACTGCGTCATCGACTATGTAGCAGCAGCTGCCAATGGATGGTCCAATGACGACTTGAATATGATCGGCCTTGGCACCTTCTTGGCTGACCCATACATCAACCATCTTTGCACCAATTTGCTTAACGGTTCCTTTCCAGCCGGCATGAGCCGTTCCAATTAATCCCTTTTGTGGAGCTAGAAAATAAAGCGGAACACAATCAGCGAAACAAAGAGCGAGCATCATGTTCGTCTCAGACGTATATAAACCATCTGTACCAGGCAGTGCCTCATGATAATGAAGACTTCCTCTTCCTCTTTGTTCCTTGGTGACTTTCAGGATGCGATCCTCGTGTGTTTGGTCTGCAAACACCCAATCAGAGAGCGGCACAGCAGCAGCATCTGCTATGACTTGACGATTCATTTGAACACTAGAAGCATCATCTCCTACGTGGAGTCCAGTGTTCAATGATTGATATGGAGTAAGGCTGAAACCGCCATTTTTTGTTGTAAACCCGGCCAATACCTCTCTACCAGAACATGTCATGTTCGTCCAATCATGAATGGTCATTGCATATGGTGATTTCTGCTGAAAGGGGTCATATTTGTGTGTCAAAGCTGCCTCCCACCTTTCATTCATCTCTCTTTATTTCGCTCCTATTTTACCACAAGACATGCATAGACAGTTAGTGGGATTCATTAAATATTACACTCAAATGTGCCCTTTCTGCAGGTTTTTTTACAAATTGATATGAAAACGTAATCTTTTTACCCGAAAAAGACATTGTTTGCTGAGAATGGAGAGCCTGTTTTAAGGAAAAATTGAATGATTCATTGAGGAGTTATATGAATTAAGAAGACAATCGGACAAGTATCACATCTTCGCCAATTTTTACTATATTTCGCCAAGGGACGATCATTTCCTCTTCTTTTCCGAAAAATCCCATCATTTTACCTGTGCCGCCTATAATAATCGCTTGTATTTTGCCGCTTGTGACATTAATATCAATGTCCCCAATGGTACCTAGTTTTTTTCCGCTGGATACATCGACGACATCCTTGATTTGGAATTCAGAAATACTGATCATCTGTCCTTCCCCGCCTTTCGTTTTCTACTATAATATGTATGATGGAAAAGCAGGGACGCAGACCAATAGTTTCTTTTATCTACAATTTGCTTAAATGCGGACGGCCATTTCTCCACATGACATCTACCGGACATTCAAAAAAAGAAGAAAGCAAGACGCTTGTCATCATTTCTTTCGTTTCTCCTTGATCAAAAACAGATCCATCTTTTAATAATAAGGTGTGCTGAAAAACAGGCAGAATCTCCTCTGCATGATGGGTCGTATAGAGCAAAGTAGGCGCATCAGGCTTTGCTGCAATAAATGAGATCGTCTCAAGCACTTGCTCTCTTGCTAAAAAATCAAGCCCCGTCACAGGTTCATCTAAAATCAAGAGCTGCGGATCATTCATTAAAGCCCTCGCAATCAAGACTTTTTGCTTCTCCCCCTGCGAGAGTGTTTCATATGTTCTGTTGGCATATTTGAATGAACCAAATGCTTTTAATAGATCAATGGCTTTCTCTCTCATTTCATCCGTCGGGGTTTCATAAAGCCCGATAGAAGCAAATGCGCCGCTAAGAACAATTTCAAAAGCATTATCGTCTCTATGCAATTTCTTTTCAAGTCCCGCTGAGATGAGACCAATTTTCCTCCTGAGCTTTTCACCAAGAGCCTCCTTGCCAAAGACATGTCCCAGCACTGTCATCTCGCCTGACGTGGGGAAATAATAGGAGCAGAGCATATTTAATAAAGCGGTTTTCCCCGCACCATTTAAACCGTAAAGCACCCAGTTTTCCTGCTTGTTCACCTGCCAGTCAATAGACTGCAGCAGCCATTTCCCATTTCGTTTTAATGAAACATTCTTCAATTGAAGTGACACCATAACTTCCCCCTGAGTAAAAATTCTGAATATACAAATAATGAATGTTTACAGCATATCGTAAATGCTCTTTCTGGTAAACCTCATATAAAAAAGCTGCTCCTTGTTAGGAACAGCTTTTTTCCATTGTTACGAAATTTCAATTCGTACGCCTTCTTTTATATCAGGAAACGTATGCGGGGATGCAAAAACAGCTCCTGGTAATACATCATCAAACGGCTCTTGGAAGTAGATCGAAATATGGCCGAGCTCTTTAAAGTTGTCATTTGCTTTATTGCCGAGGGCTGTGATCGTGTACGTTTGATCGCCCACTTGAATGGTTCCGCCTAGCTTCAACGGCTCTTCTTCTAGATGTTCGAACTCATGAATGACAGACATATCTCTTAATTCCTGCGGCGCTGCGGGTCCAAATAATACAATCAGCTTATCTTCTTTAAATTGCGGGACTAAGATCCCTATTTCTTTTACGACAGATTGTGTTACCATGTATCTCGATTCCTCCTTTAATACGTTTAATACATACCGAAGCTGGCAACGTATGCGATCACAACAGATAGAACCCCTGTAATGAGACGGCTATACAAAACAGCTGGTACCCCATATTGTACAGTTTCCGGCTTCGCTTCACCAAGTGAGAGCCCCACTGGAATAAAATCACACCCTACTTGACCGTTGATGGCAAATAGTGCAGGAAGTGCAAATTGAGGCGGAATGTTTCCTAGTGCGATTTGACTACCAATCAGAACACCGATGACTTGGGCAATGACTGCTCCAGGCCCTAAGACAGGTGATAGGAACGGCAGTGTACAGACCACAACGAGCAGTAAGAGCCCCCAAAGAGATCCTGCCAAAGGTGATAGAAAATGGGCAATCAGATCACCGATTTTTGTATAATTGATAATTCCAATTAACATACTGACAAATGCCATGAATGGAATAATGTTTTTCAAAAGCATATCAACAGAATCACGGCCAGCCTGATAGAATGTACCGGTGACTTTCCCGATTCCGCGTGAGAATCTCATCAGGAAATTGCCTTTTTCCTGCCGCTCGATATTTTCCTCTTTCAGCTTTGCATACGTCTCTTTGAAATTCTCTTTGTCAATCGACTCACTGTTTTCCTCGCCTTCTGCTTTCGCCTCACCGTCAGATGCTTCTGCAAAGGAAATATCTTTTTCTGTTACGCCTGATACAAAGATATCTTCTGTAATATGTTTAGCAAGCGGTCCAGAAGGAGAGGATGCCAAAACATCTACAGTAGGAATACGTTTCATTGGATAAAGTCCGATTCGCGCTGTTCCCCCGCAGTCAATGACAACACACATCATTTCATCTTCTGGTATAGAGTTTTTAAAGCCGTCACATGCTTCTGTCCCTGTCATTTCTGCAATTTTACGTGCAACCGGGTGAATGCCTCCCCCTGTAATGGAAACAACCTTTCTTCTTTTACCAGTTGGTTCAAGTTCTAAGCCTTCTCCCCATCCGCCAGCACCTTTTGCAACAAATACTTTGTGGTTTGTCATGTCTAACCCTCCCCTATTGTGAATTCGCTTTCATTTTTCCTGCTAAATATTTTGTAATCCATTCAGTAATGATTCCGCGTAGTAAAATAACGACGATCCCGACTAAAAAGTAACGAACAGCAAGCTCTGACATTGAATATCCAGCTTCTTTAATCCCGTTCGCAATTCCTAAGTAGACAAATAGTTCTCCTGCGTTGGCATACGGGAACAGTGATGTCACCGGATGAACAAATGAAACAGCTGAATCATAGAATGCTGGTTTTTGTTTTTCAGGTAAGAAGCGGCCAAACGTATAAGCCATTGGGTTTGTCAAAATAAGAACAGATAAGATCGGCATTAACGTGTAGCGCAAAATGGTATATTTCGCTGCAAACTGAATGGCTCTATTCACTCGCTCTTCTCCAATAAATTTCATGACAGCATAAGTGAAAGTAAGTAACACAACAAGCGTTGGAACGATACCTGTAACAAGACCCATGAATTGCTTTCCGCCGGCTTCAAACATTCCGATAAAGTGCTCTCCAAACCATTGAATCCATTCCATGTTTCATCTCCCCTTTCTTTAGTTCACATTTGTTATATTTTTTTTCGAAATCGAGACAAGTGCCTGCTCAGCCGCCATGGAAAGTGCTTGCATGACTGCTGGCGCCTTTTTACGCTTTTTCAACGTTTTCTTCATCATGTGGTGCTCGTCCAGCACAGCCCCTACATGCTTGCCTTCATATGCAGGGACTTCTTTAAATTTAGATAAGATCGACACGCCGCCAAGCACATGGCATTTTTGAATGATATACGATTCATCCACAATGATGAGCGCAATGGCCCCAGGGCCAACTTTGCGCCGTTCCATTCCTGAAAATAAGTGATATCCCTGTTTCCCTCTGTAGTCATCAATTAGTGAGTCCATGCTTTTGCGGTAATACTTGATTTGAATAAAAGATAACCCATACTGCACAATGAGAATGATACAAAGTACGATTGCTAATTTTTCCATAGCTTCACGCCCTTATGATTGAAATAAGTGATCTTGTAATGAACGCAGCTTCCAGACGGTTGTGTTTGAATCAAGCTCTACATCATCATGAGTGAGGAATTGCCCTAATTTGATGTCTTTTTTCGCTATGACTTTTCCACTGATTAAGCCAATCGGAATGTGACCGTTCGTTTTCATGTCTTGATGCGTTTCAAGTACACCTCTTACGGAGTATCCGCCAATTCCGTCAAGTGATTCCCCTGCTTTAATATCTCTTTTCGCAACAGCGACTGTTTCTGACACCGGTACACCAATTGGGTGGATCGATGAATCATGCTGTAAGACCGCTTTTGCGATCGTAACAGGTGTTTCAAGACTCGCTAAGTGGAAAGGACGGTAAAGCGTATAGTGTGGACCTTTTCCAACTTTTAAGTAACGAAGCTCTTCATCTACTGGCTCTAGATCACTCTTGACGATGACAAATACGCCTGGTGCCAGCCCATTTACATATTCAACGACTCCGAAGTTATCGAGCACGCCGCCTTGTTGTTTTTGATTCAACTTATCTGCTACATTCTCTAAATTTGCTTCGACTCCATGCATGCCGACCTTATCTGGCAAAAGCCCTGTCGCGTTACTTAATAAGTTCATTTCTGCCATTGTTTTAGTTCCGTCTTGGAAGGCCGCCAGCATATGTGCACTCATATGTTTACTATCTGCTTCTGCTTTACACGTATCTGGATTTGCCTCTGGAAAGAATGGGTTGTTCTTGCCTTTCCCAGCAACGAGCACCTCAAGTCCCATTGTTTTTGCAAATTCATATAATTCTAGTGTTGCTGCCGGTTCGTCTCCAGCCGATCCAGAGTAAACAAGACCTGCATTTGTGAATAATTTATGCATCACCAAACCGATGGTAATATCAACTTCTACATTTAAAAGAACGAGATGTTTTTTTGAATTAAGCGCTTCCAAAGAAATGTTTGCTCCAACCTCTGGAACTCCTGTTGCATCTACGACAACTTCCACAAAATCTGATTGAATCACTTCTCTATAATCATTTGTGACGACCATTTGATGCGGCTTCGCATGCTGCTTGTAAAAATTCGCTGCCTTCTCTGCTGCACTAAGGTGAATATCACAAACACCTGCTACAATCATGCCTGGAATTTTAGAAATTTGTGAAATGAGTCCAAAGCCCATTTGGCCTGCCCCAATAATTCCTACTTTGATTGGATCTCCACTGCGTTCTCGAGTTAACAACTGTTGATAGATTGACATCTAAATCATCCTTTCAGGTTTTCTTGCTTCTCGGGTAGATTGCTAGAAAAATAATCTGAAACTTTTAACAAATGTTATAAAAATTAACAAAAATCTGCTTCTTGTAACATTTGTTATTTTATTTATCATTTGTTATGAACTTAGTTTATATGATGTGTCAACTTTGTGTCAAGCTAAAATCGATAAAATTTTCAATCTTTTTGAGTCTAAAGACTCAAAAAAACTACCTAATCATATTAGGTAGTTACTTTAATAAGGCATCTCCTGTTCGCTCATCCGTAATTAATACATGAATTAATCCACCTTCTAATGCTGCACGGATCGCTTCAATTTTTTCTTCTCCTCCAGCGACACCAATGACAAGCGGGATTTCCTTCAGCTTTTGCGGGCTTATGCCCATTACCCGGTCGTTCCATGGGTGGGGATACACTTCCCCTTGGTGATCAATAAAGTTATAGCAAATGTCACCCGCTACATCCTTCGCTTGAAGAATATCCTCCTCACCGCTTGTCATATAAGATTTCACCATCGTTGAATGCTGCGGAACCCCGCCAATCCCTACAACCGCAATATTAGATGATTCCCCTAGTTCAATGACTTTTTTGATTGACGGCTGCCGGATCAGTACATCCTTCGCTTCTTTCGTATCAAGCATGACAGGCACATGTAAAAACTCACATTTAGATTTAAGTGCCTCTGTGCACCTCGCAATAATATAGTTGGCATGGATATCAACATCTTCGTTTCCCACACCCCCGACAAGTGGAACAAATGTCACGGATGGATAGTGCTGAACTGACGTAAGCGCTTTTGCCATTTCATGCAAAGTGGTTCCTGAGGAAAAACCGATGACTTGTCCATCCTTCATAACTTTTAATAAAAAGCCTGCCGCCGCAGCGCCGATTCGGCTTTTAGTTGTTTCTTGGCTGAGCGTTTCCACACAAACGACTTCTCGCAGTCCATATTTCCGCTCTATTTTTCTTTCTAATGATCCATATTGTTGATTCACTTCATCATGAATAATGATTTCCACGATGCCTGCTTCACGTGCTTTTGCCAAATATTTTGATATGAGTGAACGGCTAACCCCAACAGCTTCTGCAATGTTAGATTGAGTGGCGCCTTCTTCATAATACATATGCGCAACCTTTATGAGCAGCCTTCTTTCATCATGGAATGACATAATAACCCTTCTTTCCGCTTAAGTGTTCCCTAACAAATGATATCTAAAATAACATTTGTTAAAAACAGATTAAATGAAAAAAATGACCGAGTCAATACTAGAGGCGTGCTCTCTCACAAGAATGAAAAAAGCCGCACATGAAGTGCGGCTTTAAAAGATGTTTTTATTCATTTGTTTGATGGCTGCTTTTTCAAGTCTTGAGACTTGTGCTTGAGAAATTCCGATCTCTTCAGCGACTTCCATTTGCGTTTTTCCTTGGAAGAAGCGTTTGCGGAGAATCATTTTTTCTCGATCATTCAATCGGCGCATTCCCTCTTTTAAGGCCAATTCCTCTACCCATTGTGTGTCTTTGTTCCGATCATCACTAATTTGATCCATCACATAAATCGGATCTCCTCCGTCATTATAGATCGGTTCAAACAAAGATACAGGATCTTGAATCGCATCTAGGGCAAAGACAATTTCCTCATGAGGCACTTCCAGCACTTTGGCAATGTCTTCTGCCGTTGGCTCCTTGCTTGTCTCACTAATCAGCCTCTCGCGGACTTGAAGCGCTTTATAGGCAATATCTCTTAGTGAACGAGACACCCGAATCGGGTTGTTATCACGCAAGTATCGACGGATTTCTCCTATGATCATAGGGACCGCATAAGTTGAAAATCTGACATTGTGGCTTAAATCAAAATTATCAATTGATTTCATTAATCCGATACAGCCTACTTGGAAGAGATCATCCACATACTCGCCTCTGTTGTTAAAACGCTGAATCACACTTAAAACCAACCGCAAATTGCCATTGACTAGCTTTTCTCTTGCTGTATCGTCACCCTCATCTTGCAGCTGTCTGAACAATTTTCTCATCTCATCATTTTTCAGAACAGGCAGTTTGGAGGTGTCGACTCCGCAGATTTCCACTTTATTTCTGGACACTTTTTTCCCTCCCTACAGGAGCTGTTGTACAAAGTTCAGTATCTCCTTGGGATGGAAAAATATGCACGAGTGATGACGAGAATCATGAGAAAAGAAGTTGATTCCTTTGACAGCAAAGGGACAGAGCATTTTAAAAATTTTTTTTAGACCATTTTGTTAAATTCTTTTTGTAATCGTTTAATAATTCTTTTTTCAAGCCTTGAAATATACGACTGGGAAATGCCTAGCATATCAGCGACATCTTTTTGGGTTTTTTCTTCACCGCCAACCAAACCGAACCTGAGCTCCATGATCTGCTTTTCGCGGTCATTTAATTGCTCCAGTGCTTTTTTCAAAAGTTTTTTATCTACATTTGCTTCAATATCCCGCGTGATAATATCATCATCTGTTCCAAGTACGTCTGATAAAAGCAGTTCATTTCCGTCCCAATCAATGTTGAGCGGCTCATCAAACGACACTTCTGAACGAATTTTATTATTTCGGCGCAAATACATCAAAATCTCATTTTCAATACATCTCGAAGCATATGTCGCAAGCTTGATCTTTTTTTCTGGGTTAAATGTATTGACTGCCTTAATCAGGCCAATGGTTCCAATACTAATTAAATCCTCAATATTAATCCCTGTATTTTCAAATTTTCTTGCGATATAGACCACCAACCGCAAATTTCTTTCGATCAGGATGGCCCTTGCTGTTTGATCACCTTTTGGTAATTTGACAAGCAGTTCCTGCTCTTCATCCTTTGATAATGGAGGCGGCAGCGCCTCACTACCACCAATATAATAAATCTCATCACTCTTTAGACCTAGCTTCATGAGGAGTTTATACCAGTAGTAAGTGAGTTTAAATTTTAATTTTTTCATCTTCTTCTCCCTTCTAAATGTCAAGTTGACCTCGTAAGATAAAAGACATCACCAAAACTTAAGACACCCCTTGGATGATTTTTCCGTCTAACATATCTGGATGAATGATGGATTGAAATTCCTGATCTGCTGATAAACCGCTCAGACTCATGCCTACAAAACACTTGGCTGGCTGGATCATATGCGTTTTTGAATAAACGATGACCGTATCTGGTTTTAAGCATAGTAGAAACCCGTGATCATGACCGACCGCTCGATATGGAACAAGTCGTAAACGATCAAGAAGCGGAAATCGATCATCGAGCTTTTGCATGACTTCAACAGGATGAGACTGCTTCATAAGCTCTATAAATGGCTCTCCGCAAATGGACATGAGCTCATCTGCCTGAACGATCATCACAGGTGTTTTCGTCATAGGGTCATACAGTTGATTGCCGGAATCGACGAGTCCCTTTAAGCGGATGGTCTCTCCTTGAATGTGTATCTCCACAAGTACTTGTTCATCAAATTGTCTTTTTTTCGCACCGACCTCTCCTAATCTTTTCTTTGAAAACAGCCAAATCGCAGGAAAGCCGGTTAAAACGAAAAGCCAGCTAATGGGATCACCAAATCCATCATTTTGTGAAATCAGCAGCCCGTCTTGAATAACAGTATTGGTTTGTAAAAAGGAATGAACCCCGATCATGCCTCCTCCCATCAAAAATGTTACAAAGTAAAAAGCAAACAGGTTTTGAAAAAAGGAACGAAATCTTTGAAACCCAAAGGTTGCAAGCACGATCAAGACAGAAAAAAGCAGTTTGCCTAAAGGGTGTGACACAACCATTGCAAATGGTGTAAAGAGCATGAGAACAATGCTCGATCCAATCAGAGCTCCTAACATATATCGCCTTTTTTTTACTTGTCGTTTGAGAATAAATGCAGTGAGTAAGAGAAGCAAGAGATCAAAACAAAAGTTTAACAGCCAAATCACATCTAAATAAATGACCACCTTCTGCTCCTTTCATCTGAAACAAAGAATCAAAAGCAGTACTTGCACTTGTTTGTACCAGTATAAAACAGTCAAGAGATGGAAGTCTGTCAATTCTTGTTGGGGATGATAGAGAACTTTTGGTGGATTGTTATTGTTTTTGTCGAGGAATGAGAGCGCAAAGCAAGAGAATGTGCTCCCGGACAAGCTTTCAAACAATTATTCGAAACGAAAAAGACACGCTCCAAGGAGTCGTGCCTTTTTTTAAGGATTATTTTTCATTGATATTTAATATGCCTAAAGCCTTTTGTCGTGTGACATTTCCATAATCATCCCGAACAATCACTTCAATGACTGCACCTTTTGCTTTAGCGGTAGAAGTAGCTGTCCAGTAGCCTTCATATGTTCCCTTTGCTATCTCGCGAAGCGGAAGTTCTGTTGTATTTTGCAACTTTGACCTTGCGTTTGTCAGCGGCATGTGAATGACAAACGTTGCGTCTAGCTTTTCTCTGCTGTTAAATGAAATTTTAACAGACTCACCTGATGATAGATTGACATTCTCTGCTGGTGTCAGCTTAGAAATCTCAGGTGCTTCGTATTGAACATCGATATCGACTTTTTTAGTCGTTTTGTTTCCTGCCGCATCTTTCGCTGTTACTTTGATCGTATTTTTCCCGTTCTCAAGCAGGATTCTTGCAGAATATTTCCCGTCTTTTATGGCTGCCTTTTTTCCATTTACAGTGACTTGATCAAGATGATCATCCGTTACCCTTCCTTCTACAGTGAGCGATTCTTTATTCGTTTTTTCCCCTTTTTTCGGTGTATCTATCGTCAACGCTGGAGCTGTTTGATCAATGATCACCTTTACTGATTTGGATTTTTTCGTTGTGCCTTTATCCGTAACAGTGGCAGCCGTGAATACATGCTCTCCGCTTGAAACTGTGACCTTCTCTTTGAAAACTCCTGATTGATCTGCTTTCACTTTGGCAACCTCTTCATCGTTTTGATAGATCGCTACATCAAGCCCTGGAGAGGCTTTGCCTTCAATCTCCAGTTCATCTTTGTTCGTGATCGTTCCTGCTTTTGGAGATGTTATTTCTGGTACAGCTGCTTCATATTGGACAAGCGCACGAATCATATAATTTCCCTCTTCTTTTGGAGAAGGAGAAAAGGCACCGCTTGTCAGCTGCCAGCTTCTTTCAGCATTTGGTCCATCTTCATCTGTTGCAAGGCCTGGAGATTCCGTATTCTTTTTCGTTTGAATATAGACAAGATAGAAATCTCCATCCACCGTAATAGCTTGATCTTCTAAATCTACTTTTGTCCATTCTCCATTACGCAGCGCATTCGCTTTGAAAGGTCCAGCAAGTTTCTCACCTGGAGCGCCGTCCTTCCCAGAAGCATCATACACTTCAACCGCAAATTCATTCCCGCCAGGGGCTGGCCACTCTGTTGTCCAGAAACGGAAAAGCCCCCCTGTAACTTGCGCTTGTTTCTTCCCCTTTTCTAATGAAAATTTCACCGCCCAGCCATTGCCAGGATCATAGAATGCCCGCGCATTTTCAGCTGTACCATCATCGTAGCCAATTTCGCCAGCAAAACCGATGAAAGGTTCCAGCTTGATTGATTTTTCAAGCGGCTTTTCTGTCACATCCGCTGTAAACGAATATCCTTTAAACCCTTTCGCAAATACTTTGACTGTATATACACCGCTCAATGCCTCTAGAGAAAACTCGCCAGATTCATCTGTTTTCACCGGCTCAATTTTCGCATCCTCTACAAGATAAACCGTGGCATCCTTTACTTTTTCACCCGTTGTTTCGCTTACAATTGTGCCAGATATCGTTCGTTTCTCAAGTGGCTGTAAGGAGAAATTTGCCTCTGCCTGATCATTTGCAGAAATATTGACTTTTTGGGTGCGTGATTCAAAGCCATATGCTTCAGCTTTCACTGTAAATTCTCCTGCACCATGAGAAAGCTGATATCTCCCTGTCGCTTCATCCGTGTACGTGGATTTACCGCTTTCCAGAACACTGATTTCTGCCTTCATCGGAAGAGCTTTGATAGACGGAGCATCTAAGCTTTTTTCCTTTTTCATCTGGACATGTTTTTCTTTTATTTTAGCCGGCTTTGCGCTTTTCGGATCGACGGGTTTCTTCTGCTCCTGTGCAGGCTTTTCTTTTTTAATGACGCCAAGTTGTTTCTTTGCTTTTTGAGGCAAGGCCTGATCTGTTATTTTCACATCATCTAAATAAAAACCGTCTTTTGTCACACTGCCATCCGTTCTTAGCTGAAAAATAACTCTCACGTTCTGACCTTTGTAGGCAGATAAGTCAACTTCTCCTTTTGTCCATGCACTTGTTTTGCCTGTGTAAGCTGCCACTTGGACAGCCTCTTCCCCCTCAGGCTGCACATGAATATGCACATAGTCATAATTCGCTTCAAGGTCATGCCAGTATTGATATTGTAAAAAGGAGGGGCCTGACTCAGGTACAGCAATCATCGGCATGGATAAATGAGCATCTGTTTGATTTTCATAAGGACTGTCTAGGTTTGTCGCGTAGACATGATCTCCAGTAAAGGCTTGTTTCGGACCTGTGGTCGGCTTCCCCCACTGCCAAGGATCTTTTGTTCCACCACTGAACCATCCACTTGGCCAAGCTTCAAAATCTTGCGAGTAGCCAGTCGTGATGGATGTTTTAATCGGAAGCGTATACGGTTCTGATGCGGCTTCATTTTCTCCAAAATCTTTCACAATCCATCGGTACGTGACGTTTTCTCCCTCAAGTTCTGGGAGCTGGACAACATAGGTCCCTTTTAAATGATTTCCATCCGTACGTTTTGCTTGCAGCGTCTCCCTTTTTCCTTGATCCACTTGATAGCTCAAGGAGACATTTGTCACAGCTACTTCATCTTCTGCTGTGATGCTTAGAGGTGTTGGTGTAGAGGCAAAAATTTCATTCGGTCCTTTATGAGAAAAAACGGGTGGTTCTGTATCTTCTCCTTCTTTTGTCACCTGTCCTTCAATCGTACCAATTCCATCTGTTAATGCTCTGATCGCTTCTTTTGCATCAACTAATCCTGCCCCATAGCCATTGTTAGGGGATTCCGGAAATTGCTGATCGGTCAGCGGCTTTGCAGTATCAATGAGAATTTCTTCGATCTCTTCAACTGACAGATCTGACTGTACTTGGCGCAGAAGAGCCACAACAGCTGAAACATGCGGACCTGCCATCGAGGTTCCATTCCAGCCATCTTCATACCCTTTCCCAGGAATAGAAGAACGAATATTTACCCCTGGGGCCGCAATATCTGGTTTCATGACGCCATATGGAGAGGGACCTTGCAAAGAGAAAGAACCCAATTTGTTGTTTTGATCTGTTGCACCCGTCGCAAAGGCTTCCTGATAGTTCGCAGGATTTGCAATAGATCCCTCACCGCCAGGGTTAAATAAATCCGTATTACCAGCTGAAAACTCTGGGAAGATGTCCGCTGCTCTCCAAGCATTGACCACATCTTTATACCAATCATCAAGACCGGGTCCACCGCCCCAAGAATTATTGACCACATCTGGCGCCTTTTCTGGATGAGGGTTTCCGTTTTCATCTTTTGGAGCTAAAATCCATTCACCTGCGTCAAGCAGATCAGCATCTGATCCACCATCTTCTGAGAAAGCTTTCACCGCGATCCATTTTGCACCTGGTGCGACTCCAATTTGATTCTCTCCATTTTGCTCAGAGCCAACCATCGTTCCCGTTACATGTGTACCATGCTCTAAATCATCGTATGGCGCTTCAGAACCTGTCGTTGCATCGTACCAATTGAATTCATGAGAAGGTTCATTCGGACGTGCAGGATCAAATCCGCGGTATTTTTCTTTTAATGCAGGATGATCCCATTCCACACCTGTATCAATACTTGCCACAACGGTACCAGTACCGTCATAACCTAAAGCCCATGCTTCTGGGGCATGAACTTGAGAAATATTCCACTCGATTCCATCTGCTGCTTTGATTTGTTTGTTCTTCTTTGAAGTCTTCAAATCAACAGGACGATGGATTTGACGAATTTCATTTGGCAGCACTTGATCTACTTCTGGGAAGGAAGCCACCTTTTCCATGACTTCTTTCGTTCCCGTCACAGCGAGACCATTCACAATATAGTACGAATGAATATCTTTCACTTGCTTTTTCTTTTGTGCCTTTTGTAAATAAGCAAGCAGCGCTTCCTGCGTCTCTTCAGACGTTGCTCTTAGTTCTGATACGACAGCTGATCTTTTTGTGTACTGCGTTTTAGCAGCTGTTAACTTCTGTTTTTTGGCTTTTGACACAGCATCCTTCGCCACTTTTTTTACATTTGTTTGTTCCTTCAATTTGACTAAAAAGGTCACCTTGTCTTCTTGTTGAAACTGTTTCATTAATCTAGATGAGATCTTTGCTTTTGCTTTCGTGGAGGAAACAGCTTCCTCTTGATATGAGGTAGAAGTCGATTTTGCTTGAACCATCCCAAAGCTTGTCATCGTTAAAGTACCAATCACCAAAAGACTCATTAAACGATAGCCGGCGGTTTTGCGAAACTTCACTTTCAATCAAATCCCTCCTCCTCAAATGGTCAAACAGAGTGTAGGTCTCACTCCTCCCTTTCTTTTGTTCATGACAAGATTCATGGTGTTCTATTTAATGTAGTCAAATAAAGTTCATCATTTTGTCGCTTTTTGTAATAGGATTTAAAAATGATCCTTTTTACTTAATCACCCTAAGCCAAAATACATATGTTAAATGAAGTGATCCAGACACATTTAATACTTTATGATCAGAAGAGATCCAGGTTTCTTTTTTTATGGTAGACATGAAAAAATCCCCTTCCAATGGAAGGGGATGAGTGATAATCGATTAGCGTTTATTACGGTTGCGCAAGAACGTTGGGATATCCAGCGTATCATCGCTTGATTGTGTATTTTGTCTCGGTTGAGATGATGGCTGCTGATGTTCCTCACGTTTTACTTCACGCTTTTGAGGAATGGATTGATTTTGCTTTAATCCTTGTCCTAATGGATTTCTTTGTGGTTTTGTCACTTCTGGCTCTTGCTCAATAAATCCAGTTGCGATGACAGTTACCACAATTTCATCCTTCAAGTTATCATTAATGACAGATCCGAAAATCATGTTTACATCTTCGTCAGATGCAGAAGCAACAATATCCGCTGCTTCTTGTACCTCATAAAGACTTAGGTTCGTACCACCAGTAATATTCATGATGACACCTTGTGCACCGTCGATTGCCGTTTCCAGAAGTGGTGAAGAAATGGCTTTCTTCGCAGCTTCAGCGGCACGATTTTCACCTGTTGCGACACCAATACCCATAAGAGCAGAACCTTTATTGGACATGATCGTTTTCACGTCAGCAAAGTCAAGGTTAATTAAACCTGGTGTAGCAATAAGATCTGAGATCCCTTGAACACCTTGTCGTAGCACGTTATCTGCTGCACGGAATGCTTCAAGCATTGGCGTGTTTTTATCAACAATTTCAAGCAAGCGATCGTTTGGAATGACGATTAATGTGTCAACTGCTTCTTTCATAGAAGCAATTCCTTCGACGGCTTGAAGCTGACGCTTTCTTCCTTCAAATGTGAAAGGACGAGTCACGACTCCAACTGTCAATGCACCAGAATCTTTTGCGATTTTTGCAATGACAGGTGCAGCACCCGTACCAGTTCCACCGCCCATACCAGCAGTAACAAAGACCATGTCTGCGCCTTTTAATACTTCTTCAATCTGTTCTTTGCTTTCCTCAGCAGCTTTTTTACCGACTTCAGGATTCGCACCTGCTCCAAGCCCTCTTGTCAGCTTAGCACCGATTTGCATTTTCGTTTCTGCTTTTGATAGATTTAACGCCTGTGCATCTGTATTGACTGCAATGAAATCGACACCTTGTACGTCATTTTCGATCATTCGGTTGACAGCGTTATTTCCGCCTCCACCTACTCCGATTACTTTAATTGATGCTAGGCCGTCTATATTTGTTTCAAACTCCAACATGCTGAATCCTCCTAATCCGTCGAAAATCTAATTCTATTCCCAGAACATATTAAATAGTTTTTTCATTTTGCCCGGTTTTTTATTTGTCTCTTCTTGTGCTTTTTGTTTTACTTTCG
Organism: Bacillus sp. FSL M8-0166; assembly: GCF_038008825.1. Classification (NCBI taxonomy): domain Bacteria; kingdom Bacillati; phylum Bacillota; class Bacilli; order Caryophanales; family Bacillaceae; genus Bacillus; species Bacillus sp. FSL M8-0166. Next base: position 1,331,799 of record NZ_JBBOZZ010000001.1, read on the forward strand.
GTCTTGGCTGTGCTTCTTTCACTTGTGGTGAAGAAGAAACCGGCTCCATGGATGCGCCTACTTCATGAAACGCCTCATCCGGCATTTGGAATCCAACCTGTCTGCCCTGAATCTTTGCATTGCGATAAGCAAAGTGGATCAGACCCACCCCTGTCATATACTGAGGCTCTCTCACCCCAATATAATTCGGACTTGCAATTCTAACATTGTTTTGCAAGACCGTTTGTGCAAGAGAAAGGATACCTGGTATAGCTGCCTGTCCACCTGTTAGAACGAATCCGCCAGGCAAATCATGGACACCCATATTTCTTAATTCCTCTGCCACAAAGAGAAAGATTTCTTCCAGACGAGCTTCGATGATATTAGCCGCTTCAAGCTGTGTATACGTCTGTTTTTGATCGGTACCGATGACAGAAACTTCAAATGTTTCCTCAGTTGATGCCTCATCATAAAACGCATGCCCAAATTGTTTTTTGATTCGTTCAGCTTCTTCAGTAGAAGTTCTAAGTCCTATAGACAAATCTTTTGTAATGTTCTCTCCGCCCAAAGGGATACTGTGAGTAGAATAGAGATGCCCGTTTTCAAATACGGAAATCGTTGTAGATCCGCCGCCAATATCGACGAGAGCTACCCCTAGATTTTTTTCATCTTTCGATAACGCTGCTGAGCCCGATGCGAGCGGCTGCAAGCAAATATCCATAATTTCAATTCCAGCTCTTTCTACACATCGGAGCCAGTTATGTAGAATCGTTTTAGAACCTGTAATTAACGATCCATCCACCTCTAGCCGAACACCAAGCATTTTTTTCGGATCAGTGATCTCATCTCTTCCGTCGACGATAAATTGTCTCGGGATCACGTCTACGACGAGATGTTCTTGAGGAATAGATACTACCTGTGCAGCATCTAAGACACGTCTCACATCTTCAGCATGTATTTCTTTGTTTTCACTAGATACTGCGACCACGCCGCTCGTATTCTGAATATGAATGTGGTTTCCGTTAATTCCGACAATCGCCTTTTGTAAAGGAAAACCTACCATTCTCTCAGCCTGTTCAAATGCTTGTCTAATAGAATGAACTGTCTCATCTATATCAACAATCGATCCTTTTTTTAACCCTTCTGAAGGGACATTTCCAACACCTATAATGTTAAGCGAATCATCCGCCATTTCTCCGACGATGACTTTTATATTGGATGTACCGATGTCAAGGCTGACGTAAATTTCATTGTTGTTCATTCTATGGCACCTCCTCACATATCAATACTTTCTATTCTATTATTTGCTGAACAACAATACAATGAATGTGTTTTTACAAGTGTGTAACAAAACTTAAAAAATCAACATTTTTTATTAGGATTACTGAAAATATTCGTTACATCATATGTATATCCTTTTTTATGACTCACTTTTTTTCTTTTTTTCTCTAGAAATTGTCCATTTTGTTAGTAGAATTCTTCGAATAACTGCTATATTTTGAAACAATCTAACGCCGAAAGCAAACATTCCGACTAAATACAAGTCTACACCAAGATGGACGCCCAGAAAAGCTAAACTTATTGCAAGTATAATATTAAAGAAAAAGCCTGATACAAACACTAGTTCATCGTATGCCCCTTGCAGATGTGCCCTGATTCCACCAATCAATGTATCAAGCGCAGCAAGTACAGCGAGGGAAAGATAATTAGAATACTCATTCGGTATCGTAAAATTTGTTAAGAAACCGATCGCAACTCCTATGATTAAGCCAAGTACAGGAAGCCACATTAAGATTTTCCCTCCTTTACATCGTCAAGAGGCTTCAACTCGTTTAACTGAATTGCACCGTCATATCCTTTTAATTGAATTTGTTGCTTCGGCTGGCTAATACTCAAGCCAAAATTTTCCTGAGCAAACAAATCACCAATATCTGATACATTTAAACGGCTGTATAATTTGTCGGCCTGGTCGCTGATCATCTTGATGGTCACTTCATCACCATCTAAGCTGTAGCCATCCATTTTCGTCGTGCCATTAATATCTCGAATCACACTTGTATTAATCACACGGTGGTCATTAATGGAAATATGTTTTGCCCCATACATATTGGCTTCGTTGATTAACTTTTTCAGAAGATCAGGCGGGATATTTTTCACTTCTTCTCCGGTCAGATCCTTGGAGAAGAGCTGAGAGATGTCAACTTCAATTCCCTCCCCTGTCACTTCTGTAAAACCAGCCTTTTCTTTTAAATCTTTTAATGTTTTTGTTAGTTGAGCTTCTTTTGATTGATCTCCTTGATGACCATACTTTTTCAGCATTTCATCGTATTTATCAATTTCTTTCAGTAAATCCAATTCTTTACTTTTAGATGCAGATAAATCCTCTCTTAGCTCCCACACATCGCGAGTATCACGTACTTTGGGCTTTTGCAATGAATTAAATTGGATGGAGACCATGATGCCGAATATCACCATTAAGGCTGTCAAACTAAGTAAAGGCTTCTTTTTCCTCAACACCACTCACCTTTTCACTTTTAATCTTTGTGTTTTAAAAGAGGATTCATACGAATATCCTTTTTTTCAATCGTCATCGAAATGTGATCACTTGTCAGCTGATCGACCACTCCTCCTGCAATATTTAATGCAGGTATTAACACAGCCGGATCACCGATAGCAGAAATAACAAATGGCGCTGGATGCTGAACACCGTCAACTGTGACAACTGGGCCGTTACAATGTATGTATGATTGGTGTGTAATTCTCTGTCCATTAATAGATACGGCAGAGGCCCCTGATATAAACAGTTCGTTTATCACATGAAAAATGTGGCTCTCATGAACAATGTAATTATTGACATTTTGTCCACTCGGGATATAAGATGCATCTTCAAGGGATACTTTTACCCCTTTTCCTTTTACACCGATCTCTCCTGTAAACATCCTGTATTTCTCAACATCTTCCAATACATTGAAATACTGCTCTTTTTCATTTTTCAAATTGGACTCAGTAGCTTGAACTTGTGATTGAAGGCTATATAATTCTTTTTCAAGTTTCTGATTCGCCTTTTCTTGCTTTGTCAGCTGACTTTTCAAGGAGTACTCTTTTTTCCATTGCTCTGTTCGAATGACATCTGCCTGATGCTGCTTAGTATATTGGTATGAAAAAGAAATCAGAAAACCAAGAACAAGCATTACAATTGAGAATATAACTGTTTTGCCTCTCAACGTTCATCTTCCTTTTTCTTAGATTTAAACGCTTCAAAATACGTCGCGACTTCCATATGGATGGTGCCTTTTTCAGATGGCGAAAGTTCTTTTACAATGGCAGGATAGGTTTTCATTTTATCAGCGAATGTTTTAATTGATGCAATCACGGTGTTCCCGTCATTCATATAAAATTTAACAAGCCACTGGTTTGAGCTTGTCGGCACATAATATATTTCTGAGATGAGTTCCTGAATAGAGGCTGGCAGCTTATTTAAAGATCTAACGGTTAGCTTCAGCTTCTCTTTATTGTCCCAATCGACAAAAATAGGTCCTGCATGACTTGGTGTGACTTCTTCTGGTAATGCTGTCCCATTTTCAAGAAGCTCATAGTATAGATTTCCCTTTTGAAGATACGCAATATTGGCATATTCTTTGACAGCAATACTGACCTTATTTGGAAAATGTTTTTTGATACTGACACTTTTAATCAGTTTGTTTTGCTTAATATGATCTGCTGTTAAATCTTTATTTAAATTCCAAAACTCTGTTTCGCCTTCTTTAATTTGCGAAAGTTTCACAAGCTGTTTTGTAGGAACATGCTCGTTACCCGTAATAGTTAAAGAAGAGATTTTACTGATTGGTGTCTGCAAATAAATAATGATTAAAACCATGATAAAAAACAGTAGAATAAAAGAGATTAGTCTCCGATTCGCTTTCTGCTTCCTTTGTTCTTTAATTTTAGGAATCCGCTCTTCTATATTGACGATCTTTTCATTTTCATGATCAGGCCGCATGTATATTCTTCACCTCATTCAAAGCTGCTTGTCCACACCTTTGGATCATCATTTGATGAGAAAACAAACGGCATTCTTTCATGCCGTTTGTTTTCCCGTGATGCCATCATTCATAAAAACTAGCTTTTAATTTGCTTCACCGATAATTTCTACTTCTGTATGCATATCTACATTGTAGTCTTCTTTAATTTTATTTTGGATGTACTGAATTAAGTCCAGCACGTCTTGAGCAGTAGCGCCACCAGCGTTCACAATAAAGTTGCCATGCATATCAGAGATTCTTGCTCCGCCAATTTGGTACCCTTTTAAATTCGCTTTTTCTACAAGCTGTCCTGCATATTCAGGCAGCGGATTTCGAAAAATACTTCCGGCACATGGTCGATTATAAGGCTGTGTTTCCTTACGATAGTCTTTATTTTGCTGCATTTTCTTTGTGATTTTCTCTCGATCATCCTGTTTGAGCTTAAACACGGCCTCGAGAACAATGCCTGGTCGTTCCTTTTGAAGGACAGACGTTCTGTAGCTAAAGTTCATCTGCTCATTTGTTAGCCACTCGATGCTTCCATCTTCAAATAAGATTCTCGCTTTCACAAGAATCTTACTGATATCAGATCCGTGTGCACCTGCGTTCATATAAACAGCGCCGCCAATAGACCCTGGAATACCAGCTGCAAATTCCAGTCCCGAAAGACCCTGCTTACTTAGAGACGTTGCAAGCCTTACAACAGAATAGCCGCCGCCAACTGTAATTTCTTCATCATTTACAGTTAAGTGATCAAGTCCTGCGCCTAACTTCAGGACGACACCACGTATTCCTTTATCAAGTACAAGTAAATTAGACCCTCTCCCAATAACCGTCCAGTCCGCCTGGTGTTTCTTTACTTGATCCATGATCGTTTTAACTGCATCGATATCTTTAGGAACGATCAATAGATCTGCCGGCCCGCCTATTTTCATTGTCGTATGATTTGCAAGCGGCTCATTTTCAAGCACTTTACCGACTTGCGCTTCTAATAATTCATTCTTCAAGTTCTCCATATTACCCTCCGCCTTACCTAATATCATTCCATCATGTAGTCGTAATTTCTTTTAATACATTATATAAACGTCCAGCCGCATCTGGTACTCCGAGTTCTTTTGTTAAACGGCTCATTTCGTTTAATTTTTCTTCATGACCAGCAATTTCATCAATGGCATGAAGGAGGCTCTCTCCAGAAAGCTCTGATTCTCTTAAAACGATTGCAGCTTCATGCTTTTCTAGTGATCTTGCATTGATTTCCTGGTGATTTGCCGTCACGTATGGACTTGGAATAAAAATAGTTGGAATTCCAAGAGCTGTCACTTCAGCAATCGTTGTGGCTCCCGCTCTTGCAACAATCACATCAATCGATTTCAAGTACTCCGGCATTTGATGCAAGAAAGGCTTTGTAATCATATTAGGTGCTGAACCTTTTTCCTTTAGTTCGTTCAGCACTTTTTCATAATGAACCTCACCTGTGATATATAAAAGCTGATAATTCTTAGCCTTTAATTCATCTTGCATATCAATGACTGCTCTATTAATCGGAGCAGCACCCCGGCTCCCGCCAAAAATAAGAACCGTTTTTTTCTTTTCATCCAGCCCAAACTCTTTCAGAGATTTCCCCTCTTTTATAGAGACGACTTCAGAGGCTCTAGGGTTTCCCGTAAATACAACCTTTTCAGAAGGAAAATGTGCCTTTGCTTCTTCAAAGCAGATGGCTACCTTATCAACATATCTTGCTAGAAACTTATTTGTGATACCAGGCAGGCTGTTCTGTTCGTGAATAATGGTCGGGATTTTCAGCTTAGAAGCTGCATAAACGACAGGGCCGCACACATAACCACCTGTTCCAATGACCGCATCTGGCTTAAATTCCTTTAAGTAAGATTTGCTTTTTTGAACGCCTTTTAGAAATCTCATCACCGTTTTTACATTATCAAAGGAAAGCTTTCTTTTAAAACCTGAAATTTCTATGGACTTGAAAGGGATATTTTCTCTTTCTACAATTTTCTTTTCAAGTCCATTTTCAGTACCAATATATAAAAATTCTACATCAGGATGCAGTCTTTTCACTTCTTTAATAAAAGCTAAGGCCGGATAAATATGTCCGCCTGTTCCGCCTCCACTGATTACTATACGCATTATACCATTTCCCCTCGATTTTTTTCTGCTCTGAACAAAGTATAAACCCTGTTTTAAACAACAGGGCTCCGTTAAAACCTGTAAAGAAGAGTCAAAAAACATGTTATCAATACAAAATCTGTGATTTCTACTCTTCAAATCATTTTTTTGTACTTTTGCAAAATAAATGTCACCATGGTTTCATGAACTAGCAGCACATTAATATCTAGCGTACCTGCTTACATTCAAAAGTACGCCTATTGCCATCAGCATTAATGTCAGTGATGATCCGCCATAACTTAGGAATGGGAGCGTGATACCTGTCACAGGGATAAGTCCAGTAACAACTGCGATATTAATCATCACTTGAATGGCAACCATTGAAATAATACCAACTGCTAAGAAACTTCCGTATAAGTCTGGGGCTCCAAGTGCTATTCGTATGCCTCTCCATAATAGAACACTAAAGAGCAGCAAAATGAGTGATCCTCCTATAAAACCGAGCTCTTCAGACAATATCGCAAAGATGAAGTCCGTTTGAGGCTCAGGTAAATAAAAGAATTTTTGTCTACTTTGACCGAGACCCATTCCGAACAGACCGCCTGGACCAACAGCGTATAAGGATTGAATAATTTGAAACCCACTGCCTAGTGGATCTTCCCAAGGATTTAAGTACGATGTAATTCGTTTTATACGGTAGGGCGCTGACAAGACAAGTGCAGCAAATCCGCTGAGCCCTAAAAGACCGAGAAATATAAAGTGAGCAATTCTCGCACCTGAAACAAATATCATAATAATACAGGTTCCCACCATTACAGTCCCTGTTCCTAAATCTGGCTGCAGCATTATGATGGCAAATGCAGAAAACACAATGCCTAATGCTGGTGCGAAACCTTTACGAAAGGATGTGATATTTTTTTGTTTTTCAGATAAGAATTTTGCAAGAAACGCAATCATCGCAAGCTTCATAAATTCAGAGGGCTGAATACTAAACGCACCGACACCGATCCAGCTTCTTGATCCATTTCTCTCCATACCGATACCAGGAATAAGTACAAGCAGCAAAAGGAGAAAACAAACAGCAATCAATATCTTTGACCAAGTCCGCCACGTCCAATAATCGACTCGCATAATGAAAAACATCGCGATAACTCCGATTCCGGCAAACAAAAGCTGTCTTTTTGCAAAATAAAACGAATCATCAAATTTATACGATGCCCACACAGCACTAGCGCTGTACACCATAATTAAACCAATCGTCAATAAAAGTAACGTAATGACAACAAGCAAAAAATCCGGAGAAGTTTTCTTATTCGTCAAGAGACCGACACCCCAAGCATAATTTCATTTGGGCTGTCAGTCATATGAGAGACAAGCCCTTATTTAAGCATATGCACGGCGTTTACAAACATGTCTCCACGTTCTTCAAATGTTTTATGCTGATCCCAGCTTGCACAAGCAGGAGATAATAAAATCACGTCTTCTTCTTCAGAAATGTTAAACGCCGCAGGTACTGCTTGTTCAACATTATCGACATGTTTTACGTGATGTATTCCCAGTTCTTCACCAAGCTTCACAAACTTTGGTGCAGTCTCACCAAATGTAATAATTCCTTTTACATTTTTCATAAAAGGTTTCAATTCATCAAATTCATTGCCGCGATCAAGTCCGCCGGCTAATAAAATAGTCGGCTGCTTAAAAGCTGACAATGCTTTACTTGTTGCCAGTATATTAGTGGCTTTACTATCGTTATAGAATTTTCTGCTTTGAATTGTATCTACAAACTGCAGACGATGCTTTACTCCACTAAATGTCGTGAGAACGTGTGCGATTGCTTCATTTGAACAGCCTGCATTTTTCACGACACAAATAGCTGCCAAAATGTTTTCTTGGTTATGCTCACCAGGAAGAACAACATCCTTTAAATCGATGATGTGTTCATTCATGTAGTAGATCGCACCATTTCTAATATACGCACCATGTTCTACTCGCTCTTTCACGGAGAAAAACACTTTTTTTGCTTTTGAAGCTTCAGCCAGTTTTACGACTGATGGATCATCGAGGTTAATGACTGCTATGTCATCATCAAGTTGATGTGCGTAAACTTTCTGCTTTGCTTTTTCATATTCATCACGAGTGTGGTGATAGTCTAAATGTGCATCAAAAATATTTAATATTAAGCTGATTTTAGGTCTGAAGTCAACTGTTCCCATTAACTGAAAAGAAGAGAGCTCTGTTACGATCCACTCATCGCCAGCTGCCTTTGCAGCGACTTCGCTGGCGACTGTTCCAATATTACCTGCCACTAAAGTTTTTTGACTGTCATGTTTCAGCATTTCATAAATCAAAGTCGTGGTAGTGGTTTTTCCATTTGATCCAGTAATCCCAATAAATGGAGCTGAGGTTAAATGATAAGCTAATTCTATTTCCGTCCAAACTGGAATTTGGCGGCGAAGCGCTTCTTGAACCATCACATTTTCATATGGAATTCCCGGATTTTTAATTAAAATTGTAATTTCTTTATCATCGAATATACGAAGAGGATGGCTGCCACAAATGACATCAATCCCCTTTTCAGATAGAAGCTGAGCAGGTTCATTTTCTTCAAACGGCTTTTGGTCATTTACTGTAACATTTACTCCATGCTCATGAAGAATTGAAGCTGCCGCATATCCGCTTTTTGCAAGACCTAATACTAGTACATGTTCGTTTTTTAACATTTGCATCTTATTCAATTATAACCACACCTCGATGTAAATTCCTAAAACAGCAAGTAATAAACCAGCTGTCCAGAAGGTGACAACTACTCTCCACTCAGACCAGCCAACTAACTCATAGTGGTGGTGAAGCGGACTCATCTTAAAGATTCTTTTTCCAGTTGTTTTAAAGGAGATCACTTGAAGAATAACGGATAACGTTTCGACAACAAATACTCCTCCAATAATGACAAGCAAAATTTCAAGCTTTGTTAAAATGGCAATCGCTACAATCGCTCCGCCTAAAGCAAGCGAGCCTGTATCACCCATAAATACTTTTGCAGGATGCGCGTTAAACACAAGAAACCCGAGGACGGCTCCAGCAACAGCTACTGAAAAAATCGCTACATCGTACTGTGATTGATTCCAAGCCAGTATAGCAAAGGCTCCAAAAGCAATAGCTGCGGTTCCAGATAATAGGCCATCCAGTCCATCCGTTAAGTTCACGGCATTAGAACCTCCGACAAGCATGAAAACGACAAGGATAAAGTAAGCCCATCCTAAATCGAAACTGACATCTGTTCCTGGAATGCGAATCGTCGTTGCAAACTGATAATAATGGAAGACTGCATAAAAAATCACAGCGATCACAATTTGACCGATTAATTTCTGCTTCGATGTTAAACCGAGGTTTCGTTTCATCGCTACTTTAATATAATCATCTAAAAATCCTAATAGACCGTAGCCAAGCGTGACAAATAACAATAAAAACATTTCTGGACTAATCTCAGAAAATTTGTTGATCATCACAATCGTCGTAATTGTGATAGAAAAGATAATCATAATTCCGCCCATTGTCGGAGTACCTGATTTCTTTTGGTGAGACTGTGGTCCTTCTTCTCTAATACTTTGACCAAATTTAAGTCTTCTTAAAAACGGAATAAAAATCGGGGATAAAAGAACACTGATTAAAAATCCCATTATGATTGTAAACAATATCACCTGTTCAAGCATCGTTCTTTACTCCTTCCGAATTTCCAAAGCCGTTTTCCATCAGAAAATTGCATTCATTATTAAGGTATTCATTCGCGTTCTTCGTATGTTGTTTTTGTACAAAATGCTTCATTTCATTACACTCTTTTCATCATTTTAAGATTTGTTTAGATCTAAAATAGCGTCCATAGCAACCTTTGCATCATCAAAATCGTAAACTTGATCGCCAACGATTTGATATGTCTCATGACCTTTACCCGCTATTAAGACTGTATCGCCTTTTTTCGCATTGGCAATCGCAAAAAAGATGGCTTGTTTACGATTCACAAAGCTATGATAATATGCGTCTGGCACCCCATTTTCCATATCCTTTAAAATAGCTGAAGGATCTTCGCTTCTTGGGTTGTCTGATGTAAATACAGGCTCATCTGCATACTTCACAGCGATTTGGGCCATTTGAGGACGCTTTGTTTTATCACGGTCACCGCCGCAGCCTATCACACAGAAAATTTTGCCCTCTGTTAATTCTCTACACGTTGTAAGGACATTTTCTAAACTGTCAGGTGTATGGGCGTAATCAACGATGACAGGGAAATCTTGATCACAGTTCACAAGTTCAAATCGGCCTTTGACTCCCTCCAGCTCTTCAATAGCACTCACAATCGTTTCAAATGTTAAGCCAGATACGATCCCTACTGATACCGCTGCTAGGATGTTGTACACATTAAACTTTCCGATGAGGGCAACTGTCACATTTTTTGTGCCAATTGGAGTGATCAAATCAAATTGAGTTCCCTTCGGCTTGATTTGAATATTCTTTGCCATGACATCTGCTTCTTGCTCTAAGCCATATGTCATGACTTCAGCAGCTGTAACTTTTTCATAATAACTCGAAGCGTCATCATCTGCATTTAAAATCGCATGCTTCGGCTTATCGTGATGAAAGGCACTGCCAAGCTGTGAGAATAGCAAGCTTTTCGCATGTTTATATTCTTCCATTGTGTTGTGGTAGTCAAGATGGTCCTGCGAAAGGTTTGTGAATACGGCAATATCATAATCACATCCATGAACCCTGCCAAGATGCAGTGCATGTGATGATACTTCCATAATGGCTGTGTCTACATCTTGATCAAGCATCTTTTTAAAGGTTTTCTGAAGTGTGACACTTTCAGGTGTGGTGTTTTTCACATCGAGAATGTCATCATTCACCTTCATATACATCGTACCGATTAAGCCTGTTTTCTTTTCGGCTTTTCTCATCATTTGTTCAATCATGTGTGTTGTGGAAGTTTTTCCGTTTGTTCCTGTGATCCCAATGAGATTCAGCTTATGAGTTGGCTGCTCGTAAAACGCATCAGCTATTCTTGCAAGAGCTCTTTGAGAGTGTTTCACAATAATGACTGGTACATCTGTTATGTTAAGAGGGTGTTCTGCTACAATCGCTGCAGCCCCGCTTTTCACCGCTTTTTCAGCATAATCGTGTCCATCTACTGTATAGCCTTTTATACAGACAAAAAGGCTTCCTTTTTTCACCTCTCTTGAATCCATTTCAATGGAAGTGATATCAGGATTTTCGTTTATTAATTCGTTGTTTTCACTTTTAAAGTATGTAAGGAGTTCTTGTAATTTCATTTCATATCAAACCTCTCAAATTCGTTCACGTGCATGTCTTGTGAAAAAAACACACAGTCTATATTTTATCGTAAAAAAAAGGATACATCCAGCGTATTCCTTAAGTTTCTCTTGGAAAAAACACACTTTAGGCTCTTTTTTTCAAACAGACCTTCTCTTTCAACAAAAAGAGGCAGCCGAATGAGTGCGGCTACCCTCTGTTCATTCTTTATTATTCATCGTTTAAGTATAATCTGATGGTGGAGCCTTCCTTGACCTTTGTCCCGGCAGCAGGTGATTGCTTCACCACTTTACTGCCAGTTCCAGAAGCATCGATCTTAAGGTTAATCAGGAGGGATTCAAGATCTGAAACAGATCCCCCTACAAGATTCGGTACTTCAATGGTTTTTGTGTCCAGCCACTGGTACTTCTTTTCAATTTGTCCTTTTCTTTTTTTCACACCCATCTCAGGCAGGCTGTCCCGCATAATATGACCAACAATTGGTGCAGCAACTGTCCCGCCAAATTGAATGGTGCCTTTCGGGTTATCTACAGCCACATATACAACGATACTTGGATCATCAGCAGGCGCAAATCCGATAAACGACACAATGTGGTTATTTTCCATGTACTTGCCGTCCTTTACCTTCTGTGCTGTCCCTGTTTTTCCGCCAACTCGATATCCTTCAACAAATGCATTTCGGCCAGTCCCTTGAGCGACTACACTTTCAAGCGCATATCTGATTTCTTTTGATGTTTCTGCTGAAATCACTTTCTTTTTGGCAATCGGCGATTGCTTTTTCACAACCTCTTTTGTGATTGGATCTATCCATTCTTTTGCAATGTACGGCGTGTAAAGTGTTCCGCCATTTACCGCAGCTGCTACGGCAGCCACTTGCTGTATCGGCGTAACAGATACACCTTGACCAAAGGCAGTTGTCGCCTGCTCTACAGGACCAACCCGGTCCAGCGGGAACAAAATGCCTCGCCCTTCCCCTTGAAGATCGATTCCTGTTTTTTGGCCAAACCCGAAATTTTTAATATAGGAAAATAATTTATCCTTTCCTAGACGGTCGCCTAGCTCAACAAAGCCAGGGTTACAGGAGTTTTGAACCACTTCTAAAAATGACTGTGATCCGTGTCCGCCTTTTTTCCAGCACCTAAGTCTTGCACCATCAACTGTCACAGATCCCCTGTCAAAAAAATGATCGCGTTTTAAATTGACTTTTTTCTCTTCTAGTGCTGCTGCAAGTGTAATAATTTTAAATGTCGAACCTGGTTCATATGTGCTCCACACCGGTAAATTTCGGTTAAACACTTTCGGGTCAACTGATTGATAGTCCGCTGGATCAAAATCCGGTCTGCTTGACATCCCAAGCACTTCACCGTTCTTCGGATTCATCGCAATCGCAATCATGCCATCTGGGTTATATTTTGCCTGCGCATTGTCTAATTCCCGTTCTATAATGGTTTGCACTTTCGCATCGACAGTTAATTTCATATCAAGACCATCTTTAGGCGGTGTATAATCATCTGCTTCATCTGGCATTTTTTGCCCTTTTGCATCGGAATAGAACTTGACAGAGCCTTTTTCACCTTTTAGGTCATCGTCATAATAGGCTTCCAGTCCAAGTAACCCTTGATTATCAATTCCAGCGAAGCCAAGCACATGAGAAAGAAAACTGCCGAACGGATAGTGTCTGATGCTGTCTTCCGCAACATAAACGCCATCTAAATCAAGCTCTCTGACTTCTTTTGCTTTTTCATGAGATACTTTTCTCCCTTCTGGAGAAATTCGTTCTATTGATGTTTTCTTTGTGACGTGCTTGTACGCTTTCTCCTCAGACATATTCAGTACTGCCGCCAGTTTCTTGCTTGTTTCTGCAGGATCTTTAATTTGCCGGGGGACGACCAATATAGATGGGGCACTTTTATTCGTTGCAAGCTCTACCCCATTTCGGTCCAAAATATCTCCCCTTTCTGGTTCGAACGGGAGGTTCCGGCTCCATGAGTCTTTTGCTAAACTTGTCAGCTTCTCGCCCATAATAAACTGTACATATCCTAATCTAGTATCTATGATGAAAAAAATGATCACCCCAAACAGCAGCACGAAAAGCAATCGTTTTCTCACTGTTACACTTGATACTCGCACGCCCGGTTCACTCCTTACATACATATGGCTTGTTTCCATCATATGCAGGCCCGTCCTTATGTAGAACGTCTCGTCTACCCTGCTCGGCAAAAGAAAAAACCTAGCAAGTCGTTTGCTAGGTTTTGCAATTAATTCGGGCTTTTAAATGTCACAGTGACGACTTTATCTGAAATCTCCGCTCCACTTTTCACACTTTGTTTGACAGCATATCCTTGTCCCTTTGTTTCTATATGCACACCGGAAATGGAGGCATATTGAAGGACTTCCCTTCTCGACCAGCCTGTCATATCAGGCATCTTCATGGTTTTTCCTGCTGTTTTCAAGAAGACTTTCTGGCTTTCAGAGAATTCAGAGCCTGCACTTGGCCACTGTCGTTTAATGGAGAGGCCGTCGCCGATGACAATAGGCGTTAAGTTTTTATTTTTGGCTTCTGTTTCCGCCTGCTTCACTTCTAAATCTAGGAATGAAGGCATTGTTTCTTGTTTCACTTTTTGTTCGCCTGATTTTTTATCGTCTGTTTTGGTTGGTGCAATATTTAAATATAGCAGACTATTTTTCATCACTGGGTTAAAGATTTGTGCAACTGGGGCAGAGCCTGTTTCTGTGTCAGACAGCTGCGGCTGCTGTACAGCCACATAAACGAGCAGCTTCGGATCATCTTTTGGCGCCATTCCCATAAATGAAAAGACGTAATCGTTTCTTCCCTGGAGGTAACCGCCGGCACCGCCAATTTGTCCTGTACCTGTTTTTCCAGCAACGTCAAAGCCTTTGATTTGGTAAGGCTGACCTGTTCCAATCTTCGAAGAAACAACCTCACCTAAAATTTCACGGACTTGCTTTGCTGTATCAGAGGAAATTGGTTTTCCAGCTACTGTTGGTTCGTGCTGTAAAATCGTTTTGTTTGTGTTCGGGTCTGTAATATGATCAATGACATATGGCTTCATCATCGTTCCGCCGTTCGCTACCGCTGTCGCTGCTTGGATTTGTTGAATCGGTGTAATAGCAGACGCTTGACCATAAGCCGTCGATGCTTTGTCATATTCGTACCTGTAATTGATTTTACTAGACGCTTCGTTCGGCAAGTCAATGCCTGTTTTGTCATAGAAATGGAATTTTTGCAAATATTGTTCGTATCGCGTGAAGCCTAGTTTTTCTTTTGCCAGCTTTGCAAAAGCTACGTTTGACGAACGGAGAACCCCTTGATGAAAGTCAATTTTTCCCCAGCCATTTCCGTTGTTGTGGTCTCTTACAAGGCCGCCGCCTACTTTATAAGTACCAGATTGATATTTATCATTGCCTTGGTAGACCCCTTCTTGGATCGCCGCAGCAAGTGTAAAGATTTTCATCGTTGAACCTGGCTCAAACGCATATGAAATGACATCATTGTTATAATTCGTAATGTCTAATTCATTTAAATTAAAGCTTGGCCGCTGTCCCATCGCGAGCACCTTTCCCGTTTTTGGGTCAACGACTGTGGCAATGATTTTCTTCGGCTTATATTTTTTGGCAACCTGCGTCATACTTTCTTCAAGGAACGCTTGAATTTTTTGATCGATAGTCAGCGTGACGTTTTTTCCATCCTTCGGAGCGACAATGTCTTCTTTACTATTTGGAAGTGCCCATCCGCTTCTGTCACTGTTATATGTCACATAGCCGTCTTTTTCTTTTAAATATTTGTTCAGCGCCTTCTCAAGTCCCATCGCGCCTGACATGTCCTTCGTCGCCTCATCTAATCTTGCATAACCGATCAGATTCGAAGCAAACATGCCGTTTGGATAATATCGCTTCGTGTCTTTTTCAAAAGCGATCCCTGGAAGCTTCAGCTTTTCAATTTTTTCCTTTGTTGAAAAACTGATGTCTTTCCCAGCTTTACCAAACTCAACTTGGAACGCATCTTTTGTATTCAGACGCTTTAAAATTTCGCTTTCGCTCATATCAATTACTTTTGACAGCTCTTTTGCTGTCTTTTCTTTGTCGACGACATGCATTGGGTGCTTTGGATCGACCGTCATTTTCTTGCTCATGACCGCAATGAGCTTATAGACAGACGTATCCTCTGCAATCACATTCCCATTTCGGTCTAAAATAGACCCTCTTTTGGCTTCAAGTGTTTTCTTCGATTGATATTGTTCATTTGCCTTTGCAGCTAACACTTGACCATCGACCGTTCCTGTAATCTGAATATAAATAAAACGTGCAAGGATGATAAAGAAAAACAGGGCGAAGCAAATACTCGCAATTGCCGCGCCTCTGTTCATCATTTTATTCTTTTTAGGCATCGCCATCTTAATCGACCTTCTTAACATCTTTCGAAATGCTTAAGCCTGCTTTTTTCGCAGCTTCGATGATTCTTTCTGGTTCACTCAGCAAGTCTTTTTCCTTTTGAAGCTCAGTGATCTTCTTCGATTCTAAAGATACTTGCTGTTCTAATTTCTGTACTTCAATATTAGCGTGATAGACAGCAAAGGCTTTAGAAATGATGAGAATGGAGCTGCACATAAGAGCCATGACAAACATGACAAGTAAGATTTTTTCACCAAGTGTGATAGAACCTCTTCTTTTAATAACAACCGGTTGGCCTTGCTGCTCTGTTTGATATTGTTTTACTTCTCTTTGGTAAGCCAAATTACTCATAAGAAACCTCCTTTTTATCATCATCTATGGTGTCGTATTACTTTTTTTCTGCAATTCGGAGCTTCGCTGAACGGGCACGGTTGTTATGTTCCAGCTCTTGTTCTGATGCAACGATTGGTTTTCTCGTGATCAGCTTCAGCTTTGGTTCAAGTCCTTCTGGAATCACTGGTAGTCCGTGCGGAAGTTCTGGAAGAGAAGACATTTCTTTAAATGTACTTTTACAAATCCGGTCTTCAAGTGAATGGAATGTAATGACAGAAATTCTCCCCTTCGGATTGAGTAACTCTATTGCTTGTTCTAGTGCTTCTTCAAAAACTTTCAATTCATCATTTACGGCAATTCGGATCGCTTGAAACACTCTTTTTGCTGGATGTCCGCCAGTTCGTCTTGCAGGTGCGGGAATTCCTTCTTTGATAATGTCGACAAGCTCACCTGTTGTTTCAATTGGCGCTTTTTTTCTAGCTTCTTCAATTTTGCGTGCGATTTGCTTGCTGAATTTTTCTTCCCCATATTTGTAGAAAATCCGAACTAGATCTTCAAATGGCCATTCATTCACCACTTGTTTTGCCGACAATGCGGCTGTTTGATCCATTCGCATGTCAAGAGGTGCATCATGGTGATAACTAAAGCCTCTCTCTGGTGTGTCGAGCTGAGGAGATGAAACCCCAAGGTCAAAAATCACACCGTCTACGCTTGTAATACCTTGTTCATTCAGACGTTCTTTTAAATATCGGAAGTTGCTTTTTATGAAAAGAATGTTCGCTTTAGAATCCGCGAGCTTCTCTCGTGCATGATCCAGTGCAGCATCGTCTTGGTCAAATCCAATCAATGACCCTTTTTCTGATAGTTGAGAAAGTAAATATGAGCTATGACCTGCTCCGCCTAGCGTGCAGTCTACATATGTACCGTCTTCTTTGACGTTTAAACCGTCAACTGTTTCTTTTAATAATACTGTCTCATGTTGAAACATGATGTTATGGTCCCACCTTTTTCAAATAGAAATGAATGTGTAGAAAGCTTGCTGCACAAGGGATTATTATATATCAAATCCAATCATGTTTTCAGCAATTTCAGCAAAAGAATCTTCTTGCTTTTCTGTATATTGTTCCCAGATCGACTTACTCCACAACTCAATTCGATTTGAAACGCCGATGACCACACATTCTTTTTCGAGTTTTGCATATTGGAGTAGGTTTGATGCGATGTTAATACGCCCCTGCTTGTCCAGATCGCATTCAACTGCGCCAGAGAAGAAGAACCGGGTAAACGCACGTGCATCTTTTTTCGTTAGCGGCAGTGCTTTGAGTTTCTCTTCAATTAGTTTCCACTCACTCATAGGGTAGCCAAATAAACATTGATCAAGCCCTCTCGTCAGCACAAACTGTTCTCCGAGACCGTCTCTAAATTTAGCAGGGATGATCATGCGCCCTTTTGTATCAATCGTATGTTGGTATTCACCCATGAACATGATAATCAGAGCCCCACTTTCTCACCCTTACTCTCCACTATCCACCACTTCTCTCCACAAAACTTATTTTACACTGTTTCTACATAAAAAAAAACCCTGAACTAGTCAGGGTTCATTAAAACTTTATTTCAAAGTTTGACAATTTGCTGCTTGTTTTGAAATGAAAATGGCAGATTTTTGAACGTTTTGAAGAATTCTGGACCATATTTGTTTAAAAAGTACATGATATTCCAAATTCTTTCTTGCGGGGCATCTAATGGTTTTAAGCTGTTTTCAATCCGTTCAAAATCTCGAAGGATATATCCTTCCTTCTCTTCCACACGCTGCGCTACCTTTTGATAAACAAATTGAAGCTGGTCTTCGATAAATTTGGCATTTTTATCTAGCAGCTGCTCGAAGTTTGGTTCAACCTCCAGTGCTTCTTGCCTCAATACACCATGAACATTCGCTAATTCACGTTTCGCCTGATCAACGGCTTGAACAAAGCTGTCTGGAAGGCTTTGCTCAAAGTGAGCCTCTTTCTTTTCTTTCACTCCGCTTGTGAGCACTTCTTCTACAGAAAGTTCTCTGACCGGCAACTTCTTATCGATGTGCCTTTCAAGAATGGTCACGTGCAGTCTTGGAAGAACAGGTGCCATCTTTAATTCAAAGTGCTCAAAAATTCCTTTCAGCTCTCCCCAATAGTTGACTTCACCGTGTCCTGCCATAAAAGCAAGTGTTGGAAGAAGGGTTTCCTGCATTAAGGGACGCGTCACCACATTGTTGCTGAACCGTTCTGGGTGCTCCTCAATTTCCTGCAAAAGCTCTTCTTTTGTCCATGTAAGCCCCACTTCTGATATAGAAAACTGGCCGTTCTCTTTTTCAATAAGGAAACGCTCCTCATCATATTCGTAAAACAGGTTCGCCTGATTATCACCAGCTTCAATGATCGGCTGATATCCTGCTCGTTTCATGGCAGCCTGCGTTTCATTCAAGCGAGCTGTGACCGCATCATTTGTCTCGACAATGTGCTTGAATAACGTACGCTCAAGTGGTTTGACGCCTAAGTCTCCTGAATTAAATAGAAGCAGTCCATCTTCTTCAAAAAGGTCACATACAATCCATTCAAAGAAATCCGTAAACGTTTGTGATTTGCGTAAACATCGAAGAAGCTGATCAAGCAAGTCATTTGTATATGCAGATTCTTCATACGTTGAAAACACATCGCGGAGCCATTTCTCTGTTTTTTCTTGATGCAGAGGTGTTCTTTTGGCAGCAGTTTTTTTGACGTTATGTAATGGCAGCTTTTGCTTGACTGGACCTTTTTCGCCGGATGTGTAGACAAAATTAATTTCATCTACGTCATGATCCTCACCTGCTACCCAAAAGACTGGAATCACAGGAACGCCAAGCGCTGATTCTTTTTCCTTTGCGAACTGAATAATGGATATGATTTTATGTATGGTATAAAGCGGTCCTGCCAGTAGGCCTGCCTGCTGCCCTCCAACTACCATGACACTCCGTTCGTCACGGATCTTTTCAATGTTCTGACGCATCGCTGCCGATTCAAACTTTGCATGGTATGCGCTCATATAATCCGCTAAAGCCTCGCGCGGGAAGCTCATTTCCATGAGATCGTCGTATCTCTTTTTCCATGTGTGCTCAGAATGTATATCATAATCAAAAAAAGCAGTCATCTCTTTTTTTTCTTCTATATAATCACGTATGAATAAATTCTGACTTCGGATGGAAAGTTCAGTCAATTGCATGTTTAGAACTTCCTTTCTTCAATAAATAGTTAGTTTCCCGAAAAAAGTATAGCATGTAAATGAGCTCACTCAAAAGATTTTGTTTGCTTTTTTTCCAATACTTCCAAGTTTCGATTGAAGAAAGTAAGATGCGGGGCCAGAATCTCTTGAGCTTGAGCCTTTTTTAAAAGATAGCCAACGATGGCTTTTCTTTCAGTTTCACGGCCTTTGACGATATCTTGAAGCATTGACGATTGATTGGCGGCCGTTTTCTTACAAATTGAAACGACGTGTGACCAGAGCCGCTCTTTTTCAGGCAGACCTAGAATGGACAATGCTTCTTCAAATGCACATTTCATCATGTATTCATATGAAGGATTTGCGATCAATTCCCCATTTTTCACATGCAATAAAGCCGTGAGCGGGTTAATGCAGACATTGACTAGCAGTTTTTCCTCCAGCACTTTTTTCCATTCATCCGTATAAATCATCTGAAAATGGGCCGGCGTTTCATTCAAAGCATTTCTCACAGCAGCTGCATCGTCAGGATGAAAAGCTCCCCACTTGATGACACCAATCCCTGTATGGTTCACTGCATGGTCTGATACCTTCATGGCCCCGTGCTCTACGACACCTATATATATCGAATGCGACGTGTCCCAGTTTTCTAAATCTAATAAGTGGGCCATTCCATTCTGTAAAAATAAGATTCGCTGACGAGGTAATGTCGATAGCTCATCAAGTACCTCTTGCAAATGGTGATATTTCACCGTCACAATAAGCAGATCAAATACACCGGTAATCCCTGCCCTTGCCTCGGCAGCCGACCGGAATGTCTCTCCTTTTACCGTTCGCTTAATTCCTAATGTTCGAATCTCCTCTGCCTGTTCTTTTCTTCTTGTCAAAACAGTGATGTCATGATGCTGTGATAAATAACTGGCACAAAGCAGACCAATCGCACCGCCGCCAATGATTCCAATGTTCAACTGCCGCACTTCCCTTTTTCTGTTTACTTTATCATATCAATCATTTTAACAGTTTCATGCCGCGATGCAAAAAGCAGATAGCGCGCCACGATTGAATTTTTTTAATTTAAAAACTATAATAATAAGTGTAAAAACTTTTTGAGGCGGATGGGATGAAAACGCCTTCAATGACATCACTGTCGACATTATGTGTGTAAGGGGGAAGATCATATGACACAAGTAAAACGACTTCTAATCAATTACAAAACTTTAGAGGAATTTAAACAATTTAAGGAATATGGTATACAAGAACTATCCATGCTTGAAGACCTTGAAAGTAATATGATTGAAAATGACAGCAACTCTCCATTTTATGGAATTTATTTTGGAGATAAGCTGGTCGCACGTATGAGCCTTTATCAAGTGGACGGCTCGACGACAACGTATTTTGACCACAATCATGATTATTTAGAGCTGTGGAAGCTGGAAGTGCTTCCTGGGTATCAGCGTAAAGGGTACGGCGAAGCACTTGTTGATTTTGCCAAATCTTTCGGACTGCCAATCCGGACCAATCCACGCGTCAAATCTGCTGGTTTTTGGGATAAAATGGGCTTTGAAGCAGTAAAATATGATATGGAACGCGATAAAGGTGAAAATCCACTCATTTGGGAACCTGCCCATATTCAAAAGAATACAGGTGAATCCGCATAATCAATGATGGCAAAACGCCCCTCCTTTCTCTGTGAGGGGCGTTTTCTTATTTAGCATATTCTTTTAAGTTGATATTCTGTTTGACTCTTTCAACAATCCCAATGAGTGCCCGGTAATCTTCTTCTGTCATTTTTAATTGCCGCTTCAAATGTTCATTTTCTTTCGTGAGCGACTTCAGTTGATGCTGCGTGTCCGCCAGTTCTTCGCGTAAATAAGCAGAGCCAGCCGGTTCTTTTTCAAGCTTCTCTAAAAACTGAATCACTTCTCGTAAGGTCAATTCAGCCTGATCGGAAGATGCTTTCTCTTCTATGGTTAACGTATTTTGCGGTAAACCCGAGGAATGAATTCCAATCTTTTTACGCAGTTCTTTCCGCTGTTTTTTCGCCAGCTCAATGCCTGCTTGATATTGTTTTCTGACGTATGAGTTCCATCTGAATCCACATGCTGCAGCTGTTCTTGACAATGCTTTCCCGACTTCCTCAAATGCGGAAAGCTGCGTTCCTCCATCTCGAATGTGCCTTAAGACGACTTCTGCTAAAAGTAAATCTTCATCTTGTGTCCATGCGTCCTGCCTTGTAATCGTCAATTGATCATCCCCCCTGAATCTGAATACCACATCATATGCGCTTACTAGAGTAGATAGACTATTTGCAGGAGAGAAACCTAAAAAAATAGACAAATAAAAAAACGCAAGGGAAGATTCCCTTACGCTTTTTTATCAAGCATTAGTTGCTTTTTACGTCTTTGCCTTTGTATGTTCCGCAAGATTTGCAGACACGATGAGAAATTTTCATTTCACCGCATTCTGGGCAAGCTACCATACCAGGTACTTGTAGTTTGAAATGCGTACGACGCAATCTTTTTTTCATTTTAGAAGTTCTTCTAAAAGGTACAGCCATTATTCCCACCTCCTTAAAGAGTTAAGATTCATTATTTTCTTCTAAGAGCTTCTTCAAGCCTTCCAGACGCGGATCAATTCGGTTTTGATGTGCATCTTCCGAAATGACCGCCCAGTCATTCCCTTCCTGTGGTGCAGCACCTTTTACGTCTGTTTGGTCGCAAAAGATTTGCATCGGCACTTCAAGAAGAATTTCTTCCTTGACTATAGGCGTTAAGTCGATGATATCGTCTTCTACAACAGATACGTCTTCATCTTCTATATCGTCTGTCTTATGAAGTACAAATAGTTCTTTCGTTGAAATCGCAAATGGATAATTTACATCAACAAGCGTTCTTGAACAAGGCAATGTCATTTCACCTGTGATGGTTAAATCAAATGCGACTTGCTTTGATTCGATCACTCCAGTCCCTTTCACCTCTACTGGCGAAATACGACGTATATCTGAATGAAGGCTAGTAAGTTCATTTAAGTCAACCGTCTCATGAAAATCGAAGCTGTTTTTAGCTTTTTGATGTAACTGATAAACTGTCCATTTCAATTGTATCACCTCTAAGAGCAACAAACATGATTATAGCTTTCATCATGCTATTTGTCAATATTTTTTCTTTACAGTCCTTTGTGATGTCAGAGCGTTGTTTGACATCAGTTCACGGAATGCCTACACTGAAAAAAATGGGCTTCATTTTTCCCTTATGCTACTGTAGCATAGACCATTTAACCATAGCAAGAAAGGCGGAACATCTATTGAAAGCAACAGGAGTCGTTGTCGAGTACAATCCATTTCATTATGGACATGCCTATCATGTTCGCCAGGCGAAAACACATACCTCCTCAGATGTAGCCATTGCCGTCATGAGCGGATCCTTTCTCCAGCGCGGAGAGCCTGCTATCGTCTCCAAATGGGCACGAACAAAAATGGCATTGCAAAACGGTGTAGACATCGTGTGCGAGCTTCCATACATCTATGCAGTGCAAAAGGCAGAAACCTTTGCAAACGGCGCTGTGTCTATTCTAGATGCTTTAAAATGCCGCTCCCTTTTTTTCGGAAGTGAGGACGGAGACATCAAAGCATTTGAGCGAACAGCTCACGCTTGGCATAAGAAAAAAGAAGAAATTGATCTTTTCACAAAAGCAAAGGTCAAAGAAGGCCTTAGTTATCCAGCAGCCGCTGTTGCTGCGTTTCAAGAGGTCATTGATCCTAAACACTTGCTGGATCTGTCTAGGCCTAATAACATTTTAGGTTTCCATTATGTCAAAGCCATCTTAGAGAGATCTCCTCACATGCAGCCCTTTACCTCTCAAAGAATTGCATCCGGTTATCATGATCAAGAGCTTCCTGAACATCAGAAAATTGCAAGCGCAACAAGCATCCGAAAAGCCTTAAAAGAGAACGGTTCATTTGATACTGTCGCCTCTTATCTCCCAGAAGCTTCGCTTAAGCAATTACATGACTATTATTCTTCTTATGATCTTTTACATACACAAGAAGACTATTTCAGCTTCTTAAAACATGTGTTTCACACAATGGATACAGCAGAACTAGAAGGCATCTATGAAATTGAAGAAGGCATCGAACACCGCATGCAAAAGGCGATCACACATGCGTCCTCCTACGAGGAATATCTATCACTTGTGAAAACAAAACGATATACATGGACAAGGCTGCAGCGGATGAATACGCACCTTTTAATGAGGGTGAAGAAAACGGTCATGCATGAGCTGCTAAAGGAAAAACAAGCACCATACATTCGGTTGCTTGGTATGTCAAAGAAAGGTCAGCAATACTTATCTATTGTAAAAAAGGAATTGGACGTACCGCTTGTCAGCAAGCTGTCTTCCTTTTCACATCCTGCCCTTGATCTTGACATTCGCGCTTCCAGCGTCTTCAGTCTTCCGATCAGCGAACCAATGCAAACAAAGTTAACAGAAGCAGAATTTAAAACCTCACCGATCCGCTATGATGAAGAGACTGGTCTCTTCCAATCTCGATAAAAAGAGCAGCCTTTGATGAAGGCTGCTCTTTTTTCACTTAAGATGATTTCTCTTTTAACTTGTTTAAATAATTCAGTGCGTCCTGCATTGTGTCCACAGGAACGATTTTCATATCACTTTTAATATCTTTCGCTGTTTTCACTGCATTTTTGTAGTCTGAATTTGGATCACCTTTATCGTTTGGTGCAAAGAAGATATCTTTTCCTGCTTTATCTGCTGCAACGACCTTTTGATCAATTCCGCCAATTGGCCCGACCGTACCATCAGCGTCAATCGTTCCAGTCCCTGCAATCGCATAGCCATGTGTTTCGTCTTCTTTCGTCAGCTGGTTATAAATTTCAAGTGACATCATTAAACCTGCCGACGGGCCGCCGATATTTTCAATATCGACCTTAATGGAAGGCGAGACTTTCACATTTCGGTCTGTAAATAATGATACGCCAATTCCAACTCGATTTGGCTCTTCTTTAAAAGGTTTTAACTTCACTTTCTGCGTGATATCCTTGCCGTTTCGTTCAAGGACAAAACGGACAGATGTACCAGCTTTTCGACTGCTGATATACGAAACCATTTTATCAGCAGAATCATACGTCTTGCCATCAACGCTTTTAATCCGGTCGCCCACTTCAATTTTACCGTAAGCAGGCATGCCTTTCATGACGTAGCTCGCATATACCCCATTAAACGTATAATCTACTTTTTTGCCTGCTTTTGTATACGCTGCAATCATGGCATTTTCTTGAGAGCTTTTCATCAGCTGAAGCTGCCTTTTCATATAATCTTCATCCGACTCTCCGTCCGCTTTAATATTTTCTTCTGGGACGATCTCGTCATATTTATTCATTTTCGCAAGCAAATACGTATACGGATTGGCTGGACCGACTTTTATCGTCATAAGAGAGAAGCTGCCCTTCTCGCCGTATCCACCGTCCACTTGAATGTGAGGGGCAATCTCTGTTGCATCACCCGGCTTTGTCACGTAATACGGCAGTTTGACAAAAGTTAAGCCAAATAAGACAAGAACAACGACAAAAAAGCTGAGCCAGCGAATATTCAATTTTTTCATTCGATTAACACTCCCATTTATCAATGACATCTTTCAGTTTACCTGCTAGTTGATCTGCGGCGAGCTCACCAGCTGCAATCATCTCCTGAACCTGTGTGAACGAACTAGAGCTAAATGTTTCAAGCCTCGGCCGGATCATGAGATCTGCATGAATGGTTTGATGACGAACCAATTCATTTTGAAGGATGTCCAAACTTTGCATAATCACATCCGATAATCTCGTCGCCTTTTCTGTTTTTTTCACCCTTGATACATCCGAGGCGATGATAAGGTCTGCGCCCATTTCTTTTAAAACAGACACAGGAATGCGGTCAACAACCGCTCCATCCACCAGCTGTCTGCCGCCCATTTCGTGAGGAACAAACACGCCTGGAATGCTGATGCTTGCTCTGACTGCTTGTGAGACAGACCCTTCTTTAAACACAACCTTCTCCCCTGTTTCGAGGTCACAGGCAACCACCGCAAGGGGCATTCTTAATTCTTCGAATTTTTTCCCATATGTAAACGTGTGAATCAGCTGCAAAATTCGATTTCCTTTTAAAAGACCGATTTTTGGCAGTGTATAGTCAGCATAATACTTTCTTCTGAAGACAAGTGCAAGTTTTTTCATTTTTTCTACGTCTTGTCCTGCCGCATAAAAGCTCCCAACAAGTGCGCCAATACTGCTTCCAGCAATCATATCTACCTGTATTCCTTGCTTCTCAAGACTAGACAATACCCCGATATGCGCCATTCCCCTCGCACCCCCGGAGCCTAGTGCAAGCCCGATGATCGGTCGCTTCATGAAAATCCACCCTCCTCTTTCTATGCATATATACGAATCTATAGGTCTAAACATGCCCCTACTGCTCGTATAGTAATAGAAGACAGGCTCGGCTAGTTTCTTTTTCTAATATCACGAGCTCGCCAATAGATCATAACGGCAAGGGGCGAAATCTCCATGAAAAAATGGAACACTCTGTTCATCGCAGCTTTTTTTATTTTTTTAACAGCCACTGTGATTACACATCCACAAGCCTCTTTGCAAGCGTCGAAAAATGGACTTGCAATGTGGTGGGAGGTTGTATTTCCATCATTGCTTCCTTTTTTTATTTTGTCCGAGCTATTAATTAGTTTCGGGATTGTCAGATTTGTCGGGGTATTATTAGAGCCATTTATGCGCCCCATCTTCCGGGTGCCGGGTGTAGGCGGATTTGTCCTAGCTATGGGAATGGCTTCAGGTTTTCCTTCTGGAGCAAAATTAACAACAAGACTCAGGCAGGAAAGGCAGTTGACAAGAATCGAAGCAGAGCGTCTCGTTTCCTTTACAAATTCATCGAATCCATTGTTTATTTTCGGTGCGGTGGCTGTTGGTTTTTTTCATCACCCAGCTTTAGGCATTGTACTCGCCAGCGCACATTATTTAGGGAATCTTGCTGTTGGTGTGACGATGCGGGGATATAAAGCGCGGCATGATGCACACCTAAGAAGCCGTAAGAAATTTTTATTCCCCCCGTTTAAAGAGGCATTCAATGCTCTTCATACAGCAAGACTCGCAGAAAAAAGACCGCTCGGCCAAATTTTAAGTGATGCAGTCATGTCATCAGTCCAAACACTCTTTATGATTGGCGGCTTTATCATCTTATTTTCTGTGTTTAGCAAAATGCTGTCAGTTGTCCATGTGACAGACCTTTTATCTATAGGGCTCGGATATATGCTGCAAACGCTGCATCTTCCGCCAGAATTAGACCTTGCCATGATTGCCGGTTTATTTGAAATCACATTAGGCAGCCAGCTGACGGGGTCACAGGAAGTCACCCTTCTCGCTAAAACCATTGTCGTCAGCTTTATTTTAGGATTCAGCGGGTTCTCTGTTCAAGCCCAAGTCGCCGGCATTTTAGCGGCAACCGATATCCGCTTTAAACCGTTTTTCTTCGCCCGTTTGCTTCACGGGATTTATGCAGCTGTTTTTGCCTTTTTATTATTCAAGCCTCTTTATGTCTCTCGATCAGACATGGCTCTCCCAGCGGGTGCCTTTGATGCAAGCCAGCAGGTCGTCCTGTTCAGCAGCGTGGTTTGGAATCAGCTTGTGACAGCTGGTCCTTTGATCACACTTTGCAGCTTGATTGTGTATATCACACTATACTATCGGAAATTAAAAAATGGATGAGTGCCGGGTGCACTCATCCATTAAATTTTTCCTTCAGCGCTGCTTCTACCTCTTTTGGTACAAGATCTTTGACTGCCCCATGATATTTCGCTACTTCTTTGACAATGCTGGAGCTTAAGAAGGAATATTGATTGTTGGTCATCATAAAAAACGTTTCAATTTCATCGTCTAACACTTTGTTCATTGAGGTGCCTTGCATCTCATACTCAAAGTCCGTCACAGCTCTTAGTCCGCGTAAAATGACTTTGGCTTCTTTTTGCTTCGCGTAATCAACAAGCAGGCCGTGAAAGGATTCAACTTTGATATTTGGCAGCTCCTTCGTCGCTTGGCGAATAAGCTCACACCGTTCTTCAACAGTAAATAACGGTTTTTTAGATGAATTATTTAGTACACATACATACACTTCATCAAAAATCTTTGCACCTCTTTTGATGATATCCAAATGCCCCAATGTGACTGGATCGAAGCTGCCCGGACAAACGGCTATGTTCCCCATGCTAATTTCCCCGCTTTCTATAGATCGTAATACCAGTCAATCCATACAGTTCCTGCCTTGTGATCTGAAGCTGTCCTGCTTCTTCTGGCAGCTTCACGTCTTTATCATGCTCACACACGATCACACCGTCATCTGTTAACAAGGCGTGCTCGTCAATCATTTCAAGAAGTGCTTTTAGCTGTTGATCTTTATAGGGCGGATCAAGGAAAATGGCTTGAAAGGATTCCTCTCGTTTCACAACAGCTGCGAGTGCACGCTTTGCTTCATTTCGAAACACTTCACTTTGATCCATTAGCGACAATTGATTCAGGTTGCCTTTAATCGTCTGAATCGCCTTCATATCTCGATCAACGAATATGCAATGATCGAATCCTCTGGAAAGCGCTTCAATTCCTAAACCACCGCTTCCGGCAAATAGATCAAGGGCCCATCCGCCATCAAAATACGGGCCGATCATATTAA
Organism: Bacillus sp. FSL M8-0166; assembly: GCF_038008825.1. Taxonomy (NCBI): domain Bacteria; kingdom Bacillati; phylum Bacillota; class Bacilli; order Caryophanales; family Bacillaceae; genus Bacillus; species Bacillus sp. FSL M8-0166. Next base: position 1,359,944 of record NZ_JBBOZZ010000001.1, read on the forward strand.
ATATCGATTCTTTTACTTTATCTGTCGTCGGTCTTGTTGATTGACCTGGTACCGCTTTAAGTGTGCGGCCTTTTCTCGTTCCAGAGATGACTCTCATTTTTCCACCACTTTTTCTGCTTGCTTCTATTGGTCATTGTTTATGACAAAAAATTCAACATTATCTTACCACATCACTCCTCAAGGAACAATGCACTGATATTCATTCATTTTCTATGTATAGATCAAGAAATCCGGGGTCATACTACTTATAACAGCATCTGATGTGGTGCTGTTGCCAACCGCGGAGAAGACTTACGTTTCCCCATAAGTTCTTCCTCCGGTTTCTCCTCTCCCTTTGCCTTCTCCTTAATGAATCATTAAGAATAGAAGGACCCCGCGGGTGATGCCGCGGGGATTTTTTTGTGTCTTTAAAAGCCCACCTTATAATCATACTCTTTTGCTTTGTCCAATTTGGATTCGTACTCTAATTTAATAAAAGGTTTATATGAAGGCTCAACACGTTTCACAAATGGTAACGAGCTGAGCTTAGTCATATGGCGCTCAAGATCATTCATATCACAATAGATCACAGCATATTTCATTTTCCTTGAAATATAGTGAACATTCCCAAATTTTCTTAGCGCTTTTGACTGCTTTAACGAATGCAGCCAGACAACCATCCCTTGACGTTTGGTTTCCATCTTTTCACCTGCCGCTTTTCAATTCTTTTCATTCATTATGTAAAAGACGAGACATTCAAGTCTCGTCAAGATACTTTACAGCCGCAGCTGCCACCTGATCCACAGCCACCGCCGCATGATGATAGACCATCAAAATATGGGTTCCCTGTTGGAACTTTAATATATGCTGATACAGCTTGACCGATTTCAATACTAATCTCATCTAAGATGGATTGAATCGCTGTTTCTGCTTTTTTGAAATCAACCACTGTATCGTGAAGATCTAGCTTTCTTTTGACCTCACGCATTTCCTTTGAGATCGTTCTATAGTCCGGATGGTATTTGCCGAACCGCTGCACATCCTCATATTGCTCTTTTACTTTTGTAAAATGGGCAATAATTTGTTGGGCTTCTTCGTCTTGCTGGAGACGCTTAAAGCAGTTGCGGTAATGTTCAGCCTCCTCCGACTGAAGAATCATGGCAGCCAATTGATTTGCTTCCTCTTGGAGCTCCACAGATTCGATTGTCGCATACATAAATGTTGCACCTCCAATTCATAGTTTACCACGAAACCTATGGATCAGAAAATGCTTTTACGTGACAAATACATCCCATGTTTCTCTTTTCTGTTTATATTCTGGATGACGAGAATTCAGCACAACGGTCATTTTATGCTTTCCTTTTGAAAGATGCTTGACCACAAATGCCGCGGTATACTCATTTCCTGCACGTTTCCCGTCTACATACACTGTAAAATATCCCGCCTTCTCGTTCTTTTTCAGACGCTCTGGCTGAAGATGAAAATCTTGAAGTGTACTTTCTATATAGACAGACGTCCCTTGCACTTTGTATTTCAAAAAGCCTTGCTGCTTCATTTCGCTTTGGGTTTGCTGCATGACTGGTACTGCTGGGTCTTGCTTGATCACTTGCTCTTCTCCATGTTGACTTTGACACCCGGTGACAAGAAAAAGCAATGCGCCTATTGACAGCATCCATTTCATCATCTGATTCTCCTTTCATCTACGTTTATAGGATGCTCAGGAAATAGACATCTTAATCAACTCAAAAAAAGCCTCAACCGGCTCCATTTTGATTGCGCATTGCTTGGAACATTTGAATCATCATTTCAGCCATTTGGACGCTATTGCTCAACTGACTCACACGATGAGGAATGGTTTTTTCGTAAAAGTTCATTTTATCTAATTCAAAGGACGATAGATTTTCAGGATGCCGCGTCAGCTGTCTGTACCAGAGAGGACGCTGCCTTATGAATTTGATTCGATCCTCTTCGGCCATGACAAATTCCTGTACTTCTTTTCGCACCAGAAGCATCCCCTTTCACTTAATCTTTCCTGAAGGAGAACGGGTGCTGACTGCCTCCAGATGAACCTTTCTTTGAACCATTGGATGAAAATTGGCCGAGTAAGCTTTGTAAAGAGGAAATAGACTGGCTCATTTTGTTAATCTGTTCATTCATTTGATCAGCGTCCATTTTTTTCACAGCAGAAACCATTTTAGACATAAAATCTGCTTTTCCTGCTTCACTTGGCTTAGAGGCTTTTTCTTCTTTAGCGTCTTCAGATTTCGATTGCCGGTAAGGTGACCACATTTCATCTTCCTCACCAAACATGACCCAATTCTCGTATACACTTTGCCAGCTTTTTTCTTGCGTTTGCACTTCTTGAATTAACTTCGGATGGCGTCTGACGAATTGTTTAAATTCATCAATGGATGTTTGTTTTTGCTTGTTTGTCATATCCTCACCCCCCATACAAATGCCTACTATACTATATACACCAGCATCTGTTTTGGTGAGCCTCTTTTTCAACATGAAAAAAACAGCTGCGACTATGCAGCTGCTTTCGTTTAAGATGTTTTCTTGATGAAATTTTGGGTGTAATATTTTTCTTTCACCCCTACGCCAAGATGCGTGTAATCTTTATTTAATAACGCCTTCCTGTGACCTTCACTATTGAGCCAGCCCTCTACCGCAGCAGGTCCATCGACATAGTTATAGGCAATGTTTTCACCTGCGAGCTGAAAGCCCACCTCGCCTCTTTCTAACCGGTCTTTCAGCGTACCGTATTTTTTAGATTCATGGGAGAAATAATGATTCTCTTTCATGTCCTCACTATGCATGAAGGCCACTTCAGAGGTTTCATCATCCCACTTTAAGATCGGCAGGTTGTACTTATGACGGATAATATTGGTCATATCAAAAATTTGTTTTTGACTGGAAGCTTCGATATCTTTCCACTTTTCGCCCGATATCGCCTCAGGTTCTATCAATTGACCTCGATAGACCACCTCATACGGCTTTTGTTTCACAAATGTATCTGCGTTGAAGGCCCTGATACTTGAAAGGGTGCTTTCAAACTTATCCATGTAAAGCTGAACATACACATCATCTCCCACTTTCACAGTGGGTCTTGTATTCATATCATCTTCTGAGAATTCAAAGCGGTATGAATTTTGTTCATCCTCTACATGAATGTAAGGTGCAATTTGCGTTTTCTTAAATACTTCACTTGTGGCTTGACCGATTTTAAACGGTTCTACATTCAGTCCGTCTCCTGTAGCAAACAAGGTCACCACTTTACTATCCTTTACCCCTACTTGAATATAGTGCTTCTTCGATTGGTTGTAAATCCACCAGTCATAATCATATGCGGAAGGATCAATGCGATCTGGTTCTCCCAGCTGTTTAAGCACTTCGTTTGAAGATTTCCCCATAAAGGACATGAGTCCCTTTTTTGGGATGTTGATCGGCTTATCGCTAGATGTTTCTTCATTAGACACCTTCGGTTCATTGCTGTTTTCTTTTTCTGGTGAAGATCCATATTGAATAAACAGAACGTACGTTCCAGATATAATCAGGAGGATGAGGAGTGTTTTGAGCACAGTTTTCAAATAAACACCTCCGTTAAATTGGCAAGGTACAAAAAGTACCTTCTACTGTCATTTAAACAAAACTTGCTCCATTTATCAACGACAATACAGCCTATTTAACACGAATTTAAAATATGCCCCTCTTAATGAAGAAATCCTTGTCCATGATCTTGATCCTGTTGAGAGATTTCTGTCAGTGCATCTCCCGCACGATCATTTGATAAATCTTCGACTGATAAATCTCCTAGAGCGACAATCCCTGTTAATGCACCGTTTTTCACAACGGGAATGCGGCGGAGCTGATGCTCTGACATAAGCCGGACAATTTCTTCAAGCGTTGCATCTTCTTCAGCTGTTAGTACTTCCTTCGTCATCAGCGAGCCCACTTCCTGTGAGTTTGGCTTTTTTTCTGCAATGCCTCTAAGCACAAGGTCACGGTCTGTCACTATTCCAACGAGCTGATCTCCATCAACCACTGGAATGGCACCGATGTCAGCATCTCTCATTTTGACTGCTGCTTCATACGTATTGTCGTCCTGCTGACATGTCACTACTTTTTTGGTCATAATATCTTTGATTTTTTTCGTTTTCACGTTGATTCCTCCATCCGTTATTTTCTTTATTACTGTAACCAGCTTATAAAAGAACATACCTTTCACAGTTGAAAGTTTAACGCTTTCATACTATGATTGTCAGTAAAGGGAAATTTTATAAGGAGGGGTTTTGGGTGAAGTTTGAAGGTACGGGGATTGAAGAGGTATCAGCTGACTTAAATAAATTAGATTTCATTATGGAAAGTGAAGGATTTGTACGAGCCGATCAATGGGATTATGAGCGTGTGACGTACGACAGAAAATACAGCATGGTAGAGGGAACCTTTTATTTACGGATTTCCGGCTACGCCACTGAAGGAGATGTCGGTTCCAAAAAGGCACACATTCAGCTTCTAACACCGTTACTTGGAAAACACTATTATCCACATGGCGTTGAATACGGCGAAGGCGAAGAATTCCCTAAGTCTCTCATCCAATCAAGCAAAAAAACACTTGCACAACTGAAAGAAAAACTAGAAGCCATGACGGCTGAAGCATAAAACAAAGGGCTAAAATGATCTTTATTTTAGCCCTTTGTTTTCTTTTCAGCGTGATAGAAAACCTTTGAAGTCTAGGAAGGACGAGCATCGGAACGGAGCGAATTTGACATTCGTGAGTACCGGAGCGCAGACCTGACAACGAATGCGAGGGTTTATCTACACGCTGAGGGCTAAAATGATTTTTTAGCCCTTACATACGATGAAAGCACAGCCATCTGGCTGTGCTTTTTTATTCATATTTCGGAATAAGCGCATCTGGTACGGCATCTTTTGCTCTTTCTTTTCTTGCCCAGTCAAAGAAGACAACAGCAAGAATAGAGCCGTACACAATCTCCTGAATAATTTTCATCAAAATGGCACCTAGCTGCTGGTCCTCTAGCAGCGGCAAGGTGTGGAACATATCAGGGCCAGTGAGAGCAAGGCCTGCAAGCATATCACTTGGCACACATAAATGCAGTGCTTGTATCCATGCGCCTGCATCAGAATAGGTTGCATAGATCGGTGCTTCACTAAACATGATGAGTGCACAGGCGGGAGTCATCAATATCCCGTCTGCCATGATATATCCAAGCTTCAAAATGCCTGTGATCTGCGGCTGACTTTGAACTTTATGGACAAGCGGCCACCACATGAAAAAGGCAGCGATAAAAATAACCACCGTCATCAATGCGTGGTAAAACGGATCTGTTTTCACAAAATCAAACACAAGCGGAATGTGATACAGCGAAAACAATCCGTTAAACCCAAGCAGTGCAATTAAAGGTTTGGAAAACAAACGGAAAACAGCTTGAATACCTGGTGTTTGAATGATCCTCTCCCAAATGGCTGGAGGCAATCCTGTAATAAGGAGAGGCGGGATGACTAAATATAGCACCGCCATTTGCGCCATATGTGCACTAAACATAATGTGCCCCATTAAATCAATTGGGCTCCCTTTCACAGCATATAACAGAACAAGCCCCGTCAGAAATAACGTTTTCTCTTTCACCGTCGCACGGTGCTTTCCCTTTGTCACAAGAAGCAGATAAAGAGCAGCTGCTACCGCAATACAAATCAAATAATAAGGGCTCCATAATGCCCGAAATCCGAATATTTCTAAGTTCTCCATTGCTGCGCCTCCTTCAAGGGCAAAGCGGGTTTACCACCATATAATGGTCAAAAAGGCTAATACGGTAATAAACGCAACAAACACACCTGAGTATAGAAACAAGGCGGGTGTTTCATGCCCTTTTTGGTTCATGTGCATAAAATAATAAAGCTGAAAAGCCACCTGAATGCCTGCAAGCAGTAAAATAAATGGTACTGCGAACCAATTTCCAACGTCTTCTGAGGCGATCGTTAAAAACGCAACAAATGTTAATCCAATCATCAAGCCGAAGGAAATGAGCTGATGCTTCATTTCCTCGGCATTTTTCTTTTTACGATATACAAGATCGACTTTGGACTGATTTGTGTTTTTATTTCCCATTCTTATCCCACCATTCCCATTAAATATACAACGGTAAAGATGAAGACCCACACAACATCAATGAAGTGCCAATAGAGACTTGCCACATAATATTTCGGCGCATTGTATAAATCGAGTCCGCGTCTCATATTTCGAATCATAAGAGCGGTAATCCAGCAAAGTCCGAAGGCAACGTGAGCTCCGTGAGTTCCTACAAGTGTATAGAAGGAAGAACCAAGAGCTGAGCTGGTAATCGTAAATTCATACGCATGCACATAGTGATAAAACTCATAAATTTCAACCCCTAAAAATCCAGCACCTAAAAGGACCGTGATACCAAGCCAAAGCTGCATCTTTTTAAAGGCAAAGTTTTTCATATGATACATGGCATACACACTCGTTAAACTGCTCGTTAATAGAAGCATTGTGGCAATAAAGACAAGTGTGAGGTCAAACATATCAGTTGTTTTTGCTCCGCCTGCATTTGAGTTTTTCAGCGCCAAATAAGTGGCAAAAAGCGATGCAAACAGAACGGTTTCTCCTCCAAGAAACAGCCAGAACCCGACAAACTTATTCTTCCCTTCTAACGTGGCCTTCTCAGGAGAAGCCGGAAAGGTTTCCGCCGTCATTTTTTGTGGTTCCATTATGCTTTCACCCCTTTATCATCGTCGTCGGTCAAATCTTCTTTGTGAATATGATATCCATGATCATCTTTCAGAGACCTGACCAGCATGGTCGCAAACGTAATACCAAGACCAATGAAGATCACCGGAAGCCCCCAGCTGTGCTCTTGACGATACATGAAACCAAACGCTGACACAAATAGACCGAATGAGATAATGACAGGCAAGATGGAGTTATTCGGCATGTGAATATCATCGAGCGGTTCAGATGCTGTCATTCCTTTTTTACCATCCATTTTTTCAATCCATAATGGATCTAGTCCTCTGACAAGCGGAAGCTGTTTAAAGTTGTATTCTGGCGGAGGCGAAGAAACTGCCCATTCAAGTGTTCTTCCATCTCCCCAAGGATCGCTCGATACACGCTCCCCTTTTGCTGTTGTCCAGATGATGTTAATCAGCATGATCACAACAGCGACAAACATAAACAGTGCCCCAATCGTACTAATCAAGTTCCCAAGCTCAAGACCCTGACCTGGCAGGAACGTAAAGACCCGGCGCGGCATGCCCCATAGACCGAGGAAATGCTGGATAAAGAAAGTTAAATGGAAACCGATGAAAAACAGCACAAAGCCAATTTTCCCAAGTTTCTCATTCAGTATTTTCCCAAACATCTTCGGCCACCAGTAATGCACACCTGCTAAAATACCGAATACGACCCCGCCGATAATGACGTAGTGGAAATGCGCCACAACAAAATACGTATCATGGAACTGATAATCCGCTGCAGCTGCCGCAAGCATGACCCCGGTTACCCCTCCAAGTAAGAACGACGGAATAAAGGCTACAGAATAAAGCATCGGCGTTGTAAACTTCACATTACCGCCCCATATCGTGAGCAGCCAGTTGAATACTTTAATTCCTGTTGGCACCGCAATTGCCATGGTCGCTACGGCAAAGATCGCATTGGCGATAGGTCCGAGCCCCGTTGTGAACATGTGATGCGCCCACACCATGAATCCAAGGAAACCAATCAATACAGTAGCGAACACCATGGACGAGTAACCAAACAATCTTTTTCTTGCAAACACTGGAATGATTTCAGAGAAGATTCCGAATGCCGGCAGGATTAAGATATATACTTCCGGGTGTCCGAAAATCCAGAACAAATGCTCCCAGATGATTGTATTTCCTCCAAGCTCTGGATTGAAAAAGCTCGTGTCAAACATTCTATCAAGCATCAGCATCGCAAGCCCTGCTGTCAGCGGCGGGAATGCGAATAAAATAAGTGCGGAGGCGACAAATGTCGTCCAAGTAAAGAGCGGCATTCTCATATACGTCATACCAGGCGCTCTCATATTAATAATCGTTGCAAGAAAGTTAATCCCGGCAATCAGCGTACCAATACCCGCAATCTGCAAACCTAAAATATAGAAATCCATTCCATGCCCTTCTGAATTCAGCGTGAGCGAAGCGTATGCAGTCCAGCCTGCATCAGGTGCTCCGCCCATAAACCATCCAAGGTTTAAGAATATTCCTCCGAAAAAGAATAACCAAAAACCAAGTGAATTCACAAACGGAAATGCTACGTCACGAGCACCAATTTGAATTGGTACAACCGCATTCATTAATGCAAATAAAAGCGGCATAGCTGCAAGGAAAATCATTGTCGTTCCATGCATCGTCATGATTTCATTGTAAACCCCTGCACTGACAAAATCACTTTCAGGGATGGCTAGCTGAATACGGATAAACATCGCTTCTATCCCGCCAACCAAAAAGAAAAATCCCCCTGCCACTAAATATAATATGGCAATTTTTTTGTGGTCAACCGTTGTCAAGTAATCCCATAAGACAGCGCCAAACCCCCGCTTTTTAGCTATTGTACTCACCATGAAATCCCCCTCTTATCTCCCATTTGCCCCTTTTCATATAGATGTCTATCTTAACGATCCTTTAACAGACTGTGTCTGACAGATGACGGCTTCTCGGTTGTAGAGACATATTCGGGAGCTCTTAACAAATACTTCACATCGATCACATACCCTCTTGAATATCTGCTCTAGGCGTTACTCGATTTTAAGACCTTTTAAATACTCGTAAAGTGCATCTGCTTCTGAGTCATTTAATTTAGGGTACGTTCCTGTCATCTTATTACCTGGTTTAAAGCTTTCTGGATCTTTCAGCCATGCTTTCACATTTTCTTTGTTCATGTCTTTGATTCCAGCTACTTTCGTTCGCTCTCCGAAGGTCGCAAGGTTTGGTGCTGTCCTTGCTGCTTCCGGCCGTTCGTCACCAGGCTCTACTGCGTGACAGCTTAAGCAGTTTTTCTCTTTAAATAGCTTTTCACCCTCTAAAGCGAGATCCTTTGTGGATTCAGGCTTCTTGTAATCAGCCATTTTTTTCGTCCATCCTAAGAACTCATCTTGAGAAAGCGTTTTAACTTTAAAGTCCATTAAAGCATGTGACGGCCCGCAAAGCTCCGCACATTTCCCGTAGAAATATTCCCCTGCATCTTTCGTTCGTTTCGAGTCAAAGGTTAAATAAAATTTGTTCTCATTATCTGTGTTTGTATCAATTTTACCGCCAGCAGACGGAACCCAGAATGAGTGTTTGACATCGGATGCTTTCAGCTTAAAGTACACCTTTTGATCTGTTGGTACGATCAATTCCTGACTTGTGACAATCCCATAATCAGGGTATTCAAATTCCCACCAATATAAGCTGGCTCTTACATTGACAACAAGTGTCTTTTCAGGATCTCGTTTTTTCTTATCCATAGCGCTTGTATCCCCTAGTTCAAGCGTATATGCCACAACAGGTACAACGAGAATAATGAGTAGAAGAATCGGAATCGCTGTCCATGTGATTTCCAGGTTGCGGTTCCCTTCCACCTGCTTTGGAATCGTATCTTCTCCCACTTTAGAACGTTTGAATTTAATAATGACGTAAAAGAAAATGATCGATACAACAATGACGACAAGAACCATAATGAGTGTACTCAGTACCGTTAGGAAAAACTGTTTATCTGCTACTTCCCCAACTGGCTTGAGTGTTGATAAGTATGGTTCACCACAGCCCGCCAAAACGAGCGTCAGTAAGAGAAACAGTGAATAAACACGCCATTTTCTTATCATAATTTGTCCCAACCCCTTTTGCTTGATCTCCTTTGCCTTTCGCTTTTTACCTCTTATTTATAAAATCACTTCTCCCCCATCAATAACCCCCGCCTCTTATAAAAGCACTTACATTTCCTCTTTTCATAAAAAAATGATGTTTTTACTCAAAATACCATCTATGTATAAACAGAAAGCCGCCTAAATAGAACTGAATATCAGGCGGCTTTCATAGTTGTTAGAAAATGTTGTGTTATAAGATATAGCCATTGTTTTGATGTGATCAAAGTGTATTTCACTCTAGAATAGTGTGATAATAATCATCGCTACGAAAAAGATGGTTAAATAGTTTAATGAATAAACGAACATGAGCGTTGACCACTTCATGATGTCTTTCATTTTAAAGCCCATAAGGCCAATAACGAGCCATCCAATATTAAGCAATGTACCAAGTGCGACAATCGGCCATCCTAATCCACCTAAGAAAAATGGAAGTGGAAGAAGACATGCTGTCCAAATGATGATTTGGCGTTTTGTGACTTCAAAGCCGTAAACAACTGGCAGCATTGGAATGCCCGCCTTACGGTAATCTTCCGTTTTCTTAATCGCAAGTGACAGGAAATGAGGGATTTGCCAAATGAACATAATCATAAATAAAACCCAAGCCGTTGTGTCGATTGTACCTGTGACAGCTGTCCAGCCGATTAATGGCGGAACCGCGCCAGATACACTTCCGATGACTGTATTGATGGTGTAATGGCGTTTAGACCACATGGTGTAAAGAACCGCATAAGTAAAGACTCCAATAAATCCAATCACTGCTGATGTAATGGTTGTCATCAGAAGCATAATGAGTCCTAATACAACAAGCAAAATGCCAAATGCATACGCTTGCCCCGGCTGAATTTTACCTGTAACCGTAGGTCTTGTTTTTGTTCTTTCCATTAATATATCAATATCACGGTCAAACGCATTATTAATCGCGCATGAACCGGCAATAATAAGAGAAGAACCAATCATTGTTAACAGCACAATATCAAGATTTCCAAGAAAACTCATACCTGTAAAATAAAAAGCAAGCCACATTCCAGTAAATGTCGTAATGAAATTGGAATTGACGATGCCCATTTTAATCAGAGCAAGAAAATCTTTCCAAGCTGTTGTTTCTTCTATTTGTCCATGAATAGCTGCTTCCGCGGCTGTTTTGGAATTTGCCAATGTGTATAACCTCCCTTGCCCAAACCTTCAAACGAACGAATGACACGTAAAATCATTACAACTCTATCATACAAGATAAACAGCTGTAAAAAAACATCCTATTAAATAATAAACGACAAACTTGAAGTTATTTGTGAACTTTTCGTGAATTTATTAGGATATATGTGTGTTTCAGAAGGCGGTGCAAAATGAAATATTCTCTCCTCTATTTCTATCAGACTGTCAAAGAAAGATCAAGCACTCTAAATCTGTAAACTTTGTGAACTAACATATCATTTTTTTGTGAACTTTGGTCATTATGAATTGCAACAGAACTCGCATTTGGCTTAAACTTGAGAGCATGTGAGGTTTTCATTTATATCAGAAGTTTTTTAGAGAAGGTGAAATAATTTGATGAAATTTGCTTTAAGGCTATTGAGCGTGATCACAACGTTTGTGATGCTGATCGTACTGATTGGCGGTGCGCTTGTTACGAAAACCGGTTCGGGTCTTGGCTGCGGTAGACAGTGGCCCCTTTGCCACGGTCGTTTCTTTCCTGAAATGAACCCCGCTTCCATCATCGAATGGAGTCACCGTATGTCAACAGGGGTTTCCACCATTCTTGTTCTGGCACTGGCGGTGTTATGCTGGAAAAAAATTAGTCCAGTATTCCGTGAAACTAAATTTTTGGTCATCATGTCCATTATATTTTTAATGCTTCAAGCGCTGTTAGGAGCTCTTGCCGTCGTATTTGGTTCTAACGCACTTGTGATGGCACTGCACTTCGGTATTTCACTCATTTCATTTGCTTCAGTATTACTGCTTGCACTTCTTGTCTTTGAAGCAACCAGATCTGAAACAAAGCTTGTGAAGCCGCTTCATATCGGCAAAAAAATGCAGTTCCATATTTATGGGGTGATCACGTATACGTATATCGTCGTGTATACGGGTGCTTATGTGAGACATACAAAGTCAAGCCTTGCTTGCTCTGTCTTCCCGTTTTGTTCAAAAGATGGTGCGCTTCCAGCGTATTTTAATCAGTGGGTCCAAATGTCACACCGAGCAGCAGCACTTCTTTTATTCGTCTGGATATTTGTCGCTATGTTCCATGCCATGAAACATTATAAAGAACAGAAGCAGCTGTATTATGGATGGATCATTTCAGCCATTCTCATTACACTTCAAGCCATTTCAGGTGTGATGTCTGTTTATTCTCAGCTTGCACTTGGTTATGCGCTGGCTCATTCATTCTTTATTTCTTGTTTGTTTGGGGTACTATGCTACTTCTGCTTACTTATTGCCCGGTTTAAATATGAAAGCAAAGAACCATTTAGATAAGAATTATATCCCCCTTTCATGTGGAGAGGGGGATTTTTTATTGTTGTTTTGCTTCTTCGAATAGCGAGATGGCTTTTTTGCGTCTTTCCTTGTGATCAACTGTCGGCAGCGGATATGTATCACCTAGCACACAGCTCGATTTCAGTTGTTCATCTATCGGCATTTTACTTGGTTCATGAATCCATTTTTCATCAACATGCTCTAGCTCTGGTACATATCTTCTAATATATTCCCCGCTTGGATCAAACCGCTTCGACTGGGTCGTTGGGTTAAAAATACGGAAGTACGGCACGGCATCTGTCCCAACAGAAGCTGCCCACTGAAATCCTCCGATATTCGAAGCCTCATCATAATCCACAAGCTTTTTTGCATAATACGCTTCTCCCTTTCTCCAATCAATCAAATAATCTTTTGTTAAAAATGAGGCGGTGACCATTCTTAAACGGTTATGCATCCAGCCCTCCTCATTTAACTGTCTCATCCCTGCATCAACGAGGGGAAAGCCTGTTTCACCTTTACACCATGCTTCAAACAGCGTCTCATCTTCATTCCATATCATCCCTTGAAACGCCGAATTGATTTCTTTTTCTTTCATCTCTGGATAATGAGCATAAATCATATGGTAAAAATCTCGCCATGCCAGCTCTTTGATAAAGGTTTCTCTTCCCTCGTCTTCAAACAGCGCCTCCTCATGCACCGCATGAAAGATCGTTCGGATTGAGATGGTTCCTGTTTTTAAGAAGCGTGACAGCTTGCTCGTTCCAAAAACAGATGGAATATCTCGTTTTTCATGGTAACGTGTTAGTCTTTTTTGGATAAAGTCATGCAGCGTGTTCATCGCTTTGTGTGAGCCGATTTGATCAAATTTCCTTGAGCATCTCATGATTATGCTGCGCAGTTTGTCATTCCCTTTGTGCGAAAGTGACTCATCACAAATCGTACGAGCGCTGCTGAAAAATGATTTGTCAACTTTTATCACAGGCTGCTTTTCTCGCTTTCGCCATGATTGATAGTATGGAGTAAACACTTGATAATGAGTGCCATCCGCTTTTAAAATATCTTGCGCCCCGTGAAGGTGTGTATCTTGCCATTTTGACACATGAATACCCTTCTTTTCTAAAAAATCGGTTACATGATGGTCACGCCTTTGACCGATTCCCACTTGATCTTCATTAAAAAAGACAGCCTTGATGTCATACACATCAATAACTTGCTGAAAGGCACGCAAGACATCGTCATGGAGAAGGTGAACATACATTTGAGATTCTCTTGCTTCCTTGATGAAATGCGCCAAGTTTTGAAAAAAATGTTCGTTGTTTAAATCGAGGTCCATTTCAGTAAAAAATGGATCTAGATGATAAAGAGCAAATAATTTGTACTCGTGTTTTTTTGCATATGTGATCGCTTTTGATAAGGCGATATGATCATCTAATCGCATATCCCGGCGAAACCAAATCACAACAATTTTGTCCAACCTTCTTCACCTCACTCTATAGTGTAATCACTCTCACTGACTGCTGCACATTTTAATGCGCTCAAAAAAAGACACATCACGGTGGATGTGTCTCACTTCTTATTCAGGTTTTAATACGATTAGCAGATCACCGGTTTGAATCGGTTCTCCATTTGTCACATGTATTTCATCTACGACCGCAGAAAATGGTGCTTGTACAGTCGTTTCCATTTTCATGGCTTCATTGATCATCAAATGCTCACCTTGTGAAATTTTCTGCCCTTTTTCCACGAGTACTTTGATGACAGTGCCTGGCATCGATGCGGCGATGTGATTTGGATTCGAACGGTCCGCCTTCATTTTTTCTTGAACGGAGGATTTGATGCTTTCATCCTTAATCACCACTTCACGCGGCTGACCATTTAACTCAAAGTAAAGAACTCTTGTGGCATTTGGATTCGGTTCACCAATTGATACGAGTTTGACTATAAGGGTTTTTCCTTTTTCGATTTCTACCTCAATTTCTTCTCCAAGCCTCATCCCGTAGAAGAATGTTGGTGTATCAAGAACAGAGATGTCACCATAGCTTTCTGCTGTTTGGACAAATTCAGAAAAGACTTTCGGATATAAGGCATACGCAATCGCGTCTTGCTCTGTTAACGTCAGATCATGAGATTCTTTGAACTGCTTCTTAATGTCTTCAAAGTCCACTGGCTTCAGCTTCTCACCAGGTCTGACAGTAAGAGGCTCTTCCCCTTTTAAAATCAGCTTTTGCAGCTTTTCTGGGAATCCGCCATGCGGCTGGCCTAAATAGCCTTTAAATAATTCCACAACAGAATCCGGGAAGTCTAGTGTTGCTCCTTTTTCATAAACATCTTCTTCTGTTAGATCATTTTGTACCATATAAAGTGCCATATCTCCAACTACTTTAGAGGATGGTGTCACTTTCACAATATCACCAAACATATCATTCACACGTCTGTACATTTCCTTTACTTCGTTCCAGCGCTCGCCTAGGCCGACACCTTTCGCCTGCTGCTGCAAGTTACTATATTGACCGCCAGGCATTTCATGCTCATAAATTTCTGTATGAGGTGAATTCATGCCGCTTTCGAACTCACGATAGTATTTTCTGACGGAATCCCAGTATTGAGAAAGGCGTTCGACAGATTGGACGTTCATGTCTGGCTTTCTTTCATGCCCATCTAAAGCATAGTAAAGCGAGCTTGCACTTGGCTGCGATGTGAGTCCTGCCATAGAGCTGACGGCAACATCCACAATATCGACTCCTGCATCAATCGCTCTTGCATAGGTGAACAGTCCATTTCCACTCGTGTCATGCGTATGAAGATGGATAGGGATCGTAAGCTCATCTTTTAAAGCAGAGACTAGCTCGTAGGCCGCCTGCGGTTTTAATAACCCCGCCATATCTTTAATACCTAAAATATGTGCGCCGGCAGATTCAAGCTCCTTCGCAAGAGATACATAGTACTCAAGATCGTATTTTGGACGAGATGGATCAAGAATATCCCCCGTATAACAAATGGCCGCCTCTGCCACTTTGCCTGATTCCCGAACAGAATCAATGGCAAGCGTCATGCCTTTGACCCAGTTTAAGCTGTCGAAAATACGGAATACGTCAATCCCTGCCTCGGCTGATTCTTTTACAAATGCTTTGATCACATTATCCGGATAGTTTGTATATCCAACAGCGTTTGATGATCTTAAAAGCATTTGGAACAGCGTGTTTGGCACTTCTTGACGAAGCTCTTTCAATCGTTCCCAAGGATTTTCTTTTAAGAAACGGTACGCAACATCAAATGTAGCGCCGCCCCACATTTCCATACTAAACAGCTCTGGCCATAAACCTGCTGTTGGCTGGGCAACTTTCTTTAAATCATGTGTTCTGATGCGTGTCGCAAGCAGAGACTGATGCGCATCCCTAAAGGTTGTATCTGTTAAAAGGACGCTACTTTGTTCTTTTACCCAATTGGCAAGTCCCTCAGGTCCATGCGTATCTAACAATTGTTTTGTCCCAGATGAAATCTCTTGATGGAGAGGAAGCTTCGGTACGTTTGGCTTGTCAAAATGAGGCTTCTTTTTCTCCGCAATGCCAGGGAACCCATTAATGGTAACGTTACCAATATAAGTAAGCATCTTCGTTCCGCGGTCTTTTTGCTTAGGGAAAATAAATAGTTCTGGCGTTGAATCGATAAACGATGTATCGTATTCCCCTTTTAGGAACTTTTCATGCTTAGCGACGTTTTCAAGAAATGGGATGTTTGTTTTAATTCCGCGAATCCTGAATTCTTGTAAATTTCGAACCATTTTAGCAGCCGCTTGATCAAACGTGAGCGCCCATGTGGACAGCTTGACCAATAGTGAATCGTAATAAGGTGTAATGACCGCTCCTTGGAAGCTGTTCCCTGTATCGAGACGTACACCAAAACCCCCACCTGAGCGGTAGGCCATAATTTTTCCTGTATCTGGCATAAAGTCATTTAGAGGATCTTCTGTTGTGACCCTTGATTGAATAGCAAAGCCATGTGTAAAGATATCTTCTTGCTTTGGAATACCAACTTCCTTGCTGTGAAGGTTATGCCCCTTTGCGACAAGAATTTGGGTTTGGACGATATCGACACCTGTGATCATTTCTGTGATCGTGTGTTCTACCTGCACCCTTGGATTGACTTCAATAAAATAAAACTCTCCATTTGCAACAAGGAATTCTACAGTCCCAGCATTGATGTACGATACATTCTGGGCAAGCTGAACAGCCGCTTCGCAAATATCTTCACGCAATTGATCTGTTAGAGACACACTTGGCGCCACTTCAATGACCTTTTGGTGCCGCCTTTGAACAGAGCAGTCACGCTCATATAAATGAATGATATTGCCGTGATTGTCACCAATCACCTGCACTTCAATATGTTTTGGATTTTCAATCAGCTTTTCAACGTATACTTCGTCATTTCCAAAAGCAGCTTTTGCCTCTGACTTCGCACGGTCATAGGCTTCCTTCAGCTCTTCTTTTGATCTGACAATCCGCATACCCCGGCCGCCGCCGCCTAGTGAAGCTTTAATAATAAACGGGTAACCGTATTCTTCACCGAATTTTTCGACTTCTTCGACCGAATCAACTGGTCCGTCACTTCCCGGAATGACTGGAATACCAGCTTTTTTCGCTTCATCTCTCGCCTTTACTTTATCTCCAAACATATCTAAATGCTGAGAAGTTGGACCGATAAATTGAATGCCTTCCTCTTCGCATCGTCTTGCAAAATGAATGTTTTCGGATAAAAATCCGTAGCCTGGATGAATCGCATCCACGTCATTTCGTTTTGCAATTTCGATGATCCCCTCGATATCGAGGTAGGCATCAATCGGTTTTTTCCCTTCTCCAACTAGATATGCTTCATCCGCTTTATAGCGATGATAAGAGCCCGAGTCTTCTTTGGAATAAATGGCCACTGTACGTAAATTGAGCTCCGTACAGGCCCTGAAGACTCTGATAGCGATTTCCCCTCTGTTTGCAACTAGAACCTTTTGAATTGTTCTCTGTGACATTCTCACTCCTCCATATCCCTTAAAATTTTATATGTACTCTATAATAAAGGAAGAAATGAAAACTGTACACTTTTGTTTTCTAAAGATTCAAAGTTTTCTGCAATCCATTTTTTTCAACCGATGGTTTGCTCATTGATTTTTTCTTTTTGTAACGCTCTTTATATTCAGTAAACATGCTGATATTCAGCAGGATTCCCATACAGATGCTAAGTAAAATGATGGACGATCCCCCGTAGCTGATAAACGGAAGTGTCACCCCAGTGATCGGAATAAGACCTGAAACACCGCCTAAATTGATACAAGTTTGGATGGCAATCATGGAGGAAATTCCTATTGCAAGCAAACTTCCAAACGGATCTTCACACTTTCTCGCAATATAAAAACCTTTCACAACGATGAAACCAAGAAGAGCGAGAACAAAAAACACGCCGAAAAAGCCAAGCTCTTCTGAAATAATTGCCATGATAAAGTCTGTGTGCGGCTCTGGAAGATACCCGTACTTTTGAACGCTTTCCCCTAGACCGAGTCCAAAAAAGCCGCCTGATCCAATCGCATAATATGAATTAATCAATTGATGCCCAGTAGCCCCTGCATCTTTAAATGGATCTTGGAAACTCTCAAAACGTCCGAGACGATTTTGCGTGAAAATTTTATCCCAAAAAAGAATAATAAATGGGGTCACGACGACCATTACTGCACTAAATAGCGCGAGCAGCTTCGCTAGCGTTTTGCCGCTAAAACCTGAGCATAAAATCATCGCAAGGGCAATCATACCAATGATAAAGGCTGTCCCATAGTCCGGCTGCAAAATGATAAATCCGCACAGGATAGAGACAATCACGATCGGGGGCGTAACACCTCTTAAAATATGATCAATATAATGCTGCTTTTTGGCATACACCGCAGCAAGGTAGATAATGACGACAATCTTCACGAATTCAGCTGGCTGAAGACTAAAAGGGCCTAATTTGATCCAGCTTCTTGCGTTCCCTGCAATATGGCCGCCAAAGTACACATAGATGAGGGAAAAAACTGAAAGCAGCAGCATACCAATCTGGAATTTCTTATTTGAAAACAGCTGATATGGAACTAATGCCGTAAAGATTAAGATGGCTGCCCCAACAATCATAAATAAGAGCTGTTTCTTAAAAAAGTTATCTGGCGCGGCATCGTATCTGATAACAGATGTAATCATACTTGAGCTATACACCATAACCAAACCGAATGCGCTGATTAAGATAATGGCGAACAATAATGAGTAGTCATACGATTTTAGCATTCTCTTTAACATATAATCCTCTTCCTAACGTCTGTTTCTACTGCTTGATATCTTCTTAGCTGTTCTTATTCTACTACATTTTCTCCGTTTGATCCCGTTTTACCTCTTTTATATTGTTCGTCATTCATGAAAGAATCAAGTCCGTTTGCCGTCAATCCATCAAAAGAAATGAGAGGACAAAAAAACTCAAACTTATGTTGTGGAAGTTTGAGTTTTCAATCATTATTTTTTTGTGAACGCATCATGAAGTGCGGAAAGCTCTCTCTCAAGTTTATCGAGTAGTTTCTTGCCTTCATGTTGATCAACTAATCCAAGCCGGACAGCAAAATCAATTTCTCTCGATAATCCGAACATTTGAGTATCTAAAACCTCTTCATAAAGAGGACATTGCGGCATCGTTAAGTTGTCCATTTGCACTTGGATCAATTTTAAAATTTTATCTGCATCCAATTTTAATAAAGCCAGTGCTTTTTGCCGATGATCGACTAAAATTTCTGACGCCAAAAGTATCCCTCCGTTCCCCAGGCGAGTACCTAATTCTTCTATTTATCATAAAGCGAAACGGCCAAAATTGCAAGCAGATTTGTACAGTTCGCATTTTAAAAATAAAAAGAAGACAATCATCATTAAAAGATACTCATCTCATATTTTTCACTCATGAGCTCAAGCAGCTTAATTCCAGCAATACTATTCCCTTTTTCATCCAGGGCAGGACCGAAAATTCCGATCCCAAAATCATATGGAGCCGCTCCCATAATCCCGCCTGAAACACCGCTTTTAGCGGGTATGCCGATATTAATGGCAAATTCCCCGCTTGCATTGTACATTCCGCACGTCACCATAAAGGTTTTACAAATTCTAGCGACATCTTTTGAAAGAATTTGCTGCCCCGTCTCTGGATGTCTGCCATCTAATGAAAAAACACAAGCAATTTTCGCCAAATCTAAGCTGTTCATCATAATGGCACATTGTTTCGTATACACATCCATGACCTCTTCTACGTTCCCTCTAATAATATGATATTGCTTCATATAATAGCACATAGCCCGGTTAATCATTGATGTCTCAAATTCGGATGCGGCTGTTTCCTTGCAGTATGTAATGCTTTTGTCATTTGCAAGCTCTCTAATAAAGCCAAGCAAGCGGTTAAGCTGATCTTGCGGAGTCGCTCCTCTTATTAAGCTTGTGACTGCAAGTGCTCCTGCATTAATCATTGGATTCAGCGGCTTATTCGGACTTGCTGTTTCCAGCTTAATCATTGAATTAAACGGATCACCTGTTGGCTCTTGTCCAACAAATTGAAAGACTTTTTTAGGCCCTTCTTCTGAAAGCACGAGCGCAAGGGCTAATACTTTAGAAATACTTTGAAGGGTAAAGCGTTTATCTACATCTCCTGCCGAGTGGCAAGTATTACTTACATGGTACACAGCCACAGATAAATCTGTCTGTTCCGCTTTGGCAAGAGCGGGAATATAGGATGCTACTTTGCCATCTTTGGCCACTTTTTTTGCTTCCTCCACAAATCGCTTAAGCTCTTCATTGTCACGACATGCCATGCCCAACATCCTCCCTATCTTTCATGTACGATTAGTGTGTACAAGGAGAAGCATGTTTATGAAAGTGACAAAGCAGGCGAAAACTTCTATAATTTATGGTGGAAAGGGGTTGTCTTAAACATGAGCATCATTCAAATTAAGGGGAACGTAAAGTACAAGATCACCATTGATCCAAGTGTCTGGATTTTTGATGACCGCAAATTTTTAATGGATTCATTTTTTGAAAAGAGCGCAGCAAATGAAGAAAATCAGCTGGATCAGGAGCTTGACCAAGAGCGGGTGATCAGAGAAGGGCAAACACTTCCACCCACTTTAAAAACAGAGAAGAAGTACGAAAAGGAAAGACTCGTCACAGGCAGCTTCGGAATGAAGCTAGGTGATATGCTGAAAAATGCAGAACCGCTTGAACATGCAGATACATGCGAATTTGTCACAGAAACAGGGACAATTGCTGTGCCTCTTTCTCAGGCAATGGAAAGTATTGCACACTTCAGCCAAAATGGAAAGCCTATGACAGAAGAAGGACCAATCCACGTTTATTTCGCGGATCAGTCCAACCTCACTCAGCCGATAAAAGGTGTCAAAGAGCTCATCATTACATAAGACAGAGGGTCTGGACTATAGCAAATCAGCTGCAAGCTGTGCAAGTCCAGACCTTTCTCCTTTGACAAGCTTGACATGTCCAGATATTTGCTGTCCTTTGAACCGCTCAATGACATACGTAAGTCCATTATTTAAGCTGTCTAAATAAGGATGATCGATCTGCTCCGGGTCCCCCATCAGCACAATTTTACTTCCTTCTCCGACTCGCGTTAATAATGTTTTCACCTCGTGTTTCGTTAAATTCTGCGCCTCGTCAATGATTATAAATTGATCAGGGATACTTCTTCCGCGGATATACGTTAAAGCTTCCACTTGAATAGAACCAATTCCCGCCAAAATCGCATCAAGTTCACCAGGTTTTTTTGTATTAAATAAAAATTCTAAGTTGTCATAGATCGGCTGCATCCATGGTCTGAGTTTCTCTTCCTTTTCACCTGGCAAGTAGCCTAAGTCCTTACCAACAGGAACAATTGAACGGGCTACGATCAGTTTTTTAAACATGCCGAGATCCTCTGTCTGCATTAATCCGGCAGCCAGTGCAAGCAGTGTTTTACCAGTTCCCGCTTTTCCGATCAAAGTCACGAGCGGAATATCACGGCGCAATAGCAGCTCTAATGCCATCGTCTGCTGAACATTTTTCGGACGGATTCCCCAAACATGCTCTTGATCATAAATAAGCCGTTTCACGTTCTCTGCTTTTTGATCAAGCATTCCTAAAGCAGAGCCGCCTTCATTCCCCTTCATAATGACAAATTGATGAGGGTTTAACGGTGCACTTGTGACTTCATTTACCAGTAATTTACTTTGCTTATAAAATGTATTCAATTGCTCCGTCGGAATATAGAGCTCATGATAGCCGTTATCAATGTCTTCGTTTTGCAGCACACGGTCACTTAAGAAGTCCTCTGCCTGAAGACCTATGGCATCTGCCTTTACCCGGACTAAGACATCCTTGCTGACCAAAATGACAGGCCGGCCGTCAGGCTTTGTTTCTTCCTCTAAGCTCAAATTTTTCGCGACAGCCAAAATCCGATTATCGTTCGTTTTTTCAATAAAAATTTCTTGAAGCTCATGAAAAGAGCGATGATTCAGCTCGATGCGCAGCGTCCCTTTTGACTCTAGCGTAATTTTTTCATGCAGTTTCCCTTTCGATCTCAAACCGTCGATTAAACGTGAGACGCGCCGGGCGTTTTGCCCAACCTCGTCCATGTATCTCTTTTTCGAGTCTACTTCTTCTAACACAACGGCCGGAATGACGACCTCGTTGTCTTCAAATGAAAAGATTGAATTCGGATCCTGTAATAACACATTTGTGTCTAATACATAAATTTTACTCAGGTCCTTCGCCTCCTGATCGGGGTTTCATTCATCCTTGTCTTTCCCAAAACGATTGTTAAAATATATGTTTTCATGAATAAAGTTAGAAGGTTAATTCAACAATAAAATAAATCATGCAGTTTGTGAAGGAGGGAATTTAGATGCGACTATTTTTAACATTATTCATGATTCAAACGATCATTCTGTTAGGCGCTTGCGAGCAGCAGGAAAAGCCAGAAGCGATGGACAAGCAAGATGGACGCCAGCACTTAGTAAGGGTGTCAGACTCATCGAAGAAAAAGACAAATCAAGCCCGCCCATCCACAGATGTTGCCCAGCATCTTGTCAATGTGACAGAGCACGTAGCTGATGTCAATGATGCAACGGCAATCGTCATCGGCCGTTATGCTGTTGTTGGTATTGATGTAAAAGATGATTTAGATAGAAGCAAAGTAGAAACCATTAAATATTCAGTTGCAAAAGCGCTGAGAAATGACCCTGAAGGTGCAAATGCTGTTGTGGTTGCTGACCCGGATACAGTCAGCCGTTTAAAAGAAATGGGCAAAGAAATTCAAGCAGGCCGTCCTGTAAGCGGAATTATGGATGAACTAGCTGCCATTGTCGGCCGCGTGATGCCAGAGATGCCGAGAAATGAGATTGAACGTAACGAAAAAGACCCGACAAATGATCCGAATAATCAGCTCAAAGAACATGATCAAAAGCAGTTAGAAAAAAATCAAAACGACCAATCGAACCATCATATGAATCAGAAGAAATAATGAGAACGGCTTATATCTCCTATGATATAAGCGCTGATTTTAAGTGTCTGGAAAACATGCTATAATAAATGCAATAAAGTGAGGTGAAAATGATGAGAGTGAAGTGCTCATTATGTGAAAAGCTTGAAACCATTGATGATGATACACTCGTTGCTAAACGGTTAAGAAACCGGCCAATTCATACATATATGTGCGATGACTGCCAAGAACGTATTAAAATAAAAACAGAAGCCCGCATCAAAACTGGCAGATTCTCTCTTTATCAAGATCCTGCGACGAAAGAGAAAAAGAGGAAAAAAGGAAAGAAAGAACAAAAGACATAAAAAAAGACCTGACACATGTTCAGGTCTTTTTTTACGTATTGACTGTTCCTTCTTTTTTCGCACGATGCAGCCGTATTTTATAAATAATCAAAATGGCAGCTGCCACAACCAGTCCTTCCGCTACTGGCAGGAAGATTCCTAGAAATGTAAGAAACGTGCAGCCAAAAATCAAAAACAAATAAATCACGAGCGCTTTTAAAATCGGTAAACGTCTTGCAAAGCCGAGCTTAAAAACAATAATCGCTAAAACAAGGATGGTGCCATATAGGAGCCACATCCCTGTTTGCGGATTTTCATCGACACGAAACAGCATCGCGAAAAAGGATAGATTTTCACTTACTTCCTGATCATTCAAAAAGATTCCCTCCCCTTATCTTTCAGGGTTCTATCTTTTTAATTCTTCATGGAATTAAGATAATCCTGCTAGCTTTTTCTTCTTCGCTGCTCTCTCACGTTCGTTTTTGTCTAAAATTTTCTTTCTAAGACGAATTGATTCAGGTGTAACCTCACAGTATTCGTCTTCATTCAAGTACTCAAGAGATTCCTCAAGTGACATAATACGAGGTTTTTTCATGCTAACCGTTTGATCTTTCGTCGCTGAACGTACGTTTGTTTGTTGTTTCATACGGCTTACGTTCACAACAAGGTCATTCTCACGGTTATGCTCCCCGACGATCATCCCTTGGTATACTTCAGTACCCGGCTCAACGAAGATCACACCGCGCTCTTCAACACCTTGGATTCCGTAAGCAGTCGCTTTACCTGTTTCCATTGAAACAAGTACACCTTGACGGCGTCCGCCAACTTGACCAGACTGCATTGGCTGGTAGCTGTCAAACGTATGGTTCAAAATACCAAAACCACGAGTTAATGAAAGAAATTCAGTTGTATAACCAATTAAACCACGTGATGGCACTGTAAAGATCAGGCGAACTTGACCGTTACCATTATTGATCATGTCAATCATTTCACCTTTTCTTGCACCCATTGATTCCATAACAGAGCCAGTATGCTCTTCTGGTACATCAATTTGAACGCGCTCAACAGGCTCACATCGAACACCATCAACTTCTTTTACAATAACTTCTGGCTTCGATACTTGTAATTCAAATCCTTCACGTCTCATATTCTCAATGAGAATGGATAAGTGAAGCTCTCCGCGCCCAGAAACAACCCAAGCATCAGGTGAATCAGTTGGATCCACACGAAGACTGACGTCTGTTTGAAGCTGCTGCTCTAAACGCTCTTCGATTTTACGTGATGTCACGTATTTTCCTTCACGGCCTGCAAATGGGCTGTTGTTTACAACAAACGTCATTTGAAGTGTCGGCTCATCAATACGAAGGATTGGAAGTGCTTCTTGGTGTTCTACCGGACAAACCGTTTCACCTACGTTGATGTCTTCCATTCCAGATACAGCGACAAGATCTCCCGCTTTCGCTTCGTTGATTTCCACTCGTTTTAATCCTTGGAAACCAAAGATCTTTGTTACACGGAATTGTTTCACTGTGCCGTCGATTTTCATCAAGGCCACTTGCTGTCCTACTTCCATTGTTCCTCTGAATACACGGCCAATTCCAATTCTGCCAACATAATCATTGTAATCAAGTAGTGCCACTTGGAATTGAAGCGGCTCTTCATGGTTATCAACTGGGCAAGGAATATGGTTAACAATGGCTTCAAACAAAGATTCCATGTTTTCATCTTGCTTGCTCGCATCGTTACTTGCTGTACCATTGATTGCAGATGCATAGACAACTGGGAATTCAAGCTGTTCTTCTGTTGCATCCAATTCAATGAACAAGTCAATCACTTCATCGACTACTTCAGCCGGACGAGCAAAGTCGCGGTCAATTTTATTGACGACGACGATTGGTGTTAAGTTTTGCTCAAGTGCTTTTTTCAGCACAAAGCGTGTTTGAGGCATACAGCCTTCATAAGCATCCACAACGAGAAGCACACCATCTACCATTTTCATGATACGCTCAACTTCACCACCGAAATCGGCGTGTCCTGGTGTATCTAAAATATTAATGCGTGTATCTTTATAATGGATCGCAGTATTTTTAGCTAAAATCGTAATACCGCGCTCTCGCTCTAAATCATTTGAATCCATGGCTCTCTCAGCGATATTTTCATTCGCACGGAAAGTACCAGCTTGATGGAGCAATTGGTCAACAAGCGTCGTTTTACCATGGTCAACGTGGGCAATAATTGCGATGTTGCGAAGGTCTTTTCGAAGTTTCACATTTTCATCTCCTAAAATAATTAGATAACTTTCATATTATATCACAATCCCCTTTAAATGCCGATCGTTTTTCTGTAAACTTATATTAACTCTAAAAAAAGGGATGGAGACAAATGAAACAAATCAAATGGCTTCTATTATTATGTGCATTACTTGCAGTTGTCAGTATGGCGTTTATTGGGGTATCTCTTGCAGAAAAAAACATACTGGGCACATGTTTAAGTATCGTGTTCACCATGATTTTCATGGGTACAGGATTTACATTAAAAAGAAAATTAAACGTGCAATCATAAAATTAGTTAAAAGCCTTTTACATTCTATATGTAGAAGGCTTTTTATTTTGAGTAAAAACAAGACAAATCACCTATGAAAGCTCCATTCATCAGACGAAACGTATCTTGAAGAATTGACAAAAATAAGCAATCTGAACCCCTCCATTTTTCGACAAGAACTTTTATAGTTCTCCAAAATCAAACAGAAAGTTACAATTTTCCTATTCTTCCACAAAGTTTCTCATGGTATGCTTTCCTTGCAACAAAATTTAACAGAAAAGGGAGAGAAAAGAAGCATGAAGAAGTTTTTGAGCAAATCGCTCAGCTCTGTTGTATTTTTCGCTTTAGCTATCATTCTTACTTTCACAACAGTAGCTCCTGGGCAAGCAAGCGCTGCAACTTTCAAAGGAATTCCTTTTGAACAGCAGCAAATCATTAAAGAATTATTGGAGAAAAACGAGCGTGTCATCAACATTCTCATCAATTCATTTGTTGAGGAAGACAACAGCTACACATTTGATGTGAAAAAAGCTGTTGAGCTCGGACTAACTGAAGAAGAAGCGGCGACTGCTGAGAAATTCTTAGATCGCGCAGCTGTTCTTACAATCGTTTTCAGTGAAAGCATCACTAAAAACGAAAAAGGGAAATTGGTTTTTGATGCAGCAAAAGCTGTTGAACTTGGTCTTACAAAAGAAGAAGCGGCTAAATTCGAAAAGCTTTTCAAATCAGTGATCAGAATTGCTGATCTTGCTGGTGATGCCCTTGTTCTAGACAAAAAAGGAAACGTTGTAATTGATTCAAAAATCGCAAAAGGTCTTGGATTCAGCTCTACTGAATTACTTGTTTTCAACCAAATGCTTAAGAAAATTCCTCAAGAGCAATTGAAAACGTTCTATGATGCAGTTCAAATTGCCAAAGAAAAATTAAGCTAAGCTCAGAAAAAACCCCCACCTGGTTCATCCAGATGGGGGTTTTCTATTTCAGCCAATAAAGAATGATCATCATGACGTATCCTATACCAAACGCGATACTTGCTCGATAAAGCAGCTTACCATAGTAGCGCTTTTCAAATTTTCTTTTTTCTTCCTTTTCATCTATATATGGCACGAGATCAGGAGTCTGTATAAGGGTTATTGGCTCTTTCATTTCGTGATAAAGGTGACGGCAGCTTTCGCAGGATTGTATGTGCTCTGCAACAATTTTATTTGTTTCTGCACTTGTGTCTCCCTCTATATAAAGTGGTAACAATTCTTCAATCAAATAACAGCTCATTTATTGAACTCCTCACAATGTAGCATTCGCTTCAGCTCTAATCTCGCTCGATGAAGGGTTGTTTTGACTTTAGATAAAGTCCAATTCAAAATTTCAGCTACTTCTTCATATGATAATTCTTGAATATCTCTTAAAATGAGGACATCCCGATATGAATCCTTCAGCTGATGAATATGATGCCACAGCCTTTCTATGTCAGCTTGTGTTTCGATGTAATCTTCTGGTGTTGTGAACGACTGCTGCTCTAAGAAATCCATTTCTTCTACGTTCGTAAAAGTCCATTTTATTTTTCGGCGATAGTCATTCACAAATGTGTGATACGCAATGGTATAAAGCCATGTTTTCATACTAGAATGTCCCTTAAAGGAGGACAACCCATGCAGTGCCTTCATAAATACGTCTTGCGCAAGGTCCTTGGCCGTTTCCATATTTCCCGTCCGGCGATATAAATATTTGGTGATTTCCTGAAAATAATCTTCATAGATTTTTTCAATTTGGTCGGCTGGTCTGGACATCAAAAATAAAACCACACAGTCATCCAAATCGATAAAACGATAAAAAAGAAGTATAACGAGTAAATAAACCCTTTCATGCGTTTTAAATCGTCATAGTCATTATGGCTTTCCATCGGCACTGAAGACTGCTTTCTTCCCGCGGCCACATGCTGAAATTGCTGTTCGTGTGCCTTCATCCAGCTGGCGGCCTCGGCTCCCAGATCCCCTTCTTGATACAGTTCATATAAGTCTTGAAAGATGGCTTGTTTTTCTTTATCTGTCAAAACGATGCACCTCTTTTGTTCGCCCATTCACTTCATAGATTTTATGCTCATTTGATCCGAAGGTTTGTATGATGACAAGCCATGAAATGTCGATGTTCCCTTCTTTGTCGATCATTCTCACAGGTTTTATTTGTTTTTTATAGATCGTATATGGTTTATACCTTTTAAGTACTTGCTGATAGACTTCCTCACGATCTTGATTAGATACTGCGTGCGGGATAGAAGAAGCAACTTGCACTCTCAACTCAATTACATCATCCCCTTTAAACAGATTGACGACTTGAGAGGAGCGTTTAAATGTATATTGTTTACTTTCACTAGTGCCTGTTTCTTTCCTTACGTCTTTTGGCGTTTTCCCTATGATCTTTAACAAATCTTCATCGCTGACGTTCCCTTTTTTCTGTTGAAGAATCGCTTTTGACAGCTTAAAGCTGATAACTTCTTTTGTTGAGCCATTAAACAGAAACTCTGATTGATCTTTAGTTGTGACCCTCACTTCATGCTGCCAATCAAAATAAAATTCATCAATGCCTGTGATTTGATAAGCTGGCGGCTTTAGGTTTAAATGTTTATAAATACTGTTGATCCTGTTTTTTATCTCCGTTTCTGTTAAATGGATTCCGTCTATATCCTTTAATTGAAAGATGGCGTTTACGTATCGCGCTTGTCGAAGCGTCCCTTTTTTCCAGGTGGCAAACGCTAAACTGTCCTCTTCATTCTGAGACATTTTTGGCAGAAGAAGAACGTCCGTCTCTCCGCCCTCTTTTTTTACAGCTAATTGAATGCGCTGTAGATCGATTGACCGCCCGCTTCTTTCGAAAAATTCGATGGTTTTTTTCCTATATTCTTTATCGGTCAGTTCCTTTCCCTCTACACGACCTCGATAAGAAAATTCGCTTAATTCACCTGTAAACGCAGAAATATTCACTTCATACTGATCATCTGCAAACACGTAATGATAAGGGATAGCCTGATGACTAGCATTTAAATACAGCGATTGGTTCTCTGGTACAAATTTTGAAGCGAATGCTTTTGCACTTCCTGCAGATAAAGGGCGATATTCTTCCGAGAAAGTATCTGCAAGTTCCGTTTTAGTGAATTGAAACATGGTATGAGGAATATTGATGACCGGGTTGAGTAGCAGCAGAAAAAAGACAGCTATACAACCAGCGCCCCACTTCCTTAATCTCACCTTGTCCCGGAGTAAAGCAGATAACAAATAAATCGTCATAAAGCTTCCTGCTGCTGCTACTAAAATGACAATCGATTTAAAAGTAGATTGAAGCTCGTACTTCGAAATAGAAGGATAAAATATATAAAGCAAGGCTGCAAAAATCAAACCATAGAATAAAAGCAATTCCTTCCACTTCCAGTGCCAAAACAAGCGAAAGAAAAGGTGCAGCAGCAATGCGGCAAAGCAAGCCATAGCCAAAATGGTGATTATATCTCTCCATACTAGCCCCGTATCACCGCTAAGAAAGAACTTTTTGCTTTCAGCAAACACAATAAACACTGTTTGACATAAAGGCAGAAGTAATACAGATAAATCAAAAGCAAAAAACATACCTTTATTTTTTAAATAAGGAAGAGTAATCACATAATACAATGATGCAAGCAAGACATACCCATAGATGAGAAATTGCATGAAATCTGTCAGCACTTCAAATGTTTCGATCGTATACTGTCTAGCTAGGACTTGGTGGATCATTTCAACTGTCATACCGCCAAGCAGAACAACTCTTAATACGATTCCAGCATAGAATACATAACCACTCTTCTTTTCTTTCCATATGGGAAGTGTCATGAAAAGGACAAATAGTCCAAGTACACACCATTGAATAATGTGGATACTGTACTCATTTAAAATAAAATACCTTTCAAAATGGAGCGATAAATCACTAAACAAATCAAACATTCATACACAATCCTTTACATGAAATTAAGGCCTCATTCGTATAGACATCCGCCTTACCAAAAAGTTTCAGGAAAAACAAAAAATCACTTCATTCTCATGAAGTGATATCGTTTATTTTTTATTTCCGCTTCCTTCTATGTAATCATGCAAGATTTTTTCACAAATGGATCGATTTCCGGCCACTATGCTGTTTTTATATAAGAACGTAAGACGTTCTCCGTGAATATTTGAGTAAACAGCCCCTACTTCATCAAGTAGTACGCAGCCCGCTGCATAATCCCACGGCGCAAGCCTTAACGTGACATATGCGTCACTTCTTCCGCTTGCAATATAAGCAAGCTCAAGGGCAGCTGATCCAATCGTTCGTGTCCCTCTCACGTCACGCACAAGACGGGCAAACGGTTTGGCGTCAAAATAAGGGCTTTCGATCGCCCATGTCGGATTAATACCCACAATGGCTTTTTCAATCTCCACGTCATTTAATGGCGGGAGCAGGATATCATTCATATAGGCTCCTTCTCCTTTGATGGCATGGTAGAGCTCGTCATGAATGACGTCATAAATAAGACCGATTTTCCCCACACCATTTTCAAATATCCCGATTGAAATGGCAAAATTGCGTTTTTGATGGACAAAGTTCATTGTGCCATCGATCGGATCAATGATCCACACAATCCCATCAAGTGAGGTCACCTCTTCCCCTTGTCCCTCTTCTCCTAAAATGTGATGATCTGAAAATGTCGATTGTATTTTTTCAATAAAAAAACGTTCTGTTTCTTTATCGATATTCGTGACAAGATCATTCGGATTTGATTTTGTTTCAATTGATAGACCTTCCTGCATGGACGCTTTAATACGGCTCCCTGCTTCTTTTACCCAAAGCTTTGCAAGACGGTCAATTTCCACCCAGTTTGTCATCAGATTGTAAACCTCTTTTCTATGTAGGACCTATTTGTAATAGCATACTGATATTATGTACGTAAAAGCAAGAAAAAAGCAGCTTCATACAAAAACGAACCGATGAATTGGTTCGTTTTTACCTCACCTTGTTTTATCCTTGAAGCTGCTCCCATTCTTTTCTTAGGCGCTCAAGCTTTCGTTTGCTTCGTTCGATTTGGGTGTCATTTTTTTGTTCGATGGCTTCATGAAGCGTAGAAAGCTCATAATCAACCTCTAATCTCCACACAGCGATGCGATTCTTCTTCTCCTGTCTATACCCCTGCTTCACGATTTGCTTCATTGGTCAACGCCCCTTCCAGAGAATGATTCATTCCTTGTCAGTTTTCATTGATAAAAAATTCAAACGATAAGAGAAATGGTTCTTGCTTATATCGTATGAAGCGATCGCATAACCGCAACGACATTCTGAAAATTGTGTCTTTACCTATTGATTATGTACCACAAAATGAATGGTTTTAAACGCTGCACAACGTCCTTTACAATCTTTGATCTGACGGTGCATCTTTTTTTGAGCTTGACCCAAGCTATGATAAAATATGATCAGCTAAAAGATACAGGAGGCATAACATGGGTGAAATGCGTTTTAGAGATGATGATTTTGAGACATTTACAGTTGATGGTTTAGATGAACGAATGACTGTATTAAAAGAAAGAGTCCGTCCAAAGCTTGAGGCACTTGGCGAACATTTTGCACCACTTCTTTCTTCTATTACAGGAGACGAAATGTTTGTACACGTCGCAAAGCATGCTAGAAGATCAGTCAATCCGCCAAATGATACGTGGGTTGCTTTTGCAAACAGTAAGCGAGGATATAAAAAACTTCCTCATTTTCAAATTGGGCTTTGGAAAACACATGTCTTTGTATGGTTTGCGCTCATTTATGAATCTCCAGTAAAAGGTGAGTACGGCCAGCTATTTGAAAAAGAGCTAGACACCATCCAGCAGAAAATACCGCAAGATTTTGTTTGGTCTAAAGATCATATGAAACCAGATGTCATGCGTCACAGCGAACTAGATTCCGAACAGCTGAAAACGCTGTTTGAACGTGTTCAAACAGTCAAGAAAGCCGAGCTTCTTTGCGGCATTCAGCTTCCTAGAGAGGAAGTCGTTCAAATGAATAATGAAGAATTTCTATCAAAAATTGAAAATGCCTTCCGCACGCTGACGTATCTATACCGCTTCACACAGAAAGAATCTGTATAAAAAAACGAGCCCTTATAGGCTCGTTTCAGATTGTTGACAAAGGGCTAAAATGATCTTGATTTTAGCCCTTTGTCTTCTTTTCAGCGTGATAGAAAACCTTTGCAGTCTAGGAAGGACGAGCACCGGAGCGGAGCGAATTGAAACATTCGTGAGCACTGGAGCGCAGACCTGACACCGAATGCGAGGGTTTGTCTACACGCTAAAACGAGCCCTTATAGGCTCGTTTTTTACATACGTATAATAGCTGTCTCTTCTACCTCTCTTGCGGTTTTCACTGCACGATAAGGGGAATACCCGCTTCCCTTTTCAAACGCCGCACAATGTGTTTTTTCCTCTGCTTTTGATGGCACAACCTCTTTAAATCGTTTATAAGCATCTAGTAACTCCTGCTTAGCAATTCCTTTTTCATAGGCTTTTTCAACAGCCTGAAAAAACGAAATGACCGCAATCTTTTCCTCTGTTGTCCAGTCGACATCCATTGGATATTGATATTCCATTTACTTGTCCCTCACTTTAACACTCATTTCTGATTTGAACTTTTATTATAGCATCTGTTTGATCAGAAACCGATTGATTTTATGCTTTACATTCCGATCAGTTCATAATATAATTCTTTTGTTTTATGCAATGAAATCTGCTGTAATTGGCACAATAATAGCAGGTATTTCGATGAAGGTGGGAAAGCAATTGTCACAACATGATACACCCTTATACACTGGACTAAAAAAACACGCAGCAATCAATCCAGTCCAATTTCACATTCCAGGCCATAAAAAAGGAGCCGGAATGGATCCTGAATTTAGAGCATTCATTGGCGACAATGCATTAAGCATTGACCTCATTAATATAGAACCTCTCGATGATTTACATTCACCTCGAGGGATGATTAAAGAAGCACAGGAGCTTGCTGCTGAAGCCTTCGGTGCTGATCATACGTTTTTCTCCATACAAGGAACAAGCGGCGCCATCATGACCATGGTGATGACGGTATGCGGACCTGGAGATAAAATTATCGTTCCGCGTAACGTCCATAAATCAATTATGTCCGCGATTGTATTTTCTGGCGCAATTCCTGTTTTTATTCACCCAGAAATAGACAAAGAGCTTGGCATCTCTCACGGCATTACACCTGAATCAGCCAAAAAGGCGCTCACTGAGCATCCAGATGCGAAAGGTTTGCTTGTCATTAATCCAACGTATTTTGGTATTTCAGCAGACTTAAAATCAATCGTAGACATTGCCCATTCATTTGATGTGCCTGTCCTAGTCGATGAAGCACACGGTGTGCATATACATTTTCACGATGAGCTTCCCCTCTCTGCCATGCAGGCAGGTGCCGACATGGCAGCAACAAGTGTCCATAAACTCGGCGGCTCTCTTACGCAGAGCTCTATTTTAAATATGAAGGAAGGGCTTGTTTCAAAAGACCGCGTGCAGTCGATTTTGAGTATGCTGACGACAACGTCCACTTCTTATTTGCTCTTAGCGTCACTTGATGTCGCTAGAAAGCGATTAGCCACAGAAGGAAAGACACTTGCAGATGAAGCCATTCGTTTGGCTGAATCAGCGAGAGACCGCTTGAATCAAATTGACGGGATTAGCTGCATTGGCAAGGAAGTACTCGGTTCAGCTTCTACTTACGATTATGACCCAACGAAATTAATTATCTCCATTAAAGACCTTGGGTTAAACGGACATGATGTCGAAAAATGGCTGAGAGAAAGTTACCGAATTGAAGTAGAACTCTCTGACCTGTACAACATTTTATGTATCGTCACCCCTGGAGATTCAGATGAGACGATTGATACGCTCGTGACAGCGATGCAGGAAATTGCCGCAGCCTCTACATGTGAGAGCGGCAAACAAGCGGTAACGGAAGTGCTGCTGCCTGAGATCCCATCGCTTGCTATGACGCCGCGTGACGCCTTTTATGCTACAACAGAAGTCGTTCCGTTTAAGGAAGCAGTCGGCCGCATCATCGCAGAGTTTGTCATGGTGTACCCGCCAGGTATTCCGATTTTTATACCAGGTG
Organism: Bacillus sp. FSL M8-0166; assembly: GCF_038008825.1. Classification (NCBI taxonomy): domain Bacteria; kingdom Bacillati; phylum Bacillota; class Bacilli; order Caryophanales; family Bacillaceae; genus Bacillus; species Bacillus sp. FSL M8-0166. Next base: position 1,393,860 of record NZ_JBBOZZ010000001.1, read on the forward strand.
AAATTATCACAGAAGAAAATATTTCGTATATCTATAAAAACATTGAAATTGGTCTCCCTGTCCAAGGACCTGAAGATTCAACGCTCGAAATGATTCGTGTGATTAAGGAACAAAAACCAATTTTATAAAAAAGAAACATGCAGCCCCAAATGGAGCTGCATGCTTTTTTATTTATTCAGAGGCTTCATCACAGCAATGGCAGTGACCACATGTTCCGTATAGCGTTGTCACTTTTTCATTTTCAAATTGATCAATGGTTTCATTGCAATCTTGACAAATAATTGTACCCACGTACATTCCCCTTTTCTTCATTCATAGTATGAAAGCGTTTGATCTATTTCATATCTCTATAATATGATGTCACAATTAAGTTGTCAACGGTTAATTGTATGATACATTTAATCATTTTTTATAAATATGTGCTTTTTTCTCATCATATTGAGGGAACGTTTCAATTGTATTTTTCTTCATATCAATTCTGTAACAATTGAGTAACAATCGAAAATTGTCAAAAAGGACATGATACACTAGAGTGACTAACAGGGAACAAGCTCCTAAAAATGTTGGGACAACCCCAAATGATTTTGAGGTGAATAGATTGAATTTTATGAGGACACTTCTCATTATATTCCCCATGCTTTTTGTACTTAGTTCATGCTCATTTGCGTATATCATACCGAATCAGACCGACCAAGTCCGTCATATTCAAAAACCGAGAATTCTCTTTTTTACTGATGCAGAAAACCTTGATAAAGAAAGCCCTTATTATGATGCAGTCCTCGATTTAAAAAATGAATACCCTAAGGAAATGTCAAAAATGATTGTGAAAGAAGATCGTAAAGGCTGGAAAAATGAAGTTGATGAACTGCCAGCTATTTTACTTGTCAATGATGAAAAAGTCATCGTGAAGGTTGAAGGAAATGTCCGCAGTAAACAGGAGATCTTATCGCCCTTATGCCATGCTTTAGACCGCGTCAATACAAACTAATGATATTTTCCTTGCACTTATATATAACCATATGAAAAAACCCCTCACCTCATGAGGGGTTTTTCATATGGTGTTCAGGGCGCCAAAAAAACCCTCTCCATCAAGGAGAGGGTTTCATAGGTTCATTATTTTACGATGTGGATTGGGCTTCCAATTGCTACTTCAGCCGTTTCCATTGTAATTTCACCTAATGTTGGGTGAGCGTGAATTGTCATTGCGATATCTTCAGCAGTCACTCCAGCTTCGATTGCAAGGCTAAGCTCTGAAATCATATCAGAAGCGCCAACACCTGCGATTTGTGCACCAATCACTAGACCATCCTCTTTACGAGTGATCATTTTCATGAAGCCATCAGTTGCATCAAGAGAAAGTGCACGTCCGTTCGCTGCGAATGGGAATTTCGCTGCAACGATTTCGATTCCTTCTGCTTTTGCTTCTGCTTCAGTGTATCCAACAGTTGCAAGTTCTGGCTCAGAGAATACAACAGCAGGAATACCAAGGTAATCAATTTCAGCTGGCTCTCCAGCGATTGCTTCAGCTGCAATTTTACCTTCGTAAGAAGCTTTGTGTGCAAGTGGTGGTCCATCAACGATGTCACCAATTGCATAGATGTTAGATACGCTTGTACGGCATTGTTTGTCTGTTTTGACAACTCCGCGGTCAGTCAATTCAACACCAACTTGCTCAAGACCAAGCTCATCAGTGTTTGGACGACGACCAACAGTCACAAGTACGTAATCAGCATCAACTGTTTTTTCTTCACCTTTTACTTCGAACGTAACAGTGACACCATCAGATTTTTCTTCAACGCCTTTTGCAAGTGCGTTTGTATGGATTTCAACGTTTCCTTTTTTCTTCAGGTTACGTTTAACCAATGAGCTCATTTGCTTTTCGAAACCTGGAAGGATTTCGTCTCCACCTTCAAGGATCACAACTTCTGTTCCGAAGTTTGCATAAGCAGTACCAAGCTCAGTACCGATGTATCCACCACCGATGACAACTAACTTTTTAGGTACTTCTTTAAGCGCTAAAGCACCAGTTGAGTTGATCACGCGGTCTGTGTATTTAAATGTAGGCAATTCGATTGGACGAGATCCAGTTGCAAGAATTGCATTTTTAAATGTATAAGTCTGCGCTGAATTTTCATCCATTACACGTACAGAGTTGCTGTCTACGAAATAAGCTTCACCTTTGACGATGTCTACTTTATTTCCTTTTAGAAGACCTTGAACTCCACCTGTTAATTTGTTCACAACAGAAGCTTTCCACTCTTGAACTTTTGTGAAATCCACTGTTACGTTTTCAGCTTTGATACCCATGTCTTCAGAATGCTTTGCATTCTCGAAACGATGTCCAGCATTGATCAATGCTTTTGAAGGGATACAGCCGACGTTTAGACATACGCCGCCAAGTGTTCCTTTTTCAACGATTGTTACTTTTTGTCCTAGCTGTGCAGCACGAATAGCAGCTACATATCCACCAGGACCTGCACCGATGACAAGAGTATCTGTTTCGATTGGGAAATCTCCTACTACCATGAATTTACGCCTCCATTAAAATTAATTGTGGATCATTCAATAAACGCTTGATGTGGTTAAGGGCATTTTGCGCAGTAGCTCCGTCAATCATACGGTGGTCAAAGCTTAGGGAAAGAGCTAAGACTGGAGCTGCAACGATTTCGCCATCACGAACAACCGCTTTTTCAGCGATACGGCCAATACCAAGGATCGCTACTTCTGGGTGGTTGATGACTGGAGTAAACCATTGTCCACCAGCAGAACCGATGTTTGTGATTGTGCAAGATGCACCTTTCATTTCAGCTGGAGCCAATTTACCATCACGTGCTTTTGTTGCAAGCTCATTGATTTCGTTAGAAACTTCGAAAATCGCTTTGCGATCTGCATTTTTCACAACTGGAACTAGCAAGCCTTTTTCAGTGTCAGCTGCAATTCCGATGTTGTAGTAATGCTTTTGCACAACTTCATCTGTTTTATCATCGATAGAAGTGTTAAGTACTGGGTACTTTTTCAAAGCAGAAGTTAGAGCTTTTACAACGTAAGGCAAGTAAGTTAACTTGATTCCTTGATCAGCTGCAACTTGTTTGAATTGTTTACGATGTGCAACAAGGTTTGTTACATCAACTTCATCCATTAATGTTACGTGAGGAGCTGTATGCTTAGAGTTCACCATTGCTTTCGCGATTGCTTTGCGGATTCCGCTCATTTTCTCGCGAGTTTCTGGGAATTCTCCTTCAAGAACTGGAGCTGCTGCCGCTTTAGGAGCTGCTTCTTCTTTCGCACTTTCAGCTGCTTGAGGTGCTGCTTCTTGAGCTGCAGAACCACCATTAACGAAGCTGTCGATATCTTCTTTTAACACACGTCCGTTTTTACCAGAACCTGCAACTTTGTAAATTTCAATGCCTTTTTCACGAGCATATTTACGTACAGATGGCATAGCGATGACGCGTTTGTTTGGATCAGCATCTACTTGCTCTTGTGCACCTGCACCAGTTGCTGCTGCCGCTTCTTCTTGTGCTACTTCTTTCTTCTCTGGCTCGTTACCAGCTTCAGCAGTACCTTGTACTTGAGCTTCAGTTTTTGCTTCGCCTTCTTCTTCGCTGCCTTTAAATTGAAGATTTTCGTAACCAGGTGCATCAAACGTAATGATTGTTTGTCCTACAGTTGCAACTGTTCCCTCTTCAACTTTTAATTCTAATACTTTTCCTTTAACAGGTGAAGGAATTTCTACAACTGCTTTATCATTTTGTACCTCTGCTAAAACGTCATCTTCATTGATTTCGTCGTTTGGTTTAACAAACCACTTAACGATCTCACCTTCGTGGATACCTTCTCCGATGTCCGGAAGTTTAAATTCAAATGCCACTGTTTTTCGCCTCCTAGATTTTGTTGAACCCTTGTTGTGTATAAATTTACACGGTCATGTAATTGATAAAGGGGAAGAGAAATAAATTCTTTTCCCCTCTGTCATTTAATTAAAATTCAAGAACTTTCTTCGCTGTTTCAAGTACGTCTTTATGGTTTGGAAGCCATACGCTCTCAGCTTGAGAGAAAGCAAATACAGTATCAGGTGCAGCTACACGAAGTACTGGTGCTTCCAAGCTAAGGATCGCTCTGTCATTGATTTCAGCTACTACGTTTGCAGCAATACCAGCTTGTTTTTGTGCTTCTTGAACAACGATCGCACGGCCTGTTTTTTCAACAGAAGCGATGATTGTTTCAATATCAAGCGGGCTTACTGTGCGAAGGTCGATAACTTCAGCAGAAACGCCTTCTTTTTCTAGCTCTTCAGCAGCTTTTAGTGATTCGTGAACCATTGCACCATAAGTGATGATTGAAAGGTCAGAACCCTCACGTTTCACGTCAGCTTTACCGATTTCAATTGTGTACTCTTCTTCTGGAACTTCCTGACGGAAAGAACGATAAAGTTTCATATGCTCAAGGAATACTACAGGATCGTTGTCACGAATTGCAGAAATTAATAATCCTTTTGCATCGTAAGGCGTTGAAGGAATGACAACCTTGATACCAGGCTGTTGTGCGATAAGACCTTCTAAGCTGTCAGCGTGAAGCTCAGGTGTGTGAACTCCCCCGCCGAATGGAGAACGGATTGTCACTGGAGAATGCCAGCGTCCGCCAGAACGGTAACGCATACGAGCCATTTGTCCAGAAACAGAATCTAATACTTCGTAAACGAATCCGAAGAATTGAATTTCCATTACTGGGCGGAATTCTTGTAGTCCAAGGCCAATTGCAAGACCGCCAATACCAGATTCAGCAAGTGGAGTATCGAATACACGATCCTCACCAAACTCTTTTTGCAATCCTTCAGTCGCACGGAATACGCCGCCGTTTTTACCAACGTCTTCTCCGAAAACGAGAACGTTTTCGTCATTTTTCAGTTCTGTGCGTAACGCATCAGTGATCGCTTGAATCATTGTCATTTGCGCCATGGCTTACTTCGACTCCTTCTGTTTGTAAATTTCAAGCTGTTCAACTAAGTTGAATGGTTTCACATCGTACATGTTTTCAATCAAGTCAGTGACTTTTTGCTTAGGCTGTTCGTCAGCTTCTTTGATTGCTTGTTTGATTTGTTCTTTTGCATCTTCGATGACTTTATTCTCTTCTTCTTCAGACCATAGGCCTTTGTTTTCCAAGAATTTGCGGTAGCGTACCAATGGATCTTTTTGCTCCCACTCGTTTTCATCTTCTTTTGTACGATATCTTGTTGGATCGTCACCAGCCATTGTATGTGGGCCGTAACGGAATGTAAGAGTTTCGATTAATGTTGGACCTTCACCATTTACAGCGCGCTCACGAGCTTCAGCAGTTGCTGCATAAACAGCTAATGCATCCATACCGTCAACTTGTACGCCTACGATACCAGCTGCAGCTGCTTTTTGTGCAATTGTTTGTGCAGCAGACTGCTTTTCAACAGGTGTAGAGATCGCATATCTGTTGTTTTGGACAACAAAAATCGCTGGCGCTTTGTAAGCCCCTGCAAAGTTAATACCTTCGTAGAAATCACCTTGTGAAGCTCCACCGTCACCAGTGTAAGTGATTGCAACAGCTTTTTTACCGCGCTTTTTCAAACCAAGAGCTACACCAGCAGCTTGAATGATTTGTGCACCAATAATAATTTGCGGTGAAAGTGCATTCACATCTTCAGGCATTTGGTTACCAACAAAGTGTCCGCGAGAGAACAAGAATGCTTTTGTTAGCGGAAGACCATGCCAGATTAATTGTGGTACATCACGATATCCTGGAAGAATAAAATCTTCTTTCTCAAGTGCAAAGTGAGTTGCAAGCTGAGAAGCCTCTTGTCCAGCTGTTGGCGCATAGAAGCCAAGACGTCCTTGACGGTTCAATGAAATTGAACGTTGATCTAATACACGTGTAAACACCATACGGCGCATTAATTCTTTTAATTGGTCATCTGAAAGATCCGGCATTGCCGCTTCGTTTACGACTTCGCCTTTTTCGTTTAAAATTTGAAACGTTTCAAACTGCTTTTTGATGGCATCAAATTGCTTTTTGCTATCAACAATTGCTTTTTTTGTTTTTGCAGCCATTCTAAAGTCACCTCTTCCTTTCTTTTAACAGTCCATTTGTCGTGAATCCATTTATACATACAGATATAGGATAACCCAAAATACTCATATGACTCCTGTATATAATAGCCACTAAGATCGTTGTCGAAACATTGGTTGACCACTCGTTTTTGAGTCCTTCTAACTGTATTAACGATAGTTCACAAAAAACTAATACAACTTCTGTTAACAAGGAATAGTTTACAACAAGAAAAATAGTCCGTCAATTGATTTAACGGCTTTATTTAAATAAATGTATTCGCTTTACTTTTTATGGTGAACTGTATCAATCTGTTTAACAAACAACTCGAACTGTACTAGTATAGAGTGTACTGCTGTACTACAATAGAAAATGTTTGTTTTTGTCGAAAAATAAAAAAAGAGCTGTTTTTCAGCTCTTTTTTGACTCTTGATCTGCCGCTTTATATAAAGCTTGTTTATTCTCATTCAATTGGTCTGTATATTGATTGAACTTCTTACTTTCTTTTCTGACTTTACTATATGAACGATTCACGGCCTTCAGCTTAGACTTCAGCTCTTTATATCCTAAATCCTCTTTCTTTAAAGATTGATACAAATGCTGATCTTGTTTCAGCGCCTTTTGATACTCCTTGTAAAGCTGATCATATGACGCATATCGTTTCTCGATTGATTTAACTGTTTGATCAGCTTTCTCTTTTAACTCCGCATCTTGCAATCGTGCGGCAGATTCCTTTACCGTGTTCAATTCTTTTTTCGATTGATCCATACTGTCTTTTTCTGTTTTTAAATGTTCTTCTCGTTTCGCTGCCGATGCTAACGCCTGATCAGAAAGGCTTGACACTGTTTTTGTATGGTCCTTTGTTGTTTGAATCATTTTTGTATACAGCTTCTGTTCTTTTTTCTCATAGCTTTGCAGTGTACCTTGCTCTTTTTCGAAAGATGCTTCTTTTTCACTCATTTTCGTCATCGCATCCTGCATGTCATTGAACGGACTTTGACCTCCGCATCCTGCCAGCAAAAGGGTACATATCCCCGCTAAAGCAGCACCTGCTTTCATGCTTCTTTTCATCTGTCTCATCACAAGGTCCCCCTTTACATCTCCACATACCACTATAATTTTTATAGGCGTTTGTGACAAGGAAAGAGGTCAGCCTGATGAGGCGGAGAAGATTTTTTTCAAGCCATAGGCGCATGACTATACAAATAGTGCATTCATACATAGTTTATATTACACGCTTCGCCTTCACTTATGAGAGGCCGAGTGTATTTCCAAAGGAGGTCAAAAGTATGTCTAATTATAGTCATGGAAGTATGTATGGTGGATACGGCGGTTACGGGTATGGATACGGCGGTGGATATGGCGGCGGTTGTTGTTACCCAAGTTATGGCGGTGGATACGGATGCGGATACGGCGGCGGACGTACATTCGCTTTAATCGTTGTGCTTTTCATCCTATTAATCATCGTTGGCGCAGCATTCTTAGGCGGCGGCGGTGGCTGCTGCTAAGGCGGTTTAAGCCTCTGACCGGTCTCATATGACCGGTCTTCTTTATTTCATTGCATATGTTGTGTATCATTTTATATACTTTACATACAAAGGAAATAGGAGTGAAGTTTTGTGATTACCATGGATGATATCGTAAGGGACGGACATCCCGTCTTAAGACAAACAGCTGAAGCGGTCGAGCTCCCGCCGACAGAAGAGGAAAAACAGCAATTAGCTGACATGATCGAATTCGTTAAAAACAGTCAGGATGCTGACATTGCTGAAAAATACGGCCTAAGACCCGGCGTTGGATTGGCAGCTCCGCAAATCAATATTAGTAAACGGATGATCGCTGTTCACTGTGAGGATGAAGACGGAGAAGAATACAGCTATGCTCTGTTCAACCCGCGTATTGTCAGTCATTCAGTCAAAAGAGCTTATTTAGCTACTGGTGAAGGCTGCTTATCTGTTGATGAAGCTATCCCTGGATTTGTTCCTCGATATCAAAAAATCAGGGTCAAGGCTACAACTCTTGAAGGAGAGGACATTGATATCCGTCTAAAAGGGTTCCCCGCCATTGTCTTTCAGCATGAAATTGACCATTTAAATGGCATTATGTTTTATGATCATATTCAAAAGGATCAGCCATTCGCTGAACCAGAAAACTCTGTTGCAATCGGCAGATCATAACATAAAAAGAAGACCCGGTGATCTAAGGGTCTTCTTTTTTTATTCTTCAATGAGACCAAGATGGGTCACTGCATGGAATATGCCGTCCTCATCTACCGGCTTTGTCACAAAATCAGCCAATGCTTTCAGTTCACTCACAGCATTTCCCATCGCAACGCCTGTTCCAGCAAACGAAATCATTTCTCTGTCGTTCAGTCCGTCTCCAAAGGCAATGGTGTCCTTTTGATCGTAAGGAAGTCTTTCGATGACTCGTTTGATCCCTTCAGCTTTTGATCCGCCTTTTGGCAGAACGTCTGTTGACAGCTCATGCCATCTGACAAGGTCAATCTCTTCGCGGAATGCCTTATATTGCACTTCCTCTTCTGCTTTACAAAATAACAGCATTTGAAAAATGTCGTTTTCTTTAAAGAAAGACAAATCATGCTCAGGATGTTCTGTTTTTAAAGTACCGATTCCTTCATGGATAAACGGATGATTCGGCACAGACGCCTTCATCGTTTCTTCTCCCATAAAAACAAGCGGATGATCATGACGATCCGCTGTCTCATAAATCCGCTCCATCAGCTCCTGCTTCAGCGGATTGCCGTAAATAACATCTCCCTCATACATGACATACTGACCGTTATAAGCAATGAATGAATCAAGCCCTAATTCTTCTAAAATGGGCTGAATCAGAAAAGGAGAACGCCCAGATGCAATAAAGAGATGATGTCCTTTTTCTTTTAATAAATGAACTGCTCGCTTCGTTGACTCAGGTATTTTTTTATCATGGTCATATAAAGTACCGTCGATATCAAAGAAGATGACTTTTTTATTCATATCTCGCCCTCCTGCCCTTTGTTATGTATATACACTCCCTTTCATCATACAGAAAGATTTCCGCTTTCGAAACCAATTCCTTTTGAAAACGCCTATTTCCCACATATAACCATGTAACATTCATTGGAAACATCATATAATACAAGTATATAGAGAGAACGGAATACGCTGTCTAAGCTCACTTCAAACCGAAAGGAGGCGGCATGTGATGCTACGTCGTCTGCGCAAGAAAATTCGAAGACAATGGAAGGACATGCTTCGTAAAAAATCGATTGCTTAAAGGGATCTTCCGCACATTTGCCGAAGGTCCTTTTTTCTCAGAGACTTTTCTTATGCGCGTTTTTTTAATATAATAGAATAAGCGAGTGTAACATACGGTATTTAAGGAGAGATTTGGATGATATATAAGGTATTTTTTCAGGCAAGTACTACTGAGGTACCTGTAAGAGAACACACAGATTCACTATACGTTGAAGCGGTTTCTGAAAGAGACGTACGCGATAAGTTGAAAAAACATAACTACAACATTGAATTCATTCAGCCTGTAGACGGTGCTTTTTTAGACTATGAACGAGAAAGTGAAAATTTTAAAGTATTGGAGCTATGAGAGGAATGAAATTTGTTAAAAACGATCAGGCGGCAGTTTTTGCGCTCGGCGGTTTAGGCGAGATCGGTAAAAACACGTATGGCGTTCAATTTCAAGATGAAATCATTTTAATTGATGCTGGTATTAAGTTTCCTGAAGATGAGCTTCTTGGAATTGACTACGTCATCCCTGACTATACGTACTTAGTTAAAAACGAAGATAAAATCAAAGGTCTTTTCATCACTCACGGACATGAAGACCACATCGGCGGTATCCCTTACCTTCTCAAGCAAGTGAATATTCCAGTTTACGGCGGCAAACTCGCAATCGGCCTACTTCGTAATAAATTGGAAGAGCATGGTCTCTTGAGACAAACAAAACTTCACATTTTTGAAGAAGAAGATACCATTAAATTTAGAAAAACAGCTGTGTCTTTCTTTAGAACGACACACAGTATTCCAGATTCTTATGGAATTGTCGTCAAGACACCTCCTGGTAACATCGTACATACAGGTGATTTCAAGTTTGACTTTACTCCTGTTGGCGAACCTGCCAATTTAACCAAAATGGCTGAGATCGGAAAAGAAGGCGTTCTTTGTCTTTTATCTGATAGTACAAACAGTGAAATCCCAGAATTTACGATGTCTGAAAGACGCGTAGGTGAAAGCATTGATGACATCTTTAGAAAAGTCGATGGACGTATCATCTTTGCCACGTTTGCTTCAAACATTCACAGACTTCAGCAAGTGATTGAGTCTGCTGTTGCCAACGGCAGAAAAGTCGCTGTATTTGGACGCAGTATGGAGTCTGCTATTGATATTGGACAAGATCTTGGCTATATTAAATGTCCAAAAAACACGTTTATTGAACATAATGAAATCAACCGCCTTCCAGCAAACAAAGTGACAATTCTTTGTACTGGGAGCCAGGGTGAACCGATGGCAGCTCTTTCTCGTATTGCGAACGGTACTCACCGCCAGATTTCCATTAACCCTGGAGACACTGTTGTCTTCTCATCTTCACCGATCCCAGGTAACAATATTAGCGTAAGCCGCACCATTAACCAGCTTTATCGTGCCGGCGCTGAGGTCATTCATGGCTCGCTTAATAATATTCATACATCTGGTCACGGCGGACAAGAAGAACAAAAGCTGATGCTCCGTTTAATTAAACCAAAATTCTTTATGCCGATTCACGGTGAATACCGCATGCAAAAAACGCATATCAAACTTGCGAATGATTGCGGCATCCCTGAGGAAAACTGCTTTATCATGGATAACGGTGAAGTTCTTGCACTGAAAGGTGACGAAGCAAGTGTCGCTGGCAAAATTCCATCAGGCAACGTGTATATCGACGGAAGCGGTATTGGCGATATCGGAAACATCGTTTTAAGAGACCGCCGCATTCTTTCTGAAGAGGGTCTTGTCATTGTAGTCGTCAGCATGGACATGAAAGAATTCAAAATCTCTGCTGGTCCTGATTTGATCTCAAGAGGTTTTGTCTACATGAGAGAATCTGGAGACCTGATCAACGATGCACAGGATTTAATTTCAAAGCATCTTGAAAAAGTAATGGAACGTAAGACAACTCAGTGGTCTGAAATTAAGAACGAAATTACTGACACCCTTGCACCTTTCCTTTATGAAAAAACAAGACGCCGCCCAATGATCTTACCGATTATTATGGAAGTGTAATCACAAAAAGAGACACAAGCCGCTTGGCTGTGTCTCTTTTTTCACCATTCATTAAAAAACCGCATATATACATATGCGGTTTCTCTCTTTTTATGATTGAATTGGGAGATGCTGAAAGCTTCTGACATCAAACAAACCCTTTGTCGTCATTTTCACATCAGGAATAACTGGGAGTGCCAAGAAGGACAGCGTCAAAAATGGATTAAAGTCTAAAGTAAAACCTGTTTCTTTTAACGCTTCATGGAGCGCATGCAGGCTCTCATTTACTAGATGTGCCGGCTGATCTGACAATAAACCAGAGATCGGTAATGGCAGCGTATGAAGAGACTGACCATCTTTGACAACTGTCAAACCGCCGCCTGCTTCTTTTAAAGCGTCAATGGCTTTCACGATATCAGCATCATTTGTGCCAACCGCAATTAAATTATGAGAATCATGCGCAACCGTTGTTGCAATAGCGCCCTTTTCTAACCCAAAGCCGCTGACAATCCCTATCCCCATTTCAGATAAGCCTTGATGACGTTCGACAAGCACCATTTTTAAAACATCTCTTTCTGTATCACTAGTGAATTGCCCGTTCGTTTCTGAAGGAGAGACTTGTTGTAATTTTGTTTCTAGCTGATTCGGAATAATGCGGATGACATTCATTTTTTGATGGTCTGTAATAGGCAGTACCAGATCTTGCTCTTGAACGTCTATAGCATGAACAGATTGTAATAATGCTGGACTCGGTGCAATCTTTTCGACACTTGGCTTGTACTCTCCATGCTGCGCCACCAATTCTCCTGCAATAAATACGCTGGTGATGTCTACTTGATGAAGATCAGAGACAAGCATAAAGTCAGCATCAAAGCCTGGCGCAATGGCTCCCTTTGTTTTGAGGCCAAAACACTCCGCTGCGTTTAAACTTCCCATTTGATACGCTAAAAATGGGTCCAGCCCTTCTTTTATAGACATGCGTACTTGATCATCAATACTTCCCTGATCCATTAAATCATCTAAATGTTTATCATCGGTACAAAAGAAAAAGCGTCTCGCATTCTTTTCATTCACAGCTGGTAAAACGTTTTTCACGTTTTTGGCAACAGAGCCTTCTCTCAGCATGACATACATGCCTCGTTTTACACGTTCAAGGGCTTCTTCGGCCGTTGTCACCTCGTGATCTGTTTGGACATTCGCTGTGCGGTAAACGTTTATTAAACGGTCTGTTAAGCCTGCTAGATGGCCATCAATCAATTTATTCTCATTTTGAGCATCAAGCAGCTTTTGAAGCATATCTTCTTCTGCCTGCTCCACACCGACATAATCCATCACCTCGGCAAGACCAAGAACCTCCTTCTCTTGATAAAGGGGTTTTAAATCTTTCGCTTTTAAAACAGCACCTGAACGTTCAAAACTGACTGCCGGTACACAGGATGGCAGCATGAAATAAATATTTAAGGCAGCTTTTCTCGCTTCTTCCAGCATAAAACGGATGCCTGTAATCCCTGACACATTGGCAATTTCATGCGGGTCTGTTACGACAGTTGTCACACCGTGCGGGACGACAGCTTTGGAGAATTCAGCAGGGGTAACCATAGAGGACTCGATATGAACGTGGCCATCAATAAAACCGGGTACAAGCATTTGACCTGCTGCATCCAGCTCCTGTTCTCCCTCGTACTCTCCAATCCCTACTATTTGTCCATTTTCAACAGCGACATCAGCGTCTATCCATTCCTGGTTAAACACGTCCATAACCTTCGCATGTTTAATCACTAGGGCTGCTTTTTTTCTCTTTGCAGCTACTTCAATTTGATGTCTGAAAAGCTCCTTATCCAACGACACTGCCTCCTCCAAGTAAACAATATAATGTTTCTTATCGTAAACGAATCTGTTTGCCCAGTCAATGACATTTAGAGAAAATCAACCAGATAAAAAGACTGATTTTTATTTCTGAATAGTGGTAATTGCACGAAAAATATGATGATTGACTTTTGCTGTTATTTCAGAACAAAACAGCCCTTCTTCATGTCTTCTTTCCTCTTCACTGTCCACCTCGTGTGTACACAATCATATAAAAAACACCCCCCCAGGAGTGTTTAATAATCGTTCTGCATTTCTCGTTTTTCAAAGCGTCCGATATCGGCTACTGCACCAATGACAATCAGAATATCTTCTTTTTGAATCATTTCATCTGCGAGGGGTGAAACAATCACTTCTTTTCCGCGTTTTATCGCCACAATATTAATGCCATATCTCGCTCTAATATCCAGATCTAGAAGAGAATGCCCTGCAAGCCTGCTGTTGGCAACGATTTCAATGAGGCTGTACTCATCCGAAAGCTCAAGATAATCTAATACATTGTTAGAGATGATTTTATGTGCAATTCGTCTGCCCATGTCCCGTTCTGGATGAACGATGCGATCGGCCCCAATTTTATTTAGCACCTTTTCGTGGTAATCGTTTTGCGCTTTTACTGTGACCATTTTAACGCCAAGCTCTTTCAGCATAATCGTCGTTAAAATACTGGCCTGAATGTTTTCACCAATCGCAACGATGACATGATCAAAATTGCGGATACCGAGATTTTTTAAAACAGATTCGTCCGTCGAATCACCAATGACCGCATGTGAGGCAATTTTCGCGTATTCGTTCACTCGATCTTCATTCATATCCATGGCCATGACTTCAAGTCCTTCTTCGCTCAGCGCCTTGCAAATACTTCCGCCAAAGCGGCCAAGACCAATGACTGCATATTCCTTTTTCATGTTCAGACTCCTTTTATCTCTCTTACCATGCATTTTACTACGGTTTGATTAATGAATCCATATGCGAGCGAATTTTTTTGCGGAACGCTTCACTTAAGTAAAGATCTGCTCCTTTTTCAATTTCACTGCGGTAATGACCTGGCGGAGCAATTTCTTCGCTCTTTTGAAGAACAAGAAAGGTTAAACAGTCAACATATATTTGATCACCTATTTTGACATCGACAAAAGCTGGACGATATGTGCCCTCATATACGCCTTCTCGTTTGTACAAATATCGAATGGCATCAAAAGGAACCTCATATAAAACGCCCTCTGTTTCTCCGCCGTCTTCTACCATATCGGCTCTTGATCCATCAGGCCTCACCAATGTAAATCTAGTTGTAAAGCCGTTCAGTGCCCCGCCGCCGATGATTTGTTTAAAATAATGATCGACTTCCGCCAGCTTAAATCTTGCATCATCCATACAGGAACCATAGGCAAAATAATAGAAGGATGCCGGCTTCTGCTGCCATATTCTATATTCCTTCCAGCAGCCGCTCTCGATCTCCTTCAGCGATGATGCTTTCTGCTTTGGTAAAGTGTATGTAATAGCCGCCACCGGCCCTTGGTCTGTGATGACATCGACCACCTGCTTGTCATACCCTTCCTCAAGTAAATCTATCTTATTCAACGCGCTTGCGGTTACCTCGTACAATTCTCCATATACTGTGCTTTTTTCTTCAGGAACGCACGCAGGATATCCATGACCTGTATCGTAGATTCTGCCACTGATCCAAGCTGATTTAGCTAATGGTCTGCTTTCTTTCATATACGTCTCATGGTGCTCTTCATGCTGCAGAAGCGTCCCATATACAAATAAAGCTTTCATTGTCATGAAATCACGCCCTCTCGCCTTGCTGCTGTCTGCTTTTTTGACACACAGGTAAATAGATATGAAAAGCTGTACCTTTTCCCAGCTCACTGGACACATCCATTCTACCATGATGATCTTTTAAAATCGCTGCACAGATGGTGAGACCAAGCCCCGTCCCTTCTGTTTTCGTGGAGAAGAAAGGATCATATATTTTCTGAATATCCTCTTCAGACATCCCTTTTCCTTCATCTTGAATGGTAATTTTCCATTCGTTCATCAATTTTTCTGTTGATATGTAAATGCTTCCGCCTTCAGGCATTGCCTCAATGGCATTTTTGATTAAATTAATGAACAGCTGCTTCATTTGGTTAGCGTCTGCTAATATAGCACCGGCATCCTGCTTTTTAAATGGCTGTTTAAGATCAATATTCGAAAGGACTGCATTCGTTTTTAGCAATGTAATGACCTGCTCTAACAGTCCATGAAGCTGAACTTCTTGAAAATGGACCGACTGCGGCTTTGCCAGCACAAGCAGCTCACTTAAAACAAAATCAATCCGTTTAATTTCGGAAAAGATAATGTCAAAATAATCGGTTCTTTCAGGATATTGTGTTTTCATCAGCTGCAAAAACCCGTTTACTGAGGTCAGCGGATTTCTGACTTCATGGGCGATTCCAGCGGCTATTTGTCCTGCAACGGCCAGCTTTTGCGCCTGCATTTGCAATTGTTGATTTGATCTTTCAAGCTCAAGCTTTGCCAGCTTTTGTTTTGTAATATCTGCAACTGTTCCAATGCCTCCAGTAAACTGGTGCTTCTCATCAAAGTAGAGCTTATAATGAACATCTCCCCATACTTTCTTTCCCTCTTTGTGAAGAAGCTGCAGCTCGATCCGCCCTGAATCCTTATGCTCTTGGATGACAGATGACAAATGCTGAATAACTCTTTCTTCTTGATCAAAGTACTGATTGTACATCGTACCTAGACATTCATCTATGTCATAGCCGGTCATTTGTTTCCATGCTTGATTTAAGAAAATGATGTGCCCTTTTTCATCTGTTTCAAAGACAATTTCTTGCAAGTTATCTGTAATTCGATTCAGCCGCTCTGTCAGTTCGTGTGCTTCTTTTTCTCTCTTATTTAGATCTGACACAAGTAAATTCAAGCGGTCTACATATCCTGAGACAACCCAGATCCCTGCTAACACAACGACTGTAAAGGCTAGATCGAGCGGCCAATTAATTTGATAGCCGCCTAGATAATAAAAGAAATCCCAGCTTAAGATTAAAATAAATGCAAGAACAGATAACATGATCCGCACTTGATATGTTTTGTTCAAATGATTCCACCTGCCGCCCTGAGATTCTTTGTCAATTGTACCATTTTCCACTTATTTTTTGAGGGAGATGGGTCATTTTTTTTAGAAAAAATAGCCTGTTCTCAGCACAAAGGGAGAGAGCAGGCTATTTTGATTACTGCTGAAGAGCTTCTTGCAGCTCTTTTAACAGCAGTTCTGCGCCTTCAGCGCTTAATGTAATTTGACCATTTCCATATTCATGGTTCTCTGATGTAATCTCACCAGTCATGAGACAAACACCCTCTGGCTGATATTTTTTCAAGACGATTTTATCTCCATCTATAAAAAATTCCATACTGTCTTTAATAGCGATATCAAGTGCTCTTCTCAATTCGATTGGCATCACAATTCGCCCTAGTTCGTCTACTTTTCTTACGACTCCGATAGATTTCAATTTCGTTCCCTCTTTCTTTCATTAGCTCAAGATCAATCTGTTTTTCACCAATTGATATATCGTAGACGTAAGAGATTCTTAAAAGGTTTCTCCTCTATAAAAATTTTTTTCATAAACAAAAAAACAAAGGGAAAATTTATTGTGATTGTCAAAATGATACTTGAATTTTACAGATTCATTTCAAGGTGATCACAAACCCCCACAAATGACATCAACCCGCTGAACTTTTAAATGTAAAATTGTTTAAAACAGCAAAAATAGAGATTGGGTGAAAACATGTTTCAAAATGCCGAAATTGGAATTGATTTAGGAACAGCTAACATATTGGTTTATAGTAAAAATAAGGGAATCATTTTAAATGAACCGTCCGTCGTGGCAGTCGATACAGAAACAAAGACTGTACTTGCCGTCGGAGCAGAAGCAAAAGAAATGATCGGGAAAACACCTGGGAAAATTGTTGCGATCCGTCCGATGAAAGACGGTGTCATCGCTGATTATGATATGACAACAGATTTACTTAAACAAATCATGAAAAAAGCAGGAAAAAATATCGGATTTACCTTCAGAAAGCCAACTGTCGTTGTATGTACACCTTCTGGTTCAACGGCTGTTGAGCGCCGCGCAATCAGCGATGCTGTGAAAAACTGCGGAGCAAAACATGTGCATTTAATTGAAGAACCTGTTGCAGCTGCGATCGGTGCTGATCTCCCGGTAGACGAGCCTGTTGCGAACGTTGTAGTCGATATTGGCGGCGGAACAACGGAAGTTGCGATCATTTCGTTTGGCGGCGTTGTCTCTTGTCATTCGATCCGAATTGGCGGCGATCAGCTGGATGAAGATATCATTACGTTTGTCAGAAAGAAATATAACCTATTAATCGGCGAACGGACTGCCGAGCAGGTGAAAATGGAAATTGGGTATGGTCTTATTGAGCATGAGCCTGAATCATTAGAAGTGCGCGGGCGCGATCTTGTGACAGGTCTGCCAAAAACGATCACACTTGTCTCTCATGAAATTCAAGGTGCCATGCGAGAATCACTTCTTCATATTTTAGAAGCGATTCGTGCCACATTAGAGGACAGCCCTCCTGAGCTAAGCGGGGATATTGTAGACCGCGGCGTTATTTTAACTGGCGGCGGCGCTCTTTTAAATGGAATTCAAGAATGGCTTTCTCAAGAGATTGTTGTTCCAGTCCATATTGCAGCCAATCCACTTGAATCTGTTGCAATTGGAACAGGTCGTTCATTAGAAGTGATCGACAAATTGCAAAAAACTTTAAAATAATCTTCTTGTTCTACTTCTTTTTTCGTCATTTCGATCATATCGTGAGAAATGGATAAACGTGAAGGAGGAAGAACATGTTGCTTGATTTAGGTAAACGGGTCGTTGTCACAGTCATTTTAACGGGTATTATTTTAGGAGGAATGAGCCTGTCGTTTTCACATATGCCGCCTTCTAATGCACAGCCTGTGAAACAACTGAACCGCTAAAAAAGCCGCACGAAAGCGGCTTTTTTATTTTGGCTTTAAGCGTGCTCCCCATTTTCCTTTTCGGTCTTAAATCTGATATGATGAACATGACTAAAGGAGGGTTTTTTATGAGTTCATTTGAAAAACAACTAGATCAATATGCTAAGACCATCGTTGAAGTCGGTGTAAATGTACAAAAGGGGCAGGAAGTGGTTGTGTCTGCATTTACTGAATCTGCACACCTTGTTCGTCTTGTAGCGAAACACGCGTATGAGCGCGGGGCGAAAAACGTACATATCCGCTGGAGTGATGGTGTTCTCACTCGTTTAAAATATGAACATGCGCCACAGGATGTATTTGAGCAATTCCCAGAATGGGAAGCACAGATGATGGAAACCATCGCAAAACGCGGCGGCGCTTTTATTACCATCTTGTCAGAAAGCCCTGACCTTCTGCGAGGCATTGACTCGAAAAAAATTGCTGCACAGCAAAAGGCTGCTGGTTCAGCACTACATACATATCGTCAATACGTTCAATCTGACAAAGTCGCTTGGACGGTCGTAGGTGCTGCATCAAAAGAATGGGCGAAAAAGATTTTCCCTGATCATACAGATGAAGAGGCTGTCACTTTATTGTGGGATCAAATCTTTAAAGTCGCACGCGCTGATCAAGCAGATCCTGTTGAGGCTTGGAAAAACCACGATGCGTCATTAAACGAAAAGGTCAAAATACTCAATGAACGCCACTACCACAAGCTTCATTATGAAGCCCCGGGCACAGACTTAACGATCGAGCTTCCAGAGCAGCATATTTGGGTAGGTGCTGGCAGCGTAAGTGAACGCGGCGTCTCGTTCATGGCCAACATGCCGACAGAAGAAGTCTTTACCGTACCGAAAAAAGACGGAGTAAACGGGACAGTCTCAAGCACAAAGCCGCTCAGTTATGCTGGAAACATCATTGATGAATTTTCATTAACCTTTGAAAATGGCCGGATTGTGGATGTGAAAGCAAAAGAAGGCGAAGATATTTTAAAATCTCTCGTTGAAACAGATGAAGGCTCTCATTATCTAGGTGAGGTTGCCCTCGTACCAGATGATTCACCAATTTCTAACTCAAATATTCTTTATTACAATACACTTTACGATGAAAATGCATCAAACCACCTTGCCATCGGCAGCGGATATGCATTTAATATCGAAGGCGGAAAAGAAATGAAACGAGAAGAATTGGATGCAGCGGGTGTGAACAGCAGTATTACACACGTTGATTTCATGATTGGTTCAAAGGAAATGAATATTGACGGAATCACAAAAGACGGGAAACGCGAACCGATCTTCCGAAATGGAAACTGGGCAATTTAATCAAAAAAAGACATCCAAATGTGGATGTCTTTTTTTGTTATGCGTAAAGCTCTTGAAGTCTTTTTTGGATGTCTTGATCTGATAAGAACTCATCATATGTTGTTTGTTTATCGACGATGCCATTTGGCGTCACTTCGATAATCCGGTTTGCGACTGTTTCAACAAACTGATGGTCATGAGATGAGAAGAGCATAGCTCCTTTAAAGCTCATGAGGCCGTTATTCAGCGCTGTAATGGATTCTAGGTCTAAGTGGTTCGTTGGCTCATCCAGCAGTAAAACATTCGCTCCAGACAGCATCATTTTTGATAACATACAACGAACCTTTTCTCCTCCTGATAAGACACTTGCTTTTTTCTTCACTTCTTCCCCAGAGAAAAGCATACGTCCTAAGAAACCACGCAGGAAGCTTTCGCTTTGATCATTCGGAGAATATTGACGAAGCCAATCGACGAGATCAACGTCGTTTCCTTCAAAGTATTCACTATTGTCTTTCGGGAAAAAGGCTTGTGACGTTGTGACGCCCCATTTAAATGATCCGCTGTCTGGCTCCATTTCACCAGCAAGGATTTTAAATAAAGTGGACACAGCAAGCTCATTACGGCTTAAGAACGCAATTTTATCTTCGCGATTCATAATAAAGCTGACGTTATCCAGTACTTTCACGCCGTCAATTGTTTTTGATAGACCTTCTACTTGAAGAACATCATTTCCGATTTCGCGCTCTGGTGCAAAATGGACATACGGATATTTACGTGAAGACGGCTTAATGTCGTCTAAAGAGATTTTATCAAGCAATTTCTTTCTTGAGGTCGCTTGCTTCGATTTAGAAGCGTTCGCACTAAACCGGGCAACGAATTCTTGAAGCTGCTTAATTTGTTCTTCTTTTTTCTTATTTGCATCTTGGCTGAGTTTCAGCGCTAACTGGCTGGACTCATACCAGAAATCATAGTTACCGACGTATACTTGGATTTTACCGAAATCAAGGTCCGCAATATGTGTACATACTTTGTTTAAGAAATGACGATCATGCGAAACAACGATGACGGTATTTTCAAAGTTAATGAGGAACTCTTCCAGCCACTGGATCGCTTGTAAGTCCAAGTGGTTCGTTGGCTCATCGAGAAGAAGAACGTCAGGCTTGCCAAATAAAGCTTGAGCTAAAAGTACTTTTACCTTTTCAGAACCGCCAAGCTCAGACATTTTCTTCGATTGAAGGCTCTCTGGAATGCCAAGACCTTTTAATAAGATCGCTGCTTCACTTTCTGCTTCCCAGCCGTTTAACTCAGCAAACTCACCTTCAAGCTCTGCTGCACGAATCCCGTCTTCATCTGAGAAATCAGGTTTCATATAGATCGCATCTTTCTCCTGCATCACATCATATAGACGTTTGTGACCCATCATGACGACTTTTAATACTTCAAACTCTTCGTATTCAAAGTGGTTCTGTTTTAAAATCGCTAAACGCTCACCAGGACTCATATGAACATCGCCCGTTTGAGCCTCAATTTCTCCAGAAAGAATCTTTAGGAACGTTGATTTACCAGCTCCATTGGCACCAATTAATCCGTAGCAGTTGCCAGGAGTGAATTTAATATTTACTTCTTCAAATAGTTTACGATCAGCAAAGCGCAAACTAACATTATTTACTGCAATCATTTATTAATCCTCCATCACTCATTCATCATTATGAAGTATAACATGAATAACGTTTGATAGAAACGTCTCTCGCTAAGAACGAAGGCTTTTTGTCCATTATGGTATAATAAACGGGAATGATTGATTGAAGGAGTTCGTGCGATTTGAGATTACTCACACTGATGGAATACTGTTTATTGATTTTCTTTATGGGCATTTATTTATCTGCAACAGGTTTTAATGCGAAGGACTTTGGCCTTTATATTGGGCTTGTCCTCATTTACACATTGGTCCACATCTTTTCCAAACGTTTTTTACAAAAGCGGGGCAAAGAAAACCAAAAGATCGGATTGTTTCGATCCGTTTTAGCCATTACCGGATCTGTGTTCGCTTCTGTTCTAGCGATTGTGATCATCGTTACAGTGCTCACGCCAAATTAAAAACGACCCTTCTGTAAGGGTCGCTTGTTCAAGTACCTTTCTCTTGCCCATGAGAAGGTGCTTTTATTTTGTCTGTCGAATGTCGCCAAATGGGAAGAAAACAAATTCTGATGTCCCGACAACCCGATCCTTTTCAATGAGGCCAAGTCCATTTCTGCTGTCCATGGAATTTAGTCTGTTGTCCCCCATCACAAAGTAATCGTTTTTCGGTACTTTCACTGGACCAAAATCTCCAGTTAAATGCACTTCATACTCTTTCGCATGCGCCTTGTTCTCTTTTAAATAAGGCTCATCTACTTTTTTACCATTAATGTAAAGCGTATCATCCTTCATTTCAATCGTATCACCTGGAAGGCCGATCAATCGTTTGACATAATGAATCTTCTGACCATCTTTTCCATTAATAATCACGATGTCACCGCGTTTCACACCACCGAGATAGTTAATGGTTTTGTTGACAAACAGCTTTTCTCCGTCATGAAGCGTCGGTTCCATTGACTCTCCTTCCACTACATACGGTTCAAATATAAACGTACGGATGAGCAAGACGAGCGCAAGTGCGATTAAAATGGCTTTGATCCATTCAAACAGTGAACTTTTCTTCTCTGTTTTGGCTTGCTTTGCATCAGATTGAATTTCATTTTCGTTTTGTTTGTTTTCTTCGTTCAAAATACTGCTTCCTCCTAAGACTTTCTGCTAAAAGACTTGAAACGTGAATTGAATAACTTTACTTTATCATATGTCATTTAAAAATTCACAAGACAACCATCTAATTAGATATTTTTTCCTAATTCACTGATGATTAAACAAAAAGAAGCACCGTTTTTCACGATGCTTCTCTCTGCATTACGCTTCTTGCCTGACTGGTTTTTTCAAAATACCCAGTAAAATCGCTGTCACAACGGCACCGATTAAGATGCTGATGATATAAAGAACTGGATGATTTGTTACCCAGAAAACAAATAGTCCGCCATGCGGTGCAGGAAGCGTCACTCTAAAGAATTCTGTTAATCCGCCAGCAACTGCTGCACCAATAACAGCTGAAGGAATCACACGAAGAGGATCTGCCGCCGCAAACGGGATCGCCCCTTCCGTGATGAAGGCAGCTCCCATAAAGTAACATGTAATCCCTGCTTCACGGTCACGTTTTGAGAACTTATTTCTAAAGATCGTTGTTGCAAGTGCAATACCTAGTGGTGGAACCATTCCGCCTGCCATAATCGCAGCATGCGGTGCATAGTTGCCAGCAGCAATCATTGCAAGACCAAATGTGTAAGCCGCTTTGTTAATTGGGCCTCCCATATCAATTGCCATCATACCAGCTAAAATAATACCCATTAAGACAAGGTTTCCTGTACCTAATGATTCAAGCCAATGTGTTAATCCGTCCATCACCATTTTCACTGGTGTGTTGACAATATAATGCATGATAATGCCTGTGAAGAAAATACCGAACAATGGATACAGCAGAACTGGTTTGATCCCATCGAGTGACTGCGGTACGAATGTGAATACTTTTTTGAGCAGCACAACAATGTAACCTGCTAGGAAACCAGCAATCAGTCCGCCTAGGAACCCTGCACCTGCTGCTGACGCCATAAATCCACCGACCATACCTGGTGCAAAACCTGGACGATCTGCAATACTCATGGCAATAAATCCAGCTAATACAGCAACGATTAAGGCAAGCGCATTATCTCCGCCAATTCCTTTTAATACAGCTGCAAATGAATTAAATGAAGGGTCCTTAGGATCTGCTGAGTTAATGCCCCAGAAGAATGAAATCGCAACAAGGATACCGCCTCCGACAACAAATGGAAGCATGTTACTTACACCACTCATTAAGTGCTTGTAAAATCCGCTTCTTCCTTTGCCAGATGATTCATTTTCGTCTTTTGAAGAACTGCCGCCTGAACCTTTATAAATTGGCGCATCTTGATTGATTGCTTTTTCAATCAATTCCTGCGGACGGCGAATACCAGCTGTTACAGGTACTTCAATGACATGTTTGCCTTTAAAGCGTTCCATTTCAACTTGCTTGTCCGCTGCCACAATGATGGCTGGCGCTTCTTCAATTTCTTTTGCTGTAAGAGCATGTTTAATACCGCCAGAACCGTTTGTTTCAACTTTAATGTCAACGCCCATTTCTTTTGCTTTTTCTTTCAAAGCATCTGCTGCCATAAATGTATGTGCAATGCCTGTCGGGCAAGCTGTTACCGCTAAAATTTTAGCAGGTTTTCCTTCTGCAGCCGGCTCGTCTTGAACTTCCTCTTCTTCTTCATCGTCTTGATCATGTGTATTGATGATCTCGATGATTTCATCTTCAGTCGCCGCTTCAAGGAGCTGCTTTCGAATTTCTTTACGCATAAGAAGTGTAGATAAACGAGAAAGTGCCTCTAAGTGCGTGTTGTTTGCGCCTTCAGTTGCGGCAATCATAAAGACAAGATGACTCGGCTGCGCGTCCAGCGATTCATAATCTACACCAGCAGTCGAGCGGCCAAATGCAATGGCAGGCTCTTTTACACTTGCTGTTTTAGCGTGCGGGATGGCAATTCCTTCGCCAATACCAGTAGAGCTCTGTTTTTCACGATTGATCACAGCTTCTTTGTAGCCCTCTTTATCATTTAACTTGCCGGCTGTATCTAAAACAGTGACCAGCTCTTCAATGACTGCTTCTTTCTGCTGGCTGTCTAATTGAAGCTTAATGGTATGCTTCGTGAGTAGTTCTGTAATTTTCATGATGACTCCTCCTTTAAATGCGTGTGACTTTTACTTGGGGTAATAGTGTGTCGACAAGCTCTTTTGTTCCAAGCTCCTCAGAAAATGCTGTAGCGCTTCCTGAAGTGACACCAAGCTTAAATGAATCTTCAATTGAAAGACCTTTTGAAACGCCGGCTAAAAACCCTGCAACGACTGAATCCCCTGCGCCAACTGAATTAACGAGCGTTCCTTTTGGAACATTGGATTGATAGATTCCTTCTTTACTGAATAAGAGGGCACCATCTCCAGCCATGGATACGATGACATGTTCAGCACCTTGTTCTAACAGCTTTTTCCCATAAGGGATTGCTTCTGCTGCTGATGAAATATTCGTCTCAAACATTTCACCCAGCTCATGATGATTTGGCTTCATTAAGAACGGTTTCATGTCTGCTGCTTTTTTTAACGCTTCACCAGAAATATCAAGAACAACTCTTACACCTTGCTCTTTGCAAACTTCAGCAATACGCTCATATGTGTTATGAGGTAATGAAGAAGGAATGCTGCCAGCTAAAACAACGACATCTCCTTCAGTCAATGAAGAAAATTGAGATAGAAACGACTCAAACTGCGCTTCAGTAATAGATGGGCCGAGTCCGTTGATTTCTGTCTCTTCACCTGTTTTTAGTTTCACATTGATTCTTGTATCTTCTGACACCTCGTGAAAGGCTGTTTGTAATTGTTCGTTCTGTAAAAAATCTTGAATATATTTGCCTGTAAATCCACCAATGAATCCAAGTGCTTTTGATTCAACACCGTGACGTTTTAAAAGCCTTGAAACATTGATTCCTTTACCACCTGGATATTTTTGATCATAGGTTGAACGATTTAAACCGCCGACTGCAAAATTCTCCACGTGTACGATGTAATCAACTGATGGGTTTAAAGTAACTGTATAAATCATGTTTTCACTACCTTTATAACCGTTTTTTCATGGTAATTATCGAATGAATCCTCTTTTGCGTCGTTTGTGATAATGGTGGCTTCCTGTAAACTAGCAAAGGCTGAAAACGATATTTCGCCAAACTTCGAGGCATCTGATAAGATATAGGTTTTTTTCGCCTGTTTCATAGCTCTTTTTTTCATGAGCGCTTCTTCTGGATCAGGTGTTGTAAAACCCGCCTCGGGATGAATGCCGTTTGTCCCAATAAAGCTTTTGTCAAAACGATAATTTTCCATCGCTGTCAAAGCTGCGGCTCCCACCATGGCTCCTGTTCGATGTTTCACTGATCCGCCTATCAAGTAAAAGGAAATGCCTTTTCTCATGAGTGCTTCAATGTGCATCACACCGTTTGTCACCACGACAATATCTTGATCTGGATCGATATATTCAATCATTTGCTGTGTGGTTGTACCAGCATCTAAATAAATACAGTCGCCTTGTTTTAAAAGAGATGCCGCTGCCTCTGCAACCAATGACTTTTCTTGAAGGTTTTTGGCAGATTTCTCAATTACATCTGGTTCAAGGCGAATACTTGATATCTTGGCTGCTCCCCCATGAACCCTTTTCAGAAATCCTTTTTCTTCAAGGGCTGATAGATCTCTTCTAATTGTAGATTCAGACGCATCCGTCATCATCGTTAAGTCCTGTATTTTAATGACATCATTTTCTTCTAAGCTGTCGATAATGAGTTGATGTCTTTCCGGTGTTAACATGAGAACACCCCTTTTTGAAAACGTATTCATTTTGCGCGCACCTTTATTGTAATCGCTTTTTTCAACATTATCAATACAAAACAATCAAATACATTCAATAACTATCAAAATCTTTCACCATGGTCATCTTACCTTTATATGTACCATTTGTAAACTGAAAAATATGTGACATTAAGATGAAAGTCATGATATTAGCATTTCTATCATTTTTTATTTCATTCAATGGAGCTAAAAAAAGCTTTTATGCGATTTGCATAAAAGCTTTTGATGAGTAATGATGGCAAATGTAAACCGTTTGTATGCTTTTTTCTTCTCCGAATTATTCATATCTGAGCGATTCAATGGGATCTAATCTCGCTGCTTTATTCGCAGGAATTAATCCAAAAACAATACCAATCAGCATACTAAACAGTAAGCCTCCCGATACTACTTGCCAAGATACGAGTGACGGCCAGCCGGCAAATAGTGAAACTAGCGAAGCACCGCCTAAACCAAGTGCGACCCCTATCAGCCCGCCGATGAGTGTTAAGACGACAGACTCAATTAAAAACTGAACGAGAATTTGAGCCCTTGTTGCTCCCATCGCCTTTCGAATACCGATTTCTCTTGTCCTCTCTGTCACAGAAACGAGCATAATATTCATCACACCGATGCCGCCGACAAGTAAAGAGATTCCGGCTATTGAGCCAATAATCGTTGTCATAACGGAGGTTATTTGACCGATCCCTTCTGCGATTTCTTCCATATTGATCATTTCGTAAGCATCTTCTGTATGATGATTTTCATTTAATAAGGCAGCCGCGTTCTTTCCTACTTCCTTCATTTGATCAGCATGTGCGACTTGAATAGACAACTTATCATATTCATTCATACCAAATGTGGAGGTGAGCATCGCAAATGGGACATATATTTCATTCATATCAAATGAAAACATCCCTTTCTGTTTTGCTAGAACACCGATGACTTCAACCGGCTGTCCGTTCATCCAAATCAGTTCGCCTAATGCCTTTTGTCCGTTGAATAGTTCTTTTTGTAAGCCATCTGAGATGAGGGCAGCTCTTCTGCCGCTTCTAAAGTCAATATCTCTTAAATTCTGTCCTTCTGCGATTTGTAATGAATGTACATTCGTATACCCTTCATTTATACCGTTAACTGTCGCATCAACTGTCGTATCTTGAAATCTCAGCTGCATTCCTTGTGCAGTCGAGGAGGCGACCTGCTTCACCCCGTTGATTGTCCTAATGCTTTTTATGTCTTCCTCAGTAAATGCGGCTTCGAATAAGGCATTTGGATTTGCATTTAACTCTTCGTCAGAAGGCGTATATGTCATATCAATGGTATTGTTTGGACCTGAAATCGATCCTTTTAACATTTGCTCACCGCCTTGACCGATCGCCACAACTGCAATGACCGATCCAACACCAATAATAATCCCAAGCATCGTTAAAATAGAACGTAATTTATGAGCTAAAACCGAGTTCAGCGCTATTTTGATATTTTCAAAGAGTTTCATTCATAGCGTCCCCTTGTATCCATCTATCTTCAACGAGACGGCCATCTCTCACAACGACCGTCCGGTTTGTATACGCAGCTATTTCTTCTTCATGGGTGACAAGCACAATCGTTGTCCCTTCCTCATTCAGCTGTGTAAACTGTTCCATAATTGAGATGCTTGTTTTTGAGTCGAGAGCACCAGTCGGTTCATCTGCTAAAATCAGCTGAGGCTCATTGACAATCGCTCGTGCAATTGCCACCCTTTGCTTTTGTCCTCCTGACAACTCACTTGGCATATGTTTCATTCGATCTGCCAAACCAACCTTTTCAAGTGCCAATTCCGCACGTTCTTTTCTTTCCTTTTGGCTGACCCCAGCGTAAATCATCGGAAGTTCCACATTGCGCCTCGCATTTAACCTTGGCAGGAGGTGAAATTGCTGAAAAACAAATCCAATGGATTGATTTCGAATGACCGAGAGCTCTTGATCCTTTGCTGCTGAAAGCTCTTTACCTTGAAAATGATAGTGTCCTGTCGTCGGGCGGTCTAAACAGCCAATAATATTCATTAACGTTGACTTTCCAGAGCCGGACGGGCCCATAATGGACATATACTCGCCTTTTTCAATGACAAGATTCATGTCACTTAATACATCAAATGTTTCGTGTGCGACCTCATAGCTTTTTGTCACGTTGGAAAGCTGAATCATTCAGCATTCACTTCCATTCCGTCATACATGTCATCTGTTGGATGAGCAATGATTTGATCCTCTGCCTCGACACCTTTTGTCACTTCAAGATCATGACCGGACGTTTCTCCTATGACCACTTTCACTTTTTTCAGTACATTTTTTCGAACAACATAAACGTATTGTCCATCAGTCTCTTTTTTTACCGCTGTTTCAGGAAGCGTTTGCGCTTGACGCTTATCTGTTTCAATTTCCATGATCATTTTAAAGCCCGGCTTCGCCTCAGGTTTCTTTCCCTTTATTTCAACTTCAACAGGATATTGAACCGTTTGATCGCTCGAAGTTGTTTCGGCTGCTGTCTGGACAGGAACAGCGCCCACTTTTTTCACGACTCCTTGCCAGCTCTTTCCGCGAATGACATCAGACGATACCTTTACTTTTTGTTTCTTTTTAATTTTTATGGCATCATACTCTGAGATCAAACCCCGCACGATCATTTTTTTCTCATTACCAATATGGATGATCGGCTGCCTTTCTTCCAGCTTGCCTGCCCCGGACTCTTGCTCAATAGAAATCACTGTTCCATCAATTTTACTATGTACGGTTAAATCTTCTATTTGCGCCTTTACCTTTTCTTGACTGATCTCTGCTTGCTTTTGTTCTAATTCAGCCGCTTTCAGTTCTAATTGAAGCTGATCTCGCTCGCTTTTGGCATTAGCGTCAGATCCGCCTGCTTTTTTCTCCTCTAATTCACTCAGCCTATTTTGCAATTGTTCTAGTTTTAATGTACTTGATTCAGCGGCTAGAGCTTGCTGCTTCTCCTCAAGCTCCAGTTCCTTATTTTCATATGTAAGAAGCGGCGTTCCAGCCTTTACCTTTTCCCCTTCTTTCACAGCAATTCCCTTCAAATTCCCCTTTTCCTCTTCTTCATAGATGAACTGCTCTTCAGAGAATGAAAGTGTCCCGGGTGTCATCACCGTCGATGTGATTTCTTTTGGCGTGAGTTTGACTGTTTTAATCGCTGCTGTAGAAGCAGGCTTTGCTTGGTTTTTCGCAATATTAAATCCAATAAATAGTCCAATCACAATAATTAAAATAGATCCGATGATGATTTTCTTTCTCATAAAAACCTTCTACCCCCAGCTTACTGATATGTTAATTGCTGTTCCTACATATTGAAAAATTAACGATAAGATATAAAAGACGCCTATCATCACCCAAGAAATTCTCGGTGATATACGCCCAACTTGGATGAATAAAAAGCCTGTTAAAACAAGATTCCAGATCACAAATAGATCGATATTGGCTAACACCGCATGCCATGGACCAGAAATTCGAATGAGTGCGTTTAACGAGGTAACCGTGATATCTTTTGGAACATGAAAAAGGATTACTGCCAAATGAGAAATAATCGTCCCAATGATCGTAACGGGTGAAATGAACAGGACTGCTGAAAACAGCTGCCGAAATGATGCATCACCTTTCGCTAAAAATACGATGAACTTATATATAGCAGCATTGATGACAATCCCAAATACCAGACCAATGAGCGTCACCACATAAACAACAGGTACCGGCAAACTTAAATCTGCCCACATTCCCTTATTTACGAGCTCAGACAAATAAGTCACAACGACTGTTAAAATAAGCACACAAGATAAAGGCCACCAAACAACTGGATGTTCCCATACTCTTTTCAGGTGCTCTGATGGTCTTGTGCTCACTCCAATGATCGTAGGTTTTTGCATGTTTTCATTCATCAAATGTCATCCTCTCTATGTCAAGCAAGTATGCAAACGCACAATGACGCTCTTTTTCTTTCTATTTTATCAAAAGATTGCCAATAAGTGATCGAACATTTGATTTTCTTATTTTCATTGAGAAGAAATTTTATCTATTATTCTATTTTCACGAATGAAACCCTTCAAATGACCTCATGATCCGACCATATTCATATCAAGAAACGTGCTTTTACTGACTTAAAAACATTTTATTAAGTAAACAATATGTCTTTCGGAATAAATATCCTTTTCTTTTGGATTCGCATGGTCTTAGATAGACACAACGATTTTTTGTTAAAATAATCCTAGTAATTTCGACAAATCCCGGCTTTATAGGACTATGATTGGTTTCTTTTACAGAACAAATAAGCCTTTAGTATCAATACTTTCATATTAAAAAATTAAAAATAAAGGGATTTTACTTGATCAAAAGTTATTTTTTCATATAATGTAAAATAGAGGTAGGTTAAATGATAGTGGAAATGGAGTCAAGTGAATGTTAAGAGAAAAATTGAAAATGCAATTGATTTTACTGTATGAAAAGGAACAAGAAGCATGGCAATACTTTCGAAAGGAAAGAGAATCGATTTATCATGAGCTCAAATTACTTGATATGAAAGAAAGCAGACCTTCTAATGACAAAATATACTACGCCGCAAGATGTGTAGATATTATTAAAGAGAAAAAGGGAAGCATTGTGAGCACAAAAGAATTAAAGGAACAGCTTCAAGCCCAAACAGATTTCAATGTGAGACGAATCAGCGAATTGTATGATCTCATTCAGCAGCTCGACCCTCACATTTCTAAAGCAAGAAGGGGATGTTTTATTTACGAAGATCACACCCAAATACCTCTACAAACTTTTCACACATAAAAAATTGGTTACAGCCGGGTGGCCATAACCAAATCCTCTAATATCTATTATCCACCACTTACAGGAGGAATGAGTGCAACAGTGTCCCCGCTACGCACTTCAGCATTTTCCCTCGTATATATTTCGTTGACTGCAACCATCACGTTTTGTGCAGCATCAACACCATATACCTCCTGTAATTCTATTTTAATCTCATCAACCGTTGTTTGATCTTTTTGAATGATGATTTGTTGTTTACCGGCCTTCTCAGCAAGGCCGGCGAACAATAATACACTAATCATGCTGATCACCTTCTTTCTCTGCAAGTAGAAGATCACTAGGTTTACCTTCTGGATATGAAACCGTTTCAAGCTGATCACCTATCCAGGCCTCTCCGTCTTCCCAATATTCTTTTTTCCAAATGGGTACGATTTCCTTGATTCGTTCAATGGCATATTCATTGGCTTCGTAGGCAGCCTTCCTATGAGGAGACGAAACGGCGATCGCAACAGCAATATCCGTTATCTCAAGTGTTCCAATCCGGTGCACAATCGCTGCTTCAGTGTCAGGCCACCGATTCTTCATTTCTTGTCCAATCTGCCTTAGCATGCTTTCCGCCATTGGTATGTATGCTTCGTACGTTAAACGCAATGTTTTCTTGCCGTTTGTCCATTCTCTAACCGTCCCGATAAACGTCGTAATCGCCCCTGCCTTTCGTCTTGTCACATGCTGAATCAATTCGTTTACCTCAATAGGCGTTTTTGTTATTTTAAAAAGTTCGCTCAAAACGTGCCGCCTCCCTTCAATAAGTGAAAAGCAAATGTCATCCCGCGCGTATCAAAAGCTGAAAACACAGGAAACGGGTGATTTTTGATGAATTGATCCTCTTGAGAAAAATAAATAGCTGCTTGTATATTAGAAAGAGTTGAAAGGTCAATAAGCTCCTCTTCATTCTTTACACAAACGATTTTGCGATAAGGCGCCTGTTTGTACCCCTCTATGAGCACAGCGTCTAACGGAAGATGCTGACACATGCTGAGCAGCTGCTCTAACGTGATGTGCTGCATCGAAAAGTGAAATTCACCCTCTCCTTCAACACCTGCGGCATATGCCCCTGCTTGTACATATCGATCGGTATCTTTTTCTTTGAAAAGACGATCTGGTGTCCCGCCATGTCCATGGTGTTTAAAGCAGCCTAGCTTCAGCCCTTCACGTTCAGCCAGCTGACAGAGCTTTTCGATCAACGTGGTCTTGCCGCTATTTTGATAACCGACCACCTGTAATATGCTTAATTTGTCATCCAGCACGAGGAACCACCGCCTTTGTGCTGAAACAGCAGAACACCAACTTGATCACCTGCTTGAAAACCTCTTGTTCCGCCAGGCAGCACGATGAAACAGTTAGCCTCTGCAATAGAGGTCACTGCACTTGATTTATCAAGACCTGTAGGAGTCACACTGATGTGACTACCAGTGAATTGAAGGGCAGCCCTGACAAATCGAGTGAACGGATTGGCTTTTGGAAAATCATGTGTGAGTTTCGCCTCAGCAAAAGCGGGAAACGGATTTTCTTTCATATACCATTTATAAATGATCGGTTTCACAAATAATTCAAAGCCCACAAAACAGGCTGCAGGGTTTCCAGACAGCCCAAACAGCAATTGACCATTCGGCATTGCAGCAACAGTCGTCACACTTCCAGGTCTCATGGCTACTTTATTAAACAGGACCTTGGCTCCCAGCTTTTCATAAATGGCAGGCAGAAAGTCAAAATCACCCACTGACACACCGCCTGTTGTGATCAGAATGTCTACCTTACTCATGGCTCCTTTTACTGCATGATAACTTTTGTCAAAATCATCGGAAACTCCGCCTAAATCAAGCGGCTCAGCCCCGGCCTCAAGTACCTGCGCATAGACCATACTAAGATTACTATTTCTAATCTTGCCGTCCACCATGGCATCACTTACTTGAAGAAGCTCTGTGCCCGTTGAGATAATGCCAATCACCGGCTTTTTGACAACTGGTACTACCGCATATCCGAATGTCGCCAATAGAGCCGTGACGCCAGAAGTGACGTCTGTTCCTTTTTTGACCATCACGTTTCCTTTGAGCACCTCTTCTCCTTGACGAGAAATATTGTCTCCCTTTTTCAGCGGTCTTTTCAGTGACATGTATGATTTGCCGTCTTTTTCGAAAGTCTTCGTCAGTTCGATCATGATGACGACATTTGCTCCATTTGGAATTTTTGCCCCTGTCATAATACGGATGGCCTGAAAGGGACCGATGGTTTTTGCTGAGACCATTCCTGCACCAATATGATCAATGACCTCGAATTCAACTGGATGCGCACTTGACGCTTCTTTTGTATCTTCTGCCCGAAGTGCAAATCCATCATACGGAGAACGATCAAATGCCGGAACATCATGGTCTGCCAAAATATCTTCTGCAATAAACCGTCCAAGGCTGTCCTTTAAAGGGATCCATTCTATTTTTCCATGTTTTTCGTATTGGTGAACTTTCTTTATGGCCTCTTCTACTGGTATCGGCTGCCGTCTTTCCATTACACTTCACTCCTATATCCCTAGCAGTCTTGCTAGTAATGAATTGGCTTCTTTTTCATCATTTGTCCCATGGATTAATACACGTCCTCCTTTAAAACAGACCATTCGGTAGTTTTCGTAGCGTACATGGATTAAGAAGTCGTTTACTTCCACCTCACATATAGATGAGAGCCGCTCTTTTATATGCTGAAATGATAGATTTGCTAAATCCTTTGATACAATTTGAACGGTGTCACGTCCGCAAAGGACCGTCGTTTTTTTACGCTGATCATGTAAATAAGGATAGGTTCTTGCCGTGCCGCAAGTTGGACAGTTCTTCTCTTTAGTGCGGGATAAATCCATTTTAAATGATGTGGACTGCCAAAGATCAAACGTGACAAATTTCCGCTCAATTTGATCTTCATGCCCTGTTAAATATTTTAGTGCCTCTGTTTGCTGATAAGCAGAAACCATTTGAACGGCAGGTGAAATAATCCCCGCTGTATCGCACGTCAAGCCGCCAACAGGCATTGCCGTGAACACACATGATAAACATGGCGTTTTATCCGGCAATATGGTCATATACATCCCCTGACTGCTCACACAAGCGCCATATATCCATGGCGTCTTTGTTTCTAGAGATAAATCATTCATGACCATTCTTGTCTCAAAATTATCTGTTGCATCAATGACGATATCTGCTCTCTGGAATAACGGCCTTAACAGCTCCGCCCCTGCATCTTCAATCAGAGCGTGTATGGTCACTTCATGATTGATCTGCTCGAGACGTTTTTTTGCCGCAGCTGCTTTTGGTACATGTGCCTTTGCATCTTGTTCCGTGTACAGCTGCTGCCGCTGTAAATTTGAAAATTCCACATAATCACGATCGACAATCGTCAACGTACCGATGCCAGACCGGACAAGCCCTTCCGCAGAAGCGGTTCCAAGTGCACCGGCTCCAACGATCAGAACATGACTTTCAACCAGCGCATGCTGTCCTTTTTCCCCAACCGGAGGGAACAAGATTTGTCTTGAATATCGGTCATTCAATGCTGTTCTCTCCTTACCGTTTTTATGTATCATATCATACCGTTTTCAGGTAAATCGCTTCTTTTATTGATATTACAAAATTCGTTTGATGTCACGTTTAGTTCTTCTTCTGAAACAATGCGCACATGAAGCTTTTGAAGCAAATCCTTGACGGCAAATTGATTCTCTTTTAAACACGCGCGAATAAACGGCAGAGAGCGGCGGTGATAAAGCGCAAATAAGGGCTGTAATCTGCCCTGAACAAGCGGGATGATGGCGTCTGCGTGCTCGCTGCAATAAGACGATAACAATTCCGCTGTTTCCTTCCGTATGAAAGGCATGTCACATGCCGTCACTAAATACCAATCTGCTTCTTGCTTATGCATCGCCGTATATATGCCAGCAAGAGGTCCGCATCCGCGCACCTCTTCATCATCTAACCACACACTTTGTTCACCTCTTGTTTTGAAAAAAGGAAGAAGCGATGGATGGCTAATGATGACCGTCTGCCCTTCTAAAAGCTGCTCTTTCACATGCTCATATAATGGTTTCCCTTGATACATATGACTTGCCTTTGGCTCTCCAAAGCGTCTGGAAGCTCCTCCAGCTAAAATTACATTTACTACATGGTGCATCCTCTCATCCTCCTTTGACATGGTTGTTCTAATCGCACTCCTTTCGCATACTTTATTGGTAACATGAATAAGGAGGGTCTATCGATGAACAGGCGCCATGCTTCTCCCCTATTCCATGATTTATCTCAAGAGAATTTATACTTAAAAGCTGAAACTGCCAAATATCAACAAATGATCTCTGATTTACAGTCCTCATATACGTATTCTAAAAATAAGAAGTTAACTCAAGAATATCATGAGATGAAAAAGGATTTCACGCAATTAAAACAACAATTGGATGAAATGACCAATGATCAACATGATGCTGCCTCAAAAATACAGGATCTCTCCTACAGCAAATCAGAATTATTACATAAAATTGTCCTTCTCCATGAGATGCTGCAAAAGGAAACCTATCATAGAAGAAAAGAAACCGAAGAAAAACACAGGCTGCATTTGAAAGTTGTCAAATATAAAGAAATCTCTCAACAATTAAATGAACGGATAGAGGATCAAGATAAACGACTTGCAAAAGAGGAGAAAAAAGGAAATACTTTATCAGCTGTGATTGAGAAGCTGCAGCAAATATTGGGCGATAAAAACGCAGAGCTCCATGTATTACAGGAAGGCGTCAGACACCTTCAAGATCGTTTTTATGAAACACAAGAGAAATTACTGCAAATTGAAAAAGCAAAAGAAGCGATTTTTTACGAAACGCTCACAAGCTATCAAAAACAGTTAGCAGAAAGCGAAGAATGGATCGCCTCTCATTTTGCTGATATTGACCAGTCAGCACAAACAAATGCACAGCCATTCTCACGAGACCGCATCCTGCAAACGACAGAAGAAATCGAACCGATCTTGAAGAAACTCAACGAACAAGTTCAAACGCTACAGGAACAAGTCGATGCAGTGCAGCGTAATGGAGAAGTCATGACAGTCAAAATCGACGGCTTCAAAAAACAGCGTGATCACCTGCCTAAGGAACGCAAAATTGTCTATACAGTTGATCAAAAGAAGTAATTCTCGAAATAAAAAACTGCTGGCTTTACGCCCAGCAGTTTTTTATTTATTCGTCTTCTGTTTGAATGTCGCCTTCTAAAATATACTGTCCGCGATAAGGCTTCTTCACTTCAGGGTACATTTTAATTAAACTTTGCATAAACGTTGTCATATTTGGGATTTCTAGACCGCTCTCTTTTTCGATCTCTTTTTGAAGCTCTGAGCTTTTAATCGCTGCATTATGACGCTTTAACGTTTTAATCGCAGCTTCACGAAGCTTCGCTGCCTTAGAGCCAGGACGGGCTGTGCCTCTTCTGCGTCTTGTCGATCCTTCAGGAATACCTACAGGTGCACCGTTTAGCTGTCCTGTTCCTAAAGAAGATGATTGTGGTTGTGCCGGCTGCTGGTAGCTTCTCATTTCTTGCGCAGCAAGCTCAGCTAATACAGGCAGTGAATCCGTCTTTCTCTCTGTACGCACTTCTTTTTTTGTATCTGACACTAGACCTGTTCCTTGACGGTCTAATTCTCTTAATTTTGCATAAATCGCATCTCGCTCAATTTGATATTCACGGATGACCTTTACTTCTGCCTCGTTTAATTGTTCCAATCGTAAACGTAACGCTTCCCTCTCATTAAACAATGGATTTCCCCCTCATCATATAAAAAATATTCTATAGTAAATATTAGATTAGAAAACTAATTTTATCAACTATTTTTTTATCATTTTACAGTTTGCTAACAGATAGGTATTTTCAACTAAAATTTTGCCAAAGAGGAAAAATCGGCACCCATTTCATTGCCACTATAGGCTTTTGACAAACCTTAAAATATTGTAAAAAAATTGAATAAACGCTTATACTACTTGATTTATATAGTTATTTACCTAACTGAAATTTCTTTTGTGCAAAAACGTTCTGAATAGTAAAAAGTTAAAATCTTTACATTTTCATTTCAAAACTAAAATGTAAATAGGTCGTTATGCCTTTTTGTTTCAGGGATATTTTTTAATAAACTCCCTCATTTTCTCTTTTCTTAGGAATAACACCTACATAAAAACTCGTCCAGTGCAATATGCCGCCTATTTTTGCCCATGAAAAAACCCCCATTTATGGGGGAAAGCCTATTCTGCAGCCTTTTCAGACTCAGAAAGCACTCGGTTGACACGTTTTTCAAGCATTTTCATTCCACTTCCGCCAGCTTGGAAGTGGCGCAAAGCACCTGTTTTATCAAATACATAATATGCGGGTACATATTCGTTTTCAAAGGCTTCTGTTAAATGATGATCACTGTCCACAAAGATTGGCTGCGTGATTTCATGTTCTTTCGCAACTTCTTTGATTTTTTCTAGATCTAGGTCATCCTCTGAACGAGGCATATGAACAGCCACAACGTTTAGTTGATCCTTGTATTCATCACGGAATTGATTGACTTGAGGCATTGCCTCTTTACAAAGATGGCAGCTGACTGACCAAAAATGAATCAATGTTGGTTTGTCACCAATCAAATCTTCTTTTGTTACTTCTCCATTTAACCATTCTTTTGCACCAGTTAGTTCTGGCATTGGTTGACGTAATTTCATTATGAAGCGCCTCCATCCATTGTATGTGTCGAAACAAAAAGGTCTAACATTAGTTAGACCCTCCTGTTTCTTCAGCTATCAATTAAAGTGTTTTTTGACCAGGTTTCCAGTTCGCTGGGCAAAGTCCACCAGTTTGTAATGCTTGAAGAACACGTAATGTCTCATCTACATCACGACCGATATTGTTGTGGAATACTGTTTGGTATTGAAGTTCGCCTTCTGGGTTAATGATGAATAAACCGCGAAGAGCAATTCCTTCTTCTTCAATTAAAACGCCGTATTCTCTAGATACTGTGTGGTTTGTATCAGCAGCTAGCGGGTATTTTAATTCTCCTAGACCATTGTCTTTACGGTCTGTATTGATCCAAGCAAGATGCGTGTGGATTGTATCAGTAGATACACCGATGATTTCTGCATCTAAATCTTCGAATTCATCATAACGATCGCTCATTGCTGTAATTTCAGTTGGGCAAACAAATGTGAAATCCATTGGATAGAAGAAAAGAACTGTCCATTTGTCATTCTTCATGTTTTCCTCTAAACTTACTTTACCAAATTCCTTGTTAGCAAGTACTGCTTCCATTTCAAAACGTGGAGCTTGTTTTCCTACAAAACGCTCTGCCATATGTAAATCCCTCCAAAAAATAATATCTTTATACAGGCTTCTTAGCTGTATATAAAATGAGAATCAAATCTTAAAATTCTCATTTAGTTAATAACTTCACAATTACAATTATAATACTTATGCGATTTTTAGTCAATATTAATTAATAATAAATTTAATTAACGATTTGTCACAATTTCCTGCTCCATCTATCAAAAGTTTAACATGACTTGCATAAGGGAACAAATGATTAGCTTCTCTTTTAGAGCATACATAGAAAGGTTTTGAAGATCATGAGAGTATTTCAACAAGTAGATTGGGTTTCCATTATCCTCAATAGCAGTATGATTTTGCTAAAACTAGTCGCCATTTTTGCCATTTACTTTATCATCAGAGCCATAGGAAACAAGATGATTAAGCGCGCCTATTCAACATTCGCTGAAAAGCATGAAGTCTCTTTATCAAGAGCTCAGACGCTGCAAAGTCTGACTTTAAATATTTTCGCCTACTTATTGATTTTTATTCTAGTTGTGATGATCCTCGACTTATTTCATTATAATCCAACCGCTTTGCTGGCAGGTGCAGGCGTTGTGGGACTTGCGATCGGTTTTGGCGCTCAAGGGTTAGTGAGTGATATTGTGACCGGATTCTTTATACTATTGGAAAAACAATTTGATGTAGGAGAATATATAACGGTCGCTGGCTTTGATGGGATTGTCGAACAAATTGGACTAAGAACCACGCAGCTTCGAAGCTTTGACGGCACCCTTCATTTCATTCCAAATCGCAGCATACTGAATGTGAGTAATCATTCAAGAGGGACGATGCAGGCACTCGTTGATATTGAGCTGTCACCGGATGAAAATGTGGATCAGATGATCACAGCCCTTCAAGCTGCATGTGATGAGGTGCGGGAGGAAACTCCTCAAATTATCGAAGGTCCTCAAGTTGTCGGCGTGGAGGCGTTCGGTTCTTCTTCCCTTGTGCTGCGCATCATAGCGAAAACCGAAACAATGGAGCAATGGCGGGTAGAACGAATTTTGCGCAAAAAAATGAAAGAAGTACTCGATATAGAAAAAGAGCAAAAAGAACCGGGATCATAATCTACCGGTTCTTTTTCTTGTTTTATTGAACACGCTGTTCTACTTCTTGGCAAATTTCATCAGCCGTCATACCTGATGCTGTAATAACAGATGCCTTTGTTGTTGTGTCTGAAATGCCAAGAACATTTGAATCTAGTCCTGTGACTACATAACAGTCACACTGATCCATTTGCTGTTCATTTTGAATACGTACAACATCATACCCTTTTTGCTTCAATAGTTCTTCTACATCGGATAAAGATTGTTCTACACCAATTCTTGTCATAATCAAGAACACCTCCTGTTCATAAGGTGTACAGGAGGGAGCTCGATTATTCATTCACCAGCTTGCTTTTTAAAATAGGCCGTCATGACATTCACAGCTGTTTCAATCGCGTTTTCATCAGGCTGAAGTTTTGCATGGTGCAGGCCGTACTCTGAATTGACACCTAACCAAAACATGAAGCCGGGATATTTTTTCAGCATGTAGCCAAAATCTTCTCCTGTCATCGCTTCTCTGCATTCAATCACATTCGCAAGCCCTTCTTCGGCTACATATGACATAAATTCCTCTGTCAAATCCTTTGAATTGTCCACTTCGTAATAAGATGAAGGGTATCGAACGGTTGCCTTGCATTCGTAGCCAATTTCAATTCCTTTTGCCAGTGCTTCAATTCGTTTTCTCACCTTGTCCATAGACTCTGGCGAAAGTGTGCGAATGGTACCGTCAAGCTTTGCATGCTGCGCAATAATATTTTGAGCCGTTCCACCGGTAATCGTGCCGACTGTAATGACTGCACTATCAAGGGGATCGACATTACGCGAAATGACCGATTGCAGCTGACCTACAAGTGCACTTGCAGCAACAACCATATCATTTGCTAAATGAGGATATGCAGCGTGTCCGCCTTTTCCTTCAAGATCAATTACAAGCTCACTCGTATTGGCAAATAACAGCCCCGGCTTTGTAGCAATTGTTCCAACAGGATATTCAGGTGCGATATGCAGCGCTGTAATAAAGTCTGGTGTCCATTTTTTGAGAACATCACTTGCAAGCATTGGTTCGGCACCGCCTGGGCCTTCTTCTGCCGGCTGGAAGATAAATAATACATCTTCTTTAATCGGTTCATGAACGAAATGATCAATGATACCAAGTGCAATGGTCATATGAAGGTCATGTCCACATGCATGCATCTTTCCTTCATGCACAGATTCAAATGGATACCCTGTTTCCTCAGGAATAGATAGTCCATCCATATCTGCACGATAAGCAAATACGCGCGTTGGATTTGTTCCTTTCACTTTTACAAAAAGGCCAGTTCGCCACGTTTCAATCTCAACTCGATCTTTTGAATAGGTGCCCAGATGCTGAATGAGATACGCTTGTGTTTTAAATTCTTGGAAACCAAGCTCAGGGATTTGGTGTAAATCTCTTCGAATGGATATTAATTGCTCACGATTTAACAAGTGAACTCGCTTCCTTTCCTCTATACGAATAAGACGTGGATATATCATCCACGTCTTTGTCTTCAGCTGCGAATTATATGAATTAAAGCTGACGCAGTTCTTGTTTGATTTCAGTTTTACCTTTTGTTTTTTCATCAATGTCTTTGATTTTCTTTGCAGGTGTACCTGCTACAACTGTGTAAGGCTCTACATCGTTCACAACGATCGCACCGGCAGCTACTACTGCACCTTTACCAATTGTCACACCTTCTAGAACAACAGCGTTCGCACCGATGACAACATCATCTTCTACAACAACTGGTTTAGCAGACGGCGGCTCAATAACACCTGCAAGAACAGATCCAGCACCGATATGACAGTTCTTACCTACTGTCGCACGGCCGCCAAGCACCACGTTCATGTCAATCATTGTACCTTCGCCGATCACAGAACCGATATTAATAGAAGCACCCATCATAATGACTGCATTATCACCGATTTCAACTTGGTCACGAATGATTGCACCTGGCTCAATACGAGCTTTAATGTTTTTCAAATCTAACATCGGAATTGCAGAGTTGCGGCGGTCATTTTCCACGACAACATCTTCAATTTTATCTTTGTTTGATGCTAGAACATCTTGAATTTCGCTCCACTCACCGAAAACAACTCCAGTGTTTCCTGTGATGAATGTTTTTGCATGTTCACCAAATTCAATACCTTCTAAGTCACCTTTGATATAGACTTTGACAGGTGTTGATTTTGTACTATTTTGAATAAATGAAATAATTTCATTAGCGTCCATTTGTTTCATGTATGTATGTCCTCCTCTTAATTTATACTTCATTACTGTACCAAAGGAGAGTTTTAATGACAAGTGAAAGAGTCATCTCTACAATGGAAAATAAAACAAGCGGGACCGATTATCCCGCTTCTTGCTGGTGAAGCTGAACAAATTGTTTGCCAAAAGAAATCAATTCATCTTCTTCCTCTCCTTCTGGATTCAGCTCAATCTTAACTGATGGCAGGACAATGTCACCGCCAAGCTCCTTCACTTTTTCTTCGATTAGGTCGACAGCTCCGCAAAAATGTTCGTAAGATGTATCGCCAGAACCGAATACTGCAAATGCTTTTCCCGTTAAATCAAGTTCTTCCATTTCTTCATATAAATCAATAAAATCATCCGGAAGATCGCCATCTCCCCATGTATACGCCCCTAACATAATGTGCGAGTAATCATTGAGCAGCTCAGCATCAATATCCATCGCTTCATGCCGATCCACGCTGGCACCTGCTTCCGTTAAACCTTTTTCAATTAAATCTGCCATAGCTTCTGTATTCCCAGACATCGTGGCATACACCAATAAAACCTTTTCTGTCACTTTTTCTTCCTCCTTATCAATGAATCAACGCAGGCTCCTCATATGGCCTGACAAACTTACTTTCATATAAACCTGCACAGAAAAAGTTTTCGTTTTGATTGGCTACACGAAAACCGTGTCCTTTGATCGTATCAAACCATTTGAGCTCTTTTTGCTCAATATCAAGCTGATACACTTTAGAAAATCCGTGTTCATCTTGTGAGGTGGTCACATACACAATGCCATTATCCTCTGATACATCCAAAAATGATTCTTCTCTAGCAAAGGCCTGTGATTGAATATCATGCAGGATATTTGTATGTAAATCTAAAATTTGAACAGATCCTTTTTTGCCTTTTTTTGAACCTAATGCACAAACAAGAAGATGTTCATGACAGAGCAGCATAGAAGCTGTCATTCGGTGCTCCTCTCTGTTTAGAAGAAAAATCTGTTCACTCTGCAAGTCATACACCCATATTCCTCCGTGAACCTCATGAATCTGTGTTCCAATATAAAGGTGATCACCTGCAGCACATAAAGAACGAATGACCGGCGGATGATTCACATGAGCAAACGGCTTCATAATTTCCCAGGAAATTCCGAAATCATTTGACACATAGATACTATGTTTTCCATGTGCACATACAAACCCATCTTTGCGTCCTGTAATAGACCAGACGACTGCATTTGTTGGGAATGAAGATAACGCCCATGTACTGCCTTCATCTCCTGATCTAATCACTGTGCCATTTTCACCAACACCGAATAAATAAGGGCCAATATAGCTGATGGCATGGATTTTATGCTTGAGCTTAAACAGCTGCTTCCATCCGCTCTCTACACTATAGTGAAAAATACCTTCACGTTTTACAGCAACAAAGTATCCACCATTTTTAGATGCAGCAACGGCCGTTGCTCCTTTATGAAACATGATTTTCAACTCGTTTCTCAGACAAAGCGGCCCACGTTAAAAAGCTCGCAGCAAATTC
This sequence comes from Bacillus sp. FSL M8-0166, assembly GCF_038008825.1. Lineage (NCBI taxonomy): Bacteria > Bacillati > Bacillota > Bacilli > Caryophanales > Bacillaceae > Bacillus > Bacillus sp. FSL M8-0166. Next base: position 1,436,946 of record NZ_JBBOZZ010000001.1, read on the forward strand.
CTGACAGCACGCCACATCTTCATCTGTGTCCGGTGCAAGCTCCATTTTTAATGTTTCAGGAAAAACAGATGCACCCGTTGATTTCAGCATGTCATGGAATGTATGGACAGCCTCGCAAAACTTCGGATAGCTGTAATCACCCGATCCAAAGACAGCTGCTTTAATGTGACTAAGTTCAAGAGTCGAGACTTCTTCATAAAAATCCTCTGCTTCATAAGGCAAATCTCCATCACCCCAAGTATAAGAACCAATGAATACGTAATCGTAGGAGGTAAGGTCCTCTGCGTTCGTATCATCAAATTCCATCATCTCTGTATCGATCCCTTTTCCTTCAAGTGTTTGCTTTAAGATCGCTGCCATATCTTCCGTATTTCCAGACATACTCGCAAATGCAATTAGTGCTTTCATCTATCGGTCACCTCATCTAAATGATAATCATTTTCAATTATTATATGTACACTTTAAATGATAATGATTTTCATTGTCAAATGTTTTTATGAAAAGACATTGATCAGGATCAGCATAACCAAATGAAAAACCCGCTCATTCCAGGTGGAAGGCGGGTTTTTTTATGTTGAAAGGGTCGTGGATTGATCATTCGCTCATTTCTTCTATTTTAATAAAATATGGTCCATAGTCCGTTTCATGCGTCATCACAAATGTCCATTTTTCATCCCAATCCATCACATACATATCGTTATAATCCATATCATCAGATTGATATGGTAAATCATTGATTAAAAGTGAGCTGGCATTTTCGAAAAGATAAGCCTCGTTCACAAATTGATAAAAAACAGTACATTTGTGCTTTGGCTGTTGAAGAAATGCGTCAATCGCTTCATCCTTTTCAAGGCATGTAACCATTCCAAAGCTGCATAAATGCCATAGAAAGTCATCTATTGCCGTCTCTTTTTGTTCCTTGATTGACAGATGACGAGCAAAACGATCACGCCATCTCGCGCGTAAATCATTTCCCCATTTCGGTTTGTTGATTTTGATGAACTGTTTGTTTCTCATTTGGTGAAATCGCTCCTCAAATCGTGTATGAAATCGAAGGACAACACTTATCCTAAAAAAGCACCTTCCTTCTTCCAATAAGGTACTTTACACTGCCTCGCTCTCAAGCATTTCTTTAACCACACCGACAAAAGCTTGCACCTGTTTTAATTGAAAAGACGCTTCATAGCCTAGCAGCCATGTATCACGGCCGATTTGCTCTCCGTTCACATCAACAAGCGGTGTTTTATAAACACTTTTTTCGTGGTCATATAAGGTAACAGAAGGCAAAATGGCGTAGCCGATGCCGTGGTAGGCCATTTGTTTACATGTTTCAATTTGGTCCACGAGAATCGTCTGCTTTGGAGACACTTTAAATTTTTGGTGCCACCAGTGCTGGATTTCCTGATAATATGTGCTGTCGCTTTTAAATTGAATAAATGGCCGCTCCGTCTTGATTAATTCATCTACGTCCTTGATCACGGAATCGACTAAATATAAATGATCTGTCATCAAATATTCCTTTGTTCCCTTCCAATCAGGGTTTCCGCGAATGATCCCAATGTGCACATGGTCCTCATATAAGCTTTTGAGCATTTCACTACTCCAGCCGGTCACAAGTGACACCTTCGCATTTGGGTATTTTTCGACATACCGCTTTAACACTTTCGGCAGCCAGTGCTGTCCAATAATGGATGCAACCGCAAGCTTTAGTGTACCGTGAATTTCCCCTTCAAGTTCATCGATTCGTTCTCTCACTCGATCTTGCTCAACCGTCACCTCTTTTGCAAATTGAATGATCTGTTCACCTGCCGAAGTCACGGTGAGCCCTTTCTGAGAACGAAAAAAGATTTTGGTTCCCCATTCCTTTTCAATCGTCTGCAATCTTTGAGATAAAGCAGGCTGAGAGACAAAGAGCCGCTCTGAAGCCTTTCTCATATTCAATTCTTCACTTAGCACAACAAGCATATGTAACTCCTGAAGCTGCATGGGCGTCCCCTTTCTCTCTATAAGTTTTTCTTATTCTATATGCTCATTATATAAATTTTAACTTATGAAGGCAAAAAAAATAAGCTGGGCTGCAGCTCATTTTTTCGCGGAATGAATGACCTCATTTAAGCGCTTTAATACAACTCGTCGAGTAAAAATGCCCTCAAAGACCTGCTCCTCATTTTCTACACAAACAAATCCATTATTCGTCACAGCGTGAACGCCTTTTAGTACAGGATCTGTTGTTTTAAGTCTCGGAATATCCGTCAGCATGACATCTTCAACCTTCAACTGGTCCAGCTTCTCGAATTCGATACGTTCTAAACCGAAGATTTTATCCATAATCATATTCGTTCCGATTAACCCGTGTAAATGATAAGAAGCGTCTAATACCGGTATGGCTGTATATCCTGTTTTTGTTAGAACCAATAGGGCATGCTCAAGGTTATTTCCAATTTGAACATGTGCCACTTTATCTGCATCAATCATATGCTCGGCTACTGTTGACTCAAGCAATTGAGTCGGTTCTATCTCTATCATGTTTCTTCGACCCCTTTTCTCTCAATCATCAATCATACATTCCCCTTTACCATTAAGCATAAACTAAAACGAAATTTGTCGAAAGATTTTTTCTGCATAAAAAAGATACTCAGCCCCCGAGTATCTAATAGAATGTTAAATCAATATTAATTCTCAAACCTTACTCTGTCATACAATGTGATCAATTGCTTATACGTATTGTCGTCGACATTTTTTGTTCCACATTCTATATCATTGATCTCACTGCTTAGTAATTCGACAGCATATTCCTGATTCAGCAATACGTTTAATAATAGCTTTTTCTCTTCTTCATTAAAACGATTTTCGATGACGCTCATTCAACATCAGGCCCCCTGTTTCATATATGCTTTTATATTGATTAGCAGGCTTTTGAATGTCTGCTTCCTCTCTATACAGCTAGAATAAGGAACTAGAATCGAATCGTCAACCGCACGTTTCGACAAGGTTTGGAGAAAAATGACGGAATTTATTTTGTGTATCGATTGGCATAGCAAAATGCTGCATATGAGTCGGGTTTTATTTTTGCTTCAATTCCCATAGCTGTGATCATTCCGGTCATTTCCTGAATCAGCTCTTTCGTACTTCCTTTTTTGCCAATATCCAGATGGGCTTCAAAACGAAGGTCTGCCCCTTCCTCAGCAAACGGAAGAAGCAAATCCATCAGTTCTGTTAAAGGCCCCTCAAGGATGTCTGCACATACCTTTTGGCTAAACGCTGTCTCTAATGAAATTTTTTCTCTAAGACTTTGCACAGGCCTCTTGATCACTTGTTGTGTGAGACAGCCCCATGCTCCTTTGCCAATCCGGTGGAGATGAATTGCAGTCATAAATGTTGTGACATTTTGATTGACCTGAGAGTCCGTACCAATTGATAACACATAGGCGGATCTAGGGTCTTTTCGAATAAAGTCTTTCATTCTCATGACGACATCAGAAAACGCTAAATAATCTTCAGAAAGATTGTAGAAAAAAGAATCATTCACAGAAAGGAACTCCTTTTTAATGGTCTCTTATCCGAAAAATGCGCTGATTGATCATCTTCCATTTGTATATCATCTATGATGATACATGTATGCTGCCGCAATAAACGAAGGAATCCTCAGAAAAAACATTTCATAAGATTCAGCTTAGGATTGTAAAAGCTCAAAAATCTCAATCGAAATCATATCAATGTTGTCAAATGGGAAAGTATTTGGCTTATCCCCTTGTTGAAAAACAGTCAATTCAAACGTTTGATTCTTTTCGAAATACTTAACACTACAAATTTTCTCACCGTTCACTTCGAAATAACGCTGTGCCGGCTCGTTTGCAGCTTCTGCTGTCTCTTGAAGACTTTGCAGCCTTGTAATGATACCCATTAATTGTGACATTCTAAAAAAAGACTCCTTTCAAAAAAACAACTCAAGATGAACCCGTATTGATTATACACAAGTCCTACAAAGCATCATACCATAAAGTGTTCTCAGATGATATTTTTCCTCTTGAATTCAAAAAAAGAAAAAGAATCTGTTTTTTTAGTTTGAGTCTTTTTTCTCATCTCATGCACCATGATTTTTATAAACCGGCAGATCTCATTAGCCGTTTAGCAATTTCATCAAAATCTTCTTTAGAAATCCCCGGAGCAAACTCTTCTGGCAATTCTCTATAATCTGGCACAGGTGCACCTTGCGGGGTTCCCTCAATGACTGTCAGCGGCTTTCCATCAATCGGGTGGCTGCCTTTCCAAATTTTATTGATATCCTTGTAATCCGTATCACTAAATGTGTACAGCTTTGTATGAACATTCTGGTCTTCAAATTTCCTCGCTGAATCAAAGTATTTGTTGTCGAGATTTGGGATTGGCAGCATCTTCCCTAAATCTACTCCTGTAGCGACTTCAAGTGCCTTAGCGTATGCCACAATATGCACGCCGCCCCTCACAAGTAAATAACCGATCATCTCTCTTGCTGTAGGGTGGTCTGTCATTTCATATACGCGCATTTTGTGCGTACGAGCTCCGCATTCAAGAAAGAAATTATGGAGGAGATCAAGAATGAGGTTGCCACTTGAGAACACATTCTCTCCGGTCCAAGGTTTTGCCATTGAATCAAACGGATAGCCTGTTTGAGCTGTTTGAATAAAATGCTGTGTATTTCGTTTATCGACAGCTGCCTTCATCGGCGTTGTATCTGGATCCCCGCCATGGGTGGTTCCTGTAATCATGAGATTGATGGCTGTGGTCACAAGCTCGACATGACCGAATTCTTCAGCCGTAATACTGGATACGAGGTCATAAAACGGTTTAAGTTTTCGTTTTCCTCTAAAGTTAAAGGATTGAAACATGTAATTATTTAATGTGGACATTTCACCGAATTTCCCGCCGAGTAATTCTTGCACAGCAGCGGCACCATTTGCATCTGGGTGATCTGGTCTTGGCAAATCAATGAGCAGCCGCATGTCACGTTTGATCATGATGTTTCCCTCCTACCGTCTAACTATCATCACTTAAGATGTATGGAGAGTTTAGGCTGTCCTATGCATGAAGGAAAGATTGAAGCACAAAAAAAACTTGGCGGGGGTAGCGCCAAGTTTTTTGGATCTTGATCTGATAGAGGGGTTGGGGAACAGAGAGTAGCTTCTCTCTATAACTAAATGATAATGATTATCAGTTTCATTGTCAACCATTTTTTATTTCTTTTTTCTATCAAAAAAAGCAGCCTACGAGGCTGCTCAGATTGAGACAAAAGGCTAAAATGCCTTTTGTTTACATTTCAGCGTGATAGAAAACCTTTGAAGTCTAGGAAGGATGAGTACCGGAGCGGAGCGGAGCGAATTGTACATTCGTGAGCACTGGCACGCAGGACTGACAACGAATGCGAGGGTTTGTCTTCACGCCGCGTCTTCAAATTAATCCATCTTGCTCATATAAATAGGCATACGGAAGGTCTATAAACAAATACATATCTCCCTCTAAAGGATAAGAAAACGTACGTATCCTCTCACCGGTTTCTAAATCACTGTAAATATCGCTGAAAAATCCTTTTCCGCTAATTCTCATTTGAAGAATATTTGCTAGGAAATAAGGACGCCAGCTCCAGTTTTTTTCTATATACTCCGGCTGAAACAGCCATTCTTCTTCTTTTTTGAACACATTTCCAGTGATTTGAAAGCCTTCTTCATTACACATATAAATCCGAAAGCTGCAATCTGTTAGTTCAAGTGCCAGTTTTTGAATGAGCTCATCATTTGTGCTGCACGATTTCTTTAAAGTCGTGACAGCTTGATGAATTCGTTTATAAAATGTTTCAGAATGTTCGTAGACAGCTTGCAGCTTCTTTTTCTCATGGGCTATAAATTGCTGGAATTCTTCTCTAAGCTGATCTTTTCGGTGGCTTCGGTCGATTAGTTCTCCCGCAGGCTCATGAAGATAGAACCCTTGAAAATATCTCCCGCCATTTCTCCAAGCATACTGCAGCTGGAAATTTGCTTCAATGTCCTCATAAATTAAGGCAGCTCCTATTTTTCTCGCAAGCAATGAAATGCTGTACAAGACATATTCATAGGAAGGAGATGGCGCCGATGCCTTTAATGCCTGTAAATCTATTTTTAATAAATCAGGTGAAAGCAAGGCAATCCGGTCCAGATTACTGCTTTCTTTTCCTATATTTGAGACGGCGATTTTAATCCCATATGTACGATAATACGTTAACGTATGGTATAGCTGTTCAATGTCGCCGCTAAACGTATGCTCTGCAAACTCAATAACAAACCGGTTAAGCTGAATGCCCCTTGCTTCATATTCCTTTAAAAGTTCTAAAAAGCTTTCTCCATGATCCAGCATGAGGATATTGGCATCATGATTAATAAAAATGAGCAAATCGTCATCTGCTGTTGTGAAAAGATCAAGTGCTTGCGTCAGTACTTTGTGATCTACTTCCAATTTATATTCGTCAGGAATAGATGAATCCGTAAAGAAGGAGCCTAGGCTGACCGTTTCTGACTCAAGCTTCATTCTTCCTAGAATCTCATAGCCTATCACTTTTTGCTCTTCCGCACTGAATATTGCTTGAAAGTGCGGGAAAACATCTTCAATATTCGTTAAAATATCCAATGGATCGACCATTTTCATCACCTGCTTCTCTCTTTGTGTGATTATACCACATCAAAAGCAGGTCTTACATCGTCAATCAAAATGGTGATTGGTTGAGCCATTGTCCCCCATCCATCGTGATACAATCTCCATTTATATAAGATGCATGCTCCGACAATAAAAAGCTCGCAAGCGCTGCAATTTCCTCAGGTGTGCCCAGTCTGCCAATAGGAACACTATCTACTGTTCTTTGTGCTGCCTCTTCAGATTCCCATAGTTTATCTGCACCGCCTGTTCTCTCGATTGGGCCTGGTGCGATGGCATTGACGCGAATGCGATATTGCTTCCCCCATTCAACAGCAAGTGTTCGAGTCAGGGACAACACGCCGGCCTTTGCTGCCGCCGAATGCGCCACTCCTACACCAGCACCCCAAGCATAGGTGGCGACCATGTTAATCATACTTCCCCTTTTCTTTTGACGAATCCAGTAATTACCCACTGCATGGCTGCAAAAAAATGTACCATTTAACACAATATCAATGACAGCCTTCCAGCCATTAGGAGACAGTTTTTCTGCTGGCACTAAAAAATTTCCTGCTGCGTTGTTAATGAGGGCATCGACATCACCAAATGTATCCACCGCAAACTTGACCATTTGGTCAGCATCCTCTGGGTTTCGCACATCCATTTCGAAGTAAGCAACCGATCCGCCCTTCTGCTTCATTTCTTTTGCCGCTTTTTCCAGCGTCTCTTCCGTTCTACCAGTAATCACGACATTCCAGCCTTCGGCTGCCAAATGGGCAGCCATCGCCTTCCCCATACCGCTTGATCCCCCTGTGACAATCACTGTTTGTTTCGTCATTTGTTCTCCCCCTTTGCGTCATTTGAATGACTATTCATTCATTATTGTCTATCATATCATGATTGACCCCCGGTGCACCATATGGGAGATTATCCAAATATGATGCTATACTTAATTTTATTTATAAAGGAGTCTTATATGAAGCAGCTTTCCCGCAGACAATTTTTAAAAGGAGCAGCTGGTGCGAGTATTCTCGGTTTTTTGGCTGCAAGTTGTGGATATGGTTATGCCAGGTACATTGAGCCGCGCATGATCGATTCCGTGTCTCTGACCATTCAAGATGCTCAGCTTCCAGCTTCATTTGACCAGTTTAAAATAGCCCAATTTAGTGACGTTCATTTAAGTGATACATTTCCTGCAAAGGATTTAGAAGCCATCGTCCAGAAAATCAATGCCGCATCTCCAGATCTCATTGTGTTCACAGGTGATCTCGTTGATTTTCAAGCATCCACTGAAGAGCATGAAAAAGCGAAGGCTTATTTGAATAAGCTTCATGCCCCGTTCGGTAAGCTCGCCATCTACGGAAATCATGACTACGGACCATTTGGCGTGGAGCTTTATGAGAAAACAATGGAGGCTTGTGGATTTACGTTATGTAAAAATGATGTGTTTCTATTAGAAAAAGATCATGCACATATTCAGATTGCTGCACTGGATGATCTCATGATGAGCGTGCCTGATTACGATTTGATCAAACGGGAAGTATCATCTGATTTATTTACGTTACTGCTCGTCCATGAGCCTGATGCCGCACTAGAGCTGACAACAACACCCATTAACTTGCAGCTTTCCGGGCATACGCATGGCGGCCAAGTACAGCTTCCTTTCTATGGACCGATTCTCACAGCACCTTACGGCCGTACATATGTAGAAGGTTTATACGGCAGCGATCAGCACCGCATCTATGTCAACCGTGGACTTGGGACAACGCGGCTGCCGCTTCGATTTTTCGCCAAACCCGAGTTAACCTTTTTCACCTTCACATCTCGCGTGTAAACAGAAGCCAAACCGCCCTCACCTGCATATGTATAATCAAAGGTCTTTCTCGTGACAAATGTTAGGAGAAACCTTACTGGGCCTGATTCCGTCCATATAGTATGTCAAGTGACGGCATCATGGCTTCTTTTATTTGAGTAAAAGGAGTGTGCTTTGGTGCTGCGATACACGGTGAAAAGTGGGGAAACCCTTGCTTCTATAGCGATTGATTTCCGAACAACAACAACTGCTTTAAAGGCTGCAAATCCGTCACTTCAAGCTCGCGAGCCGGAACAAAATGAGGTCATCATCATTCCAGGTTTGCCGGATCCTAGTACGATCCCTTACCGCATCTTTGTTTCGATTTCAACGAAACGTCTTGTTTTGTTTTCTGGATCACAGCTTATTCGTTCGTATCCGATTGCAACAGGGAAAATTTTAAATATGACACCGACAGGTTCTTATTATATTGTCAACAGACAGCCAAACCCAGGAGGTCCCTTTGGCGCTTATTGGCTGAGCCTCTCGAAAATTCATTACGGCATTCATGGTACGAATAACCCGTCTTCAATTGGTAAAGCTGTTTCTAGAGGATGCATTCGCATGTATAATCAGAATGTCATCGAGCTTGCTTCACTCGTTCCAAACGGAACACCTGTGACCATTAGCCAGTAGAAGAAATCAATTGTACGAATCATTAAAATTTTATATGATATTAAGTGGGATCTTCAGGTTAAGGAGCGTATTTATGGATATTTTTAAAAACAGAAATTTTGTTCGTCTCTTTTTCGCAGCACTTGCTTCGCAAATGGGGACAACAGTAGGCAATATGGCGTTTGCCTTTTATTTGCTCGACCATTTTAGTCATCAGCCCGCATACGCCACATTGGCTGAGCTCATGTATTCTCTTCCTACCGTCTTTGTCTTTTTTATGGTCGGTGTGGTCGCAGACCGTTTTGATCGTAAAAAAGTCGCAGAGAATTGTGATTGGATACGAGCTGGGCTGACGATTGTATTATTCATCGTTATTTATTTTAATTCACTGCCACTTATTTTCTTGATCTTGTTCATTCGAAGTGCCATTACGAAGTTCTTCTATCCAGCTGAAGCCTCTCTCGTTCAGGCCATTTTAAATAAAGATCAATATGCAAAAGCCGCCGGTTTAAATCAAATGCTGTTTAGTTTATTTATGGTATTTGGCGTTGGAATTGGTGCCATTATGTATAAAACGATTGGACTTCACGGTGCTATTACAATTGATTTAGTCAGCTTTATTATTTCAGGCATCCTGATTCGTTCATGTAACATTCCAATTGAAGCGCGTCAGCCAAATGGACAAGCTGGCTGGAGAGGCATGACCATCAAAACGTCTCTGAAAGATTTTAAAGAAGGCATTCTGTATATTTTAAAAAATAAATTATTGGCTTCTTTAATTTTTGGCTTTTTTGTTTTCGGTCTTGTCAATGGCGCATTTGCCGTTCTTCCGATGTTTACAATGAAATATGGACTTTCACCGGACCATTTTGAACTGCATACATCCTTCTTTACAATTGCGATCGGTGCAGGACTGCTCGTCGGAAGCTTAATGGGCTCTGTCCTCGCTAAAAAGGTAAAGATGCAATATCTCATGTCGATTCCAATTCTGGTCGCAGGTATTCTGATTTTTGTCCTTGGGTCTACCCATACATTATGGTTATTTTATGTCACATCATTTGTCATTGGTACATGCATTGGCCCAGTCAACATTGTCATTGGCGGCTGGCTGCCTAGAATCGTCCACCCTCGCCTAATGGGCCGTGTGTCAGGATGGGTTGATCCACTCACTATGTTTGCTCAATCGATGACATTAGGTCTGATTGCTGTATTGTTTCCAAAACTCATCACAAATGTTTCTTATATTTATTACGGAATGGGCTTTATTATTTTACTCGTCTTCCTTTTCTACTTCATTACACTGCCAAAGTTCAGCAGAGAAGCTGCCGACTTAGATGTGCAGCGTGAACTAAAGGGTCAGGGAGTTCAATAAGGAAAAAGGACTTTCTTTTAAGGAAAGTCCTTTTTGCATGGCTGAAACGTCTTTCATGTCATTTCCTATGTAGATAGAAACTGCTTGAAGCATGCATAAATACTAATAAACAAAAAGTTACACATTCCTTTCTTTTATCACATATACCTCGCTTCACTAACCCCTCCTTCCATTTAGCACCTCACGTTTTGTTGATCCATTTTTTCTTGTTTTTCACAATAAAATTTCTTTACATCTTTAAGCATTTTATAGTAGGATAGTCAGGTTGGAGGTGAAAGAAATGCTAAAAAGTTACTATTTTATTCATACAAAAAATGAACAAGGACAGTTTGTTGTACATACAGAAGATTGTGCATTTTTAGGTGATGCTGCAAGCCGTACGTTAATTGGCCTGCACATGAATGGTAAAAGCGCCATTGATGAAGCAAAACAAATGACGAATGAAACCGACTTCAATGGTTGTTTTTATTGCGCTTATTCTATTCATACAAAATAATTCATCCTGCTTACATCATATAAAAAATATCATTTGAGAAACTACCCATTTTAATAAATAGGTAGTTATCACGAACTAATAGTTCACTTTATTTATATTTCATTCAGTCAATGCTTATTATCATTCCTCCAATTGTTTAACACCCATCGCTCTCATTTTTCGGCTGATACAATGCCAAGAATAAAATCATATAGACAATACAAGCTGTCCCTATCCACTGGAAAAGACCGAATGGCTCTTTTAACCAGAAAACAGTCGTGACGACTGCTGCAAGGGGCTCAACACTGCCAATTAAGCTCGACTCTTTTGGTGATAAGTATTGCAAACTTTCTATGTAAAACCAAAAAGCGATCATCGTTCCAAATATGACCACAAACAATAAATAGACATACGCTTCAAAAGGTAAATGAGTTAAATTAACCTTCCATGGGGGATGGATCAAGCTAAGGGCGCCTCCTCCTATAAGCATCGCCCAGCCGACAACCACTAGAGAGTCGAATTGTTTTAACAGGCTGATTGGATATAACGTATAAAACGAGAGCGCCACAGCTGATAGTATTCCCCAAATCACTGCCACAAATGGAACGGTAAATGTTGAAATAGAACCATTCGTCAATAAGAAAAACATACCCGCTAAAGCCAATACCACTGTGACCATATCTTTTCTAGTGAAGGCTGACTGCCTGCGAATGACCAAATACACGATAATCATGACAGGGGCTGTATACTGCAGAAGCGTTGCCACAGCAGCATTTCCATGTTGAATGGATGCCATATAAGTATATTGAACAGCCAGCATCCCCATTAGTCCAAATAGAAGGATTTGCATCGCTGTCCTCTTCTTTTTCCACACACCGATCAGATGTGTTTTTTCTTTTGTCATAACATGAACAATTAAAAGCAGTCCCCCTGAGATGAGCAGCCGGACCGTCACAAGCCAATTAACATTAATCCCATATTGCTGAAACAATTTTTGTGAAATCGTTCCTCCTACTCCCCAGCAGATGGCGCCTATGAGTACAAGTAAAATGCCCTTTCTCCTATTCATTTTCATTCTCCTCAATTCTCAACAAATCATGATAATATAATTGATAGTAGTTCACATTGTTACATATTGATATATCAATTGAACATAAAAATAAAAGAATATTGAGGAGAATCAATGCACAACCATCATTTTCTGATTGACTTCAACCTGAAAGAATTAACGGAGCATTCCACGACAACATGGCCCATTGCTCTTTATCATACGAAAATTCGTCATCATAGAAGCGGCTATATTCCTCTTCACTGGCATGACGAGTTTCAATTTGTCTTTATTTTAGAGGGTGAGGCTGAATTTCATATCAATGAAGAGACGTTATATTTGAAGCAAGGAGATGGCATTTTCATCAACAGTGGCTGCCTGCACATGGCAAAAGATGCGAATGGGACGGCATGTACTTATGTTTGTTTAAATGTCTCTCCTCATTTCATCACAGCGAATGAATTATTCACCACATTTGTCCATCCTTATATGCATGCGAGCCAGACACCTTATATAATATTCAACCGAAAAGATCACTGGCCAAAGCATATCTATCAATGTATTCAAACCATTCAACAATTAATTAATGAAACTCCAGTCTATTATGAACTTGAACTCAATATTCAGCTCATCAACATTTGGAAAAGCTTATTACAAAATGGCTTTCAAAAAAAACATGATGCGCGTAAACACGATAAAAATGAACGGATGAAACACATGCTGAATTGGATTCATCAGCATTATCATGAGAAGACCCTTCTCCAAGATATTGCTCGTGCAGGACAGCTTAGCCGCTCAGAATGCTGCAGATACTTTAAAAACATTTTAAAGAAATCACCTATGCATTATGTAAATGAATATAGAATTCAGCAAAGCCTCATCCTGCTTCAAGAAACGGATCTCACTATCACAGAAATCGCTTACCAAGTAGGCTTCAACAGCACAAGCTATTTTATCAATTTGTTTAAAAGAATAAAAAATACGACACCTTTAGCATATAGAAAATTAAAACAGCAGGATTCTCTCCAGATTAAACGGGTAGAGGAAAAATGATGACAGCTAGCGTGTTTGCTAAAATGTAGAAGGTGTTTTAGACCCATCATGAATGGCTATTGTAAATATGAGCGATGATCATCCGAGCGCTTTTTACAATAACTCTATTTGCAATTTACTAATTAAAACGTATAATTTATACTAAGCACAGGAAGACGAAAGACAAAGGAGAGAAAAAATGGACGATTATGCTCATACTAAAGACATAGAACCTACAGCAGAAAACATCGCAAAAGCCATTTATACTGTTAACCGCCATGCTAAAACCGCACCAAACCCCAAGTTTCTTTACCTTTTGAAAAAACGAGCGCTGCAAAAACTATTGCAAGAAGGTAAAGGAAGAAAAGTGGGCCTACATTTCTCTAACAATCCCAAGTATAGTCAACAACAGTCCGACGTGCTGATTGAAATTGGAGATTATTATTTTCACCTGCCACCAACTAAAGAAGACTTCGAATTTTTGCCACACTTAGGTAATTTAAATCAATCATATCGCAATCCGAAAGCGAATATGTCATTAAACCGAGCAAAGCAAATACTTCAAACGTATGTCGGTTTAAAAGAAAAACCTGCCGCCACAAAACAAAAATCACATTACACAAAGCCCGTCTTCAAACGACTCGGGGAAAGTTATTTTTAAACAGAAAAAAACCACTCATGCCGAGTGGTTTTTTGTTTAGATAATAAAATGATCGACTTTTTCAATCAGCTGATGAATTTCTGGTTTACTGATTTGATCATCTGCACCGATCGTTTCCCCTTTATGACGCAAATCTTCAGTGATTAACGAAGAGAAGATAAGAATCGGAATGGAATTTGTTAAAGGATTGTCCTTGAGCAGTTTTGTTAGCCGGTGGCCATCCATTTTAGGCATTTCAATATCCGTAATGATCATATCAATTTCTTCTGTGACACTGATTCCTTTGCTGACAAGATCCATGACATGATCATATGCCTGTTTGCCATCTTCAAAGGTCACAATGTTTTTATAGCCTGCTTCGGTTAATTCATTTGTTAATAAACGCATGAGAAGCGGAGAATCTTCAACGACATACAGTTTCTTCCCTGTTCTTCTCTCGTCTTTCTCACCGTCAAACATATGATACGTATCAACACCAGAAGCGGATTCAATATCATAAATGATTTTTTCGTAATCTGGAAGGAAAATCATTTTTTCATCAAGCTTAATGATGCCCGTTAAATGACGGTCCATCCCTTGATTGAGTGCAGTCGGCTTCTCAATTTCTTCCCAGCTGACGCGGTGAATTTGTGATACCGTTCCTGTATGGAACACAAATTTCCGTTGGTTGAATTCAGTCACAATATATTTCTCTTGTTCTGACTGATCTGACTCGACATTAAAAAAGGAAAATAGATTGATGACTGGTAAAATCTCGCCTCGTAAACTAATCATTCCTTCTACATCTTGGTGAGAGTGCGGTATAACCGTCACCTCAACCGGCTGAATGATTTCTCTTACTTTCATGACGTTAATGCCGAATTGATTTGAACCAATTTCAAACTTCACAATTTCCAATTCATTGGTACCAGAGTCAAGTAAAATTTCTTGTTTGTTTAAAGCCACGGAAATCCCTCTATTCTTCAATATAAGATTGTACTTTTTATATCGGCAGCATAGGTAAAAAGTTGACGTTTCTTTACGCTTTCTCTCGAACGAATTGATGAATCACAAGTCCTATCGCTGCAAGGATGAGCAAAGACCCTAGTGCAAGGCGGCTTGCGAGATTTCCGTGCTCTGCAAACAGCAGGGTAACTGAGCCATAAATGATGGGCCCGATAATGGAAGACACCTTCCCTGAGAATGCAAAGAGGCCAAAAAACTGTCCCCTTTTTTCCTTCGGTGTCAGTTCAATAATCAAGATTCGTGATGCTCCCCAGCTTGCGCCAAGTGAAATCCCGAATAAACTGCCCGCTATCCAGAAGACCCATTCGGTTGTCGCTGTCACAGCCAGAATCAGCGCAGCAATTAAAATGACATACACGACTGTAATCGATCGCTTTGCCCCTATCGCTTTTGTGATATATCCAAACAGAAAGGAGCCAATGATACTTGAAATGGTCGACACAAGATAGAGCAGAATAAATTGCCCAGCGGTAAAGCCAATGATGATTTTGGCATAAACAGCCATCATCGCAATCGCTGTTTGTAAAGCATCATTCATAAAAAAGAAAGCAATCATAAAGATAAAAGCTTGCTTGTACCTTTTCATCTCTTTAAACGTGTGAATAATCTCTTTATACCCGCTGAAAAAAGACGCCTTTTTCTCTTGCAGAGGCAGCGGATGAGAATCTTTTACAAAAAAGAGAAAGGGTAGAAAAAAGAGAAGGAATAAAAGGGCTGTCGGAATAAATGCTTCATGAAACTGGTCATTGCCGACAAGTAAATACACAGAGAGGCCGACAAGTGTTCCTAAATAGCCGACGGCGATGCCAAATCCAGAAATAAGCGGGATTTCTTCCTTTGTCCCAAGATCGGGCAAAATGGTGTCATAGAAAACAAGACTAGAATGATAAAAAAACTTTGCGATCACAAACAAGGTGACCACGACTAATAAAGAAACAGGCAGCCCAAACCATTCACTTGAGAAATCAATCCCAGCAAAAACCCCCATCAAAAGCGTACAAGCAATACATATGAACGTAAACACCGTAATGTAGCGTTTCTTTTTTCCTGTACGATCAATCAGCACTCCGTATAAAGGTGTAAAAATGACGAGAAAAAAGCTGGCTAGTGCATTTGCATAAGAAATAAAGGTACTGGCGATCTGATCCATTCTCGCACTGTCCCCGATCGTTTCCTGCAAGTAAAACGGGAAGAAAATGGTGATCATATTTGATGAAAAGATCGTATTTGCAAAATCATACAACGCCCAGGCGAGCACAGGTGCTGTCAAAAACAGCCCGAAGCCTGCCCCTTTTTTCTGTGCGGTCTTTTTTCCTGTTCTCAATCGATTGTCTCCCTTCCCTGCCTCATTTTTCACTATCATTCTATTTTATGTGCTGTTTCCCTCTTCCATACAAGCGATCTATGAAAAAAGCACCTCTTACCATATAGCAGAGGTGCTTTTTTTCATTATTTCTTCACAACAATGGTACTTGCAATCAAATCGTGAAGTGCTTGTTTTTTTTCTGTGAAGAAAGCAATGATATAGCCAATATATAAGATCGGAGACAAAAAGCCTTTTGCAAAGAAGCGGCCAGTTGCACGGCCAAATGTGACCTTTTCGCCTGTGACTTTTGTTACTTTGATGCCGAGAGCCATCTTTCCAAGTGTTCCTTGCAATTTTGATGATTCCATGATGGCGTAATAAAGCCATGTCACCACGGTACCCATTAAGATTGCCCCTATATAGAAAAAGATCAGTCCCATAATAGCTTCCCATTCCTCATCCGTTATGACGGTTGAAGAATAGTAATAGCTGTCGTCATCCATCATCATTGCTGCCTCTGGGCTTGAGATAAAAAAGACTGACGCCAAAATAAACATGATAAATGCAATTGGTACTCCGATAATGATACCGTCCAAAAGGTGTGCAAGAAAACGATAGCCTACACCTGCTAGCTCAGGATGCTTCTTTTCTTGAATGTGTGGTTCTGTTATGTTGGTTTCCATCCTATTTCTCCTTTATTATGTATGTTTTCTATAAATTTCTTATAATCATTCGTTATTATATCCTATGAATATAGCAAGATCAATGGAGCTTTACACTTTTACATACATTTTAGATCAGTTTGATCTAAGCGATTTATATGAATAAATACTGAAAATTTGTGAAAATCATGGCACTTCTAGTTCTTTCCCCCCCTGATTTTTTAACATTTTGTGATATTTTCGTCTTGTTTCCATTCTTCTGTTGACAATGATTCTTCAAATGGTACAATAGTCAAGGATTTTTTAAAGAAAGGTGTTCATGATGGGAACTGTTGTATTATTAAAGAACAACGAAATGACTGTAATTGAAGATATTTGCGAGGCTGATTTTTTAGATATGAAGCATGGTTTGTCAAATGATGACACAGCTTATATCTCTTGGTATGAAGACTACGATACTGCTTATGGATATTGATTTCATAGATGAAGCGTAAAAAAAGGCAATACAACCTGAGAATAGGTTGATCGCCTTTTTTACGTTTGTGCGCTTCTTTCACTTTCAGGTTCTACATGAATAAAGATTTGTGCATGCGGAAATTCCAGCTGAATCTTCTCTTCAATTCGATCACATAATTGGTGAACATCTTCAATCGTTGTCTTTCCATCTACAATCAAATGAAAATCAATATATTCCTCGGCACCAGACCGCCTTGTTCGAAAGTCATGATATTCAATAAATTCTTGACTAAATCCTTGAATGATTGCTTCGATTGATTGTTCTTCCTCTGGTGTTAAACGAGCATCAACAAGCGGCGGGAAGGCTTCTTTCATGAGTTTAAACGCTTCACGCATAATAAAGAGGGCCAGAACCATTCCAATGATCGGATCTAGGAAATACCAGTCGGTTAATGCCACAAGCAATAAACTAAATGCCACCCCTAATGACGTAAACACATCCGTTAAAAGATGCAGTGCATTTGATTTCATGGCGACTGAATGTACTCGCTCAGCCTCTTTGTTCACAACCCTCGATACTACAAAATTGATGAGAGCGCCTAGCAGCATGACCACAATGCCAAGCATAGGCAGTTTGACTGGCTCTGGATGCATTAATTTGTGAACACATTCGTATATAATCCAAATGCCAGCAACGAAAATCAGCAGGGTCTCAATCGTTCCAGAAATATTTTCGACTTTTCCATGTCCATAAGGATGTTTAGAATCTGCTGGCTTTCTTGAAATACGAACAGAAATAAATGCAATAAACGACGCCATTAAATCGAGAAACGAATGAATGGCTTCTGATAACACCGCAACAGATCCAGTTAATAGACCCACAATGATTTTTAAGATGACAACAAAAGTGTTGCTCAGCACAGATAGAAACGCGATTTTCGATGTCTTCGCTGATTGTTCCATTTATCGTCCTCCTTTAGGAGATCGTATGTCTATGAAAGCAATTCCCATGACCCTGATTCTCACGTTTTTTCAGTTTACGCAGTTTTGCCGTTTTCTAATCATCTTCATCACAGCCTGTATTTTCTCTTGAGGTTACGCTATAATAAATGTTGCTCTTTCTTCAATATATCACTCATGCGGTGATGGATAGGAGAATAGACTACATATAACGATATCCAGTGCCTTTCGCAGGTGACATTTATGCAGTGAATGGTAAAATAGGATAAAAACATAAATTTTTAAGGTGATGAGAAATGGAGCATTTGCTGAATCCAAGAGTAAAGGATATTGAAATTTCAGGCATTCGAACATTTTCAAATCTCGTATCGTCATATGAGGATGTCGTTTCATTGACGATAGGCCAGCCCGATTTTTATACGCCGCATCATGTCAAAACAGCTGCCAAAACAGCCATTGATGAGAATTTCACCTCGTACACTCACAATGCTGGTTTCCTAGAGCTAAGACAAGCGATCCAGCATTATATCAAGAAGAAAGTCAATCTTGATTATGATGCAGAATCAGAAATCATTGTGACGACAGGTGCAAGTCAAGCAATTGATGCTGCGTTTCGAACCATTTTGACGGAAGGCGACGAGGTCATTTTACCTGGACCTGTATACCCCGGCTATGAACCGATCATTCGAATGTGTGGTGCCATGCCCGTACATATCGACACAACGAATGCTGGCTTTAAATTGAATGCCAAGCTGATTGAGGATGCGTTAACGGAAAAGACAAAGTGTGTGGTTCTTCCTTACCCTTCAAACCCGACTGGTGTCACACTTTCAGAAGAAGAATTGAAAGAAATTGCCCAGCTCCTTGAAGGAAAAGACATCTTTATTTTATCCGATGAAATCTACAGCGAGCTGACATTTGACCGGCCGCATCATTCAATTGCCTCTTTCTTAAAAGAACAGACCATTGTCATCAATGGACTGTCTAAATCTCATAGCATGACTGGATGGAGAATTGGATTTTTATTTGCTTCAGCTCCAATTGCTAAACATGTATTAAAAGTACATCAATATAACGTGTCTTGTGCCTCGGCTGTCTCACAAAAGGCGGCACTTGAAGCTGTGACAAATGGTGTGGATGATGCACTGATCATGAGAGAGCAATATAAGAAAAGACTCGATTATGTATATGATCGGCTCATTTCTATGGGGCTTCCGGTGATTAAACCTTCTGGCGCTTTTTATATTTTTCCATCCATTGAATCGTTTGGGATGAGTTCCTTTGATTTTTGCATGGAGCTGTTAGAAAGTACAAGACTTGCGGTCGTACCAGGCTCGGCTTTCTCTCCACTCGGCGAAGGGTATGTGCGCCTGTCTTATGCTTATTCACTTGAAACGCTGAAAGAAGGACTTGACCGGCTAGAACAATTTGTACTTGAAAAACGTTCCATTCATTCGCTAGATTGAAACAACGGCTCTCTTGCCGTTGTTTTTATTTTGCAGGAAACATGATGTGAAATACGGTGCCCTTTTCAGGCTGACTATCCACACGAATCGTCCCGTTATGATTTTCTAAAATATTAAATGTGACCATGAGGCCAAGTCCGGTTCCTTTTTCCTTTGTGGTTAAAAAGGGCTCTCCAATCCGCTTCATCACCGATTCAGGAATGCCGATCCCTTCATCACGAATGGCGACAAGTATTCCATCACTTTCTGCTTTGGCTGTGATGTCTACCTTTCCTCCGTCCGGCATGGATTCTACGGCATTTTTGATTAAATTGATAAACACTTGCTTGAGCTGATTTTGATCTCCGTTTATCAGAAGACCTTCCTCTATCTCACTTGTGTTCATTAAAATGCCATTTAAGTTCGCTTGTGTTTCTAACAAGGCCGTGACTTCGCTGATGATTTTTTTCAAATCAAGCGTCTGCATCGATGCCGTTTGCTGTGGTTTTGCCAGCATTAGCAGCTCACTTAATATAATTTCTATTCGACTCAGCTCAGAGAAAACAATCTCGAAGTACTGATCGCGATCTTTTGTTTTCGGTTTAATGAGCTGCAAAAAGCCTTTAATGGCGGTCAATGGGTTTCTGATTTCATGTGCAATGCCAGCCGCCAATTGACCTGCGATCGATAATTTTTCTGAGCGGAGCATGAGCTCTTCTGTCTGTTTACGTTCGGAGATATCTCTTAAAATAATTTGAACCGCTGTTTCTCCAAAGAATGTAGTTGGGATACAGACCATTTCTGTATAAATCAGCTTATGTTTAAACGTATGACAGCTCATCGTGACAATCTCAGAATCTGATGCTCTTTCAATAATACGTGATAAGCTCTTTTTAACCTTTTGCTGATCACAGGAATGGATTTGATGAAAGATATCCTTTCCTATTAATTTATCGTAATGCTCGGCTTCAAATAATTTAATGCCTGATTCATTCATAAATACCCACTTGTGATCATGGATGACCGCAATCGTATCAATGGAGTTTTGAATGAGCAGCTGATACCTCTCCCGGCTTTTTTGAAGAACGGTTTGGAATTTTTTACGGGATGAGATGTCAACTAGCAGCAAAAGCTCTGCCCGCTGATTTTGATAAATCGTCGGTGATGACTTTACCTCAATATGAATACTGCTCCCATCTTGACGCTTCCATATCTGTTCAATCATTCCGACTGGAAGGCCTTGCTGCAGCCTTGTTATTCGGCTTCTGACAATATCATGGTACTCTTCAGCAATAAAATCAAACGCGGACTTGCCGATCATGTCATCTCTTGCACTTACCCCCATTAATTGCAGCATCGCATCATTCGCATACACAATTTTCCCTAAAGTCGTAATACATAACGGATTTGGCAGCATGGCAATCAATCGTTCAGCTTCACTGACATTTTGGAAAGCCGGCAGACTGCCTAACGACTGTTCTGCTACTTTTGATGCTGCTTGAAATGCTGCTTTTTGGGGCTCATTATCCAGCACCCTCATTTTCAGGATCATTTCTCTACTTAATTCGCTATCTAACCCATCGCAAGCAACAAAATCAATGCTTGCTTCGATCCATACAGCTGTCAGATCACTTCTTAACAGTCTAAAGTGGCAAACCTCTAGCATGTGCTGATTGTAAAAATAACTTTCGACGAGAAATTGATCTTCGGTATGAACAAAGTCTTTCAAAAAACACCCTAGTAAATCCTTTTGTTCATAGAGCAAAAGCTGCTTACAGTTGGAAGAAATGTAGAGAAAGCGGCCATTAGAAGAAAGAACGGCATGTAAATCGATGTTCGAATACAATTGATTCGAATCTTTCATTTGTTGTTCCATCGTCGTCCGACCCTCCTTTTCATTTTTTAGGGTTGTCCTTAGATTGATGTATAAAAAAGATTCGCTAGAAAACCCGTATTTTCCTTCTGCCATCGAGGGAAACGTCCATATTTTCAGCAAAAAGGGAGCACTTTTTGCTGCTGTGCTCCCTGCGGTTTATTGTTTTTCATATTTCTTTTGTAATTCAACGTACTTATCCACAATTTTACTTGGGATGTTTTTAATAACAGGATCTTTATCTGAGACATAAGGTGTCACGACACTAAACGCCACCTTTGGATTAGAAGAAGGATAATATCCTCCAAAGGTTAAGTTGTACGTTGAATTTCCCCACCAGCTGCGGTTGGCGCCATAGTAGAAGGTTTGCGCTGTACCCGTTTTTCCTGCGACATCATGCTGACCAAACCGGCCAGCGGCAGTTCCGCCTGTTGATGTGACCATTTTCAGTCCTGTTTTTACGCGGTCAATATCCGCTTTCGAGTTGTTAATCGTGTTCAGCACGTTCGGCTCATATTTTTTTACGACTGGGCCTACTTCATCCTTCTTCGTTGGAAGGTGTACGCTTTTCACTACTCTTGGCTGAATACGGCTGCCTCCATTGGCGATCGTCGACATGTATTGCGCTACTTGAAGCGGTGTATACGTGTCATACTGACCAATTGCTTCATCAAGCAAGAGTCCGCCGACCGTCTTAGGATGCGTCTGCATCCCGCTTGATTCCTGCGGCAGATCGATCCCCGTTTTCACACCAAGACCGAATTGCGCATAGTAGTTTCTCATTTTTTGTAAGTGCTCAGGCCTTGCAGGTAACGGACCATCCTTTTGATAGTTGATGCCCGCCATTCTCATCGCTACTTGGAACATGTAGACGTTGGAACTTTTTTGGAGTGCCTGAACGTCGTTAACCCATCCAAGAACTTTGTAAGACTGCTTCGCCTTTCCATTACTTCCTGCAAAATAGAGCGGTGTATCCAAATAGGTTTGGTTGTGTGACATCCCGTCCTGATAACCGCCAAGAACTGTGGCTCCTTTGACAACAGAGCCCATTTCATACTGGGTCGTAAATGTACCGATCGCATAATCTGTGACGTCTCTGCCGTCCATTTTCTTGCCCGACATGGCGAGAACATCCCCTGTGTGAGGGTCCATCATGACGACAAAGGCACGATCCATCATATAGTTTCTCGCACTGGCGGATCTAAGCTCTGATTCAACGATTTTGTCGACTTCCTTTTGCAGCTCCATATCAAATGTCAGCGCAAGATCAAGTCCTCTTCGTCCTTCTGTCCGCTTGATTTCATCGAGCAGCTTCCCGCCAACCTGTGTATATTGAACGGTCGCTTTCTCTGGGTTTAGAAAATCCTCGTATTGATATTCTAAATAGCTCTTCCCTACCCGGTCATTTCGCGAGTAGCCTCTTGCCATATAGTAATCTTCACGCTCTTTAATGATTCCTTGCTCTGGTGTGGTCACACCGCCAAGTACATTATAAAGGGTCTTTTCATACGGATATTTTCTTGTCCAGTCATTGATGACATTCACACCAGGCAGTTCATCAAGATGCTCTGAGACAAGTGAAATTTCTTCATATGTCAGGCTTACGGATGAAGTTTGTTTTGATTCTTTCGTTTCATCGAGTAAAGCAACTTTTTCGTCCCCTTTTTTCTCTTCGTTTGGGTTCATTGCCTTCACGATTTGGGGCTCAAAGGCATATCCGCCTGTAAATCTACGGTAGATCGCTGCAACTGCTTTTTCCTCTGCATCCTTTTCGATGGCCTTGACTTCTTTCTTTGGGACACGCTCTACTTGAAGCGGATAGACATCCTTTGCATCGATATCTTTTTTCTCCGCTTTTGAAATGAGTTTATCCGCTTCTTTCGGATGGCTCGCCAGCCAAAAATCTCGAATGTCACGCTCTCTCAAAAAATCAGTATCCATTTTTATATAAGTCGCAAGTTTTCTTGCTACCTTAATCTTATCCTCCGCTTTCACACCGCTTTCTGATGTATAAACGATGGCAGGTACACTTTCGTTATCAACGACGACTCTTCCTCTCGCGTCATACATTTTTCCTCTTGGAGACGGGTATGATGCTGTTTTGACTTCTGTTCGGTTGGCTTGCTTTTTATAATCTTCACCATTGACGATTTGCAGCACACCTAGCTTGATCACAAGTCCAGCAAATAAACTAAATACAGCGAAGAAAAAGAGATTAATTCTCCAGGCGTTCCGGCGCTTGATTTTTTTCTGCTCGGCAGCACCTTGATGCTGTTTCTCTCCCACTTATGTAGCTCCTCTCATCCTTTTCAATCTTTTACAATTACCACTCATTATTGTAACACTTTTGTAATAGTTGTTACAGCGAAACGGGTGAAAAAAAGCTGTCAATCCCTAATCTGCAAAAAAATATACTAACACTTTAAAATATTGGTATGTTTATGTCGTTTTCTTTAAATGGAAGAATTCCCTATCCTTTGATATGAAGCGGCTCTTACGATGACTTTAACAAAAATGACAAACTGGCATTGTCAATGGAGGATGCTGGTACGTTTATAACAAAAAGTCCATGGTATGATTTTTTGTGAGAAAACAAAACAAAGATTTTAGGAGGAGTTACAATATGAAGAAGAAATCATTCTTTTTTTCAGCGCTGACAGCTGCTGCACTCATCACATTCACTGGAGGACATTCAGCTGATGCGAAGGAGCTTAACCTGAAACAAGTAATAAATGTACAGCATCAAGCCATTGATCTTCATACATTAGCAGCAAAATTACATATCTCTTCAGATGTAAACAAGCTAAGCAAGTCGAATCAAAAAGAGATCGAAACTCTATTAAACAAACTGATCAAAAGCGGTCAACCTGTTACAGGAACAAAAGTAGTGAAAGAAGTAAACAAAGCAAAACAAGAACAAAAACAAGAATCAGTGAAAAAACCAGCTGCTTCTAAACCGAGCACTCCAGCAAAAGAAAACACAAACAACAATAGCAACACAAAAGCTGACCAAAAAGACACAGCGGCATCAAAAGCAGACAGCAGCTTAAATGCATTTGAAAAAGAAGTGGTTGAGCTTACAAATAAAGAGCGTGCAAAACAAGGCTTAAAGGCACTTTCTGTTGATTCTAAATTAAGTAAATCTGCTCGTGCAAAATCTCAAGATATGAAAGATAAAAACTATTTCTCTCATACAAGCCCAACTTATGGATCTCCATTTGATCAAATGAAGCAATTCGGTATCACTTACAAATCAGCAGGTGAAAACATTGCACAAGGTCAAAGATCCCCTCAAGAAGTTGTGACAGCATGGATGAACAGTGAAGGCCACAGAGCAAACATTTTAAACAAAAGCTATACACATATCGGTGTTGGCTATGTGAAATCTGGCAACTACTGGACGCAGCAATTCATCGGAAAATAATATCAAAAAAACCTGTCCCTATTTGGACAGGTTTTTAGTTTGTCTTCTTTTTCAGCAATGCGAGGTTTTTTTACAAGCTGCAATCTGTCCCACCTAGGCGGGGCAGTTTTTTATTTGACCCATAATTTATAGATACTCTGGGTCCCGCTATTTTCTTCGCCCTGTTCGCTCAGCTTTTCATAAAGTGACTTCGCAAGTGAGAGCCCTGGCATTTCTTCACCCATCAGCTCTGCTTCTTCAAGTGCAATGCCCATATCCTTGATAAAATGCTTCACATAAAACCCTGGCTCGAAATCGCCTTTCAGCATTCTTGGTGCAAGGTTTGACAAGGACCAGCTGCCGGCTGCACCTGTTGTGATGCTTTTGAGCACCTGCTCTGGATCAAGCCCTGATTTTTCGGCATAGGCCATTGCCTCTGCGACACCTACCATCCCCGCTGCGATGGCAATTTGGTTACACATTTTTGTATGCTGACCGCTTCCTGCCGGTCCTTGATATTGAATGTTTTCACCCATTTGCTCAAATAGCGGCAGACAGGCTTCATAGGCTGACCTTTCTCCGCCGATCATAATGGCCAGCGTGCCATTTTTGGCTCCTATGTCTCCGCCTGATACAGGTGCATCTAATGCAAATACACCTCTTCCCTTCGCTTTCAACTCAATTTCTTTTGCAAGCTGAGGCTTCGATGTCGTCATATCAATGAGATATGTACCAGGCGCGGCATGTGCCACAAGACCACCTTCACCTAAGTAGATCTCTTCTACATCCGATGGATACCCCACCATTGTGATGACGGCATCTGCACTCTCTGCGATCTCCTTTACTTCCGGCTTCCATGATGCCCCTTTTTGAATCAATGCTTCTGCTTTTGCTTTCGTTCTTGTATAAACGAGAACTTCATAGCCTGCATCCATTAAATGTCCTGCCATGCTGCGCCCCATTACACCGATTCCAATAAAACCAACTGATTTGATTTGTGCCATCACTTGTTCCTCCTTAAAGAGACTTTGTCAATCCACCATCAATGATCAGTGTTTGACCTGTCATATATGTATTGGCTTCTGATAAAAGAAACGCTGCATATGCTGCAAATTCCTCTGGCTGTCCGTAACGGCCGAGCGGGATCGCTCGTTCAGCCTGTGCTTTGATTTCTTCAACCGTTCGATGCTCTCTTTGTGCGCGGTGCTTTTCCAGCTGTTTAACACGGTCTGTTTCAATTTTTCCAGGTGCTAATGTATTGATCAAAATACCATCCTTTGCAAGTTCCTGAGCGGCTGTTTTTGTCCAGCCTGCAATGGCCGGTCTAAATGTATTCGACAGCATCAAGCCCGGGATCGGTTCTTTCACTGACATTGACGCAATATTTAACACACGTGCGCCGCGTTTTTTCAAATAAGGCAATGCCTCTTTTAGTAATCGAATATAACTGAGTAAATGAAGTTGAAATGATTCGATCCAATCTTCATCTGTTAAGGTGTCAAGCGTTCCAGTTTTAGGCCCGCCTGTATTGTTTACAAGAATGTCTAGACACTTCTCATCGCCAGCCGCCGCTTGAACAAGCGCCTTGATTTGCCCGGCGTCAGATACATCACATACTTGATAAGTCAGCTGTCCTTTGACGACAAGTGGAGACAGCTCGTTGACTGTTTCTTTCAGCTTCTGTTCATGTCTTCCCGAGAGCATCACATCTGCTCCCTCTTTTGCTAGAGCAAAGGCAATCGCTTTTCCGATACCTTGACTGCTTGCAGCTACCAATGCTTTTTTTCCAGTTAGATTGACATCCATGTCAACACCTCCTCTAGTTTATTTTATCATACAAAAAGAACCTTGCTCACGTCGCAAGGTTCCTTTCCGCTCATTATACCTTAAATCGGTCAACCGCCTGACGCAGTGCCTGGCTTGATTCGTTCAGCATTTCAGTTGAGGTTTTCGTTCTTTCTAACACTTGAACTTGTTCATCTGTAGACGCATGCACTTCCTCAGCTGAGGCAGCAGATTCTTCTGAAATGGCAGCAATGCTTTGAATGGAGTCACTCATCTTCTGCTGTTCTTCTGTCATTTCATTAATCTGTGTATGAATGATGTCGATTGAACCGACAAGTGCCTGCATTTCCATTGTGATGCTGCTGAGTGCCTCACCTGTTGCATTGATGGCGGTACCTTGTTCCTCATTCATTTTACTTGCTGTTGTCATCGCTTCAGCCGCTTTCTTCGATTCATCTTGAATGAGTTTGACGGTTTCACTAATGTGTTTTGTTGACTGCGCAGATTGTTCAGCAAGTTTTCTCACTTCTTCTGCAACTACAGCAAATCCTCGTCCACTTTCTCCTGCTCTCGCTGCTTCAATGCTTGCATTCAGTGCAAGTAAATTCGTTTGATCCGAAATCTCAGAGATGGCAGTCACGACGTTTTCAATATTTTTCGTTTTATGCTCAAGGTCTATCAGCATTTGCTCAACCTTTTTCGATTCTTCACTCGCTTGTGTTGATTTTTGGACGAGCACACCAAGTGCATCAAGCCCTTTATAGCTTGCATCTTCAGATGATTTTGAGTTGGTTTGCATTTGCGTGGCAAGCTCACCCATATGCCGCACTTTCTCATACAAATGCTCTGATTTTTCATTAATCGTTTCTGCATCTGATGCCTGCTTAGTCGCTCCTGTTGCCACCTCTTGAATGGCCGTTGCAATCTGTTCGCTAGACAGCAAAGTCTCATTTGAAATGTGAGTCACTTCATCCGCTGATTTCACAACTTGATCTGAAGCACCTTTCACTTTTTCAATTAACTCCCTGATATCCTCGGTCATTTGATTAATGCTTTTCGTGAGGAAACCAATTTCATCTTGGGATTTCACTGCAAGCGTACTTGTTAAATCGCCTTCTGACACCTTACGCACATGCTCTATTAGACGCTTGATTGGCGTAGTGATACTTCTTGCCAATAAGAAGCTGAGGATCATCGCAAGAATAATGGCAATGACAGAAATAATAATGCTTATTTGATTCATTTGTTCTGTGATCCAAAGCAGTTTCTTTTTCTCAAAGCTGACACCAACTGTCCAATCGGCTACTTTGATTTTAGATATGACCGTCAGTTCTTTGCTGTCATCAATACCTGAGTTGTCGATCGCTTTTTTCACAGAAGCAACCTTTGATATGTTTTTTCCTTGTTCTGTTGGATGCGCCAAAAGGGTGCCTGTGCCATCGACTAAGAAAGCGGTCCCCTTATAAGGAATCTTTTGTTCATTTATATAAGTTTGAATAGAGGACAGCTTCAAATCAAGTCCTGCTACCCCAATGACTTTTCCATCTTTGACAATCGCCTTCGTGGCTGAAACAATCACTTTTTTCGTTGCTTCATCAACATATGGATCTGTCCAAACGACCTGATCGGGCTTTTCGGCTGCTTGTTTAAACCAACCTTGTTTAGATGGATCATACCCTTCGCCAAGATCGAACTCTGGGAAGCCGAAAAATTTACCGTCACTTGTTCCAATATAGGCAAACGAAATGAGTTTATCCTGTTCCTGCAAGTTTTTTAGTTCATCGTTTTCAAAAGCCAATGTTTGTTTTGTTTGTTTTTGCGCAAATTCTTCAGTCATTTTACTTGTTGCGAGTTTATTAATTGTATTGCCGTAATTATCAAGCTTTTCTGTAATGATGTCTCTCATGCTTTCTACCGTTGCTGCTGCGGTGGTTTTTGCATCACGTTCAATAAGTGGTCTTAACACTAAGTTGGAACCCACTTGAACAGCCACCACGGTTAAAATTAAAATAACTGAGATGAAAACAGCTATTCTCACTTGAAGTTTCTTAAACATCTCATCACCCCTACATCTACTTTCACACCTTAATTTATATATCGGCAAAATGATACCGCATTCAATAGTTGTAAGAAAATTTAAATAGAAAAAACAAGCCATATAGGCTTGTTTTAAGTAAAATATTCAATTTTTGCAGAAGGAAAGTACTGATCTATATATGACTCTAAAGTCTTTCTTAGTTCTTGTTCCTCATCTTTTTGATAGATATATTTTCCTATCCCATATCTCCCCCATTTGTATCTTCTTTTTTCTTCGTCCAACTCTAATTTTGATTTCGGGTAGTTTTTTTGAATCACACGCTTTGCTGGTTTTGTAAAGCGATGCTGAATCATCTCAAAGGTGATATCGTCTCTCACATCTTCAGAAAGGGCTGCATCGAGCTTTTCAAAAAGAACTTTATATCCTTCCTGCCAGCCTTCGTGGATGTAGATTGGAGCAATAATAAAACCAAGAGGATAACCTGCCTTTGCGACCTTTACAGCCGCTTCAATTCGCTGATCAAGCGGTGATGTGCCAGGCTCGAAATATTTAATGACATAATCGGCATTGATACTAAAACGGAATCTTGTCCGGCCATTATGCTTTGCATCTAACAGATGATCGACATGATGGAATTTCGTGACGAAGCGAAGCTTTCCAAGGTCGGTCTGTCCGAAGTATTCAATCGCTCGTTTGAGTGTATGTGTCAAATGGTCAATTCCTACGATATCTGAAGTACATGATGCTTCAAATCTTGTGATATCTGGCGCTCGCTCGTTCATGTACTGCTCAGCCTGATCTAATATTTCTTCTACATTGACGTACGTTCGGATGTAAGGCTTACTTCCCATTGTTGTTTGCAAATAGCAATAATGACAATGACCCATACATCCTGTCGCAAATGGGATCGCATACTCTGCAGATGGTTTAGACGAATCAAATTTCAACGTCTTTCTTACACCAATGACAAGCGTTGACTTCGCGTTACGATACTTTTGCAGGTCATTTTTTCCCGGAATATTTCTTACCTGGTTGTGTGAGGTCGTTTCTCTTATTTCGATTCCCATACCCTCAAACTTTTCCTTCAGCTCTCGTCCTAACGGGTACTCTAACGCCCGGGGTTCAATGTAAACAAGCTGGGGAACGAAAGGTTTGATCATGTTTAGCACATCCTTACCATTAAGGTTTTCATACCGTTACTTTAACCTCACAGGATGGCTTTTATCCTTTCTAAAATCTCCCTTATTCAAACAAATCTTGATAAAGAGCTTCTGCTTCTTCATATGTTGGAAACACAGCATCATCAGGTGCTAGTGGATGGTACGTTTCAAGTAAAAATAGAGCAAGCTCTTCTTCATTGTATGGGTGTGAAACAATTTCTGCTTCTTTAATTTGTGCTACGTTTGCAGCATGTGGATTTCGATAAATCACATATACTTGATCACCCGGTTTATAGTCTGAGAAAGGCAATCTGGTCACCTCCATTTTTTAATTATAGGGTACCCTTCTCACTGCCCAATATGACTCAATATGATAAAATTCGACAAAAAAACCAGACAGTTTCACCTGTCTGGTTTTGATTCACTTAGTTCTGTTGAAACGTTTTCTTGACGAAATCAACAACTTCTTCTGTTGTACTAAGTGATAAAATATGCTCTTTAAATGATGCCGCTTCTTCCTTAGAAAGCTTGCTTAGCTGCGTTCTAGCTGGAAGAATGGATGTTGCGCTCATTGAGAATTCATCTAATCCTAATCCAAGTAGAAGCGGGATTGCGATTTCATCTCCTGCCATCTCACCGCACATGCCGACCCATTTACCCTCTTTATGCGCTGCTTCGATCACAAGCGTAATAAGACGTAAAATCGCTGGGTTGTAAGGCTGGTAAAGATAAGACACTCGTTCGTTCATTCGATCAGCAGCCATTGTGTATTGAATCAAATCATTCGTTCCAATACTGAAGAAATCTACTTCTTTTGCAAATTGGTCTGCGATGACAGCCGTTGATGGAATTTCTACCATCATTCCGATTTCAATGGAATCAGAAACGTCTGTACCAGCGGCAACCAATGCTTCTTTTTCTTCAAGTAAAATGGCTTTTGCTTCTCTAAATTCTGATAACGTCGCGATCATAGGGAACATGATTTTCAAGTTTCCATATGTACTTGCACGAAGTAAAGCGCGTAGTTGTGTTCTAAAAATCTCCTGTTCTTCCAGGCAAAGGCGAATGGCTCTATAGCCTAGGAACGGGTTCATTTCTTTTGGAAGCTGCAAGTAAGGAAGTTCTTTATCGCCACCAATATCTAGTGTGCGGACAACCACTGCTTTCCCTTCCATTTTCTCTAAAACTGTTTTATACGCATCGAACTGCTCTTCTTCTGTAGGAAGCTGCTCTCTGCCCATGTATAAAAATTCAGTACGGTACAATCCAACTGCTTCGCCGCCATTTTCAAGTACACCTTTTACATCTTCAGGTGTTCCGATATTTGCAGCTAGCTCTACATGAACGCCGTCTTTTGTAACCGTTGGCTGGTCAACAAGTTTCGCCCATTCCGCTTTTTGAGCTAAGTAGTCTTCATGCTTTTTTTGATACGCTTTCACTTCATCTTCAGAAGGCTGAATGATGACGTCTCCAGTAATACCATCCACAATGATCAGATCATCGTTTTTCACCGTTTTTGTTGCTTCTTTTGTCCCAACAACTGCTGGAATCTCCATAGATCTTGCCATGATCGCTGAGTGAGAAGTACGACCACCGATATCTGTCGCAAACCCTTTGACAAATTGTCTGTTCAGCTGAGCAGTATCAGAAGGTGTTAAATCTTCAGCAATGATAATGACTTCTTCAGAAATCATGCTTGGGTTTGGAATGTCAACGCCAAGCAAATGTCCAGTCACACGTTTAGTGACGTCGCGAATATCCGCTGCACGTTCCTTCATGTATTCATTGTCCATTGCTTCAAACATTGTGACAAACATTGTCGCTGTTTCTTTTAAAGCAAATTCAGCATTTACTTTATCAGATTTGATTTTATCCTTTACTGGGCTTAGCAGTTCAGGATCACTTAACACAAGAAGGTGGGCAGAAAAGATATCTGCTTTGTCTTGGCCAAGCTCTTTTAGCGCATGTTCTTTAATTGCTTCAAGTTCTTGTTTAGAAACATGAATTGCTTCTTCAAAACGCTTCACTTCTGTCTCTGGATCGTTGATGTCTTTTTGGTGAACTGTTAAATCTGGTTCTTCCAGACGATATGCTTTTGCAATCGCAACGCCTGCTGAAGCACCGATTCCTTTCAGTTGTTGCATTACTCGCCTAGGCCTTCACTTTTCATTGTGTCTTTAAGCGCAGCAAGTGCATCATTTTCATCAGAACCAGAAGCAGAGATTGTGATTGTAGCACCTTTCGCAATTCCTAGAGACATTACACCCATAATAGATTTCAGGTTCACTGTTTTACCATTATATTCTAAGTTGATATCAGCATCATATTTACTAGCAGTTTGTACAAGAACTGTTGCAGGACGTGCGTGAATTCCAGAATCTGCAGTTACTTTGAATGTTTGTTGAGCCATTTTTATCAATCTCCTTTTTATACAATTAATACATCCACAATATTATATCATACTGCCGAGCTTGTCATCTAACAAGAACGGCAGTTATGAAAATTATTTTGAAATTTTCATGATGTTTTCTTGTCCAGCTTTGATTTCACCGGATTCTTGAAGGTCAATAAATTGTCCTTCACTTAAGTTGGTAAATACAATTGGTGTCATCAAAGATGGTACTTCAGTCTTAATTTTATCAATATCAACCTCTAAAAGTTTTTGACCGATTTCTACTTGATCTCCCTCTTGTACAAATGCTTCAAATCCTTCTCCTTTGAGGCCGACCGTATCAATTCCGAAGTGGATCAAAATTTCAAGTCCACCATCAGATTGCAGGCCAATAGCGTGTTTCGTTGGGAACACATTTAAGATCTTCCCTCTTACCGGTGAAACCACCGTTCCATCTGTTGGCAAGATAGCGAAACCGTCACCCATCATTTTCCCTGAGAATACTTGATCTGGTACATCTGTAATTGGATGAAGCTCCCCTGTAATTGGTGAAGCAAAAATTTCTTCCCCTTGTTCATTTTGAAGCGGCTTTGCAATGACTTCTTCGACCTGCTGGCTGACTTCTTCTTTTGCAGAAGGGTCTTTCGCTGGACGAGGCGTGCGGCCTGCAATGATGTCCTGCATTTGTGTTTTTAAATTATCAGAGCGCGGGCCGAAGATTGCCTGGATGTTGTTCCCTACTTCGAGAACACCTGAAGCGCCAAGCTTTTTCAAGCGGTCTTTGTCCACTTTCTTCTGATCATTAACAGTGACACGTAAACGCGTGATACAAGCATCAAGGTGCTTAAT
The DNA here is from genome assembly GCF_038008825.1 of Bacillus sp. FSL M8-0166. Taxonomy (NCBI): domain Bacteria; kingdom Bacillati; phylum Bacillota; class Bacilli; order Caryophanales; family Bacillaceae; genus Bacillus; species Bacillus sp. FSL M8-0166. The sequence continues at coordinate 1,469,974 of NZ_JBBOZZ010000001.1, forward strand.
GTTTTCTTGATCACCCATTGCTTCAAGAATTTCATAAGGCAAGTCATTGCCTTTTTCAGACTTCGCCTCACTTGCTCCGTCTGCTGCTTCATCCTCGCGTCCTGGCGTTTTCAGATTAAATTTGCGAATGGCGAATCTAAATCCGAAGTAGTAAATGACAGCAAGGACGAGACCTACTGGAATGACAAGCCACCAAGCGGTTCTATTCGGCAGGATACCAAATAGGAAGAAGTCGATTAACCCTCCTGAGAAGGTCATCCCGATTTTCACGTTTAGAATATCCATTATCATAAAGGATAATCCAGCAAATACACAGTGAATCGCAAATAATATCGGTGCAACAAACAAGAATGAGAATTCAAGTGGTTCAGTGATCCCTGTTAGGAAAGAAGTAAGGGCCGCTGATCCCATAATTCCTGCTACAAGCTTTTTATTCTTTGGTTTTGCTTCATGGTAAATCGCAAGAGCTGCTGCTGGAAGGCCGAACATCATGAATGGATATTTCCCTGTCATGAATGTACCAGCTGTCAGCTGAACACCATCTTTGATTTGCGCCATGAAGATACGCTGGTCACCACGGATAATATCTCCTGATAAGCTCTTATAGCTAAAAAATTCATACCAGAATGGTGCGTAGAATATGTGGTGCAGACCAAACGGAATTAATGAGCGTTCAATGACACCGAATACAAAGGCAGCCAGCGGCTCATTCGCTGCAAGCAGTCCTGTTGAAAATGAGTTCAGTGCACCTTGGATTGGCGGCCAAATGACTAGCATCAAAAGCCCTAAAATAAGTGCTGAAATAGAAGTGACGATTGGAACAAAACGCTTACCAGCAAAGAAGCCAAGATATTGCGGGAGCTCAATTTTGTAAAATTTATTAAACATATAAGCGGCTAATACCCCGACAATAATCCCGCCAAAAACGCCGGTAGACAAGGTCGGTATGCCGAGCATATTCACATATGCTGGATGGCTTTCCTTGAAGAACTTAGCCAATTTAATTGAATCGGATGGAATAGATCCGTTGGCCATTAATACGGCACTCATCGTTACGTTCATGACAAGGTAACCGATGATAGCGGCAATCCCTGCCACTCCGTCTCCATTGGCAAGACCGATGGCAACCCCTACAGCAAATAAAAGCGGAAGATTCGAGAAGACGATGTTCCCCGCATTCTCCATGACACTTGCAACAAGCTGAATTGTATCATTGCTTAAAAATTGAGCTACATCAATCAGCTGCGGATTTTGCATCGCATTCCCAAGTGCTAGTAAAATACCGGCAGCAGGAAGGATCGCAACTGGAAGCATGAGTGCTCGTCCAATTTTTTGCAACACACCAAAAAGTGATTTAAACACTGGTTGAACCTCCTTTTGTTTTCGCTTACAACATACATTTGGGATGCTCCCTGACGTACATTTCATAATTAACCGTTTACATTTCACTTTCAAACGCAAAAAAAGACATGGTGATATAAGGTTGCGCAAATAACAGGATCTTATCCTGTATTTACCTTAAGTCACTCATGCCTGATCGAATCAGTTACACGTTTCAAGGAAACTATGAAATTTTATTTGTCAATCTGTACAGATGAAGTGTCAGGTAGACGGCCTCAGCATCCTGTACAGGCTTTTTCAATGCATGCTGCAAAATTTTGATCATTTTCCAAGCAGTATTGTAGCATAAAGGATATTCATTTTTCAATAGATGAAGCAATTTTTCTGGTTCCTCTAATGATTCTCCCCGTTTAATACGCTCAATTGAAAACGTAATATGGCGTAATAAGCGTAAATAATGAATACTTTCTCTGTCTACTTTCATATGAAATGAATCTTCGATGACTTGGACCATTTGCGTAATAAGCTGTGAATGACGGTTCACCTCAGATAAAGGCCGATTCGTCAAAGCTGAATGAATATGGAGCGCTATAAAGCCAATTTCACCTTCTGGCAGCTTTGTTTCGACATCTGGCCGCTCGTTAATCAGTTCAACGACTTCCTTTGCAACCTCGTATTCTTTCGGATATAACGATTGCGTCTCAAGCATAAAAGGGTTCGTGATATCATAGCCTTGCTGCACCCGCTTAAAACTAAACGCAATATGATCAGTCAGTGCAACATGAATATGCTCATTCAAGCGCTGTCCCATTTTTTCTCGTATATGATAAATGATGTCATTGGCAAGCTCGATCATGTTCTCATCAATATGATGAAGCAGTTGTTTATATTCTGTTTGTTCCTTCGTGTTTTTTAACACAAACATCTTTTCAAACACGTCTTGATCGAGAACATCCCCCGATTTTTTTCCGAAGCCGATCCCTTTTCCAATCAGAACCACTTCGCCCAAAGAAGGGTGTCTTGCGATGATGACATTATTATTTAACGCTTTATCAACGGTGAAGGATTCCATGAACATCCCCACCTCCTTCTTATTCAATCCCTCTTATCGTACAAAACAGATGAAACGTGCGTCAACGATTGTTTTTCAAAACGGTTGTTGTTCGCTCAATCAGGCGAAATGGCAGCATTCTTTTTTCTGATTCCTCTCCCTTTAATGCCCGGTCAAACAAGTCAAACGCTTCCTGCCCCATTTGTTTGAGGGGAATATGAATGCTGGAAATCCCCAAAGCCTCACTCAATTGGTTATTTTGAAAGCTGAGTATGGCTGGTGATTCTCCTACTTTTATGTCATGACGCTGCGCCTCTAATAAAAAGCCTGCAGAGACTTCGTCATTTGTGATGAATAAAGCTGTGGGGCGATTTTTCATTTCCTTCCATTCTGCAAATAATTGCTTCCCATCAAGCAGGGATAACTTCCCTTCGATGATCCATTTCTCATCAATGGTCTGCCCGAGCGATTGCATCATGTCTTGATAAGCCTGAAGGCGCGACTCGCTATTTGCTCCTTCTGTTCTGGCGAGAACGATTGCAATTCGTTGATGGCCGCATTTCGCCAAATGATGCAGGCCTTCCTTAAATGCTTGATCATGCGCAATCGACACGGTTGAGCATTGATCGTGCGGCGCAGGATGACAAAATATAATCGGCCCTGATTCCTGCCACTTTAGAATGTGTCCATCACTTAACGCATTTGAACAAAATATTAAACCATCCACACGGCGCTCTTTTAAGCTCATTAACGCTTCTTTTTCTTTTAATGGATCATATCCTGTTTGAAATAAAGCAAAATGCATGCCGCGCGCCTGTGCTTTTTCTGCAATACCTGTGACGAGTGCGCTGAAATAAGAGTGTTCAATATTTGGAAGGACAATGCCAAGCATATTCGAATAGCCCTTCGCTAAATGGACTGCCTGAATGTTTCTCGTATACTTGAGCTCCTCCATCGCTTGTAGAACACGCTCTCTTTTTTCCTCTTTGACATAAGGATGATGATTCAGCACACGTGATACGGTTGTCACAGATACGTCCGCTCTTTTCGCAATCTCCCTTATGTTTGCCATTTTTTCTCCTACTTTCTCTTGATATGGTAAGCGTTTCATACTTTAAGATGTATGTGAGCTGAACAAATCACTGGATGGAAAGGGGAATTCAAGATGGGTTTCATCATATGGATTATATTATGTATGACTGTTTTGTTTTCTGCTCGTTTTGCACTACATCCTTTAGGAAAAGAACATAAAATCAAACCGTTTCAATCAATTGATGATTTTTTTGTTGATAAGGATCGAGAAGAGTGATAAAAAATCACGATGACGCTTCCAAGACCTGGACGTTCATCGTGATTTTTTTCATTACTTGATGATCGTCAGCTCTTTCGGATAATTGGTTAAGGTGACTGGACCATCTGCCGTAATGAGAACATCATCTTCAATTCTTACGCCGCCGACTCCCGGCACATAAATTCCTGGTTCAATCGTATACACCATACCTTCTTGCAGAAGATCGTCATTTGCCTTACTCATAGAAGGGAACTCATGAACAGAAACCCCTAATCCATGTCCAAGGCGATGAGGGAAATATTCACCATACCCTGCTTCTGTGATCAGCCCGCGAGCTTTTAAATCAAGATCACCGATTCTCACGCCGGGTTTACTCATTTCAAGTGCTGCCATTTCTGCATTTAAGACGGTTTGATAGATGTCCTTTTGTTTTTCAGAAGCTTCCTGATAGATGAATGTTCTTGTTATGTCTGAACAATATCCATCTACAATGACGCCAAGGTCAAATAACACAAAATCGCCTTTTTTTAAGGCTGCCTGCCCCGGATTTCCATGAGGCTCGCCTGATTTTTCACCAAAGAGAACCATGGTGGAAAAGGACATGCCTTGAATGCCTTTTTTCTTTAGTTCATATTCAATGACAGCGAGCACTTCTGTTTCCGTGATTCCTTCTTTTAAAGCGTTAACCCCAATCTTTACACCTTCATCTGCCAATTGAGCTGCTTTTTTCAATGTAGCAATTTCAGATTCATCTTTAATCAGTCTGAGCTGATTGAGCTCTTCTTCAGCCCGGACGAAAGTTTCTGCCCCGGTGACAGCTTGGAGCTGTTCTGCTCTTTGAAGCGGAATCGATTCTTTTTCAATCGCAAGACGTGCCGCTTGAACACCACGTTTTTCTATCGCTGATTGAATGAAATCAAATGGATTCTCATGATCTTCATATCCAATGATATCGCCGGACCATCCTGCATTTTTTGCCTGTTCGACTTCCATTTTAGGCAAAATAAAAAATGGTTCTGCCTCTTGGAACACAAACAGCCCCATCACTCTTTCATGCGGCTCTGTGAAGTATCCAGATAGATAAAACACATTTTCCTTTGTATGTATAAATGCACCTTGAATGTCTTTTTTCTTAAGCCAAGAAGACAAGCTCTTCATTCGGTTCATCATGATCCTCCTCACACGTTTTACTACTGGTCTATTGTATCAGTTTTTGCTGTATTTCGCACAAAAGCGCACTGGCATAAATCCAGTGCGCCCTGATGATTGATTTAAGATGCACGAAGCAGACGCAGACCATTTAAAATGACCAAAATCGTACTTCCTTCATGCCCGATGACGCCAAAAGGCAAATCAAGCACTTGCAAGAAATTCGCACAAATTAACAGACAGATCACCGTTAATGAGAAAATAATGTTTTGCTTAATGATTCGATTCATTTTTCTTGAAAGACGGATCATCTTTGTTAGGTTATTTAAATTATTCTTCATTAAGATGAGATCCGCTGTTTCTAAGGCAACGTCTGTGCCTCCGCCCATCGCAACCCCAACATCTGCTGTGGCGAGCGCTGGTGCATCATTGATTCCGTCTCCTACCATGATGATTGAATTACCTTGTTTTTTTAATTGATTGACCTCATGTACCTTTTCATCTGGAAGACATTCAGCCACTACGGTCTGGATGCCGGCTTCCTGCGCAATGGCTTCAGCCGTTTTTTGCTGATCTCCTGTCAGCATGACAGTTTGGATACCTAAATCATTTAGTTCTTGAATCATTTTTTTGGCTTCAGGTCTGATTTGATCCTTAAGGCCAAGGCAGCCAACGACTTCTTCACCCTTTTGAACGTAGACCACTGTGTTTCCTTGCGTTGAAAGGTCATCACCTGTCTCTTCAATCTCGCGGTCGATTGACGCTTTACCAGCAAAGTCTTTCTTTCCAATCCGCCACGTTTCTCCATTTAATTGTGCTTTCACACCAAATCCAGAGGTTTCTTCAATGGTGACATGGACTGATCTTTCTGTTTGGTGCTCTTTTGCCATATCAGTAATTGCTTTCGCTAATGGGTGGTTTGATTGACTCTCAATTTGATAAAGTGCCTGATAAAAAGCAGATTCATCCTGTCCTTTAGCCATGACGACTTGTTCTACAGCTGGCTTCCCGCTTGTAATCGTCCCCGTTTTATCAAAAGCAATCATGCTGCTTGTGCCTAGTTTTTCTAAAAAGACACTTCCTTTGACAAGCATCCCATTTCTTGCGCCATTTGAGATCAGTGACAGCGCTGCTGGCATTATGGATGCAACTAAAGCACAAGGTGAAGCAACGACCATAAACACCATTGCCCGGTAGAAGGTTTCACTCATACTCCAGCCGAGTACAAAATGAGGCAGAACCATTAAAATCGCGACGGTGATCAGCACACCTTTTACATAGGCACCCTCGAATTTTTCGATAAATGCTTGGCTCGGTGAAACACTTTCTTGAGCGGATTCGACAAGTTTAATAATTTTATGGAAAAGCGTTTCTTCATTATGTTTAGTGACTTCTACTGTTAAAGAACCATTTAAGTTCACTGTTCCTGCAAATACGTCTTCCCCCTGCCCTTTTTCCTGTGGAACAGATTCGCCCGTGAGTGCAGATTCATCCACACTTGTTCTCCCGCTTAAAATCACACCATCTGCTGCAATGCGTTCCCCAGCTTTTATCATAATACGGTCACCTGGTGTCAATGATGAAGCGGCGATTTGAATGGTCGTACCATCTTCTTCAATTAAAGTTGCTTCATCTGGTGCAATGCTCATTAATGCTGTTAAATCTTTCTTGCTTTTATTTGACGTATACGTTTCAAGCGCACCACTCAGTGAGAAAATAAAAATTAAGATAGCGCCTTCTGCCCAATAGCCAATCAGAGCTGAGCCTATTGCTGCGAAAATCATTAAAAGTTCCACATTCAAGGTCTTAGACGAAATCGTTTCTTCAATTCCTTCCTTCGCCTTTGCAAAACCTCCTATGACAAATGCTAGGATGAAAAGAGGAATGCTCCACATGCTCTGATCCTTTAGAATCCATCCAATTAAAATGAGAATCCCCGAGATACCTGCTGCCATTAATTCTCCGTGCTGTGCCCATTTATGTAAGGACCATTTCGATTCCTTTTGATTTGTCGTTTGGTAAAGTGCTGTATTCTCATTCATGATTGTTTTCTCCTCTCTAATTGATAATCGTTTTCACATTATCAATCGTTGCCCGTTTCTTTTTCCATCTATATTTTCTGCTATTTCAAGCTTTTTATTGGTCTGTAACTCATTATAACAGGTTCTGAACAATTTTCAATTAATAATTATTATAATTTCTTTTTGATAATAATTATCATTATTGATATAGACCGTTCCGTCTTCTTCTGAGCACAGTGTATTCAGATGAAAAGCAAATGAACACAAAAAAGAACCAACAGAATTGGTTCTTTAACAGAAAGGATTTGTTCTACGAATTTGTCCACTCTTTGATTTGTTTTTTCGTCAGTGGACCTACATGATTTTTCACCACTTCTCCTTTTTCATTAATCAAAAAGGTCGTTGGGATGGTGATGATTTGATATTTCTTCATCATTTCTCCGTGTTCATCTAGTATGATCGGGAATGTAAACCTTCTGTCTTTCACAAATTGGGCAACAGCATGTTTACTTTGTTCAGCACCTAGTAAATTCACGGTCAATATGTCAACATCACTCTGATTTTCTTTCACGATTTGTTCAAATGCAGGCAGTTCCATCTTGCAGGACGGGCACCATGTTGTCCAAAAATGCAAAATGGTCTTTTTTCCTTTTGCGGGAACCATCTGCGTTTCACCAGTTAATGTCGGGGCCTCTATTCTTGGTGCCATTACGGGTTCTTTTGCTTCTGCTGCTGCGCTCATTAGAAATAGCAGCAGGGTCATTATCAGAAGACTGGCGGGTAGATGTTTACGATTCATCATGATCTTCCTTCCCAGTTTTCTTATAGCTTGCCCTCTCGATGATGATGACATTCAAGCTTTTTTCAATGTAAGGAACATTGAAACGCCGAGCTCCTTACAAATGGTTGCATAATGCAGTGCGGTCAAAAGCAGCATGCCTGTGTTCATCCCTAAAATGACCCCCATCATATTCAAGCTTTCAATTGAACCGAGGAAATACACCATAGAAAACGAGACGACATGCACCCATATATTATGTAGGAACACATCTTTGATGAGCCCCATACCGATTAAACACGCTTGAAATGGCATCACAAACAGATGGCATAAAAAGTATGGCCAAAGCAGCTGTAAATAGACAGCAGCTTGCGGTGAGTCAAAAAAGAGCTGTGTGAGCGGGTAAGCAAAATAATACATCAACATCACTGCCGGCACCCCGTATCCAAACGTTATGAGAATTGCCTGTCTGACACGTTTTTTCACAAGATCATACTGGCCTAAAGCATAGGCTTCAGAGACACTCGGAATCATCACAATCATGATGGAATGAGCGATAAACGCTGGGAAAAAACCGATCGACATTGCGACACCAGCCAGCATGCCGTAATGATCAACAGCAAGTGTTCCAGAAATGCCTGCTGCAACGAGCGCACCTTTGATTAAAAATGGTTCAACCGCATTGGCGATCGCATGAAAGATGCGCATGCCCGTTGTCGGAATGGAAACAGCTAATAGGCGCTTTCGCACATCAATCCCTCTTAATTCAACAGACCTGACATTCACAGCATTTTTCGCCATGACGTATTGGGAGTATAAATAAATAAAGACGACAAGATCACTCGCAACAATGACACCAATGGCGATGAGTACTGCTGTTTCAATATCAAACGAATACCAATGAAAAAACAAAAACAAACAGATAAGCTGGATCGTTTTCTTCAGCATATTGGCTAGAGCGATTCTGCCCATTTGCTGCTTTCCCATAAAATAGCCGCGGGCAATGGAGGTAAACGCAATAATCGGGATAAGTGACAGAACCAAGCCTTTCATAAGCGGATGATACGACTGGAACACTGGAATGAAAGGCAGTACAATGGCTGCTATAGCTGTTGTTGTACTTGTCACCACAAGCGTCATTTTAAAGGCATGGCGGAGCATACTTTTGTGGAGACGCTCATGTGATTCTGCAATGAATTTAGAAATGGAGACTGGCAGCTCTAAGCTGGCGATCACAAGGACAAGCATGATGATTGGAAGGATACTCATATATAAACCCATTCCATGTTCTCCAAGCTCTCTCGCTAAAATCATATTGACTAAAAACTCTATACACTCCGCAATAAAAGCTGCGACCGATAGCAGAATGACCCCTTTTACAAATCGATTCATGTAGCCTCCCCTTGTCTAAAGCAAATTCTTTTCACATTCTATGAGACAAGTCCAAAAAATATTTTAATAATTGAAGACAAAAAAAGAGCAATCTGATTGATCGCTCTTTTTCTTTATACGGCAAATACGTGACGTCCGATGCGTTCTACAATTTTGCGGGAACGAATCCAATGATCTGTTGCCGTTTTTGGATTATAAAAGTAAATAGCCTTTGTTGTTCTGTCATGCTCTTTTACTACCTGCTTCACAGCTTTAATGGAATCTTGATCTGCCTTATCATGAATACTTCCATTTGATACTGGCTGGAAAGCATTTCGCTGATAAATCACACCTTTAACGCTGTCAGGAAAAGAACGATGCTCCACCCTGTTTAAGACGACGCTTGCCACCGCTTTTTTCCCTTCGTAAGATTCACCTTTCGCTTCAGCATGTACCAATCGAGAAAGCAAGTCCATTTCTTCATTAGAATATTGTTTGCCGCTTGCCTTATTCGTCGATTCAGATTTTACTTTTTTCTTTTGCTTCGGTTTTGAAGAATTTTCTTCTGTTGACGTACTTAGCATTTTCACTTTTGGCTGACGCTTCTCCTCAGAAAATGCCGGGATGACTTGATCGTGATCTTGATCTATATATGAAAGCTGATGTTTAACAGGTGCTTGTGAAAGTTCGTGACTTAATGTGCCTTGCTGCTCTTGTATATTGTCCATCTTCATTGCTGCAACGAGCATCAGGATGACAAAAAGAGCTGTATGAATTTTAATCATTCGCCTTTTTCCTCCTTTAATCAAAAGTAGGCTGTAAGATACTTGTCCACTCTAACAAGAGCTCATTCTATTTTCACGCACAAAGATTTACATGCCTGTCCAAATTCCGTCATTAAATGGCATGTCCTAGTTGAGTGCACATAAAATGGAATTGTCAGCGCTTACAAAGGACCCCTTTTCACCTATCATCATCCTTATGCTCCTGATTATGGGTTATTACATTTTCTTTTCATATGTATCAGAGTGGTTTGAAGTGTGACAAAAGGACGAAAATAAAAAAGCTTTCTCTCATCAATGAGAAAAAGCTTTAGCTTCTTGCTTCTGTAAGATATTCAAAAATAACAACTCCACCATGTTTGGCGATCCCGCGAAAATGTTTAAAATCATCTTGATTCACCAAAACAGAACGAAACGTTAAAAAATCATCTTTTTGAATGGTCACTTGTTTTTCCGTCCCATTCCGTAAAGATTTGAGTATTGTGAGGATTTGTTCTTCAGTCAAAAAAACCGCTCCTTTTCAGCCATGATCAAATATTAAATATACCATTCGTTAGAAAAGCATACAACGAAAACAAAACAAAAACGTCTTTATCCTTTACATTGGTATGAAAATATTGCAAAATACTTTTTAATAGGGAATGAAATCTGTTTTTAAAGGAGAGGGATCGGTTGAAGATTGCAAAAATTGGAAATGTGATCGAATTTAGAAATGGTTTAACAGGTGTAGTTGAAAAAGTGAATGAAAACTCTGTCATTGTGGACGTCACCATTATGGACAACTATAGAGATTTAGAACTGGATTCACTAACAGTCGTTAATCATAAAAACTATAAAATCATCAAAGACTCCGTACATTAATTTGCAATCCTCAATTCAGACGATCGGTACATACGTATATATAAAGCAAATTTGGCTTGTTTGACAACTTTGCGCTATTTTGACAATCACATATGAAAAAGACTGATACCTTGTAAAGAGGGGATCAGTCTTTTTGCGTATGAAAGGTTTGCATTTCCGCCTTCGTCTTGTACATCTCGACTTCCTCGGGTGTGATCACTCCTTTATCAATCAAGAGGGCAATCACTCCAAGCAATGTGGAGGCACTCCATTTATACCGTTCTTTGTTTTGATGTTCGAGCATTTGAAGCTCTTCCCTTAGCTCCATTAGCAGCTGCTCTGTCTTCTCTTCTTTGTTTGCCAACTCAAACGCCTCCGTTTATCATTCATTGCCCCTATTTTATCTTAAATCAATTGAGATAAGCAAAAAAAGCATGATCCCTCTTTACAAACATACGTTCTGTCATGTATAATATGTTTACGAGCTGGTAGCCCCCAGCCGTCCTAGCAAGTTCTATTCCCATTCGTATGAGAAGAGTGACATGACTCTTCTCTTTTTTTATGATCGATTCGCTTCAATCTCATAAAAAAAGACATGCATCCGGCATGTCTTTTCCTATTTTCTCATTTTACATATCCATCATCAAACTTAGTTTGCAGCATTTGTGGTTACTCAGAACATAAGGAAAACGACTTTTTTATACGACTCAAGTTAATCCCCATTAACTTTTTTTGGGGACGATTTGTAATCCCTTCGCAGTGACATTATACCTGTGCTAGCCCGCCATCTACGAACAATTCAACACCCGTCAAGTAACTGCTTTCGTCTGATGCAAGGAAAGATACAGCGTTTGCTACTTCTTCAGGTGTCCCAACTTTTCCAGCTGGAACAGTATTTCTGGCATTTTCCATCGCTCCTTCAAGTGCATCACCAAAAAGCTCATCGTATGCAGGTGTAAGAATAACTCCTGGACTTACCACATTTACACGGATTTCAGTACCTTTTAGGTCAAGAATCCAGTTGCGGACTAGTGCTCTTAATGCTGCTTTAGATGCTCCATATACACTAAACGCTGGGTTGCCAATTGATCCAGCAGTAGAGCCCGTTACAATAATAGAACCTACTTTGTCCGGGAATAGCGATAACGCTTTTTGAACAGTAAAGATGGTTCCTTTAACGTTAATGTCGAACGTTCTATCAACCTGCTCTTCAGTAATTTCACCTAATGGAAGGAAGTTGCCGGTGCCTGCATTAGCAAAAAGAATGTCCAACTTACCTTTTTCCTGCTTTATCATGTCATATAGTTTGTCTAAGTCTTCAAGCTTAGAAATATCACCTTGAACACCGGTTACGTTCTTGCCAATTTGGTTAACAGCTTTATCAAGTTCGTTTTGTCTACGTCCCGTGATATAAACATATGCACCTTCGTTTACAAATTTTTTTGCTGTAGCAAGACCAATCCCACTTGTTCCCCCCGTTACAAGCGCTATTTTACCTTCAAATTTCCCCATCCTTAACACTCCTTAGAATTAATATTATTTTATGTCTAGTACCTTTAAGTACTTGAAGAACAACCTACAAGATATAGTATCCTTCAGTAAGCACATTATCGGAAGTACCCACTTTTTTGTGATATAGTAACTAAAAAGTAATAAATGTGGAATGGAGAGCTTTAGATATGAAACAATTCAGCTGTGGGTTTGAAGTGACAAAGGAAGTTATTGGCGGAAAATGGAAAGGTCTTGTATTATACTTTTTAATGAATGGACCAAAGAGAACGAGTGAATTAAAGCGCATTATCCCAAATATAACTCAGAAAATGCTGATTCAAACACTTAGAGAGCTTGAAGCCAGTGGACTTGTGAGCAGAAAGATGTATAATCAAGTACCGCCGAAGGTTGAATATTCATCCACTGAACTTGGAGAATCTCTTAAACCTATCTTGCAGGAGCTCTGTCAATGGGGAATCCATTATGCGGAGCAAGAGTATGCAGAAGGTGAATATGAAATTGTACAACCAGAACAACTAAAGTTAGAATTGATGTAGCTGCTGAAGTAAATGCTAAACAACTTCAATACCATCACCTCACAGATGAAGAACAGTCAGAAATAAATGAGATATTCAATTTTGAAAGTGAAGTTCTAATAAGAAATGGCATGGACGGAGAACTTTGATGAAATTCAAAAAAGAGCTGTTTCAAATGTTAAAGAGAAGGTTCAGAAACTTAGCCAAAAAATAAATGAAGATATTGAAAATAATATTTAATGCCTATGATCTTTAGATAGGCATTTTTTCTTTCGGATAAAAAAGAAAAGACGTACAAATTGTACGCCTTAATCTGCTTCTGTCCTATCAATTTTTCACTGCATAAAAGTCACCGTTCGGTTGCACCTCAGGTCACACTTTTTAATACAATTCTCATGAGTAAAGCCACTTTTCCCACTTTTAGTGTGACGGGTCACACTTCCGCTGAAAATTAGCACTGAATGTTCGGATTTTACTGTGACTCCACTTCGTTTCACACAACGGAATAATTAGCGATTATCAATCGTTTCTGGATACATATCATGATTCATCATACGATACGATGCCATTTCTTCATACTTTGTCCCAGGTTTCCCGTAGTTCGTATACGGGTCAATTGAAATACCGCCTCTTGGTGTAAATTTGCCCCATACTTCAATATACCTTGGGTCCATCAATTCAATCAGGTCGTTCATAATAATGTTCATACAGTCCTCATGGAAGTCACCATGGTTACGGAAACTGAACAAATATAATTTTAGTGATTTACTTTCGACCATGATTTCATTTGGGATATAGCTGATATAAACCGTCGCAAAATCCGGCTGTCCTGTTTGCGGACAAAGTGACGTAAATTCTGGGCAGTTGAATTTCACAAAATAATCTCTATTTGTATGTTTATTCGGGAACGTTTCAAGCACTTGAGGTGCATAATCAAACAAATAATTGGTTCCTTGGTTTCCTAGTAACGTGACACCTTCTAATTCTTCTGGTTTTCTTGTCGTCATGTCATCTCTTCCTTTCTATACGCCTCGTTTATTTCCCCACAATAGCGTGTGAAGCTGCGGCAGCACTCTTACGCGGTTTAAGTCTGGATCTTGCGCGACTTGATCTACGAGCGCTTCATATTTCTTTAATAAATGCGTCAATAAGTACGCATCATCACCTGTCGTCGTGTCATCATTTCCTACCTGCAAATAAAAAGGAAGCTCAGGGTATTTCGCATGAACATCCTTCGCATAGGCTAGATCACGATCGTCAAAGATCACGACCTTCAGGCTAGCATGCTGCAACCTGTTTCCGCTTTTCAGCTCATCTATGATACGTGTTAGTTTCGTAAAATCAGTTTTCATATTTGAGCTTGGCGGCTTAGGAGAAATGGTTAAATCATCAATTTTCAAAAACCATTCCTGATACATCGTTCCTTGTGTTTCAAGCGCTGTATCAATCCCCTCTTCATGCAGTAAATCAATGAGGGATTCCATTTGTTTTAAAAGCGCCGGATTTCCTCCTGAAATGGTGACATGAGAAAAAGCCTGTCCGCCTATTCTTTTTAATTCTTTGACAATGTCTTCTGCCTCAAGCCACTGAATGTCATGCTTCGCTGAGCCATCCCATGTAAAAGAGGAATCACACCAGCTGCACGAGTAGTCACAGCCAGCCGTTCTGACAAACATGGTTTTTTGTCCAATGACCATTCCTTCTCCTTGAATGGTTGGACCAAAGATTTCTAATACAGGAATCGTTTTAGCCATTGATCTCAACTCGTTTCGGACGGTAAATGCAGTAGCTTGTTGGTGTCTCTCTGACAAAGACCTGAACACATGTCGGCTTGTTCGCTAAAGTCGATAAATACGCTGCGACTTTGTCATGTACGGTCTTTGCCACCACCTCAGTGGTTGGCATCGCGTATGGATCGTTTGATGAAAATTCCTCATGATCATTAAGAAGCGTGTGATCGTACTGCCCATGAATGAGCTTCTTCAATGTACTGAAATTGACAAGGAAACCCGAGTCATCTAGGTCGTCTCCCGCAATCGTGATATTGATGGTGTACGTATGACCATGAACACGGCTGCATGCGCCAGCATCTTCTCGCGGGATGAAATGGGCAGCTGATACATGCATGTCTTTGTTCAATTCAAATGAAAATGGATGATCGGTTTGTGGATAGATTTGAGAAAGCATTTATTTTGCCTCCTTCATTTCCATATAAGTGTCATAGCCGTTTTTCCGCAGCTTACACGCAGGACATTCCCCGCAGCCATCAGAGATGATGCCGTTATAGCAAGTGAGCGTTTCATTTTTCACAAAATCAAGCGCATTGAGCTCATCTGCCAGCTTCCATGTTTCTGCTTTATTCAGCCACATCAGTGGCGTATGAATAACAAATGGCTTTTCCATTGCTAAATTCACTGTGACGTTGCAAGATTTCACAAACTCGTCACGGCAATCTGGATAGCCGCTAAAGTCTGTCTCGCAAACTCCTGTGATAATATGTCTTGCTCCGATTTGATACGCAAGAATAGAGGCAAAGGATAAGAACACTAAGTTTCTTCCTGGCACAAATGTGGAAGGAAGCTCGCCTTCTTTTTCCTCAATATCAATGTCATCTCTTGTTAAAGCATTAGGTGCGAGCTGATTCAAAAGAGACATATCTAATAGATGATTCTTCACACCTAATTTGTCAGCGATTCTTTTGGCGACATCAATTTCTTCTTGATGACGCTGATTATAATGAAAGGTCACTGTTTCTACCTCTTCAAATTGTTGCAGTGCCCATAATAAACATGTCGTACTGTCCTGTCCCCCGCTAAAGACAACGACTGCTTTTTCATTTTTCATTTTCTGTTCTCCTCCTTTTGCAGATGAGTACAACCGTACAACACTGCAGCTGAAAGGCTCCTGAAAACCCCTATTTTTCTCAAAAGAAAAGACACCTTTACATGTGTATGAGGTGTCCCAGCCATAAAAAATAAAAAATGCCACATCCAAGGATACGGCAAGTCCTTAGTTTTTTATAGAGGGTTTTGCTAGAACCTCTCCCGTCTTCACGGATTTTTGTTCAATTTTCACAGAGGATAGTGTACCACATATTTTTCATGCAGGCTATCCCTTCTTTACTTATCAAGCGATGCAGGCACTTTTTTTAGACAAAGAAAGAGGATAAAAAAGATGCTGACATAGCCAAAAACCGGATAAACCGTTGAAATCAGCGTACCGTAACCAATTTTACTGATCACATAGCAGCATATGAGAATAAGGGATATCGTATAGATGCTGTTCATTCGGATATATGCCCTCACTTGTCTCTCCAGCCCGTATAAATTGCCTATGACGGAGGTAAAAACTTCACCGAAGATGACAAATAAATAAATGAGATGAATGGAGTTTGCGACTTGATACACTACCTGGGCCATTGGAATATCAAACGCCTCCAGCATATCTAATGAAGAAAGAGATAAAAAGCAAGCAAGCAAAACGAGTGTCAGCATGACGCCCCCAAGCACCGCTCCCTTTTTAATGACAGCCTCAGAGGTCATTTCATTTGCGACGGGTACTAACACTGCCTGTGACAGTGCTAAATTAAAGGCACCATATGACACTGCTGATAATATCCACTCGCCCTCACCCATTTGCAGCGCAAGAACATAACTTTCACTGCTGCTAAAAACAAATGAATCAAGAAACACGATCAATGAAAAGAAAATCAGCATTGGAACGACAAGCACGTTGACACCAAATAACCCTTTTGAACCTTTAAAGAGTACAATGACGCTCAGAATGATCGTCAAAAAGATCCCATACTCCTTCGATATGCCAAGCTGTTCCTCAAAAATAGCCCCTGCGCCTGAAATCATCACTGAGGTGACACCAAGTAAAATAAAAAACATGATAATATTAATATATCGACTCGCAGCTGTGCCAAATAAAAAACGGTTCATATCTTGATAAGACTCTGCTTCGATTCGTTTCGAAATCAGCATCATTTTTGCACCAAGGCCAGTAAAAATAACGCCGCTAATCAGGATTCCTAATAGTCCAATCCATCCAAAACGAACAAAAAATTCTACGATTTCTTTTCCTGTCGCAAACCCAGCTCCAACCACTGTTCCTACATATACAAAGGCAAGCTGAAAAGCGGATTCATTTGAACGTTTCATGTGACCCCTCCGCAACCATCACTTTCGATTGTCTCTTTTTTATCCTATGAGACAAGTTCCTTGAAAAGAAGGACAAACCATGATTAAATGCAAAAAAGGATTTTTATTCGCCTTTGAGCAAAACAGTTGAAAGTCAAAATAGGTCAGAGTATACTATAGTCAAAGATGGTCAAACAATAGACCATTTTCTTTAACATTCATTGGTCAAATAAAGTCAAACTTTATTTTAAGGAGGTCATGGCAAATGCGTTGTCAACATTGTCAAGTAAATGAAGCAACTATTCGCCTGAATATGCAAGTAAATTCGTCCCGGAGCCAAATGGTTTTATGTGAAGACTGCTATACCTCTTTGATGGAGCAGTCAAAAATGAAAATGGGACCTCAGCTGTTTGGAGGAAGTTCATTCTTCTCTCAGGCAGCAGGACATGCTCCAAACGGGGAGCAGCCAAAGCAAAAGGGCTTACTCGATGAGCTTGGCCGTAACTTAACAGATGGAGCAAATGCTGGTTTAATTGATCCAGTCATTGGCCGTGATGAAGAAGTCGCAAGAGTCATTGAGATTTTAAATAGAAGAAATAAAAATAACCCTGTTCTTATTGGTGAACCAGGTGTTGGGAAAACAGCGATCGCAGAAGGACTCGCACTGAAAATTGCGAGCGGCGATGTGCCAAATAAATTAAAGAACAAACAAATCTATTTATTAGATGTCTCTTCACTTGTCGCAAACACAGGTGTACGAGGTCAATTTGAGGAAAGAATGAAGCAGTTAATTAAAGAACTGCAAAACCGTAAAAATATCATCTTATTTGTAGATGAAATCCACCTTCTTGTGGGCGCAGGATCTGCAGAAGGATCAATGGATGCTGGAAACATCTTAAAACCAGCCCTTGCAAGGGGCGAACTGCAGCTAGTAGGTGCGACAACATTAAAAGAATATCGCCAAATTGAAAAAGATGCTGCACTCGAACGACGCTTCCAGCCCGTCATCGTGGATGAGCCAACACAAGATGAAGCGATCGACATCTTAAAAGGCATTCAAGATAAGTACGAGGCCTATCATGGTGTCACCTATTCAGATGAAGCGGTCAAAGCGTGCGTTCAATTA
This sequence comes from Bacillus sp. FSL M8-0166, assembly GCF_038008825.1. Classification (NCBI taxonomy): domain Bacteria; kingdom Bacillati; phylum Bacillota; class Bacilli; order Caryophanales; family Bacillaceae; genus Bacillus; species Bacillus sp. FSL M8-0166. Next base: position 1,487,893 of record NZ_JBBOZZ010000001.1, read on the forward strand.
TCTTCGCGGTATATTCAAGATCGTCATTTGCCGGATAAAGCCATTGATTTAATGGATGAAGCTGGTTCAAAAGCGAACCTCTCCATTGATGCAGCAAGTGAAGATGAGCTGACAAACCGATTAGCGCAAATTGCCGCAGAAAAACAAGCTGCGCTAAAAGAAGAACAATATGAAAAAGCAGCGAAGCTTCGCGATGAAGAAGAAGCCATTGAAGCAAGACTTCAAAACAAAACAACTGACAAAGAACATATCGTTACAGCAGAGGACATTCAAGCCATTGTGGAACAAAAAACAGGCATTCCTGTCGGTAAACTGCAAGCAGACGAACAAACCAAAATGAAAGAAATTGACGTCCGTCTAAAAGCACGAGTGATTGGGCAGGAACATGCAGTTGACAAAGTGGCGAAAGCCGTTAAAAGAAGCAGAGCTGGTTTAAAATCGAAACATAGACCGACTGGCTCCTTCCTTTTCGTTGGACCAACAGGTGTCGGGAAAACTGAATTGTCTAAAACGCTGGCTGAAGAATTATTTGGTTCAAGAGATGCGATCATTCGTTTAGATATGAGTGAGTACATGGAAAAACACTCTGTGTCCAAACTCATCGGTTCTCCTCCTGGTTACGTTGGACATGATGAAGCTGGCCAGCTGACTGAAAAAGTGCGCAGAAAACCATACAGCATCATTTTGCTGGATGAAATTGAAAAAGCACATCCAGATGTACAGCACATGTTCCTTCAAATCATGGAAGATGGCCGCTTAACAGACAGCCAGGGCAGAACGGTCAGCTTTAAAGATACAGTCATCATCATGACAAGTAACGCAGGCAGCGCAGATAAAACGGTCAAAGTCGGCTTCCAGTCTGATCAGGAAGAAGCGATTGAGGAACAATCACTCATTGATTCACTGAGCAGCTACTTCAAACCAGAATTTTTGAACCGTTTTGACAGCATCATTCAATTTGATTCATTAGACAGAGATGATTTAGTGAAGATTGTTGATCTTCTGCTCAATGAGCTGTCAGAGCAATTAAAAGAACAGAATTTAACAGTCCATGTCACAAATGAAGCGAAAGAAAAAATCGCAGATCTTGGGTATCACCCTGCCTTTGGTGCTCGTCCACTTCGAAGAACCATCCAAGAGCACATTGAAGATCAAATGACAGAGATCTTGCTTGAAGAGGAGCAGCTTTCTGGATTTACTGTGGATGTTGAACATGACGAGATCGTCGTAAAAAAAGGATAACTACATCTTCAGGATGATATGCACCTCCAACATGTTGCGGCGTCTAAGTTCCATCTGAACGACGACGCTCCCCCGTCTCTTTTCCTTTACGATAAAAGAAAAAGAGGTGGATCACATGATGAATTGGAGCTACGATCTTGTCAAAATCATGTATGAAGAAAAATTAAAAGAGCTGCTTCATTTAGATGAACCAGCTCAAAACGATTAAATGGAGACTCCCTTTATATGAGAGGGAGTTTCTTTTTACGCAGATAGAAAGCGCTTTCGTCAAAAATTCTTCACAGAAACTGTCTTAATTTTATATTCTGACTAAAACCCTTCTGGAACACACCGATATTAACTATAGAAAAAGATAGTTAAAGGATTTGGTGAGATAATGGACAAAACATCGTTAATTGGTATTATTTTAGCATTTATTGCACTAGGTGTCGGTATGGTTTTGAAAGGTGTGAGTCTAACTGCTCTTCTCAACCCGGCAGCTATATTAATCATCATTGTTGGGACGGTTGCAGCTGTTGTCATCGCATTCCCTTCTAGTGAAATTAAGAAAACACCAAAATTGTTCGGCAAAATTTTCAAAGACAGCCAGCTTCCAACGATTCAAGAAATGATCCCTCTATTTTCAAACTGGGCACAAATCGCGCGTCGTGAAGGTCTTTTGGCATTAGAAGCAAGTCTTGAGGAAGTCGATGATGATTTTCTAAAGAACGGGTTAAGCATGGCGGTTGACGGCCAAAGTGCTGAATTTATTCGAGACGTCTTAACAGAAGAAGTCGACGCGATGTCTGAACGACATCAGTCAGGCGCATTAATCTTTACACAAGCTGGTACATACGCTCCGACGCTAGGGGTGCTTGGCGCCGTTGTCGGACTTATTGCCGCACTTGCCAACATGGGAGATATTGAAGCACTTGGACATGCAATCAGTGCTGCCTTCGTCGCCACACTGCTTGGGATTTTTACCGGATATGTGTTATGGCATCCATTTGCCAACAAGCTGAAGCGTAAATCAAAGGAAGAAGTAAAGCTTCGTCTGATTATGATCGAAGGTATTCTTTCTGTTCTTGAAGGTCAATCTCCAAAAGTCATTGAACAAAAACTTCTTATGTACTTACCAGCAAAAGAACGTGCAAATCTTGTCATTGAAGAAGGAGAAAATCAAAATGGCTAGGAAACGTAAAAAACATGATGATCATGAAGACCATGTAGATGAATCTTGGCTTATCCCTTATGCCGATCTTCTGACGCTTCTTCTCGCCCTCTTCATTGTGCTTTTTGCATCTAGTTCAATTGATGCGGCGAAATATGAACAGATGGCTAAATCTTTTAATGTGGTTTTTACTGGCGGTACTGGTGTCATGGATCAATCCAGCATGCAAAGCACGGAAGAAACTGAACACAGTAACCAGACCAAAAAAGCAGCCGAGGAAGAAGAAGATGAAGAAGCCAAAGCAAAGGCTCGAGACCAAGCGGTTCTCACAAAGGTCAAACAGCAGGTCGATTCATTCATTGCAAATAAGAAACTTGGATCCAAGCTCGAAACAAAGCTTACGGATGAAGGACTCCTCATTACGATTGAGGACAGTATCTTCTTTGATTCTGGGCGGGCAGTTATTCGCTCTCAGGATGTCCCGTTAGCAAAAGAAATCTCAAAGCTGCTCGTCATTAATCCCGCTCGTGACATTGTCATTAGCGGACATACAGATAATGTACCGATCAGAAATTCAGAATTTGAATCAAACTGGTATTTAAGCGCCATTCGTGCTGTGAACTTTTTAAATATTCTTCTTGAAAACAGCAATCTAAACCAAGAGAACTTTAGTACAAAAGGATACGGCGAATTCAAACCGATTGCCTCAAACGATACAGCAGAAGGCAGAAGTAAAAACCGACGTGTAGAAGTACTCATTTTACCGATTGAGAAAAAAGCGAAATAAAAAAAGAAGCCGATGGCTTCTTTTTGTTGACAAAGGGCTAAAATGATCTCTATTTTAGCCCTTTGTCTTCTTTTAGCGTGATAGAAAACCTTTGCAGTCTAGGAAGGACGAGTATACCGGAGCGGAGCGAATTGGGCATTCGTGAGCACCGGCACGCAGGACTGACACCGAATGCGAGGGTTTGTCCGCGCGCTGAAAAGGAAGCCAGCGGCTTCCTTTTTATTTATTCTTGATGATCATATAAATGCTTTGCACGCAGCCCCACATGTTTGAGCATATCAATGCAGGCATCCTTTTCTTCTTCGCTCAGGACGCTGATCATCTCATGAATTTCTTTCGCATGATCTGGGAAGATGTCATCAAGCAAATCTCGTCCCTGCTTGGTAATATGCGCAAATGTCACCCTGCGGTCTTCTGCACAAGCCTTGCGACTGAGGAGTTCTTTCTTCTCCAATTTATCGACCACATACGTGATGCTGCCGCTTGCAAGCAAAATCTTATCACCGATTTGCTGAAGCGGCTGATCACCTTTATGATACAGCAATTCCAGCACAGCAAATTCAGTTGGATTCAGCCCGTGCTTCACAATATGTTTGTTCATGTGATGATTAATTGAGCGATAGGCACGTGATAATACAATAAATAATTTCAATGATTTTTCAACATTATGATTTTCCATTTTTTATCATCCTTTATGAAATGCAACCCACTAATGTGACATTAATAAACAATAAGTAAAATGTCAACATTTTGATCCATCTTTAGCACGAAAATGAGACCAGAACGAATCACCTAATTTTTTAAAAATCACACAAGTCATCGTAATAAAGATAGGTTCAATGCTATAATAAGTCTATTAGGTAATACGTTGGAGCGATGAATGATGAGTATACTGAAAGGGTTTTGGAAGAAGATCAGGCTTTACCTTATTTTGGTCATGCTTCCAACCCTAATCATTAGTTATTTTATCTACGAGAAAGAAACTGAAAAAATTGATTTAAAGAACAAACAAACCGCTACACTTATGTTAAATATTCACAAAAACCAAATGAATTATTTAATAAGTGAAACAGAAGCGAGATTAACTTCCCTTGCCATGGGATTTGACCAGCCGCTTGAGACGAAAAAAGTACAAAACATCCTAGAGAAAATCTATAAACAAGAACCTCGTTTTTCAGGTCTGTATCTCCTAGACAAAAAAGGAAATGTAACAGCAAGCACCACCCCGTTAAAGGAAAAAATCAACCTATCATTCAGAGATTACTTTAAACGCATTCAAGTGACCAAGCAGACCGTGATCACAGACAACTATGTGAGCCGAATTACAAAACAGCGGATTCTCTCCATTTGTGTGCCTGTTCTGGATGAAAACGATGAAGTCACCAATGTGCTGGTTGCCGCCATTCAAATTGATTATTTAAGAAATATAATGAATGTATTGAACCCTGATCTTCATTTTAAGATGCTGAATCAAAATGGACATGTCGTGTTTACAAGCGGTCCACAGCCAGTATCCGAAAACGGCAGCACCGTGTCTACATATTTAGATGAAAACAGCTGGAAGCTGGAGGTCTTTCCGCAGCGTGCTTCAACAAGTGAAGTGCTGTCTGTGATGCTGATCCCTTTATCCAGTGCTTTTATTTTATTAAATATTTTATTCACACTTGTCCAATACATCGTGTTAAGGCGGCAAACTCAGCAGGAGCGTCATCAAAACGAAGCGCAGAAGCTTGAATTGATCGGAACCCTCGCAGCAAGTACGGCACATGAAATTCGTAACCCATTAACAGGGATTAGCGGATTTATCCAGCTTTTGCAAAAGAAGTATCATTCAGAAGAAGATCAGCTCTATTTTTCTGTCATCGAGGAAGAAATTAAACGGATCAACCAAATCGTCAGTGAATTTCTTGTATTAGGAAAGCCAACGGCAGAAAAATGGCAGAATAACTCTGTAAAAGAAATTGTAAGTGAAATCATGCCGATCGTTTTCTCTGAGGCGAACCTTTATAATGTTGAAGTGGATTTGCAGATCAATACGATTCAAGATGTTGGTGTGTATTGCACGAAGGATCATATTAAACAAGTCGTGTTAAATGTAGCGAAGAACTCTTTAGAAGCGATGCCAAACGGCGGTCATTTGAAGATTGTGATCGAGGCTGAAAAAGAACATGTCATCATTAAAGTGAAAGATACAGGTGAAGGCATACCAGAAGAGATGTTAAAACACATCTTCCTCCCCTTTATTACGTCGAAGGAAAAAGGCACAGGTCTTGGTCTTGTCGTGTGTAAACGAATCATTTCAATGTATGGCGGAACAATTGATATTCATAGCGAAGTGAATAAAGGAACGACTGTCATGATTATGCTTCCTTCTGCTCACTCAGCATAGCTGAAGATGTCAGCCGGTTTTGCTTATGCAAGACCGGTTTTTTATGTCAATAAGAGGGACGGTTCACAGATAGAAGACTCATTTGAGACACAAGATCATGAAAGGAGGGGGCAGATTGTTTCTCATGAAAAAGAAGATGCTGATATTCATTCATTAGGTTGTCCAGTTCTTGACTATATTTAATTGTCGTCTCACCAGTGTACCCTTCCACTTGAGCAGCTTCTACCATTTGTTTTCTCTTCTCATCAATGGACATCAGCAATTGTTCTTTCCTTACATAAATATTCATGATCTCAGCTCCCGCAATGATTTCGACTGTCTATGCTCAAAATGATCCGACACCAAAATTATACTTTATTTGTAAATTAAATGAAATATGCTTATTTTATTTAATTTTTTACAGCCTAAAGACCTTTTACCCAATCAAATTTGGGGGTAAACTTCAAATTTGGACAGGACTGACACATTGATTAAACAGAATTTTATCCTATGCAGAAGATCAAAATCAACTATTTTCTTTCTCATTTTATGTCTAATTTCCTGAAAAAAAGCTGATCTTCCGCCTCATGCGGAATGATCAGCTCTAACATTAAACCGTTTCTTCCTCGTAAATTGGCACCCAGCCCTCAGTTGTGACAAATATGCGAACTGCGACCACTTTGCGATCCTCTTGAAGTGTAAAATAATGACGAATGTTTGGCGGCACAGAAATTAAATCGCCTGGATTCAGTCTCACATCAAAAAAGATGCCATCCTTGCCTTGAATAGCAAAGATTCCGTGCCCGCTTACAATAAAACGTACTTCGTCATCTGTATGATGATGCTCACGTTTAAAGTTTTGGAGCAGTTCATCAAGATTTGGTGTGGCATCAGATAATGAAATCACATCCTGCGCTTTGTACCCTCTTTTCTCAGAAATACTTTTGATTTCCTTTTGGAATACAGTCAAAATCTCTTCCTTTTCCTCATCGGTTAAATCATACTTTTCTGATAAACGGTTTGGCAGCTTTTCAATATCCCAATGCTCATAAATAACCCCTTGGTTTTCTAAATATGATGCTACCTCTTGCTCGCTTTCCAGTAATGTGTTCTCTTCGTTATGAATCAAAATCGTCGCCATTTGTTTTTCCTCCTTTTTATCTCACAAGCGGCTGTTGATAAAGCGCTAATTTTAAGTGATAGCTAAATAAAAATTCATATGCTTCTAATACTCGTTTTGCTTCAAAGGCTGTTTTTCCCCAGACAGTTATGCCATGATTGCGAATGAGTACAGCACCAGATGACGCCTCTAGTGTCAGATGTTTTGCAAATTGCTCTGCAAGATGCGGAATATGAGCTGGATTTTCAATAATCGGAATCGACACTTCTGCATCCTCTTCCCAATAACCAAGCGCTTTGATGATTTCGTTGCCTCGAAAACGAATTTCCCCCTTATCCCCATACAGCTCTGACATCACATTATTATCAATTGTATGGACATGGAGGCAGCAGCCTGCTTTCGTCCGTTCATACACGTAAGTGTGGAGCAGTGTTTCAGCTGATGGTCTAAGCGGCTCGTTCGGATCATGAGGCTGGCCTGCCGCATTCACTAGCACAAAATCTTCGTTTGTTTCTTTTCGTTTATCTTTGCCGCTTGCCGTCACCAAAAACGTGATTGGATCATCCGACACCTTGATCGATAAATTACCGCTTGTTCCGAAAAACCAGTCTCTTTGTGCCAGTTCACGTTTAACGTCTGCTAGCTCCTGCCAGCGTTTGCTCTTTGCCTCTGCCATTCCTTCACTTCCTTTATTTGAACAAATTGCGTGTGTAGATCAATAAATGTGTCGTACTCCTTATGTACGAGCCCGAGTTCTTGACATTCATTGAGCAAGTAGTCGCGCGCAAACGTAAGATCCGCATATTTCGCCGCCTCCACATCGGTCACTGAATCTCCGATCATGATGATGAAGTCATCCTCATGAGTCAGCTTTCGAATGATCGAGGGCTTGCAGCATCCGCAGCCATTTTGACATTGCGTATCGCAGGCATGCGGCCACTCAATCTGAATATGGTCTCCCACAAATGATGCATGATTACAATAAATATCGTCTCGATCGACAATGCCTTCGAGGATAGGGTAGACAAAAAAGTCCATCCCCCCGCTAAGTACATAGAAAGGAATATCTGCTTTTTTTACCTCATCCACAAATTGCTTAAATCCTTCTCGAATCTCTGTATCCTCTAAAATAAAAGATTGAATGGCATCCTTCTGATCACTTGTCAGTAATTGAAACATCTGCCCGACGCCTTCTTGAATGGTGATTTCCTTTGACAAGACACCATCCTTCAGCTTCGTCCATTCACTCGGTGCAAACTGTTTCATGATGCGGATGATATTATCATTTTTTGTAATCGTTCCATCAAAATCACAACAGACAATTGGTTTTTTCATTTATTCTGCTACCCTTCCCCAAAGATCAAGTGCCGCTTGTAAGTCTTGGCAGGAAGCCGCCTTATCTCGGATTGACTCTTCATGTATCACTGCATCAATAATTGATCGAAATGCCTTCCCTCCGCTGATGGCTCCCCGCGGATGTCCGTGAATGCCTCCACCTGCGTTAATCACATGATCAATTCCAAAATCTTTGATCAATACTGGAACCATTCCTGGATGAATGCCTGCTGACGGGACAGGGAATGTTTTTTGAACTGTATCCTCTTTTACGCAAGCTTCATAGATTCCAAGGGCATCTTTTTTAGAAAGTGCAACCGACCCATAAGGTGAGGGAAAGAGGCTCAAATCAGCGCCAGCATATCGATTTAATTTGCCTAAAAGAAGAGAATGCGAGAATCCATATTCAGGAGAGGATGTCAAAGCACCACTCACAGCGGGATGCGCCATAATAGGCAGTGGAATATCTGGGTCCTCAGCTAAGCTTTGCATGACATCCAGGCCGTAAGCAAAGACATTGAATAAGAGCGCATCTGCCCCAAGTTCAGCGGCTTTTCTCGCTCGATCCTTCAGGTCAAAGGTTCTGCCCGTTAAATTGACAGCATACAGCGTGCGGTGTCCTGTCTCTTCATACGTTTCTTTTAAAATCTCTTTTCCTTCTTTGATCCGTTCTTCAAAAGGAGCTAATGGACTTTCAAATAAAATTTCATCGTCTTTGATGAGATCAACCCCGCCTAGTGCCTGTAAACGGAGCTGCTCTTTTAAATCCTGCATATCACGGCCGATGACGCCTTTAAAAATACTCATCAATAATGGACGATCAAACACGCCTACCTTTTTTCGTATGCCATCAATTCCAAATACCGGTCCTGGCAGGCTTTTTTTAAATCCTTCAGAAAATTGGATATCGACTAGCTTCACTTTTCCATCTAGTGAGAGCTTTCCAAAAATCGTCGTGAAAACAGCTGGTAAATCAGCTGAAAAGTTTGCCTCAGGATAAGCAATGGTCACCTCTGATTGATAAAGGCCATTTTCGTCTGGAGCAGCCTTTTCTGATACTTTTTCAACTCGGCCTTTATGCTTTTGAAGCTGCTCCTTTTTGAGCTGCGGCAAATCCGTCCATGATCCAACTGTTAAACCAAGCGCGATCTGCTCCGCTTTTCGATTTATTTGTTCATCCTCTCGATGTGTTAATACGTATGTTGCCAGTAATTCACTCACTAGGAATCCCCTTTCGATTGCGTCATGCATATGTTCAATAAAAAAACCTCTTCAAGTGCTTCATGAGCGCCTTAAAGAGGTTGTTTCGTGTCATTCATCCGAATCTTATCTCTCAGCGCTTGCTGCAAGAATTAGCACCGTGCTTCATGGAAGTCGGTTGCCGGGCTTCATTGGGCTAGTCCCTCTGCCTACTCTTGATAAGAATATTCAATTTTCTTAAATATTGCCTGAATTATCGCACCATTTTTTTATGTTGTCAATGGCTTTTTTTCAAACAGCTTCAAAGCAGCGATGCGCTGAGCGGCTTCTTGTAACCGCTCCTCACTTGTTAGAAGTCCTACTCGCACATACCCTTCACCGTGAGCACCAAAGCCATTACCTGGCGCTACAACAACATGTGCCTTCTCTAATAATAAGTCAGAAAAAGCTTCAGATGTATATCCTTCTGGCACCTTTAACCAAGCAAAAAATGATCCCTTTGGTGCACTGACTTCCCAGCCAATTTCTTTGCAGGCAGCAATCCACACATTTCGCCTTTTCTCATATCGATCATTTTGCACCTGTACGCACGTTTGATCGCTTAATAGGGCTTCCGCTGCTGCATCTTGAGTGGCTTTAAACAGGGAGACAAACAGATGATCCTGATAAAGCTCAATTGCTTCAATAACAGACGGATTTCCTGCTGCAAATCCTACTCTCCACCCTGCCATATTGTACGTTTTAGACAATGTGTAAATTTCTATTCCCGTCTCCTTCGCTCCATCTACTTGCAGAAAGCTGAGCGGCTTTTCTCCATCAAATCCAATGCCGCCATATGCAAAATCATGGACAACACATAGCTTGTGATCTTTCGCAAACGTAACGGTTTCTTCAAAAAATGAACGGCTTGCCGTAGCCCCCGTCGGATTGTTGGGGTAATTTAAGTACATTAATTTTGCCTTTTTCTTATCATCCTCAGGGAGCAAATCGTAGTCAGGTAAAAAATCATTTTTTTCAAGAAGCGGCATGGTTACCATATTCGCTCCAGCAAGCACAGCACCTGACCAATAATCAGGATAACCAGGATCAGGGACAAGAAGCGTATCACCCGGATTCAGCAGGCATTGCGGCAGCTCAACAAGCCCTGCTTTCCCGCCAAATAAAATCGCAATTTCCGTCTTTGGATCAAGCGTGACGCCATATTCTCTTTCATAAAAAGCGGCAGCAGCCTTTTTTAATTTCGCTGTTCCACGGAATGAGGAGTATTGATGATTTTCAGGTTTTGCTACCGCTTCCTGCATGGCTTTTACAATGTGCGGAGGAGTTGGCTGATCAGGATTTCCCTGCCCTAAATTTATGATATCTGCCCCTTCCTTCACTTTTTTCTGCACTTTTTGGACAAGGGATGCAAAAAATTGCTTCGGTAATTGTTTCAATACATCTGATTGCTGGAATTCCATTTCTTCACCTTCTATTCAAGTTACGTAACAATACAATCACTGTAATGGATTGTTTTATGAATTGTAAAGCAATTTTGAAAAAAGATTGACATGATAAGCGCAGCTCTGATAATATCTTGAATTAAGAAATGCAAACAGACACGAAACAATTACATATTGATTTCTCTTATCGAGAGTTGGGCGAGGGATTTGGCCTTTTGACCCCAACAGCAACCGACCGTTAATACCACTGTGAAGTGGGGCGCAGCAAGTAACGCGCCAAGACAATTGTCTTATAGGGCACGGTGCTAATTCCATCAGACGTATGTGCTGAGAGATAAGAGAGGCTTTGAGCATACACACCATCAAGCCTCTTTCTCTCAGGAGAAAGAGGCTTTTTTATATGATTTGGAGGGGAAGCAATTGGTTACACTTACGGCATCATATGAAGAACTAACAGAAAGCTCGGCAGTTGCACTCGCAATTAGACTTGGCTTGATCCAAGAAAGCAGTCATTTGACATGTACTGAAATCGGTGACGGGAATTTAAATTACGTCTTTCATATTTATGATCACAAACAAGAAAAAGGATTGATCATCAAGCAGGCGCTGCCTTATGCAAAGGTGGTTGGGGAGAGCTGGCCGCTTACATTAGACCGGGCAAGAATTGAAAGTGCCGCCCTGATCAAGCAGTCAGAATATACGCCGCACCTCGTACCAGCAGTCTATTATTCAGATACAGCTCTTGCAGTGACAGCCATGGAGGATCTCTCACACTTAGAAATCGTCAGAAAAGGGCTAATTGCCGGAAAACAATATCCGCATTTATCTGATCATGTTGGAGAATTTTTAGGAAAAACACTTTTTTACACATCTGACTTTGCTACAAATCCTAAAATCAAAAAACAATTTGTGAAGCAATTTACGAACCCTGACCTGTGTGATATCACAGAAAAACTCGTCTTCACAGACCCTTTCTTTGATAGTGAAACAAATGACTTCGAAGAAGAATTAAGAGAATCAGCAGAAGCGCTTTGGGCAGATCTTGAAGTGCAGGCCAAAGCAGCAGAATTAAAGCGTATCTTCCTGACATCAGCTGAAACATTGGTTCATGGAGATCTTCATACAGGCAGTATTTTTGCAAATGAGACTGAAACGAAAATCATTGATCCAGAATTCGCGTTTTACGGTCCCTTTGGATTCGATATCGGCCACTTTACCGCAAATCTGTTCCTGAATGCTTTATCTCGCGAGAATGAACACGAGCAGCAGCACCTTTTTGACCATGTCGTCAATGTATGGGCAACATTCAAAGAAGTGTTCACAAAAGCTTGGAAAGAGGACAGCATTGAAGCATTTAGTGTATCGGACAGCTTTTTAGAAACAACGTTTGACCGGATTTTAAAAGAAGCGACAGGCTTTGCCGGCTGTGAGCTTGTCCGCCGAACAATTGGTCTTGCTCATGCCGCTGATCTTGATGCGATTCCATCACCAACTAGACGGATTCAGCAGAAAAAAGCAGCACTGACACTCGGAAAAACATTTATTAAACAATATCATGCAGTGGAAACAGCGTCTGACCTCGTCGCATTATTCCAGCCATCTGTAAAGGAGTGACGGGTTTTGTCAAAAGAATTTGAAGTCCCCCGTTCTGTCGAATGGGAAGAAAACCGTATTAACATTTTAAATCAGCAAAAATTACCGGCCGAAACCGTATTTGAGCATTTATATACGAAAGAAGATGTGTATGATGCGATTGTGTCATTAAAAGTACGCGGAGCGCCTGCGATTGGCATTACAGCAGCTTTTGGACTGGCGCTTAGTGCGCAAGCCATTGAGACAGAAGAAATGGATGTTTTTAAACAAAAAGTCATTCGGATAAAAGAATATTTAAACAGTGCTCGTCCAACCGCTGTGAACCTCGCCTGGGCACTAGACCGGCTGCTGCAGCGCATTCAGCGTGCAGCATCAGTGAATGCAGCCAAAACAGACCTTGTCCATGAAGCCATTCAAATTCAAATAGAAGATGAAGAAACATGCAGACAAATCGGTCAAAATGCACTTCAGCTCTTTAAATCAGGTGACCGTATCATGACCATTTGTAATGCAGGCTCCATCGCAACGAGCCGTTACGGAACAGCCCTTGCTCCCTTTTATTTAGCCAAAAAGAAAAATCTTGATCTTCACATTTATGCATGTGAAACACGCCCTGTTCTTCAAGGCGCTCGTCTGACAACATGGGAGCTCATGCAAGGCGGCGTGGATGTGACGCTCATTACAGATAACATGGCAGCCCACACGATGAAAGAAAAGCAAATTTCTGCTGTCATTGTTGGAGCTGACCGTATCGCCCGTAATGGAGATACAGCGAATAAGATTGGAACGTTAGGTCTTGCCGTTCTAGCCAAACATTTTAACATTCCATTTTTTGTAGCAGCACCGCTTTCAACCTTTGATGTATCCACACGCGACGGGTCAGATATTCCAATTGAAGAGCGCGACCCGCTGGAAGTAAAGGAATTAAACGGCGTCCCCATTGCACCGCCTGATGTTCAGGTATTCAATCCCGCCTTTGATGTCACTCCTCATCATCTCATTTCAGGCATCATTACAGAAAAGGGAATTATCACATCGAACTATGCAGAAGAGATTGATGCTCTTTTCGCCGAAAGCATCTCCCATTGATCGCAAAAAAGCGCCGTGTTCTTGTCATTTAAGAGCACCGCGCTTTTTTGTTTCTTGATTCGTTTTTGTTAAGATTTCTTTTTTTTGTTCTTCCGTCAAAACGTTCATTTTGACACAAAGTGACGTAACGGCATACATTTTATCTTTTTTGCCCCAAAACATGCCAGCGCCCTCCTTTTTCCCTCAACCAACTTTTTTAGCTTAATAAAAGGATATGTCGCTTGACAAACATTTGGAACAGGTCAATCGATTTATTTTTGAACAAATGGGATGCCTTCTAATTCAAGCAGGACCGCTTTCATGTCTGTCTTCGTTCCTGCATAGCCCGTTAGAGACCGGTCTTTTCCAATGACCCTGTGACACGGGATAAAAATAGGTAATGCATTCCTTCTGTTTGCTTGTCCGATGGCTCTCACAGCCTTTGGATTGCCAATCGCTTCTGCAATGTCTGCATAGCTTTTTGATTGACCATATGGAATGGCCGTCAATGCTTCCCACACCTGCTCTTGGAACGGAGAACCCGTTTGCTTGAGCGGGAGATCGAATACTTGACGCTCACCCTTGAAATATTCATCTAACTGCTTTTTCGCTTCTTGTAAGACAGACGTATCTGCTTGTTTTAGATTGGCTGCCTGCTTTTTTGCTAAAAACGGCTCATCATCAAACATCACCTCGATGATGGCACCGTCCTTTTCTAGTATGTATAATGCCCCGATGGGTGCGTGATAGACGGTATAATACACGTTACTGCTCTCCTTCTTGTTTCTGCTGCCTTAGTGGCAGCGTGAGATGGAAGACGGTTCCTACGCCTTCCTCACTTTCTACCTCAATAGTTCCTTGATGCTCTTCAATAATTTTATAACTAACCATTAAACCAAGTCCAGTTCCTCTTTCTTTCGTTGTATAAAAAGGCTCACCTAGGCGCTTTAACTTATCCTCTGCCATTCCGCAGCCTTCATCACGCAGTGAAATGACAATATGCTCCTCGCCCTTCCGCTGAATACTCACATAGACATTCCCTTTACGCGGCATGACTTCAATCGCATTTTTTAAAATGTTAATAAAGACCTGCTTTAATTGGTTTTGTTCACAATAAATGAGCGGAATCTCATCCAGCACATTGAGATGCATTTGAACATTGCCAAGATTCGCCTGTGCGTGCAGAAGATCCATCGTGTCTTTCACAATTTGCACCACATTTTTTTCTTCATATACAATAGCTTGCGGTTTCGCTAAAATCAAAAATTCGGTGATGATGGATTCAATTCGTTTCAGCTCTGATGTGATGACATTGAAATAGAGCGAATACTCCCCTTCTATATTTCCTTTTAACAGCTGAATGAAGCCTTTTAAGGCTGTCATCGGGTTTCTAATTTCATGAGCAATTCCAGCGGCAAGCTCTCCGACCACATGAAGGGTATCTGATTTTCTCACCCGCTCTTCTAATTCCTTCCGCTCTGTCACATCTCTAAAGATGGCCAAATTCATATTATGGATAATGTTGCGTTTAAAAGAGAATTCCAGTATACGCTGATCTGGATGGTTCAGTACAAATGGAACCTCATTGTCCATTTCATCTAATGACATCGCCTCGGCAGGCTGAGCCAAATTTTCAATTTGATAAGGGGCAAGGATGTGGAAAAGATTCATTTCTGTTAAATGTTCGTCCTTCAATTGGAGCAGCTCGCTGGCAGATGGATTGACTTCAATGATTCGGTATTGATTATCAAAAAGAACAATGCCGTCCATTGACCCATTAAATACTTTACGGAATTTGAGCTCACTTTCGCGCAGCTCCTGCTCCATTCTTTTTCGATCACTTACATTACGTAAAATGGTTAAGTGCTGGCCTTCTAATACCGCATGCTTTGATGTAAACTCAAGTTCTTTATACTGTCCATTTGCCATTTTGAACAAAAGCTCTTCCCTTATTTCATCATTCCGGATATAGCGTCTTCTTGTTGGTCTATATCTCTTATCAGATTTGACGAGAAAGTCGGTGAGTTTTTTGCCAATCAGTGAGTGCATTGGTAATTCAAAAATTCGGCAGGCTGATTCATTGGCTTTCACAATCTCTCCATCGTCCGCCCATATGATGATGGCATCCATTGCATTTTCGAAAATTTCTCTAAAGCGTTCTTCACTTTTTAACAACTTCTCTTCCATCAGCCTTTTTTCTGTAATATCCCGCATGATGGACATATAAAAACCACTCATGACATTTGATGTAATGGTGAGTTCGAATAATTTGTGCTGGCCAGATTGTAGAGTAACAGGTAGCTCTCCTTTTGCTTTCCCTGTTTCTTTAAGTGACGTTAAAAGGTGCTGCAAGGCTGGAAGATTATCTTCTTCGACAAATTCATGTAAATAGCGATCAGTTAAATCAGTCTTTTGCAGCTCAAAGCTCTGACAAAAAGAATGATTCGCATCGATCATGCAGCCATCCTGATCAAAAATGACCATCCCGTCAATGGCTCGGTCAAACAAATCTTTGAACAGCTGCTCATTCATGGAGCGTTCTCGTTCTAATATTTTCTTTGAGGAAATATCTCGCATGACCACAATATATTGCTGATTCATGGTGTCGTGCTCTGCGACAAATTCAATGTATTTTGTTTCACCATTTTCCAGCTGAATGGAGATTTCTCTTTTTAACGTACCTTTTCGAAAAAATAGATCGAGTGAGCATTCAATTTTATCTTTCGGGATGCCGTATAGGAAATCTAGAACGGATTTATTGAGGAGGTCTTCTTTCGGTGTCTGTACAAGCCTGCATGTTGCTTCGTTGGCTTGGATGATGTTGAGGTGCTGATCAAATATAAAAATGGCATCTAGCGTCTTATTTAACAGCATTTTTTGCTGCATCAACTCAGTTCGCAAATATTCGTTCTCTTTTTCTAATTTTCTGATATCTCCTGCAGGGGTTAACCTATTGCCATCGAGCGTTTCAGTCATTCTCTTACACTCCTTTTCCAGCCTCATTCCTCTACAATATTTCTACAATATTTTCATTGTTCCTTCATTCGACTCATAAAAAAAGATAACTTTTTACACGAAGACTGTCTCATTTATTTCATTTGGATGACAGGATTGTATAACGGTTCACTTTTCTTACGCTTCTTTTACAACCGTTCTACAATTTCACATCAAATAGCGAATTAAGCCAAAATGTATTTTAGAATGAGGCAAATAAGGGAACAGTGCACTTAGAACATTTATGTTTGAAATCGAGCAGGAAAGGTGATGTTATGGCATCTTCACGAGATAGTTATTTTGATAATGCGAAATTCCTTCTGATTTTTCTAGTTGTTTTTGGTCATTTGTTACGATCATTCATTCATGATAATGATTGGATGCTCTATTTATACAAGTTTATTTATACCTTTCACATGCCCGCCTTTATTTTAGTTTCTGGCTTTTTTGCAAAAGGGTTTAGAAAACCGGGTTTTATGAAAAAAGTCGCCGTTAAGCTGATCATCCCATATTTAATCTTTCAGGTGATCTATTCGGTTTACTATTATCTCTTGCAGGATCAAAGCATGGCCAATTTAAATCCAATTGATCCGCAATGGTCTTTATGGTTTTTAATTAGTTTATTCTTTTGGAATTTGCTGCTCATTCCTTTTTCAAAACTGCCGTTCCACTGGGCGATGATCGTCAGTTTATCGATTGCTTTACTTGTCGGTTATGTGGACAGCATCAGCGATACACTCAGCTTATCACGTACGTTTGTCTTTTTGCCTATGTTTTTAGCTGGATTCTATTTAAAAAAGCAGCATTTTGAATTCATCCGTACAAGCAAAGGAAAGCTGGCAGCACTTTTTGTATTAATGGCTGTGTTCCTGTTTTGCTACTTCTATGAATTTGATTATTCCTTCTTATTTGGCTCAAAGTCGTATGCTTCACTTGGAGATGAAGGAATGATTGCGGCGATGAAACGAATGGCATGGTATTTGCTTGCATTTGGTGCTACATTTAGCTTCTTTGCATTAGTTCCAACACGCCGTTTCTTCTTTACAAAATGGGGAACAAGAACGTTATATGTTTATTTATTACATGGCTTTGTGATCAAGCTGCTAAGAACCACTTGGTTTGATGATTGGGCACTAAATGCAGCAAGTGTACTCATTTTATTGCTGCTGACCATTTTGTTAACCTTTACCCTGTCTAGCACTTTTGTCAAAACCGTTGCACAGCCAGTGATTGAGCTCAAAATGACCAATCTCATGCGAACGATCACCGGCAGACAAGGGAGTTATATCAAATAAAAAACGATCCTAAATGGATCGTTACAGATTGTTGACAAAGAGCTAAAATGATCTCTATTTTAGCTCTTTGTCTTCTTTTCAGCGTGATAGAAAACCTTTGCAGTCTAGGAAGGACGAGTACCGGAGCGGAGCGAATTGAACATTCGTGAGCACTGGCACGCAGGACTGACAACGAATGCGAGGGTTTGTCTACACGCTGAAACGATCCTTAATGGATCGTTTTTTTTATTTCTTATTCTGCTTACATGCAGCATCTTTCTTTGGTTTTACCAAAGTATCAATCCATTTGCTGCTGTTGATATCTCCAAGCTCACTACCAAATTCCTCTTCTAAAATATCTGGGTCCATTGGCTTTTTATGGTCCTTCAACTCTTTGCTCTTTACATGCTTCTTAGTCACGAGATGCTCCCCCTTGTTTCCCTTTATGAGAATTTCGGTTTGCCTGACGATCTCTTGATTGTTCGTCAAATTGAGTTTGTCCTTGATCATGTGCCATGCTTTCTGTCGGCGTCATATTATTTGTTAATGCTTCATTTTTCGCTACTTTTCTTTTCATCTGCATTCAGTCCTTTTTTGACAGGTTTAGTTCTTCTCTTAATTGGTCAAGAAGCTCCTTCATTTGCTTGACCGTTACTGGCTTTTCCTCGGGTTTTAACTCATAGCCAATTTGTCCATTGGCTTCTAGCGTGGCTTTTTTGAGACTGCTGATGTCAGTGATGCCTTGCTGCTTTAAACGCATTTTGAGTTCATCCCTTGTGAGCCTCGTTTTCTTCAGCTTGTGATCAAGCATTTCTCCATCCTGCAAAATGACCACAGATTTCCCTGAAACCAATTTTTCAAAGAAATCAGATCGGATAGACAATTTTTCCATGATGACGAGTGCAATGATAAATGTAGTGGCGGCATAAATCGTTTCAAGTAAATTGTGCTCAATAAAGGGTTGGATAATAATCGATCCGATTGAAATCATAATCACTGTTTGTTGCACAGTTAATTGACTAATGGATTTAGGCCCTGCTATTCTCAGCAGCAAGGTACCAACTAGCAGCATGACAATTGCTTTCCATATTACATCCAGCACGTCTCGTTCACCTCTTACCTATAGATTGCGAACATCTCATGTGATTTAGCCAGTTAGATAATGGAAATAAAAAAACAGCATTCCATTTGAATGCTGTTTAGCCAATAATGACGCGCTCTTTCGGATAATGATAATTCGCTTCGCTTTCTCTTCGGCCTATTAAATATAAAAAGCTTGGAATGCCAATCCGTCCAATAAACATGACAACCATGATGATACATTTACCGAACACAGTGAGATCTGAGGTGATTCCTAGCGACAGCCCAGTTGTTCCGAAAGCAGAGCAGACTTCAAATAAATTTTCAAGAAGTGTATTATGCTCTGTTAAGGATAACAGGAACGTAGCACCAAAGACCAAAATAAAGGCCATCATGGTCACCATAAGGGATTTATTAATATCCGCTTGATGAAGTTCTCTCTTGAAGATTTTAATGGACTTATTTCCCCTAGCATAATGAAACAAGGCAAGTAAGTTAAGGGCAAACGTAGTTGTCCGAATTCCGCCCCCTACAGAGCTTGGGGAAGCCCCGATAAACATGAGCATACATAAAAATAAAAGCGTCGGTTCCGTCAGCTGTGTAATATCTAACGTTGTCAGCCCCCCGCTTCTTGTTGCAGTCGATTGGAACAAAGAATAAAACAAGATTTCGTGCCAGCTTTTCCCTACAAAGCTAAACCCGGCTTCAAGTGCATATATTCCAATCGCTCCAACAACGACAAGGCCGCCGAACGTGATCGTTGTGATTTTTGTAAACAATGAGAACGATGCGTGCTTTCGGTCCTGATTGAACAAATAGTCCTTCACTTCCACGAGCACAGGAAAGCCAATCGCTCCAAAAATGATCAGCAGCATCGTAATAAACTGGACGAAATAATCATCTTTGTAGGGGATAAGCGAGCTTCCTGTAATATCGAAGCCCCCATTGGTTGTCGCACTAATACTTGAGAAGAAGCCGTGTAAGAAGGCCCCTTGCACATCGTAATATTTGAGAAAATACATGCTTAAAATCAGACCGCCGACAAACTCAATCAGCAAAATTAAATATAAAACCTGCTTCATTAGTTTCACAATTCCTGATAAATTGCTCTGGTTTTGATCTGCCATGATAAGCTTTCTCTCTTTAATCCCAATTCTTTTTCGCATGACAAGCCATACGAAGGTACCGAGCGTCATAATGCCGATTCCACCGATTTGCAGAACAAACGCAAGGATCCACATCCCTGTCACACTAAATGTTTGTGAGGTGTCGACAACAGTGAGTCCTGTGACACTCACAGCACTCACCGCTGTAAATAAGGCATCAATGAATGTCCATTTTACTCCCTCTTGATGAGCCACTGGCAGGCTGAGAAGAATAAGCGACACGGTCACAGCAAGAAAATAATAAAGGGCAATCAACTGAAAAGCTGACAGCCGGTCAATTAGCTTTTTTATAGGATTCATTGTCATTCCTTCTTTTATCTATCTTTTCGAATACCTTTATCATTTTAATGAAAAGAGACATGATTTTAAAGCTATTTTATGCTTTATTTTCTTTTTCATCAAAAAGAAAAAGACATCCTGTCAAAGAATGTCTTTTCGTCTTTCTTATTTTGCTTCTAGTCTTCTAATTCTTTCGTTTAAATCAGGGTGTGTTGAGAAAAGAGAAGCTTTTCGTTTACCGCTGATTTTAAGCGTAGCGACTGCTGTTTGATCATCATCTTTGATTCTTGACGTGTACGCCTCAAGTGAACGAAGCGCATGAATCATTTTGTCTTTACCTGCAAGGTCGGCTCCGCCGCGGTCTGCATGGAATTCACGGTGTCTAGAATATGCAAACACGACAAGGCTTCCTAGGATAGAGAAAATGATTTGGAAGACAATCACAGCGATAAAGTGAACAATCGGCACAAGCTCTTCACGTGAAACAAAACGGCTTGCGATCCATGCCGCAATTCTTGAAAGGAACACAACAAACGTGTTGACGATCCCTTGAAGCAGCGTCATCGTCACCATGTCTCCATTTGCAACGTGAGCGACTTCGTGGGCGATTACGCCTTCAACTGCTGCATCATCCATTTCATGAAGTAATCCAGTTGATACCGCAACAAGTGATCTTCTCTTTGAAGGACCTGTTGCAAAAGCATTTACTTCAGATGATTGATAAATACCAACCTCAGGCATTTTAGAAAGGCCTGCTGCTCTTGAAAGTCTGTGCACGCGGTCAACAAGCTGCTGCTCATCATATGTTAATGAATCCTTTTCTGGATTTAACACACGTACACCCATCATCATTTTTGCCATCCAGCGAGACATTGCAAGTGACATAAACGAGCCAACAAAACCAACAACTGCACTGAATACAAGAAGATAAAGGATATTAAGTCTTCCGTCTGCTCCTATATAAGAACCAACACCAGTTGCTGCACTAATAACCGACAGTACAATACCAATCGTAGTGATAACAAGAATGTTCGTTAATATAAACAGAAATATTCTCTTACCCATACATAACCTCCGCTGTCATATTAAGTTCAAATGAACTTATTAATAAAATTATAAAAATAAACGTCTCAAATTGCAAGGAAAAAGGAATCACTTTCTCTGTTTATCATAACGGCTAAAGCCCCGCCACTTCAATATTTACGACATTTGCACAAGCAGAAAAGTGAACAAATTGTGACGCGCCGGCCTGATTTTTAGTTTATTTTGCATTTTCATCAAAAAGAGACTATGATGTTGAATTAGATCAATAATCACGTTTTTGACGTACAAATGAGGTGGAACATGGTTACTTATAAATTAACGAGAATTGACATGACGAGACTTCTGTATTCTCTAAAAGGAGAGGGAGATCTGACTCCGCTTCAGCTTTTAAAACTATCTGTAAAAAATGGCAAGGATCATGACTATGATGAATTAAAGATCCCTTCTTTTTTTGAGAAGCTTGAACGGCGGAAGCAAAAATCAGAGCATGGACTTTCTACAAATGAAATTGTTGAGCTTGGCAACTTGTGTGAGCTGACTTCTCTTAAATCGACGGCGATTCAAAATTGGATCAAACGTGATATTAAAGATATGATTGGTCATCCAGAGCTTGGCAAGAAGTACTCTATTGATCAGGTCGTTATTTTATTAATTGTCAGGGATTTAAAATCAGTTTTTGACTTCGATGCCATTCGTATGATCTTATCTGCCTTATTTAACACCATTACAGATCGAACAGATGATATTATTAGTCCAATCCGTTTTTATGAAGCATATGCGCACGTCCTTGATTTTATTTATCACCATACACAATTTCCATTAAAGGAAACAAATTTACGAGAAATAACCGAGGAGCAGACAGACAAGCTCCATGACGAGTTTACAGAATTGACGAAGAGCCAATGGAATTTGATTAAAGGCATTATCAGTTCTACCGTCTTCTCTGTATTTACTTCTCATTTGCAAAGTACCGCCCAAGAAATGATGTATAATACGCTGCAGCTGAATAAGGGATAAATAAGAACCGAGGTGACCTTCATCACCTCGGTTTTTTTGTACAGCAATTGCCAGCATAATTGCACGCCGTTTTTTTCAAAATAAGAAGGCGCAACAAACATGAGGTGAAAGGAGGAATATGACATGGCAAATCGAAATCAACTTCTTGTTCCTGGAGTAGAACAAGCTTTAGATCAATTTAAATACGAGATTGCTCAAGAATTTGGCGTCACTCTCGGTTCAGATACAGTCTCACGTGCAAACGGTTCTGTTGGCGGTGAAATCACAAAAAGACTCGTTCAACAGGCTCAATCACAAATGGGTAATCAATCTAAATAATGACATGGTAAAATACGCCGGAGCTATTCTGGCGTTTTTTTATTGTTGATATGTGTGCTCATGCCGGTTCTCAAGATAAGGAAACGGTGCACCTTTCCCTTTTGGCTTTTCAGCGGATGGATTGTTCTGATCCCTGCCGTTTTTTTTTGCGTGTTTTTCTGCATCACCACGTGGTGTGCCGTTCCAGTGTCTTCTTTCATCAGGATCAGTTGAGTGATTTTTTTTTTGCTCTTTATCGAAAGAATGATCCTTTTCTTCCTTTATCTTGTTGTCTTTGTTTTCATCATCAGGTTTTTGAGGCTTTTGAACAGATCCTTGCTCTTCCCTCTCTGCCTCCTTCTGCTCTTTGTCCTCAGCTTCAGGAGCCTCTTGATCTGGCTGCATCTCTTCGCTATCGTCTGTCTTTACTTCTTCTTGTTTGTCTTTTTCTGTTTGCTCTTCATCATGTTTCTTAGGATCTTCTTCCTTCACAGCATCATCCTCTGCTGCATCTTCATCCTTTTTGATGTCTTCATGTTCTTTGTCTTGCATTTCTTGATTTCTAATATATGTTCCTGTTGAAATGCCTGCCTTTTGAGCTTTTTCTCTTGTTTCCAGGTCACTTTCCACAGTTTCCAGCTTATAATTGCGTTTTTGATATTCACCAGAAATGGTGTTAATTTTGCTTTTTACGTTTGTTTTATATGTATTGTCCTGCTTGTTTTCATAAACGGTTGAAATATAAATACTTTTAGAGTCGTTCACATATCCTTTTTTGTCACAGTCATCTATAATTTCCTGCACGACTTTGGTCATGTCATTTTTTTCTAAATCCTTCATACTCGCCAGTACTTGCTTCGCATCTTTATTCAGCGGTGTGACACCGATCACTTGATAATTGTGATCAAGCTTCAGCTCAAAGCTTGGGTTAATGTCAATTGTCATATATGCATATGCTTTTTGACTTGAGATAGATGGCATCATAGTAAAAATTACGACAATAATCGCTGCAATTGATAGGATTCCTGCATTTAATGGACGTAAACGAAGCAAGTCAAAGAAACCGGCTCTTTTTCTTTCGAGACGTGATTCATTTGGAAATGTCACTTCTTGGCCGATTTCATAGTTTTGCTGTTCATATTTTGTCCGCAGAAATTGTCCATCAGGGGTCAGCAGCGTGACATATTTTTTGTTTTTCTCTACTATAATGCCTCTTCTCATGAATTAAGCACCCCTTTAAGGTAATCTTTCAAATACACATAATCACCTGTCATAATGATCGCCATCGCAATGATATATTTTCTATTTCTCTCAATCGTTTTGCGGCTGACTACCACTAGCTTTTCCAGCTGTTTGACGGGCAATTGTTTTTTCTGAAATAAAATGGTTCTCAGCTCATCGTGTTCAATGAGTGTATGAGCTACTTTAATGGCATTCTGCCTGGCATCTGCATGCTTTGGTGAATGCTCAAGCAGCTCTTGAAACGTGAGACCATATACTTTCAATCGTTCTTTAAAATGTTCAATCTCTTCTCTTCTATGTTCTTGTTCAATTAAACGCCTATATTCATTTGCAGAGAGCTCTGCTTCAATCATGCTTTGAGAGTATTCGCCATTCTCACTTTCTTGCAGGTCCATTTGAACCGTTGGCGCATTTCTCGCTTCTTTTCGAATATAATCGATCACTTTTCTTTTAATAATTAATTCTGCGAAAGCAAGCAGTGAGTTTCCTTTTTCGGCAGAGTATTTTTCTATCGCTTCATTAAAGGCAATTAAGCCTATGCTGAATTCATCATCTTTTTCATCTATATATCGTTTACAAACGGATGAAACCGTCTTAGCGACAAATGGTTTGTATTGCTCTATTAATGCATTTTGCAGCTCGATATCACCTTGTTGAATACTGATAGCCGACTGCTCTAATGTTTGCTTTTTCTTTCCTTTTTTAAACAAAAGGCTAAGCAATGGTTTCACCTCAGTTCTCCCTATATTACTCATTTATGATAGCTAATTTATGAGGGAAGCGCAAAGGAAGAAATGAGGAATTCATTTCCTGTTACTCAATTATGACATGTATGTCACCATCTACTTTACAATGTTTCGTCTAAAAGCAAAGAAATAAGGGGGTATCTCCCCCTTATTTGTAATATACGTGTTATGAAAATGAAATGATATTTCTTTCAAAAAACCTACTCTCCCAGGCGTGCCTCTTGTTTCTCCTCGTTTTCCTGCCCGCCTTTTCTTGATGGACTTGATAAAAACCAGCCAAATGCTGCAATTGCGAGAAGCACTGTCCAGAAAATGACTTTCCATAATGTTGAATGGATAAAATGAGATGATACGACCCCAATAGCTGGGTGTGACAATGTATAAAGCGTGAGCTTCACACCAACCCATCCAACAATGACAAATGCTGCTGTTTCTAGGCTCGGTCTTGTTTTGAGCAGTTTCACAAAGACCGTTGCTGCAAATCGCATAATAACAAGACCAATGATACCGCCTAAAAGAATGACAATAAATTGACCGCCATCGAGTCCGCCGATTTGCGGAAGACTTGTTGTTGGCAGTGTCACAGCTAAAGCGACGGCCGCTAAAATGGAATCTACAGCAAAAGCAATGTCGGCAAGCTCTACTTTCACGACTGTTGCCCAGAAACCGCTTTGTTTCATGTTTGTATCTGTTTCCTTTTTCTTAAATACGTGCGATTTTAAAATATGGTGAATGGAAATATAAAGAAGATAAATAGCGCCAATGGCTTGAACTTGCCATACATCCACTAAAAACGAAATAAGAAACAGAGAACCAAATCGCATGACAAACGCACCTGCAAGTCCGTAAAACAGTGCCTTTTTCCTTTGTTTTTCAGGAAGGTGTTTGACCATCACGGCCATGACCAGCGCGTTATCAGCTGCTAAAATCCCTTCTAATCCAATCAGTACGAGCAGAACCCACCCGTACTCTAAAATAATGGCTGCATCCATCATCATTCCTCCTTGTTTTTATCTATTGTCCCACAACAGACAAAGGCTTATGAATGCAAAAAAGACCTTTGCCTGTAATGGCAAAGGTCTTGCTAGACATGTGATATGTAGAATCATGCCAACAAAGCCGATGAACATCAGTCCATGTAATGACGACTTTGTTTCCGGTAAAAACCGGACGCTACTCCCCTTTGGCGGGATTTAGAATATTTAGATTACTTATATCATAATCAATAGACACTGGATTGTCAACAGGTGACTTTCGCTCCGATCCATTGATTAGGCAGTTGGCGTTTCTGTTTTTCTTTTTCTTCGTTTTATAAACAGGTAGAGAACAAACAATAACACAACACCGATCCCAATTGGTAAAAGATATGGATCTAACATGGTGCCAACCTCTTTCCAGTTCTCTCCGAGCATAAACCCAAGATACACATACACAAACGTAATTGGTGTAATCGCCAAAAACGTATACAGGCAAAAGACCCACACATTCATCTTGGCAATACCGCATGGGATGGAGATAAGCGTCCTAACCCCTGGTATAAACCGGCCGCTGAATGCGACGAATCCGCCATGCTTTTCAAAGAAAGCATCCGATTTATCAAGCGACTCAGGTTTTATAAAAAAGTACTTTCCATATTTATTTAAAAAGGGTCTGCCGCCGTAACGTCCTAACCAGTACAAGGTCAAAGGGCCAGCCACGCCGCCAATAGAGCCGGCCGCCACAACACCGATAAAGGCCATGTCCCCTTCTGAGACCCAGTAACCCGCAAGAGGCAAAACCACTTCAGCAGGTACAAATTCAATGCATAATGCGAGGAAGATGCCAAAGTATGACAAGTTCTTAAAGGCATCAGCTAAAGAAATAATAAAATCTTCGATGTTTATCAATCCCTTTCACACATAATCATTTGACTGATTCTATCTCTTTTAGAATCACACCATATATTAAACGAATAAAACCGAAGAAACGATTCACTTTTCGTCGTTTTTTTACATTAAATTTGATTTTACTATAAAAGAAGGATGAAAAAAACGGTGATTGTTTTATTTAAGTGAAGGAAAGGTGAACACAGAAGCGATTCGATCCGATATATTATGTATATGTCTGTTTTAAGATACAGGAGGTTTTCGTACATGACCCATTTAACAGGAAGCTACAATGGATGGCTTGTCTTTCTGTCAATCGCTGTCGCCGCTGTCGCCTCCTACTCAGCTCTTCATATAGCCAGCAGGGTAGCACAGTCAAGCGGTGCAAAAAAAAAGGTATGGCTGCTCATTGGTGCAATGATCATGGGAATGGGGATATGGTCGATGTATTTTATTGGCATGATGGCATTTCAAATGCGTGTTGGCATCACATATGATACTCCCTTACTGATTTTATCAATTTTGGTCTCATTTATCGGATCCTTGATTGCTTTTTCAATATGCATTCAAAAGCAGGTCTCTAGAAGACGGCTGCTCATTAGTTCAACCACCATGGGTTCAGCTATTTGCAGCATGCATTATCTTGGAATGGAATCAATGGCCAATGTCTCAATCAGCTATGATCCAGTCCTCTTTTTTCTTTCATTTTTCATTGCTGCTACTGCCTCCTACTTTTCATTGAAGCTCTTCTTTCGTGTTGAGCGCATTAAAAGTAAACGGAAGAATTATCTTTTAAAGAGCCTTGGGTCAATGTTGATGGGCGGTGCAATAGCAGGCATGCATTATACTGGTATGGCTGCCTCTACCATGTTTTATCATTCAAATGGACAGACCGCTGCAGGTGGCTATCTTGAAATGTCGCCATTCAGTCTGTCGATTTTCATCGGATTGATGACACTTATTGTCCAAACTCTGATGATCTTTGGTGCCTATATTGATCACCGGATCATGACGCAGTCAGATCAACTGAAAGAAAATGAACAGCGGTTTCAATCGCTTATCAAACATAATATAGACGGCATTATCGTGTTATCTGTCGATCGAAAGGTTCTTTCTGCAAATGACTCTGGTAAACAAATCTTAGAGTTGTGCAATTCTAAGATTGGTGATGATGTCAGCCAATATGTGATGCCGACTGAGTTGTGGGAAGAATTTATTTCTCAGTCAAAAAAATCCATCACACGCGAAGCAGAACTGAAAGCAGCAGATCGTTTTTATTATTACCATGTCACTTACATACCTGTTCATGTGAACGATTCACTTGACAGCATTTATCTTGTTTTAAAAGATTTAACGCAGCAGCGGATTGCAGAAAAAGAAATTCATGTGATGGCACATTATGATGCATTAACAGAGCTGCCTAACCGCCGCCAGGGCATCAATCATTTAAATGAAGTTCTCTCCGCTCAAGAAAAGTCAAAAACATCAACAGCAGTTCTGTTTCTGGACTTAAATCGTTTTAAAATTATTAATGATGCACTTGGTCATAACATAGGAGACTTACTGCTGAAAGCTGCCGCAAACAGACTGACGCAATGTTTACCGGACAATGGCTTTATCGCAAGACTTGGCGGTGATGAATTTTTAATGATCTTTCCTCACATGGATCATGATACACATAAAATCGAACAATTTTCTAAAAATATCATCCATCAATTTGAACGTCCTTTTTTCATCCAGAACCATCAGCTCATTACATCAATCAGCATTGGGATCGCCATCTCTCCGCAAAATGGCAAAAACGGGATGGAGCTGATGAGAAAAGCCGATATGGCCATGTATTTATCCAAAAAACATAAGCAAAGCCGATATGAGTTCTTTACCGAATCCATGGAAAGATTGAGTGAGGACAGGCTAAACCGGGAGCTGGAGCTGAGGGATGCCATTCAAAGAGAACAATTTGTCCTTCACTACCAGCCGCAAGTCAGTGCCAAAACAAGAAAAATGACTGGGGTTGAAGCCCTTTTAAGAATGAAGGCACCCGATGGTTCCTTAAAGTCACCTGAAGCTTTTATTGAGCTGGCAGAGGAATCAGGACTGATCATCGATATTGGCAGATGGGTCATTGATACAGCTGGCAAGCAGGCAAAAATATGGTATGACGCTGGGCTAAAGATCCCTGTGGCTGTCAATTTATCTGCGAAACAATTCAATTCTGAAGACTTAATTGATTTGATCAAGCTGACACTGAAAAAATACGATCTGAAACCATCACTCTTGGAGCTTGAAGTCACAGAAAGTATGACAATGGACAATATCAAGCAATCAAAACAGGTGTTAACGTCGCTGAAACAGCTTGGCGTCCGCATTAGTATTGATGATTTCGGCACAGGCCACAGCTCCTTAAGCTATTTAAAGGATTTACCTATTCATCGACTGAAAATTGATAAATCCTTTATTGAGGATATCTTAAGTGATTCAAAGTCTGAACAGATTACAGGGGCTATTATAGCGATGGGACACCAATTATCTCTCGAAGTGATAGCAGAAGGTGTTGAAACATTTGCACAGGCCCAGCTATTATCTGCCCAGGGCTGTGACGACTTGCAAGGGTTTTATTATGCCAAGCCGCTGCCAGCAAGCGATATTGAAAAATTCATCGCCTATCCGGCGCAGCTGGACACATAAAAAAGGTGCCAATGATGGCACCTTCCAGCGTGCAGACAAACCCTCGCATTCAGTGTCAGTCCTGCGTGCCGGTGCTCACGAATGCTCAATTCGCTCCGCTCCGGTACTCGTCCTTCCTAGACTTCAAAGGTTTTCTGTCACGCTGAGCTGAGAAGAAGACAAAGGGCTAAAATAAAGATCACTTTAGCCCTTTGTCAACAATTTAAAAGGTGCCAATGATGGCACCTTTTCGTTTTATCTAAATAATAAATGCTGACTGTGAATACCTGCTTTTTTCAATAAACTAATCAATTGCTCTTGTTCTTCACGCGTCAGACCAGAGAATGCACGCGCAATCCGAAGAGAGTGGATCGGATAAATCTTGTCAAGATAACTTCGCCCTTTATCCGTTAAATGGGCATAAACCGACCGTTTATCCTTGGGGTCCTGCTCTCTTTCAATGAAACCATTTCGTTCTAATTTGTCAATTACGTACGTCACATTCCCGCTGACAAGCAGGAGTCTTGAGCCGATTTGCTGAAGCTTTTGAGCACCTCTTGTGTACAGTAATTCAAGAACGGCAAATTCAGTTGGATTAAACCCATGCTCTTTGCTGTCTCTAATACTGTGTTCTGAAACGCTTTTAAATGCTCTTGCAAAAACCTTGTAAAGCGTCATTGAGCGTTCTACTTCTTCTTCATTAAACGATAGTCTCATCACATATCTACCTCTTATAATATTTTTTTAACTTCAAGGCTGTCTTGCGGTGCAGTTGGAGCCTTTCGTAAAAAATAGAAGTACGTTTTTGAAAACCCTTTCAACCACATAAGTGACTCCATTCGTGTTATGTATAAGTTTTCGATATAAACTTTTAAAATCCTTCTTATTTTTCATAATCATCTCGAAAAAAAGCTTTTTCAGCAAACCATCAAGATGCGACACAATTTAACATAATCTGTAAAGAACCTATAGTTTCTTGCACTTCATTCGCCAAATTTCTACAAAATTCAATATTGCTATAATATTAAACACAAAAAAAGAACCCTTTATGTGACATACGCACATTCCAAGGGATTTTTACAGATAGCGCTCTGTTTTGTTGAAAAAGAAATGATACTCTTTTTTTAAGTCACTAATTGTCATGTTCTTGGCCGCATCAGGGCTGTAAACCCCCAATGAACATAGCTGCTTCGTATAATAATGTCTTTCTTTTGCTAAAGCTTCTTTTAATATACGCCGCACCGATTATCCCCTCCTATCAAGTGATTTGGATCGGGTGCTTATGAAGACTTCTTATACAAATCATTTTGCATGGCTCTTAGAAGCGCATGTGCATTCTGACCTGCAGCCTGCATGAATTGCTCGAGCAATTCATCCCTCTT
This sequence comes from Bacillus sp. FSL M8-0166, assembly GCF_038008825.1. Classification (NCBI taxonomy): domain Bacteria; kingdom Bacillati; phylum Bacillota; class Bacilli; order Caryophanales; family Bacillaceae; genus Bacillus; species Bacillus sp. FSL M8-0166. The sequence goes on from NZ_JBBOZZ010000001.1 coordinate 1,518,251, forward strand.
CACATCTAATGCGATGATTTCTTTTGCCATACGTATGATCTGTGCTTGCTCCATCATATGCTCCTCCTCCTATGTCAACTCACCATGATTATATGTCGTCGTAAGATGTGTTGCACACTTCCTGTCATCTTTCCTCCCATGTTTTTTTCATTTTTTTCGTTTTTGTGTTATATTTTCTAACAAACGATAGGTTTTTTTACTTCTCGTTCTATATAATATGAAGAAAAGACTTGCAGGGGTGAGTGTATGACGCAGGAGGATGTATCTTATAAAGATAAAAAAGTCATTTCAATCGGGATTGTCAGTGAATTAACAGGACTTTCCGTCAGGCAAATCCGATATTATGAGGAACGTAAACTCATCTACCCCCAGCGCTCAACAAGAGGCACACGGAAATATTCTTTTGCAGATGTTGAACGTTTAATGGACATCGCCAACAAACGGGAAGACGGTGTGCAGACAGCTGAAATTTTAAAAGACATGAAGAAAAAAGAACAAGCGCTAAAAAGCGGACAATTTAAGAAAAAAATGCTGGAAGGCCAGATTAACGCACACTTTCGGTATAAAAATCGTTAAACAAAAAAAGAATCGCTCTTTTGAACGATTCTTTTTATTTAGAGGAAGCTTCAGTACCTTCTACAACCCCTACAAAGTCAATCAGCACGCCGCCTCTTTCAGGATCTTCTTTCACCCGCAGGGCAAGTGCCTTTTTCTTCCCGGTTTTTGCATCTTCATAATTCGCATGGAACACATGAATGCTGGCTTCTTCCAATTGAAAATCCTCATAAGAAAGCGTGTCTATGCCCCATTCTTTTTTCAGTTTCAGAATGTCATTCGGGCTCGGAACCGCACCTTCGACGTAGATGTCTTCCATTTTTCTTTTATTTCCTTCAGTGATGGCTTCAAGCATATGCTCTGCAGCCACTAGCCTCCGGTCTTTCCCCTCGTTCTCCCTTTGACATGCACTCAGCAAAAGCATACACATCAAAATGAATAAGAATTTCTTCATGTTTCTCTCCCACCTTCTCCTTAAAATGTAAAGGATGGAAGCGCTATATGCAATCTTTATACAAAAAAGACTGTAAAACGTCATGTTTTACAGTCTTAGATTGTGGACAAAGGCTAAAATGATGTTTATTTTAGTCCTTTGTCTACCTTTCAGCGCGATCTGAAAACCTTTGAAGTCTAGGAAGGACGAGTACCGGAGCGGAGCGAATTGAACATTCGTGAGCACCGGCACGCAAGGACTGACAACGAATGCAAGGGTTTGTCGGCGCGCTGAGACTGTAAAACGTCATGTTTTACAGTCTTCTTGCTACATAAGTGTATGGAGGAACGCTGTCGCAATTCCAAAATAGATGAGCAGTGATAAAATATCATTCAATGTTGTAATCAGCGGCCCAGATGCAATAGCCGGGTCCACGTTTAATCTGTGTAAAATGATAGGCACGACCGTACCTGCCATGGTTCCAATAATCAGTGTGGCAAGAAGTGAGGAACCGACAACAAACCCTAAAATCATATTGCCCTGCCACACCATTGCGACGACTGTAATAATGATGGAACAGACAATCCCAATGTAAATACTTGTTCGAAGCTCTCTAAAAATCAGGCGCACAATGGTTTTCTTCGTTAATTCTTCTTTTGAAAGTCCTCTAATGACGACCGCAAGCGATTGTGTCCCTGTATTCCCTGTCATCCCAGCAATCATCGGCATGAAGAAGGCTAAGGCGACGACTTGCTGAAGGGTATCTTCAAAGTAATTTAAAATACTGCCTGAAATCAGCCCAATGAATAAGAGCAAAATGAGCCATGGGAGACGGCGGTATGCCGCAACAAAAGCGGGCGTGTCGAACGTAATATCTTTACCAGAGGCAGCGAACTTCTCATAGTCTTCTCCTGCCTCTTGAATGACGACATCAATGATATCATCGACTGTGACGATTCCGACTAGGACATTGTTCTCTTCCACAACAGGAATGGCAAGAAAATCATACCGTTCAATCAGCTTTGCGATTTCTTCCTGATCCTGAAAGGCTCCAACGGCAATGACTCTTGTAAACATAAGATCCTGCACTTTTTCATCTGGTTCACCTAAAATGAGATCGCGGTACGACAGAACCCCTACAAGCTGCTTTTGATCATTAATGACATATAAATAGTTGATCGATTCTGCAATTTCAGCAAAGCTTTTCAGCTTTACAACTGCGTCCTGAACCGTATAATGCTGAGGAATCCATACGTACCGGTTGGTCATGATCCGGCCTGCTGTCTCAGCAGGATAATTCATGAGAAGCTGGACGGCCTTTGATTCCTCTGCCTCCATGTTTGATAAAAGCTGATCTTTTAGCTCATCATCCATTTCATCAAACAAGTTGGCAAGGTCATCGTTATCCATTTTGTTTGTGACGAAGGTGGCTTTGTCTTTCCCTACTTTTTCAAGCACAATTTCTTGGTATTCTCGCTCAAGCTCACCCATCATTTCCGTTACATCATCGACTGTTAAAAAGCTGAGGAAGCGGCCCCGGTGTTTTTCTGGAAGCTCTTTAAATAAATAGGCCATATCATATGGCTGAAGTTCTTCCATAATGTTTTTAAATTCTTTGCGTTTGCCATCTCTTAATAAAATAATGATTCTTAAAATGAGTTCATCGTACGTAATGTTCTGTATCATCGCTGTTACCTCCCCAAAGTCAGGAGATACCCGAATCCCTTAGAATGTGCGGGGGTCAGGATCTCCTCTGTCTGATGCGTCAATCTGATCTTTTGACATACTCTCTATGTGTCTCGAATCGGGATGATCCATCCCCACACCTCCTTTTCTCATAAAAAAGCACCTTCAACCGAATGAAGGCGCTTTGTAAGCATGACAAAATAAACACTTGCTCCTTCAATCGTAGAGCTTTAGCACTGTATGGCATAGGATAAAATCCAGCTGCATTAAAAATCACCTTATGTCGATGATTTCTGTTGACCCATTGGCGTCTTTGGACATTTTTGGGCAGCAGCGTATCTCCATACAGGAGCCTCACCTAACGAAGTCTCATATTGTTAACACACTGAGATTACAGAAAAAGTGGAATGATGTCAATAAGCAAGATGCCAAATATCCTTATGTATTCGCTTACTTTTCAAAAAAGAGCGATAGACAGCTCGGCCATCGCCCTTTCATGTCTTTTATTCCTCTTCCGGCTGATTCATATCCTCTTGGGAGAGGAGATGAAAGGAATCATGCAAAAACAAAGCATATCCTTCTCCATCAGGATGCGGAACGTATTCCGCGTGATCCATTGTCTGCTCTTCTTCTTTTTTCTTCATATTCTCTCGCCTCCTTTCCCGTAGTTTGTCCCAATGAAAAAACCTTACACATGAAAGTGTAAGGTTTGGTCATGGCTTAATCATCCCATTCTTGCTTCAGGATTTTGCCTGTTTTAGCGGAAATCTCAAAATCAACTTCCTCGCCGCCTGGTGTTGTAATTTCAATCTCATAAATGTACACACCATTTTCTTTATCTAGATCAGAATCAGTGACTGTGCCTTTTACTTTTGCAAGAGCAATTTTTTCAGCCTGTTTTTTCGTGATCTTCACATTCTGTTTCTTTTCTTTGACTGGATCATTCAGCGCTTTTCCAGTTTTTGCATTGACATATACTTTATATTCAAAGCCGCCTTTTTTAATCTCGACCTCATACACCCATTTTCCTTTTTTACGCTCAAGATCCACATCATCCACATAGCCTTTCACCACTTTTAAGGCTGCTTTTTCAGCTTGTTTCTTTGAAACAAATGACGATTTCTTTTGCACCACTTGCTCGGCGTTTGCTGTTTGATTTGTATTTTGCGCTTGAAGTGTGAAACCACCTGCGACAAGAGTTCCCGTTAATGCTGTAGCTACTAGTACTTTTTTCATCATGTTCATTTCCTCCTCTGTTTGATTTCTTCTATATCATAAAAAAACAAGATGATAAAGGAAGGAAAGAAACATGAGAATATCATGAGAAAAAGATTAGTTTTCGTACGTAATGCCCTCAATGTCTCCTGTATAGGCGTTCACAAGCACCTCTGCCTCTCTGCCGTCAGGCAAATCCAGCTCCACCTCAAATACGAGCATACCGCTGAATGTTTCAAGATCAGCATCATCCACTGTTCCGCCAACTTCTTTGACGGCAATTTGGATGGCTTCCTCGACGGTGATTTTCGTGAGCTTCTTTTCTTTAGAGGTTGGTTTTTTCTTTTCTGCTTCAAGCACCTTAAATGATTGTTTGTCGATATCGACTTGATATAATTCTTTTTTTGATTGGATGGTAAAAATAAAGCGATCTGACGTCTCTTTCTTTTGAATGACGGTTCCGCTCACCTTTTTAACAGCCGCCTCTTCTGCCTGGAGCTCAGCATTTTTTTCATTTGGCTTCTGATAGCTTTTTAACTGTCTAATTTCTTTCATTTGACCGCTTGCAGAAGATGCAATGATTTGATAGATGCCATTTGCATTTTCCAGCGTCATTGTATAGTCCTGTTTATGATTGATTAAATCAATATGTGTAATGTTTCCATTGTAGTCTTTTGAGATCATTTTTTTCATTTCTGCTTCACTTAATATTTTTTGATCAATGGTTTGGATCATGAGCATTGCAAAGGCCGCAAGAATCACAAGACATCCTGCGAGCGCAAGCACCATTTTCGTTTTTCTAGACATGCAGCGCCTCCTTCCTATTTCCTATTTTATAAGGAGGAAATGAGAAATTGATGAGAAAAGACCCATTTATTTCTGAAAAAGAATGGTCATGGCTGTCCCTTCGCCGATACGGCTGTCTACCTTCAGCTCGGCCCCATGTTCTTCTGCAATTTGCTTCGCAATTGAAAGACCGAGTCCGGTTCCGCCCGTCTCACTGTTTCTCGCTTCATCCACACGGAAAAAGCGGTCAAAGATTTTCGGCAGATCCTCTTCTTTTATGCCAATTCCTTGATCAATCACTGAAATAAATGGCTTGTCTCCTGCCCATCCGCAGGTCACATCAACTGGCTCTCTGCTATATTTGACCGCATTATCAATTAAGATAGTCAAAAGCTGTTTGATTTTCTCTTCGTCTCCTTCTGCGATCAGCTGCTGATCTGTCTGCACATGAGATTGAATCGTTCGATTGGTGGCCACTTCAAGTGTATGACATAGCTGCTTGCACAAATGACCAAGATCAACCGGCTTCATATCCAAGTATAATGGCTGGCCGTTTTTCGCCAATGTCAGTAATTGATCTGTCAGTCTTTTCATTTTTTTCGCTTCATCATGAATCGCTTGGGAGGATTCTTCTACAACCTCTGGACGTGTTTGCCCCCAGCGTTTGAGTAAATTGCTGTAGCTCATAATGACGGTAATCGGTGTCTTCAATTCATGGGAGGCATCATGCAAAAATTGCTGTTCTTTTTCATAATGCTTCTCGAGAATCTCGGACATTTCATTAAAGGTTTGTCCCATTTGATATAGTTCATCCTTTGAATCGCCTGTTAATTCAATTCGTTTAAACGCCTTCTCTTTCATACTTGCCTTCATGGTACTCGTCATTCTGCTAATCGGCCGGACAATTTGCTTTGTTAACACATGGCCTGCAAAATAGGAAAGCACAATAAACAAAACGCCGGTAGCGATTAAAATCATTTTTAATAACGCTAAGTTCTCTTCCGTATTTTCGATTTCTTCATATACTTGAAGCGACATAATCTCACCATTTGTCCAAATGACCGGAATAGCAGCGAACGCAATCATATGCTTATTGTATTCTTTGATTTCTGCCGTCTGGCCAGATTCGTATGTAAAAGGCAGTGAGCTAAACGTTGACTCCTTTGTGACAGTCAGTTTTGACTCTCCCGTTTCTGTCACGACACGGATCATACCATTTTGAGGCAGGTACGCCTTCAGCAGCTCCGAGGACGGAAGACCCTCTTCCTCTGATTTTTTTAAAGCAATCGCAATATTTTCAGCCACCTCAGACAAGCGGGACATATCTTTTTGCGTCAAGGTCATCGAAAAAATAAAATAAATGGCTGTATGAAACAAGAGCACCATTAAAAACAAAGACAACGACGTATAAAGCTGAATCTTATTTTTTAATCTCATTCTTTATCCTTTCATCACATAACCCACACCTCTCACTGTGTGAATCAGCTGTTTTTCGAATGGGTAATCGATTTTTTTCCTTAAATAACGGATATAGACATCTACCACGTTTGTATCACCGAAATAATCAAAGCCCCAAACCGCTGTTAAAAGCTGATCTCTTGTGAGCACTTGCTGCTGATGGTTCAGGAAGTGGACAAGCAGGTCATATTCTCTCGGCGTGAGTTCAAGCATTTGCCCAGCCCTTTGTATTTCTCTTGTTTTCTCGTTGACCGTTAAATCTGCTATGCTCAGCTCTGTCTCCTTTTCTTCTTGTGCATGTATATTCAACCTTAGCTGTGCGCGAATTCGTGCTAATAATTCTTCTATGTCAAAAGGTTTTGTTATATAATCATTCGCCCCAAGATCGAGCCCGCTTACCTTATCAGGCACACTTCCCCTTGCTGTAATCAAAATAATAGGTGTCGCTGTATTTGTCTTTCGAACCCTTCTCAGCACTTCAAGCCCGCTTAACTCTGGAAGCATGACGTCAAGCAGCACCAAATCGAAGCTGTCTTCTTCAAGAGCCTGAAGCCCGTCCATTCCTGTCTCTTTGACTGTCACCTCATATCCTTCATATTCCAGTTCAAGTGACAAAACCCTTGCTATTTTCTTTTCATCTTCGACTACGAGTATCTTCCCTTTATTCATCTCTATCTCTCCTATCTGAAAGGCAAGCTTGTCTTTCCATTATTATATGTTGCCTTTCTCATTTGGAACAGTCACAATCTTCACATCTATTTTTTTATGGAGGGAATTATTTTTGAACAAAAACATTTGACTTGAGCCTTCTTCTCATTTGTTACTTGATTTCATTATTTTTTAGTCTGCCTCTTTTAGTTCTATTCACCCATTTTCATCTGTACAGGTGCAACCTCACTATGCAGCATTTCCTTCTTTTTCATATGATATCAAGAGTTTTCTTCAAAAGGTGAGCTCTTTCGTCAATAAGTGAGGAGAACTGCACTTTTGATAATAGATTGATTATTTGAAAAATTATTACAATTGACCCTTTCCGATCAAAAGTTTCTTTTATACAATAACATTACGCAGCCTGAATCTACTTTGAAAACAAAATAAGGAGGGCTTTCTTATGAAAGGTGAAATTCGCTTAATTCCGTATGAAGTAAAAGCCAATGTGATGGAAGCGAAAGAGACGCCGGAAAGTATTCAGGAGATTAAAGCACCCGAACTTTGGTCAAGTGGCTTCAAAGGAAAAGGCATAACCATTGCTGTCCTTGATACAGGCTGTGACACAGAGCATCCCGACTTAAAAGATCAGATTATCGGTGGGAAGAACTTTACCGATGATGACGATGGAGATGCTGAAAATGTAAAAGACTACAATGGACATGGTACCCATGTAGCAGGAACGATTGCCGCAACAGATCAAAATGGCGGAATTTTAGGGGTTGCCCCTGAAGCCAAGCTGCTCATCGTGAAAGTTCTTGGCGGTGAAAATGGCAGCGGAAAATATGAATGGATCATTGACGGCATCAACTATGCCGCAGAGCAGAAGGTTGATATTATCTCCATGTCTCTCGGTGGTCCAAGCAATGAGCCAGCCCTGCAGGAAGCCATTCAAAATGCGGTAAAAAGCGGTGTGCTTGTTGTGTGCGCAGCAGGAAATGAAGGGGACGGGGACGAGCGTACGGAAGAGTTCTCCTACCCAGCAGCATACAATGAAGTCATTGCCGTCGGTTCTGTTTCCCTTGCAAGAGAATCCTCTGAATTTTCTAACGCCAATAAAGAAATCGACCTCGTCGCTCCAGGAGAAGACATTTTATCCACTCTCCCTAACCATAAATATGGCAGACTCACAGGGACTTCAATGGCTGCCCCTCACGTAAGCGGTGCACTAGCCATTATCAAAAATGCTGAAGAAGAAGCGTTCCAGCGCAAACTGACAGAGCCTGAGGTCTATGCTCAGCTTGTCAGAAGAACCCTGCCATTAAAGCAGTCGAAAGCCCTTGTAGGGAATGGATTTTTATATTTAACTGCGCCTGATGTCCTTTTAGAAAAAACATTGGAAGCAGATCTTTTATCTCTATAGCTTAAATAGAGGTCCTGAGAAAAGATAGAATTTTCTCAGGATTTTTTTAATTAAAATTATTCAAAATTTACTTTGACGAAATGAAGTGAACGTTATATAATCGAACACAATAAATTCATAGTTTGAGAGTCGGTAATTCGATCACACGTCGAATTTTAATTGGGAAGACCGGTGAAAATCCGGCGCGGTCCCGCCACTGTGAGTGAGGAGAGCTTTTCTCATGAATCCACTGTCATCAGGATGGGAAGGATGAAAAGCTTGCAGATTCACCAGCCAGGATACCAGCCGCTCTATCACATCAAACCCCCTACGGTTGATAGGAGATGTCGGAAAAGCGTTAGTTATACTCACGCCTTATTTCGCACACACATTTTGTCTTTTAAACCAGACATTTGCCTCATCAATCTTGATCATGAGCGTAAATGTCTTTTTATATTTAGAGGAGGAATTGGAATTGACAATTGTTAAAACAAGTAATCTAGGCTTTCCGCGAATTGGTTTAAACAGAGAATGGAAAAAAGCACTTGAGTCTTACTGGAAAGGTCAAACAGACCGTGAAACCCTCTTAAGCACACTGGATGAACAATTTTTAACTGCCATTAAAACACAAATTGATCAACAAATTGATGTTGTTCCTTCTGGAGACTTCACCTTCTATGATCACGTGCTGGATACTGCTGTTATGTTCAATTGGATTCCAGAGCGCTTCCGCAGCTTAAAAGACCCGCTAGATACATACTTCGCGATGGCAAGAGGAACAAAAGATGCCGTCTCAAGTGAAATGACAAAATGGTTTAATACAAACTATCACTACATCGTTCCAGAATACGAAAAAAGCACAGAATTTAAACTCACACACAACAAACCGCTTGAAGCTTTCGAAAAGGTGAAAAAAGCGTTTGGTGTTGAAACAAAACCTGTTGTACTTGGTCTTTATACATTTGTCTCACTTTCTAAAGGTTATGAAGCAAATGAAGTGAAAGAAATCCAGCAGCGTCTAGTGCCGCTTTATATTCAGCTTTTAAAAGAACTTGAAGAAGCCGGCGTCAAATGGGTTCAAATTGATGAACCTGCACTTGTCACAGCTTCAAGTGAAGACGTAAAAGCCGTAAAAGAAATCTATCAAACGATCAAAGAAGCCGTACCTGGCTTGAACATTCTTCTTCAAACATACTTTGATTCAGTAGATGCGTATGAAGAGCTTGTCACATATCCTGTTGAAGCAATCGGTCTTGATTTTGTCCATGATCAAGGGCGCAACCTTGATCAAGTGAAAAAGCACGGCTTCCCGAAAGATAAAATTTTAGCAGCAGGCGTCATTGATGGAAGAAATATTTGGAGATCAGATCTTGGCGAAAGATTATCCTTTATTTCTGAAGTCATCGCTGACGTTCAGCCGAAAGAAGTTTGGCTGCAGCCATCAAGCAGCTTACTGCATGTGCCAGTTGCCAAACACCCAAGTGAACAGCTTGAAGAAAAACTATTAAACGGACTGTCTTATGCCACTGAAAAGCTGGCTGAATTGACACTGCTAAAAGAAGGTTTAACAAAAGGAGCAGCTGCCATTGATGCCGACATTAACGAAGCAGCACAAGCACTTCTTACCTTAAAAGAGTTCGCAAAAGGAACAAATGCGGATCTAACAGCGGAACGCAACAATCTTTCATCAAAGGATTTTAAACGCCCAGTAGCCTTTGAAGAACGCCTGCGTATCCAAAACGAATCTCTTGAGCTGCCACTTCTTCCAACAACAACGATTGGCAGCTTCCCGCAGTCTGCCGAAGTGCGCAGTGCTCGTCAAAAGTGGCGCAAAAATGAATGGACAGATGCAGAGTATGATGAATTTATTAAGAAAGAAACAAAACGATGGATTGATATTCAAGAAGAAATTGGCCTGGATGTGCTCGTACATGGAGAATTTGAACGTACAGACATGGTTGAATACTTCGGTGAAAAGCTAGCCGGATTTGCCTTTACGAAATTTGCTTGGGTGCAATCCTATGGATCACGCTGCGTGAAGCCTCCAATCATTTATGGAGATGTAGAGTTTACAGAGCCAATGACAGTGAAAGAGACGGTATACGCGCAAAGCTTAACAGAGAAAAAAGTCAAGGGAATGCTGACAGGACCTGTCACTATCTTAAACTGGTCATTCCCAAGAACGGATATCTCTCGTAAAGACATTGCATTCCAAATCGCTTTCGCTTTGCGTAAAGAGGTAGAAGCGTTAGAGGCAGCAGGTATTCAAGTCATCCAAGTGGATGAGCCTGCGCTAAGAGAAGGTCTTCCGCTCAAAGAAAGTGATTGGGCAGAATATTTAAACTGGGCAGCAGAGTCATTCCGTTTATCCACATCATCTGTTCAAAATGACACACAAATTCATACACATATGTGCTACAGTAACTTCGAGGATATTGTCGATACGATCGAAGACTTGGATGCTGACGTGATTACAATTGAACATTCACGCAGTCATGGCGGATTCCTCGATTACTTAGAAAAGCACCCGTATTTGAAAGGACTTGGACTAGGCGTTTATGACATCCATAGCCCGCGCGTTCCATCTGTTGAAGAAATGAGCGAAATCATTGATGATGCGCTGAACGTTTGTCCGACAGATCGCTTCTGGGTGAATCCGGATTGTGGTCTAAAAACTAGACAAGAGCCTGAAACCATTGCTGCTTTGAAAAACATGGTCACAGCTGCTGAAGTCGCTCGTAAAAAGCTGGCGCAGCACGCATAATTGAATGTCTCTCCCCTGCTGAACATGGCAGGGGTTTTTTATGCGTAAATTGTCCTGTTCGATCTTCTACTATGATGATTTCTTTTATAGCATGATTCGTTTATACTAGAGAAGTCAGTCGAACAAAGGGAGGAAGACAATGAATCACGAAGATTTTTTACAACGCGCAATTGATCTTGCAGTAGAAGGAGTCAATAGTGGTACTGGCGGCCCTTTTGGAGCAGTCATTGTCAAGGATGGTCAGATTATTGCCGAGGGAAGCAACAATGTGACAACAACAAATGATCCAACCGCACATGCTGAAGTCACAGCCATTCGAAAGGCGTGCCAGACGCTGAATACATACCAATTAGAAGATTGCACTCTATACACAAGCTGTGAGCCTTGTCCGATGTGCCTTGGTGCTATTTACTGGGCTAGACCGAAAGCGGTGTATTTTGCCGCTGGCCATCAGGATGCAGCGGATTCTGGTTTTGATGACTCGTTTATTTATGAAGAAATCAATAAAGAGTACGAATCAAGAAATATACCATTTTACAAGCTGACACCTCAAAAAACCCTTGCGCCATTTGAAGCATGGGAAGCATATGATAAAAAGAAAGAATATTAAAAAAGACACCTGCTCGTAAGCAGGTGTTTCTTTTTTCAGCGTGATAGAAAACTTTTTTATTCAGCCACTTCAAGCTCTACTTCAATGTTCCCTCTTGTTGCTTTTGAATATGGACAGAATTCATGTGCAGCATGGACAAGCTCTTTCACTTTCTCATGATCATGACCTTTCGCAGACACAATCAGCTTTACGCCAAGCTTAAAGCCGCCGTCGCTTTCATCTTTTAAAAGACTGACATGGCCTTCTATTTCCGATTCTATTTCTACCCCTTGCTTCTTCGCTACCTGTTCAAGTGCTCCTCCGAAACAAGCTGCATATCCTGCTGCAAATAATTGCTCTGGGTTTGTGCCAGTCTCTCCATCTTTCTTTGCGTTAGGCATGACAATGTTATGATCGAGCACACCGTCTTCTGAACGAACATGTCCAGCTCTTCCATGCTGTGCCTTTACTTTTGCTGTGAATAATGGTTTCATCTTCATCTCCTCCTTCATCTATTCATCCTTTTCACGTTCTATTCATTTCTCAAACATTTATCGCACATTGAAGAATTTTTCATTTTTCGTCTGTATTTATTTTAAAAAGGAAGAAAATCTTATACAATGATAAGTATGACAAAAAATAGTTGGTGACTGACATGACAAATGAATTTGAACATATGAAGCTGGAAAATCAGCTTTGTTTCTTGTTATATGCAAGTTCACGAGAGATGACAAAGCAGTATAAACCGTTATTAGAAGAATTAAACATTACGTATCCGCAATATTTGGCACTGCTTTTATTGTGGGAGCATGGAACATTAAATGTGAAAACGATGGGAGAGCTTCTCTATTTAGACTCCGGTACACTCACACCCATGCTGAAACGAATGGAGCAAAACGGACTCATTATCCGCGAACGTTCGAAAGAGGATGAGCGGTCTGTGCAAATTCGTTTAACGGAATATGGAGAACAGCTAAAAGAAAAGGCCACTGCGATCCCGTCTCACATGCTGACTGGGACAGGCAGATCGGAAGAAGAACTAAAAACACTGCGTGCCTCTTTGCATGAGCTTTTGCAAAATTTAACACAACCAAAAGGCTGAGGGAACATTCCCTCAGCCTTTTATGATGTCTATTATTGTGCAACAGCTACTAGTTCTACTTCGATGTTTCCTTGAGTTGCTTTTGAATATGGGCAAACGCCGTGTGCTTTATGAACAAGTTCTTCTAATGCTGACTGCTCAATTCCAGTTCCCTTTACTTCTAATTGAACGCCTAGTTTGAAGCCGCCATCTGAACTGTCTTTTAATAAGCTGACATGTGCTGTAACTTCACTTTCAAAACGAATACGCTCTTGTCTCGCTACCATTTGAAGGGCTGAATCAAAACATGCAGAGTAGCCTGCTGCGAATAATTGCTCTGGATTTGTTGCTTTTTCAAGTTTTTTTGCTCTTGGTGTTCCAGGCATTGCTACATCATGCTCAAGTACACCATCTGTTGAAACAACCTTTCCTTCTCTTCCTCCGACAGCTGATACCGTTGCTGTAAATAAAACGTCTGACATGAATATAACCCTCTTTCTCTCCAATAATATTTTCTACAATTGAATTGTACACAATTTAAATTACAGAGTCAATCAATAAATACTCTTTTTTAAGTTTTCCTCCTCGTTTCCTTTTTATGAGCATGTCCCTCAGAATTGTGTTTAGGCAGTAAAAAAAGCCCTTTAATAAGGGCTTTTAGATGATATCATGCTGCGGATTCGGTTGTTCTAGCGTGTGGTTTCTGTTATCTGGGTCGGCATTTGCTCCTGCCAGCCACAATGCCATGATGGTGATGCTTGTACAGACGACTGCCCATTTTTTAAAATTCATATAAACAATCCCCTCTCTGAATATAGATTCGAGCATGTTCCGCTTCCCTATAGAACATGGAAGATTTTTCATAATCCTCCATTTCATTATAATACTTCGCGGTATCTAATGCCAGCTCCTCTATATCTGGATATGCATAGGCAGACTCTAAAAAATGGAAAATTCGTTTGATATGCTCAGCATCTTGTCTTAAGTACAATGCTTCTAGAAAGATGGTTTTCTGTATATGAATGTCATCTTGAAGAGCTTCTGCTCGCTTCATACATTCTTCTCTGTAGTGTAATGCTTCTTCGTGTTTTCCTTGTTTGTATAATATCTGAGCGGCTGTATAAAGAGGGTCTATAGATCGACGAAGATGATCGGATTGATTTTGATCAAATAACGAGATGGATTCTTTCATTAATTCGAGTGCGCGGCCCAAGTCTCCCATTCGGTAATAACTGTTGCCCATATTAAACAAAGAGGAGGCAATAAAACGCACATTCTGAAACTCTCTTGATCTCGCAAGTGCTCTTTCGAGATGGGGTAATGCTTTTTCATGCCTTCTCATATCATCGTAGTTACCGGCCACAATAAATTCACACTGAATGGTGCGAAGCGCATACAGTTCATGCTGAACATAAACATCCAGCGCTAGTTTAGCGTGGTGCATCGAGATATGTGTTTGTTTCATGTGATAATATATTTCTGACATTTTAAAATGAAATTCCGCACGTTCAATATCATCTGATACAAAAGATAGCTTGTGCTCTGCCTTTTGATAAGACGATATGGCAGCAATGTACTCCCTCCGTCCGAATTCATACATGCCTCTAAAAAAATGATAGTAGTATTCAAGCATGCCTGTGACATGCGTTTGATGCTCATCTATTTCTTTCGAAAGCTCGGAAAAGTTGGCGCGAAGCTTTCCTTCCTTTAATGGCTTTAAATAATCGAGCATGACTTCATGCCTAAATTCCATTAAAGAAAAATAGAGAAGCAAATTCTGATCTTCTTCCATTGAATCAAGAGAGGTGCGAATTTCCTGTTTTAACTGTTCTGCTTGTTCTGAATCAAATCTGCGGATTAATTCATACCACTTGTTGATTTTCACTCCAATATCCGAAGAGGGAATGATTTTCGCCATACGTTGCCTTCTCCAATCTTCTCAAAATATAAAACATTACCATATTTTATCATACTTGACCGGAGAAATACAAAAATGAAAGGAAAAAGAGAGCCTGTTGTCACAAGACTCTCTTTTGAATTCGTTATTCTCTTATTTGTCCTTGACCACGAATGACAAATTTTTCAGACGTTAAGGCTGGCAGACCCATTGGCCCTCTTGCATGAAGTTTTTGTGTACTAATACCTATTTCCGCTCCATAGCCAAACTCAAAGCCATCTGTGAAACGAGTAGAGGCATTATGATAGACAGCGGCAGCATCGACAGCTGTTAAGAAAAGGGCTGCATGCTCATCATTTTCCGTAATGATCGCTTCAGAGTGCTTAGAGCTATATGTTTGAATATGCTGAATCGCTTGTTCTATGTTTTCTACAATTTTAATACTGACAATCGGTGCTAAAAACTCCGTTGCATAGTCCTCTGCTTTCGCTAATGCAGCACTAGGAGCAAGCGCGCAAACAGCTTCATCCCCGCGTATCTCTACCCCATTTGATTGAAGGGCTTCAAATAACGAAGCGCCATATGTTTTTGCCCAAGTTTCATGAATGACAATGCTCTCGATCGCATTACAAACAGATGGTCTTTGGGTTTTGGCATTCAGCACAATCCGCTCAGCCATTTCGTTTTTCGCTGTTTCATCAATGTAGATATGACAATTTCCTGCACCTGTCTCAAGCACTGGCACAGTTGACTCTCTCACGACAAGATCAATTAAATTCTTCCCGCCGCGCGGAATGAGGACATCCAGATAATCATTTAAGGTGAACAGCGTTTTCGCCGTTTCACGGCCTGTATCTTCAATCAATTGCACACTGTCTACTGGAATATCCGTCGTATGAAGCGCTTCATGAATCACCTTTACAATTGCTTTATTACTATGAATAGCTGATGAGCTTCCGCGCAGAATAACAGCATTCCCAGTTTTCAAGCAAAGGGTCGCAGCATCTACTGTCACGTTTGGTCTTGCTTCATAAATCATTCCAACTGTTCCAAGCGGTACACGGACCTTTTCGATGAACAGACCGTTTTCTTTTTGAATGGTTTCTAACGTTTCACCAATTGGGTCTTTTAGCTGAATGAGTTGAAGGGTCGCGTCAGCAATTGCTGCAATTCTCTCTTCCGTGAGTGTGATCCGGTCAATGACAGATGGCGTGAACTGCTTTTCCTCAGCAGCCTGAACATCCTTTTGGTTCTCCTCCATTAAATAAGCTGAAGATGCTTTTAGTGCACTCGCGATGGCGTGCAGGGCAGCATTTTTTTGTTCTGTCGTTTTTAGGAGCAGCTGATCTTTGGCTGCACTTGCTTTTTTTGCTTTTTCAAGAACTTCATTCATTGTATTCCCTCCTCAGTTTTGTACATGCTGTACCCAGTGATCCCGGTGTATGACCTCAGGCTTCTCTTTTGAAAGCTCGTCACTTCGCATTCCTTTAATGCCGAGAAGCTCATCGGATGCGTACAAGGTTTGCCCTTTACCAACTAATCCGTTTGGACCGACGACTTCTACGACCTCTCCTTTAGAAAAGTCACCAGCGACATCAATGACTCCTGCCGGAAGAAGGCTTCTGCCATTATGCAAAATCGCCGCTTCCGCTCCTGCATCAATCATGATCTTTCCAGAGACCGGTGAGTGGAATTGAATCCATTGACGGCGGTTGTTCACAGCTGATAAGTCCTGTTCACCGATATACGTTCCGTCACCTTGCCCCGCAAGAATGCGAAGCAGCTTGTCTTCCCCAGTGCCTGTTCCAATGAAGACTTTCACGCCAAGTGAAAGTGCCGTTTGTGCAGCAGACAGCTTCGATTTCATTCCGCCTGTTCCAACCTTTGAACCAGTGCTCTTCGCATATGAAAACAATTCTTCTGAAATGTGGGTCAATACATCAAACCGCTTCGCCTCAGGATGCTCATTTGGATTAGCATCATAAATTCCATTGATGTCTGTTAATATGATCAATTGGTCTGCATGGATTAATCCACTGACAAGAGCCGACAGCATGTCATTATCCCCAAAGGTAAGCTCCTCGATCGAGACTGAATCATTTTCGTTTATGATCGGCAAAATTTTTCTTTCAAGCAGTTCCATCATCGTTGCGTAAGCATTTCGATATCTTGTTCGATCTGAAAAGTCATTACGTGTTAAAAGCATTTGAGCAGGTGTCATGTGAAACTGTGAAAAAAGCTCTGTATATTTCTGCATTAACAAGCCCTGACCAACGGCGGCAGCTGCCTGTTTCCCCTTTAAGGTTACAGGTCTTGATGGATAGCCTAAGCTGCCAAATCCTGCTGCAACGGCTCCTGACGAAATTAAAATGATTTCATGCCCTGCTTCTTTGAGCTTTGCTATGGCTCTTACATGATCCTGCATCTTTTGTTCATCAATGGCTCCTTTTTGCTCGGTTAATGAACTGCTGCCAATTTTTATGACGATCCTTTGCTTTTTCATCCTTGATTCCCTCCGCTATACCTTTAGGCACAAAAAAATCCCTTTTTCTCCTTATGTAAAGGACGAAAAGGGATTTTCCGTGGTACCACCTTCATTGAATAAGCATGCGATCTGCTTATTCCACTCAACTCCTGTAACGCCAGGCACGCGCTTAGATTTTTCCTCTAAGGCTCAAAGGGCAGGTTCAGCAGCTGTCTGCGGCAAATGTTTCAGCACATCATTTGCTCTCTTTACGCATCAGTTCCTGCTTACTATTCCTTTTCAACGCTCGTTAATTTTTTTATATTATCACCAATTGCTAAAGAAAAGTCAAGCGGTCAATTAAAGACAATCGTTTTATTCTCATGAACAATAATTCGATCTTCAAGGTGCCATTTGACAGCACGTGCAAGCACACTGCGCTCAATTGTCCGGCCAATATTTTTTAGGGCTTCCGCATCATCCCGGTGATCTACCCGCTCAATATCCTGTTCAATGATCGGGCCTTCGTCTAAATCATTGGTGACATAATGAGAAGTCGCACCAATTAATTTGACTCCCCGCTCATATGCCCGCTTGTATGGGTTTGCACCAATAAACGCCGGCAGGAAGGAATGATGAATATTAATGATTTTGTTCGGATGCTCTTCAATGAATCCAGGCGTTAAAATTTGCATGTATCTAGCAAGCACAACCACATCAATGTCGTACTCTTCTAATAAGGCGAGCTGCTCTTTTTCAGCTTCTTTGCGAATGTCTTTGTTCGCCTTTACAAAATGGAATGGGATTCCAAGCGATTCTACTGTATCTTTTGCCGTTTCATGATTGCTGATCACAACTGCGATTTCAGCCATTAAATTTCCGCTTTGCCATTCCCACAGAAGCTCATGCAAACAATGAAGCTCTTTTGACACAAAGATTGCCAGCTTTTTAAGCTCACTTGCACGCGACATGCTCCACGTCATTTGAAATGATGCTGCGATTGGCTCAAAGCTATTTTTCAATTGATCCATATTCGCCGAGATGTCTTTCCAATCAAATTCAATTCTTAAAAAGAACCGGCCGCTTTCATGATCGGTTGTGTATTGGCTGGATTCAATGATGTTCGCTCCGTGCTCAAATAAAAAGGAAGAAACAGCTGATACAATACCAGGCTGATCCGGGCAGCTGACAAGCAATCTGCCTTTTTGCTCGTGCTTTTGTCTGTGTAATTCAAGTTTCTCTGTAATCAATGTTCTCATGTATCATGACCTCATTTACGTTTTCATTCTAATGAAATATTATACTGGACTGGAAAGAGAAAAAGCAATGGAGAGCCCGTTTTTTATTGAATATTCATTCAATTCTGTACCTAGCGTGATATAATGTGAGTAGACCTTTTATCACAAAAGGAGTGATGGAGATGAAAAGCATGACTTTGTTTGGTAAAGTGAGCTTTTGGCTCGGCATCGTATGTCTGATCACAGGTATTTATCTTTTTATGGCCGGTGAGAGACTCATTCCTTTGCTCACATTTGGTGTCTGTTTTCTTCTAGTGAGTCAGCTTTACCGCAAAAATGAAAACGATTCCAATCATCATTCGATGTAACAAAAAAGGGCTAAAATGATTTTTATTTTAGCCCTTTTTCTCCTTTTTCAGCGTGATAAAAACCTTTGCAGCCCTAGGAAGGGCGAGCACCGGAACGGAGCGAATTTGACATTCGTGAGTACAAGCGCAGGCCTGACAAAGAATGCGAGGGTTTGTCTACATGCTGAGGCTGGCAGACAGATGCCAGCCTTTTTTTATTCAATGATTTTTAACCCGACCGCCGCAGATAAAATCAGTGCGATAAAGAAAATACGTTTTGCGTCCTTCGACTCACCGTAAAACAGCATGCCGACAATGGCTCCTCCAGCAGCTCCAATGCCAGTCCAAATGGCGTATGCCGTTCCCATCGGAATTGTATTCATCGCAAGAGAGAGCATGAGAAAGGACAGCGAAAATCCAGCTGCAATGAATAAAATCCATTTGACATGCCGGTCTTTCTGGAATTGATTCATCATGGTGACACAAATCATTTCTAAAATGCCTGCCCCAATGAGTAAAAGCCAGCTCATGATTCAGTCTCTCCTTTCTTTTCACCTGTGGTTAGTTTGAGCCCTAATACACCGCTTAAAAGCACCATGATTAGAAGTAATTTCACTAGCTGTACCGGCTCCCCCAGTACCATACCTACTATGACAGTACCTGCTGTGCCGAGCCCGGTGAAAACGGCATAAAGTGTGCCAACTGGCAGTATAGTCGTGGCTTTCAGGAGTAAATAAAAGCTGACGACAATACAAACGATGGTTGCGGCCCACTCCAATAAAGAGTCAGCATATTTCAACCCCATCACCCAGCCGACTTCAAAGATCGCCGCAATAAAGACATTTCCCCATTTCATCTAATCCCTTCCTTTCTGAACGATTCCAACCAACAAAAAAAGCCCGGAAATCGATCGTTTGATCAAATCTCCCGGGCTTTTATCCCTCCGTGTCCATACGGTCAATTGTGTAGACCCTATGTGTTTTCTCTCGGTCCAGACTGCGCCACCCGCACGGAACCCTAGAAAACCAATTCATGATAAGCAGATCTGGCTTAGAGCAGATTCTGTGTCAAAATTGTATCACACCCCGAAATACCGGTCTACCGCTTTGCTTGCCACACGCAAATATACTTGTTCATTTTTCGAAAGAAATTTTATGGGACCGCCGTATACTAAGGGTTAGAAACAGGTCAACTGATAAAGAAGATCTGCGGGCTGCGAACTGAAGGGAAACGAGCGTATATGACAATTCATTTATTTTTTATGACATTGACGATCAAGCGGAAATACAAGGACATGGAGACCATTCTTTACGAACAAGAAGTCGAAGCATTTTATGAAGAAATGAAACAGAAACAACTAAAGTTTATGAACTAAAACAGGACGTGAAAAATGAGAAAAGGAGGAGATTGACATGTTTATGATGCTTGATTGTCATACGAAGGAGAAGGATCTATTCCGCATTCCTTAAAGCACAGGTACGGCAACGATCACACCGCTGATATAATGAAATAAGATTGATGTGATGAACGTTCAACTTTAGGTTGATGCATTTACAGATCATCCGTTGTACTCCAAACAATACTGAAAAACATTTTATAGAAAATCAAGAGGTGGATTCATATGATGATGACCGATGAACAAAAACATGAATTTTATCAAGCACTTGTTGACAAGAATCCGCAATATGACGGCACATTCTTTGCCTGTATTAAGACAACCGGTATCTTCTGTCATGCCACATGTACGGCTAGAAAGCCAAAATATGAAAACTGTGAGTTTTTCTTTACAGCGGAGGAAGCACTGCTGGCAGGGTATCGCCCATGCAAGCGCTGCACACCATTAACATACCCTAACAGCATTCCTGAAGAAGTCAAAACACTCGTTTCAGCAGTAGAAAAAAATCCTGAGAAACGCTGGAAGGAAGAGGACTTTCGCCAATTAGGGATTCACTCTGCCACAGCTCGAAGAAAATTTAAAGACATTTACGGCATGACCTTTGTTCAATATGCAAGATCACGCCGAATGGGACTTGCTTTTAAAGAAATTTTGAACGGAAAAAAAGTGATCGATCAGCAGGTCACCTTCGGCTATGAATCGTCAAGCGCCTTCAATGATGCATTTACGAAAATCATGGGAAATCCACCTAAAAAAGCGCAGATTCACATTCTCTATGCTAATTTTATTTCCACACCAATCGGGCGGATGATCAGCGTGACAGATACCACACATGTGTATTTACTGGAATTTATGGACAGGCGGGGACTCGAAAAAGAAATTGAAACATTAAGAAAGAAGCATCATGCCCGCATTTTAGTTGGAGAAACAAACGTTCATCAGCAATTAGCAAAGGAATTGGCCTTATATTTTGAGAAAAAGCTGACCAAGTTTACTGTACCACTTTCCTTACATGGCACCCCTTTTCAAATGAAGGTGTGGGACCAGCTCTCACGCATTCCAGCAGGAGAAACAAGATCCTATCGTGATCTAGCCACGATACTTGGTGATCCGCATTTGGTTCGTGCCGTTGGTAATGCAAATGGTGCCAATCAATTGGCGATTATCATTCCCTGCCACCGGGTTATTCAAACAAGTGGTGAGCTTGGGGGCTACGGCGGGGGAATTGAACGGAAGAAATATTTGCTTCAGTTAGAACAGCGTGGATAAAAGAAAAAACGGCTCTGCTTATTCGGTAAGCGAGCCGTTTTCTCCGTTTCGGGTGATGCTGTATACATCAATGATTTGATCCCATTTTGAAATGGTTTTTTCTTTTTTCATGCCCATTTTTAAAGCGACCTTCACCGACGCTTCATTCTCAGGACGTATTAAGCTGACCATCCGTCTGACCTTCATTTCTTCAAATCCATAGGTAAGACAGCCTTTTGCGGCCTCAGCAGCATAGCCATATCCCCACGCCGCTTTCTTTAGCATATAGCCGATCTCAAGCTCCGTTTGTCCTTCGATATTTTGCAGGACAATTCCGCTTTGTCCAAGTCGTTCATTTGTTTCTTTATCTTCAATGATCCATAGAGAGGTGTGGTACATGCGGTCATTTTTTTGATTCCATGCAATCCACTCTTTTGTCTGCTGTTCATCCTTCAAAGAAGGATAATACTTCATCACTTCTTCATCTTGGAACAGCTCGTCATATAAAAATGACGCATCATGTTCATTCATCGTTCTCAGTTTAAGGCGCTCTGTTTCAAGCACTGTCCTTGTTTGATGTGTCATTGATGACCCTCCCTTTTTTACTTGCTAAAAATATCTCCGAACAACCCATTTGAATCTGGGGCAAAGTAATGGAAGCCCGCACCGGTTAAACTAGCAGCCAGCGCTGTCCACATCATTAAACTGACGGTCATCCACACCGCGACTTGCCTTCTTTTCGTTCCGAAGCTCATGCACATCAAGGCCGCTAAATGACTGCCGATGATAAAAGGACCAATGAGCGCTAATCCAGGCAGACCGTATCGTTCCCAAATTTTTCTCGCCCGCAGCTGCTTTTTCTCTCCTTTTTCATCACCTTTCTCTTCTTTTCTCTTTAACCACCATGCTTTAAACCGGTCCACAAACACAATGAGAAGCAAGACTGTGAGAAAGTTGCCGATGAATCCAATTATAGCCGTTGTCACAGGATGCAGCCCGCTTAAGATTGCGAATGGAACGACACCAATCACTTCAAAAAAAGGCAAGGCGGCCAATACAAAAACTAGTACATATCCCCATACGATATCCAAAAACAGAACCCCTTTTCATTTTTGTCCTCTCCCCATTGTAATGAAAAATACAATTCCATTTCTACATTTTTTTAGAAAAAGAAAAGCACATCGGATATGATGTGCTCAGTTTACATTCGTATTTTCATTTTTCTTATTTGCCCGGCGCAGGACAATGAGCATAAGCCCTATTAAAATCACAATAGATAGCAGACTTTGCAGCAAAATCACACTTGGTGACGTCCAGCCAATCCATTCGAATATGAGCTGCGGACCGAAAAAGATGATCGGAATTAATGAAACGACATTCGCCTTTAAGATTGCATTGAATACAACAATGCATAGTAGCATGAGCAGAATGACGCCCCACCTCTGGCCAGAAGTAAGGACAAGTAGTGGTGTGCCGACCTTTTGATCCAATAGTTTGATTGTCACTATCGCTGTCAGCTGAAAAATTCCTAATATCCAAAAGTAAAGAAATGCACGGCCGCCTGTCTGAAAGGCAGATGCTCTAAACATCACAATTGTCATGATGACATTGGCGGCTAAAACGAGTGGATATCCAATCAAAGCAAACCAAGAATAGGATAAGTTTTGGCTGATTGCATCTGCTAAAATCATGTAAAAAAGCGATCCAATTAAGAAAGCACTGACAAATGGCACCCAGTCTTTATGATTTCCTGACAGCTCTTGTGCCAGTTCATCAGCATAGCTCCGCGGATCTCCGCCGAACACATCCTCACCTGTTTTCCCGTCTTTTTCAGCCTCAACCGCATGTGTTGTCAGTTCGTCCATTAGCTCATCGATTTCATCCTGATTTTTTCCCTTTGATATGAGATAAAGTTTCAGCTCTAGTAGAATGTGTCTTGTTTCTTTTGATACCATAATCTCACTTCCCTTTTTGTAATAAGCGGTTTACATTTTTTGAAAGCTCATCCCAGCGGGCAATAAACTCTGCGAGCGCTTGTTCTCCCGCTTGTGTGAGCGTATAGTATTTCCTTTTCGGTCCGCTTGCTGACTCTTTTGTGACGGTGGTCACCAGCTGTTCCTTTTGCATACGCAGCAAAATCGGATAGATACTGCCTTCACTTATTTGATCAAACCCATAATGTGCGAGCTTCTTCGTCATTTCATACCCATAAATTTCGCCCTCAGAAATAATCGACAGCAGGCAGCCTTCTAAAATTCCTTTTAGCATTTGTGTGGATGTTGTCATGATTGTTCCTCCGATTCCAGTACCTTGCATCACAAGATAGCTTCATCTTACCATACACTATCTTGCCATGCAAGATACCATACTAGAAAAAAAATCACCGCTTAAAGGGTGATTTTTACGCCCAAGGTTTATCTGTCCCAAGTGCGTCAGCAAGCGCCTTACTATGCTTTCGGCGGCTTTTTCTTTCCTCTGCCCGCTGCTTCGCTGTTTGATGAAGCATGATCTCTTCCTCTGTTTCCGGCATCACCTGCGGGACTCGTTTAGGCTTTCCGTTTTCATCTAATGAGACAAATGTCAGAAATGAAGTCGCTGCGAGTCTACGTTCTCCAGACATCAAGTTTTCTTTAATGACTTTGACGAACACTTCCATAGAAGACGTGCCGACCCATGTGACATAGGATTCCAAGCATACTGACTCCTTTTGTCCAATCGGCTCTAAAAAGTCAACAGAATCCATTGAAGCTGTGACCGTTTCACTGCGGCTGTGTCTTGCTGCCGAGATGGAGGCAATGTCATCTATATAACTCATTAATTTCCCGCCAAATAACGTTTGGTGGTTATTCGTATCGAGAGGGAATACCCTGCTGGTTTTAACAACTTTCGATTCCTTGCAGTATTTGAAATTTTCTTCACTCATCATCATAGCTCCTTCTTGCTGTTTTCGTGGATGCGGAACGACTTTTATTAAACACTATTCTTTTAGGTTTGTCTAAACTTTTTGCTTTAGTCTTATGTGAGAGATTTTCTTTCGGAAATGTTTCAACCATGACTAGAAGAAGGAATAATAGAACTATGAACGAACAAGGAGGCCATTTGATGGATTCTATGAGAGCAGAGCAATTATACAAAATGCCGCAATGCATGAGTGAATATGACGATTTACAAGAAGTTCTTTTATGCAGTCCTATTTATATGGAAATCAAACAAATTATCAATGAAACCCAGAAACATTTTGCGAAAGAAAATATTTCTCAAATGAAAGCAGTCGCTCAGCATAAGCAATTGATCCAAACGCTTAAAGATCATCAAGTACGGCCCATCCTGCTCCCTGCGAATGACCGCTTCCCTGAGCAAGTCTTCACTCGGGATATTGGGTTTACGATTGGACATACACTTTTTGTTTCAAGTATGGCCGCTCCGGTTCGGCAAGGGGAAGAACAATACCTAAAAGAATGGGCACAGGCAAAAGGGTGGTCAGCTGTCACCTTGACAGACGGAACGATTGAAGGCGGCGATGTGCTAGTGGATCAGAACCGTGTGTTTGTTGGCACGAGCAAAAGAACCAGTCCAGCCGCTATCTATCAGCTCAAAAAGGAACTGCCTGATCACGACATCATTCCGATTCACCTTCCTCCTCACATTTTGCATCTTGATTGTGTGATGAATATTCTGTCTCATGACGAGTTATTCATTTATCCTGAAGCGTTCAAGCAAAAGGATCTCCAGCTGCTCAAAACGTATTATGAGCTGATTGAAATAAGTGAACAAGAGCAATTTACACTTGGACCAAATGTTTTATCCATTGGGCAGAAAAAAGTGATCAGCTTGCCCAGCAACCAAGAAACAAATGCTTTATTAACCGCTCACGGGTACACCGTTATTGAAGTGGACTTTTCGGAAATTATTAAATCTGGCGGCTCTTTCAGATGCTGCACATTGCCTATTCGGCGTTCATTCACTAAAAAAGCCAGCGTGTAGAACAGCTTGTCTACTTGCTGGCTTTTATCTGGCTTGTCCTATTTTCTATTATATAAATGACAGGCGACTTCATGTCCTTCTTCCACTGCTTGTAATGCCGGCTTTTTTTCAGCACACACATCCATCGCGGCAGGACATCTTGTTCGAAATACACAGCCGCTTGGCGGGTTCACTGGACTTGGAATTTCTCCTTTTAAAATGAACCTTTTGCGCTTGTCCTCTACGTCAGGATCTGGAATAGGGATTGCAGACAGCAAGGCTTGTGTGTATGGGTGAAGCGGTGTTTGATATAGTGCATCACTCGTCGTCAATTCAACGAGATGACCTAAATACATGACACCGATTCGGTCACTAATGTATTTCACCATCGACAAGTCATGTGCAATAAAGAGAAATGTTAATCCTTCCTCTTTTTGCAGTTTCTTCAGCAGGTTCACGACCTGCGCTTGAACGGAGACGTCTAGTGCAGAAATCGGCTCATCTGCCACAATAAACTTTGGCGCTAAGGCAAGTGCTCTTGCAATGCCGATTCTCTGCCTCTGTCCCCCGCTAAATTCGTGCGGATAGCGGGTGGCAAAATCATAGCTTAATCCTACCGCTTCAAGCAGTTCTTTCACGCGGGCAATCCTTTTCTTTTGACTGCCATAAAGCTGATGAATCTCCATTGGCTCCAGCATAATATCTTTTACTGACAGTCTTGGATTTAAAGAGGAATACGGATCTTGAAAGACCATTTGCATTTGCCGGTTGAAATCAAATGATTCTTTTTTAGAAAGGTGGTGAAGACTTTTTCCTTCATATAAGGCTTCACCATCTGTTGGTTCATAAAGACGCATGAGCACTTTTCCAAGTGTGGATTTGCCGCAGCCAGACTCACCAACGAGACCAAAGGTTTCACCTTGTTTCAGCTGAAAAGAGACACCATCCAGCGCTTTTAAGGTTCTCCCTTTAGATAGATGAAAATGTTTTTTAAGGTTGTTTACTTGTAAAAGTGGTTCAACTGTCACGATCGCTCCTCCTCTCGCTTGGTAAATACCGCCTTGCACCTGCCCATTCCTTTTCATATGAAGTGCCAGAAAGGGAAAGGAGCTCAATTTGTCTGCCGGTTTTAGGCGAATGAAGCATCATCCCGTCCCCAGCGTAGATCCCTACATGGCGAACCGCTCCCTTTCCGTTTTCATTTGCAAAAAACAGCAAGTCGCCTTGTTCTAAATGGCTTGATGTAACCGGCGTTCCTTGAACTGCTTGGTCACTTGCATCTCTCGGCAAAAGATATCCGCACGCTTTGTACATGCTGTAAGCAAAGCCTGAACAATCATAGCCAAAGCTGCTCATGCCTCCCCATAAATACGAAAGACCCATAAATTGTTTTCCTGCGTCTACGACATCTTTGCCGGTCATAGAGAAAGCTTGCGATACTGGGCGTACATCCGCTTTGTAGATTTCTCTTATTCCTACTGGGGTGACAACATGAAATTGATCACCTGTTTCTTTAACTGCTGCCAGCTCTGTTAAAAAGCTAATCTCCATATCGGGTTCCCCGTTTTGATATAGCGTGGCTTTTTTCTGACAAACGATAAGAGATACAGCTGACGCACTTCCCTCAGTTACTTGGTTTAATTGCTCAACAGGTATATAGCCTGGATAGCCTTCTGGATGTTTCCGGCTGGCTTGCTGCGGAATGACGACTTTCATCCAGCCATCTGTCTCTTCTAATCCAATCACTCGTTCGCCGAGCAGTATTTGAGATTGAATCAAATTTTCTTCACATAAAGCCAATTTTTCTTCATATGTTTGCTGGTCAATCCATTCTTTGATGTTGATGGAGTCCTGCAGTACCTTTCGATCGATTTCTCTCGGCGAATGCGGCGCTGTCCATACGTTAGCGACTGGAACCTTTGATTCATATATCATCACGAGACTCCTTTCACCCCTTGAATGCCTAACCCATGATGCAGCGGTAAAAATATATCTTTTCCTTTGTACACGATTCCTCCGTCTATCATGTCCTCTTTCAGCATAAGCGGGGCATCAAAATCGCAGCGGGTGATATTCGGCTGGCTTGCAGCGAAATGTGCGGCGGCTGTAATACCAAGCTTTGACTCAATCATACTGCCAACCATGCACTGAACACCGTATGCTTCGGCTAGGGCATTGATTTTTAGTGCTTCTTTTATGCCGCCTGATTTCATTAATTTTAAATTGATCAGATCGCAGCTTCTCGTTTCAAGCACCTTGATCGCATCATGAAAACTGAAAATGCTTTCGTCTGCCATAATCAATGTTTCAGTTGCTTCCGTCACACGGCGCAGGCCTTCGATATCTTCTTTCGGCACTGGCTGTTCTACTAGTTCAATATTCAGCGCTTCCATTTTTCGAATGGCTGTGATCGCTTCCTTCCACGTCCAGCCCTGGTTTGCGTCGAGCCTGATCTGAATATCCGGCCCGACTTTTTCTCGAATCCGCTTAATCCGCTGAATATCCGTGTGTATATCATCTTTTCCTACTTTGATCTTTAACGTCTGAAAGCCTTCAGCTGCGTATTGCTTCGCATCTTCCGCCATCTCAAGCGGGCGGTTTACACTGACCGTATAGTCGGTTTCGAGCTGATGACTATATCCGCCGAGGTATTGATAAAGCGGAAGTCCTGCCTGTTTTGCTAAGCCATCATAAATGGCCATATCGATCGCAGCCTTTGCGCTTGTGTTGCATGCGAGCACGCGGTTCATAGCAGAAAAGATTTGTTCATACTCTGCCAAGGAAGCCCCGAGCAAAATGGGTCTGATTATTTCACAGATGGCATAGTCGATGCTTTCCAGCGTTTCTCCTGTAATCACCGATGTGGGAACTGCCTCTCCGTAGCTGACGTCACCTTGATCATATGTGATGATGACGATCAGGGATGCTGCGTCATACACCGTTCTTAAAGCGGTTTTGAAAGGCTTTTTTAGCGGTACACTCGTTCTGCATGTACGAACATCCACGATTTTCATTTGATCGCCTCTTTCGCTGCGACACCTGGGGAAATGTGCAGTTTTTTCCCTTCCGCATCTAATGCAGCCTGCACGCCCATTGGAATGGCAAAGTTGGGTGATGAATGACCGATCCGAAAGCCGCCAAGTGCAGGTTTCTTTTGCGGCACAATATAGGTTTCCCATAGCTGTTCCAAGGTTAAGGACTGGTCTTTCTTTTTTGGTTCACATTGATGAAAATCTCCAATGATGAATCCAGCCGCATCATCCAATTTTCCAGCAGAGGTGAGGTGCTGCATCATGCGATCGATTTTATAAGGCTCTTCGTCAATATCTTCAATGAACAACAGCTTCCCCTTCGTATCAATTTCAAAAGGTGTACCAAGTGTTGTCACGATGAGGGCAAGATTCCCTCCTATGATGTCACCTGAAGCGGTGCCGGGGTAGAAGGTATGAAGAGGTGACAAGTGATGCGTATACGTAAAGGCCTTCGGCGTGAACAGCTGCAAAAAGGTATCCTTCGTATACGGATGGACCTCTTCAAGTCCCACATCAGAGGAAAGCATTGGACCATGAAAGGTCACAAGACCGGTCTGCTGCTGGATGGCCGTATGTAAAAACGTAATGTCACTATAACCCCAAAAGATTTTTGGATTCCGGCGAATGAGGTCATAATCAATGACTTCCGCAAGTCTTCCCGTTCCGTACCCTCCGCAGGCACAAATAACCGCTTTGACTTCTGGATCTTGGAACATGCCATGAAGATCTTCCACTCTTTCATGATCACGTCCTGCTAAATACCCGTACCGGCGGCCCAGATACTTCCCTTTTTTCACCTTCAGCCCGAGGCTTTCTAAAAAGGCAATCCCTTTTGCTAAATTCAATTCATCAGGCGGGCTTGCTGGTGCAATAATCCCCACCGTATCCCCTGTTTGAAGCGCTGCTGGCAGCTGGTTCATGCCAATCCCCTCTTTCTTTTTGTTTCTTTCAATCTATGGGCATCTTCTCCATAACATGAACGAATAAAGGAACAGACGCTTTGGTTCAAAGCGTCCCAGATTATTGACAAAGGGCTAAAATGATCTTTATTTTAGCCCTTTGTCTCCTATTCAGCGTGACCTGAAAACCTTTGCAGTCTAGAAAGTACGAGCTACTTTTGCTGAGCGAATTTAACATTCGTGAGCACCAGCGCGCAGGACTGACAAAGAATGCGAGGGTTTGTCCGCGCGCTGAGACGCTTTTGTTCAAAGCGTCCGTGTTCCTCATTACTTCAATTACTCTCCGTCTACTTGCGCCCATTTCAAATCGATATACCCAACAGGGTGGCGGACAATTCCCTTCACGCCCTCTTTTTGTAAATGCACTTGGTTATAAAAATGAATTGGAATGATCGGTGCTTCTTCAATGAGAAGTGCCTCTGCATCATGAAGGATGCTGTTTCTTTTTTGTTCATCTGCTTCCTGGCTCGACTTTTTAATCAGCTGATCATAGGTGTCATTTGACCATCCAGTCCGGTTCATCGCATTCCCTGTTTGGAAGCTCTCTAGGAAATTGATCGGATCTGCATAGTCTGCTAAAAATGAACTTTGCGAGAATTGGAATTTCAGCGCCTTTTGATCTTCTGCAAATACATTGGCTTCCATGTTTGCAAGCTTCACGTCCACACCCAGCGCCTCTTTTAATTGCTGCTGGATGGCTTCAGCTTTTTTCTTGTTCTCAGGCTTTGTGCTATATGTTAATGTGACGGGCGGCAGCTTCGAATAGTTCTCTTCTTTCAGCCCTTTTTCTAATAGCTTCGCAGCTTCACTCGTATCTTGTTTGACAAGATCGCCGCCAGCTTCTCTGAAATCCTCACCCTTTGAATCTAGAATCCCCGGCGAAACGAAGGCGCGAGCTGGCTTCTCTTTATTCTTCGTTACATAATCCACGATATCTTGCGGATTGATCGCCATTTGAAAGGCTTTGCGAATGTTCTTATTTTGAAAAGGTTCCATGTTCACATTCAGACGATAAAAGAACAGTCCGGCCTGATCTTCAATTTGCACATCTTTATTTTTCAGCAGATTTTCACTTTGTTCTGCTGGGACAAAGGCAGTATCTAAATCTCCTGATTGATACATTTGATAATCAGTGTTTCGATCACTGATCATCAGCCACTTTACCTGATCCAGCTTGACTGTTTTTTTGTCCCAATACGTCTCACTTTTTTCCATAGTGAAGCTCTCATCATGCTTCCATTCTGTCAGCTGAAACGGTCCATTCCCAACAAAGGTTTTAGCATCCTTTGCCCAGTTAGGGTCCTTCTCAGC
Organism: Bacillus sp. FSL M8-0166; assembly: GCF_038008825.1. NCBI lineage: Bacteria > Bacillati > Bacillota > Bacilli > Caryophanales > Bacillaceae > Bacillus > Bacillus sp. FSL M8-0166. The sequence goes on from NZ_JBBOZZ010000001.1 coordinate 1,548,723, forward strand.
TACCTTCTCATTGACAGGGAAAAAGGCAGGGTTTGCGGTCATATTTAAGAACGATTTCTGCGGGTATGCCAGTGTGACCTTTAGTGTTTTGTCATTTTCAGCACTGACTTTTACGTCCTCTTTCTTTCCCTTTCCGCTGTTAAATGCCTCTCCGCCTTCAATCATGTAAGCTAAGAACGATGCAGAGGAGCCTGTTTTCGGATCGAGCAGACGCTTCCACGCATATTCAAAATCACTCGCTTTCACTGGATCACCATTCGACCACTTGATACCGTCTCTCAAATGAAATGTGTACGTTTTTCCATCCTCTGAAATCTCCCATTTTTCCGCCATTGCTGGAGATGGTTCGTGCTTTTCATTCAGTCTCGTTAATCCCTCCATTAAGTTATTCAGACCTTGCCACGATACATTATTAAAACCAATCGGCGGGTCAAATGACGTCGGTTCGTTTTCGTTATTTAAGGTTAATACTTTCTTTTCATTCTTATTGCTTGATGATCCTTTACCTGCTTGCTCATTGGCTGTACATCCTGCGAGCAGCATGATGATAAACAAACAAATACTGATGATCCACCCTTTTTTCCTCATCAAAAACTCCCCCTTTGTGTTGAAGATAACATCGCTTGATTCGCTCGCTCATCCTGGAGCCAGCAATGCACTGTATGAGTAGGTGACCGCTGCGTTTCGTGCGGCATGATATGATCACACACTTTCATGACAGCCGGGCAGCGATCGGTATACGGACAGCCCTTTGGCGGAGCAAATAAATCAGGCGGGCTTCCTTCAATCGGAATAAGTTCGTCTTTCATATCAAGTCTTGGAACGGATTGCAGGAGCCCTTTTGTATAAGGATGCTGCGGACTGTAAAAAATATCTTGCCTTGTTCCGACTTCAACCATTTTCCCTCCGTACATGACCGCTACCCGGTCGGCGACTTGGGCTACGACCCCTAAGTCGTGTGTGATTAAGATAATGGTAACCCCTGTTTTCCTCTGAATCTCTTTAAACAGCTCTAAAATTTGTGCCTGTATGGTCACATCCAGCGCGGTCGTCGGTTCATCTGCGATCAGCACCTTTGGCTCACAAATCAGTGCCATAGCAATCATGAGCCGCTGCCTCATTCCCCCGCTGAATTGGTGCGGATATTGCTTTAGTCTCTCCTTCGGCTGCGGAATACCGACCAAATCAAGCATCTGTATGGCGGCTTCTTTCACTTCTTTTTTCGTCAGCTTTTGATGCTCCTTCGCCGCCTCCATCAGCTGATCTCCTATTGTCAAGGTAGGGTTCAGTGCCGTCATCGGATCTTGGAAGATCATCGAAATATCGACACCTCGTATGGCGCGCATTTCTTTTTCAGATAATGACAGCAAGTTGCGGTCTTGAAACCAGATTTCTCCCTGATCGACATGCGCGCTGTATGCAGGCAGAAGCCTCATAATGCTTTGTGATGTCACACTTTTTCCGCAGCCTGATTCTCCCACAATGGCTAAGGTTTCTTTTTCATATACATCGACATTCACTCCGCGTACTGCTTGAACTGAACCGCCGTATGTCCGAAAGCTGACGTGCAGATCGATGATTTGAAGAACTTTTTTCACAGCACCATCACCTCTTCATCTTTGGATCAAGCGCATCTTGCAAGCCATCACCTAAATTGTTAAAGCAAAACATCGTGAGTGAAATAAAAAATGCCGGGAAAAATAAACGCCACCAATGTCCATTGTCTGACAGCACAGTCGGCAAAGCATCATTGGCCATCACGCCCCAGCTTGCAAACGGCGCTTGAATACCTAAACCGAGAAAGCTTAGGAACGCTTCAGCAAATATCGCGGTCGGCACAGTCAAGGTCATCTGGACGATAATCGGCCCCATCGTATTCGGAAGCAGGTTGCGGCGAATGATCCGCAGGCTTTTGGCACCAAAGGTCTTTGAGGCAAGGACATATTCCTGGCTTTTCAGCTGAAGAACCTGACCTCTCACAATTCTTGCCATTCCAATCCATCCGGTGACAGTGAGCGCTACAATAATGGTGACAAGCCCTGGTCCCATGAGCACCATCAATAAAATGACGACGAGTAAATAAGGAAGACCGTAGAGCACCTCGACAATCCGCATCATGACATGGTCATAGCGTCCGCCTTTATAGCCGGCTATGCCTCCATAAATTACACCGATGGCAAAATCAATCAGGGCTGCCATGACGCCCACAAATAACGAAATGCGTGCTCCGTACCAAGTGCGTGTGAACACATCTCGTCCAAGCTCATCTGTTCCAAACCAGTGAGCAGCCGAGGGAGGCAGGTTTTGCATCGAAAGACGCTGCTCTGTCACACTATTTGGCGCAAGCAATGGGCCTAAGACTGCCATGACAAAAAGAAAAATCAGGACCGATAGGCTAAACATCGCAAGCTTATTTTGTTTCAGCCGTCTCCATGTATCTGCCCAATATGAAAGAGAGGGTCTTTTAATGGCATGGGCTTCCGTTTTCTTTTGCTCTCGAGGAGAAAACCATTCGTCTGGCACTTCAGGATGCCTGTTCGGTGGATCATGCTGAAGGTGTATACTCATGCCTTTCCTCCTTTCTGATGCAGCTGAATCCTAGGATCAAGGAGACGATACGCCACATCGACAATGAAGAGAAGTGTGATTAAAATAATGCTGTAAAAAACAGTGGTTCCCATGATAACGGGATAATCACGGTTGTTAATGCTCTCGACAAAGTATTTTCCCATTCCAGGAATGGCAAATATTTTTTCAATGACAAAACTTCCTGTTAAAATACTTGCGACAAGTGTTCCAAGAATGGTCACAACGGGTAAAAGTGCATTCCGAAGCGCATGCTTAAATACAATTTTAAAGGGAGAAAGCCCTTTTGCTTTGGCAGTACGGATATAGTCTTGCGACAGCACTTCAATCATGCTCGATCTCGTTAACCTGGCGATAATCGCCATTGGGCCGACAGCAAGAGCGATTGTAGGCAGCACCATATGCATTGGACTTGTCCACATCGCTGTAGGAAAGAGCTTCAAATTGACAGCAAGCTGCTGAATTAATAGGGTAGCAAAGATAAAGTTTGGAATGGATATACCGAAAACAGCAATGGTCATGGCGATGTAATCAATCAAACCATTATGCCGGAGGGCAGCCATGACCCCTAGCAGAATGCCAGAGATGACAGCAATCAATATTGAGATAAGACCAAGTTCTAATGAGACTGGGAAGCCTCTCGCCAATAGATCATTGACACTTTCAGAAGGCTTTTTAATGGAAGGACCAAAATCAAAGGTAACAATGGATTTTAAATAGATGACATATTGAACATAGAGTGGTTCGTCTAAGTGATAGTAGCTTTCGAGGTTTCGCTGGACGGTTTCGTTTGTATTTCGTTCTTCATTGAAAGGCGATCCTGGGATGACCTTCATTAAAATAAACGTTAAAGTCGTAATCGTTAAGATCGTAGCAATCATCGCAATAAAACGCTTGAGCAAAAAGCTGGCCATCTGATGTCTCCCCCTCACTTAACAAAATGTTGTACGTGCGGCAAGCTCTGTCATGACAAGCATCGCTTGATAGGCTTCTAATATATTCTCTGCTTGGTACGTCACCGTCGTTGTTCCTTCTATGATGGCAGTACCCGGCATTAAATTCGCCCATTCAGCTTGTCCATAATTGGCAAACTCAATCTTAAGCAGCGGCTGATCAGGAGGCGTCAGCGGCTTCATTTGATCAATCTGTTTCATCGCGGCTTCCACTTGCTGCGAGATTTGTTTATTGACTTTGGCAGGAGGTAAGCATTTCACAGCAGATCTTGATATGGTCTCTTTTACTGCCACTGTTTTCACACCAGGCATCAGCTTTTCTGCCTCACGTGCTGCTTGATCATCCCCGCAAACAAGAATCACTGGAACACCATAGTAGCCTGCAACATACGCATTAAAGCCCATTTCCCCAATTGGATGATCATTTATGTAAAAATGTCTGACCCCAAAAATCATACTGTGTGACATCACACCTTTCATTGATGCCCTTGCATGATAGCCTAAAAAAACAGCTGCATCATAGGTTTGATCCAATCCTTGCACCATTGAATAAGGCTTTACGTCACCTGATATGAGAACTGCCTCTTCATGCAGTTCTTCGATCAAAAGATTATTCATTTTAGAATGACTGTCATTGACCAAAATGTCGGTTGCACCATGCTGAAGAAGCGCTTCTACACAAGCATTCACTTCACCCGTCATGATGCGTCTTCCCCGCTCATAGTTGTGCTGGCGCGAATCAACAAATGTATGATCAGCTAGACCAGTAATCCCCTCCATATCGACAGATACATAGAGCTTCATTCCCATCCCCCTTTAATTAAACATAAAATTTGTGTATATTTTTCTAAATTTTCTAAAAAATTATATGAGAACTTGATTGATTTTTCAATACAATGTCTAAAAATAAGGAATTTAGACTTAGATAATACAGGTCAAAAGACTTTCTCAGAAAGGATTTTTTTAACAAATAAAACACCACTAACTATGTCTTTAGTGGTGTTTATCCGCTTCGTTGATCTGCGATTTCAGCTGTTCATATTTCTTCATGGTTTGTGTAAATAAATCATCAAACATTTGAGGTGCCTGCTGTTGAATGACCTCTGCACCTTCTCCAGTAATTCCCCCTTTTGTCGCCACTCTATCGACAGTTTCAGCAAAGGTTAGGCCTCGTTCTACAAGGACCTGGCCAGTACCTAAAAGGGCATACGTTAAAAATTCATTCGCTTCCTCTAAGGAAAGATCACTATTCCTCACAGCCGCTTTCGCCATTTCTTCAAAAAGAGCAGCGATAAAACCAGGAGATGAGCTTGTCAAATTGCTCGCCGCATCAAACCGGTCTTCCTCAACTTCCCTGACGATGCTAAAAGCTGAAAGCAGACGGTGCAAACGCTCCTTTTCCTCACGTCTTGCTGCTGCACCATGCGCAACAAGTGATACGCCCGTCCCAACAGCTGACGTGAGTGTTGGGATGTATCTAGACACTGGCTGTGTTGTATGCGCTTGTAACTTTTCTAATGTCACAGCTGCTGCTACTGACACAATATGTACCGCTCTCGCTTGAGAAGGCAGCTGATCCAGAACATCAAGTACTGCAAGCGGCGGCACGCAGACAAACAATATATCACATGACGCAGAAAGTTCTTCTAATGAACAAATGTTGATTTCTTGGTGCCTATCTTTAAGCTGAAGCAGGCGCTCCGTTTCACTTCTTGTATGGATCATGATTTGATGAGCATGTAGCACCCCATTCTCCAGCCACTTTTGCACCATCATATCAGCCATACTTCCATATCCAATAATTCCGATTGTCTCCACAGTTTAATCTCCTCTATTTTGCTTAGATTCACTACTTATTTTAACAATTTCCCACAATGTTTTCATTTTTATCCCACACTTTTTTCTTACGATAAAGTCAGTCTCCACCACATACGGTAAAACACCTAGAACACATACATGAAAAAATCAATGAAAGAGAGTGATTCGAATGACACAGCACAAAGATGACAAACACCCTTCTCGTGAACGTCAAACAATTGAACAACCTCAAAAACAGAAAAAGCCAAACGGCTGGCTTAAGCCATTTGTCAGCGGTGTTGTGGGCGGTACATTAGCGTTAGGTGTCTACGTTCTTTCGCCATATGCTCAGCATTCATCAGACAGCACTGCAAATGATTCGGCAGCGAAAACTGAAGCAGTATCGACAAATCACACGAATTCGTCAAAAACAACAGCCGTCCAAACATCAAATTCATCAGGCAGCATCTCCAGCATGGTCGAAAATGTATCACCAGCTATTGTCGGCATTACAAACTACCAAGCGCAAACTCAAACAGACACGAGCTTTGGCGATTTCAATACGCCTTTTGATGAATTACCGCAAAACAAAAGCAGTCAAGAGGAAAAAACCGGTACAGGCTCAGGAGTCATTTTCAAAAAATCAGGCAATAAAGCCTATGTCTTAACAAACAACCACGTCATTGAAGGGGCAAACAAACTAACCGTATCCTTACACGATGGCAAAACCATTGAAGGAAAACTGGTTGGAGCTGATCCGCTCACTGACTTAGCCGTTGTGGAAATTAGCAGCAGTCATGTGACAAAGGTTGCGGCATTAGGCAATTCCTCCTCACTGCGTGCTGGGGAAACCGTCATTGCAATCGGAAACCCGCTTGGTGAAGATCTTTCAAGAACGGTGACACAAGGCATTGTCAGCGGCGTCGACCGAACAGTCTCTATGAACACATCAGCAGGCGAAAGCAGCATTAATGTTATTCAAACAGATGCAGCCATTAACCCAGGTAACAGCGGCGGCCCGCTTCTGACGACAGACGGAAAGGTTGTGGGGATCACGAGTATGAAAATATCTGAAACAGGTGTTGAGGGCATTGGGTTCGCGTTGCCAATCAATGATGTCAAACCAATTGCTGATCAGCTTCTCACAAAAGGAAAAATTGAACGTCCATATATCGGCATCAGCATGCTGGATCTCGAACAAGTTCCAGATGTGTATCAAAAAGAAACACTCGGACTCAAAAGCAGTCAGCTCGATCAAGGCGTGTACGTCAAAGATATCGCCGCAGGTTCACCTGCCGCCAAAGCTGGCTTAAAGTCAGAGGATGTCATTACCGGCATCAATGGGAAACAAATCAAAACTGGCAGCGAATTACGTCATGAGCTATACACGAATGCAAAAGTAGGAGACACCGTGAGCATCACCCTCATTCGAAACGGAAAACAAGAAACAAAGCAGGTCACATTAACACAATCTGAATCTAAGCAGGTCAGTTCCTAATGAAAAAGCAGCTCAGTTGATGAGCTGCTTTTTTTATGACGACTGAATTGGCGTTAATCTTTGTTCAATTTCTGCTCGTTTATGCTCTAGGAACGGCGGAAGGGCTAATTGATCACCAAGTTCGTCCACCCCTTCATCCACTGTAAACCCAGGGCCATCTGTTGAAATTTCAAATAAAATACCATTTGGCTCTCTAAAGTAAAGAGCTTTAAAGTAAAAGCGTTCTACAACACCAGAGTTCGTAAAGCCTGCTTTTGAGATTTTTTCATACCATTTTTCAAGCTCCTCTGCGTCTTTCACACGAAATGCGACGTGATGCACACTTCCTCTGCCGGAACGTTCAGAAGGCCCTTCTGTTTTTTCGATCACATGAATTTCTGTTCCAGCACCGCCATTTCCTGACTCAAAAATGGTCACGATCTCACCATCATTTGATTGTTCACGTGCTCTTTCAGTGAAACCAAGGATGTCCGTTAAAACACGGATCGTCTTGTCAGCTTCTGCAACGGTTAATTCAACTGGACCTAAACCTCTAATCGCAAACTCTGCCGGAATATCGTCATGCACTGGCGGTGAGCCTGCCTCTTGCGTATTCGGTTCTACTGTTAAAAACAGCTGCTGCCCTTCTGGGTCTTTAAAACGCAAAGCAGGTCTTCCGCCTCTCAAGGAAGCTGTTTCTTGCTGCACGCCTTTATCTTCAAACCGCTTTTCCCAAAACGTGAGTGCCTCTTCAGAAGAAACGAGAAGGCCTGTGCTTGTGATCGCATTTGTCCCTTCCAAACGGCGGGCAAGCATTGGAATTTCAAAGAATGTTAGCTCCGTTCCTGGTGAAGCGACCTCATCTCCATAAAACAAGTGATACATAGACGGGTCATCCTGATTGACTGTTTTCTTTACAAGTTTTAAGCCAAGGATTTGGCGGTAGAAATCAACATTTTTATGAGCATTGGCTGTTAACGCAGATACGTGGTGAATCCCATTGATTTTCATTATTTTCACTCCTATTTTAAATTATCTCGAATTCGAGATAATATCCTTATGAATAAAATAGTTCATTTTTCAAGAAAAGTCAACCATTTGGCTGCACGTTTACGGGATGTTCGGTTTCTGGTCATTAAATTAACATTAAGTCATAAATAATCTTTCATCGTTCGTTTTTAACACAACATTCATCCTGATATCTCCAATAAATGAACACTTTTAAATACAAATACGAAAATCAGAAAATTTTTTTAATTCTTGTTTTCCTAAAATCGTATTACAATGAACAAAATACATGTCACAGTAACGTACGAAAGTGATGCAGGAGGTCGTGTGTAATGAACAAAGAACAACCAGCGTTAAAACAAGACATCGGCTTATTTTTCGCCCTATCTCTTGTCATCGGGACCATTATCGGGTCAGGCGTCTTTATGAAGCCAGGCAACGTCCTTTCTTATTCAGGAAGCTCAGACATCGCATTATTCGCTTGGCTGTTAGGTGGAATCTTAACCCTTGCAGGCGGACTGACTGTCGCTGAAATTGGTACACAAATCCCGAGAACCGGCGGTTTGTACGCCTATCTTGAAGAAGTGTATGGTGAATTTTGGGGCTACTTATGCGGCTGGGTGCAGATTATTATTTACGGACCAGCCATCATTGGTGCACTTGGTCTTTATTTTGGTTCATTATTAGCTAATTTATTTTCTCTTTCGACTTTATGGTCTACAACGATCGGCATTATCACCGTTTTATTTTTATGTATCATCAACATCATGGGAACAAAATACGGCGGATTTGTTCAGGGGCTGACCACTATCGGAAAGCTTGTCCCAATTGCCGCTATTATTGTGTTTGGCATATGGAAAGGTAACGAAAACATTTTTATGGCTGTCAACGATAGTATCGCTCAAATGAACTTCGGTGCAGCGATTTTGGCTACGTTGTTTGCCTATGATGGCTGGATTTTACTTGCTGCGCTTGGGGGTGAAATGAAAAACCCTGAGAAACTGCTGCCTCGTGCGATGGCAGGCGGAATTTTAATCGTGACGGCTTGTTATCTCTTTATTAATGTCGCACTTTTGCACGTGCTGCCAGCTGATCAAATCGTCCAGTTAGGTGAAAATGCGACAAGCACTGCTGCTACCATGCTCTTTGGGCCAATTGGCGGGAAAATCATTAGCATTGGGATCATCATCAGCATCTTTGGCTGTTTGAACGGCAAGGTTCTTTCATTCCCACGTGTGATTTTTGCGATGGCAGAACGAAAGCAGATTCCTTTCGCCAACGCGATTTCGCGGATTCACCCAACGTTTAAAACACCTTGGATCGCTGTATTTGTGCAAATTTTGATCGCCATTGTGTTTATGATCGTCAGTAATCCAGAGAAGCTGTCTGAGGTATCGATTTTCATGATCTACATCTTTTATGTCATGGCCTTTTTCGCCGTCTTTAAACTGAGAAAACAAAACAGCGGAATGAAGCGTGCTTACAGTGTACCACTTTACCCGCTGACACCGATCATTGCGATTATCGGTTCATTATTCGTTTTAATCAGCACCATGATCACCGATTGGAAAAGCTGCCTGATCTCCATGCTGATCGGAATGGCTGGGCTGCCTATTTATTATTATATGAAAAAAACACAAAATAAAGCAGAGCGCTAAACAGTGCTCTGCTTTTTTCCTTCTTCTCAGCGTAATAGAAAACCTTTGCAGTCTAGGAAAGACGAGTACCGGAGCGGAGCGAATGTAACATTCGTGAGCACAGGAACGGAGGACTGACAAAGAATGCGAGGGTTTTCCTACACGCTGAAGCAGAGCACTAAACGGCCTCTGCTTCATTTTTTATATTGTTTGATTACTTTGTATGATTCGTTTAAATATCTCATGAGCCGGTATGGTTTACTAAGCACGCGGATTGGGAGCCTTGAGATAAATCCATTCAGGTTCGACTTATATTCCTGCGTCATCCGCTTTGGCTTTGTCGCTATTTTCTCGTATACTTCTTTGTAAAATTCTTTCATGATGTCGACTTGCACACTGATCTTTTGATGACACTCTGTACACTCAACGCTTTTCATCTGATCATTCACATAAACGATGCTGTGGAGGGTCTCTTCTTGGCACCGAGTACAGTGTAGGTTTGCTTCCATTTCGGTTTTCTTCAAGATACACAGCTCCTTTCTCGTTTGATGTTGCTCTTGTTATACCATTCGAACACTGCCAGCCTTTTATTGGACGGATGCTTCCTTTAAAATGGCTGCCGCCGTTAGTTCGTCTGTCACCAGTACTTGGATGAAGCCGCCATTTAAAGCCCCTAAAATACTCTCAGCTTTATGGGTTCCTTCTACAACAGCGATGACCGTTTTGACGCTCTTTAATTGTTCCAGCGATAAGCCAATGACCTTTTGATTCAGTTCATCTTGGACAGGTTTTCCTTCTCCATCAAAGAAACGAAAGCCAATATCACCGACAGCCCCTGATTGCCTTAAACCAGATAAGTCCTCTTCTTTTAAATAACCGACTGTTTTTAAAGTTGACCCTTTATGCGGGTTGCCAATACCGATGAGGGCAATATCCACATTTCTGCCTTCTTCAAGCACAGCTTCTATGTCCTGCATCGCCATAAGCCGTTCTTTTAATTCTTCTGTTTCTAAAATCGCAGGGGCATATAAATAGGAACACGTGCCGTTCATTTTCTTTGCCAGCTCATATGCCAGCTGATTGGCATGAATGTCGACCGCCTGCCTGCCCATTCCGCCCTCTAAAGGAATGACCTTCACATCGTTTCTTCGTTCAAACGGATATTCTTTTACAAGCTCAGCAAGCGTCGTCCCCCATGAAATGCCGATTTTCTCCGCATCTTTCATGTTTTTAGACAAATAATAGGCGCCTGCTTGACCGACTGCCCGCTTCACCATCTCAGACATTGTCCCGACACTTGGGACAACGACCGCATCTGTTAATTGAAAGGTTGTTTCTAGCTGCTTTTCAAGTTCCACCGTATGAATGCTTTCGTCTTTAATGTACACTTCAACGATTCCCACATCTTTTGCTTTTTGTAACAGCTTTGAAATGACTGGTCTTGAGACATTGAGCTTTTTTGCAATTTCCTGCTGCGTCCACCCGTCTGTATAATAAAGATGAGCAACTTTGACGAGCTGTCGTCTTTCTTCCCAATTCAGCATGTGACATCATCCTTTTAATATACTATGATTACCAGTATACCAAACATTCGTTTCCAATTGGAACAATTGTTATGAAAATGACAAAAAGAGCGATTAACTCTCCGCTCTTTTTCCCTCAGTATATTTGGGCTGATACGTTCTCCCTCCGTCTAACAGGATCATTTGTCCGTGCAAATAGCTCCCCTCGCGACGTGTGAGAAATAAAGTGAGTCCTGCGATATCCTCAGGTGTTCCTAATCTTCCGATGGGAATGAGTGATTGCAGCTGCCGTTTCTCCTCTACAGTAGGATAGAGCGTATCAAGCATTTGAGATTCAATTACGCGGGGGGCAATCACATTGATGCGTATTTGATGCGAGCCTAGTTCCTTTACGAGCGAACGCATCAATCCAAAAGCACCTGCTTTTGATGCATAATATTGAATACCGCCTCCTGAACCGGTTATTGCCGATCCCGATCCAATAATGACAACACTGCCTTCCTGCCGCTCACACATATAGGGTGCCAACGCTTTGATGCAATAGTAAAGACCATATAAGTTCACAGCCAGTGTCTTTTTCCAAAGTGAAAAATCGACTTCTAAAAAAGGCAGTGATTTTGTCATTCCTGCTGAATACACAAGGTGAACAATGCCTCCCAGCTCTCTTTCAGCTGCTGATATCATCTGCTGAACACTTTCCCACGATGAAACGTCAGCTTGAAATGTCAGCAGCTGAGGATACTGTGTCTTTAAGAGCGAAAGTCCCTTTTCATCTATATCTGACACGGCGACTTGGTGCCCTTCTTTTAAAAATCGCTCAACTATTTCTTTTCCGATCCCTTGGGCTCCACCAACGATGAGAACTGGTTTTTGATCATTAGCCAGCACTCTCACCCCCATCAAGCATAATCGCTGCGCCATCTGTAAATGCACCATAGGATGTACTGAGGAACACCGTCATATGGGCCACAGTCTCCTTGATTTGCTCTGTATCAGGAACCAAATGGAGAGGAGGCGGCAGCAGCGCAAGCACCCGGATGCCTTTGTCTTTAAATTCTCTCGCTAAACCTTTTGTCATGGCATTCAGCATAGAATTCGATGTAGCATGCGAGATCCCGCCATCACCTGTGATACTGCCTGATGACGATATATTAATGATGCAGCCTTGCTTCTGATCAACCATATGCCATACGGCGGCCTGACTGGAAAGAAAGACGGTATTCACAGCCGATTCCACTTCACCCACCCACTCATCAGGGCTCACGTCATCAAGCTCTGTGCCCGCTCCTTGCTCTGCTTGATTGACCAAAATATCCAGCTTACCGCATGTATCAATCACTTGCCTCAGCATCCGTGCGGCATCACGCGGTGTTTCCAGCGGGTTCTGAATGATACTCGCTCGACCGCCTATTTTTTGAATGTCTTCACGAATGGTTTTAGCCTTTGATTCATCATGAAACGTGTGTAAAAAAACATGTGCATCTGCCCGGGCTAAAGCCAGGCAGATGGCTTCTCCAAATCCATCTGTGCTACCTGTCACAAGTGCCGCTTTCTGATGAAGCTGGACGTGCACATGCATCTCCTCCCTATCCCTTGTTTGGCCATTATTTTCTCAGCTTACTCACGATATCAAGTGCTGCTTCATAAAAACCTTCTGAGATGGTCGGATGCGGATGAATCATTTTCGCCATCTCTTCTGCTGTTCCTTCTAAATACATAAAGGAGGAAGCTTCTGAAATCATCTCTGTGACGTGCGGGCCAACCATCGTCGCGCCAATCACTTCACCATAGACTGTATCGTATACCAATTTAATAAAGCCTGTTTGATCACCTGCCGCTAGTGCTTTACCGCTTGCCGCTAAATCAAATCGTTCTGCCCGCACGTTAAGTCCTTTGGCCTTTGCTTCTTTCTCAGTCAGACCGACACTTGCTACCTCTGGTAATGTATAAATACATCTAGGCATGATATCAGCATTCATTTTTTCAGACACACCGCAAATATTACTGACCGCAACAGCGGCCTCTGCCATCGCTGCATGAGCCAGCTGATAGCCGCCAGCAACATCCCCAACTGCATAGACACCTTCCACACTTGTCTGCATCTTGTCGTTCACCTTGATAAAAGGACCAGCCAGCTGAAGGTCAAGCTGGCTGACGGCAGATACACTCGGTCTTCTTCCTACACAAACAAGCAGTCTTTCAGCCGTAAAGATATGCGTCTCCCCTTTATCGTCTGCTGCATGAACCGCTTTGACTCCTTCGCTTTCCGTCACCTCTGTCACAGTGGTTTTCTTCGCGATATGGATGCCTTTTTTCTTTAATTCTTTTTCAAGCAGCTTAGATGCTTCCTCATCTTCTTGCGGAATAATGGACGGAGCCGCTTCGATAATCGTGACTTTTGATTGAAGACTCTGGAAGATACAAGCCAGCTCAAGTCCAATGACACCGCCGCCAATGATGACGACAGAAGCAGGAATATCTGGGATGTCAAAGATCGTATCACTTGTGTCAAATTGAATGTCTTTAAGCCCCGGTATTGGCGGAATGGCAGGTGAAGATCCCGTAGCAATGATGAGCTCTTTCGTTTCTATCGATTCTGAACCATCTTGTTTTTCAATCTCAATCCGGTGCCTTGTAACAGCTGTACCTCTGCCGTTATATACATCAATCTTTCCTTGCTTTAATAAAAAGGCAATTCCGCCTCTAAGCTTTTCAATGACGTCGTCTTTGCGCTTTCTCATTTTATCGAAGGAAAGGACCATGTCACCTGTTTCAATACCCCAGCTTTTGGCCTTCTCAATTGATTCAATGACTTCTGCATGTTTGAGCAGTGTCTTTGAAGGAATACAGCCCCGATTTAAACAAGTACCGCCTAGAAAATCCTCTTCAATCAATGCGACCTTCCGTCCACGCTCAGCTGCTTGAAGGGCGGCAGTATACCCGCCAGGCCCTCCGCCAATGACTGTCAGATCATACGTTTTCGTCATCCGATTCATCTCCTACATTAGCAATTCAAATGGTTGTTCAAGCACTTTTTTAAGGTCTGTTAAAAAGGCAGCCGCTGGTGCGCCATCTACCACTCGGTGATCAAACGATAAACTAACGCCCATCATTGGCCGCACCTGAATTTCTCCATCTACCACAACAGGTTTTTCTTGAATGCGCCCAACCCCTAAGATCGCCACTTCTGGCTGATTAATAATCGGGGTAAAGGTATCAATGGCATACATACCTAAGTTACTAATGGTAAAAGTGGACCCTTTCAGCTGATCTGGCAGCAGTTTTTGGTCACGTGCGTTTCGGCCGATTTCTTTTGCCTCTTTTGTCAGCTCCTTTAATCCTTTTTGGTTCGCATGAGAAATGACTGGAACCATTAAGCCATCTTTTACAGCGACAGCAAGACCAATGTGCACATCATCATGGAAATGAAGCTCATTTTGTTCAAATGTCATATTGATATGCGGGTGGCGTGTGAGTACGTTGCTGACCGCATGAATCATAATTTCTGTGAACGACAGTCTGTAGCCTGTCTCTTTTTCAATCGCTGGCAATAGCTGTTTGCGTATTTCTTTCGCTTTTGTCATATCGATTTCACTTGTTAATGTCACGTGCGGTGCTGTAAAGGCACTTTGTGACATGCGATCAGCGATCACTTTTCTCATACCAGCTAGTTTTTGTGTTTTCACTGGAGAAGACTCTGCTGTTTGTGCAGCTGCTGCCGTTACATCACTCTTCATGATTTTTCCGTGCGCACCAGATCCAGCAACATTCGCTAAATCGATTCCTTCACGAGCAGCCACTTTTTCTGCAAGCGGTGACACGCGCTGATCTTTCTCATTAGATTGGACAGCCGCCTCGACGTCCCGCTTTTGAACTCTGCCTTTAGGTCCTGTGCCAGATACCTCATGAATCGCCACATGATGATCCTTTGCCGTTTTTCTCGCCGCAGGAGTGGCACGCACTTTTTCATTAGGTGTTTTTGGGGCTTCAGTAGAACTGGATGAAGCCGTGTCTGATGAAGCCGATTCGCTGCTGTCTGGTGAATCTTCCTCTGATTGTGCTGGCGGTTCGCTTGGCACTTGTTCATTTGCCTCTCCGATGTATCCAATGACAGCATTGACCGAAATTTGATCATCGGCTTCATAATATTTCTTTAGAAAAATACCATCATCATATGCTTCCACCTCGATATTGATCTTGTCTGTCATAATTTCAAAAAGAGGCTCACCGACTTCAACCGAATCTCCTTCTTCTTTAAACCATTGAAGCAAGGTGCCGACTTCCATCGTACTGCTTAGCTTCGGCATAAATATCTCTTTTGGCATGATCTTCTCCCCTTTACTTAAGAGCGCACAAGCTCTTTTGCTGCTTCAATAATATCTGGCACTTGTGGAATGACCGCTTTTTCCAGCGTCGGGTTATATGGTATTGGGACCGCAAGACCGCCAAGTCGTTTAATTGGAGCATCTAAGTAGTCAAAGGCTTCACTTTCCGCTATCATACTTGCAATCTCTCCGCCATAGCCGCCTCGTTTTACCGCTTCATGAACAACGATACATTTACCTGTTTTCTTCACAGATTCGATAATGGTTTCTTCATCTAATGGGACAAGTGTTCTTGGGTCAATGATTTCAACATCGATTCCCTCTGTTTCTAGTTCCTTTGCCGCTTCTAACGCTTTGTGTACCATAATCGCTGTTGCTACTATCGTGACGTCCTTCCCACTTCTTTTCACATCTGCTTTTCCTAGAGGAATTGAATATTGCTCTTCAGGCACTTCACCGATTGTTTTATATAAAAGCTTGTGCTCGTAGAAAATGACAGGGTTGTCATCATCCATCGCTGCTTTTAAAAGACCTTTTGCATCATAGGCTGTTGAAGGCTGAACCACTTTGAGTCCTGGAATATGTGCCATCCACGCTTCTAAGCTTTGTGAGTGCTGCGCCGCTGCACCCGTTCCCGATCCTGCTGGCGTTCTTACAACGAGCGGCACCTTCCCTTTTCCTCCAAACATGTATCGCGTTTTGGCTGCTTGGTTCACAAGCTGATCCATTGCGATTGTAATAAAGTCAGAGAATTGAAGTTCTAAAATCGGACGCATACCGGTTAAAGCCGCTCCGACTGCCCCACCTGCGATGGCAGCCTCTGAGATAGGTGTATTGCGAACGCGCTCTGGCCCAAATTCTTCAATCATGCCGCGCGTGACCCCAAAAGCACCTCCATATACGCCAATATCTTCACCTAAAATGAAGACATCTTGGTTTTCTCTCATTTCCTGACTCATAGCCTCTCGAACGGCTTCTAAATATGAAATCTCTCTCACTGTTGTTTTTGTCACGTGATTCCCCTCCTAATTAGGCGTATACATCCTCTAATAGTGTGTCGATTGACGGTTCTTTACTGTTTTTGGCGAATTCTACAGACGCTTCAATTTCCTGCTTCGCTTCTTCCTGTAAGCTTGCTGCCTGCTCTTCTGTCAAAACATTCAGTTCAATCAAAAGAGACTTAAAGCGTTTGATTCCGTCTTTTTGTCTCCACTCTGTCTCTTCTTCACGTGTACGGTATTTTTTCGCATCACTCTTAGAGTGACCCTTCCAGCGGTACGTTTTCATTTCAATGAGTGATGGACCTTCTCCCGCTCTCGCACGGCTGACTGCTTCATCTACTGTGTTCATAATTTTGACCATGTCATTTCCATCAACCGTTTTTCCTGGCATTCCGTAGCTTTCTGCTCTTGTTGAAATATCTTCAATGTTGATCATTTCTTTCACAGGGCCAGACATGCCGTACTGGTTGTTTTCACAAATAAACACAACCGGTAAATCCCAAATGGACGCAAGGTTCAAAGCTTCATGGAAACTGCCTTCATTTGTGGCACCATCTCCGAAGAAACAAAGAACAACAAAACCTTCCTGCTTCATTTTAGATGTGAGCGCTGCACCTGTTGCCAGCGGGATACCGCCGCCAACGATTCCATTTGCCCCAAGATTTCCTTTTTCTAAGTCCGCGATATGCATCGAGCCGCCTTTTCCTTTACAATAGCCGGTTTCCCGTCCAAACAATTCAGCCATCATTTTATTGACCTCGGCCCCTTTTGCAATACAGTGACCATGTCCCCTGTGTGTGCTGACGATCTTATCTTTATCTTTTAATACGGCAATCGATCCAACAGCTGATGCTTCCTGTCCAACACATAAATGAGTGGTGCCATGGATAAGTCCCTTTGCAAAGAATTGATCGACCTTTTCATCAAAATATCTCACTAACCACATTTGTTTATATAAATCTGCTAATTTCTCATGACTAATCTGTTCAGGCAAAGTGATTTGTTTTTGCATTTCTTCTCTCCCCTTTACATTTGTTCTTATATGTTACATTTGTAATCATCATACGTTTAAGTGTCATCGAAGTCAAGCATTTCTCTCTCATTTTTAAGCGTTTTCATTTATTATCAGAAAAAAAGAGAAAGGCAAAGCCCTTTTCCAAAGAACTTCTCTTTCTCTTTCAATCTCATACACTCATTCATCTGGATACATCATGATTTTGACGCTCTCACCCTCAGGGTGCCTCGCACATTCTATCGCCTGAAGCAGCTGGCTTAACGGATAACGATGCGTCACCATCTTTTCAGTGTTGACCACTTTTGCTTTCAGAAGCTCAAGGGCTTCACGATAGTGATATGGATGAGAGGAAAAGGCTCCTACTACCTTCACTTCATCATTGAAAAATCGTTCAGCAGGAATGGCCACATCGCCCTTTGGAAAATGAGCAAACACCAAAATCGTCCCGCCTCGCGCTACAGCCTGAAACGCCTCTTTTAAAAGCGCACTGCTCCCAACAGAAATAATAACGAGGTCTGCTCCCTTTCCATTTGTTTCTTTCATCACCCGGTTTTCCACTGGCTCGGCTGCTGGATGAAAAGCGATGTCAGCACCTAAACTCCTCGCTTGCAGCAGCCTGTTCTCATTCACATCTGTTATCATCACTTTCCCAGCCAAATAATATTTGGCGAGCTGCAATTGAATGCAGCCAATTTGCCCCGCTCCAAGGATCAAGACGGAATCTCCTGGATGAACAGGAGCTCGTTCAAACCCATGCAGACAGCAGGCAACCGGTTCTACCATCGCCCCTTGCTCATACGATACGTCTTTTGGAAGCTTGCCCATCGTGTGCTTGACATGCAAAGCAGGTACACGGATATATTCTGAAAACCCGCCCGGCTCTACATTTGTGGCTGTAAACTGCGGACACATCGTATAAAATCCCTTTTGACAAAAGTCACAGGTGAAACAAGGCACATGATGCGCCACATAGACCCTGTCTCCCGTTTGGACATTTGTCACGCGCTTGCCGGTCTCGACAATATCACCAGCGATTTCATGTCCCAGCACCGTCCCAGGAGGTACTGTCTCATGCGTTGCTTTATAAATATCCGTTCCGCATAAGCCGCAGGCTCGCAGCTTTAACAGAACTTCATCATCACCAATGACTGGCCGGTTCCGCTCCTCATACCGAATGTTCTCTGAAGAATAAAAGACAGCTGATTTCATGTAGCGGCATCCTCCTTTTCATCACCCTTCGCAAAATCCTGCAACGTTTGAACAAGCTGCTTGTACTCACTCATCTCACTGGATATCCAGTAGCGCCCTCCGAATATACGAGCTGGCCCCACCCTGACATAGACTTTCCCGATATGAGGATAAGGCTTTAAAAAAAGCTTTCCTTTAATATCAGAAACTGCATATGTGTGCCATCTGCCAAAAGCCCCTATCTTCAGTTGATCGTCACTAATGATGACGTTTGTCGGCTGGTTCAGTCCTGTGATACTAGAAAGCATGAGAATAGGCAGCGTATAAACGCCTAACACAGCTAACGGCTCAGGTCCTGCTGACCATAACGTATAAAGAGACCAGAGAAAAAACAGAGAGATGAGCACGGCTGGAAGAAAAATAGACAACACTGCAGACGTTCGGCTATAAGCATGCTGCTGCATGAGACTTCCTCCTTTCAAATCACTAGAAGGAGCCGGGAAAGCTCCTTCAGAAAATAGCCCTCTACTTGATATGATCGATGATTTTCTCGATATCATCTTCAATGCCAAAACCAGTTAAAAAGGATAATGTTTGAATCACAGGTGTCCCTTTTGTATCACTTACAGGCGTTGTCGTCACAATTAAATCGGCGCCTTCCGCTTTTTGCGGGACTTCAGATGCCTTACACTGTTCCACCACGACATCATATCCTTTTTCCTTTAACGTCTCTTCTACTTTTTTAGCCACAACCGTTGATGTTGCAACTGCCGTTCCGCATGATACTAATATTTTCTTTGCCATTAGAATCCCTCCAGCTCATTTATTGTTCTTTCTGATCTAAGCCCATTTCTTTCGCATACTGCTTTTTAATATCATTTCGCACCCAGTACCATAGAAGCGCATAAGCGAGTGCACAGATGATCGCTGCAATAAAGTACGGGTTGCTCGGATCAAGAAGTCTCACCATGATCCAAGGAATGACGTGAGAACCAAGATCAATACCTGAAATCATGTTTGCCCCTTCTGGGAAATCAAAGCCGACTGCTTTCCCCATTGTTGTCGCAAGCGGAGCAAGGTTCGTTGCGATAAAGAAGACAATCATTAATGTAAAAATACTGTTAATAAGGCCGCGAATAATATTTCCACGAGCGGCTGCTACTGCCCAGACAACTGTAAATGGCAGAACCGATAAATCAGCAAACGGGAGCATGCCATTGTAAGGCAGAACAACTGCGAGCAAAATCGTAATCGGCACCATTAAAAGGGCTACCGCCATATTCGCTGGATGACCAATAACAATCGCTGTATCTAAACCAATATAGACATTTTTCCCTGGGAAACGCTTTTGAATATAAGAACGAGCGCCCTCAGAGATTGGAATCAGTCCTTCCATTAATAACGCAACCATTCTTGGCATTAAGACAAGGACTGCCGCCATTTGGATACCGAGCGTCATCACACCTTTTGCATCATAGCCGCCGAGAAGACCAATAATGATACCAAGTATGAGACCCATCACAAGCGGTTCGCCAAAGATGCCAAAGCGTTTCTTCAATGTTTCTGGATCAGCATGAATTTTGTTTAAACCAGGAATCTTATCAATGATGCGGTTGGACGCATACATCAGCGGGGCAAAGTTGACCGTTTCAGCATGAGCCATCGATACGCCTTTTAATCCGAAATGGTGTTCGATTGTCGGCGCCGTCCAATCGGCTAATTTCAGCGTGATCGCAGAGACGATCAAGCCAACAGCAAGAGCCAAGAACATATTATGATAAGCGTAGTAAGTAACAGAGGCTGCGAAAATCAAATGCCAGAAGTTCCAAATATCCACATTCAGCGTTTTCGTAAAGTTCACGGACAATAAGATGACATTTAATAAAAGCACAAGAGGAATCATGAGCGGGGCAACGGGTGTACCAAAGGATATGGCAGCTCCAATCGGCCATCCAACATCCAAAATATCGAGCTTTAGCCCAAGGGAATTAACCATGGCTTTCGCAGCTGGTCCAAGACCGCTCACGAGCAAATTAATGACAAGATTGACACCGACAAATCCAATCCCGATCGTAATACCGGCCCTGAAGGATTTCTTAAAGCCCTGCCTTAAAATCATACCGAAAAGCGTCATAATAATCGGGAGCATAATAGTTGGTCCAAGGTCTAATATAAAATCGACGGCTTGCTTGATCATACATCCACCTCCTGAATTTTTCAGATAAAGCGCTTACATATTTTCGTGAATGGCTATTGGTTTAGTTCTTGCTGAAGCACGTCAACCGCTTCTTCATAAGATGTCATATAAGATAGCTTCGTCATCACTTCTTCTTTTCTAAAAAGTGTCATCAGCTTCTCCAGCATCACAAGCTGCTTGCTAGGCTCAGAGATTGCTAGGACAAACACAATTTTGGCTTGCACTGTTTCATCAGGGCTTCCCATCTTATGAAAAATAACAGGTTCCTTTAAAGTAGCTACACTAATCGCCGGTTTGTTCACATGCTCTGGATCTGTATGCGGAATCGCTACCCCAAAGGCTGCAAGTGGAAGGCCTGTAGGATATGTTTTTTCTCTTTCAAGCACTGCTGGTAAAAAGCTCGATTTAATGTACCCTCCAGCTTCTAACCGTCCTGCTAAATATGTGGTCACCTCCTCTCTCGAAGATGCTTCGAACTGCAGCTTAATCAGTTGTTCATCTAACTCAAACAAGCTGTTCAAACAACCACCCCTTTCATTTGGTATAAATATGAACACATGTAACAAAAAGAAGGAACATTTTAGAATAGAACCTTTTATAAAGCGCTTACAATTTCGTGTTCCGAAAAATGTTCAATACTGTTACCTTTGTAAAGATATTATAATATTCGAAATTATAAGTCAATGTTCCTAGGGGAATTCTTATAAAAAAAAGACGCAGTGATCACTGCGTCTCTCCCTTCTATACTTCTTGTTAAATGTGGCTTCCTATATCTAAAAATTCAGATACAAATAGATTGTCTGTCTGCACTGCCATTTCTTCCTTTGTGCCAATTTTTTCGATTCTTCCTTCATTCATCACCACAACACGATCAGAAATATCGAATGCTTCTTCTTGATCATGAGTCACAAAAATGGTGGTCATTTGAAAGTCACGATGAACTTTTTTCAGCCAATGCCTTAATTCTTTCCTCACCTTTGTATCGAGTGCGCCAAAGGGTTCATCCAGCAGGAGTGCCTTCGGCTGAACGGCAAGTGCGCGCGCTAGTGCTACACGCTGCTTTTGTCCGCCTGACAGCTGCTCTGGATACCGCTGCTCATACTGCGTCAGCTGAACAACCTCTAAAAGCTCATGTACCCGCTCTTTGATGTCTTTTTTAGGCAGTCTTTCTCCTCTAGGTTTAATTTTCAGTCCATATGCCACATTATCAAAAACCGTCATATTTCGAAAAAGCGCATATTGCTGAAAGACAAAACCGATCTGCCGCTTTCGTACTGGAACGTGTGTGTAATCCTGATCTCCGAATAAAACCTGCCCGTTATTGGCGTAATCAAGACCTGCAATGATTCTTAATAACGTCGTCTTCCCAGAGCCAGATGGTCCTAATAAAGAGATCAATTCACCATTTCTTATCGATAAATCCACGTTCTGCAAAACCTTTGTCTGACCAAATTGTTTTGATATTTGTTTTGCTGTTATCCCCAAGGCACATCCCTCCATTTATGTTGACCGCTTGCCAAGCCGGTGATCCCTCTGCTGAATGATTTGCTTAATAATTAAAGTAATGACTGCCACAAACGCCATGAGGGACGCCACAGCAAAAGCGGCTTGAAATTGGTACTCATTGTATAAAATTTCGATATGAAGCGGCATCGTATTGGTCATCCCTCGAATATGACCTGATACAACCGACACGGCACCAAATTCACCAATCGCTCTTGCCCCGGCTAAGATGACACCGTAAAAAAGAGCCCATTTGATATTCGGCAGTGTCACAAAGAAAAAAGTCTTCCATCCGTTTGCACCAAGTGTAAGCGATGCTTCCTCCTCATGAATGCCTTCATGCTGCATAAACGGGATTAATTCTCTAGCAATAAACGGAAATGTAACGAATATGGTTGCTAGGATCATGCCTGGAACAGAATAAATGACTTTCCATCCATTCTCCATAAGCCATGGCCCTAAAAGCCCGTTTGAACCAAATAAAAGCACAAATACAAGTCCAGCAATCACAGGCGAAACGGCAAACGGGAGGTCAATCACAGTCGTTAACAAACGTTTTCCGCGGAAGTTAAATTTTGTGATAAGCCATGCAGCACTAACCCCAAAGATCATTTGAAGCGGCAAGGTGACGCCGACAATGAAAACGGTCAATTTGATCGCCGCTAGTGTATCTGGATGTGAGATGGCCAGAAGGTATGAACTCCACCCTTTCTCAAATGCCTTTGAAAAAACGGCGATCAGCGGAATGAGTAAAAATAAAATCAAAAAAGCATACACCACCGTAATCAATAGGATTTTCACCGCTTTAGATTCGGATACAGGACTTTTATACTGAACATGGTGCCGATGACTAAGCTCTCTCTCCAATGGTTTCACCTCACGTATACTTGTTTTTTCCGCTCAACATACCACTGAATGCCGTGAATCAATAACAGGACGAAGAACGAAAGAAGCAGCATCAAGCATGCAATCGCTGCGGCACCATGATAATCATACTGTTCAAGCTTGGACATGATCATCAGCGGTGTAATTTCTGTTTTAAACGGAATATTTCCAGCAATAAACACAACAGAGCCATATTCACCTAGTGCTCTTGCAAACGCAAGTGAAAATCCAGTCATCACCGCAGGAAACAAGGCAGGCAGCAGCACGTGAAAAAAGGTCTGTCTCCTTGTCGCACCAAGAATTGCCGCAGCCTCTTCCACTTCCTGCTGCAGCCCCTCTATCACAGGCTGAACGGTCCGGATAACGAATGGAATGCCAATAAAAATCAGTGCCAAAATAATCCCAATCGGTGTGTACGCCACCTTTATATGCAGAAATTGACCAATCCATCCATTAGGAGAATAAAGGGTGGTGAGGGCAATACCCGCAACAGCGGTTGGGAGAGCAAAAGGCAAATCAATGAGAGCATCTAAGATTTTCTTTCCAGGAAATGTGTACCTGGCGAGAACCCAGGCAATCAGTACACCAAACCCTGCATTGATGAGAGCAGCTGCAAAGGAAGTCGTCACGGTCAGCTGAAGCGACTTCAATACTCTTGCATCGGTAAAAACCTTCCAAATCCCCTCTGCTCCTAATGAAGCCGTCCAAATAAATACCATGGATAAAGGAATGACGACAATCGCACTCACATAAACGAGCGTCACCCCAAGGCTCAGACCAAATCCAGGCAATATACGTTTTCTTTTATTGGCGGCTGCATGTGCTTTCTTCATCACATCGCCCCCTATTTTTGTCCGCTGTATATTTGATCAAATAAGCCGCCATCATCAAAAAATCTTTTCTGCGCCTTTCTCCACCCGCCAAACGCTTGATCAATCGTCACCATATCAATCTCTTTAAACTGGTCTTTATATTTATTTAAGACTTCTTGATTTCTAGGGCGATAATAGTTTTTCGCTGCAATTTCCTGCCCTTTTTTAGAATATAAATAATCTAAATAAGCCTTCGCCACTTTCTCTGTTCCTTTACGTTTCACATTTTGATCAACGACCGCAACGGGCGGCTCCGCTAGAATACTAATCGATGGGGTGATAATCTCAAATTTGTCTTTGCCTAGTTCGTGCTGAGTCAAATAGGCTTCATTTTCCCATGCAATTAAGACATCCCCAAGGCCGCGTTCAACAAAGGTCGTTGTGGCTCCACGTGCACCTGAATCAAGGACTTCGACATGTTCATATAGCTTTTTGACAAAATCCTTTGTTTTTTCTTCATTCCCATGAAATGTTTTATCTGCATAGGCCCATGCAGCTAAGTAATTCCATCTTGCACCGCCGGACGTTTTCGGATTCGGCGTAATGATGGACACACCTGGCCGGATCAAGTCGTCCCAGTCTTTAATATTTTTGGGATTCCCTTTCTTCACAAGAAACACAATGGTCGATGTATACGGTGTTGACTGATTTGGAAATTCTTTTTGCCAATCTTTCGAAAGCAGTCCGCGATCTGCAATCGCATCAATGTCATACCCTAAAGCCAGTGTTGCCACATCTGCCTCGAGTCCATCAATAATCGATCTTCCCTGCTTTCCTGATCCACCGTGAGACTGCTTGATCGTGACATCCTCACCTGTTTTGTCTTTCCAATATGTCTGAAAGGCTTGATTGTATTCCTGATACAATTCACGTGTAGGATCATACGAAACATTTAACAGCTCAACCTTTCCCTTTTGCTTTGAGGCTTCGTTTGCGTTTGAGCATGCAGTACTCGTCACAGCCAAGACTAATATGATGGTCACGATAGAGACCCATTTCCACTTTTTCATGTTATCCCGCTCCCCCGTTATCAAATAATAGTGACACCAACCTTGCCGTTTCATACGCAAAAAAGACCCTTAGCCACCTGAAATACATCACAGTCCTGTACTTCAAATTGCCAAGAGCCTTCGGTTGTCCGATCAGCTATGTATGATTGATGTTAGTCTATATATTATTCAAACTATTCACAGGTGTCAACTCTGTTTTTTCATTTAAACAAAAAAGAAACGCCATCTTGAAGAGGCGCTTCTTTTCCCGGGAAATGGTCTTAATCGGCAGATAGCTTTAAATTGACACCAACAGCAGTTCCATTTCTCGAGGAGTCAGCTACTCCAGTAAATGTCCCTGCTTTTCGATCAATGAGTAAGGCTTGCACATTTCCTATATCAATAGGTGAACTGCCAAAACGGTGACCCATGTCATTTAGCTTCGTTCTCACATCAAGAGGAACACCTACTTCGTATCGGTAAGAAGTTGTACTGTTTGTATAAATCCGCGGCTCTTCCACCGCATCTTGAAGCTCCATATCGTATTCAAGCAAGTTCAGAATGGTTTGTGAAACAGAAGCAATAATGGTCGTTCCTCCAGGTGAGCCCACAGTCATGACCGGCTCGTTATCTTTGAATATGATGGTCGGGGTCATACTGGATAATGGACGCTTATTCGGCTGAACTTCATTTGCTCCACCTGGTCTTGCGTCAAAATCTGTTAGTTCATTGTTTAAGAAAAAGCCATATTCCGGAACAAGAATCCCTGTACCAAATAACTGTTCAATGGTTGTTGTGAATGACACGACATTTCCCCACTGATCGGCAACTGTAAAATGAGTGGTCTCGCCAATGGTTTTATCTTCTGGCTGCGGGACAATTGGGGATGGATTTTTTTCATCCTCATACGCCCATGGATCTCCTTCTTTCGGGTTTTGGTTCATTTGATCTAATTGAATGAGAGAGGCTCTTTTTGAAATGTAATCATCGTCTAGTAGTCCTTTTAGTGGAACATCTACGAATTCGGGGTCGCCTGCATATGCAGCACGGTCAGCATAGGAGAGATGCATTGTTTCAGCAAGCAGCTGATATTTTTCGAATGATTTGGGGTCATATTGAGATAGATTGAAGTGATCTAGTATTTTGAGTATTTGCAGCATAAACACACCGCCCGAGCTTGGTGGAGGCATACTTGCAAGCTGGTATCCTTTATAGTCTCCCCAGATAGGCTTGTCAGTCTTGACCTCATAATGACCAATGTCATCAGTTGTCATCGTTCCGCCAAAATCTTGGACTGTATTTGCAAGTGCCTTTGCTACTTTTCCTTCATAAAATGCTTTGCTTCCTTTTTTCGCAATGAGCTTAAATGTTTTAGCAAGACCTGGCTGCACAAGCAGGTCGCCCTCTTTGAGCGGCTGATCATCTGGAAGAAAGATTGGCGCTGCAGCCGTTTTTTTCAGCTTTTCTTGATGATCTTCAATGGCTTGTGCCAGAACAGAATCGATTTCAAATCCATCCTCTGCAAGCTGAATGGAAGGCTCAATCAATTCCTTCATCGAACGGGTCCCCCACTTATCTAATGCTGCCTCAAGGCCTTTTACTGTCCCTGGAACACCAACCGCATTACCGTGTGTGGACCGCTCAGCAAATGGGATGACTTTTCCCTCATCCGTTAAAAACATGTCAGGTGTTGCGCCTTGTGGTGCTCGTTCTCTACTATTGATGATGGATGTTTCTTTTGTCTTTCCATCATAAACCATCATAAAACCACCGCCGCCAATTCCAGACATCATTGGCTCTGTCACATTCAGTGCGTACTGGATGGCAACAGCAGCATCGACTGCGTTTCCACCTTTCTTCAATACATCAGCACCTACTTCTGATGCCAGCGGGTGAGCAGTAGCCACCATACCATCTTTACCAACAGCTACTTTACTCCCATGTGATTCGTTCGCATTGACTTGGCTGACTGGCAGAAAAAACGAGAAAACAAACAGACATATGGACAAAACAGTTAGAGAAATGCGTTTCATGAACAACACCCCTTCCATATTCTTACTTTGACCTTACCGACTTCTTGACCAGAATACAATAGATTATTCTAAAATTTCAAAAATTTTCATCCTATCATCCTACATTTCCCAAATCGAACATTGATTTTCAAAACATATGACACACTTACTCATTAGGAATAAAGACACATCATTTCCAACCATTCGGCTTCAAGGTATAATAAATACAACAAAGAGGGGGAAAAACGGTGAACAACAAAAGCAGATTATTTTGGGAAGATTATTGGAAAGAGAGATCAGAAAAAGCACCTGCTGACGCGTTTGTTTCAGCGTGGGCATTCGGCTCAGATTCTGATCATTTGCTTGATCTTGTAAAGCAAGGAAAAAAAACAGCCACTTGTTCTGGATACCTGTTTTATGAAAAGGAACAGGAGCCGCTTCCAAAACCTGGACAATATGCAGTCATTTTGGACAGCCAGGAAGAACCAAAAGCCATCATTGAAATCACACATGTAGATGTCATGCCAATGAATGAAGTCCCCGAATCATTTGCACAAGCAGAAGGTGAAGGCGATTTATCTTATGACTATTGGTATAGAGAACATAAAGAATTTTTCACAGAAGCACTCCAATCATACGGATTAGATTTCAAAGAGGATATGCTTCTTGTTTGTGAACGGTTTAAGCTGATTCATTCGGCTTCTTAGCCTATAAGCGGTGCCAAAAATGGCCCGCTTTTTTCGTTGCTTTTCCCCTTTTAGAAAAAGGTGTGTTGAGATCACATCTTTAGGTCAGAATAAGATCAAATAGAAAAAGTGAAGAAATTTTCGACTACACCTGTTTTTTTTCGACAAAAGAATATATAATTATTTGATGTGTGCATTGTCTCATTTATACAATGGAGGGTTTTTACATGTTAAAAAGGAAAAAAGACAAGTTTTCCGTCTTGTTAACGGAGATTGCTAAAAATTTAGATGAAACTGCTGAGTATTTTGTTAGCTATAAAGTAACAAATCAAACCACTCTGAAAGAATTTTCTGACACATTGAAGGAATATGAGACAAAAGGTGATAATCATGTTCATACCATGATTAAAGAGCTGAACAAAGCCTTTATTACACCGATTGAACGTGAAGACATTCTTCAATTGACGAATAGCCTCGATGATGTTTTAGATGGAATTGAGCATTTTTCAGCGACATTAGAAATTTACTCAATCACAAGCTCTGACGAACATATCGACAAATTCAGCCACTACATCAGAGAGTGTGCGAAAGAAATTTTAATCACAATTGATTTACTAGCTGAAAATCGCTTGAAAGATATTCATCCGCACGCAATCAAGATCAAAGAGATTGAACATAATTGTGACAATCTTCATCGTAAATCATTAAAGAACTTGTTTGGAAAAGAAACAGATCCAATTAAGGTGATTCAATACAAAGAAATTTACGAAACACTTGAAGAAATCGCTGATTCCTGTCAAAGTGTTGCCAACAATCTAGAAACAATCATTATGAAGAATGCGTAACGGGGTTAGTTAAACATGGACACATTACTCATCCTTACCATACTTATTGTCATTTGTGCACTTGCTTTTGATTTCATTAACGGGTTTCACGATACAGCAAATGCCATTGCGACTTCAGTTTCAACGAAAGCATTAAAGCCTAGACATGCGATCATCATGGCAGCGTTCATGAACTTCTTAGGAGCAATGACATTTACAGGTGTGGCAAAATCCATTACAAAAGACATCGCAGATCCATTTACACTTCAAAACGGCTCTGTTGTGATCTTGGCTGCTTTAATTGCCGCCATCACATGGAACTTGCTTACTTGGTATTACGGGATTCCGAGTAGTTCTTCACATGCACTAATCGGATCAATTGCAGGAGCTGTTATTGCCTCTGCCGGTTTTGGCGCTTTAAACTATTCGGGATTCATTAAAATCATTCAAGCACTTTTGCTTTCACCTATCCTGGCTTTCGTATTGGGATATATCGTGTATACCATTATCAAAATTATATTTAGAAACAACAATCTCGCAAAAACAAATAAACAATTCCGACGTGTTCAAATTTTAACGGCTGCACTGCAATCGTATACCCATGGAACAAACGATGCGCAAAAAGCGATGGGTATTATTACGATGGCTTTAATTGCAGGTAATTTGCATACAACAGACGACATTCCTTTCTGGGTACAATTCTCTTGTGCGCTTGCAATGGGACTAGGTACTTCAATTGGCGGCTGGAAGATTATCAAAACAGTCGGCGGTAAAATTATGAAAATTCGTCCAGTAAACGGAGTATCTGCCGACTTAACGGGTGCAGCTATTATCTTCGGTGCGACGTTTATTCACTTACCTGTTAGTACCACTCACGTTATCTCATCTTCTATTCTAGGTGTAGGTTCTGCACACAGAGTCAAAGGGGTAAACTGGGGTACGGCAAAACGTATGCTTGTCACTTGGGTCATCACATTACCGATTTCAGGAACTCTAGGAGCTCTTATATACTTCGTGTTAAATGCGATTCTCTAATCTCAAAGACCTGTCTGACAGGTCTTTTTTTATTTGTCTGCACACTCAAACACCTTTTACCTGCAGGACATTTTTTCATGAAGCAGGTTTTCCAATCATATCCATAGAAATAAACAAGTATTCATCTGTCTATGGGAGAGAAGAACATGCTATTATTTTTTCAATTGACCGTATGGTTATTGCTAGGTGCTCTTGCTGTGTATGTATTTGCAGTATGGCGCTTTGAACAAAAAGTAAAAGAAAAGATGTTTGCCATTCGTAAAACGTGGTATTGGATTTATGTAGCTGGTGCTGTTGTGTACTGGACAAATGACCCTTCTTCGATCTTCACCGATTGGATGCACTACTTGATCATTGCCGTTTTTTTCGCATTAACCGATGCTTTCATCTTTCTCAGCTCCTATATAAAGAAACTCGGAAATCATGAGCTGGAAACCGACACCCATCAACTCCTTGAACAAAATAACGATTTGCTTCATTCTTACCTCAATAAACTAAAAACGTACCAATACCTATTGAAAAATGAACCGATCCATGTATATTATGGAAGTGTAGAGGCATATATAGAGGGAATTGAGCGGCTTATTTATTCTTTTGCCGACAAGATGAATATTCAAGCGGTGCTTTGTCCATACGATATGCAGGAACAAAAAGACGACCTGCTTCGGCCACTTGACCAGCGGGCTCTCATTCAGGCGAAGCTTGACAGGCAGGAAGTATATTACGATGATTTCGGTCATTTGGTGCTCATCCCATTTTCTGTAGCAG
The DNA here is from genome assembly GCF_038008825.1 of Bacillus sp. FSL M8-0166. Lineage (NCBI taxonomy): Bacteria > Bacillati > Bacillota > Bacilli > Caryophanales > Bacillaceae > Bacillus > Bacillus sp. FSL M8-0166. The sequence continues at coordinate 1,579,004 of NZ_JBBOZZ010000001.1, forward strand.
ATGCTCACTTTGTCATTAAGCTCACCTCCGATGAAATTGTCACGGAGTTCGATTATTTATTAATGACATCACTTACAACAATTTATGACCTAATCTTGCCTGACGAAGAGGAAGGTGATGAAGATGGACCACGCACTTCAAGGGGATAACAACAATCGCAAGAAAAACCCTTTTAAGATTTTAAAGAAAAAACGCCATATCAGTATGGCCGATTACAAGGTAAGCCCCCATACTGAGCGAATTTTTAAAAAGAATGAACAGCTTCTGGATGAGTATAAAAACAAAAAGGCTTGATTACACTAAAGGACGCGGAACGAAATCCGCGTCCTGATTCCATTTTTACGTAGACTTGCATACAATACACCATACGCTGCAACGATTGAGGTGCCAAAATGAAAAAGAAAATCAAACAACTGAGATATGTTCAGTTTGCCGAATATCAGCCTTCCCCATATACTAGGCGATTAATTGAAAAAAGTGAAACAGCCATCCAATCATACAAACAGAAACACTCACTGATTTAACAGTTTAAGCAGCTTCTCCTTCGTTTTAGGGCCGTATACCCCATCACTTGTCAGCCCGTTCACCAGCTGAAAGCGTGCCACGGCATTCGCCGTTTTTTCCCCGTAAACACCATCGATGCCTTTATCTGCAGCCGTTTTATCAGGATAAAAATAAACTGCAGCAAGCGCTTTTTGGACGAGGCGTACGTGCTCTCCTTTCGTTAGAGGGGAAGTCACCTTTAAAATCCCATCTGGCAGCTCATACATCATTTTTCCATCGTTTCGATAAATTTTGAGAACCTGTCCAATTTGAATCTTGTTCGGGTCGCTAATGTTATTCCACTTCTGTAGTTCTTGAACTGTGACGTCATGAGCTTTAGCAATACTCGTTAATGTATCCCCGCTTTTGACGACATACGTGATGACCGTCTCCGGATCTCCTGCCGTTTCAATTCCTTTTTTAAATTCATCCCATGTAGCGAGAAGCAAGCGTGGACATGCTTTTCCAGACCAATGCTGATGTGTGACCACATTAGCTAGTGGAATGTTATGTTCCTTTAACAGCTTTTGGATGAGCCATTGCGCATGTATCACCGCTTGCTGAAAATTCCCATCTTCATTTTCACAAATTTCAATGCCGATCGACTTTCGGTTACCATTCCCTTGTCCGTCCCCTGCATGCCAGCCATTTTCATTTAACGGCAGATGCTGGAATATTTCATGATCATCCACTGTAAAGTGCCAGCTCACCTCTGTCGTTGGGCGTTTTACATATGCCGCATGACTTTTCGCATCCGCTCCTTTTGACGTGTTTGCTGTGTTATGCACCGTCACATACATCGGTGTCATGGCGTATCCCGGGCGGTTTCCGTTTCCAACTGGAATAAAATCTTGATAAATTTCTACCATGTTATGCACTCCCTTTTACTAGATTGAATTGATCTTTCTCATCAATTGGTGGCGTTCGTAAGACAACATGTGTTTGTTTTAGTGAGAAGACTATGGTAAAATTTGAATTCAATCCACTCTTTTTAGTAGTGGAAAACGCAAAAATGAAGAAAAAAACAGGAATTAATTCCATTTTTCCTTGATTTTATGTTAAAATTGTTAAAAATAAGCCGATATTAAAAGTAAGCAATAGCTTCATTAGCTATTTAGTCCTATATGGACTTTTCTTTTACGTCAAAAATAGAACATACGTTTGCTTGGAGGTTTTTAAATGACTGGTTTTTTAACCCATTTAGAAGAAGAGATTAAGCGGTTATATGCCAAATTACAAATAAGCGGTCCTGCTTATAGAGACATGCAAAGGATCGCTTCTGAATTTCATGTATGGGTACATTATGAGGATACTGGCAGCATGATGATCAAGCATCAAGGTCTTTACAGTATTATATTAAACAGATCTCTATCTTCAGAGGAACAATGGCAGGATTTTGCTCACGAGCTTTGTCATGTGCTGAAGCATGCAGGCAATCATTTCAAGATGCACAAACTCTTTCGAGAACTGCAAGAGTTTCAGGCAAAACAATTCATGTATCACTTTTGTGTACCGACCTTTATGCTGCTGAAAATGAAGCTTCCAAGCCTTCGGCAGCAAGCCATTTTGCACATTGCGCAAACATTTCACGTCACCTGGGCTTTTGCTGAAAAGCGGCTGGCCTTATTCGAACAGCGGAAAGCAGGCATTCGCTTCCAACAAGAGTTTACATCTTATTTAATGAAAGCCGAAAAGGTCGCGGAAAAAGAAGCTGTTTATCAAACGTAAGCCTCTTCTGCATAGGGCACAACAGGAGTTTATTCATAAAGGTTTAATACTTGCTTGAGTACATTTGTGTACCGATAAAATTGCTCATTTTGCGTTTCACGTCGATAGCGCCGTCTGAAGTCTTGAAAGAATGCTCTTCTTTGCGCCTGACTGATTTCAAGTTGTACACTTTTTCCGGTCAGACATTGATTATTAATATTGTGAGGATGTGTTCCAGAATAGCGATCAGATTCAGATAGCAGCACTGCGGGAAATCCATGAAGCGTTAAACGTTTCACTGTTTCTGCCGCTCTTTCTCTGTCTGTACCGCCCACTAATGTTTGAAGCTCCTCTGTTTCCCCGTAGCCATGGAGCGCAAACGTATAGTGATGGGTATGCACTAGAGAAAGGCACACCGGCTCATCGAAACGTGTGCTTGTAATGTGAAGCACATGATTGCCTTTCACTTTAAGGCCTTCAAATAAATACATAGAATCATCACTTGCGATTTCATGAATGAGCTCACTCACGCCAGATTCAATTCCTCCGGCATGAGGGGACAAAATTAAAAGCTGGTCACCTTTCCACTCATGAAGAATTTGATAGTCGATTCCTTCTCTTTCATGAGCGGAAAGCTCTTCATAACTTTGATATGTATCAATGATTTGCGTCATTCCATCTTCCCCATTTCTCTATATGAGCATAAGTCTACTGATCTCAAATTCTTTTGTAAAGGGATTTCGAACGATCTATCGACATGAAACATCCTTAAATTTTCCTTATCTTTACGGCTATCTGTTGAATTTTGAGAAAAAATGACCGATAATTGAAAAGAATAGAACTTTTGGACTATATGAATCTTTTTGCATTCTCTCTCATAAATTAGAAATATTGTGATCTACATCTGGAGGAATTCATGTTAAAGAAGAAAACTACCATCACCCTTGTCATCTTATTCCTTAGCTTCGCTGGCATCATTTACTGGAAATGCTTTTCTCTTCAAGGCGTATCTCACGGAACCTTTATCCGCTCGATGACATCACCTGACGGAACATATATCATCAATACCTATCAACATAGCGGAGGGAAACTAAAGGAGAACGCAGTTAGAGCAGAAATTGAAAACAAACTCACCCACCGAAAGAAAACGATTTACTGGAAATACCCTGATAAAGACCCCCTCATCAAATGGAAAAATGGACAGCTTGTTCAAATTGGGCATGAATTTTTAAATGTGGTAAAGGGAGAAACATACGATTATCGCTTTGATCGGAACAAAAGAAAATAGCGCATCAAAAAAACGAATCCCTTTTGGATTCGTTTTTTACGTTGACATTACATGCTGCATGAATTCTTTCATTTCTTTACTTACGATTGTCAATCGTTCCACGATTTCGCTAAACTCTGTCACAAGTAAAGCTTGCTCTGCTGATGAACCTTTCATATGCCCCATACTCTCAAGTAATGTATGTATATTGGAGGAAATTCCTTGCAATGAGCTTTCGATGTTTTCTGTTGCACGTGAAGTTTCACTTGAAAGCTTTTGAACCTCACTTGCTACAACACTAAAACCAGCACCCTCTTTTCCTGCCCTGGCTGCTTCGATTGACGCATTCAATCCTAGCAAACTCGTCTGTTTCGAAATACCTTTAATCATTTTTGTAATATCGGATGTTTTTTTCGAGCTTTCAAGTGTTTGCTGCGTTTGTAAGGTCATTTCCTCACTTGTCGCAGAAAGCTCCTCTGAATGCGCCGCCACCACATGCACCTTTTCTTGAATACTATGAATGATGTCATTTAATGACTCCATATATGCTTCAAGCTCTAATTGATTTTTTATCGGAAAACCTAAAGCGAGTGCGCCGATAACTTGTTGATTTTCATCAAAAATTGGCAGACCCATTGCATTTAATGGTATTCCGTAAACCGATTCAGGCACAAACATACTTGATGTCTCACCTCTGAGCGCTTTTTTCATATTTAAATCATCTGGCTTAATGAGTTCTCCAGCTCGAATTTGAAAATCCACATCTTTCGATGGCAAATACAGCAAGAATTTCTCTCGATCAATGACACCCATCGTCACTTCGTTTTTTAAAATCTGCATCATATAAGGTGCTGCTGTCACAATACTCTGTAGTATATCCAATTTTTCTACCCCCTTATATAGTTTATCGGTCGTTCTTCTTAAATTAATAGTTACTTTTAAAAATAATAATGATAATTGAAGAAAATTTTCATATTTACGAGTAAAAAGCAATACTTTTCCTTTCTATATTCAAACGTAAATTTGCTATAATTAATCAATCAACATATGATGAAATGGTCATGTAACCATTTTATGTATTCATTGGAGGCGCATGTTGTGACACAACGCATGAAATATGAGCGGGCAATCGTCATTGGCGGAGGTATCACCGGGATGCTCGCTGCAAAAATTTTATCAACGTATTATCATCAAGTATTGATGATTGAAAAGGATGAACTGCCAGACTCTCCTGAGAATCGTCTCGGCACTCCTCAAGCCTTTCATCCACATAGAATGCTGCCACTTGGCAAGCAAATCGTTGAACGTCTATTCCCTGGTTATACAAAAGAGTTACTGGCAATGGACGGATTTAATACAATGCATCAAACCTCTCGATTTATCACAAAAGATGGCGAGTTAACGCTCACTGATACAGAAGAAACCGCCGTCACAAGACGCGCGATGCTAGAGTGGGTGTTGATGCAAAGAATGTTAAAAGAGGAACGTGTGCAATTTTTAGAAAAACATGAAGCCATCTCGCTTCAGTTTAAAGAAGGAACAAATCAGGTCATGGGGCTCATTGTGAAGGACCGGCAAATAAAGCCTGGAAGCATTCATGAAATGAAAGCAGACTTAGTGATTGATACGTCTGGAAGAATGTCTAAATTGCCAAAATGGCTGAAAGACGCTGGATTGACCTTACCACAGACTGATGAGTTAAGTGTGTTTCTAGGCTACAGCACAAGATACTACCAAATACCTCCAGGTGCGCCATACCTGCAATCAATGGTCGTAGTTGGACAGCCTCATAAACAAATCCCAACAGGACTGTTTGAACGGGTAGATCATGATTTAGTAGCTGTTCTTCTTTCTACAGCTGGCGGTTCACATTATCCAACAACGGATGATGCTCAATTTGATTCAGAAACCGCTGCACTGACTCATCCCGCGATAGCAGAAGCCATCACCCATTTAACGCCCTTTACAAAACCAAAAGGATTTAGAGTCCCTTCTTGCGTAAGACATCACTATGAACAAATGCAGGATTGGCCAAGTGGATTATTGGTGATGGGCGATTCCTTGTGTACGTTAGATCCCATTCATGGACAGGGCATGACCAAAGCAGCTCTTGAAGCACAAACACTTGACCGTATGCTCAAACAAGCACAAAAAAATGAGCGGCTATCCTTTGAAAAGGACGCATTACAACAAATGCAGCACGCGAGTGAACTTGGCTGGTGGCTTTGTGCGATTGCTGATATGGCGTGGGACGGCGTCGAGTTAAAAGGAGAAACAACCATCCCCCACTTGACGTTCGTACAAGAATTTTTAAATCGCTACGTACAATACGCCATTGTCACAAAACAGCCTGAATGTCTTGAGGCGTATCACCGGATGCATTCTTTCTTAACAGAACCGAGAGAAATCATTAACTTAGAACAGCTGCACAACATGATTCAAGCTGACACCTCTGGAGAAACCGCCGAATGGTGGAAGCAATGGGATCAAAAGAACGATGAAGACAACCGAGCTTTTTTCCATGAAGCGGTTCCTGATTTTCGTCTAGAGCACTTGCTGTCATTCAATTGAAATAAAAAAAGCCCCTTTAATGGGGCTTTTTCATTAACGTAATAATTGAAGTACGTTTTGTGGCTGTTGGTTTGCTTGTGCTAGCATCGCTTGAGACGCTTGAGAAAGAATGTTGTTCTTTGTGAACTCACTCATTTCTTTCGCCATGTCAACGTCACGAATACGAGACTCAGCAGCTGTTAAGTTTTCAGCAGAAGCACCAAGGTTGTTGATTGTGTGCTCTAGACGGTTTTGGACTGCACCAAGTTTAGAACGCTGATCTGAAACTTGTTTGATGGCTCCATCAATGATTGCTAATTGGTCGTTAAATCCACCTTCTTCATCTGCTGCAATTTCGGCGAAATCAGTTACTTTAATAGTAGAAACTGTTTTATCCTCAACTCCAAGTTTATCAGCAGACATTGCTTCAATATGAACCGACAATTGCTGCGCACCGTTAGCTCCAATTTGGAAAGTTAGTTTCTTCGCTTCTCCGCCTTCTGGCTCAGCAGCAAAAGTACCGTCAAGAAGTTTCTTTCCGTTGAATTCAGTACGGTCAGAAATACCGTTCTTATCTGTACCGTTACCAATTTCTTGAACTAGCGCATCAATTTCTTCTTGAATCGCACCTAGATCTGTATCATCCTGAGTACCTGTGTTTCCAGCTTGTACAACTAGTTCACGAATACGTTGAAGGATTGAGTGAGTTTCAGTCAATGCTCCCTCAGCGGTTTGAATAAGAGAAATACCGTCTTGTGCATTTTTCGTCGCCATTTCTAATCCGCGGATTTGTCCACGCATTTTTTCAGAGATTGCTAGACCTGCTGCGTCATCTCCTGCACGGTTGATTTTAAGACCAGAAGAAAGCTTCTCCATGTTCTTTTGTCCTGCCCCATTGTTTGCAGACAAACGGTTTAATGTGTTAAGTGCTGCGATATTGTGGTTAATTCTCATGTTAAATGACCTCCATGTGTTTGAACCAATTGGACGTCCTTATCCAAAAGTTCTAAATTAGAATTTTTTTGTAAGCCTTACAATCCATTTATCGAACCTTAATGGAATATGTTTAACAAAAAAGGAATAAATAAGGATAAAGTCTCATTCACTATGATCGTTTCGCTAGAGTATGCCAAATTTAAAGGTCATTTTTCATGATTTATCAGAGGGATTTAAGAATCATAAGACTGGAGGAAATTCGAAGAAAAAACAACATAAAAAAAAGCCCCATAAAGGGGCCTGTCATTAACGTAGTAATTGAAGTACGTTTTGTGGCTGTTGGTTCGCTTGTGCAAGCATTGCTTGAGACGCTTGAGAAAGAATGTTGTTCTTTGTGAACTCACTCATTTCTTTCGCCATGTCAACGTCACGGATACGAGACTCAGCAGCTGTTAAGTTTTCACCAGAAGCACCAAGGTTGTTGATTGTGTGCTCTAGACGGTTTTGAACCGCACCTAGTTTAGAACGTTGGTCTGAAACTTGTTTAATTGCATTATCAACGATATCTAGTTGATCATCGAAGCTAGTAGTTGCAAAATCAGTTACTTTAATAGCAGACACTGTTTTAGTAGCATCAGCTGGGTCTGTTCCAAGTTTATCAGCAGACATTGCTTTGATGTTTACATCTAATTTTTGAGCTTTGTTTGCACCAATTTGGAAAGTTAATGTAGCTGTTTCAAAGTCACCATTCAACAATTTTTTACCGTTGAATTCAGTACGATCAGAAATACCATTTCCATCCGTACCGCCGCCAATCTCTTTGACAAGGTTACTGATTTCTTCTTGAATTGCACCAAGGTCAGTTCCATCTTGTGTACCAGTATTTCCAGCTTGAACCACTAGTTCACGAACACGTTGAAGAATTGCATGAGTTTCAGTCAATGCACCTTCAGCTGTTTGGATAAGAGAGATACCGTCTTGTGCGTTTTTAGAAGCCATTTCTAATCCGCGGATTTGTCCACGCATTTTTTCAGAGATTGCTAGACCTGCTGCATCATCTCCTGCACGATTGATTTTAAGACCAGAAGAAAGTTTCTCCATGTTCTTTTGGCTCGCACCGTTGTTTGCAGACAAACGGTTTAATGTGTTAAGTGCTGCGATATTGTGGTTAATTCTCATTTCCTATTACCTCCATGTATATGGGACCTGACAGACATCCTTGTCTGAAAAAAGTCCTTGTTTCTAGGGCTTATCAACCCTGACAATTCTTTTATCGGATTATTTCACAGGAAGTTTAACATTCTTTCATATTTATTGATCAATTTTATATATCTTTATTCACTATTTAGTTTTATAAAGATTTCAATTCTGTTATTCGTTCAAATGATTATCATATAGCCTTTATTAATGAATACGAACAAAAAAGCCCCATAAGGGGCCTGTCATTAACGTAGTAATTGAAGTACGTTTTGTGGCTGTTGGTTCGCTTGTGCAAGCATTGCTTGAGACGCTTGAGAAAGAATGTTGTTCTTTGTGAACTCACTCATTTCTTTCGCCATGTCAACGTCACGGATACGAGACTCAGCAGCTGTTAAGTTTTCACCAGAAGCACCAAGGTTGTTGATTGTGTGCTCTAGACGGTTTTGAACCGCACCTAGTTTAGAACGTTGATCTGAAACTTGTTTGATTGCACCATCTACGATGTCTAGTTGTTGATCAAATGTAAGTGTTGGTGTAGGAGCAGCGAATTGTGTAACATCAAGGTTAGAGATCGCTTGTCCAGCTACAAGAGTTCCATCTGCTTGAGTAGCACCAAGTTTGTCAGAAGACATTGCTTCGATATTTACATCTAATTTTTGAGCTTTGTTTGCACCAATTTGGAAAGTTAATGTAGCTGTACCATCAGCAAAATCACCATTCAACAACTTTTTACCGTTGAACTCAGTACGGTCAGAGATACCATTTTTATCAGTACCGTTACCAATTTCTTGAACTAGATTGTTGATTTCTTCTTGAATTGCACCAAGGTCAGTTCCATCTTGTGTACCAGTGTTTCCAGCTTGTACAACTAGTTCACGAACACGTTGAAGGATTGAGTGAGTTTCAGTCAATGCACCTTCAGCTGTTTGGATAAGAGAGATACCGTCTTGTGCGTTTTTAGACGCCATTTCTAATCCGCGGATTTGTCCACGCATTTTTTCAGAGATCGCAAGACCTGCTGCGTCATCTCCTGCACGGTTGATTTTAAGACCAGAAGAAAGTTTCTCCATGTTCTTTTGGCTCGCACCGTTGTTTGCAGACAAACGGTTTAATGTGTTAAGTGCTGCGATATTGTGGTTAATTCTCATTTTCTATTACCTCCATGTATGTGGGACCTGACAGACGTCCTTGTCTGAAAAAAGTCCTTTATTCTAGGGCTTATCAACCCTGACAATTCTATTATCGGATGTGGTTATAGGATGTTTAGCAGATTTTTTAAAAGATATCACATTTTTTCATGACGTTAATCCTAATTTTAACAATTTTATAAAAATTAAAGCTGCTGATCTCTTATCAGCAGCTTTATCATTTATGAATTTCAGTATTGCTTGATATCAAACATTAAGATATTTTGGTACACGACGTAATCCTTCTTACTTGTGAAAGGACCTTTATTGTGTTCATCATTGATTTCATAGAAGTTCATACCAATTCCAAAGCTTCTTTCTTTATACCAGTTAAGAAAATCGTTGATTTCTTTCATTGAGAGCAGATAATCCTTTTGCAGCCCGTTTATCATGGTAATTGAAAGTATACCTTTTGTTGCTTCTTCACCTGGCTTTGTTCCATCTTGATCCTTTGGTTCTTCAGTTGTGCCATCACCTGGTTTTGTTCCGTCTTGATCCTTTGGTTCTTCGGTTGTGCCGTCACCTGGCTTTGTTCCGTCCTGATCTTTCGGTTCTTCGGTTGTGTCGTCACCTGGCTTTGTTCCGTCCTGATCTTTTGGTTCTTCTGTTGAACCATCACCTGGTTTTGTTTCATCCTGATCCTTTGACACTTTTTGCAGATCTTTTAATGGAATAGAAATAACAGATTTAAAATTGTTTTTGACAGAATGACTACCAATTGATTCAGCATAATCTCTTCCACCAATAACATATAATTGATCATCAGCAATAACTGCCACAGATCCAACTCTACCTTCAGGAATTTCATATAAGGAATCTTTGACTTGACTAGTTTGTGGATCAAATATCTGAACTTGTTTTAGTAATTTACTCGATCTATCTCCAATTCGCTGACCGCCAATTGTAAATAATTTATGATTGTATGTCACATAAGCAGCTTCATATGCAAAAGAATTTAATTGAACATCCTTTAACCGTTGCCACTTCCCTAGCGCCATATCATATTCTAATATATCTTTATCATTCGCTCGGCTAACATTAGCCTCACCACCAGCAATATATAACTTTCCATTTATCTCTGAAATACTTCTACCCTGACGAGGAGCTAATTGAGAATTATCTAAGCTTTCCCACTCTCCACTTACCGTATCATAGGAATAAAAATTTACTTGAGAGCTTGATAAAGATGCTACTATATAAATTTTTTCTCCAACTGTAACTGCTCTTAAGGAACCAGTTATATAAGATGTATATATAAATTTCTCAGGCATCTTAATTGGTTCTTCTGTCCATTGATCTAGTTCCGTATCATAAACATCGATGGTTTTGTGAACTGTTTTAGTTGTATCAGTAAGACCGCCAATAACATAGATTTTTTTACCTACTGTTGCGTAGGCAGCTCCTGTTCTTAATCTAGGCATACTTGCTTTTTCTGACCACAAATCAGTTTTAGGATCATACATATATGTCGAATTGTTGAATTTAGACTGCTGACTTGCTCCACCGAATACATATATTTTTCCCTCAACTACTCCTACGCTTGCTCCGATACGCTCTTCCGGTAAGTCCGCTCGCTTCGTCCACCCATTTGTTTCAGCAGCATGAGCTTTTAACGGATGAATTGTGACCATCATAAAAATAGTCAAAAGCACTAAGAATAAACCTTTTTTCATTATTTCATTCCTCCAAATCTTAAATATCCCTCCTTTTATCGACATATTTGTAATAACATTTAAATTTTACAATTGTGTCCCATCATAAATTCAGGATGCACACATTTCTATTAATATCTTTCTACATATATCAAACTTATCTGTATTTTTCTCTCTGAATATATCTTTCGATAAACGCAAATGAAGACCTCTCAGGCTTACTTTATCTTTTTTGCACCAAAAGCTTAAATTCTTAATTCGATAAAGCACATGAGTACCTCAAATGCAAAAATATAATTTTACATCTTCTTCAATGAAAATTTAGGGGCTTCACTCTCATTTAATAAATCAATTGACTCAACATCAAAAGTCATTCATTCAATCATCTAAATATATTGTGTGGTGAAGATATGTTCTAAGCATCACGTTTAATAATCGGTTCATCGCCATTCAGCTCAATCATGAGTGAGGATTGATTATATAATAAATTGATAATGCGGCGTGCCATTTCAGAGGGGGACGCATTGTAGTCATTTCTAATCCATTCAATGATAAAACCAAAGATGCCGTATGAACGATATTGGATAAAATAACTGTCGTTGATTTCTGCATACTGATCACTCACAAACGACATTCTATTTTGGAAGATGTATTGTATTTTCTTAAGCAATTGTTCTTGTATTTGCGGGATGCGATCTTCCATAACTAATAAATCATAATAGTCGCGATTTTCGACGATATATTGAAATACATAGGTGCCCTCTGGTTTCATGCGAGTTAAGTCTAACAGGGGATTTTCACGAGTCGGCTTACAAAATTCATATTCGAAATCTTCCATTTCCCGATAAATAAAATCTGCTGCTAGTTCATCTTTACTTTCATAATGCACATAAAACGTCGTCCGATTATAGTTTGCATTTTCCACAATATCCTTTACTTTTACGTGCGAATATCCTTTTTCTTTTACTAGTATTTTGAATGTTTGCCGAAGTGTTTCTTTTGTTCGCTCAACACGGCGATCCTCTTTTTTGATCATTGGCCCCTCCTTTAGACACTTTTTAAAAAATGTTGATTAGAGATACATAAATTCCTGTGTGTTGAAAACCTATACAAAAAAGTTTTTTTGCTGATTGAAACGAAAAATCTTTCGACCTACAATCAAATTAGTCATAAAGAAATGAATTTTTTGTGACATTTGATCTAACTTTATTAAATATTATACTATACAAAGTGAGGGCACATGATATGGAAATTCAAGCGATGGTCACAACAAATGAAAAAGATTTCGAGAAACAAACGTTATTACTAGATGACCCAAAAGCAGATGAAGTGCTTGTCAAAATTGTTGCATCTGGCGTCTGTCATACTGATGCGACAGTATTAGATGGAACGCTTCCTGTCCCACGTCCTGCTGTATTAGGACATGAAGGCTCTGGCATTGTAGTCAAAGCAGGTTCTAATGTCACAACCGTTCAAGAAGGAGACCACGTTGTACTAGGCTTCGCTTATTGTGGTCATTGTCATAATTGTCTAGATGGGAACGCAGGTGGATGTGAGAACATGATGCCTTTGAATTTCTCTGGTCGTAATAAGCATAATGAAACGCCACTTCATACACATGATCATCAAGATGTATCGCAATTTTTTGGTCAATCGTCTTTTGGTACATATGCTACGGTTGATGAGAAAAATGTAGTGAAAGTAGACAAAGAAACCGATTTGCGTTATTTAGGACCATTCGGCTGCGGCTTAATGACCGGGAGCGGTACTGTCTTAAATTCACTTGCTCCAGCACCAGGTACAAGCTTTGTAGTGTTCGGTACAGGCGCTGTTGGTTTAAGTGGGTTAATGGCAGCAAAAATCGCTGGCTGTGATCCGATTATTGCCGTTGATATACATGATAGCCGCCTTGAGTTAGCAAAAGAATTAGGTGCAACACATATCATCAACAGTAAGCATGAGAATCCAGCTGAAAAAATTAAGGAAATAACAGAAGGCAAAGGTGCACATTACTCATTTGAAACAACTGGTGTACCAGAAGTCACTCTAGCTGCCCTTCATTGCCTGCGTGTCAAAGGGACTTGTGCAACAGTAGCAGTAGGAAAGCGTGATTTAACATTTAATGTAACAAATGACCTAATGCTCAATGCTCTCACATTAAAAGGTGTGATAGAAGGGGATGCTGTTCCGCAACTACTTATTCCTAAACTAGTGAAGTTCTTTAAAAATGGACAATTCCCAGTTGAGAAACTAGCAAAATTCTACGAATTAGAAGATATTGAACAAGCCTTTGAAGATTCTAAAAATGGATCTACGATTAAACCAATTCTTATTTTAGATAAAGAGTATCGTGCTTAAGTCGTGAAAGTTAGCCCCCTTGCCATGTAAAGGGGGCTAATCGAATTTTGCAGTCTGCTTAAATTGAACTCACACATACATCACCGGCGTCGATATTTTAATAATCTTCCCGCCTCGACGGTAAAATCTTGGAACGCGGCGGCTTAAGGTGGCGATGACTTCGTAGTTGATCGTATTGAGCATTTCGGCGATTTCATCGACAGAAATTTCTCCGCCTTTTTGACGGCCGTAAATAACGACTTCCTCGCCTTGCTTTGCTTTCATTTCTCCTAAACTGATCATGGTCATATCCATTGTGACTCGGCCAGCAATCGGCACTCGTTTTCCGCGGAAAAGCATAAATCCTCGATTGGATAAAGCACGTGAGTACCCATCTGCGTAACCGATCGGTATGGTCGCAATGACTTCATCAGGTTTTGCTACATAGGTTGCCCCATAGCTGACGGTCCTTGGCTTAGTCACCATTTCCTTCACGAACGCAATCCTTGCTTTTAAACTAAGAGCGGGCTCTAGCTTAACAGCGTCTAAACTCTCAATGTATTGCGAGGGATACAGTCCATATAGCCCGATGCCGAGCCGAATCATATCTGCGCTAAATTCAGGAAACGCGATAGCAGCCGCTGTATTGTTCATATGTACCGTGGGCAGTGTAATGCCTTGTTTTTTTAAGAAACGAAGAAAATCAATAAAAATGCTGTGCTGCAACAGTGTGAAATCAGGATCAGGCTCATCCGCAGTGGAGAAATGCGTAAATATTCCATCCCATCTCAGGTTTTCACTCTCTTCAAGCGCCTCTACCACTGCTAACAACTCTTCCTTTGTCCGTACACCTAATCGTCCCATCCCCGTATCGACATTGACATGAATCCCCAGGCGATGCTGACTTTCTTCTTCCGCTAAGATCTCATTTGCTTGAACAATCCAGTCTTCACGTAGGCCGGAGAGATCAATTCTCCAAGCTGCAGCCCTTTTCACACAGTCGAGCGGGGTAAATCCAAGGACCAGAATCGGTGCTTCAATTTTTGCTCTTCGCAATACAATGCCTTCTTCCAAGCTGGCAACTGCAAGCTCTGTCGCACCGCTTTCTAATGCCTGCCGCGCTACCTCCACTGAACCGTGTCCATAAGCATTCGCCTTCACCACAGCCATGATCTTACTTTTCCTTGGAATATGCGCTTGAATGGCTTCGATATTTCTTTTTATCGCGTCAAGATTAACCTCAATCCAGACTTCCCTGCAAAGCTTTTGCATGTATGTTTCCTCCTCATCACATGAGTCATTTTGATATCAATGTTCGTTTTCGTGTCTAGTCTATCTTTATTCATTTTTGAGAAAAACATTCAACCGCAATGACTGAACCAGCTTTGTCTTGATTGACATAAAAAAAGAAACCACATCAAATTGTGATTTCTTCTTTATGAACAGTCATTTCATTAATCCGCAGATTTCATCATTGAATCAATTTCATGATAAATTTCCTCCAGATTTTCTCGTTCAGTCAAATATTCGGCGTCGCTCTTACGAACTGGCACATCAAATTGCAGGAAGTTGATCGTAATCGTTGATGATTCCTGATCATTCATAGTTAATCTTAATTCAAGTGTCGAGATCTCTTCATTATTATCACTCTCAGTAGAATATTTAATCGGTATACCATCTTCTAACATGTCAACTTGTTTCAACTCTTTCAAGGAAAGCTCAGTGACTTCAAACCTGAATTTTCGAGATGAGCCGCCTGGTTGATGTGTAATAAAGCGCATTTTCTTTCGCTCATCATCAATGGCAAAGCCTTTATCAACATTTTGTGAAAAGATGTATGTTGAAGCCTGAAAACCGTCTTCTTGAAAAAGCATCATCATTTTATCTAATAATATGTTTGGATCATTCTTTTCTTTTTGTCTTTGCAGCCTTCCTGCTATCCATAAAATGACCATTGCGCCTATGATGCTAAAAACCGTTCCCAACCCATTACCTACATTTACGAAAACAGTAAAGCCTAAAATAGCAACAATAAAAGCAATTACAATGCCTATGATGAATATCACACCATGCTCCTCCTGTCATGACCCTTCATTGTTAATATTGATTTAATCATAGTATAGCATCTGGATTTTGATTGAAAAAAAATCTACTATAGACTAAACAGATACTACATTCATTTCACTTTTTATATAGAAAGGATTTTTATAATGAATCTCTACACGACAGACGAAATCATTGATGCTCTTTATAAAGCATGGTCTTCTCAATCTAGTTCAAAATGGAGTAAAGACAACCCGGCAAACGGACAATGTGGTGTCACTTCTTTAGTCGTACATGATCTTTTAGGCGGAAAAATAAACAAGACCGCATTACCCAACGGATGGCACTTTTACAATGTAGTGAATGGAATAAGAATCGACTTTACTTCTTCACAATTCTCAGAGGAAATCGTTTATATGGATCTACCTTCAAATCGAGAAGAAGCATTTCAAGATACGAATGAGGATCAGTATCGTTATTTAAAGGAACGAGTCGTAGAATATTTAAACATATAATATTCATGAAAACAGACCATAAGAGGTCTGTTTTCATTGCAGTTTGATAAAGTGTTTAAAAGATAGGCAGTAAGAATTCACACACGCCTTCTTCTTCTCTATATCGCTCTATAATAGGTGCCTTTCGCATGTTTAATTGATTGTTTTGGATCATTTGAGGCAATTGTCTCAAAAACAAATTCACTTTTTCGGTTGTATGTGTCACCGTAAACACAACATACTTTCCTCCTTCAAAATGACCAGTCTGAACCATTTGATCTTTTGAAAAATCTCTATTTGTCATAAACATGAGGTCGTATCTGCATTTTTCTGCTGGAATTTTTCTGGGATCATCTTGAGGAACACCATATATACCATATTCCTTTAATTCATCATTTAAATGATGTTGCTTGATCCATTTTTTAAATCTCTTCATCATCTCAAAATTCTCTTTGCTACCATATGACCCTATATTTCTCATATACACCATTTTCATATTCGTTAACATTTCAATTTTGTAATTCATGATTTCCCTCCAACTCGTATTGGAAGACTGGCCAATCATTCCTTACAAACAACGGTAACATCCTTTAAAATATAATGCAGTAGGATATTAAAAATAATGTAGTGTATGATGGAAAATACATATTTTTCAATATTTGAATCTTTAAAACAAAAAAGAACGGACAACGGCCGCTCCCTTTCTATTACGATTCATTTTTTGAAGGCTTAGCACATTGAAAACCAAAAAAGCCATTAAAAAGGCTCTTTTAGTTTAAGCAAAATAACCGATACTAGATGTATGTCCTCTTTGGGCTTCATTATGGATATCGTTTGCCGAAACATAGCTAAAAGCACCTAACACACTGACAATTATAAATACGGTTGCTACTGACTTAAATTTCATAAAGACAGTCTCCCCTTTTAATTTGGTGTTGGAAATATAGAATCTTCTCGTAAAATTCGTTTGAGCGTTCTATATCTCCTGCTTTATTATAATGCTTCGCTGCATCTTTCGCTAAATCTTCAAGATTTGCAAAAAAAGACTTTGATTCCAAATAAGCCATTGACTCTGTTATACGATTCACATTGTTATCTATATATAGTGATTTCAACATAATGAATGTATTTATAAAAATATCATCCTTTAATTTTTCAGCTAACTCGATCCCATAGTTTAATGCATATAAACCTAAATCACTCTGATTATCTTTAAAGTATGATTTTGTCAACATGACCAGCGGATCAAGGATTTTGCTTAAATGCTCATATCCCTGTTCTTTAAACGAATGAATAGATTCATTAAAATATTTAATTGCCATTGAAAGGTTATTGTTATGAAAATAACTCAACCCTAAATTATAGAGTGCTGATCCTTTTAATCGTTTTGTTGAGTTGTCGGCGGCTTTTTCTAGTGCGTGTTGAAAATGGGGTATTGCTTTTTCGGGGCAGCCCATATCTATATAGTTTAATCCGATCACAAAAGAACATTGTATTTCTCTTACTGTGTATGTATCTTTTTCTCGATAGCATTCTATCGCCTGTGCGATATGGTGCATGGACATGTGGTTTGTTTCATGTGGTAATAGATTTCAGCCATCTTGTAATTGAACTCGGCCCGTTCAATATCGTCACTGACAAGAGACAGCTTTTTTTCTGCCCGTTTATAGAAGGTAATTGCATTTAGGTATTCATAATTTTCAAATTCGTACATGCCGAAGAAAAAATTGAAGTAATACTCGAGTAATCCTGTTAATTTCTCTTGGTCCCTTTTGATCTTCATTGCGAGTTCCTTGAAGTTGGCCCGCTCTTTCCCATTTTCTAAAGGATTCAAGTAATCAAGCATTAATTTATGTCTGAACTCCATGAGTGAGAAATACAATAATAAATCTTGATTTTCTTCCATATGATCAAGCATTGATTTGATTTCCTCTTTATATGCTTCGGCGTCCGGTACGTTAAATCTTTGAATATGATAATACCATTCATTGATTTTCAAACCGACGTGAGAAGAAAGCACTTTCTCCATCAGCCCTTACCCCTTCCTCTATTTTCCCTATAATGACATATATTATCATTTTATGTACCATTCGACACCGAAAAGAAACCGCAAAAAGGCCCAATAAAGGGCCGTGAAAATGATAAAATAAAATGACTTCTATTCATAAATAAGCACCCAGTATTCCGCCCCAGGTTCTCCTTCTTCTACAACAGCCTTCCACCCTCTTTTTTGATAAAAAGATAAAGCTTTGTGATTTTCGGAGACACATTTGAGGGTGACCGGTGTTCCCAAAACTTTTATCGCTTGTTTGAGCAGCAGATCGCCAGCCCCTTGACCAGCAGCTTCTGGATGTACAAACAAGAGGTGAATAAAACGATCTGGTACATATAGAGAAATGAATCCAAGGATTTTATTGTTCTCCTCAGCTAAGAAAATTTGCTCTTCCTGCGTATCTTGATCAAAATCTTGCAGATTGAGTTCTTCTGTATTGAGCCAGTGAAAGCTCTGGCGTCGGGATTCTAAATAGATTTGTCTTAATTGTGGATAATCGATCGTTTTTGCCTCTCGAATGAGCAATAGAATTCCCCCATTTTTATTGAAATGTGAAGCAGCATTATTTAACTCGACACTTCTCCTTCTTTTCTACCAAGTTTCATTGATAACTGAACGCCAATCATTAACGAGACGATGACAAGCATTGCCACAATGGAAGCATAAAAATGTCCGCTTAGATCGAAAACCAAGCCAATGAAAAACGGACCGAATCCTCCCATGATATACCCGCCCATCTGCGACATGGCGGACCAAGTTCCGGCTTCCTCTGGAGTACGCGTCTCTATAATCGGTAACATGAGCGCTAAAGGAAATAATCCACCTGCACCCATACCTAGGAAAATGACAGCTGGCAAGATCGGCATTGGCAGGAGAAGAAAGATGAGACCAATCAGCTCAGACAGACTGCATAAGACGAGAAATAATTTCGGTTTTCCTAATCGAGTAACGACCGCTGGAACGAGTAGTGCCACTGGAATCTGAATGAGTGTAAATATGGTCAAGAGCATGGCAGCGTATTGCGGACTGTTTCCGAAACTAAGAGCAATCGGTGAAATCCATGCCGTCAAAGAATAAAACATACTAGACATAAAGCCAAAGAACAAGGTGAATTGAATGGCCTTTTTGTTTCTCAGCGGCAATTTTAACGGCAACGTTATATGATCACTCTGCTCATTTTTGCGAACTAAACCTACCCATAGAATAAGTGCAACCACCCCTAGAATAGCCCAGCAGGACAATGCAAATGGAAGATGATGCTGACTGCGTAGATAAATTGGAATCGTGAAGCCGGAAGCAAGCGCTGCACCTATCGTCATCGAAATTGAATACACACTGACGATACCAGGATTTCTCGGGAAATATTTTTTAATAAAACTAGACAATAAAGGACCCGCGAAGCTAATCCCTACACCCCCTGCAAACGCAGTCATGAGCAGTATAGCAACCGATTGGCTTGTCCCACGCAGTGCGGTGGCAATCGTGATAAGAAGAATCGAGAAAAACAGCGTTCTTTCTAAACCAAACCGCCGGCTGAGTATCGTCGCAACAGGAGCAAATATTCCCATACAAAGAACAGGCAAAGTGGTTAAAAGACTAGCTGTCAGTGCGTTTACGCCAAGCTCTGATTGAATCATGCTCATCATGGAAGCCACGGAAGTAATGATCGGACGTAAGTTTAATGCCGCTAAAAATAAAGCGGCTAAATAATATATTTTTTTCATCAATACCCTTCTTTCTCTCTCATCTTGTTAAGGTTACTTTGAGTATAAATCTGCTGCATTCATTGATCAATACAATAAATCGTATTATGATGATAGAAAAAAACTATCATTTATGAAAGGTGGACATATGGATACCCGGCATATTACCTATTTTATGGCTGTATTCAACCATTTGCATTTTACAAAGGCTGCTGAGCAGCTAGGCATATCACAGCCTACACTTAGCCAGCAAATTCGACTGCTTGAAGCAGAAGTTGGGATGCCGCTCTTTGATCGAATCGGCAAAAAGGTCGTTGCTACCGAAGCTGGTTCGCTGCTTTATCAATATGGCATGAAAATGCTTCAAGCTGAAAGAGATGCAAAAAATGCGATGAAAGAACTATTATCAGAAAAACGAGGAACCGTGCGTCTCGCAGTACTCCCCTCCGATCTTGATTTTCAGCTGGTTCCACTTTTTGTAGAATTTAAAACACTTTATCCCGAAACCAATCTGAAGGCATATTCAAATATCTTCGTTCGTGACGAAGTCCTTTCGCATAAAGTGGATCTCGGCATCGGACTGCGAGGGCCTGCGGATAAGCGGCTCGTTCAAATTCCACTTGGAAGTGAGCCCTACGAATTATTTGTTCATTCAGAAAGTGATTTGGCCCAAAAGAGCGAAGTGACATTAAAAGAGCTGACTCAGCATGCGTTGGTCATGTATCCGAAGGGATATCTAGGAAGGGATTTAGTAGATGACGTATGTAAAGAACAGGGTGTTGAACTGGACACTGTCATGGAGGTTGGGTCCGCGTTTTCGCTATTGCAGCTGGTTGAAGCGGGAATCGGTGCAACCATTCAGCCAAGAGGATTACTAAAACAACATTCGACGTGGCCCAATATTGTTTCGATTCCTATTGCTGAGCCAGCACCTGTCCGTCACTTGGAATTAATTTATTATGCAGATCGATTTGTCAGCAAAGCACAGCAGCAGCTATCTGAATGGCTGATAGACTTTTTCAAATCAAGAACAAATTAAAAAGTGAGGTTAACACATGAAGAATGCAAACAGCATATTTACATTCGAGCAAATCCCACAATTGCAAAATTTCAATCCTGGGAAAACTTCACATACGAAGATGCTGAATCATTTGTTCAACATCAATATCGAGTTCATTTATAAAAAAGGAAAATCCAAATCAGTTTTCATTGATCAACTCAAACAGTTTTTTCATGATTTAGATTAAAAAAAGCCCTTTTTAGGGGCTTTTTTTGGATTCATTCTGATTGATTAGCTTTCGTTTGCCAACATGTATGCTGCAGTTTCATGCATATCTTTCAATCCTGATCTCTGTGCATACTCGGCCACAGTGATCGCACTTGTCGTCAGAAGTTCTATTATATGTTCATCCATTCCTGGCCAAGTTCTCCCGCCTGCTTTTTCATACGCATGGATAAGTTTTGTTAACCCTTCTTTCCCAAAGAGAAGTTGATGCGACAAAAAGTCTGCAGATACATCACCAACCCCCACTTCAGACCAATCAATCACACCCGTCACACATTGATTTTCATCAATCAGAATGTGGCCAGGATGCAAATCTCCATGCTTCACTCCCACGAAAGGCGGCCATAAAGAATCTTTAGCTAGCCATTCTTGCCAGCGCTCCCATAAACCGCTGTTAATGGTGTATTGCGATTTGACACGTTCCATTCGCTGTTTCATTGTTCCTCTTAATTCATGAGCACTGAGCATCTCCACACCGATCGTTTTAAATGGCTGTTGATCTAAGGAATGTACATTCGCTAAAACTCTTCCTAATGATTCATAATAAGCTTGCGGTACTTTCGTTTGATCAAAACTCCACACATATGATTGCTTCTCCACATCAATACTAGCCGCCGGTACCCCCTCTAATTGTTTATAAGCAATCAGACTTTCTGTAAAGATAGACCACTGAGGGACCTGAAATTGAACCTGTTTTCTAATATGATCTAATGTCTTTTTTTCTTGTAAGGTATGTTTCATTGATTCAGGTCTGCGAGGCACTCTTAATATCCATTGATCACCATGTAAATCTTCGACATGCGCGACACGAAAATCAACACCTGATTCATTTATTTTAATGGTATTCTCTGAAATTTCTAATCCGTGATGATTGGCTAACTGTTTTAATTCTAGTCTATTCATATTCATTCCTCCAATTGCTCATTTAGTCATGATCAATAGGCATCAAGAATATCATCACAAAAAACCACAAAAGGCTACTTTATGTGGTCAGAGTAAACAAAGCTAGACTTATGCCTTTCTTTGTATGTTAAAAACATACAAAAAAGACAGAACAATTATCTGCCTGTCTTCTAGTGAAATTGCATACTTTCCCGCTGAAGATCATTAAAAATGTGCAGACTACCCCGTTTACTCCGTTTGATGAAAACAGAGCCTTTGAACATATGAAATTACTGATTGTTCAAAGTTTGCTGGCGTAATCTTCCTGCATGCATCATCTTTAACCATCCTCCTCTTTGTCATATAAAGTTACTATACTTTATTTAAATATGACTTTCAATAAGATGACAAAATAAAGGATTTATAACCCCAGACATTTTATTAAATTGCATAAAATGAAATAATTGTATTTATTCATGTTATGATATGGTTATTAATTCTTTTGTCTAATAATTTATGAAACTCAAATGTAGCTAAGTCATATAAAGGGAGAATTGGTATGACTCATTTAGAATTCGCATTCGGCTTGCTTCCAGTCAGTATGATCATCGCTTCTTTTATCGTCACATTGATTGTACAAAAGATTTATTTCATGCCAGTTGTGAGCTTTATCATTTTACTCATCCTGACATTTACACTTTTTAATGTCTCTTTCTTAGGGTGGTCAGTTGTTTACACTTTAGGCTCATTCATTGCTTCATATATCGCATTATTCATCATGAAAACTTTAAATAAAAAGAGGTCTTAAACTACATTTTAAAAGCCCTTTTCAGGGGCTTTTATTCTTTCACTATCGTTTTTTCACTGGATGAATGTCTTCTCCCAAAAAAGCGGTATTAGGCTCACCACTATTTTCTAGAAACTCCGCTATTTCTTTCAGCTCTTGATTGATAAGGTCATTTCTTTGCATCTCCGGGTTTAACAGAAGGATGGAGTGAATCGTTGTCGCTGCTTCATACAAAACATGTTGATCTTTTATCTGTTGGATGCATTGTTTCATACGATTGAAAAACCATTCGATCTCTTCTGTTTTTTCCATCGGATAATGTGCCATTTTAAAAAGATTCTGCTGACGAAGGTCTTGTCTTTCAAAAATTTGTTCAAGCTCTTCTTTACTGACATACAAATCCGAGGATTCCTCATCAATCTCTACTACCTCGACCATGGCGTCTTCAGCTGTATATAACTGCTCAATAAATTCATCGAAAGTATCCGCCAGCTTAAAATCCACTCCCATCTCTAAATCAAAATAGTGAATAGGAGGATGTTCCTTCGTTTCTCGATAATCCATTGCGATCCATGTATCTTCTTCTCCGCTGATGAATACAAGTCCCTCAGGCAGCTCCAATTCATCACTTAACTGGGGACTATTCATGATGCCATCATCTTTGGCGATTCCTCTTAAATGGTCAAATTGAACATGATCCTCAGCCCATGAATTCGGCTTTTCGGTTGGAAAAGCATTGCGAACTGTAAAGCCACCGTTCCATTCTAAAATGAGCTTTTTATATGTATCAGGTAAAGTGACACCAAGTGTTCCCTCTGCCTCACGAATTTTTTCCTCATCTATCTTTTCTAACGTGAAAGGACTCTCTTCTTCTTTCTCCCAAAATGGTTTCAAAGTGGGGACCTCCCTATATCTATTGAGATAAGTATAACATTGACCAACTGTTCATTTGCTCATTCTACTTCATAAAAAAACAGACTATTAAAGTCTGTTTTAATCTTGTCTATACGTTTTCAGAGGTTGTATTTCGATCAATCATAGTCGTGTTTCGATTTGATTTTTGTTGTTCCTCCATAGTTGTATTCCGAATTGATTTTGTTTCAATGTTTCTTAAAGTTTCTACTGTTGAAACACTTAACAATACAATGGATACAATGACTAGTAATTTTTTAATAATCATACAGACACTCTCCTTTTTGAATATCATTTTGAGCTTTAAGAGCCTTTCTGTAATATTCGGCAGCTTTTTCAAAGTCCCCTTTTTTTTCAGAAGATAATCCTATACTTTGAGCAAAAGCCTCTACATAGACATATAGTTGCTTTCCATCAAAATAATTTAGCACCTCTTGAATTGCTTTCTCATTAGCATCTATATAAATCGCTTTTAAAGCTTTAAATAACATCAAACACAACGAATCATTTATCTCTAAGGAGCACTTAAGACCATCTTCTACGAGTGGAGCGGCTTCATCATGTTGACTAGACTTATACAACGACCAACTTAAACTAAATAGGGTGATTGGTTTTATATCGATACTTCGTGGTGTAATAATGTCTAAAACTTCTCTGTAGCGTATGATTGCTTCAGTGTACTTTTGTTGTCGATCATATGTATTCGCTATGTTCAATAGAATTTTAGCAATTAACATATTATCGGCGAGCTCTTCTGCTATAGAAAAAGCTGTATTTAGATGCTCTAACGACTTGTCATATCGCTTGAAATCATCATAATTTCCTGCAATAACAATCAAGCTTTGTATTTGGCGAACTTTATATTGTTCATGCTGCTTATAGATGTCTAAGGCTTTTATAATATGATGCATAGAAACATGAGTTTGTTTCATAATATAGTAGGCTTCAGCCACCTTGAAGTGGAACTCCGCTTGCTCAATATCATCGACAACCAGTGCGAGCTGCCTTTCAGCGATCTTATAATATTGGATAGCCTGTATGTATTCTTTCTTACTAAAGTCATACATTCCTCTAAAAAAAGCATTATAGTATTGCAGCATACCAGAAAGTTGATGATTTGAATTTTCGATTTTATCAACCAAATCAGAAACAGCAGGCGATCGTTTTTCTGAAGGTTTAATATAATCGAGCATAAGCTGATGTCGAAAACACATCAATTGATAGTAAATGAGCAGGTCTTGATCCTCTTCCATTCGCTCAATTTCTCGTTCTACCTCAGCTTTCAAAATCTCTGCATCGGGTACACTGAATTGCCGAATCATTTTATACCATTCATTTATTTTCACACCAACATGTGAAGAAAGAACTTTCTCCATCCCTCATTCCCCTTCCATTAATTTCCCTTATATTACATTTATTATCACATGCATGAGTTTACAAGGCACCGAAAAGAAACCGCAAAAAGAACAATTGAGTAACCGCGATTTTACACATTTCTTCTCACAACAGAAAAAGCAGACTCTGCAAAGTCTGCCTTTTTCTAAAAATCAAATGACTACACCTTTTGAAAATTAATTATACAATGCCTCGTTTAACCACTCTTCACAATGTTCTATAAGCCACCTCAAATATTCCACATATTGACCGACATGATAGCCGTCACAAACAGCATGATGTGCTTGAATGGCGACTGGCAATATGATTTTTCCTTCTTCCACCTTAAATTTGCCTAACGTAAAAATCGGCAGTAAATAAGTTTCATCTGTAGATACATTAAGGTTAAAAGAAGTAAAATCAATCCACGGCAGACTTGAAATATTGAACATGTTTTCTGGCATATGGGGTTTCGGAAATAGGCTGCTGCTTTTGCTAAATGTTTCAATGTCGGCCACACAGCTTTTATAAAACCGAGCAAAGTTTTCGTCATAAGGCGTCCAAATACTTGAAAACGTCTTTGTTTCTTTATTTAGAATTGTATAACTAGGATGGAGAATCTCCCAGTAACCAAGTTCATCGTTCACTTGATCCATCCGAAACTCGGGAATTTTTTGCACAGCTCTTGCTAACAAATAAATTTGCACAGGATATACTTTTAGCTTTTTTTCTTTTAATATTACATGCAATTTCGTGATATCTAGATTGATCACCAGGCTATATGAGCATCGGGTTAACGTCATATAATGATGAAAGTGCTCTTTTCTCGTATAATTTTCGTCTATTTGTTTAAACATTTTATCTCCTCCTGAATGTAATTTCATTTATTCAGGAGGAAACTTTATCTGCTTTCACCACCACAATCATCCTTTCAAGAGATATGACATGTTACTGTCCAATCAAAGTCTACCATGAGCTTTGCCTACGATAAAGCCTGCAGCAACTCTTCGTAAGTCATCTTGCCCAACGTGAATTTTTCTAGTGCTATATATGTTTTCTCCGCTGAGGTATTCATTCTATTATGACATTCATTCACTAACTCATTTTCATTTGTTATTGGCTCATGTATATGTTCTTTTTTTCTAAATGCTTCATAATATCTTATACCAAATATTCTCTGGGACATCGCATTGATGTGAATTCCGTCTGGGTTAGATGCAAGGCCTTTGGCAGTAACATAATAACAATTTTCGTTATGATGTGCATATTTTTGCAGTTCCTCGTTGATCAGTTGATATTCCACACATCCTGCGCCAAATGCTGCCTTTCCCAAGTAATCGCCCAAACCTCCTATCACAAGCGGAATGTTAGGTACGGATAATTCAGCTCTTAGTTCATTAAATAATCTTAGTATTTTTTCATCGTATTCTTTGTATTTCCCATCTTGGCTGTCACTTTCTCCTTGATGCCATAATATCCCTGCCAATTCGCTATTTTCCTTTGCAAATTTAGCTTCATTTACTGCATGACGAAATAATGCTCCATCCTGTGACCACTCATCAATGGAACTGCCACCCTCTGCACAAGGAATAAGGCCAATCTTCTCTCCTTCATGATCCTTACACCAAGCCTCCGCAAAGGAAGCCGCCAGTCCTACACCAGCTACTGGCCTATCAAAATGAATAGGTTCAGTCATCATTTGCCATCTTCCATTTCGCAGCATCATGATTCTTTCATTATAAATTGGCGGCACTTCATGCTTAAAGCCTCGACCCGCCATATTAGATTGTCCAATTAGTAAAAATGACTTCATACCTTTCCCCCTCCACTAAATATTTTATCAAATTGTTAACAGCTTGTAGCAGTGCAGCATCTACTAAAAAACAGCTCACCACAAACAATCTTATTGAAGCTTTCAAAAGTGCTGGGCTTGAAGCAGAAAAACCAACGGATCTTAAACAAAAAGAATTTGGCAATATAAGAGAAGAAGGAAAAAGGATTCTCATTCCTTCTTTAGGTGAAAATGCTGGTGGAAGGATTTTTAAATTTGGAAATGAAACTGACCTTAACCAAGCCAAATCTTATTATGATGGGTTGGGCAATGCTGGATCTATGTTCTTCTCTCACACATATTCAAAAGGGAATTTCCTATTACAAATGAACGGAGAAATGAAGGATTCTGAGTTTGAAAAATATAAGAAAGTGATGGATGAGGAAATAAAATAATTTCATATTTGTTTTAGTTTCTTTTTCTATTAGGAGGAAAACAAATGTCTTACTGGCTACTGACCCTTGCGTAGCAAAGGTTTAACTGATAATTCCGACTGGGCTCGAACCAGCGATCTCTACTCTGTCAAGGTAGCGCTCTCCCAGCTGAGCTACAGAATCATGGAGGTTATTTAATATAAACTTAAAACTTTATAAATTTGGTCACAGCTCGGTGACCAAGCTGTGACCATAAAAATTTCTCTTCTTAAATTTTATGTAAAAGGTTTTCTATAAATTTTTTAATAATCTATTAATTTTATTACCAAAGTTCCCTATTTTCGACCTATATGTCCACCTTTATTTTTAAAAATAAATTGTAAAGATGGCGGAAAGGGAAGGATATAACTTATCTTCAAATATTTTTTGTTATTTCTTGTTATTTAATGAAGGGGTTTGGGGAATATTGTCGAATTATTATTTTAGTAGCCTAATTATAGAAAAGAGGTATTAAGATGAAATTTAGTCAGTATTTCGAACTTGAAGATCTTACACAGAGTGATTTAGACTTTTTAGATGGTTTAATTGATAAAGATGTACCACTTTATATTGATCCTTCACAAATTGATGTGCAAGAGGAGGATTGGTTTCAAGAATCATCGGCAATAATCAATAGTTTTTTTGATCAAATTTTCAATTTGTATAGAAATGACAATAAGGCGGGGGCAGAGGCACTATTAATCAACGCTCATGAACCAAATGAAACTAAATTAGGTGTGTCTAGGGGATTTTCCAAAGGTAAAGGGACTTCTCCAGAAAAATTAATTGAGGTTTTTAACCACATTATAGATCAAGGTCTATTAGCCGAAGATTTGATTACGAATTATACAGATTTAAACATCTTTGTTAAAGACTTTGCTGAAGATAGAATGTCCGATCTTGTGACTAACTTATTAAGGGAAAAACTAGCTGAATATACGATCGAACAAAGCGAAATATATGGTTTGGAATTAACTCCTGAACCTATCGAAATTGGTGTTGCTTGGGATATTGAAACATTAAGTTGGAAGCAAGTACGGACTAGAGCACTTATAGTAAAGGATAAGCTATTGTTACTGGTTCCAAAATCAATTGTTGTCCAGAGATACTTGTATTCTGTTGAAGAATATCTTACTAAGTCGGTTTATATATGGAGGAAACAATATCACCTCGATAATGATACACCTTTAGTTAGGAAAAAATTCGTAAAGAAACACAAAAAAATAGTTCCCTTTCCACCCAAGAATGAAACTATTATAAAGAATGAAATCACTGATGAAGGGCTAACCCGTAAAGAATATGCCATTAAGAGTACTTTAGCGAATAGGGGCTTGATTAGGAATTTCAGAGATACAATTGGACATACGTTGAGAGGGACAAATAATAATAGGCTAAGTGATGAAGCCTTAACTCAAATCGTTAATAAAAGAGCATCAGAATAATTTCAATGACATAAAACAATTTGGCTACTCTCATAGAGTAGCTTTTTGCTTCATAAAGAAAAGGTGGATGTTGTGAAATAGACAGAGAAACAGGAATGATTAATTTGCGACATTTTCCCTTCCTCCAAATCCCGTTGACATATACATAAAAGTATCAACCGTTCCATCGATTTGGACACTATTACCATTTCCGCTCTTAAACACCAAAGAAAAAAGAATATCGCAAACAAACTTGTTTATAGAAATAATTAAATTGACCATGACATTGTTATTTGCACCTGTAAGGGGCAAACAATCAATCTTAGAAACTTACTTAGTACATTCAATAAACTTATTAGTAAAGCAAACCTTTCACAAATCCGCTTCCATGAGTTAAGACATATGCATGCAAGCTTGCTATTACAACAAGGCGAAAACATCAAGTTAATCTAAGAACAACTGTTAATTTTTTGACAGAATATGTGATCAATAGACCGTAACTAATATGAGAATAAAATAAAAAAAGCGTAAGTCCTTATATATCAAGAACTTACGGTTTCTTAACGGTATGATTCCGACTGGGCTCGAACCAGCGACCTCTACCCTGTCAAGGTAGCGCTCTCCCAGCTGAGCTACGGAATCGGGTTATGTATCAGTTCTGGGCTTTCTGTTACTGACAGTCTCTATTATATAACCATCATATTAAGTCGTCAATGGTTTTGTTCAAAAAAGGTCAAAAAGCCGGCGGCTGTGCCGGCTTTTTTTTCTCCTTCTTTATGATTGGTTCACAAGGACGGGCTTTAGTTGATCGAGTGCTTGTTTGAAGTCGCGTTTGAGGTCTTCTCCATTTTCAACTCCGACACTTAAACGAAGCAGCCCATCTGTAATCCCTCTTTTTTCTCTTTCTTCTTTTGGCATAGCCGCATGTGACATTTTGGCTGGATATGACAGAATCGATTCAACGGCGCCGAGGCTGACGGCGAATACAGGTAATGTGACGGCATCCACCAATTCTTTGACAGCCGCTTGGTTTTCTAGTTCAAATGAGAGAACGGCTCCTGCTCCGCTTGCTTGCTTGCGCTGAATGTGTGCCCCAGGATGATCGTCTAAGCCTGGATAGTATACTTTTTTCACCGCAGGATGTTCTTTTAGAAATGAAGCTAGTTCAAAGGCCGTTTGGCTTGCTTTTTCTAATCTGACCTGAAGGGTTTTTAACCCTCTTAACACAAGCCAGCAATCCTGCACGCCAAGGACCGCACCGAAGGAGTTTTGCAGCGAATAGAGTTCCTCTCCCAGCTTCTCATCTTTCACCACGGCTAAGCCTGACAGCACATCACTGTGGCCGCTTAAAAATTTCGTTGCGCTGTGCAGAACAACATCAACACCAAGGTCCAGCGGACGCTGAAGAGCAGGCGTTAAAAACGTATTATCTAAGAAAGTCAAACAGTCATGCTCTTTCGCAATCTGTACGACACCTACAATATCTGTAATGCCTAGTGTTGGATTTGACGGTGTTTCCATGTAAATGACCTTTGTATTCGATTGAATGCCTCTTTTAACTTCATTCAAATCCGTCATATCCACGAAGGTATGCTCAATCCCAAATCTTGAAAGAACTTGGGTGATCATTCGGAAAGTCCCGCCGTACACATCTCTTGTGACAAGGACGTGATCTCCCTTTGATAATAGAAGAAAAGCGGTTGAAATGGCTGCCATGCCAGATGCAAAGGCAAGCCCTCTCGTTCCTCCTTCTAGCGCGGCAATCGTATCCTCTAATGCTTGCCGTGTAGGAGTCCCCGATCTGGAGTAGTCATATTGACCAAATTCATCAAAGCTGCTTTGATGAAACGTGGACGCATGCTGAATCGGTACACTGACTGCACCTGTTGAACGGTCTGTTTTAAACGCATTATGAACTAGTTGTGTTTCGAGTGTCCAATCGTGTGTGGTCATTTAGCGTGTACCTCCTCTTTCACTTGTGATAGTGCCTGTTTCAAATCTGCTTTTAGGTCATCTACATGCTCAATGCCAACAGAGAAACGGAGCAGCTTGTTACACACACCGTTTGCAATGCGAATCTCTTCTGGAATATCCATATGCGTTTGTGTTGCAGGATACGTAATGAAGCTTTCGACTCCGCCAAGGCTTTCAGCAAAACAAATCGTTTTCAGCTGCTTCAAAAATGGATTGACCCAGTCCTCTTTGGCTACTCGGAATGACAGCATGCCTCCCTTTCCTGGATAAAGGACATCTTGAATTTCTGGTTGCTTCTCTAAAAACTGTGCCAGCTCCTTCGCATTTGCCTCGTGCTGGCGCATTCTAAGTGCCAGTGTTTTCATTCCTCTCATTAAAAGCCATGAGTCAAATGGAGCTAAAACTGCTCCAATTGCGTTTTGATGTTGGAACATGTCTTCAGACAGCTGCTCTCCCTTTGTCACCACAAGCCCGGCAAGGACATCATTGTGTCCGCCTAAATATTTGGTTGCGCTATGAATGACAATGTCCGCACCAAGCGTAATCGGCTTTTGCAAGACTGGTGTGTAAAAGGTGTTATCGACAATCACCAAAGCGCCATGTTCTTTTGCAATCTTCGCTATTTTTTGAATATCTGCTTCCTGCATGAGTGGATTTGTCGGCGTTTCAATAAAGACCGCTTTTGTGTTTGGCGTGATTTTTGAGCGTAAACAGTCTTCATCTGAGAAATCATCATAAAGAAAACGTAAGCCGTACTTTTTCCATTCGTTTTCAAACAAACGGTATGTACCGCCATATAGGTCTGATGAGACGATGAGTTCATCTCCACTTTCAAATAGAGCCATAATCGTTTGGATCGCAGCCATTCCCGAACTGAAGGCAAAACCGGCCGTCCCTTCTTCGAGTGAAGCAATTGCATCCTCTACAAGCTGTCTAGTTGGATTTTTCGTTCGAATGTAATCAAATCCTGTTGATTCTCCTATGCCTCTATGTCTGTATGCTGTCGAAAGATAAATGGGAGGGCTGACAGTGCCAGTCACCTCTTCGCTACGGTTTCCAATTTGCGCTAATTTCGTTTCCACATGTTCTGTCATTTGACACCATCCTAAGTAAAATCTGATTTCAAAACAGAAAACCCCTTCTTCATAAGAAGAAGGGGTTTAATCGCTTCCTCTTATCTTCCAAGCAAAAAAAGCTGCTTGCTGGATTTAGCACCTTGGTACATCACATGAAGTGATGCATACCGGTTGCTGAGGTTTCAAAGGGCCAGTCCCTCCACCTCTCACGATAAGAATGTGTTGTCTGTCTGTTCTAATTCTTAATACTGTAACCCATTAAATCTCATTTTTCAAGGGGAAATGTCATGATTAATTAAAATTTTCTGTATTTTATAACAGAATCGATGTTATACGATTTGATTGCATGTTAGCATATAGGAACAACGCTGTTTTTCATGTTACAATGAATGGAAACGTTTCACTTTATGATGAATTTGGTTAGCTGGAGGAATGGATTATGGTGAAGAAAACAGGAATCATTCAAGAAGAAACCTTACAGTCAAAAGAACTTGGGGCGGACATGACCATTTTGATCTATTTGCCAGTCAATTACTCCCCCCTTTATACATATCATGTCATCATTGCCCAGGATGGTCATGATTATTTCCGCCTAGGCAAAATCGGCAGACAGGCAGAAGAATTGATGCAAAACAAAGAAATGGAGCGTTCGATTATCATTGGTGTCCCTTATGAAAATGTCACGGAAAGACGAAACACGTATCATCCAGACGGCACAAAGTTTGAAGCGTATAAACGCTTCTTAGCAAATGAACTTGTCCCTTATATTGATGAACACTATCCAACCTATCAAATTGGATCAGGACGTACGTTTATTGGTGATTCGCTTGGTGCGACGATTTCCCTTATGACAGCCATTGATTATCCTTCTTTATTTGGCGGGCTGATTTTGCAGTCTCCTTACGTTGACGAGTCGGTCCTTGAAGCCGTCAAACAGTCGACAGCCCTTTCTCATTATGCCATTATTCATCAAATTGGGCTGGAAGAAACAGCTGTGAAAACAACAGATGGCCAAGTGCTTGATTTTGTTCAGCCGAACGAAGATTTAAAGGCCCTTCTTGAACAATCTGGTGCAGATTATTTATTTGAGACATTCGAAGGGGATCATAAATGGACGTTTTGGCAGCCGCTCATTGCGCCTTCGTTAAAAAGAATGCTCCCATATTCGTTAATCAACTGAATTTTGTTATAATAAACAATAATAAATACTTTCTTATTCAGGAGGGAACATGATGAAATACGGAGTTGTTATATTTCCATCAAAAAAATTGCAAGATATTGCGAACTCTTACCGGAAGCGTTATGATCCGAACTATGCACTCATACCGCCTCACTTAACATTAAGAACACCTTTTGAATTAACGGATCTAGAAGCGGCTGAGGTCGTCTCAACGTTAAGAGATTATGCAAAAAATGCTTCTCCTATTACGTTACGTATTAAAAAATTCAGTTCATTCGCTCCTGTAAACAACGTCATTTATATGAAAGTAGAACCGAACGAGGACATCATGGCGCTCAATGAGAGATTGTACGCAGATCCACTTGCTGGTACACCTGAATATGCCTTTGTTCCGCATGTGACAGTAGCTCAAAAACTATCAGATGATGAGCATTCAGACGTACTTGGCACATTAAAGCTGAGAAAGATTGACCATGAAGAAACAGTGGATCGCTTCCACCTTTTATATCAATTAGAGAACGGGTCTTGGACCGTCTATGAAACATTTATTTTAGGAGAAGAGGGTTAAAGACATTTGAAAACAGTCATCGCAACAGCACAAACACAACGAGAAGATGCATATTACGTTCGAAAAGAAGTATTCGTAAAAGAACAAGAAGTCCCAATTGAGATCGAAATAGATGAACTAGAAGACAAAGCCACCCATTTTGTCATTTACAATGATGACAAAAAGCCTCAGGCAGCCGCTAGACTGCGGATCATTGAGGGATCAAAGGCAAAGCTTGAACGAATTTGTGTGTTAAAAGAGGCGCGCTCCTTCGGCCTTGGCCACAAGCTATTAGAAGCGCTAGAAGCAGAAGCGATTGCTAATGGAGCAAAAGAAGCGGTTATGCATGCCCAAGTCCAAGCTCTTCCTTTCTACGAAAAGAAAGGCTACAAAGCGGTTTCTGAACCGTTTGAAGAAGCAGGAATCAAACATGTCAAAATGACAAAAACACTGTCTGTTTGAACAAAAGAAAAGCCAGAGCATTCAAGATGCCCTGGCTTTTTCTTTTTCATTATCGTTCGAAGAAAGCGCAATCATTTATATATACGTATTGATATGAATGCCCTTGCCTTCCTCCATAAACATATCTCGTACAAAGCGTTCCCGCTTTTTTTGCTGTACTTTCGTTTCCGCTTCTGTCACTAAGTCCTCTTTTTTCTCCAGCTCTCTGTATACCTTGTCATGAAAGGTGCGAGTAACCTTTGTTACTTTTGCGTAGTCTTCTTTATCCTGAGGAGCTGGACGATTGATATATTGAAAATACAGATCCGGCTGAATCGGGACTATATATCCCATCAAGAACGCCTCCTTTGCTTCTCTCTTACTCTACTATTCCCTAATTATGACTGTTTGAAACACGCCTCATTTGATATGATTAGATGTGTTTCATTTTAAGATTGATTGACTATTGGAGGACTAGCTTTGAAATGCGCACGACGACATGATCGAACGATCTCATTACATACGTATTCGAGAGAACACTATCAATTCCTCCATGCCGAGGGAAAAAAAGGACAATTATTCTGCCCATATTGCGGACAACCGGTCTTTTTTAGATTAAATATACATGATGAACCTGCCTTTATTCATAAGCACATGTCTCAGCAAGAGATCTGTGAAAAAACTGAAGAACAAGCAGATCATAATCAAACAGCAGAGCAAGAGGAAAGGGCCTCCTATAAAGAACTTGGCGGCTTCCGTTTTCCAACCGGCAAACAGATCATCTCACAAACGAACGAATCAAATGACTGGCAGGAACCTAGGTCGATTCAATTTAGCGACGCCTTACATTTAGAAGAGAATGAACAAGTTCATACGATCGACCTCTTTCCGCATATCACCTTTAGCACACCGCAGCTTCAAGCTGTCACACATCAAGATGGTCCGATGCTTGTGCTGGCTGGTGCCGGCAGCGGGAAAACAAGAGTCCTGACGGCTAGAGCAGCTTATCTCATGTCCCATCATCATATTCCTGCTCACCATATTTTACTCGTGACTTTCACGACCAAAGCGAGCAGTGAGATGAAAGAAAGGCTGCGCAAGCAATACCAGCTTCATCCTTCACAAGCCAGCCAAGTAGTGACAGGCACCTTCCACAGTCTTTTTTATAAAATGCTGCTTCACGATGACGCAAACAAATGGAACGGCCAGCATCTGATCAAGTTTGACTGGCAAAAGGAGCAATACATCCGAAAAGCCATTATGAATGAGGGACTTGATGAGAAAGACTACCCTACCGATCAAGTACTGCAATCCATCGGCTATTGGAAAAATGCCTTTTTACCAGGTGAACT
Organism: Bacillus sp. FSL M8-0166; assembly: GCF_038008825.1. Taxonomy (NCBI): domain Bacteria; kingdom Bacillati; phylum Bacillota; class Bacilli; order Caryophanales; family Bacillaceae; genus Bacillus; species Bacillus sp. FSL M8-0166. The sequence goes on from NZ_JBBOZZ010000001.1 coordinate 1,614,151, forward strand.
TCCTGATTTGAAGGATGAAAAGGAAAAACACATGTGGACGATCTACCAATCATATGAACAGCAAAAACGAGACAATCAGCAATTTGACTTTGATGATATGGCGATTGCCTGCTTACATATGCTGACAGAACAGCCCGAACTGCTAAAACGGTATCAAGAACGATTCCAGTATATTTTAGTGGATGAATTTCAGGATATTAATCCAGTACAATATCAATTGATTCAGCTTTTAGCCGGAGAATCAGAGCAGTTATTTTGTGTAGGTGATGATGATCAAGCCATTTACGCCTTTAGAGGGAGCAATCCTGCTTTCATTCTTGAATTCAAACAGGACTATCCTTCGGCTCAGATCGTCCATTTACATGCGAATTACCGGTCTCACCATACGATTGTCGCAAGTGCAGATGCTATTATTAAGAAAAATCAGCATCGTTATGAGAAGACGTTAAAAGCCGTGCGCGAGGAGAAAATTCCTCCGACGCTTTTTTATCCATATGATGAAGAAGAGGAAGCGACGATGATTGTCGCAGATATTCAGGAGAAAATTAAAAACGGTGCAAAGCCGAATGACTTCTGCGTACTGTTTCGAACGAATACAGGCGGCCGGGCAATTTATGAACGGCTGCATCAATCGGCGATCCCTTATGAAACGGATACCGGCGTCAAAGCCTTCTACAGCAGACGAATGGTTCGGGTTCTCCTCGCCTTTCTTTCTTTAAGTCAGGATGCAGATGATGTGGCAGCCATGAAACAGCTGCTGTCGGTTTTCTTTTTAAAGCAGCAAACCCTGAATACACTAAAGGCACTGACCATCACAGAAGATTGCTCAATGGTAGAAGCGCTCGGAAAACTGACAGATATACAGCCGTTTCAACGGAAAAAGCTGCAATCAATAGTTCCTTTGTTCCGAACGTTACGTACATTAAAGCCATCGGACGCAGTGACATTTATTGAACAAAAGATGGGACTCGGTGATTACTTAAAAAAACGGGTTAACGATACGAATGTACTTGAAAAAGGGGCGGATGATGTACGTGATGTGAAAACGGCCGCCAAACGCTTTGAAACGATTGAAGCCTTTCTCGCACATGCCGAACATATGAAGTCTGCCGAAAAGGAAAAAACAGATGAACCCGGTGTTCAGCTCATGACGATCCACCGCGCAAAGGGACTTGAGTTCCAGACAGTATACATCACTTGTGTGGTCGACGGGGCACTGCCTCATGATTTCTCACTGGATGAACTCAGAAACGGTGATGAAGAAGCGCTGGAAGAAGAGCGCCGTTTATTATATGTTGCCATGACAAGAGCAGAACAATCTCTTTATCTGTCTGTTCCATCATTTAGACGAGGAAAAACGGCTCATCGTTCTCGTTTTTTGTATCCTCTTCTAAAGAAAAACCGTGAATTATTTACGCAAAAACAACAGGCCCCCCTATAAACGGAGAGCCTGTTGTTTATTTTTTGTTGTTCATCATTTTAGCGATTGTATTGAAATCAAGCTTTTCTTTCCCACTTGTAATCGATTGAACGATTTTGTCTTCCATTTCTTTAGGTACACGTTTGTTCGCAAGCTGCGCTACTTTTTTAATGACGCCTCGAACGGTATTCTCATCTTTAAAGTTGGCATTTTGCAAAGAACCTGCAAGTTTAAACACATCATTCATATTCACACCGGTTTTGTTTTCTACGCTTTTAAAGAATTTATTATCCATTCATTTGCCTCCTCTTTGTGGAGTAATCACCTTACTATATGAAAATAGGCGAGATATGTGCCTATCCTAAAGCCTTGTTTGACCAAAGAGAAAGGAAAGCAAAAGGCTTCCCCCTTGCTTCCCTCACCTTCTTACTTTTTAGTAGTTAAAGAAAGAAGCACCAACGATGATTAGAAGGATGAAAAGCACAACGACAAGAACAAATGTTGATCCATATCCGCCGCCGTAGCCACCACCGTAGCCGCCGCAAGAACCGCCACCGTAACCGTAACTCATATATAAGCACCTCCTCTTCTCCCTTACAAAGTATGAAAAATGAAAGAAATGGTTTGGACGATCACATAAAAAAGTGCGGATTTTTTATTTCTGCTGTTTAAAGACGTAATCTGCCTCTCTATGACGCATCATGAATGCTTCTGTTTCTTTCGCAAAAGCATCCATCTTCACACCAAATGCTTTTAAGTGCTCCTCAAGATCATTCGCTTTATCCGCTAGATCCATTTCAGCCTTTTCGTGCGCTTGTTCTTTCCCATCATGGGGTTTAGTGAACAAGGAACCAATTAATTGTTCGAATGCATCCATTCTGGTCACCCCTTCTCTCTTACATATGCACCACTCAAAAAAAGGGCAACAAAAAAACCGGATAAATCCGGCTTTTGTTTTTCTCTTCTATTGAGGTTTCTTTTTGTTTCCACAGCCGCAGCCCGTTTTCTTGATTTTCTTCGTATATACAGATTGTTGATTTGACTGCGCTGGATAACCTTGAAGCGTATGTGACGGCGTTTCGTTTGGTTTCATCGCAACCCTTCCTTTCCTATTCCATGATAGTATATGCATTTGTTGAAAGCGTGTCTGATCAGAATGCCTGTTTATTTCACAAGCTTTGAGACGACCGCTTCAATGATGCCTGCTGCTGCGGCAATCGCTAATAGTAAATTAAGCCACATGCTGATGACAGGAAAAAGTATGTATATCAGAAGTAAGGCAGCAGTGCACCATATGCCAGTACACCAATAACAGCTTAACAGTTCTCCAATCCAAGACCGCAGTCCTTCCCCTTTAATGATGATATATGTTTCGACCTCACCTTGTTCGTTTACCTCTTCCTGTTCTTCATGAAATAGACGGCGGAAAGGGGCAGTAATGGTATCAAACACAATCAGTCTCGTCAGTCTAAAGGATGCGAGGGCAAACACGACAAATGACAAAGCACCGCTCAGAAGCCTCCACCTCCTTCTTTCTTCTTTTTCCGTCCTTTCTTTATATATGCAAAAAAAAAGACCGCCATGATGAATCGGGTGGAAATAAAATTGGGTTGTACTTTTTCACACTTTCCGATTCCACCTTGCGTCCTTGTTGCATTAAATAATGTATAGATAAGAAAGGAGTGAAAGTATTGTCTATTGAAGAAAGTGCTGAAATATTATATACACAACTGTTAAACGAATTAATCAGCAATTATGATGATTTCATTGAGATCAAAGATTCCGAAAATGTCACAATTCATAAAACAGATGTAACAGCTGCACTCTCCCTTCAAGCGACCGTAACGACAATCATTACTCTTTTAATCCAAATTCTTGTACCAGACGATGAAGTGGCTGCCGACATCACAGATCAGCTTTTATCCACACAACAAGTGACAGTCCAAAAGAAAACTGTGATTCAAATCATCAACTGCCATAACATTACGATTACATTATCAGATGCATCCATTATGACCTCCGTCCAAATTCTCACTCAAACATTGAATGTACTCTTAGTTGAAGCCGGCATTCTTTGACCCTTTCTTTTTCTAACATGACGTATGAAAGAGGTGAAATCATCGTGGCTGAAGAGAACGAAAAAAAGGAGTTTCAAATCAATACTGATATTGATCCACTAACGAGTCTTCTTGTAAGTGATGTGTTAAACAAAAACAATATCACTGATGATCAGAAAGCAAATATCTCAGATGATCAAAGAAGAATGATTTTGAAATTAGTGGAGGATTTACAAAAGAAAGCAAATGATTTCGTAGAACAGCAGCAAGAGAAAAAAAGGCAGGCTGAGGCAGCAAAACATCCGGAACAAGTAGAGCCTGAACCAAAAGTACGTCCAAAACGAAATTCACTTCGAAATCGTATTCAGCAGCGCCGTGATGCACAGCGTAATAACGATTAAATAAAAATGGGTTGCCTGCTAGGGTAAATGCCCGAGACAAAACCACGCATTCCAGCATTTAATAAAGTAAACGGAAGGAGGAATAGAAATGGATTCTAAACCATATTCTTGGGTCGCTCTAGATCGTAACTGTACACACCACGGACACCACAGACACCACGACGATTACAACTATGAAAGAAAAGCACTTTGTGACGACTATTATGATGATGAAGATGTCTTACAAGACTTGGATCAAGTAAGCTTCACAAAGCAGACATCTGAAGAAGTCATTATCGTCAGAGACTCTTGTGACATTAACGTCTCTTCTGTTGATGCACAGGTTGCAGCATCTATCCAAGTAGCGATTCAAACAGCGATCATCACTATTACAAATATCTCAATCGCTGACGGTGATTTGGCAGACCGCGTTACGCAGGATCTTTTACAAGCCGCTACTCACAAACAAACAAACCGCCAAAAACTTGTCATCGAAAATTCAAGAAACGTTACAGTATCTACAATCGATGCGGACATCTCTATCGCAATCCAAACACTTACTCAAACACTTGTTGCGACAATCGTTGCAATCGGTATCCTCTAATGTACAAAAGCAGAGCGAAAAGCTCTGCTTTTCCTTTTTATCAAAATACATCAAATATAATTGGTCATTTACCCACACCAACTAGAGGGCGCATACATATGTTGTTAAGGACTAAAGTCAAATACCTTGTTAAAGGAGCTGAAATCCATGAGCTGCGGAAAACACCATGGCCGACATGATGAAAACTGTGTATGCGATGCAGTTGATAAGATTTTAGCAGAGCAGGAAGCTGTAGAAGATAAATGTCCTACGAGCTGCTACAGTAATTTATTAAGCCCAACCGTTTCTGGAAAAGATACGATTCCGTTTTTACTTTTTGATAAAAAGGGCGGGTTGTTCTCTACTTTCGGAAACATCGGAGGATTCGTTGACGATTGCCAATGCTTCGAATCTATTTTCTTCCGGGTTGAAAAATTACACGACTGCTGTGCTACGTTATCTGTATTAAGACCTGTTGATGTACACGGACATACGCTAAGCGTGTGTCACCCTTGTGACCCTGACTTCTTTGGTCTAGAAAAAACTGACTTTTGTATTGAGGTTGATCTAAACTGCTTCTGCGCAATCCAATGCTTAAACCCAGAGCTTGTCGACAGAGTCATGCCATCAAAAGATAAAAAGCATCATCACCACGGCTAAATCAACAGGCCGCTCATCTAACTTTTCATGAGTCAAAGCATCCCCTTCCTCACAAATGACAGCCAATCATGCGGAGCAGTCAGCATAAGAAGCGGCCGCTTCCGCATTGGTTAAAAGTAGATGCACGAGCCGGCAAAGATAGCTAGAAGATGATGACAGTGCTCAAACACTCAAACAAATTTCCTAGTATAGGAGGGTTGAATATGAGCCGCAATCATTCATGGAGCTGTGTAACAGAGGCTGTTGAAAACATTAGCGACTTGCAAAATGCTGTCAAAGAAGATTGCCCGACCAGCTGTTACAGCAATCTCCTTTCTCCATCACATTCATTAGGTGACACTGTCCCGTTTGTTCTCTTTACATCCAAATCAAAACCATTCGTCGCATTCGGAAATGTCGGAGAAGTAGACGCAGGCCCTTGCTTCAGCACTGCATTTTTCAGAGTCGAACATATCTGTGATCACTGTGCAACACTCAGCTTGCTTATCGCATTTGACAAAGACCGTCATATTTTAGATTTTACAGATAAAGATTCCTTATGTGATGTGTTCCGATTAGAAAAATCGAAGTATTGCGTTGAAGTAGACCTTGACTGCTTCTGCGCAATCGAGTGCCTAAACCCACGACTCATCAATCGTAACTGCTAACAAAAAAAGTCCCTATATGGGACTTTTTTTTATTAGTTAAAAACCTAGCGGGTGGATGGAAGAAATCTCAGCAATCGCTAATTCGACTGGATTCCCCCCGCCTGCTGTACGAATGACCACTGTATCATCATTTCGATCCATGATGATTCCTCTATATGTTTTACCATCAGCTTCAATTAGACAAAGAGCTCTTGGCATATTATGAGGCAGTCTTGTGAGAAAATCGACTTTTTCATCAATACTCATCTGACTTAAAGGCTTTTTCACTCGTTTTCTTCTTGGTTCTTCTTTTGTTTCATGAAAGACACCTTCTGGCTGATTTCCCTCTTCTTCTTGAGACTCTCGCTTTTGTATGAGCTCTGGTTCTTGTGTGATCTCTTGTTCCTGTGTAAGCTCGGCTTCTTGTGTAGCCTCTTGTTCCTGCGTAGGCTCGGCTTCTTGTGTTGCCTCTTGTTCCTGTGCAGGCTCGGCTTCTTGTGTGATCTCTTGTTCTTCTGTAAACTCAGCTTCTTGTGTCATATCTCGTTCTTGTTGAAGTTTAGGCGGCTCGGCTTCTTTTTTATGCTCTATTTCTTGAGCTGCAGGTTCCTCCTGCTTGCTTTCTTCGATCACGTCTTTTTCATTGGTATCACTTTCTGGCTGTTTTTCTGATTTCTTTCGCTTTCTCACAATATTTTGCATGGCCGGCTTTGATTCATGATAGCTCGGCTGAACAATATACATCAGCGGCTTTTGATTCTCATCACCTTTATTTGACATACTAATCCCTCCCGAATGATTCATTCCTTATATATATGAACGGAGGCCTCAAATCAGAAGAAAAATAAAAAAACAGCATACCCTTCATCGGTATGCTGCAAGTCATGTATTCGTTTAGCGGGCAATGATATGGAAGCCAGAATCAACATGCAGATTCTCACCTGTCATGCCGCGAGATAGATCACTGAATAAGAATAGAGCTGTATCGCCAACTTCTTCAGGAGTTGTTGTACGGCGAAGCGGTGCACGCTCTTCAATATCCTTCAGAATGGTATTAAAGCCGCTGATGCCTTTTGCAGATAACGTACGAATTGGACCAGCAGAAATACTGTTCACGCGGATGCCTTCTGCGCCCAAATCAGCTGCTAAATATTTCACACTTGCTTCAAGTGATGCTTTCGCTACACCCATGACGTTGTAGTTTGATACAACACGCTCTCCGCCTAGGTATGTAAGCGTCACAATGCTTCCACCCTCTGTCATTAATGGACGTGCTGCTTTTGCTACAGCAGTTAATGAGTATGCACTAATGTTGTGCGCCAAAAGGAAACCTTCACGGTTCGTGTTCAAGTATTCGCCAACAAGCTCTTCCTTGTTTGCAAATGCAATTGCATGCGCAACGCCATGAATGACTTGTACTTTTTCTTTAATTGCAGCAAAACATTTTTCGATTTCTTCATCACTTGTCACGTCACATGGAAGAATGATTGAATCATCACGCTCAAGTGTGCTTGCAAGCTCTTTTACCGATTCAGCAAGACGATCTCCAACATAAGTAAAAATCAAACGAGCTCCAGCTTCATGAAGTGAGCGGGCAATTCCCCAAGCGATGCTTCGTTTATTGGCAACACCCATCACCACGATATTACGGCCTTCTAAAGAAAAGTTCATATGTAATAAAGCCTCCTATTTTTTCAAGACATAGTATTAGTACCTGATCATAATATTATCACAGATCATAAGAGAATGACAATTTCCGCTGAAAGAAAGTTTCATTTTCGCGAAAAAACCGCCCTCACAAGTGAAGACGGTTCAATTCCGTTATCGTTTGATTCTGTTTTGCTGATAAGCAAAATGGTTGGTAGGCCCGTGTCCAGATCCAATACGTAAAGGGAATTTGATGGCTTCATAGACAAAGGTTTCTGCTGTTTCAAAGGCTTCCTTCATCGAAAATCCTTTCGCAATTTCAGCTGTTAATGCTGCTGCAAACGTACAGCCTGTACCATGTGTATGTGGTGTATCAATATGTTCATTTGTGACTTCAATAAAGCCTTTTCCATCATACAGCAGGTCTGTAATCATCCCATCAGATGGACCATGGCCGCCTTTGATCACGACATGTTTCGTGCCTAGCTCATAAAGACGTTCTGCTGCTCGATAGCGATCGTCTTTTGTCTGAATACGTATACCTGTCAGTACTTCTGCCTCCGGGAGATTCGGTGTTACGGCATAACTGACAGGCAGTAACTGTGTTTTCATAGCAGAGACAGCATCTTCATTTAATAAAGAGGCGCCGCCTTTGGCAATCATGACTGGATCGACAATGAGCTTCAAGTCATATTGATTCGTTTTTTCGGCCACAGCACTGATCATTTCAGAACTCCACAGCATCCCTGTTTTTACAGCATCTGGCAGTAAGTCTTCTGCCACTGCATCTATTTGACGCTCTAACGCCTCGATTGAAAGCGGGTATATCCCGTGAACACCTAGTGTGTTTTGCGCAGTAATCGCTGTGATCGCAGACATTCCATACACACCGAGCTCCTGAAAAGTTTTCAAATCTGCCTGAATCCCTGCTCCGCCGCCAGAATCAGAACCCGCGATTGTGAATGCTTTTTTGATCGTCATTTCTTCACACCTCTCATTACCCAATCCATTGATGATAAATGGTTCTTGCTTTGGCAATATCATTCGTACCATGAACAAGCGCTCTGCCATCTTTAAATAAGACAAGTTTAAACTCATCCTTTTGACAAGAAAGCAAATATGGATTTTCAAGCACATCCATCCCTGCTTGCTTTAACCGAAGAGCTACTTCATGTAAAGGCGGCGGTGTTTCTGCTGCACTGCGGATTTGTACCGTATTGCGGCCGCATAGTACATCCGCCTTCGCTCTCTTGTCATATGAAAGAAATGGATAGGTCTTCAGTCCACAGCTTGGACATTGCTTCTTCTTTAAAGACGCGGCCGATCGAATATCAGACCGTTCGTTTTTCCATAAATCGAAGGATTTTAATATTGGAGTCACTTGATGTCCTGTTAAATATTTAAGTGCATCTGCCACTTGATATGCCGCCACTTGCTGCACAACTGGACTAATGATACCTGCTGTATCACATGTCATGCCTTGTGCGGGTAAATGTTCAAGCAGACAGTGTAAACACGGCGTCTCACCAGGGATCACAGTGAATTGAATGCCGTAACTCGCTACACAGGCCCCATAAAGGAACGGAATTTGATGTTTGACAGCGGCATCATTTCCGATCATTCTCACCTCAAAATTATCCGCTGCATCCACAATGATCGATGCCCCACTGACAAGTTCGTCAATATTGTGAGCAGTCACATCGATCACGATTCCTTTGAGGTGCACGTCACTGTTTACTTGCTTGAGTCTATTTTCAGCCGCCACAGCCTTTGGCAGCCGATCCTTCACGTCTTGCTCCGTGTAAAGCTGCTGACGCTGAAGGTTGCTCCATTCAATATAATCTCGGTCCAAAATGGTGACAGATCCAACGCCGGCACGAACGAGCATTTCAGCACTAGCGGTTCCAAGTGCCCCCGCTCCAATAATGACCGCCTTTGAGTCCTTTAGCCGATTTTGCCCCTCTGTTCCGATTGGCTGAAAAAGCTCTTGGCGTGAGTAACGAGTGCTCAAAATGACGGCATTCCTTCCTGTGGACTGCTCGCTGTCCCATAGTTTTTCAGCGGAATACGTCCTGCCTCGTAGCCTAGTCTTCCTGATTCAATCGCGAGTTTCATTGCTTTTGCCATTTTCACAGGATCCTTTGCACCAGAGACAGCGGTGTTTAGTAATACAGCGTCAGCTCCAAGCTCCATCGCATAAGCTGCATCCTTCGGAGAGCCTACGCCAGCATCAATAATGACCGGCACCTTCGCCTGCTCGATAATAAATGAGAGGTTCAGAGGATTTAGCAGGCCTTGGCCTGAACCAATTGGAGAAGCACCAGGCATGATGGCATGGACACCGAGTTCTTCTAATTTTCTTGCCAGCACCACATCATCAGATGTATATGGCAGCACGATAAATCCTTCTTCGAGCAGCATTTCAGATGCTTTTAATGTTTCAACTGGATCTGGCAGAAGAGACCTTGAACAGCCAATGACTTCTACCTTGATCATGTCACACAAGCCAGAAGCCTTTGCTAAACGGGCAATACGCACTGCCTCTTCTGCTGTACTTGCACCAGCTGTATTCGGAAGCAGCGTATATCTTGATAAATCAAGCTGCTCCAAAAAATTAGGCTGAGATGCTTCGAATATGTTCATTCTTCTGACAGCAAAGGTTAAAATTTCGGCTTCCGATACGTTCACCGCTTCTTTTTGAATTTCAAATGATGGGTACTTCCCTGTTCCGAGTAATAGTCTCGATGTGAATGTTTTTCCGCCAATGTGCAGCATTGGGTCATCCTCCTCCTACAAAGTGAACGATTTCAATCGTGTCATTTGGTTGAATTTCTACTTGTTGAAACGCTTCTTTATCAATGATTTCATGGTTCTTTTCAACGATCACCACACGGTTTTCAAGCTGATAGGATGATAGCAGATCATAGATCGTTCCATTCTCTTGATCGAAATCAATGATTCTGCCATTCAATTGAATCTTCATACGAATAGTGCCTCCTTTCGTCCAATACGAAACGCATGAAGCCATTCCTCTTTGACCGGTTCGTCTAATATCAGGTCACGAATGATTTCTCCAGTAATCGGCGCAAGTAAAATGCCATTCCTGTAATGCCCTGCAGCAAAAAGAATACGCTTGTCTTCTGGATGTCTTCCGATATAAGGATGCCGGTCGTTTGTCGCCGGACGAAGGCCTGCCCAGCACTCTTCAATCGGCATCTCCTTAATAGAAGGCATAAGCTGAGACGCCTTTTGAATCACAGCTTCCATGCCGCCAAGCGTTGGAACAGCCTGCCACTCGTTTGGCTTCATCGTTGCGCCGATGACAAGCTTTCCGCTATCTCGCTGAACGATATAACAATGATCATGATAAATGGTGTGTGCGAGCGCTGGACCGTTATTCCATACAGACACACATTCCCCTTTTACTGGATAAAGAGAATGCGATAATCCGAGCTCTTCAAAAAAACGGCCAGACCATACACCACTTGCGACTGTCAGGTCATCACATGTGAATGTGCCCTTCGATGTTCTGACAGTTAACACTTCTTTGTCCCGCTTCACTTCGATCACCGGTGTACACTCTTTCACATCTGCTCCGTACCGGACGGCCGCCTGCCATAAAGCCCTGCATACAGCGTAAGGCTCCACATGCACATCCTCTTCAATTAAACCTGCTCCCAGCATGTGATCTGTGATTTGAGGCATGCATTTTTTTACACTGCTTGCGTCAAGCCACTTAAATGTAGACAAATGCTGCATCCGGCAAAGGGTTTGTTTCTCTTCTTCTGTAAAGGCGACCTTCATGATACCGCCCGCTGAAGTTCGAATATCAATGCCTGATTCATGCAAAAGATCGACCTTTAATTTTTCGTACAATGCCTGGCTTGCTCTGCCTGCCTGAAAGAAAATATCCTCGTGACCCTCTCCTTCAGCATGTGCACCGAGCATCCCGGCAGCCGCACTTGTCGTTTGCTTCCCTATCTCACTCGCTTCAAATAAGACCACTTGTTTTCCTGCTTTTGCAAGGTGATAGGCGATTGACATCCCTATGATTCCACCACCAATGATTGCTACGTCATAATGCTTCTTCATAAGGATTCTCCTTTACCTTTTCAGAAAATGCTTGTGCCATCATACGCGGGTGATGATGAGTAAAAATCCCAGACATGACAGCGATTCCTTTCACATTTGCGTGTTTCAATTCTGGAACTCGTTCTGGGTTCACCCCGCCGATGGCCACCACTGGAATGGTTAGTGCAGAAGTCAGTTCTTTCACAAGCTGTACACCTCTTGCCTGAAGTCCTGGTTTACAAGAGGTGGCATATACGTGACCAAACATGACATACTCTGCTCCATTTTTCTCTGCTGCTTTCGCTTCTTCTATCGAATGGACAGACACTCCCGCATGAAGGTGAGGAAATTTTTTTCGCAGCTCTTTTGGCGAAAAGCTGTGGCCCGGGAGATGCACCCTGTGAATATTGGTAAGCAGCGCAACGTCTACTCTGTCATTGATCACGAGCTTTTCTTTCGGCACACCTTCTAAAAGGAGATTCTTCACGAGATCAACAAGCTCACTTGCTGTTTTAGACCGTTCCCGAATATGAATAAAATCCACTTCAGTCGCAATGGCTTTTATTTGTTTGATCAGTTCACCCGCAGGAAACGAATCATTTGTCACTGCGTGGAGTTCCATTTGCACCAACCCCATCTAAGCATGCTGTTTGCCACATTTCTTTTTGATACGCCATCTCCCAGAAGTGATATTCGTAATAGCTTGAAATCACAAAATTTTCTTTCATATTGGCCCGTACATGTTCTGGTGCTTTTTCCGCGAGTTCATCAAAGCGGTTCACCTGTTCGAAGACAAGTTCCTTAAACCAATCGCCTCCATATGTCAAAATCCATTCTTGGTAAATCGGATGGTCAGGTGTTGTTTGTTTCAGCTTTTCACCTACCTCATAATAGAGCCAGTAACATGGTAATAATGCGGCTAAAACCTCTTCAAACCGTCCGCTTTTTACAGATCGGTACATATGAGAGGTATACGCATAAGCAGTGGGGGAAGGCTTAAAGTTCTCAATGGCTTCATCAGAAATCTGCAGAAGCTCTGTAAATTTCCTATGCAGCGACAGCTCTGCTTCATACGTGCCCTGAGCATGATACGCCATTCTGCCCGTCGTATGTAAGTCATCACTAATCGCCGCTCCATATGCCTGCACCTTTGCAAAATGAGTTAAATAATACGAATCCTGCATCACATAATAGGTGAAACGATCGAGTGAAAGTGTGCCATCTCCAATCCCTTTGACAAAAGGATGCGTAAAGCTTCCATTCCACCATGCTGCTGCAGCCTCTTTACATTCTGTTGAAAACGTCATGTTCCTCTCCTCCTGTTTTTCCATATAAAAAAGCCACTTTCCGCGTGGAAAGTGGCTTGGAATTTGTAAAAAGCATAGTCAAAAACCGCACCACTTCCCTACGCAGGTATGAACCTGTTCAGGTAATGAGGGTCTAAAAGTCGACACTTTTATCTCAGCCCTTTTAAAGGACTCCCCTAGTGGATCAAATATATGATGTTGTACCTCTATCTTAATCAGGAATTGTTCATTGGTCAAGGGTTCATTGTCATTCTAATTGGGCTCTTAGTCCTGCCACATACTCCCGGGAGCCCGATACAAGCACACGGTCGCCGCTTCTAAGTGTCGTATCTCCATGCGGTACTAAGCTGTCTACCCCTCTGAAAATACGGACAAATACCAAATCACCGGTGAAAGGAAATTCTCTCAGCATGACATTATGATAACGATGATTGTTCATTTGAATTTGATACAAAGAAGAATCCTCATTTGTCAGCAATCGAATCGCATCAGGTGCTTCAATCAAAGCTCTTAGCACCGTTTTAGATGAAAGGAAAGTAGAAAACGTATCAATGCCCGCTTCCTTCAATGTCAGCTCTGCCTCTGCTTTGTTGACACTTGCAATGACCTGTTTTGCTCCTTCTTCTTTTGCAAATAAAGCAATTTCCTTATTTTTCGTCTCACTGCCTGTTGCGACGACAAGGACATCCTCTTGGCCGACGCCTGCCTTTCTCAGCGTCTCATCATCGTATTGTTCAATTGATTCGACTTCAAAGATAGAATCTGCCAGCAGCGCTTCCTTATTTTCTTGAAAAACATGCAAAATCCGAATGTCATATTCATCCTGATGCAAATCAAGTGTGACAGGTAAGGTCAGCTGATTTGCACCAATAAAGGTCACACGCTTCTTATGGCTTGCCGCTTGTTCTTTTTTAAACAGCGCTTTAAACCAAACAGGTGTTAAAATACTCGTTAACACAGCAACTAAAATCAGCGCTCCTGACATTTTATGATCAATGACCCCGAGCCGCTCACCAATCGTCGCAGCTGCAATGACAAGTGATAGCGTTGAAGTTAATAAAAAGCCGGAGCCAATGACCTTTTTCATGTCATACCATTTTTTCAAATAAAGAATCGGGATGAGCTTACTCATAAGCAGCGCAATAAACAGCAGCGGAATCATGATCATGATGGTTGGGTCCTTAAACAGTGCCCATATATTCAGATCTACTCCGACCATCACAAAAAAGATCGGGATTAAAAATCCGTAGCCAAATGAGTCCAGCTGCTGAACGAGCTCTTTATTTGGCGAAAGAAGGGACACAAGCACGCCAGCTAAAAACGCCCCAAGAATATTTTCAGCCCCGAGTGATTCAGATAAGGCAACTAAGACTATAATGAGAGTAAAGATTGCCCTTGTCCCAATTTGCACGGTTCCTTTAGACATCGACTGAAAAATTGACTTTGTCTTAAATACGCGGCCAAATAAATAAAGAAGAATGCCTGCAGCAAATAATAAGAGCAGGAGCCACATGTTCCCTGTTCCATCTCCATAAATGGAGGAAAACACAGCAAGTAAAATCATCGTGACCAAATCAGCAATGACAGCTACAAGCAAAATGATTTGACCGATATTCGTCTGCATCAACTTCTCCTCTTTTAAGGTTGGAACCACTACGCCTAATGAGATGGTAGAGATAATGAGCGTCATTAAAAAGGCATTTTGGATAAACCCTGCGAGTACAAACGCATAGGACAGGATAAAGGACATACAAAATACCCCGAGAAAAATAATGGTGGCTGCTTTAAATGTATTTGGTTCTTTTAAACCATTTGGAAGTTCTCTTGCTTTCTTCTTTGACTCAAAAGAAGAAAAATCTATTTCAAGCCCACTTAAAAACATCAGAAAAATAAAACCGAGCATGGATAATGTATCTAACCACGCATCATGTTCGACAACCAGTTGAAGACCGCTTTTCCCAATGATGAGCCCCATGATGATTTCAGCTACAACGACCGGAATGGTCAGCTTAAATCGGTGCAATAAAATAGGGGTGAAAAAGGCGACAATAATAACGACAACGAGTGATGAAACAGATGTATGCTCCATTGGCTAAAGCCTCCTAACATTCATGTTTAATTTTTTAAGTCTTACGTTAAAGCATTGATTCTAACAATTGCCCAAATGAAATGAAAGCCATTCGTTATATTTTCTAAAATTCAAACTTCTTTATATCCGAGGAATGGATGAAAAAATCAGGAGGAAACCTTATGAAATTCGATATTATTGGCGATATCCACGGCTGCTACGAAGAGCTGCTTACCCTCATATACAAACTAGGATACGAACTCAAACATGGATTACCCGTCCATCCTGATAAGAGAATGCTGGCCCTTGTTGGTGATTTAACAGATCGAGGACCTCAGTCAGTAGACGTCATGCGATTTGTCATTCATGCCTATTCACACGGCGCAATCCGCTATGTACCTGGCAACCATTGCTTTAAGCTTTACCGCTATTTAAAAGGAAATCCCGTCAAATTGCTTCATGGCATCGAAACCACAGTGAACGAAATAAAAAAACTGCCAATTCATGAACAAAACAAATTGTCACATGAATTTAAGCAGTTATTCGAGAAGGCTCCGCTTTATGATGTACTCATTCCTGATGAGCTGATTATTGCGCACGCAGCGATGAAGGAAAAGGATATTGGAAAAAAGCCGAATAAACAGATGCGGTCCTATCTATTATTTGGTGCCGTCACAGGAGAAACATGGCCAGATGGACGGCCTGTTCGGAAGGACTGGGCAAAGGAGTATCACGGAAAACCGTGGATTGTGTACGGCCATACACCAGTGAAAGAACCTCGATTCGTTGGCAGAACCGTCAATATTGATACAGGCTGCGTATTTGGCAACCAGCTGTCTGCCCTCACATACCCTGAGCTTAAAACAGTCTCTGTTTCTTCCTCTATGCCTTATGACGATTCAAGGTTTCAGCATTTCACATCATAAAAAAACCCGGCCCTGCGCTGCAGGTGACCGGGTTTCTCTATTTAAAGAAGCAAGGATTTCATGTCATCAGGAAGCGGAGCTGAAAATGTCATTTGCTCACCTGTCATCGGATGAGGAAACACAAGCGTCTCACTATGCAGTGCCTGCCTGTCTATCCGCTCTGTCGTTCCGCCATACAGCGTATCTCCGATGAGCGGATGCCCAAGAAATTGCATATGAACACGAATTTGATGTGTTCTCCCGGTTTCAAGTGAGAGAGACACATCTGACATGTTCAACTCAGCGATTACCGCTCGCACGGAATAATGCGTCACTGCCTCCTGCCCAGCATCATCCACCATCCGCTCGATGATACTATCCCCTTTTCGGGCAATTTTTGCAGCGATCGTTCCATGTTTTTCTGTGATCATACCATGTGTAAACGCTCTGTACGTTCGCTTAACCGCTCCACTTTTTTGCGCTTTTGATAAAAGGCTATGAGCAAAGCGATGCTTCGCCACAAGCATGACGCCAGATGTGTCACGATCAAGGCGGTTCACCAAATGAACCGTATGCCGAACAGACTGCTTGGCATAATGATGCAGCAATCCATTCGCAATACTGTGCTCAGGGTGCTCCCGAGATGGGATTGAAGGAATATATGGCCTTTTATTCAGCACAAGGACATGCTCGTCCTCAAATATAATATCAAGCGGAATGGGTGCAGGCTTCAGCCCTTCACTCACTTTTTCCTCGGGGAATAAAATGGTGAGACTGTCCCCTTCATGCAGCTCGCACTTCACGGTAACATGCTCTCCATTGATGAGGAGGTCACCGCCATCAAATTTAATATCTGTCAGCATTCTTTTCGAAATGCCAAGATCATTTAGATACTCCTTTAAAAGCATCCCTTCTTCTTTGGCTGTTATGGTTTTGTTTAACGTAAAGTATTCCAGCGGGAACAACCTCTTTCTTATTCTCCTTTTCCGATAAAGGAATCTTGCACCCTTTTCCAAAACGGAAACGGTCTAAATCTGGCAAAACGGACATTCTCGTCTGCCACCCGGCATTGAATGGATTTGACGTCTTTATGAAGCAGTGTCAAATGATCGATGGTCACCTGAAAATCGACATCATTCCTTGGTTTAATCACACAAGTATGGTGGTCAGGCAAAATAAGCGGTGAACCGACCGTCCGAAACACTCTGTTGTTGATTGAAGCCATTTCTGCCAGCTGAATGGCTCTAATGGAAGGGTGAATAATGGCACCACCCAGTGCCTTATTATAGGCCGTACTGCCAGATGGTGTAGACAGACAAAGACCGTCACCTCTAAATGTTTCAAACAGCTGACCCCTAATTTCAACATCTGCCACAAGTGTCCCTTCCATGCTTTTAATCGTACATTCATTCATCGCTAAATATTTCTCTTCTCTGCCGCCGTCGTTGTATCTGACAATGACTTCTAAGATCGGATATTCCACAATATGATAAGGCGTTTTCGCAATGGCTAAGACAAGTTTTTCAATTTCACTTGGCACCCAGTCAGCATAAAAACCAAGATGACCTGTATGAACACCGACAAAAGCTGTTTCATTTAGACGGTCGCTATAACGGTGAAAAGCATAAAGAAGGGTGCCGTCTCCACCAACCGTAATGACAAGGTCCGGTTCCTCTTCATTTAGTTCCATACCAAAATCCAATAAGTAGGTCTGAATTTTACTTTTGAGCGTGTCAGATACAGAATTCCCTTTTGAAGAAACTGCAAATTTCATGAATTCTTCTCCTTTTTCACCTTGCTGCTATGAGAGGGCAGCATCATATTTGATCAAACTGGCTCAGCTGTCGTTTTTCTTTTTCCGGGAAAATGCCACTTGAGCTTCTTGAATTTCCCCTCTGATTTCGGACATTTCTTCATCGAGACGAGATGCTGCCTCAGATGCTCTTTGAAGGCGCAGCTTGACCTTCTCCGGGATATTCCCGCTATATTTATAATTCAGAGAATGCTCAATGGTCGCCCAAAAGTTCATGGCAAGCGTACGAATTTGGATTTCGACGAGGAGCTGTTTCTCTCCGCTTACGGTTTGCAGCGGATATAACACAACAAGGTGGTACGAGCGGTATCCGCTTTCTTTATGTTCTGCAATATAGTCGCGTTTATCAACAACCACAAAGTCTTTACGTGACTGGAGCATTTTTTTCACGACTTGTATATCTTCTACAAACTGGCACATAATGCGAAGCCCAGCAATATCCTGCATCGTTTCAATCTCATGCATCGGGATGTTTTTACGCTTTGCCTTTTCTAATATGCTGGCAACGGGTTTCACTCGGCCTGTGACAAACTCTACTGGTGAATGGTCATCCTCGAATTCATACAGCTTTCGAATGCCTTTTAGTTTCACTTTTAATTCTTCGACTGCTTGTTTATACGGTGCGAGGAATTGATCCCATTGTTTTTTGTCCATGAAACTTCCCCCAATTCCATATACCTAATTATTTCAGAGGAATGTGCTTTTCACTTTCTCTTCCATATCTCCGTAATTGGCATTGTCTTTAATATTGTCGATTAAATAATCTAATTCCTGTTGAAGCTGAATGAGTTCTAGCGAATGTTCATCCGATGCCAAATAGACAGGGATGTCACGAATCATTGCTTCTTTTAATGGAGCCCATGTATGTTCCCCTAAAATAAGATACGAAAAGGACTCCTCGGTTTCAAGTATGTAAACGAACGCAAAGTGATCAGAATCAACAAGCATTTGTCCTGATGCTTTTGCTTTTTGGATTTGCTCTTCTGACTGGATTGTCAAAATCAGCCTGTCTTCTTTTAAAGTTGCTTCTGTGATTTCAATTCTGTTTTGCATCATGATCTCCTTTACAACAAAGTACAGCTTTATTTTATCATATCAAGTTCAATATTGATAAACCGAACTTTTTAAGAAAATCCTGTTTTTCTCTTTTAAATGATCCTTTTACATGATTCTTCATTCATTTTGGTCCATGCCTAAAGAAAATATAGAGAAAAAACAGTCTTTTACATGGTGAACACACTTCATGTACAATAATCATATTTCCTCTAAATGAAAGGTTGATGTCAAAATGGCACAGGAAATTGAAATAGAACTAAAGCAATTATTAATGAAAGAAGAATTTGAACAGCTGAAACAGCATTTTCAATTGAAGAATGCGGATTTCCACACGCAAACCAACTATTATTTTGATACACCTCAATTTGATATAAAATCTCAATTGGCTGCATTAAGAATGAGAGAAAAAGACGGTCATTGGGTTCTCACATTAAAGGAACCGCACGAGATAGGCTTGCTCGAAACCCACCAAACGATCGCTCCCCCATCACAACTTGACGATTTTGAGCTGCCAGAAGGTGAAGTTGCGGACAGATTAGACCACCTGAACATTCAAAAGGATCAAATTGTGTACTTTGGTTCGCTTGAAACGTCAAGAGCAGAAAAAATGATTGAAGAAGGCTTAATTGTTTTGGATCACAGCCGATATTTAACAGTAGAGGACTATGAACTTGAATTTGAAGTGAGCGACCTGGAAATCGGACAAGCCGCTTTCTCCGCATTGCTCCGCAAATTTCATATCCCAGTACGAAACACGAAAAACAAAGTAGTTCGTTTTTATGAAGAGAAAATGAAAACACAGAATAGATGAATTCCTTGAAGGAGGAACATGATGAACGTTAATCAACTTCAATCCTTTATGCAGCTTCAAGCGCTTAAAACGTTACAGACAGATTCAGCACAAACGCAAATGTCTGACGGTCAAGAATCAAATGCCCAAGCGTCATTTCAGTCGCTGCTGCAAGATTTTTTAGGCGGATCAGAATTATCACGTCTCCCGCTTTCCATCTCTGCTTTTATGGGCACGGACCCATCAACGGCTCCGAACACGCAATATGCGCGTACAAACCCATATTTATCTGCGATTGCCGGTAGTGATCAGCTTGAGGCCCAATCTTTGTATGCAAATGACAATCAATTGAATACAGCGAATGGCATTGGAAATGTCTTAAACAACAGCTACACCCCGCCGCTTCAAAAGGCTGTCTCAAGCGGGTCATCATCAAAAGAAATTAATCAAATCGTCTCACAAATGGCTCAAAAGCATGGCGTTCCTGAAAAGCTGATTCACGCGGTCATCAAGCAGGAATCCGGCTATCGCACGAATGCTGTCAGCCATGCAGGTGCGCTTGGGCTCATGCAGCTCATGCCATCTACGGCTAAGTCACTTGGCGTGAAGAACGCCTTTGATGCGTCCCAAAACATTGAAGGCGGAACGAAGTATTTAAAACAAATGCTCCATAAATATAACGGAAATATCTCACTCGCCTTAGCTGCCTATAATGCAGGTTCAGGAAATGTAGATAAATACGGGGGCATTCCTCCATTTAAAGAAACACAAAATTATGTCAAGAAAATCACAGCTCAATATTTCGCTTAAACCGAAGAGAATAACCTCTTCGGTTTTTTGTATGTCGCTTTTCCCCCTTTTTTGACTGAATGTGTTATGATATGGTCAATTGATCACGGAATCCGTTTCTCTCTTTATTTCGAGCAGACCAAAGCGGTTTGTTTGTGGAATCGAGTTGAGGTTGTTAAAATAAGTACAAGAATAGAAACAATAAAATAGAACAAACTGAATATCACTTTTGAAATAAATGAAATGCGCAATAGGGTGAGTCATCCTATTAACTACGAGTAAAAGGAGTAGTCAACATGGTACAATCGTTTAACGCACCTTACGAAGCGGTTGGAGAGGAACTTCTATCGCAACTTGTTGATACTTTTTATGAAAATGTAAAGTGTCATCCTTTGCTTCATCCTATTTTCCCGGATGACTTAAAAGAAACAGCAAGAAAGCAAAAACAGTTCTTAACGCAATATTTAGGCGGACCACCGCTTTATACAGAGGAGCATGGCCACCCAATGCTGCGGGCGAGACATCTCCCTTTTCCGATTACTGAGGAGCGGGCTGACGCATGGCTTGAATGCATGGAGGATGCAATGGATCAAGTAGGATTAACCGGCGATATTCGTGACTTTTTATTTGAGCGGCTTTCTCTGACGGCTCGCCATATGGTCAACCAAACACCTGAAAAGGATGGACGATCTTGAGCTGCAATACGCACGATCAATATTTCTCACACTGTCACGGACATCCTCAAAAGCCGATTGAAATCTATGTATTCATTGATCCTCTAAGCCCAGACTGCTGGTTATTAGAGCCATCCATTAAAAAATTAAAAATGAAATATGGCCGTTTTTTCACTTTACGAACGGTAACAAGCTCTAGTATTAATGCATTGAATCGGAAAAGAAAAAAGCATTTACTGACTGAAGCATGGGGGAAATTTGCCACTAAAACACAGACCAAAAAAGAACAAATGCTGTCTGAACAAATTGTGACATCACCCTACCTCGCCTCACTCGCACTAAAAGCGGCGGAGCTTCAAGGCAGAAAATGCGGAATGAAATTTTTGCGTCTCATTCAAGAATCACTTTTTTGCCATCAGCAGGATGTCACAAGTGAGCAGGTGCTGCTAGAAAATGCAAAAAATGCTGGACTGGACATCGAAGAATTCCAGCGTGACATTCATTCTCAAAGTGCTGTTAAAGCCCTACAATGTGATATGAAAATTGCAGCTGAAATGGACGTATCTGAGCTCCCAACCTTCGCCTTTTTTAATACCGTAAATGGAGATGAAGGATTAAAAATTTCAGGTGCCTACTCTTATGATATATACGAGGAAATTCTTTTTGAAATGATTGGTGAAAAACCAACACCTTCAGAACGGCCTCCAATTGAATGGTTTATTGCTTATTTTCAATTTGCTTCCGCAAAAGAGATAGCCGTTGTCTATGACTTGACGCTTGAAGAAGTTGAACGAGAAATGAAGAAGCTGGCTTTCGCTCAAAAGGTAGAACGTGTACAAGTGCAGCAAGAAATGTTTTGGCGCTATAAAGAGAATGATCACCATACAGATCTTGATGTCTATCGCTGTGAGAATGAACATGGGTGCTGACCCATGTTTTTTCTTTACCTCCACAAGGAACGTTTGTTCTAATTATAAACACGAAGAAACCGCGCCGGGATAAGCGCGGTTTCACTATGTCTTAACGACAACAAAGGGGATGGGAGAAATTTTTCACGGTCAAACAAAGGGGTAATGTTTGTATGTGATTAATTTCACATCTGTAGTATATCAAATTTTGTCGACTTATGACAACAGATATACTATATGTTCATATTTTTGTCACAAAACATAAGAGGGTTGTCACTTTCATATAGTAAAAGTAACAAAAAAATGGGGGGATCTGCATGCGCAGCACAACTATTGGACTTGTTGCCATTGGCTTATGTTTCTTTTTAAATATATTAGGCTTAATGAAGATGCTTCCTCTTTATTTGACGTCTCCACTCTTATTTGCTTCGATTCTTTTTACGCTTTATCGAATGAATCACCGTAAGACCTTTAGAGGTTTTAAAGGTTGATGATTGACAAGGAACGGCCTCGACATCTGAAGAGGTCTTTTTTTATGCGAAAAAAACTCCTGTCAAAAGATGAGATAGCACTCACACGTCTGACAGAAGTCTTTTCATTACTCACCTGTTTTGGAGATGAGCTCTTCCATTTCTTTTAGTTTTTCTTCGAACAATTGACATGCTGCTTCGATTGGTTCTTTAGAAGCCATATCAACACCTGCTTTTTTCAGCACATTGATTGGATAATCAGAGCTTCCTGCTTTAAGGAAATCTGTGTAGCGCTCTACCGCTGGTTTTCCTTCTTGTAATATTTGCTTGCTTAATGCCTGCGCCGCACTATAGCCTGTCGCGTATTGATACACATAATAGTTGTAATAGAAATGAGGGATTCTCGTCCACTCTAATCCAATTTCCTTATCAACCACCATGCCGTCACCAAAATACTTCTTGTTCAGGTCGTAATAAAGGTTCGTCATAAATTCTGGCGTTAAAGCCTCTCCTTCTTGTGCTTTCACATGAATAAGATGCTCAAACTCAGCAAACATCGTTTGTCTGAATACCGTTCCTCTAAATCCTTCTAATAAGTGGTTTAATACATACAAACGCTGCTTTTTATCGTCTAAATGATTAAGCAGGTATTCGCCTAGTAACGCTTCATTTGTAGTGGAAGCCACTTCAGCTACAAAGATACTATAGTTTCCATACGGATATGGCTGGTGCTTTCTTGTATAATAGCTGTGGACAGAGTGGCCAAATTCATGAGCCAGCGTAAACAAATTATCAATATTATTTTGCCAGTTCATGAGGATATAAGGATTTGTACCATAGCTTCCAGATGAATACGCACCGCTTCGCTTCCCTTTATTCTCATAAACGTCTACCCAGCGATTGTCGAGTCCTTCTTTTAACACGGACACATATTCTTCTCCTAATGGCGCTAACCCTTTCAGCATATAATCCTTTGCTTCATCGTAGGTTAGCTTCATGCCAGCATCTTTCACAAGTGGTGTATACAAATCGTAATTGTGCACTTCATCAAGCTTTAATACCTTTTTACGTAATTCAATATAGCGGTGTAATAACGGTAAATATTGATGAACTGTATCAATTAGATTGTCATACACTTCTTCCGGGATGCTGTTTCGTGATAGTGCTGCTTCTCTTGCCGATTTATAATTTCGTACTTTTGCATAAAAATTATCCTTCTTAATCGAACCGCTCAGTGTAGAAGCAAGTGTGTTCTTATACTGATCATACGTTTTATACACAGCTTTAAAGGCATTCTTTCTCACTTCACGATCATCACTATTTAAAAATGTGATAAAGTTGCCGTGGGTAATTTTCTTTTCCTCTCCATTCTCATCCTTTACAGAAGGGAACGAAATATCGGCGTTGTTAAACATACTAAAAGTAGTAGATGAAGATGAAAGTGGTTCAGATGCCTCAGCTAATAAAGCTTCCTGCTCCTCACTTAAAATATGTGGACGCTCTTTATTAATTTCTTCGAGAGCATGTGAATACAGTTTTAATTCTTCTTTTTCTAGTATGAATTGCTGCAATTTATCTTCTTGAATCGATAAAATCTCCGGAACAATATAAGCAGATGTACTAGACAGCTGTGTAAAGAGATTCGATGCTTTATCATTTAACGCCTGAAATGATGAGTTCGTTGTATCTTCATCGTATTTCATGTGCGCATATGTATAAAGCTTGCCAAGCTTTTCAGAAAGTTGATCCTGAAAGGTTAGGGCTTCATACAGGACATCAGCAGAATGGGCCAGCTTGCCTTTAAATTGAGCCAGCTTTGGAATTTCTTTTTTGACCGCTTCGAATTCCTTGTTCCATGCATCGACGCTTTCAAAAATATCTTCAAGACGCCATTTGTTTTCTTCTTTTACTTCGCTTCTGTCTGGTAAATGATTGTTTTTGTTTTGTGAAGTCATATGAATCCCCCTTGCATGAGTTGTGTTGAACCAACCTTTCGGAAAGTGAAAAAAATTGGTGTTGTATTTATCTTCTTTGTTTTGAACTATATTTGTCAAATCATATGCAGAAATAAATACCAAACAGACTAAAAAAATGAGAAAAAAGCGTTTCTTTCGATTCAATAGCAGCACCACCTTTTTCTTATCATGATCAAAGTGGTCATGAAACATGCTAATGAAATAAGAAAGCATCCCGTTTTAACACTTCATCTACTGTTCGTATAGGCATTTGATTCGACGATACTTCATAATTACCCTCTTTCGTCATATATAAAAACCCTTGTCTAACAAGCCCCTTTACATATGCAGTAATCACCTCTTTTATTTCTTCTCTTGAAACATCGCCATATCGGAGTTTTACTTCTTTCATCTGCACACATCGATTGATTTCCATCATCAGCTGTTGAATCGTCACTCTTCCGTTTCCTTTTTTCCTTATCATCCAATCATAGAGACACCCCTGCCAAACATACACGGGACTTGTAAAGATATACGCTTCTTGCAGCGGGATAAATAATTCAGTTGGCAAAAAAGGGAATGCCGTTTGATGATGCTCATAAAAAATATCTCTCAAACGTTTGCTTTCATTTGATAAAATGCGAGGAGGACGCTGCCTAAATTGCTGTATACATTTAAGCCATTGTTGGTTTACTTGACACTTGCTTGAGGGCGGAGATAAGAGTGCCGGAAGTTCGCGGTATGCTGAAGGTGGCCTGACAGTCATTGCGGCACATACTTTCGTTGGTTGAAACACGAGGAATTGATCAAGATGGATGAACCTATTCTGGATCGGGCAGAAAAAAATCAACCGACTTTTCTCTGATTCCCTTAAAATTCCCCAATGAATGGAGGAGAAAGAAAAAAGCTGGGCAGATTTTCGTTTTAAACGATTTGCCCCTATCATCCATATAGGTAAGAGCCCTGCTTCACGAAGACCTGCTGTTCTTCTTCGCAGCTCTTGCCGGGAAATATTTGCACATTGAAATTCGATTGCATAGGTTGCACTTCCTATAGAGACGGTCACATCAGGACGCTGATGAATCTTTGACATATACTTTTCCAGCGCCGGTTTATACCCAAGCCGCTTCAGCCAATTCATAATGGCTTCCTTTCCGGCCTGATGATAAGCCGTTTCGCCTGAGGCTAACGGACATGCTGTCAGCTGTTTATGCGCAAAATGATAGACACGATGCTCCCCTAGCTTTAATTGCACCTCCTCCCTGCATTCAGGACAATAAAATTTGCACGTCGTTCTTACATGCTCCAGCCGGCTTTTCGATAGATGATGTGTAATTCGGATAAGTTTACCGTTATCCATAATTGCTGCATTCATTCAGTTCGCCCCTTGCTCTTTGATGACCGTATTATAGCTTGTTCGTCTATAAGGAAGCGAATAGGCAAAATGAATTTTTATCGTATCAAAAGATGATTTTACTGATCATTTCCTCAGTAAAATAAAAAATCCCCCTTATAGAAAAGGGGGAAAATACAATCTTTATAAAAGTGGTGATAATAGTCTTGCTGTTGATTCAAACAGTCTGACCCTCAATGGTCTCTTTGCAAACTCTTCTGGAACAATTTCATGTGACTGCTCTAAATCACCTAAGAAATCGTTGACGAGCTTCTCTGTGCTTTTCGTTTTATAAAGGAAGGCATTCACTTCAAAGTTCAAATGAAAGCTTCTCATATCCATGTTTGCCGTTCCAATCGAAGCCAGCTCGCTATCCACAATAATAAATTTACTATGCATAAAGCCTTGATCATACTCGTACACCTTTGCCCCTGCGTCAAGAAGCTCCGGGAAGTATGAACGAGACGCATGGAAGACAATTCGTTTATCAGGATTCTTTGGAGCAATAATCCGTACATCTACTCCGCTCAATGCGGCAATTTTCAATGCGGACAAAATATCATCATCCGGCACAAAATACGGGGAAGCGATCCAAATGGATTTTTTGGCGGAGATGATCATGGAGAAAAAGAGATTTTTAATGACCTCCCACTGCTTGTCAGGCCCGCCAGCAATCATTTGTACGCCTTCTGTTGTACTCTCAAGTTGGCTGAAATCTTTGAAATAGTCCACACCTGAGCATCTTTCATTCGTCATATAATACCAATCCTGCATGAAAATCTGCTGGAGGTCGCGAACAGCTTCGCCCTTAATCATCAGGTGTGTATCACGCCAGAATCCATATTGTCTGCTTCTGCCCAAGTATTCGTCTCCAATGTTAAGCCCGCCGACAAATCCTACTTCTCCATCAATCACAACAATTTTTCTATGATTTCGGAAGTTGATTTTATTATTTAAAAGGGGGAGCCTTACTGGTAAGAACGGAACGATCTGAACGCCAGCCTTTTCTAGGTCAGCAATATATTGACGGGAGAGATTTAAGCTTCCTACATCGTCATATAAAAAGCGGACAATCACGCCATTTTTCGCTTTTTCAATGAGAATGTCCTTTAATTCTTGTCCAAGGTCATCGTGGCGGAGAATGTAATATTCTAAATGAATGTGATGTGTTGCTTTTTTAATCTCTTCAAAAATATGAGAGAATGTTTCTTCACCATTGGTTAAGACTTTAGAGGACGTGCGATATGTAATAGGAGTATGTCCAAGTCTGTGGGCCAGCTTAAATAAGAGCTGCTGATGATCACCCATATGCGTCATTTTTTCAATCGCTTCTCTATGGATACGTTCATCTTCCTGGATTAACTTCTCGTCCAATACCGCCTTCTTTTCAAACAGCCGGCGCTTTTTGATATTGCGTCCAAAGAAAATGTAGAACAAAAAGCCGAATAACGGAAAGCTGCCAAGCAGGACAAGCCATGTAATCGTTTGAGACGGATTCCGGTTCTCCAAGAAAATAACAAATCCGATGAAAATAATCGATAAAGTAAATAGAACACTGACAGAACTTAATACACTTACCGCTAAATCACCGACAATCAATTGGATGATTAAATAAGCACCTATCGTAATGATTAGAAAAAATAGAACTTTGACTAAATTTCTCATTTCATTTTTCTCCTTGCCGATCTCTTTATTTACCTATTCATTCAGATAAAAAAGCCGATTCCTCTACAGAAATCGACTTTTTGTTAGTTACGAGAAGTGCTGTTGAATCGTTTCAAGGGCATTCCCTTCGATAATCAGCTGACCGTATTCTTTCAGTCTGTAGATGCTGACCACTGATTCATGAGCATATTCAAGCAAAATGCTGAGCTTATTCTCCACTTGCTCATCTGACAAATCCTCGTGGAAGTCAACATATAGATAATAACGGTTTTCAAACGAATATAAACTTGTGGTAAAATCCTGCATATTTAATTGAGAAAGTGCAATCAAATCTTCAAAGTCATCCATTTTTAACACAAATTGAAGTTGAAGTTTTTTGTCCTTCTCATTATGTTCTTCTTGATCTTGCTCTTCTTTATTAAAATCATCAAGCAGTGCGTCTAAGCTTTCTTCATCTGTTTGACCTTTTTTATCTTCTGGAATCGGCAATTCGAGCTTTTGTCCATCTTTAGAAAGTTGGGCTTTTGTCACGACAATTTCAAGACCTTTGTCAAGTGCCTGTACTTGAATCCAAAGCGGCCCCTCTACTGCAAATTCTTCTTCTTCGTGCACTTCGTCCATTACTTCCCAAAACAGCTCTTCACTGCGCTCTCGATTGTACCAAATCTCTTCACGGTCAAATCCGCGATCTTCAATATCACCGTAGGAAATATAAAATTTGACTGTATGTTCATTTATTCTTTCGATTTCCATTTTGCCAACCTTCCCTTCTATATAAGATGTTGAAGGGACATACAAGCTCCCAATTAATAGTACTTTACTACACTTTACCCGTTCCGTCTACATGTTAACCTTTTAAAGAATTGAGGTATTGCTTCGTACTGTCTATTTTATGATAAAACATGAATAAAAGAAATAAAAACGCATTTTTTGCAGAGAAAACTTGCAGAAACATATATTTGAATTGTCTTCATATATTGGTTGTACGAGCTCTATTTGGGACATGAGGTGAAATGGATGGAAACAGAGTGGATCGTATCCTTACTGATGATTATTGGCATAGACCTGATTTTAGGCGGAGATAATGCGCTCATTATTGCGATGGCCAGTCGAAGCTTATCACATGAGAAACGCAATAAAGCCATTTGGATCGGCACACTTTTGGCCGTGCTGATGAGAATTACAATGACTGGTGCCGCAGTTTATTTATTGACTATCCCTTATTTGCAATTTATTGGCGGTCTTTTTCTCCTTTATATAGGATACAATCTGTTAATTGAACAAAAGAAGGAATCCATTCGGATTAAGAGCAGCGGTTCCCTTTGGCGTGCGGTTCAAACCATTGTGATTGCCGACCTCTTTATGTCACTTGATAATGTCATCGCAGTTGCAGGTGCAGCAAAAGGCAACATGCTACTGACCGCTTTTGGCCTCATGATTTCTGTACCGATTATTATTTGGGGAAGCAAGCTGATTCATGCAGCTTTAACCAAATTTCCGTTTCTTTTATACGGAGGAAGTGCGCTCTTGGCCTTTACAGGCGGTGAAATGATTGTGCGTGATGTGAAATTGACTGAATTTATGGCACAGCATGCCACGCTTGAATTGATGCTTCCGTTTTTAACCGTCATAGCGGTCATATTAGCCAGCCTCTTTTACGAACAAACGGCTGAAAACAAATAAAAAAAGCTGCCAAATGATTGGCAGCTTTTCGTTTTTCTATTAGTTAGCAAGTCGCTGAGCTTCTCTTAGTTGGAATGTACGAACCGTTCTTGGTAAGAAACGTCTAATTTCATCTTCATTGTATCCAACTTGTAATCTTTTTTCATCCAAGATAATTGGACGACGCAGAAGACCTGGATGCTCATTGATTAGTTTATACAATTGTTGAAGCGGCATTGTCTCAACATTGACATTTAGTTTTTGGAATACTTTTGAACGTGTTGAGATAATTTCATCTGTACCGTCTTCTGTCATTCGAAGAATTTCTTTGATTTCATCGATTGAAAGAGGCTCAGAAAAAATGTTTCTCTCTTGATATGGGATATTGTGCTCTTCTAACCACGCTCTTGCTTTTCTACATGATGTACAGCTTGGTGATGTGTATAATGTTACCATAAATCTTCACTCCTCAATTTGTAGAATGAATATTGATCTGTATTCTTAAATTAAAATTGTTCTAAATAAGTAATCTTTATAGTGATTATACTATAAAAAAGTAAGTGTGAACAGATTTTCTTGCAATTTTTGTGACAAAAACTAGACAATTTCATTCATTTTGTGGTGCTGCTTGATGTCTGAACATTCTCATTAAGTCGAGATGATCGAAAATATTTTTTTGCTTTCTATTTTCAATGACCTTCAATACATCATCAACGTCCTCATACGATTGTCCATACCATTCTTCATCTTTATACGTATGGATTCGTTCATAGGTCTTCCTCATGGCTTCCATGATCTCTTCCTCATGATTTGTAAGAGGCGACCAATAAAGAATTTCCATGCGGTTCACTTCATTTGTTGCAAGTGACCTGCGTTTATAACCGATTGATTCTGCATGTTTGAAGTGCTCTCTTTGGTAAAACTTTAAGCGTTTTGCAGTATCTGCATCATCTTCATCTACAGGCTCGACCTCAAGCAAGATCGGTTTCTTTTTTTCCTTCAGCTTATGAATAAGCTTTGATCCGAGGCCTTCACCTCTTGCATCTTTGGAAACAAATAAATAATCAATAAAGATGAAAGAATCAAATTCGGCGTACATCATCACATGATGAGGTCCTTCCTCCTTATGATAAATATCACTTCTTTCCTTTAATAAAGCTTCCATATGCTCTTTTGACTTCATTTCTTCTATCGGGAAGTATTCACTGAGCTTTTCATACCAATTCATGGATCTGCTCCTTATGCTATAGTTAAGAACCACTTCCTTAGATATTCCCGATTTCCTGCTATTTAAACGCCTGTACTAGTAAGACGCAGCAAAGTCTAAAGTAGTTTCACTTTTTTTCAATTAACGTAAAAAAAGTTTTATAACGAACGATTCATGACGAGTTGAATGCAGACAAACAGGATAAGTGTCATCGCAATTTGAAACATGATCAAATAAATATATTTTACACGCCGTGCCTCTTGCTTCTGACCGCTTGTCTTTCGGTTAAGCATATATTCCACCGAAAAAGACACAATTCCAATGAGCACCATAAACACGAGCATCCACTTTCCTCCGTTTGGTTTCCTGAAAAAAGACGATGAAAAAAGCATAAATACAATGAGAACATGAAGCAATGAATAACGATAAGTTTTCCAATTGGACATCTGATTTCCTCCGGTATCTGCTTGTACTTAACTAAAAATTACCATCATCTTGTTTTTTTGTAAAATAAAAAAAGAAGCACTGACTTATCAGTGCTTCTTTCTTCTTATGATTGTTTCGCCTGAAGCTCTTTGAATTCTTCCTCTGTGCAGCTCACAAAGTGACCTGGCTTCACTTCACGGAACTCGGTGTTTGTTCCTTTGTGAACAGATGGATCATACTTGATTCGTTTGCGGTTACGCTCATAATCAGGATCTGGAAGCGGAATCGCAGACAGCAATGATTTTGTATATGGATGCAGCGGGTTTTCGTATAATTCATTCGCTGGTGCCAGCTCAACCAATTTTCCGAAATACATCACGCCGATACGATCGCTGATGTATTTTACCATGGACAGGTCATGGGCAATGAATAAGTACGTTAAGCCTTTTTCCTCTTGAAGCTCTTTCAATAAGTTGACGACCTGCGCTTGGATCGACACGTCTAATGCAGAGATTGGTTCATCGGCGATGATGAAATCTGGCTCTACTGCTAATGCACGTGCAATTCCGATACGCTGCCTTTGACCACCTGAGAATTCATGCGGGTATCTGTTCGCATGCTCTTTGTTCAAGCCAACCGTTTCAAGTAATTGGTACACACGTTCTTTACGCGCCTGCTTTGTTTTCGCAAGGCCATGAATATCGATGCCCTCTGCAATAATATCAAGCACTGTCATTCTAGGGTTGAGTGAAGCATATGGATCTTGGAAGATCATCTGCATTTGACGGTTGAACTCAAGCATTTTTTGTCTTGATTTCTTCCCGTGTACATTTTCCCCTTTATAAATAACCTCACCATCCGTCGCATCATAAAGTCTAATGATCGAACGGCCCGTAGTGGATTTACCACAACCAGACTCACCTACAAGACCTAGCGTTTCACCTTTGTAAATATCAAATGAAACACCGTCAACTGCTTTCACAGTTCCTCTTGCTGTATGGAAATGCTGCTTCAAATTTTTAATTTCTAACAGTTTTTCTGCCATGCTATTCACCCTCTTTTACTAATACAGGTTTTTCGTAGCTACCTTCTAGTTCACGCATTCTCGCCTTTACAGAAGCAGGCGGTTCAACTTTAGGTGCATTCGGATGAAGTAGCCATGATTTCACATAATGCGTATCTGATACTTTGAACATTGGCGGTTCTTGTTCGAAGTCAATTTTCATTGCATAATCGCTGCGGAGTGCAAATGCATCTCCTTTCGGCGGGTTTGTCAGATCTGGCGGTGTTCCTGGAATTGCAGTCAGCTTTCCTTCATCTCCGCCATCTGTGTCAAGGCTCGGCATTGATGCTAAAAGTCCCCATGTATACGGATGCTTTGGATTGTAGAAAATTTCATCGACAGTCCCTGTCTCCACAATCTGTCCTGCATACATAACAGCTACACGATCAGCGACATTGGCAACAACACCTAGATCATGCGTAATAAAGATAATCGAAGTATCGACCTTTTGCTGAATTTCTTTCATTAATTCTAAAATTTGTGCCTGAATTGTTACATCAAGTGCAGTCGTCGGCTCATCGGCAATCAACAGCTTGGGATCTGCTGCGAGCGCCATTGCGATGACAACCCTTTGCCTCATCCCGCCACTAAATTCATGCGGATATTGTTTAATTCTTTTTTCAGGCATTGGAATTCCAACAAGTTCCAATAGTTCAATGGCTCTTTTTTCAGCCGCTTCTTTTGAAATTTGTTCATGCTTGAAAAGCACTTCTGTAATTTGTTTCCCAACTTTCATCGTTGGATTCAAAGACGTCATCGGATCTTGGAAGATCATTGAGATGTCTTTTCCTCGAATGGTTTGCATTTGTTTCTCGGTTTTCTTGACAATATCTTGCCCATCAAACAGGATCTGTCCGCGCTTGAAATAACCCGGCGGCATCGGAATTAATCTCATGATGGCTTGTGATGTCACACTTTTACCAGAGCCAGATTCACCTACAATAGCAAGTGTCTCGCCTTTATTTAAGTGGAAGTTCACACCACGAATGGCTTGAACCTCTCCACCATATGTTTTAAATGAGATTGCAAGGTCTTTCACCTCTAGAATACGTTCACGTTCCATCCTAATCACTCCTTATTTACGCAACTTCGGATCTAAAGCGTCTCTTAGTCCGTCTCCAACCACGTTAAAACCAAACATTGTAATACAGATAAATGCGGCTGGGAACCATAATCTCCAAGGGTAGTACGTCATGGCCGGAATTCCGTCAGACGCCATTGTTCCCCAGCTCGCTAACGGAGCCGGTACTCCAAGCCCTAGATAGCTTAGGAATGCCTCTGTGAAGATAGCAGAAGGAATCGTTAATGTCATCGTCACAAGAATTGGTCCCATTGAGTTTGGAATTAAGTGTTTAAATAAAAGTCTAGATGTTTTCGCACCTAATGTTTGTGCTGCAAGAACGTACTCTTGACTCTTTAATTGTAAAACCTGTCCCCGAACAATACGTGCCATGTTAATCCAGCCTACGACTGTCATGGCGAGGATAATCGTTAATAATCCTTTTGGCAGAACAACCATCATTAAGATAACCATTAATAGTGTTGGAATTGCCCATAAAACGTCTGCGATACGCATCATGACTTCATCTGTACGTCCGCCTTTGAACGCAGCAATACTTCCCCAAATAATACCGATGATCACGTCAAGGACCGCTGCAGCAAGACCAATGAAGATCGAAATTCTTGCCCCGACCCATGTACGGACAAACATGTCACGTCCTAAATCATCTGTACCAAACCAGTGCTCTTTTGAAGGCGGCTGGTCAGCATTCAGCAAATCAGTCGTGGAGTAATCGTATTTAGAAAACACCGGAACAAAGATGGCAAGCATCACAATAATAAAAATGATTGAAAGCCCAACCATTGCAAGTTTATTGGCACGGAAGCGAAGCATAGCATCCTTCCATAAAGATAGACTAGGTTTAGAAATTTTTTCAGATTCTGCTGCGTCAGCTGTCGCAGGCACAAATAAATCTTTTTTCATCTCTTCCATGTGTTAGACCCCTTTCTTCGCCTTCGTCAGTTTAATTCTAGGATCGATAATACCGTAGAGGACGTCAACGACTAGAATACTGATTAATAGAATAATACTGTAGAAGACTGTGACACCCATGATGACGGTGTAATCACGGTTTGTAATGCTTGTGACAAAGTGAGAGCCTAAGCCAGGAATACCAAAAATCTTCTCAACGACAAAACTACCTGTTAAAACTGAAGCAGCCATTGGTCCCATGTATGTGATAACAGGTAACAATGCGTTTCGGATGGCGTGTTTGATCGTCACAGCAGATTTTGTTAATCCTTTCGCTCTAGCCGTTCTAATGTAGTCACTATTTAGTACTTCAAGCATACTTGACCGTGCAAGTCTAGCGATAAATGCCATTGGCATGAAGGAAAGTGCAATAGAAGGTAGTACGGTGCTGGCCCAAGACTCCCATCCTGCAACTGGGAAGATCGCTATAATGCTTGCCTCAGATGCAAATACATATTGTAGTAGCGCCGCTAAAATGAAACTTGGAACTGAAATTCCAAAGATCGTTAAAATGGCAATCGTATAGTCTTGCCACTTGTTATGATAGAGCGCTGCAAGGACCCCAAACAATACACCAAATGCTAATGCGAGGAGAATTGCCTCAATTCCGAGGGTAAAGGAAACGGGGAATCCAGAACTGATTAAGTCATTTACGGTTTGTCCTTTATATTTAAATGAGGGACCAAAATCTAATGTTGCAACTGAACCTAGGTAGTTTACATATTGAACAAATAAGGGCTTGTCCAATCCGTAGTGCTCGTTTAGGTTTGCTTCAATTTCAGCAGGAAGTTTCTTCTCACCAGAGAATGGACCACCAGGTGCTGCCTGCATGAGAAAGAAAGTTGCAGTTACAATAACAAACAGTGTGATTAAAATATATATTAATCGCTTACCGATATATTTAAGCAACGGAATTGCACCTCCATGATTTTACAACAATTTCTCTAATCAGCAAGAAAGGTATATGGAGAGACATCCTCCATATACCTTAAGATCCTTGCCGTAGATCTCTTACACTATTACTCTTACTTTTCGAAATGTGCCCATTTGTATTGAACATCACCTAGTCCAGATACAACTACACCTTTAAGTTTTGGATCTTGTACCCAAAGCTGAGTGTAGAAGTAAATTGGTGCTACAGGCATATCGTTGATGATGATTTCTTCTGCTTTTTTCAGCATTTCTTCACGCTTCGTTTTATCTGTTTCTTTTGCAGAATCATTCAACAATTGTTTGTACTCTTTGCTTTCCCATCCAGTGTCGTTGTTTCCACCGTCTTTATCTTTGTAAAGCTCAAGGAAGTTCACTGGATCGTTGAAGTCACCTAACCAGCCCATACGTCCGATTTGGTAGTCTCCGCTGTGGATTTTGTCGATGTATACGTTCCACTCAGAGTTATCAAGTTCAACTTTCACACCTAAATCTTTTTTCCACATTTCTTGAATTGCTTGTGCAATCTTTTGGTGGCCTTCATCTGTGTTGTAAGAAAGTTTCAATGTTGGAAGATCAGAAACAGACTTATAACCTAATTCTTTCGCACCTTTTTCAAGAAGTTTTTTAGCTGTATCTACATCGTGATCTTTGAAGTAGCCAGTTTTGTTATCAGTGAATCCTTCCATTGTTGGTGGAACGATTGCCATAGCTGGAACTTGTTCACCTTGCGTAATTTTGTCAACGATCGCTTGACGGTTGATTGAGTATGCAAGAGCCTTACGGATGTTTGCATTGTTTAAAGGTTTTACTTCTGTGTTGAATTTGTAGTTATAGATACCAGCGATCGTTTGGATTTTAAGACCGCCTTCTTTTTTCAATGTTTTTAAAGACTCAGTTGGAAGGCTTCCAGTTGGAGAACCAGCCCAGTCAAGCTCGCCTTTTTTGAACATGCTAAGCTCAGTGTTTGTATCTTTGATCATAGACATGTTGATTTTTTTCAATTTCACAGTATCTTTATCCCAGTATTCATTGTTCTTTTCAAGCGTGATAGAACCGCCATGTTTCCATTTAGAAAGAACGAATGGTCCGTTAGATACGTAGTTTTCACCAGCATTTGTGTACCAGTTTTTATTCTTTTCAGCCACTTTTTTGTTGACTGGCATATAAGTATAGAATGCAGTTAGTTCAGTAAAGAACGGTGTTGGGTTCTCTAGCTCAACTACAAGCGTTTTGTCGTCTTTAGCTTTAATGCCAACATCAGCAACTTTCGCTTTCCCTTTGTTTGCTGCTTCAGCACCTTTAATATAGTAAAGCTGGTAAGCATATTGAGATTCATTTTTAGGATCTAATGCCCATTTCCAAGCATATTCGAAATCTTTAGCTGTGACAGGGTCACCATTAGACCATTTTGCATCACGAAGTGTGAATGTGTATGTTTTACCATCAGCACTTGTTTTGATATCAGAAGCCATTGCATTTTCTGGCTTTCCTTCAGCGTTAATTCTTGTTAATCCCTCAAAAGTCTGACGGATGACACTACCTGAAGTTGAATCATTTGCCAATCCCGGATGTAGAGAAAAAGGCTCAGTGGAGATATTCACATTTAATGTTGTTTTAGCCTCTCCAGAACTGCTCGTGCTGTCGCCTGATTTGTTTCCGCTGAAACCACAAGCGCTTAATACAAGTGTGAAAATAAGCATTAAAGTAACAACAGACCAACGCTTTTTCAACTGTATTCCCCCTTATAATATGTTTTTAGTTCAAAGGTCTCGATAGAAGATGAGATTCAGATTTAAGAAATAGCGTAAAAAAGTCCCTGAATAGCTTACTTTCTATTTCTTTTGTTTTTTCTGAATTTTCACTATGTAAAGAGCCTAGCACAAACGTGTGAACAAATTCATTATAATGAATAGAATAATTTATTGCAATATCAATTTCATATATTTTTTAAAAACGTAAATGGGGATAAAGAGGGATTTTTATAAACTAAAGTCTCAATCACTTCAACAAATTAAAGCGTAAATTGATTAAAATAATTTAACAAATTCAGCAGGAATAATGTTTTATACATATAATTAATCATCCTTTTTTAAAAAATTCTGACAGATATTTGTTATTTTATCTAAAATTTTAAGTGTCAATAGGCATGATGAGAAGGTCACATAAGGGCTTCGTGACTTTTTCATGGTCATCCTTTATAATAGATAGACATATTGTTGCGATGAAAAAGAAGAGTACATATATTCACCATTTACAGAGAGTCTGCGGCCGGTGTGAGCAGATAATGGCATGTATGGAATGGGCTTTGGAGCAGCTAACCGAACACTTCTAAAAAGTGAGTAGGCTTAGACGGAGCAGTCTCCGTTATCAACGTCTTGAGTGATTTCTATGTGAAATAACAAGGGTGGTACCGCGGTTCATTCGTCCCTTTTCTGTTGAAAAGTGACGGGTGGGCCTTTTTATATTGAAGAAAAGAGGTTTTAGTATGACAAAGAAGACAATTTTTTCAGGCATTCAGCCGAGCGGTTCAGTCACATTAGGGAACTATATTGGAGCAATGAAGCAATTTGTCGATTTGCAGCATGACTATAATGGCTATTTTTGTGTTGTGGATCAGCATGCGATTACAGTGAGCCAGGACCGATTAGCTCTCCGCCAAAATATTAGAAGCTTAGCAGCTCTTTATTTAGCTGTTGGACTTGATCCAGAGAAGGCGACATTGTTTATCCAATCAGAGGTACCTGCTCACGCCCAGGCAGGATGGATGCTGCAATGTGTTGCTTATATTGGGGAATTAGAAAGAATGACCCAATTTAAGGACAAATCCGCTGGTAAGGAAGCCGTTGTTTCAGGCCTATTAACGTATCCCCCATTAATGGCTGGCGATATTTTATTATATGGTACTGATTTAGTCCCTGTTGGAGAAGACCAAAAGCAGCATCTTGAATTGACTAGAACGCTTGCTGAACGCTTTAACCGAAAATACAATGACATCTTCACTGTGCCTGAAGTGAAAATTCCAAAAGAAGGCGCTCGGATTATGTCTTTAACAGATCCAACGAAAAAAATGAGCAAATCCGATCCGAACCAAAAATCCTTCATTACCTTATTAGATGAACCAAAGCAGCTTGAAAAGAAAATTAAAAGTGCTGTGACGGATTCAGAAGGCATCGTCAAGTATGACAAAGAGAACAAGCCTGGTATTGCCAACTTGCTGACGATTTATTCTGTGTTAGGTAACATATCAATTGCAGAGCTTGAGCAAAAGTATGAAGGCAAAGGGTATGGTGAGTTTAAGGGAGATCTTGCGAACGTTGTCGTTGATGCTTTAAAACCAATTCAAGATCGTTACTATGAACTCATTGAATCAGACGAGCTTGACCGCATTCTAGACGAAGGTGCTGAAAAAGCAAACCGCGCAGCAAACAAAATGCTAAAAAAAATGGAGAATGCGATGGGTCTTGGCAGAAAACGCAAATAAAAAAAGCTTGCAGCGTGTCGTGCTGCAAGCTTTTTCTAATTTACTTTTGATTCGTTTTCCATTTCCCAAAGCTTTTCGAAAAATGGCTGTCCTTTAATCATTTTTTCACAGAAGGCTAAATGATTCTCTGACCACCCATCAATCGTTTCATTGTAAAGCATGTTCCAAATCTCTTCGAATGACATTCGTTTGATTTGGTTGTACATGCGCGGGTTCCATTCCGTATACCAATATGCAATTTCCGCCCTGTTTTGGAGCCCTTTTAATTGATCGAGCGCCATAAACATCAGCTGCTTCAGCTGTCTTTCTTTTCTCGTTAATCCGCTGATATGCTGCGGCGGCAGTGATAGAATGTGATACTCCTTCGTCGATTCAAGGCTGCCCTTAGAGAATTCATATTCCTCTGCCTTCACATCTTTCACCATTTCATAGACCAATTGCTCCTGCCTTGGGATCAAGCGGCTTTTTCTCACAGGTATGGAATACCCAATCGTATCCACAGCAATGATTCGAATGCCGTCTGTGACCACAAAGCAATACTCTAATTTACGGCGTTCATGATTTTTCCGAATATATGATTTCTCAAATACAGACTCTAGCAGCGTCTTCGGCAGCTCTGAAAGATCATTTTCTATGTAATCAAACAAAGGACTCTGCACCTTAAGTAAAGGCACTTGATCTAACAGCTCAACGCTGTCCTCCTTGCGCCACTCATGAAAATGACACACATTGTAGCCATTTTCTTCCCCTTCAAACCAATTCACCCATACGTCATGAAGAAATAACATAACCAATCCCTCACTTTATAAAAACTGTTGTCCACAGTATGGGCAAGGGATAGAGAAATTATTCCAACTTTATCAAAACTTCAAGCTGAGCGAATGATGGCTTCATGTTTATTTCAATCAGGAAACGGAGAGCCCACGCAGAGCCCCTTTAAACTTCACTTCAGTTTTTTAGGATCAAGCGCATCTCTCAGCCCATCTCCTAAAAAATTAAAACATAAAACAGTCAGCAAAATGAGTAAACCTGGGAAAAGCGGGTACCACCATGCTTGCACCATAATCGAGAAATTTTGTGCATCTTGCAGCATGTTGCCCCAGCTTGCCGTTGGCGGCTGAATACCAAATCCAAGGTAGCTGAGCGTTGATTCAGCTAAAATGACGGAGCCTACTTTTAATGTAGCCGACACAATAATAGGACCGATACAGTTCGGTAAAATATGCGAAAAGATGATGACATGATTTTTCGTTCCAATGGTTCTCGCCGCGAGTACGAATTCTCTTGTTCGAAGTGATAAGAATTCACTGCGGATCAGTCTGGCGGTTGTTGTCCAGCCGGTCAAAGCAAAGATTAAAATCAATTTATCAATGCCCGGCTTGAAAATGGTGACGAGTGTGATCAATAGAAAAATGTCTGGAATCGACAACACGACATCCACAAACCTCATTAACAAGGAATCAACAAATCCTTTGAAATACCCCGCGACCGCGCCAACGACAGTGCCAATGGTGATTGCACCGACCACTGAGACGAAACCGACCAATAAAGAGACCCGCGCGCCATATAGCACCCTTGAGAAAATATCGCGGCCAAACTTGTCAGTGCCCATAAAATGCTCAGCACTTGGCGGCTGGAGCCGCTTCAATAAATCTTGCTGCTCTGGTGTATATGGAGCGATCACTGGAGCGAAAATAGCTGAAAAGATAATGACCAATAAGATCACGGAGCCGGCAACCGCCAATTTATTTTTGAAGAATTTCTCGCAAAATAAACGCAGCATCGTCTCTGGCTTTGGCGGAAGGCCCTCCTTTAATTTGATATCAACAGGAGGTGTTCCCATATTAGGCTGTGCCAATTGTGCTTCAGCTCCCTTCTAATATTCAATACGCGGATCAACGATTGCATATAAAATATCCGCTATTAAATTTCCAACCACCACGAGCACTGCGGAAATAACGGTCATAGCCATAATGACCGGATAATCTCTCGAAAAGGCAGAATCAATGAACAGCTTTCCAAGTCCAGGCCAGGTGAAGATTTGTTCCACCACGACTGCGCCGCCAATAAAGGATGGTATCATTAATCCGAAAATCGTTATGACAGGCATGAGACCGTTTCTTAAACCATGCTTAAAAATGACTTTGTTTTCTCTAAAACCTTTCGCTCTTGCTGTGCGGATATAATCCTGCCTCATGACATCAAGCATACTCGACCTTGTGTACCGGGTCAGCCCTGCCATATCAGCAGTTGCTAAAACAAAGGCAGGTAAAATGATGTGATGGAGCCGGTCAAACACATTAAAATCGGCATTCAAGGTAGAGACTCCGCCAGTTGGAAACCACCCTAAGTTCACGGATAAAACCATAATGAGGATGAGACCAAACCAAAAGTTTGGAATAGCCAGTCCGATAAAAGATGTAACCGTAATGCCATAGTCAAGCTTTGTATACGGACGTTTTGCTGAAAGAACACCAAATGGGATGGCGATCAGCAGGGCAACCAATGTAGAAAAGATCATGAGGATGAGGGTATTTGGCAGCCGGGCAAAAATTAAATCAGCCACGGGCGTTCCCTTTTTGACAATGGATGTGCCAAAGTCACCTTGAAGCATATTGCCAAGCCATTTCATATATTGCACATATTCAGGATCGTTCAAGCCGTACTTATCAATAAAGGCTTCCCGGTCTGCCGCACTAATGGTAGGGTCCATCATGAGTGACATTGGATCGCCTGGTGCTGCTTTCATAATGGCAAAGGACAAAATGGTAATCCCTAATAAAATGGGAATGGAGAGTAATGTCCTTCTAATGATATATGTAACCATATGCACAACTCCTTTTTCATCGGATCGCCATTCTGTGAAAAAAAGGCCAAAATGATATTATTTTAGCCCTTTGTCTGCTTTTCAGCGTGATATGAAAACCCTTGAATTCTCGTGCTGATGCGGAGCGAACGAAATGATCTTTTTAGCACCCGCAGAGAACTGACACCGAATGCAAGGGATTGTTCTCACGGTGAAAGGGGAGAATCCTCCCCTTCTTCACTATCAGCCTACTGTTCAAGCCACCATTTTTCGATTTTGTAATACTCATCTTTCGGGTGGTAAGAGTAGCCTTGGAGATTAGATGGCATAGCGCGATGTGAGTTGGCATAGTAAAGGAACGTATACGGCTGATCCTCTGCGATCAGTTTATAAATTTTTTCATATGCCTTTGAATAATCTTTTCGATCGCTTAAGTTTTTAGCATCGACTAACAGCTTATCGACCTCTTTATTTTTATACCAGATGTTATTTAAGCCTTTTTCAGACTGGCTTGAGTGGAATATGCTGAATTGATCAGGGAATGTTGCAAGGCTCCATCCGAGCAGCAGCGCATCATAATCCCACTTAGGCGGTGTCGTCTGCTCAATGAGTGCACTGAATTCCACAATTTGCGGCTTCGCTTCCACACCGATTTCTTTGAGCTGCTGCTGGACAACGACAGCGATATCTTCACGAACTTTATTTCCTTGGTTGGTCTTTATGACAAAGGAGAATTTCTTGCCATCCTTATCAAGATAGCCGTCTCCATCTGTATCCTCCCAGCCCTCTTCTTTCAGCATCTTTTTCGCTTTTTCTTGATCAAATTCAAACACTGGAACACTTTCATCCTTTGGATAGTTCCAGGACAGCGGACTTTCTGGAATGTTGGCTACTTTGCCGTCTCCATCTAGCACTTGGTCAACAATCGTTTGACGATCAATGGCATGTGTCAGCGCTTGGCGGACCTTTTTACTTTTAAAGAGTTCATTTTTCTGGTTCCAGCCAATGTATGAATAATTGAGTCCTAGATCAGATTCAATTTTAATGTTGCTCACTTTTTCAGCTGTTTGCAGCTCGGATCCTGGTACAGCAAAGAAATCAATATCTCCTGCTGACAGCTGAGCAATCGCTGCATTCTGATCAGGAATGGTTTTAATTGTGACAGTATCAAGGTAAGGACGTCCATCCCAATAATCGTCAAAGGCTTCTAGTTTGACGTAGTCTCCTTCTTTCCATTCTGCGAATTTAAATGGACCTGAACCGATTGGTTTTTTTCGGTTAAATTCGTTTTCACCGAGATCTTTTATAGGCACATCACCTAAAATATGCTTAGGTAAAATACCGTAGCTTCCTAGTGTGACATTATAAAAATAAGGATCTTTTTTATTGAGCTTGAATTCGATCGAGTAGTCCCCTGTCTTTTTAACAGACTCTAAAACTTCAAAGCCTGATCCGCGCTCCCCGTTGTAGTCCTTATTGATTGGAATGCTGTATGTAAACACAACATCATCAGCAGTCAGTTCTTCACCATCATGAAACTTCACACCTTTTTTAATGGTGACATCAAACTGCTTGCCTTCATCAGATTCTTTAATATCCTCTGCCAGCGATAGCTGAGGGTTGAGCTTTCCGTCTGTTTGAAGTAAAAAGCTGTAGATTCTTTCCTCAATATCAGAGCTTGCCACATCTGTAGAGTACAGCGAGTTAAATAATGTTGGCTCTGCAATTGAGCCGATGACAAGATCGCCGCCTTGTACAGGTTTACCAGTGGATTTCTTTTCACTGTCTCCAGACGTTTTATTTCCACCAGAACAAGCAGCAAGGGTTAATGTAAAAATCAGCAGTAAACTGACCAAAATGGACTTTCTATTTCTACCTTTCATAGACAATTCCCCCTATCTTTTTTTAAAAATAATGACCGAATCTTGTTTCATCCCCCCTCTCAAAGATGAGATCATACAAGCTGGATCAAGCGTTGTAGAGGTGGCAGGCAACAAAGTGGTTCGTTTTTAATTCCTGAAATGCTGGTACTTTTTCTTTACAGATTTCTTTCGCGTGCGGGCATCTTGTGTGAAATACGCAGCCTTTTGGCGGATTTGCAGGACTCGGCAGATCGCCTTGGAGCATAATGCGTTCTCTTTTCGTCTGCCCTTTTTTACGGGTGACAGGAACGGAAGAAAGCAGAGCCAGTGTATACGGATGGAGCGGGTCATCGTACAGACTATGCTTATCGGCAAGCTCCATCATTTTGCCGAGATACATGACGCCGACTCTATCACTAATATGCCTGACCACACTTAAATCGTGAGAGATAAATAGATAGGTAAGATCAAATTCCTCCTGAAGCTCCTCCATCAGATTAATGACCTGCGCCTGAATGGATACATCAAGTGCTGATACAGGCTCATCTGCGATGATCATGTCAGGATTCATAGCAAGCGCACGAGCGATGCCGATTCGCTGCCTCTGCCCGCCTGAAAATTCATGGGGATAGCGGTTCGCAAAGCTTGGATGAAGACCTACCTTTGATAAAAGCTGTTCTACTTTTTCATTTCTTTCTTTTAAGGAATATAAGTGATGTGTTTTGTAGGGTTCTTTGATGATGCTTCGAAGTGTTTTTCTAGGGTTGAGTGATGCAAAGGGATCTTGAAAAACCATTTGGATGTTTTTTCGTGTAGATTGTCTTAGCTTTGATTCTGATACGCGCGAGATGTCTTGCCCTTTAAAAAAGATTTGACCGTCAGTTGGTTCATATAGGCGGATCATTGTCCGGCCTAATGTGGATTTACCGCATCCTGACTCCCCAACAATACCTAACGTCTCACCTTTATAAATCTTCAAGTCTATGCCGTCAACAGCTTTCACTGCACCGACTTTCTTCTGAAAGACGCCCGCTTTAATCGGAAAATGTTTTCGAATCTGTTTCAGTTCAAGAATCGTTTCTTTCTCTGGTAATTCCGTTATTTGTGATTGATTTTGAGCAAGGGTCATGTTTGGTCTGCCTCCTCATATAAGAAACATCTGACGCTTCTGCCATTTTCAAATGTTCTCAGCTTAGGCAGTTCTCCCAGGCAGCGTTCCTTCACTTGCGGACATCTAGGAGCAAAGCGGCATCCGGCTGGAAGCTGATCTGGCGCAGGAACATTCCCTTTGATCGCTGTTAACGGCTGTATGTCTCCGTCAATGACAGGAATCGATTCAAGCAGCCCTTCTGTGTAAGGATGAAGCGGCTGTTCAAACAACTCTTCGACAGTCCCATTTTCAACAACCTGTCCGCAGTACATGACAATCACACGATCTGCAACTTCAGACACGACACCTAAATCATGTGTGATAAGAAGAATAGATGTACCAAAGGTAGAGCATAAATCTTTCATTAATGTGAGTACCTGGGCTTGAATGGTTACATCTAAGGCAGTTGTCGGTTCATCTGCAATGAGAAGCTTCGGATCACAGCTTAGCGCAATGGCAATCATCACTCTTTGCCGCATGCCGCCTGATAAACGATGCGGATAATCTTTCATGATTTGCTCCGGGCGGGAAAAACCAACAAGCTTCAGCAGATCAACCGCTTTTTTGACCGCTTCTTTTTTTGAAAGTTTTTTGTGATAGATGAGGATTTCTGTTATTTGTTCTCCGATGGTTAAGACGGGATTAAGTGAGGTCATGGGTTCCTGAAAGATCATAGATACATCATTTCCACGGATGCTGCATAATTCCTTTTCACTATATGTAACAAGGTCCTTTCCATCAAGTTTGATGGAACCGTCCATAATTTTCCCACCCGTTCCATGAATCAAACCCATAATGGATAAGGACGTAATGCTTTTGCCAGACCCA
Organism: Bacillus sp. FSL M8-0166; assembly: GCF_038008825.1. Classification (NCBI taxonomy): domain Bacteria; kingdom Bacillati; phylum Bacillota; class Bacilli; order Caryophanales; family Bacillaceae; genus Bacillus; species Bacillus sp. FSL M8-0166. The sequence continues at coordinate 1,658,838 of NZ_JBBOZZ010000001.1, forward strand.
GACTCACCGACTAATGCGACAGTTTCTCCTCTGTTGATGCTGAAATCAACGCCATCAACAGCAGGTATTGGTTCCTTTTTTCGAAAAAAATAAGTTTTTAAGTTTTGCACTTCAAGCAGCGTGCTCATTCATTCGCCCCTTTCTCCATAGATCAATAGAATTGAACCTGAATATTCCGTCTTTTTAAAATAAAAAGAATTATTTGTATATTATTACATCGTTATGACGAAATCAAGAAGTATTTAGTAAATTTGTAATATGTCTTTTTTTATGTGAATTATTCACTTTGTGATTCTATCGCCTTTAAAAAGGTTTCTGCCGGCTCTGCAATCATAGACTCCTCGCTGATTCGGTGCTCATTGAAATACTTTTTCACGATATAAAACCCAGTGGCGTAACCAAGCATTTTAGGGTAGTTCCCTTTTCCATAAAGAAGATTCTGTATCAGCCTTTCGTCGTCCTGGACTTTTTGATCTAGATGACCAGATACCCATTTCTTGTACATGCGCTGAAGCTGAGCTTCGCTATAGAAGGTGGTCCATTTCGCTGTATAGCTTTCTCCATATCTATGATACACAGCATATTCAGCGAGCCCCTCCATCATGATTGTATCGAGGAATGTAAAGTCTTTTTCTTCTTTTGAGAGAAAATGCAGCCTGCATACATGGTGATATTCATGAGTCAGCAATGTACCGATTCGCTCCTTCGGGGTATTTGGAGACAAAAAAAGAAAGACCTTGTCATCAAATGCCATGCCGGATTGATAATAAAATTGCTCTCTGATTTCTCTGCTGCTCTCGTTGACAGGTAAAATAAACACAGGAATGTCAGGGCCTTTCCACTGCTTTTGAAGCGTTTGGTATTCTTTCATGACAAGCTTGAAGTACCCTTTTTCCTTGAGCTTGTCGATCATGTTTTTGCACGAACTCCAAGACCGAACCATCCCATGATGCTGCAGGTGAGCGAGGATAGACGACCATTCTTTTTCCTCGGCCCCTTTAAAATAAGGAACAAAGCGCGCCGCAAGCTCCTGAAATGATGATGATTGATGAATGAGATATTGTGTATTGATCAGACCCATACCGCTGAACACCTCCATTTTCATCATATGCAAAAAAGCGGCGATCTGTTTATCGATCGCCGCTTTCTCAGGAAGTATTACGCTTCGTATTTTTTGAAAATAATTGTCGCATTATGCCCGCCAAAACCAAGTGAGTTACTTAAAGCAACTTGCACTTCTTTTGAACGTGCTTCATTTGCTACATAATCAAGATCACATTCTTCATCCGGTGTTTCAAGGTTAATGGTTGGAGGAATGACGCTGTCTTTAATCGCAAGAATAGAGAAAATGGCTTCTACTCCGCCTGCTGCGCCAAGTAAGTGACCTGTCATTGATTTTGTCGAACTGATTGCAAGCTGGTTCGCATGCTCTCCGAACACTTCTTTAATCGCCATTGTTTCAAATTTATCATTGTAAGGTGTGCTTGTACCGTGGGCATTGATATAATCAATGTCTTCCACAGACAAACCTGCATCTCGAATCGCTTCTTGCATTGCACGGACGCCGCCTTCACCATTTGGAGCTGGCGCTGTAATATGGTAGGCATCACCAGTTGAACCATAACCAACGATTTCTGCATAAATGGTCGCACCACGTTTTAACGCATGCTCAAGTTCTTCAAGAACAATAATCCCTGCACCCTCACCCATGACAAATCCGTCACGGTTTTTGTCGAATGGACGGCTTGCTGTCTCTGGATCAGGATTTGTCGAAAGGGCTTTGTTCGCACAGAAGCCTGCAAACGACATTTTTGTTAACGGCGCTTCTGTTCCGCCTGTGATCATCGCATCTGCATCTCCGCGCTGAATAACTTTAAATGCATCACCAATTGAGTTTGTACCTGTTGCACATGCTGTCACTGTACAAGAGTTAACCCCTTTTGCGCCAAGTGCAATAGAGATTTGGCCTGTCGCCATATCAGGAATCATCATTGGGACGAAGAATGGACTTACGCGTCTTGCCCCTTTATTTGAATACACTTCGAACTGCTCTTCAAATGTTTCAAGTCCGCCAATACCAGACCCAACCCATACACCAACACGCGGTGCGATTTCATCTGTGATTTCAAGACGTGAATCTTCCAGCGCCTTTTGAGCAGCAACGACTGCATATTGCGTAAAGCGCGCCATTTTTCGCGCTTCTTTTTTCTCCATGTAATCTTCAATGTTAAAATCTTTTAGTTCTGCAGCTACTTTTGCGGTATATTCACTTGAATCGACACGTGTGATCGGCCCAACCCCTGATACACCCGCTAAAGCATTTTTCCATGTTGACTCTACATCGTTGCCAAGTGGTGTCAAAGCACCTAATCCTGTAACAACTACTCGTTTCTTATCCATTAATTTGTGCACCCCACTCTTTTATCGGCCCCATCGCATAGCGATTGCGCCCCAAGTTAATCCGCCACCAAAACCAACCATTACAATCACATCGCCGTCATGAATTTTTCCGGCTTCGATTTCTTCACATAGTGAAATTGGAATAGAAGCTGCTGATGTGTTTCCATATTTATGGACAGTCTTCGACATTTTTTCAACTGGCAGCTCTAAGCGTTCGCGTGCTGCTTCCATAATGCGAATATTTGCTTGATGCGGGATCAAGAAATCAACGTCTTCTTTTGATAGTCCAGCTTTTTCAATGACGTTTACACTTGACTCGCCCATTTGTCTTACAGCAAATTTAAATACTTCTCGTCCATTCATGATTGTATGATCTTTTTCATCTAAGTACAAGTGCTTCCCGCCGCTTCCATCTGCTCCAAGTTCAAATGATAGAATTCCTTTGCCTTCGCTGACTTCTCCCAGCACAGCAGCTCCAGCTCCATCTCCAAACAAAACAGCTGTATTGCGGTCATCCCAGTCGGTAATGCGAGAAAGCTTTTCTACACCGACGACAAGCACGTGTTTGAAAGTTCCTGATTCGATAAATTGTTTTCCAGTAACAAGCCCATACATAAAGCCAGCACACGCAGCGCTAATATCCATTGCACATGCTTTATGTGCACCGAGCTGCTCTTGAATCATACAAGCAACTGTCGGAAATGCTTGATCTGGCGTGACTGTCGCCACAAGAATCATATCGATATCTTCTGCAGCCACATCTGCGTCAGCTAATGCTTTTTTTGCAGCAGCAAGCGCCATATGAGATGTATTGACATCATCAGATGCAATTCTTCTTTCTTCTATACCTGTTCTAGTACGAATCCACTCGTCAGAAGTTTCAACCATTTTTTCTAAATCATGATTTGTTAATACTTTTTCAGGTATATAGCGGCCAAGGCCAATAATTCCAGCATTCATTGAATAAGACTCCTTTTACTCATACGAGCATGTGATATTGTGATCTTATATTAGTATCTGGTACTAATTTTACCTTATTTTTTTCTTCTTGGCAATACAAACGTCTAACCTTTCCTCTCACTTTTTTCATAGATTAATGATATATACCAATAGTAGAAAGGAACATGTGATATGGCGCAAAAAGATATTTTCTCAGCAATGATGTTTGGACAGCCGATTGAAAAGGAGAAAAGTAAGACAGAGGCAAAGGAGGAACGTGCGGAGACATCTTCAAGTGATGACTCGATTGACTACATGCATGTCATGAATCAAATTGGAAACATTATGAACTCCATCGATGAGCTGAAGCCTGTGTTTAAAGATGTTGGGCCTATGATTAGTGCTTTTAAGAAAAAATTATCATAAAAAAAAGCCACTATTCTGTGGCTTTTTCTGATTCTGCATCTGCTTTTCCAAGCTCGTATGCTTCCTGCATGACAGATGTAAATAATGTTAGAAGCGGCTGTAGTGCTTCAGGCTCAAGCTGAATCCCTGCTTTATCTAACTCTTCCTTCGCCTGCGGAAAATACTTCATGGCAATTTGTAAAAATTCCATCGATTTTTCGTGCTGCATGTCGTCGTCTCCTCACTTTTCATTTGGCAGTTTGCCTGTTTTTTTGTAAGACGCAATATCACTTTCAATCTCTTTCACAAAAGCGTCGTCTATGGTGGAGCTAAATTTCCCCATTTCGATCACTCCTTCTTTAAAATCAAAGGAGTACTCACCTTGTTCATTTAGCTTGCCTTCATTAAACTTCTTTGCAATGATACTGTACGCTTTATCAACATGCTGTACAGTGCTCGTTAAAACCGTATGGCTGCCGAGGTTGGATTGATCGGTGACATACCCGATCGCTGATAAATTATCGGCTTTGATTTGTTCAATGACAGGGATATTATAACCATCACCTGCTGGATACACAACATCTACGCCCTGCTTTTTTAATTTTTGATAGAGCTCCACCGCTTTGTCAGCATCATCCCAGTTTTCAACAAACTCCGCTAACACTTGTACATGTTCATCTTGATATTTTGCCCCTTTGATAAAGCCGTCTACTTCACTTTGCCAATCATATGTAGCAAGAATACCAATCTTTTTTGTTTTTGACATATGTGCAGCTGTCATGCCTCCGAAAAAGCCCATTGCTTCACCTTTAAACGTCACGTTTGTGACATTGTCCGCCTGAGGCTTGTTTCCATTGACCGTAATAAATTGTATGTTTGGATAATCTTCACTGATCAAGTTGAAAATTTCACTGTATTCATTGCCATGGCCAATAATCAAATTGACTCCTTTTTTATGGAATTCTTCAATGGCATCAACGATTTTCTCCTTGTCGACCATTCCTTCCTTATAATAAACATCTACACCAAATGTTGATTGGATACTTAATAAGCCTTTATAACCTTTCGTTCCCCAAACTTGATCATTAATCGTATCGGGGACGAGTAAACCCACCTTCTCAATTTTTCCTTTTAAAGGAGCCTGCGAGCAGGCAGATAATAGAAGAAGGAACGAAAAGATCATGACAAGCCGCTGGTACTTCATGCCATGTTCAACTCCCTTTTGCAACATGCAGTGATGAACCTGTATGTTAAATATAGGTTTATTTTATACTGAAAAAAGATAAGATGGAAGATCATTCTTGCTTTTTGTCGAAAAATGTTGAGTTTTGTCTTTTCCATTCAGCAATCATGTCTTCTGCTTGTTTGTCATCTGTTTGGCTTTCTACCTTCAATTCATACGTCATGTCCTGTCTTTGTTCTGTGTCCGATGCCCATTGTAACAAGTCCTTTGCCACATCTTCTACAAAAAGTGAATCAGCACGCTTTGTTTGATCTTCATTGAGTGTCCATGGTCCGAACATGCGAGGAAGAATAACTGCCGGCACATGCTGTTTCGCTGATTCGTTTTCAGGTTTTTCATAAAGAATCCGGTACATGCCATTCTTTGCTTTGAGTTCTTCCTTCCTGTTATACGGTTCCTCTGATTGAATAAAAATGAGGTCATACGTGTCTTTGCTATCCTGAAGGTCAATGACTCGAACGAGATCATTTCTGCCCAGCCACATCATCCGCTCTTCTAACAGTCCCTTTTGTTCTTCTTTAAGATCATGAGGACGCGTGATATCCACTTGAATGCCCTCTTTCATCATATATTCACAAAGTGTCAGGCCAAAAAACTCATCTGCCCCTATGATCAGTCCTGTTTCCATGTTCATGTCCCCTTTTTTATATCGAATAAAAAGAAGAGCCCTTTCTATGAAGGGCTGTTATCATCCTATTCATCACAATTCTCTTTCATGCGATTTATAAAACTTGTGAATGGATTGAAAGATTCTTCTCGGATGATCAAACATATGCAGCGTGAGATCGATCTGACAATGTTCTGGATTTTTCATATGCTGATCAATAAAAGGCTTTGCGTGAAGTTCATATGCATAAGGTGCGCCGTTTAGTCTTTGCCATATATGAATCGGTACATGAGCAGAATGAACAGGGCAAGAAGGCAGTGGATACGTTTCAGCTTCCTTTTCAGAACAGCCATAGCTCTCTGCTAACTCTTTGATCAGCTGCTTATAAAAGAATTTGTGTTCTTTTTCTCTTTCTCGTTGTGCAGAGAGATGCAGACATGGATTCACCATCGCAATGGACCTTAGCACTTCAGGCATCTCCTCAGCAAGGCTCATGGCAACAAGTGCGCCCATTCCCTCTGCGAGCACATGGATTTCCCGGTTTAATATTTCGTGTTTTAGTGTGTGATGCACGAGCTGCTTAGCACTAAAAACAGCATCTTCGCATCCCCAGTGATTCCCATGAAGATGACTATTAAACAATGTATATCCTTCATCCTTTAAGGCAGTTAAAAGCTGGTTTCTTCCATAATGCTGAAGCCAGAATGATGTATTTTCCTGCACAAAGTGATTTCGGTCACCGAGGATTAGAATGCCAAAGCCATTTGGTTTTTGAGGAAGGTGAATGATGTTCCACTGGGAACCAAGCTGGAAAAAACGTTCGCTTACACCCATATGGCCAGCCTCCTTTCAGTGATTCTGCTTTCTATGATATGATCAACAACTCTTGTAGGAATAAGGAAATCCCCTAAAGACAGAAGAATTCTTTTTATTTTTATAGCAGAAGGTCTCAAAATGGTCACATAAAGGCGGAAAACAGTCTTTTCCCTTCACTTGCATCTATGGTATGATAATCAATAGATTGTTACATAAAGGACGGTGGGATTATGCATTATATTATCACCCTCATTTGGACTTTTCTGCTGACACATATGGCTGGTTACATCGTTGCCTCTATGAATGGAGCTGCTTATGATTTTACGCTCACTTCCATTCTTGCAGTTGTGTTTACGGTTATTTTATTCATCTTTGCTGAAGTAAGTCCAATGAAAGAAACGGAAAGTTCAACAAAACACTCTTAATATGCAAGAAACGATGTGCGAAAAAGAGCTAAATGATGTTTAGCTCTTTTTTCTTTTTTTCAGCTTGATTGAAAAGCGGCACGCTAAAACCCCCTGCCTTCAACATACAGGGGGTTTTTATCGTTTACACTTCGACGGTTTCGGACTTCTGTTTGTCCCCTGTCAAATGGCTTTTCGCAAGCCCTGTAAACAGGAAGATCGCGATACCTGATAAAATTTCAAGGATTCCTCCGCCGGCAATGACAGGTCCCGCTCCAAATCTTTCTGCGAGGACGCCTGATACGACAGCTGCAAGCGGGAGAAAGACATTTGATGACGCATTGATCACAGCATATACTTGCGGCTGATCCTCTTGGTCAACAGACGTTTGAATAATGACCATTTCCGGTACATTGATCGCACTGACAGCAGCTCCAAAAATAAAGGAAGCAAGCAGAACGACCGGCAGCCATGTACTCATCCCTGTAATAAAGAACGCAGCCCCTTCAATCATGCCAGCGACAATAAAGAACAAACCAAATCTCTTAATTTTCACCTTTGCCAGAGCAAAGCCCATCATAAACGCGCCAACTGCGGCAACGCCTCTTAAAATAGAATACACCATGGAGTCGCTTTGCAGCGCTTCTGCTACGTATACCGCTGATAGTGCCTGCCACGGAGCTGCTGCAACATTCATTAAGATACAATACAGCGTGAGCGCAAATAAAATGTGATGGTTTTTGACAACGAGAAAACCTCTTTTTAAGTTATACAAATATGTATTCTTCGCTTGTTTAATGCCCGCTGCTTTTTCTTCATCGGTTTTCTTTAGTTTGACCCCGATAATAAACAGACCAGAAATCACAAATAAAGCAGTGGTGATCAGCAGAGTATCTGCAGGTCCAATTAATTTAACCAAAAGACCTGCCACCATGACTGCTGCAAGTGCAACAATCTCAAAAGAAGATTGCAGGATTGCATTTGCTTTTTGAATGAGATGCTTTGGAACAATCTGCGGTAAGATCGCCACAGAAGCTGGATTATAAGCTGCACCTGTTGCCGATTGAATAACCATTAATGAAATCAATAACCATAGAGGCAATAGATGCGAAAAGTGCAGAAGTGGAATAATGAGTACAATTGTTGCTCGAACAACATCTGAAGCGAACATCCATTTAGACAAATGGTGCTTTTTCATAAGAGGTCCTAATATTGGGGCTAACAATGATGAAGGGAGAACAGTTACTGCTAGAAGAAGTCCTGTACCAAGCGCTCCATCCCCTCTTAAAATCAATAGCCAAAGGACGGATGTAAAAGCAAAACTTTCTCCTGTGTTTTTAATGAGTCTTGATATGAATAATGAGGTGAAGCGTTTATTCCAAACACTTTCACTGAGATTCATCTTTTCCATCACACAAATCCTTTCAACAATATATTACATATTTTACCTTAAGTTCTCCTTTTTTCATACTATTTATTTGAAAATTTGAACTTAATTGTTTTTTATTATAAAGAAAAAAGAGGCATGACACATGCCTCTAAAGTCTTATTCATGCTGACTCTTAGTCAATTGCTTACGGCTTTCTTTGGTAGGTCCAAACACGATTATGGTTCGAGTTATCAGGAAAGACGTCGCCTGCTTTAAGCTTAATCTTTAAAGGATCTTTCACCATACTTCCAGTTTCGCCGATCTCGATATACACACCATTATTCGGTGCTTTATTCCCTGATTTAAACTGATGCTTCTGACCCATTTTCATCCTCCTTTCTCGATTGATGTTATTATGTCCCGTCCCGTGCATCTCCAATCCTTTATGCAAAAAGTCCCTGCTCATACGAGTCAGGAACACTTGGATTTATTTGGATGGTTGATACATCAGTTCTTTCATTAACGCTTTTTGCACATGCAGGCGGTTTTCTGCCTGTTGAAATACTTTTGAGTTCGGCCCGTCAATAATATCTGCCGTCACTTCTTCACCGCGATGTGCCGGGAGACAATGAAGAAAAATATAGTCCTTTGCTGCATGACTCATCAGTTCGTCATTGACTTGATATTCTTTAAATTCAGCAAGACGTTTCTCTGTTTCTGCTTCCTGTCCCATGCTTGTAAACACATCTGAATAAATAACATCTGCATCTTGTACAGCTGCAACAGGATCTGTCGTCACGGTCACTTCTGCGCCTGATTGTTTCGCAAACTCACGGGCAGTGTCTGTTACTTCTTGAAGTGGTTCATAGCCTTTTGGTGATGCAACCGCAATGTCACAGCCTAGCTGCGCACAGCCGACCATCAAGGAGTGCGCCACGTTATTTCCGTCACCGATATAGGCCACTTTGATTCCTTTTAAAGTACCTTTTGTTTCTTTAATGGTTAATAAATCAGCAAGTGCCTGACATGGATGTGAGTAGTCAGTTAATCCATTAATGACTGGAATAGACGCGTATTGTGCAAGCTCTTCAACCTTCTCATGCTCAAAGGTTCGAATCATAATGCCGTCTACATAACCAGACAACACCTGCGCTGTATCACTGATGGTTTCACCTCTGCCAATTTGCAAATCATTTGAGCTGAGGAAGAGCGCATGTCCTCCTAGCTGAGTCATCCCCGCTTCAAACGAGACGCGGGTTCTAGTCGAAGATTTTTCAAAGATCATCGCTAACGTTTTCCCTTTGAATAAATCTTGATATGGGTTTTGTTTCATCTCTTCTGCTTTTTCAATTAAATAAGCAATCTCATGGATTGAGAAATCTTTTAACGATAAAAAGTCTTTTCCGTATAATGCCGGTTGCACGTCAACTTGACTCATGCCGTCACTTCCTTTTTATATAATTCATGGAGCGATACTGGTGATACATCTCCATTTTTCCCTTGCAGGAATGCTTGAACAGTTTCATATTCGGTTAGGACTTGAACGCCGTGTGTGAGTGCTTTTACACGCTGCTCTTTTGCCTCTTCATCTTCTCCTAAATGAATATGAAGGGATTTATCCTCATTCTGCAGCCAGGATTCGAAGCTGCCAGTCCAGACGTCAAAGCCTGCATGCTTCGCTTCATCTATCAATTGCTCGCTGCCTTGTATAAAGAGGCTTCCTTTTTGCTTCCAGATCGGCGCAAACACTTTTTTCAAGGCGCTTTCGGCGTTCTTGCCTACACACATTCCTTCTCCTGTCGCTTTCATTTCAGGTGTCAGCTTGAGGTCGATATCTTGAATGGCATGTGATGAGAACACTGGGAATTTGACCGCTGTCCCCCCTTTGTTTTTCGTTGCAGGGTTTAGTTCTTCAAGCGACGCACCAGCTAATAATTGAGTGGCCATTGGGATCATATCAATGCCCATTACCTTACTGACGACTGGTACAGTCCGGCTTGCCCGCGGATTCACCTCTAATACAAGCGCTTGGTCTCCTTTGATGACAAATTGGATATTCATAATGCCCTTGAACGATAATTTCTTCGCTATTTGTTCAGACGCGGTATGCACCTGCTGCTTGATATCCTCGCTGATAGAGACACTTGGTAAAATGGCAAAGCTGTCACCTGAGTGCACGCCCGCTTTCTCAATATGTTCTACGATCGTTGGAATGAACGCCTTTTTTCCGTCAGAAATAAGATCGACTTCAATTTCTTTTCCAGTGACGTACTCATCAATTAAGATTGGGTATGGCAAATGATCTGGCTGATCAAGCAGTGATACTAAATGTGCTTCTGACTGAACAACGATCATTCCCATTCCGCCAATGACATACGATGGGCGAATTAATACAGGATAACCGATGCTTTTCGCATGTACGAGTGCTTCTTCTTTTGAATGAGCCGTATCTCCTTTTGCGTGAGGAAGATTCAGTTCATCAAGAAGCTGATAGAATAAATCACGGTCTTCAAGTGCATCCAGCGTATCAAAGGACGTACCTAACAACGTGACGCCGGCTTTTTCCAAGCCTTCTGCGACATTGATCGCAGTCTGTCCGCCAAATTGGACAATGACGAAATCAATTTGTTCTGCTTCCACAACGTTTAAAATGTGCTCTAATGTAATCGGCTCAAAATATAAACGATCTGCAATCTCATAATCAGTACTTACTGTTTCTGGATTGTTGTTCATCATGATGGTTTCAAATCCAAGTTTTTGCAAGGTAAGAACGCCATGAACAGCGCTGTAATCAAACTCGACCCCCTGCCCGATTCGAATTGGGCCGGAGCCAATGATGAGTGCACGCTGCTTTGTTTTTTCTTGATGCTCACCATCGCTTTTGCCAAAGTAGGTTGAATAGAAGTAATTCGTTTTTGCATCAAATTCAGCCGCACATGTGTCAACAATTTTAAATGAAGCAGCAATGCCGTATTCTTGACGAAGCTGCCTGATTGACTCTTCCGTGTGACCCGTAAAGAGAGCAATCGTTTCATCAAGGAAACCCTTTTCTTTTACCTTTTTCAAGGTATCTTTTGATAGTGTCCCTTTATGATCTTTCAATTCTTGTTCGAGCGTGATCATATTCTGGAACACATGTAAGAAGAATCGATCGATTTTCGTCGTTTGATGAATCGTTTCAACCGTTTCTTGTCTTGAAAGAAGCTCCATTACAGCGAAAAACCGGCGATCGTCTGGTGTTTTGATGAGTTCAAATAATTGTTCTGTCGATTGCTCTTTCAGTTCTGGCAGGTGGAAGCCCTTCGTTTTAATTTCAAGTGATGCAACTGCTTTTTGGATGGCTGACTCTAAATTCCGATCAATCGCCATGACTTCGCCAGTCGCCTTCATTTTTGTGCCTAATTTACGGTCTGCCTGTTTAAATTTATCAAACGGCCAGCGCGGGAATTTCACGACAACATAATCTAGTGCCGGCTCAAAACTAGCATAGGTTGTACCTGTGAGCGGGTTTTTCAATTCGTCTAGTGTATAACCCACCGCAAGCTTAGCTGCCATTTTCGCAATCGGATAGCCTGTTGCTTTAGATGCAAGAGCGGAAGAACGGCTGACCCGAGGATTCACCTCAATGACAAAGTATTCTTTACTGAGTGGATCAAGAGCAAATTGGATGTTGCAGCCCCCGACTACATCCAGCGCTGAAATGATTTTCAGGCTCGCTGAACGGAGCATTTGATAATCCTGATCCGTTAATGTTTGGGAAGGTGCAACGACAATCGAGTCTCCTGTATGCACACCAACTGGATCGATATTTTCCATGTTGCATACCGTGATACACGTATTTTGACGGTCTCTCATGACCTCATATTCGACTTCTTTAAAGCCAGCTATGCTTTTTTCAACTAAACACTGGTGAATCGGACTCGCTAAAAGTGCTCCTTCAATGAGCGGCTTAAACGCCTCTTCTGTTAGAGCGATTCCGCCGCCTTTACCGCCAAGTGTGTATGCTGGTCTTAGGATGACTGGGAAGCCGACTTCTTTTGCAAATTGAAGAGCATCTTCCGCATTATCCACAATTTCACTATCTGGCACAGGTTCGTTCAGATGCTTCATGAGAGCACGGAATTTCTCTCGATCTTCACCGTTTTCAATTGTTTCAACTGACGTTCCGAGCAGGGTCACCCCATGCTTTTTCAGCACACCGGCTTTTTCTAGCTCGACAGCAAGGTTTAAAGCTGTCTGTCCGCCAAGGTTGGCTAAAAGACCATCTGGTTTTTCCTTTTCAATAATTCTTGTCACTGAATCAACTGAAAGCGGTTCAAAATAGATTTCATCAGCAAATGACTCGTCTGTCATAATGGTTGCTGGGTTATTATTCACTAAGATGACTTTGTAGCCTTCTTCTTTTAAGGCCATACATCCTTGTGTTCCTGAGTAATCAAATTCTGCTGCCTGACCAATGATGATTGGACCAGACCCGATGACTAGAATGGTTTGTATGCTTTGATCTTTAGGCATGTGCGACTTCTCTCCTTGCTTGTTTCACTTTCTCAATAAAATCATCGAATACCCATTCACTTTCAGCAGGCCCTGGGTGTGCTTCTGGATGAAATTGCACTGACATAATCAGCTTTTCTTTATGAATGAATCCTTCTACAGATCCATCATTGACATGAAGGAATTTCACGTCCACTTCTTTGTCATTCATGCTTTTTTCATTCACAACATAGCTATGGTTCTGACTTGTCATAAAGACACGTTTGGATTCTGTATCCTGTACAGGATGATTTGCTCCCCGGTGGCCAAATGGCAGCTTATACGTATCCCCGCCAAGTGCTAGAGCAATTAATTGGTGACCTAGGCAGATTCCAAGCGTCGGAAATGTCATCATGATGTCATGAATTGTTTTTAAATACGGTGTCATGGTTTTCGGGTCTCCAGGTCCGTTTGACAGCAGGATCGCATCCGGCTTAATCTCAAACGCCTTTTCCATTTGTTTATATGGAATGACGGTTACTTTACAGCCGCGCGCTGCAAGCGAATCTGCAATTGATTTTTTAAAGCCAAAATCAATGAGCGCCACATGTTCCTCACCGCTGCCTTGTGTGTAAATCTCGGTATCTGCCACCTGTGCGACCACATTGTCTTGTTTCATTGCAGGCGGCGTTTCGTTTTCGTCTACACTGAGCACAGCGTTCATCGTTCCATTTGCCCGGATGTTTTGCACGACTGCGCGCGTATCTGTATGTGTCAGAAGCGGAATATTCCACTTTTGTAAATAATCTTTTAAGCTGACCGCTGCAAGATGATGTGAAAAATGCTCTGCTGCCTCGTAAACAACCACCGCTTTTACTTGAGGCTTTTTGCTCTCAAAGTCTTCATGATTGATGCCGTAATTTCCGATCAGCGGATATGTGAAAACAATGATCTGACCTTTATAGGAAGGATCTGTGAGTACCTCTTGATAACCTGTCATACCTGTAAAAAAGACCACTTCACCTGTGATGCCAGCTTCTCCTGTCAGATCTCCTTCAAAAGAGGCTCCATCTTCTAAATTTAAATAACCTTTCATGCTTATGTCACCCCAAAATTGAATAATTAATGATACAAATGCATTTTTATACGTTTCTTTGTAAAAAAATTTACACAGAAACTGTTTTATTTGCTAATACTTGAACAATTGCTTCGATCGCCTGATCCAGCTCTGCTTTCTTCACATTCAGCGGAGGTAATAAACGAATGACATTCGGACCAGCTGGAAGCACCAGCAACCCTTGTTCTCTAAGAGCTGTGATATAGTCTCCGACTGGCTGATCACATTCAATACCTGCCATCAATCCTTTTCCACGCACTTCTTTTACGATATTCAGCTGTTTGACATTTTGCAGCTTTTCTAACAGGTAATCGCCCTTTTCTTTGACTTCTGTAAGAAACTCTTCTTTGAAAATCACATCGAGTGTCGCATTCACAGCCGCCATGGCGAGCATGTTTCCACCAAATGTTGTGCCATGTGAACCTGGGGAGAATGCATCTCCTAACGCTTTTTTCCCTATGACTGCACCGACTGGAAAGCCGCTTCCTAACCCTTTTGCCGCAGAGATAATATCAGGATCAAGACCCGTCTCTTCGTATGCAAATGCTGTTCCTGTTCGACCGATGCCCGTTTGAATTTCATCTACAATCAGCAGTGCTTCATGCTTTTTACAAAATGCTTGAACGGCTTCTAGAAATTCTGGTGTCGCTGGATTCACTCCACCTTCACCCTGCACAACCTCCAGCATCACCGCTGCCACATCATCGATTTCACACGCTGACATAGCGTCAGGATCATTAAACGGTACGTAGTGAAAGCCTTCTAGCATAGGACCAAAGCCAGTTTTGATTTTATCTTGACCTGTGGCAGCCATACCAGCATACGTGCGCCCATGGAAAGAGTGCAAAAATGTGATGATATTTGTTTTCCCTGTCGCTTTACGTGCTAATTTAATGGCACCTTCATTTGCCTCTGCCCCGCTATTGCAGAAAAACACGAGATCCCCTGAACTATTTGCTGCCAGCTTTTCTGCTGCTTTTTCTTGCAGTCCATTTTCAAATAGGTTCGATACATGCCAGACGTGGTCAAGCTGTTCCTTAATGGCTTCATTGACCTTTGGGTGATTGTGGCCTAAATTTGTAACCGCAATGCCTTGTATAAAGTCTAAATATGTTTTTCCATTTGTATCGACTGCCCAAGAACCTGCTGCCTCTTTAATTTCAACATTCCACCGTCCATAAGTTTGAAAGAGATGACTCACAGGACCGCCTCCTTTTGTTTCACAATTCTTGTTCCTTTAAAGGTTTCTCCTGTAAAGATACTGCCTTTGCCATTTACGATCATAACTTCATCCACATCACCTGATAAAGCACTCAATGCGGATTGTACTTTCGGAATCATTCCCCCGGAAATAATACCTTCATCAATGAGTGAAAGGGCTTCTTGTTCGGTGACGACATCTAATAGTTCACCATTTTTTAAAATGCCTTCAACATCTGTGACAAACATAAGCTTATCAGCCTTCATGGCTCCGGCGACAGCTGATGCTGCTAAATCGGCATTCACATTTAAGGTTTGGCATTCTTCCGTCATAGACAGCGGCGCAATCACAGGAATGAATTGTTTTTCCATGAGTGCTTCTGCCATCTCTGGATGAACTTCTTTGATTTCGCCAACGTACCCGTAAACGTCTTGATCTAGGAAATCGGCGACAAGCATCTGCCCATCTTTACCGGATACGCCGACAGATGAAATATCATGCTTTGCGAGCTCTGACACAAAGTATTTATTGACCGTTCCCGAGAGAACCATTTCGGCTACCTCTAACACAGGCTTCGTTGTTTTACGCTGCCCGTCAACAAATTCTGTTTTCACTTCTAATTTTTGCAGCATGCTGGTGATTTCAGGTCCTCCGCCATGCACGATAGCCAGTTTAAATCCAGCGGCTTGAAGTGAGCGGACATTTTCATAAAAGGTATCTGAAAGTTCTCGAATGACACTGCCTCCACACTTGAACACGATCGTTTTATTCATGTCTATCTCCTTCTTTATGTGCGATAGCTCGCGTTAATTTTCACATAATCATAGGTAAGGTCACAGCCCCATGCTGCTGCTTCACCATTCCCCTCACTCATTTGAATGAAAATCGTAATCTCATCCTTTTCTAGATATGCTTTTGCTTCCTTTTCTGAGAATGGCTGCGGTTCATTGTGTTTGAACAAACATTGTCCGCCTAAATAGACTTCTACCTCTTCCGGTGTGACGGAAGCTGCGCTATGACCAATGGCTCCAACGATTCGACCCCAGTTGGCATCCGTACCATATACGGCGGTTTTAACAAGACTTGAACCAACGATTTTTTTCGCAATGATGCCTGCTTCCAAGTTATTTTTAGCACCAGCGACTTTCGCTTCAATTAATTTGGTTGCGCCTTCTCCATCTCTCGCAATCTCTTTGGCTAAATCCTCACAAGCTAGTTTTAATCCTTCTTTAAACAATGGCCATTCTGGATGCTCTTCATTGAGTACATCGTTTTCTGCCATGCCATTTGCCATCACGAGCACCATATCGTTTGTCGAAGTTTCTCCATCGACTGTTATTTGATTAAAGGTCACATCCGTAATGTCACGAAGCGCTTGCTGTAAGGCTTCCTGTTCGACATTTGCATCTGTTGTGACAAAGCCAAGCATTGTCGCCATGTTCGGGTGAATCATGCCAGAGCCTTTTGCTGCGCCTGAAATGAGGATCTCTTTTCCGTCTATCGTAAGGGTGTATGTTGTATTTTTAATGACAGTATCTGTCGTTAAGATCGCTTCTTCGAAATGGCCTTTTTCGGCTTTTGCTTCTTTTAACTCGGCGATGCCCTTTTTGATTTTATCCATCTCCAGACATTCTCCAATGACACCAGTAGAAGAAACGGCAATGTAATCAGGAGCTACACCTAACATATCTGCACAGGCTGCCTGCATGTCGTATGCATCTTTTAATCCCTGTTCACCAGTACATGCATTGGCAATGGCACTATTGACAATGACACCTTTTAATTGTCCTGTCTTTTTTAAGCTTTGTTGTGTGACTTTGAGAGGCGCAGCTTGAAAGTGACTTTGTGTGTAGACCGCTGCACTTGCTGCTGGTACTTCGCTGACGATGAGGCCAAGGTCTTTTTTTGAATAGCGCAAGCCAATGTGAATCCCCTTTGCTTCAAAGCCTTTTGGTGATGATACGTCACCGTCTATTTTGACAATGCTTTTTTCATTCAATTCGATCATGTTTGTTGTCTCCCCTGTTCTCTTATGGATAAAGAGGTGTCATTGTGAGTCCCGCCTCTTCATGTAAGCCTTTGATAATGTTGAAGTTTTGAACCGCTTGGCCGGCCGCGCCTTTCATGAGATTGTCTATGACCGACACGATTGTAAGTCTTCCTGTTCGCTCATCTAAATGAAAGCCAATGTCACAGAAGTTACTGCCGTATACTTCTTTCGTTTGTGGATAAATTCCGTGATCTCTCACTCTGACAAAATAGGAATCTTCATAAAAGCCTTTCATTCGCTTCATCAATTCTTCTTTTGTGACATCTGATTTTAATTGTGTATACATCGTCGCCATAATTCCTCTTGTCATCGGGACAAGATGCGTTGAAAATGTGACGTTCGCCGTTTGCGGATTCCATTCTCTTAATATTTGCTCTATTTCTGGCGTATGCTGATGCTCATTCACCTTATAAATTTTAAAGTTATCGTTTAGTTCTGAAAAATGCGTGCCAAGTGAGGCAGATCGTCCGGCACCGGACACCCCTGTTTTTGCATCTATTATGATCATGGATTCATCGATGACATTCTGTTTGATGAGCGGTGCTAAACCGAGAAGAACTGCAGTAGGAAAGCAGCCCGGATTGGCAATCACTTCAGCCTGTTGAATTTTGTCACGATTCAGTTCGGATAAACCGTACACCGCTTGTTGAACAGATGCTTCATCCGCTGCCCTTCGTTTATACCAAGCTTCATAGGTTGCTCCATCTTGAATGCGCAAATCACCTGATAAATCAATGATCGGCACTCCTTGATTCATAAGCTTTGGCGTCAGTTCACTTGATACGCCTGCTGGTGTTGCTAAAAACACAGCATCTGTCTCTTGCACAATGGCAGCCGGGTCAATCGCTTTTAATGTTTGGTCAGTCATGTTTGTCAGATGCGGATAAGATTGACTGTATGATTGCCCATCACCACTTGATGAATACAATATACATTCCTCCACATGCGGGTGATGCTTGAAGATACGAACCAATTCCGCACCACCGTACCCTGTAGCACCTATAATACCTATTTTCAACGTCAATACACCCTCTTGATCTTTGTGAAATTATTTAACATTATAACATGTATAAAAATTAATTCAATTGTATATTTAATATTTGTTTTCATTTTTTTTCAACAAAAAAACCGCATATCTTCATGAGACATGCGGATTTATCTTTCGTTTTTGATATAGATGACCATGAGTGCACTGCATAAATATAATATGGAGCTTGCATAAAAAATGAAGTAAACGGTAAAGAAATCAGCAAACAGGCCGCCAAGCATAATGGCGATGGATGAAAAAAGGGCTGTCCAAAAATGATAGTGCCCGACTTCTTTCATTCTTTTGTTCTCTGTTGTCAGGTCAGTGACAAGCAGTTTCTCCCCGTGCTTTTGAAAGCCGCCCAGCGCACCAAGTGCAAGCTGAATGATATACACTTGCTCCACTTCTGTTATATGCGGAAAAAGCAGTAAAAGAAACGCCATACCGAACGAATGAATGATTAAAAAGAGCCGCCTGTCTGTGGTTTCTGGCAGTTTTCCTAGAAGTAAATGAATAAACGCACCGCTTAAACCAAACAGACCATAGGCGAGTCCAAACTGTGAATAGCTTGATCCAACATTTTTAATAAAAAGAATGTAAAAAGGGAAAATCAAACTGCTGGCGAAAAACAGCAGACTTTGTGAGTAGACGAACCATTTCATTGCTTTTGCATTCATTGTGTATTGTACCTCTCATAAAAGTAGTTGATAAATCTGCCATCTGGATCTGCTTGTTTTTTCTTTTGGAAGAATATATCGGTTTTAGGGTACGCCCGCTTCATTTGCTCCTTCGTTTGATAGGGCATGTACGGTAAGTAATAGCTTCCATCGTGCCGCAGCGTGATATCTGTCATTTTTCGAATGATCCGCTCTGCTTCCGCTTTCTCTTCTTTTTCAAACCCGTAATTCACTAAAAGCACAAGTGCAAACATATCTTGTTTCGCATATGAGAGATCCGCTTTTTCATTTTTTTGAACGTAGCGGATTGTGATATTCATTAAATTCAATTCTTCCTGTTGTAAAAAATCTCTCATCTCATCGATGTACGCACGAAAACGGTTAACTGGGACGAAATATTCCTGCAGCACATCTGTGTCTGAATCATTTTCATATTCCAAAAAGGCAGAATCAGAACGCATCACATTGTTTCTTGTGATCAGCTGATCATTTTGACTTAGGAAATATTTTTTTTGCAAATTCCAGAGCAGATCTTTCCCCATATCAAATCTCCTTGAAAGGCCGAGCATAAATTTCAATGGCAAGACGAGTTGATCTTCTTTCAGCTCTTGATATGATTCGATTTCTTGATTTGAAGAGAGGGAATAATTCGTCACATACATTTCTTTCAAAAAGTTTGTTTTTGCTGTGGAGATTCTGGCAAGATGCATGCGTACTTCTTTATTGTGTTTGACATGCTTTTGAAAATAATCCGTATACTCATCGTAATTGAGAGAGATTGTCTCCATTTTATATAATTCATCTTTTGTTAAAGATAGCTCAGCATCTAAAATGACACCGAACAATCCGTATCCCCCAATGACCGCAGAAAACAAATCATCACCTGGCTTTACTGTGACAATCTCACCATCTGCTTTTAACAGCCTAAAGGAACGTACCGTATCAATGAGTGACCCGTAGCGAATGTCACGTCCATGTGCGTTTGCACTTAAAGATCCGCCAATTGTAAAGATATTCTGCGATTGCATTACCTTCACAGCAAGACCGTATGGATTCACATATTTTTGTATATCATCCCATGTAGCACCGCTTTGAACTCGAATCGTTTTCTTCTTTGGATCAAACGCTAAAATCTGGCGGAATTCCGTCATATCGAGCACGATACCGTTTTCATAATACGTGTGGCCGCCCATGCTATGCTGTTTGCCAGCAATAGAAATCGGCAGGTGTTTTGCTTTTGCTTCTTTTAATACTTCTTTTAACGTGTCTATTTCTTTTCCTTGAACAACTTTTTTGATTTTGACAGGCATGAGATGACTGACATCTGTAAAAGTCTCAAGATCCTGTTTATTGTGTGTTTGACCTTCTCGTATAGTAAGTGATGCACAAAATGCAGCAGCATATACGATCAAAAGAACGATCCATCGCCATTTTCGTTTCATGATAGGTACTCCGTTCTATAAAATTACACCCATTATATCAAGCTATTCTCTTCCTCCACTTTAATTTTTCATAAAAAAACCTGGCATGAGTTCAACTCATACCAGGCATTTTTCATTTTTGCTTATTGAATACCGAGCGCAATTTTTGCGTATCTTGACATTTTGTCTCGTGTCCAAGGCGGATTCCATACGATGTGAACTTCTGTTTCTCTCACTTCCGGAAGATCACTTAATGCTTTTTTGACTTCATCCACGATAATTGGTGCAAGAGGACACCCCATTGATGTTAAGGTCATGGTGATATCCGCTTTTCCATTCTCATCAAGATCGACATCATAGACAAGCCCAAGGTTGACGATGTCGACATTTAGCTCAGGGTCAATCACCTGTTCTAGGGCGCCTAAAATATTTTCTTTCAATGCTTCATCCATGATATCCACTCCTTTTTCCATTAGTATAACGTACTTTTTCTTTTGACTAAACGTTTGTGCTTTTCAGATGTGTCACAAACCAGTCAATCGTTTCAAACATCGCTTGTCTTGAGACTTTATGGCCAGCTTGTCCATCAGTGATAAAACGAATCAGATGCGGATCCTGCTTATATTGTGTGGCCGCTAATTCATCATATAGAGATTTGGCGTGCCGGTAAGGGACTACAGGATCGTTTTCTGCATGCCAGAATAACAGCGGTCTTTTGTTTAATCGATCCGTTTGCAGCGTTAAATCATATGGGCGCAGGGCGTCTAATTGCAGATGAACCTCTTCGTCTGTAATGTCTTTCATCAACCCTTTGTGACGCATGTCCATGATTTGTGCTTTTAGAAACGTCGTATAGTTTGGACTTCCCATCAAGCTGACAGCGGCTTTGATCCAATCATGCTTGGCAAGTGCACCAAAGGTGGTGATGCCGCCCATGGATGTACCCGCAACGCCTATCAGATCGGCTTCAATCAATTGTTTTTCTTGAAAATATGTTTTGAGTATATCGATTTCACGAATTTCGTTCAGGACAATTTCCCAGAACTTTGATGCCAGTTCCTCTAAGCTGAGGTTTTCTGATCTTACACCATGATAAGCACAGTCAGGCAAAATGACTCTCATGCCTTTTTCCGCCAAATGGAAGGCGAAGTGTAAATTATGCTCGCGTGCACTAGTAAATCCGTGAATAAAAAAAACAAGCGGCAGCGGTTTGTCTTTATTTTCAGCTTTTACGATATGTAAA
The DNA here is from genome assembly GCF_038008825.1 of Bacillus sp. FSL M8-0166. Lineage (NCBI taxonomy): Bacteria > Bacillati > Bacillota > Bacilli > Caryophanales > Bacillaceae > Bacillus > Bacillus sp. FSL M8-0166. The sequence continues at coordinate 1,680,230 of NZ_JBBOZZ010000001.1, forward strand.
AATGGAATATCGCGCGTAATTTGCTCATCAATGGTGATCACAGCCTATGAATCCTCCTTTATCATTCCCGTCTTTGTTTATTTTAACATGTAGACAACAAAGATGTGATAAAGATACACTATAGATAGAGGCGCTAACATGAATTGCCTCCTATCACTTACAGATCAAAGGAGATTTTATGGAGACTAAACCTTATTTAATCGCACTTGACCTGGATGGCACATTATTAAAAGATGATAAAACCATTTCTGCGCATACACTTGACGTCATTCGAAAAGTGAGAGACAGCGGACATCACGTCTGTATATCAACAGGCCGGCCATTTCGATCCAGCTCTCCTTATTATCAGCAATTACAGCTTGATTCACCCATTGTGAATTTTAACGGAGCGTTTGTCCATCATCCTCTTGATGAAAAATGGGGCAGATTTCATACGTCACTTGATCTTCAAGTGGTCAAACAGCTTGTAGACATTAGTGAAGAATATAAAGTGCACAATGTGTTAGCTGAAGTGTTAGACGATTTGTATTTCCATTATCATGATGAAAAACTCATTGATATCTTTAATATGAATGCAAACAAAGTCACTGTTGGAGACCTTAGGGACAACCTTGGAGAGAATGTGACGAGCGTGTTAATCCATGCAAAAGAAGAGGACGTTGGAGCCATTCGAAGCTATTTATCAGATGTTCATGCAGAAGTGATTGATCACAGGCGCTGGGCTGCCCCGTGGCATGTGATTGAAATCATTAAAACAGGCATGAACAAAGCCGTTGGGCTGCAAAAGATCAGTGATTATTACGGCGTTCCTAAGGAGCGGATTGTGGCATTCGGAGATGAAGACAATGATTTAGAAATGCTTGAATTTGCTGGATGCGGTGTGGCAATGGGCAACGGAATTGATGCCGTGAAACGTGTCTCAAATGAAGTCACTGATACGAATGAACAAGATGGGATTGCAAAGTTTCTAACGAATTACTTCTCGCTTTAATTTTTCCATTCATACATAGCAGATGGAAGCGGGCATACTACCGTTAGACAGGTTGTCCTGTCAGCTTGTGTAAAGGGGCGGATTCCGAATGGGTAAAAGAAGCAAATCGAAACGCTTTATACAACAAGGTAAAGATTCTGTCAGTCTTCATGACGCACGTTTTCCTTATCGTTCGACACTTGAAGAAGCTTCAGACAGAGGAAATATGAAGACTGATGCTTCTGGAGGTTCATTGTGAGAAACGAACTTTTTGATCAAGCCAAATCGTTTACTGAAGAAGCTCTTACTTCTTCATTTTCATCTGGGTTAGAGCGTCAGCAGGCAGTCAAACGAGCGAAAAATGCCGTATCGTCTGCATTTGCCAATTCGACAGATGCAGAAAGAAACCAGCTGCATACCTTCCAAGACTTGCTTGATGATCTCTAACATAAAAAAGCTGTCCACATTAGATGGACAGCTTTTTCTAATTCCTGCACTTATTTGACTTGGAACGTTTTCTTCTCCGTGATTTGTTTCAGCCCTTCTGCTTTTCCTTTAAATGTTACGACCGCTTCGTACGTTCCCGGCTTTACACCGTTTGACCATGTATCTTGAAAATCATAGGCTTCGCCTTTTTTCAGTACAAAAGTTTGGATGGCCTGTGTAAACATACGGTCTTTCGAATAGCGGTATTGTTCGTTTCCGTTTTCGTCATACACACTAAGCTCGAATTTTTGGCTTGTGTTAAAAGTAAATTCAATATCTCGATCTGATTCATTTTTCAGTGACATGTTAAATTGAACTGAAGAACCTTTCTGGACGGGGTCTACTGTGAGCTCAACTGTTTTTTCTCCCATTTGACCGGATACCTCCTTGTCTGGTTCATCCTTTTTTTGTTGTCCACAAGCGGCTAAAACCAATAGAATGAGAAGAAGCACAAACCCTTTTTTCATCTGCTACCCACCTTTTAATCTCGTCTGAAAAATCCAAGAATATTGGTTGTCTGCACAATATTTGTAAAGGCTTTTGGATCGACTTCTTTAATAATTTGTTCAAGTTCATACAGCTCATACCTTGTAATAACGATCACCATCATTTCCTTTTGCTCGTTGGTGAATGCGCCTTTTGCAGGTACAGTCGTAATGCCTCTGACCATTTTTCCATAAATGGCTTCTTTGATTTCATCTGCTTTCTTCGTGACAATCATCGCGGTCAGCTTCTCATGTCTTGTATGGATGGCATCAATGACCCTTGTTGTCACATATAATGTGACAAGGGTATATAATGCTTTCTCCCAACCTTGTAATAATCCTGCTGTAAAAATGATGATTCCATTTAAAATGAAGAAATACGTGCCAACTGGTTTATCCTTCCACTTCGCTAAAACCATAGCAACAATGTCGAGTCCGCCTGTTGATGCCCCGTATTTGAGCGTGATCCCAATTCCTACTGCGGATATGACACCGCCAAACACAGCATTTAATAAAATATCGTGGGAAACACTCGTTTCTGGTAAAATGCCAAGGAAAATGGTCGTCAGTGCAACACTGATGATGCTGTACAAAGTAAAGGAACGGCCAACTTTCATCCAGCCTAAAATGCCGACTGGAATGTTTAAAATAAATAATAGAATCCCTGTTGATACATAAAATGGCGCATATTGATCGATTAAGCTGGATAGCAGCTGGGCTACCCCTGTAAAACCGCTCGCATATACGTCAGCTGGGATTAAGAATAAATTCAGTCCAATCGCATTGAGTAATGCACCAATAACGACGACAATGAGTTTTTTTGCTTCTCCAATGAACATGTTGTCATTCCTCCACTTACCATTCTCTCTATGGTTTTCCCTAAAATTTAGAATTTGAACACGAAAAGATGATTTCTGTGATATAGTTAGGCTAAAAAGATGTAAAATATGGCTTATTTTTTTAGAAAGAAGGGATTTATATGACTGTTCATATCATAGCAGACAGTGCTGCTGATCTGCCTCTTTCTTATTATGATGAACATAACATAACGCTCATTCCGCTCCGCGTGTTGCTTGGCGAGCAGGAATTTGAGGATTTGATCACCATTGAACCAAAACAAGTATTTGATGCGATGAGACAAGGAGCCAGTCCAAAAACGTCACAGGCTTCACCAAACCGAATCAAGGAAGCTTTTGTTTCTGCCGCTCAAACCCATACATCTGCCATCTATGTCGCTTTTTCATCAGAGCTTTCTGGTACATACCAAACAGCTGTGATGATGGCAAACGAAGTGAAGGAAGAATACCCTGATTTTGATTTACGAATCATTGATTCTAAATGCGCTTCACTCGGCTATGGGCTTGCTGTCAAACACGCTCAATCACTTGCCATTGACGGAAATACAATACAAGAAATCGAAACGTCTGTAAAGCATTTTTGTGAATCTTTACAACATATTTTTACTGTAGACGATTTATCCTATTTAGCAAGAGGCGGAAGAATCAGTAAAGCGTCCGCATTTGTTGGCGGTTTGTTAAGCATTAAGCCCATTTTACATGTCGAAGATGGAAAACTCATCCCGCTTGAAAAAATCCGCGGACGTAAAAAGCTGCTGAAACGCATTATTGAACTAATGAAAGAACGCGGAACGGATTGGTCGAACCAAACTGTCGGTATTAGTCATGGTGATGATCCTGCACTGGCGGAAGACATGAAACAACTGATCGAAGCCGAATTTCATCCAAAGGAAATTGATATTCAGATCATCGGCGCCGCTGTTGGGTCCCATTCAGGACCTAGCACGCTTGCGATCTTTTTTACAGGCAAACGATCATAAAAAGCACCCTTCCCTGACACAACACGGGAAGGGTGCTTTTCTTATGAAAGTTTAAATCGCTGGACGGTTTCATTTAACCTCGCCGTCATACTCATCAATTCTTCGACCTGTTTGTTCATTTGATGGAACGATTGCAGCTGTTCATTGGCTGAGGCAGAAATTTCTTCGCTGCCAGCTGCTGTTTCTTCTACAACTGCACTAATATTTTCAATCGAGTGCAGCACTTGTCCGCCAAGTTCTGTTGATTGCATAATTTGGTCATTTAAGACCGCCATTTCTTGTTTAATATGCTGCGCTTTTGTTTCTATATCTTCAAAGGAGTGTGAGGTTTTGTCCATGGCATCCTGCTGCTGAAGTGAAAGCTTGACCCCTTCTTGAACAGTTTGACTAATGGATTGAATGCCTCTTTCAATATGACTGACCATATCGAAAATTTGTCTTGTTGCATTAGACGATTCATCGGCAAGCTTACGAATTTCATCTGCTACAACGGCAAAGCCTTTTCCAGCTTCGCCTGCTCTTGCCGCTTCAATGGCTGCGTTTAAGGAAAGCAGGTTTGTTTGGTCCGCAATGTCAGAAACCGTTTTGGCCATGGCCGAGATTCCGCTGGCGTATTGCGTGAATTCTCCTGCTGACTCTTCGATTTGTCTCGTTGCATGTGTATTTTTTTCAATCGCTTTTTTTGTTTCTGTTAACGTGTGCTTTCCGCTTTCTACTGCTTCAATGGCATCCTCTGTACTGCGGATGACCGTTTGTGAGCGTTCTGAATTTTTACGTCCATGCTGGTCCATTTTCTCAATCAAGCTGACGCCGTGCTGGAGATCTTCTGAAATCGCTTGTGACCCATTGGCCATTTCGTCTGTCGAAACAGATACTTGATTCGCAGACTCCATCATCTTTTTGTTTTCATCATTCAGGTGGATCGAGAATGTCTCTACTCGGCTTGAGACATTGCTGATTTCTTTAATCAGACTAATCAGCTGATCTGTCATTTGATTAAAGGATTCATTCAAGCCGCCGATTTCATCCTTACGCTGAATATCCATCCGCTCCACAGCAAGATTGCCTTCTGCGATCTGCTTTGCTCTGTAGGATAGTGATTTGATGGGGGTCACGATGGATCGCGTTAGTCCAATATTCAAAAAGACGGCAATGACAATCAGTGTGAGGGCTGAGACGAATGCACTTGTAATAATCCATTGCACATTGTCTGCTGCAGTCTCTAGATTTTGTTTGTACGCTTCTTCTGCCCTTTTATTCATCGTATGCACATCATTTAAAACGCCATCAATTCTTGCTGCCACACGTCTTGCATCCGAGGCGTTTTTTTCACCAATGGCATTGTTTGCTTCTTTGATCCACGTGTCATATTTTGAATTTAACCTTGTTAATGCCTCTTTGTTTATATTTCCTGCATGTTTGTTTAACGTTTGCAGTTGTTTTTTTGCTATAGAAATATCGTTTTGAACGATCTCTAGCTGTTCATCTGAGAGTGTCATTGAATAATTGGTCATGGCTTGCTCGACACTTTCAAAGCTTGCCTTCGTTTTTTGTACGTTTAATAAGGTTTGGACATCTGTCTCATTTGATGATTGGATCTTTGTCATGCTGACAATGATAAAGGTGATGACGCCGACTGCTAAAAGAAGTGAGATAAGTGAATTGAGTAAAATTTTGACGCGTAAGCTCATGATGCGCCTCCCTCTTCTTTTAGAAGCGTCTGTTTCAGACCATTTAATTTTTTAGTCAATGTCTCAGCATTTTTCAAAACCCGGATTTTTGCCATATCGATTCCATCATTGCTTAAGTCATAGACAACATGCCCACTTTTCATTTGATTGTTCTTCACGAGCTGTTCGCTGAATTGATAGACCACTTCATCGACTTTTTTCACCATAGACGAAATCACCGCTTTTTCAGCAGTATAGTACTGATCGCTGTCTACACCAATGGCATATTTACCCTGTGATTGCGCTTCTTTTAATACGCCGACACCTGAATAGCCGGCTGCAGCATATAAAACATCTGCTTTCTTTTTGATCATGTCTTTGGCTATTTTCCCGCCCTTGCCTGCATCACTAAATGTACCGGCATAGGTGGATAAGATCTTGATTTTTGGATTGACTGATTTGGCGCCTTTTTGAAATCCTTTTTCAAAACGATGAATGACATCTGCATCAACACCGCCCACAAATCCAATGACATCGCTTTTCGTTGTCATCGCAGCAAGTGCACCTGCTAAATAGCTGCCTTGCTCTTCTTTAAACGTCACAGAGGTCACATTTTTCAGCTCAGATACGGCATCGATCAGAAGGAACTGCTTCTTCGGATATTTCTTTGCGACTTTTTCTAGGTCTTCTTGCATACTGAAACCTACACCGATAATGAGATCATTACCATCTTTTACGAGCTCTGTCAGCCCTTTTTCATATGTATCAGTTTCTGCAATTTCTCTATAATCAAATTCAATGCCAAGCTCATCACGTGCTTTTTCTAATCCTTTAAATGATGAATCGTTAAATGATTGATCACCAAGACCATCATCTGTGAGCATAACGCCAATATGCTTCGCAGTTGATTTTGGCGCCCCCTCCTGTTGATTACTGCATGCGGCGAGCACCATAAGCATGGCTGCCATCAGAAGTAATGAAATCTTCACTTTCATCCAAAAACACACTCCTTTTATCTTCCTTACTCCTTTTTTATCGGATTTGAAGGGCGTTGTTTCAATGATATAGTGAAGGTTTTTCATGACTTTTTTCATAGAAAAAATCCATTATTTAAGACAAAAATAAAAAAGTGAGCAAATGCTCACTTTTTTTCGTATGTCCAGCCTTCTTTTTGGTAAACTAGATCATTTTTCATGAGATGACCTAGTGCTCGTTTAAAGGCTGCTTTGCTCATTTGAAATTTTTCGCGAATGTCTTCTGGATCACTTTTGTCTCCATAAGGCATAGCACCATTTCTTGTTCTCATATAGGTTAAAATTTCTTCTGCATCGACAGATAATGCATCCTGTTTTCTAGGAAGCAGAGAAACGTTTACAGTTCCATCCTCTTTCACTGCAATGACGCGTCCTGTAACAGTCGATCCTAATCTTGGCTCTTCCTTTCGTTCCGTGCGGTGAATAAACCCTCGCACGCCTGTATCTGTCAGCATAAAAGAACCTGTCGCAATTAAGCGATAGATTGTTCCAGTGATTTCTTTGTTCATTAAGGTTTCTGGTGCCTCAGTAAACAATTCACTGATCACATCTTCTGTGGCTGGTTTTGCGAACATTCTGCCGTAGCTTGTGACTTTCAGCATACAGTAGAGTTTGTCTCCTTTTTTCGGCCATGCTTCCTCAAAAGGCGGGAGGTGTTCTGTTGCCACAAGCGCATCCTTTGACAGTCCAACATCAACAAATGCGCCCATGTCTTCTACCACGTCCACGACTTCTACCCAGCCGTATGTATGTGCGTCTATTGTAGGTATTTTCATTGTGGCAGCGAGTCTTTCTTCATGATCTACATATAAGTAGACCTCTACTTCATCTCGGTCACCAATATCTTCTGTCATTTCACTGCGGTGTAAGAGGACCGAATCTTCACCGTCTGTCAAAAAGTAGCCGTATTCCATCTCGTTCTCTATTTGCAAGGTCAGTTGCTCACCTGGTCTCATGTTCTCTTCCTTCCTATCTGCCCATAAAAGAGCGTTCGTTCATCTTTTGATTCACTCTATTCTACTATACTTCTCCCCGCATGAACATCTCTAGTTCTGTTAGCTAAAGTGGACAAACTGGACACGATTTATACCGCAGCCGGCTGAACTCTTTGGCTCATCTCTTCGATAAAGTTTCTTCTTCTCCTATTGGCATGATAAAATAGACGCAATATCAATACTTGGAGGTCATGCGTGATGGCAAAAGAAAGCTCATTTGACATTGTATCAAAGGTTGAACTGCCTGAGGTGCAAAACGCTGTTCAAGCAGCACTAAAAGAAATTAAAAACCGTTATGATTTTAAAGGAAGTAAAAGTGATATTTCTCTCGAAAAAGAAGAGCTTGTTCTCATTTCTGATGATGACTTCAAACTTGAGCAGCTAAAAGATGTGCTTGTGACAAAGCTGATCAAACGAAATGTTCCAACTAAAAACATCGATTACGGAAAAACCGAGCATGCCCTAGGCGGTACAGTACGCCAGCGTGCGAAGCTGATCAGCGGGATTGATCAAGACAACGCCAAAAAGATCAACGCGCTCATCAAGCAGTCTGGCATCAAAGTGAAATCACAATTTCAGGATGACCAAGTGCGTGTGACAGGTAAAAATAAAGATGATTTACAAGAGGTTATTTCTCTTATGCGCAAGGCTGATTTGACGATTGATGTCCAATTTATAAATTTTCGATAAATTTCAAATTTTCCATTGATTATTTCTGCATTTTTCGTTACAGTTGATGGAAGTTCAATTCATTGACATGTTCATATCGCTTTCTTATCAAGAGAGGCAGAGGGACTGGCCCTGTGAAGCCTCAGCAACCGGTGTAGTAGAAATGTATTTTCTATGACCAAGGTGCTAAATCCAGCAAGCAACTGCTTGGAAGATAAGGAGAAGAATAACGATACAGCCAAAAAGTCTTCTTCTTATCAGAAGGCTTTTTTTGTTACATAGAAATAAGGAGGAATACAATGGGCTTATTACAAGATTTACAAAACCGCGTACTGATTGCTGACGGAGCGATGGGAACACTTTTATATTCTTACGGCATTGACCGCTGCTTTGAAGAATTAAATTTATCGAAAGAGGATGAAGTGAAACGCGTGCATGAGGCATATGTGCAGGCAGGCGCTGACATCATCCAAACGAACACTTACGGTGCGAATTATATTAAACTATCCCGCTACGGCTTAGAGGAAGAAACGAAACGCATCAATACAAAGGCTGTACAAATTGCAAAAGCAGCCGCAGGCTCTGCTTATGTACTCGGAACAATTGGCGGCATTCGAACGTTTAACAAAAATGCCTACTCTATAGAAGAAATCAAACGAAGCTTTAGAGAGCAGCTGTACATCCTATTAAATGAAGAGCCTGATGGATTATTGCTTGAAACATATTATGATATAGAAGAAGCGAAGGCTGTTCTCCAAATTGCCCGCAAAGAAACGACTCTTCCGATTGTCATGAACGTCTCTATGCATGAACAAGGCGTTTTGCAGGATGGTACCCCGCTGAAGGATGGTTTATCTGAGTTATCATCTCTTGGTGCAGATGTCGTCGGCATCAACTGCCGGCTGGGTCCTTATCACATGATTCAGGCACTCGAAGGCGTCCCACTTTTGGAAAATTCACATTTATCTGTCTATCCTAACAGCAGTCTCCCCTCTCTTGAAGCAGGCAGACTCGTCTATGATACAGATAACGATTATTTCCGAAAAAGTGCACTTGAATTTAGAAATCAGGGCGCACGCATTATCGGAGGCTGCTGCGGAACAACGCCTCAGCATATTAGCGCAATGGCTGAAGCGGTCAAAGATTTAGCACCGATCACTGAAAAAGAAGTGAAAGTGTTAAAAGAAGAAATCATTTCAATCCAAGATCAGCGTACTGAACCAGGTCTTGATGAGCTGGCTGTGAAAAAACGATCGATTATCGTAGAGCTTGATCCGCCGAAGAAGCTGAACTTCGAAAAATTTCTCGTCGCTGCAAATGAATTAAAAAGTGCAGGCATTGATGCATTAACGTTAGCCGATAATTCTCTTGCGACTCCGCGCATTAGCAATGTCGCTTGCGGCGCATTATTAAAGCAGCAACTCGATATGCGTTCTCTTGTTCATATCACATGCCGCGACCGTAATTTGATTGGGCTTCAATCTCATTTAATGGGGCTCGACACCCTTGGATTAACCGATATTTTAGCCATCACAGGCGATCCATCTAAAATTGGAGACTTCCCAGGTGCAACATCTGTGTATGATTTAACCTCCTTTGATTTGATTCGTCTCATCAAACAATTTAACGAAGGCCTTTCTTTCTCAGGAAAGCCCCTTGGCAAAAAGACCAATTTTTCAGTGGCAGGCGCGTTTAACCCAAATGTGCGCCATATTGATAAAGCGGTCAAACGTCTTGAGAAAAAAATTGAATACGGTGCTGATTATTTTATTTCACAGCCTGTTTATTCTGAGGAACAGCTTGTGAAAATTCATGAGGAGAGCCGCCACTTGGATAAACCGATTTACATCGGCATTATGCCGTTAACAAGCAGCCGAAATGCAGAGTTTATTCATCACGAAATTCCAGGCATCAAATTATCTGATTCTATTCGTGACATTATGGCTAAGGCTGGTGAAGATAAGGAAAAGCAGCGAGCAGAAGGCTTAGCAATTGCCCGCTCTTTATTAGATACAGCCTGCGAATTGTTTCATGGCATTTATTTAATTACTCCTTTCCTTCGATCAGATTTAACAGCAGAATTGACCACCTACATCCATCAGAAAGAAAAGGAGTCTAACATCCATGTCAACTATCACTGAACAGCTCAAGGAGCGCATCCTCGTCCTTGATGGTGCAATGGGCACAATGATTCAAAACGCCAACCTGACAGCAGAGGACTTTGGTGGAGAAGAGTATGAGGGCTGTAACGAGTATTTGAATGTGACAGCCCCTCACATCATCTCTCAGATCCATAGGGAGTACCTCGAAGCAAGTGCTGACCTCATTGAAACAAATACGTTCGGCGCGACAAAGCTCGTCCTTGACGAATATGGGCTTGGGCACCTTGCCTATGAACTCAATGTTCGAGCTGCGCAGCTGGCAAAGGCAGAAGCAGAGCGTTTCTCCACACCGGAAAAGCCTCGTTTTGTTGTAGGCGCAATGGGCCCAACAACGAAAACATTATCTGTAACAGGCGGCACAACCTTTAGTGAGCTCGTCAAAAACTATGAAGAGCAGGCCCGCGCTCTGATTGACGGAAAGTGTGATGCCCTTCTTTTAGAAACAAGCCAAGACATGCTGAATGTAAAAGCTGGATTCAAAGGAATTCAGGAAGCCTTTCAGCAGGCAGGCATTCAATTACCACTCATGGTATCAGGTACGATTGAACCGATGGGCACCACTCTTGCTGGTCAGGATATCGAAGCTTTTTATATCTCTCTTGAGCATATGAAACCAATCAGTGTGGGCCTTAACTGTGCGACTGGTCCAGAATTTATGACAGACCACATTCGCACGCTCTCCTCCATCGCAAAGTCAGCGGTGAGCTGCTATCCGAATGCTGGACTCCCAGATGAAGAAGGTCAATATCACGAATCCCCTGCTTCTCTTGCTAAGAAAATCGCCGCCTTTGCTAAGGAAGGCTGGTTAAATATCGTCGGCGGCTGCTGCGGAACGACACCTGCACATATTCAAGCATTGTCAGATGAAGTATGCACGCTTCAGCCGCGTCATATCACTCGCGAATCGCCGCAGCATACCGTATCAGGAATTGAGCCTCTTATTTATGAGGATTCGATGCGTCCTCTTTTTGTAGGCGAACGAACCAATGTCATTGGATCTCGCAAATTCAAACGGCTCATTGCGGAACAAAAGTTTGAAGAAGCAGCAGAAATTGCTCGTGCTCAAGTGAAAAATGGCGCTCACGTCGTTGATGTGTGTCTCGCCGATCCAGACCGTGATGAGGCAGCAGACATGGAAGGCTTTTTACAAGAAGCCATGAAAAAGGTCAAAGCCCCTTTTGTCATTGATTCAACCGATAAACACGTGATTGAAAAGGCACTCACCTATTCTCAAGGGAAAGCCATCATCAATTCTATTAACCTTGAGGATGGCGTGGAACGCTTTGAAGAGATTCTTCCTCTTGTGAAGCTATATGGCGGTGCACTTGTTGTTGGCACAATTGATGAAATAGGAATGGCGGTGACAGCAGAACGAAAGCTTGAAATTGCTGTACGTTCTCACGATTTACTAACAAAGAAATATGGTATTCCCGCAAGTGACATCATTTTTGATCCGCTTGTCTTTCCCGTAGGCACTGGAGACGAGCAATATATTGGCGCCGCTGAAGAAACGATCAAAGGCATTAAAATGATCAAGGAAACCCTGCCTGAGTGCCTCACCATTTTAGGCATCAGCAACGTATCTTTTGGACTTCCGCCTGTTGGCAGAGAAATCTTAAATGCCGTCTATTTGTATCATTGCGTGCAAGCAGGGCTTGACTATGCCATTGTCAATACAGAAAAGCTTGAACGCTTCGCTTCCATTCCAAAGGAAGAAATCAAACTAGCTGAAACCTTGCTTTATGAAACAAATGATCAAACACTGGCTGAATTCACCCAATTTTACCGCGGCAAAAAGAAAACGGAGAAAAAACCAAAGGTCTCCTTATCACTTGATGAAAGGCTGGCGCTCTACGTCGTCGAAGGAACGAAAGAAGGTCTCATCGATGATCTATCCCTTGCTTTGGAGCAATATGAATCGCCGCTTCATATCATCAATGGCCCGTTAATGCAGGGAATGGCTGAAGTTGGCCGTCTTTTTAATCAAAACGAACTGATTGTAGCCGAAGTGCTTCAATCGGCTGAGGTCATGAAAGCATCTGTTTCGTTTCTTGAGCAATATATGGAAAAGCAGCATGCGAGTGGGAAAGGAAAGATTCTACTTGCGACCGTAAAAGGAGATGTCCATGATATCGGGAAAAACCTTGTCGACATCATTTTGAGCAATAACGGCTTTCAAGTGGTCGACCTCGGCATCAAGGTGACACCTCAAACATTGATTGAAGCTGTGCAAAAGGAAAAACCAGATATGATTGGATTATCAGGCTTACTTGTAAAGTCCGCACAGCAAATGGTACTAACCGCTCAGGATTTACAAAAAGCCAATATTTCTGTTCCTATTTTGGTCGGCGGTGCTGCCCTTTCTCGTAAATTTACGAAAATGAAAATTTCGCCTCATTATGATGGACCTGTTCTTTATGCAAAAGATGCGATGGACGGACTGTCATTAGCCAATGAGTTAAAAGCGAATCCTCTTCAATTTCAAACAAAGCCGCAAGAGGAACCAGCGGCACCTTTCAAGGAGAAAGAAGGAAAGCAGCCGAAAGCTGTCATTGAATTACTAGAAAAACGAGCGGCCCTCCCGCAGGCACCGGTATTTACACCAGAAAATACCGCACGCCATTATGTAAGGGACATCGATTTGCATCATATTATGCCTTATGTGAATGAACAAATGCTCATTGGTCATCATCTCGGTTTAAAGGGAAAGGTCAAAACCTTATTAGCTGAACAGCACCCAAAAGCATTGGAATTAAAACAGCTTGTCACGGATCTTCTAAATGAAGGCAGAGAGAAAAACTGGTTTGCACCTGCATTTGTCTATCAATTCTTCCCTGCCAATTCACACGGAAATGATTTGCATATTTATGATCCCGAAGAGCCTGACCGCATCATTGAAACATTCCAATTCCCAAGGCAGGAGAAGCTTCCGTACCGCTCCATATCTGATTATGTACGGAAAAGTGATGAAAACGAGAAAGATTATATTGCCTTATTTGCCGTCACAGCCGGCGCGCGTATACGTGAAGTCGCGCAGCAATTTAAGCAGGAAGGGGATTATTTAAAAATGCATGCTGTCCAAGCTCTGGCGCTTGAGCTTGCAGAAGGATTAGCGGAAAGAACACACCAAGTGATTCGTGACAAATGGGGCTTTCCTGACCCAGTCGATTTCACAATGGACAAACGATTCCAGGCGAAATATCAAGGGCAGCGCTATTCCTTTGGTTATCCAGCGTGTCCAAATCTTGAGGACCAAGAAAAGCTCTTCAAGCTGCTTCAGCCCGAAAAAATCGGCATCCATCTGACAGAAGGATTCATGATGGAACCTGAAGCATCTGTTTCAGCGATCGTCGTTTCCCACCCTGAAGCTCGATATTTTAATGTTCATTAATACTAGAACCTCCGTCATTGGGGGTTCTTTTTTGATATAAAATTGGAATAAATATCAATTTTTACAATAATGATCCGATAATATAAATGAAAGAAAATGACTGAAAAGGAGATGTTTGTTATGTTTAAAAAGAAAATGGGGATTTTACTGCTTGCCGGCCTCTTCATCACTGCCCCTCTCTTCCAATCACCTGCACAAGCAAGTGAAGCATCTACGAAACAAACAAAAAATTATACAGAAGAATTGGAGCACCTGTATCCAGACAGTGATTATGCCAACAATGATACGATGGAAAAAGCTCAGTTCCTACAGCCTTCCCTTTATTTGAATAAATCTTATTTATATCATGAGGGAAGTATTTCTTCTACAAATGATGTCGACTTTTACCATTTCACCAGCTCCAAATTCGATGGTGCAGATGGCCGTTTTTCTATTAAACTTGTGAACGTAAAGTCAGGAAATGATTTCGATCTCTATCTTTACAATAAGAACGGCGCACTTGTGTCTTCTTCTGTGCGGACTTACAACCAAAATGAGATCATTCATATGCCGAAAATTGCTACCAGTACGGACTATTATTTAGCGGTTAAGCCTAAACAATTAGTAAATGAAGAAGATAAAACGTACCGCATTGTCTTTGACAAAAGCATTGAAAAAGCAACACTCAAACGATATGGATCGCCAGCCACACTCAACAGCTTCAATGAAGCCGGTTCTCCAAATTCTAATTTTGATTTAAGCAGCCTGCCACAAGATGCTGTCGTGACTGGCCTTTCATTAGAGGCTGATAAAGGCAGTACTAACGCGCACAATTATGTCTTCACCGTTTCTTCCCTAAAAGGCGGGGCAGTGAATGTACCTTGGAACGGTCAAAAGGTCGATATCTCTTCCTATAAAACAAGCCAGGTTCCAGCAAACGACCGCTTTTTTGTTTCTTTCAACGCGATAGAGGTCCCTCAGTTTATTGGCGGGCGATTAATCAAAGTAGGCGTAGTGTCGATTAAAAACTTACAGCTCACCTTTGAATATGAATACAACCGGGACTTGAATTATTAAAAGGACAAAGGGCTAAAATGATCTTTATTTTAGACCTTTCTTTTTTTCAGTGTGATAGAAAACCTTTGCAGCCCTGACAACGAATGCGAGGGCTTGTCTACACGCTGAGAGGAAATGGATCTCCCTTTTCCTTTTTCTTTTGCCTTCTTATGATACGATACATATAGATGAATTCAGCTAAGAAGGAGTTGCGTGAATTGGAAAACGTTGTACAACGAACATTAACACTTGATGACATACCCGATCTTATCGCATTGTCAAAAGAGGTCGACTGGCCTGATTACAATGCGGAAGAGCTTACATCTCTTTTAACAAATGGATATTTTACAGGTTTTTCAACAACGGATGGACAAGTCATCTCATGTGCGGGACTTTTCCAATATGATAAAGCAGCATCAATTGGTGCTGTCATTGTATCTGAGACGCATCGCGGCTTAGGCCTTGCACGGAAAATGATTGACACCCTGCTTCATCGAAGCGATCAAAGTGTTCCTGTCGTTTTAACCGCTACTTTACAAGGACAGCCCGTTTACGAAAAAATCGGATTTCAAACGGCCGGCTACATTCATACATACAAAGCACAGAAAACAAATCCTTCTGCGCTTCAGGTGTCAAATAAGATTCATTTGTCTGCCGCTGATGAAACTCATCTCCCGTCTATTGAAACACTTGACGCAAAAGGAGCAGGAGCCAATCGATCAAGCTTTTTAAAAAATCGGATGCACCGGGCAGCATTCCGAATGATTGCAAAGAATGAACATCATGAAACAACCGGCTTTGCGTTTGGCATCGAAACCCCTGCTAATCTAATGATTGGACCGCTTACAGCAAACGATGAACAAACCGCTCTCTCGCTCATCCAATCACTCATCTCGTCTTATTCAGGGGCAATTCGTTTAGATATGCAGGAAGAAACAGCTGAGCGCTTGCATGAAACACTTGTTGAAGCAGGATTTACGAAAACAAACGTAGCCCATTTTATGATGATTCGCGGGAAAGAAAAACTGAATGACCCCGCCCTTTTCTATTTGCTTGCCTCACAAGCATTTTCTTAAAAAACAAACAAGCTGTAGACACTTGATGTCTACAGCTTTAGATTGTTGACAAAGAGCTAAAATGATCTTTATTTTAGCTCTTTGTCTTCTTTTCAGCGTGATAGAAAACCTTTGCAGTCTAGGAAGGGTGAGCACCGGAACGGAGCGAATTTGACATTCGTGAGTACCGGCGCGCAGACCTGACAACGAATGCGAGGGTTTGTCTACAGCTTTTATTTTACTTCTCTCCAACTGACGAAAGAACATGAGCGAGTGCATTTGTGACCTTCCCATGCTCTGATGCATGCGGGCGGTCATCTCCATCTCCATAGCCATAATCAATCATTCGATTACGATTTAAACAAAGTTTTGTCAGCTTCGGCTGGAATAGATCAAATAATTCAAAGCGGTCTTTTAGCTGTGGAAATTGATTTTGATACTGCTGAATTTCTTCAGCAAGCAAACGCCAAAGAGTCGTTTCATCTAACAGATCGTGATTGTCTAATACGTTGGATACATAACGCAGATTGCAAATAAATAATCCTGTAAAGATAAATTGTACTAAACCTTCTGGCGGCTCACTGCGCAACACTTCTTTTAAATCTTCTTCTAGTGAAGCTAATTCAGGCAGCGGCTGGTCACTTATATTCACATCATCAACGAAATCTTTGATCGCCAAACGATGCGGCTGATGATTTTTTAACACAAGAATCGTATTTTGCCCATGCGGTGAAAAGACTGTGCCGTATTGATACATAAAGTGCAAAAGCGGCGGCATCACGACATGGAAAAACTTCGCCATCCATTCTTTTGCTGAGAGACCTGATTTTTCAATCAGCTGCTTGATATACGGCTCTCCTTCATGATCCTCATAAGTGAGTGCCGCAAGTGTAACAGGGCTCTCCCCTTCATCTAAGTACGTATAAATGCTTTCTCTAAAAATGACACCGAGCATCTCAAGATATTGATACGGCGCACCAGGCAGTTTGCTGTAGTATGGATGATCGACATTGATACTTGCATTCTCACCTGGTAAAATAACGCGGCACACATCAGATAAAAATGAGTCTTGATCAGCAATCCCTTTAATATGCGCTGTAATGCGCGGGGCAATGACCGTACGTTCTGATGGGAGTCCACGGTACACGAGTGTATTTAAAATACTCATTGGCAGTTTAATATGATGCTTGCCTTTATTTGAGATATTTGTAAAGGTTCTGATCGACTGCTGCGGGATATATTGATCCAGCCCCTCTCCCAAATACACAATCCGGCGCAAGGCCAAATCTTCCGGGAAATGCTGAATAATCATATGCGTCCACTGCCACTGATGGACAGGCATCATATAATAGTCAGCCGCATTCAGTCCTTCATCCTTTAACACACGTTGAAATTGACGAATCGTGACTTCATCTAATTCTTTAGCGATCACCTGCTCATAGTTTTCATGATCGACTGCATGGAATGTTGCAAGCTCCCTGTGTACAGCAATCCAAGAAAGCTGCACGCTTTCTTGCCGTTCAGGTGCATAGGCTAAGTAATCATCGTAACTGAATCCTATACGTCCTTTGTTATACACAATCCAAGGATGGCCTGTCATTTCTCCTTCAATCCATGCATAATCAGTATCTGTTAGCTCATCCGCACTAAGTGCTTTTTTCGATAGCAAATGGACATCGGCTAACAGGGTATGGTGAAGCTCTTTTATAAGATGGCCTGTTGTGTCAGAGGACATTGGAATGATCGGCTGAATGTCTAGTAAAAACACAATGGCACTGACATCCTTTGACCATTTTCCATCTTGATAACACTCAATTGATTCAGCGATTGTATCAAAACTATCAAACAATCGAGGTTTTGCCAGATAACGATATTTCTTATGTTCGTGAATGATTAATTCATACTGGGCGATGCCATCCTTACAATCCAGTTCTACAGGATGAAGCATATCCTCATACATGTATTCAGACAGCATTTTTGCCACCATTCGCTGGTTTGCCTTTTTCCAAGCAGCAGGATTCACCGCTTTTTTCAATTCATCTTGTACACTCATCGCTTCATCCTCCTTAACCTTTAATTTCTTCAAATGTGTGTGCGTTCTTGTGTGTACCAAATGTCTGGAAGACGTGCTTTTGATAAAGTGGATACACGGTTTGACGAGCAAGTTCATTGATGATCACACTGTTTCGATAAGCCCCAAGCCCCAAATCTGGAGCGCCGACCCCATGTGTATGAAGCTCTGCATTTTGTACAAAAATATCATTTTCACCTATCGTATTTGTTTTCAAACGATATTCACGTTCAACTTGGAAACGTCCTTGATCATCCCATTGAATGTGATGAGAAATGGGGTTGATAAATGGCGGCAGAACTGATTGATAGCCAGTCGCCAATACGACAATATCTGTCTCATGTGTAAAAGATTCTTCCTTGACCCATTGCGTGCATGAAAGTGATAATCCGCCTGTTGTTTCCTCAATCAAGTTGACCTCCGTCATAGCTTGAAGCACTGTGTTCAGCTGCTTTCCGCAGGCAGAACGTTCATAAAGCAAATGATAAATATCACGAATCATCGCCGAACTGATGCCTTTATACAGCAAATCTTGCTGTTTTAATAACGCATCCTTTTTTGTTTGCGGAAGCTCATAAAAAAAATCAATATAGTCAGGGGAGAAATACTCAAGTCCAAGGTTTGAATATTCCATTGGGAAAAATCCTTTTGACCGTGTGAACCAGTGAATATCCTTCGCCTCATCATCTGATAAAATGTCATAAAACACTTCTGCCGCACTTTGACCAGAGCCGATAACTGTCACAGATTTCCCTTTGAAACAGCCTTCTTTCTTTCGTTTTAAATAGTCAGCGGAGTGAAAAACCTTCTCTCCTAAAGCTGGCTGGAGCGATGCGGGTATCGCCGGCTGCGTGCCAATTCCTAAAACGAGATGCTTGCTTTCAAACACCTCTACAGTTTGGTCCTTTACATGACGGACATGCACTTCATAGCGCTTTTCCCCTGCCTTTTCGATCAGTGACACAGATTCTACATTCATGCCAAATCGGCAAGAGTCTAACTGATCAGCGACCCAGCGGCAATAATGACTGTATTCCTTACGCGGGATATGGAAGTCCTCCAGAAAGTAAAATGAATACAAACGGTTTTGTTCCTGCAAATAGTTGAGAAAGCTATATTTGCTTTTCACATCTGCCATGCTGACAAGGTCCGCTAAAAATGGGACTTGCAGTGTCGTTCCTTCAATGAGCATCCCTGGGTGCCAATGAAAGGCTTCACTTCTTTCAAAAAACAAAGCGTCGATTTCATTTACCTCTTCAGATAATGCGGCAAGTCCGAGGTTAAACGGGCCAATGCCGATCCCAATTACATCAACTATATTATTTTGCTTGTTGAACCGCGTCATGGTTATACTTCCTTTCGAATCGTTCTCGATCACAAAACATCAAAAGACCTGTTTTATCGGGTAAAGTGACTGGTTTTACACGTTCGAAGCCGCATTTCTCAAATACATGAATCATTTTTTCATTGCGAATATCCGGCTCAGCGACGATTTTTTCTGTTCGTTTGTTCTGCTCAAATTGAAATGCTGTCATTGCCTGAAGGAGCGGCGCAGCAAATCCTTTTCCCACATAATCCGGCTCCCCTATTAACAGGTGGACGCCTTGATCATGCGGAGAAGGCTCATAGTAGGATTCAATGACATCCCCTTTGACGTTGTAAGCCTCAAAATAACTCATTGGCGTCCCATCAATCGTGCCTAAATAAAGGGTTTGATGCGGATCATGTATGGCCTGATAAAAATGCTTTTCAAAAGCAGGAAATGGAATATTCAAATGCCAAAATGGGTGAACGTACTCTTCTTGCATCCACTTATGGACAAGCTGGACGTCTCTTTCATATTCAGCACGAATAAACCTAATACGATGCCTCATCCAATCAGCGCCTCCTTATGTAAAAAGAGCGGATTCAAGACAGCCGTATAACGAGACTGTGTTTCCAGAGATCCTGTCAACTCATCCATATCTTCAAATCGTGTCAGCAAATTCGCTTTTGAAGGAAGTTCTTTTGAACGAAGAAGGCTGTTAGTCAGATCAGATGCTCCGTACGTCTCCTCATGAGCGAGCAATGTATCTCTCACGAGTGCCAGCAAGTCTTCTTCCTTTGCTAGTCCTTCCGTGCCAAAGCCATTAATGAGACCAAATAAATGATTAAAGAAGAAATAATAACGGAGTCTCTCAACGGCTACATCATCCGCACAGATGGTTTCACTTCTTACGCTCAAGTTTTGAACTAGATTTGCGAGCTTATCCTTTT
Organism: Bacillus sp. FSL M8-0166; assembly: GCF_038008825.1. Taxonomy (NCBI): domain Bacteria; kingdom Bacillati; phylum Bacillota; class Bacilli; order Caryophanales; family Bacillaceae; genus Bacillus; species Bacillus sp. FSL M8-0166. The sequence continues at coordinate 1,700,346 of NZ_JBBOZZ010000001.1, forward strand.
TCGATTCACTATAATAGTAGCCTTGGTTGTCACGGTAATAGAAGGTCTCTGGATAACCATCCTTCATTTGCACAACAGCATTTTGCTGATGGGCCTCGAGCGCAAGACCATACGTTTCAAACAGCCAGAGCATCGGCTTTAACGAAATGGTTAAATATTGTTTAAACCAATCTTGGCTGACCGCTTCTGTTGACCGGCCTTCTGTGTCTGCAAGTTCATGAATAATTCCTGCTAATCTCGATTTTCCTCCGTACGCATGATCCTGACATAGCCCAGCAATTAAGCTTGCGCCTTTTTCACGATGCAAAAATGGATTTTGACGAATGACCACTTCAAAGCCAGATTCCGCTTCCTCTCCTCGAATAGAGAGATATGCAGGATCTTCAATGACCCGGAATCCAGAGAATTTTTCATATAAAGAAACGCCTAATTCTGTTTTTAAGATGCGGGACATCTCAACTCCGCGATCCAGTTCCTTTTGTTTATTGATACGTAAAGAGTTCGTAATTTTCACAGGAACAGAGAATTTGAGCATGTAAGCAGAATCCTTTTGATAGACAGTTCTAAAGGATGAGGTCGCTGTGTATTCAGATCCCAGCGGCCCTAAATAAGTCAGCTTCCCTTCCTCTATATATCGCTTCACAAATGCCTTCTCCATGACCACTTTGACTTGCAGCGGATGAATCGGAATGAGCACATATTCTCCGTTTTCTGTTAACATATTCAGTCTCTCTGTTTCTTCTGGTACCTGACGCGAAAGCTCTTCTAACATGAGGCTTGCCGCAGGTTGTGATATAGACGAGTCCTGGAGCACAATTGAATGGTGCGCTTTAAAGTAATGAAGCTGGAAAGCTCCTTTCAGCTCAGGAGAATAGATGGCTTCCTCCTCTTCTGTCATCCCTTGTCTGCTTTTTGGTGTAGGATGTGTTAAATGTCCAAGGAGAAGTGACTGCTCAGCTTCGATGTACTCAAAATCAGCTTGAGATAAAGCAGCTTGATCACTTTCTCTCTCCTTTAAAAATCGTTCAATATTTCGGCAGCTTAAAATGATGCGAAGCATGAATTCATCCTCTGCATCTGTGCGGCCATATTCAATGAGAAGCTCCTTTGAACATAAAGCAACAAGTGTCGTGTAATCGACGATCGTTCCCTCTTGCTCACTGCCACTCGGACGAAAGCGAATCGGAAAATCAAAGAGATGGCGGCCTACAGATGAAAAATATCGGATCGGAATCACAAGCTCAAGGTCTTGCTTTGCTAGTTTTGCCACGAATACAAGCGAACCATCTGCTTTCGTCTCTTTTTTTGCAGATCGATCGATTCCTGTTTCACGTAAAAAACAGTTTAAAAAGCTTTGCATAGTTGCATTTTCAGCCATTTGTTTATATTGACTCAACGTAGTACCCTCCCGGATTGAATATGAGCGATCCCGATATCAACGATGTCAGAAAGGATTTCCTCTATATGTGTGATTGTCGTTCTCGGATTTAACAAAGTGAATTTTAAGCATGTTTGACCATCCACCACTGTTTTCGCAATGACAGCAGTTCCTGATTTGAACAGCGTTCGATGTATGATTTTATTGATGTCATCCGCTCGGTGATCATCCTTAAATCGAAACACAACTGCATTGATTTCCGGCTCAGGATTGATCATTTCAAGGTGATCATTTCTCTCAATAAGCGCAGCCACATCCTTCGCAAAATCAATGGTATGGTCAATTATGTCACCAAACCCTTCCTCCCCAATCAGACGAAGAGAAAGAAGCAATTTCAGTGCGTCGAATCGGCGCGTCGTTTGGACAGATTTATTGACGAGGTGTAGAATTCCATCCAGTTCATCTTCCTTTGGATTGAGATAATCTGCATGATAATTAATCAAACCAAAATGCCTTTTATCCTTCAGCAAAAATGCCCCGCAGGAGATCGGCTGATAAAATTGTTTGTGAAAGTCGATCGTGATGGAATCAGCAAGCTCAATACCGTCTAATTTACGCCCGTAGGTTTCGCTTAATACAAGTGCTCCGCCGTAGGCAGCATCTGCGTGAATCCACAGACCGAATGGCTTGACGATGTCATACACATCTCGAACCGGGTCAATACTGCCAAAATCAGTTGTCCCGCAAGTCGCCACTACCGCAAAAGGCAGGAGATCCTGCTCCTTTAATTCAACAAGTTTCTTCTTCAAATCATTGAGATCCATACGGTGATGCTCATCCGTTTCTACCAGAACGACTGCCTGCTCCCCTAAGCCTAGCTGGGATGCAGATTTCTTCACAGTGAAATGAGCATTCTTAGAACAAAGAATTCTCATACGGTGGGCCTCACTCGGCAAGCCTTTCTGCTGAACATTCCATTGCCAAGTGTTTTCACAAAATGCATCTCTTGCAAGAAGCAGCCCCATGTAGTTAGATTGGGTTCCACCGCTCGTAAATGTCCCATCTGCTAGATTTCCATAAGAAAACTTCGCACATAGCCACTTTAAAATTTCCTCCTCAACCAAAGATGCAATACCGCTTTGATCGAAGGAATCCATTGATTGATTAAATGAACTTACTATCACCTCTGCGGCAAGAGCAGGTATAAGCGGCGGACAATGCAAATGTGCCAAACATTTAGGATGCGATACATCAACGAGATGCGGCAAAAGGTGCTGCTTTATATCTTGAAAAACAGATTCCATTGATTCGCCAGACGGTTGAAACTGAAATAATGATTCGACACTAGCCGCTAATTTCCCAGGCAATATTCCGCTGTATGGACCTTGGTCTTTTTGCCACTGATCCAGTAGGCTGTCGATAGATGTATGAAGAGCCGCTTGGAAGGACTCTCTTCCAAGCTGGCTTTGATTGATAAATAATGAATCAACAGAAGCCTTAGTTGATTGCATCGTAAACGGCCTCTTTAAAAATAGCGATGACTTGTTCAAGCTGCTCTTCAGTCATGATCAATGGCGGTAAGAATCGAATGACGCTTCCGAAACGGCCTCCTGTCTCTACAATTAAGCCTTTATCGAAGCAATTCTTTTGAATGAGACTGGCTAGCTCAGGATTTGCTGGATAACTTCCATCCACATCCTGTTTCTCATTTGGATTAACTATTTCAGCACCAATCATTAATCCTCTGCCACGAACATCACCGATAGCAGGTACATTTTTTTGAATGTCTTTTAGATAAGCCTGCATGCGATCCCCTAATTGGTCTACATGATCAAGCAGATTGGTTTCTTTTATAAATTTAAGCGTTGCGGTTCCTGCAGCCATCGCCATTTGATTCCCTCTAAATGTGCCAATGTGTGCACCTGGATTCCATTGATCCAAATCTTTATCATAAATCACAACTGAAAGCGGCAGGCTTCCACCAATGGCTTTAGATAATACAATGACGTCTGGCACAATTCCCGCATGTTCAAAGGCAAACATCTTACCTGTTCGGCCAATGCCTGATTGAACCTCATCGATAATGAGTGGAATGCCTTTTTCATTTGTGATTCTTCTCATTTCTTTCATCCATTCAATAGATGCTGGAATTGAGCCTCCCTCACCTTGCACTGCTTCAAAGATCATACCTGCTGGCGGAAGAATACCACTTTCAGGATCATTTAATACACGCTCAATATAAGAGCTGGAAATGCGGTGTGAATCTTTCCCGCCAATTCCAAATGGGCAGCGGTATTCATATGGATAAGGCATGAAATGCACATCTGGAATTAACCCTTGCACTCTTTCCTTTGGAGACAAATTCCCGCTTAATGACATCGTGCCATGTGTCGCACCGTGATAAGCACCGTGGAAAGAAAGAATGGAACGATTTCCTGTCGCTGTCTTGACTAATTTAATCGCTGCTTCTATGGCATCACCGCCAGTTGGTCCACAAAATTGAATTTTGGCTCTCTTTGCAAACTCTTCTGGCAGGTGAGAAAAAATTTCATTCACAAATTCTTCTTTAATTTCTGAGGTTATGTCCAACGTATGCAATGGTCTTTTTTCATGAAGCATACGTTCAATAGCTTCTATAACAACCGGATGATTGTGACCAAGTGCAAGTGTTCCTGCGCCTGCCAGACAGTCATAAAACTCTCTGCCATCCGCATCTGTCACGATCATACCCTCGGCTTTTTGCATAGCTAATGGAAACCGTCTCGGGTAAGACCTTGCATTGGATTCTCTTTGACTTTGCTGCTCTAAAAATTGCTGATTTTTAGAAACGGTTTTGATGGACATAATAAAACACTCCTCCAATTGATAAAGATTATCATTTTCATTTACTAGCCTAGAGGATTTTAGATATGAAAGTCAATTGTATTCAAAAAGATGATTCGAAAAGCATATGAATACAATATTCTCTTTTTAAAGAGTATTTTCGAGTAATTTTTACAAAACTCTACTGCCATAAGGAGATGGAACGCATGAGACGGATGAATATTGAAAAAAATTACAAATCATTTTTCCTGGTTCTTTTGTTCTATTCAACTCTAAGCACTCATTTTATGCAGAAATTTGGATGAAATGAAGGTAGAAAATTGAAGAAATCACACCATTTTTTCTTGATATAAATGGTTCTGATGGTATAATTTCTCTGAAACATAAGGGAATGGAGGGGAATTTGATGATTTTAACAAAGCACGATCTTCACCACTACTTAACTCAGGATAAGAAAGCATTAGCGATCACGCGCAGAAGGCCAAAGTGGTTTGGGGATGATATATGGAAATATCAAAGGTATTTACGAAAATATGAATACTATTCTAATAGCAGCGCTCTACTCCGCAAATGGTTTTATCGTTATTTACATAAAAAGAAAGGCATGCAGCTTGGCTTTGATATTCCGATTGGCGTCTTTGGCCCCGGCCTTAGAATCAATCATACCGGGCTCTTAATTGTGAACAGGCACGCAAAAATCGGGGCATTTTGTGATATTCATCAAGGGGTGAACATTGGCCAAAACCATTCCGAAAAGGATGTACCAACCATTGGAGATCACGTATGGATTGGCCCCGGCGCTAAGCTGTTTGGGGACATTTATATTGCGAATCATATTTCAATTGGAGCAAATGCCGTAGTGAATCGTTCCTTTCATGAAGAGCAGATCGTCATCGCAGGTGTGCCGGCTCAAAAGGTAAAAGAAAAAAGCCCTTCTTCATGAAGGACTTACCTGATAAAAAAGAATAACACCGATCAAAACAGAGATGAGCAGCATGAGATAAAACAAGATGGTTAAAATCAAGATCGTCCAGCCCAGCCCCTTCCTCTCTGTCTTGATCAAATAAATACCGAGTACGATGGTACTAAATAGCACGCCTAAAATGGCCCACAGCCATTTGTCTTTGTTGTGCTTTGGCGCATCCATCCATAAATAGATGGCCACAGCGAGTGAAACGAATAGACCCGTTATTCTCAAGATTAAACTCCCCCTTATGTATACGCGCTCTCTATGATGCGTTTGAGTATCCGATGATCAGCAACAGGAAGTAAAAGACAAAGACTAGTATAACAATAGAATAGATGATGATGGACACGATCAGAACTGTCCAGCCCAATCCTTTTCTTCCTGTTTTGATGAGGTATATCCCAAATGCAAAGAGCCCGAATAAAAGACCTAAAATAGACCATAACCATTTATTTTTCCCATGTTTTGGTGCATCTATAAATAGATAGATTGCGACTAAAATAGAAACAAACCATCCAGTTATCCAGCCCACATTCATCTGCCACCCTTCTTCTTCAGTTTATTCCATTATATGATACTTTTGTCCTGAAAAAATAATGATTCAGAGGATATTGCGCGGAAGGCTTCGCCATTCGTCTCTCAGCATTCCGTAGCGTATCGAATCATAATACTCTCCTTGATAATAACGGACCTTTCTCAGTCTCCCCTCAAGGACAAATCCGCATTTCTCTGCGCACCGCATCATCCGTTCATTCCCTGACCAAGTAGTTAGACCAATTCGAGGGATATCAATATGCGTAAATAATACATCAATCCATAGATTTAACGCCTTTGTCCCAATGCCCCCGCTCCAAAAGCGTGAGTCATAAATGATAATGCCGCATTCAAGCCACCGTGTACGTTCATTCTCCCAATAATATGAGACGGTGCCTTTAATATCACCGCCTATTTCAATGCCATATAGCTTTTTGGGAATGGATTCATCCTGTAAGTATCGTTTCTTAAATGCAGCAAGCGGGATTTCATGTTCATAAAAATAAGGGGCATTCCATTTTCGATAGGACTGGTCTGGTGCTTTAAATTTTAAATGCCACACCGTCTCTAAGTCCGTTTCGGTTAATGGACGTATGTTCACAAGCTCTTCCTTTTCTCTTTTCATCTGTTCACGTTCCTTTACTTTGTCGTCCTTTTTGCTAAATGACGGTACTCGATCGGCGTCATGCCTTCGTTCTGCCGAAACAGCTTAGAAAAATAAGTGGGGTCGTCAATGCCTACATGCTCTGCAATGGCTGCGATTTTTTCATTCGTTGAGACGAGCATGCTTTTGGCCTTTTCAATCTTGAGACGATGGCTGTACTGGTTTGGCGTCAATCCATATACCGTCTGCATACATCTTGTCATGTAGTCAGGATGATAGTGCAGCTTTTCTGCAAGCTGCTCCATGTGTAATTTCTCCATAAAGTGATGCTCAAGATAGTGAACCACTTCTGATGCAACGGTCTCCTTTGCACTTGGAATATGGAATGCTTCTTTTTGCAGGTGAATGAGCAGTTCCTCAAATAGAAGCTGTTTTTTCAGAGGAAGTTCAGATGCATCATGATTTAGTGCTCTCATCGCTGAAAGGTGTTTTTCTAACACACTTCGTCCTTTCACTTTTCCTAAACGGGGCAGGCTAAATTCATATGTTGCCGGCTTTTCGAAGGTGGCTTGGTTTTGTTTCATATCAATCCAGTGTTCTCTCGGCCGATTCGTCAGCTCAAATCGATCAATTGAGAAATGCAGCCACTCATAGTGGGTTTCCTCTTCACATGGCAAATGTCCACCATGAGACAGGCCCGGTGAGAGAATCATATATTCACCTTCTTTTATGTGATAAGCATCCTCGTCCTCTGTCATCCATAGTTCACCTTTTGTGACATAGAGAAGATCAAATACAGTGAAGGTTCTTGAGATATGTCTTTCTCCTTGATGAAATACACCTTTACCTGAAGCAATATAAATAGGAAACGACGGTACAGTAAATGTAATAAATTGATCCATATTCATCCCCTTATGAAGTCGGATTTCTCCAATAAGTTTCGGTTTCATCTCTTCTTATTATAGTCGATGCAAGGTACACTATAAATCGGATTTATACGAAAGGAGGCTATGTGATGAAACCTCAAACCCTGTCATATGAAAAGGTTCAAGCCAAAGATGAGAAAACACACCCTTCATTATTTGCATTAACTTGGCCTATATTTATCGAAATCTCTTTATATATGCTTATGGGGAGCGCTGATACACTCATGCTTAGCCAATACTCTGATAACAGTGTGGCCGCAGTAGGTGTAAGCAACCAGCTCCTGAATTTATTAATTGTCATGTTCAGCTTCATTACAACAGGAACGACCATTGTGATTGCCCAGCTTTTAGGAGCTGACCGCAAGCAGGAAGCGACTCAAGTTGCCTATGTCTCTCTAGGAACCAACTTCTTGATCAGCTTTATCATTAGTCTCCTCATGTTTGTGTTAGCTGTTCCAATCCTGCACATGATGGGCTTATCAAGTGAACTCATGCCGGATGCGGCGGTCTTTTTACAAATTGTCGGGCTGCTTTCTTTTATTCAAGCGCTCATTATGACGTATAGTGCAATTTTAAAAAGCTACGGATATACAAGAGACACGATGTATGTCACCATCGGAATGAATTTGCTAAACGTTGCCGGCAATTATTTGGTCATTTTTGGTCCGTTTGGTTTTCCGGTATTAGGTGTCATGGGTGTTGCCTTTTCAACCTCGCTGGCTCGATTGATCGGATTGATGGCGATGATCCTCATTGTCCGCCGCCGAATTGGATTGCGCTTTTCGCTGAAGAGCATGTTTCACATTCAGCGGACGCATTTAAAAAAGCTGCTGAAAATTGGAATTCCTTCCGCTGGGGAACAGCTTTCTTATAACGGCTCTCAAATGATCATTACACTGTTTATTACATTTATGGGGACGCAGGCATTAGCAGCAAAGGTCTACACTCAAAATTTGATGATGTTCATTATGTTGTTTGGTGCAGCGATTAGCCAAGGGACGCAGATTTTAATTGGGCGCCATATTGGGGCGAAAGAATTCGATGCGGCCTACCGCAGATGTATGAAAAGCTTATACTGGGCCATTGCAATCTCTCTTCTTTCTTCCACTGCTTTATCTTTATCATCGACGCATTTGCTTACGTTTTTCACCAGCAATCGAGAAATCATTCAAATCGCTGCCACACTTCTCCTATTGACGATCATTTTAGAGCCGGGACGCTCTTTTAATATGGTCATTATTAATTCATTGCGGGCTGCTGGTGACGCGAAGTTTCCAGTGTATATGGCGATGATATCAATGTGGGGAATTGGGCTTCCGATCGCTTATTTGTTAGGCATTCAGTTTGAAATGGGGCTCATCGGGGTTTGGATTTCTTTTATCGTGGATGAATGGGTAAGAGGCATCTTCATGTATAGGCGCTGGCGTTCCAGAGTATGGACGGAGTATCGTTTTTCTTCCACATAAAAAGGACTGCGGGTGCAGTCCTTTTTTACGTAATATCTTCTAAAATAAGTGCTTTTTCCTGTTTTGAAATAAATACTCGCTCTGTAAAGACGCGGTATTCGTTTTCTCTTGTTTTATCTAAAATGGCTTTATAAAAGTAGGCTGCTGCTTTCACCGGTATACGTGAATACAGCGGGAATTCATGAAGATGGTCAAAAAACTCCTCGTAGTATGCCTCTGCCTCAAAAGCAATGTACTCCCAGACGTGCTGAAAAGCTTGATTTACAATCCCTTCCTGCAATTCTTGCTCTGTGTACCCGAATTGGCCCATCACTTGCTTTGGCAAATAAATGCGGTCTCTTTCAGCCTGATCCTCGCCGATATCCCGAAGGATGTTGGTTAGCTGCATAGCGATCCCTAACGAAATGGCTGCTTCTTTTAGCTGCTCTTTTTTACGCGGTGCAATAATAGGAAGCAGCATGAGTCCAACGGTACTAGCAACATGATAGGAATAGATGAGCAGTTCATCTAACGTTTCGTATCGCTGCTGCTCTAAATCCATCTCCTGTCCTTGGAGCAGATCACGGAACGGGGCTTCATCCATCCGAAACTCTTGAAATGTATGCTCTAGCGCCACCCATATTGGATCATTCCGGTCTACCTCACCTTGTAAAAATCGATCAAACTTCTCCCGAAAGGATGCAAGGTCCTCTTTTGGCGAAGGCGACTCATCTACAATGTCATCTGCTCTCCGGCAAAAGGAATATACGGCCCAGACGGCCTGTCTCTTCTTTTTAGGCAGCATGGAAAAAGCACGGTAAAACGTTTTTGAATGGGTTTGAATGGTTTCCTCACACACTTTCAATGCTGTTTGTACATCAACCACTTAGCTTCACTTCCTTTCTATCATTCAAATCTTTTAGTAGTACAGAAGCCATGAGCTTCGCACTTTGCATCACGATCGGCACCCCGCCGCCCGGATGGATGGAGGCACCTGCCGCATAAAGATTGTCTGTCTCTCTGACCTTCACTTGCGGGCGGAAGACACCTGATTGAAACAAATTAGGCGCAAGTCCAAAGCTGCCGCCTTCAAACAATCCTTCTCGCAAGGAATCATTTGGTGTTCTGACCTTTTTCCAGACAATCGACTTTCGCAATCTCGGAAAGCCTCTTTTCTCAAGGACATCCACCATGTTCTCGACAAAATCTGTCTCCTCTTCCCAGTTGATATGATCTCCTGAAGGAACGGGAATCAGCATATAGAGAACACTGCAGCCATCTGGGGCAAGAGATGGATCAATGATCGATGGATTAAATGTATAAAACGATGGGTCTTGAGGAATCGTTTTCGTTTGAAAAACTTCTTTCATATGCTGATCAAAGTGTTCTCCCATAAAAAATTGATGAACAGGTGCTTCATGATACATCTTGTTTAACCCGAGATACACCATCACACAGCCTGAGGACGGCACGTATTTCCGGCGATTTTGTTCGTCTAAACCAAGCTGTTTTAACGCAGCTGGATAATCTCCATTGATCACAAATGCATCAGCGGTTACATGTTCATCATTTACTTTTGCTTTGACTGCCCGTTTCCCCTCAAACACCAATTGCGTGACTTCTTCATTTTTTCTTACATGCACACCCATTTTGATGAGCTGCCCTTCCAATATATCTACTAAACTCGCATAGCCGCCTTTTAAATAGTAGATTCCATGTGCGTGCTCACTATATGACACAAGCGAATAAATAGCCGATGCTTCATACGGGTTTCCCCCAACATAGAGGGTTTGAAGTGCGTATGCATCTCGCAAGCGTTCGTCTGAGAAATATTTTTTCAGAGCGCTTTGTACCGTTCGATACGCCTTTAATTTCATTAAAATCTTCATATTAGCTTTTGTAAAAAATGTACGTTTTTCGTGAAATGATTTTTCTAGAAAGGCTTGCTGGCCTTCTTGAAACCGGTCCGTCATTTCTTCCATAAACCTCAGGAACCCTTGATCTTCCTTTGGAAATACACGTCTGATTTCATCTAGCTGACGAAGTGCATCAGAGTATTTCGTATAAGAGGTTCCATCTTGATATTGAATTGTGTACAGCGGATCAAGCTGCAACAGATCAAGAGATGAATCGTCAATTCCTACCTCATGTAAAATGCCTTTTAACATGTCAGGAAGTAGGACAATGGTCGGACCTTCATCTACTTTATATCCTTTCTCACGTACAAAAGCAAGTCTCCCGCCAAGCCGTTCATTTTTTTCGACAAGGGTGACATCATGTCCCGCTTTTTTTAAATAAAGCGCTGAGATCATTCCGCCAATACCGCCACCTGCAATCAATATATGTTTTTTCATGAGGCGCTCCCCTTTCCTTGATGCGGCATTGTTTTGTGTGAATGTTTCTCTTTTGAAAGAATGGCATTTGTCGTGATACGTGCTGATTCTAAAATGGTTGGGAGTCCGCTTCCTGGATGCGTTCCTCCTCCAACGAGCCAGCAGTGCTTTAATTCATCAAATTCATTGTGCGGCCTTAGGACCATCATCTGCGTCAGCTGGTGGCCAAGGTTAAATGTAGCTCCTTCATATACGTAAAAGTCTTCCTCCCATTGCTTCGGTGTGATCATCCGCTCAACTTCTATATGCTGTCTCACATTCTGAAAGCCGGTTTTCCGCTCCAATGTATCCAGCACAAGCTCTCTAAATTCATCTTGATGCGCTTCCCAGTCAATACCGCTTTGGTTATTGGCAACTGGAGCCAGCACATAAAGAGCTGATTTTCCTTTTGGAGCAAGGGATTCATCGGTTACACTTGCATTTTGAATATAAATAGACGGATCATCTGGCAGCTCATATGTTTTCGTAATGCCTTTGACGAATCGAGCATAATCATCGGAAAAAACGATGGTGTGATGCGGCTCATCGTACATGGTATCCAATCCTAAATAAAGCATAAAGGTAGAGCATGAGAATTTTTTCTTTTTTAATTTTTTCTCGCTGTATTTCTTTAAGAGTCCTGGCTCGACAAGCTTTGTCATCACATGTGCAAAGTCTCCATTGACGACAACCTCATCTGCCTGTATTTCTTCCCCAGATTCTAAACGAATGCCTTTCACTTTCCTGCCCTCCGTAAGCAGCTTTTCGACGCCCGCTGACAGATGAATCGCGGCTCCTGCTTCAACCGCCGCCTTTGCCATAGCTTCTGACAGCTGATTGACACCGCCCTTCGGATGGAATACACCTGTGTCATGTTCCATAAACGAAAGGATTGAGAACGCACCAGGGCATTCCCACGGTGACATTCCTAAGTACTTTGATTGAAATGTAAAGGCATATTTCACTGATTCATTCGTGAAATAGTCTGACAGCACATCATACAAACTTTTATTTAACGAAAGCTGTGGAAGTGCTTTGATCACCTTCGGGCGCAAGTAATGATGAAAGCGATCCATTTTACTTTGTAAAATTGGTGTCAGACGATCCATTTTGCGCTTTGTATCATTCATAAATCTTAGATACCCTTCGCCCTCACCAGGGGCAAAGGCTTCTAATCGTTTGTACATTTCATCGCGATCCCTGATCATATCCAGCTGATTGTCTTGAAAAATTAATCTATACATCTCTTTTAATTCAATCACATCGATATAGTCATAAAGATTTTTACCAGCAAAGGTGAACAGTTCCTCTGCAATATGAATCATGCTGAGAAAGGTAGGACCTGTATCAAACGTGAAATCACCAAGTTGAAACTTAGCGTTTCGTCCGCCGACAAAGGGCTGCTTTTCGTATACATGAACGTCATGTCCTTTGCTTTGAAGCATCATAGCTGCCGCAAGTCCCCCTGGTCCCGCTCCGATCACAATGATTTTCATTATCCTTTTTCCTCCAAATTAATTCACTTTAAGTTAATTATACAAATTGAAAAGGTTTGATCAACTTTTGATGTGCTCACAAAGTCTCATGTTATGTATCAAAAAAGCCGGCTTCCTTTCAACAAGTGCAAGAAAGCCGACCCTTTATTACGCTTCTATATCAATTCGATACGTTTCAAACCAATGATGAATCTGTGCTAGATGGGCAATCAACTGCGGGCCCTTCATGAGCTGGCCATACCATGGCACATGAAAGGAAGCTCCTTCCGTTTCAATCAGCTGCTTTAATTGATGTGGATCTAAAAATTCGTGAAGTACAGAGTCTTTTTGCGCGAGACAGTCGGTCAGCATCTCTTTCACAGCCTGAGTATAGGCTGGATGATGTGTTTTCGGATAAGGACTCTTCTTTCGATAAAGCACTTCATTCGGTAAAATTCCCTCTAATGCTTTTCGTAAAACCCCTTTTTCACGATTTCCATGCATTTTCATTTCCCAAGGAATATTCCACACATATTCGACAAGGCGATGATCTGCAAATGGCACACGTACCTCAAGACTAGCCCCCATACTCATTCGATCTTTTCGATCAAGCAGTGTTGTCATAAACCAAATCATATTTAAGTAAAAAAGTTCTCTCCGGGCTTTATCGACGCCAGTTTCTCCATCTAAAAGAGGCGTTTCTGCCACCGTTTCTTCATATTTGCTTTGCGCGTATTCCTTAAGTGACAGCTTTTTTTGCCACGAGTCTTGCAGGAGCTGCGTTCTTGCTTCAGTCGATCTCATCCAAGGGAAACTATTTGTTTCATTTGCCATGTGAAACCAAGGATAGCCGCCAAAAATTTCATCAGCACACTCACCTGATAAACCAACAACGAAGTCTTTTTTAATTTCTCGGCAAAACCACAGCAAGGAAGAATCAATATCTGCCATACCCGGTAAGTCTCGAACCTCAACGGCTTCCTTCAGATAGGAAGCGAGCTCTTTTTGTCCAATGATACAGCTGTGATGATTCGTTTGAAACGCTTTGGTCATTTGATCAATCCATGGGCCGTCAGCATTCGGCTGGAATTGATTTGCCTCAAAGAATTGATCGTTTCCTTCGTAGTCAATGGAAAACGTATGCAGCGGTGCTTTCCCTATTTTCTCAAAGTGCTTAGCAGCTATGGCAGTAATAGCACTAGAATCGACGCCCCCAGATAAAAATGTACATACAGGCACATCAGAAACGAGCTGTCTTGTCACGGCATCTGTAAAGAGATGCTTAATGTGCTGTGCGGTGTCATCAAGTGAATCGGTATGCTTCTTGCTTTTGACATTCCAGTATCTCCACACGCGCAGTCCGTCTTTTGAAAAGGTCAAGGCATGAGCAGGTCTCAACTCTTTTATCCCTTTAAACACTCCTTGACCTGGTGTTCTTGACGGTCCTAAGCCAAAGATCTCCGACAGCCCTTCATGATCGACTTTTGCTTTGATATCAGGGTGAGCAAGAAGTGCTTTGATCTCTGAACCAAATAAGAAGGAATGATGACGTTCTGTATAGAAAAATGGCTTGACGCCGAGCCGGTCTCTCCCTGCAAATAACAATTCACGCTCACTATCCCAGATCACAAATGCAAAAATTCCATTAAAATGGGAGACACACTCTTCCTTCCATTCTGTATAGGCATGAAGAAGAACTTCTGTATCAGAATGCCCAAGAAAGCGGTGCCCCCTTTTTAACAATTCTTTTCTTATATCCTCTGTGTTATAGAGCTCTCCATTGTATACAACCGTATAAGCATGGTTTTGATGTGTATATGTCATCGGCTGCTTTCCGCCTTCTACATCTACAACCGCTAACCTTTTATGCCCGAAAAGAACGTGCTCACTTTTCCACGTATTTGTATCATCTGGCCCTCTTTTAGATAATGTATCTGTCATTTGATTGATTACATGATCCTGTTGGATGAGCTGCTTTTTAAAGTCTGCCCAGCCTGTAATTCCACACATCATCATCAGCTCCCATCCGTTTTTCCTCAAGTGTTCTCATTCAGCCTTTCTTAGTTTATGCATCGTTTCCTTGATAGTTGATTTGTCCTTTTTTCCCGGCGTATAGGACAAGCTTGTTTTGGTAAGAAAAGAAAGAAGAAAGGAGCTTTTGCAAATGAAAAATCGAATGAAGCAGCTTGAACGCTGCAGCCGAAGATGGTGTAACGGGTATTTGCTCATTGAAAACGGGCATTGTCTGATTGAAGATGAAGAAGGAGAGATCATGCTGCCTGAAAGTCTTCAAAGCACGATGATCTGTTTGAAGGAAAATGACCGATGGACAAAAGGAGAATTGCTTGGTTCCATGATTCTCCATGAAAACGGGCAGCTAATAGACGTACAAGGGGGAGAAAAAATTCAATATACGGCGTCCCTTGCGAAAGGATGGCTTGATCTTCTCATGTTCGTACCGGAAAACGTCTTTCATCACATCCTTGAACAGGTAGAGCAGCTTGGTTTTTCCGTCTATGATTGTGTCTTCTCTTCCTTTCATTCAATGCAGCGCGTCTCTTTCTTTCATTTTTCGGCAGATACGCAATCACTTGCACTTCAATGTCACTATGAGCCTGCAGCCAGCCACATTCGTTTTGAATGGACCACTTCAGACGGACACCGAACGGTTTCACAATTTGATGCCACATAAAAAGGACACTGCTTCGTATAAGCAATGCCCTTTTTATATTAAAAGATATGGAAACCGATCGGCAGACGTAAACCGAGAAGAATGGTCACAATCGCAAATACGATAAAACCAATCAACACACCAGTCACCGATTTTCCTTTTTTCTTGCGCACTAGGACCATTTCCATGAAACCGATCACGAGGATACCGAGAATCATTTTTCCAATATACTCGCCCCCGAAACCTGGAATTTTCATTCCTGTGCGAACATACAGCTCTACGCCTGTTGCAATAATGATCAAGTAGAATAAGCGAACGATCATATGCACAATTTTAGCGCCTTTGTCGTTTTTACCTGCTAGAGCAAAGGCTACGAAGAATAAAATAATTCCCAGCACCCATGCTGTGATATGTAAATGTGTTCCCATTTGTGATTTCCCCCTTTATCAGAACAAGTACCTTCTCATCGTACCACGAAATAAGTCGAACACAAAGCGACAATCCTGTGTCATCACGCGCTTTATTTGACGCGATTCGTCAGCGTTCCAATCGGTTCAATCGTGATGTCAATTCGATCTCCAGAAGCTAAAAACTTAGGCGGTTCAAAGCCCTTCCCCACCCCAGAAGGTGTACCTGTTGCAATGATGTCACCCGCTTCTAACGTCATCCCTTTTGAAAGAGTGGAGACAATGTCCTCAATTGTGAAAATCATTAATTCCGTACTCGCAGACTGACGAATCTCTCCGTTTACCTTTGTTTCCACATGGAGCGCACCATGATCCTCGATCATTGACTTATGAACGATATAAGGTCCTATCGGGCAGGTTGTATCTAAGCTTTTACCAATGAAAAATTGTTTATGTTTTTTCTGCAAATCTCTTGCCGTCACATCATTTAAAATGGTGTAACCGAATATATAATCTTGGACCTCTTCAGGAGCAATATTTTTCCCAGATTTGCCCATCACGATGGCAAGTTCTCCTTCATAATCCAGTTCACTTGTCACACCTTCATGAAGAAGAATGTCCGCTTCGTGCCCAATGACAGAAGTAGGTGCCTTTGTAAAAATCATCACGTCTTTAGGAATATCCGCCGCACTTCCCATCTCCATGACATGGTCTTGATAATTCTTTCCGACACACATGATGTTTTTAGACGGCTTTGGAATCGGCGCATGGAGTTTCACGTCCGAAAGCGGATATACATAAGAACCGCGGTCTTCTTCTTTTTTCTCAGCCCAATCAAGAAGCTGCCCCACATGTTCCACAAACTTGTCCCCTATTTTGATACACTCAGATAATGAGTTTGGCAGTGTCTCAAGCTCAAATAATTTGGCTTCTGCCTTTTTGACGTCCATCACCCATTCATCATCAATGACTACCCCAATAAACATGCTGCTATGTATCTCACCTGTAAAAAACTTCATGTCTTCCCCTCACAATCTTCATTTCGCTAAGTTATGATGTCTCATTTTATTTCTCTATGAAATAAAAAAAACCCTTTTTTATCATACTCTCTTTTAAAAAGGGTTTCAAAAATGATGATTGAATGCTTAGCGGAAACGGCGGTACTCCCACATGTTCCCTTGATCCCATTTACGTTCAACATTTCCTCTATTTCTGGAACGATGCGATTTCTTTCCACATCTTCGGCAAGAGCGGCTTCGTTTATGGTGATGAGAACGTTTAGATCGATGGCTGCGGCGCGACTTGCGGCTCTTCTTATTGTGGGATCTGTGCTTGCTGCGGTGTGACTTGCGGCAGCTTTTCTTATGATGGGATCTGTGTTTGCTGCGGTGTGATTTACGGCAGCTCTTCTTATGATGCGATCTGCATTTGCTGCGGTGTGATTTACGGCAGCTTTTCTTATGATGCGATCTGTGTTTGCTGCGGTGTGACTTTTTCGGTTCGCTCTTTTTGCTTCTGTAAGATTTTTTGCTTTTATATGACTTTTTACTCTTCATGCTTTTCTTCGAGCGATAACTTTTCTTTGAACGATAGCTTCTGTAGCTTTTTTTACTGCGGCGTGATTTACGGCGTCCACCACCGCCAAAGAACCAATGACCGCGACTTGAATGACGAGAACGAGCTGACTTATGCGAACGTCTCGATTCTGGTTCACGATCTAAGTGATGATCACGCCCCTCACTTCGAAGTGAAGCTACTGCATGTTCAATGTGTGAATGATCAATTGTACTCACGAACAATTCCCCTCCCAGTCTATGCTTCGACAAAACAAACAGATAAAGCTGTTTATCTTCTCTGCTTTATGTTACGAGACTCGGTAGACAAGTGTTCGTGACGAATGCCTCTTTCCTTGAAAACTCCATGAATACCTACCAGCCGGTACAGGACATTCCTTCACTTTCATATCGTAAAGAAGAGCATATAGGAGGCTGATGAACATATGACCACAGAACCTTTAAAACAACTTGATATGTGGATTCATCCAAAGGACCTGATTGAATTAAAAAAAGACATTTGGAACGATGAACCTGTTGAAGCCATTCTGAAAACCGGCCAAACCAAATCACATATTTATGCTTCATACCGCGGATCACACATTAGAAAGCTTAAGAAGAAATCCTATCAAATTGAATACCGAAAGCCAAAACAAAGACAAGGCGAATCCATCTTTCATTTAAATGCAGAGTACAATGACCCTTCGTTTATCCGAAACAGGCTGTCCTTTTATTTCTTTGAGCAGATGGGGGTGCTAAGCCCAGCCGCTTCTCATGTGTTTCTCACCATAAACGGAAGAAAAGAAGGCATTTATTTGAAAATAGAATCCGTCGATGAGTTTTTTCTTCAAAAACGGCAGCTTTCAGGAGGCAGCATTTATTATGCAGTTGATGATGACGCGAACTTCTCCCTTTTGAGTTCTTTTGATAAAAAGCCAAAAAAGCACCTTCTTCTCGGATACGAGAAAAAAACGGGGACTCCTCAACACGATCAGCAGCTGAGCGAATTTATTTACTTTCTCAACACAGCGAGAGATGACACTTTTGCGGAAAAAATTGAACAATACCTAGATGTGACACAATATTTCCGCTGGCTCGTCGGTGTGGTATGCACACAAAACTTTGATGGTTTTGTTCATAACTACGCTCTTTATGTAAATGAACAAGGAAGGTTTCAAGTACTTCCTTGGGATTATGATGCAACATGGGGTCGTGACATTCATGGAGAAGAAATGGCGTTTGATTATATCCCAGTAAACGGCTTTAATACATTAACAGCTAGATTACTAGATATCCCTTCGTTTAAAAGAGCCTATTACACACTTTTCCAGCATGTACTCGATACACATTTTGTAGAAGACCGGCTCTGCCCAATCATCGAGAAATGGCATGAATCGATTGAGGATCGAATTGGAGATGATCCATATACGAAAGATCGAAAAGACATCCTGCAGTCTGAACGAGACTTAATCCGGCAGTATATCAACAAAAGACGACGTTATTTACAGGCTGAGATAAGAAAAGAGATATTTGGTACGTAAGAACACTTTCGAATTTTGTCACTTTATTACTCATATTGACGAAACAGCTTTTTTTATAGAAAAATAGGGTATACTAACCATATCCTTCTATTTGATAAAAAATGTGAGAGTTGGCGTCCGTTATGATCAATTATGAAATTGAACAAAAAAGATTACATTTAATTGAGACTGCAAAAAAATTCGGGATGAATGCCGAAGAAACAATCAGGTGCAGTCAAGAGCTTGACACACTCTTAAATAAAGGCATCAAATCCACCTCTAAAGATTGCTCAAAAAAAGGGTAAGCCATACATCTAATTCCTCTCATCAAAAGCTTTCAAAAAGACAATCACACATTAAAAGACCCATCATAAGCTATGGTGAAACGCCCAAAACAAGTGCCCTAATTTTATAAAGGATGTGCACCGCTATGCCGGCTATTGTGGGAGCCTTTAAAGTAAATGCCGTCGGAACGAGCGGAGTCGTTCATGTTGGAGACTGCATCACCATTTCTCCAAATAGCCAAGTTAAAACGTTTGCTGGCGCAGGCAGTTTTAATACAGGTGATCAATTACAAATTAGCAACTACAAAAGTGTGACAAATACGTACGATAGTGATGTCATTGATCAACCGCTTGTTGGTAACTTGTAAGGAGTGAGGATCCGTTGAACTTCTATATTAATCAAGCGATACAAATTAATTATTTACGTGTAGAGTCTGTGAGTAACTCCTCTGTTCTGCAAATTGGGAGTGCTGGATCCATCAAAGCCCTTTCCAACCTGTATAACACGGGAAGCTACGTAGAAGCAGCGCCTGCCGCAGCAGGTACACAAGGAATTGAAGAATCTCAAGGCGCAAGCACAGCACCTTTTGTACCGCTTCAGTCACCAACAACTTAAGTCATCTGCAATCCCCGGAGGTGTATGTAAATGTATGATTATCAAAGCAACGCTTCACAAGTATATGGCATCATTCAAAAACACTCGCAACAAATCATGATGCTTGAAAAAAGGCTTAACGAGCTTCAGCAGGAAATACAAATGATCAAAGATAAGCCGACAACGAATATTGAACGGATTGATTATCAATTTGATCAACTGAAAATCGAACGGCTGGAAGGAACGCTGAATATCGGCCTCAATCCATCTGATCCAAACAGTGTTCAAAACTTTGAAGTGGGCCAAACAACAACCCCGGGAATTGGAATGATGCAGCAAGAAATGGCTGGTCAATTTTTCAATCAAACAAGACAGCTTGTCGATGCATTCTTAAATGAAGAAGCACCGGACCTTCTTGAAGAGCTAGAGCAGCGATATGAAGGGTCCCTTGATGAAAGTAACAAACACCATATCATTGAGGACATTCGCAAGCAAATTGACAGCAGGATCAAATACTATGCGGGACAACTGCCACAGCGGGAAGATATGACCCCGCTGCAGCGTTCAGAGCAAATTGCTGAATATGTGAAGCATGATGTAAAGCGGGCGATTGAGCACTTTTTAGCCCATATTCCAAGTGAAACGAAAGGAGAGGAAAACGGATGAATTTCACAGTTGTCAACCGCAACATTGAGACTGGAAGTATTAAAGTAGTCGGGGTATCGTCCTCTTCCTTGTTTATCATCGGGGACACAGACCATGTACAATTATCCTCGATTTTCGATACACCGCCAGAATCACTGATTATTGGCCCGTTTGTTCCTCTGGCGCCTCGATAATGATCAAGCGCACATCTAAAGTGAAGTTCTCAAAGGTGAACTCTGTCGGGATTTCGAGTGTGGTTCAAATTGGTGATACTCAGGAGCTATGCCCGAAGGTCAAAGTATTAGCTGTTCAACGAACCATTAGTTTGTTTTATGGCTATGAAGCAGAAAATTTAGATGCGAAAGAATTTGAAGTGTATTATGAGCCCATTCCATTGATGCTGCCAGAACGATCAGTTAAAACGGCATTTTACCATGAAAAGCCTGTAATTAAAGTGTCTTCAATCCATGTTGAAGGGGTATCATCGTCCTCTGTCTATCAAATCGGCTCTACTTGTAGAATGAATGGCGTTGCGCGAGTGAAGCATATTAGGGAACTGTTTAGCAATGATGAAAGTCCGCAAAACTCACAAATGGACCTACCTGCGCATATGATGGTGATATGACTTCGAATAAAGGATGTCGATTATGCCAGCAATTGTCGGACCCATTTACATTAACTCTATTTCTGGAGGCGTCGTAAACGTCGGTGACTCATTCTACCTGTCGCCTAAAAGTTCGTCAAAATCTGCTTTAGGCTCTGGAGCGGGGAATACCGGAGATTTCTTGATATTAAATAATGGCATTAGCGCCACCAACTATGTGGATCCTGACTTAAATGATCAGAATATGGTAGGCAATGCATAAAGCAGCTCCTCTACACCCATTTCAAATAGAGGAGCGCTTTTTTATGCTTATTTCTTTCTGCGCTGTCTCGATTTTTTCGTTTTGACCAGCTTGCTTGCCGGCTGTTTCCGAATCCATTTGATGTACGAAGCAAGCTTTTCATCCTGCCTCAGCGCATCAATTGTGTTCAAACGTGCGGCAAGCTCCTGGTTTGTAAAGAGGGCATGTACTTGTTTATGACAAGGGATGCACAGGAAGGCAGTCGGTAAAAAGGCACCGCCCTCTTCTCTTGGCGTTAAGTGATGTTCTGTGAGCAGGACATCTTGTCTTCCGCACAGCTCACATAATCCAATTGTTTGCTTTGCCACCGTGTCATCACCTCAAAATTTACATTAATTCCATTGAGACTGTTGTCCCTTTCCCGCTTGGATCTGCTGGATGGACAATCAGTTTTTTCGGCAGCCGCATTTTCAATTCTTCCACATGGCTGATGACACCGACAGCTAAGTTTTGGGATTGTAACTTCTCTAATGCGGTAATCACCGTATCAAGCAAGTCTTGATCAAGGGTACCGAAGCCTTCATCAAGGAAAAAGAATTGCAGCGGAAACTCACCTCTCAGCTGAATCTGCGCTGAAAGAGCTAATGCAAGCGCAAGCGACGTCAGGAAGGTTTCCCCGCCGGACAAGCTGGACACTGGACGTCTGACACCGCCATTCGCATCATCACGCATGACAAAACCGCCTTCTGAATCAACCTCAATTGCATACCTTTGTCGTGTCAAAATACCAAGACGGGCAGATGCATCACGACTGACACTTTCCAGCTGTTCTTCTGCTAAGAACTCAACAAATGTATTTCCTTTAAACACGGTTTGCAGCTTATCGAGCCGATCAATTTCTTGCTGGAGCTCTGCCAAGCGTTCATGAATACTTGCAAAGCGCTGGTGATTCTCTTCCATTACGCGCATATGTTCATATGCAGAGCCGCTCATTACTGTTGCTTCTTCCAATGCCTTATCTGCCGCTTCTTTTCTCAGTTGAATGTCAGTCCACTGCTGTTCATCTAGTGACTCATCTTTCAGCAGTTCAGAAATTCGCTTTAAGTTTGCGGCACATTGCTTTCTTTTATCCTCAAATTCGTCAATTTCTTGTTTAACCGATTGACGTACTGCCTGATTCATAAAAGCAGATTCAATCTCTTGAGGCTTATCAAAAGGAGAAGACTCCGATTCTTTAGCCCATGCTGCACTTGCTTCTTGTTTTCTCCGGTCAGCCTCTTGAAGCTGACGCTCACAGCTTGAAAAATGACTTTGTGCTTCACTAAAGAGCTCCTGCGCGTGCTGTAATTGCTTGAACGATTGCTGTTCCATTTCTTTAAGACGAGCAAGCATGTGTTCAACCTCGATCAGTTCATCAGAAATAGAGACAGCTTTTAATGGATACCTCCCTAAATCTGTTTCATATTGATGAATGAGCTGCTGCTGGCTTTCTAGCTGATGCGCTAGTATATCAAGTTCCTTCTCTACATCGTATATGGCTGTTTGCAGCTGTTCTTTTGCCTGCTGCTTTTCTTCCAAAAATGAAATACTTTTCTCTATACGCTCTTTATAGCCTTCCGCTTGCTGGTCCTTTTCATCGATCTGCTTTTGCATCTCTTGTACTTGATGCAATGTAAAGTGCGGGAAGGTCTGTTTAAATTGAGACGTTTGCTCTGTCAGCTCAGATTGAAGCTCCTTGATCAGCCTGTCTAATTCTTCGATTCGCTGCTGTTCAAATGTCATTTGATCTTTCATCTTGCTTATCTCAGCTGCTTGATCATGTGTTTCATCCATTAAGCGAGCTCGTTTATGTTCAACTTCTTGAATATCTTGTTTCAAGCCTTTCCATTCTTGCATGAGATACTGCAAGGACTCCGGATTTTGCACTGCTTCTACTGCTGCAGCAACTTCTGCACCAGGCGCTTTCTGAGATAAAAAGGCAAACTGCTTTACTAATTGATTGGCGTGCGTTTCTAATAGCTGCTTGGCGGCATACATGTCTCTTGCATATTCCTCTGCCAGCTTGAGCTCTTTGTCCATCCTTTGAATCACTTCATCAATTTGTGCCACAGTTTCTTCATGATCATTGTTTTCCAATGCCTTTGGATCATGATGAATCGATCCACAAACAGGACATGGCTCACCATCTACGAGCTCTGCTGCTAATTCTTTTCTTAATTCTGCCGCCCTAACAGCGTCACGCTGTTTTAATTTTTCGAGCTTCTGACTTTGTTCTCTTTTACTCCATTCTGTAAAAGCGCGTTCGAATTCACATACATAGAAATAGAGCTGTTCAATCGCTTGAAACGATTGGTCTATTTTTTCATGATGGTCTTTTTGCTGTTTTTGAAGCTTTTCATATGCTGCTGCAGTCTGTGATGATCGCTTTTTGAGCTCCTCCATCTTTTGTTCTTCTTTGTGTATGCTCTGATGTATTCTTTGAACATTTTCGCTTAAACGCAAAGCATCCTGTACACTTTTCCGTTCTTTTACAGAGACTTGCAATTGCTCCAGCTCACGCTTCAGCTGTGTTTGTTTTGCCAGTGCACGTTCTAACAAAGATTGGAGATTGTCTGCTTCTTCTTTTTTTTGTAATAATTGCTGCGCTGTATTATTTTTTCGCTGTTCGATTGACGTCTTTTCCTGAAGAGCCGCCTCTTTTTTCCGTTCAATTTCCTTTAGCTGAATCAGCTGCTCTTTCTTTTGAAGAAGTTCTGGCTCAGTTTCTATTTTCTTTTGTCTGGCTTGCTCATAGTCCTGCGTCATTTGATCATAGATCGTTCGTTGATGCAGAAGCTGATTTTCTGCTTCCTGCTTTTCTTTTAATGCTTGAGAAAGCTGATTTTCAGCCTTTGTTAATGCATCCGCATAGGGCTTTAATGCCTCTGCCTGCTCAGCAATATGAAGCTTGGCCTTTTTCTCTTCCATTGATGGTGCCAGTTGATTCAGATGGTCAAGTTCCGTCTCATAGGCTTCTTGTTCCTTTTGATACTGCCAAATCGTTTGCGCCTTTGTAAAAGCAGTGAACGCTTCATCCCGCGCTTGTTTTTTCTCATGAAAAATAGCCTTTGCCTGCTCAGCCGCTTCCTTTGCCATTGCCAGCGCGTCTGGGCCAGCTTCACCTAAACCATTCAGCTCAGCAAGCAGTTCATTTTTTTGTCCATATTGATTCTGCGCCTTCGCGCGCAAACGTTTGACGAGCTGATCCCCATACTTTTCCAGGTTAAACAAACGCTGTAGCATTTGTCGTCTATCGGTTCCTTTTAGGGAAAGGAATTCTGCAAACTTCCCTTGAGGCAAGACAACCGCTCGCGTAAAATCATCAATGGTTAACCCGAGTAATTCTTCTATTTTACGATTGACCTCACTCGCTTTATCTGCAAGAACTGTCTGCGTATCACTAATTTCAATCAAACGGCATAGTGTCGTTCTGACTTTCATTTCATCTGCCCGCTTGAAAGCACGTTCGACTTTATAAGAAATGTGATGTTCCTTTTGCAAAGCGAACGTAAAGGAAACTGACAGCTTTTCTTCCGCTTGGTTCAAAATACCATGTGTATTATTTAACGCACGTTCCACTTTGCCATAGAGTGCCAGGGTCATGGCGTCTAATATGGACGACTTTCCGCTTCCTGTCGGTCCAAAAATGCCAAACACACCTGCATCACATAATGAGCTAAAGTCAATTGTTTGCTCTTCTCTGAAGCTATGAAGTCCTTTAATGGTTAGCGTAATCGGCTTCAAATCGCTTCCTCCTCTTGCATTTCATTGGCGAGCTCCAAAAACAGCTTGACTGTTTTTTCATCAGGAAGACCGCCGCCTGTCTGGCGCTCATAAAATTTCACGAACCGCTCTTCGATTGAGAGCTTTTCGACTTGCTTTTGTTCTTCCATTTGCTGCAGTTCTTTAAATTTTGGTCTAATGTGGACAAACCCGCTATGCTGCTTTCGGAGCTGATGGATCTCTTCTATAGAGAGCTGATCTGTTAAATGAATCTCTAAATCAATCCATGCCTGAAGATCCCGTTTTTCATCCAGCCACTCGTGTACTTGACTCAGTCCCTCAGTTGCCTTCCATTTCACAAGTGGTTTTCCGCTTGATAACAACACTTCTTTCCAGCTTGCTTTTTCATTAGGTTTTGCCTCTACAATCGTGACTGATTTGGCATATCCTGATTCAGAAAAGCTGTAAGCAAGAGGTGACCCGGAATAGCGGGCAATCGTTTTGGCACGTTTGATGGTTTGCGGGCGGTGCAAATGACCAAGGGCAACATAGCAGGCTGCTTCTGGCAGACTTTCAGCCGCAACGGTATATGCGCCGCCTACTTCAATCGGTCTTTCTGAATCTGTTTGACTTCCTCCTGCCACATAAATATGGCTCGTTGCGATATTGACCGTACCCGCTTGAAATTGAGTGCTTAAATGTTGGAATGCTTGTTGTATTTTTAAATTGTAATGATCACGAAGCAATTTCTCTTCAAATGTTTCAGCCAGCACCTCGTTTAATCTCGCCTCAGACGGATAAGCAAGAGCTGCAATGGATAAACGTTCACTCGAAGAAGGAACATCGACACGGATGATATCATTTGTCGGATATCCAATTAAATGAATCCCCTGATCATTTGTTAAAGGGGATGCGGCGGATAAGCGATCCGGATTATCATGGTTGCCTGAGATGACCACTACCTGACGTTTTCCTTTATCAGATAAGGCGGATAGACTTTCATAAAAAAGCTGCTCTGCTCTAGCAGGCGGATTCACTGTATCAAAGGCGTCTCCAGCCATCACAATGACATCAATGTGTTCGTCTTTCACGATTTGATACAGCTCATCTAAAAACTGTGCTTGCTCATCAAGCCGGCTTCGGCCTTCAAGGGTTTTTCCTAAATGCCAATCCGCCGTATGCAGAATCCTCATGTGATTCACCTCTCATTCCGATACATTTATAAAGAAATTTCTAAATTCCCGTCAAAGAAATAAAGAATTTTCTCCTCTAATGTTCTGTTTGTTAAACGTTCTACTGCTTTTGCATATAACGCTATTTGAGTTTCATAGCGCTTTTTCAATATAGGTGCAGCTGCTTCAAGGCCGCCTGTAAATCTGCCTTGCACTCTATCGGTTTTATAATCTAGTAAATATAGCTTTCCGTCCGTTTCAAATAAACAGTCAATCATCCCTTGAATAAGGACAGGCTCCCCCTCTGCATCAATATGGCTGTATACCTCTTTAACAGGTAACACCATACTAAATGACACTTCTCGTTTCACCCAGTCCGCTTTTTGCAGCTTTTGACCAATAGATGTAGAGAAGAAAGCTGTAATTCCTTCTTGATCAATTGACTGGACTTGCTCATTTGTTAGCAAGTCTCTCTGCTGTAAGGAATCGAGCAGCTGGTGTATACGTAAATCATCATAGGGCTCGTCATAAGGAAGCGGAATATGCTGCATGACTGTGTGCATTGCGGTGCCTTGCTCTGCAGCAGTGAGTGCTTTTTTCTTCATGAAAGCCGGCCGGTCATACAACGTTGTACGAGCTTTTCGAAGAGAAGAAGGAACACTGTACTCATCCTGTATTTCTTTCATTCTTTTTATCTCAGAAACAGACTGCTTTGTGCCGACTTGTGAGGCCGCTAGATATGGGTATCTCCATGAAAGTCTCTCTGCTACTTTCTCATCAGCATCACCATATCCTTCAACAGGCAGACCGTCCATCAATGCTTGTACCACCTCGTCCTGCTGCTTCTTTTCAAGTGACATATCTTCTTTTAGAAGATCGGAAGCTTGAGTAAATGAGATCGTGAATGCTGATGGATGCGACAGAACAACATCACCTGTTTCTTCTAAAATAGATGACATTGCTTGGTGACGGATAAGAGCAGGACCAATAAAATCTAAGTATGTTTTCGATTGATAACGTTCAAAATCAGGGATCAGCCAGTCCTCTCCGGTTGCAGCATTTTTCCATTTGCTTAATGCTTTCTCCTGATTTTTGACAGAGCCGACCAGAAATAATTTTTCCTTAGCCCTTGTGAGCGCCACATATAGAACTCTCAGCTCTTCAGATAATAGCTCTTTTCTCATCTTTTTTTTCATCGCCACAAGCGGTAATGTTGCATAACTAATTCTCAGCTCTGGATGAATATATTTGCTTCCAAAGCCTAATTCTTTATCAAGCAAGTAAGACTGGTTTAAGTCCCTCATATTAAAGTTCCTGCCGAGTCCTGCGGTAAAGACGATTGGAAATTCTAATCCTTTACTGCTGTGGATCGTCATCATGCGAACAACGTCCTCTGTTTCACTGAACGTTTTTGCCGCGCCAAGATCATCTCCACGCTCCTGCATTCTTTCAATAAAGCGAAGAAAACGGAACAGCCCTCTAAAGGCAGCTTTTTCATACTGCTTCGCTCGATCATAAAGAGCACGGAGGTTCGCCTGTCTCTGCTTGCCTCCAGGCATCCCGCCGACGTAATCTAGATACTGCGTATCGCGGTATACTTCCCAAATCAATTCCGCAACTGAATGATTCATGGAGAAATCACGCCACTTACGCAGCAACCTGAAAAACCGTTCTAGTTTTTTGCATGTAGGGTGATCTGAATGAGTCACACTCATAAATGCCTTCACAGCATCATAATAAGTGCCTTTTTTATCACTCGTGCGGATTAGTGCCATTTCATTTTCGTCTAAATGAACAATTGGTGATCTGAATACAGCTGCAAGCGGGATATCCTGATATGGATTATCGATGACTTTTAACAGAGAAAGAATCACAGACACCTCTGTTGCTTCAAAATAACCGGAGGAAAGATTCGCATACACAGGGATTCCCTGCTTCTTCAATTCCTCCATCATTTGAGGGGCCCACGGCATAGAGCGGAGCAAAATCACAATGTCCCGATACTGCAAGTTACGGGTCATTTGCTGTTTTGCATCGTACACTTGAAATGGCTGCTCTACCAATTGTCTTATTTTTTTAGCAATGACTCTCGCTTCTAGTTGTACGGTCTCTAGTTCTTCTCGCTCTTCGTCAGTTTCTGCTTCCTGTTGTTCTAAATGAACAAGGAGCATTTCTGTCGTTGTATCTTTACTTTCTGGATAACTCGCTCCAAGCTTTAATTCAGCTTGTTCATCATATTCAATTTCTCCAACTGTTTCCCCCATCAGCTGTTTAAACAAAAAGTTCGTACTGTCTAACACATCTGAACGGCTGCGGAAGTTTTTATTTAAATCAATTCTCTTCCCTGTTTCTTTGCCATCTGGTGTAAATTGTTTATATTTGTTTAAAAAGAGCATGGGCTCAGCCAGTCTAAAACGATAAATGGACTGCTTTACATCACCAACCATAAACAGGTTGCCCTCTGCAGAATGTTCCCCTTTAGATACAAGCTTTAAAATCGTTTCCTGTACAAGGTTTGTATCTTGGTATTCATCAACGAGCACTTCTTCAAACTGCTGTTGATAGTACTTGGCCGCTTCTGTTTCGATCAAATTTCCTTCCGCGTCCTGCTCCGCTAAAATGCGTAAGCAATAATGCTCTAAATCAGAAAAGTCCACGATTGATTTTTCTTGCTTCGCTCTTTCGAAACGCTGTCCAAATTGGATGACAAGCTCCACAAGTGTTTCGACCACCGGCTTCATTTCAGCTAAGCTTTTCAAATGCTGGGCGGGACTTCGCATAAAGTATTCATCTTTGAGCTTTTCTAATTGTTTTTTTGCTTGATTGCGTGCATCTGTGGCTTTTTCTAACAGCACAGGGTCATATTCGTCCCCTTTACATGTTTTGAGCCTTTTAAAATTGATGTTTGGCAAAAGCTCGTAAAGCTTCTCAAAATCATCTTGATGCCTAATCAATTCATTGACTTGCTCTAAATCATCTATAAAATTTTCTGCTCTCGGTGCTGGGCCGCCCGGTTCTTTTGATAGAGCGAGAGCTCGTTCGAGCAGTTCCAGACAGCTTCGAAAAACGAGAGAAAGATCCTCTTTGATATATGGGTAAAACGGTAATTGTTCTACTTTTGTTTGAGCATCTACATCATAAAGAGAAAGGAATGCCCTCATCCATTGCTCAGGTAAAGGGTGAGATCTGGAAAACTCATAAATTCTCTTCACAAGCCATTGCAAGTCTAAATCATGACGGTCAGAAGTGTAACGATCAACCAGTTCAAAGAACGCTGGCTTTCCAGCCTTATATTCATCCTCAAACAGTTCATCTAACACTTCATCTCCTAATAATTCTCCTTCTGTTTGATCAGCCAAACGAAAGCCTGGATCAAGGTCAATCTCATAGTAAAAGGTGCGCAGAACCTGCAGGCAAAAGGAGTGCAAGGTAGAAATATTGGCACGATTCATGAGTGACAGCTGTCTTCTCATATGAAGGGACCCGGGGTTCTTGGCTAATTCCTTTTCAAGTGCTTCTGTGATCCGATGCTTCATCTCTGCCGCAGATGCATTTGTGAAAGTCACAACGAGCAGACGATCCACATCAACTGGATCTTCAGGACGGGTCATTTTTCGAATCAGCCGTTCAACCAAAACAGCTGTTTTACCTGACCCTGCCGCCGCCGCAACAAGGATATCTTGTCCTTCTGAAACGATGGCTTCCCACTGGTCATCCGTCCAAGTACTGTTATTCGGTTTTGGTATTTGCATACTGATCCCCTTCTTTTTTGATCCGGTCTATCACAACATCATCCTTTTCAGATGAAAGCACTCTAAATTCATTATCCTCTATTGATTCATCAAATTGGCAAATAGACTTAAATGAACAAAAGCGGCATGGTGTTTGATCCTTCAATTTATATGGATTAATGGCTACCTCGCCATTTGTAATTCTTTCGCCTGCCTCTTCAAACGTGCGCCGAACATGCTGTGTGAGTATATGAAAATGATCTTCACTTAAAACAGCAGAGTCAGAACGGAAAGACCCATCCTTTTTCAAGCCGGCTTGAATGACTTGTGATCTTCCTGATTCAAGCGTTTGATCCATTAGCTTTACCGCTTCTACATCTTCAAGCAATAGACCTTTCATTTTAAATTTCTTGAATATTTCCTGTTCAATTTCATCCTCTGCAAGCGGAATCGGAGCTTGAATGAGCGGATCATGAATATGAAAATATAAAATGCCAGCTGGCGTTGCTTCTACGCCGAGCCATTCCTTCGAATACGTAATGGTCAGGTCTAAGTAAGTAAGCATTTGCAAGGCCAGCCCATAGTATACTTCTGCTAGATCAAGACCTTTCTCACTCGATTTGTAGTCGACGATTCTCAACAGCAGTCCTTTTGAACCTTCTGCTTTATCCACCCGGTCAATTCTTCCGACAAGCTCCATCGTGCAGCCATTTTTCAATTGAAAAGTAAACGGCGGCAGAGGTCCTTGACCGCCAAAGCCTAATTCAAGTCCAACGGGAGAAAATCCACTCACTTTTGCATGCTCACTTAAGATAGAAGAGACTCGAATCAAGATTTTCTGGAGCTTTTCTTTAATATAAGCATGCCGATTAGAGCTTAATAGAATTTCCTTTTGAAGACGCGGAGCAAGCTGTTCGATTGCATGTCTTGAATAAGTGACACAGTCTTCCTTCGTTAGGTTTTTCCAATCCTTTTTTTGTTCAACAAGCGTATCTGAAACATGCTTTAAAGCTGAGTGAAACAGCTGGCCGATATCGGGTGCTTCCAATTTATAAAATTGCCGGTCCTTTAGTTTTAACCCGTGGGAAGCAAAGTGAGAAAACGCACACGCATTGAATTTCTCCATTCTTGAAACACTGCCTTGAATGTGATCACCGTAAAGTTCTTTTGTGACGTTTGGTTTTAAGCGCTTCGCTCGATTTGTAAAAAACAAACTCGACAAGATGTTTTTTGATACATCCCGATGAGATGACGTCATCAAAAAATTATAGACACTCCACCATACACCACTGATGGGATATTGGTTGAGCCATTGCTGCAGCTGCGAGACGGTATAAGATAACGAGACATGCTCATTCGCTACAAATTTTAATTGCTCCTCGTCATCCAGCTGTTCCGGGTCTAACACATACAAAGCATGCTGATGATTCGGCATAAGCTCCTGACAATACTTGATAAGAGTCGAAGGCAATAGAGAGCGCCCCTCTTCATCTGACACCGAATAAGACAGATACAAATGATAGGATGGACTCGCCAGCGCTTGGTAAATTAAAAATTGCTCATCTAGCAGCCGTTCCTTTCCTGTCTCTGCCAGCTCTGCTCCTGCTCGTTTTAACCATTCCCGGTCATCCTCAGACAAAACACTTTCATCAGAAGGGCGTGCGGGAATAACGCCATCATTTACCCCAATGATAAACATACACTTCACTTGATACATTCTTGATAAATCCATACTTCCGATAAATACTTGGTCGAGTGAAGGCGGAATTAAAGCGAATTTTAGAGAGGCCAATCCTGTATCCATCATCTGTTGGAATAAAGGAAATGAGAGCTCCTCCTCACCGAGCATTTCAACAAATTCATCCATTAATTGAATAACAGCATCCCATACTTGTCCATGCTGCATGGATTCAGCTAATCTACCTGCTTCCTCAGCCTCCAGCCTGGCCTTTTCAAGTTTATCCGGCACTTGTATTTCCTCTAAAAAGACATAGACTGCCTCCACCATGTCTTTGACCTTTTGCGCTTTTTTCAGCCTTTTTTGCAATTGGAAAAGCGGGGGTGCGATCCATTCCTTTACATTATTCAGCATCTGTTCCATTTCAATTTCTTGATCTGTTTGTCCAAAATCCTCATCTAAGGATTGGAATCGTCTGTAATGGAAACGGGAGCCGTTTGTCCAGCGTTCTCCTTTTACACCATAAGCAATACAGTAGTTTTCAAGCTGATCTGCTTGTTCTCTCGCTTTGTTTTTGGCAAGTTCGAGCGGAAATAAGAACTCTGTCTTCACGCAGCGAAACACAGCCTCATACCGCCAGTTTCCTTTTATGACATCCAAGCTCGAACGAATCAATTCAATGAGCGGATGATACTGCATCGATTCATTTCCATCAATAAAAAAAGGAATATCGTAATCTCGAAAAACCTCTTTTAACGTATCTTTATAGTCGTCTACATGCCGCGCTACAATCGAAATATCTCGCAGTCTGAGTCCTTCTTCTCTCACTAAATGAAGAATTTCTCTCGCTACTCCCTCAATTTCAGCTCGTTTACTTGCACTTTTAGATACTGTGAGATGAGGGGTTACTTCCTGATATGGCTGCACCGGTCTCTGCTCATATTGGCGTTCTAAATAAGCAAGATCCGGCGTATGAAGATGACGGTTATTTCCCTCCAAAATGTTCTCAGAAATGGCTGCTCCGCACTCTCTGGCAAGCTGATAGAGCTGGAAATACGTTTTACCTGTCATACGAAATAAATCAAGTTCATTTGGCTGCTTATCATGATAGGAACGATCCACTGTGAAAGCAGCCGTTATTTTCTCAGCATGCAGCAGAAGCTGTTCAATGACGAGAAGCTGCTGCGGTGTAAATTGATAAAAACCATCTATATAAATGTGTGCTCCTTTAATTTCTTCAGATAAAGGAATTTGCTGCGTGAGAAGCGTCAAATAGTCTTCGGAGTGCACATATTCATCTTGTAAATGCTGCTCCATCTGCTGATAAAGAACATGCAGATCATGCAATTTATCGGCTGCCCGTCTTTCTTCTGTATGCTCTGAATGCATGCTCGATAATGAAATTTTTTCAATATCCTCCGGCAGCATACAGTATCTTTTGAACTCAGCCATCGTCTTTTCGATTTGCTCCACAAACCCCGGCTTATCACTCGCTTTTTTGAATACCTTAAACTTTTCTTTCTCCTCTTCAATCACTTTTCTTAAAAGCATTTGAATTCCTGTGCTTGTCACAAATTGCCGGTTCGCTCCGCCAGTCTGCTGTAAAATAGACCAAGCAAGACGCGTGAAACTAAATACTTTGGCTCTGATCATCCCGCCAGCTTCAGACGTTTTTGCAAGCTCGTATTCCATTAAGAATGTCATTTGATCCGGGACTAAAAAAATGATTGGCGGACCCAACGGATCAAGCCGAAGCTGTTCTTTGATTTCCTCTAAGATTGCAGTCGTTTTTCCACTCCCCGATCTGCCTGCTAAAAACTGAATCTCCACGCTCCACAACACCTTTCTTATGTACTCATATTCTAGCGAAAATAAAAGTAAATAGCTATTTTCCCCTTCTCCTTCCTAAAAAAGATATAGGCACCTTTCCTCACTCTTCTCATATCATAAACCATCATGAACTCAAAGGAGGCTGGCAATATCATGTATTACGGTTATTATGACTACTCGCCATATGACATGCGCCAAAACACAAGAATCATTTCAGACCTTGAAAAAGCAATCAATGGTGAATATTCTGCGATCCAATGCTACGAAAAACTTGCCCAAAGAGCAAAAACTCCTGAGGCAAAAAAAATCATTCAAGAAATACGCCAGGATGAAGTCAGACACTATCAACTATTTTCAAAGCTATATTATTCTTTAACAGGTAAAAACCACAAACCAAGCGTAACAGAACCTTGTCCAGATCAATTTAGAGAAGGGCTTGTTTTCGCATTTAAAGATGAACAAAAAACGGTCGATTTTTACTTAACGGTATCAGATTATGTCCGGGATCAAGGAACAAAAGAGCTGATGAAACGTATCGCTCAAGATGAACAGCAGCATGCTGTATGGTTTTTATATCTTTTAACGCACCATGTGTCTTAGATAGTCCTATTTTAATAGGAGATCGTATGTTCCGTCAAAAAATGAAATTGTCTTTTTATTCATTCAATCTATAAAATAAAGTACTATTCTCAGCAAATCTCTCATCTCTTTCACTTTTTCAAATGTGAAAACGACAATTTGATAAATAAAAAAACTCCTCTGCCACAAATAGCAGAAGGAGTTTTTTTCATGATCGTTTAATGAAATTTTGCTTCATTGCTTTGCTGCTGATGTTTTAGCATCCCATCAATGGACAGCATCTTACTGCCGCTAAGTGTTAAATAAAGCGCCATGACGAGCAGCGATAGTTCAAATTCATAACCGCCAACAAATCCTTTAGAAAAACCAACCGTAATAATCGCCACAGCCATAATTGGTACAAATAATGCTGCAAAAATACGTGTTCCTAGACCTAAAATCAAGGCGATACCACCGACCAGTTCAATTGTCTTCACAATATAGGCCATAAATTCCGGTATTCCGATTTGTCCAAAGAATGCAGCTGTTCCTCCCAGACCTCCTTGATATGCCTGAAGTCCGTGTAGAAAGAAGATAATACCTAAAATAACACGTACGAAAAGTGTTCCTATTTCTTGATTCGTTTTCATATAGTGATTTCCTCCTGTTTTTACACTACATAATGTAATGTTAATAAGTAAAAAAATTAGTAATTTAGGTTAAGCATAATCATTAAGACCACCATGAGAATGGTTGATGTGACAATGGGAATGATGGGTACATTGAAAGGAATATTGTAAGTTGGATTTAAGATCTTCTGTATTCTTAAATTCAATGCCCGATCTCCAAAGGATACCGCAAACTTCGTTTGTTTTTGAAATTGAGTTCTCTTTTTAATGAGTTTCAAAAGGGCTTGCCCTACTCCAAGCTCAGTGCCTGTCTGCCGAATAGCATAGTCATCTGCGATCACTTCACGAAAAACGGAATAGCTTTGTCTCATATGCTTTAACACTGGAATGTACCAAATAACTTTTGTGAGCATTGAGAATGTGAAGGCCTTTAAAGGATCATAGCTGTATTTGTGGTGCAATTCATGATGAACAACAGCGTCAATCTCCTCTTCATCCAGCATGTCCATGAGAGACGTTGATAAGTAGACCTTTGGGTGAAGCATCCCCATGGCGAAAGCAAGCGGTTCATGACAATGAAACACAATGATGTCGTTTGCATATTTCTCAGATAAAGATTCGGTCGACTGGTGATCGACTGCAAGCATCAGATTTTGCTTGAATTGAATGTACGTTTTGATTTGCTTCGTCATATAGAAAATCGCAAATCCCAATGTGTAGATGACTAAAGCATCTAGAAAATATTTCAAAGGAGTGAATCCATAGAATTCGAGAACAGACTGGCATACATGAATGAGATTATATGCTTGATTCCAGCCAAAAAAGCTTGAAAGCACGTAATACCCCATCTGATAAAAAATCGTTAAACCAATCAATATACCGCCTAAAAACAGCAGACTCGATTTCATTTTATTCATTTTGCTGCTCCTCTTTTTTAGATGCCAGCCTTGCTTCAAGCACTTTGAGTAATTCAGGGTCAGCACTTTCAATTGCATCCACCATATGATTCACTGCCAGTGGACCAAAATCGTCCATCAGCCCTTGCGTAATCCATTTTGTCTGCTCATTTAGAAATTCTTCTTTTGTTAAAATGGGATTATAAATAGATGAACGCCCTTTTGTTTTCTTCTCGACAATTCCCTTTTCGGTTAAGCGGTTCAGCACAGTCATCACCGTGTTGAAATTAATCGGCTTTTCATCTGACAGCTTCTGCTGCACTTCTTTAATCGGCATATCCTCACCTTGATAAAGGATCTCCATAATTCTTCCCTCTAAAGGACCGAAAAAACGATTCAATCCCTTTTCATTATATTTAAAAGAAGGAATCTTCATGTCATCACCTCACACTAAGGATTGTAGTGTAATTGAAAATGATAGTCAACAGATAACTAAAATAGGGGAAAATCGTTGCATATTACCTTGCTTTTTGGTAAAAATTATATCCCTATTTATATCAATAGGCTATCCGATTCATGATAAGATAATCTTATGAAAATGGTAAAAAAATTCGTATTTTATTTATAGAGACTTTTGTATTATAGTGAAGATAACAACATTTCACTTACTGAACAAATTTATAGGAAGAAGGTTTACATGTGATGAAACAAGGAAACAGCCTTCGAACCGATCTCATTTTGATCGCGATAAGCGGTTTAGGTGGATTTCTTTTGTCTTTAACAGGAATGTCTATTGGCTGGATGGTCGGTACATTAATCACAGCTGCATTTATTGCCATGCGACGTCCAACCCTGTTTCAGCGTAAAGGAAACAACACCTTGCGTATTCACAGCAGATGGCTACTCCTTGGTCAATTTATTCTCGGAATCGAACTCGGACAAAAAATGAACATGAAAGTTCTTCATATTTTCGCTGAACATTGGCTCCCTGTGAGTTTCATGCTCGTTTTTTCTATTCTACTGGCGATGCTCTCTGGCTTTGCCTTATGGAAGCTGAGTAA
The DNA here is from genome assembly GCF_038008825.1 of Bacillus sp. FSL M8-0166. Taxonomy (NCBI): domain Bacteria; kingdom Bacillati; phylum Bacillota; class Bacilli; order Caryophanales; family Bacillaceae; genus Bacillus; species Bacillus sp. FSL M8-0166. The sequence continues at coordinate 1,736,707 of NZ_JBBOZZ010000001.1, forward strand.
AACAGATATGCTGACCAGCTTTGTCGGAACAGCACCAGGCGGTTTATCTGCTATGCCAGGGATTGCCCAGGAGGTTGGAGCAAATACCGCCGTTGTCAGTCTCGTACAAACAACACGTGTATTAATGGTCGTACTCACCATCCCATTTACGGTGTTCTATTTAAATACAAAAAATTCAGCGGATGCAGCTGCCGGCGTGCAAGGGAGCGCCTTTTCATCCGGCGTTTTCACCCTGTCAAATATCTCATGGACTGCTGCACTTATTTTAGGTGCCTGGCTTATGTCACGCTTGGCGGTTCGTCTTCATTTCCCTGCCCCTTGGCTGATTGGCAGCATGTTAGGAGTTGCAGCTCTTCAAGTAGGTGCAGGTGCGCTCATAGGTCATGATTTAATTCCTTACTGGCCAGCACAAGCGAATATCGCATCACAGGTATTTCTAGGTGCAACCATCGGTTCAAAAATGAATAAACAGATGTTTGTCGGGCTTAAAAACACGTTAATTGTAGCCGTCGTCAGCTCAGCTGGACTGATTGCTGCAACGGTTCTCAGTTCAATTGCCATTGCAGAGGTCACAGGCATTTCTGTCATTACAGCCATTCTCGCCTTTTCGCCTGGCGGTATTGCAGAAATGGCAACAACAGCAGTTACACTCCATGAGGACTCAACCTTTGTAGTGGCTGTACAAGTTGTTAGAATCATTCTTGTCATTGCTATGCTGCCATCGTTTTTTCGATTCTTACATCATGTCTGGGCAAAAAAACATCCTGATTATAAAGCCGCAAAATAAAAAAAGAGACGCTTTGCATGTGCAGAGCGCCTCTTTTTTATTCACCATGATTTCTTTTGACACCAACTACTTGATCCTTTGAAATCGTTCCAAAATGCCGGCTGTCGAAGCTATGTATTCGGTTATCTCCGATCACGAAGTAATGGTTTTTTTTGATTTTATCTTGTCCTGTGATGGCTTTCAGCTGAAAATCTCCTGTCAGGACATTCCCCATTTTATGTTTTTTCTGCTCTTTTAAATAGGGCTCTTTCCATTTTGCACCATCGACAAATAACTGATCATCGACATACTTGATCGATTCTCCTGGGAGCCCAATGACCCGTTTAATCAAAATTTGATTTTTGGGTCCGTGAAATAACACATAATCAAACCGGTTAATTTTCGTGAGTTTTGGTGAGAACTTGTTGATTAATAATTCTGTTCCATCTGTAAATGTCGGGTCCATACTAACCCCTTCTACTTTATACTTCACAAACATGAAATTCTTTACCTGGAACAATAAGACGATGCATGTAATAATCATCAACCATAGCAATGGCTTCTTTTTCATTAAGAGCCTCCTTTGTCCTCACGCTTGCTCATTCGAATGTTTAACCTATTTTCTACTCTCTTTCCAACATACCATAATAAAACGATAACTAGAACCGCAAAAACACTTCTTAACGGATTCTTTACTAAAGCAGAAAGATCATAACCGATAAAACTAATGATAAAGAGCATGACACACTTACCAGCTAAAGCAGCTAGTGAAAATTGCCACATGCTAATTCTTGATAAGCCTGCGACAACATTGACGGCAGCAGAAGGTGTAAAAGGAAAGCAGAGTAAAATAAATAACGGACCAAATCCCCGCTTCTCCACCCAGAGCATCAATTTCTTAATATAAGGGTGTCTGCTGATAAAGTTCAGCATTCTCATCTGTCCAAATTTTCTGATCAGTAAAAAGACAAGAATAGACCCTGCACTTGCACCGATCCAGGTTAATAAAAAGCCTTCCCAAAGGCCGAATGCATTTGCATTGGCCACCGCAAACGCCACGAGTGGTAAAAACGGAAGAAATGCTTCAATCATAGGAAGCAATATAGCGACAATTGGTCCAAAGGCCTTGTAGCTTTCAAAAAATGATGTGATATTTTCATGAGTAAATAGAGAAAGAAATGATGTCAACTTGTTTGACTCCTTCAAGGTTTGTCTACATTTCATTTTACATGGAAAACATAAAAATATACAAATGAATCCCACTCTCCCCCTTGAGATTGTTTGACTCATTCGATATAATAAAACAAGAACACTTGTTCTATTTATAAAGAAAGCAGGCTTGGACATGACGAGACTATCAAGAATACAGCTTCAAATGATGGAACAGGCCATCTTTCTTCCTATGGTCATCTCCATCCTCAATCGTGATCTGACACACTTAAAACAACATCAAACATTTAAACTAAATGAACCATACATTCAGCTTGTGACCTCTGTGTTAAAGGAAGCACAGAAAGCACTTTACGAACTGAAGCAGCATTTACGTAAAGAAAACATGAAGGTACAGCAAATTGAACACGACGAAGGATTTACAACGTATCTATTTATCATAAATGGCTATGAAGAAAAGCATAAATACTTTAATCCGCGTATACGACATCGAGTAGAGGAACTGCTGACTGGATATTTTCTGCATCAAGCAAATTAACTTCTTGCTGAAATACGGCGTGGTACCCATTCAAAGAAAAAAGCCTGCCGCGGCGGCAGGCTCCTTCTTATTTATGATAATTCAAGCTGTTTTCTCAGCTCTGTTCTAACTTCTTCTAATCCTGGTCCATCTAACTCAAAGTAATACACATTCCCAGGCTGATAATCATGGCCCTTTAGCTGAATGGTATCCACTGATTTCAATGAGCTCAGTAATGGAAAAAGACCGATGAACTGTTTCATGGAAAGATTGGTTGAGACATTATCACCAAGCGTATCAATGATGTTGTCGTATGACGGGATCGAAGAAATCGATTTAGATTTTTCAAAGATGGCTTGAAGTGCTTCCATTTGGCGCTTTCCGCGCATGAGGTCACTGTCTGCTTTTCTCGTTCTCACAAAGGCTAAAGCTTCTTCGCCATTCAGTCTATGAGTGCCTGTCTGCACTTGAACTTTTCCCTTTGAATCCTTTTTCATTTGTTTTGCGATGCTTTCATCTTCAATCGTTACGTCAATTCCATTTAGCTCATCCACAATGTCTTGAAACGCCTTAAAGTTCCCTGAAATCACATAGTCTACAGGAATGTTCAATAGGCTTTCGACCGTTTTGACTGACAAATCTGCACTCCCAAACGCATGGGCGTGAGCAATTTTATCATATCCTCTTCCCGGTATATCCACATAGGAATCACGAGGAATACTGAGAAGCTTAATGGTTTTGTCTGTTCGGTTCACCGCCGCCAGTAAGACCGCATCACTTCTTGCTTCGTCTACCGTTTCACCTGGACGGCTGTCAATTCCAAGCAGCAGCACCGAAAAGCTGTCCTTTCCTGGATCAAAAGCTTTCACACGCTTTTGCGAGGTGTCTCCTCTTTCTAATGATACTTGCGCCTTGTTCGACGCTTTTGAAATTTTATAGTATGCGTATCCAGTCACGGACACTGCCATCACCATGACAAATGCCATCATAAACAGCACGGCTTTTACCCAAGGTCTCAGTCTTCTTTTTGATCTTGTTTTTTCCTTCATCCTTTCCGAACCCTCACTCTATCTTAGTCTATCAATGTAGGTTCCACTATAACATAATTCGAAGAAAGTTTCCTTCACGCAACATATTTTTATGAATCCACAATAAAAATCACTTAAATATCAGCCGGCTCATCTATAAACCAATCAAAATCAAAAAAACAGCCTGCGGCAGCGGCTGCTTTTTCATCATGATTGAATATCAAATTGGAATTGTCCTTTCAATTCCCCTTCTGCTTCTTGAAATAACTGACGCAAGCTCTCAGCATAATCACCAAGAGCGTCTTTGCTCGTTTGAAAATTCACCCATGTTAGTTCTACTGGAAGAGTCACCTCTCCTGTCAAACAGTCCCAAAGGGCATCAAGATTTTTTCCGTAATAGTCAGGAAGGTGTAAAACTGTTTTTAGCTGGTCATGAAGCTCTTCTTGCGACCTGCACGCTGCGCCATCAAGCTGCACTTTTTTCATGTTCATCTTCCCCTCTCTTCCCTATATTTTAAACGAATTGGAGGAGAAAGAGAAAGATGGACATCTTACTTTTGTTTCTGTCTGACACCTGAGATCAATAGAATGAGGCAGGCAGCCAAAACGAGCAAGAAAAAGAGGTTTAATACGAGCTGAGTACCATAAATATCAGCGAAGAGGCCAACAAAAACACTCGGAATACCAAGTCCTAAATAGGCAAACAAGTAATACCCTGCAACGGCTCTAGCCGCCTCCTTTTTCCCTCGCTCAACAATGAGCTGAAGTCCACCTAAATAAGTAAATCCATAGCAGGCAGTACCCGCCAGCATCGTTCCGGCAAGCACAAGGAAAATAGACCCGCTGCTTGCACCGTATAGCAAGAGGCCATATCCGCATGGAAGACAGATAAACCCCGCAAGGAGCGCTATACTGCTATTCATCTTGCGCACAAAGGGCTGCATCAGGACACCTGCCATATTAATTAAAAAGAGCGCCGGCCCTACCCACAATTCATAACCATTTAATTTAAGCTGTGCTGGCAAAATCGAAATGACAAGGCCGCACACCGACCACGCGATAGCAATGGCTGCATTCGCCGGCATTGTTCCTTTTGGAAATCTTGGCATGTTCATCATCGGTTTACCTGAATCTCCTTGTACAGGCGGCACGAAAAAGAAGACAACCACAATGGTTAAGATCAAAAAGGCCAGCACAATCCAATAGCTAAGCGGCGTGAGTGACACACGCTGAAAAGATAGAAGTGCCGTAAAAAGAGCACCGCCCCCAAATCCAACCGAACTGCATAGCGTAATAAAAGTTGGAATCCAGCCTGATTTCTCTGGATATAAAGCAATCAAATATGCGGTGCATGTTCCAACACTAAGACCAAGTCCGACACCTTGCAGCAGCCGGGCAGCAAAGAGCATCTGGATGGAAGGATGCACAATCATCAACAAGGTGGCACATAACGAAAAGCTAAGGGCGACCAATAAAATCGGTTTGCGACCTGCCCGGTCAGAAATGCCGCCAAGAAAAAGCAAAACTGGAATGAGTCCGAAGACATACGCGGCAAATACAAGTGCTGTTGCCGCCTTTCCGTACCCTGCTTGTTCTGCATACGCCGTATAAAGGGGCACTTGCAGATTCACAGCAATCGTTATCATAAAAAGACCAAGTAAAACGAAAATAAATGGAATGATGGATAGGTGTGCCGTTTCTTCTTTGGATGCTGGGATCATTTGACTCTCTCCTCTATATCATTGCATATGAGAACAGTGTACACATCATTTGGCTTACTTCCTATATCCAAAAATGACACTATTGACCAGTCCATAATTCCGTGTCATCATCATGTTATGACGTGACAATGAGAGAAGGTGCACGATGTATATTCATTTAGACCGTTCAAGCGCTACCCCGCTCTGGCAGCAAATCGTGACTGAGATCATTCAAAAAATTCATTCACAAAAACTGCATCCCGACGATCAGTTAACACCGACAAGAGTGTTAGCACAGGAGCTTAATGTATCAAGATCAACCGTACAGCTTGCCTACGATGAGCTGCTGGCAAGAGGCTACGTCAGCACATCTAGAAGAGGTGGTACAAAGGTCATTTCAAGTGATCAATATACAGCTTCCCCTCCCCATCAAAGTGAACCGCCTTTCTCACCTCCGATAAGACCTCACTTTGAAGAGGCCGAAAAACAAATGGATCATTGGCTGTCAGCCAATCAATTTCATGAGAAGCTTGATATTGATTTTCGTCATCAGGAGCCAGCCATCGACGACCACTTTCAAAACATATGGAAACGCTCGCTCATGAAAGCATTACAGCGATTAGATATGAAGGATTGGGGCTATTCCTCTCCGCATGGATTATGGGAAGTGCGTTCAGAAATACGCCAATACTTATCTGTTGAACGCGGGATCGATGTAGAAGAAGATCAAATGGTGTTAACGGGTGGCACGCAGCAAGCCATTGATTTAATTTCACAGGTATTGCTTAAAAAAGGTGATACAGTGGCTGTTGAAGATCCAGGTTTCCCTGGGGCAAGGCTGTCGTTTATGCATCGCGAAATGAACATTCACCCCGCACCAGTTGATGAAGAAGGAATGGTGGTGAATACATTGCCCCGGCGAACAAAACTGATTGCTGTGACGCCTTCCCATCAGCGTCCAACTGGTGTATGTATGAGTGTAAACAGAAGGCAGCAGCTGCTGACGTTTGCTGTCAGCCATCAGTCTTATATATTAGAGGATGATTTTGATGGGGATTATCGTTACCATGGCGGGCCGCTCCCTTCCCTATTTTCAGAAGCACCCGAGCATGTGATTTACATCTTAAGCTTCTCAAAAGTGCTGGCACCTGGCATCCGCCTGGCTGCCATTATCGGCTCCAAAGCAGTCATGAAAGAAATGGCCGCACTGCAATCACTCATTCAAAGACAGCTGCCCATTATGGAACAAATCACACTCGCTTCTTTTTTCAAAGAAGGAGAATTCACGCGGTATGTCAGGCGAATGAGACAGCTATATAAAAAAAGACAGGCAGCCATGATGAATGCCCTTATGACACATCACTTTGACAAACACTTCCGTATCTATGGAACCGATACGGGCCTTCATGTCTTTTTAGAAGGAGCGCAAGACTTTGATGAAAAAGGGAGCATTGAGGCAGCAAAAGCAGCTGGCGTTGGCATTTATCCATTAAGTCCTTATTGTTTTGAAAGCAATCGAAAGGGATTACTGCTAGGATTCGCCTGTACCGACGAAAGCATGATTCAAGAAGGCGTTCGCCGTTTAAAGAAAATAATTCACATCTAAAAAAGCCTGGAAGTAAACCTTCCAAGCTTTTTTAGGATGATTGCTGAATCTGACCTACTTCTTCAATAAATGCGGCTGTCTGCTGCAAGCCATCCTGAAAATGATGGGTAGCGGAAATAAACAGCTTCTCTTGATCGGGATGCTTCAAGAGCTTCTCCACCTTACTGACCCCTTTTTCAAAGGAAGCAAGGCCTGTCTTTAATTGTTGATCAGCCTTTTGATAAGCGGCTGGAACTTCTTGATGATCAAGCCCTTTTTGAATCACACGATCAAATGCTTTCGTCGCTTCTGTCAATTTTTTATTTGTTTGGATCTTTCCATGTCCATCTGAGATAAACTGATCGGTCATCTTTTCATATGCTTCATTTAACTCATCCATATAAGACTGAACCCATTGTTCATAAGCAGCTTCTTTTGCGTCTTGCTTTGAAGGCGATTGACCTGCTTGCTGACAGGCTGCTAGTAATGTCACTGTTAGGATAAATAGCAGCACCAAATGTGATTGTTTTTTCATACAGAGCCTCCATTTCTTTATCCCATTCGTTCATATCGGTCAAATATATGCATCCTTTACCACATAAGAATTCTTTGCAAGAAATGATTTCTTTTATTGTAACAGACAAGCTCGTGTCACTTCTGTGATTTATGAGTAAATGGATGAAAATACGTCTAAGGATTCACATTCCCCTGTCATTTTCCAATACAACCAATAGACGACGAGACATACGTATTTGGTTTCAATGGATTTATCTTTATGATGCATTCCCCCCTTTTGGCGCCTTTTTGCATTGCATTAAATCCATATATGCTAAACCCACGCTTGATAAGAGGCCCAGCGGCTGCTCTGCCGCTGGCGTTTGACTAATATCTGTTACGAAGCTCCCTTAATATAAAATCGTATACGAGATTGAGCTGCTGTTCCTTTGGATACAGCATAAATTCTTGTTTCTTAGGAAGACCTCCGTCAAGACGATCTTGAAATTTCGTTCGGAGATATGCTGTCCGGTGCACCTGACTCTCAAATGATTTATATGAGACATCAAGTTTGACAGTTTGCTCATTTGTAAAGGTGACCACCGTGTCTCCGAGGGATGATTCCTGGAAGGTATGAATGTATTTGTGGGAGATCCAGCCGCACTGAGGACGGTTGGATGAATAAGTTGGGAAGAAATACAGGTGATTGGATGAGTCAATCACAATTGGAGGCTTGTGAGAAATTCCTGTTACTTCGTATGTTCCCGCTTTTCTGCCTGCATAGCTTGAGCCGAAGAATCTGCAGCTGCGTTCAATAATTTGCAGGGGCTTTAATTCAACGTAAAAGCTTGTCTCTCTTTCTATGACTTTTGAATATACTCTTTTTCCTTCTTCAACTGGAAGGACCGCCATTGTTGTTTGATTAATGACGTATGAATCTAAAGGTGTTTCACTAATTCCTGACACTTCATTTCCTCCTGTGTTAATATTTGGTTATTAAGATACTATTAATCTATCACCAACATATAAGAAACGACAGGATTTTTTCAAAATTTATTAAAAATCATCTTTTTATCATATTTTTTAGTCCATTCGATCTATCGAAAAGTCATTTTTAAAGATATATCACATCCTGTCGATTGGACAAGAGGTGTCGATTCTGCTCAAAAATAAATTGTCTAAAAATTATAAATTCTTGTTGATTTTTTCTCCGCCAATCCATATACTATAAAAAAGGCATCGGGGGGATTCTTTATGAAAGAGAAAAAAACGTATGCTGAGCTCATGAAGTCCCGCAACACCCAAAAAACCGAAGAAAACGGCGTCACCATTTTAGACATCTATATTCAAATGGTTTTAGATGAAGCGCTTTATAAACAGCGCTTAACCTTCCTAAGAGAAGAGATTGATAAGGCACTGGATCAGCGTGATGAAAAGCGATTCAATGACCTGTCAGCTCAATATGCAGAACACTGCTTACATCAATCATGATGATTTTACTTGCGGCAGAGAGACAGCAACTCGTCTCTTTACCGCAAGTTTTTTGTTTATCCATTTAAAATGGTCCCGCCATTCACATGCAGCATTTGTCCATTCATATAAGATGAGTCTTCGCTCGCTAAAAATAAATAACTTGGCGCAAGCTCTACTGGCTCACCAGGACGTTCCATCGGGACATCTCCGCCAAATTCAGAAACTTCTTTTTCCGTAAAGGTTGATGGAATCAGCGGTGTCCAAATAGGGCCGGGTGCTACCCCGTTCACTCTAATCCCTTGTTTAATGAGCGATAAGGATAATGATCTCGTAAAGGTGACGACCGCCCCTTTTGTAGATGAATAATCGATCAATGTTTCATGCCCTTTATAGGCGGTGACAGATGCTGTATTAATGATACTGCTTCCTTTTTTTAAATGAGGAAGAACTGCTTTTGTTAAATAAAACATGGCAAAAATATTCGTTTGAAATGTCCGAAGAAGCTGATGCGAGGTAATTTGCTCAATGCTTTTTTGCGGATGCTGTTCCCCGGCGTTATTCACCAAAATATCAATGGAACCGAAGGCATCTTTTGTTTTTTTGACGACTTCATTTGAAAAAGCCTCATCCCCTAAATCACCTGCAATTAAGATGACACGGCCTCCCGCTTTTTCAATATAGTCCTTCGTCTCCTCGGCATCGCGATGTTCACTTAAGTAAACAATGGCGACATTGGCTCCCTCCTTCGCAAATAAGACAGAGACTGCTCTTCCGATCCCGCTGTCTCCTCCGGTCACAATGGCTGTTTTTCCTGCTAACTTTTTGTCCTGCACCTCACGATCAAAGACAGGTCTAGGGTTCATTTTATATTCAAGACCCGGACGTTCATTTTGGTGCTGAGGCGGCAATGTTTTCTTCGGCTGCTTTGTTGACACGTTAGTCCACTCCTTCCTTTTATCTTGTTTATTTTTATGTGCTGGCTGCTTTTTTATGTATGGCGCCCCTATTTCCTTTCAGATGTATGATTTTCAGCATTGTGGAAAAATTATACACAACAAGTCAATGGAGGCGACAACATGGAACAAGAACATAAAGGAATGGAACAGGCAAAATCGCTATGGCTGGCGGACAGTCAGAAACATTCTTTTCCTGCTGTCAGTGAGGATCTCACAGCAGATGTGATCATTGTCGGCGGCGGTATTACCGGTATCGCGGCGGCGTTTGAAATGACAGAGCGAGGACTAGAAGTGATCATCATTGATGCCGATCAATTGCTGCAAGGCACGACCGGACACACAACAGCTAAAATCACCTCACAGCATGATGTATACTACCATGAGCTGATTCAACAGATTGGGATGCCGAAAGCACGTTTGTATGTAGAAGCAAATGAGAAAGCAAAAGACCTCATTCAAGCTCGTGTCAAAGAGCACGACATCGATTGTCAATTAGAGATAAAAGATGCTTACCTTTATACAAAGGAAGAAAGCGGTGTAAAAAAGTTAAAGAAGGAATTAGATGCCTACAAACAGCTTGGTATTGACCGGGAATGGAAAACAAAGCTTCCTTTTGACGCTGACATCAAAGCAGCCCTTGCAATGACCAAGCAAGCACAGTTTCATCCCCTTCATTATCTCAATGCACTAATCGACAAGCTCCTAGAGCGAGGTGTACGTATCTTTGAACAAACAACCGCTGTTGATGTAAAAGAAGGGAACCGGCCTGCTGTCGTCACAAAAAGCGGACATCATCTGACAGGGCGCTATGTCATTTCATGCTCACACTTTCCTTTTTATGATGGGAAAGGACTTTATTTCACCCGAATTCATCCAGAGCAGTCCTATGTCGTAGCAGCTAAAACAACCAAACCGCTCCCAGACGGAATGTATTTAGGAATTGACCAGCCTGCTCACTCTTTAAGAACGGCAGAATGGCACGGTGAAGAAGTAGTCCTCATCGGAGGAGAAGGCCATAAAACAGGACAAGGCGGAGATGAATCCGCTCACTATGAAGGACTAGAAACGTTTGGAGACGCCACCCTTGGAATAGAAGAAGTGCTGTATCGCTGGTCGACACACGATATGGTCACAATGGATCAAATCCCTTACATTGGCCGCCTGACCAAACACCACCAGAATATCTTTGTAGCGACTGGCTTTAGAAAATGGGGCATGACCACAAGCCACGTCGCAGCTACTCTTATCGGTGATTTAATTGAAGGAAAATCGAATCCGTACGAATCAATCTTTACGCCTTCTAGAGCTGTTACTGACACTTTCGTCAAAGATTTCGTTAAAGAAAATACCAATGTCGCTGCTAAACTGATCAGTGGTAAATTCAAACGAACTGATCAAACAATCGATGATTTAAAACCTGGCGAGGGCGGCATTATCTCGTATGAACATAAAAAGTGCGGCGCCTTTAAATCAGAGGATGGGAATGTCTTTCTTGTCGACACAACGTGTACTCATCTAGGCTGTGAAGTCGCTTGGAATAATAGTGACCGTACTTGGGATTGTCCATGTCACGGTTCACGTTTTTCCATTACTGGAGAAGTAGTAGAAGGGCCTGCAAAGAAACCACTAAAAAGGTCATATACAGAACAGTAAAATTTCACTCGTTTCCCTTTAAAAAATCCAATATTATCCGATAAAAAACATAAAGTCTGATATTTGTGATGATTATGGGGGGACAAACACATTGTTATTTAAAAAAGAACCGAAAAGAAAAAACACTGCTTTTTTCACACAGCAGGATGATGAGATAAAACGAATCAACTTCTCGAACAATACGGACATCGCCAAACAAATCAAAATGATCGACCTGACGCAGCATGACCTATTGATATTAAAGCAGCTCAATCCAATTGTTCAGGATGATATTGCACATATTGTTGATAAGTTTTATAAAAATTTAGAAGTCGAGTCTTCCTTGATGCATATCATTCAAGACAATAGTTCTGTCGATCGTTTGAAAAAAACACTCCGCATTCATATTAGCGAAATGTTTGCAGGTGTGATTGACGAAACCTATGTGGCAAAACGCATTAAAATTGCGCAAGTTCATTTACGGATTGGTCTCCAGCCTAAATGGTATATGGCAGCATTCCAAGACCTTCTGCTATCAATTATGGATTTATTCGCTCATCATATCCAAGATTTCAAAGAATATCAGACAGCAGTCAAAGCGACGACGAAAATTTTAAATTTAGAGCAGCAGCTTGTGCTAGATACATTCCAAAATGAGTATTCTAAAATTCGTGATGAAGCAGAAGAGCAGCAGCAGGAGCTTCATACAAAAATCACGGAGACTTCAAATTCGCTTGCTTCGCTCTTCTCAAACACAACAAGTGCAGTCGACAAGCTTGTCTCAAAATCGGATGAGATGGCGGACATGTCACAAGCTGGAACACAAATTTCAGCACAGGTCGAAGAAAAATCAATCGGCGGTAAAAAAGAATTAGAAATTCAGCAAACACAAATGAATCAAATTGATGGCAGCATGACAAAGATTGAAACAGAAATTAAGCGCCTTGAAGAAATCGCCAAACAAATTGAACAAATCTTTGGGATTGTCACAGGCATTGCAGAACAGACGAACTTGTTATCTTTAAATGCCTCAATCGAATCTGCACGAGCAGGAGAACATGGAAAAGGCTTTGCTGTCGTTGCAAACGAGGTGCGCAAATTATCTGAGGACACAAAGAAAACGGTTTCAACTGTATCTGAACTCGTCAACAATACCAATTCACAAATCGCCATTGTGTCTCAGCACATTGCAGACGTGAATTTACTTGTGACAGACAGTAAAGAAAAAATGACACAAATCAATTCACTCTTCGATGATATCGTCAGCAGCATGAACTTAAGCAAAAACCAAAACGGAAAAATTGAAATTGACCTTCAGACCTTCCTTAACGAATTGAAGGAAGTCAAACAAACGGTGTCTCAAGTTGCAAGCTCCGTCGAATCCTTAACAAGCCTGACAAATCGCTAATACAGTCTTTTTTCTTCTGCTTTAGTATAATAGAAGAAAAGATAGAAAAGGCGGGATTTGATTGACAACAATTTGCCTAGTCAGACACGGGGAAACAGATTGGAATGCAGCGAAACGAATTCAAGGACGAACAGACATCCCTTTAAACGACACAGGTAAATGGCAGGCTGAACAAACTGGACTTTACTTAAAGGATGTCCATTGGGATGTTGTCATTTCCAGTCCACTAACAAGGGCAAAAGAAACGGCACACTTGATTTTAAATTATGTTCATGCCCCACTTGTCATCATGGATGATTTCATTGAACGAGATTACGGTGACGCTGAAGGCATGTCGTTTGAGGAGCGGCAAAAGCTGTTTCCAGATAAACAGTATCCAAATATGGAACCACTAGAGACGATTCAAAACCGAATGTTAGAAGGAATTGAGAAAGTCAGAGCAGCCTATCCAGATCAACATGTCCTGATCGTGGCTCACGGTGCTGCTATCCATGCTTTACTCACCACTTTGGCTGATGAACATATGGGTCTACAGAACACGAGACTTGTCAATGCTTGCTTAAATTATGTGGAATGGACAGATGGTAAATGGAAGGTCCGTGATTACAACGTGGTCAGCCATTTAACTCAATCCGCCCCTTCTTAAAGAGCCTGTTATCTTAGCAGGTTCTTTTTTTCATGACAAAAACAATGATAAAATAATATTTTTTTATATCGAAATTCGAAATAGATGCTAGACGATTCTACCTATTTTATGGCATTTCGGGTATCGAATATTTAACCGGAAATGGATCATGAGAAAAAAAGCACACTCCCTTTTTAATAGATCATCGCTGAAATGATAGAATAAACATATTTTACCATCGATTCCAAGTGGCTTAATTCCCCAATTTTCGCTAGGACTTTCACAAAAATTCGGGTCTACTCTTATTTGCCTACTTCCCTTAAACTGAATATACAGAATAATCAAACGGGTCATTCTTATAGACTACGGATGATTATTCTGAAATAAGAAAAAAGGGATGTGGAATGTGCGTGAAAAAGAAAAATGTGATGACAAGTGTTTTATTGGCTGTCCCTCTTCTGTTTTCAGCAGGGTTTGGAGGATCCATGGCAAATGCCGAGACGGTCTCCAAAACAGATAGTGAAAAAAGCTATATTGTTGGTTTTAAAGCCTCTGCCACCACAAACAGCTCTAAGAAACAAGCTGTCATTCAAAATGGTGGAAAACTAGAAAAACAATACCGCCTCATTAATGCTGCACAAGTGAAAATGTCCGAACAAGCCGCCAAAAAACTTGAACATGACCCTAGCATTGCTTACGTAGAAGAAGACCATAAAGCAGAAGCATATGCACAAACCGTCCCTTATGGAATCCCTCAAATCAAAGCTCCAGCTGTACACGCTCAAGGTTATAAAGGTGCTAATGTCAAAGTAGCTGTCCTTGATACTGGAATCCACGCAGCACACCCTGACTTAAATGTTGCAGGCGGTGCGAGCTTTGTCCCTTCAGAGCCAAATGCCACCCAAGACTTTCAATCACACGGAACTCACGTAGCTGGAACCATTGCTGCCCTTGATAACACAATTGGTGTACTCGGGGTCGCTCCAAGCGCTTCCCTATATGCTGTGAAAGTATTAGACCGTAATGGCGACGGACAATACAGCTGGATTATTAGCGGTATTGAATGGGCTGTAGCGAATAACATGGATGTCATCAATATGAGCTTAGGCGGACCAAACGGCTCCACAGCACTTAAAAATGCTGTTGACACAGCGAATAACCGCGGAGTAGTTGTCGTTGCCGCAGCAGGAAATTCAGGTTCATTTGGTTCTACTAGCACCGTTGGCTATCCAGCAAAATACGATTCTACAATTGCTGTTGCCAATGTAAACAGTAACAATGTCAGAAACTCATCTTCTAGCGCAGGTCCTGAATTAGATGTTTCTGCACCTGGTACTTCTATTTTAAGTACAGTACCAAGCAGCGGATACACTTCTTATACTGGAACATCTATGGCGTCTCCTCATGTAGCAGGAGCAGCAGCGCTTATTCTTTCTAAAAACCCGAACCTAACAAATTCACAGGTTCGCCAGCGCTTAGAAAATACAGCGACACCGCTTGGTGACTCATTCTATTATGGAAAAGGGTTAATCAACGTTCAAGCGGCTTCTAACTAAAATAATTGTGACAAAAAATCCGGCTGACTGAGCCGGATTTTTTGTTTATTGCTTTTTCGATGCATCCTCTTTTTCCGCCGCTTTTTCCATATCCATGATTCTCTCCATCATCGTGGGGTGTCCATAGCGGAAGATCTTCACTAAAAACGGTGGATTTACCTGGGACAGCCCTGATTTTGCAAGCTTTTGAAAAGACGTTACGCCTGCCTCCCCGTCTTTTGTCATGTTCACCGCATATTCGTCGGCTGTCCGTTCTTGATGCCTTGACACCGCATTTGTAAAAGGTGAAGCTGCAAATGACAGCATCGATACAATGATTAAAAGAAGCGGAAGAGCAGCGATGTCGTGTGACACCTTGAGTCGAAATGAGGCTGCTCCTTTTTGATAAAGATAAAAATAAAGACGGTCGATGGCAAAAAATCCGGCCAGTGACAGCACTAAGTATCCTGCTAACCCAATATAGACATGTTTCATGACGTAATGTCCCATTTCATGTGCCATGATAAATAAAATTTCGCGGTCTTTCAGCTTTTGCAGTGTTGTGTCCCATAAGACAATACGCTTATTTTCACCAATTCCTGTGACATATGCGTTCATCGTGTTCGTTTTCTCAGACATATTGACCTCATATACATGATCTGCCGGAATATGCGCTTTGTCTGCCAGCGTTAATATTTTCTTCTCAAGAGCTTGATCCTTTAGTGGATAAAAATTGTTATATAACGGATCAATGACGACCGGCTGTATAAAGAAGAGAAACAGCGTGACTGGGACTGTCAAACACCACGCATACAGCCACCAGCGCTTTCTTCTTTTTTGAATCAGCCAAAAGAACACAATAGCACAAAGGGCAAGGAGCGGATATTGAATCCAAAAATCCAGTGTTTGATCTTTCAACCAGCTTGCCGTACTTTGTGCAGATACTCCGTAGTGCAAAGACAGCTGATAGCCAATCCACTTAATTGGCAATGAAATGAGCATTGTTAGAAGCGACAGCACAAACACATACACAAGTTTACTTAAAAACGTGAAACGAGCTGCTGCCAGGCTCCAGTCTGCTATTTTCCGTGAAAACCCTGAAATGAGCAAAAGGAAAAAGACATACCAATCTAATGGAATTGTTATGAAATACAGCAGGTTTCGTATGTTCGAGAAATTCTCGCTAATCACAAGCTCATGGTTTGTCATAAAGGTATGCGGGTCTGCACTTGTCCCTTTCACACTTTCAGGAACAGATGAATCCCCCATTAAAAACAAATAAGAATAAATAAAAAGACCGTACAATATGTATGCTACCGTTGCAAGAGCTACCCACTTGCGTACTCGCACAGGCCAGCCTCCTTTCCATTCCTCTCTCTATTCTAATCACGCATTTTTTCGTTTAGAACCTGTCTCATGTGGCTCCATCATAGCATGCCCCATCTGAAAAAGCTTTCGCGAAAAAAATGATTATGCGGCTCAAAAATCGGAGAAGCTACATGTAAAACAGTGAGTTGGAGGATCAAAATGAAGAAAATCCTTGCAGGAGTTGTGATTTTTGGACTTTTATTAATCACCTTCTTTTATGTGTTCAGCCGGACGAGCGAAATCTTTGATGAGAATCGAGCAGAAAAATTGCTACTCTCCCCAGCGAATGAATCCATCTCTTATGAAATAGATGATAAGGACACAGCAGAAGATTTAATTGAAGAATTAAATAAAGGCAAACAAACAAGCAATCATCTCAAGAAAAATTTAAAAAAGCCCGATTATATCGCCAAGGTGATGTTCGGACGAACAAATGGTACCACCTTTCAGCTTTGGACCAACCGATCACAGGTCGTTTTTTTAGTAGATGGGACGTTTTATGAACTGAATCAAAACCAGTCGAAATCTTTTCAGAGACAGTTAAAAGAAGCCATTCAAAAGAGCTAAAATGATCTTTGAGAGAAAACTTTGAATGCGAGGGGGTGTCTACATGCTGAGGGAGCCTCCTCATCAGAGACTCCCTTTTTTATTTACTTTCTTCTGCTTGATACTTTTCCTTTAGCGCTCTTCTTAAAATTTTACCTGTTGTGTTTTTTGGAATATCATCTATGAAATGGATCGTTTGGGGCTGCTTATATTTCGCTAAATAGCGTGAACAATGTGTGATGATGTCTTCTTGATTAATGTGAGCATGTTTCTTAGGGGAAATGTAACAGACGACTGCCTCTCCTGTGTTTGGATCTGGCACACCGATGACAACGGCTTCTGCTACTGCTTCATGTTGATAAAGTACTTCTTCTACTTCTCTTGGATAAACATTATAACCGCCAACAAGAATCATATCTTTTTTCCGATCGACAATATAAATATATCCTTCTTCATCTCTTCTCGCCAAATCACCAGTATACAGCCAGCCGTCTCTTAGTGCAGCTTCCGTATCTTCTGGCATTTGATAATAGCCTTTCATGATGTTTGGCCCTTTTGCTATCAGCTCTCCGACTTCATTAGGACCGACTTCTTCTCCAAGTTCATTCACAATTTTATTCTTCACATTCATAATGTCAGTCCCGACAGAACCCGGTTTTCTTTTTCCGTCAAGAGGATTGAATGCAGTCACTGGAGATGCCTCTGATAACCCATAGCCCTCAAGGACCGTAACTCCGAACTTTTTCTCAAATCCATGGAGTAAGGCAACAGGCATTGAGGCACCGCCTGATATACAGATCCTCACAGAAGACATCGCTTCATTATGCCCCTCCTGGCGGTACAAATAGTTATACATGGTAGGAACACCAACAAATAGCGTTGGCTTCTCTTTTTCCATCATGTGCAAAAGCTCTGATGGGCTGAAATGCGGCAAGACATAAATCGTCGCGCCATGAATTAACGGTGCATTCATACAGACTGTTAAACAAAAAACATGGAACATTGGCAAAGCGGCAATGACCTTGTCCTTTTCGTCAATCGATAAATACTCAGCGGTGTCTCTGGCATTTGAATAAAGGTTGAGATGAGTGAGCATGGCGCCTTTTGGTTTTCCTGTCGTGCCAGATGTAAATAAAATAACTGCGGTATCATCTGGCTGAATGGAAGGATGTACGTTTTCATTCGCAGCACCTGATACAAGTTTCCCAAAGAAAACAAGCCGATCAGATACTTCCTTAAAGCTTGATCTGCACGCCGATTCATTTTCTGCACAAATAATGACTCTTTCAATGGACGGAAGCTGTTCATACACTTGCTCGTACACTGGCAGAAGCTGTTCAGGCGCCACAATGCCTTTTACATCGCCTGTGACGAGCATATATCCAATTTCACTAGGTGTGTATGTTGGATTAATAGGTACAACGACAATTCCTGCCTTTAATGCGCCAAAAAAAGAAATGACAAAATGCGGTGAATTTCCTAAAATTAGCGCGATATGATCCCCAGCTTGAAACCCTTCGTTGACTAATCCATCTGCAAAACGCTCGATACTTGTCATCAGCTCTCGATAGGTCCACTTCTTTCCTTCAAAGATCAGTGCGATATTTTCTCCCTTCGTCATCGCCGTCTGCTGAAGATTTTTGATCAAATCCATTCTCCCACCCCTTACGTGTCATCAATGAATGAATGACCATTCATTTTATAGCCAAACATTCCTCCTTTCTATTATAATAGACAATCGAAAAAATCCACAAGATCAAATGTAAATCGCTTTCATTTCTTTCAATCAAAAAAGCACCGCTATCCCTAGCCGTGCTTTCCCGCGATTAATAAATTAAATCAAGAAAATCCTCTTTTGATACGTTGCCGAAATAGTGACGCATGTCCATATCTTCTAAGACGTCGCTGATCGTTTTACGATCATATTGCTGTCCAATGAGCCGCTTCTCAATATCGGCAATATCTCCAACGCCAAAGAAATCACCAAAGATTTTGCAATCTTGAATCATCCCTTTTTTCACTTCTAATCGCAAATCAATGGAGCCTGCAGGGAATCTCTTAGAATGCTGCAAATTAAATTTCGGTGAACGACCGTAGTTCCATTCCCATTTTTGATAGCGATCTCGGGAAATTTCGTGAATCTTTTCCCAATCCTTTTCAGTCAGGCGATATTGAGGCACGTCCCCATTTGTATCAAAAATGTAGCTTAAAAGAATTTTTCTAAATTCTTCTGTTGTCATTTTTTGATCCATCAGTTCACTAATATTGGCGACCCTGCTTCTAATCGATTTGATGCCTTTTGATTCAATCTTTTCTTTTTTCACATTTAAAGCCGAAACGACATGTTCAATTTCTGAATCAAATAGCAGTGTGCCATGGCTGAAAATACGTCCTCTTGTTGCGAACTGGGCATTTCCAGAAATTTTACGTCCATCTGCCATGATGTCATTTCTGCCGCTCAATTCAGCTTTAACGCCTAGCTTTTCAAGCGCTTTGATGACTGGCTCCGTGAACTTTTTAAAGTTATGGAAGCTGTCCCCATCATCTTTTGTAATAAAGCTGAAGTTTAAGTTTCCTTTGTCATGGTAAACTGCACCACCGCCGGATAAGCGGCGCACGACTTTAATTCCGTTGTCTTCCACATACTTCGTGTTGATTTCTTCTATTGTATTTTGGTTCTTTCCAATAATAATCGACGGCTGATTGATGTAAAACAGTAAATATGTTTCTTCTGGATCTAAATATTTTAAGCAATATTCTTCAATTGCCAAATTAATCATTGGATCATAATGTTGTTCGTTATCGATAAACAGCATCTCTATCTTCCTTCCTTGTTCCATCTAAGCCCTGAATGGGCAAGCTGTATACTGCCAGTATATAACGCCTGTGCTTCATTGACTAGGTCTTTATGACGGCCAAAATGGGGCAGATGGGTTATGATGAGTCCCTCAACATTTGCTTCCTTTGCAATCTTCCCTACTTCCGTGCTGTTCATATGTCCTGCACCTGATCCGTCCTGTCCAGCGTAAAAATTACTTTCGGCAATGAGCAGATCTGCCCCCTTGCTAAATGGAATAAATGCGTCCTGATAGCTTGAGTCTGCTGTATACACGACCACAGCATCCTCTGCGTGAATTCTCATAGCATAGCATTCTGCCGGATGAACCGTTTTCAAAAAATCAATTTGAAATGGTCCGAGTTGAATCCCTTCTTCCGGCTGGTAAGGCTTTGCCTTTGTATGTACATCATCAGAAAGCCGTCCAAATGCTTCTTGATCACCTGCATGTCCATAGATCGGAAGCGGGCCGCTGCTTTTTCCTAAATGATATCCCACTAGCTTCGCATATTGGAGTGGTCCGATATCAGCAATATGATCGTGGTGATAATGAGAAAGGAGAACAGCATCTAGTTCTTCTATATCAATGTATTGCTGCAGCTTTGAAAGAACACCGCTTCCGCAGTCTACAAGAAGACGAAAGCCATCTGATTCAAAAAGGTAGCCTGATGTCGCTTCACCAGCTGCCGGAAACCCTCCATAGCATCCAATCACGGTTAATTTCATCGTCATTTTTCCCTCCTTTTCTAAAAATCCCCTTCTTACAATATACCCATTTTTCAAGGAAAAAGCATTCTTCCTGCCTATTGTTACAAAACAGATTGACAATTACTAATCTGTTATAATACAATGATAGCAACAAATCGTATTGGAGGATGACAAATGCTAGGAAAAATCACAGAGTTTTTTAGAAATTTGCCCTCAAAGAAATGCTCAAAATGTGGAAATGATTTAATGGAACAGCACGAGTGTTACGGTAATGAATGTGAGGAATGCTCACAAGTAAGTTATCTTAAATAAGGGAATAAATTGAATAAAAAAGCACTTTTTTCCTCCGTCATCAGTTGGAGTCAAAGGTGCTTTTTATTTTTTCTGAAAAATAGGTAAAAAGGTAAAACCCCTGTCACAAAAGGGTTTTTTAGTATTTTCATATGATGAGTTTTAGTTCTGAAGACACTTTTTATTGACTCGAAACAATGGAGGGGGTTCTAAATGTCTATTTTTTCTAATAATTTTGTATTTTCTTAATATAATTTAATCGTGGACGAACCTCTTTAAATTTAGTTATACTTTAATTCATATATTAAAACTTAATATGGTGGGAATATTCCTTTAATGAATATGTTAGGGAGGAAATCTATGAAAAAATTAAAATTTGGATTGGCTACTCAAATCCTAATCGGTCTTATTCTCGGTGTCGTTGTTGGGGCGATCTTTTTTGGTAACCCAGGTGTCGAGACATACTTAAAACCAATTGGCGACTTCTTCTTAAGGCTCATCAAGATGATTGTCATACCAATTGTCGTATCCAGCTTAATTTTAGGTGTTGCAGGTGCGGGTGATGGTAAAAAAGTAGGAAAACTTGGTTTTAGAACCATTCTTTATTTTGAAATTATCACAACATTTGCGATTGTCCTTGGTCTTGTGCTTGCAAACTTTGTACAACCTGGTGCAGGCGTTGACTTTGGAAATACGGAAAAACAAGATATTAGCCAGTATGTTGAAACGGAAAAAGAGCAAAGCAGCAAATCAGTTGCTGATACGTTCCTTCATATCGTTCCAACGAACTTCTTCCAATCATTGGCCGAAGGTGATTTGCTTGCGATTATTTTCTTCACTGTGCTATTTGCACTTGGCGTTTCAGCCATTGGCGAACGCGGCAAACCAGTGCTCGCCTTCTTCGAAGGTGTATCACATGCCATGTTCCATGTCGTCAATGTTGTGATGAAAGCTGCGCCATTTGGTGTATTCGCACTCATTGGTGTGACGGTATCAAAATTTGGTCTTGAATCTCTTATTTCATTAGGTAAGCTTGTAGGTCTTGTTTATTTTGCGCTCGCTCTCTTCCTTATTGTTGTATTCGGAATTATCGGAAAGATGATTGGCGTCAATATTTTCAGATTTCTTGCTTACATGAAAGACGAGATGCTTCTTGCCTTTAGTACATCCAGCTCTGAAACAGTTTTACCAAGGGTCATGGATAAAATGGAGCGCATCGGATGTCCAAAAGGGATTGTTTCATTTGTTATCCCAATCGGTTATACGTTTAACCTGGACGGCTCCGTCTTGTATCAAGCCATTGCAGCGCTTTTCCTTGCACAGGTATATGGCATTGACCTCACAATCGTTCAGCAGCTTACACTTGTTCTTGTACTGATGGTAACATCTAAAGGAATGGCTGCCGTTCCTGGTACTTCATTTGTTGTATTACTCGCGACATTAGGAACAATCGGTGTACCTGCTGAAGGTCTTGCATTTATTGCAGGTGTGGACCGTATCATGGATATGGCGCGGACTGTTGTGAACTTAACAGGAAATGCACTTGCAGCTGTTGTCATGTCTAAATGGGAAGGGCAGTATGACCCTGAAAAAGGACATCGTGTGATGACTGGACAAGATGCACCTGAGCCAACACAGCTTTCCAGCTAATCAAAAAGAACCCCGATAGAAGGGGTTCTTTTTTTATGCTGTGATTAATGTTGATTGGACATAGTGGTAAAGGAGATCCGCTGTATGGACAAGTGAATCTTCATGTGTTCTTTCAAAAGCATGCGAGGAATCTATACCAGGACCAATCAGTCCATGAATGATATCATGCCCTGCTCTAATGGCTGCTGATGCATCAGAACCATAATAGGGGTAAATATCAAGGCGGTAATCAATGTTGTTCTCTTCTGCTAATGCAGCTAAATGCTTGCGTAGTCCATAGTGATAAGGGCCGCTCGAATCCTTTACACAAATCGATACACTGTATTCATCTGTTGATTGACCGTCACCGATCGCGCCCATATCTACAGCGAGATATTCCACCGTTTCTTCAGGAATATTGGAGTTTCCGCCGTAGCCAATCTCTTCATTATTGGAAATTAAGAAATGCGTCGTATGCGGCAATGTGATCTTTTCCTTTTGAATCCGGTGAATGAGCCGCAAAAGCAGCGCCACACTTGCCTTATCATCAAGATGTCTTGATTTAATAAAACCTGAAGACGTCACTTCCACTCTCGGATCAAATGAGATAAAGTCCCCTACTTGAATGCCAAGTGCTTTGACATCGTCTGCATTTTTTACCTTTTCATCAAGACGAATCTCCATATTTTCTTGGTTTCGTTTCGCTTTTCCAGCATCCGCATAGACGTGAACGGACGTTTGATGCATAAGAATGGTCCCTGTGTATGTATGGCCTGATGCTGTTTCAATTTCACAATATTCGCCTTCAATTGAGTTATACTGAAAGCCTCCAATGAGTGCAAGACGAAGCCGTCCATTTGATTTAATTTCCTTAACCATCGCACCGAGCGTATCGACATGCGCTGTCAGCATGCGGTGTTCCTTGTCATCTGTTCCTTTAATTGTGGAAATTAATCCGCCTTTTCGATTTCGTTTTGTCTCAATATTCAAATCTTGTAAAAAACGTTCAACAAAGCCGATCACTTTTTCTGTATTTCCTGATGGACTTGGGATTGATACGAGCTTTTGAATCAGCTGAACGGTTTCGTTTACTTCAGTTGTCATTCGGCATTTCCTCCTTTGTCTGAAAGCAATTCCTTCCATGTATGCCTTTTTCAGCATCTCTTCTTAAAATATATCGCTTCAGGTTCGAGATGTCTAATTTCAAATGAAAAATCCTTTCTCTAAAAAGAGAAAGGATTCATGGATTAAGCTTCGTCCTGTTTCATTTTTCTTACGTTCCAAGCAAAGTATGCTGTTGTTGCTGCCATCATGATGATCGCAACTGTTCCAAGGATCGCTGCTTGGTGCCATAAATAGCTGTTATCACCGCTTGCAATGATCGTTCTAAATCCATTGATTGTATACGTCATTGGAAGCAGACTATGAATGACTTGGAAGAATTTCGGCACAAGCTCAAGCGGGAATGTACCAGCACTTGCTGCGAGCTGAAGTACCAAGATAATAACAGCAATGAAGCGTCCTGGGTTCCCCATCGTTGTCGCCAGCAGCTGAATGATCGCTAAGAATGTCAGACTGACGATGATCGCAAAGAGATAGAAGCGCCAGAGGCTTTCCACCTCAAGACCAAGCCCAAAGATGAGCATGGAGCTTGCAATGACTGCTTGCAGAATACCGACAAAGAGGAGCACGCTATATTTGCTGACAAACCATTCAAATGCATTTCTAGGGCGTCCAGCAGGGTCTTTCATTGGGAATACAACGGTGAGCATGAGAGCCCCTACAAAGAGTCCCATTGATAAAATATAAGGTGTGAGCCCTGTACCATAATTATCAATCTTTTTCGCTGTATCATTTTCTGTTTTAACGGGACTTGCAATCATATTGTAATTGTCTTGACCCGCATCAATTTCTCCTGTTTCATCAGCGGCGCTTTTTAATTTATCGGACAGCTTACCTGTACCGCTCTTTAAATCGCCCAATCCTTTATCGAGTGATTTTGAGCCTTCAGCAAGCTTAGATGTGTTGCTTTGAATATTCGTTGAACCACTTTCGAGCTTATTTAATGCTGCGCTCAGCTGGCTTGAACCATTCGCAAGCTTATCCGCACCGCTTTTCGCTGTATCAAGCTTTCCATTTGCTGTCTGCAGACCATCTTGTAATTGGCCTTGACCTGTTTGAAGCTTCAGTGCACCTTGATACAATTTATTCGTACCAGATGTCATTTGATCAATTGCATTTTGTATTGCGACTGTAGATGTGTAGAGCTGTTCCGTTTTCTTTGGCAGCTGTTTGACTTGCTGCAGCTGAGCTTTTGCAGAAGCAACCGCAGATTGAACCTCACTTGCATCAGGCAGTTCCTGCAAGGCCGCTAAGCTTTGTTCAAGTCCAGACAGATCAGGCAGTTCGATTTTAGGCAGACTGTCAAGCTGATCCATTGCCGCCTTTTTCTCTTCATCTGTCATGGAGCTGTTTTGGATGATGC
This sequence comes from Bacillus sp. FSL M8-0166, assembly GCF_038008825.1. Classification (NCBI taxonomy): domain Bacteria; kingdom Bacillati; phylum Bacillota; class Bacilli; order Caryophanales; family Bacillaceae; genus Bacillus; species Bacillus sp. FSL M8-0166. The sequence goes on from NZ_JBBOZZ010000001.1 coordinate 1,761,460, forward strand.
TTTTTACTTTAGCATCTCGATTCGATAGCGCTTCTTTTAATGAAGCAAGTTTTGTACTAAACGTTTTTGCGTCTTTTTTCACCTGATCGAGTTTAGGCGCCATCTTTTGAAGATTCGCTAATTCTGGTGACGACAAGACTTTTTCTACTGCTTCAATTTTTTCTGAAAAAGATTGTGCTTTGTTGTTTAGCTGCTCAATGCCCGCTGTGAATTGCGGCATTTTAGAAGCGAGCTGCTGATGACCTTCACGGCTTGTGTTTAACCCTTCAGTCAACGTATCAATCCCTGTACCAAGCTCTCCAAATTTCTGATCGATGGTTTGATAGCCTGTTAAGAGCTGGCCAAGTCCGCTGTCAAGAGATTGTATCCCTGTGTTCAATTCACCCATTTTACCAGCAAACTGATGAACACCTTCGCTATAGGTTAATGTTCCTTCAGCCAATTTTGCTAAATTGTCCTTTAACTTGTTACTGCCATCTTTTGCACTTTTTGTTCCGTCATCAATTTTCTTCGCACCATCGCTTGCTTGATCTAAACCTTTTGCAATCGTTTTGAAGTTATCAAAAATGACCTCTGCGTAATTTTTTGTGACTTCCTTTGAAACTGAATCTTTTAATTTGATAATGGCATTATTCGCAATTTGTGACGCCGCATAGTTGGCGCCTGGATTCGTATAATATTTCAGATTCGATTTTTTGGGATGTTTATCAAGGACTGTACTTGCATTTTTCGAGAAATCCTTTGGTATTTCCACGACGAGATAATAATCCTCATTATTTAATCCCTTCACTGCCTTTTCTTCACTATCGACAAAGTTCCATTTGAAATTATCGTTTTTCTTTAATTCCTTCACTAAATCATCGCCGACATGCAGTGTTTTCCCGTCATAATGACTGCCTTCATCCAAGTTGACCACCGCTACAGGCAATTGATCAACTGTACCATATGGATCCCAGTACGCTTTTAAAAATACACCACTGTAAATCAGCGGAATAAATAAGACAGCTAAAATCGGGATCAGTAGTTTTTTGCTCGTCACAATGTCTTTCCATTGATTCCGAATTAAATTCATTGCTGTTTTCCTCCCATAGATGAATGACTAAATTTAGAATTTGGTCATTTGAACTTAAAAAAAATTATGGTGCTGCTAAAAGTCCTTTGAGTACATAAAGCTCCAGCGACTCGGCCACCTCTTCTTTTGTTAAAGGCTCGTATCGCTTTTCCCAATCAAAAATAAGTGCAATATATAGTTTCACCATCACAAATGCAGTCAATTCAGGATCACATGGCTTAATATCGCCTTTATCAATCGCTTCTTTTACTTTCGTTTTAATATAGCGAATGATCATTTGCTCCATCTTCTCAATCATTTCCTTGACCGCTGACGTGCCAAGCTCCGCATTTTCCTGAAAGATTTTAATTGTGAGCTGGTGGTTTTTTCGAAATTCCAATATTGCAAAGAGTGCTAAGTGAAGGTTTTCAGAGAAACTTTTCTCCTCATCCATTGCTTCATCCGCAATTTTTCTCATCTCCATTAAAAGGGATGTAAAAATTTCATCGAACAGCTCTTCTTTGTTTTTGAAAAAGGTATAAATGGTTCCTTTTCCGACGTTGGCAAGCTTCGCCACAAGGTCCATTGTGGTGGCTTTATACCCGAATTGAGTAAATGCCTTCGTGGCCCCGTCTAAAATCATTTGTCTCCTATCAACACTCATGATCTCACTCCCAAAATGACTATTTGAACGTTTTGGTCATTAAGTACAGAAAGTAATATACCACATCCTTTTCTCCAGATGCAACAACTTTGTTCACTTTTATGATTCACAACTCTTTTTGAAATATTCGAACATGAAAAACTCCCTTTTCTTGACAGAAAAGGGAGTTTGTTTTATGAAAATAGGTAAGATACAGCTTCTGAAATAGCAGCTTTTCCTTGATCAATACAATCAGGGATTCCGACACCTTCAAAAGCAGCACCTGTGATATAAACACCAGGATATGATTGCTTAAACGTTTCTCGCATGTTCGAAATGGCTTTTTGATGACCGACGTGATATTGAGGCATGCTGGTCTTCCAGCGAGTCACTGTCGTCAGTTCTGGATCTGCTTTAATATCCATGATTTTTTTCAAATCCTCCAGCACGATGCTGACGATTTGATGGTCTGACTGCTCGACAATTGATTCGTCGCCAGCCTTCCCTACATATGCACGCAATAGCGTTTTTCCTTTAGGAGCTGTATGCGGCCATTTTTTGTTCGTCCACGTACAGGCTGTAATAGAGAAATCACTGTTTCTTGAGATGACAAAACCAGTGCCGTCATATTCATTATGAACATCCTCTTCTTTAAAACCGAGTGCAACCGTTGCAACAGAAGTAGATGTCATATCATGCAAATACTCAAGCCCTGCTTCTTTTGGAAACATGGAATAGATCGATTGATGCGGAGTTGTCACAATGGCTGAATCGGCAAAAAGCGTTTGACCGCTGTCTAATTGTACGCCGTAGCCTCTATCTGTTTTTTCAATCTTCTTCACTTTTGTCCCTTTATAAACCGTTGTCAGCTTGAGCTTGCTTTCCACTGCTTCAACAAGCGCTTGAAGCCCTTGATTGATCGTTTGGAACTGCCCTTGTTTTTTCGCTGTCACTTGCTGCGCTTTCGCATGCTGTTGTGATTTTTTCATCCCAAGAATCAAACTGCGATGCTTCTGTTCTGTTTGATAAAACTGCGGGAAGGTGGACATTAAGCTTAGGCGGTCAATGTCACCTGCATAAATGCCTGATAGAAGAGGCTCGATTAAATTCTCAACTACTTCATCACCGACACGTCTTCTAAAAAATTCACCGAGCGACTGATCTTCTGTCTGTTTGCTTTTTGGCAGTACGAAATCCATTGCGGCTCTCGCTTTTCCTGCAACTGAAAAAAGACCGGTTGTGATGAATGGGCTGATTTGAGTTGGAATACCCATGACAGCGCCTTTTGGCATCGGGTGAAGTGTTTCATTGACTAGTACATATGCTTGCCCTGTTTCATTATTGACGAGCTGATCTGCGAGCCCCACATCCTTCGCCAGCTGCGGTCCACTGACCTTTCTTTCTAAAAATGAATCAGGTCCACGTTCAATGATGTAGCCGTCTTTATATAATGTTTGTATTTTTCCACCTAGCCTAGGGCTCGCTTCAATAAGAGATATTTGAATTGGAAGACCTTTTTCTTCGACTTCCTTTTCCAAATAGAAGGCGGCGGCTAAACCAGTGATGCCACCGCCAATGATGACAAGGTGTTTTTGATTGTCATGCATAGGATCGCCTTCTTTTATATAATTACTTGCTTTCGTCAAGCTTCTTTAATACGACAGTTGCGAGAGCATCAATAAATGCTGGTTTCGCATTTGGCATTTCTGGACGATAGTAGGCTGCACCGATTTCATCTGTTACGACTTTACATTCATAATCGTTGTCGTATAACACTTCAAGATGGTCAGCGACAAACCCAACAGGCACATATACGAACGTTTTATAGCCTTTTTGTTCGAATAGGTCCCGTGTTAAGTCTTGAACATCTGGTCCAAGCCATGGATCAGGCGTGTTGCCTTCACTTTGCCAGCCAATTTCATAATGTTCAATTCCTGCACCTTCTGCAATCATTTTGGCAGATTGTGCGAGCTGATCAGGATATGGATCTCCTGCTGCGATAATTTTTTCAGGAAGGCTGTGTGCAGACACAATGAGTACGGCTGATTCTCTTTCCTCTTCACTCATCGATGCATACGTATCCTTCACTTGTTTCACCCAATAGTCCACAAACTTCGGCTCATCGTACCAGCTTTCCACAGACGTAATCTTCAGATTGCCAAGCTTGTCTGCCTCATCTTGTGCACGTTTATTATACGATTTCACGCTAAAGGTTGAAAAATGCGGCGCAAGAACAATACTCACTGCTTCTGTAATACCGTCCCGGTGCATCTCTGCGACTGCATCCTCAATGAACGGCTCGATATGTTTTAAACCAATGTAGACATGAAATTCAATGTCGTCTTGGATGTCGTTCAAATGATCACACAAACCATTTGCCTGCTGTTCGGTAATTTTTGATAAAGGAGATATACCGCCGATTGCCTTGTAGCGATCCTTCAAATCTTGCAGCATCTCTGGCTCCGGCTTTCTGCCTCTGCGGATATGTGTATAATAACGTTCAATATCTTCTTCTTTATATGGGGTGCCATATGCCATGACAAGAAGTCCCATTTTCTTTTTCTCCACAACCAACACTCCTTCAGATCAGTTGAAATAGTTTAGATGGATGATTTTTTATGTTTCGCTGAATAATCGTGAATAAAATCTGTCAGCTTCTTTAACGTATCTGGTGAAACATCAGGAAATACCCCATGGCCTAAGTTAAAGATAAAGTGATCTGATTTCATTCCTTGATCTAAAATATCTTTTGCTCTTTCTTCAATGACTTCCCAAGGAGCAAGTAAAATTGTTGGATCAAGGTTCCCCTGTAACGTTTTTGTGAGCCCTTCTTTTCTCGCTTCGTCTACACTCATACGCCAATCCAGTCCAACCACATCAAGCGGCAGGTCATGCCAGTCTTTCGCTAGATGGCTTGCACCAACTCCATACATAATCATTGGGACGTTTTCAGACTTCAGCTCTGTGAAAATTCGCTGCATGACAGGCTTAATGAATGTCCGGTAATCTGCTGCATTTAAAGCACCAACCCATGAGTCGAAAATTTGAAATGCACTGATCCCTGCTTTTACCTGCGCGCGTATGTACGTGATCGTCATATCAGCTAATTTGTTCATGAGCAGCATCCATGCCTCAGGATCACTGTACATCAGTGCCTTTGTTTTATGATAATTTTTAGATGGGCCGCCTTCAATCATATAGCTTGCCATCGTAAATGGTGCGCCAGCAAAACCGATGAGCGGGACATTCAGCTGTTCCTTCGTTAAAAGCTGAATGGTATCAAGCACATATGGCAGGTCTTCTTCAGGATGAAGTTCCCCAAGACGTTCGATATCTGCTTTTGATCGAATTGGTGCATCAATCACAGGTCCAATTCCATTTTTAATTTCAACGTCCACTCCAATAGCCGGAAGCGGGGTCATAATATCTTTATATAAAATAGCGGCATCTACACCATATTGTTCTACAGGAAGTCTTGTTACATAAGCACATAGCTCTGGCTGATGCGTAATTTCAAATAGCCCGTATTTTTCTTTAAGGGCACGATATTCAGGCTGTGAGCGTCCTGCCTGTCTCATATACCAAACTGGTACATGGTCTGTTTTTTCCCCTTTACACGCCTTTAAGAACGTGTCATTAAAAACCTTCGTTTTTCCCATTACCTTTCATTCCACCTTTCGCCTTACACTCTCTTTGTATAAGGCTCAAACACTGCTTTTACTATACCGTGTTTTCAAGGAACGGTATACTAAAGCGGCTCAATGTTCAAAAAATCGCCGAATATTAACGTCCAAAAGCCTCTGGCTTGACATACTCACTGCCTTCGCCTTCTTCTTGCGTTTGGGTATTATATGGAACAACCTTATACTCTGCATTCGAAAACACATTGGCATACGGCATTGTATAGCTGCCCACGCCTGTCACTGTGTCGATCAGCGTCTCGCTTCCATTTCTCTTTTCATAGATACGGTATTCAACGCGTTTATCCTCCTGATTGTCCCAAGACAGTTCTAATGTAAACAATCCTTTGATTTTAAACGCATAGCGGGCTTCAAATCCTGATAGTCCCTCTAAATGGATAGGAGATTGAAGTTCTTTAACCCCCTCTGGTTTTTCAAACGTTTCATTGGTGATTTGAGCTGCTGTTAAAATATCTTTAAACAGCTGCACTGGGTATTGACTGCCCCCAGTTAAATAGTGGCTGTTATCGGTTTTGTCATACCCCATCCAAATCGCCCCCGTCGTACTAGGCGTATAGCCGGCAAACCAAGCATCCTTTGTTGCACCTTTCACACCCGAATATGTGGTGGTACCTGTTTTACCTGCTAAATCTCCAGCGTATGAACCGCTCTGGGCTGTCCCGCCTTTGACAACTTGCTGAAGCATTCTTGTCATATTCCAAGCATTCTGCACGCTAAACACTCGTTCTTGCTGACCACGATTCTTTTCTACAGTTTCTCCTTCATCATTGGTGATTTTCTGAATGAAGAAAGGCTTTTTATATACGCCTTCATTTGCAAATGTATGGAAGGCTCCAGCGATCTGTAATGGAGAAACCCCTTTTTCTAAACCGCCAAGCGCCATGGCTAGTCCTTTATCCGAGATATCTATCCCCATTTTCTCAAGATATGATTTCGACGTATCAATGCCAAGCTGGCTTAACGTCCACACCGCAGCAGTATTTTTACTTTTCATGAGGGCATCCACCATTGTAACCCTGCCTTCATACTGCCCATCGTAATTCTTAGGTGAATAGCCGTCATAGCTTTTTTCTTTGTCTTCAAGCAATGAATAAGGTCTAAATTTTTTCTCCTGCATTGCCGGACCGTAGACCGCGATCGGCTTAAAAACAGATCCCGGCTGCCTAACAGCCGTCACCCTGTTATAGCCTCTTGCCTGGTATTCTCGTCCTCCGATGGCTGCTTTCACTCCGCCAGACTCGTTATCAATAAATACGGCGCTGCCTTCCGGAGAACCGCTTTTTCCCGGGAAATAACGGTTGTTCTTCATCGCATCATATGCGGTTTTTTGCAGATTCATATCAATCGGAACTGTAATGGTATAGCCGCCTTGAAGCAATTGTTCATGTGAAATGGCATACTCTGATTCTGCTTCTTTAATGATGAGATCAACATAGCTGTCCACCCAAGGGGTTTCTGATTTCTTTTTCAAATGAATACCTAGTGTTCTCCCTTTTGCTTCTACTGTTTCTGTTGAAGACAAATACCCTTGTTCGTTCATTAAATTCAGGATGGTGTCCCGCCTTTGTTTATTTTTATCAGGGTGTAAAACAGGCGAGTAAGAAGATGGTGCCTTTGGCATTGCAGCGAGAGAAGCACCTTCGCTGACCGTTAAATCTTTGACATCCTTACTAAAGTAATAATTGGCCGCTGCCTGAATACCATAAACACCATGTCCGAAGTAAAGCTGATTCAAATACATCTCAAGCAGCTTATCCTTTGAATAATCTCTTTCTAAATTAATGGCAATAATGACTTCTTTCGTTTTTCGAAGAAAGGTTTTGTCATTTGTGAGAAAAATATTTTTTGCAAGCTGCTGAGTAATTGTACTGCCGCCCTCTACCTTTCCTCCTGCTAATATATCTCGATAAACCGCCCTTGAAATAGACTGTGCATCAATTCCGTGATGCTCATAAAAACGCTTGTCCTCGACAGCCACAAAAGCTTTCGCTACTTTATCAGGCACTTCTTTTAAGGACACAGGGTCCCGATTTTCTGAATACATGCTTGTGAGTTCTTTTCCATTCTGATCAATGATTTTGGAGGAAGCGTGAAAAACAAGCTTCTTTTCATCTATGACATAATGTCCTAAAAATAAAATCGTCAGATAGCCAATAAATGAGAGTACGATTGTACTTCCTGCAATGACTAATGGAATGATTATCTTCTTTTTCTTCAAATTAGGTCACCTCATTCCTTTATACGGATAGTATGGGATGTATTGCTTCATAATATGTTTTATGGATTGACTGCCAAAGAATTATATATCATTCTTTTGTTATACTATCAAGCAGGAGGCGGTTTAGATGAATTTCTATATTACATATGGAACAGCAGATTTTTTGCATAAAATCGCAAAGAAACATCATCTGGAAAATCTGCTTTATATGGTTGGAAAAGAACAAGCAGCTCTTTTTCATGAAACGGAGGGTGAGACTGTATTTAAAGCCCCTCATGCCTATGATGTGATTTATGCGAAAGGCGAGCTTGTCCAATCTGGTTTCGTCACCTTGAATCATATCCCTGTTAAGCTTGAAAGCAGAGCACTGTTTGAATCCACCTTTCAGAAAAAGACGAACATCTCAGAACATCAGCGCGGCTTCCAGGCTATTCGCGTTTTAAGACCTCAAAAAGATGAAGAAGTTTATTTGATTTTGACACTTTGGGAATCAGAGGACTTATTTCAAGACTTTCAAGAATCAGAAGCATTCTTTCAGCCACACGAGGATACAGGCTCCATTTTCTCTCGTCCAGCTTACCTCACATCCTACCATGCCGTCACAGACAATTAAGGAAGTGCTGCTCTCAGCACTTCTTTTTTTCATCAAAAAAAGCCCAGTCGCTGGGCTCTTCATTTTATGAGCTTGATTTTAGCTCGTACCGATGAATGATCGGCTGAAGCACATAGAAATTCAGCAATATCCAACCTAATAAGACCGGCCACTTCAACATCGGTGAAGCACCTTTCAATTGAATCAACAGCACCAATAGCGGAATCAAGCAGATCATGAAAAAACTCATTTTTGAGACAAATGTTTCTTTGATTTGATGCCGGCAGCTTGGACACATCATCATTTTCGTATGTGATAAATGAAATTTTTCGACGAAAGAAAATGTTTTTGAACAATTCGGACAGCTTCCCAACGCTACGCCTCCCTTTCCCTGCTTCTATCAACTTCGACTTTTATGTAAAATGACCTTTTGATACTGACCACGAAATCCTCTTCTGTTGAAAGATTCTAACAATTACCATACAATCAGTAAAAGAGCATGAAGGAGGTTTTCGATTCAATGACAATATCCACTTTACAAAAAAGCATCAATGAACGTCTTGATGAACATTATGAGGAAATGGTTGAAATTAGACGCCATCTCCATATGAATCCTGAACTTTCTTTTCAGGAAGAAGAAACAGCCGCTTTCATCGCCAGCTACTATGATACTTTACAAATCCCTACACGTACTCAGGTGGGCGGCCATGGCGTACTCGCTTTTATTGAAGGAGCTTCTCCTGGGCCAACCATTGCCCTCAGAGCTGATTTTGATGCACTTCCCATCCACGATGAAAAGGATGTGCCTTACAAATCAACAAAGCCTGGTGTGATGCATGCGTGCGGTCACGATGGGCATACTGCGACACTTCTTGTATTAGCAAAAATCTTGCATACGCATCGTGATCAATTAAAAGGGAAGATCGTCCTCATTCATCAGCATGCGGAGGAATATGCTCCCGGCGGTGCAAAACCAATGATTGAAGACGGCTGTTTAGACGGTGTCGATGTGATATTCGGTACGCACCTTTGGTCTTCAGAGCCTTGTGGCACGATTCTTTATAAAAGCGGGAACTTTATGGCAGCTGCCGATCGTTTCTCCATTCAAGTCCAAGGGAAAGGCGGACACGGCGCCCAGCCTCATTTAACAAAAGATGCCGTACTCATCGGTTCACAAATCGTCGCAAACCTGCAGCAAGTCGTTGCCCGTAAAGTCAATCCGATTGATTCTGCTGTTGTTTCTGTTGGAGGTTTTGTAGCGGAGAATGCCTTTAACGTCATTGCAGATTCAGCTGTTTTAACTGGTACTGCACGATCCTTTGAAGAAAGTGCACGGCATATCATCGAACGAGAAATTGAACAGGTGGTAAAAGGGGTGTGCCAGATGCATGATGCTGCCTACACATATGAATACGTAAGAGGATACCCTGCTGTCAAAAATCATTCAAAGCCGACTGAATATATTGCTGGCATCGCAAACCAGACAGAAGGTGTCACAGAAGTAAAAGAAGCGGAAACCCAAATGGGCGGAGAAGACTTTGCTTACTACCTTCAGCATGTCCCTGGTACCTTCTTCTACACAGGCGCCATGCCCGAAAACAGCCAGAACGTGTATCCACATCATCATCCAAAGTTTGATATCAACGAAAAAGCAATGCCTGTCGCAGCAAAGGTACTCGCTAACGCCGTTCTTTCCTACAATGAATAAAAAAAAGCCGCTGTCATCAGCGGCTTTTCTATTTCATTTCTTTCAATATTCGCATGTGAAACACATGGCGTGCGACATCTCCGAGCTGTCCTGTCAGCTGATGATTCGCCACCCCGCCAACAGCGGCTCCGACGACCGGCATTAATTGAAACAGCTTCACAAGATCAATGTAATCTCGATACTCCTGCTGAAAGCTGTACCAATCCATTTCCTCGCGGCTCGTTTCCCAATCATCTATGATCTTCATCATTTTTTGGCGATGTGCACTGCTGGAAAAGGCGAGTTGAAATATACAGAGCAAAAAGAGTCTTTCCTCCTTTTGAGATAAATCAAAGCCATATATACTTGCCAGCTCATAAAGGCATTTCATCTTTATGCTTAGCAGCAGCGGAAAGTCTGCCATTCCGAGGAATAAACCGCCTGCACCTGTTCCAATCCCTTCGATGGCAGCCGCCTTTTGGTAATACTTAACTTTATCCTTTGCCAGTTCATTTCGTTCTACAATAGATAATTGTTCATCAATCACTGAAAATGAAGTGAAGTGTGATCCTGATACGGTGGATTCAACCATTGTTTTGACCGCACTTGTGATGACTTGATGAAATTGAGCAGGAATTCGGCGGTTCACCTGCTGCTGAACTCCTTTTGAAAACCGTTCGATCTTTGATGGTTTTCTTAAAAAACGTGTTTGAAAAAAAATGGCTTCTTCATACAACTCCCGTTCAGCTGCATTCATCCGGTTCCCTCCTTGATGTCATCATATTCTCGCTGTAAAACATATCTCCACTTATCTCATCTTTTTTAACCTGCTTTGTACGTAAGGCTTAAAGAGGACAAGCACAAATGCTAAAGAAATGAGAAGGGCAAGTCCGCTTCCCTGCCAGCCTCCTGATGGAAGTACCGCACAGCTCAACAAGATTGATTGGATGATCAGCACATTACGGACAAGAACAAAAAAGCTTCGATCCTTTTCTTTTTGAGAAACTGGATAAAGTGCCTGTAATGAAAGATGAGCAAAGTGCTTCGTTAACGGCACAAGCTGTACACCTGTGATAAATACTGTGAACAAGACAAGTAATGCACCCACCCAGCCTGCTGCACCTGTATACAAAATAATCAGGACAAACACGGCCGTTAATCTAAACACGAGACCAAAATAGTCATTTGAGCGTACAAACGCCCTCACATACATATAAGAAAAAGTTTTACGCTGATCGTACGGAACAAACTTCATAAGCCAGTCCATGTATGCTCTTCTTTTCACCTGTTTCTTTAAGTGAGGCACATCTGTAAATAAGTTTGCCAAACGATAAAAGCGCTGCTTCCGTTTTAATTCATCTGAAATATGCATTTCCCATTGAAAGGGCTGTTTTTTCACTGCATTTGTTAAGTAGACAAGATAGACACCGTAGATAAGATAAAAAACGATTGCAATCGCATAGGCTGCCTGTAAGACGGTGTAGATCAGCATCACATTTAATAGAAAACGAAGGGCTGCATCGAGCCATCTCACGTGTTTTCCTTGAAAATAAGTGATTCTCCATTGAATGGCTGTATTAAGACCCTTTATCAAAATCATTTGCGCAAGTATCAGCACATACCCCGTGATGCCTCCTGAAGACACCGCCGAATAAAGCGGAAGTGCGACAATGGATACAGCAATGAGAGGAAACAGCTGAGAAATGAAGCTAAAGTTAAAAGCTTGTTTTAAGTAAGGCTCCATCTTCCCTTCCAAAGGAAGCAAGAACACGAGATCGGCTTCTTTAATCAACGTACGTACGTATGAGCTTGTGAGTACTAATGAGAAAACAACTGCCATCACCCAGTAAGATGGGAAGTGAGCCGGAATATGTTTAAGCCAGCTGCTGTACCAGCTTGCTCCGCCTGCAAGGAAAAAAATGAGCACAATGACAAGATGATCGTTGAACATGTATTTTAAGTATTTTCTTGTTTCCTGTACGTGTTCCTCTAATCTTGATTTCCAAATGGTTTGCGTTGTTTTACTCATAGCTTTCTTCCTTTGTTAATTCCAAATAAAGATCATCGAGTGTCGCATCTCTCATATTGAACTGTTCTCTCAGCTCTGCCAGCGTTCCTTTCGCTCTGATTTCCCCTTCGTGCAAAATAATAAAGGAATCACAATAACGTTCAGCTGTCGCCAAAATATGTGTTGACATCAGGACACTAGCGCCGCTTTTCTTCGCAGCATTCATCCGTTCAAGCAGTGCATTGATTGCAAGAGGATCAAGCCCTAAAAACGGTTCATCGATGATATACAGCTCTGGTTCCACAAGAAATGCACACATAATCATGACCTTCTGCTTCATTCCTTTTGAAAAATGAGCAGGGAACCATTTCAGCCGTTTCTCCATTCGAAATTCTTTCAGCAATGATGGCAGGCGTTCGTCTAATTGTTCCTTTGATAGACCGTAAGCCATCGCTGTCAGCTCTAAATGCTCTTTTAACGTTAATTCTTCATATAAAACAGGTGTTTCAGGAATAAACGTAAATTGTGAACGATACGCCTCTTGGTCGTCTTGAAGGGTTCGTCCATTCAATTCAATGACACCTTTATGCGGTTTCATGAGCCCGATAATATGGCGGATGGTTGTACTTTTCCCCGCCCCGTTTAAGCCAATGAGACCGACGATTTGATTTCTTTCTAATTCAAATGAAATATTTTTTAGAACGGGATTCTTCGTATATCCACCCGTTACATCTTTTACAGTGAGAAGGGACATGAATTCGTTCCTTTCTTTCTTTTTTCCTTTATAGTAACAAAAACGAATGATAATTTGAAATGTTTACCTATAGACGAGTCATGAATAAAAAATAGGCGCTTTGGTCATCATAATGTATGTAGAAGAAATGAACTTGATGACCAATAAGTAAATGAGGTGTTTGTTAAAGGCAAAGAACCGCATGACAAGTTGGTTTTTCATCTAAAAACCTTAGCTTCTGTTTTGCTTCACTGATTCTTGATTTTTGTGTCCTATACAATATGTATACGACAAACCAAAACGTCAAATGAGGTGTTTACGGCAGAAATAGCAGGCATATGAATTCTTTATTTCAGTAAATAGAGAATTCAAAAGGCATTCGAATGAAAGCATCAGCATTTCTTCTGCAGGAGCAGGATGAGCGACCAAAGGAGTTCGCTTGTCCTGTTTTCTTTTTTGCTTCTTTTTGTGATACGATAAAGGAAAAATAATGAGGAGTGACATGGCGTGAGCGACTGCATTTTTTGCAAGATCATTGATGGAGACATTCCATGTGCAAAAGTTTATGAAGACGAGCATGTATTGGCTTTTCTTGATATCAGCCAAGTAACAAAAGGACATACCCTTGTAATCCCGAAAATACATAAAGAAAACATCTATGAGATGACACCAGAAGTGTCTAACCACTACTTTCAAGCGATTCCGAAAATTGCAAGGGCGATCAAACAGGAGTTTGAACCAATTGGGTTAAACCTCCTGAACAACAACGGTGAAAAAGCCGGACAATCGGTGTTCCATTACCATATGCATATCATTCCGCGTTACGGCAAAGGGGATGGCTTTGGTGCCGTATGGAAATCACATCAAGATCAATACACGTCAGAGGATTTAAAAGACATTTCTTCTGCCATCCACACGCGGCTTACCTCATCTTAACAGATGGGGTTTTCTTATTTTTGCCCCCTTTTTCATCGCTGCCACCTCTTAATAGTAAGATATTTTGAACGATTCAATTTTTTTGTCCAAATGCTTCAAATTTGTGATAGGATGGTTTTATCTTTTGATCCATTAACGCGAGAAATAGGGAGAGATTGTGATGAAGCGAACGACGAATTTTAATGCTGGTCCGGCGGCACTGCCGCTAGAAGTGCTTCAAAAAGCACAGGAAGAACTTGTTGATTTTAAACAAACTGGGATGTCTGTGATGGAGCTTTCTCATCGCAGCGGTGAATATGAAGAAGTACACAATAAAGCAAAAGCGCTTTTGGTGGAACTGATGGACATTCCCGAAGATTATGAAGTCCTCTTTTTACAAGGCGGAGCTAGTCTTCAATTTGCGATGATTCCTATGAACTTTTTACATGAAGGCGAAACAGCTCATTTCATTCAAACAGGTGCTTGGTCTGAAAAAGCATTGTCAGAAGCAAAAGGGTTTGGTAAGACATCTGTGCTTGCTTCAAGTGAAGACGACAACTACTCGTATATTCCAGAAGTAGATGCTTCTGGTTTAACAGATGGCGCTTACTTACACATCACATCGAACAATACGATCTTCGGCACTCAGTGGAAAACGTTCCCGAACACGTCACTCCCGCTCATTGCGGATATGTCCAGTGATATTCTCAGCAAAAAAATAGACGTTTCTTCATTTGATTTCATCTATGCCGGGGCACAAAAAAACCTAGGACCTTCTGGTATCACCATTGTGATTGCGCGCAAACGTTTATTAGAGAAAGAGAAAAGCAGCACGCCAAAAATATTAAAATATTCAACCCACGCAAAAGCTGGCTCTCTTTATCACACACCACCGACTTTTGCGATTTATATGCTGTCACTTGTCCTTGAGCATGTCAAACATGCTGGCGGTGTAGAAGCAGCGGAAAAACGCAATGAACAAAAAGCAGGCATTCTCTATGATACAATTGATCAAAGCGGCGGTTTTTATAAAGGACATGCGCGTGCTGACAGCCGTTCGCATATGAATGTCACCTTTACTCTTCGCGATGACGCACTTACGTCATCCTTTGTAGAAAAAGCGAAGCAAGAGCAAATGGTTGGACTTGCCGGCCACCGTTCTGTCGGTGGATGCAGAGCATCTATTTACAATGCGGTCTCAATTGAAGACTGCCAAAAGCTTGCGGACTTTATGAAAAAGTTCCAGCAAGAAAATGAGTAAAAAGGCTTTTCTATAGGGAAATAAATTTGTTATAATAACGAGAAATATAAAGTCATGACTCTTGCAATAAATGATGAGCCATATTATTGGAGAGTCCTATAAGAGCTTAGCAGAGGAGAGCATAGAAATGAAAACAAAAGAATTAGTGATTATGTCATTGCTTGCAGCAATGGGAGCTGTTTTGCATACGATTTTCCCGCCCATCTTTTTCGGAATGAAACCTGATATGATGCTGGTCATGATGTTTTTAAGCATCATCCTTTTTCCAAAGGTACAGCATGTCGTCGTGATTGCGCTAGTGACTGGTGTCATTTCTGCATTAACAACGGGATTTCCAGGCGGACAAATTCCGAATATGATTGATAAGCCAGTAACAGCCTTTATCTTCCTAGCCCTTTTCCTATCTTGCTTGAAGATAAAGAACAAAGTGGTGCTGACCGCTGTGTTAACTGCGATTGGAACCATCGTATCCGGTGTGATTTTCCTATCTGCCGCTTTACTGATCACTGGACTGCCAGCTGCATTACCGGCACTTCTTGTGGGCGTGGTCCTGCCAGCAGCCGTGATTAATACCATTGCTATGGTATTTGTCTTCCCAATTGCTCAGTCCATTCTGAGACGTGCAAGAATGATAGAAGTTGCTTAACGAATAACCGAACCTCTTCATGATAGATGAAGAGGTTTTTTTCATGCTTTTATAAAAGAAAAAGGGTCAGCAGCAAAATGAGGAGCGAAATCCCTGCACCTGCCGCACACACAAGTGCTTTTTGCTTTAATACATGTTTTGGCGGATAAGACCCTGCATACCCAAGCTGTCTTGCATAATGAATAGAACCAACTGTAAAAACGATGCCGATACACATAAAAACGAACAGAAAGACAGACAACCTTCTCCCCTCCCTTTTCTTCAAAAGTATGCTAAAATAAAGCAAGCTATGTATGGAAGTTCAATGAAGCTGATCGTCAGCTCAGAAAGAACATGCGAATGTGTAAAATTTGATTAGAGGTGATTTGAATGGCTAGTGGACGTTCTTTATTAACAGGATTATTTGTAGGCGGTCTCCTCGGAGGTGCGGCAGTGCTCCTGACGACTCCCTCTTCTGGCAGAGATGTGCGCGGAAAGATGAAAGACGGCTATGACAAATTCGAAGATACGCTGACAAAATTAAAAAGAGATGGACAAGCTTTAAAAGAGCAAATTGTGGAAACAGCAAAAGAAAGCGCAGAGGTTATTAAAGAAGTCGGGTCTGAATTGCAAACATCGATTCAGCAATGGCGCGAAGAAATCAAACCTCATCAGCAGGACTTACAAAAGGAAATTCAGGAAATTGAGGAAAAGCTCAAACAACTGGAGAAAACCTTACAAAACTAATATACTCACAAAAAAATATTCGTTTACAAAAGTGTGCGGGGTGCGTATCCCGCACTTTTTTTGTTGAAAAAAGGTTATTTTGTCAATGTTTTTCATGACTTTTAAAAATTCTTGAATTTTCAGCTTTATTAATCTTTATTTTATTGGCATAATAGAATTACAAGAAAAAGAGAAGTAGGTGAAATGGATGAATCATTCGGAACAGCCTTTCGATGTAAAAGAAGCACTTTTATTCAGTCAAAGAATGGCCCAATTGAGCAAAGCTCTTTGGAAATCCATTGAAAAGGACTGGCAGCAGTGGATCAAACCGTATAACCTAAATATCAATGAACATCATATTTTGTGGATTGCGTATCAGTTAAAAGGAGCTTCAATATCAGAAATTGCAAAGTTTGGCGTCATGCATGTATCAACGGCGTTTAACTTCTCCAAGAAACTGGAGGAACGAGGATTTTTAAAATTTTCTAAAAAGTTAAACGATAAACGCAATACGTATATTGAGCTAACGCCAAAAGGCGAAGAGACATTCCATAAACTACTCGAAGATTATGACCCGGCCCGAACTGGTATTGTCAAAGGCGCACAGCCGCTTCATGACATTTACGGAAAGTTCCCTGAGATTTTAGAAATGATGTGTATCATCCGAAACATTTATGGTGAGGATTTCATGGAGATTTTTGAGAAATCGTTTTCAAACATTGAGAAAGACTTTTTGAATGAGCGAGGAAAAGTCACGAAAAAGTCTGAGGAACTTGAAGACTCAGCTGAGGCAGCAGAAAAAGCGGCTAAAACAAATCAAATTGTTTAATGATCTTTATAAATTCATTCATTAGCGGCTGAAACAGCCCTTGATCATGCAAAGCAAATATCGTCTCATGAACATCCAGCTTTTCAATTAACTGTCCCGCAAAGAGCGCAAGGAGATCGTCAAACATGACGTAGCCTTGTGCTTTTTGCTTATCCATTTCCTCTGAAAGCTCAGCACAAATACGCTCAATTTCCTCTGCCTCTTCTTTCGTTACACGCTGCCTGATCAATAACGCATAATATGGATAACGGCTCATATCGGCTGTCGTCAATAAAAGTTCCATATAATATTCAAGCTGGCTCATTCGTTCCTCAATACTCATGTACGTTCCCTCTTTCTCTTAGTCCTTCTATTTTAGCCGAAATTACTCATTGACGAAAGAGACGAACCTCCCCCTTCTGTTCTTTTTTCTTGAAAAACCCAAAGTTTCCTCTCTTTATTCCATTTGAAGGCAGCATTTTATTTTTTTTTCATCAAAACCATTGATTTTTATCCTCAGGAAGAGTAAATTATCTTGAGATATTCAATTCGATTTTTAGATTGGAAGGATGAAAAATGAATTGTTGGAAGACCATTAATCTTGAAAAGGATTATGGTTATACGAGAATGATGATTTCAGCCATAAGTCTTACTATCCTTTTTTTCATTATGGCATTTTTATGTTTTCAACTGACTCATCCTGAAACGAGGCTAAGCAGCCATAACGCACCGCTTTTTGCCGTGCTCTTACTTGTGACATTGCTTGTCCACCGTGTGGTTCACTTGATCCCAGTGATGAAAAATAAGAAAAAAATGACGCTATTTATGAAACGAAATTGCTGGCAGCGCGTGCCTAAGAAAGTGATGCTTTTTTCACTTCTCAGCCCGTTTTGTGTCATCTCACCGGTATACTTTGTGTTAGGCGCGGCTTTTCCCATGTACGCACACTATTTTATCATCATCGCAAGTATACATGCAGGCTATTGTTTGCCTGACTTTTTATTTGCATGGAAGCTGCTCAAAGCACCTAAATCCTGCATCATTGATCAAGCTCAAGACGAGTTTGATATTTTAGTTGACCAAACTTCCTCATCATGAGGTTTTTAAAGCCAACTTCTATCTTTTTCATAAAAAATTTGGTAATGTAGTATGGGAATAGCATAGAGAGGGGGGATCTCCGATAGTTTTATTTTACTTCATCGTCTTTGCCGCGTTTATTGTGTATTCAATAAACAGGCTTACTAATACATTATGCCTTGTCAGAGAGATTCCTGAAGAACGGCAAGATAAGGTGTTTCGCTTTATCAATGTATCGATACTGATCTTACTTATCTCATCATTTGTTGAAATTACCATTTCTATTTAAGATCAAAGCAAAAGCTGCCAGTTTGAGGGCAGCTTTTTGTGTATATTTTCATTAGCAAATCCAAGATGCACCGATGATGATCAATAAGATGAATAATACGACGACTAGTGCAAAACCGCCTGCAAAGACTTCTCCTCCCATGTGAAAACACCTCCTGCCAGTTCTTCCTCTGTTCTAAGCTCAGTGTATGCAGAAAAATAAAAAACGTTTAGGCACCTGTCATCGTTTGAAAAAAGAACCGCCCTCACGCATGGCAGGACGGCTCCCTTCTGTCACAGCAATTTAATTAGTAAAGATATGCTGCACCAACGATGATCAGCAAAATGAATAGCACGACCAATAAAGCAAACCCATTAGAATATCCTGCTCCCATATAATTCAGCCTCCTTTTTGTGATCACTATATGTGTATGTCGCGCGCAATTTTTTGACTAGACGAATGCCCTTCCATTTGCATTTCTTTTTACAGCATGTCACAATATGTTATGATACAAGCAATGATAAATAAATTGGAAAGATTAGGAGTGTTTTTTGAATGAAAAAAATGGCTTTAGCAGCTGTAACAGCAGTAAGTGTTTTAACTCTTGGCGCATGCAGTAGCGGTGATAAAGATGTGATCGCAACAACAAAATCAGGAGATGTCACAAAAGGAGAACTTTATACAACTCTTAAGAAACAAGCAGGTGGAGATGCTTTAAACCTACTTGTTCAACAAAAGGTTCTTGATGACAAATACAAAGTATCCGATAAAGAAATCGATAAGAAATTGGAAGAATATAAAAAGTCACTTGGTGAAGATCGTTTAAAACAGCTTCAAGATGAATTTGGTAAGGATTACATCAAAGATCAAGTGAAATATGAGCTGCTGACTCAAAAGGCTGCCAAAGCTAACATCAAAATCACTGATAAAGAAGTAAAAGCATATTACGATGACCTTAAAGGGAAAATCCGTGCAAGCCACATTTTAGTAGCTGATAAGAAAACAGCGGACGAAGTGGAAAAGAAATTAGATAAAGGTGAAAAATGGGATGCCCTTGTCTCTGAATATTCAACTGATACCGCTTCAGCAGCACAAGGCGGCGATGTAGGCTGGTTCGCAAAAGAAGGCCAAATGGACGAGAACTTCAGCAAAGCTGCTTTCAAACTGAAAGTAAATGAAATCAGCAAACCAGTGAAATCCCAATTCGGCTACCATATCATTAAAAAGACCGAAGAACGCGGTAAATACGATGACATGAAAGCAGACTTGAAAAAAGAACTGCTTGACCAAAAACAAGCAGACACAAATGAAATTCAAACCATCTTAAACAAATTGGTAAAAGATGCTGATGTGAAAGTAAAAGATAAAGAGCTTCAAAAAACGTTCAAAGAAAAATCTGAACAGCCTGCACAAAATCAGCAGCCTCAACAAAACCAGTAATCACAAAAAACCCCTCTGCCGTCATCGTGCAGAGGGGTTTTTGTATGACAAGATTAAGCAATCGAATGATCTTCATGTGCCGCAGTATCCTGTGATCTTTTCACCTGCTGATCCTGACGTCTGCGCTCTCTTTCCTGTTCCATTCGCTCGATAAAAATTTCTCCTTCCTTTTCAATAAAGGATTGATCAATTTCTTGCTCCTCTTTGGCTGTTGTCATTAATTTATACGCACAGAAAATAATGCCGATAATACATGCATACACCCACCACGGAAAAAACAACATTTTTTCATCGCCTCCTTTTCTTAAGGACATTCCTCTCTTCCTTTGTGTTACATGCTTATGCGAAAAGAAGACAAGTTATGAAAAAAACGCCCGCATAAACGGACGTTTTGACATGATTATTCGTGATGGAAGGTTGGTTTATAAAACGAACGATTCTCAAGTGCAAAAATACGTTCTGTATATTCTCCTGGTTTCACATGCTCAAGCGCACGATCCATCATGTTCATTTTCGCATCTAAATTATCAATATAGTGTAGAATTTCAGCTTCTTTCACCATTGGTGGTTTCGGGCTGCCCCACTCTCCTTTTCCATGATGACTCAGGACTAAATGCTGTAAAATCAAAATTTCCTCTGAATCAATGCTAAGCTCTTCCGCCGCTTTCGCAATTTCTGTCACCATAATGGAAATGTGGCCAATTAAATTCCCTTCCACTGTATATGTGGTGGAGACTGGACCCGAAAGCTCTTTGACTTTCCCTAAATCATGAAGAATGATGCCTGAATATAAAAGATCTCGATCTAGTGATGGATATAGGTCAACAATGGATTTTGCTAAATGCAGCATGGACACGACGTGGTAGGCGAGTCCAGAGACAAATTCGTGATGATTTTTTGTCGCTGCTGGATAATCAGCAAATTCCTGTCCATATTTCTTCAGCAAATGCCTTGTAACACGCTGAATATTAGGGTTTTTCATATCAAAAATATATTGCATGATCGTATCCATCATATCGTGTTTTGGAATAGGAGCTGTTTCGAGAAAGTCATCAATTCGAATTTGCTCGTTTTCAGCAACAGGGCGTATATTCCTAAGCTTCAGCTGATTCCTCCCGCGATAATGATGAATGTCGCCTACTACCTTCACGATGGTTTGCGGGGCATAGGTGAGTTCATCATTCTGCTTTGCATCCCATAGTTTCGCCTCAATATCTCCACTTTGATCTTGAAGAATGAGCGTTAAAAATGGTTTGCCATTACTCGCAATTCCTTTAGTAGATGATTTAATTAATAAATGCAGGTCAACTTGTTCGCCGACATCATAGGTCATGATCCCTTTAGCCATTCAATAAAAGCTCCTTCCATGTTTCTGCTCATATAAGTATAACATAAGTCATTATTTGTCAATCATTCAACTGCTAAACTCGTAATCTGTCCATGTTCTGCTGCCTGTGTCATATGCTGATGACAAGTGAAATAAAACAGCTGTGTTTCAAAACGAGTGAGTTCATTCATCAACTCCAGCACTCTTCCTAGACGAACATGATCAAAATGAACGAAGCTGTCATCCATCATAAACGGAAGCTGACACTCCTGCTGATGAGACAAGGCGAGTGCAAAACGAATGGCCAGATAGACTTGTTCACATGTTGCCTGTGAGAGCTCCTCTGGGCGGAAGATTCGTCCATCCTTCCTTTTCACTATCAGCCGGTCATCTTCGGGTGAAAATAAAATGGCTTCATATCGATCATTCGTTAACGGCTGAATAAAGCGGGAAGCTGTTTGCAGCAGTGCCGGCAGCCTTGTTTCTTTATGCTCATTCAATTTTTCTCGAATGACGGAGCGGACAAGCTGAATCGCCGCCCATTTTTTCGCAAGGTGCTGTGCATGCTCCTGCTCAGCTGCAAGCTGATGAGTCAAATCAGATACCGTACCTGAAGCTTCTATTTGCCGGATTTCCACTGCTCGTTCTGCCAGGCGTTTTTCCATATTCGCTATATTCAATTGTACGTCATTCAGGTGCTTCTTCGCTTTCGCACAATCCTCTTCAAGAAGACGCAATCCTTTGCGAACAATCGATTCTTCCTCATCAAAGCAGCCGCTTCTATGCAGCTCTTGATTCAGCTGCTGCAAATGGGAAAGCCGTTCCAGATATTCTTTCGATAGATGAGAAAGAATTTGGTAATCTTTTTTGGACTCTGCCTCTACTTGACGAAAAAGCGCGTCAGTTTGTTTTTCGTAATAGTCAATTTCCCCTTCTAGCGTCGTGAGCTGCTGCTTCACATGTTGAATCGATACATCCAATGTCTGACGTTCTTTTTCTCTTTTCGCCTCCTCTTTCAATATCTCTTGAAAGGCCGAGATATTCTCTTGAATGGTGCCTTCCTTTCGTTGAAGAAGACTGCTTAATGCTTCCACCCTGTGCTCATAGTTGGATTGCTGGCCGGCAAGCTCGTCTATTTCCCGGCTAAGCTCCTCATATCCCGCTGTATCCGTTTTTAATTGCTTCAGGATAAGGAAGGCTTCTACTAGGAAAGAAAGCTCTGAGGACAAGCCCAGCTGTCTTTTCTTTTCCTCTACTTGCTGCTGGACAGGTTCCAGCTCCTTCTCCCAGTCTTCATATTGCCGGATGATCCTTTCGTACAAAAGCTCCTTCTGCCTCACAAGCGTTTCAGCTGAAGCTGCCTGTACTTGGAAGGAATCGAATGTTCCCATGCCGCTTCCCTGTTTCACCTGTGTTGATTTCAAAAATGGGTAAATAGCAAAGAAGACAAAAACAGAAAATCCCGCAAATAAGAAAGTAACCCACCACTCTGTTAAAAAGAAGAGGACAAGCAGAAATGCAGCATCAAACATCACCATCACAGGAAATAACCACGCCCGGGAATGAACCTGTTTCTCTTTTGCTCTTGTCCCCCCAGTTTCCACTGTACTATGTGATTTGGCCTGCTGTTCCTTTAATCCTTTTAAAGCGGTTTCTGCTTCTTCAAGCTCATGTCTTGCATGATCAAACCGGTCATCCAGCTGTGCCTTTCTGTCCATTAAACGAACGTATTGGCTGACAGCCTCCTTTAATTCCCACTCAAATTCAAGGGAGTCGTCGATCTGTTCGAGCTTGACTGAACGCTGCCACTTCAGCTTCGCTGCGGCTTCGTCCATTTTTTGTTTCAATGAATCACGTTCTGCTTTACATTCTGCTAAGCGATTTTTGACAAGTTCAGCATAAGATGATTCATCAACGACACGCTTCATCTCCAGTAACGTATCCTTGTCATGAAGCGGTTGAACTTGTGCCAGCGAGGTTTGCAAATGATCTAATTTTTGCTTTAGTGCAGTCATTTGAGCCTTTTTCGGGTGAAGGTGTGATTCTAATTTATCCAATTCATGCTCTGTTTCTGCTCTAAAGCGTTTGACTCGTTCTGGATAACGGGCTAATTCTTTTTTTAACTCCATCTTCTTCTCTATCATGGGATAAAGTCGAATGTGTTCATTTAATTGCTGAATCTGTTCTTCTGTCTGCTTCATTTCCTTTTGAAGCGCTGCGATACTCTCTATTAATTCGGAATGCTCCCGTTTTTTTTCTGTATAACGGCCTTCTGCCAATCTAGCTTGTTTCAGCTGGCCAGTCAGCTCTTTTAAACGATCAAGCTGCTGGTTTAATTCCGGCTTGCGTCCATTTGGTTTAAACAGCTGCTCCTGCTGCTTAAGCAGCCTGCTATCCATCTTGGAGGCCGCATCTGAGCCAAATAAACTTGAGAAAAGGAGGAATTCACCGATTTGATCTTCGTTTAAGGCTTGGACATTTTGCAATCCAAACACATCAAATGAATAGATTGATTGGAATAATCTGCGATCCGTTCCCTTTAAAAGAGTCCGTATAAATGCTTCGTCTTTCACTTCACCATTCGGTAAAAACACCTGTGCTTGACCGCCTCGATCGGACGATCTCTCAATGTGAATGACACCTAACTCCTCATCTAAGCAAGTGAGGGACCCTCCATAAAAAGATCCTTGTTTCGGCTTGTACATCTTGTTTTTTGAAAAACCAAATAACATCGACTCAATAAACGCCTTCAATGTCGTTTTCCCCGATTCATTCAGGCCGTAAACTAGCTGAAAACCGTCATCAGAAAAGTGAAAGGTTCGATTTGAAAATTTCCCGAAATTCGCTATATGGAGTGAACGTATTTTCATCATACCTCTCCTTTTCTCATAATTGCTTCAGCTGTTCCGTCAGCAGCCTTTGTGCCTCTTCTTTTATATCCACTTCATCCTCTTTTGTGAGCGCTTTTCCTGACTTCCTGTAGGTTGGGTGACGCTTGATCGGTGAAAGGAGCTCTTCATATGACTCAAACTGTGCAATTTCTGCAGTTAGTTCCTTCAAAAAGGAATCTTCTGGATAGATCACATCCTCGTTTGTTCGGCAGTCAATTGACATCACCCAAACAAATACATCTTCATCTTCCTCCTGTTCATGAAAAACAGTCATCAGCTCCTCGAGGACCTCAAGCTGCGTACGCTCAAAGTAAGGAGGCACATCACCTGTCAATTCAATTCTCACAAAATGAGGAATGCCTTCCTCTTTCAGTTCATTGATTTTGCTTTCCACAAGTGTGACAAGATCCGTCATATGAGCCGTTTCTGTGATGTCTATTGCCAGTTTCTCAAAGATGATATCTGCACAGCTTATAAAATCCGCTGTCTGAGAACCTTCGGAGAGGTGAATCAAGTAACAGCCTTTTTCTCCCGTTTCTTTTATATGTCTGCCCTGCAGATTACCAGGGTAAATAATATATGGGTCTTCATGCAGAAAGGCTCTTTTATGTATATGTCCAAGCGCCCAATAATCGAAATCCCGCGCTATGAGCTGCTGAAGCTGAAATGGGGCATACGCATCATGTCCTTCTTGTCCGGCTAATGTGCCGTGAAGCATCGCAATGTGATAGGCAGCATCTGTTGTTTTGACATAATGAGATGTCATATTTTCATAGACAGCCCGCTCTTTGTAGCTAAACCCATAAATACTCGCGACAAGCTGATCCCCTCGATAATAGGAGTGCTCACTTGGTGTACTGCTCGTAAAGACATGTACATTCTCGGGCCACTCAATCGGTGTCCATTCACCGCCTAAATGATCATGATTCCCATAAATAATAAAGACTTCAATCCCCTGTGTTTGCAGTCTTACAAACTGGTTTCTTAAAAACAGCTGTGCTTTCAGGCTGCGATTGGATTCATCAAATAAATCTCCGCTTAGCAGCACAAAGTCTACTGCCCGCACAATGGCGAGATCAAACATGTTCTTAGCGCTTTGAAATGTACTTTCTTTGAGCCGCTTAAATATGGAACTAGGTATAGTCGACATTCCTGCAAATGGACTGTCTAAATGTAAATCTGCGGCATGAATAAATGTGAGCTTAGTCAAACGTCTATCTCCTTGTCCGATACTGTCATTGTCCATATTTTATCATGCCATTTTTACGAATGCACGTTCTATCACTCTCATTCTAAAAAACACATTTTTAAGGGCTAAAAAAGAGGTTTTGTCTTATTCCATGTTTAATTACATTAAAAACAGAGGAAAGGAAGATGAGGAATGGAGAAGACATACTTTTTAACCGTGTTTGACCGGTCGGGTGAGACTTTATTAAATGAAAAAATCACAGCGGATAGTGACGAGAAGGCAAAGGAATTAGGACGTCATCGCTTAATGGAACAGCAATACACAAAACATTCTCATCGACTCGTTGATCAAGCAGGCAATCTGCTTTTATTTGAACGTTAAAAAAGCCGGCATTCGCCGGCCTCATGTTCATTTATGCTTTTTGAAAGACAGGACGTCTTTTTTCTAAAAAGGCCTGTATACCTTCCTTGTGATCATGACTTTTTCTCAGCCTTGCCTGTGCTGCTCTCTCTTTTTGAAGAACTGCTAAGAGCTTTGATTCTGACTGCTGGAAATAGATCATCTTTGTTTCGATAAAGGCTTGAAGCGGCATGTTCATAAACGGCTTCACACACACTTTTTGATACGTATCGACCTCATCCTGAAACACCCCGTCTGCAAGGCGCAGCTTTAATGCTTCTTCAGTTGGCAGCTTTTGTCCGCTCCAAATCAATTGTTTGGCGGTTTGCTCACTCACTCTTTTTGTGAGGAAAAAATGCCCCCCGCCATCTGGAATTAATCCTACTCCATTAAAATTCATGGCGAGTTTTGCATCCTGATGCATAAACAAGTAGTCACAGCTTAGGGCAAAGCTAAAAGCGAGGCCTGCTGCTGACCCGTGGACAAGCGCAATCGTCACTTTTTTCATACCAGCTAGAGAAAGTGTAATTCCCTCGATCAAATCCATCACACGATGGAAATCTTCTTCACTTTCCTGCTTAAGCATCATCCCAATATCTCCGCCTGCTGAAAATCCTTTTCCCGCTCCCTTGATGACAACGACTTTTGCACTGCTTTCCTCCGCTGCATCACATGCTTCTTTGAATTCAGCAAACATGTCCACATGAAACGAATTATAAGCTTCAGGCCTATTGAAAACGATTTCAAAAACATCCCCGTCTAACTGACAATTGATATATGTCATCATCCATCCCCCTTTTCTTTTAAAAGCTCATCACTTACTTCCATTTCCATCAAGTAAAACCTTTTTCTCTAAAGAAAAAAAATTCAAGATCAATTGATACTAAAACAAGCATAATGATTGAAACAAGAAATATATTTTTATATAGTAAAAAAAGAAAGAAAATAAATTTGAAAGGAGGAGGATGATTGATCAGATGTTCCATCATGATATTGGTTAGCTTCATCGTCATGTTTTCTCCTTTTTCAAATGTCGTTTTTGCTTCACAGGCAGAAGCGGGCACACCCAGTCTGATTTCTCCATCCATCTATGATGAAGAAATCAATGCTGTGAAGACACCATCATTTTCAAAAAAACATGCCTCATCCATTCTGTTGAAGGACAGATTATCAATGGCAGATTCTAAAGCTTTTCTGTCAAAGCCTGCCCCATCAGCTGCATTATCCATTGATCTATGTTTTTTGGAAATGAAGTGTGCGATCCCCATTATGTATCAATCTAATTACCTCTACTGATTCATTTTATTTCATCCGTATTGACTATATGAAAAACACAACCTATCAAATTCGGAGGGATAAAATGAACATTAAAGAGAATGATCTTCCTGGGATCGGAAAGAAATTTGAAATTGAAACGAGAAATAGAGAAAAGATGACGATTGTGATTCATGATGATGGCAGACGGGAAATTTATCGTTTTGACGATGATGATCCAGATGAAGTACTGTCTACCATTTCTCTCGATGATGCTGAATCCCGGCAAATCGCTGCTATTATCGGCGGTATGGTCTATAAACCGCAAGCACTAGAAACCATTGAAATGGCCTTCAACGACTTGATCATTGAATGGTTTAAAGTGGAAAAAGGTGCAAAAGCGGTTGGACATACACTCGGTGATTTAGATGTGAGACAAAATTATGAAGTCACCGTGATTGCGATCATTAAACATACAAATGAAAAATTACTCAACCCTGGTGCCGATTCGATTATTCAAGCAAATGATACGATGGTCATTTCAGGCGAAAGAAAACACTTGAAGCGATTGGTACGTGATTTTCTTTCTAGAGGGGGAGAGTGATGAATGGATCATTTAGTCTTTGAAGTTGGGACGGCGCTTATTCTTATCGCTATCGCCAGCTTAATCGCCAATAAAATTAAATTTTCTATCATCCCTTTTCTCATTGTCCTCGGAATGATTGTTGGGCCGCATGCTCCAACAATCGGGATCATTGATTTGAAATTTATCGAAAGCACGGAGATTATTTCGTTTTTTGGCAGAATGGGCGTCCTGTTCCTTCTTTTCTATCTTGGACTTGAGTTCTCTGTCGGAAAGCTCATTAAATCGGGTAAATCCATTGCAGTCGGCGGGTCTATTTATATTTTGATCAACTTCAGCTTAGGACTGCTCTACGGTTTTATCACAGGGTTTGGATTCCTTGAGGTTCTCATTATGGCAGGGGTTATCACCATTTCATCCAGCGCCATTGTGGCCAAAGTCCTTGTCGATTTAAAAAGGACGGCGAATCCTGAAACAGAGTTAATTCTAGGGATTATTATGTTTGAGGATATTTTCCTTGCCGTTTATTTATCCGTCGTATCAGGTCTTGTCCTTGGAGATGCCACTACTGTTGGCGGTGCCTTATTATCAATTTTAATCGCTTTTGGTTATATGATGCTTTTCTTTATCATTGCGCGGAAGCTGCCAAAACTATTAAACAAGTTGTTTGATATCCGTTCGAACGAAGTGTTCATCATTGTGATTTTTGCGGCTTTGTTCTTTGTCGCTGGTTTCTCAGAAACGATTCATGTAGCGGAGGCTATTGGGGCTCTCTTACTTGGTCTTGTTTTCTCAGAAACAGAGCACTCTGACCGCATCGAGCATCTCGTGGTTCCGTTTAGAGATTTCTTTGGAGCAATGTTCTTTTTCAGCTTTGGTCTCAGTATCGATCCATTTACATTGGGTGATGCCTTCTGGCTTGCGATCGGCGCTGTGATTCTTACCTTAATTGGAAACTTCACTGCCGGAATGTTCGCTGGACGGAGAGCTGGATTTTCTCATAAAGCCTCTTCTAATATTGGATTAACCATTGTATCGAGAGGAGAGTTTTCAATCATTGTTGCCGAGCTTGGCATTGCGGGCGGACTTGCCGCTACTTTGAAGCCATTTGCTGCATTGTATGTCTTAATCCTTGCGATCTTAGGACCACTCGTAACGAAAGAATCTAAGAAAATCTATCAAATCCTAAACAAAATCTTCAAATGGAAACCTGAAAAACCAAAAGTAAAAAAAGAAACGACGATCTAATGAAAAAGGGCCCTATGCTTGGGCCCTTTTTCATGTCTTATTCAAATTGCTGAAATGCTGTTTCTTGTTTGACTGGCGCCTCCTCGACCCCGCGAATGGTTTGAATCACTTTTTGGTTGCGGTAAATCGATAGTTTTAAATTGGTCGCCGCTGTTCCGTGAGAATGATCAAGATTCGTGAATGTAAAGAAATGATGTGAGCGCTTGTCTTTGAACACAAGCCTGAAATTGTCTGTCACTTTAAAATGTTCATCACTTTCCCATTCAATCAAAGGTTCATATGCGCTAAACCATTCAGGAATATTCGGTGTGTACCCTGTAGCCAATACAGCATGATCTGCTGTTATGCTTTTTTCTTTCTTCAGCTGCCACTGTCTGAGGTGCAGCTCCAAAGGCTGATGCTCTCCTATTTGAATTGCTTCAAGCTCGGTCATTGGCTGAATGAGCACAGATGGCTCTTCACCTGAAACGGAGCGATGATACAATTCCTGATAAATGCGCGAAAGCGTCGATGCATCTATGCCATTTCTTAATCCTGTCAGCCTAGGCAATGTGTTCATACGTTCTTCATAAGGAAGAGAATGAAAATACTCGACATACTTTGGTGTAAAAAGCTCTTGGCCAAGCTCTGCCGTCTCCAGTTCTCTAAATTCACTAGAACGCGTAAACCATGAAAGCTGCTGTCCTTTCTTTTGATGCTGAAGCAGGTCTAAGAAAATTTCAGCTGCACTCTGCCCTGAGCCGATCACCGCCACCGACTCAGCTTCGTGAAGTGCTTTCTGCTGATCTAAATAACGGCTGCTATGAGTCACATATGGACGTGCTGCTTCAGGCACATCGACTGGAATCATTGGTTTGCTTCCTGTGCCTAACACGACATGCTTTGCACGATACTCAGAAAGCGATCCATCGTTCAGCCGTCTGACTTTCACAAGGTAGCCATCTTGGCAGTCTGTCACTTCTTCTACCTTCATTCCAAACTGACAGCTGTCTAATTCTCCTGCAACCCATGATAAATACTCATTGAATTCTCTCCGCGGGATATCAAACTGCTCAAATGTATAGAACCGGTGAAGTCTATTTGATTCATGTAAATAATTTAAAAATGTATACCTGCTCCTTGGATTCGCCATTGTGACAAGGTCTGCTAAAAAAGAAACTTGCAAATCCGTTCCTTTGATCAGCATACCGGGATGCCAAGCAAACTCAGACTCCTGTTCAAAAAAACAGCATGAGACATCCTGATACTCCTCTAACAAAGCTGCCAACCCTAAATTAGCGGGCCCAATCCCAATTCCGATCACATCTATCATATGTACACCTGCTTTAACTTTTTATCACTTATATACCCTTTTACAAATGAAAAAAACACTGCGTCATCGCAGTGTTTAAACGTGAGAAACAAATAATGATTCAAGGAATTGAATTTTCTCTTCTGTATAGTGTTCATAGCGGTCATTATACGATTTTGGATCTTTTGGATTGGCATACTGCGTAATTTTTCCTGACCGTGGATCAATGAATTTACTCGCTGCACCGCACCCAATGCCAATGATTGTCTGTACTTCTTCCATGATGATGATATTATACAAGCTTTCCTGTCCATCTAATGAATACCCGACATTTTCGAGATTTCCCAAAATATTTTTTTGTCTATATAAATAATACGGGTGATAATGATGTACTTTCGTCCAAGTGACCGCTTCATCCATCATACGTGTGATTTCTTCTCGGTCGGCTACTTGGTATTTCTCCTTATTGCGCGTCATTTCAGATGCTCTTTTAAAGGAGAGTGTATGCACGGTTAAAGATTCAGGTTTGAGTTCCTCAGTTTGCTGCAAGGAGTGCTGAAATTCTTTGAGCCCTTCTCCCGGCAATCCAATGATTAAGTCCATATTGATATTATTCATGCCGTACTGTCTTGATAAGTGATACTTTTCAATCGTTTCTTCGACACTATGATGCCGGCCAATAGCCTTCAGTGTTTCATTCTCATACGATTGCGGGTTGATGCTAATCCGGTCAATATTGTAGCGGTTTAGCACCTCTAGCTTATCAGGCGAAATCGTATCAGGACGCCCTGCTTCGACAGTCACTTCCCGTATATGCTTCACATCAGGGAACGAGCGGTACATTTCTTCATACAGCAAGTCCATTTCTTCCGCTGTGATGCTCGTTGGCGTGCCTCCGCCAAAGTAAACGGTCGTCACTTTGATCCCATGGTCTTTTAGCCATGCGCCCATTTTTTGCATTTCATAATGCAGACCAAACAAAAACGTTCCCACTCTGCCAGCTTGTCCTTTAATGGCGTAAGCAGGGAACGTGCAATAAGCACATTTTGTAGGGCAGAAAGGAATGCCAATATAAATACTCACTTCCTGCTGAAGGTCATACAGATCTGGAATGGCTTTAAGCTGACGGTCGACAATCTCCTGCATCAAATTGATTTTTTCATCATGAATCAAGTAATCATGCTTTAACGCCGCATGTGCATCTTCCTTTGACATGCCTTCTCTCAGCATCTTATGAAGCAATTTCGTTGGACGTATTCCTGTGAGAATCCCCCACTTTTGTGTCATTCCTGTGTGCTCCTGAAGCAAGTGTAAATAAACAGACAGCACTGTGTTTTTGATTTGCTTCCAGCGCTCCTTATCGTTCAAGCTCTCTGGGACATCCCGCGAAAAACGACTGGTGATGTCTGATCCATCGATATGACCAGATGCTTCCACCATGCCATTTTCTACTTCCCAACTAAATTCCATGACCAAACCATCATCCAATTCACTTGGATCAAACATCACTTCACTATCTTCTTCAAATAAATTGGCTATATTGACAAGCGGGCGATGAAATCGTTCATCTGACAGCCCTTTAATTAAAATTCGCATCATATCACCTTTATCTTCAAACTTGTTTCATTTTACAAAATTCATGTAGGAAAAGCAATGAAGGGAACAGACGAAGGCCCTGTCATTTCTTGATTGACAGGACCTTCACTGTATTATCGTTTAATATCGAATTGATGTAAAAATCCTTCTCTTTGCTGCATTCTAAAGTATTCCTTGATCATATAAGCCACGCCCTGTTCATCGTGCGAGCGCGTCACCCAATCGGCTTTACGCTTGACATCATTGGGGGCATTTCCCATAGCAACGCCTAAACCAGCCAATTCAAGCATTGGAATGTCATCTGTTCCATGACCAATGACGACCGTATCTTCTAAAGTAAAACCGAGGGCAGAGGTTAAAAGAGAAAGTCCCGCTTCTTTCGAAACCCCTTTGCATACTATATTCATTTTCTCATCACTGATCCTAATAAGGTCAACAGATGGGAATGCTTGTTGGATGGTCCTGTGAATCTCAGGCTGAAGCTCCGCGGACGAATATACTTCAATCACTGGTGTACTGACCGGTTCATCCATCAGCATATCACTTAACGATTCAACAAATTGAACGGGATAGAAAATTGGATCAGACGGATGAATGAACGTCTTGCCCATCAGCTGAGACTGCGTTTTTTTCCGGTTGCCGATCGAGAATTTTTCATGCAGCAAGCGGACATTACAATCGAAGCTTTCAAGAATTTGCACAAGATTAAATGTCTTTTCTTCCGTTAATCTCTTCACATGAAGCGGCTCATCGAGTTTATCGGCGATAAATGCACCACTATGCGTCACAAGGGTTGATGTTGGAATCTTCAACGCCTTGGCAATTTTTTGAGCGGAACGAAAATGCCGGTTGGTGACAATTGTCACATAAACCCCTTTTTTCTTTACATATTCCACAGCTTCTTTTGTAGCGGAATGGATTTTACCATTGGAACGCAGTAACGTCCCATCTATATTGAGTGCAAGTAGTTTTTTTGACACTGAGGCATCCCCCTTCTTGATGACTGTACTTACGATGAGGATATGCCCTAGCTTGGTGCTTTAGAACATGCAGTTGAAAGAGCCCCAAGTTATGAATGATTGATAAATAAAAAAAGCCTACCCCTAGGCTTTTTTTTATGTATGGTTTGGATGCGTTACAATGGAGTGATGAAGCTCCCCATGATCCCCTTATCATTTACACACCAAAGCATTGCTTATATCAGATCCCCTTATGATGCTTTGCGTTTCTCCCAGAAGCGCTTCTCTCTCGTTTGGCTCACCGCCATAAATCCCAAGTGAAACGCACCCAATTGTCCCTTGAGAGTGCCTTTTTGAAAGCACTTTCAATATAAGTATTATCGCAGAATTTATGAGCTTCGACAACCTTTTTTTAAAAGATATTCAGGAGAAAGATAAAACAAAAAAGGGCGAATAACATCGCCCTTTCAATTAGTTTTCTTCTGGATTCCCATAAAGTTCTTCAAGTGGCTTCATGATAATTTTATTTAATTCACCGATAAGAACACTCACACGTTGTTCTGCTTCCATCAACTGAGAGATTTTGTCGTGCTGCTGAACAAGAGCAACTGTTTTTTGAGCTTGCTCTACTTCTTCTTGTGTGATCTCTTGACCAGTCATTTGTTTTTGTTGGAGGTTTACTTGAATGTCACGGAAGTTCTCAAACATTCTTTTAGAGGACTCATCCGCGTTTACCTCATCATAAAGATTTCTTAAAGTTGAATATTCTTCGCTATGACGCAATGCTTTTTCAAGGTCATATGCAACATCATAAAGATTTACAGACATGTTATGTCTCCTTTCTATCCGTTATCACCGATATGATCGGCGGACACCACTCCACTATAACAAACTATGGCTTTCGTTTCACATATATACAATGAATTCATCAAAATTTCCTAGCTTGTCTTAGAATAGCGCCACAAAAACAGCCTGGATAGCACCAATCATCCCGCCTAAAAGACCGCCTAGAAATGTAATCATCTTCAGCTCCTTACTGGAGATGCTGACTACAAGCTCTTCCATTTTTTCAAGCGGGAAAAGTTCAATTTGTTCACGAATGATATCTTCAAATTGCAGCTTTGCAAGCAGACCCTCTAAAGCATTTGATGCCGCTCCGATCCCCTTATCAATCAACACTGGCGCAAAATGTGTTTTAAGGTCATCCGCTACAGCACTGACATATGCTCCAACTGGTTTGTCTAATATCAGCTTTGTAGAGAAATGAGAAAGTAATTGATTTTTCACACTAAAAATAAGTTCTTTCACATTCCATTTTTCATCAAGCTCATGAAGAGAAAACAGCTTCACCTTGTCCCATTCTTGAACAAGCAAATCTGATAAAAATCTTTTTGTTTCTGCGTTTCTTAAAAACTTGATGATTTCAGGATGTACACGATCAATTAAGCTTGAATTCCCTAGAAACATTTGGACCATACTGCCAAGCATTCCCCGTTCTTTTAAGAAATCATCAATCATATTGCCAAGTCTGGCTTTGCCTTCATCACTTTCAAAATAATGAATGCCTCTCTTTAAAATATAATCTGCTGCATCTGGAATTTTTGATGATATTTTGGTTTCCACTTCTACCGGGAGCAATTCAGATAAAGTTTGCTGGTTATATGTTTCAAGCAGTGAACTGAGCTTCTGATCAGACCACTGATGGAGCCATCTATCTGCTTTGACGTCAGCCTGTGGCACGCCGAATTTTTCTAGCAGGGAGAATACGGTTATCTCCATATTTGCGCCTTTGTCAATATATCGATGGACTGTACGCAGGATCTCCTGCTTTGCCTCCGATGATTCAAATCGCTTTTGAATACCTTCTGGCGTGAGCAAATGCTCCATAACCATGACACCAACCTGCTTGGCTACTTCGTCTCTTCTTTTTGGGATAAGCCCTGGTGTAAATGGAAGCTGTTTTCCGAATAAGTAATATGGCTTATAAGGCCGAAAAAGCATTTTAATTGCAAGATGGTTTGTCGCTGCTCCTATGACTGCGCCGATAACAATCATAAAGATAAACGTTGTGAATATATTCAAAGTCGTCATCTACCTTTCAAACAACACCCGATGTTTATTGTTTTGATCTATACGTATTATAGTTGTTGTCAAGTTCCCAAGCAAATGAAGCATGCAGCGAGACATATGATCAAGCGGTCTGTCGTAATGATAAAGGAGCGCAAGCTTTATGTAAAATCATAAAAAAATGTTTTTGTGATGGTAAAAAAAGAAGTTGAAAAGAAGGTGTTTTTTAATGAAAACAACATTAGGTATTGTGACCCTTTCTCCGCAGTATGAAGAGGCATTTACACGGCAGCTCGCCAAAGCTGCCCCTTCTTATCGTTTAAAGGTTGTTCGTTTTACACCACTTGATTTAAAGCCGGCTTCAAATTTCATACAAGGCCAAACATATACGAATGGCCAAGGGTTTGTAGGCGCACAATTTCCGATCCCTGACTTGATTTACGACCGATGTCTTTACCGGAATGACGCACAATCTAAAAAAGCAAAACCCATCATGGAATGGCTAAAAAAGTATCCAAAAACACATTTTTTGAATACCGGCATTTCAAATAAAATGGTGCTATTTGAGCAGCTCCGACTTCTCTCTTCTTTACAGCCATATTTACCTGGCTGCTCATTATTAAAAGAGCCCTCAGACCTGATCAATATGGTAAGGGAGAGCGGGGCTGGCGGTTTTTGTAAAATGCAGCCTCTTTCCCAGCAGCATGCAGCATCTACTTACTTCATTTCCTTTGATGGCAAATCAACATTCACCGTTCAGCTAAGTTCCAATCAAACCATTACATTTTCTCGTGCGTCAGAGATGGAGCGCTGGTGCAAAAAATATGCAGGCCGGTATTTCCTTCAATTTTTCAACATGAATGATCAAAAAGAACTTTTATTCAATGAAATCAGGATTTTTCTTATGAAAGATTCACAAAATCAATGGAAACGCATGGGGATTCACACAAAATCACCTGCAGAAAATAGTCTTTTAAGTCATACACAAAAATCACCTCCTGTGATAGGCTTTGAACACTATCTAAATACATTGCAGCCACACATCATGGAGCTCCTTTTAGATGATATTGCATCCATTCAGGCATCAATCCCAGCTTATATAGAAAAAACCTACTCTCCTTGCTTTGAATTCGCAGTAGACTTACTTCATACAAGTGAAGGCAGACTATTCATATCAAATATCAGATCAAAGCCAGGGCGGTCCGCTTTTTTAAAAGCTTACCCTGAAAAGGAACATCAATTGATTCGTACCATTCTTGAACATGCGCAATCGATGAAGTCTCAACCGAAGGAGGTTTCTTATGAACAAAAATCGCTGCATCATCGCCCCTCACCTCACAAGTAAAAAAACAATTCATCTTCCCATCCATTATAAACAGAAAGATGTCATTCATTCTCTTGCTCTAGGATCCCGTTTAGTAGATGGCTTCAACATTTCCTATCATCAGCATCCAAATAAAATTTTATTATCTAAAGATCTATACAGAGATTTACTGATTCCTTACCAATCAAAAGCTGATGTAATCATCATTGACCATACACTTTTTATAGGGCCGTTGATGGGCATTTTCACTGCAGGTTTTGAGCAAAGCACGCAGCCATTAGGAGCAAGATCAGAATTTTTTATTAAACTGCTGCATTCTTTCAGGCAGCATGCTGGTTTTGCCTATCTTTTTGGGTCGCATTCTATTGATTGGGAAAAAGGAATTGTAGAAGGATTGTTGTACCAGCAAGATTCATGGGTTAAAAAACAGCTTCCCCTGCCGTCAGTCATTTATGACCGGCTTCCAAATAGAAAAGCTGCTCAGTCGGCACTCATTCAAGAAACGAAGCGAAAACTGACCCAAGACTATGATATCCCTTGGTTCAACCCTTACTTTTTTAACAAATGGGAGATTCATGAACAGCTATTAACAGATGAAAAAACATGGTCCTTTCTCCCACATTCTGTACAATTAGATCCCGTGGACGCTCTTAGTAAAATTGAAACACTCCTCCATCTGCATCAAGTTATATACTTAAAACCGACAAACGGAAGTCATGGAGACGGGATTTATCAGTTAAAGAAGGAAAACCACGGAATCACTGTATACTCAAATTTTGGAAGGGCTATTCCATATGATTCAATAGATCAGTTTGTTCAAAGGCTGCGAAAGGATCATGCAATTCATGATTTTATTGCACAACAAGGCATTGAGCTTCTTCAAATAGACAATCAACCGATGGATTTCAGAGTTCATACGAATAAGAATAAAGACGGTGATTGGACAGTCACAGCAGCAGCAGCAAAGGTTTCTGGAGATCACACCATCACGACTCACCAGTTACATGGGGGAACGGTGAAAACACTTTATGCAGTCTTTCCAGAAGAAAAGAAACGTTTGCAGATTTTACAGCAGCTTTCTCATACTGCCATCACGCTTAGCCAGGTGATAGATGAAAAAATGACCGGGCATATTGGTGAAATCGGTTTTGACTTAGGCATTGATCAAACAGGTGCAATTTGGATGTTCGAAGCCAATTCTCGCCCTGGCCGAGAGATTTTCCAGCATGTCTCTTTGAAAAAATCAGAATGGCTGATTGGGAAAAGAATCATGGATTACGCATCTTACCTTTCAGAAACGGCACTCACCACTTCAAATCACGCGAACGTCTACTGACGCTTTTTTGTCACATGTCGGTGCTCTTAAATTTATGCTTTTTCTATGCTCTTTTCATGAGATGAGATACAATAATATCAAGTTCAAGGTTGTTTCCGTGTTGTCGTGTTTGTTTATTGTTTCATCAATAAAAGCAAGGAGGCAATGATGATATGATTTCTCATTTTCAATGGAAACCCCTTTTTAAGAAAGCACAATTGCCAGGCTGGAAAATATCCTTTTTTCACAATGGTTCGCACTATGAAGGCATCTACCACAAAACAGGTGACATTGAATGGGGCTCTCAGCTTCCGCCCCATGAAGTTGAACCAACCTTAAAAGAAGAAATCCACGAATTAATGCTATTCCATGTCTATGATTAAACTGTTTAAGGAGCCCCGCCATGTTAGAAAAATTAAAACTTGTTTACGGAGACCATATCATCAGCACACCTACTCATGACAAACAAATACTTTGGTATCAAACAGACGAAGGCGAAATATTTGGAGTAGACAAATCGGAGCTTACAGCAAGAGAAACACTTCTTCTCAATTCTTTTCTTACACCAATTGATCTATTTCAAAAAGCGCAGACCGAGGATGAACAAAAATGGTTCAGCTATCTTTTTGAAAACAAACCACTAACTATCCAACATCCTGTCCGTGTTTATTATTTTCAGATGGTCCATCAAGAAGAACAAAGACAGCAAATAAAAGAGGCTGTGAATAACAGCCTCGAACATACTCATTTCATATGGACAGGCCCTGAAACAGCTATGCTGATTCAACCAGACGCTACATCAGAAAATAGTCAATTAGATCAGTTAAAGGATTTGTCTCTGGCCATTACAAGTGATTTTTTAACAGACTCAGTCTTTATACAAGGGCAGCTGCATTTGCCAAATGACCATTTACAGATGAGATTATTAAATGAACAACAGCTCTTTTTGTGCCATATGCAGCGAGAAAAGCTTAGATCAGGGGCTGCCACGTTTTATCAATGCCTGCCATCATTCATTTGTTATGATGCATCCGCCCTCTCTCATGCTATTTCAGATGCTTTTAAAGAAGCGGTCTTTGACCGGGATGTTTACCGCACTCTCATGACCTATATGCAATGTAACTTAAACGCATCCCAGGCAGCAAAAACGTTATATGTTCACAGAAACAGTCTTCAATATCGAATTGATAAATTTATTGAGCGCACTGGGCTAGATATACGACATTTTCCAGAAGCATCAGCTGCTTATTTAATGATGACTCTACTCGATCTTTCATAAAGAACAAAAGCATGAGCATCATGCCCAAAAATAAAAATAGGATGTTGTGCACGTTGTCCATTTACAGACTCTTCCCCATTTTATACACTTTATTTACTAGTAAAGCGCTTTCAAAAAAGAGGGACTGGGAGGCTGACATCAAATGGCTGAGATGATGCTGAATCAAATTTATAAAGTGTACGATAACAAGGTAACAGCAGTAGACAACTTTAATCTACATATAGAAGATAAAGAATTTATTGTGTTTGTTGGTCCATCAGGCTGCGGAAAATCAACAACCCTTCGCATGATTGCAGGTCTAGAAGAAATTTCACAAGGAGACTTTCTGTTAGATGGAAAACGGATGAATGATGTAGCACCGAAAGACCGGGATATTGCAATGGTTTTCCAAAACTATGCATTATACCCTCATATGAATGTGTATGATAATATGGCTTTTGGATTAAAGCTTCGGAAGTTTCCGAAAGCAGAAATTGATGAGCGGGTTCGAAATGCCGCTAAAATATTAGGTCTTGAGCAATATTTAGACAGGAAACCAAAAGCACTATCTGGCGGTCAAAGGCAGCGTGTTGCACTTGGCAGAGCAATTGTACGTGATGCAAAGGTTTTTCTTTTGGATGAGCCGCTTTCTAATTTAGATGCAAAACTCCGTGTTCAGATGCGTGCTGAAATTTCTAAACTTCATCAACGTCTTCAAACGACATTTATCTATGTGACACATGATCAGACTGAAGCCATGACAATGGCAACCCGCCTTGTTGTCATGAAAGATGGATTTATTCAGCAAGTTGGAGCGCCGAAAGATGTATATGAAAACCCAGAGAATGTGTTTGTAGGTGGATTTATCGGCTCACCTGCGATGAACTTTTTTACAGGAAAGCTCTCTGACGGTGCCATTGCGGTTGGAAAAACGCATATTCGTGTACCAGAAGGAAAAATGAAAGTATTACGCAGCCAAGGCTATATTGGAAAAGATGTCATACTAGGCATCAGACCAGAAGATTTTCACGATGAGCCAGTATTTATAGAGGCGTCTGAAGGCACAAAAATTAATGCTAACGTAGAAGTCGCTGAATTAATGGGAGCAGAAACGATGCTTTATTCTTCTATCGATGATCAATCGTTTATTGCACGTGTTGATTCTCGTACCGATGTACAGGCCGGACAGTCTATCCCTCTTGCGATTAATATGAACAAAGCCCATTTCTTTGATTCAGATACGGAGCTGCGCATCCGCTCAGCTGAATAAAAAGATATATAAGCAGCGCCATCACTCATTATTGGGTGATGGTTTTTTGTATGTTAACACAACATTTACCATGTTCTTTTCTCGTATGTTTTTTTCGGAAACAACCATAATACTTAGTACAAAGCAGTTACTGCATTGGGTTTCGCCAAGTGGCAAATGACTTGATCATTTCGCTGGTGCGATTCCAGCAAACCCAACCAAAAAAATAAATCATATATAAAAAGGAGAATCACATCATGGCAAATTCTAATAGTTCAAACCAATTACTAGTTCCTGGAGCAGAGCAAGCAATCGATCAAATGAAATACGAAATCGCTTCTGAATTTGGTGTAAACCTTGGAGCAGAAACTACAGCTCGTGCTAACGGTTCAGTTGGTGGAGAAATCACAAAACGTCTTGTGTCTTACGCTCAACAAAACCTTGGCGGAACAAAAGCTTAATTTCATATCTGGATCATAGAAGGCACCTCTTATGGTGTCTTCTTTTTTTGTTTTGATTCCTCACCAAACTCCTTTCCAGCTCATATCATGTAGTAGAAAGGAGCGGATCTTCATGGACATTATTTCAGGTATGAACTTTGAACTTCTACAATTTGTCGGTATTTCCTTATTATGCGAATATACTCATAGTATTCGGTCCTTTCACCTTTATAAAAAAAGCATCACATAAAAGTTGTACCATTTTGGGTCCTTTTCACTTATAGTATGTAGTGGAGGGATCGAACAGATGAAAATAGCTCTTTTCGGTGCTCATGGACGTGTAGGACAAGCATTTCTTCGTTTCGTTCAAGTAGATGATCGTTACATGGTTCGTTCATTGATTCGGACAAACCGAGAAGAAATGCTTGCGGGTATGTTTCAAGTCACCGGCAATTCAAGAAATCGAGAAGATGTGCTTGAGACAATCAAAGGAGCAGATATTGTTGTAAGCTGTCTATCAACAGATGGTGATGATACATTATCCGTTTCAATGGAGCATATCGTACAAGCCATGAAGCAAACAAATACATCAAGAATTATTACTATTGGTACAGCAGGTATTTTAAAAGCAAGGCAGCAGCCGGAGCTTTACCGTTTTGAAACAAATGAATCAAGGCGGACCACTTCCCGAGCAGCTAAAGAGCATGCGAAAGCGTTTGAAATCCTTCAATCGACTGATCTAGATTGGACCATTATTTGTCCAACCTATTTACCAGATGGAGAAGTGACACGGTCATATCGCTATGAGAAAGATTTTCTCCCTATAGATGGAAAGAAAATTTCAGTTGAAGATACCGCACACTTTTTATATCAGCAGTTAAATTCGAAGGAGTTTGTACATCAACGCGTCGGCATCGCTTATTGATGATGATGCCTGTCCAAACAATATAACAAGTAAAAGTCGAGGACAGAATCCTCGACTTTTTCATGCAAAGGAAAAGAGCCTCATTCAATTGGAAGAGGCTCTTTTTTCTACTATTCATCAGCTGTTTGCAACAGCACCTTTTTGCAGTTCGTACATTTGCGCATACAGCCCTTCTTGCTGCATGAGTTGTTCATGACTGCCACGCTCGACGATTTCACCTTTTTCTAACACCAAGATCATATCGGCTTTCTTAATAGTGGATAATCGGTGAGCAATAACAAAAGTCGTTCGTCCTTCTTTGACTACATCAAGCGCCCGCTGAATGATCGCTTCTGTTTCTGTATCAATGTTCGCGGTGGCTTCATCTAAAATTAAAATCGCTGGATCGTACGCCAATGCGCGCGCAAATGAAATCAACTGACGTTCCCCTGAGGAAAGGGTGCTTCCCTTTTCAACGACTGGTTCATCAAAGCCTTCTGGCAGGTGCTTCAATAACTCTGCTGCGCCTACTTGCTTTAATGAGGATTCAATTGTTTCTCTTTTGATGTCTTCATTTCCTAAGCTGACATTGGAGGCAATTGTTCCAGAAAATAAATACGGGTCTTGCAGCACAATGCCCATTTGTTTACGCAGCGTTTGGCGCGACTGATCATAAATGCTTTCACCATCTATGAGAATGTCTCCTTGCTGAATGTCATAAAAACGCAGCAGCAAGTTCATGATCGAGCTTTTCCCAGAACCAGTATGCCCCACAAGTGCAACCGTTTGACCTTTCTTTGCTTCAAACGTAATGTTCTTTAAGACATTATTCCCCTCATTATAAGCAAAGGTGACATCTTTGAACTGAACGTGTCCCTCCAGCTTCTTCTGAACAGGTTCTTCCACTTCTGTTCCTGGTTCATCTAATAACCGGAAAACCCTTTCCGATGAAACCCTTGCTAATTCTAACCTAGAGAATTGATTCACAATTCCTGTAATCGGCTGGAACAATCGATTTAAATAATCGACAAACGCATAGAGCACACCAATGGACACAATGCCTGTCGCACTTAACGACGCACCGCCAAAATACCAAATGAGTGCCACATATGCTAAATTTCGCAGCAGGTTAACCAAGTTATGTGAAAGAAGTGAATTTAAATGCAGCATCTTTCGCTGATATCGAAAGTGATTGTTGTTCAGCTCATCAAATTCCTCTTGCGTCGCTTTTTCATGACGAAACGCTTGAATAATTGTCATCCCTTGAATGGCTTCATTCAGCTTGGCATTGATTTCACTGATGATCGAACGAATACGGTGATTGTACACTGATGCAAACTTTCTATAAGTCATCGACCATAGGAAAATAATCGGTACTGCGGCCAAACAAATGAGTGCCAGCTTCACATTTAATAAAAACATGGCAATGTAAATTCCAATCATGTAAATGGCACTCGTCACGAAATTAGCAAGGACTGTTACATATAAATCACGAATGGTTTCGGTGTCATTGGTGATCCTCGCGACAACCTTTCCAGCCGGTAAATTATCAAAATATCGGATCGGCAGCGTTTGGATGTGCTCAAATACGTCTACCCTCATTTTTTGAATAATTCGATTTGCAATCCTCTGGAGCAAATAATGCTGTCCATACTGAAAGAAAATCGCAACGATGAGCAGTCCTAGATAAAATAGCACAAGCTGCACCAAACCACTGATTTCTGGCTGATAAAAAGCAAAAATCTCCT
The DNA here is from genome assembly GCF_038008825.1 of Bacillus sp. FSL M8-0166. Lineage (NCBI taxonomy): Bacteria > Bacillati > Bacillota > Bacilli > Caryophanales > Bacillaceae > Bacillus > Bacillus sp. FSL M8-0166. The sequence goes on from NZ_JBBOZZ010000001.1 coordinate 1,804,255, forward strand.
CTTTTGATAAACGCTGTACCTCATAGGTCTCACGCTCGTTCCCATTATCAATGGTGAGCTGATCTCCCGATATTTTTCTGTTTCCATCAAAACGAATCGGCTCATTCACAAAATAGTAACCGAACCCGACTTGCACTACATTGATTTGCTTTCCAGAATCCATTCCATTATTTAATCGATCGCTTCGTATATAGTTATTTCCCTGGTAATAAACGGTTTTGTCTGTCTTTTCATTGACCTCGACATACGGTTTTTCTACACCTAAAATATGATCATCAATCATTTTCTTCCCAATAAACGGTCCTGTCAGCTCAGCACCAACTGCAATCATGAGAAAGATTAAGGCAACAGACAATACTTTCTTATATAGGAGTGCGTAGGCAAGGAGTCTTCTTCCTGTTGTCATACCTCATCCCCTCCTTCCAGCTGATTTGTCAGCTGCTGACGCAAAAATTGTTCTTTGTACCACCCATCCTGCTGGATGAGCTCGTTGTGGGTGCCCTTTTGGACAATGCGTCCTTCTTCCATGACAAGAATGAGATCCGCATGTTCAACAGCTGATAGGCGATGAGTCGTAATAAACGTCGTTTTACCATAACGGTTTTGTCGTAGATTTTCTAAAATAGCGGTTTCTGTTTTTGCATCTACCGCAGATAATGAGTCATCCAGAATTAAAATGTCTGGATCAATTAATAAAGCACGTGCGATGGATATTCGCTGTTTTTGTCCGCCTGACAGCGCCACACCTTTTTCTCCAACCATGGTTTCCAGACCCTCTGGCAGCAGGCGTAAATCCTTTTCAAAGTAAGCATCTTTGATTGCTTGTGCTAACTCATCTTGTTTCGCGTCCCGATGACCAAAGCGCATATTCTGTTCCACACTTTTTGAGAAAAGTATATGATCCTGCGGTACGTATCCGATCCATTGAAATAACTGATCTAATTCAATGTTTTGGATCGGAACACCTGATAGCAAGATTTGCCCATCACCTGCCGGATACTGGCGCAGAAGCTGTTTGACAATGGTCGTTTTTCCGCTTCCCGTTTTGCCTGTAATCCCAATCGTCTGCCCTTTTCGAACAGTAAAGGACACATCAATGAGATTATTTTTAGGTGAAGTTGGATACCTGAATGTCACGTGATCAAACTCAATATCTCCAGGCTCTTGTAACGTTTTCGGCTGAGCAGCATCTGTTACGTCCGGCTTATAGCTGAGTGTATGATTTAACCGGTCTAACGACGCATTTCCTCTTTGCATAATATTAATCAATTCGCCGATCGCAAACATTGGCCAGATCATCATTCCAAGATAGACGTTAAATGCAACAAGCTCTCCAATGGTTAAATCACTTTGGAATACGAGATAGGCTCCGTAGCCGATTCCGATTAAGTAGCTGATCCCCACAAGTAATTTCACTGTCGGTTCAAATAATGAATCAATGGTCGCCACTCGCATATTTTTTTGGAATACATCATCTGTCATTTCGCGAAAGCGTTCGACATCTTGTTTCTCCTGCACAAAAGACCGAATGACTCGAACGCCTGCCACTGATTCAAGAACGCGATCGTTCATGTCACCAAATGCATCTTGGGCGACTGTAAAGCGATCATGGATTTTGCTGCCATAGAATGCAATTAAGAGCGCCATCAGCGGCATAGGGATAATCGCCATTAAGGTTAATTTCCAGCTAATTGTCAGCCCCATCGTAAAGAAGATCATCAGCATATAAGCAGTGGAATCAACCAAGGTCAGAACACCGAAACCAGTCGTTAAGGCCACAGCATTCAAATCGTTTGTACCTAATGCCATTAAGTTGCCGGTTTTTTTCTTTTCATAAAAGGTAGGCGTCATCTTAAGCAAGTGGCGCATCAGTTTCCCGCGCATCACACGCTCCATGACATTTGCGCCGCCAAATAACTGATACATCCAAAAATATGTAAGTGTATAGACGACGACACCTAGTAAGCAAAAAATGGTCACATAAAACACAATACTGGATGTTGTAAATTGACCAGAACGAATGTCATCAACTGCCTGGCCAAGGTATCTTGGCGGCAGCATTTCAAGCACATTCACAATGAGCAGAAGCGTAATAGCGATCGTATAACGCCTCCACTCTTGTTTAAAGAACCAGCCTAATTTCGCAAATACTGAAAACATGTTTGTCTCTCCTTTTCAAGCTAGCCGCTTTCTAAATTTTCCTGAGTGTCACCTTGTTTCGTTTTTTGAGCTTTTGTCATTTGTCTTGATTTTGGCATGTTCACATGCTTTCACTCCTCTTCATTTACTCGTTGATCTCCATCCCATTATTTCGAAATACGAAATGAATACAACAAAAAAAGAGGCCACCAGCTGGCTGGTACGCCTCTTTTCGTCATGTAAAAAGGCGCATGTTGACAAATACGCAACATACGCCTTGATTCATCCGATCAATTGGAACATACGAGTTCCTTTTCAATGACCAATGAAGGTGTAATTGTCACGTGAATCAACCCATTCATGCAGTTTGATTTCATTCTTCCAATGTTGCACATGACATTTCCTCCTTTTGGCTCTTGAATCTTTTTTTATCTTATAGTGGCTGTCACCATTTTGTCAATAAATATTTTTCAATAAATGAAATTTTCTAACAAAAATCAATCTCCCTTATGTGTATCTTTTTCTATTAACGGGTATACCATGAGTGTAAAGACTCCTTTTGAAAGGAATGAGGACATTGTTTCAAGCTGATCGGATGGTCGTTGCGTTTGATGGACATGAAGACAGTAAGAAAGCATTAAAAAAGGCAATCGCTTTAGCTAAAACCTTACATGCCAAGCTGACCGTTACCTATGCACATGATGGCAAAACAGACAGACAGGTGTTTGATGCACCGCGCCCAATGACTGGCGGAGCTTATATCGGCGGCGGTACCGCAGATCTTCAAACACCCCCTGTGTATGTGCCTCATGATGAACAGCAAAGTCCCTTGATTTTTGAAGACCATACAGAAGAGGTCGTTGCGGAAGCACGAATGCTTTTAAATGAGGAGCAGTTTGAGGCTGCCATTGAAATTGTGGAAGGAGAACCAGCAGAAGCGATTATCGAATATGCTGAGGAAATATCAGCAGACCTCATCGTCATGGGAGCACGTGACCAAAGCAGATTGAAAAAAATGCTGTTTGGCAGTGTGAGTGAAAAGTTATCAGCAAAATCAGATATACCTGTGCTTATTGTGAAATAAATGCATCAAAAAAGGCTGTAAACATTGGTTTACAGCCTTTTTTATTTATGAAGAGATCGATGCTTCACTTTCATGTTTAATTTTTTGCTGGAAGCCTTCCTGTACGCGCTTTGTCAGCTCTCCTGGAACGCCTTCCCCTACTGGCTCTCCGTCTATTTCAACAATCGGAATGACTTCAGCCGTCGTCGAGCTGATGAAAATTTCCTGAGCGCGAAGCAGTTCTTCTTTGCTTATTCGAGTTTCTTCAACAGTACATCCTTCTTCCTTACATACCTCCAGCAGCTTTCTACGGGTAATGCCGTTTAAAATGAAATTATTTGCAGGATGAGTGCGAATCACGCCATCAATCACGGCATATACATTCGAGGAGGTTCCCTCAGTCACAAAACCGTCTCTCATAAGGATTGCTTCAAATGCACCAGCTTCAGATGCTTTCTGCTTTTCCATAATGTTATATAAAAGGTTTAAGCTTTTGATATCACACCTTAACCAGCGAAGATCCTCAGATAATATGGCCTTTGCACCAGCTTTCTGCTCTTGAACAGGCTTTTTCACCTGGAACGTATATGCCGTGATTTGAGGAGTGAGAGAATCACTATATTGATGTTTACGAGGGGCGACACCCCGCGTGACTTGAATATACACACCGCCATCTGTTAATTGATTGTGAGCGACGAGCTGTTGTAACTTTTCTTCCATATCAGATACTGTACCTTGCAGATGAATGCCAATTTCCTTTGCACTCTTGAACAGACGCTCTGTATGCTCCTTTAACGTAAACAAAGTACCATTGTATACACGGATGACCTCATAGACTCCGTCACCAAATTGATAGCCTCTGTCCTCAATATCAACATGTGCATCCTTTTTTTCAATGAAATCTCCATTGTACAATACTTTCATATGGAATCTCCCCTTCGCTTTGCATTAATGGTTGAATCTGATGCTATCTTAGCGGATAAATGGGTACGTTTCAATGATTATTCAGAATTATTTCACATCATATGAAATGGATAACCTTCTATTGTAACAAATATAGATTGATAACCAAAAAGATTCCAATTTTTTAGCATCTTCTATATTCATAGGCTCTTTTTTCCTGTATACTTACTCCATATAAACACGACAAAAAACAGCGAAAAAAGACAGAATCCACTACATGATTCGACATAAATTTTTGATTTATTGGAGCGATTGTAATGCAACGGGTTAAAAAAAAACAGGCACCTTCAAACACAATGCTGCTCTCAAAGGCGATTGGTTTTGTCATTCTGACACTAATCCTCTTTTTTATTTGGGATATGTCCAAAACCAATATGCAGGCAGCAGATCAGCCGGCGAAATTGTCTGCAAGCAGTCAATTTCGGGACACAAGCACTAGTATGAAAGCAAAAGATGATTCTAGGAAAACATTAGATGCACATTTTAAAATCAATTCAAATAAACATGTAACGGACCAAACGATCTTTTTAACATTTGATGATGGTCCATCAGCGACTACAAATCAGCTGTTAGATGTGCTAAAAGCGCATCAAGTGAAGGCCACATTCTTTATGCTCGGGCCGCAGATTAAAGAACACCCGGCAGCTGTGAAAAGACTTCATCAAGAAGGTCATCAATTAGGACTTCATGGTATCACCCATGATGTGAAACGCTTTTATCAAAAAAGTGATTCTCCTGTTAACGAGATGAAAGAAGATCAGCGCATTTTGGCTTCTGTCACAGGTGAGTATACCCATCTTGTAAGAACACCTTATGGCAGCGCCCCAAATTTAACCGATCAGCAAAAAGCACGTTTAAAACAACAAGGATTTGTCTACTGGGATTGGACCATTGACAGTCTTGACTGGAAATATAAAAGCTCAAAATATGTACCAGAGGTATTAAATCAGCTGCAAGTGCTGGAAACAAAATATCCAAAAGAACCCAAAATCATCTTAATGCACGATCAGCCTGCGACCGCAAAATACTTAGGCAGCTTAATCACGCAGCTAAAAGCGAAGGGCTATACATTTGAAGCCCTTGATGAAACAATGAAGCCGCTGCAGCAATAAAGATAAACCCGCACCTTTCTTTAGGTTGCGGGTTTTTTAATGATTTATAAAGCTTTCACAAGATCGCCAATTCGCTCATGAAACACAAGATCAAAAAGCGGATCGAATTCTGTTTCACTCAAATTCATCATCACCATGAAGATGGAAGGATCATGGGCTGCGTCTTCTGGAATATATCTTGCTGGCGCTACCTCTAGGGAAGTCCCCATGACGAGCAGCATGACCGTTTTCTGAAGTGATGTCTCCACTTGATCAAGATGTTTGACCATATCTCCAAAAAGAACAACATCTGTTTTTAGCACACGTCCACACGTACTGCCGTCTGAGGAAACCTTTTGACAGACCGGCACCTCTTCTTTTAACAAATAAGGCAGATCATATACCGCCTGGCACGATGGACAAGCAGCCGTTTGAATGGAGCCATGGAGTTCATATACATGCTGGCTTCCCGCCTTTTTATGAAGACCGTCAATATTTTGGGTGAAAATATCCACATGCTTCCCTTGTTGCTCAAGGCTGGCTAAAAAGGTGTGCCCGCTATTTGGCTCGTATTCTCCACTCATTTTCATCTGAAACAATTCCTTAAATTTCGGCCAGAATTGATGAGGATTTGATAAAAAGTAGGACCGGCTCATCGCCTCCATGCGGGAAGTATCTTCTGTCCACAGACCACCCGTTGATCTAAAATCAGGAATACCCGATTCTGTACTCATACCCGCACCTGAGAGTACTGTAATATGTGAAGCCTGCGATAGTTTCTCTCTTAGTGCTTCCACCTTTGTTTGATCCACGTACCATTCCTCCTTTATTCACCCAGCTGCTTTTCGCCTTTTTGTTTCATATAAATGGCCTGTCCAGGGAAAGCAAATTCTACACCTTCTTCGTGGAAAATATCTATGATGCGATAGTTAATGTCCTGCTTTATATCAAGGTTTTCAGACCAAGCTGTCGTGTTTGTGTAAAAGTTGAAAAACAAGTTCAAATAGCTGTCAGCCAGTACATCAAGATTCACCATAATTGTCTCCTTATGCAACCCATCATGCTCGTGAAGCATCTGTTTGAGACGCTTAATACACTGATCAATGTTTTCTTTTGGTGTATTGTAGGAAACGCGAACAGAGAACGTAATCTGACGTTTATTCATCCTTGTCCAGTTTGTGATCGGCTCCTTAGAAAGCGTAGAATTCGGAACGGTCACGACGGCTTCAGCAGGTGTTCGAAACCTTGTGCTTCGAAATGTAATGTCCTCCACAGTCCCAAGAACACTTGGTGTCTCCACAAAATCGCCCATCGTAAAAGGCTTCTCTGTAATGATGACAATCCCTCCAAAAAAGTTAGCCACTGTATCCTGCGCAGCAAGCGCAAAGGCTAGACCACCTAGACCAAGACCTGCCACAAGTCCATTTACATCATAATTAAATTCTTGCGCAATGATACTAATACTCAGTGCAATAATAATGAAGCGAAGTACCTTTGATAAAAACGGTGCTAAAATATCATCCATATCTAATTCAAATTTCGAATTGACCTTTTGAAACAAGAAGGAAGATGCAGCGGTTAAGTTACAAAGCCCCCACGTCAGCATCAATATAATGGAGGATCTATACAATTTGATGATGACATCCATATGATGCTCAAAGTATGGTGCCTGTCTTAACGCAAAATATAAACCAAGTGCCACGAAAAACAGCCTAGCTGGTTTTTCGAATGCCACAACAATTTGGTTAATGACCTCCGTTTTAGACCGATTCGTCAGCCTAAAGAGAAGTTGAAATAAATACTTCGTAAATACCTTCCGAAGCAATAAAAAAAGCAATAAAATACAAAGGCTAATACCGATTTGGATCGCGATATCTACTGTAAAATATGTATCCATCCATTTTTGTGTAAACATGTCTGTCTCTCTCCTTTAAAACAATCCTCTCTAGTTTATAATATAACCTTCGTTCATGTCCTCTCTTAAATGTCTGACCTCTACATAAAAAGCCTCGGGAGTAATCCCGAGGCATGATGTTCAAATATGAAATTTTGGCTAGAGACATATCGACGGGCAGCAAACTACTTTTTCTTCTGAGCCTGATCAAGGAGAGTCGCTTTAAACATTTCAGCATCCGTTTCGGCCTTAATACGTTCTTCCACTCTAATTCTCCCTTTACCCAATCATCTCGCCTCCTTTTCATCATTATAAAACATCAGAATTTTCAGTCAACATGACGAAAGCACTAATATTTTGACGAACGCTGACGATTTGGACAAAATTGATCGAAGAAAAAATGATGTAGTTCAGATTTACTCAATAAGAGCTTGGGATATTCCTGCAACTTTTCACCTTTCATACACGATGCTTTCTCACCACATACCATTCACCATTACATACAGCTCTCCCTCCCTCCATATAGTAAAGAAGGAAAAGCAGCAAAAATTTGATATGATAAGACCAGAACTTATGTCAGGAGCTGGAGCATGTGTATATTATCGCGCATAGAGGGTCTTCAAGCGCTGCCCCAGAAAATACAATTGCCGCATTTGATTTAGCTGTTCAGCAAGGTGCGGATTATATTGAGTTAGATGTCCAGCTGACAATGGATCAGCACGTAGCCGTCATCCATGATGATACCGTTGATCGAACGACGAACGGAAGCGGCTTAGTGAAAAGTTATACACTTGATCAGCTGAAGAAACTGGATGCAGGGAGCTGGTTTGATTCTCAGTACGCCAACGAACGAATTCCTATATTACAAGAAATTCTTGAAAAATACAGTCAACGTGTCGGGATACTGATTGAGATCAAGCATCCAAAACAGCAGATTGGGATTGAAAAGGCAGTTGTCGACATCATCAACCGGTTTGCCTATTCCCGTCACATCATGGTTCAATCTTTTGATGCCAATGCACTTCAAAGAGTCAAAGCTTACGCCCCTTCTCTTCGAACAGCTTTTATTATAAAACCCTCTGCCTTCAAACTGACGAAAAGGAAATTAGCGGAGTACAGCTCCTTTGCGGATTGCCTTAATATGAAGAAAACGATGATCAACAGATGGTGGATTGATCGCATCCACTCATTTGGAATGGATGTCTTTATATGGACAGTGAAAGACCAAAAAACAGCCGACAGGATGAAAACATACCCCATTGATGGAGTGGTGACGGATTACCCGCCATTTTTTCTAAAGGAGAAATGATGTAAATGAAAGCATATCTCGCCGTATTTATCGGTGGACTGGTTGGTACACTTTGCAGATATGAACTTAGCCAATCCATTGTCAGCCAGACATTCCCCTATGCAACACTGATTGAAAACATTACAGGCAGTCTGCTTCTTGGCTTTTCAACAGGGTATTTTATGTTTCGGAAGGGAAAAAAATATCTTGCTGCTTTGATCGGAACAGGATTTTGCGGTGGTTTTACGACAATGTCCACTTTTTCTAAAGAAACGGTTCTCTTATTACAGGATGGACTGTTCACATCAAGTGTCATGTACATTGTACTCTCAGTGATTGCTGGAGTGGGCGCTGCCTTATGTGGACTGATCACCGCTCAGCGTCTCTTTCATCAAAATGAGCAGCCGAAAGGAAGCAGATAAATGATTGTATTTTATACAGCTGTGGCTGGCGGGATGGGCAGTGCCCTTCGTTTTTTCCTCAGTCAATCGATTCAGAAAACCAAGTTTCATACTCATTTTCCGTATAGTATTATTCTTATCAACTTACTCGGTGCTGCCGGTTTAGGTTTACTGACAGGTACAGTGACTAACAATGATCCGCTGCTTATGATCATTGGGACTGGGTTTTTCGGTGGTTTTACAACATTCTCTACATTTAGTGTAGAGGCTGCGGCCATGCTGCATGAGCGGCAAATTGGACAACTTACTGTCTACTTATTGGTGACAATCATCGGGTCTTTATGTCTCTTTGCTGCGTTTTATCAAATAGGACAGCATCTTTTTTAAATATTGGTAATGGCGGCTAAGCTGATGAGCAGCTGATCCATGAGCTGGCGCTTCATCAAAAAGAGTGTTTTTTCACTATAGCCAATTTCCATTGCACACTTTGCCATCCGCCAATCTCGAAAATATTTGTAATCGATGAGCTGCTGCTCTATTTCGTCCAACTCTTTTAATGCCGTTTCAATACAAGCAACGATGAGTTCATACTGACTTTTTTGTTCTTCTAACTTTTTCCGAGTCATGTGGTCGAGATGATGCGGGCTTCTTTTTTCAAGCTGCCTTTCGATATTTAAGATCGCTGCTTGATAATTTTTGAAATTCTTTAAATGAAACTCAATTCGTTTCATTGAGGTTTTTTTCTCCGTGATACTTGCTGTTTCATACCAAAGCATGTCCATCCCCCTTTAACGAACGTTTGTTCTTATTATACACCGAACGTACATTCGTTATAAAGAGACTAAATACCTAAAAAAACCTTGAGCTTATTTTTCGCTCAAGGTCATTTCGTTTACTAGCAGCGGCTCCTTTATATCAAGCCCAGTGCGTGCACTGCCTTTTTCTGACGATGTGACGCCTTTTTTCAAATCGATCTTTTTAACGTAGCGTCCATCCATTTCCAGCACTTTCATCCGAATATCATCCAGATAGATGGATTGTCCTTCTCGGATATCAATATTCTCTTTTAAAATAAGCCCGCCGATTGTATCAATTTCCTCATCATGATAAGAGATCTCGATCAAATCTTGAACTTCATCTAATCTCACTTTGCCATCTAAAACATAATGATGATCGGCTCTTTTTTGAATTACTGGCTGCTCATCTTCATCGAATTCATCTCGAATATCTCCGACAATCTCTTCTAAAATATCTTCCGTTGTGACAAGTCCAGACGTTCCGCCATATTCGTCAGTTAAGATCGCCATATGCATTCTATCACGCTGCATCTTGACGAGAAGCTCTTGAATAGGGATCGTGTCGATGACCTCAATCACTGGATATATATAATCTTGAATTTTCAGTTGATCTTTTTCTCCTTGATACACAAGATCTGCGAAGAGCTGCTTTTTGTTCAGCATGCCGATGACATGGTCTTTATCTCCTGAAAACACAGGGAAACGTGTATACTTTTCCTGCGTCATAATGGCAAGGATATCATCTAACGGCATATCTTCTGGAATCGCACAAATTTCTCTCCGCGGTATCATGATCTCTCTGGCAATTCGATTATCGAAATCGAAAATCTTGTTCATATAATTATATTCTGATGGGTTGATTTCCCCATTTTTTAAGCTCTCAGATAATAAAATCTTCAATTCCTCTTCAGAATGGGAATGTTCTTTTTCAGATCCCATATCGATGCCCATCATTTTAGTTAGCACACGTGCTGACCCGTTTAACACATAAATGAAAGGGAACATAAGGATATAAAATGCATGCAGCGGGCCTGACAGCCATAGCGTCATTTTTTCCGCCTTTTGAATGGCAAGCGTTTTTGGTGCCAGCTCACCTACAACTACATGCAAAAAAGTAATAATAGAGAACGCAAGTGTTGCTGAGATCAGGCTGATTGCTGAATCAGGAATGTTTGTCAAACCAAAACCTCGAACCAAAAGTTCTTTTACAGCTGGCTTACCAATCCACCCTAAACCAAGGGATGTCACTGTAATACCGAGCTGACAGGCTGACAAATATTCATCCAGCCTTGATGTCACCTTTTTCGCCACGATGGCCTTTTTGGACCCTTCGGCAACAAGCTGATCAATTCTTGAGCTTCTCACCTTTACTATGGCAAATTCAGATGCAACAAAGAAAGCTGTTAAAGCAATCAAAACACCGACTATACTCAGATTAACAATATCGTCCATTTAACCTTGCTCTTTCTTAGAAGAACAAGGAGTCACCTCCTGATTGATGATGTTATGTTTTGCAAAACGGTTAACTGATTAAATAAGACTATATTGAGGGTCCCACTTAACCACCTCCGGTTCACGTAAAATTCCGCCTCTCTACATATATATGAAACGGTATTCATTTTATCTTATCATAAATAATCTGAAAATTCCTGTATCGTCATGTTATTTTTGACATGACTGACTAAATTGAGGGAAATCCTCCTCTGTTTCTTCTTATTGTCAGGAAATATGAACAATTAACTTGTGTTTCAGACTAGAATTATATTAAACTATTTTCATAAACTATAACGTGACGGTTAGGAGGAGATGTTCAGATGGGGCTGAGAAAAAGTATCGTATTGGTGAACTAGCACAGATTGCACAGGTGACGAAACGAACTGTAGATTATTATACAAACCTAGGTTTGCTTGCACCTGTTAGATCTTGCTCAAATTATCGTTATTACGATGAATATGCTTTAAAACGATTACAATTAATCGTTCTTTGCAAACAGCAGAGATTGGCTCTTTCTGACATCAAATCCAGATTAGATGAACAATTCCCTTCTCAAAAGGAAGATCATGATGAACTTGTCCATTTAACCTCTGATATCGATCGGATGAATGAGCATATGGACCGCATTTTGGCACGTTGTAAGCAGCTTCAGCCAGAACAACGTGAAAAACTAAAAGAGCAGCTTACACCTGAAAAGATGACGGCTGTCCAATCATTTTTACTGCTGTTAAGTTAAAATTTTTACTAAACAGGAGGTGTTACCTTCGTTCTCAAAGTCAGAACGAAGGCCTTAATTGGACATAGTTAATTTACTTATAGTTGCTTTGCTTATAGCTTTAACCGCGTTTTTCGTTGCATCAGAGTTTGCGATCATTCGCTTAAGAAGCTCAAGAATTGATCAGTTAATCGCAGAAGGTAATAAAACAGCAGTTGCTGTCAAGCATGTCACGACTCACCTTGATGAGTATCTGTCAGCCTGTCAGCTCGGTATTACCATTACCGCCCTTGGTATTGGTTGGTTAGGGGAAGAAACAATTGCGCACATGCTTGCTCCACTATTTGTAGAGCTGTCCATTCCTCAATCAGCTAGTTCTATTGTCACTTTTATTATTGCGTTTAGTATTATGACGTTTTTACACGTTGTGGTTGGAGAACTTGCACCAAAAACACTCGCCATTCAAAAGGCAGAGCAAGTATCCCTTCTTTTTGCTAGACCGCTCATGATTTTTTACAAAGTGATGTTCCCGTTTATCTGGGTATTAAATGGATCTGCTCGTTTGTTAACGAAAGCGTTCGGTCTTCAGCAAGTTTCTGAGCATGACATGGCGCACTCTGAAGAAGAATTGCGGATTATTTTATCAGAGAGCTATAAAAGCGGCGAAATTAACCAGTCTGAATTCAAATATGTAAATAAAATTTTCGAATTTGATGACCGTCTGGCGAAAGAAATTATGATTCCTCGTACCGAAGTTGTCAGCTTCCCTCATGATATTACCATTGAGGAAATGCTGAAGGTAACAAAGGTAGAGAAATATACACGTTATCCAATTGAAGATGGCGACAAAGACAATATGATCGGTGTTTTAAACATTAAAGAGGTTCTCACTGCCTGCATTAGCGGTGAGTGTTCTACAAGCGATACGATCGAAAAGTTTGTCAATCCGATTATTCATGTGATTGAAACGGTTCCTGTTCATGATTTACTGCTCAAAATGCAGCGTGAACGTGTACACATGGCCATTTTATCAGATGAATATGGCGGTACAGCAGGTCTTGTGACCGTTGAAGACATTCTTGAAGAAATCGTTGGTGAAATTCGTGATGAATTCGACATTGATGAAATCAACGAAGTGCGTAAACTTGGAGAAGACCATTACATCTTTGATGGCAAGGTCCTTGTTGATCAAGTCAACTTGCTATTAGGTATACAGCTTGATAATGAAGAGGTCGACACAATCGGCGGCTGGTTCCTTACTCAGAAATATGAAGTAGAGAAAAATGACGCCATTCGTGAACAAGGCTATGAATTTATTATTAATGAAGTCGATGGACACCATGTGGCATACATCGAAGTAAAAAAGTTAAATGAACAATTATTAGAAGCAGCTGAAGAAGGCGCTTCTTAAGAAAAAAACGACCCTTGCCTAAGCAAGCGGTCGTTTTTCTTATGCCTTTTCCATTAATTGAGCTTCTAGCTCTTTGATTCTCGTGTTTAATACTTCCGTCATGGCACCTAATCTTTCTTTTGGCGGCAGATGGTCAAATTCAGACAGCTCAATCGGTTCACCGATGATTAAGCGCATTTTCCCTTTTTTGAAAAGACTTTTCGCATTTGAAGGTCCTTTGTATGCGGCTGGAACAATTGGCGCTTTACCGAGCTGCGCAATGGTAACCGCCCCTCTTTTTAAAGGAACATCCTCTGTTGTACGTGTTCCGCTTGGAAAAATCCCAACGATCTTTCCCTCTTTTAATAATTTAATGGGCGTTTTAATACTGCTTGGCCCAGGATTCTCTCGATCAACTGGAAAGGCATGAATCTTTTTTAAAAATCCACCGATCCATTTATTTGCAAACAATTCTTTTTTCGCCATGTAGTGGATCTCAAACGGAAGAATCCCTGCGCCTAATGCAAGAACATCCACAAAACCCTCATGTGTACAAGCAATGACAAACCCCCGATCAGTTGGCAGATTCTCTTTTTGATATACTTTGATTCCACCTCGGAGACCAAATAATACTTTGATGGTATAGCCTGAAAATTTATACATAGTGCACTTCCTTTGTTTGAAGAATGAAGGATTTGTCTCTATTATAACAAATTTTTTATTACCTGGTACTAAAAATTTATAAACACCCCAATTCTCCCTGTCTTTTTCGTTTAAAATGAACGCTCTGTCTGTATTCAAGCACAAGGTTTTAGGGGAGAATAGAATAGGAATTGTGTCCAATTTTGTCGTTTTTCGATGTTTTTTCTTGATTTGTTCTATTGAAAATGCTTTATAAATGATGCAAATTTCGCTATGATAAGGAGAAATGATTTTGATTCGGCGAAAGAAATGAGTAATGTACGGTAATGAGAAGTTTCGTGCAACTTTATGCCTTTCTTATGCGTGTATAACATAGAGGGGAGAAAAATCAGTGACGATCGATGAAATTTATCAAATGTATATGAACGATGTTTACAGGTTTCTGCTCTCCATGACAAAAGACAAACATCTGGCAGAAGACTTATTGCAGGAAACCTTTATGCGTGCTTATATACATATTCATTCCTACGACCATAGCAAAGTGAAACCTTGGTTATTTCAGGTGGCACGAAATGCTTTTATTGATTATGTCAGGAAACATAAAAAAGAAGTGACCATATCGGATGACCTCATTGGCGGTCTTTTACAAACGTCTGTACAAAGCCCTGCTGAACAGGTTGAAATAAAAGAAGTCCTCACCATGTATTTGGAGCAGCTTCCAGATAACTACAAGGAAGCGTTGACATTGTATTATTTAAAAGAACTAAATTACAAGGAAGCATCCAAGGTCATGAATATTACTGAAGCAAATTTTAAAAGTGTTTTATTTCGTGCAAGGCAGCGCCTAAAAGCACTTTACAACAGAGGTGTTAATGATGAATGAAGAGTTTAACAAGCGATGGGAACAATATAATAATGGTGAGATGAATGAGGAAGAAATGATAGCGTTTGAGGAAGAGCTTGAAGAAAACGAAAAACGCTTAAGCCAGGAACTGAACGACTCGGATTGGACAGATTTTTCCATCAGTCCTGAGAAGCAAAAAGCCATTTTACAATACGGAAAAAGAAAATCATATTTACGTATTTCTGTACTTGCTGTCATATCGACACTCATTATTTTACCGCTTTGTACATTAGGAAGTTATCTATACTACGGCGTTGGCGGAGCCGAGAGCAAAGGCAATCACTTCATGGAAACAGCCGCTGTCACCGTCGCTTTGACCAAACCAAACGTGGCCATTGATATGAAGGATTTAAAAGGTCAGGTCAAACTTTTTGGGATGAACACCGAATTGAAGCTGCAAAAGCAAATTGGCAATAAAACAGAAGCCATTGGCAGTGAACAAATCGAGATGTTTTTCGATAAATTAAAGCAGCCTACCATCTCTTATTATGGTGACAGCGCACGCGAAACGGAAGGTTTCTTTACCCATCCTTCGGCGCAGGCAGATGCCTCAAAAAAACAAACACTCACTACGTTAGACAAGCTTCCTGAAGGAACAGTAAGTGAAGTGTATGTATCCTATGACAAAGCTTACACACCAAAGGATGTTTATTCCTTTGCTAAAAAATACGATATGAAAGTGCTGTGGAATGCGATTAAAACAGAGGATTCATTAAGTGGAAATCAGCGGCCGATCGGCTTTCCTGGGAAGGACTCTGAATTTTTAAAAGAGCTTCAGCACACATCAAAAACTGAGGTAGATCAATTCAAAGATGCCCTTGCTTATGTCAATCAGCACCCGACATGGGCAACAACGATCTCTGGCAGACCTGATCTTGATCTGTCTAATCGTATACGCTATATCGATCAAAATGGCGTCACGGTTTATGGCTCTGTGGTCACTGGACCTTCTAAAGAAATTGAGAAATTTGTGAAGACAAAACGTATCAAAACGGCAAAAGTGAGCGAGGTGGAATTATGGAATTGGTAAGAATTTTTAAAGAGCATAATGTATTTGGCTGGATTTCTGTCGGCACAGCGATATTATCCCTGCTCATGCTGAACCTCGCCATTATCAGCAACGTGACATTTTATTCTTTTCAAATGCTTCCTTTTGCAATGGCCGCAGTTCCATTTGGCATTATTGAACTGTTCATTAAAAAAGGCCGTACGGGTCCAGGTTTCCTCGGTGTCGTACTGAATATCTTTGTCATTGTTTGTGTCTATGCCATCGTATCAATCGATGTCGATCTTCAGTTAGGTTTTTAATCAATACTCAAAAGCAAAAGCCCGTGTTACTTGACTGCACCAAGTAGCACGGGCTTTTTTTTATTTTTTATTCAATTCTGAGTGCTTTCTTGAATATAAGAAATACACAACCAGCCCAATGACAAGCCAGATTAAGAAGCGAACAAAAGTGATTGCACCAAGCTTATAAATGAGCAATCCGCAAGATAGAATAGCTAAGATTGGAATTAGCGGAACTGCTGGGCATCTGAATGCTCTCGGTAAGTCCGGCTGCGTTTTTCTCATCACAATGACTGCCACTGAAATCAAAATGAAAGCTGATAGTGTCCCGATGTTCACTAGGCTTGCCAGCTCATCAAGTGGAATAAATCCACCCATTAATGCTGACAATGTACCAAAAAACAGTGTATTGATGTAAGGTGTTTTATGCTTTGGGTGAACTTTTGATAGAGCCTTTGGCACCAAGCCATCACGAGACATGGCAAACATCACGCGTGTCTGGCCGTACAGCATGACAAGCATCACGGTTGTCATTCCTAGAATCGCTCCGACATCCACAATACCAGCCACCCAGTTTTGTCCGGCTACTTGTAACACGAGAGACACTGGATGTGATACTCCCTCAAAGTTCATGAAAGGAACGATGCCCGTCATAATCGCACTGACAACGACATAAAGCAGCGTACAAATCAATAAGGAAGTGATAATCCCTCTAGGCAGGTTGCGTGATGGATTTTTTGTCTCCTCTGCCGCAGAAGCAACTGCATCAAACCCGATAAATGCAAAGAATACTAGGGCTGCTGCACTTAAGACCCCTGATGTCCCAAATGGAACGAATGGTGTCCAGTTTTCAGGTTTTACATATTTCACAGCGACTAAAATAAAGAGCAGAATCACAGCAATTTTCATAATAACCATGATGTTATTTACTCGTTTTGATTCTTTAATACCAAAGTACAGCAGGAAGGTGATAACCATTAAAATAATAAATGCTGGAAGATTAAAATATGTCACTTGCCCTTTTAAACCACCCGGTGCTGCTGTTAACTCAACTGGTATATGAATCCCTATCCCATTTAAAAAAGACACAAAATAACCTGACCAGCCCGCTGAAACGGCACTAGCGGCCAGCATATATTCTAATATTAAATCCCAGCCAATGATAAACGCTAGAAATTCCCCCATTGATGCGTACGTAAATGTGTACACAGATCCTGATACAGGCACTGTGGAAGCAAATTCCGCATATGAAAGTGCTGCAAACAAACAAGCAAGACCTGCGATGACAAATGATAGCACAAGTCCTGGCCCCGCAGTAACGGCTCCTGTACCTGTCAGAACAAATATCCCTGTCCCGATAATGGCTCCAATGCCAAGCATGGTTAAATCAAATGAACCCAATTCCTTTTTTAATGCTTTTTCCCCTTGTGTTGCCGCAATGAGCTCTGAAATGCTCTTTTTTCTAAACAACGAATTGCTCATACCATCACTCCCAAAACTTAGTATCAGTCTAAAGACGCCACATTCATATAATTCACAATATTTTCTGAATATTTAGATTAAATTTAGCGCAATAAATTGGTGGCGTAAAATTATTATATATGAAAATTAAAAAATGAAAACACTTTTTTTAAAAATAGAGTGGAAATTCTTATATATCAACGAAAATTTTGTCAATAAGTCGGTTAGATTTTCTTCAATCCTTATTCAATTGATAACTTGTCTCCCTCTATTTATTATACAACATTAAAGATTATATTTTTTTAGTATATTTATTAAACAACAAAAATAAGACCCTTTTTTTTAAAACGGGTTCACAACTTTGTTATTTAAAAGCCTTTAGACTGATAATGATCTATGAGAAAAGACCAGTTCTGAGGCACAAATGATATATGAAAAAAGAGACTGCTTCATAGCAGTCTCTTAAAATAAATTAGTTTACAAATGTTTTCGCTCCAAGATAAATCGGCTTCCAATAGCTTGATGTCATATCACTGATCGTTACACCGTCAGAAGCAGCATGGATAAACTTGTTGTTCCCGAGGTAGACACCCATGTGAGATGGACCCGATTTATACGTTGTAAAGAAGACAAAATCTCCAACTTTTGGTTTGGATACACTTTTCATCGATCCCCAAAAACCTTCAGTTGTTTGTCTTGAAATCTTTTTTTGTTTGTTAATGATATACCACATAAATCCGCTGCAATCAAAGCCCTTCGGTGTTGTTCCACCCCATCTATATGGAGTACCGTTCTGCGCTTTAGCATCTGCTATGAGCTTAGACGTGTTTAAGGAAGACGTAGAGACTGTTTTTTCTTTAACAGGTGTTGTCTTTACTTTAGACGTCTTTTTCACCTTTAGCTTTTGCCCGATTTTAATGAGGTCTGTTTTAAGTTTATTTAACGATTTCAACTCTTTCACAGTCATCCCGTATTTTTTGCCAATCTTAGATAATGTATCACCTTTGACAACTTTATGAGTGGCAGTTGCTGAAGCCGTTTTTACTTTTGTAGTTGTTTTTGATGTTTTCACTGCTTTTTTCGAAGAAGTGCCATTCACTTTTAAGGTTTGTCCAACATAAATCACGTTAGATTTCAGCTTATTGTCTGATTTAATTTTGCTCACGCTTGTTTTGTATCTTTTCGCTAGAACAGAAAGAGAGTCACCTTTTTGAACTTTTACTGATTGTGCTGAGGCAGCTCCGGCAAATAATGTCGTCCCAAGTAGAACTGCACTTGCAGCTGTGATCAATTGTTTTTTCATTTGTTCCTCCTGTATGTATCTATCTGATCCGAATTTTTATCTACTCCCTATTATAAGGATCAAATACCAGAAGAAATAGTCTTGACTTCCTACGACATTATGCTTATTAATTCGGCAAAATTTATTTTTTTTTAGGGTTCTTTTTATTTCATTTTTATTACACAATCATGACAAAATAATCGCATCTTGTCATGGATAAATGATACATTCATTTCTCTTTTTGGTTCATTCTATGTAAAGTGGACCTTTACAATTTTAAAGTGAACTTTACGATGCTGTAAAAAGGAATCCACACTTCTGCTCTACCATTGTAAACGTAAGAGCGATACATAAACAATGAGGAGGCAAAAAGAATGAGTGTGTTGAAAAGCTCGAAAACGAAAATCGCTGCAGTGGCAGCAGCATCTGTGCTATCAATTGGCATTTTTTCAGGGATTGAATTTGGACAAGCTGACAAAGCTGAGGCTAAAAAGAAGCCGAAAAATGACGTGCAAAATGTGATCGTGCTGATTGGAGATGGCATGGGAACACCTTATCTTTCAACTTACCGCTCATTTAAACACAACGGTGACCTTTCAAAGCAAACAGCGTTTGACCCTTACCTCACTGGCATGCATAAAACATACCCTGACGACTCTAAAAGTAACATTACCGATTCAGCAGCAGCTGGTACAGCCATGGCTACTGGTCAAAAGACATACAACAATGCCATTGGTGTAAACAAAAACGGCAAAAAATTAAAAACCGTTTTAGAAGAAGCCAAACGCAATGGAAAATCGACGGGTCTTGTCGTGACATCTGAATTAACAAATGCTACGCCTGCTGCGTATGCCGCTCACGATATGTCTAGGAAAAACACAGCAGCCATCGCTGATGATTTCTTCGATGAGAAAATCGGAAAACAGCATACAGTCGATGTCATGCTTGGCGGAGGACTTGTCGATTTTGTCCGGAAGGATCGTGATCTGACGAAGGAATTCAAACAAGCCGGTTATGATTATGTCACCAATAAACCCGCCTTACAAAAAAGCAAAAATGAAAAAGTGTTAGGCATTTTTGCTGATGGAGGTCTCGATAAAGCCATTGATCGTGATAAAACGACCCCTTCCCTGCAAGACATGACATCCTCAGCCATCAAACAGCTGTCTAAAAACAAAAAAGGATTTTTCCTTATGGTCGAAGGCAGTCAAATTGACTGGGCTGGACATGATCATGATATTGTCAGTGCGATGAGCGAAATGAAGGATTTTGAAAAAGCATTTGAAGAAGCGATTCGTTTTGCGAAAAAGGATAAAAACACGTTAGTCATCACGACTGCGGATCATTCAACTGGCGGACTTTCCTTCGGAGCAGACGGTTCGGGCAGCTGGGATTACAAACCGGTAAAAGCAGCGAAAAAGACGCCTGACTTTATCGCAAACAAAATTGTCAGCGGCATAGCGGTTGAAACTGCGCTCAAACAATACATCGATCTTGATTTCACAAAAGAGGAAATCGCCTCTATTCAAAAGGCTGCTGAAACAAAGGATGCTGTAAAAATTGATGATGCGATTGAAGAAGTGATTAATACGAGATCACATACAGGCTGGACAACATCTGGACATACCGGTGATGAAGTACCATTCTTTGCGTATGGCCCAACAAGCCAGCAGCTAAAAGGTCTGATGGAAAACACCGATCAAGCAAAGCACATTTTCAAGCTGCTGAAAAACCAATAAAACGGGCAAAAAAAGATGTCTGCTAAGAGACATCTTTTTTTTGGTCTTTTTTATGCAAGATATTTCCTATGAACTCCTTTTCCATCATACGAAAACATCACTTCTTTCCCTTCAAGAACTGACTCGATATGCACACTTCTTCCCCACAGCTGATGTAAATACGGAAGGACTTTTTCTAAGTATTTCAGATCAAGTTCAATGCCTTCATACCAATGCTTGATATAAAGTTCATTATTTTTTAAATAGTCGCCATCGATCACGGTCAAATACGGAAAGCCGCCATTCACTCTCATGCTGACTAGCTGGTCACGAACCGCCTTCCATTCTTTATCAATGACTTTATAGTCTCTCCCCTGCTTTTGAAACAAGTACAAGTCTTCTCTCATGACAAGGTCTTTCGTTAAGTAGTTTCGAATAAAGGAAATATCCGATTCAATTTCCCTGACTTCAAACATTTTACTGCGGCCAGATCCTTCTGTGACCCCTGCTTTTTTTAATTCTTCACATGGGTTGTCATAGCGCTCTTCGATATCTTCAAAAATCTTCAGCCCTAAATAGTAAGGATTGATGCCTGTTTTAGATGGCTGCACCACACCTGCATTTAATTTCGCAAACTCTATCGATTCACTTGAATCCAAATCAAGCTCGCGCATAATCCGCTGGTGCCAATACGATGCCCAGCCTTCATTCATAATCTTTGTTTCCAGCTGCGGCCAAAAATAGAGCATTTCTTCTCTCAGCATGGTAAGGACATCCCGCTGCCACGGCTCCAGCTCCCGGGAATGCGCCTCAATAAAGAGTAAAAGATCCTTTTCCGGCTTTGGCGGAAATTGCTTGACGGTTTTCTTTTTCTCATGCGTCTTCGGCTCATCCATTCCCCACAAATCATCATAAGGCGTTTGACGTTTTGGTTTATCTTCTTCACATTCTTCTTCATCGTCCATATTCCAGCTTAATTTTGATCGAACAAGAGACGGATCAATATGCTCTTGGAGAGCCAATACGGCATCTAAAAAGGATTCGACTTCTTTTGTCCCGTGGATATGCTCATATTCTTTGATCCGCTCTGCAGCCGCTGACATGCTTTCGACCATATCTCGTTTTGTGTTTTGGAAACGGCAATTATTTTTGAAGAAATCACAGTGTGCCAGTACATGAGCCACAATTAATTTATTTTGAACGAGCGAATTGTTATCAAGTAGAAAGGCGTAGCAAGGATTTGAATTGATCACCAGCTCATAAATTTTGCTTAACCCTAAATCATAATGAAGCTTCATTTTATGAAATTGCTTCCCAAAGCTCCAGTGGCTGAATCGTGTTGGCATTCCGTATGCACCGAACGTATAAATAATTTCCGCGGGACAGATTTCATACCTCATCGGATAAAAATCTAGACCAAATCCTTCTGCAATTTCTGTAATTTCATCAATCGCTCTTTGTAATAGACGTTTTTCAGATACGCTCAAGGAAACCATCCCTCCTCATCGGACTTATCCCTACTATATGAGCGTATGTAAAAAAACATGATGTTCCGCCAACCGTTTAGACGACTTCCATTTCTTTCGTAGATTGCCCGCCAAATGCTTCGAAATGAATATTATGTGCTGAAATTCCCAGCTCTTTTAGAATATGAATGATCTCCTGTGTAAACACCGGGGAACCGCATAGATAAAATTGGCCTTTCCCTTCTCCGATCACCGATTGAAGAAATGGACGGTCAATGCGGGAAGCCGCTTTCTCAACAAGCTCACCCTTTCCAGACTGCGCAAATTGTTCGTTACATAGGATGATGCGCCCGTGGGAAGCTGAAGCTAGAACGCCTTCAAACTCATTTTCAAAAGCGTTTACATCCTCTAATCGATCTGCATGAATCATCGTAAATAACTGGCTGTTTTGTGCTGCAGTTTTCACTAAACCAATCATTGGAGTGACACCAGACCCAGCACTGATGAAATAAACAGGCTCTTTTATGTCTCCTTGCAAACAGAACATTCCCTGCGGCATACTCACTTGAAGAACGTCCCCTTCTTCCATTTCATCATGCAAAAATGTAGACACATGACCATCACGCTTCACTGTAATGCGGTAATAAGATGGATGGTGCTCATCTGATAAGCTGTATTGTCTGCTGCACATGTAGGCTTCTCCTGGCATATTTGCCTGAACCGTAATGTATTGGCCTGCTTCATATATTGGCAGCTCTGATTCATCTTCTGGCACTAAATAAAAGGAGATAAGCGATGGAGATTCTTGCTTCTTTTTCTTAATCACAAACGGCTTCACATCTGCCCATCCGCCTGTCTGCTTCACATTTTCATCCATCATTTCTGCTTCAATGGTGATAAAAATATTCGCAATGATGTCATATGCAGCTTTCCAAGCTAATAAAGTGTTATCTTCTTCTGTTAAACCAAACACATCTTTCATCGCTTCAATCAAATGATATCCGACAATTGGGTACTGCTCTTTTTTGACCATGACACTGACATGCTTATGGGCAATTTGTTTGACAGCAGGAAGTAATTCCTCTAATCGATCGATGTGCAGTGCAGCTTGATATAGTGTCGCAGCAAGTGCCTCTGGCTGACTTCCGTTCATGAGATTTGTTTTATTAAATTGATTGAGCAGCTCCGGGTGCTGGCGAATCATATTTTGATAAAAAACAGTCACAAGTTTGGTTCCCTCGGCTTTTAGTAGAGGAGCTGATTGTTTTATTGCATTCATTTGATCTTTAGATAACATCGTCATTCCTTCTTCCAAAAGAAGTATTTTGAATACATCTTTATCGTAATGGATGACAGTCTATAAAAGCAATATTTACAATACATGTTTTAAATGTTGTCACATTTCACACTTTCTCGAACAGTTTTTGTCTAAAATGTGTTACGATGATACAAAACTCTATTAGGTTTAGAGGTCGTCAAAATGAAACTTACGAATTACACAGATTTCTCATTAAGGGTACTCATTTATTTAGCTTCGAGAGAAAACAATGAACTGTCAAATATTCAGCAGATCGCCGATGTTTATGGCATTTCTAAAAATCATCTGACGAAGGTGATTTATCATCTTGGAAAACGCGGGTATGTGGACACGATTCGCGGAAGAAATGGCGGGATCAGGCTTGGAAAAAGCCCAGAAAGCATTAATATTGGAGAAGTTGTCCGTTATACAGAGGATGATTTAGTCATGGTTGAATGCTTTGATCCAAAGAAAAACAGCTGCATCATCTCCCCGATTTGTTCATTAAAGCATGTACTTCATGAAGCACTCACTGCTTATTTAGGCGTACTTGACCGATACACACTAAAAGATCTTACACAAAACAAAGATGCTCTCAGAGAGCTCCTGCTTTAAGGCGAAAGAATTTTATTCTTTCGTCTTTTTCTTTACCTTCTTGTAATAATAATTTATTTAAAATTATTATAAATAAATATTGACTATCATGTTTGATTCAATATAATTAGGGTATATAGATTGCTAGAAAACACTTTTTTGTTTACAGGAGGAGAAAAGAATGACAAATTCAAATCATAAAAATTTGACAACGAACCAAGGCGTGCCTGTTGGCGATAACCAAAACTCAAGAACAGCTGGTCACCGTGGACCTACCTTTCTTGATGATTACCATTTGATTGAAAAACTCGCACACTTTGATCGTGAACGTATTCCAGAGCGTGTCGTTCATGCAAGAGGCGCCGGCGCTTACGGTGTGTTTGAAGTAGAAAACAGCATGGAGAAACATACAAAAGCAGCCTTCTTAAGTGAAGAAGGGAAACAAACAGATGTTTTCGTTCGCTTCTCCACCGTTATTCATCCGAAAGGTTCACCTGAAACATTGCGTGACCCGCGCGGCTTTGCTGTCAAATTTTATACAGAAGAAGGCAACTATGATCTCGTTGGTAACAACTTGCCGATCTTCTTTATTCGTGATGCATTGAAATTCCCTGATATGGTTCACTCTCTCAAGCCAGATCCTGTAACCAATATTCAAGATCCTGACCGTTATTGGGATTTTATGACCTTAACACCTGAATCTACACATATGCTCACATGGCTCTTCTCTGACGAAGGAATCCCTGCAAGCTACGCTGAAATGCGCGGTTCGGGTGTGCATACATTTAGATGGGTAAACAAATATGGCGAAACAAAATATGTAAAATATCACTGGAGACCTTCTGAAGGTATTCACAACTTATCTATGGAAGAAGCAGCAGAAATTCAAGCAAACGATTTCCAGCATGCGACAAGAGATTTATATGACCGCATTGAAAAAGGCAACTTCCCAGCATGGGACTTATATGTTCAGCTTATGCCGCTTAGCGATTATGATGAACTTGATTATGATCCATGTGATCCAACAAAGACGTGGAGTGAGGAAGATTACCCGCTTCAAAAAGTAGGGCGCATGACACTCAACCGCAATCCTGAAAACTTCTTTGCTGAAACAGAACAGTCTGCTTTCACGCCAAGTGCATTTGTTCCAGGAATTGAGGCATCTGAAGATAAACTGCTTCAAGGCCGTTTGTTCTCATATCCTGATACGCAGCGTCACCGTCTTGGTGCGAACTACATGCGCATTCCGGTTAACTGCCCTTATGCACCTGTACACAATAACCAGCAAGATGGCTTTATGACAACGACCCGTCCAAGCGGACATATTAACTATGAACCAAACCGTTATGACGATCAGCCAAAAGAAAACCCTCACTACAAAGAAAGTGAGCCAGTTCTTCACGGTGACCGTATGGTGCGACAAAAAATTGAGAAACCGAACGATTTCAAACAAGCTGGGGAAAGATATCGAAGCTACTCTGAGGAAGAGAAACAAGCATTGATTAAAAACCTAACAGCTGATTTGAAAGATGTAAATGACAAAACAAAATTACTTGCGATCTGCAACTTCTATCGTGCAGATGAAGATTATGGCCAGCGATTAGCAGATTCACTTGGTGTAGATATTCGCGCTTATCTTCAAGGAAGCATGAAGTAATTCCATGTCAAAATAAATTGTTGGACAAAGGGTTAAAATGATCTTTATTTTAGCCCTTTGTCTTTTTTGACTGAACGCCTCGAGCACCCTTTACAAAAAAAGGTATTTTTTTATAGTCGAAACACGTTAATACTAATCAAATGACCGGTCACCGGATGAAAATAAATTTCTGCATGTGCGGCAAAGAGAGTTGAGCCTTCCTTTACAGTGACGCGAAACACATCTTTTGTCTGCTCATCATTCACTTGTGTACGGCCAATGTAATGATAATCGTTTAAAGCGGCACCTTTATATTCATCTTGCAACGCTGTGTACGCAAGTCTTTCCCAATTTTCAAGCGGCTGCACCGCTGCTTTTGATGCAGGATGAATCATCAAACTGCCAAGCAAAACGATTCCTGCTGCAATAAGCATCCACAATTTCGGCTGCATGATATCATTGATCTCACTTTCATATATGTTTTGTTTAGGTTTAGCTGACCGGCCCTTTTTCATACATGAAGCATTTATTCAGCCTATAATTCCCGGTACACGATTGATGCGGACACCAACTTTTCCCCTGAAAAAGTCGATATGATCCGAGCAAACTAATGAGGACTTCTCAAGGGAAAGGAGAAGGTTTAATGAATGTGGCGGATTATGATAAAGCACTTTATTATACGCATCGCTCGCAATGGGATAATTTACTTATTCTTATGGTACGTACGCAAGATGATTTGCTCTCGAAACGTATTGAGCATTTCTTACATGCGTATCAATTTAACCGGAACGATGCAGATGTTGAAAAATGTTTATATGGGCTCCTGCAGTACATTGACCATGCTTCAGAGGCTGCTGCTTCTGAAGTTTATTCACAACCAATGTACACATAAAGAAAAAGGGCTAAAATGATGTTATTTTAGCCCTTTCCTTTTACATACAATTAGCAGTGCGCTGTGATGGGAAACATAAAGTGGCCTTTTGCCCATTGTTCCTTTGTGTAGATAAACAGCGCATCCTCGTCATTTGGTGTCGTAACTGCGTGTAAACCTTCAATTGTCGTATCAGGCGTGAAATAGAAGATCACTTTTTCCTTTGTTTCCTTCACAATGCTTCCTACAACTTCTTCTACATCTGGCGTTTGAAGCGAGATGATATCGAACACATGCATCGTTTCATTTTCTTCATTCATCAGCACAATGGTATCTAATGCTTCAATATAAAAAATGGCATCCGGCCATACTAATGTAAAATAAAACATCAATAAGCTGCTGTGATGTTGAGCATCCAATTTTATTGAGTGAGTCTGCCGCTTTTCTGCGAACTGTTCAAGTAATGACACGTCTTGCTCCAATGTCAGCTTTTTAACGTGTACGCCTTTTTTTATTTGAATAGCGCTTTTATTAATATTTAAGCTAAATTCACTTTCGTGATAACGGGTAAAACCAAATCTCGGATAAAAATTTAACACGGTTTCATTAGCAAAAAGAAAGATGACATCACACTCATTTTCGTATTGATCTATGATATGCTGTATTAACTTTGCCGCTAATCCTTTGCGCTGATAGACTTGATCTGTCATAACAGTGCCGATTTGTACTGCTCGATACGTTTGCCCATCAACGATCACTGACATAAGATATACGGAAGCGTTAGAGATCACCTTCCCGTTATGTACAAAGGAATAAGGAATATATTTTTCATCCCAATAGCCTCTTTTGTACCAGTCGCTAAAATCCAAATCAAATGTATGGATCGCAAGCTTATTAAAGCTCTCTTTTAATTTGTCATCATGGCGATAATCACTTACTAATTCATATTTCTCCACTTTGATTCCCTCCCATTTTACATTCACCTGTGATTGACCGGTTCATCACCTCCTTTAAAATAAAAAAAGACTTGATGAGCATACACTCATCAAGTCTTTTATGGTTTTTCTATTAGACATTAGACTGTTCATGCTTCTCTTTTAACGCAAAAGGGCACGTCAAATAACCAACATCTATGCTCTTTTTTATTCAATTCATTGAATTGAATGTGCGCTTAAAAGTTTTAGCATAACGACTAAATTCCCTTCTGTCATAACAGCTCTTTTGGCTGATTTTTTTGATAATCCACTGCATACAGAGCCGCTTGGGTTCGATCTGCCAGCTCTAACTTTGATAATACATGAGACACGTGCGTTTTGACAGTCTTTTCAGAAATAAACAGCGATGAGGCAATTTCTTTGTTGCTTTTGCCCTTTGCAATCTCAAATAAGACATCTCGTTCTCTGTTGGTGAGCTCTTTCATCAATGCCCATTTCTGCTCTTTTGGCTCTGTCAGATGCTGCACGAGAAAGGTCGTAATATGACCATCTAATTGATAGGTGCCATTTTCTACTTCAATCATGGTCGAAAGCAGCTTTTCTGGTGCTACATCCTTTAATTGATAGGCTTTTGCCCCTGCTTGAATGGCGGGAATGACATAATCTTTATCCGCATAGCTAGTCAAGATCACAATGCGGGTGTCCGGCATTTCCAGCGTCATTTGTTTCGTTGCCTCAATGCCATTCATTACAGGCATAGACAAATCCATTAAGACAATGTCAGGCTGAGTTTCTCTGACAACCTCTAATGCCTCTTGCCCATTAGACGCCTCACCAACGATGTCCACATCAGGCTGTGTCTGTAAGAAAAACACAAGCCCTTTTCTCACAATATGATGATCATCTGCAATGACGACTCTCATGACGATCCCTTCCTTTCTTGTGAAAATGGCACTTTTACATGAATCGTGGTTCCTTTACCTAACTCTGAATGGATACAAAATGTACCACCTGCTCTTCGGATGCGGTCAGACATCCCTTTCAGTCCAAGTGAGGGAAGGCTCATCTGCTCGTCATATTGAAAACCTTTTCCGCAGTCAATGATTTTCATCTCCACCGTGTCTTTTGATTGCTCAAGTTTGACCTCGACTTCTTCTACTTCCGCATGTTTTTGACAGTTATTCAATGCTTCTTGACATACCCGAAACAAAGTTTCATTGTGAGAATGATCCATTTCTATACAGCCTGCTAAAGATAAAGTGCAGCGTAATCCTAAAAGCTGAGCATACTCTTCAATTGCTGTCGTAAACCCTTTTTCAAGGCCTCTTGGTCTCAGCTGCCAAATGAGTGACCGCATTTCAATCAGTGCGTCTTGTGACAAATGCTGAATAAAATCAATCATTTCCCCTAGATTCTGATCGCTTGTCATTTGCCGTGCAGCCTTAGCAGTCAGACTCACAGAGAACAGCATTTGGTTGACAGAATCATGCAAGTCCTGTGCCAGCCGGTTTCTTTCTTCCAGAAGTGCGTGCTGCTGTTCATTTTGCACAAGCTTCATCCGCTGAATGGCAGTGCCAATTTGAAGTGCAATGCTTTCAAGCAAATTCAGCTCTTCTTGCGTAAACGTGACTTTTCCTTTAGCCGCCACATTTAATAAGCCGAACGTACGCTTACACGCTTTTAGCGGTACGGTCGCATGATGAGTAATTCCTTCTGTATCCCCCAGCTTTTCTTCAATCGCCGTTTCAATCCGTTTGCAATTAATAATATTGGTGGCTGATTGCAGTGAGCCTTTTGTGTATCGGTTGATGCAATAACAATCATTTTGACACATGAGCTGCTTTTGATGCTTTGCAAGTGCTTCAGGTAAGGAAACCTCTGCCATCAGTTCATACGACCCGTCTTTTTCTATAAAATAAATCCATGCTGAATGAAAGCCTGTGACATCCATCAGCATGTGGAGTACTTCATGGAGCGTTTCTTTCATTTCCATGCCTTCATTTAGCTTTTCAGCAATTTCTTTCAACGTTTTTAATGTTTCAACCTTCTCTTGGTATTCTCCCATACTGTTTACCCCCGGCATTTGCAGCCTTCACTTATCATTACGCTCATTATACCATGAGCCCCCACGCGGCTCTTTCTCCAAAAGAATGATTTCTTCTCATCCTTTTGGCTGAGAAAAAGCCATCATGCATTCATACACGATGGCCTTGTCTTTCGTTATTTCGCTGTTTCTTCCACAATATCATAAACCACTTTCATCACTTCTTCTGACAGATGCTTCAGCTTTTCTTCACTATCTGTTAAAGACGTGCCTTTGACTGCAATATAAAATTTCACTTTAGGCTCAGTGCCGGAAGGTCTTAAGCAGAACCACGAGCCATCCTCAAGGAAATATTTCAGCACGTTTGATGCTGGCAGGTGAATGGTTTCCTCTTTCTTTTCAGCCACAAGGTGCCTTTGACTTGATTGATAATCCTCGATCACTGTGATGCGCTGCCCTGCGATGGCAGCAGGCGGATTTGTTCTAAAGGTATGAAGGATCGCTGAAATCTGCTCTGCTCCTTCTTTTCCTTTTAAGGTTAACGACTTTAACCCTTCCCGGTAAAATCCAAACTGCTTAAAAATATCGACAAGCGCATCGTACAAGGACTTGCCCTGCTTTTTATAAAAGGCAGCGACTTCAACGGCTAATAGTGCCGCTTGCACCGCATCTTTATCTCGGGCAAAGTCACCGATCAAATAGCCATAGCTCTCTTCATAACCGAATTGAAACGTGTATTCTCCGCTCTCTTCAAATTGCTTCATTTTTTCTCCAATGAATTTAAAGCCAGTGAGTGTGTCTATCGTGTCAGCACCAAAAGCAGATGCTACAGCGCGCCCAAGTTCACTTGTGACAATGGTTTTCATCACAACGGGACGAGGCGGCAGCTGACCCAGCTTTTGTTTTTCAGACAATAAATAATGGAGCAGCAGGGCGCCTGTTTGGTTGCCTGTTAAGACGGTAAATTCTCCTTCGTGATCTCTGACCGCAATGCCTAACCTGTCAGCATCTGGGTCTGTGGCAATGAGGATATCAGCATTTTGTTTTTCGCCAAGCTTGATGGCATACTCAAAAGCCGCATGCTCCTCTGGGTTCGGAGAGGTCACTGTTGAGAATTGTGGATCTGGTTTTTCCTGCTCAGGCACAACAGTTACATGCTGATAGCCAAGAGCCTGAAGCCCGTTTCTAACAGGGTGATTGGCTGTCCCATGAAGAGGAGTAAACAC
Organism: Bacillus sp. FSL M8-0166; assembly: GCF_038008825.1. Taxonomy (NCBI): domain Bacteria; kingdom Bacillati; phylum Bacillota; class Bacilli; order Caryophanales; family Bacillaceae; genus Bacillus; species Bacillus sp. FSL M8-0166. The sequence continues at coordinate 1,834,853 of NZ_JBBOZZ010000001.1, forward strand.
GACTTTGACATCGACCTCATGTGCCAGCTCTGGGTGCACACTAATGGTTTTTAATTTTTCAATATAAGCATGGTCGATTTCTTCTCCGATCATTTTGATCAGCCCTTGCTGTTTCAACGTTTCTTCAGAATCAACTGAAATCGACAGTTCATTTTCAATTGCATCTACTTCTTGAATGACTTGATCTGCTTCAAATGGAGGCAGCTGCCCGCCATCTTCACCATACACTTTATAGCCATTATATTCTGGTGGATTATGACTTGCTGTCACGACGATTCCAGCAAATGCATGCAGCTCACGAACCGCAAAGGAGAGCTCTGGAGTCGGACGCAATTCATCAAATACGTACGTTTGAATCCCTTGTGAAGCAAGTGTTTTGGCTGCTTCCATTGCAAATTCAGGCGATTTATGGCGTGAATCATATGCAATGGCGACGCCTCTTCTTTTTGCATCCTCTCCATGTTTCGCAATATACGCAGCAAGACCTGCTGATGCTTTACGAACAGTGTACACATTCATCCGGTTCGTACCTGCACCAATCTCACCGCGCATTCCTCCGGTGCCGAACTCAAGGTTTTTGTAGAAACAGTCTTCTAGTGCTTGATGGTCATCTTGATGCGCCTCCAGCCATTCCCTTAGTTCAGTATCCAGGTGCTTCTCATTGATCCATCGCTCATAATTCGTCTTCCAACTCATGGTCGTCCTCCCCAGCTCTTATCATCAATAAAATAACATCTACTGTTATTTTATATGGAATCATCCTTTATGTCATGCTATATCATTGGCAGTTGGAAAAAATGCTGAACAAATAAAAAAAGCCGACACATGATCGGCTTTTAGATTGTTGATAAAGGGCTAAAATGATCTTGCTTTAGCCCTTTGTCTTCTTTTTATTCAGCATCAAGCGGTACGACTGCTTCATGGAATAGTTGATCTAATTCTGTTTGATGTTTCTGTTTTGCTGCTTCATCCCAACCAAAACGTTCTGCCATATAATTGATGACTGGCTGTGCATATTTTTTTGCCCAATTGATATTAAATAATAGGCTTCCTGTTCTTCTTAAGAAGAAATCAACAGGAGTAACGGCTAATTCTTCTTCAATCGCATAGACAAGCTCTGCCAGTACATACGCTGGAATATTTCGTTTGTCTGCTTCACCTTGAAGCTGCTCGACACGTTTGAAGAGACTGCTGACATTTGAGCCATATTTCTCAGCTAGTTTTTGTGCAATCGGTTCTGTTAAACCAGCAGACGCCCCTTCTGCTGTTTTCGCTTGAACAAAGGCTGCCATATTTTTAGATCCGCCTACATGGCCGCCTGAGATAGGCATGTGCTTTGTTTTACATGGTCCGTAATCTTTGCCCGTTTCCTGTTTCAATCCATCACGTACTAGATCGACAATATGCTCAGCCATTTTGCGGTAGCCTGTTAATTTACCACCAGCAATGGTGATTAAGCCTGAAGATGATGTCCACACTTCATCCTTACGAGAAATTTCTGAAGGATCTTTGCCCTCTTCATGAATGAGCGGACGGAGGCCGGCCCAGTTGGATTCTACATCTTTTTCTGTAATATTGAGATCAGGGAACATATACTGAATCGCTTGGATGACATAGTCACGATCGGCTTTTGTCATACGCGGGTGCTCCAGCTGTTTTTTGTACACTGTATCTGTTGTTCCAACGTACGTTTTGCCTTCTCTTGGAATGGCAAAGACCATACGTTTATCTGGCGTGTCAAAGTAGATCGCTTGTTTTAATGGGAAGACGGATTGGTCGAATACTAAGTGAATGCCTTTTGTATGCTGTAAGTGTTTTCCTTCTTTTGAGTGGTCCTTGTCTCTTAGCTGATCGACCCATGGACCTGTCGCATTGACGATCTTCTTCGCATACACATCGTATGTTTTCTGCGTCATAACATCTTCAATGACAACACCAACCACTTTGCCTTTATCATAAATAAATTCTTTTACTTTCGCATAGTTGACCGCTTCCGCTCCGAATTTCACAGCCTCTTTCATGACTTCGATTGTGAGGCGTGCATCATCTGTACGGTATTCAACATAGTAGCCGCCGCCTTTTAAGCCGTCCTTTTTGACAAGCGGTTCTTTTTCAAGTGTTTCTTTCGCACTTAGCATGCTTCTGCGTTCGTTATGTTTTACACCAGCTAAAAAGTCATACACTCTAAGTCCAATAGAGGTTGAAAACTTACCAAATGTCCCGCCTTTATGCATCGGAAGAAGCATCCATTCTGGCGTTGTCACATGAGGCCCGTTTTCGTATACAATGGCACGCTCTTTACCAACCTCTGCGACCATTTTCACTTCAAATTGTTTTAAATAACGAAGTCCGCCGTGCACTAGTTTCGTTGAGCGGCTAGACGTACCTGCTGCGAAATCCTGCATTTCTGCAAGACCGACACGCATTCCGCGTGAAGCCGCGTCAAGTGCTGTACCAGCGCCTGTTATACCCCCACCAATGATAAACACATCATATGGTTTTTTTGTCATTTCCTGCAGCATTTGTTCTCTTTCTAAGCTAGAAAAAGTCATCTCTTGTTCCTCCCATGTTGTACGGTAAAGAAAAAGAGACCGCAAACACCCAAAGCGTATTTCTACACTTCGGTGCCTGCGGTCTCTCCAGTTCTCCAACCGTTCTATTAACTTACTTGAAGTATACCATACTTTTGGTTTATTTGAAAGCTTGAGCTGCTTTTACAGCCTTTTTCCACCCGCTGTATAACGAGTCACGGCTGTCCTCTTCCATTTTAGGGTCAAAGCGCTTGTCAAGGTTCCATTGTTTTGCAATGTCTGAACGGTCGTTCCAGAAGCCAACTGCTATTCCCGCAAGATAGGCCGCACCGAGTGCCGTCGTTTCATTAATTTCTGGACGCTCTACTGGTACATCCAGCAAATCACTTTGGAAGCCCATTAAGAAATCATTCTTTACAGCTCCGCCATCTACACGCAACGTTTTTAATGAGATGTTTGAATCCTTTTCCATCGCATCTAAAACATCCTTCGTTTGATAAGCAAGTGATTCTAACGTTGCACGGACAAAGTGCTCTTTAGAAGTACCGCGTGTTAATCCGAATACAGCGCCTCTGACATCACTGTCCCAGTATGGTGTGCCTAGACCAACGAATGCTGGAACGACATATACGCCATCTGTTGACTCAACTCGCTCCGCATAGGCTTCACTGTCTTTTGAGTCTTTAAACATTCTCAGTCCGTCGCGCAGCCACTGAATCGCTGAACCAGCTACGAAAATACTTCCTTCTAAAGCATATTCAACTTTACCGTCAATGCCCCATGCAATCGTCGTTAATAAACCATGATCCGACTTAATTGCTTTTTCCCCTGTATTCATCAACATGAAACATCCTGTACCATACGTATTCTTCGCCATTCCTTCTTCAAAGCAAGCCTGACCGAATAGTGCAGACTGCTGGTCTCCCGCCGCTCCTGCAATTGGGATATTTCTGCCGAAGAAGTGATAGTCTGTTGTTTCACCATAGATGTGTGAAGATGGTTTCACCTCTGGAAGCATAGAAGCAGGTACGCCAAGGATATCAAGTAGTTCTTCATCCCATTTCAGATCGTAAATGTTGAACATTAACGTTCTTGACGCGTTGGAGTAATCTGTGACGTGTGATTGACCGCCTGTCATCTTCCAAATAAGCCATGTATCAATTGTGCCAAACAGCAAGTCACCATTTTCTGCTTTCTCACGAGCACCTTCTACATTGTCTAAAATCCATTTTACTTTAGTGCCTGAGAAATAAGCATCAATGAGAAGACCTGTTTTATTTCTAAACGTTTCATTGTGGCCTTGCGCTTTTAGCTCATCACAAATGCCAGACGTTTGTCTAGACTGCCAAACAATTGCATTATAAACGGGTGCGCCTGTATGTTTATCCCAAACAACAGCTGTCTCACGCTGGTTCGTAATTCCGATACCGGCGATTTGATCTGCTCCAATGCCTGATTCAATTAAAGCAGTTGAAATGACGGATAGAACAGAGCTCCAAATTTCATTTGCATTGTGTTCTACCCAGCCTGGGTTCGGAAAATATTGATTAAATTCCTTCTGAGCTGTATGTGCAATTTTGCCTTCTTGATCAAATAAGATCGCTCTTGAGCTTGTTGTCCCTTGATCTAAAGCGAGAATATATTTTTCTTTTGCCATGGTGTTTTCCTCCCCTTACATACTTTCATTTACAGCATTTGTTTGATTTTTCGTAGAGACATAGAGTCCTAACAATACCACAACTAAAATAACGCTTACAATCCAAAAGGCTGGAGTGATGTTCGCTTTAAAGGCTGCATTGTAGAAAACACCGCCAAATGCGCCGCCTAAAATTGGACCAACGACTGGCACCCACGCATACTTCCAATTCGATGGACCTTTACCTGGAATCGGCAGAATCGCATGTGCAATTCTCGGGCCTAAATCACGTGCAGGGTTGATTGCATAACCAGTTGTTCCGCCTAAAGAAAGACCAATTGCGACAATTAAGAAACCAACAATCAGCGGATTGACTCCGTCTGCGAATTTATTTGCACCAATCGCTAAAATTCCTAGAACCAATACAAATGTACCGATCACTTCACTGAGTACGTTTGCAAAAGTATGCGGAATCGCAGGACCAGTTGAGAATACACCCAGCTTTGCACCCGGATCGTCTGTTGCTTTCCAGTGCGGTAAGTAATGTAAAAAGACAATAATAGCTCCTATTAATGCGCCAAGCATTTGACCGGCAATATACATTGGTACATCAGCCCAAGGAAAACTTCCTTCTAGCGCAAGCCCAATTGTTAGTGCTGGATTCAAATGCGCTCCGCTGATTCCACCTGTTGCATAAGCTGCTATGGCTACTGCAAATCCCCATCCGAAAGCGATTACAATCCAGCCGGATTGATATGCGAGCGATTTCTTTAAATTAACTGCCGCACACACACCGCCTCCAAAAATAATGAGCAGCATTGTACCTACGACTTCACCCCAAAATGGTGTCATGAAAATTCCTCCTCTGGTTCAGTTGCCATCCCCTATGAATGTGTAAAAAAAGATAAAGAAAAAAGATCCACAACAAACATACTTTACATCAGGGTCATTTGTCACCTAGTAAAGCGCTGTTGTGGATCTCCGTTTCTCCATCACATGATATTAACTTAGTGCTATAGTATCAGAGGATGAAAACGTTGTCAATCAATTTTCACATTTTATCTTTTCACTTTTGGAACGCTTTCCAAAGGGCTGTATTCGATGTTGTCACAGCTGTAGCTCCTGCTTCAAGCGCTCTTTCCACATCTTCTTTTGTACGGATAAACCCGCCTGCAAATATTGGAATCCCAGCTCGCTCGCGCACTTCAGTAATTAAATCCGGCACAACCCCAGGCAATACCTCAATAAAATCTGGACGATGTTTTCCTACGAACTCCATACTTTTTTCCATCGCACTTGTATCAAGTAAAAACATTCGCTGAATGGCATATACCTTCTTTTGTTTGGCTTTTACTATGACAGAAGACCTAGTAGAAATAATCCCTGCCGGCTTCATTTCCTGACAAATAAATTCCGTTCCATACTCATCATGTTTGATCCCGTGAATAAGATCGACATGGACGAACATTTTCTTATGATGGGCATTTGCCTCATTCATAATGCCCTTTAGCCGGCCTAAATGGACATCAAGTAAGACCCCATATGTAAATGGACTTTTTAAAAATTCCTCAAATTGCTTCATATTGCGAACAGCAGGTAGAATGGGTTGATCATGAAAACTCATATGCCGTCTCCTTCTAAAGTGTATTGGTTCAGTCTTCTCCTAACAGTAATAGAATCTCTTCTATTTTTCAATACACCTAGTGTATCCAATGCCGATTTTACCTAGCAGCATCTTAATGTATGTGCTCTTCCCATAGAAAAAAGCAGAGAAATCTCTCTGCTATAACTGTGCCATGCTTTCTTTAAGCGTGTTGATAATAAATGAGGCGTCTTCGTTTGTTATATTTAGCGGCGGTGCAAGCTGGGCAACGTTATTATAGCCGGCAACCGTATCACCATTTTTCCCGATGATCAGTCCGCGTTTTTTACATTCTGCAATCAATTGACCGACAACATGTGGATCAGCTGGTTTTTTGGACTGTTGATCCTGGACAAGCTCAATTCCAAACAGCAGGCCTTTCCCTCTGACATCACCGACAAATGGATGCTCTTTTAACTCTTGCAAACGTTCGAGCATGTCTTGCCCAAGCGTGTCAGACCGTTCTACTAATTTCTCGTTTTCCATGATCTCTAGGTTGGCAAGTGCAACCGCACAGGAAGCAGGGTGACCGCCAAATGTATTTACATGGCGCAGCCTGTCATACGTATCTTCCCCTGCGTACGCTTCATAGATTTCTCGTTTCACGCACGTTGCAGAAAGCGGTAAATAGCCGCTTGTGATCCCTTTTGCCATTGTGATAATGTCCGGCTTTACTTCTTCATGCATAAAACCAAACCGCTTCCCTGTCCGGCCAAATCCGCAGATGACTTCATCCACAATGAGAAGCGCTCCATGAGAAGCGCAGATGTCTTTGACCTTCTTCAAATACCCTTTCGGAGGCATTAAGATACCGCCGCCCGTAATAATCGGCTCCATAATGACCCCAGCAATGGTCTCACTTAGTTCCCACGTCATGGCTTGATCTATTGCCGCTGCACTTGCCAATGTATCTTGATTCTCAGGATGACGATACATATCAGGCGGTGCGACATGGATAAAGCCTTGACCTAATGGTTCATATTTATATTTACGCTGCGCCTGCCCCGTTGCGGCAAGGGCTGCTGCTGTATTACCGTGATACGACCGATACCTGGAGATGAACTTTGTTCTTGTGCTCTCTCCTTTTTGCGCATGATATTGTTTGGCGATCTTAAATGCGGCTTCATTGGCTTCAGAACCGCTGTTAGAAAAGAAGATGACATAGTCCCCGCCAAGCCATTCATTTAGCTTTTCAGCCAGCTGAATCGCTGGCACATGGCTTTGCGTCAGCGGATAGTAAGGCATTGTATTTAGCTGCTTATATGCCGCCTCTGCAAGCTCTTTTCTGCCGTAACCGGCATTTACACACCAAAGACCTGACATCCCATCTAAATATCGATTCCCATGAATATCTGTCACCCATGCGCCTTCTGCCTCGTGAATGACCATGCTTTCATTTTCTTTGTTTGTCCCTTTCATATGATGCCAGATCAACTGATCATCTTTCGCCTGAAGATTTTGAGCCTGCTCATGAATTTTCATCTTCCCGCCCCCATGTATCCGTTTTCATCATTAAAGAAGCTTAGACCGGTTCAGCCGCACATTGCCTCTCCATTCATTATATGGATGAAAAGGGAGGCATATGAAACTGAAACTAGGCCGCCCGTAAGAGAGAACCAATCGTTACTTTCATTATAAAAAAGGGGACGGGCTGATTACATTAGACAGATCGTCAACTGATTGAAAAGAACCATAAGACACTCTACTCGGTTACCTTAGCAAATCTAACATACCTTGTTAACGACGATTTCCTTGCAGGAATTCATATGCAAGAATCGCAAATTCAAGCGCCTGTCGTTTCGGTGCCTGCATCATATCCTCACCAAGCAATGCATGCAGCTTATCTAGTCTATGATAAAGGGTCTGCCTCACAATATAGAGCCGGCTTGCAGTTTCCTTTTTAGAACCGTTTGTCTGTAAAAAGATATTCAGCGTTTGATAGAGTCTTCCGCTATTTTGCTTATCATATAAAATCACAGGCTCCAAATACTCTTTCACCATACATTCAAGCAGTCCGCTTTCCTGCATGACAGGCATGAGACGGAGCATATGCAAATCTTGATAAAATGGGCTTTCCACCCGCTGGGGCATCACTTTCTTTATATGCAGCACTTCCTTGGCTGCCTGAAAGCTTTTTCTCATATGCTGAAACTGTTCACAATATGGACCGATGCCAAAATTGATCACAGTTCCGCGGGGCTGCTCCCGATCATACAATTGTTTGATGTCAGTTGCCGCCTTCTCTGCACGCTCTTTCCAGTCCTCTTTCTTTCTCGTGTTCAATAAAATAAACAAGGTTTGTCCTTGATGCTCATACGGAATCAAATGGAAACCTGCCCGCTGAAAGATGGAGCGGCACGATACGAGAAAATAAAGATTTCCTGCAATTTCTTCGATTTGATGATGCTTTTGAAAGAGCATGACCACACAGCCGGTTGGTTTTTTCAACCCTTCTGTTTCTTCAAGATGCTCTAAAATATCTCTTTCTGTATGCTCTTCTTGGAACCATTTTTGCAGCCATTCGTTCTCTTTTGTCTTCTTCAGCTCTTCTGTATAAAGCTCTCTTAACGTTTGCTGGGCAAGAGCATTTGCTCCTTTATCCATGACAAGCAGTTCGAATTCTGAGAGCGTGTTCGTTTGATGAATAAGCACAAGGTCTGCAAATGTCTGCTTGAGTGCGAGCACTTGTTTTTGGGTCACTTCGTATCCTTTTGGCAAGGAAGCAAACTGTAAATAATTCATGACCAGCTCTTCGGTTTGTTTGGAGGAATCACATAAAATAATCGGCTCCCCCTGAACAGGAATGAGTAAAAGAATGCCCCTTACGTGCTGATACACTTGATCCAAAATATCCATCTGCGGATGAGGAGTCAGTAATAGCTCATTCAGCTTTGATGATAGTGCTTCTAAATCAGCCATCATTTGATACTGGCGTTCAATCATCATCGTATGGAGATGCTGTGTGATGTTGACGAATTTCACTTCTTTTGTAAACAGAATCAGCGGAAAATCTCTTTCTTCTGCATACGCAATCAGTTCTTCCGGCACATCGAATCTGAGCGGAACAAATTCAATACACAAGCCTGCCGCACCAGAATCAATCAGCTGTTTTAAAAATGCTTGAAACACGTCCAATTGATCATGAAAGCCTGCGGCTGTTGTTAATATAAGCTCTCCCCCATTTAACAAATCTTCTACAGCAGGCACTTCTAGCACATGGACCCACTTGACCTGCCGAAACAATCCCTTTTCACCTGCTAACACTTTTGCATGGGCAAAATACTTTGTTTTCAACACATCACTCACTTGAAAATGAACATCTACATTCATTCATATGTCCCCCTTTGTTAGCCGCCTAGCCCCTATCCCAGAGGGTGCATAGATAAAATCCATAATAAAACAGGTAATGTCACGATGCTTAAAACGGTACTGAGAAATGTCGTGCTTGAGACAAACTCAGGCTTCGTTCGAAATTGTACAGCCATCAGCGTGGTATTTGCTGCTGTCGGCATAGCGGCCACTAAGATCATAATTTGTTTCACCAAATCATCTACCGGTAAAATGAGCGTAAAACCAAATGCGATCATTGGTGAGATAAATAGTTTCAGCAGGACAGCATAAGAAATATGGCGATAATCCACTTGCTTAAAAGAAATGACAGCAAGCTGCATGCCTAAAATAAGCATAATCGTTGGTATGGCAGCATCCCCAACTAGCTGAACACCAGTCATCACCTCTTTAGGTAATGAAAGATCAATCAGCTGAAATAATAGACCGAGGAGTGCCCCATATGCAACCGGCATACGCAGCACTTTTTTCAGCACAACCTTTCCATCTCCTGCATCCTCTCCGCCCTTTGCTGCATAATACATACCGATTGTACTCATGACAAGCTGCTGCAGCACCATTAACACAATCGCAATATCAAGCCCAGCAGCTCCGAAGACAAGCAGGATAACGGGCGTGCCGTAATTCCCATTGTTCATAAAGGCTGACGACAGAATCATGGCACAATACATTTCATTCGAATAACCATAAATACGAGATAAAATAAAAACGCATAAAACAAGTGAAAGACAAAGTCCGACGACAAAAATAGATAGGTACACATAGTCCATCGACACTTTGTTTTGATAAAAGGTTTCAAACGCAAGAAATGGTGACATTAAATATAAAGACATTGATGAGAGCGTATGTATGTCAAAACCAATGGCCTTCTGCCCAATATACCCGATAAGAAAGATGCCGAACACTGGCAGTAAGACAAGTAAAAACTCCATGCTGCACCTACTTTTTTCTAGATGAATTCCTATTTTTTGCTTCCTCATTATCATACCACTGTTAAACAATAAAAAAGAAGCACCCTTATGAAAGGGCGCTTCTCTCCTCATCCATATAGAACACTTCCCACAAATGACCGTCAAGATCCTGAAAGCTCCAGCCATACATAAACCCATGATCCTGCTTTTCCTTAAACGGTGAACCGCCTGCTGCCATCGCCTGCTCCACCAGCTCATCGACCTCTTCCCGTGAATCAACGCGCATAGAGATTATCACCTCTGATGCTTTTTTTGCATCCACTAATTGTTTCTCTGAAATGGATTGAAAATGCCTAAGAGATAACAGCATGACGGTGATCGTGTCATCAATGACCAAACAGGCCGCCTGATCATTCGTGAACTGCTGCTCAAAGTCAAAACCCAGCCGCTCAAAAAAAGCGATAGATTCCTTCACATGATTTACCGGCAAATTGATATACAAATGTTTAGATTGTCGCCCCATGTTCCTCTCCTTTTTGAACACATAATCTCCTTTCAGTATATTCGGCTTTTTCTCCAGCATCCCTTTGTCAATTGAAAAAATCTGATGTCATCAAAAGAAGCGCCTCAACAATAGGCGCTTCCTTCATTATTTCTTATATTCAATATGGTACACGTCTCTTCTTCGGTCTTTGAGCTGACGTACCGTCCCATCTTGCCGCTGTCTTCTTAAAATTTCTAAATCGACATCGCCCACGACAACCATTTCTATATTCGGATTACACTCTCCTACAATCCCATCTCTTGCAAATTCAAAGTCAGATGGGGCAAAAATCGCTGATTGTGCATATTGGACATCCATATTTTCGGTTTGCGGAAGGTTTCCGACAGTTCCTGAGATGACGGTATAAATCTGATTTTCAACCGCTCTAGCTTGTGCACAGTAACGCACTCTTAAATAGCCTTGACGGTCTTCTGTACAGAACGGAGTAAAAATAATTTTCGCTCCTTTATCAGCTGCAATCCGAGCAAGCTCAGGGAATTCAATATCGTAGCAAATTTGGATTGCAATTTTACCGCAGTCCGTATCAAATACACGAACCTGATCACCTGCTGAAATCCCCCACCATTTTCTTTCATTCGGTGTGATATGAAGTTTATATTGCTTTTCAATCGTTCCATCACGTCTAAATAAATAGGCGATATTGTAGATTTTCCCTTCCTCTTCTACGAAATGGGATCCGCCGATGATGTTAATGTTGTACTTCACAGAAAGATCTGTGAACAAATTAATGTAGTCCTCAGTATATTCCGTGATCCGCTGAACTGCAAGACTTGGGGAGCGCTCCTCTAAGTAAGACATGAGCTGCGTTGTAAAAATTTCTGGGAATACGGCAAAGTCAGCTGATGCATCTGATGCGACATCAACATAATACTCCACCTGATTCATAAATTCCTCGAAGGAATGAATTTGTTTCATCGCATATTGAATGACGCAAATGCGAACTGGGAACGCCGATTTATAATATCTTTTCGATTGCGGACGATAATCAACATTGTTCCATTCCATTAACGTCGCATATGTGCTGGATGCCTTATCATCTGGCAAGTAATTCGGATTGATCCGCATGAGGCTGAATTCATTTAACAGCTGAAAAGATAAAACAGGATCATAAATTTGGTGAAGCATGACCTGCTCCACATATTGACGAGGCGTCATTTCCTCTTGGTATTTATGATAATTCGGGATGCGTCCGCCAATGATGATGCTTTTTAAATTTAATCTCCTCGCTAAATCTTTTCTTGCTTCATATAGACGATGGCCAATTTTCATGCGGCGGTACTCAGGACTAACCATAACCTCAATTCCGTACATATTCATCCCATCTGGATTATGGTTTGTGATGTACCCATCATCTGTGATGTCCTGCCAAGTATGGCGGTCATCGTATTCATCAAAGTTAATTAATAAACTTGAACAAGAGCCAATGATTTCTCCCTCAAATTCAGCACAAAACTGTCCTTCTGGGAAATGCTCAAGATGGCTTTCAAGGTGCTCTCGTTTCCATGGGTCCATGCCCGGAAAGCATACCTCCTGCAAAGCAATGATTCGGTCAATATCTTCTTCCCGGATATTACGGATCACCATTCTTTTTTCAAACCGCGTTAAATCGAGTTTTTCTGCCATGATGTTTTTGCCCCCTTACTGATCCTCTTTTTCAAGCTGATGGAATAGCTGGAGCAATTCGATTTCAGCCATGGATTCTAATCTGACATCATATTCTTCAAATTGCAGCGTGCTCGTCACTTTGTTTGGGACGATAACGCATTTCATGCCTGCCCGTTTGGCAGCAACTGACCCATTCACTGAATCCTCAAATGCCACACAATCCTTTGGCTCTACACCTAAGCAGCTTGCGGTTTGCAAATAAAGCTCTGGATGAGGTTTGACTTCTTCCACATCATCTGACGTGCGGATACATTCAAAGTAATCGAAAAGACCAATCTGCTTCAGGTGATCAGACACCCATTTATAGTCTGAGCTGGAAGCAAGTCCAATCTTGATCCCAAGCTCCTTCGCTGCCTGTAAATAAGCTTCTACTCCGGGTCTTGCTGATTCGTCCATCATTCTCTTTTGAAAACGAGAACGCCGGTCCGCTGTGAGTGCCTCATGATCAAGCGTCTTTCCCAGCTGCTTTTCCAAGTATTCAAAAGGCTTAAAGCCTGCCTGCGTCCCGATGACGTTGCCCCATACGGAAAGAGGCAGCTCCGACTCATGCTCCGCAAACATTTCTTGTAAAACTTCATATTCATGTGTTTCTGTATCTAAAATTAATCCGTCAAAATCAAATATAATCGCCTTTACCAACGAGGCCACTCCTTTTTTTACGAAAGTCTTTAATATGATACTCAATGCTATCATATCGTGAATAAAATTGACTTTCAAAGATGAATGTCTGCTAAAATAATTATGTATAAAAGGAGCCTGTACCATTTTGTCAGGCTCCTACCCGTGTTCGGTTCATTCTGCAAGAGATCCAAGCGCTCCGATTCGTGGAGAAATAGGCAATGTTGAAAAAGAGCGGGTTTGGTATTACAGATCTTAAAGGTTTCTCCGTTCCCTTAAAAATAGTATGTGCGGCAGCCTTGTAAGTTAACAAGGAAGTTCACACCAACTTTTACGCATTTTGAAGGCGGCGGCTGGAAAAATCGTCTAAATCAAACGGAAAAGAAAAGCCGCATGCATTGACCTGCTCACGGTTTCGCTCGAATAGCTCACGATCACGCTTTGTAATATGGCGTTTAGGTTTTACAATAATGGTATGTAATAGCTGAAGTCCCGATAAAATACGAAAAGCATCGTCCATCGTTCCGTTATAAACCCCTTCTACAAAGGTCAGCGGTTGTTCTTTTTGACGCGCAGCGGGCTGTTCTCCACCAACAGCATGGGATAGAAGCTCTTCTACATCCTTTGATATTTCTCCAATCGCCTGCTCCTGAAGGTCTGTAGCAGCTTTCATTAATCTCACGTGACATCTACCTCTCTGTCGTTATTTCTCCATTCAGAATAGCACAGAAAAAAAGGCGTTCGCCAAGGTAAGTGTTTCCTATATATACCCAAAGAGAGGAACGGATATCATGAACATTAAAGGACATACGCTCTCGCTAAAAGCAGGTGAGCAGCATCATGACATTTCACTGAGTCAGTTTTTAAAAACAGCCGTGTCGGCCTCAAAACCAATTATCCATTTTTGGATGGAGCATCAAAAAATACGTTTAAATCAAAAGCCTGCCCATCACGCGGCAAAAGTCAGTACAGGCGATCATATCTTGATCGATTTATTTGAAACAGAAGAGAGTGATGTGACGCCAGAATATGGTGAATTAGAGGTGCTCTTTGAAGACGAGCACTTATTGATTGTGCAAAAGCCCGCTGGACGGCCAACGCACCCAAATGAAAAGGGACAAACGGGCACACTGGCTAACCTTGTGGCTTTTCATTTTCAAGCAAATGGCGAGGAAAAACGGGTGAGACATATCCACAGGCTTGACCAAGATACAAGCGGCACTGTCATTTTTGCTAAACACAGGTTAGCTCATGCTGTGCTTGATCAAATGCTTTCTAAAAAAACGATCAGCCGAACCTACATCGCTATCGCAGAAGGACTTTTCAAGAAAAAGAAAGGCACTATCGATGCAGCGATCGGCCGTGACAAGCATCATGCCGTCAGACGAAGAATCTCTCCTACTGGTCAAAGTGCTGTCACTCACTTTCAGGTCATGGACACCAATAAACGCCTGCAAATGACAGCCGTTAAGCTGCAATTAGAGACAGGAAGAACACATCAAATTCGTGTCCATCTTAGCAGTCTCGGGCATCCTTTAGCCGGGGATTCACTTTATGGCGGCGCTCGTGCTTATATCAACAGATGCGCTCTTCACGCCAAACAAGTAGACATGACACATCCTTTTACAGGTGAGCACCTGAGCATAGAAGCACCGCTTCCACCAGATATGGCTCAGCTCATGGACGAGATCATTCATTAAAAAAAGAAAAAGAGCCTGCTGATTAAATGCAGGCTCTTCAAATTGTTGACAAAGGGCTAAAATGTTCTTGATTATAGCCATTTGTCTTCTTTTTCTTTAGACAGATGCTCTTTTTGCATAAATAATATACCGCTCTGGTGCATTACCGACGAAATGAAATGGATAGCATGTCGTTAACACGAGCTCTTCCTTTTCATTCTGCAAAGTAATAATGGAAGTATCATGCTGATCCACGATTTTCGTATGCGTGATTTCATAAACAAACTCACCATACGGTACAGTGATTTTCAGCTGATCCCCAATATCCAGCTCACCTGTTCGGCGAAATACCGTGTCACGATGGCCAGATAGGACGATTTGTCCCTTCTGATCAGGGTAATAACTGCCTTTGTAATGCCCGACTCCTTTGGCAAGATCATCTGCATCTGTCCCTTCGACAATGGGAAGGTCCGCTTTTAATTTCGGAATCGTCAGGATGCCAGATGCTTTCCCTATTTCAGGAGAAAACTGCTTCTTTGACATCCCTTGATCGTCCGCTACCGCTTTCTTCGCTTCTTCTAATGATTGTGCCGTTTGAAGGTGCGTAGAGGCGATTTGCCAAATCCCCCAGCCGAGCAGGATAATTCCTGCTGTCATCACAGTAAGTGCAAGCCACTTTTTCATGCTTAAACTCCTTTGCCTGTTACATTTCTCTTAGATGATACGCTCTTTAGCTTGCTGCTTTTTCTTCTTGTTTTGCTTTTTGAATTCGTCCCTCTTTTTGATACACAATGGAAGCTCCTTCAAAGCTCTTCACAAAGGCGACAGTGGCTTCTAGATCCTCTGGACCTGTTTCGGGATTTTTCCCGAGCCGGCCTATCGGCGCATATTTACTGCCAGTGGCAGTTGCCATAAAGTTATTTACCGTGAGTGTATATGTTTGATCGAGCGCAACGGATGAACCATCAGGCAGCTTCAAGTCGACTACTTTATATGTTACCGGATCATAGGAATATGAAAAGCCCGAAATGCTATAATCTGGTCCAAACTGAGGTGAAATTTGCGCTTCTATGATCTCAGCCAAGTCTTTCCCCTTAATCTCAAGTTTAACTAAGACGTTGCCGAAAGGCTGAATATTAAACAGATCTCCCCACGTAATCGGCCCTTTTTCAAGGTTTTGCCTGATCCCGCCGCCATTCATCATGGCAAAATCACTTTTCATAGAATATCTCATACCATCGGCAATCAAATTACCGAGCGGCGTGTCTCCATCATTTGAATAGCCGCCTTCCATTTTGACACCAGCTTCTCCAACTACCTCACTAATAATCGGCTCAACTTCTTTCCCGTAATGAGCCAAGATGCCGGCTGCTTCCTTGTCCTTTTCAATACCAGATTGGTCTACATACTGGATATTTGCACTCTTTTTGACGATATCCTTCGTTTTGCGGTCAAGCATTACATTGACTTCGCCAATGGCCTTCCCATATTCAAAGGCTTGAACAATTAATTTCCCATTGACCTCTCCGTTTACCACTTCGTGATTATGACCTGCAAAGATGACATCAATTTCATCATCGCCTTCTTTGGCAAGCTTCGCACTCTCTCCAGTGATGGTATCTCCATTTTGAGAGGCTGTCATATGAGCTAAGACCGCAATGGCTTTGATCCCTTTTTGTTTTAATTCCTTCGCGGCTTCATTCACGGCTTTGACTTCATCTGTAAACTGAATGTCTTTAATCCCTTCTGGCATCACCATTCCTGCGGCTGACTTTGTCACAACACCGATAAATGCTACAGGGATTCCTTCGACATCCATGATTTCATAAGCAGGTAAAAGTGGTTTGCCTGTATCCTTGTATTCACAGTTTGCACAAACGAGCGGAAAATTCTGTCCGTCATATCCCTTTGTGCCTTTAGGATGTTCTCCGCCATTTATGATACGTAATAGCTCGTCCACCCCTTCATCAAATTCATGGTTGCCAACCGTGCCAACATCAAAGCCAATGTTCTCCATGAGTTCAACCGTTGGTTCATCTTGCAGAAGAGAAGATATTGGAGAGCTGCCGCCAATCATATCTCCAGCATGGACTGTGATCGTATTTTTGTGTGCTGCTTGTTTTTGTTTGATATAAGCCGCCACATAATCCATCCGTCCGTACGTTCCTTTATTGCCATCACCTTTCAGGTCCAGTTCGTATTGTTGATCAATTTTCCCGTGTAAATCATTCATGCTTAAAATGGTTAATGGGACTTCGCCCGTCCCCTCTGCCGGCTGATAGCCAGCCTGTTCTGCTTCTTCTTTTGAAGCAAAAAAGATGCGTTTATCTACAGCGATTTCTTTCCAGCTGTCAGGCGATACGTAGGTTTTCGCCGATGAATCACCGACGTAGCGTGTCAGTCCTTTTTTCTGTTCTCGTGCTCTAAATTCAAACGGCTGTTCTAGCAGCGGATCCGCTTCATTCCAAATACCCAGCCCTTTTTCTTTCGCCTCTTTGACAGCATTTTGGAACGTCTGATAGTCCTTTTCATCTCCAACTGGCCAGATGAAATACGTAGGGGCATATCCTTTTTTCACTAGCTCTAAATTCGTATTGACCCCTTTTTTGGTTTTCACTTGAGCTAAAAGACGTCCATAGCCGTCCTTCGCTTCAGGACCAATCTTTAATGTGACTTTATCTCCGCTTGAAAGAAGCGTATTTAAATAGTCCGCCGCCTTCTGTCCAAAACGCAGCTGGTTTTGATCTAATTCATTTTTTGGCTTATGGTACGTTTCCGGCGTGTCCATATTCACAAAGCGCACCTTTGTTGTACCAAGCACAGGCTTCTTTAAATGAATCGTATCTCCATCCACCACCCGGTCAACCGTTGCCGCGTATTCTTTCTTGATTTTTGGCGGCTTTGGCTGGCGTTTCAGCAGGCTGACATCACCTTTGTGTCTTGGAAGCACCTGCAGCGTATCATATCTGCTTAACACTCCTGTAAACTCATACCATTTCCCTGTCTTTACTTCATCGATGGCACGTGTATCCACCATCACTCTAAGGATGGTGCTGTGATATTTTTTATCAATGATCACCACATTGTATCCACCGCCAGCCGGCTGCTCTGGTTTTGATTCAACATAGCCTTTGACCTTCACAAGTTTTCCTTCATGTTTACGTGCCTGATACGTTTCTAGTTGTTTCACGGAGACTCGCTTCGGCTTTGGCAAAGTTTGATTCACACCATCGATCTTCAGACGGTCTCGATCCGGCACAATTTCAATCAGTCCTTTATAAGACGTGATCTTCCCCGTTACTGTCACCTTCATGCCTGCTTTTAGTTCTGGGAAATTGTTGGGCTGTGCTGAATAAATATTGATTCCAGCTGATTTGTCTTGAATGTACGTTGACAGTTTCCCATTGCCTATAGCCGATTGGTCTGCTGTCACAATTCCGCTCACCGTCACCGTCTCTCCGATCAGCTGACGGGCTTTCTTGATTTTCATTGGCTTCTTTTGGTTCCAAACCGTTTCCTTCTTTTCAGACGCAATGGCTGGTTCTGCTGTGATCATGCCAGGCAGTAAGGATTGCAGACTAAAGATCACTAAAACCAGACAGCAGATCATTCGAATGGATCGAACACGTTTCATTAGACCCTCCCCTTCCGAGCTTTATCTCTCATAGTGTACTAAGTAAATATTGATGGTAGATGGATTTCTTGTAAATCTTATGTCTGTCAGCTCATTGGAAACGTAATAATCACTCGTGTCCCTTCAAAGCTTTTGCTTTCAAAACGAATGCTGCCGCCATGGCTTTCAATGATTTTAATGGTCATCATTAAACCAAGGCCAGTCCCTTTTTCTTTCGTTGTATAAAAAGGTTCACCCAGTTTCCCCAGTTCATCTTCTGGTATGCCCTTTCCCTGGTCTTCAAAGATGAGCATCATTTGATTATGTTCCAATACGGATGTGACCTGAATGACACCTGTCACACCATCCATCGCCTCAATACCGTTTTTAAGAATGTTTAAGAAAACTTGTTTCAGCTCATTCGGTATACCTTGAATGTTTGGCAGCGACGGAGACAAATTCTTCTGAATAGACACGCCTTTTAAGACCGCCTGTGATTCAACGACCATGATCACTTCTTCGAGCAGAAGATTGACATGTACCGGCTCAAATTTCACCGATTTACTTCTAGAAAGCACAAGAAATTCATTAATAATGGCCTCAAGCCGATTAAATTCAGACATCATGACATCTGCATAATCCTTCTGATATTTCTTACTTTGAATCATCAGCTGTAAAAATCCCTTTAACGATGTCAGCGGGTTCCGTATCTCATGGGCGATGCCGGCTGCAAGCTGACCAACTGCGGACAGCATCTCTGACTTCATCAGCATCTTTTCTGACTGCTTTTGATTGGTAATATCCTCTGAAATCCGCATCACGGTTGACTGCATTTTGTCAGGATCATCAATTCGGTGTAAAGAGACTCTCTCCCATCGTTCACGGCCTGATAAATCCTGAAAGTACAGCTCACCTGTCCAGCTGCCTTCTTTTAAACAAACGTCCCATTGCTTTTCTAAATCATCACATTGACACAGCGCATGATAGACAGAAAAGATATCTTTGCCGATCAGGTCGTATTCATGCTGCTGTACAAACTGGCAAAAGCGCTGA
The DNA here is from genome assembly GCF_038008825.1 of Bacillus sp. FSL M8-0166. Classification (NCBI taxonomy): domain Bacteria; kingdom Bacillati; phylum Bacillota; class Bacilli; order Caryophanales; family Bacillaceae; genus Bacillus; species Bacillus sp. FSL M8-0166. The sequence continues at coordinate 1,854,114 of NZ_JBBOZZ010000001.1, forward strand.
TTCACGCATTGGATGACCCCTTCCTCAGTTGCAACAACAATATGGATATGGCTGTTATCCAGTGCTGTTACCGCAAGATGGAGTGCCTGTTTGATTTTTGTCATTTCCGTCATTTTAATCCACGTCATCACCGCTCCCTCATGATCTTGTTCAAAGATAGGTGTGATGTGAACGGTGAATTGTTCGCCTTCATTCGTTTCAATTTCTCGTTCGATGACGCGCCTGTCCGAGATAACGGATTGTATGTCATGATAGAGCGTTTCCTGCGTAAGCTTTTTAGCCATCGACTGAAAGGATTGCTGATGCCTTATTTGAGCTGAAGTAAATAAAGAGGCAGCTGTAGGAGTGTAATAGCGAATATTCATGTCCCGGTCCACAAACAACGTCGCAAGCTCCGGCTTGACAGAAGGTCTGTACAGTTCTTCCCTTGTCACCCTTAAGTTGTTTATGATATTAATGAAATGCTCGTGTTTTTTCTCAAGCTCCGCTATTTGCGTGTTTTTCGCTTTTAATTGAGCCCTTGCCTCCTGCTCCTTTTGTTTGACTTCATTGAGTTCATTTTCTAAATCGACAATACGCTGTTGATAGACTGAATTCTGATCTGGCATCCCTTTTTCCCTGCCGTTCTTTTGATTTTTTCCTCTCTCATTTATTCGAATGAGAATGACGTATACTCCTTTAAAACGGCGATCAAAACTCTTTACAGTAAAATCCGCAAACTGCTTTCTGCCTTTTTCCGAAATGAGAACATGCTGAAACACAACCTCCGTCTCGTCTGTCCACACCTTTTGAAAGGTTTGACTCAACATCTCTTTCAAATAATCTGGCGTTACATATTCACATGATTGATCTGACACTTCTTTGTGGTCTAAGAAAGAATAGGCCCCATTTGACATCGCCAGGATTTTGTTACCATCATTGATGACCATACATGCATCATAATCCTCGCTCACTTCTTGCATATATTGTGCGGCTCGCTTTTTTAACTCGGCATCACGAGCGTCATGTACCCAAGGGACACTAGATGTAGAAATGTTTGAATGAGTGTAAATGTTCCACTTTTCATTGAACAATTGAAACAATCGAGGGATACTGGGGACAGTTTCATTGGGCCCTAATATTAACATCCCTTGATCTTTTAAAGCATATTGGAATCGGGATAATACTCGTTTTTGTACTTCTGGCTCAAAGTACATCAGAACATTTCGGCAACTGATAAAATCGAGGTGGATAAAAGGTGAATCAATCAATAAATTGTGAGGAGCAAAAACAATATGTTTTCTAAGCGACTGCTTCACAATAAAAGCGTCACCTTTTGTTTCGAAATATCGCGCCCGCCATTTTTCCGGTATGCTTGCCATAGACTCTCTCGAGTAAAGACCTTTACTAGCTATTTGAATGGCTTTTCGGTTGATATCTGTCGCAAAGACTTGAAGTTCAATGGACACATCTCTTCGCTTCATTTCTTCTAAAAATAAAATCGTAAAAGAATAGGCTTCTTCCCCTGTGGAACATCCCGCAATCCAAATTCGGCAGCGAGATTTCCCGTTGTTCATCGAATGGTCAATGATGGACGGTATGATCTTCTTTTCACATACACGAAAAGCTTCCATATCTCTAAAAAAAGTAGTCGTGCCGCTTAAAAGCTGGACGTGCAGGCGATCAAGCTCATCTGGTTCTCTTTCTAATAAACGATCGTACTCTGCTAATAATGACATCGGCTCGTTTGCAGTGCGCATCCGTTTTTGAATGACAGAAAGCAGCCTTTTCTTTTCATAGGTTGAAAAGGCAATCCCTTTATACATTTCAAGACGTTCAATGATTCTTAGTAAAGCTGGGTCTGTCTCATCAGCATGCGGGACATTCATGATATTGGCCATATATGCCGCAAGGGTAGATGGATCCTTGAATGTGTGATGATACATGCTGTCAAAACCACTCTCTACCTCACTGCACGATAAGGCTGTACCACCTTGCTCAACCAACTGAAGCAATCCACTCCCCACACAATGACCTTTTTGAAAAAAGATCGCAAACGCCTCTTCCTTTTGAACACTGGCAAGTGACTTAAAAAGCGAGTCGACAGAGCATGCCTTGTTTGTTGGCAGCTGCTCTGATACATGCAGCCGATGATCTTCTGTTAACGTCACAGCCGCATGCTGCGGACAAAAATAGATGGTCTTCTTCATGACTTTCTCACCATGTTTAATCGTTTTTGCCCGGTAGCCAATCGGTAAAACAAGTGCTTCCAAATCTGTTATACAATCGCCTGTCACATGATTTTGCACAACAATAAAAGAGGCATTTAATTCATGTGGAAACGATTGAAAAAAAGCCTCAAGATGATGCTGTTCAAACGGCGAAACACCGATGCCAATCACTGGTGCCTGCACATGTTCGTCTTCTATCAAACGATTAATGATTTTGTCCTGCATCTGGTACCCCCATGTTCATTCGTCTGATACTTTTTTTCGACAAAAAGGAAGAAAACCCTCTAATTGTAAATAATGTTTTTTGCATGAAAATGTGAAAACATCCTCACATTAAAACAGATTGTATAAACAGAAGGAGGAATCTCAATGCAAAACGATCAGCAACCAATGTTTCAAGGAAGCGCTCAACAGCCTGAGCTCAACCATGGCGGGCATGAGTTATTCGATTTACATGAAATTTTAGCCGGCACGATTAATATTTTGGATCAATATATGATCTTGCGGCAATTTATTCAAGATCCTGCATTATCCGACATCCTGGATCGACAATATCAATTCGTTTTATCCCAGTACAATGTCACTGTAGATTGTTTTTCTACCGGACAAAAGCCTAGTGAAGAAACCGCTACTTATATGATGAAAGAACACACACAAGTGACATACGGAATCAAACCTTCTCAGCCGAAGAAGCCGAATCAGTCATTACAGGATGTAAAAGACTTAGGCATCACAGGACATATGCTCAGCCTAGTCAAATCACATGCTGGATTACTTTCCATGTCCGCATTAGAAGTAACGAATCCTGTTGTCAGACGTGTGCTTGCTGCGCAGATTCCGAACTTTATCGAAATGGCATATGAAATTTTCTTGTATCAAAACAAGCATGGCTACTATCAAGTTCCTCAGCTTTCCAAACAAGACATGACAGCCATGACGTCAGCTTTTGCACCGCTTCAGGGGCAGGTTCAAATGCCTCCTAGCAAGGCCGATCAACAAAAGCCTCTTCATTAAAAAAACGGCTGACCCCCTTTACTGGTCAGCCGTTTTTTCTTTGGTACATCACTTTAAACTGTTCTTCAAAATCTGTGAGCCTCTCCCCCGTCGCCTGTTCAAAACCGCTAGCAAATTGGCCCGTTTTCGCAGTTTCCTCCATGATCTCATGTATGACGTCTCGTCCGTAAAGCTGCACCAGCTCATAGATCATATAATAGCTTTGTAAATAGACATCTGTCTCATACGTCACCCGAGAGTTCTGCCAGTCTTGATCAGAATGAAGAGATTGAAAAGGAATCACGTCGAAACGTTCAGACGTAGCATTTAACACGTCATAGGCCGTCCATTCTGCTGTTCCTTCGTGGAACCAAAGCGGGAAAATTCCTGGAGACACTTCATATGAATGGACCTTTTCATAGAAAACAAAATGAGCATACTCATGAATAAAAAGCGTATTGAAAAAGTATAAAGGCAGTGTCTCTTTCTTCAATAATGCTTCCCGTTTATCTGGATATAACCCAATCATTTGATCATGATCAGAGTAAAATCCGGTTATATGCTTAATTCCAGCCATTTGTTCGATCGTCTCTTTATCATCAAAATAAATAACATCTAAAGGTCTGTCAGCTTCAAACTGAAACACTGACGCTGTCCTCTTCTCTGCCTGTTTCATGGCCTCTATTGTCAGATCAACAAAAGCGTCCTCTTCCTCTGAATAGTAGATTCGAATATGTTCATAGACTTGCTTATTGAGTCCCTCCGTGATCACCGTTTTAGGAGAAGACTGCTGCTCCAAATATTGTCCTGTCAGCTGAAACGCAACATAAATTAAATACGCGGTGAAAGCATAAAAAATCAGACCTGCTGCAATCATTCCGCCTACAAGTTTTTTATGGATCAATGACGGCTTGGCTTTCATTTGCTCCCCACCTGAATTCATCTTGCACCCTCTTTCTCTTTCTATGAAGAAACAAAGATCAACAAGAGGTGATATATTTTTTACTTTATGCAGTCAGGTGTGCGAGGTGCGGTTCCAAACAAAAAAGCCGCATATGACATACGGCTTTTGTCGTAGCTATTTTGATTCAGGGAAGACACGTCTAACCGTTTCAGTAAATTCATCGAAAAATCCTGAAATCGGCTCTCCGCTTTTAATTCGTTTTCCGTAACCTTTCATACGATCGACAAAGTCTGGATTAGCAGATACATACACGTTGTCGATTTGTTGATCCGTTGATTTGACTTTGTCTGAAATTTTCTTTTTCAGATCGTCCGTCACATCACCGCTTTTATTGCCTTCAAGTACAACGGCAACAAATGCATTTTTTCCTGTGACAAGCACGTTCGCTGTCTTCACTTCAGACATATTGGCTACAAGCTCTGACGCCTTATCTGCCACTTTGACCTTCTGAGGTGTTTGAACATCTGGCTGATCCTGTCTCATGTTGTCATTCTTATATGTGACATTTTCATACTGCCGTTTCATTGTTCCTCTACGCTCATCGCCTTGGTTGTTCATTCCACACCCAGCGGTGATTAATGTTGGCACGAGCAGTAAAGATAGCATCCATTTCTTATTCATCAATTATTCCCTCCTTTTGTTCATAGGTTTTTCATCCAGCCGGCTTTTTATGCACACATCCTCTGTTTCCGCAAAATGAATTCATAATTCAGCTGTGTTTGGTCATCCTAAACTTGATGAAAGATCATCACGATCAAATGGAGGGATTCGTTTGTTTAAAAAAAGAAAAGGTATGAGCACTGGCGCAATGATCGCAGTATCAACAGCTATCGTTGCATTATTCTCCCCGGTTTTACGAAGAAGGCTGAAAAGCATGACACAAATGAATATGTCTTCAATGATGAAAGGTGCAAGCCATCAGCAAAACCAAGACTCATCTCGCCAAGAGTCACACTCACACAAAGAATCAAAAAGTACAGGTGAAGTTGGACAAATGATCAAGCAAGCATTCACAGCTGTCCAGCCAAATCAATCGAACCAGCACCAAGCACCATCAAGAACCCATCAGCCTAGAGAGTCTTATGCGCAATCTCTTCACATTGATGAAAGTGTGATGAATGTGATGGATGATGAATCGATCCAGCAAGTCATCAATGACATTGAGCACAAATAATAAAACAGGAGCCTTCATAAAAAGAGGCTCCTGTTTATTCTCCAGAAAAATGTTCTTTGACCATGAGACAAAAGGAAGGTAAAAATATGATTTCGATTGTTGTGATGAAGTCGTCATGATGCTCTAATATCAGCAAAAGTTCCTTTTCTTCCTTTCGATCTTTTTTTATTTCTACATGCTGCACTGTTTTAAAATCATATATTCCCAAAACAGATTCGGTCTTTTTTCGAACGACCTTTAAGGTAAACTCCTGCATAGCAAGCGACATGGTCACAACAAATCGCTCCTCCTGATTCTCGAACCGAAACGTCAAATCTTGATATTCAACCGGCATTTCTTTTTCAAACCCGGCATCTGGCATTTTTTCAAAAAAAGAAAGCCAGTCCGTTTGATCTGGAAAGCGTTTTCCTCGCATTTTCTTCAATTCCTCATCATGAAAATTTTTATTAATTATCCTTTTTCCCCTTTTCTTTTGCAACAAATTTTAGTAATTTTAAAAAGGTGATTCTATTTTGCTAAGAGACCTCTTTATTAATTTAACAATTCTTGTCACTTTCCATTATTTATTTATGCTTGTGTTTAAAGAGAATTTTCTGAAGAAAGAAGATACCTTGCTCAGACAACTATGCAAAGGCATGCTTTCTGGGTTACTCGGTGTCCTTTTAATGTTCTTCTCTATTAAAACAGGACCAGCTATCATCGATTTAAGACATATTCCCCTTATTTTAACGGCCTTTTATGGAGGCATCGCTCAAACAATGATTGCAGCCTTTGTTGTCATCAGTGGCCGATTATTAATTGAAGCCAACATCGCTTCTTCCATCAATATTTTTTCCATGATGTTTATCGCAACCTCTTCTTTTTTGATTGCAGAGCGTCATATGAATCATGTTGTGAAAATGCTGTTATCCATTACGATTGGTAATGTGATGGCCACAAGCCTGTTTATCATGGTCGTGCATGAGACATCATTTCAACTGCATTTTACTTATTGGATTTTCTCATATATTGCTGGGTTGTTTAATTTTTATGTTATAGAGCATCAAACAAAAGCATATCAGCTGTTAAATTTGTATAAATTCCAAGCTCATTATGACTTTTTAACAGGTGTTTTAAATAAACGGAAGTTCGATGAGGTATTAAGTGAAGCTTTTACTAAGAAGTTGAAGCAGCCTATCCATCAAATGTCCCTTATTTACCTAGACATCGATTACTTCAAAACCATCAATGATCAATATGGGCATCATGAGGGAGATATCGTTTTAAAAGAGATCGGTACAAGGCTGATTAAAAACACAAGAAGCTCTGATTATATTGGGCGGATTGGCGGTGAGGAATTCGCTGTCCTTCTACCAAATTGTACAATTGAAAAAACATGGCAGATTGCAGAACGCTTACGAAAAAAAATAGCAGATCAGCCGATTTATTTAAAAAATGGCATGTCCATTCACACTACGGTATCAATTGGGTGTGCTTATTCTCATGGAACGAGTGCAGACATCAAACAATTACCGATTATAGCTGACCAGGAGCTCTATAAAGCGAAGGAGTCTGGCCGAAATCAAGTGAGCTTTTCAGAGAGAAAAAAAGACCATTTGACATAGGCATTTTCCTCAATTTGTTAGCGCTAATTATTTTTAAAAAAGTTTTCGTATAACAGTTGTTTTTTCCCGCAAACACTGGTAAAGTAAAGGTAATTATTTTTGTTCGTATCATCTTTAAGAAGAAAGTTTTGAAAGAGTTTTCGTCTTTGAAGTTTGTGTAAGAGCAAGAATAGTGAATTTAAGCGTTAAGATCGCTTTAGGAGGAAATTTCATGTTAGAAGGTAAAGTAAAATGGTTCAACTCTGAAAAAGGTTTCGGATTCATCGAAGTAGAAGGTCAAGACGATGTATTCGTTCACTTCTCTGCTATCCAAGGCGAAGGCTTCAAAACTTTAGAAGAAGGTCAATCAGTTTCTTTCGAAATCGTTGAAGGTAACCGTGGACCACAAGCTGCTAACGTTAACAAAGCGTAATTTAAGAGCATCTGCTCTTTAGCACTTTATAGAGTGAAGGAAAACCGCTTGGCTTCTGCCAGCGGTTTTTTTGTGCCATAAAAGAAGAGAACCTGATGAGAGGTTCTCTTTTTTATTTGTCCTTCTGCTTTAGCTTCTGCAAAGCAGAACGATACATATCATCATTCATTTTTATCTCTGGTTCTTCTTCTTTGACAGGTGGTTCTGGCTGCTTAAACTTTTGAAGCGCCTGTCTATAGAAATCGTCGCCAGACGCAGCATCATCCGTTTGAGAAGGCTCTGACGCTTTTTTTTCAACTTCAAGCTCTACAGGTCTCGCCGCAGCTTCTGGCTCGCTATGCGGCACGTCAGGCTGATTGGAGACATCTTCTTTGATCTCTTCCTTTTCGGCCGATGCGTGTCTGACATTGAACGCTACTAATCCGATAATGACTAGAACAGCAGCTACTAACGCTACAATAATCGTCGCCAAAAGAACCCTCTCCTTATCGCTTAAATGATGCAGTGACTGATGCTACACGTCTACCTAGTGCTTTTCCAAGTTCAATGCCTTCAGTAGAAATCAATTCATCTGAATCAATCGGGCATGTCACACCAGCTCCATAGTAAGAGCCGTATAAAGCATTCTCTGGAACATTTCCAGGAAGGCCAACAACAAGCATTCCTTGGTGGAACATTGGTGTAATCAAATTGTGCATTGTCATTTCTAAACCGCCGTGTGTTGTAGCAGTTGTACAGAAAACAGCCCCGACTTTATCGATTAGTTTTCCTTCTGCCCATAAGTAGCCAAGACGGTCAATCCATGTCTTTAACCCAGAACTAATGGTACCAAAGTGACCAGGGCAGCCCCAAATGATCGCATCCATTTGATCGAGCTTGCGAATGTCCGCATCTTTCACGTGATCAATGAATACTTGAGCTTGCTCTGTTTCACCTGCGCCTGCTGCAATCGCTTCTGCAAGTGCTTTTGTATGGTCACCTTCACTATCGTATACAACATAAATTTTCATGTACGGTCCCTCCACACTTATCTTGCATCTTGGTTAGCTTCCTTAGGTGCCGGAAGCAGTGATATTTCTTGTTTCTTATGCTGCTGTTCTTTTCGCTTTTTATCCTTACGAACATCTCGCAGGAACAAGCTGAGAATGACACCAGCGGCACAGAATAATGTCACCCACATGTAAGCATCATTGATACCCATCACGTTTGAATCGATCTGTGCTTTCGTAAAGAGCTGGGTAGATACATATTTTTGAGCAGCCTCTGCTGTCATACCCATATGATGCATCACATTCGATACCGCCGCCTGGAATGAATTCATAAAGACCGGGTCCGCAGTATTTGTTTGATCCGCCATATTAGAATAATGGAATGTCGTCCGATTCGTATAAATCGTTGTGATCAAACTCGTACCGATGGAACCGCTTATTTGTCTTAATGTATTAGACATCGCTGTACCATGACTGTTTAAGTGCTGTGGTAATTGGTTCATCCCTGCTGTCATAACCGGCATCATCAAGAGTGACATACCAAATGCACGTACTGCATACATGAGCACAATGTGACTATAGGAAGTATCAATGGTCAGCCTCGTAAACTCATATGTCGTGACAACGGTAATGAGCATCCCCACAATTGCAAGCGGACGAGGTCCAAATTTATCAAACAAGATCCCTGAAATCGGGGACATAATGAGCATCGCAAGTGCCCCTGGAAGCATTAATAGCCCAGATTGCAATGCCGTAAACCCAACGAGGTTTTGCAGATAAATCGGAAGTAAGAACATTCCTGTATATAAAGCAACCGTAATAATGATGTTAATGACACTTGATAATGAGAAAATGCTGTATTTAAATACGCGGAAATCAAGCATCGGATTATCAACTTTCAACTGTTGGAAAATAAAGAGAATGATCGCAATCGCACCAATAATAATCGTAGATAAGACGATCGGATCTGTCCAACCATCACTTCCTGCTTCACTCACTCCGTATAGAAGGGAAGCAAAACCGACGATTGAAAGAATCGCACCAAGACTGTCCAGCTTGATTTTTTTAGGCTCTACAATATTTTTAAACATAAAGAAAGCCGCGATAATGACAATCGCACCGATTGGCACAAGTCCATAAAACATAATACGCCAAGAATAATGTTCAATAATGTAACCAGATAATGTTGGTCCTACTGCAGGAGCAAACATCATCGCAAGACCAAAAATCCCCATTCCTTTCCCTCTGTTTTCCGGAGGGAAAATAAAAAGGATTGTTGTCATGACGAGCGGCTGTAAGATACCACCGCCGACAGCCTGAATCAAACGGCCAATGAGCATCGTTGAAAAGTTTGGCGCAATACCGCAAATAAATGTACCTAGTGTAAACGAGATCATAGCCACTAGGAATAAGCTGCGCTGTCCAAAACGTGTGATTAAAAACGCAGACAACGGAATCAGCACACCGTTGACAAGCATGTAGCCTGTTGTCAGCCACTGAATCGTCGTTGCACTTACATTAAACTCAGTCATTAAATGGGGCATGGCTACGTTCAAAAGCGTTTGGTTTAAAATGGCTACGAACAAACCGGCCATTAAAATGATCAGTAAAGACAAGGAGCCTGTTCCCTGTTTTGTCGCTGCAGGTTGATTTGCCATCTCAGACAACCTCCTTTCATTTTTTGATATCAATCATCATTAAGATGAAATTTTGACAGAAGCATTCATACCTGGAAGTACTTTGTCTGATGGGTTTTTAATTGAAATTTTCACTGCTACTTTCTGCGTTACTTTTGTATAGTTGCCACTTGAATTTGTTGCTGGCAGCATATTGAATGTTGAGTTTGTCGCATAACCAATTTGTTCAATGTTTCCTTCAAATGTTGTATCAGGATCGCCATCTACAACGATGTCGACTTTGTCGCCTTTTTCAATGTTTTTAATATCTGTTTCTTTGATATTTGCTGTGATGTAAAGCTTGCTTAAATCAATTGTTTCACCAAGAACTGTACCAGGCTGCACTTGTTGATTGTTTTGTATTTCTTTTTTGACTAATGTGCCATCAGCCACTGCTTTAATGTTTGTTTTTGTTTCTCCTTCAACTTTTGCAACTGTGCTGTCTTTTTGCACTTCGTCACCTTCATTGATATCCCAGCCTTTGATTTGTCCAGCTGCTGGTGCTGTAATTTGATACATGTCACCTGTTACTTTTGCCTCGTCTGTTTTAACAAAATTTGTGCTTTCGTAGTAGTAATAAGCACCTCCAGCAATAATGGCAAGAATCACAATAAGGCCAATAATGTTCGTTAGCAATAAACGCCCTCTGTTCATGTTTTGTTTCTCCTTTCATGTATAAAAATATAGTGTCATCTGCTTTAGCAAACTTAGAATGCCCATCATCTGACAGAATATGAAACAAGCTCAACAATCTGTCCTTTTCCCTTCATCTACTCCCGCTCGACTCATGGTGTGCAGCCCATTTATCCTTATTGTTCACTTATGAGCAAAGAGCAGAAAAAGAAGAAAAGACGATCGGCATCTTTTTTGAAAAACTTATATTTAACAAGATTAAATATTAATAAATGAAAATTGAAATGTCAAAGAGAAAGTTTTACTTTTTTTCTGGTGATCCTTTCCTTCTCCACACAAAAAACCTTTCAGCCCTTATGCTGAAAGGTTTTTTCAAATGTGCTCGTTATGAATGAACTTCTTCCTGCTGAAAAAATTTTTTTAGTGCGAGAAAAACGTCTGATTTTTGCTTCAAAATATAATGCTTAAATTTCTCATCCTGAATATGCTTATATGCTGACATTAACGTAGAATGCCGGTTGTATTGATTCACTTCACCGTAACAGAATAAATTGGCTTTTTTCATGATCTCAGAAACAAGTTTCACACACCGGGCGTTGTCTGAGGTCAAATTGTCACCATCAGAAAAATGAAAAGGATAAATATTATATCGTGACGGCGGGTATCGTTCGTCTATGAGCTCTAGTGCCTTTCGATAGACAGACGAGCAAATGGTCCCCCCGCTCTCACCCCGTGAGAAGAAATGTTCTTCGTCTACCACCTTCGCCTCTGTATGGTGGGCAATAAATTCAATATCGACCGTCTCATACTTTGTCCGTAAGAAACGTGTCATCCAAAAGAAAAAACTTCTCGCCATATATTTTTCCCAAAGTCCCATACTTCCGCTTGTATCCATCATCGCCAAAACGACGGCTTTCGACTCTGGTTTGGTCACTTCATTCCACGTTTTATACTTGATATCCTCTGGGTAGATTGGATAAAAGGAAGGACTGCCTGTCATCGCATTTCGTTTAAATGCCGACAGCATCGTTCGTTTTTTGTGGATATTTCCTGTTAACCCGGTTTTGCGAATATCATTAAATTCAATTTGCTCGACAATGATGTCGTCAAGCTCCTTTTGTTTGAGGTTTGGCAGCTCCAGTTCACGAAACAGTGCTTCCTCGAGATCCATTAATGAGACTTCTGCTTCGTAATAATCCTCACCAGCTTGATCTCCAGCGCCCTGCCCCTTACCTTGGCCCTGCTTACTGTCTGAGCCGTCGCGCGCAACAACATCGCCAACCTCACTGTCTCCATCGCCTTGACCCACATGCTTATTTTTGTCATAGTTATACCGAATTTTATATTCATCTAATGAACGGATCGGAATTTTGACAACATCTTTTCCATTCGACATGATGATGCTTTCTTCTGTAACAAGATCCGGCAAATTGTTTTTAATCGCCTCTTTGACTTTTTTCTGATGACGCTGCTGGTCGTCATAGCCTTTTCGATGGAGGGACCAGTCTTCCTGAGACACAATAAACTGACTTTTTTCTTGCCGGGACATCCATCCCCCTCCTCACCTATTTGCACAATTCTTCTAGCCATCGATTCCTTTATCCTATGCTGCTCGTCATCCAAGTTGACGATCATTTCTAAAAAAGACATTACCGGTGCTGATGCGCCAATAATGCCTCCTTCATTTATTAACGATTCAGAAGACTGCCTACATATTTTAAAAGTTCATTCGCACTTGTTGAATTATAACCATGCTCATCAATCAATCTAGCCACTACTTCATTGACCTTCTTCAGCTGCTGTTCATCCGGTGTCTTCGTCGATGTCGTGATTTTCACCACATCTTTTAGATCAGCAAACAGCTTCTTCTGAATGGCCTCTCGCAATCTCTCATGCGAATTATAATCAAATCGTTTTCCCTTTCTCGCATAAGCTGAAATACGAATCAGAATTTCTTCTCTAAATGCCTTTTTGGCGTTTTCAGAAATACCGATCTGCTCCTCAATTGAACGCATGAGTTTTTCATCAGGATTCATTTCTTCACCCGTTAACGGATCACGCAGCTTGTTTTTATTGCAGTATGCCTCGACATTATCTAAGTAATTATCCATCAGCGTTTTCGCAGACTCCTCATAGGAGTACACAAATGCCTTTTGCACTTCCTTCTTCGCAATATCATCATACTCTTTTCTCGCGACTGAAATGAAATTCAAATAACGCTCCCGGTCCTCGCTGGAGATAGACGGATGCTGATCGAGCCCTTCTTTTAAGGAGCGAAGGACATCCAGTGCATTGATCGATTCCATATTCTTTCGAATGATGGTGGATGAAATTCGATTGATCACATACCGCGGATCAATTCCGCTCATCCCTTCGTCATGAAATTCCTTTTTCATCTCATCAATGTCTGCTGACTGGAAGCCTTCGACACTTTCTCCGTCATACAGACGCATTTTTTTCACCAAATCAATATCAGAACGCTTCGGCTCTTTCAGTCTCGTCAAAATGGAGAACATCGCTGCTACCTTCAGCGTATGCGGGGCAATATGCACATCTGAGACATCACTTTCTGAAATCATTTTATGATAAATGCGTTCTTCTTCTGTGACCTTTAAGTTATAAGGAATTGGCATCACAATAATTCTTGAATGCAAAGCCTCGTTCTTTTTATTTGAAATAAACGACCGGTACTCGGTTTCATTCGTATGGGCGACGATCAATTCATCTGCACTAATCAAGGCGAATCTTCCTGCCTTAAAATTTCCTTCCTGCGTTAATGACAGGAGGTGCCATAGAAATTTCTCATCACACTTTAACATCTCCTGAAACTCCATCATCCCTCGGTTTGCTTTATTGAGTTCTCCATCAAAGCGGTACGCACGGGGATCTGACTCTGATCCAAATTCAGCAATGGTTGAAAAATCGATGCTGCCTGTTAAATCGGCAATGTCCTGAGATTTCGGATCAGACGGACTAAAGGTACCAATGCCGGTCCGTTTATCCTCTGAGAAAAAGATCCGTTCAACCCTTACATCCTCAATTCTGCCGCCATATTCCTCTTCCAGTCTCATCATGTTCAGAGGCGACAAATTCCCCTGCACACGAATCCCATATTCTCTATAGAAATCCTCCCGCAGATTTTGCGGAATGAGATGAAGCGGATCTTCATGCATAGGGCAGCCTTTGATCGCATAAACTGCGCCATGATCGGTCAGTGAATATTCTTCAAGTCCTCTTTTCAATCTAGTGACAAGCGTCGATTTCCCCCCGCTTACTGGTCCCATCAGTAATAAAATACGCTTCCTGACATCTAGCCGCTTTGCAGCAGGGTGAAAATATTCCTCCACTAATCTTTCGAGTGATTCCTCTAACCCAAACAGCTCCTGATCAAAAAATTTGTAGGTTCTGACCCCATTCTCCTCTTCAATCCCGCTGTCTTTAATCATATGATAAACGCGAGAATGAGCAGATTGAGCGACAAGTGGATTTTCCTTAATAATGTCTAAATAATCGCTGAATGTGCCTTCCCATTTGAGACGCTGCTCTTCTTCTCTGTGCTGTTCGATTTTCTTTAAAATATCCATATGAACCTCCTCTTTCAAGATTGAAGCTAGAAATCAGATACTGTTTTACAATCTATGCGGAGGCGTCCTATTACATGCTTTCGTTCTTCAAAATGACGAATTGGCAAACTGAATTGACAACCATCCGCCAGACCCTTCATAATAAAGGAAAAATAGGAGAAAAATGATTTTCTTCTCCTGCTTTTCAAGGTGAACTTCACATCATATGAAACAGGCAGCGAACGGAACAAAGGGATAAGGGGGAGCTTATATGAGAACGGTCATTATGATGGGCGTCATCATTACGTTTTTAGTATCCATATTCACTGCTGGCTACGAAGGCAAGCCTGGTAAATGAAAAAAAGGATGTTCCATTTGCGGAACATCCTTTTCATTTTCAACATGTCAAAAAAAGTGATTTCACATAAAAAAGCCGAGTTCAGTATCTCGGCTTTTATCATGATCTTATGTGAGATCGCGATATTGCTGCTGGCGAAGTGCCTCATATACAAGAATGGCTGCCGTATTCGACAGATTCAGGGAACGAACATGCTCTGTCATCGGTAGACGAAGACAACGGTCCATATTCTGTTCAATCAAATCTTTTGGCAATCCACTTGTCTCTCTGCCAAAGACGAAGAAATAGTCTTCATCCAGCTGAGAGTAATCAAATGTCGTATGCGGCTTTTGACCAAATTTTGTGATATAGAAAAATTGCCCCTTCGGATGAGCCTCAAACAATTCATCAAGTGAATCATGATAGACCACATTGGCATATTTCCAATAATCAAGTCCTGCACGCTTCAGCATTTTGTCATCTGTCGAAAAACCAAGCGGACGAATCAGATGAAGGGTTGTATTTGTTGCTGCACATGTACGCGCAATATTTCCAGTATTAGCTGGAATCTCTGGTTGATATAAAACGACATGAAGTCCCAAAAAAGTTCACCTCTAATTTTCTTTTCCGCTCAACATTATACCACTAACTATCCTTCGCGGCATCGTCCAAAATGTGAAAAAACATATATCGAATAGCAGGTGTATAGGCGGTCGAATCCTCGTATGACCAATAACGCATGCGGCAGTCATACGTCTGTGCATTCACAAGAGGCATTCCGCCTTTGTCATGATCAACAACAATGGTTGTATGATTATACCTTCCATCACCTTCAAAATCGTAGCAAATGACATCACCAATTTGAAGCTCGTGCGCTTCTTTGAGTTTCTTTGCTCTCAAACCTGCTTTCGAATTCGCTAAATAATTTTTCATCGAATGAGCCACCGTCCAGCTATAACTCCACGTATGCGGACGCACCCACCAGCCAGATCCGCGGTTCGGATATCCTCTCGTTGGCGCATTCCCTGCTTTTAAACATTGTGAAATAAAATTTGTACAGTTATCTTCAAAGTTTTTATAGGCTGGATTCCGCTTATTCCAGTATGTCTCCGCATACTGCACGGCTGCACGCCGGTCATATTGAAAAGCTCTGCCGAATTGTTCTTCGGTCTGAAAGCGCTCATCCATATGCTCTTCCCTTTGCCGCTCTTCTAGCATCATCCGATCTTTGACAAGCATGTTGTTATAAAGGAACGCTTCTCTTTTTTCCACCTGTTCCTCTAAATAGAAAGAATCGTCTACATCCTTGCATACATAAGTGAGATGAGCAAGGTACTGCACATGGTGAGCTCCATCATCTTGAATGGCTGAATCGAGAAGTTTTGTTTTTGCTTTCGCCTTCACAATCTCAACCTGTCTTCTAGCAAAAAGCTCTTTTTTCCGCTCTACTGCTTCCACATCAGACATAAGCTGCGGCTGCTTGATTGCACGGTCATTGATTAAATACGCCAACCTGTCTTCTAAAGTTTTCTCTAATAATTGTTTCACACAGACACCACCAAACATTTTTTAAAAACTCTGTTTGGTTCATTCTATGTTCACAGGGATGTTATTTAGTATTTAAAGGTGTCTGTAAAAGCTCAATCCCTTTCACAATCTCCTCTTTCGCTTCTTCATCACTTTCCCGTTCAAGGGCTTTTTCCAGCTCTGGAAGCTGCTGATCGTCGCCAATTTTGCCAATTGCCCAAGCAGCCGTTCCCCGAATGACCGGTCTTGGGTCCTTATGCATCAACTCAATCAACACTGGTAAAGCAGATGTATCTTTAAAATGAGCGAGTGCCAAAATTGCATTCCGCTGAATGGGCTTTTTCCCCCTCCATGAACCTGAAACATGACCGTATTTTTCCTTAAACTCACGATTGCTGATCGTCAGAAGCGGCTTTAACAGCGGCTTCGCAATTTCAGGGTCCGGCTCCATTTCAGGATGCAGATGAAAGTCTTTTCCTTTATTGATCGGGCAGACGATTTGGCACGTATCACACCCATACAATCGATTTCCTATTTTCGAACGAAACTCATCAGGTAAAAATCCTTTTGTCTGCGTTAAAAATGAAATGCACCGCTGAGAATTGAGCTGCCCCGGATTCACCAGCGCACCCGTTGGACACGAATCCACACATTTATTGCATGTTCCGCACTGGTCTTCAATTTTCTCATCCGGTTCAAACGGGACATTTGTGATCATTTCAGCCAAATACACATAAGATCCAAACTCTGGCGTGATAATCATACAGTTTTTTGCACTAAAACCAATGCCAGCACGTTCTGCTACAGCACGATCAGACAATTCTCCTGTATCCACCATTGATTTTGTCCGTATATCGACATGCTTGCTTCGCAAAAATTCTTCGAGCATATCAAGCTTTTTTTTCAGCACGACATGATAATCCGTTCCCCATGAAGCCCGGCAAAAGATCCCCCTTCTCGCATCCTTAGTACTTCGAGGAGTATCTTTCATTTTGGAAGGATACGCGAGCGCTATCGCAACAATTGATTTGGCCTTCGGAAGCAGCAAAGAAGGGTTTGTCCGTTTTTCAATATCAGGCTCTTCAAAGCCTGACAAATACCCTAACGATTCATGTAAGATGAGGCGGTCCTTTAATGAATCAAATGTATCGGCACTTGCAAATCGAATTTTATCGACACCAATTTCTTTCGCATATTGAATCAATTCTTCTTTTAATTCTCCAACATGAATCACCTTGCAAACCTCCTTTCTTTGTTTCTTCTGTTGTTTTCAGTATAATACGAGTGTATCATGACCGATTGGAGTGAGTCACTGTGAAGATACATATGGAAATTTCTCATCCTCAAAACCCGTCTATCCATGTTGGACAGATTGAATATTCGCATATTGAAGTTGGTACATCACCTCAAATGCTAAAAGGTCGCTTACGCCTGTTTCAAGAATCTTTATTTTTTGAATACGAAGATAAAGTCTTAGAAGAAGTACCAGCAATCAAAGAATGGACGGATCTTTTAAAAGACGTTCCTTTCCTTCCACTTCTTTCTGACATCCAAAAGGAACAATTTATTGACTCGACCAATTCCGTACAGGATTTGTCGATATTTTTCTCATTAAAATATTTCTTACCCATCCTGACATTAGATGCCGATCGCATCAAAGGACCGCTTTTACTGGCAAAACATGAGGCAGGTCACATCAAATGGCAGGACGGCGCAGGACTGAATGGATTATTTTCTCAAGCAAGTAAAGCACAAATTTCTCAAGACACAAAGAACATTCTTCAAATCATCCTTTTCCCGCCATCTATTTCCCGGGAAAAGAGTGAGGCTCTTATTCAATCCTTGACGAAGATGTTTGTACAAATACATGGCGGAGAAAGCAAATATGAACTCATTGAAAAAGCACTGTAGCCTGACAGTGCTTTTTCACATTATACTGACATAATAAAAAACGCAACACTTCGTTTATCTAAGAAACGAAATACTGCGTTATAAACAAAATTATGTATTGGAGCGGGTGATGAGAATCGAACTCACGACATCAGCTTGGAAGGCTGAGGTTTTACCACTAAACTACACCCGCATCAATCTTTTAAAAGCAACGTCATCGTGTTGACTTTTATTATGTTACAACTTTCTTAACAATTCGTCAAGAGAATATGAAGATTTTTCGTCAAAAAACTTCATATTCTCCGTATATATTACGATAGTTATTTATCTAGCTGGATATAAAATAAGTATGCATGTGACTTATTTTTCAGCGCTTGCTTTGGATTCTTCTCAATCTCTTCAAATATAGTTGAACCCCCGTCTTTCCCCATCGCCGCTGTATACGCAATCAGAGCCTTTCCTCCAGATGAGACTTTGACAGTTTCAGATTGTGCAGAAAATACATAGTCACTTACTTTGAATGGGAAGCTTGATGTCGCTTTCGTCATCCCATCATTCTTTTTATCTGACCAAATACTAAATTGTGATTCATATGTATCTTTCTCATGATGTAATTGAAGAAGGACGTTCACCGTTTGGTCGGTTCCATCCTGGTGTAAAGTAAAGGTAGCAGATGATGCTTCCTTATTCACTAATCGTCCATTTTTATAATGACTCCCGATAAACGTAATACTCTTTTCCTTCTTCGTTAATCCTTTCAGTGTCAGAGCCACCTTTTCATTAGTCGTTGTTGCTTCTAGTAAGTTTTTTTCTTTTTTTGAGAGTTTCATTTGTTCGATGGTTACTTGGTTTTTAGTGGCAGGTTCTTTTTTTATTGTCGAAACCGTCTTCTCGGTTGTCGTGGTTTCTTCGGCCTTCTCGCCGCATCCTGCTAATAGAAAAACTGTGAAGATAAGAATGCTCCATTTTTTAAACATTGAGTTCCCCTTTGATGTTTTTTATTTCTCATTATACTAAAATTTGGTTGATTATACAAAAAAAGATTAGGAGAATCCTCCTAACCTTTTGCTTTTTTCTGTTTCATGGCTGATAGGAATGCCACAATGAGAAAACTCGCAGCAAAAATCACAATCATATAAATAAAAAAGTTTGGCTTGATCTGAAAAGTAAATGCGGACGAGCCTTCCATCTCAAAAGCGAGACTGTTAAATAATAAAGCATCATTCGTTTTTGATTGAAATAAATGATAGAACAGTACGCCGATTGTCAGCATTGGAAAGCCTAAGAACCCCAGAAAACCACCAACTATCGCGCCTTGTTTCATCGCCTGTACGTTCATGATCGTTGTCCTCCCATTCCTCCAAGCAATAGCTGCTTCATAATGGACTTACCATCCCCCATAAACGGAAGAAGATAGAGTAATTGAATAAAATACGTGATTGAAAAAATGAAAAAAGCTGTCGAAACCGGGTTTTCTTTTAGAAATAAAACGGTCACAATGATGCCTGCTGCGCCAATCACACCGGGAACAAGCGGTCCAAGCAGCGTAATCCATACCTGCTTTTTCTGAAACGGATCTAATACGGGTCTTACAAATTTCACAGACATCATATCACTCGCAAAAAAGCCTTGAGGACCATCTCGCCCCGCAAATTTTCGATGTGCATAGCCATGTGCCGCCTCATGTAAGGCGGTTCCGGTAATTAATCCGAAATAAATAATCGTAAAATAAATCGTAATGGCTGCAATCGACGGATCAGGAATGAATAAAAAAGCGATCCCTGCCATGACCATGAAAAGCATCCAGAAAAAGATGATTTTACGCGTCACCATGAGCAAAGCCGTCCCAAAAATGTGAAGGAACGAGTGACCAGTACAATCAAATCGTTCCTTCATTTTGACTTGATACTGCTTGAAAAATTGGCAGCAGGCTGTCACAATCCGATATGGTGAATGATAATCAATAGACAGTAAGTGATGCTGATTCAATCCCATCATCAGCTGATAAAAGTCACGAGCAATCACCGACTCATCGACCTGAAACAAATCGGCGAGCTCTGCGGTAATACTCGCTTCTGTTCTTTTACCGTCCACTTTTGTTAACATATGATAGGCACTTTCATTGATCGGGAGTGTGCTTCCATACTGCGTATCCGTGAGATGCCTCTTTTGTAAGGTCACATACGGCGCTAGTGCCGGTACCCGCTCAATCTTTAGCTTATTGTTAAGAAGTTGAATCATGTGAATACCTCCATGAAAAACCTTTGTATATGGCAAAGACGAGCAGACACTCAAATGCAGCCACAAGCAGCCACTGAAGCGTTTGACTAGACGCCCCTATGACATAGTTTCCAATAAAAACAATCGGAATCATGAGTAAAATAAGCGCTCCAAATGAAAAAATGCCTGTGTATGGATTGTTTCGATCAAGAGGAAGTAAAATTCCTACCACATAAAAAAGCGCAGTGGCATTGCATAAGACAGCGGCACCAACCAACGCGTGCCAAATCTGATCAGGAAGCGTCAGCGTTGTCAGCATGAATAAAACAATTTGCAGTACACCAACGAGCAGAAGGCCGATAAACTTATACAAAGCCACTTCCCACGATCTCAGGCCAAATGTTTTATACATCCCCAGCATTCGTTTATCATTGCCAAACGAATTGAAGGCTGTTAATCCAGTAAGAGCGCATAGAACAAAAAATGCTTCTTCTTCAAAGCGGAATCCAAACTGATAACGGACGAATAAGATCACAATGAGGAGAATAAGAAAATTTAAAATATTTTCTTCATTTCGCACCTGTGACTTTATTTCCTTCACAATAAGTGACCACTTCTTTGAAGAAGAGAACGGCAGTTTGTGTAAAAAGGTTAACGCTTTTTTCTCTGCCATAATCGGCATCATCGCAAGAGAAAGAAATGCGCCGCCTGCCGATAAGAGGATGAGCAGAATCAAGATGGCATAATTTACCCCTTCAGGAGGCATTCCTTGTGCCGCTAGGAAAAACGGTGCTGTCAAATACATCAAATGATAATCAAACTGTATATATGATTGCTGAATTTGGCTAATATCAAAGTGCGTCAATCCATACGCCACAACCAGTGCCAATAAAACAAATATCGCTGCAAATTTTTGCAACGGTAATTTCAATTTCAGAACGAGCAAATAAGTGATATTGTAAATAAACTGCAGCAGCATTAAGACAAAAAGCGACTGCAAAAGCACCATCAAAAAGAAAGTGAAGATAAAGAAAATACCAATTCCCTGGGCAATAAAATTAGGTAAAAGCAGGATGCCGATAAAAAATAAAACAAGCCCTGCCACTACTGTCACCATCGGAATGAAGTATCCAAAACTTTTCTGAAAGGTAGAGAGCGGGAACCAGCTGAGCTGCATAGAAAACCGGTCTTGTTCAGGTGTTCTGACCTTGATCAAAACGAATAACAAGCTTGTAAAAATGGAGGCATTGATCGCCATTGACACGACGAGTAATCCGAGTGAACGTTCATCTCCATTTAAGAAAGCCTTCATAAAGACACCTGTAAAGCTGTATCCGATAATGGCTCCCATTGTGACGGCAAACAAAAAGAATAAGACCACAATGATCCGCTTCGTTTGAGTATCGAAGAGCTTATACATCTCCTGCTGCCACATTTTAAGCATCATTTTAGAAATGATTAATGATTTCATCAAAATGTGCACCCCTATCACTTAACATTGAAGCTTTCAGAAACACCTGTTCCAGTGTGCTTGATTGATACTTCTCCTTTAAGGCTGAGACCGTCCCTTCATCCATTTTATTTCCCTTAGAAATAATGGCGATTTTGTGGCACAGCTCTTCGGCTGAAAGCATATCATGCGTTGAAAGCAAGATCGCACCATGGTTCTCGGCATACCGCTTCATCAGTTTCTTTGTGTTTATAACCGCTTCAATATCAAGTCCTCTAAAGGGCTCATCCATAATCACCAATTGACTATCAAGCATAAATGCAGCAATCAGCTGTGTCTTTTTTTTCATACCATGTGAATAAGTTTCGATCGGTCTTGATAAGGCCGAGTCCATATCAAACAGTTCAATTAGTTGATTTCTTCTGTGAATTGTTTTACATTCATACATAGAAGAAACAAAATCTAAATATTCAGCACCAGTCAATGCTTCAGGGAGCAGCAGGTCATCTGGAACATAGGCTACTTGTTTTTTAAAGGATGGTTCATCATTTGTGACGTCCTGCAAGTGAATCCTTCCTTCTGTATGCTTAATGATGCCGAGTATACAGTTAATCATCGTTGTTTTACCCGAACCATTCGGTCCAGCAACAGCAACGATTTGATGAGGATCGATCTTTAAATGAAAATCATTGACAGCAGTCACGTTATTTTTATACGTCTTGGTTAAATTCTCGATCGTAAACATATAACCTCCAAGTGTCTGCATATTCTTTAAAAACAGATCAGACTAAACCGCCCGCCACAGACGGTTTAGCCCTGGTGTCTTATCTAAGAAGTAAAAAGATGAATCCTAAGTATAGCTACTTACATTCAATTTGGACTTTTAAGCCACTTTCCCACTGAACGGCTCCTGTAAAGCTACCCTTGCCGTTTGCTAAACACCAAACTGCTGCTCCTAGAACGACTGTTGCTCCCAATCCAAGAAGGACAGCAACAAATACTAAGAACCAAGCTTGGTCCATAATAGCAGGTTCCATAGTGGAATAGTCAACTTGCGGCGCTGCATAAGTCATACTTTTCACCTCCCAGCTTATGATGATCGTATCATAGGCGTCACACTCCAAACATCTACAGAACATCCCATTTTTGACCGAACATACATTTGATTAAAATGTGACTTTTTATTCAATTATTCACTTCCAACTGCTTAAACCCTCTCTTATTTACTAGATTTTGACACCCCATAAGAACCACAAAACCCATATAATGTCAATTGAACCATCTTTTTTCTTCCTTTTTTGAAATAGTTCATATTTATCATCTGTGATATTTATTCTTTCTTTTTTGTGAGATAGCAAGAATTCCCCCGATATATCAGATATAAAAGTCCTGATTATATGTCGTAATAAAGCCAATTATGAAATATTTACTGATAATTCCGATAAAAGAGTGGGTATATTTTCCTTCTTCTCTTGACTCTAAAAATATGTATATACAAGAAAATCGATTGGGAAAAAAGCCCTTATCTTTTTCAGCAACACACAACATATGGCTCGCTCCCTTTCTATGAAAAAAAGCAAAGCAGCCATCGCAGACTGCTTTGCTTTTTCATATTTATGAGGAACTAGCAGCAGAGGCTGCAGCTGGAAAATGATTGTTCCCAATGATTTCACCAGCTGGCACAGAGAGTCCTGTATCCCCTGATCTCTTGAATGGAAGGAGCGGGAAAACAAGCTCTGCTAAATAATAAGCTTCTTCTAGGTGCGGGTATCCAGAAAATATAAATGTATCAATGCCTAGAGACTGGTATTCTATGATACGATCTGCTACTGTTTGCGGATCTCCGACGAGTGCTGTTCCTGCACCGCCGCGTACTAAGCCAATGCCTGCCCAAAGATTTGGGCTGATTTCAAGTTTGTCTTTCCTCCCTTGGTGCAATTCCACCATTCGTCTTTGACCTACTGAGTCCATCCCCTGTAAAACTTTTTGCGCCTCATCAATTGTTTTTTGATCCAAATGACGAATCAGATGTTCCGCTGCCTGCCATGCCTCCTCTTCGGTATCTCTCACAATCACATGAAGGCGAATGCCAAACTTCACCGTTCTTCCTTCCTTTTCAGCCTGTTTCTTCACTTGTGCAATTTTCTCTTTTACTTGTGCAGGCGGTTCGCCCCAAGTTAAATAAACATCTGTATGCTTGGCGGCTGTTTGAATTCCTGCTGATGATGATCCGCCAAAAAAGACTGGTGGATGGGGTGTTTGAGCTGGTGGGAATAAAAGCCGGCCATTCTCTGCTTGTAGATGTTTGCCATGAAATTGTACATTTTCTCCTTTCAATAACCGCTTCCAAATCGTCAAAAACTCTTCTGTTGCCTCATAGCGTTCATCATGAGAAATGAAAAGCCCATCTCCTTCAAGCTCCTCTTTACTTCCCCCTGCTACCACATTAATCAGCAGTCTCCCGCCTGAAAGACGATCTAATGTAGAAGTCATTCTAGCAGCAACAGACGGCTGCATAAGCCCTGGTCTAAGAGCCACGAGGAACTTTAAATGAGTTGTTTCAGCAGCTAAAGCAGCTGCCGTCAGCCATGGATCTTCACATGATCTCCCAGTAGGCAGCAAGACCCCTGTATAACCAAGCTGATCAGCAGCTTGAGCAATTTGTTTAAAATATGGATAGTCTGCCTGTCTTGCCCCTTTTGCTGATCCTAAATAACGGCCGTCTCCATGCGTTGGAATAAACCATAAAATATTCATGACATCGCCCCCTGTTATTATTCACCTTGATAACTAGTGCGCCACTTGAGCAGACGCTTTTCTAACAGACGTACAAATGAATCTGTCAGCTTACCTACTACTGCAAAGATGATAATTCCTACAAACACTTTATCCGTTTGAGAGAATTGCCTTGCATCCATAATCATATAGCCGACGCCGTTGCTTGAACCCATCAATTCAGCTACCACTAGACCAAGCCAAGCAATTCCTAATGACAGCCTCACGCCCAGAAGAATATGAGGAAGAGCAGCCGGTAAAATCAGCTTTGTGATGCTTTGATACAGATTAAACTCTAAGGCGCGGGCCACATCAAACAGCTTATTATCTACACTGCGAATACCTAGAAACGTATTAATATAAATCGGAAAAAAAGCGCCAAGTGCAATCAATAAAATTTTCGCCGTTTCATCAAAGCCAAACCAAAGGATAAATAAAGGAGTGACCGCTAAATGTGGAACGGTTCTCAACATTTGCAACGTTGGATCTACATACTGCTCTGTTTTTTTAGAAAACCCTACGCATACGCCCAGCAAAAGACCTAAACCTCCCCCAAGTAAAAATCCACATATCGCTCGATAAAGGCTGATGTAAAGATGGCCAAACAGTTCACCAGAACGAAATAAATCTCGAAAAGATTCTGCAATCAAGACAGGCGCAGGAAGTACAGTGGAAGAAACGATTTGAGAACCAGCTATGATCTGCCAAACCGCAATAAGTAGAACAGGTAATACCAGTCCCTTTAACTTATATAAAGAAGAAGCTTTCCTCCTTTTTTTCTTTGTCCGCTCGATTTTAGATGCTAAAGCCGGATTCGAAATAGCTTTCATTCATCCATCTCCTCTTTCAGCATTTTTTCAATAAACGAATTATCTACAACCTGATTGACATCAATTTTCCGCTGGATCGCCTTTGTTTTATATTGAAAATCAGCGGTATGCTGCTGAGCATTGATGATCTTCTTCGAAATGGGCTTATTGAGTGATTCCGTATTGTTTAATACTTGTGTGACGACCTTCTTATCTAAATTTTTTAAACGCGCATATAGAGTAACAGCCTCTTCTGGATGTGCTTTCTGCCATTTCACCGCATGGTCATATACCTTCAAAAATTTAACTACTAGTTCAGGATGCTGGTCAGCAAACTGAGTTCGAACAAGTGTGAAACCTGGAGAATATAAATCGGTCGTTTCCCCATTCACCAACAGCTTTGCTCCTTTCTTTATCGTTTCAAGTGATAAGAACGGCTCCCAGATCGACCAAGCATCAACGGACCCATTTTCAAATGCTGATATCGCTTCATCTGGCTGAAGCTGAATGATCTGAACATCCTTCGCAGATAAACCCGCCTGATCTAATACTTTGTATAAAAAGTCAAAGCCACTGCTCCCTTTAGCGACAGCGATTTTTTTCCCTTTTAAGTCTTCTACTTTTTGAATCTCACTGTTCTTATTCACTAAAATACCGTTCGCTTTCAGCCCATCCTGAGATAAACCAATTTCCTTAAAATCAATACCTGCTGCCTGACCTGCTATGACAGGTGAGTTTCCAACTTGTGAAAAATCTAATTGATTTGCAGCAAGTCCTTCAAATTGGGGAGGACCACTTTGAAACTCCACCCACTTTACCTTCACTCCTTCTTTTTCAAATGATTGTTCAAACCACCCCTTTTCCTTTGCTAAAAGCAGCGAGCTCAAACTTTGCTGAATCCCAATCCGAATTTCTTTCACCTTGTTTTCCGAGCCGTCTGCTGCTTGATCACACCCTGCTAAAACAAGTAGAAAACTCAAAAAGATAACGATCATTTGTTTCTTTTTCATGCGATTTCCCTCCCTAAATCCCTGATCCATCGGTTAGTAACAATTCATCTGTTTTCTCAAATTCTGAAAGCACCTTTTGTCTTAAATGTTGAAAAGCGGTTGACGTTCTATCACGCGGAAAAGGTAGGTTCACAGGAAGAATCTTATGGATTCGGCCAGGTCTCGCTTGTAAGAGCACAATTTCATTTCCTAAATAAATCGATTCATCAATATCATGAGTTACGAGCATCATCGTTGTTTTTTTCTCCTGCCAAATGTCCAGCAGCACATCCTGCAAGTGTTTTCGTGTGAATGCATCCAGCGCACCAAATGGTTCATCAAGCAATAAGATCTCCGGATCACGAAGGAGTGCTCTCGCAATGGCAACCCGTTGTGACATTCCTCCTGAAAGCTCATGTGGATAAGCATGTTCAAATCCTTTTAATCGAACAATTTCAATCAATTCATCCACTTTACGGCGCACATCCTGTTGTTTTAAATTGAAATTGGCTGCTATGTTTTCTTCGACCGTCAGCCATGGAAACAGGCGGTGTTCCTGAAAGATAAAGCCTTGTTTCATTCCTGGTTCTGTGATCCATCTGTCTCCTATCAAAATTTGCCCATTATACGCTGTGTCGAGCCCGCCTATGATCTTTAGCAATGTACTTTTCCCGCATCCACTCGGACCTATCACTGTTACAAATTCACCGGGAATGATGCTCAATCTCAAGTCTTCAAGTACCCGAATGGTCTGTTTGTCTTTCCAAAACGATTTATCCACAATATCAATTGAAATCGTCATTGAAACCTCCACTCCTCTTGCGATCAGATAAATACACAGAAAGGCCCTTATCCCCAAAAAGAGATAAGAGCCTTCGTGTTGTCCGATCAGCTAATCATATTGATTTGTTAGCACCATCCTAAATCATACTAATCTTATAAATCAACTCAAATTTATAAAATAGTTATTTTGTCCTTGTATGCTTTTCATCGATTCGATCGTAAATCGCTTCTATTCGTTCCTTGTTACTGTAAATCTCATATTTGTTCCGCTCAATCAATATGTCTAGTGTGATATCCATGTGTTTTCTGTATTTTTTTCGTTTTTTCTTTTTTTCCATCTTCATCATCCTTTCTCATTCAAATAAAAAAAGGCTCTTCACTCATGCTTGAGTGATAGAGCCTTCGGTTGACCGATCAGCCATTCTTGTTCGTGTTTTCAGTATGCTCATGTTAATACACACTATTCCTACCTGTCAACTATATTTATTGTTTTTTCAGATTTATCTAAAAAATGATTGACCGAGCAGGGAACAAGATTTATAGTCTTATTAAATATTTCTTATCAAAACAGTTGGTTTTATCTAACAAAAGGAGGATACACACATGTCAGAAGAACGTCCATTTCGTTTAGAAACAAAAGCCATTCACGCAGGTCAGGAGCTTGATTCAGCAACCTATTCAAGAGCCGTGCCTATTTATCAAACAAGCTCCTTTGGTTTTAGAGATAGTGAGCATGCAGCGAATTTATTCGGTCTTCAGGAACCGGGAAATATTTATTCACGTATTATGAACCCTACAAATGACGTATTTGAAAAGCGTATCGCTGAGCTTGAAGGTGGAATTGGTGCACTTGCTGTTTCTTCTGGACAAGCAGCGACGACTTATTCTATTTTAAACATTGCAGGAGCTGGGGATGAAATCATTTCCTCAAGCAGTCTTTATGGCGGCACCTACAATTTATTTGCCCATACACTCAAAAAACTCGGAATTACTGTGAAATTTGTCGATTCATCCAACCTTGAAGAACTTGAAGCAGCGATTACAGACAAAACAAAGGCAGTGTATGCAGAGAGCATTGGGAATCCAAAAGGCGACATTTTACATATTGAAGCCATCTCAGCCATTGCACACAAGCACCATATTCCACTTATTGTGGACAATACACTCGCCAGCCCTTATTTATTAAGACCTATTGAGTTCGGTGCAGACATTGTCGTCCACTCAGCGACGAAATTTATTGGCGGTCATGGTACATCAATTGGCGGTGTCATCGTTGATAGCGGCAAATTCCCTTGGGCTGACAGTGATAAGTTCAAAGGGCTGACTGAACCAGACCCAAGTTATCACGGGCTGACATATACAGAAGCGATTGGAGAAGCAGCTTATATCACAAAAGCACGAGTACAGCTCTTACGTGATTTAGGGGCCGCCCTGTCGCCATTCAACTCATTTTTACTTCTGCAAGGCTTAGAAACATTACACCTTCGTCTTGAGCGTCATAGTGAAAATGCGTTAAAAACAGCACAATTCTTACAGGATCACCCTCTTGTCGATTGGGTAAGCTATCCGGGTCTTGAAAGTCACGAATCCTATGAGCTTGCTCAAACATATTTACCAAAGGGACAAGGTGCAATCCTCACATTCGGTATTAGAGGCGGGCGAGAAGCAGGTAAAAAGCTCATTGATTCCGTGCAGCTTTTCTCCCATCTCGCAAACGTGGGCGATTCTAAATCCTTAATCATTCATCCTGCCAGCACAACGCATCAGCAATTAAGCGAGGCAGAACAAAAAGCTACAGGTGTCACACCAGAGCTCATTCGTTTATCTGTTGGCACAGAAGCGATTGAAGATATTCTTGCAGATCTTGAACAGGCAATTACAAAAAGTCAGTCTGAATGACATAGAAAAAAGCACACGGCCGTGTGCTTTTTTATTGTTTATTAATGATTGAGTAATCGAATGTCTTGGAAAGGATAAAATACAAATGAGGTAGTTCCTTGAATATCACGCTTTGTAAAAAGACCTAAGCCGTTGCGGCTGTCCATTGAATTTTGGCGATTGTCCCCCATGACAAAGTACTTTCCTTTTGGAACAGTCAGAGGGCCAAAATCAGGTGTCAGCAAGGTGCCATCTGCAGCTGCTTTCTTTTTGTTTGACGCTAAGTAAGGCTCCGCCACTTTTTTTCCATTAACATATAACTGATCATTCTTCATTTCAATTTTATCACCAGGTAAACCAATCAATCGTTTGACATAATGGGTGCTGCGGTCTTCCCCATCAAGAACAATGATCTGTCCCCGTTTATAATCACCGAAATAATCAACTGTTTTATTCACAAACACCCGCTCTGTGTTATGCAGTGTTGGGTCCATAGAAGTCCCTTTCACAATGTACGGCGCAAATAAAAAGTTCCGAATGATAAAAACAGCAATAAATGCGATTAAGATGGCTTTGATCCAGCCCCATAATTCTGATTTCTTTTTTTGTGTTTTTGTATTTGTTGTCATAAGCTCCTCCTGAATTCCCCAAGGACGAAATGTGTGTCACCAGCTGCCAGCCGGCATCACGCTTGTTTCTTCCTAAATATAAACATATTTTGCCAACAAATCAAGCAATGAGAGAGAAAAAGGCAAGCACCTTTCTGTGCTTGCCCAAAACTCAGTTAGTTAGCAGAAGAATCCGCTTCTTTTTCTTTGTTTGCTTTACCATAGAAATAATCCGATGGATTCACTGGTTTGAAATCAGATAACTTATGGAATCGAAGAAGATCCCTATAGAGCACTTTATCTGAAAGACTTAACTGATTATCAACACGGGCTTTAACCGCCTCTGTCTCTTTATTTTGTTTCACCACTTTACCCGTTTTCGTATCATAAACGGTATTATCGACAAGTGTGTATTTCGGTGTCACATAGTTTCCATTACGGAAGGCAACGGTCTGATCATGCTTTTTAGAGAATAGGTCTGTTCCAAAATTCACGAATTCATTTGAATCGATACCTTGTAAGTGAAGAAGTGTTGGCATAACGTCGACTTCACCACCATACGTATGGTTCACGCCGCCCTTCTTACCAGGAATACGTATCATAAGCGGAACACGCTGGTTTTGTGCATTTTGATAAGGAGTGATTTCTTTCCCTTGAATTTCACTCATTGCACGGTTATGGTTCTCAGAAATACCGTTATGATCACCATATAATAAAATGACTGAGTCTTTATACATACCTGATTTTTTCAAGTCTTTGAAGAATTGCTCTAATGACTCATCTAAATATCTTGCTGTTTGGAAATAGTTATCGACTGTTTTATCGCCCGTTGTTGCCTTAGCGATTGTCGCATCTTTTTCATCTAAATTAAATGGATAATGATTTGTCAGCGTCATTAAATGTGCATAAAATGGCTTTTTCATTGATTCTAGCATTGGGATTGATTCTTTGAAGAACGGTTTATCCTTCAGCCCCATATTCACAAGGTTTTCTTCATCCATATTGTAATAGGAAGCATCAAAGAATTGATCAATTCCCATATGTTTATAAATCGTGTCACGGTTCCAGAAAGATTTATAGTCGCCGTGAAGCACTGCACTCGTATAGCCTGCTTTTTGATCTAGGATGGCAGGTAGTGATTGGAAGGTATTTTCACCTTTTGTCACAAATGCTGCTCCCTCTGGCAAGCCAAACATACTATTATCCATCATCAGCTCAGCATCTGATGTCTTCCCTTGACCAGTCTGATGGAAGAAGTTATCAAAATACGTAAAATCATCTTTCCCGTGAGCCAGTTTGTTTAAAAATGGAGTCACTTCTTCTCCATTTAATTTGTAGTCAATTAAGAAAGACTGGAAGCTTTCTAAATGAATTTTAATAATGTTTTTGCCTTTTGCTTTCCCAAAATACTCTGCATTTGGCTTCGCATAGTGAGAAGACGTATAGTTCACAACATCCGTTAAATCTTCACTGCTTGCATTTGCTACCTGTGTTGCGTTTTGTGCTGCCTGTACCCCGTCATAAATCGTATAATTATAAACACCTAAGTATTTGACAACATACTTATGATCAAAGGTTCTCGTTAATAATTCTGGACGGTCCTTTTCAGCCAAATGAAGGTTTACAAAGAACAGTCCAATACCTGCAGCTACAATCAGCAGTGCAAACGTCTTTTTCATTTGGAACTTCTTCACTTCTGGTCTCCAAATGACAATGGCAATCAAGATGATAATATCAAGGAAGTATAAAAGGTCATGCGGTTTAATGCTTGCTAACACACCGCCAGTCATACCTCCCCCAAGATTTCCTGCCTGCTTCATTGTTGAGAAAGTCAAAAAGTCATCAAAGAAACGGTAATACGCTACATTTGCATATAAAAGTGCGGTCATAATAAAATCAATAACAATTAAAACAATGGCAGATTTACGCCCCTTCAAAAAGAGAGCAAGTCCAAAAAACACAATGGCTGAACTAAATGGATTTAATAAGAGAAGCCCCTCTTGAAAAGAACCTTTTACTCCTAAATTAAAGTCCATTTTGTAGGCTGTGTACGATTTTGCCCAGAATAAAAGGACAGCCAAAACAAAAAAGCTATATTTGTTTGCAAATATTTTTTTCATAAAACCTCTTCTTTCTTATCATCGTTCTGATATAAATGAAATCATAAAAAATTTACATTCATTTTGCAAATGTAAATCTTCTTCACCAAGCATGCCGATGCTCTGTCTCCGCCGGATACATGCGCTCCTTTAATATAACGAATGAGAGGCATCATAAGTTTCAAAAAAAATACGAGTAAATAAAAGGAAAAATATCCATTTACATTAAATTTACGCATACTTCATTTTTAGTGGATGAAGAAGGTTTTGTAAATCACTCAGTATTACTTTACTTTTTTCATCTATTCGTGTCAAAGTAATTATAAAGAAAAGGAAGAATAACCTAGGCTTTTCGACTCACTCACCCAAATTTATACAAAATTCGAGCCATGCTTCTTTTATTGTGACTCAACCTCCATTAATCCATGTACCTCCCTAAAAAAACAGTTTTAAACAAAAAAAGCTTGATTTCCCCTGCTGATGTGCGGTGTGATAAAGAGGTAGAACTTGATCACAACACTTATATGTTCATGACAAAAAAATCAGGCTGGAGGACATCACATGAAGATGAACAAACAAATCAACACTTTTGAAGAAAGATTTTCAGAAGATATAGTCACTATCATTGCTGTTACAGGACCTTCTGGCGTAGGTGCAGGGAAAGCAGGCCAGGTACCTCTTTGGACCGCTTCTATTCCACTGATTGCTTGGAAAGAAAACGGCCATATCACAACCGAAAATATAAGACTTTGCTGGCTAACAGATGACGAGGGATTAAGGGAAAAACAGGCACAATTACATAAAGAATCAATCGTTACACTTCAGGTTCGAAAAGGTGAAGGTGAATTCATGCTTGTATCTTTGATCGATACAGATACAAAGGATCAAGCGCTTCAAGAAATCTTAGAAGAAGCCCAAAAGCCTGTGTTTTATCATGATGACACACTTGGCACCTTTGAGTTAGTAAAAGGACTAGACTTATTTGAAAAGACAATCCAATGGAGCAATGAAGAGTGCCTTCTCTACTTCAACCTCGAAGAAGATGAAAAAATAAAGGACTCTCTTCAAACAGCAAACCAACTCATGCAAGAGCAAGCCAAATGGGATTCTTCTATTAAATCATTTGCCGCGAATCAGCTGATAGATCTAGCAAAAGATTGGCAGGAACAAGACGAATCAGCTGAAAAGCAAGAAGAACTCACACTGAATCAATTTATGAGCCGCATTTCACTTGAAAGCCTGCATGTTTACCCTGAGGGAGAGTTTGAAGTCTACTATCATGACGGTGATTTATTTTGGGGACATGTCATTATTATCACAGGAAATATAAATGGCACATTTCAAGATGCACACATTGCAGGCTAAAGGCTGGAGGGACAATCCATGGAGATCAAAGCTTTTCACGAATTAAATCTAATTGGGAAAACGCCAGCCATCGCCAAAATTGGCGGCTTCCGTCCTAATCCAGCTGTACACAGCTGGTTTGCCGGTCATTTTTTCATCGATCGTAATCAAGGCTGGCCGACAGATCAAGATGGGGCCATGATTCCGATTTTACAAATTTATTTACCAGAAGTGCCAGGAGGATTGAGCGGCTTCAATGAATGTAAGATGATTCAAATTTTTCTCAACCAAAAAGCACTTCCGATTGATATGACCAAAAACGGCGAAGGCTGGAAGCTCATTGAATATTCAACAATCGAAGAATTAGAGGTAGTTGAAACTCCTGAAGAAGTGAGAGGACTCAAACCCTTTCAAATCCAATGGAACGAAAGTGAGCAAAGGGATTTCCCTTGCTGGGAAGAAGCATGGTCATATGTGGATCTAACAGAAGTAAACGAAAGTGAAGAAGCGACAAACCACTTCTTTCATCAATACACAAATTATTCGTTCACAAAAATCGGTGGATATGGGGCATATATTCAATCCCCACCCCATCAACAACAAGGCGAATTCATGCTGCAAATCGCCTCAGAAGAAAAACCTCGTTTCATGATTGGTGATAACGGCACGATGTATTTCTATTATGATAAAGAATCAAAAGAATGGTTTATGCACTGGGATTGTTTTTAAATGTTATTGAATGAAATACAACTTAAGATGCGAACGTAAATTACTACAAGCATTACAACGTGCAGTGTAAACTGACAACAAGAGCCGCACTTTCCTGTGGCTCTTGTTTATCAATTGAATCGTTCCTTTTGAAGAAAACATTTGACGCCTGGACAACTCTCCCCGTATATTATGTATAAATCCATCTTTTTCAAAGAAAAGGGGGCCTCACATGCGCTTATTTAAGAACTGGAGAAAAAAACAGCCTGCACAGCAAGTCACTTCAGAAAAGCAAGAAGACAGCATCCCAATCAACTTCTCCACACTTCCCTTTGGTACAGACACCGTCGATGATTTTTTGTTTAACCTAGACCTGACCTCTAAGCTCACAGATCCCTATAAAGAAACAGACACAAACAAGCTTACCTAGACCTTCGTAAATCCTCATCCAATACTGGATGATTTTTTTATACTCAATGAAAGGTGTATCCAATGAAAACATATTATATCGTCAGACACTGCCAAGCAGATGGACAATCTAAAGATGCAGCATTAACGCCACAAGGCATCACTCAATCTTACGAACTTGCACAGTTTTTTTCCAGCATTCATCTCAATCAGATTATCTCAAGTCCTTATAAACGAGCGATCCAAACTACTGAGCCCCTTGCTCATGCAAAACAGCTCGAGATAAAAATCGATCAACGCCTCTCTGAACGTGTATTAAGCAGTAAGCCAATAGACAATTGGTATGAGAAGCTAAAGCTCAGTTTTACAGACTTACATATGACCTGTGAAGGCGGTGAATCGAGCCAAGAAGCCATGAATCGTATTGTAGAAGCACTCTACGAACACATAAAATTAGAAAAAGATCATACCCTATTCGTCACACATGGCAATATCATGAGCCTGCTTCTTAAACACGCCGATCCAACGATTGGATTCGAGGAGTGGGAGAAATTAAGCAATCCAGATGTCTTTATCCTGAAATATTTTAGTAAAGATCATATAGAAACAAAGCGAATATGGCAATAAAAAACGGCAGAATGAACTCTGCGTTTTCTCATCTATTGCTGATAATAAAATGCCTCTACCCACTCATACGGTTTCTTACGCTCCGCACACCATTTCATAAAGCCTCTTGTCTCCGTCTGCTGAAACGCCATCCAGTCCGTTAAAAGCTGGCCATAATAGACGGCTTGTTTTTGAACATTGGTACGAGTTCTTTTATCTTGAATCAGCATCAAAACATTTTCAATCCCTTGAATTCTCTCTTGATCTTTCTCATAGGTGCTTAAATAAAGATCTTCATGTATATGATGAAACGAATACCACAAGGCCGATAAATAGATTTCACAAATTTGAACAATCACACGCTGTTCCTTGCTGCCCCCAAGCTCTAGTGCCTTCAATAAATGAGGCAGCCCTTCTCCCTGATGCACAAACAAGCCCTGCCAGCGATACGGTCTCACATCCATAGGATCAACATTCTCCCACGTTTGAAAAACAGGCTGGATCACCCCATTTACCAGCGGATACACAAGCAGATGATGACCATCCTCAAACCGTTCAATCCACTCAAACAGCCAAGCAGTAAATTCACGCTGTACTTCAAAATCGTTCTCTTTCATCTCTTCAATAAAGGCCTGAAGAACTTTTAGCGCATCTTTACGCAGGCCCTGTTCTTTTCTCACACAGTACTGTCTAAAAAGAGGATAATCATTTACTCCCTCGTCTTGAATGATTGTCTTTAATATCGTCTTCGTTTGCATGATCACAACGCCGCCTCTTTACATTCATTCTTTTTTCTTTGTTTTTCTTATTTAAAGGTAAGCAGTTTTACATCCATTCTTTTCTATGTTCATGAATAAATTGAATGTCTTTTTGATAATGTTCAAGATGTCCTTCTTGGATCATGTTTTGAAAAGCGATATCACCCTCACTCGCTTTTCGTTTCATATACTGACATAATCCTTCTAAACGCAGCAGTACCATCTCCAAATAATCTTCTGCTATTTCCTCACCATAAGCTTCAAAAAATAGTTTGACTCTATACTTTATCTGGTCTGCATGGTCTAATGAAAGATAATTCACGACCTCCCCTGTTTCAGTGCGAAAAAATCTACTGAGAGGCACACATGTATAAAGGGTATAAGCGATATCCCAAAGTCTTGGACCAGGAGCAGCTACATCAAAATCAATGATTCCCACTGGCTTTTTATCTTTGAAAATGATGTTGTACATCGCAAAATCATTATGGCAAACAACCTCTATGTTGTTAGGCGTATTGTCCATTCGTTCCCAATCATCTGAAATGGGGAAGTCCTGAACAGCATCATGATAAAGCCTTAGCATATTCGCAATTTCTTTTAAGACATCAGGAGAGCACATGTATTCTTTTAAAGGATCATGACCGGCTACGCCTTCAATAAAGGACAATACCTCTCTACCTCGTTCATCAACTCCTAAATACTTTGGAGCATAGTGAAAGTTCTTATTTTCCAAATGCTTTAGCAGCTTCTGTACATTGATGTTGTCTGACTTTACTTCTCGACGAACCGTATCTCCCGAACGATATACGTTCGAGACATTTCCACCTGTCAATAACTCCTCATGATCATTTTTCATAAATTCTCCCCTCAAGCTGGGTCACAATGATGATGTCAGCTAAAGATGTGTATGTACCCACAAATATTCATTTAGTTACACAAAGATGGTTCACTGTTTTATGTGAATGCGCTACTCCATTTTTGTTTCCTTACATGGTTAAATGTATCGTACCAAATGTTACAAAACAACTAAAGATTATACTGTTAACAGTAGTACATGCTCATTCTATTCTAATAGGTTTCTATTTTTATCTAAATAACTCATTTAAACCACAAAAAAACGTTTCACCACGAGGGTGAAACGTTAGGTTGACGGTAAAAACCGATCATGAAACTTTTAATAGATACCGGTGGCCGGGGTCGAACCGGCACTCCGTGAGGAACACGATTTTGAGTCGTGCGCGTCTGCCAATTCCGCCACACCGGCATGATCATTAAAGAGCGCAACTTATATTAAAAAACATGGTGCCGAGGGCCGGACTTGAACCGGCACGGTAGTCACCTACCGCAGGATTTTAAGTCCTGTGTGTCTGCCAATTCCACCACCCCGGCAGTCTTTTCAAAAAGGCGACACCCGGATTTGAACCGGGGATAAAGGTTTTGCAGACCTCTGCCTTACCACTTGGCTATGCCGCCATTATTGGAGCGGAAGACGGGATTCGAACCCGCGACCCCCACCTTGGCAAGGTGGTGTTCTACCACTGAACTACTTCCGCACATCAACTGGGCTAGCTGGATTCGAACCAACGCATGACGGAGTCAAAGTCCGTTGCCTTACCGCTTGGCTATAGCCCAATAATAAAATGGGGCGATTGATGGGAATCGAACCCACGAGTGCCAGAGCCACAATCTGGTGCGTTAACCACTTCGCCACAACCGCCATAGATGTAATGAATTATAAAGTATAATTGGCAGGGGCAGTAGGAATCGAACCCACACCGGAGGTTTTGGAGACCTCTGTTCTACCTTTAAACTATGCCCCTATGAAAATAAAAAATGGTGGAGGGGGGCGGATTCGAACCGCCGAACCCGGAGGGAGCGGATTTACAGTCCGCCGCGTTTAGCCACTTCGCTACCCCTCCACATATGGAAATAAAAAGAAAAAACAGTGCCGGCAAGAGGACTTGAACCCCCAACCTACTGATTACAAGTCAGTTGCTCTACCAGTTGAGCTACACCGGCAAATAGTGGTGGCTCGGGACGGAATCGAACCGCCGACACACGGATTTTCAGTCCG
Source organism: Bacillus sp. FSL M8-0166 (assembly GCF_038008825.1). Lineage (NCBI taxonomy): Bacteria > Bacillati > Bacillota > Bacilli > Caryophanales > Bacillaceae > Bacillus > Bacillus sp. FSL M8-0166. The sequence continues at coordinate 1,891,595 of NZ_JBBOZZ010000001.1, forward strand.
TTGCTCTACCAACTGAGCTACCGAGCCAAGTATTCTTTTGAAAAATGGCGGTCCGGACGGGACTCGAACCCGCGACCTCCTGCGTGACAGGCAGGCATTCTAACCAACTGAACTACCGGACCATTTTGGTTGCGGGGGCAGGATTTGAACCTGCGACCTTCGGGTTATGAGCCCGACGAGCTACCGAACTGCTCCACCCCGCGACGATATAAAAGATATGGTGGAGGATGACGGGCTCGAACCGCCGACCCTCTGCTTGTAAGGCAGATGCTCTCCCAGCTGAGCTAATCCTCCGAATAAAAAATGCTGGTGTATATTCTATAAAAATGGTGACCCGTACGGGATTCGAACCCGTGTTACCGCCGTGAAAGGGCGGTGTCTTAACCGCTTGACCAACGGGCCCTTTATTATGTAAATTGTGGCGGAGAGCAAGGGATTCGAACCCTTGAGACGGGGTTACCGCCTACACGATTTCCAATCGTGCTCCTTCGGCCACTCGGACAGCTCTCCAAATTGGCTCCGCAGGTAGGATTCGAACCTACGACCGATCGGTTAACAGCCGATAGCTCTACCACTGAGCTACTGCGGAATGAAGAAAGCCTGGCGATGTCCTACTCTCACAGGGGGAAACCCCCAACTACCATCGGCGCTGAAGAGCTTAACTTCCGTGTTCGGTATGGGAACGGGTGTGACCTCTTCGCCATCATCACCAGACAATTTAGTGACAAAAGATATTATACTATGTATTCAAAATAAATCAAGAGATATTTTAAAAATGTTCTCTCAAAACTAGATAACAATGTTCATGCTTCACATTAGAATATAGGTTAAGTCCTCGATCTATTAGTATCTGTCAGCTCCACGTGTCACCACGCTTCCACCTCAGACCTATCAACCTGATCATCTTTCAGGGATCTTACTTCCTTGCGGAATGGGAAATCTCATCTTGAGGGGGGCTTCATGCTTAGATGCTTTCAGCACTTATCCCGTCCGCACATAGCTACCCAGCGATGCCCTTGGCAGAACAACTGGTACACCAGCGGTGCGTCCATCCCGGTCCTCTCGTACTAAGGACAGCTCCTCTCAAATTTCCTGCGCCCGCGACGGATAGGGACCGAACTGTCTCACGACGTTCTGAACCCAGCTCGCGTACCGCTTTAATGGGCGAACAGCCCAACCCTTGGGACCGACTACAGCCCCAGGATGCGATGAGCCGACATCGAGGTGCCAAACCTCCCCGTCGATGTGGACTCTTGGGGGAGATAAGCCTGTTATCCCCGGGGTAGCTTTTATCCGTTGAGCGATGGCCCTTCCATGCGGAACCACCGGATCACTAAGCCCGACTTTCGTCCCTGCTCGACTTGTAGGTCTCGCAGTCAAGCTCCCTTGTGCCTTTACACTCTGCGAATGATTTCCAACCATTCTGAGGGAACCTTTGGGCGCCTCCGTTACATTTTAGGAGGCGACCGCCCCAGTCAAACTGCCCACCTGACACTGTCTCCCTGCCCGATAAGGGCAGCGGGTTAGAAGGTCAATACAGCCAGGGTAGTATCCCACCGATGCCTCCACCGAAGCTAGCGCTCCGGTTTCCAAGGCTCCTACCTATCCTGTACAAGCTGTACCAACATTCAATATCAGGCTGCAGTAAAGCTCCACGGGGTCTTTCCGTCCTGTCGCGGGTAACCTGCATCTTCACAGGTACTATAATTTCACCGAGTCTCTCGTTGAGACAGTGCCCAGATCGTTGCGCCTTTCGTGCGGGTCGGAACTTACCCGACAAGGAATTTCGCTACCTTAGGACCGTTATAGTTACGGCCGCCGTTTACTGGGGCTTCAATTCGCACCTTCGCTTACGCTAAGCGCTCCTCTTAACCTTCCAGCACCGGGCAGGCGTCAGCCCCTATACTTCGCCTTACGGCTTCGCAGAGACCTGTGTTTTTGCTAAACAGTCGCCTGGGCCTATTCACTGCGGCTTCTCGGGGCTTTAACACCCTAAGAAGCACCCCTTCTCCCGAAGTTACGGGGTCATTTTGCCGAGTTCCTTAACGAGAGTTCTCTCGATCACCTTAGGATTCTCTCCTCGCCTACCTGTGTCGGTTTGCGGTACGGGCACCTCTCACCTCGCTAGAGGCTTTTCTTGGCAGTGTGGAATCAGGAACTTCGCTACTAAATTTCGCTCGCCATCACAGCTCAGCCTTTACGGGAAACGGATTTGCCTATTTCCCAGCCTAACTGCTTGGACGCGGATATCCAATACCGCGCTTACCCTATCCTCCTGCGTCCCCCCATTGCTCAAATGGTGAGGAGGTGGTACAGGAATATCAACCTGTTGTCCATCGCCTACGCCTTTCGGCCTCGGCTTAGGTCCCGACTAACCCTGAGCGGACGAGCCTTCCTCAGGAAACCTTAGGCATTCGGTGGACGGGATTCTCACCCGTCTTTCGCTACTCATACCGGCATTCTCACTTCTAAGCGCTCCACCAGTCCTTCCGGTCTGGCTTCACAGCCCTTAGAACGCTCTCCTACCACTGTTCGTAAGAACAGTCCGCAGCTTCGGTGATACGTTTAGCCCCGGTACATTTTCGGCGCAGAGTCACTCGACCAGTGAGCTATTACGCACTCTTTAAATGGTGGCTGCTTCTAAGCCAACATCCTGGTTGTCTAAGCAACTCCACATCCTTTTCCACTTAACGTATACTTTGGGACCTTAGCTGGCGGTCTGGGCTGTTTCCCTTTCGACTACGGATCTTATCACTCGCAGTCTGACTCCCAAGGATAAGTCATCGGCATTCGGAGTTTGACTGAATTCGGTAACCCGGTAGGGGCCCCTAGTCCAATCAGTGCTCTACCTCCGAGACTCTTACCTTGAGGCTAGCCCTAAAGCTATTTCGGAGAGAACCAGCTATCTCCAGGTTCGATTGGCATTTCACCCCTACCCACACCTCATCCCCGCACTTTTCAACGTGCGTGGGTTCGGGCCTCCATTCAGTGTTACCTGAACTTCACCCTGGACATGGGTAGATCACCTGGTTTCGGGTCTACGACCACGTACTCATGCGCCCTATTCAGACTCGCTTTCGCTGCGGCTCCGCATCTTCTGCTTAACCTTGCACGGGATCGTAACTCGCCGGTTCATTCTACAAAAGGCACGCCATCACCCGTTAACGGGCTCTGACTACTTGTAGGCACACGGTTTCAGGATCTATTTCACTCCCCTTCCGGGGTGCTTTTCACCTTTCCCTCACGGTACTGGTTCACTATCGGTCACTAGGGAGTATTTAGCCTTGGGAGATGGTCCTCCCGGATTCCGACGGAATTTCACGTGTTCCGCCGTACTCAGGATCCACTCTGGAGAGAATAACATTTCAGTTACAGGGCTGTTACCTTCTTTGGCGGGCCTTTCCAGACCTCTTCGCTTATATCATTCCTTTGTAACTCCGTATAGAGTGTCCTACAACCCCAAGAGGCAAGCCTCTTGGTTTGGGCTGTTCCCGTTTCGCTCGCCGCTACTCAGGGAATCGCATTTGCTTTCTCTTCCTCCGGGTACTTAGATGTTTCAGTTCCCCGGGTATGCCTTCTCATACTCTATGTATTCAAGTATGGATACTACTCCATTACGAGCAGTGGGTTTCCCCATTCGGAAATCTCCGGATCAAAGCTTGCTTACAGCTCCCCGAAGCATATCGGTGTTCGTCCCGTCCTTCATCGGCTCCTAGTGCCAAGGCATCCACCGTGCGCCCTTTCTAACTTAACCATTTCTTACTTTAGAAAGAATCACTATGTGTGATGAACTTTGCATTGCATTCAATGTGAATGTATTACTTATTGTTATCTAGTTTTCAAAGAACAATCCTGTCTCGCTAGAGACATGTTTTGAAGGAATGATCCTTCAAAACTAAACAAGACGAAAACGTACGCTGCTCCATATATCCTTAGAAAGGAGGTGATCCAGCCGCACCTTCCGATACGGCTACCTTGTTACGACTTCACCCCAATCATCTGCCCCACCTTCGGCGGCTGGCTCCATAAAGGTTACCTCACCGACTTCGGGTGTTGCAAACTCTCGTGGTGTGACGGGCGGTGTGTACAAGGCCCGGGAACGTATTCACCGCGGCATGCTGATCCGCGATTACTAGCGATTCCAGCTTCACGCAGTCGAGTTGCAGACTGCGATCCGAACTGAGAACAGATTTATGGGATTGGCTAAACCTTGCGGTCTTGCAGCCCTTTGTTCTGTCCATTGTAGCACGTGTGTAGCCCAGGTCATAAGGGGCATGATGATTTGACGTCATCCCCACCTTCCTCCGGTTTGTCACCGGCAGTCACCTTAGAGTGCCCAACTAAATGCTGGCAACTAAGATCAAGGGTTGCGCTCGTTGCGGGACTTAACCCAACATCTCACGACACGAGCTGACGACAACCATGCACCACCTGTCACTCTGTCCCCGAAGGGAAAGCCCTATCTCTAGGGTTGTCAGAGGATGTCAAGACCTGGTAAGGTTCTTCGCGTTGCTTCGAATTAAACCACATGCTCCACCGCTTGTGCGGGCCCCCGTCAATTCCTTTGAGTTTCAGTCTTGCGACCGTACTCCCCAGGCGGAGTGCTTAATGCGTTAGCTGCAGCACTAAGGGGCGGAAACCCCCTAACACTTAGCACTCATCGTTTACGGCGTGGACTACCAGGGTATCTAATCCTGTTCGCTCCCCACGCTTTCGCTCCTCAGCGTCAGTTACAGACCAGAGAGTCGCCTTCGCCACTGGTGTTCCTCCACATCTCTACGCATTTCACCGCTACACGTGGAATTCCACTCTCCTCTTCTGCACTCAAGTTTCCCAGTTTCCAATGACCCTCCCCGGTTGAGCCGGGGGCTTTCACATCAGACTTAAGAAACCGCCTGCGAGCCCTTTACGCCCAATAATTCCGGACAACGCTTGCCACCTACGTATTACCGCGGCTGCTGGCACGTAGTTAGCCGTGGCTTTCTGGTTAGGTACCGTCAAGGTGCGAGCAGTTACTCTCGCACTTGTTCTTCCCTAACAACAGAGCTTTACGATCCGAAAACCTTCATCACTCACGCGGCGTTGCTCCGTCAGACTTTCGTCCATTGCGGAAGATTCCCTACTGCTGCCTCCCGTAGGAGTCTGGGCCGTGTCTCAGTCCCAGTGTGGCCGATCACCCTCTCAGGTCGGCTACGCATCGTCGCCTTGGTGAGCCATTACCCCACCAACTAGCTAATGCGCCGCGGGTCCATCTGTAAGTGACAGCCGAAACCGTCTTTCATCCTTGAACCATGCGGTTCAAGGAACTATCCGGTATTAGCTCCGGTTTCCCGGAGTTATCCCAGTCTTACAGGCAGGTTACCCACGTGTTACTCACCCGTCCGCCGCTAACATCCGGGAGCAAGCTCCCTTCTGTCCGCTCGACTTGCATGTATTAGGCACGCCGCCAGCGTTCGTCCTGAGCCAGGATCAAACTCTCCGAGGTATGCAGGATGCATATCACACATGCGTTGCTACACGATGTAGCGAACTTAGCATGTGATCACTTCCTGCCTCGCCAGTTTGACTGACTACCTATGAAGTATCATAGGATTTTTTTATAAAAACTCGAATTAACAGGTACGTTTTGTCTTGTTTAGTTTTCAAAGATCATCTTCGTTATCGCTCAGAGGCGACTTTCTTAATATAACATTTGAGCACCGTGTGCGTCAAGCGTTTTTTAGAATTTCTTTTTGTCAGCTTTTCTTTCAAAGCAACTCAGTTGCTCGTTAGCGACGTTTAATAATATACCATCATAATATTCATGCGTCAATATCTTTTTTCACAAAATATCCTCGATGATAGATTTTTTGTCCCTTTGTCTCAATCGGCTCCACTTGAACAATTCCTTTTTCCACAAAGAAATCAATCATGACGCTAAGGTCAGGCGTGAAATACTTTAGATCAGGGTGTGCAAGAAGCTCACCAAAAAGCCATATATCCTTCTGTTCCATGACATGACGCAAATGAGCGGCACCAATTTCTGCTTTTGAATGGATCAAAAAATCATTTGCTAAAAATAAAAGTTCCAAACGCTTATGCAGACTTTCATGGCTTTCAATCAGTTCTGAATAAAGTTTGTATACTTCCGGTTCCATATGACGCACTTGGTTCCAAACGGTCACTTCTGGGTGGAAGCCTTTATCAATTACTTCAATACGTGCTAGGTGATGCAGGGCATGCACAATGGAATTATATGCATCAAGGAATTGATTTGACTCAAAAAATGCTTTTCCTTCTATATATCTGCGAATGAGCTTGCCATATTCTAAACCGATTTTGAGCTTGCGGTTTGAAAACGGGAATGTACTTAGTTCATCAATTAAGTTGAAGATATATTCATTTCGATCAAACAGGACTTTTCCATTCAAAATCCAATCGATGATTCGGCGGTTAGTACCAAGGGTAATCCATTCCTTCAGTTGATCATCTGTGACAACATTTAAAGAAGCTGTTTGGTGATCGGATTCATAGTGCTTGATAAATAACGGCTCTTCCGCTTCTTTTACGATGACTAAAAGTGCTGCATCAAAGTTATCCGTCTCAGAAGATACTTTATGTCTTCTTTCTACTATAATCACAGCTAATGTGTCTGGATGGCTTGCTCTCTCTTGATAAATAGGACGGAGAAGATTTTCCATAGTGATTCCTCCAATACTCGGGTGTAAGGTTCTTCTCTAATGCTATGTATTTCTCCTCATAGAATCAAAATTCCTTCAATACATGAAAAAAGATCATTGAATCATTATAAGCAATTTATTCACAAAACTCTATAACTAATTCAAACGGAAAGGTAAAATGTGCTATATTGGAGATAAGGGGGACTAGGGATGGCGAAATACTCCAGTAAGATTAATAAAATCAGAACATTTGCACTTAGTTTGGTTTTTGTTGGCTTTCTGATCATGTATATCGGTGTGTTCTTCAAGGAATCGATCTGGCTGTCAACTTTCTTTATGCTGCTCGGCGTCTTATCGATTGGATTAAGTACAGCCGTTTACTTTTGGATTGGTATGCTTTCTACGAAGGCAGTACGTGTTGTTTGTCCAGGCTGTGAGAAGGAAACAAAAGTGCTTGGGCGGGTGGACATGTGCATGCATTGCAGGGAGCCGCTTACACTTGATCCAGCATTAGAAGGTAAAGAGTTTGATGAATCCTACAATCGAAAAAAGTCATAAAAATAAGCTGACCATTTAAACGGTCAGCTTTTTCATTAATGATTTTCTTTTTTCGCACATTCTTGACAAGTTCCATAGATCTCCAAGCGATGATGACTGACTTTAAAGCCTGTCACATGGGATGCAAGCTGTTCAACTTCATCAAGGCCAGGATAGTGAAAGTCTACGATTTTTCCGCAGTTTTCACAAATCGCATGGTAGTGGTCAGATGTCGCAAAATCAAATCGGCTTGAGGAATCACCATACGTTAATTCCTTTACTAATCCAGATTCCCGGAAGACTCGTAAATTGTTGTAAACCGTTGCGACACTCATGTTTGGAAATTTTCCTTCAAGTGCTTTATATATATCGTCCGCGGTTGGGTGTGTCATAGAATTTACGAGAAACTCCAAGATGGCATGGCGCTGCGGAGTAATTCGAACACCGGTTTCTTTTAGAGCATCTAAAGCGTCTTTTAGTTCGTGAGCAGCCATTTCATCATGCACCTCTCTTCAAAAATATTCTTATATTATAATCTTTATAAATAGTGTACCCCCAGAGCCGAAACTTTGTCAATTACAATCCTCTTTTTTACCTATTCTTCTTTACAAAAAAGACCGGCATGTCTGCCGATCTCATCATATGAGGATATTAAGCGTGAGCTTTCAATTCCTCAAGCGCTTCCTCTACGTGGTCTTTTACCTTAACTTTTCGCCATTCTTTCACAAGCGTGCCTTCTTTATTAATAAGAAACGTTGAACGCTCGATTCCCATATATTCTTTGCCAAAATTCTTTTTCAGCTTCCATACCCCAAAGGCTTCAGACAATTTTTGTTCATCGTCTACAAGAAGCAGAAACGGCAAATCATGTTTTTCTTTAAACTTTTGGTGCTTGTCCTGACTGTCTGGGCTTACGCCGATAATGACAGCATCTAATTCTGCAAAGCTTTGATGGCGGTCGCGGAAATCACATGCTTCTGTTGTACAGCCTGGTGTCATATCTTTTGGATAGAAATAAAGAACAATATGTTTTCCTTTAAAATCAGAAAGCTTTACTTTCTCCCCATTGTCACCGGTTAATTCAATGTCAGGTACTTGCTGCCCTACTTCGATTGTCATGACACAATCCCTCCAACCTATTTTTTAATTAGCCTATCCAATTTTGAGAGGATATTCAACTAAGGACGCTTGCATCGGCATGTTAAAATAATGATAGACGACGTGATACGTTGAGATAGGAGGCTATTTATGAAATTCACAGAATCAGAAAAATTACATCAAGAGGCGCTGGAGCACATTGTTGGGGGTGTCAACAGCCCGTCTCGTTCATATAAGGCAGTAGGCGGCGGTTCACCCGTTGCGATGGAAAGAGGAGAAGGCGCTTATTTTTGGGATGTTGACGGAAACCGCTATATCGATTATCTGGCAGCATACGGTCCTATTATTACAGGACACGCCCACCCGCATATTACAAAAGCCATCACGAAAGCGGCTGAAACAGGTGTCCTTTACGGAACACCAACGAAGCATGAAGTCGCTTTTGCTAAAATGCTGAAGGAAGCCATGCCTGCTTTGGACAAAGTTCGTTTTGTCAATTCAGGTACAGAAGCGGTGATGACAACGATTCGAGTGGCTCGCGCATATACAGGCAGAACAAAAATCATTAAGTTCGCCGGGTGCTATCACGGCCACTCTGATCTTGTGCTAGTGGCAGCCGGCTCTGGTCCTTCCACTTTAGGAACACCTGATTCAGCGGGCGTACCAAAGAGTATCGCTAATGAAGTCATTACCGTTCCATTTAATGATATTGACAGCTATAAAGAAGCATTAGATCGATGGGGTGATGAAGTAGCAGCTGTCCTTGTCGAGCCAATTGTCGGGAACTTTGGCATCGTAGAGCCTAAGGACGGTTTCCTGCAGCAGGTCAATGACCTCACACATGAAAAAGGCGCACTGGTGATTTATGATGAAGTTATTACCGCTTTCCGCTTTATGTATGGCGGTGCACAGGACTTGCTTCAAGTAAAACCTGACCTCACTGCATTAGGAAAAATTATTGGCGGCGGACTTCCTATCGGCGCTTACGGCGGTAAAAAAGAAATTATGGAACAAGTTGCCCCGCTTGGACCAGCCTATCAAGCTGGCACAATGGCAGGAAATCCTGCATCCATTCTTTCAGGTATTGCCTGCTTGGAATTGTTAAAAGAAGACGGCGTTTACGAGCATCTTGATCAACTTGGCGCTATGTTAGAAGAAGGCATTTTAGCCCGTGCCAAAAAGCATCAAGTAGATATTACAGTGAATCGCTTAAAAGGTGCTCTCACAATTTATTTCACAACAGAAACGATTGTGAACTACGAGCAGGCTGAAAATACGGATGGCGAAATGTTTGCCCGCTTCTTCAAATTAATGCTCGCGCAAGGCATTAACCTCGCTCCTTCTAAATATGAAGCTTGGTTCTTAACAATCGCACATACTGAAAAAGATATTTCTGAGACGCTGCAAGCAGTAGATCATGCGTTTGCACAGCTGAAACAATCATAATGAAGTCCAAAACAGGCGTAAAAACATGCGCCTGTTTTTTTATTGACCAGCTCTTGTTTGTCAAAAGCGTGCGAATCTGTTACATTTCTTCTCAATACCTTCTTTTGATGTTTTCATGAACTTTCAAAAATCACTTGAATATTTCGGAAGACCGCTGTATATTACTTAGTTGTTTCATCAAAATATGAATGATAAATGACGAGTGATCATCTATTATCGAAAAGAAAGGAATGCAGGGACAAAACCAATGAAACTTGGAGCCCGTATTTTAAAAACCGGTATTGCCATTGTACTCGCGCTTTACCTGGCAACATGGCTTGGGTTGCCAACGCCCGTCTTCGCGGGAATTGCAGCTGTATTTGCTATCCAGCCATCTATTTATCGATCTTTTTTAACCATTGTTGATCAAGTGCAAGCCAATATTATTGGTGCAGCGCTTGCCATTACGTTCGGTCTGCTTTTTGGCACAGGACCAGTCATTATCGGTTTAACCGCCGTCATGGTCATCGCCATTAATTTAAAACTGAAGATTGAACACACAATTCCAATTGCACTTGTAACCGTCATCGCGATTTTAGAAAGTGCAGGGGATCATTTCCTTTCCTTTGCCTTAATTCGAACAGCTACTGTGGTGTTAGGAGTTCTTTCTTCATTTTTAGTGAATTTAATCTTCCTGCCGCCAAAGTATGAAACAAAGCTTGTTCATCACATTATGGAAAATACGGAGGAGATTTTAAAATGGATCCGTCTGAGCTCCAGACAGTCTACTGATCATTCCACATTAAAGGATGACATCGATCAAATAAAAGAACGCATGATCAAATTAGATCACATTTACTTGTTATACAAAGAAGAACGAAGCTATTTAAAGAAAACAACCTATGTCAAATCAAGAAAGCTTGTTTTGTTCAGGCAGGCCATTATGACATCAAATCGCGCTCTGTATTTGCTGAAAAAGCTTCATAAATTAGAAAATGAGATTCATTTGATGCCAGAGCATTTCAGGGAAAGCTTAACGGATGAAATTGATTATTTACTGTATTGGCATGAGCGCACCTTGATGAAATTCGTCGGAAAAATGAAGCCGCAGGACGATGAATTTCAAAATGAATGCTCTCTTCGCCTTGAAACGTTAACGAAATCATTTATTCAGCATCAGCAAAACCAAGAAAACGACTTGCTCGATTACAATATGCTGAATGTCATGTCCAGCATCATCGAATACCGTGATGAATTAGAGCATTTAGATACATTGATTACAAGCTTCCAGACGTATCACCCAAAAGATAGTGAAATCGAGACAGAAGAAAAAGAAGCATAAACAAAAAAGACCGATTCCTAGAATCGGTCTTTTTCTTCTTTTCAGCGTGCCCTGAAAACCTTTGCAGTCTAGGAAGATCGAGCACCGGAGCGAATTGAGTATTCGTGAGCACCGGCACGCAGTACTGACACCGAATGCGGGGGTTTGTCCGCGCGCTGAGACCGATTCTGAGAATCGGTCTTATTTTATTTTCTTCATTTTAGGATCCAGTGTGTCTCTTAATCCATCTCCCATCAGGTTAAAGCCTAGAACCGTCAGCATGATCGCTATTCCTGGGAAGAATAATGTCCAAGGGGCTTGAACGAGATAAGGTCTCGCATCGGCGAGCATTTTCCCCCATTCTGGACTTGGCGCCTGTGCACCCAATCCTAAAAAGCCTAAAGCCGCTGCCTCAATAATTGCCGTTCCGATCGCTAGCGTCGCCTGGACGATGACTGGCACCATACTATTTGGCAGAATGTGACGCAGTACGATGCGGCGGTGTGACATCCCAACCGCCTTTGCTGCCAGAACGTATTCTTCTTGTTTAATACTCAGCACTTTTGAACGAACGAGCCGTCCAAAGGTTGGGACATTAATAATCGCAATGGCAATAAGGGCATTTTGTAAGGAGGGGCCTAGGATGGAGACAATAGCAATCGCTAATAGAATGCTAGGAAAAGCGAGTAAAATATCAAACAATCTCGAGATCACAGCATCTAGCACTCGTCCGCCATAGCCAGCTATCAATCCAAGCAGTGTGCCTAAAATGACAGAACCGAGGACCGAGAAGAAGCCGACCCATAAGGAAATCCGTGCTCCATGCACAACTCTCGAAAATATATCTCTGCCGAAATCATCCGTACCAAACCAGTGTGCAGCTGAAGGGGCGCTAAATCGCTCACCAAGTGATTGTTCATTGATTCCATAAGGAGCAATGAGCGGTGCAAAGATCGCTAGGATCAGAAATAAAAAGACAATCACACTGCCAATGACCGCCAGCTTGTGCTGAAAGAACTGCTTCATTGATTCAAGAATCAATGATTGAGAGCGTTCATCTTTTGGCTGAGGTGGTTCAAGCTCTTTTTGTGCTTCCATATTGTCACTCTCCCTCCCTAATATTTAATCCTTGGATCAATGACCGCATACAAGATGTCCACAATGAAATTGATCAGGACAAATATAAGCGCAACGACAAGAATACCTGTTTGAATGACTGGGTAATCACGATAACTGATGGCGTCATATATATACCGCCCAATTCCCGGCCAAGCAAAAATGGTTTCTGTTAAAATCGCTCCACCAAGCAAGAGGCCCGTCTGAAGACCAATAATCGTCAAGATCGGAATGAGCGCATTTTTCAGGCCATGCTGATAAATGATGAAAAATGAACGTACTCCTTTTGCTTTTGCTGTTCGAATAAAGTCTGAATGAAGCACTTCCAGCATACTTGCCCTTGTAATTCTCGCAATAATCGCAGCAGGAATTGTTGCGAGTGCTGTACTTGGTAATATCAAATGCTTGATGCTGTCAGCGAATTGATCAAACCGGCCTTGCAAAAGCGTGTCCAGTGTATGAATATACGTGATCGATTCGACTGGATTCCTTACGTCTTCTCGGCCCGTTGTCGGCAAAATACCTAATTCGATCGAGAACAGCCACTGCCCCATTAAGCCTAACCAGAAAATCGGCATGGACACTCCGATAAGTGCAATAAACATCGCGGCATAATCAAAGAAAGAATGCTTAAACCAAGCACTAATGATTCCGGCATTCACTCCCACGACAATCGCCAGCACCATGGCAAAAAAGGTCAATTCTAACGTCGCAAATAAGTAAGGCTTCATTTCCTGGGCAATAGCCGCTCCTGTTCGAATGGAAGTCCCTAAATCCCCTTTTAAAAGGCCAAGCATATAATGACCGTATTGAACGTACCATGGCTGATCTAAACCGAGCTGGATCGTTAATTGTTCTACTGCCTCTTTCGTTGCCCGCTGTCCTAAGATGACCTGCGCTGGATTTCCAGGTATAAAACGAATAATTGAAAACACGACCAATGTCATTCCGATCAGTACTGGGATGAGCATTCCTGCCCGCTTCATACAATAAGCAAACAAACAGCTTTCACCGCCTTTATCTTTGTTTGAATAAGGGAGATACAAGATCTCCCTTATTTGCTTATTCGAAATACACGTCAGTTAAAGCTTCTGAACCAGTTGGATGCGGCTGGTAGCCTTTTAAATCATTAGAAGCGGCAAGCATTGGAATTGAATGCACCAATGGAATCCAAGGCGCTTCGTCATGAATGATTTCCTGCGCTTTTTTGTACAGCTCATTTCGTTTCTTTTGATCTGTGTCTGTTTGCGCTTCAATGAGGATGTCATGCATTTTATCGTTTTCGAAGAATGTATAGTTGTTACCGCCAATGCTGTCTTTGTCCAGCAGTGTGTAAATGAAATTATCAGGATCGCCATTGTCCCCTGTCCAGCCTAATAAGAACACATCTGCTTCCCCTTTACTTGCTTTATCTAAATAGGTGGCCCAGTCATATGTCACAATTTCTGCTTTGACGCCGACCTTTTCAAAATTTGACTGAATGACTTCTGCTACCTTCATTCCATCTGGCATATATGGACGTGGTACAGGCATTGCCCAAAGCTTGATGCGAAAGCCGTCAGGGAAGCCCGCTTCTTTTAATAGTTCTTTCGCTTTTTCTGGATCATATGGATATGGCTCAATGTCGTCATTGTAGCCTTCTAATGCAGGCGGCAATGGATTTTTTGCGGGCTCAGCCAGTCCGCCATAAAATGACTCAATAATCGATTCTTTATCGACCGCATAATTGAGTGCCTGACGAACCAGCTTGTTATCAAGCGGCTTTCTTGTGACGGTCAGTCCGATATATCCTACGTTCATCGATGGTCTTTCAATGAGCTGGAGTGCTTTGTCGGTTTTAAGGCCATCTAAATCTGACGGATTCACGCCATCCATTAAGTCGATCTCGCCTGTTTTAAGGGCATTTAAACGAGCAGAGTTTTCTGGAATGGAGCGGAAGATGATTTGATTCAGCTTTGGTTTATCCTTCTGCCAATAATCCTTGTTCTTTTCTAACACGATACGGTCGTTTTGCTTCCACTCTTTAAACTTGAATGGTCCTGTCCCCACTGGATTTTCTCTAAATGAATCGCCGCTTTTTTCAACTGCCGCTGGACTGGCAATGCCAAATGGTGACATAGCGATATTTTTGAGGAATGTCGCCTGCGGGCGCTTTAGCTGAAATTCAATTTCATGCTCGCCTTTGACGATGATGTCTTTAATGACATGCCCTTTATCTTTTTTATAGCCGCCAAACATACCATAGTAAGGAAACTTTTCTGCGTCTCCATTCATCCAGCGGTCAAAGTTAAATTTTACTGCTTCTGCGTTAAAGTCTGTGCCATCGTGAAATTTCACACCTTCTCTTAAGTAGAACGTGTATGATTTTCCGTCCTTTGCAACATCCCATTCTGTTGCGAGGCCAGGATGGATGGTCGTGTCTTTCTCACCGTAATTCAAAAGCTTTTCAAATATATTCTCTGTGACCTTGAAGGTTTCGCCTTCTGTCGTTGTGATTGGATCTAGTGAAGTGGAATCTCCCCCTCTGCCAAATACGAGGGTATCTTTTGTTGCCTTTTCTTCCGATGTCGGTGAAGACGAGCATCCCCCTAAAAAGAGCGCCAGTGCCAGCACAAAAATGAAACTACTGAATAACCATGTCTTCTTCATTGTGTTCCTCCTTTTGATATAAATAACACGCGGCCGCGTGCCCCGGTTCCTCTTCATGCAAAGCAGGAACTGCTTTCAAGCATTTCTCCCATCTTTTTGGGCACCTTTTGTAGAAAGGACAGCCGCCGCGTTCCGTCATTGTGGTCTCTTCTGCTGCCACATCTTGCGCCTCTAGTACGTGATCCATATGTGGAATGGATTTCAGAAGCAGCGACGTATAGGGATGAAGCGGGCTGTGAAACACATCTTCGGCAGGACCCATCTCGACAATGCGCCCAGCATACATGACGGCGATCCGGTCACTCATATACTTGACAACCCCAAGGTCGTGAGAAATAAACAAATACGTCAGAGAAAGCGTCTTTTGCAATTCAAGCATCAAATTCAAAATTTGCGCTTGCACGGATACATCTAAAGCCGAAACTGGTTCATCGGCAATGACAAGACTTGGGTGCGTAATAAGTGCTCTAGCGATACCGATACGCTGCCTTTGTCCGCCGCTGAATTGATGCGCATAACGTTCCCCGTAAGACGGATCAAACCCAACAATGTGCAGCATCTCTTTCACCCGTTTCCGCCTTTCTGCTTTCGTCCCATGATGATGAACAATCAGTGGTTCCTCTAAAATATCTTTGATTTTCATTCTCGGATTTAAAGAAGCATATGGATCTTGAAAGATCATTTGAATGTCTTTTCTTAAGGAACGCATGTCTCGTTCTTTCAGAAGGGTGATCTCCTGCCCTTTTAATTGAATAGAGCCTGCCGTCGGTTCAGTCAATCTCATCAAGCTTTTGCCAAGAGTTGATTTACCGCAGCCTGATTCACCAACAATGCCAAGCGTTTCTCCTTCCTTCACGTGAAAGGAGACTTGATTTAAAGCCAAAGTCGATTGTTTATGTTTAGAAAAAAAAGCGGCTGTGTCATACCGTTTTGTCAGCTGATTCACTTGCAAGAGTGGGTGACTCAGTGTCTTCTCCTCCTTCCATTAGAAAACATGCCACGCGGTGATTCTGTTCAATGGATTGTAAGGCTGGATCTGTTTCAAGACATTGCGCCATTTGATATGGGCAGCGTGGTGCAAATTGACAGCCGGACCGGATGGCCCCTGGCTTAGGCACATGACCTGCAATAGAGATGAGTTTTTCTTTTTTCTCTTTAAACGATGGGACTGAGGCGAAAAGACCTTTCGTGTAGGGATGCAGAGGTTTTTGAAAAATACGGTCAACGGTTCCTTCTTCTACAATTCGACCGGCATACATAATCATGACTCGCTGGCATATTTGCCGCACGACGCCTAGATCATGGGTAATAAATAAAATAGCAGTGTCCATCTCTTCGTTCAGCTTTTTGAGCAGACGAAGGATTTGCGCTTGAATGGTCACATCAAGTGCAGTTGTCGGTTCATCAGCGATCATGAGCTTTGGGTGACAAAGCATTGCCATCGCAATCATCACACGCTGGCGCATGCCGCCTGATAATTCGTGTGGATATTTTTTCAGCAGCGATTCTGCTTGCTTCAATCCAACTGTTTGAAGCAGATCAATCGCCTTCGCTTTTGCTTCTTTTTGACCGATTGATTGATGTGTGAAAAGGGCTTCCGTCATTTGTTTGCCGATGGTCATTAATGGGTTCAGAGAGGTCATAGGCTCTTGGAAAATCATCGAAATGTCATTTCCTCTTATCTCTCGCCACTGTTTCTCTGAAAGTGACAGCAGATTTTGCCCTTCGAAATGAACCTCGCCCGTTGTATCGGTTTGCTGATTCAGACCCATTAATGACATGCTTGTGATACTTTTCCCGCAGCCAGATTCGCCCACAATCCCTAACGTTTCCCCTTTTTGAATCGAGAACGATATGTGATGGACGATGGGCACTTTTTGCTTTTTCTGTTGAAACGCAATGGACAGCTGTTTGACATCTAGCAGCACGTCTTGTTCTTTCACATATTCACCACCCCGTCATACTTTTTAAAATTGTATTGAGACAAGCTGGGAAATATGTCATGTTTTTGACAACATAAAAAAGCCTATCCGCTAGAATCGGATAGGCTTCTACTAATTTAATGTTTGAATGGTAAATAAATGGCGATAGTGGCTGTCTTGGTTCATTAATTCTTCGTGTGTTCCTTTTTCCACAATTTCGCCTTGTTCCATGACCACAATTTGGTCAGCATGTGTAATGGTTGATAATCGGTGTGCGACAATAAAGGTTGTGCGATCCTTCGCCAGCTTTTGCATCGCTTCTTGAATGTAATGCTCACTTTCTAAATCAAGTGCAGACGTTGCTTCGTCTAAAATCAACAGCGGTGGATTTTTAAGAAATACCCTTGCAATAGAAATCCGCTGTTTTTGTCCGCCTGACAGCTTTACGCCCCGTTCTCCTACTTTCGTGTCATATCCTTCTGGAAGAGACATAATAAAATCATGCGCATTTGCTGCTTTTGCAGCAGAAACCATTTTTTCAAAAGATGCTTCTGGGTCTCCAACCGCAATATTTTCTTTAATCGTGCCACTGAATAGGAATGTATCCTGCAGCACCATTCCAACTTGATTTCGAAGACTTCTTGCTTTGTACTCTTTTATATCTATGCCGTCAATTTCAAGTGACCCGTTTGTGACATCATAAAACCTTGGAATTAAGCTGACGAGTGTCGACTTCCCTCCACCGCTCATTCCTACAAGCGCAACCGTTTGTCCTTTTTCTACTTTCAAGGAGATATTGTGCAGAATCTCTTCCTGCGTGTGTTCATAACGAAACGACACATTTTTAAACTCTACCTCTCCTTTTAAATGATTGGCTTCTTTTGCATTCGGCCGGTCTATGACCTCATATGGCTCATCAATAAACTCAAAGATCCGATCCATTGATGCAACGGACTGGGTTAACGTCGTGGATGAGTTAATGAGACGGCGAATCGGATTGTACATCCGGTCAATATAGCCGACAAAGGCGATCATAGTCCCGATCGAAAGCGACCCGTTAATCACGGTGTAGCCAGCAAATGCAATGATTAACAGCGGTGCAATGTCAGTGATGGTATTGACGACAGCAAATGTTTTGGCGTTCCAATTCGTATGGTTGATTGCTTTGTTTAAGAAATTTTTGTTTTCATCATGAAAATTCTCTTGTTCATATTCTTCAATCGCAAAGCTTCGAATGACTGGCATTCCTTGAACACGCTCGTGCAAATGCCCTTGCACTTCAGCCAGTGCCTGTGACCGCTCTTTTGTCAGCTTACGAAGCCGTCCGTAAAAATACTTTACTGCAAACGCATATAGCGGAAAAATAATGACAGATACGATGGTGAGCTTCAGATCCAGTGTACACATAATGGCAATCACAATCAGTACAGTCATCATATCCAGCCAAATGTTCATGAGACCTGTGATGACAAATTCCTTTGTCTGCTCCACATCGTTGATCACTCTTGAAATAATTTCTCCTGTTCTCGTGTTGGCATAATAACGAAGACTTAGCTTTTGAATATGCGAGAACAGTTTTTCCCGAATATCAAATAATACCTTACTGCCTGTCCACTGAGCGTAGTATTGTCTATAGTATTCAACAGGCGGCCTCATCACTACAAATAATACGAGCATGATTCCCATAATGATCAGTAGAGATGATGTCTTTTCTTCAGCGGACCCCGAGCCTTGAATGACATCATCAATGACATACTTTAAAAGCAGAGGCAAAGTTAAGGGTATCGAGAACTTAATCATTCCGATGACCATTGTCAATGCAATCTGTTTTTTATACGGTGTTACAAAAGCCATGTAGCGTTTAATGACCCCCATGTAAATCTCCTTCCCAATCTATCAGTGCCTCTTATCCGTACGCAGTCAAAAACCTGTTAGCCTAAAAAGCCAAACAGGTTTTTTGATGCTCTTGCTTATTTTGTATAATGTAAAAAACGTTCATACCACATATCCACAAATTCAGGAGCAAACGGACCTTTCCGCTGGTGAATCCAATGCAGTAATGTATTCAGATGCTCTCTTAAGATACTATCGATTTCTTTTGGATAATTCATCTGCCTCTTATGATCTGCATATTCGTCCTCATCCAAAATATTGTACGTCATGTCTGGAAAGACTTTGACGTCTAAATCGTAATCAATATACTTAATTGCCTCATCATCTGTCGCAAAAGGAGAGCTGATGTTGCAGTAATAATATACCCCATCATCTCTAAGCATCCCAATTACATTAAACCATTGTTTTGCATGGAAATAGCAAATAGCCGGTTCTCTCGTCATCCAAGTACGGCCGTCGGATTCAGTCACCATTGTACGGTCGTTTGCCCCAATGATACACAATTCCGTTGCTTTCAGAATGGTGGTTTCATTCCAAATCCTGTGGATCAAGCCATTATGTTTATAGCTTTGAATTTGGATGGTTTCTCCTTCCTTGGGATAGCCCATATTTTCTCCCCTACTTTCTATAACAAACAAACCTAACAGTCCAAAGACCTAATTTCCCAACTAAACATGTCTCTATTATATTATACCGTTACATAGTTAAAAAATGAAATGAAAAAGCCATTCAACCCAATTGAACGGCACACTGACTTACATCACGCTAGAACTCTTTTCCATCTGTTTATATGAATTGATGACCTCTTCTGTCTGTTTTGTAAATAAGGTTTGCACTTTTTGCAGTTCCTCACGTTTCTGTTTGATTTGATCACAAAGCCTATGCCACTCTTCTTTTTTTTCATCCTGCAGCAATTGTTTTTCTGTTTCTAAGCATAGATCGAGTTCTCCCTGCACATCGAGCAGCTGATCCATGAGCTGCATTTGTTCTTTTACAAGCTGATCGAAATCAGACATCTAACTCCTCCCTTTTCATCGAATCCACTTTTTGTCTGTATACCATTTCTTGAAAGAAGGAAGAAATCCTTTGACTGTTTATGTAGAGGTTTTACAGGTTTTGTCGGATGGTGGTGTGAGGCAAAAAGAAAAGCACTTCATTCGTATATGAAGTGCTTTCCTTTGTTTCAGTGATTAGCTGTTTTGTTGTTTGTTTTGCTCAGCTTTTTGGTTGTATTTTTTTACTTGCTGTGCGTCAGTCTCACTAGCAAATTCAGTGCCGTATTGACCACCTTGTGCAGCAGCTTGGTTTTGTTTCTTCACTTGTTGTGCGTTTGTTTTGTTTTGTTGTTGATCCATCATTATCACCTCCACGCACATTAATTTGTGCAGAAGGTGTACATCCTATTCATGATTTTTTTAAACAAGCAAAGAACGTCCGCCATCCACAATAATCGTCTGGCCTCTAATCATGTCTGCTTTGCCTGATACAAGGAATTCCACGCTGTCGACCATGTCTTTAATTTCCACCATTCGGCCGGCAGGTGTGTTTTTCTTCGCATCTTCTAAAAGCTCTTCTCGGTTCGGGAAGTGCTTGAGTGCATCGGTATCGATCGCGCCGCCTGATACGGCGTTGACGACGATATTTTTTTGTGACAGCTCAACAGAAAGGTAACGTGTCAAAGCTTCTAGTGCTGCTTTTGATACGCCGACTACTGTGTAATTTTCAAGATAGCGAATAGAGCCAAGAGAGCTAATGCTGACGATATGTCCACCGCCGTTTTTCTCCATTAGTTTTGCCGCTTCTTGTCCGCAGAATAACAAGGCTTTCGCATTGATATTCATCGTCCAGTCCCAATGATTTTCTTCAAGGTCCATAATGGGACGCTGAACACCTGATGCCGCATTGTTTACAAATACATCTAAACGGCCAAAGGTTTCGTCGATTTGCTGAAACATGTCTTTGATTTTCTCAGGCTGGCCTACATTGGCTTTGACAACCAATGTTTTGACACCCATCGCTTCAATTTCTTCCGCTGTTTCAAGTGCGGCTTTTTTGCTTCTCGCATAGTTAATGACAATGTCATATCCTTTTTCAGCGAGGCGAAGGGCTACTTCTTTCCCGACTCCTCTGCTGCTACCTGTAATTAATGCACATTTACGTTGACTCATTATGGTTCATCTCCTGATTTGAATAGTTTTGGTTCATTCGCTTCACACTAATAGGAAAGTTCCTATTAGGAGGTTACATTCATGTATGTCGGACGCGATTTAAGCCAGCTTGGCATGATGTCCAAGGATCAATGGAAAGATACTGAGCTTGCTTACTTTCATCATGCTTTCCAACAAATTTTACCTTATTTGAACGAAGAAGGGCAATCTAAGTATCGAGAAATCATTTCTGAAATCGAAGACCGCGGGGGGTTGCATCGAAATGAAGCTGATTATACCCACGGTACAACGGTTAAATATGACTAGGCTGCTCAAGTGCCAGCTTCCAAATTTTTTGGTGTGAGACTGGCAAAGCATACCCCTCAAATTCTTCTGTTGTGACTTTTTTCAGCATCGTGTCATCAGATATAGAGGTAACTCGTCCAAAGAAAACAGAAATATTCCAGATGAGGTGGGTAAATACATGCTGAATGGTGCCTTCTAAATCACCAAGCTCCGCTTGTACACCCGCCTCCTCTTTTAAGAAATCAATCAGCTGCTCTTTTTCCGTTTTTCTTCCCTTCATGGTTTCCATGTTAGGGAATTCCCATAAATTCGCAAGAAGGCCTGTACTTGGCCGCTTATGAATATATAGGTTGCCTGCGTCATCAAATAACACCGCTGCTGCCATTGATTTCGCAGTCGGCTTTTTCTTTTTGCTTTTCACTGGGAGCTCATGCTGAACGCCTTCCTCGAGTGCCGAGCAATGCATGTTCACAGGGCAAATGAGGCAGGCAGGGGATGTTGGAGTGCAAATGAGCGCACCTAGCTCCATCAGCCCTTGATTAAATTCTGACGGCTTTTCCCGGGAAATGAGCTGATCGACCGCAAACTCGAAAATATTTCTCGTTTTTGGTTTTGCAATATCATCCCATATGGACAAAATACGAGAAATGACCCTCATAACGTTGCCGTCTACCGCAGGATACGGCTTGTTATAGGCGATACTCAGCACTGCGCCGCTCGTATATGGGCCTACACCTTTGAGCTTTGAAAATTGCTCTTTCGTATTAGGGACAATGCCACCATAGGATTCATATACTTCTTTCACAGCTGCCTGTAAATTACGCACTCTTGAGTAGTAGCCAAGACCTTCCCATGCTTTCATGACCTTTTCTTCATCAGCTAAAGCGAGATCTTTCACCGTCGGGAATTGCTCCATAAACCGGTTGAAGTACGGAATGACCGTATCTACTCTCGTTTGCTGAAGCATCACTTCTGATACCCAGACGCGGTATGGATCTTGATTTTCACGCCATGGCAATGTTCGTTGTTCTTTTTCATACCAATCAATTAAATCATGCTGAAAGCCCGCAATATCTTTGCGGTCCAGCTTTTCTTGAATGTCTTTCATATCTATACTCCTTCTCATTGGACCGAGGGCTAACGTTCTGAATAGAACCTTATTTGTTGTATACTGTTTGTAGATACGTTAACATGTTACATTAAATCGGGATAAAGCAAAAGTGATTTTGCACATAGTCTTGATTGGAGACGTATACTTTGTATGATTGTTCCTAAGCATGACAACTAGGAGGTAATCAATTGGACACTGGTACTCATGTAGTAATGGGCATTTCTCTTGGGGGACTTGCACTTTTAGATCCAGCCGTCAGCGCAGATCCACACATGGCACACGCCGTGATGATCGCGACCATCGCCGGCTCCCAAGCACCAGACATTGATACTGTGCTAAAACTAAAAAATAATGCGGTTTATATAAGAAATCACCGAGGATTTACACATTCCATTCCGGCTGTACTGTTTTGGTCATTGCTGATTCCAGCTGTGATTTTCCCATTTGTGCCGGGGGCGAATTTACTTCACCTTTGGTTATGGACACTATTAGCCGTTGTGCTTCATGTGTTTGTCGATATTTTCAATGCATACGGTACGCAGGCCATTCGTCCATTTTCGAAGAAATGGGTAGCGCTTGGAATCATTAATACGTTTGATCCGTTTATCTTTTTTACACACCTTGTCGCCATAGTCGTTTGGGCGATTGGCGGACATCCCGGCTATACGTTTATTACGCTGTATGCCGTGATTTTCTGTTACTATATCGTCAGGGTCATCATGCAGCTTCAGATTAAACGTCAGCTGCGTGCTCGATTCGATGAAATTGAAGAGATTATTATTTCGCCTACAATGAAGTTCAGACAATGGCGTATTGCCGTGAAATGTAAATCCTCTTTCCATGTTGGGCGCAGTATGAATGGAGAGGTCGTCATTTTAGACACCTTTAACCGTGTGCCTGTCCCTGATACTGAAATTATGAAAATTGCCAAGCAAGATGAAAACATTTCAGCCTTTCTCTCCTTCTCTCCTGTCTACCGGTGGGAAGTGGATAAATTTAAGGATCATTATGAGGTGCGGTTCATTGATTTGCGCTATCGAAGCAAAGGTCATTATCCTTTTGTCGCGATCTGCCATATCGACATGGACCACCAAATCAAAAATTCCTATACCGGCTGGATTTTCAGTGAAGAAAAACTGCAAAAAAAATTAAGACTCGGCTCTGTGTGAGCGAGTCTTTTTTTGTTGTGTAGGGCTTGGATTTAGGTGGAAAGTACATTATTTTGATTATTCATTTGTGTAGATTTTGAAATGGATAGGTATTTGACTTTATATAATTTGCAGAAATTGTGATCTATGCACTCATGGAGGGTGCGATTGATGACGCTGCGTAATTCGGTTGAAGATATGATATTTCAATCCACGCACTCATATAGAGTGCGACTCAATATGGAACTAGAGAGCAATACGTCTATGTTATTCAATCCACGCACTCATGTAGAGTGCGACAGAAGGATGTGTTAACCATGTTCCAATTACTTATATTTCAATCCACGTACTCATGTAGAGTGCGACATAGCGTAAGGTGGTGCTTATTCGGCAAGGAGAGTATATTTCAATCCACGCACTCATATAGAGTGCGACTGCGATTTCCGCCCTAATTATAACATTTTTTAGGGAATGATCGTCAAAACCCACAAGTTTCTATATAGAATTTTGTTTTCACTCTTAAAAAATATACATTTTTTCTCATTTTTGCCGAATGAATAGGTGCGAATGTTCCAGGGATTTTATGTTCACCTCACATTCGCACCGACTTTTTCTTAGTATGAAATCTATTGAAACTTGTTAATCATACTTCTTTATATTTCAGCAACAATTGAATTCAATTAGATTCATGACTACTGAGGCAGGAGGCAGAGTTATGTTTTCGCAATTATTAATCCACGCACTCATGTAGAGTGCGACATAACAACGTACAAAATGAATCTATCAAAGTATCATTTCAATCCACGCACTCATATAGAGTGCAACTAGCGGAAGATATAGAGGGCGTACAAAGCACGTATATTTCAATCCACACACTCATATAGAGTGCGACAGTCTCTTATAGATCAAGACATTGTGCCGATAACATTTCAATCCACGCACTCATGTAGAGTGCGACTGCGATTTTCGCCCTAATTATAACATTTTTTAGGGAATGATCGTCAAAACCCTTAAGTTTCTATATAGAAATTAAGTTTTCACCCCTAAAAAATATACATTTTTTCTCATTTTTGTCGAATGAAACGGTGCGAATGTTCCAAGGATTTTATGTTCACCTCACATTCGCACCGAATCTTTCTTAATCCTATTTAATTAAAAACTATTACTGATGATAGTCATACTTATTTCGCTGTTTCATCAACAGCTTTGAATTCATTAATAAAATGGCTAAGACAGAGTTATGTTTTTCACACCTATATCAAGCGCAATTGTCAATATATCTCTCAAGCTACCTTCTGATAAGAATTTTACTCCTCATACTCATATAAAGTGCGATTTGAAAAAAACATCAAGCTGAACCATCGGCTAATTTCAACCCAAGCACTCATGTAGAGTGCGACAGGATGATTACGGATAATGGGTTAGAAATCATTGATTTCAATCCACGCACTCATGTAGAGTGCGACTGCGATTTTCGCCCTAATTATAACATTTTTTAGGGAATGATCGTCAAAACCCTTAAGTTTCTATATAGAACTTTGTTTTCACTCCTGAAAAATATACATTTTTTCTCATTTTTTGGAATGAATAGGTGCGAATGTTCCAGGGATTTTATGTTCACCTCACATTCGCACTTAGTCTTATGAAATGACGTCGTCCATTTTAAGTCTTCCATAACCTGCATTTGTTTTAGCACCGATTCCTTCGTGTTCTAAAGCGCCTAGTAAGATGGTTTTGGCGAGTTCGAGCCATTCCGATTCTTCTGGTAGATTCTTTTTTGTTTTCAATAGAAGTTGAAAGCGGCCGTTGACCACCGTTAAGAAATGAATCGGTGTTGGTGAGTCATCGTCTCGAGGGGCTGGAACACTTCCCCCTTGATTCATCTTATCTAGCTTGACGCTGTTGTAGTCTGAATGATGTGGTGTCATCACATCTACTTTAAATGCTCCCTTTACTGTCTCAGGCATCATGAGCGCATCATGAAATTCGATGATGCCAGCATGTTCGTTTGTTCCAAACAATGTGTTGTAATCACTACCACCTTGTTTTAGTTCTGGAAAGTTTTCACCTAATACAGAGTGGGCATAATGAGAGGCTACGCCTTTTAATGCTGTTCCTGGTAAATAAGGAACGCCGTATATCGGGTGTAATAATAATCCCGTTTCAAGTACACCCTCTCCTCCATGTCCAATGACTAACGGCGATATGGATTTGACTAGGCATGTGGGGTTCGTATCGGCATAATATCGCTCCACAAATTTTTCATACAACAAGTGATTGTTTTTTTTCCACTGTTCTTGATGTAAACTAATCACATTTTCATAAAATGACTGCTTCTTCGAACTGTCCTTTACGATGTCCGACAATGTAGAACCATCAATCTCCCATTTGCTTTTGTTTAAGGTTAATGACAGATTCATTGGATGTCCTCCACATTTTCCGCCCCTTGTTCCACCTTTAAAATAGATTCTGCATATCTTTTTAACCAAACAGATGCACTTAATGCTTGTCTTGATTTGATTAAGTAATCTCGATTGGAAGCTGACCAATCCCCTTGTATATCTAGTGTTTCTTTTATATCCTGAACGAATTGTTGATAAGCATTTCCTTTTTTTGATTTTGCTTCAAAAAATGTAATGGTGAGCCTTAATCCATTTGTTAAGATCATTGAGGCGAATCTGTGACAGAGTTGTCCATATTGATTTGAGAAATTCTCCTCATTCGTTTTGGCATTCATCACATGTTGATACGCTTTTTCAGCATAATGATGTTGAATGAGTTTCATGATCCCTCCCCTCCTGTCATACGCCAGGATACTCTTCCTTTACCTACGTTTGTGTTTCCACCTAATTGAAGATACATCTGTTTTTCTAGTTGATTTAACAGTTGGTGTCTAACAGATAAATCATTGCTTCCATCGACACGATCACACCACATGAGTCCATAAAATATGGCTTCTGCTGGTACATACTCTTCATACCAGAGAGCACCTTTACTAACTGTTTGGGTTTCATGATCAATTCTAATACGAGGTGTCACTTCAGAATTCATGGTGACAATGTATTGAAAAACGTCATCACTTACAATCACAAATCGTTCTATCCAAAGAGTTTGTGATTGTTTATCGTCGAATAAAAGTTTGGCCATCTTTTTAGCAAAATCGGTTAGTTGTTGAGATTTTTTCGCAGCCCCTTGGAATTCACCTAGATATAATTCGTCATTCTCTACTAATTTAGAATTCATGGTGACTAGCGTGCTTGATTCTTCTATGAGATCAGGGATATCCAGCGATACGCCTAATGCTTTTGCATCGCGGGCTAATCTTTTCAATATGAGGGGACTTGCCACATATCCAAATGTACCGTATCTACTCGCCACCGGGAATGAAAATAACCGGCCATCTGTCATGACGACTGCTCCTGCACTTCCATCTTGATCTCCTTGTGTACCAAATACTTTTTGTACGAATGTGTCTTGTCCTTTCACGCGATAATGTTCACGCTGCACGCCTTTGATACTGCTTCCAGGTATAATCGGCCATTCTGTTACTTTTTCTCGTTGAATGGGCATATCAATCACGCCAACTCCTTCACCCGCTCCAATATGAAGGGGGGATAAACAATGTATCCAAAACCAACGGCTTGCTTCCATCATCTCACTCCTCTTATTCATTCGGTTTCCATGTTCCCCAAAGTGCTAACCCGCAGCCATCTTCACGATCAAACGCTTCTTTGCGCCGGTTACGATCAGATACTGATTGAAGCCACATTTTTTCGGCCAGTTCTGCTGGATCTCCTTCTTCTACTGTAAAGAAGTAAACACTACCTGCGGGGACTAAGCGGCGTATTGCTTTTTCACGCCCTTTGTCTTTATTTGCTAAGCTCCATCCAGAGATAGGCTGCCAATGTGGAACAGATGCCCAAACCAATTTGAGTCGTACATTTGTATCAAATAGTGGTTTTGACATGAGCTGTTCATCCAGCCAGCCGGGCTGCCATCCTTTACTGAAATAAGCAGGTGTCGCCAATATCATGCGAACATACGGCTTGTTCTTAAGCGATTCTTTAATCATATCTGGACATGTCCAATCTTGTTGGTATACATGTGGCCGGTCTTCTATATGAGCCAGCCGCCTTTCACCACCGATTGGGTGAAGACTTGAGAAAGGCTTTAATTCTTCTGACTCTTCAGTAGATAACTCTATTCCCGCCTCCAGTTTAAAGTCATCTGGGAATAAGAGTGATTCTGTTGAAAATAGATGCTGATCTTTTGCCTTTTTACTGCCAGTCTCCACCTCAATTTGTGTTCGTTCCTGACGCTGTAATGCTGGAATAAATGCCGGTGGTGTTTCCTTTTTGAAAGAATGATTTTCCTTCTGCATGTGTTGGTATTCAGTCAAGGCTTCCTTCACATGACTCTCATCCACTGCGTCTGTCAGCCAGTTCACCATCCACTTTAGTGATACAAAAGCAGGCGGCGATTTCATTTTTTTACGAGCACCAGCTCCAATTGGCGGCCATAATGCCTCACTAAAACGGCCTGTTTTTCCTGTACCAAAAAAGCCCTGTCCTTCCGACATCATTGGCTTTGGTCTCAATTGATTCATCCCATACTCATCATCGAATAACTCAAGGTCATTAGGCATTGGCACATATAAATGATCATGCCAGCGATATAAAGGACCTCGCACAAGAGATTTTGAATAATAAGAAAGTGGCGTCGTGTGTTTTATTGATTGTCGTTTCTTTGCTAGAGCTGTACGAAGTGTTCCTGCGACCACACTTGGCGGAACATCGTTTAGTGAACGCGCCCGTATACCCGGTACACTTTGAAATGGGCGTGCATCACGAATAAGCAGCGGATCAAGCGGTTGAATGTGAAACCATCTTTCAGGCATGTCCACTTACCTCCTCTAGTTGAAGAGTAATGATCATACATTCAGCGATTGTATGTAATTCTTCTAATGTATTCTTCTTTGGTATATACTTCGCAATCAATTTGTCGATCCACTCTTTCGTTTCTTGCTCTGTTTTTGCTTCCGTTTTCTTTTTGAATGCAAGACGTCTTATCTCTAGTGGAATGAGTTCATCTAAAATTTCCGGCTGTTTTCTAAAAGAAGACTGTTCGTATGTTTGATACAACTCTCGTAAGCCATATGCAAAGCCAGATGTGAAATAAGACTGTTTTAACCACGTCGTCATCTCTTGGATAGAGGCCACTGGATCTATTTGAAATGAGACTGAGATATTCATTGTGTCTCCTCCGCCTCGCTTTTGGAAATGAATCGCTAATGAATTCCGCTCTTGTTTCGCATATTGTTCAGCCTGACGTGCCATGCTTCTTACTTCTTCAAGAGGCTCAAGCATATGAACGATGGCGATGCCAATTGAAATCGAAGGAGGTATTTCACTATGTTGATGAGCCTTCATCGTTGAAACAAATTCACTTTGTAATTTCCCAGCTGCTTCTAAGCATTGGTGCACCGGTACATAAGCCATGACATCATCTCCACCACCATAAATCAATGTACCTTCACATTTGGAAATAATCTCACTTGCCTTTGAAGCAAAAGTTGAGAGCGTTTTAGAAAATGCAATATGACTTTCTACATGCTGTATATTTCGCAGTTGGCTGCCCATCTTATCTCCATCCGCCATGAGAAAGGCATAGTAAGGTGAAGGTGCTGGTGGTTTGATCGGCTGGCCGTGATGCTTGCTGTATTCACCTTTGAAATATTTTTGGAGCAGCTGTGTGATATCATTTTTCGCTTCTGTTCGTGTGTTCCCGACAAGTCCACGTTGTTCAAGATAATCTTCTATTCTTCTTTCATAAAAAAGCGATGCCTCACTCAAATCAATAGGGGCTACTGTCAGATTCATATTCTCAAAATACGTTTCTACAGCTCTCACATATTGTGTGGCTACTTTCTTCATCTGTTCATTTTTTAGCAACATGTTTTGATAGGGAGCAAAAGCTTTATCACATACAGATGGAAATGTCATACTCGGATGCTTATGTAAGGACAATCGTTTGATCACTGAAATCGCATCTAATGATTCATGTTCACCAATTCCCCATTGCGCAAGTTGCGCCACTTGCTGTGGTGTTTTTTGCTTTTGGAAAACAGACTCTCGTCCACCATCAAGTGATGATTTTGGTTCACCGAATAACGCCCCTGGTTCATTTTGTTTAAAATCTCTTAACGTCTTCCGTGCCGCCATTAAACCTTCGACTTCTTGAAGAGCCAAATGATATGGACTTGCAGACGCATTTGCCGCTTCCTCTTGAGTTTGCATCTCAGTCCATACAGCATAAAATTCTATTAAATCATCTACTTGTCGATTCCATGTGCCTATTTGAATATAAGGATCCACAATCTCTCTTACAAAGTCTGCGTATTCCTTCCATTTGTCATATATTGCTTTTTTCACTTGTCTTGCAATGGATGAAGGTTGTTCGTGTGAGATTTCCCCCAATATTTTATTTGGTGCGTTGTTTGGTTCTGCAGAGGATTCGTTGAACACAGGGAAAATAAGCGTTCCACCCAGTTCCTGAAATTTCTTCGCACCTGCTTTACTTAATTCAGATAGAAGAAAAGAGCCAAACCATAAATCACGCGTCCGCCTTGCTTGCGCAATAAATTCTTGAACGGGCCCTATAGAAAATAGCATCAATGTTTGTTTTTGTAATCCTTCTGACAAAATGTTTGCACCTCCTTGCTATGTAAAAAGGCTTGAATCGCCGATGAGTGCGTACGGCCACTCTCGTCTTGTAATGGGTTTTTTGAGTAGGTGGCTGTTGGGTAGATACTTTGTTCATCTGTCACATCAGACAAAGGCTTTCCGTACCCTAAAAGCGATAACGCTTCGATCTTTGGTTGCTGCAGCACCATCACCATGCCCACTGATTCCTTTTGATTAATAGCTAACGGTTTTAAGATGAGTGGTGAAGCCAAACGATCCTTTCCTTTAGGTAGGAGCGTTGTAGGATCTGGGTCTTTCCCCTTATCTTTAGGAGCAAATCGGAACTGAATAGGCAAACCAAATTGAGCTTTAGGAAATGCTTGATATTCAAATGGTTTATCTTTTGGATAAGGGATGTCATGACCTGATTTAGCCTTACCTGTTAAAAGACGAATAGTATCTGCTTCCGGCCAACAACTCCGCCCCATTTTTTTGGTCGGATTTGATCTTCTTCGAAATGTTTCATATGTCTGAATGACGGATCGCCAGCTTGAGATCATAGATGATGGGAATGCCTGTACTTTGAATTCACGACTAAGCGTCGGCCATTCTCGACTTGATGCTGGCAATTGGATGTCATATTCTAAAAGTTTTTGCTCAAACCATTTTTCCAATTGGCTTTTTGTCCTCTTGTTGTATGGTGAAAATTGCTTGCAATATAAACTGCCACATCCACGTCTCGTTCTTGACCCAAGTCCACCAAAGTTGATCCAAGCCCACAAGGCCGCTTCAACTTCTTTTTTGATTAACTCATATTGGGTTGTTTTTTTAGATAACCGGATATTTAAAGAAAATTGCGCCTTCATGAGGTATGGTGTTTCATCTTTCATATTTGAAAGAACATACCGTGGAAAAGGATGATTTTTCTTTTTAAAAAATACTTTTGAATTTCTTTTCACTTCGTCTTTTTCATAATGCGTTACCACTTGAATCTGGCTCGCTTGTTCTGTATGACCAAATATCTCTGCTTCTCTTTTAGATAATTCATTTGCATTCTTGCAAACAGCTCCTCGAGTTGCACGCCACCAGAAACGAAGATGTCCACGAATCGCACTTTCTCGAATCGGTCTGTCTTGATCAATTGAGTTTGATTTGGGCCCTCCCCCAAACATTGGCGTAACTAAATGAATAGTGAGCGGCTCTTTAAAAAGTCTTTGGTCTTCATGGATTTTCGTGTCAATCGCATGTTTCACATCATGCCAATTGGTTTTGGGTTTACTAGATTCCCTTGTCATGTCGCTCTCCTTTCTTCACTTTGTTATCTGTTTCTGAAACAGCTTGGCATATGCATAGTGGGGGAAAAACATGGGATTGTTAATGAGCATTAGCAATTGATTTAATTGGAAGTTTAGCGTCAACAGATCGTATCCATCAATACGTAAATCGCTGAGTTTGTTTTCATCTAAAAATTTTTCTTCTTCCTTAGATCGTTTTTCTTGTTTGAAACAATTTAATTCGTTTGACCACCATCTTAGATGTTCATGTTCATTAGGTACTTTTAATTGAAATTCATTGCTTTTTTTCATGAGCATGAAATCAAAGGACGCCGCTAATTTAGCTGCTTTACTTGAAATTGTTTGGTCTCCTTCTCTTTTAAAGTTACTTGCTAAAATGAGTAAAGGACGCGTCCTCTTTTGTGTGTTACTTTCACTTGTGAAGTAACCTGTAGCCATTCTAGCAATTCCTGTTGTTTTTGGTGTTAGCTGTTTTATTTTTTCAGACCATTCTTCTAAACCTTTTTCTTTCAAATTAGAGCTTTTACATTCAATAGCAACCGCAACCGCCTCAATCGGTATAAACTTCAACGAATTGTGTTGGAACACATACGGCGTATACTGCTCATCAAATACGGCAATATCGACTTCGTTAGAATGATTTCCTTCTGAGTCAATAATGATGACACCTTGTGCTAATGAATATTTTTTAGGAATGATTTTCCGAAAAAACTCCAGCCACATCACTTCTCTAGAATCTCCTGTCAGTCCGCCATGATTAGAAGCAAAGTCCACTTCTTCTGATATCATGCTGTTTAATCTTTGATAATTCTCTAAGATCAGCTGCTCCACTTTACCGGTTCGCTCCGTTTCACCCAAACCAATTCCTCCTTCATCATTCATTGCGAATGGATAAAATTTGAATCTAAATAACTACTTTTCATTTCGACTTATTTTGAGATTTTTTAAGGTGTATTCAGGAAAAAAAGAAGAAAAAAACATGACTGCAAAAAGTCATGTTTTCACTATACAAATGAACAGTCTATTTTGATGGCTTTTGTATCTGAAAGAGGGTGTTGTAAGAAGATGATCTTTAAGGTAGACATAACCGTTTAAGACACAATCATTGAAAACCATGCGCACCTCATATATGGGTGCGACAACAATTCATCATACATTCAGGAGGTCACTGCATATTTCAATCCACACACTCATGTAGAGTGCGACCAAAACTTCTATTTTAGGGTGGCAGGCATAATTTATTTCAATCCACACACTCATGTAGAGTGCGACCGGGAATGTGGACAAGTGTTAAAAGCTTTTTCGTATTTCAATCCACACACTCATGTAGAGTGCGACTGCGATTACCGCCCTAATTATAACATTTTTTAGAGAATCATAGTCAAAACCCTCAAGTTTCTATATAGAATTTTGTTTTCACCTCTAAATAATATACATTTTTTCTCATTTTTGTCGAATAAAAAGGTGCGAATGTCCTGGGGATTTTATGTTCACCTCACATTCGCACCGAATTTTTCTTAATCCTATTTAATTGCTCTAAAGATACTTATTCATTATTTCATCAACAGGTTTGAATTCATTTAAAAACATGACTACTGAGCAAGAGTCATGTTTTTTACACCTAAATTAAGCGCAACTGTCAACATTTCTTTCAAGCTACCTAAATCCATACACTCATGTAAAGTGCGACACATAGAAGCACCTGATCATGGCCACACACACACTCATATAGAGTGCGACAATATTGCTAGGGCTGTGCGTTACTTTATCAGATTATTTCAATCCACGCACTCATATAGAGTGCGACTGTAGATGAGGAATTATCTACGCTTGCCAGTGAAATTTCAATCCACGCACTCATATAGAGTGCGACTGCGACTGCGATTTCCGCCCTAATTGTAACATTTTTTAGGAATGATAGGCAAAATCCTCAAATTTCAATATAGAATTTTGTTTTCTTCTTCATAAATATACATTTTTTCTCAATTTTGTCGAATAAAAAGGTGCGAATGCCCCGGGGATTTTATGTTCACCTCACATTCGCACCAAGTTTTTAATTCATTAATCTTGATTTAATGTTCTTCTAACATATCCGAGGAGAGCTATTCTAGTTAATTTTATTCTCTTCAATTTTCTTTATTAACTAAAAAGACTACTATTTTCCAAATATTCCAATAAAAGCAAACTTTAATCTGTATAGTTACTCCACTAATAATTTTCGATCAAAAATAAATGCTTTTGTTTTCTCTTATTAAAATCAAGAAAAGCTAAGCACTCATGTAGAGTGCGACCTCTTCTTTCCATCCCTTTTTAATCGCAATTGAAAAATTTCAATCCACGCACTCATGTAGAGTGCGACGTTATCCCATGGTTTAGCGTGGAGCGAGATACCATATTTCAATCCACGCACTCATATAGAGTGCGACAAAGCCACATATCGCTAAAAATTACTCTTTCTATATTTCAATCCACGCACTCATATAGAGTGCGACTCCGAGGACTTGGAAGACGGTATGCCTGAGGATATTTCAATCCACGCACTCATATAGAGTGCGACACTAGCGTCTGAGGTGTTGTTTATATCACTAGGGTATTTCAATCCACGCACTCATATAGAGTGCGACCGAAATGATAATTTTGAATATCGAAAAGAGGGAATTTCAATCCACGCACTCATATAGAGTGCGACATGATGATACGCTCAGCATGAGCGAACCCCAGGGCAATTTCAATCCACGCACTCATATAGAGTGCGACTGCGATTTCCGCCCTAATTGTAACATTTTTTAGGAAATAATAGTCAAAATCCACAAATTTCAATATAGAATTTTGTTTTCCCCTTCATAAAATATACATTTTTCCTCATTTTTGTCGAATAAAAAGGTGCGAATGTCCCGGGGATTTTATGTTCACCTCACATTCGCACCAAGAGCCTCTCTTACAACTTCGTCATATATTCCACAATAAACTCCCAAAAGCCAGGTCCTTCTTGGTAAATCAGCCGGTCTACTTTTTCGATGAGTTTGATATAGAGTTCTTGTTCGAGGTCTTCTCTTTCTTGATATGCCGTGTTTTGTAGTTTCTTTTTGATCATGGGTGTGAAGGTTTCAATGAGTTCTTCCATTTCTCCATTGGTCATTTTGTCTTCGTGCACGGACATCTCCCCCTGTTTCTTCTTTTAGTTTGTTGAGTGCTTTTTTGTGAATGTTTGAGATGTTTTGTCTTGTTTCGCCGAACTGATCAGCTATTTCTTTCATCGTTTGGCCTTCGACATAGATTTGGGTTAGGACCATTTTTTGTTTGTCTGTTAGCTGCTGGTAGGCCTTGTACAATGTTTGGTCTTGCAGATGCTCCCCTAGGTCTTGCTGGTTGAAGAGCACAGCTTCATACGTATCTGTTTGAACAGGGTCTTTCACTTCTTGCGTATCAGGATGATCGAGTATGAGCGGAAAACGCTGCTGTTTCTTTTTTACTCGTTTGTCAAAGTCGACTGAAAAGATGCGTATCATTGTGGAGATATACTTGATGATGCGGATTTTCTGATAGAACTGTTTGAACTCGGAATCTAGTTTTTTGGCATTTTCCTCGTTTGGCTCTTCCATGACTTGGCGGAGCAGCTGCTCGTTTTTCGGGTTGCTTAAAAACTGCTGAATGAGCGGGTGATCAATGATTTCTTTCCATTTTGCTTTCAATAACAGCCGATAATCCATGTGCATCCTCCCCTTTGTTCCCTCTACTAGCATTAAGTGGACAAAAGTTAAAAAAAGTAAACTTTGTGAAACGGGTCTAATGGTTCATTTTATCCCCCTCTACTTTCCTTTTTCTTCTTTCATACCACTTATATAGAAGACGAGCATCCGCTGGGAGGTGAGACAAATGGAGACCTTTTTTTCAGAGGAATGGCTGAAGCAGCTCGGTCAGGCGGGCTTCCCTGCCATTTTGACGGTGTACTTGCTGACACGCTTTGAACGAAAGTTTGATGAATTAAGCAAGCTCATCCAACGATTAGTCGCTGCTCAAAAAAATGATGAATCAGATTGACATCTGCTTGATTCGTTTCACCTTATGAAAACGAGGGCGAAATGAAAGGCCTTTTGTCACCTCACACAATACGATGTTGAAAGGGGATTTTATCATGAGTGAAAAGCAAAAAGGAATACCACAGCCGATTCGAGGAGAAAAAGGAGCAACGGTCAAAATTCCACGTAATCTCGAGCGGGACAGACAAAATCCAGATATGCTCACGCCGCCTGAAACCGATCATGGAACGGTCTCCAATCTGAAATATTCTTTTTCTGATACACACAATCGTTTAGAAAAAGGCGGCTACGCCCGCGAGGTAACAGTCCGCGAACTGCCGATCTCTAAAAGTCTTGCATCTGTGAATATGCGGCTAAAGCCTGGTGCGATTCGTGAGCTTCACTGGCATAAGGAAGCAGAATGGGCGTACATGATTTATGGGGAAGCCCGGATTACATCGGTTGATGCAGAGGGGCGCAATTTTACAGAGGATGTGACTGAGGGTGATTTGTGGTACTTCCCTTCTGGCCTGCCGCACTCTATCCAAGCACTTGAACCGGGAGCTGAATTCTTGCTTGTGTTTGATGATGGGTCTTTCTCTGAAAATAGTACGTTCCAAGTAACCGATTGGCTTGCCCATACGCCAGAGGAAGTCGTGCTCAAGAACTTCGGTATGACAAAAGAGCAGTTTGACAAGCTGCCAGAGAAAGAAAAGTATATTTTCCAAAAAGGAATTCCTGGTTCCCTTGAATGTGACAAGGTGAAAACAGAGCAAGGAGAAGTCCCTAATTCCTTTAAATATGAGCTGTTAAAACAGGAGCCGATTACGTCAAGCGGCGGACAAGTGTGGATTGCGGACTCTACCAATTTCAAAGCGTCCAAAACGATTGCATCCGCTCTTGTGAAAGTTGACCCAGGTGCCATCCGTGAGCTGCACTGGCATCCAAATACGGATGAATGGCAATATTTCATTTCTGGAAAAGCACGAATGACGGTCTTTGCTTCTGATGGACATGCGAGAACCTTCAACTATCAGGCGGGAGACGTTGGATATGTCCCATTTGCGATGGGGCATTATGTAGAAAATACAGGCGACGAACCGCTCTATTTCTTAGAAATCTTTAAGAGCGATCATTATGCAGACATTTCACTCAATCAGTGGCTTGCGGTCACACCGAAACAGCTTGTTCTTGATCATTTAGATCAAGGCGAAGATTTCTTAAAACTGCTTGATACTGAAAAACATCCTGTGATCGCTGCGCCTAAAAAAGAGGATTAACGTATGACTTCCTGCAAAAAGGCTGTCCTTTTTGCAGGTATCTTCATGTAAAGGAGTGTTTGTTCACCTATGCAGCAATCTGTTCACGCTTTATGGCAAGGGCTGAAATGGCTCATGGCGGCGTCGGCTGTCTGTTACATATTTTTGTTGTTTTGTGTACTGTTCTTTCATTTAACGGGTGCTTTTTATCAATCGATTTTATCGATGCTTTTATTTATGGGCATCTATGTGGTACTTGGGATATCCTTTGAGCATGTGGAGCATGTGCTCATGAGAGTTGTTAGAAAGTGCCGTTCCAAAAAACGCTCCATCGTTTTCTATGCCTTTTCAATTCATCTTTTGTTTATTTGGGGTGCTGTCTATTTATCAGATGAATTGGTAGGCGGCATTTTACTGTCTACCTCTGAGGAAATCCTCTTTGCCCTAAGCCTTTGGTTGTTTCATTTTTTGTTTGATTATGCGACCTTTTCGTTTGAGAAAGAAGTTTAGTGAATGCTTCATATGATGGATATCATGCTCAATCAGCCCTCGGAAGATAAAAAAACACCACTTATGATGAAAAGTGGTGTTTCTTGTGTTTTCTCCGTGCATATAGGATCGCACCAATCAAACTGACGAGTGAAATCAACGCGAGAATTCTGATATAAGGCGGATAGTAGGTTAGCACAATCTCGTTTTTTCCTTTTTCTATTGGAAAACCGATAAAGGCGTAATTGGCTTGTTCAATATCGGTCTGCTGACCGTTTACTGTGAGCTCCCAGCCTTTTTCATATGGTACTGGCAGAACCATATAATCATCGCCGCGTTTGTTATCATATGAAATCGTAAAGCGGCTGTTTTCAAGCTTTACCTGCTGGCTGCCATCATCCTGTTTTTCTTTTTCATATGCCTTTTCTAGGATGCTGTAAGGCTCTTGATACAACTTTAATTGACTCAGCTCATACGTCCCTTTTGGTACTCGAATGGAAAGGATTTTTTCCGCAGGAACTCGAATCGTCACTTCATTGACGCCTGTTTTGTAGATGGATGTATTGCTTTTTCGTGAGGTGACGTAGTTGTCAACGGATAACTGAAATCCTTCGTTTCGGTCTGTCCGCTTCACATAAAAGCTCACATACACATCCCCAGCGCGGGCCATATCATCTGGCAGCGTGATATTCAGACCGCCTCCTGTTTCTCCATATACATCAAGCACGCCATGTTCGTATATGGCTTGTTCCGTATGAATCTTTGCATCCTTGACTCGATCTGGCGCGTGCTCAATTTCAGCGTTTCCTTTTTTGTCTAAAATGACGCCTTGCAGCATCGCATGCTCCCTATCTAGTGCTGAGGCATCCTTTAAGGATTCTTCTGAATAAACGGTGCTTGTTGTTCTTGCAAATGGCAGCGGCCGTGTATTTTCATACACTTTATAATGCTCGCTTTCCAATATTGGCTTAAAATAAGCTGGCGGTGAGTAAGACATCGCGCTCGTTCTCATATAATACTTTCCGTAGGTCAGGCTGTATAAATTCGCCCTGTCCCCCATTGTTGCATAACGGCTGACGCTTTCCCGTCCCATATCGATTTGCAGGTCATTCCAGTAGAAATTGAGCAAATGCTGATTCAATATACTTGAATACGCACTCATGCCTTGAAAGCCTTCAAATAACGGGGTATTGTTGCGCACACCGTTCATCCAATCAATCCGGGCAAGCGGATCTTTTGAGGAGCGGCTTTGAATCTGCTGAATGAGCTTCATTTGCTCATGTCCAGCATATGCCTCACTATTCAGATACGTATCTGATACGCTCTTAATATTGCTTCTTTCAGATAAGTAGCCCTGCTGATACACGCCTGCTGTCAGTAAGCTGACAACGATAAGAACAGCTGAAAAGAGACGAAGGTGCTGACGTTTTTCCGCATGAATCCATAGGAAAAACAAGCTGATCACAAGCAGTCCTATGCCTGTAAACACAACAACATCCATGTTTCCCTTTGCTCGTTCTGAAAGGGCGACAGCGAGAAGAAACACGATCCAGGCGCCTAAGACCGCACGCTTTTTCCACTTCCACTCGATTTGTGATAAATGCTTGATGGTGATGGCAACGACCGCTCCAACTGTAAAGGCAAGAATGTATTCAAACCTGTACTGCGGTGCTGAAAAACCATTAAACACGCTCGCCATCTTTGGACTGTAGTGAAAAACAATGAGCAGAACGCTGATCGATGTGAACATGAAAAACCACCTGTTCCGGTAGAGCGGAACGAGGAACATACAAATCAGAAAAATTAAGGGTAATAAATACACTCTGCTTGCAAACAGCAGATGATCATGCAGATCAAACCAAGGTATGGATTGATCATATGGCGGCCTTATATTATTAAGAAAGCCATATACAGACGGGACAAAAAAGGCAGCACTGATTCCAAAGGATAACAGCGTAGAGACCACCAGCGTCCAGAACACCTTCCACCCATGCCCCTCACTTCGAAGCTTGATGATATATCTGAAGACAAGATAGATCGCTAAAAAGATAAAATGAATATAAGCAAAGTAAAAATTGTTGATGAGCATCAGGCTACACGCCACAATAAACCAAGCCGGCTTACCCGTTTTGAAAATCCTTTCAACCCCAAGCACAAGCAGCGGGAGCCACATCATGCTGTCAGTGAAAAACTCCCAAAACGTTTGATGCCGAAAATACACAATAGACAATCCGTAGATTGCGGCACCTGTTAATGCACTCAGCCTATGCTGGACCATTGAAAGGAGCACACGGTAAGCGATGAAAAGAATAAGCGTCAGCTTGATCACACTCAGCCAAATGACGGCATTTGCCCAGAAATGAATGTCCGTTGACTGGATGAGATGAAGCGCATTCATCAGCCAGACGACAGCGACTGTGACCATAAAGACAGTCGACGTTGTGAAATAATATCCTAATTGCGTATATGTACCGCCGCCTAGACCGAATTGATAGGAATAAAAGAAGTTCCCTTTGACGTATTCATCGTAAAGCAGCTTTTTAAATGGGAGCATTTGTGAGATCCCGTCTCCATCTCCTGTCATGTACCGGCCTTGTGTATATTCATATAAGAAAAAGGAGTGTCCTAATAAAGCGAGAATGAGGCACATTCCTATCATTATCCATCTACGTTTCATCATCTAAATCCTTTCCACAAAAGATCCACTTTTCTTTGAAACAAAACAACCCAGCAAGCGATTCGTGCTTGCCGGTTATTTGACTCCACGTTATTTAAATAACTGCGTTAACACTCGGTCTTGTTCCTTTGAGCTTGTCTCTTGTTCCATCACATTTGATTCCTGGATTAAATAATGCGGCCTCTTTTTCGTTTCATAATAGATACGGCCAATATATTCACCAATCACACCTAGACTCAAAAGCTGGACACCTCCGAGGAAAAGCACAGCCGATATTAAAGTGAAATAACCAGGTACCATCACGCCCGTTCTGACGATTTGAATAAAGGTGGCCACGATGTAAATCAAAGAGAGGAATAAGATCAGTATGCCAGTATAAAAACAAATACGCAGCGGGCGGTTGTTAAAAGAAATGACGCCATCTATGCCGTAGTTAAATAATTTCTTCAGTGACCATTTTGTATCACCATGCTGTCTTTCTACATTTTCATAATAGATGACCTTTTCTTCAAACCCAATCCAGCAAAAAAGCCCTTTCGAAAAACGATTTCCCTCTTTCAGCTGTAGCAGTGCATCGATGGCTTGGCGTGATATTAACCGGAAATCCCCGACGCCATCACGCAAGTCCACTTCTACTACCTTGTTCATCACCTTATAGTACATGGATGACAGGTAAGAGCGCAGCTTGCTGTCACCTTTACGATTTCGTTTGGCAATGACTTGATGATAGCCTTCTTCATACCCTCTGACAAAGTCCTGAATTAAATACGTCGGGTGCTGCAGATCGGCGTCCATAATAATCGCAGCTGCTCCTTTTGCATGTTCAAGACCTGCCAAAATAGCGGCTTCCTTTCCAAAGTTACGCGAAAAGGAAATATATTTAACTTTTGCACTTTTGCGAGAGAGCTCTCTCATGTATTGAAGCGTGTTGTCTTTGCTTCCATCATTCACAAAGATGATTTCAAAGTCATAATGAAAATCGCGAAACTCTTCCTCGAGTGCCTCAAAGATTCGTCTGATGTTTTCACCTTCATTGTAAGAAGGAATTATAACAGAAAGCAGTTCCCGTTCCATATCGCACCTTCTCTTCACTTTTTTCACATAGTCTGATATGTTCATTATTCCTTTTTTGTCATAAAACGAAACCCTTTTTTATTATCCATAAATTACATGTCTCTTTAATCGTTTCATTATATCAGAGTTTTATTTCCAGTGATTTTCAGCAGGATGAATTTAATGTAATTTTAAGTTTAATCATTGTAAAAAGCCTGTAATTTCGATCACAGACTGGGTATTGTTTCATAAAATTATTTGTTCATTTGTATATTTTCCTAATGATTGAAAAAGATGAATGGAAGTGAAAGGGCAACCTTTTTAGTGAAGCAGCCCTTTGTTGTTTTGTTGCAGATGCTCGTTTGCCTTCGATTGTTTATTTTGAAATAAATGCAGCTGCGCGCCGTAGCTATCGATCCACTCTTGGACAATTCGTTCTGTTGTTTCCTGTCCTTTATACTTGCGGCCAGCCTTTGCATAAGTCGTTTCAAAATCACTCCAAAGCAGCTCTACCCATGTACGTGCTTCGTCATATGTCAGCATATTGTTTTTTTCCATGAGTTGTTCTGTTAGTCGCTCAAAGTATTGTTCCATGCCTGTTCCTCCTTCATCTAGCAGAAAGTGCCTTTTTAAAAAAACTTCTTTTTTCATATACTACCCTTACGTCTTCAAAAGACGCAAATGATTTGTATTGTTTGGAGGGAATCGATATGCGTAATAAAGCAAAAGGCTTTCCAAATCAGGTAAATCACAAGTTTGAAGGCGAACCAGGCGCTACAGATGCTTATGCGTCTAAACGGCCGAATGGTGAAACGAATACACGTCCACAGGAACGTATGAGGGCATCAGGGAAACGCTAATTTTTCCAAAGGGAGTGCTTGAGATATGAGTTCAAATGGGAAATCGTATATGGAAGACTTTGTTCAATTAAGGACAACCGCTTACCCTCAACCATGGGCGAATGCAAAGCATTCTGCCTCTCAGGTCAACGGAGAAACGCAGCAAACGCAGCACGACATCGTACTTCAGAACAACGTCCGTAAACAGCGTTCGAAGTAAAGAAAAGGACTGATCACTTAGGATCAGTCCTTCAGATTGTTGACAAAGGGCTAAAATGATTTTTATTTTAGCCCTTTGTCTTCTTTTCAGCGTGATAGAAAACCTTTGCAGTCTAGGAAGGATGAGCACAGGAACGGAGCGAATTTGACATTCGTGAGTACCGGCGCGCAGAACTGCGGGCGAATGCGAAGGTTTGTCTACACGCTGAAGGACTGATCACTTGGATCAGTCCTTTTGCGTCAGCATTGAAATCGGCAGGGCATCTTCCTTATTTGGAGCCGATACTCTGTATCCCCACGCAAAAACGCCATTTAGATATTCCACATAAAACTCTTCTTCCGTGTCTTTAATTTGATATGTCGTTTTGGTTTCAATCAAGGCTGGATCTAATAAATAGGCTTTCGCCATATCGATTTTCCGTTCTAAAACTGCGTATTCATTCACAATGCCAAGCTGCTCAGCCTTTCGTGCTTTTTCAGAAAGGGCAGCAATCTCCTGCTTCAATTCGTATTCTGTCATCTCACTATAACGTTTTTCCATCTGTCATTCCCCTTTGTCTAAAACGTGATCAATTGTATCGAGATCAAAGCCTTTTCTGAATAAAAATTGCTTCACTTTCATCTTCTTTTCAAATGATCCGTCATATCCTACCTTACGTTTTGCCTTCTCCAGCATATAAAGGAGGGCTTCTTCTTCCTTTTCCTCTTCTTGTCCATCATAGGCTTCTTGAAGGGCTTTATCAATGATCTCAAACGAAAATCCCTTTCGCTGCAGCTGCAGCTTGATGCGCTGCTCAATCTCTTTTGCAGAACGATTTTTTTCTTTTTTGACAAGCTTCAGAACCTGCTTTACAGCTTCCTCCAGCTGTAGGTCATCAGGGTATTGTGACAGCGCCTGTTCAATCGTGTCATCGTCTATCCCCTTGAGCTTCAATTCTTTTTTTAGGACGGACGGTCCTTTACTGTTCGTTTTCCGGTGGGTGCTGACATAGGCTTCTGCAAATTCAAGATCATTTATATACTTATAATGCTTTAATTTGTGTATAATTTCACTAATAGCAGGTGCAGGGATTTCTTTTTTCGTTAAATAATCGGTGACTTCTTTCACTGATCTCATTCGGTAGGATAAATAATCAACGGCCTGCTGAAATCCTTTTTTCACCGAATCACCGAATTGAATCTCAATGATATCTGCTTCGTCCAGCTCTTTTCCTTTTTTCAAATCGTGCTGGACGAGCACATCTAAATCAACGCTAAAGGCGTACTTTTCATCAAGAAAGATGTTTACCCGCTCTGTATTGTTTTTCTGAGCAG
Organism: Bacillus sp. FSL M8-0166; assembly: GCF_038008825.1. Lineage (NCBI taxonomy): Bacteria > Bacillati > Bacillota > Bacilli > Caryophanales > Bacillaceae > Bacillus > Bacillus sp. FSL M8-0166. Next base: position 1,934,774 of record NZ_JBBOZZ010000001.1, read on the forward strand.
AAATTTTTGTAATATAGGGCATCCTGTGATCACTCCTTTTCCAAAACAGTCAGGATGTTTCTTCTGATTCAAAATCGTGAAAGATATAGGTATGTATATGAGAGGAGAGATGTCAATTGAATATCGCCATTACCGGAGGAACCGGTTTTATCGGCCAGCATGTCACAAAAGTGCTCGCTGCTGAGGGACATCATCTATATATTTTAACAAGAAATCCAAAGGAATCCGAACAAAATCATTTACATTATGTGCAGTGGCTGACCGAAGGTGCTGCGCCTGAGCATGAATTGCCTGCCATCGATGTATGGATTAACCTTGCTGGAAAATCCATTTTCGCGCGCTGGACAGACAAGGCAAAAGAAGGCATCCTCTCCAGCCGTCTCAAATCAACACAAGAGGTAAGACGCATTATAGAAGCGCAGGAATCGAAACCTTCTGTGCTGATTCAAGCAAGTGCTGTCGGGATTTATGGCACATCTCAAACAGGAGATTTTACGGAGGAATCACCCCCTGCGGATTCTGATTTTTTAAGTCATATATCAAGGCTTTGGGAGGCTGAGGGACAAAAGATTGAAGCCCTCGGCATTCGTACGGTCTACACACGCTTTGGTGTCGTGTTAGGAGAAAAAGGCACACTGCCGCTGATGACACTTCCTTACAAGCTGTTTGCCGGCGGGACAATTGGCTCTGGTACGCAATGGGTTTCATGGATTCATGTTGAGGATGTGGCACATCTCATTGCTTATGCAATTCATCATGACGACCTGTCAGGACCGCTCAATGTGACATCACCGAATCCTGTTCAAATGAAACAGCTTGGACAAACCATTGCTTCTGCCCTTCACCGTCCCCATTGGCTGAAGGTGCCATCTTTTGTGATCAAAACGGCGCTTGGTGAAATGTCATTACTTGTTTTAGAAGGTCAGCGTGCTCTGCCAAAAAAAGCACTGCTCTCTTCTTATGACTTTTTGCACCCTGAACTAAAAGAAGCGATTTTGCATTCTGGGGAATAAATGTTGTCAAAAACACCCATCCTATTAGAAATGAGATGAGGGGGCGATTTTGATGAAGAAAAAAGAACACCAGCCAACTTCGAAGCTGAAGAAAACCCAGGAAGTCCTGTATCAGCAGGAATTCAAAAAAGCGGAAAGAGCAGCAGAAAAAAGAAACAAATAAGACGGATATTCCCCTCCAACAAGCACATAACTAAAGTGATCTTGTAAAGGAGGGAAAGGCTTTGAAAAAAGACCAACACAAAAAATCCAACCACGAGCTCGCGGCACAAGAGACGGATGGCGAATATGTTGAATTTTCCAAAGAACTTGCAGATCCGAATGACGTAAAAGCAATGGCACGTATGAAAGCAGCCGATCAGCGCGCCAAAAAACAATAAGTAAAAAAGCAGACCTTATTCAGCGGTCTGCTTTTCTTTTATTTGATTTCAGTAAGAAGACTTGATGCTTTCTGGCGTGATTTTTCCTCAGGCACCTCTTCTGGATAACCTATATGAAGGATCGCAGCAAACCGTTCGTTTTCCTTTAATCCCATGTCTTGTTGAAAGCCTTTATCGTATAAAATACGTCCGCTCTTCCATACCATACCGATTCCTTGATCCCACGCAAGCAGCTGAAGATTTTGAATGAGCGCGCTCACGGCGGCAAAATCATCATTTCTCACTACAGGGTTCTCGTCTTCTTTTAGCACGACAAGTAAAAGCGCTGGGACCTTAGAAAAGTAATCTCTGTATTGATTGATCTTTTCTTCTTTTGCATCTGGGTTGTTGCGCTGAAAGAAAGCAATGAAGCGCTCTACAAAAGTTGCTTTGGCCTCATCCGTCACCGCATATAAAAAGCGCCACGGCTCCGTGATTTTATGGTTCGGTGCATAGACCGCATCCTCTAATAACGGCTGAAGCTGTTCAATCGTCACCGGTGTGTCTTTGAATTTTCGAATCGATCGTCTATATCTGACAGCGTCTCGAACCGTTAACGCTTTTGATTGTTGTTTCGTTTCTGGCATATATATTCATCCTTTCAATCAACCTTAATTGAAATTGATTCTCATTCACATTATAAACATCATTGCGTGCAGTTGCAAATCAAGTATCCCTTCTCCCCGTCTGCTAAATAGTTGTTTGACTTTTTCAAGTAATGTTACAATCATATTACGTTTTAAACAAATTTTGATAAAAAAGCCAAGATGATGAAATGATTTTCAAGTATTCCCATTTTGTCTGATCTGGTTTTTTTGTCAAAAGGCTTTCAACCATGATTGGAAGGGAGGCTTCTGGATGGAATGAAAATCAATATTGGACAAATCATTAAACTCTACCGTTATAAACAAAATATGACCCAATCTGAATTGGCAGAAGGAATTTGTTCTGTCTCTCATTTAAGTAAGATTGAAAATGGCTCAAAGGAGGCCAATCAAGATACGATCAATCTGCTGCTTGAACGGCTTGGCATCAGCCAAGAAACGCTGTCACAAAAGGCGCGTCATCTGCTGTCACTTTTGGATGAGTTTCAAATGAATATGTATTTCTATGCTCTCGATCAGGCTGAACAAAATGCAGAAATGATTATTCAGCACGAGGAGCAGTTCTTTTCGCTGGATTTAGGCATTCAGTATCATTTGTCTTTATTTCAATTTTATTTATTAACGGAAAAACAGCCGCTTGCCTTAAAAACACACCGCGTGCTCAAAAAATTCGAAAAAACCTTTATTGAAACAGAAAAAGAAATTTTTGAATATCTAGACGGCATTCATCAAATTAAAATTGGTCAGCTTGAAGATGGGTTAAAAAAGCTTGAAAGCTGCTTTTCCTACGCCTCAGTTGAACAAAGTGATTTGTATTATCACTATGCAAAAGCCCTTGGAAATATGGGACAGCTGGGTGATGCGCTTGAAGCGACACATCAAGCGATGGATTTATATAGACAAAAAAACAATTTCAAGCGGATTATTCACTGTACACTCATTCACGGCGTGATCTCACTTGAACTAAAAGCCTATCAAACTGCGAAGAAATATATAAAGGAAGTGATTTTGCACACGTCCCTTCACCCTGATGCCTATATTAAAATGTCCGCTTATTTTTATTACGGGGTGCTCTTAAAACGTGAAGGCGATTTCTCTTCAGCTGTGCCTTATTTACTAGATTCACTCAATTACTTTAATCAAGAACAGATAGAAGATCGTTACTGTGAAACGTTATATGAAATTGCGACACTATATGCTGAATATGACCGCAAAAAAGCACTTCCCTACATACACGAGCTGTTAAAACAGCCTCGTATTCAGCCAAACTGTTTATATATGATCAAAATCTATAAATTGATGATTGAGGAAAATCCTCTTGATTTGAAAACCTATTTGGTCGAAGCAGCCCTTCCTTACTTTGAACACAATGAGCTGCACAGTGAATATTTGTTTGCTCTTAGAACCTTGCTTACCTATGCAGGTGCTGAGCTTGATGAGCAGGCGTATCAGTCCTATACAAAGAAGCTTCTTGATCATTTAGCGGTATATCTTCCCTATTACAAAAAAGCATGACCTTCTGCCGATCGAAGGTCATGCTTTTTTTATTTGTTAAATGGTCTTTTGTTGATCTGTATCATGATGGTTCACCCGTTTGACAGAATGAATATACCGTCTTTTTGCAAAAAAATCGTACGCATGCTGTCCAAAGCCTAGCCAGATGCTGAGCACGATGAATGGGACCGTTCCCCATAATGCAGGGATATGGCAAGCCATACGCAGCCAAGTATAGATCCCTGAATTTTTTTGATTTTTGGCTAGGGATATAGACACGATTCGTTTTTCCGCCTTCTCTTCACTTATTTTATTCAGTTTGAGCAGCTGCGAGTGTCTAAAGGATTCAAAATGAATCCGATTTTTCCAATCGAGTGATTTTAACAAGTCAATCATTTTTGCACATGAAGGACTTTGTCCGTCATAAAACACAAGCAGCCTCAGTGATTTGATGGAACGCTGTTCTCTTTTTTTCGATTCAGCGAGCTTCTTTTTTTCTTGATCGAGATAAATGATTTTTTTCATAAATTGATCGCCTGTCCTTTTCCGTCATTTTTTTAGTTCGTTCAAAGGAGATTACAACTAGATTACTATAGTTGCTGGGCCTCTTGTATTGGGAAAAAGCCAACCGTCGTGCGTTATATGAGCCTTTTGATAAGGGCAAAATCATTGATTTCATGGCATATATGAGGTTTTTCAACTAAAAGTGGTTGGGAAAATCGTGGTGCTTTGCGGTTTTCTGCGGTATTTGATAGAATTCTGCGGTTTTCTACATCTTTATGCGGTGTTTTGTAGGTAAAACGCAAAAACAAGATAAAAAAAGACTACTTCCCATTGCGGCGAAGTAGTCTTTTGGTTTATATTTTTGCCAAAACTTCTACTATTTCTTTCTCAATATCTTTCCATAAGTAACGGTCTGTCGTATAGTGTTGTGCGGCTTCTTTCGCAAATACTTGAAAAGCTTCTTCATAATCAGGTGCGTCTTTGTCCGGTTTTTTCTCGTCGACAAAGCGCTGTGCTTCTGCTGAGCGAGGTCCCCATTTCCCCACTTCATTCCCATCCTGATCAATGATGACGATAATCGGAATCGATCTTGCGGTCCCGTTCGTTAAATACTGATCCATCAGGTCTAGATGCTCATCCCGAATGAAATAGCGCGCATCAATGAGTGCTTCATTTGCAATACGCATGAAAATCGGTACATTGACCATCGCATCTCCGCACCAATCCGCAGTGATGACAAGCGCTCTGAGCTTTTTCTTTTGCAGCTTTTGCAGCAGCTCTTTTTCTTTTTGATGAATTGCGTACTGGTTGTACACCGTGAGCAGATTTTCCCGGTTTTTCTCCATATTGTGTACATATGTACGTTCAGCTAATCCCTTTGTAAACCATTCATTTAATGTCATATGAACATCCCCCTTATCCTTCAACTTTACCACTTTTGCTATTCTTTTGTCTAAAAAAACCTTCACCTAGTGAAAGGTAAAGGTCTTTGGGTTTATGGTCGCCGTTTTCGATTGGGGTCCATCCCGATCAGCTTCGTTACAAGCACCATTGTGACAGGCAGTGACGTATTCTTTTTATACGCTAAATATTTCCCACGCCATTCAGGCTTATATTTCTGTTTAAACGACCTTAAGCCGCTGAAACTGTACATATATCTGACATTGTTGAAAATGACACTCGCCAAACGCTCCGTAAGAAAGGACTGATGGAACGTCCCCACATTCGATAAAGGTGCCATTCCCATGTTAAACGATTTGTAGCCTCTTTCTTTCGCCCATTGAAACAGGTTGATAAACAGCGCATCCATCATCCCGTTCGGTGCATCATGCATATGACGCATTAAATCGATGGAAATCTCCCCTTCTTGATACATCGGCATCAATGATACAAAGGAAATGATCTGCCCTTGTTCATCCTTTAGAATCGCAATCGATGCTTTTTGAAGATAGTCTTCTTGAAAATAACCGAGCGAAAATCCTTTTTCTTTTTTCTTTCCAAGCCAGCTGTCAGATATCTGTTTTAAGGTTGAGATCAACTCATCTGAAAAGGGCGGTTCCAGCATTTCAAAGGTGTAGCCTTCTCGTTCAAATTTATTCGCCACAGCTCGTAAATTTGATTTTTTCTTACCTGACAGAGTAAACGTTTCTAAATCGACCATGGCTTCTTCCCCAAGCTTAAAGAAGTGAAAGCCTAAGTCATGATAGAGAGCCATTCCTTCTCGTTCTACTTGATAAAAAGCAACGCGGTAGCCGGCTTTTTCTGTCTCCTGTAAAAACTCTTCAAGTACAAGCGGATAAGACGCTTTACGTCCAGATGGATCTCCGAGCACAATGACGCAGCGGCCTATTCGTCCAAACTGAAGCATCGCTTCTCCATCACTTGAGAAAAATAGTTTTTTGTCGCCTAAAAAGCCAAGATGACTGAGAGCATTTCCGCCCTTTTCTTCTAAAAACGTTTTTAATTTTTCCTCATCTGCTTTTTCTCCAATTGGAAATGCTTTTTTATTAAAAATCAATTTACTAATGAAAAAGAAAAGCGGTACACCGATGAGAGCGATCATGCTTGTCATCGTGATATGCCGTTCATTATGCACCAAGTAATCCTTACTCAAGAAATGCCCGATTTTTGTCCAAATAAAGTTGCCAATGACATTATAGTTAAAGAGCACGAATAAATATCCAACGGCAGCCGCCACAAACTGATTTAAGGAATAAGGTGCCTGCTGCTTCACAAATTGATTTCGAAGAGAGAAAAACACGGCCATGATGACAGGCAAAATAAAGATCAGACTGAGGTTAAATCCCTTTAACAACGTAAACACAAAACCGCCTGCTAAGGAGATCATTGTCAGCACGTACGATCTTTTCGTTCTTTTATACACTTCAATGGACAAAATCATCAGAATGATTCCGAACATTAAAGAAAGACCATTAAATCCCGATAACAGAAAGTGCGGAATGCTGGTAATCACACCTAATCGATCGACTGGAAGCACAACAGACGCCATGATGAGAAGGCCGCTTCCAAAGGTTAAAATCGATAAAGATCCGTACAATAAACGGATTAATAAAGCACGGTGCAAAACAATCAAGACGTTCGTTGTTTCAATGGCAGGCGCCATTTTTGGATTGCCTTCAAGACGTCTAAGCGTCGTTCCCGTTAAATCGAAAGCAGCTAGACAAAGCCCTAGGATAAACGGGAAGATCGAGTACACGAAGCGGTACAAGACGAGCGCCGTCAGCACCATCTCTTTATCGAAACCAATGTACTGCATGCTCAGTAAAAAGATGAGGTCAAACGAACCAAAGCCGCCCGGAACCATACTGATTAAACCGCCGATTGACGCAATCGCAAATACACCTAAAACAATTCGGACATCGACATTCATCCCCATAGAGACGACAGCCATGTACATGACAAGACCAGCTGCCAGCCATTCTAAAAACGAGGCACCGATATAAGCGTAAATTGGATGCTTTAGTCCATTTTCACCGCTCTCGATCGAGCTTTTTCGAATGGATGCCATGACGATATATATCGGTACAATACAGGCAAAGATAATGACAAATGCCCATAGCCACGGCTCTTGGCTGATAATACTTTCAACAGGAAGCACCCTGACCAAGATCAAATCACTGAAAATAGATAAGCCCAAAAGGACAGAGGAAGTCAAAAGGGCAATGCCTTTCAGCAGTTTTTTCGTATCTTTTATGTACTCCTTATAGAGAAGCGTTCTAAGCCCTGCTCCTGATAGACCGCCAAATCCAAGAACACTGTTAAAGGAGTTCGCAATCCAGGAAATGCGTATCGTTTTCCAGCCGCTGATGGGCATATTAAGGCTTTTTCGTAAAATAAAATCATATAAGGACATCGATAAAACCGCGACAAGTCCAAGAAAGACAAGAATAAACAAGTCCATTCGGTTCAAGCTATCAATAATATAAAACGTCTTTTTAATGGAAAGTCCGCTCAGCTCCTGCTTCGCAATGAAGATTACGACAAGGATAATTACGATCGGAAAAAGCATTTTTAAGATCGTCATACCCGTTTTTTTGTTCCACATGTTTTTCCCAACTTTCTAGGTTGCTTCAATTATTTCAACTGAACATTATTATACAACAAATACCACTTGATTCATGCAGTTTAACATTTAAAAGCTTGACGATCCTTTCAATTAGAAGTAAAAATCAGTAATATAAAGAATAAGAGCCGCTTAAAGGAAGTGAACAAGCGTGGAATATAATATTCATGATACCACCGTATTAAAAGAAGAGATTCTATCTCCAGAGGAAAGAAAGACATGGGTTCTTTATATGAAAGTGCTCACAGCTGCAGGTCTTGGAGATGTTTCTGAATGGATGAAGCTTGATATGAGTATGCCTCAAATGAAGGTGCTCATGCTGCTCAATAACCATGGCTCTCTCAAAGTATCTGAAATCGCTGAAAAAATGGGCGCTTCTTTGTCCAATATGACAGGTCTGCTTGACCGGTTAGAACAGTCTAACTTTGTCGTGCGAAAGCACTCTGAGCGTGACCGGAGAATCATTGTCGTAGAGCTGACAGAGGAAGCGAAAAATATTTTCAGAAGTATTTATCAAAAAGGACACGAAAAAATTAAAAATTCCCTGCAGCGGCTCAATGACGAGGAAAAAGAAAAAGTCAATGAAGGCCTTGCTATTTTAGAAAAAGCACTGCGTCCTGAACGCGGTTAACAAAAGAAAAGGAAAAAAGACGGTCACTTGAGGTCCGTCTTTTTTATTTCTTCTACTTGTCGATCTGGGGTGAAAAGATTTTTACGAATCACTTCCCTGTCATCCCATAAAAGATAGGCTAAGCCAATGATGAGAAAAAAGATGCTGATCCACGTACCGCCAGGGAGCAGCTGTTCAAGTTCCTCAATCGTTCTTTCTGAGCCTAAGCTGTTACTATAGCGTATCTCAAAAAGAACATATTTCGCTATATAAAACAATGCCGCCATACAGATAAACATGGCGCCGACAATTCTTCTACCAGACATGCGTTTACTCCTTTAATTCCACTTATTTCTTTTGATTAATTCCGTGATATGGGCCAGGTGATGCTTTGAATGCCAGACGTACATTCCTGTTGCATCATATAAGGACACCGTTTGTTGATCGGCAGGGTGATAATAAGAAGCGTTGAAGTCTTCCTCTGACATTCCCCGCAGTAAAGTGACCCACCTGCGATGCAGACTGCTGATCAAAGGCAGGGATAAACTAATGGGCGCTTTGCTGTCAGGAAGTGAGGCAAATCCCTCCTGATCATATGGACGTATATCCGGTGTATCTTCTGTCAAAGCAAGTTTGAATCGTAAGTATGCATTCAGATGGCTGTCTGCTACGTGGTGAATGAGCTGACGAACAGTCCATCCTTCCGGCCGATAAGGTGTATCAAGCTGAGCATCTGTCAACGGTGCGGTCACTGCTTCATACTCTTCGGGGATTGCAGCCAGCTGATCAATCCATGCTTCAAGCTGTGCTTTCGTTTTTGTTTCAACTGGTTCATATAAGCCAATCGGATATTGTAATGACGTCATACGCTCTCTCCTCTCTCAAATCCTTCAAGTACAAATTTTCCAATCATCTTTCCTTGCTCAAGCGTTTGATGTGCCTGCTTCAAGTTAGCAGCATTGATCGGACTGAGAATCTTTGTTAAAGTATGCGTTATTTTTCCCTGCTCAAATAACTCACTCGCCTCTGTCAAAAGCTCATGCTGTTTGATCATGTCCGCTGTTTCGTACATAGGACGTGTAAACATGAATTCCCATACAAATGCAGCACTTTTATTTTTGAGTAATTGAATGTCTAGGTTGTGCTGGTTTTCGACAATGGTACAGATCGTGCCTTGCGGTTTGATGGCTTCTGCCATGCCTTTGAAATGTCCATCTGTATCATTTAAGCATAAAATAAAATCCACTTCGCCTATTCCTTTTTCCTCAAGCTGGGCTAAAAGCGGCTGATGATGATCAATGATATGATCGGCACCTAAAGACAGACACCACTCTTTTGTTTCTGGTCTTGATGCGGTAGCGATCACAGTGGCCTTCGCTAATTTAGCTAGTTGAATGGCGATAGAACCAACACCGCCTGCACCACCAATGATCAGCAAGGTTGAGCCTTCAGCATTCCGCTTCATATGCATCCGGTCAAATAAAGCCTCATAAGCCGTAATTGTTGTAAGGGGCATTGCGGCTGCTTCTGCAAAGGATAGATTGGCAGGCTTTTTCGCCACAATACGTTCATCCACAAGCTGGTATTCGCTATTCGAGCCTTGACGTGTAATATCTCCCGCATAGTATACGTGATCACCTGGCTGAAACAATGTACACGCTTCGCCCACTTCAACAACCGTACCGCTTGCATCATAGCCTAGAATTTTCAGTTTTTCTTCCTTCTGATCCTTCGGTGATCTCACCTTTGTATCAACTGGATTCACGGACACAGCCTCTATCTTCACAAGTACATCTCTGCCAGACGCTTTAGGCTTTGCGACCTCCTGATCCATCAGGCTTTGCTCATGCTCAATCGGCAAATACTCCAATAGTCCAACTGCTTTCACTCGCTCGCACTCCCTTTCTCCATTCTTTCTTTCCACATTTTATCATAATTTTCTGATGTTTATGGCTGGATCAAATGAGTGATGGCACATTTATGACCTTTTCATGGCCTTTCGCTCCCTCGCCATGTATGAAGGACGTGCCTTTTGCAAAGAAGGAACATAAGTGAACCAGCTGTTGGATTTAAAAAATAGCTGAACGTAGTAAAACTGGACGTGCTGAAGAAAAACAATGATCAATAGAAAAAGAGTGAATGAGAGTGTAGATAGATCCGCCCTTCCTTGTATCCATTCACTGATCAAAAGAATCACAAAACCTAGGATGAGGAGCTGTTCAAGTCTTTGCACGAACTGGCTAAAGTGCTGCCCGCGTTTTGATAAATCACCAGACTGGTGCTTTCTCATCTTTCTCGATTTGTAGAACCAAATGATACTTTCTGTTAGGTTATGAATCATAAAAAGAGCGATGAGGGTGATGAATAAAGGTGATGGGGTATAAAGGATTTGTGCAACGAACGGAAACACTAAAAAATAACAGGCAATCAATGCGTGTCTGACTGATAAGAGAAATAGGTCTTTTTCTATGGATGTTTTCATGTGTTTCACCTCCATATGTACTACGTTTCATTTACCTGAATGTTCCCCTTCGCTATCAAAAAAGGATGCCCCAAGAAGGCATCCTTTTCATGAATCAAAGAACTTAAAAAGCAGCGCTTAGTACGACAGGACCTTGCGGAAGCTTGTTATCCTTTTTTGGTTCAAGGGTAACAGCCACGGTATCCCATGATTCACTTGCTTCTTTTTCAGATAACGCATAGGTGACGGTTCCTTCCCCTTTGTTATCTGTTTTAAAGGCACCGGCTGGCACCGGCTGATCTCCTTTAATGAGCCACACTTGATAAACAGCAGATGGATCAAGCTGACCCTTTAAGCCATCTGCACTCACCACAAGTTCTTTTTTGCCGTTATGCTCTATCACTGAAAAAGCACCTGTCGTTTTTGGTGATGCGGCCGATGCCAATGATTTTGTGGCAACAACCCTGACAGGTTCTTCCGCCTGTTCTTTTCCATTCGTCAGGAAATACACATTTCCAGCTGCAGATATGAGAAGCAGTGCCGCAACGAGTGGTAAGAGCCACTGGTTTCGTTTCTTTTGAAGCGGTTTGATTTCGTTTGGCTCGGGTGCAGCCTTGAGCTCTTTTCTATGGCTGTTCTTTTCTTCGACTGTCTCTTCTTCAAACACCTGGGATAAAATACGATCTTTCATCCCTGCCGGAGGTGTTTGGTCACCTGCTAGAAATGGAATGTCAGACATGAGCGATGTCAATTCTTCAAGCTCTTCTTTGCAAGCTGAGCAGTGCTTGATGTGCTCTTCAAATTGCGTTTTTTCTTCTCCTTGTAAATGCCCGTTGAAATAATCAATCACTTGATGTTTACACTGAGTCATGCCTCTTCCTCCTTTCCTCCGCGAGACAGTTTCGATCGCAAATGCTTCAATGACAATCGAACCCTTCCTTTTACCGTACCAATAGGGATGCCCAGCTTTTCCGCGATGCTCTTTTGTGTCATCCCTTTAAAATAGACATCTTCTATGATGATTTGCTGTTCTTTTGACAATGTAGATACTGCTTCACGTATGATTTGTTTTTCCTCGTTCCATTCTACTTCTTTTGATACATCTTCTTGATGATCGGCTAAATATTCAATATGCTCATCTTCCAAAGCCGTTTCATTCCGGTTCTTTCTTATGAGATCAATGGCTGTGTTGCGTGACATCATGAATAACCACGAGGAGAATTTCCCTTTATCCGTATGATATTCTCCTATGCCGCGCCAGAGCTTGATAAAGACCTCTTGAAGCACTTCCTCCGCGAGCTCACGGTTGCCAGTCATTTTATAAATAAACGAATATAACACACGTTCATAGCGATCGTACAGCACTTCAAGCGAGGGCTTGTGACGATCATATCTGATCTTGTGATACAGCTCAAAATCTTTCAGTGTGTCCATGGTCATCTCCTTCCTTTTTCATGAGAAAGAGCATGCGTATTCATCATGAAATCCTTCACGTATTGCTTATCACTCGATTTACTGAAATAAGCCTACCTTGTACTTTACTCTTTTTTCAAGGAGAAAAAAAGAGCGCTGAAAAAGGAAGTGTGCTCCTCATGAGAATGTACTTACTTTACGGCATAACAGACCATTTGGATCACTCGTGGTACAAAAGTCAAGAATCCATGTGTGACCACTCTCTGATCAGCTGATTTTAGCAAACTCTCGTCTCCCTCTCAATTCAATTGAGGTAGAACGCATTCTTTCCTCATGTCATAATAGGGTGTAAATTGGAGAAATTGGAGTGTCCGTATATGATGGTGACGATTGTTCTTTTTTTATTAGCAGGTTTAGCAGAAATTGGCGGCGGCTATTTGGTATGGCTTTGGCTGCGTGAAGCAAAACCTGTCAGCTTCGGCATCGCCGGCAGCCTCATCTTGGTTGCATATGGCATCATTCCAACCTTCCAGCAGTTCCCGACTTTCGGACGGGTTTATGCTGCCTATGGCGGTGTTTTTGTCATTCTTGCTGTGTTTTGGGGCTGGTGGGTCGATCGAAAAACACCTGATCTATATGACTGGATGGGTGCTTTGATCTGTTTGGCCGGAGTCAGTGTGATGTTATTTGCTCCTCGCAGTTAAATTCCTCATTTCTACAAATCAAAAAGGGGCTAAAATATGTTTATTTTAGCCCCTTGTCTTCTTTTCGAACCTTACATTCTAAATTGTGTTTCGTATAAACGACGGTACAGACCATCCATTTTGAGTAACTCTTCATGTTTTCCTTGCTCTTTTACGCCTTCTTTTGTGAGAACGATAATGCGGTCGGCGTGCTGAATTGTCGCTAAACGATGCGCAATGATAAAGGTCGTTCGTCCTTCAGCCAGCTCTTCTAGTGATGCTTGAATAAAAGACTCTGTCTCGGTATCAAGCGAAGAGGTCGCCTCATCTAAAATGAAAATGGGCGGATTTTTCAAGAAAATACGCGCTATGGAGATACGCTGTTTTTGTCCTCCAGATAACATCATCCCGCGCTCACCAATGACCGTATCAAGCCCTTTTGGCAAACTATTGACTAAGTCCGTCAGCTGAGCCTTTTCTACTGCCTGCCAAATTTCCTCTTCAGATGCATTCAGTTTTCCGTAAAGGATGTTTTCACGTATCGTTCCATGGAATAAATAAATCTCCTGCTGAACGACACCAATTTGTGCGCGCAGCGATGCAAGTGTCATCTTTCGCGTTTCTATGCCATCAATTGTAATACTCCCCTCCTGCCATTCATAAAAACGGGGAAGCAGGCTGCAAAGGGTCGATTTTCCAGCACCAGATGGGCCGACAATGGCAATTTTCTCTCCTTGTTTGACCTCAAGATTGATGTCATGCAGCACAGGTTTGTTTGATTCATATTGAAAAGATACATGCTCAAAAATGATATTCCCTTTTAACTGATGGACTTCGATTGCATCCTCATCATCCTTTTCATCTGGTGTTTGGTCGATCAGTGATGCGAATCGTTTAAAGCCTGCTGCACCTTTTGGATACATTTCAATGACTGCATTGATTTGTTGAATGGGTCCTAAGAAAATACCTGTTAATAGCACGAATGAAACAAATTCCCCATATGTCATATTTTTTTGTAGCACAAACCATGCACCGCACACCAGCCCAAATACGGTGACACTTTTAATGAGTAAATGACTCACTGCTGTATGCAGTGCCATCATTTGATAAGTTGTCAGTTTTGTTTTTCTAAACTGCTCGTTATGCTCGATAAAACGATCCAATTCATGTGACTCATTCCCGAAGGCTTTCACCACACGGATGCCGCTAATATTGTTTTCCACACGTGAATGGAATTGTCCAATGCTTGAAAACATTTTATCAAAAGCAGCAGACATTTTTTTCGTAAAGTAGACAGATAATCCGATCAGGAATGGAACGACAATAAATGTGAGAACCGCAAGCTGCCAGTTAATCGATAGCATCAAGCCAAACGCGCCCGTTAATGTCATCACAGCGATAAATAAATCCTCTGGGCCGTGATGTGCCATCTCTCCAATATCCATTAAATCATTGGTCATACGGGAAACGAGTTTTCCTGTTTTCTTTTGGTCAAAGAAACGGAATGACATTCTCTGTACATGAGAGAATAGTTGATTCCTCATATCGGTCTCAATATTGATCCCCAACTTATGGCCAAAATAAGTCACAACGTAATGCATGGTGGAGCTAATGACATATAAAATGAGCAGCAAACTGCCCCAGAACCAAATGGCTTCCCAATTACCATTTGGCAATAAATCGTCCATCACTTTACTGATGGCTAGTGGAAAGGATAATTCGAGTAAGGCCGCAAGTACCGCACAGGAAAAATCTAATATAAACAGCCCCATATAGGGTTTGTAGTATGAAAAAAAGCGTTTAAACAATTGACAGACCTCCTACTGATTAGATAAATCTGTCAATAAATCAGCAAATTTTTCTGCTTGATTCATGACTGCAATGGGATCATAAGGCCAAAAGAATTCTGCATTCAGTTGATAGGTTTGCTCTTTTTTGACAGCTTTTAAACTCTTCCAAACGGAATTATTTTTATCAAATGTCCCGCCATTGGATTCATCAATGAATATATAATCCCCTGCATATTTCGGAAGGGTTTCATAGGAGAGTACTTCGTAGCCTGTCTTACTGTTTAAAATTGTATCTTCGACCTCTTTTGGTGGATTCATTTTCAATTGTTGATATAGCGCCTGTCCGCCTCGGTAAATTCCGTTCCCATACACATACACATCATTTTTAAATGCACCCATAATGGAAACTGTTTCGTTCTCTTTTAATGCAGATTTTACTTTTTTTCGAGCCGCCTCGATTCGTTGATCAAAGGAGGCGAGGAATGCTTTTCCTTCCTCTTCTTTATTTAAGAGCTTTGCCAATGTCGTTATTTCTTCATGGGCGTCTTTGAAAGAGCCGTAAGGATACACGATGGTAGGGGCTATTTTTTTGTAAACATTATAGACTTTTTCATCCTCTACGGCTGTGATAATCAGATCAGGCTTTAAGCTCAGTGCTTTTTCAGCTGAGCGCTCGTCACTGATGTCCTCTATTCCTTTTATCTTGCCTTTTAAGTGAACATTCTTTAAATCCTGCGTGGTTGATCCCACAGGATGAACGTCAAGTGCAATCACACTCCCTAAATATCCATCTACGAGTATTCGTTTTGGTTCAGCTGGAATTTCTATGTTCCCTTTTACTGTTTCAACTGTTTTTGTTTGCTTCTTTGATTCTGCTGTTTTGGCTTGCTCTTTATTGCCGCAGGCTGTCAATATCATCAGAAGAATGACAGCATATATCCAATACGCCTTTTTCATATCAGTATTCCTCCTTCAGTTCCACGTCACAAATGAGAACTATTATCAATTACTAGTCTCATGTATTCTATCAACCTCACCTGTCGTGGTCTATGGAGGATTCTCGCAACTTACATATGGACAATTGTTGGATTGGCTGCCTGAGTCAATCGGGAGACAAAACGGTCAATCAAATGAAGAGCCCGCTCCCCTTCATCAAATCGAAACTCCTCTAGCCTTAATGGGTAGAAGGTTCCGTTTTTCACAGCGGACAATTGACAGAGAACATCGCTTTCCTCCATCCGCTGATCCATTTGGTCATACCACCCATGTTCAACACCTACAATAAAAAACATGTGATCCGCCTCGTATTCTCTTAACCTTTCTAAAGGAATGACTGTATGTTGATTGGGGAGAAGAACTTCTTCTAGAATCGTCTTCGGAGGCTTTAAGTCAAGCGTTTCGTAAAGGTAGAAGGCGCCTCTAGCATCATAGGACCACATATACACTTTGTCATGTCCTCTCATTTCATAAATCGCCACTGTCTCTCCTTTTTCCCTAAAGGAAGATAGATCATTTCTTGCCTTTTGACTCAGATGTTCGAAGCGTTTCACCCAATCATCTGCCTCTTTCTCTCTTCCTAACAGGCGACCTGTAGATAAGACCTCTTGTACAACATGACCACCGGCATATGGCAGAACAAGGACAGGGGCAATCCGCTCCAACCGCTTGATCAACGCATGCTTCGAATAAAAATAGTTAGGAATAATGATTAAATCTAGTTGAAATGATTTGAATACGTCATCAGGCGTGTGTTCATCTATGACGAGAGAACTGGCCAATTGCTCCTTGAGCATATCAGAATGAAGATAGGTATCTTGATCAATGCAAACAGGCTGAATGCCTACCGCGGCCAATGAACCGACAAATTGAAACGCCGCAATACGCTGAGGACTCCGATTCATTCGAAACTGACTAGGCGTTCTTCCTGTTTTTTGACGGAATTTCCTGCTGAAATATAAACTGTCTGCATACCCTACTTGCCTTGCTATGATTTGAATTTGATCATCTGTTTGCAGAAGACGTTTTTTGGCTTCGTCTATTCGAATTTGGGCAATGTATTCTGTCACACTCAGTCCCATACTTTGTTTAAAAAAGGTGGAAAAGTAACTTTCATGAAACCCCATCTTATGAGCTAAGTCTTTTCTTGTTAGTTTTTGATTATAATGCTCAGCCATATACTGCAAGATCATGTCGATTGAATAATGCACTTTCTCATTGTATGGCTTGGATTGTTTGCGGAAAATGTGCATCATTTCTTCCAGCCATTTCGTCTGTTCTTGTACGCTTTGGCCCGTCTGTATTTGTTTGATGTAGGAAAAAAGGACGGCAGAGCCCTTCACCACTTCCCCGTTGTCAGGGAGATCATCGTGATTCACCTTATAGACCAATTCATTTTGTGCATCATGTGCCAGAGTGAATTGGTCAAATGTGACAGTATAGATCACCACTTGCTCGGTGGATAAAGATTGAACCATGACATCTATTCCTGAGCGGATTAGTACACTGTCTTTGGCGTTTAGCTCATATTGAATTCCTTCCATTTCAATTCTCACCGCACCGTCCGTTGTCAAAAACATAAGTGAAGAGGTTTGCCATGAGTTCGTTTGTTTCACAGAAAGAGATCGTTCACTGCTTTCTTTCATGCGAAGAATTGTATGAGTATAGGCTGCCATTTTCTTTTTCTCCTTCCATATAAAAAAAGTGCTAAAATAAACATCATTTTAGCACTTCAATGGCTGACTGAATGGTGATTATCGCGCTCCAGCCGTTTGTAATTCTTTGTTTTTCTCTTTAAAGCGTTCGTTATGAGAGGAAACATATGCCACTTTTTCAGCTTCTGGTTCGATGTAAAGCTTTGCGCTATTCAGTGCATTGACTCCATCAACAAACGTGCCGGCAATTAAGCGAACCTTGCTTTTATGTGTACACAAGTCGCCTACCGCATAGACGCCCGGTAAATTGGTTTCCATTTTTTCATTGACCTCAATTAGTCCCCATTCACCTTGCTTGAGACCCCATTCTGATAGCACGCTTAAATCGCCTTTCATCCCATGATTGACGATCACAGCATCTGTTTCTATTCGTTCTTTTTCACCTGTCTCTATGTTTTGAATGGTGACAGCATCAATTTTGTCGCCTTGACCATGCAGCTCTGTCAGTTCATGCGGTGTTAAAATTCGTTTGCAAGATGCCTTCATGTTGGCGACGTTTTTCTCATGTCCGCCAAACATGTCACGGCGATGCACGACGGTGACACTTTCAGCAATCGGTGCAAGGGCATTGGCCCAGTCAACTGCTGAATCGCCGCCTCCAGAAATAACAACCCGCTTCCCAGCAAATGTCTTGAGCTCCTGGACAGTGTAATAAAGGTTTGTCACTTCATAGCGGTCAGCATGCTCGATTTCAAGTTTCCGCTGAACTGGAATGCCGTGACCCATCGCTAATATGAGGGTCTTTGTCAAATGACGATCACCATTTTCAGCCGTCAGCAGGATATGATTATGTTCATCTCGCTCAAATGACGTGATTTTTTGATTCAGTGCAATCTCTGGTTCAAATGTTTTCGCCTGTGTTTCCAGCTGCTGTATCAGCTGTTCTCCTCTTGTTGGCGGCAAACCGCCGACATCCCAAATGACCTTTTCAGGATACAGAAGGATTTTCCCGCCAAGGCTTTCGTTGTACTCAAGTACCTTCGTCTTTAAGTCCCGCATCCCACTATAAAAGGCGGTGTACATGCCTGCTGGACCGCCGCCAATAATGGTGACGTCAAACAATTCAAGCTGATCTGTCATTTGAGTCCCTCCAGTTTTCCATCGAATGATCTATTTTTCAGTGATATTGATTCTCATTATCATATGTACCTATTGTAGTCTACTCTAGTGAAGGGAATCAATAGCTTTCTGCAAAAAAAGAACAGGACGAGCGCTCACTCGTCCTGTCATCCATCACACAATGGTTAAACCAAGGTCTTTTAATTCAAGAGAAACAAGTCTTGCAATCGCATCTGCGCCTTCTTTTGTAAAATGCGTGCGATCCTCAATTCCTGTTGACAGCATAAAGTAAGAGGTCGTTTTCTCTATACCGGAAATTTGATAAAACTGAAGGCTTGCCGTATTTAAATCAACAAGAAGGACTTCTTCTTCATCAGCTAGTTCTTTCATAGCGGCACAGTAATCAGGAAAATCATTGATAAATTCTCCGTCTTTTTCATGAAAACGGCCGACTGGCGTGAGTAAAAGTGGTGTTGCCCCTTTTGCTCTTGCTCCATGAATATATTGAGACAGGTAGCTTTTATACGTCGTGAAAGGATCTGTATGCCGCTCAGGCTTCTCTTTTGAAGCATCATTGTGCCCCATTTGTGTGAAAAGCCAGTCTCCTGGCTGAATGTCAGCCAATATGTCATCAAGGCGTCCTTCTTCAATGAATGTTTTTGAGCTTCTTCCACCAATGGCACGGTTCTCAACGTTCACCCCGTGCGCTGTATAGCGGTGTAAAAACTCTCCCCATCCTCCTTGAACAGGACGATCTGGATAAGATGAAACGGTCGAATCACCAGCTAAATAGATGGTTGTCATGTTCATACGCCTCCCTTTTTCATTGAGCCACTTCACCCGAGCGATACGGGCATCCTAGTGGCTGCTGAAAAGATATGAAACAATCAGCATCGCTATTTCAATTATTCTCTTTTTATTGATCAAAACCCTGCTTACCGGTAGATGTGAATGTGTTAAATATGCGGCGGAAGTTCTATTTTTGATTCCACTGCTTGATGTAACGCCTGAAGCATGTAGCCAATTCCTTTATATGGAGCCAGCGGATAATTTGCTTTTTGATGAGGTTGTAATAAAGGGTCGATCACTTTTCGATATTTCTTTCCACCTAGTACTACCAGTTCATCATATGCGAAAAGATTTTTTTGATGAAATTGCTGGCTCAGTTCTTCTCGTGTGATCTGTTCAGCATGCGGTGTACCAAAAGCCACATCATAATTTTCGTGTATGATATCATCTGCCTTTAAGAATCCGTGCTTCGCTGATAAGATCATCCAGTCTGAAAAGAACGTTTGGGCATAGCTTTTCGTACGCTGATGCAGCGGACTTAAATAAACGAGGTTCGCCGGCTGGCTTCCTGACTCTGGATCGACGTCCCAAATTTTCTTCGCGCCACATGGAATGATACAAACTCGCTTCACTCAGGTTTTCTCCTTCCTTTTTCGATATATCTGATACATGATACAGCCTAGCGCTGTGCCAAGTGTATTTAAGAGAATATCATCAATATCGCTGCTTCTTGTAATGATACCAGATTGCGAGAACATCCATTGGAGCAATTCGATCATGGTTGACAGGAGAAAGCCACTAAGAACCGCCTTTTGCCAGCGCATGGTTCGAAAGGCTTGATAAAGAAAAAAACCGAGTGGTACAAATAAAAATATGTTGCCTGCTAAATTTAAAAAGACAAGATTTGGATAGCCATGATGGTAGGCGTGAAGATTTTGATAAATGGACTGCAAAGGCATGAGGTTAACACTCACCTGATCTTTTGGGGCGGAAAAACGATTTGGAAAGACCGTCAAATATAGTAAAACATTCGTATAAATAAACAGACTGGCAAGGACCAATTCTGTCCGCAAATAGATAAAACGTTTGTGCTTTTTTGCCTGTCTATATCTCATATGTAAATAGAGCGGGACGAGCAGGAGAAAATAAGCAATGGAAAACATAGCACTGGATGTCATACAGAGAGCTGCCCCTTTCTCACATGATGATGCTTGACCATATTTACAGCTTATTCAGGCTTGCCCGCATCTATTCATCACTTATTCTCACATTCAATGAAGAGAAAACCATATTGACAAATCGTCATTTTCCCGCTAAACTGAATGACATTCAGTCATTTAAGGCCGGTGATGATATGTCGAAACGAGAAAAGATTATGCTTGCTGCGATTGATGCGTTTAAAGAAAAAGGAATTGAAAAGACGACCATTTCGGATATTGTGAAAGCAGCAGGAGTAGCGCAAGGAACGTTTTATTTATATTTTCCTTCAAAGCTTTCCGTCATGCCTGCGATCGCAGAACATCTGATCGCACAGATGGTGCCTGCGATCGAAAAGGAATTAACTCAGCATGCAGATGTCCTCGATCAAGCAGATGCGCTTGTTGAATTCATTTTCGCTTTTACAAGGCAATACCGTGATGTCCTTGCCCTGACCTACTCAGGCTTAGCCGCCACGGAGCATTTAAAGGAATGGGAAGATATTTATGAGCCGATTTACAAATGGGTCGCTGCTTTTCTAGAAAAAGCAAAGCAGGACAAAAGGGTCCGTGCGAATTTGAACTGTCAATATGCAGCCAAATTCATTATCGGTTTACTCGAATCGTCTGCTGAGCAAATGTACTTATTTACGGAAACAGATACAGAAGAGGTTTTGATTCAAAAGCGAGAGGTAAAGCAATTTCTTCTTTACGCACTTGGCATAGAGACACCTTAACATAGTACAGCACTTGCTGTACGCTCTTTTTTGGTTTTAAAATGACGAATCGTCAGTTTTAGGAGGAAGTAGAATGAAAAAAAGCTGGATGTATGTTGCACTCACTTGTTTATTCGAATTACTTTGGGTGTTTGGTTTAAATAGAGCTGATGCTGTGTGGGAGTGGGCCATCATTATCTGCCTCATTCCAATTGATTTTTATTTTTTAATGAAGGCCTGCGAGAAGCTGCCGACAGGGACCGTGTACGCCGTGTTTGCCGGAGTTGGAACGATTGGTACATCTTTGATGGATTATGCGCTGTTTGGCGGTTCGTTTTCATTAGAAAAGCTCTTATTTATGGGCATTTTAATTCTCGGAATTATCGGACTGAAAGTGTCTGATGGAGATGCACATGAGCAGAAAGGAGAAGCGGTATAAATGGGCTGGTTTTTTGTACTGTTAGCCTCTGCCTGCGAAATCGGCGGGACCATTGGGCTCAATATGTTTAGTAAGAAAAAGCAAATCACGACAGGCATTTTATTTGTCGGCGGGTTTGCCTTATCCTTTTTGTTTTTATACGCCTCGTTTTCTTCTGTTCAAGTATCCGTCGCTTATACGGTCTGGATTGGACTTGGAACGGCGGGCTCTGTCTTGTTTAATATGATTCTATTTAAAGAGCCGAAAAACATGATTCGTATACTCAGCTTGCTGCTGATTGTGATTGGTGTGGTTGGGCTGAAGCTGTTTGCATAATTGAATAACAAGAAAGAAAAAGTTTATGATGTTATTAGCCATTACATTCGCAATAGAAAAAGCAATGGAATTGATGTTCCATTGCTTTTTAAGTTAATTTATATACTTTTCTTGGTACGCTTTAAATTGTTCTTCGTATTTTTGCAACTTTTTCCCACCAACTTTTGAATTTAATTTCGGTTTTCGCTTTCCAATAACCATCACATCTTTATCTACAATAGGACTTGATAAAAAGATGTATGGTGCAAAACGATCACACTTAGTATTTGGGAGGGTTACGGATAACCTGGCATATTCTTCTGTCGGGAATTGGTTCGAAATTTCAAGTTCCTTGAGTCCCTCTAATTCCGATATCGGCTCTAAAGACTCGTCCTTCACTTTTATATTTGATAAGCACAGATATTTTAAATTCTTGAGGTATCTTAAAGGTTGAAGTGTATTTAAGTTTAATGAATTAAAAAGACCGCCTGACAATTCTAACAATTCTAAATCAGTTTTTTTCTGCAAAGGGGCTATGTCATTCAACTTTGAAAAATTTGTTATGGATAAAGATTTTAAGAAAGTGTTTTTTGATAAATCCCATAAACTTTGTGCTTTTGTATTCCATTCAAGTGCCAATACCTCAACATCTTTAAGAGTACTTATGATTGATAAATCTTCTACTCTCAGTTCATGCACAAAGAGCATTTTGGGATTAACTAAGCTCAAGATCGTATTGAATTCCTTTTGGTTCACTTTGTAAATCCACAATTTCGTTAGGTTAGAAAAAGATTTCAACCTTTCAATATTTTTTGTTTTTCCTGTGATTAACAACTCAGTGGAATTTTCATCTACATCGGCTAAATCATGAACAACTTCAGGTCGTGCATCATTACGAAAAATATATTGAGGGTGTTCTTTTAGCATTCTTTTACCTCCACACCTAATACGGATTATCTAAATGAATTTTATCAGAAGTTTGGAGTCAAAACACGATCATCTTTAGCTCTTTCCGATATTTCTTCCGAAGAAACAGGGGAAGGGATAAAAACTAGATGATCTTCTTTGGTCTCCAATCGTTTAAATTTAGAAAATTTTATCAGTCTCCACTAAATCCTCGATTTCCAATTGCTTCACAATCCGCCGATGATTACGTCTGTTTTCAATCTATTCTTATGCTAATTTTTGTACGAATTGAAATAATAAAGTTAGTAAAATGCCTATATATAAACAAATAAAAGAACTCCAATTCATATACGAATTAGAGTCCTAATGATATTACTGATTTCATTTTTCTACCTTAAAAACCGAACCCGTTAATCAAAGCCCCTTCCTTTTTTATTTCTCGTTTAATGGGTATCTTGCTGCTCAAGCAAGAGATCCATTGCGTAAATCGATTCGCCTTTCTCATCCAATAAAAAGTACACAATCAAAGGCTCTCCAAAAGCTGCTGTCTGCTGCGTGAACAAAACACAGGTGAATTTTTCAATACCAACTGGCAGCTCTCTTTTTAATAAAGGGTGAAGAATAGGCGAAGCCCGAATTGTATCTACATCAACATTCCAACGTTCATTTTTTAAAGTTGGATAATGCTCTGATAACAAATGGTGTAACATGTCGGTCGTGAGCGCTGCTTTTCCATCGCATCCATCATTTATTATGTTGGTGTTATACATCCGATGGCTGCTCACCCTTTGAAGCATTGATTCGTATTCCTTTTAAGACAAAGCGTTTCTGACCATCAAGTGTACAAGTGATCAATGTCAGTTCATTTTTCCCGCGATCCTTTAGTACATCCACATCCGTCGGTTCTATCGTAGCTGAGCTGACAATTTTATATTCGTATTTTTCTGCTTGATGATGTAAGACGACTTTTTCTCCTTTAGGTACCTCTGGCAGCTGACGGAAAAGACGATCGCCTCTATACCCTCTATGGCCTGCAATCGTGAAATTTCCTTCACCTGGCATTTGATGAGATTTGATTTGAGTCAGTGCAATACCTAAATTTTCTTTTGTTGTAACAGGAAGCACTTTTTCGTTTAAATTAATTGACGGGATCTCAAGCTCCATCGTATCTCGCAGGTCTTCTTCTGACACAGTTAAATGTGGAATAGAAGAAAGGGCATCACTTTCATTTTCTTCAATCATCTTTAATGCCTGTTCCATTGCTGCTGTCTCCTGAGAAGTTCGCCACTCATATAGAAAAGGAACGGAGATGAGCATTAGCCCCGCGACCACCAAAAAGCTGCCTAATAAGGTTCTTTTTTTCATCAATACACTCGTTCCTTCCTTTTACTGAATGGTTCTTCTTCTGACAACAAGAAGAACAGTTCCAGAAGCTACTAGTAAAATCCCTGCATACATCAAGTAACGCAGCCATTCTTCTCCAGTCTTTGGCAGCTCACCGTTTGAGTCATGAGGCGGATGTTGATCCCCTTTATCTGAAGCCGGAGGATTCGTGTGGTCCTCTTCATTCTTCACTGGTGCATTTTTCACAATCATTGTCTTGATCTCCACTTCGCCCATTTGAATTGTAAAAGCGAGCGGCTTCTTTAACGCTACATAACCATCTGGAGCTTTCGTCTCTGTGAGTATATACTCTCCAGGTTTAAGCCCTTTGACAATCGCTTCTCCGTCTTTTCCTGTTGTCACAGATTTTATGGTTTTCCCGGCTTTTGTATGAATGTCAAAGGCTGCCCCTTTTAAGGTTCTATCTGTCTGCTGGTCTACCTTTATGATACGCAGACTTCCTAAGATCAAGTGATTCTTCGCTGTTAATTGAAGCGGCTTCTGCTGATTTTTCTCAATTGTAAACAGGATCGGCTGATTATCCAATTGATAGCCCTGAGGTGCTTTCGTTTCAACGAATTGATATTGTCCCGGTTTTAAATCGTTGATGTGAAGCTTGCCTTTTTGGTCCGTTACAAGTGATTTCTTCAACGTTTTTCCTTCTTTACTCAGAAGAGCAAACTCTGCATTTTCCAGCGTATGTCCCTCATCATCCACTTTGGTCAGTTCCACTGCTCCCGGCGTCAGTTTGTTGATGATTTCTACTTTTGCTGGTTTGTCTTGACCTAATCGAATCGTAAAGGTGACAGGTGTCTGATCCAATTCATAGCCGGCAATGCTTGCTGTTTCGACAAATCGATAGGTGCCTGGCTTCAGTTGATCGACTGTCAGTTGACCGTTTTTATCTGTCTTTAAGTCTTTCTTTATACGTTGATCATGCTCATCCATCAGATCGAAGGTCACCCCAGCGAGCAACTGACCATCCTCTCCTTTTTTCTGAAGCTTCACAGCACTTGTCGTCCGAATATTTTCTTTTGTCACTTTCACCAGTTGTTTTGGATTGAAATCAATCTTAAAGTCTACTGGTTCTGCATCTAGTTTATGTCCAAAAGGAGCCTTCGTTTCAACCAATTGGTAAGCGCCTGGTTTCAAATCGTTGACAGTGATGATGCCTTTCTCGTTGGTTGTTAAACCTGACATCAATTCTTTACCATCGTCATTGAAAAGTGTAAATTCTGCGCCTTTCAATCTTTCTTTTTCTTCCCCTATTTTTGTGAGTTCTACAGAACCTTTCTTAAGCTGATTGATGGCCTCCACTTGAATCAATTCTTTTTGACCTAATTCAACTTGAAAGACAAGTGGTTTCGTACTCAATTCATAGCCTTCAAGACTCTTTCTTTCAACAAATTGATAGGTTCCAGGTTTTAGCCCTGTGAAGGTGATCTTTCCATCCTGATTGGTTGTGATTCCTTCTCCTCCTGCCACTATCTTTCCTTTATCATCAGATAGTTCAAAGACAACCCCTTCTAATGATTTCCCATCTTCGCCTTTTTTGTGCAACAGCACTCCGCCTGTTTTGCGGCTATTTTCTTTTGTCACACTGACCAGCTTCTCAGGGTTAAATGGAATAGCAAAAGTGACAGGTGTTTCGTCAAGCTCATGACCGAATGGAGCCTTCGTTTCAACAAACTGATAGGTTCCAGGCTTCAGATCGTTGACGATGATCTTCCCGTTCTGATCAGTGACAAGACCTGTTTTCATCTCTTTTCCATTTGCATCTACAAGCTTGAATTCTGCTCCTTCAAGCACATCATCCTTTTCACCGAGCTTCCTGAGCTGGACAGCTCCAGTTTTAAGATCATTGATCACTTTGATCTCAGCTGGTGTTTTTTGTGCGATTTCGATGGTAAACGGATAAGGCTTATTTTTCTTTTCGTAACCATCAATACTCTCTGTCTCTACGAGCTGATATTTGCCCGGTTTGAGGTTATCGACCAAAAGCTTCCCATCTTCATCTGTTGTCAAATCTTTACGCACAACTTCGTCATTTTGATCCAAGACTTCAAATCGAACACCTTGAAGCTTCTTGCCATCTTCCCCTTCTTTCAGCACTTCTAATGCACTTGTTTCATAGAAGTTCTTTTGCGAAATGACGACTGGTTCCTTTGGATCAAGTGGTACTTCAAATTTGATTGGCGTTTCATCTAACACATAACCATCTGGTGCTTTTGTTTCAATGAGCTGATACGTACCCGGTCTTAGTTCGTTTATCGTGATCTTGCCATTTTCTCCTGTGACAAGCGAACCTTTTAGCTCATGCCCATCTTGATCTAAAAGCTTGAACTGTGCACCTTCTAGTCTCTCTCCGCCTTCGCCTATTTTGCTCAATTCTGCAGAGCCTTTGATAATGTCATTTACTGCGGTTACAGTCGTTGTCTCTGTTTGATTTTCTTTAATGGTGAACGGCCATTTTTGCTGATTTAATTGATAGCCTTTCGGTGCGTTTGTCTCAACAAAATAATAGGAACCTGGCTCAAGATGTTTGAAAAGGATTTCTCCTTTTTCGTCCGTTTTCAAATCGGTTTGGACGGTATCTCCAGATTCATTTTTCAGTTCAAATTCTGCATTCTCTAATGCTGCACCCGTCTCTTTGTCTTTTTTCGTTAACTTGACATGCTGGCGGATTTCTTGGTTCTGCACCGTCATGCTATTTCCTGTTTTCGCTTGATCTCCTGATTCGTAAGGCTGATCAATTGTTACATGGATCGGTTCCTTCGTCTTAATATAACCATCTGGTGCTTTCTCTTCTGTCACGATATAGTCACCATACAGAAGACGATCAAATCGAAGAGCTCCTTCTTCATCTGTTGCCTTTGTTCCAATGACGATACCACTCGCAGCATCTGTCAGTGAAAAGCTTGCTCCTTTTAGCGCTTTTCCAGTACTTGCATCTACCTTTTTAATGGTTAAAGCACCAATCGCTCCTGTGCCATCTCCCATGCCAGCTGTACGTTTGACCACAATTGAGGCTTCGGATTCCTTTTTGATTTCTTTTACATTTTCACCTCTAAACGTTACTTCGTTTTGAAGTGTACTTCCCACCTTATCTAAAATGAGAGATTGATATTCTAAAATATATGGTCTCGTGATTTCTTCTTTAAATTTGATTTGAAAAGAATCTGGGTCGAATTCAAGGTCTAGTTCATAATCCTTCCCTTTTTCCAGCTCTTCTGCTTTTGTCACTTGCCCCTTTTCATCTATTGTCGTCGAATAGAGATGAAATGAGTTTTCTATTATGGCTTGGTTACTGCTCGGATGGTCTATAATCGTCGCATCTTGGACTGTTGATTGACCAAAATTAATATTCACTTTCCAATCAATAACTTTCCCTTGTTGATTTCCTGATTTGCTCGTGTATTTCCCTCCATTTGGAATGGACACCACAGCATTCACATCTGATTCTTTTGTCTGTCCATCATAAAGGGTCGCTTTATTTTCGTAGGTTTTCTGTACTAAATCCATTCCTTCAACACTTGTTTGATACGTGATTTTGTATGGGGAATCAATGGCTTTTTTGAAAATTACTTCGAAGCCTGTTTCTCCCTTTTCATTTTCAAGGAATTTGATGTCATAATGTTCTTTCGCTAATACCTCTTTTTCTTCTGCTCCATTTTCCCCGCCTTGTAAATCAAGCGAATAGACGGTGATTGAATCTTTAAGCAAACGCTGATTTCCTTGAATGAAATCCTCGATTCTCGCCTCTTCTAGATGTTTCAAATTATAGTTTACACCGATATTCCATGTGATCTCTTTTTTCTTTGCATCATAAGTTCCATTCTTAAAACCATTTGACTGCGTGTATGTGTCAGGCGTGAAGACAGATTGATTTTCCTTCGTCAAATCCTTGCCATCTTCATTAACCCATTCAAGCTTTACATGATTACGCAGATTCTTTTGGTCTTTATCTGCTCTTTTTTCATAATCAAAAGACGTTGTATATGTGACTACATGTTCTGTCTTTATTTCTTTCATAAATTGAATATCAAATCCATTTGCATGTTCAACTATTTGATAGTCTGTGCCTTCTTCAAGCACTAAATTGCCTGTCGTCACTTTTAAACTATCTTTTTGCAGCGTCAATCCTTCGTTTGTAAACGTATCTTTTAATATCAGATTGTTCATCGTTTGTTGATCTTTGTTGAAGGTGATACGCCATGGAATGGTCTTGTTCTTGTAATTCGGTGTTCCATGATTTTTCGTTAGGATTTGCTGGTCAATTTTTTGCTTCCCTTGTTTGCTCTCTTTGCCAGCTGTTACAGTATTGATAATCTCTTCAGCTTCAAAAATCCGCTCCGTTGCTTTTGTTTGATAGGTGATGAGATAAGCCGATTGAATATCTTGATTGAATTGCAAGGTAAACCCGTTTTGTTCATCCTTTTTTTGAGGTTGAACCACATAATTTTCAAACGCTTTTGTTCCTGCTTCGTTGCCATTTTGATCAATTGTGACTTCTTTGACTTGAATTGAATCAGATATCAGCGCCTGTGTGCCGTTAAAAAAGTCTTCTAACAAAGCGTCCTTTTGAGCCAGCGTTTTTTCGTTATAGTTATACCGAATTTCCCAAGTAATCGTTTGTGTGACTGGATCGTAGTGCGCGGCTTTTTTATTTAAAGGACTGCCTCTTGTCACATTCACTGTGCCTTCTGCTGAACTGATCACTTTATCACCGGAAACAAGGGATGCTTTATTACGAAATGCAGATTGATCTTGATTCGTAATATTCGTTTCATACATTAAACGGTAAGCTAGATGCACATCATCTTTAAATTCAATCGTGAAATCTTGACCATCTGCTGTTTGGCCGATCGTGTAGTGGTTTTCATCAAGCTGCTGACCAAGCGATGTTTCCCCATTTAGCTTTGTATCAATACGATAAAGCTTAATTGAATCTTTTTTTAACGCTTGACCTTCTTGAATCGGATCTAAAAGTCTCGCTTGTTTCACATCGTCTAAGTCCATATTAAAATCGACTGTCCATTGAATGGTTTCAGCATTGTAAGATCGATTTGGTTCTCCCTTTTTAGAGACGTTTGGACCATTTGGAATGTATTGAATCGGAATGGATACCGTATCCTTGCCTTCAATCGGGGTAATGATGACTTCTTTTTCTTCCGTGATGACTGTTTGTTGATCTAATTGTGTCCAAACTTGAAGTGTTCCATGGATATTTGAATATTGTTTAATAAAATCGGTGAACTCGATGGAGGCATTTCCGCTCTCATCTACAGAGAAATAACCAACGGTTGCCTGATTAAATTTCATCTCGAGACGATCGATTTTTTCGTAAATCACTAATTCCTCTGGAACCTTGAAATGGAATTCATCCCCGCCATTATAGCTATGCCCATTTGGGATGGCCCACTCATAGTTAATGGAAATCAGCGAGTTGATATCAGGTTTCTCAACTGAATTTCCTTCCGGATCTTCATATATTAATTTCGCATCAGTGAGGAGATTTTCTTGTATCAGCATTTGTTTTGAAACACTTTGCAGCCCTACACGCTTAGACACGCTCACTTTGTTTTTTAGTAATTCATCTTCATCATTTTGTTTCGTTTGAGCGGCTTCTTGATTGTTAGAAGTTTTATCTTTCTTAGATGAGGTTGAGTCATCTTTTGGAAGACTTTCTTCACCCTCATTTTGCTTTGTTTTCTCTTCTTGCTCAGCTATACTGGTGACATCGATGTCAATTGATCCTTCTAAATTTGGATCGATCTCAACATCTTCTTTAAATTTCACCGTCACTTCATTTTGTTTTGAAACGGTATACTCGCCAACAGGTATGTCACCCACAGTAATCGGTTCCTTCTGCTCCTTCTCAACCTGGATGGCTGAAGGAAGAGAAAGTACATACGGATATTGCTTTTTTAGATCAATTCCTTTTATAGACCAATGCACAGTGGCCTTTCTTACTTGCTGATCTTCCATGCTTGATAACTTGTTGCCTTCGCTATCAGCAAACTCAATATCCCCATAAATGTTTTCTTGAGTTTCTTTTGCTTGTGCCCCTGCCAAAGGCAAGACTCCTAATATACTAGACTGTATGACTAACACAGTCATAAGTGCCAGCGCCAATATTCTTTTCAATACATCCACCCTTTTCTAAAATTAATGTTCAACAACGATAAAAAAATCATTTATATACTGTCCGATCAATCACTCCGCTTCTGATCAAATATTTCTAAAAATTGCACCTTAAGACCCTATGAATAAAATGAGTTGATCAATCATGAGTAGTGGATTTAGTAACGGGATAGGGGTCTATAGACATGGGGAATAGTGAGAGGGATCATGAAAGAATAAATGTGAATTTTTCTATTTATACTGGAATGAACAATAAATAATGTGTGCATGCATATATAAGCATATGCTCACATATGGTTCGTTCATATGAAACAAGCATGTATCATATGGTATGTATGGTTAGACAGTTCAGCATCATTTAGATCGCATTCCTTTCTACTCCCTTTCATATGGTAATCAAAAAGCTGCTGCTTTTTATTCTTACATTTACCGTTTCAACAGCAAAAAAATAAACAAAATATCTAAAATGATCCATTTTTATAGGATTCATGGCTCATTCATCACCTTTTAAAAGAAAAATATGGAGAATCAACACATAACATTTGTTTTTGTCTAATTTTTTTCTCTTTTATCATCAAAAGTGAAGACAAAACGATTTAGCCTAAACATTACAATCATTTCATGCCTATTTTGAGAATCTCATGTTCTTTATCAGAACTTCATAATATATAGAGGCAAGCCAAGGGAAGGAGTTAGTTGTTTGATGGAGCTCATTGATAATAAATCAAAGAGATGGATAAACATTTTAAAACTGCTTGTATCAAAAAATAAGTGGTGGAGCCTTCAAGAGATATCGAATGAACATATCGGTTCGGTTCGTGCGATTCAAAGCGATTTAGAACAAATGAAATCGTTCCAAACAGAGAACGGAGAGCCGTTAATCCACATAAAGCCAAGACAAGGGATATCTATTTGTTATACGCAGACGATACGAGTGGACTACTATATTAAAGAAATTTTAAAAGATACGATTGAAATCCGATTGATTGACGGCATTTTTTTCGAACAAAACAGGTCTTTCTATGAATGGATGGACACGCTTAATATCAGTAGATCCACACTGTATAACACGATTCATAAAATCAACTCGATCCTTACAT
This sequence comes from Bacillus sp. FSL M8-0166, assembly GCF_038008825.1. Taxonomy (NCBI): domain Bacteria; kingdom Bacillati; phylum Bacillota; class Bacilli; order Caryophanales; family Bacillaceae; genus Bacillus; species Bacillus sp. FSL M8-0166. The sequence continues at coordinate 1,966,086 of NZ_JBBOZZ010000001.1, forward strand.
CCTATGACATTGAGTTACGTCCAGATAGTATGCAGTTTCATGGGAATGAGAAGGAAATTCGCCAATTCTTTGTTGAATTTTTGTTTGAAGTGTATGGAAGCCGGCTTTGGCCATTCGATGATATTCCAAAACAAGACGCAGTTGATTTATTACAAGAGCTATTTCAGGTGCTCGAAGTCAATGTACCAGATGTGGCTATAGATAAATACTGTCTGTGGTTAGGCGTTTCCATTCACCGAATGAGGAAAAATTTCTCAATAAGCCGTAAATATACGTACTCAATGAAAGAGGAAAAACAAACCTCAGTAGCCAAAGGGATCTATGATCAAATCAAAACATGGGAAGAGCATATTTGCCGAATGACCAAAGACGTATTTGATGTGACGCTGGATCATCATGAATTTGTCTTTTTGCTGTTGATTGAACCAGCTATTGGACACTTTAAATCAATTGAAACTGTCGAAGAAAAATTGACGTTCTTTCAGTCACATACACCACGACTCTATGATGCCATTCATTCATTTATTAACCAATTGGAGTCGATTTTTCATCAAGAAATAGCGAATCGCAAGGTGATGACACTCATTCTTCTCCAATACTATGTGTATTCCAATGAAATTACCGTGAGAGATGGATTCCTTTTCAAAAAGAAATCGAGCTATTTATCAGAGGTAAAAAAACAGTTTCCTTACTTCTATTCGAGGATTACTCATATCATCCAAGAGTTAAAAACAGATGATATACTCGGTTCTTTTGTGAAAAATGAACGGGAATTGATTCGTATCATTACATCTTCCTGGAGAGGACTTGTTCATTTGGAGATGGAACGGAGAAACGCGCTGAACATTTTTGTTATTTCAACATTAGGCTATTATCATAGTTTGTTTATTGCTGATTTAATTAAATTACGCGTGCCTCCTCTCATTCACATTTTCACAAGTCCAGAGAATACATTAAATGCTGTAGCGATGGATCAACTAGGGATTGATATGATTGTGACCGATACTGAGCTCCCTATTCAATTTGGACGATCTACGCTGCTGATCAGCTCTTTTCCAACAAAAAAAGAATTGGACAACTTGAACCGAAGATTGGTTGATATGATCGACTAATGTTCATCAAAAAAAGCTGCTGAGGAGCTCTCAAGCAGCTTTTTTCTTCTGTATTAATGAAGCACTATTTGTTCATTCATCAAATCAATGGCATAAAGTGATTGCTCATATTCATCTAATAGAAGGTAAACTTTGAGCGGTGCAGCGGTTTGATCGGTCTGCTGCGTGAATAGGACACAAGTGAATTTTTCGATTCCTTCTGGCAGCTTGCTTTTCAGAAAAGGATGAAGAATAGGAGAGATTCGAAGGGTATCAACATCTTTCAGCCAAAGCTCATCTTGTAACGCAGGATAATGGTCAACCAAAAACTGACGAAACACTTCCAATGTACTCAAGGTAGATATCCTCACTTTCTTCTATTTATGGCTTTAAGCTTACCTAAAAACAAACATGTTCAACTCATCCTATGATCTTAGTCCGCCTATTTTCGCATACTACTAGAGACACGATTTCATTTTTCTTCTAAAAGGATTGTAGATCAACATTACTGTTATGGGTTTTCATTATGTATGACGTTTACTATATGAAATACGAATTCCAACCGATGGACCTATGATCATATTCTTATCTGTTTCTTTCGTGATGAAACGACAACTTCCTTCTACAAAATTCCATTTTTCTTCAAAAAAGAGGGAGATGGGGCAAAAAAGAACAGCTGCTCACTGTTCTTTTAGAAGCTATGAAAGGTCTGTCAAAGAGAACACTTCACCGCTCACTGCATCAACACCATCATGACAATCGAGCTTTCCGCATAAAACATATTGTTTTTGCACATCGTCATAGACGTAGATGGGTGTAAGTTCGAGGCGTTCCCTCAATTTTTCAAAGGCTTCTTTCTGAGATATGGTGATTTCACTAGCTGTTTGAGATGGATTGAGTATCCCGCATACTTGAAACATCTCTTTTTTATCTATGTAATTAATGGCTTCAAAAGTGCTGGCATCAATGAAGACCTTGATCTTATCCATAAATCCACAGCCTTCTTGCTCATTCGTTTTTAATATCGCTTGGATGTAGCCATGATCACGGTGGAGTGTTTTTAGCACCCACTTCCCTGTATCCTTTGAATATTTTTGCGCCAAAAAGGTTCGAACCGCTTTTATACAAGCAACTTGCTCTTCTTTTGAGATCGGGAATATATCTGGCGAAGGCTCCAATGAGAAGGCTTGTTCAGCAGTAATGTCCTCGTTTATATCGATTTCCTTTTTTTCAAAGGCTTTGTTTAACGGTTCATTCCACTCCATGACCTGATGCATGTGTATACTATTCGTTTCTTCACGCCCAATTTCAAACGGTATCGTTCCTGTTCCATCGTTTTTTACATAGATTTCTTCTAACGCATAAATCGGGCGGATTCGATTCTGCTCGAAGGATGGCCAATCAAACCGCTGCACTTGCTGCTGGGCTAAATTCTCGATCCTATCAATGGAAAGCACATATTCTTCAGCCCTTAGTCGTTTTTTTGCCATAAATGGCCCTCGATGTATAAAGTGAATGAGCTGCCCATGTTCACCCCATTTCACTTCGATTCTGCCTGAAGGCGTCACTTTCACACCATCTATTGCTTCTTCGAAAAAAAGTTCCCCTTTTTCCTTCTCATGCATGTGAAAATGCTCGCCATAGATCAAACCTGTTTCTTGTTCGATCCATTGAATGGCATGAGCTGGATAAGGTCTCTTAAACGTGACACCATTCTTCGCGAAGGTTTTGTCCATGACAAAAATAACCGTTTCAACCTGGCCTGTATTCAAGTTCACGTCAATCACAGCTGTGCCGTCCGGGTTTAAATCATCGTCCTCGGGTTCAGCTTCATGAGAGGGGAACCATTCCATATTCAATATATAAACCGTTTCATTGAACATATTGACGTAGCGATAAAAACTGTGTCTTTTTAGATGGTAAAGATCTAAACCAAATTTCGCCTTTGTCTGATCGATCAGTTGTTGAATGTTTGCATTCATTTGTTTCACCTCAAAATGATGATGTTTTATGGGAGAAGAAAAATGACGATAAAGATGAAGAGGATGATTACAGTTAAGAATCCTAAAGCTATTGCCATTATATTTGACTCTTTTGTATATCCTGTTAATTCGCCTTCAGTCGATCGGTCGATTTTTCTAAAGCGAAAAAGCATGCTTATATTAATAAGAGCTAGAGCCATAATCAATAAGAAAAGTAGAAACATTGGTTGGATATCAAAGAATGGGTTCGATACATTTTGGAAACTAAATGACTGAAAAAACATAAGCCCGCTCATTATCAGTTTCCAAACATTATCCGTCCTCTGTTCCTTCTCCCACTCTTCCCCTAATTTTTCTCTTTCATAAATTGCTATCTGCTCGTAAATTGGAATGAAGGACTTTGTTGATCCTTTTTTAATAAAACCATAAATGCTTTGAAGGAGCATTAAAATTCCTAAACAAAGAAAGAAATGTGTAAATCGAATTTCAACAATTTGAATCATCATATAAAAAGCAATGATTAAGATAACGGCTATTAAATTAGAGACAGCTATTTGTTTTGTCCTCATCTTTTTCAGTGCAGCTTGTTCCATGTAATACTCCTCTCCGTTATAAATGTTTCTGTTGAACGCTCTATCTTTATTACGATTTTACAGAAAAAATGTTTCAATATTTTCCCTTTCTACTGTCAATTCGGCTCTTTTCGCAAATGAAAAGACGCCCATCATTCAATGAACGTCTTATCCTTCTTCATAAAATCAGCACATCATATTTGAGCAGCCAATCTGTCTTTTATTTGCTGAGCTGCCAAGTGTTTAAAGTCCTCAATAGACAGCTCCTTTGACGTCTTTTCTCCGTGCTGTCTGATATTTAGTGATTTTTCCTGCATTTCTTTATCGCCGATGACCGCGATATAAGGGATTTTTTGCATTTGTGCTTCTCTCATTTTATAGCCAAGTTTTTCATCCCGCTCATCGATTGTGGCTCTTATTCCGATACTTCTTAATTGCTGCTGCACCTCTAAGCAGTGATCAAGGTGGACAGTTGAGACAGGGATGATTTGTACTTGTACTGGTGCTAGCCATAATGGGAAAGCGCCCGCAAAATGCTCGATGAGAATGCCAAGGAAACGATCTAGAGAACCAAAAATGGCACTGTGAATCACAACTGGCCGTACCTTTTCATTTTTTTCGTTAATATATGTTAAATCAAATTTCTCAGGCATTTGGAAATCCAGCTGAATTGTGGCGCACTGATGGCTCCGCTGCAAGGCATCTTTGATATGAAAATCGATTTTCGGACCATAAAATGCCCCATCTCCTTCATTTAGCTGATAGTCGACATTGAGACGATCAAGCACATTTTTTAGCGCTGTTTCGGATATATCCCAAATGGCGTCATCCCCTAAGGCTTTTTCTGGACGAGTGGATAGCTCGACTGAATACTCAAACCCAAATGTCCGATACACATGATCAACTAATTGAAAAATCCGTTTGATTTCAGCTTCAATTTGATCTTCTCTTAAAAAAATATGGGCATCATCTTGGCAAAATGTTCTGACCCTGAACAATCCATTTAACGCTCCGCTAAATTCATGACGATGCACCTGACCAAACTCAGCCATTCTGATCGGAAGGTCTCTGTATGAATCTAAGCTGTTTTTGAACATGAGCATATGCCCTGGACAGTTCATCGGTTTTAAAGCAAAGCTTGTATGGTCTACTTCTGAGAAATACATATTTTCATGATAATGATCCCAGTGCCCTGACTTTTCCCAAAGCTCTTGGTTCATCATAAACGGTGTACTCACTTCTTCATATTGCGCTTTGCCTCGCACTTCTCTTGAAAAAGCCATTAATTCATTTCTGACAATTTGACCTTTTGGTAAATAAAACGGCATACCTGGCGCTTCTTCTGAAAACATAAAGAGAGATAACTGTTTCCCTAATTTCCGATGATCACGTTTATTTGCTTCTTCCATGAAATGAAGATAATCAGCTAGATGTTTTGGGTGTTGAAACGCAACACCATACACTCGCTGCAAGACATCCTGATGACTGTCTCCCCGCCAATAAGCCCCTGCAACCCGTGTTAATTTAAATGACTTTAAGTACCCTGTAGAAGGTACATGCGGTCCGCGGCACAAGTCGATAAATTCTCCTTGCTGATAAACCGTGATGGCTTCTTGAGAGGGTAAATTTTTTAAAATATCCAGCTTATATGGATCATGTGCAAACAGCGCTTCAGCTTCTTTGTAAGAGACCTCTTTTCTTTGGATCAGATGATTCTCTTTTATGATGTTTTTCATCTCTTTTTCAATTTCTGACAAATCCTCTACACTTAATGTTTGATTGAGCTTCATATCATAGTAAAATCCATTTTCAATGACAGGTCCGATCCCCAGTGTGACATTGTCATATAACCTTTTCACAGCCTGGGCTAATACGTGTGCAGATGTATGGCGCATCACTTCAAGCCCTTCTTTTGAATCAAGTGTGACAATAGACAGCCGAGCATCGCTGTATAGCTGTTCACTTAAATCAACCATTTGATCATTGATCCTACCTGCCACTGCTTTTTTTCTTAAGCTCGGACTAATATGGGAGGCAACATCTGCGACAGTCGTACCTGCGAGAAACTCCTTTATCTTTCCATCCGGAAATTGAATCTTCACCATGTTTTCTCTCATGATTGACACACCTTTCATATTTTTTGAAATAAAAAAACACACCCATCCCGCGTAAAGGGACGAATGTGTGATCCGTGGTTCCACCCAAATTCCCATAATGCGTATTCGCTTTATGGCTCTGGTGCCGTAACGTGGCATTGACGGTATTGGATACTATGTTTTCCCCAATACAGCTCAAAGGTGGTAAGACAGCATTTCTGCGTTAGGAAGATTTCAGCGTGACTTCCCTCTCTGGTAACCGTAAAAGCTGCTCATGTCCTTTTCAAAGCAATGATCATATATGAGTGTACAAAAAAACACACCCATCCCTCATAGAGGGACGAATGTGTGATCAGTGGTTCCACCCAAATTCCCATAACGCGTATTCGCTTTATGGCTCTGGTGCCGTAACGTGGCATTGACGATATTGGATACTATGATTTCCCCAATACAGCTCAAAGGTGGTAAGACAATTTTCCTGTGTTAGGAAGATTTCAGCGTGACTTCCCTCTCTGGTAACCAGTAAAAATGGCTCATGTCCTTTTCTTCGCTTTTAATTTCTCCATATCTTACATGATGATGATGGATTATGTAAAGGATTATTTTGTGCAGAGCTATTGAAATTCATTCTTTAAAATGACATTTTGAGTGATTTTACTTAGGCTATAATCAATTTGTCCTAAATACTCAATTAGCATCCTAATTTGGGTAGTAATCTTAAGCCAGCCATAATTCCCTTAGATTTTCTCAATCCTGATAATACGTGTATAGCTGTGAAATTTCTATATCAATTCCACCTTTAAGAAGTCTCTCTCTCCTACTGTGAAATAGTTTATCTAATATTTCTTTCTTGTCCTCAAATCGTCCATAATGGATTTTCTTATGACAGACTAAACAAATTGAAACAATATTAGCATGGATGTCTAAACTGTGATCAAATTGATCCTGATATTGCATTGGTATCAAATGGTGAGCCTCTACATAATTCTCTCCATTAAACTTAGAAATAAAGTGCTTATGCTGATTATCAAACTCACATAAATAATGTGCATCAGCTACAGCCCCAACTGCATATTTAGGATTTCTACTCCATACCTTTCTATTTTTCACTAACCTATGTTTAGGCTTATCATTTGGTTTATCCTCAATATCAGCTCTGCTGACATCAGCAGGATTTCCTATTAGGTACTTTTCAAACTGCAGCTCCTCTTTGAACAGCTCTGCCTGTAACTCAGAATCATAATAATACTCAATGTATTTTTTTAAATGCTTTAAAGCTACACTATACATCCTGTGTCCTTTTTCATTTTTCTTTTTAAACTCAGAATTACTAAGAATTTCATCAATAAAGGCAGCATCAGTTAAAGTAAATAAATTCATACTCTGTAATCCATAGTCTTCTAATTCTGAGGATATTGTGCCGATCGCTTTAGAGTATCTTCCAATAGAGTATGGTTTTATATTTGCATAAGTTCTCAACCATTCAGCAAAAGTATCTTGATTCATCAATGGTACTACTCACTCTCTCTGTATATTGTTTTCTTTATAGATAGATATTATTTCTAGTGTTAGTCAGAAGAATTAATATGCTCTATTGAATTATGTATTACAAAAGCAATATTTGACTCAAACAAAACGAAATTTGTACCATTCTGAAGAATAGTACTTCTGAATAATAAACCTGCAAATCTCTAAGAATTTCTCCTGAATCATTTAGATAAAAATCCCTCAAAAAAGGAAATTAAGTTCATGTTCTTTTTCACAAATTCCCCTTCACAATCGTTCTCTTGGCTTTTTTAACAATTCTGCTAGTCGCTTTTGTATCAGAATCCTTTGACCACTGTTCACACAGGTTTCTTACCCAATTCGGCTGTGTTTTACTAGCGTCATTCAGCCAGTTTCCTACAGAATCTTGAACATATGTTGATGGATCAGATTTGAGGTGATCTAGAATAGGCAGTGCCCTCTCTGGTTCCTGTTTTAATAACTCAATATGCTTTGTCCATACACCTCTTGGACGGATCGACTCTACAGAGAACCGGCGAATATTTTCATCCTCGCTTTTTGCCCATTCTGTTAAATATTCTATACTTTGATCGAGCTGATCACTTAAACTTTCTCTCACTGACATCCAAGCAATTTCGCGAACACCAAAATGATGATCAGCTGCAAATGGCTGAATGTACGCTAGTTTCTCTTCCAAAGAGGATGAACGCTGCTTGTTCATATAAGCAGCCCAGCAGCGAACGCTATCAGATATGTGACGACTGCACGCCTGTATGACTTCCACTCGTTTTTCCTCATTTTCTTCCTGCAGCACTTCATCTAACAAATGACCTATGAGACGAATTGCTTTCATGCCTGACTCAGATTTATGTTTGGCAACTTCAGATGAAACATAGTCCAAATGATCGTCTAAGCCAAGGGACGGCAGGACATGCTGTAATAGCGTCATATGATTGACCGCCAGCCATTCAGTTAAATTTACACTCTCTATCTCCCCTTGATTCAAAAGGATCAAGACGTCATGAGGAATGTCACTCCCTTTTCGAGCGCCTTTCCGATTGATGATCTCCTCAGGCATTATGTATTCTCTCCTGTCTAGTAGTACTTTTTCGGCTTTCATTTTTGGAGTAATTTGTTATTAACCCTTAAAAACCTTTGGATATTCACTCCTATTGTAGCAAATAAACTCCCTCAACTGGTGCATTCTTCAAATCAAAAAGGAACTACCTGAGATAAGTAGTTCCCACAATAAAAAACTGAATATGTTACCTTCCTTGCTCCATCACCTTCAAACTCTTCTGCTGAGAGATTCTGTCAAACGCCACCATCAAGATGGTCATGAGTAAAGCGAGAAGAACCGTTCCAGCGCTGATCCAGCTCAGATTCAATATAGATGTCCTGCTCAATACAAGCCCTCCTAAACCCGAGCCTAAAGCAAATCCGAATTGAATAAATGATGTATTGACACTTAATGCGATATCAGGAGATTTGGGTACAAGTGTGACGAGATACAGCTGCTGAGCTGGCGATGTGCTCCATGTAGCAATCATCCATATCATGATAACCGCCACCATGACCACGAGATTCCCTGTCACAAATGCTAGCAGCATAAGCATGATGATTTGTAGAATAATTCCGGAGATAATCGTGAATGTTGGGCCTTTTTTATCTGCTGCAACCCCTCCAAGGCTGGAGCCCAAAAAGCTGCATATTCCCGCTAGTAATAAAATGCCACTGATTTCTGTGATGCTAAGGTTTGCTGATTCTTGCAGGAAGGGCGTTAAATAGGTAAATAAAGTGGAATATCCGCCTACATAAAAGAGTGTAACTGCCACCGCAAGCAAAATTCTTTTATCTTTTAATATCGATAATTGCATACCTAGCGTCACCGGTTCTTGTTCTTTCATAGAAGGGATGCGCCTATACACAACTATCAGCGGAATGAGCGTGATCAAGCCAATGGCTGCGAATAATGCTTTCCATCCGATCATGCTGCTTAGAAATGTCCCGATGGGCACACCTAAAACCAAGGAACTGCTTAATCCCATTAAAATGATGCCAATCGCTGTTCCTCTTTTTTCTCGTTCGACAAGACGTGTGGCCACAGCCATTGCCACTACAATGGCCGTCCCTCCACTAATTCCTTGTAAAACCCTTGTCATCAGCACCATTTCAAACGAATGGCTGACACTTGTGATGATATTACTTAAAGTAAAAATGATCAGCATCCATGATAATATTTTTCTGCGATCGATATTGATGGTTAGTGCAATGACAATCGGTGCGCCGATTGCTGCTGAGAGCGCTAATGATGTGACCAATAAACCAGCAGCTGACGTCGTGACCTGTAAATCATCTGCGACCATCTGGATAATGCCTGTAATGATATATTCAATCGTTCCAATTAAAAAGGCTGCTAAAGCAAGTAAATAGACAACGGCTTTATTTTTCATCGTGACGTTTCTCCTTTGGGCAATGTTTACGATTTGACTTCATTTTTTATAGGAATTTGAATTTCAATGAGTCTTCCTTCTTCATTTTCAGACAATGGGTAATAAATCTCTCTGCCCGGCTGATCTTCTTTCACGCGGTATCCGTTATTTTCGATCCATGTCGCTAGGTCAACACAAGCAGTTTGTGCGAATGGAGAATCTGAATGAAATAAGAGCGTCGCCATGGTTTCTTCAGCCGGTAACGTACGTATCGTGATGCCCTTAGGCAGAGAGCCTCTTAACGTTTTCGCGGTATACCCAACCTCAAATTCGAACTCACTTTCTTGAGCAGGTGATTCCCTCCACAGCACAATTTGCGGCTCAGAGTTCAATTCTTGCGGATGTTTATGTAACAAATGATGAAACGTTTGAAAGAATGTTGGAATTTCGTCAACAGTTCCATGGGATTGAAAAGACATGATGCGTTTGCTTTCAACCGATTTGATGATGACCTCTTGTTCTTTTTCAACACACCCCTCTCGTTTGATGAGGTGCATCCGCTCCTTAATACGGGCTAATTTCTGTTGTTCTCTCTCGATCAATTGCTGAATCTCACTCTCTTTCAAGAGAAACATGCCCTGAATCTGCTCTACCGAAATATCTTCACGAAGAAGCTGACCCATTTGCTTTAACGTAAAGCCCAATTCCTTATACAGAAAAATTCGATTGACCTCAAGCAGCTGCTCAGCTGAATAATACCGATATCCCGAATCTTGATCGATCTGCTTAGGCTTTAATAAATCAATTTGGTCATAATACCTTAAAGTTTTGACAGGGACTTTACTTAACATAGAAAAATCACCGATTTTGAACATCCTGCATCTCCTCCGTTCTGTTGATCTGATCAAAGTATAAACCTTTCAGTAAAGGGGAAAGTCAATAGGAGAATTTAATATTCAATCGTATTATCATTAGATTAAGTTGAAGAATGTAGACTCCAACTTCGCATTCATCATCTATTAAGCATTCAGTCACCATGAAATAACTGCTGTTACGCAAAAAAACCTAGATTTCTTAAAATCTAGGTTTTGCTAATTTTTTGATTCTGATTCCATGTACACAATTTGAGTTACTTTGTAAATTTACATCTATTATCGATTAAAGTTTTTCTAACAGTCCCATCTGTTCAACAATCTTTATATCATTCATAAATCGTTGTAAACTTACTTTATGCTCTTTTTTTTGTAAATCTGTTGAATAACCTAAGCATATATTAAAAATACTATCTAACCTTTCTCCATCTCCACTATAAAAATAATTCGTCAATACTCCATTATTTTCACTTGCAGGAACCACAACTGTAGCCATCTCTAATACATATTCTATATCTTCTTTAGAAATCGTTCGATCTTTTTTCTTAGCACTCATGAATTCATGACTATGAATAGAACGAATCCTACCTTCAAGTAAATTGAGTATAGACTTCTTATAAATGACATACACACTGTGAATATGACTTTTATCAGGACAATAGGGATCTTGTAAAATGAATTTTATACGTTCATCTTCTTTTTCAATTTTTATTGCATCAAGTTCATATAATAAAATTTTATCAATTTCTTCTATTTTCATAGGAGGATAAGCCTCAGTTAAATTTGTTTTACTTTTCATTTGATCACCTCATTTTTCACCAAACTTTACCACTTCCGTAAAATGCATGAGATTTTAATTCATAAGGATGATAATGTGTGAATGTACGTTTTCCTTTAGAAGCTTTAGGCGGCTTATGTGCCTTATTATATCTATATCGCCCTGTGGGAGAGGCCCCTTTTGCAATAAGTCGTGCATTTACTGATCCGATACTCCAAGTATCTAAATGGCGTTTCAAACGAGAAATTGCCTTCTTCTTAGATCTACCAGGTCCCACCCATAAACCTATTGAATTTGATGTTCTCATGGCTTCATAATGAACATATCTTTTATTTTTTGTATTGTTATTAGCTACCTTTCCAGCTACCCATAACGCTCCAGATTTAAGTGATAATAAACCTTGAGCAGCAAAATATATCAGTGTAGCAAGTCCGACACTTATAGCTAAAGCTTCAAGCATACTTACAGTTACTACTGCTCCTAAAGCAGGAATCCAAAAAACAGATGTTTTAAATTCCTCATCATTTAATTCAACATCTACTTTTTCATTTGTTTCTAGGTTTTTCATAGTTGCACTAAATGAATCCTCTAATAGAGTATCTAATTTAATTTCATACTCTGTTAACTTACCATTATCAGTTTCTGAAGAAATATTTATTACATTGTCCCCAATTTCGAACCCAAAGCCTAAAACAAATTCTTCATTAGATTCATTTTTCCCTTTTATTTGAACTATGACGTCACTGCTATCAATAAGACTATCTTTTTTATCTTCTTGCTCAAAATCCAATTGTTCTTTCATTTCTTCAATACTTTTCAGATCTTCTTCTTCTTCTTCTTCACTAAATATTAATTCTTCTAACTCTTCAAAATCTTCTTCTGAAATTTTAGACATTTCTTTTTCTTTTTTCTTTAAATACTCCTTATCTATATCTAATTCTTCTTGATTTTGACTAACTAATTCATCAAATGGTTTTTTAAGGACTCCTTCAAATTTCTCCTCATATATGTCTTCCAAATCTCTTTCTAAATTTTTAGTTTGTACTTCCATAGGGGTTAACATATTAACTTCGACATCTTCTAAACCTGAATCCTCCAATTCATTAACCAATTTCTTTTTTACTAATTCCAATGACTCACTATCAGTTAATTGCTCAGCGTTTGTTAGAGGTACATGAAGACTAAGTATTAAGGACACTATTATTATTTTAATTAACATTTTTTTCATATGTACTTTTCTCCCTGCTATTATCTATAACTTTCTTGAACAAAATAGTATTTTGATCCATTGCTTAATTTGATAACTTTAGAGTTTTCCTCTAGAATATTTAAGATTTCATCGTGTTTCATCTTATAATGATTTGAATTTTGAGATAATAAGTTTGAAACTATTCCTGTTACAAAAGCAGTTGCAGATGAAGTATGACTTAAAAAACCAAATCTATTTTTTGGAAATGTAGTCAAAATATCCAGACCTGGACCTACAATATCGACGTTTTTAATAGTTGTACCTGAAACTTGATTATATTCATGATTCACTGCCCCAACAGAAATTACATTAGGCTGATTAGCTGGGAATTGAATGTGATTATTAAAACTATTTCCAGCTGCTGAAATAATTATTATTTTTTTGTTTACAGCTTCAATAATTAAGTTTTCTAATTCAACGCTAGCCTTTGATGTACCTGCACTAAAATTAATAATATCTACATTTTGATCTATAGCCCATCTCAATGCTCTCTCTATTACTTCTATATTACTAGTACCTTTTTCAAAAGCTTTAATTGAATATATCTCCAATCTGTTAGATCCTACTACTCCTCTAATTCCTGTTCCATTATTTTTTGCTCCGATAATGCCTGCTACCCCAGTTCCATGACCAGTATCATCCACAATGCTTTCATTAGGTTTGATAGCATTGAATTCTTTAGTTACTATACCTTTTAATTCTTGATGAGATTTATCAATTCCAGAGTCTATAATTGCTATTTTGATCCGTCTTTTATAAACTTTTTCATGCTTAATATTTAATGATTTATACCCCCAACTTTCTATTTGCTTTTTTGTTAAATTCGGTATTTGCTGTTCTTTTTCCCATTCTTGAATTTCACTACTTTTTGGATTGACAATTAAAAAACTCACATAAATCACGACCAAAGATAAAAAGAGAAGCAAAACGAATTTTTTCATTATTACTTATACATTCCTTTTTAGTAATCTAATACTTTTAATTCAAACAATAAGATAGTAACTTAGTCTCCTATATATGTCAACTATATATCAATTAACCAACATTTATCCAATAGATAATTTTAGAATAGGAAAACAATTTTTCATAATCATGAAATCAAAAACTTCAACGTTACTTGAACCTATATCGTATTCTGTATTATATGTTTTTAAAGCTCTCTTAATCTGCGTACTCTCATTTTCTTCCACTTCAAAACTTAGCCTCTCTTACTCCAAACAATCCAATCTTTCAAGACACTTCAACATGGTTCCACTTTTAAAAGAATTGAATATGGCACCCTCGCAAAACCGCTCAGCTCTCACCACTCCCATGATGAGTGCAAGTACACACTGCACATTTAAATTTGAAATGTCCACATTCTCGATATCGTTCAATCCACCTTCAATGCCATTTTCTTTGAGGATTTCTCTGTAGCGGGTAAGCTCCAGCTCTTGATGTTGTTCTGCAAAGGTATAGACATCTTCGATAAAGCGTTGGACCGTTTCGGAATAATTCACAAAGGGCATCTGGATTGGGCGTTCAGCTGTTCCATCATTTTCTTGATCGATCACCCATTCTCCTATACGATCCTCCTGAAGCATTGGTATGTATTTTGTTAGAATCTCGAATTGACTCATTTCCATCCTCCTATACCTCATTCATATGGTTTACTCTGATCGACACCTATGGATCAGTATATAAAAAATCCGTGATCATCCTACCAGCTAGACACCAGTATTCAAATCACGGACTGTCTTATTCACTTCACTTTTTACACTCTTACCATTGATACAACTGTCTCCACATGCGCCGTATGCGGAAACATATCGACTGGCTGCATGTATTCGATTTTGTAGTCTTTTGACATGTACTCAATGTCTTTTGCTAGTGTGGATGGGTTGCAAGAGACGTAGACAAAGCGTTTTGGTTTGACTTGTTTGACGGTGTCTAAGAAGGTGCGCTCGCAGCCTGTTCTTGGCGGATCGACGACGATGACGTCAGGACGGAAGCCTTCTTTGACCCATTTTGGCAGCCAATGTTCAGCTGTTCCTGTCACATAGGTCGCGTTTTTCATGCCGTGTTTTTTGGCATTTTTCTTAGCATCATCAATCGATTCTTTGATGACATCCATTCCTCGTACTTCTTTGGCGCCATCTGAAAGCCACATCCCAATGGTCCCAACGCCGCAATATGCATCGACAACCTTTTCTTTTCCAGTCAGTTTGGCCGCTTTTTTCGCTTCATCGTAAAGCTTTAGCGTCTGCTTGGGATTCAATTGGAAGAAAGCACGTGCACTCAGTTCAAAGGAGACGTCTCCTAAAAATTCTTGAATGACCATGTTGCCAGCTAGGTGAGATGTCTTATGACCGAAGATGACCGACGTTTTTTCACCATTAATATTGTGCATAATGGACGTCACTTCAGGCAGACGTTTTTGAATGGCTTCGGCGATTTCTTTTTTCTTTGGAAATTCAGGTTTTGATGTGACAAGAACGACTTGTACTTCACCTGTTTCAAAGCCGACACGCACGACAATCGAGCGTACGTCGCCTTTTCTTGTCCGTTCATTGTAGACAGATACGCCGAATTTCTCTAAAATTTTGCGGACAACGCCCGTTGTTTTGTTCGTTTTTGGATGCTGCACGATACATTCCTTGATCGGTACAAGCTTATGAGAATTCAGTCCGTAAAGCCCTGCAATGATGTCTCCGCTGTGAGAACGTCCTACTTGGAACTGACTTTTGTTTCGGTAATGCCACGGGTCTTCCATACCAATCGTTGGCCTAATATCAAGCTTTTCAACCGATAGCTTTGTATGGCGCTCCATTGATTGAATGACAATATCACGCTTTTCATTTAGCTGCTGCTCATACGCCAAATGCTGAAGCTGACAGCCGCCGCACTCTTCGTATACTGGGCATGGCGGTTTGACTCGATGCTCGGAGCGCTTTCGCACTTTTCTCACTGTACCTTCTGCATATTTTGCTTGGACATTCGTTGCTTCAACCACCACTTCCTCACCTGGAAGCGCGCCTGGGACAAAGACCACTTGCTTTTTAAAATAACCGACCCCTTCCCCATTAATGCCAAGGCGTTTAATGGTAAGCGGGAACTGCTGTCCCTTTTGCAAAAGGGCACCTTGCTGTTTTTCTTTCAATTTATTCTCTCCGTTCTATTTAAACCCTTGATAGGTTGTCTTCATTTTATTCCATCTCATTAGTATATCACGTCTTAGACAAAGAGAGAAAATGCCTTTCATTTATTTATCTGTCTCAATGCTTCTCCATAAATATAAAGAAGCGTAGCTTAAATATGGTATCCATTCCTTGCTTAGCGCTGTCATCTCTTCTTTTGTCGGCTTTTCAGGCAGGTCGAAGTGCCGTTTGATTGCGTTTTGAATGCCGATATCTGCCACCGGAAAAAGATTTGGTCTTCCAAGCCCATTCATGAGCACATTTTGAACCGTCCAAGGTCCAATCCCTCTAATCGGAAGCAATCGCTCTTCTACCTCCAGATCAGATAAATCGTGTAATTCCTCCAAACAAAGTGAGCCGCTCACAATTCGTTTCGATACATCGATGACATATTCTGCTTTTCGCTGACTAAATTGAAGCTTTCTCAAATCCTCTGTTTCAAGAGAAGCAATGGTTTCTGGTAAAGGATCAAACCATACACCTTCTATTTGCTCGCCGTACGTATGGACAAATCGTTTCGTGAGCTCGTAAGCAAACGAGAGATTAAGCTGCTGATGAATGATGCATTTCATTAAACAATGATATAAATGAAAATCCAGCATGAGTGGCGTTCCGATATGCTGCTCAAAAATGGGCGCTAGATTGGTTTGAGAAAAATGGTCTTGAATCATGTGTAATTGATGCTCCATGCCAAATATCCGTTTCACCTCAGAAAGAAGGGGTTCCTCAGGACCGTTTGCTCGCACCCGGAACAGAGGCGCATCTTTTGTTCCAGTAGCTTGAACGATGACCACGTACGGTTTTTCCTCTAATCTGATTGGCACTTTGATTTCTCTTTGACTCAAATCGACTGCTTTTAATGGATCACTTGATAAGCGTCTAAGCACTTGATCGAAATGATACGGCGGCTCTACCACCAGCTGTTTTTCCCACATACATGTCCTCTTCCTTTCTGCAAACATACGCAGATGTGATTGTTTCATTTTGCATGAATGATTCTCTAGATTGAATACTTTTAAACATAAAGAGTACAAGAATTTATCAGTTATATCTTCCTTATTTGTGGACATTCTCCTTTTGGATAGACGAAAGTTTTTAGTCGAATTCAGCTAAAATTCGACAGCATCCTTCAACATTTTAGGCTCATTTTCCTTAAATTAGAAATAGAACCTCTGGGTGATATCTTCCATTCTGAAAACATTTGTATAATTATGACATATCAAGGAGGTGAACAAAGAAATTAGCGGATTAGGCAATCATTTGTTTTATCTTGCAGGAACATTTTTACCTCATTGATGACCGGCTTCACTTAGTTTCACATTTTACGAAAAAGAAGACCCAAAATTTAAAAACAAAGGAGATCCGACCAATGAAAAAAACCATTCTTTCTGTTGCCCTTGCCACTGCTGTTTCTTCGACACTGCCAGTATTCGCTGACGCTGCTGAGCCAAAAACTTCAGCACCTGTTTCTACTACACTTCAGCAAACTGTCTTAAACAAAGCTGCTGAAGGTAAAGCTGGCACTACGGCTAGCCCTAATGTTAACGTAAACTTTGATGTTCTTGGGATTGCCAATGCCATTGTAAACGCAGTAAACGCAAATGCAAACCGTTCTGGATTCGTTAAAAGCGTCATGGAAAGCACATTCTACGCTGCTGGCGGCAGATATAACGTCATGGTTTTTAACCTAAGCCAAAACTACGAAGACCGTTTTAACGGTGTAAAAACTTTCGCTACTGCTAATCTTGGTAATGTTGTTTACGGTATTTGGGTATTCGAAAGCGGTACATTTAAAAATAACGGCGATGGCGGCTGGGATAACTGGGCGTTTAGAGGCTGGTTTGACCGCCAAGATAAATTCGTTACGTTCCACCGTCCTTAATTCTCGGTTTTATCCATCAATCATACACGCACATTGAACCGATCTCAAAAATGAGATCGGCTTTTTTTATGAAGAAAACGTATAAGTTCACCGGCGCTGCTTCATGATATAATGCAAGTCTGGAGGGGTGCACATGCTGAGAAAACTTGCAGTGACAAAAAACGGCGACTTGATTGAACATGCAACATTGCAGCAGCTTTCAAGCCCCGATATCGCCTGGTATTGGATTGATTTTTATGCGCCAACGGAAAAGGAAGCAGCGCTTTTAAAGGAATATTTTCAATTCCATCCGCTTGCGATTGAAGATTGCTTCCATTATTTACAGCGGCCCAAGCTTGATTTTTATGAAGGGTATTTATTTTTCGTGCTGCATGCCCTTAATCAAAAAACGCTTCGTTCTGAGGAAGTCGATCTGTTTGTTGGTGAAAACTATATCGTGACCTTTCATTTGAAAGAAGCGCCGTACGTTGAACGTGTGATTCGAAAGCTCAAAGGCTCTGATAAAGCGAGAAACAGCGGACCTGAGCATATTGCCTACATGCTGATTGATGAGCTTGTTGATGATTATTTCCCTATTATTTATCAAATTGAAGACAGGCTGAATGAAATTGAGGATGAAGAAGGGCATAAAACGTATGGCACGTTAATGAACGAAGTATTTGGGATTCGATCAGATTTGCTCAAACTGCGAAGAACGATTATCCCAATGAGGGACCTTTTATATCGTATTGTGAACACGAATATGATGAAAAGCGATCCAAACCGCCATGCTTATTTTAATGATATTTATGATCACCTTTTGAAACTAACCGAGATCGTCGAGTCAAACCGTGACATGACAGCCGATTTACGAGACAGCTATCAGACGCTGAATTCCAACCGGATGAATGCCATTATGATGACATTGACCATTGTGTCGACCATTTTTATTCCACTGACCTTTATTGTTGGGGTGTACGGAATGAACTTTGACAACATGCCTGAATTACATTGGAAATACGGCTATTTTGGCGTGCTGATTTTCATGGGTCTGCTCGTCTCGGGTATGCTTTTGTGGTTTAAACATAAAGGGTGGTTTAGGATTTTTAAATAATGTTTGACTCTTTTTCACGTCATCACCCTCTTTTGTTTCAGCGTAAAATCAGAGAAGGATAATCAAAAAGCCTGCAGGTCTTCTGCAGGCTTCTTTCTATAGCTGAGGCAGATGCCATACTTTTTCAAGCATGAGATCGTCTAGACTTTTAAAGGAATATCCTTGTTTTTTCAGAGCAGTGATGGCATCATCCAGCGCTTCTGCATTGTCTCTTGAGACGGTATGAAGTAAGTAAATGGCACCTGGGTGTGCCTGCTTCATCATTTGATCGTATGCATACTGTTTTCCTTTTTGATGATGGATGTGCCAGTCCACAAACGCCACTGACCAGAAAACAGTTTGGTAGCCGAGCTGTTTTGTTTCATTTAATACCCGTTCACTGAACACACCGCGCGGCGGACGAAGATAGAGGTTATCTTGTTTCCCTGTGATTTTGTACACAGCTTCATTGACACGGTCCAATTCTTCTTTGATTTCTTTTGTACTCTTTGTTGTTAAATCAGGATGGTGATAAGAATGGTTGCCAATGATATGACCTTCCTCTGCCATACGTTTGACAAGCCCCGGCTGGTCCTTTACAAAATGACCTGTCACAAAAAAGGTGCCTGGTACTTGATGTTTTTTCAGCACGTCTAAGATCTTGGGTGTGTACCCATTTTCATAGCCATTGTCGAAGGTAAAATAAATCTCTTTCTTTTTCGTGTTTCCTAAGTAGAAGGCATCATACTTTTTTAAGAGTGCCGTCAATTCTTTGCCCGCATCCGGCGGCCTGTGCTCTTTACTTTTCGCAAATCCCCAGTGGATGGGCTTATTAGACACGGCTCCTGCTTCTGAAAGAGGCATGGAAACAAAAAGCGCACATAAACAGATCAGCATGTATTTTTTCATTTACGTCACTTCCCGGTTTTTCTTCTATTGTGCAGAATAAGACCGAGACTCATACACCGATTCACCTGCCAATTTAAAGAAAAAAGCCCGCATCGCGCGAGCTATTCTTCTTTCCAATCGTTTTTAAACCGTTCATATTTCGCTTCCAGGTCGTCAATCATCTGGATCAGTCTGTCTATATCCTCAACGTCTGTTGATTCGGGATCTAATGAATCAATCACATTCATAAACATATCTAATCGGTTCTTTAAATAATCAACCTGCTGCTCTTTGCTGTCTGCTGCCTTGCCCATCGATACACTCCCTTTAGCTTTTGTTTTTAGCTTATCTTTTTTTCCCTTGTAAATCAATTGCGTCCCCCTTGCGTATAACCGTGATGAGGCTTAAAATTAACTGTTGGCGGGTCCACGTTTGCCTGAATGAAAAGGAGATAGATACCATGAACCAAAAAACAGCACTTCGTCCGATCACACCTGCATACGACCCTTGGGAAGCCTATCTCGATGTGCAGGATTACGGAGAAATGAAGCTGACAAATATTGAATTTACGACAACAACGTTGTGTAACATGAGATGCGAGCATTGTGCGGTCGGCTATACCTTGCAGCCTAAAGACCCGAATGCACTGCCGATTGATTTACTGCTTCGCCGTTTAGATGAAGTTCCGCTTCTGCGCTCCATCAGTATTACAGGCGGAGAGCCGATGCTTTCTCTTAAATCTGTACGGGAATATGTCGTTCCTTTATTAAAGTATGCCCATGAACGCGGTGTCCGTACACAAATCAATTCAAATTTAACCCTTGATTTGGCGCGATATGAAGAAATTATTCCATACTTAGATGTCCTTCACATTTCACATAACTGGGGCACTGTCGAAGAGTTTGCAACAGTCGGTTTTGCCATGATGGATCGAAAACCAACCTTTGAGCAGCGCGAGAAATTATTTAACCGCATGATTGAAAATAGTCAAGCACTTGTCAAAGCGGGCGTAACCGTATCCGCTGAAACCATGCTGAATAAACGCACGCTTCCATATATCGAACACATCCACCGGCAAATCGTCGAGGAAATGAAATGCCAGCGCCACGAAGTTCACCCGATGTATCCAAGTGATTTCGCCAGCGCCCTTGAATCATTGACGCTTCCGCAAATGCGGGATGCGATTCATCAGCTGCTTGATATTCGTGATCAAAACACATGGATGCTGTTTGGCACCCTGCCATTTTATTCATGCAGTACAGATGAAGAAGACCAGCGTCTCCTCAACCGATTGCGCCAGGAGAAAAATATCACGGTACGAAATGACCCTGATGGACGCTCACGGTTGAATGTGAATATTTTTGATGGGAATATTATTGTGACAGACTTTGGCGATACACCGCCGCTTGGAAACATTGCAACTGATACATTGCAATCAGCCTATACACGGTGGATGGACACGAAATTAGCAAAAGAACTGAATTGTCATTGCCCAAGCGTGCAGTGCCTCGGTCCGAATGTTCTAGTGAAAAACAGCTATTATCAAGATGTTGATTTTACTTCTCGTACAGCCAGGGGGTAACCGATAGATGGACGATACATTTCTGACAGTGGTCAAAAACAAATACATTGAAATTCTCCTTGTTGGACTGGTTCTTTGGCTTGCTGTCTTTATGATTAACAAAGCCCTTCAAATTTTCTTTAAACGAACTGAGTTTATAGAGGACAAAAAGAAGAAAACGATCGAGAGCTTGGTCAAATCGGTCACGCAGTACACCGCTTCGATTTGTTTTGTGCTCTATGTCATTTCTCTCTTTTTTCATGACTTTGGGAAAATCCTTGCGGGTGCTGGTGTTGCTGGGATCGTCATCGGTTTTGGCGCCCAGACGCTGATTCGTGATATTTTGGCAGGCATTTTTCTCATCTATGAACGCCAGATTCATAAAGGGGATTATGTGACGGTGAATAACCTCTTTAATGGAACCATTGAAGAGATTGGGCTCCGCTCTCTGCAAATTAGAGAATGGAGCGGCAAGCTGTTAACCATTTCTAACGGGGATATCCGGCAAATCCAAAACTATAACATGCAATATATGCGGATTACGGAATCTGTATTAATTAGTGCGAATCAAAACCCTGATATCGCCTTCCAAGCACTTGAATCAGCATGTGACAATTTAAATCAAATGCATCATGATTTTCTTAAAAAAGATGAATTCCAAAACGCCATTGAACCCTTTCAGGTTCATGGAATTATGGGTCTGAATAAGCTGAATCGCGGGATTGAAATCACAGTAAAGGGAATGGTCGAAGACGAAAAATACTTCGACGCCGCCCTCGCTGTGCGAAAAGAAATGATCAAACAACTTCATCAGCATGATGTCAAATTGCTTGAGGATCTCGCTTATCCCCAGCCTGCAAAATAACCTCATTTATGATGGGGTTATTTTTTTATATCATTGGCTCTTATTTCTTTATTATTAGATGCGTCGAGCTGACTCGGGCTCACAGGAAACAGGAAACACTTGAACAGCTTGGACACATCCGTTAAGAATTCTCTTCATTTCAGCCCCTCTAACTTCTATCCTCTTGACTGATTCATGTATAATAGAAAACAGAATGATTTCATGCAGCATGGGGACCCTCATACTGTGTATTTACTAAGTGAAAGAGAGTGAATAAGATGGGTCGTAAGTGGAACAACATTAAAGAAAAGAAAGCATCAAAGGATGCCAGTACAAGTCGTATTTACGCAAAATTCGGGCGTGAAATCTATGTGGCTGCCAAACAAGGTGAGCCAAACCCAGAATCAAACCAAGCACTTCGTTTTGTCCTAGAACGTGCAAAAACATATAGTGTCCCAAAACACATTGTGGACCGTGCCATTGAAAAAGCCAAAGGCGGTGCGGAAGAGAATTTCGATGAACTGCGCTACGAAGGATTTGGTCCAAACGGATCAATGGTGATCGTTGATGCCCTCACCAATAACGTGAACCGTACAGCGTCAGATGTTCGTGCGGCATTCGGGAAAAACGGTGGAAACATGGGCGTAAGCGGCTCTGTTGCCTACATGTTTGACCAAACAGCTGTCATCGGTGTCGAAGGAAAAAGTGAAGAAGAAACGCTTGAGCTTCTAATGGAAGCCGACGTTGATGTACGTGACATCATGGAAGAAGATGAAACGGTGATTGTGTACGCTGAACCAGATCAATTCCATCAAGTTCAAGAATCATTCAAACAAGCCGGCACTCAAGAATTCACTGTCGCTGAAATCACAATGCTCCCGCAAAACGAAGTGACGTTAGATGATGAATCTAAAGAACAATTTGAAAAGCTGATCGATGTATTAGAAGAGCTTGAAGATGTGCAGCAGGTTTATCATAATGTGGATTTAGGGGAATAAAAAACTTAAGCCATAGTAGTCGTTAGGTTCATTCAACTTCTACTAAGGCTTTTTTATTTCCCTGAAAAAAATGTAATATATAGATAAGGTGTTAATGTTTACAATTTCCAAGGAGCTGAGTTTCATTTTTAAAACATGGTGGTTTTCTTAATGGATTTATGATCATCCCTTATCTTGGCCTATGTTTTATTTTCAACAACTTAACGATATTCACTAAAGTGATCTTCTTTCTTTTTATCGTATGGTATTTATATAACGCCTTTGACTTTTACATGAATGAGCTAAAAAGAAAAAAAGAGAAACCCGATTAGCAAAAAAAAAACAGTCATCTCCCCTATTGATAAGAGGAGATGACTGTTTTAATTCATCCCTTGAAACCCAAACGTCAGGTGATCCTGAACTGGAATCCAAGCGCCGATTCCTTGTGAGGTCACGTTTTTCACGACGAGTTTTCGTTTATTTCCTTTTAGCACAAGGTACACTTCTCCGTATGTGACCTTTCCTTTTTCGTTAATCGCTGGTGCATAGGCATGTAGCGCTGCTGCTTTTTTCGGTGAGACGTGGTATGACTGATCTCGTTTTGTTCCTGCACCAATCACAGTATCAAAAGCGAGGGGCAGCTTTGTTTTTTGAATCGCTTTTTGCATCATCAATGTTTTCACATCTTCTGGGTTAGGCACTTTTGCTGTGAGGCCGCCGCTTACTTTCACTTGCTGCTTTTGAACGTATTTTCCAATGGCTGTTTTGTTGCCGCCTCTGTTATCAATGTGGTTCGTATTCACTTTTTTGTATTCCCAGTTGGCGACCGTTTCGTTTGAATCGTAGCTCAGCGCCCATCTTCCAAGGAAAATGGTCGCACGGTATCCAACAGCTAATGGCGTCCCTGAAATGCTGGATTCATTCAGCATTTTAATCAAATGAGTATTCTCAATCGGTACACTTGTTGTTTTGAACAATTCAGCCGTCAGCTCGCTTGGCTGAAGCAGGGGCTGATCCTGTGAAGCATTCGGATACGTATTCTCCTTTGAGATACTTGCGACAGAGGATGGCACTTTAAATGGCTTTGCCGCCTCTATTGGAAAGCTGTATAGAAAACTTAAGGATAAGAGAACAACAAACATGATGCGGGGCATCTTTTTCATATCATCACTCTTTCTCATTCATTTTTCCATAGTATTTTCCGCAAAGACGTCCATTATCCACAAAAGATTATAAAAGGAAAAATCCAATCGCCATAATAAAATAGGCAGCGAGTAATGTGGCGCCTTCAAACCAGTTTGTATCACCATCATTTGATAAAATGACCGTGAGCAGCACAGAGGATGCCATCGCAATGAGTTCTGGCAAAGAGAAAATGAGCGGCATCTGCTTGTCGAAAAATAACGAGCTGATGACAAGGATTGGCGCGACCATCATGGCCACCTGAAGTGTGGAGCCAAAGGCAATTTCCACTGCCACATCCATTTTGTTTTTATACGCCATGATGACAGCCGAGGCATGTTCTGCTGCGTTGCCGACAATGGCCACAATAATGACACCGATAAACAGCTCACTCCAGCCAAACTGTTCTCCTACCGTATCAAATGTATGAACAAGGCGCTCTGAAATGTATGCAACTGCGATCGTCGAAAGCAGCAAAATCACGGTGGCAAACTTCCCAGACCATTCAGGTGTTTCTTCTTCCGTCTCAGCTTCACCTTCCATGCTCTCCTGCTTGGCAACATAGACCCCGCGGTGGCTGACCAGTTTGAAATAGAGCGCCGCGACATAAAGCAAAATCATGACAATACTGATCCCAATGCTTAAAACAAACTGTTTATTCTCTGCCATCTCCATCGAAAACACTTCTGGAATGACAAACGCTACAATAATAGCAAACATGAGCAAGCCTGAATTGTGCCTTGCATCATGGACATTGAACACTTGACGCTTATATTTTAATCCGCCAACGAAAAAAGACAGCCCCGCCACAAGCAGTAAATTCCCGATGACCGATCCTGTTAATGATGCAAGTACGATGGCCGTCAGTCCTTGCTTTAAGGCAAAAAACGAAATGATTAACTCCACTGCATTTCCAAATGTGGCGTTTAAAAGTCCGCCAATTCTTGGTCCAGCAATGATGGCAAGACTTTCTGTAGCTCTTCCCATAAAACTAGCAAGACCAATAATGGCGATACAATAAACGGCAAACATGACGACCTGCGGGAAATGAAGAAAACTGCCAATTACCGATAGCGGAACACCGATTGCGACAATCACAAGAAATAAACGATTCATACAGCCATTCTCCTTTACATATGTCTGACTGTTATTCTTTCGTGAGTGCCGGCATCATATACATTTTATATTCGCGCGTGTGAGAAGGTGATATCAATACTTCCTTTCACAGACTGCACCATAGAGCAATGCTTCAATGCAAGGGTGATCATTTTATCGATTTGTTCATCAGATGTCTTGATGTCTTCAAATAAGATATGTAAATGAATGCGGGAAATTTTGTTTACAGCTCCTGCCCTTGTCGTTTCTGGTGTGATCGTCAGCCCTTTATAGGATATTCGCTTTTTACGGCATACATGAGTGAGCATTTCTCCAAAGCAGCCTGCAATGGCTGAGGTGAACAACTGTGATGGGCGGTACCCCGTTTCTTCTTTTCCTGAAATAGGCAGCTGCCCGTCCTCAATATGTGCGATCCAATGATCCTTTTCGTATGTCAGCTTCATTCCTTTTCCACCTTTCTATTGAAACCCCTATGGTTCCATTGTACGATGAAAGCATGAACTTGTAAGGAGCATCTTATGTCGAGAATTCACTTTATGATTTTAATTTTACTTGTATCCGTATCTGGTTTTTCACAGGGTGCATTACTTCCTGTCATTTCCATTATTTTTGAACATGCCGGTACTTCTCCTACGTTAAACGGCCTGCATGCCACAGGCTTATATCTCGGTGTGCTGCTTGCGTCTCCTTTTATGGAAGCACCGCTTCGCCGGTTTGGATTTAAGCCGTTAATCGTCATTGGAGGCGCTGCTGTCTTTTTAAGCTTGTTTAGCTTTGTGTTTTTTGAATCTTATGTCGTCTGGTTCTTCCTCCGACTCATGATCGGGATTGGTGACCATATGCTGCATTTCTCTACACAGACGTGGGTGACCTATGCTTCATCCTCGAGAAATCGCGGACGAAATATTTCACTGTATGGATTATCGTTTGGACTCGGTTTTGCCGCCGGCCCTTTTTTAACTCCGCTCATTGAGATCAATCCAGCTTTGCCTTTTATTGTTTCTGGTGCCGTTAGTTTATGTATTTGGCTGCTTGTGTTTGTTTTAAAAAATACATATCCAGATACGGGTGAAGTGCAAACGTCAGAGCAGACAAACAGTTTGAAGCGCTTCAAAAAGGCCTTTCAATTTGGCTGGGTCGCCTTTATGATGCCATTTTGCTACGGCTTTTTAGAAACGACGCTTAATAGTAACTTCCCTGTGTATGCACTCAGAAGCGGTGTGACAGTAGATGCAGTTGCGTTTATTTTACCTGCGTTTGCCATTGGGAGCATTGTCTTTCAGCTTCCTCTTGGGATGCTCAGTGACCGGTTTGGCAGACGCCGCATTATTTTATGTGTGACACTCGCTGGATCATTCTTTTTCCTTTTGGCAGGGATTTTTATTCAATCCGTTTTGGCTGTGGCCATCTGTTTCTTTATCGCTGGAATGGCTGTAGGTTCTACCTTCTCACTTGGCATCAGTTATATGACCGACTTATTGCCAAAGCATTTGCTTCCCGCCGGAAATTTGATGTGTGGGATGGCGTTTAGTGCAGGGAGTATTCTCGGGCCTGTTCTCGGTGGAATCTTTGTGCAAACGTTTGAAGGCATGAATTTACTTTACCTTGTCAGCCTCGTGATATTATTTGTGTTTTGCTGCGTTCGATTTGGGAGAACGACGGCAGTGCTGGAGAGTCACTAAAATGGAGGGTCAATCGTTGTTTACATATAACATCACAAATGAGTTGACTTTGGCATCTCTACAATTAGATGATGCGGACTCACTATTTAGCCTTATTCAAAAGAATAAGGCCCATTTAGGGGAGTGGCTGCCTTGGGTTCATCAATGCCAAAGCGTAGAAGCTGTCAAAACGTTTATTCAATCAACTCAAACCATCTACAATCAACAAAAAGGGTTGGAAGCTGGCATTCAGCTGAACGAGCAATTAATCGGTGTGTTCCGTCTGACATTTGATCAACAATTAGGCAATATCGGTTATTGGATTGATGAAGACGCGCAAGGACAGGGCATTGTGACAACCATCGTCAAATCTATGACAGAAATCTTTGCTCCTAAAGTCGATGGATTTGAAATTTTTTGTCCTGCTGGCCATGTCAGAAGTGAACGTGTAGCGATAAACGCAGGATTTCAGCATGATCGTCACTACCTGTCAAAACCTGATACAGCTTTTATCCTTAAGCGATATATACGATTGTCGAAATAAAAACTCCCCTGCACCTATGCAGAGGAGTTTTTTTCATTTAATGATAACCATTTTGCCCGTTCGCACTGCCGCTTGTTTTGTGCTTTGGCTGATGGCCTTTGTTTTGTTTCGTTTTGCTTCCACCTTTTTTCGATTGTTTGGACATATGTGATTCCCCCCATCCATCAAGATTGAACATGTTCGTTCTTCTTTAGGATGCCCGAATTTCTTCACACCTTGCCTGGTACGATTTTACGCTTATGTAAAAGCGCATTGAGCTCACCGCCAAGGATAATCATGATGCCGGTTAAATAAAACCAGATCATCAAAATAATGATTCCCCCAATACTTCCGTACATTGCGCTGTAATTAGCAAACTCGCCTACGTAAAATGAGAACAGCATGCTCACCAAGATCCATCCAATCGATGCAAAAATGGCGCCTGGCAGAACAAATTTCAATTTCAGCCTGATGTTTGGGGCGAAATAGTACAGGGCTGTAAACACAATCAATAAAATCAGCGGGCTAATGATCCACCTCATGGCCGTCCAAATGGAGAGAAAGGCATCTGACTGCCCGACTAATTTAGCGAGAAATAAGCCAAGTTCTTTTCCAAAGACAGGCAGCATTAAGGCAAAAATAATTGTAAGAACCATTGCAATGGTTAAGATGATGGATGTTAAACGTACGAGAACGAAGGAACGATTTTCCTCAACTTCGTAAGCATGGTTAAATGCTCTGACGACGGCATTAATGCCGTTAGATGCAGACCAAAGGGCGGCAATAATCCCGAATGACAGCAATCCGCCGTTACGGCTGTTCAGTGTCTCTTCAGCAATAGATTCAATCATGGAAAGCGCTCCTTCTGGCGCATAACCAGAGATGACACTTAGGACATCCTTCGACGTCAGCGGCAAATATCCAACGAGCGTCAGCACGAAGATGAGAAACGGAAATAATGAAAGCAAAAAGAAGTAAGCAAGCTCAGCAGATTTTGCCGGTCCTTCATGCAGCAAAAAGCGTTCAATTAACGCTTTAACAAAACCCATACGCCTCATCTCCAATGATCAATCTTTCTATTTCGTTCGAAAGTGATCTTTTGTTTCTTCAATAATCTCTAATACTTTTGGGGTTGTTTCCTTTAACTGATTGACTTGTTCATTTAAAAATGACAAGTCATCTGAGACTGTTCGCATCAGCTGCTTCGTTTCTTCCATTTTTTCTTTCACGCAAGCAGAAATTCTGGCTGGCTCCTGACGGTATTCCGCCAGCTTTTCCTGACAGTCATCCCATTTGTCTTTGAGTGCGATTCTCGTTGGCCGATGAAATAATGTCAGCAGTGCGCCGCAAGCTGCTCCAATCACAGCTCCTCGAAGCATGATTTGATTTTTCTCTTCCATCTCATCTGATCTCCTTTCAGTTAAAGGTGTTTCTCTTTCTTTACATACGTCAAAAAACGATCAATTCCTGTTTCAATTAAATCATGTACTTCCTCGAAGTTTCCAGTGTAATAAGGGTCTGGCACATCATCTCGATCATCGTCTTCAACAAAGTCAAGAAGACGGCCAATAAAGTGATGTTTCCCATAGCCGGCTATACTGCGAAGTGCCCCTACATTTTCAGCATCCATCGCAATGATATAGTCGTATGCTGTGATGTCCTCATCTATGATTTGTCTTGCGGACATCCCTTCATAGCTAATCCCTTTTTCATCAAGCAGCTTTCGTGTTCCTTCATGCGGAGGACTTCCTTGATGCCAGCCGCCAATGCCGGCTGAATCAATCACAAAGTGCTCGCTTAGTCCCTCATCTTCTACTCGTTTTCTAAACATGGCCTCTGCCATCGGTGATCTGCAAATATTGCCAAGACATACGAATAATACATGAATCATCCTTCATTCTCCTCCTATCTTTTCCCTAAGAGCTGCTTTCGAAAACCTTTTCTCTATCATATCAAGCCCCTTTTCTTTTGAAAACTTTGCAAGAAAAACTCCCATCGGCATTGACACATTATACAAAAAAAGGTGACACTTTAGGAGAATTGCACAAATAAAGGGGGATACATATGGGATGGGTAGAACAGATTGTCAGCAATATCAATGATGTATTATGGGGACCGCCGCTTTTGTTTTTGATCGTGGGGACAGGGATTTATCTTACCTTTCGCGTGCTCTTCATTCAAATTAGGCTGCTCCCCTATTCACTCAAGCTGGCTTTTTCAAAGCAAGACAAGACATCAGAAGGTGATATTTCTCACTTCCAAGCATTAATGACAGCTCTTGCTGCAACGGTTGGAACGGGAAATATTGTAGGGGTCGCCTCTGCTGTCATTGCCGGCGGACCAGGCGCTGTGTTTTGGATGTGGTTTGCAGCGTTCTTTGGAATGGCGACAAAATATGCTGAAGCTGTTCTCGCAGTGAAGTATCGTGTCAAAAATGAAAAAGGTGAAATGTCCGGCGGGCCGATGTACTATTTGGAGCATGGCTTGAAGCAAAAATGGCTAGGGGTATTGTTTGCTATTTTTGGCGCTACGGCTGCCTTTGGGATTGGGAATCTCGTGCAGTCAAATTCGATTTCTGGTGTCATGAATTCAACCTTTCAGATTCCAACATGGGTCACCGGCATTATTATTACGGCCTTTACTGCCCTCGTGATTTTAGGCGGGATTAAAAGCATTGGCCGTGTGACGGCTATTTTTGTACCGGTCATGGCTTTATTCTACGTCATTTGCGGACTGATCATTCTTGTCATGAATGCGGATCTTGTCCCAAGTGCAGTCGGGCTCATTTTTACGGATGCATTTACAGGTCAAGCCGTTGCAGGCGGCGCAATCGGTACCGTAATCCGCTGGGGAGTGGCGAGAGGGGTATTTTCCAATGAAGCGGGTCTTGGTTCTGCACCAATCGCTGCAGCTGCTGCCAAAACAGATATGCCAGCTCGTCAAGCGCTTGTGTCAATGACGCAAGTATTCATTGATACGATGATTGTTTGTTCCATTACAGGGATCACAATTGTCATGGCCGATATGTACGTCACAGAAAAAAGTGATGCACTCACCTCGTTATCCTTTGCTCATTTCCTCGGACCAATCGGCTCAATCATTGTTGCAATCGGCTTACTTTTATTCGCCTATTCCACCATTATTGGCTGGTCCTATTATGGCGAAAAATGCTTTACATATTTGGCGAAAGATTCGTATGTGATGTATTATCGTGTTGTGTTTGTTATTGCTGTCTTTTTCGGTGCCGTGTTTAAGAATGATTTCGTCTGGGGCGTAGCGGATATGCTAAATGGACTGATGGCTGTTCCTAACTTAATCGGCCTCATCGGTTTATCAGGAGTTGTCGTGTTTGAATCTAAACGAATCATTGATAAGATCAAGCAGGAGAAAAAGGAGAAAAACATCTCGGTGTCGTCTTAATAACCCTTTTATTCTTTTGCATTTCTGTTAAAATAGACATATTATTCAACACATATGCAGGAAAGGACGTGCCGCCCTTGTCAGAGCAAAAAGCGGCTGAAGTCAATCAGCTGATTGAAGACATTTCGCAAAAGTTAAATATGCTGAACATTGGAGTCATCAAAGCCGAGGACTTCAGTCCAGACAAGTACGAAGATATTGAATTTCTACACCAAATGGTGATGAAAAAATCTTCATTCAGCCCAAGTGAAATGCAAGCCATCGCAAGCGAGCTAAAAAGCTTAAGAAAATAATCACTGGATTGCGGTTTTCGCCGCTTTCTTACATTCATGCACAGAAAAAGCCAGCACCCCGCCGGGTGCTGGCTTTTGTTTATCCTGTCAAAACTGCTTATTTTGCAAGCAGTTTTAATGATTCACGGTTAAATGCTGGAATGTCATCAGGTGTACGGCTTGTCACAAGCTGATCCTGACAAACAACAACTTCTTCATCTTTGAATTTTGCGCCTGCGTTTTCCATATCTACTTGAATGGATGTATAGCCAGTCGCGCCTCTGCCTTCCAGCGTCTTCGCTGTAATGAGCAATTGCGGTCCGTGACAGATCGCAAATACTGGTTTTTTCTCGTCCATAAATGCTCTTGTGAATTGAACATAGCGATCATCTGCACGCAGAATGTCTGGTGAGAACCCGCCAGGAATCAGAAGTGCATCGAAGTCTTCAGGCTTCACGTTATCAATGGACGCATCCACTCTCACTTCTGCTTCTCCTTGCTTGCCTTTCACTGTTTTTCCTTTTTCGTTTTCAATCACTGTGACCTCATGGCCTGCATCTTTAAAGGCTTTTGCAGGCTCGGTGAATTCAACATCCTCAAAGTAATCTGTTAATACAACTGCAATTTTCTTACCCATGTAGAAACCCTCCTGCTTAATTATCGTTTACACTACACACTATACCCGGGTATATTGAAATCAAACATCCTATCCCGATCAGAAAACCCCTTATGATGAAAATAAGCATTTAGACTTATTTATATTTCCTCAACAAGGTAATTCGTATGATTTATGTTATCTTTACAATAATCTGCAAAAAATAACTACAAAAGTTAACGAAACATTTCTACAATAGGTATTGTGGTCAAAAAAATTAGAAAGGCGGAGATCAGGTGAAGAAGCAAGCACATAGGTCTAAACGAAGGAAAAACCTGTCTATTCTGCTCACTTCCATTATGATGATTAGTCTCATTCTCCCAGCAGTACCTACTCATGCAGCAATAGAAAACGGCGATGCCGTAAAAGTCAGCATCTTAGCCACAACGGATGTTCATGCGAACATGATGAATTATGATTATTACAGCGACAAAGAAACAAATGAGTTTGGCTTAGCAAAAACAGCCGAGCTGATTGAAAAGCACCGTTCACAAAATCCAAATACACTCCTTGTTGATAACGGAGACCTGATTCAAGGAACCCCTCTTGGAGAATACGTTTACAAAAATGAGAAAGACAGTATCATCAATCAAACAAAGGTTCACCCCATTATTCATACACTCAACAAACTAAAGTACGATGCAGGAACACTTGGCAATCATGAATTTAACTACGGATTATCATTCCTTGATGGTACCATTGCCGGCGCTAACTTCCCGATTGTCAATGCGAACGTCAAAAAGTTAAATGGAGAACACCGTTTTACGCCTTATGTGATTCAAGATAAGACCTTTAAAGACGCAAACGGAGCTTCACAAACTGTGAAAGTCGGTTACATAGGATTCGTTCCACCGCAAATTATGACGTGGGATAAGAAGCATTTAGATGGACAAGTTCAAGTGCAGGATATCGTCGAATCTGCCAATGAAACCATCCCTGAAATGAAGGAAAAAGGCGCAGATGTCATCGTTGCTCTTGCCCATACAGGAATTGAAAAAACCGCTTCGCCTAAAGGATCAGAAAATATGATCTTTGACCTTGCCACGAAAACGAAAGGCATCGATGCGATCGTGTCCGGCCACCAGCATGGCACATTCCCAAGCGCTGAATATAGCGGCGTCGACAAATTCGATGTCTCAAAAGGAACCATCAATGGCATTCCAGTCGTCATGTCAAAAAACTGGGGAAGCTACCTCGGAGTCATTGATTTAACATTAGAGCCTGACGGCAGCAAATGGAAGGTCACAGACGGAACAGGAAAGATTGAATCTGTTGCAGGAGTCACCTCTCAAAACAGCACTGTGAAAGATGCCATTCAAACGACGCATCAAAACACACTTGATTATGTGAGAAAACCTGTCGGTAAAACAGAAGCAGACATTAACAGCTTTTTTGCTCAAGTGATGGATGACCCTTCTATTCAAATTGTGACAGATGCACAAAAATGGTATGCACAAGAAAAAATGAAGGACACGTCATACAAAAACTTACCGATTTTATCTGCAGGCGCTCCGTTTAAAGCCGGCGGCCGAAACGGTGTGAATTATTATACAAATATCGCAAAAGGAGATTTAGCGATTAAAAATATCGGCGATCTCTACCTTTACGACAACACCGTGCAGATTGTCAAACTGAGAGGCAGTGAAGTGAAAGACTGGCTCGAGATGTCTGCCGGACAGTTTAATCAGATCAAACCAAACGATTCAAATGAACAGCCTATTTTAAACGAAGAATACCGCTCGTATAACTTTGATGTGATCGATGGTGTCACCTATCAAGTCGATGTGACGCAGCCTGCTAAGTACAGCACAACAGGTACTCTTGTCAATGCGAATGCAAACCGCATCAAAAACCTGTCCTACAACGGGAAACCAGTCTCTGACAATCAAGAATTTTTAGTCGTAACGAACAACTATCGAGCTTCTGGCGGCGGGGGCTTCCCGCATCTGACGCAAGATAAAGTGGTGCTTGCCTCAGCTGATGAGAACCGCCAAGTGCTGATGGATTATATTATCGAACAAAAAACCATCAACCCAAGTGCGGATCAAAACTGGTCCATTGCACCAGTCAAGGGCGCAACAGTCACATTCGAATCTTCTCTTTTGGCTAAGCCGTTTGCTGAAAAATCAAGCAGCGTAGACTTTGTTCGTAACGCCAGCACAGATGGTCTTGGCGTGTACAAGCTAGCCTTTAAAGGGGATGGCACAACAGAACCGCCTTCATCAGACAATTGGAATTTAACGGTGATGCATACAAACGATACACACGCACACCTTGATGATGCGGCAAGACGTGCAACAAAGATTAAAGAAGTTCGAGCCGAAAGCAAGAACAACATTTTATTAGATGCTGGAGATGTCTTCTCTGGTGACCTATATTTCACAAAATGGCAAGGACTTGCCGACCTAAAACTAATGAACTTAATGAAATATGATGCCATGACGTTTGGTAATCATGAATTTGACAAAGGTCCTTCTGTTCTTCGTCAATTCCTGACGGGCGATGCTTCAGATGTAGATGCGAAAAATCGCCACCAATTTGAAAAGCCTGCATTCCCGATTGTGTCATCAAACGTTGATGTCTCTAAGGAAAAACAATTGAGCGACTTAGTGAAAAAGCCAGCCACATTTAAAGCTGGTGAGAAAAAAGAAGCTGGGATTTACCCATACATCCTGCTTGATGTAAACGGTGAGAAGGTGGCTGTATTCGGCTTAACCACTGAAGACACCGCCATTACATCCAGCAGCGGTCCTAACATTCAATTCAAGGATGCATACAAGAAAGCAAAAGAAACAGTCAACACCATTCAAACAAAAGAAAAAATCAACAAAATCATTGCTTTAACACACATTGGCTATAACCGTGATCTTGAGCTCGCTCAAAAAGTAGACGGGATTGATTTAATCATTGGCGGTCACACGCACACCCTTGTTGAAAAATTAAAGGTCGTCAATAAGAAAGAACCAACGATTGTCGCACAGGTGAAAGACTACGGACAATTCTTAGGAAAAGTAGATGTGGCCTTTAATCAAAAAGGAGTCGTACAGCCAAAGGAATCTTCTTTTGACCTCATCACCATCGATGACTCTGTCAAAGAAGATGCCGATGCAAAAGCGATCCTCGATCAGTACAAGGCAGATATTCAAGATTTAAAAACGGAAAAAGTCGGGTCTACCGATGTCCTCTTAGATGGACAACGAGAGCACGTCCGTGCGAAGGAAACGAACCTTGGGAACTTTATTGCTGACGGCATGCTGAAGAAAGCGCAAGAATCTGCTGGTGCTGATCTTGCCATCACAAACGGCGGCGGTATTCGAGGCAGCATTGAAAAAGGAGATATCACTTTAGGTGACATTTTAACGGTCATGCCATTTGGAAACACACTATATGTCGCAGATCTAAAAGGCAGCCAAATTAAAAAAGCACTCGAACAAGGACTTTCAGGCATTGAGGAAGGCGGCGGCGCGTTCCCTCATGTAGCCGGCATTGAATATACGTTTACACTGAGTAAACCAGCTGGCAGCAGACTCATTGATGTCAAACTGAAAGACAAAAACGGCAAACTAACAGACATTGATGATAAGAAAACATACCGCGTGGCAACAAACGCATTTGTCGGCACAGGCGGCGATGGCTACAGCGTCTTTACAGAAGCCTCTCACGGCGAAGACTTAGGGTATGTTGATTATGAAATCTTTAAAGAGCAAATTGAACAGGCAGACGGCGGGCATATTTCTCCTGTCATCGATCATCGGGTGAAAGAAGTGTTCCTTCCGCGTGCGAAAGGAAAAGGTGCCTATGATATTCAAGATGATGAGAAATTCCAAACGTATGTGCAGCATACAAACAAAGCATTGCTCTATTTAGACAAAGCGAGCGAAGCGAAAAACGTTCAATTGTCACTATCAAAAGCACAGGTAGCCGAACTGAAGAAAAGAGAGCAAGATCCAAACGTCACCATCTATCATGATAAAGTGGGACTCGCATTACCGCTCTCTAACTTGTCCGAGAAAAGCGCAGATATATGGATGACAAAGACGGATAAGGTGAAAAATGCATTAACGGATACGTATGATTTCCAAATCAAACAAGATCAGAAAAAGGTTTCTACCTTTAAAGATCCTGTCACACTATCCTTTACATTAGATGAGCCTCAAAAGGCGAAGAAACCTGGTGTATACTATGTAGACCGCAAGAAAAACCGTTATGCCAAAACAAGTAACGGATCATTTGAAAATGGGGTCGTATCAGGTCAAACTGAGCACTTCAGCGAATATACCGTACTCAACCAAAGCGGGGCAGCTGGAACAACGCCAGATCAAACTGGCGGAGACGGCGGAACTTCAGCGCCAGGCGGAGGTACAGGTACAGATCCAAGCCAAGATGGAACCGGACTCCCAGGCGGCACACTGCCGAATACAGCAACGATGATGTATACAGCTGTATTGATTGGCGTACTCATGCTTGCCTCAGGAGGTATCCTATATTACTACCAGCGCAAGCGTACAAGAAAAAATGTTTCATCCTAAAAGAAAAGGACAGAGCTTAAATTATCAAGACCTAAATCGTAAAAAATCATAAAAAATAAGGGAAGATACATATTAGTCATGACTAATATGTATCTTCCCTTTTACTTTTTATTTCGCAATAGTTTCCTTTAATGGAGTAACTAAATTTGACCTCAGTCTTAAAATGAATTAATTCTTCTTACACTAAAACTCATTCTTGAGCTAACCTGATCCTTTAGTCGAATAATAAAAAAGCCACCAAAGTGGCCGCTGGATATTAAACTCTTGCTACCCTTTAGTAGAAGAAAGTGACGACAATAAACTCATTGAAATGTACCCTTTGTTTAATTCAATCTATAAGTTAATTGAACAACGCCAGAAGAAAACTTTTGGGTTTCAACTATTTGTAGATTTATTCTCTTGTTTATATCTATAAATAAAGGTTTTCCTTCTCCCAAAATAATTGGATGAACAGACAATCTAAATTCATCAACAAGTCCCAAATTGATAAAAGTTGTAATAAGACTTGATCCACCATAAAGCCAAATGTCCCTACCGGGCTTTTTCTTTAACTTATTAACTTCTTCAACAATGTTATCATTTATTAATATCGTTCGATTATCAGTTTCTTTTTGTGTTCTGGAAAACACATACTTCTCTTTGCTATGAACCAATCTCCACATTTCTTTATCGGTATCCGAGTCTTCATTTTTTGGAATATATTTCCCCCATAAATCGTAGCTTTTTCTACCATATAGTATAGTATCAATTTGATTCAAAAATTTATTGAAATCCATATCAGGGTCCATAATGCACCAATCAACTTCTCCACTCGGCCCTTCAATAAATCCATCTAAAGTAACTGCTAAATCTAAAATCACTCTTCTTGCTCTCTCATTAATGGTCATATTATTATCCCCTTTTATCTTATAGAATTTCCCCTA
This sequence comes from Bacillus sp. FSL M8-0166, assembly GCF_038008825.1. Lineage (NCBI taxonomy): Bacteria > Bacillati > Bacillota > Bacilli > Caryophanales > Bacillaceae > Bacillus > Bacillus sp. FSL M8-0166. The sequence continues at coordinate 2,003,345 of NZ_JBBOZZ010000001.1, forward strand.
TTTGCTAAAATCATAAGGTATAAACTATACTATACGTAAAACATGACAAGTAATGACATGATTAAATGAAAAAGGTGAAAAAATGTCAAAAGCTAAGCGTCTATTAGATATTCTTATGTTTGTTAAGACTAAGAAAAAATTTACTGCACAAGAAATAGCTGATGAATTTCATATATCCATTCGTACTGTACACAGATACATATTAGATTTATCTGATATGGGATTGCCAATTTACTCAGAACAAGGACGTAATGGTGGATATACAGTATTAACGAGTAGATTTCTTCCTCCAATTTTATTTACAGAAGAAGAAGCTGTTTCTATCTTCTTTGCTTTTCAATCTCTAAATTACTATCGCAACTTGCCATTTGATACTGAAATTTCCTCGGTCGAACATAAATTATATAGTTCACTCCAGAGTGAAGCTAAAATAAAAATAGATAAAATTCGGTCTTATATCGCTTTTTGGAACCCCAAAAGAACGATTGATACCCCCTTTTTAAACGATGTTTTAAAGTATTCTATTGAGAATAGAAATTTACACATTCAATATGAATCTAAATCAGGTATCAGGAAAAAACACATTCGTCCTATTGGTGTATATGCCCATGATGGATTATGGTATTTGCCTGCTTACGATTATCATAAGGAAAAAATATTACTGTATCGTGTAGATCGTATTCTTTCCATTTTATCAACTGAGGAAAACGAAGTTGAATTGATGAATTTAAAAGAATGGTTCAACTTTATTGAAGTAAAAAACCCAATTCGACTGCATGTACATTTAACTGTGGAAGGTGTCCGTCAATGTAAAAGTGTTCCTTATTTTGAGGGTTTTGTAGTCACGCAAGAAGATGGAACTGGATACATAGATACAATCATAGATAGAGGTGAACTAAATTTTATAACATCACTATTTTTAAGACTTGGAAGTCACGCACGAATTTTGAAACCAAAGGAATTAATCGTTGGATTACGTAAACAAGCGGAAGAAATTTTAACTATGTATCAAGATGATAATTAAAATATTTATTTTTTACTAACCCACTATAAAAATCAGGAGCAGCTGTTTTAATGTTCGCCTTATTTAATTTTTCTGCCCGTTATCCACCGACCTCCCTATCCGAATAAAATATACCTACTCATTCAACATATAGTTCAATAAGTCTAGTGTATAAATAAAAAAGTAGGATCATTGTTATATTGAACTAACAAACCTACTAATATCTTAGTATATTTAACCTTTGCTCTGTCCTTTTTTCATCTCAATCTTGGGATAAATAGATCCAATTGCGTTTATCAAATTGTTTCACATCATCTGATCCTATATGACGCAGCATTCTATTGAAGAACGTGATGTCATCTTCATCATCGACGGCATATAAATCCTCTTGAACATAATCTCTCGTAATAAAATTCGTTAAATTCGTATTATTTACAAATTCAGCAAAATACGATTGGACAAGAGTTAAATCTTCTTCACTTAATTTTTCATCATTAATAATTGAAATATGGAACACATTCAAAATCGATTGTATATCTTCTTCATCCATATAACATAATGGATCTAGTTTTCGATCTTCTTCTGTAAACGGTTTTCGAGTATCTTCAATGATGACGTAACATAATATTCGATGATCTTTCATCACGCTAAAAATTTCTAAATCCCTTAATTTTAGTGGTCGATTCAGTCTAATCATTTTTCCTCCTGTAAATCAAGATTTTATCGTTGTGTATATCCCCGCTTCTCCAACACCTGAAAAGGACAGAGCCTATGCTCTGTCCATTTTTTCTCTTCTAGCAAAATCGACGAATCTGAAGCGGTCTAATCGGTGACGGCTTTCTGTGTATTGAAATAGACTCGTATCCTCTAAGAACACATAATTCTTTACCACGACGACATGGTCAAATCCCTTCAAATCAAGGTACTTGGCGTCCTCTTCTGTACATGGCTCTACCACAAATTCCTTTTGAGCATAGCTGATCGATACACCGAGTTCTCCTTCAATATACTCGTAGATTGATCCTTCGCATATGTCTTTAGACAATACTTCAACATGCTTTTGCAAAAAGTAGTCCTTGTCTAAAATCACTTCTTCCCCGCTAATATTACGAGATCGAATGACTTTCCAGACGTCCGTCTGTTCATCAATTTTCAGCTGAGACTGAATATACTGATCCGGTTTGATTAAACCAAATTCATGAACCGTTGTGACCGTCTTTCGGCCAAGCGTTTGAGAAAGTTCTTTAAAGCTGACAAGACCTGATACAGGAAACTGCATTTTCTCCCGATTCAGCAATACAGAGCCTTTCCCGCGGATTTTTTGGATATAGCCATTTTGCACAAGAATATTTAATGCCTTTCTCACCGTCTCCCGGGAGGTGTCGTACATGATAGAAAGCTCATGCTCTGATGGAAGGATGCCTTTATCCTGCCATTCACCTTGCTCAATTCGTCTTGCGAGCTGATCATAAATCACTCGAAACTTATTCTCTTTCATTTTCCATCCGCCCCATTTTCTAGCGTTTGGTTAAATGATAAACGATTGACTCATATGGGCGCAACGTAAATCCCTTGATATGTGCCGGCACATCCTCATAATTCGATAACAGTACTTGACCCTCCATCTCATCTACAGCCTGCACAAGCTCATCAGGAAGCGTAAAGTCCGCCTCCACTGCATAAAAGTGGTTGATCACGAGGAGCTTCTCATTCTTGCTTTCTCTCACATAAGCAAAAATCTTTGGATCTTCTGCTAGGAGTAAAGAGAAGCTGCCATATGTGATCACGTCAAGTTCTTTACGCAGTCTGCAAAGGGCTTGGTAATGATAGAAAATGGACGTCCGGTCCTTTAATGAAGATTCGACTGAAATGTCGTTATTGGCTGGCTCAATCCAAGGCGTTCCTGTTGAGAAACCTGCATTCTTCTCTGAGGTCCACTGCATTGGTGTTCTCGCATTATCTCTTGACTTGACCTGTAAAATGGCGAGTGCTTCTTCCTTTGATTTTCCCTTTTCAAGCATGACTTCATACATATTGAGTGACTCGATATCGCGGTAAGATGAAATGTCCTCAAAGCGAGGATTCTTCATGCCAATTTCCTCACCTTGATAAATATACGGAGTCCCCTGCATCAGATGAATCGTGGTCGCCAGCATCTTCGCTGATTGCTGATGATACGTGTCATCATCACCATACCTTGAGACGATACGCGGCTGATCATGATTGCACCAGAACAGTGCATTCCAGCCGCCGCCCTCATGCATTTTTGTCTGCCATTCAGACAGAATCGACTTCAATTCTTGAAAATCAAATGGTGCGATCGCCCACTTTTCGCCGTTTGGATAATCCACCTTTAAATGATGGAAGTTAAACGTCATATCCAGCTCCTGCCGATCAGGTCTTGTATACCGAATGCAGTCTGCGATATTCGTTGAAGACATTTCTCCAACTGTCATGCTATCGTATTTCGAAAAAACCTCTTGGTTCATTTCATGCAGAAATTCATGAATTCTCGGCCCGTCCGTATAGTACATGCGGCCGTCGCCTTGCACAGATTGTCCGGCGTCATCTAAGAAACGCTGATCCTTTGAGATGTTGTTGATGACATCCAGCCTGAACCCATCAATTCCTTTTTCAAACCAAAAGTGCATGATGTCATATACTTGCCCGCGCACCTCATCCTTCTCCCAATTGAGATCCGCCTGAGTGACATCATATAAATGAAGATAATAATCTCCTGTTACTTCGTCTAGCTCCCATGCTGGACCGCCAAATTTCGACTGCCAATCATTCGGAGGAGATCCGTCCGCTTTTGGCTCCTTCCAAATATAATAATCTCGGTAAGGGTTATCCTTTGACTCACGCGAAGCTTGAAACCACTCATGGAAAATGGATGTATGGTTAACGGCTAGATCCATGATGACCCGTATCCCTCTCTCATGCGCTTCCTTCAGCATGCGTTCAAAATCTGTCATTGTGCCGTACATGTCATGGATTTTTGTATAATCACTAATATCATAGCCGTTGTCATGCTGCGGGGATTCGTACATTGGCGTGAGCCAAATACAATCCGCCCCAAGCTCTTTGATATAATCAAGCTTTTTCGTCACGCCATTGATATCGCCTGTACCAGAACCCGTTGTATCTAAAAAGCTCTTCGGATAAATTTGATAGACCACCGCTTTTTTCCACCACGGTTCATTTGTCTGCTGATTCAATTTCCTTCACCACCACTAGTTAAGTTCTTCTGAAAAATCCTTCTTCTTTTTTAGTTTTGCATATAAAAGAGTACCGATGAATGGGACGATGAGTACAATCACCATTCCGATTGCAAATGCACCCCAATATTTCGGGATAATGGAGAAGATTCCTGGAATGCCTCCAACACCAACTGAACTTGCCAGCACCCCTTGAGAGGCGATAAACATACCGGCTAATCCTGAGCTGATCAGTGCAAAAATAAACGGGAATCGATATCGCAGGTTGACCCCAAACATGGCCGGTTCGGTAATTCCTAAATAAGCAGAAATACTTGATGTCAGCGAAAGTCCTTTTTGTTTTTCATCTTTTAAGACAAACATCATGGCCAGTGCAGCTGATCCTTGTGCGATATTGGACAGTGCAAGCATTGGCCATAGGAACGTGCCGTGCAGCTTTGAGTTAATCAATTGAATATCCACAGCGAGGAACGTATGGTGCATTCCTGTAATGACTAATGCTGCATACAGTCCGCCGTATAATAGACCGCCAAGTGCTGCGAATTGCTGGAATACGGCTACAAGTCCAGATGTTAAAACGTTTCCGATTGCAAATGTAACAGGTCCAATGACGATAAATGATAAAAATCCAATGACTAATAACGTAATTGGTGCAACAACTAATAGCTGAATACTTTCAGGTGTCCGTTTTGTGATAAATAATTCGAGCTTTGCAAGTAAATAGGAGGCAACGAGTATCGGAAGAACCTGTCCTTGATAGCCTACCTTCTGCACTTCAAGACCAAACAAATTCCAAACAGGAATGTCACCGGTCTTTTCAGCCGCTCCATAGCCCCATGCGTTTAACAAGTCTGGGTGTACGAGCATCAGACCTAGGACCATCCCTAAAAGCGGATTCCCCCCAAACCGCTTCACAGCTGACCAGCCAATTAATGCTGGCAGGAACGTAAAGGCAGTGCCTGCAATTAAGTTGATCATATTCGCTAAGTCAGCCCATGCCGGATACACATCCACAATCGATTTTTGATCGAAGAAAATATCAGGAGCTGTTAAAATATTATTAATCCCCATTAATAAACCGGCTGTGACGATGGCAGGAAGAATCGGAATAAAGATATCCGCAAGCGTTTTCACAGCACGCTGCAATGGATTTAATTTTTGATCAGAGGCACGCTTCACGTCCTCTTTTGTGGCTTCCCCAATCCCCGTCTGTTTCACCATTTCGGCATATACCCGATTGACGACCCCTTGGCCGATCACCACTTGGTATTGACCGTTAGCTGAGAAAGATCCCTTCACTTCTTCAATTTGTTCAAGTGCTTTCTCATCAACCTTGCCTTCATCTTTCAGCACAAAGCGAAGCCTTGTCACACAATGTGTCGCTTGATCAATATTTTCTTTGCCGCCGATGGCTTTCACAATCTGATCTGCTGCTGCCTGATAATCAGCCATGCTATCCCCTCCGAGATCGTTTTTTATAAGAAAAAAGAATCAAAAAACTTGTATATACATGTTTGATTCTTATTTTATATTTGTATATACATGTAGTCAACAACAAAATGCAGCGCTTTCATAAAAAAAGCCCCCTCAATGTGCTCAGGTGAGGCAGCGTGTCATCATCTTTTTTTATGCTCCGTTAATTTTTCGTAGATCCTGTTTTTATAAAAGTAGGAGGCTGGACGGGCAAAAGTTTGGCGCTTTGATGTAAGTTCATCCAGGCGTTTTTGTTTTTCTTCACATATGAGAGACAGTTTCTTTCTTTCCTCTCCATCTATACTCGATTGAAGTAATTCTTTGACAGTCATGAGTTCTTTTTTCAGTGCTGTTTCTTCCCCAGCAAAGCCAGCATTTTTCATGATGCGGTAGCCCATTCTAAGTTCTTCTGGTACATGAGCAGCGTCATCTTTTGGCAAAGGCTTCCCAAAGCCAGATAACCCTTCAAAAGCCCCGTTATCCATCGCTTTTTTGATCCGTTCTTCTGATAATCTCTGCGCAAAATCCATAGCGTTTCTCCTTTCGTCCGTAACAATTTGATTAAGCATAGCAAAAAAGCTGACTCCTTCACAAGAGTCAGCTTTTTCATTATTTATTGTCTATTTTAAAAGTAGATACCATTTGTGCTAAGTCATCCGACATATCAGAGAGCTGTTCAATCGCACTTGAAATTTGCTGCATACCAGCACTTTGCTGTTCTGTTGCTGCCGCTACTTCTTGTGAGCTGGCTGCTTGTTCTTCCGATACAACAGAAATTTGCTCAATCGATGTAGAAATCGTTTGATATGCTTTCTCCACTTGCTTAATAGAAGCAAGCAAATTGTTCGTTCTTCTTGAAAACTGAGACACACCATCGTAAATCAAAGCGAAGTTTTGTGACGTGCCTTCCATTTGCTCACGTCCTTCTTCCACTGCTTTACTGCTTTCCTCTACGCTTTCAAGAACGCGCTGACTGTTTTCCTGTGTGCCGATGACGAGATCTGAAACGGTTTTAGCCGCATCCGCTGATTGCTCAGCTAACTTACGTACCTCATCTGCCACAACAGCAAAGCCTTTTCCTTCTTCTCCAACACGTGCCGCTTCAATTGAAGCATTCAGTGCAAGCAGATTCGTTTGAGCTGAAATATCCGTAATAATCGAGATGACACTTTCAATCTCCGTAGAATGGGATTGTAATTCTTCTGCTGCCTGCTTAGAGTTGGTCATCTTGTCATGTAGCATATTCAGATGATCAAGCACATGGTTCACTAATTTTTGACCAGATTCTGACTGCTCTTGCACGTCAGATGAAACAGATTTCATTTCATCAACTTCTTTTGTGACGCCTTCGATTTGAGTATCGATCTCAGCAACGGATGTCGTACAATCCGTAATATTTGCGACAGAATCATTGATTCCTTCACTCATATTCGTCATAGCTTCTGATACTTGTTGCGCACTTTGACTTGATTCGTTCGTCACCGTACGAAGCTGTGAAGACATTTTCGACACTTCACTAGATGAGTGTGAGATTTTCGAAATGAGCTCTTTGATCCGCCCCTGCATCTTTTGGAAGGATGCGGCAAGCTGGCCGATCTCGTCTTTACTTTCAACTTCTACCATTCCAGTTAAATCACCGTCAGCAATTCGGTTCGCTGATTCCATCAATGAACGAGCTGGTTTCGCAATTCTTCTTCCCATGATAAAGGAGAAGAGCAATCCACCGATGAGCACAATAGCAGATGCAACCGTAATGTAGATTGTCAGCTTCTTTGTTGTAGCTGGAACAATTGATGCATCTAAATCAATTCCTAGAATCCCTGTCAGTTCACCGCCTGAATCTTTGATTGGCAAAAAGACGGATTTATGTGTTCCATATGAATCATGGTAAATATCACTTTTGACCATTTTATCTTCAGAAAGAGCTTGTTTCATCTCATCTGAGAATGCATAATCCTGGTCAAAATCATTGTCTTCCCCAGTTAATACGATAATTCTTTCTTTACCGCCTTTATTAGACAACACGTATAAGTTCTCAAGCGTATGATCTTCTTGAAGCTCTGTGAATTTCTTTTTGATCTCGACATAAATGGGATCATCCTTCCCGCTAATGCTGAGCACGTTCCCATCGATGTTATCGATTTCTTTTTTGGCTGTATCAATATCTGTTGTTAATCGATAATCAAATTGCTTTAATAACTGGGATGATAAATCCTGGCTGACTAGATAAAAGGTTAGAACGAATAATGCAACGGTTGCGAGTAATGTTACGACAACGACTGACATGATTTTAGAGGATATCGTGTATCCTCCAAATTTCCTTTGTTTCGCCATTTTTTCCTACATCTCCACTCTCAGATTTGATTTAAGCATGTACATGTTCAAATTGTCCACAAACAGATGCAATCACATCTTTTAAATAAGATACGATATGAGGGATATGCTCTGGTAACGTATAAGGTGAGATGACAAAAAACTTACTAACACTTAGATAGAAGTCTTGACCTTCTTTCGAGTTTACAAGTAAAAACTTCGTTGTATCACCAAAGAACATCTCGTCTCTTTTCTCTCCAAGCTTTTCAAACAGCATTTTGTTCAATTCATTGTTCCGCTCAATTTCCATTGAAGTCGCTTCGCCAGAAATCTCTTCTTGAAAACGCGGTGAGCCGTCTAGGTAAATTCTAAATAATGTAGCCATTCCGACGTTGTCATCATTCACGACTTCTGCTTGCGGAATTTCCCTACTAAGTGCTTCTCTGAAGGCAAGGTTCACTTCTAAGAATTGACCGAGCAAGCGCTGATAGCCTTCAATCCCAAACGTTAAGAGCACACTCAGCATACTGATCGAGCTTCCCATTCTTGAGCACTCAAGCGTATAACCCGTATGGTATTCACCGTAGCCTCTATGGCCAACATATGGTGTCTCTTGTTCTTCCAAGTCCAAACGCTTTAAGTCAGCTGCGTTTTTCACTAAGAATAAACTGGATGTGTAAGGGGTTTGGCCGAGCTTTTGAAAATCAAAGCACATCGAGTCTGCAAGAGAAAGATGCTGGAATTTCGCTTTGATTTCTTTTAGCATACGAATAACACCGTCTGAGAATTGCAGCGGGTTTTCCGATACATCATACTCATTAAAGAAAGCAAAGAATCCACCCAGCGCCGAATCTGCATGAATATGCGGCACCTTCAGATCATACTTTTCAGCAATCGCTTCTGCTGTTTCACGTACCCCTTTTACATCATCAATTGCAATGGCATCTGTTGTTCCGGTTGTTGCCACAATATAAACGGGAATCCCGCCATTTTGTGCAACACGTTCCATTTGACAACGCAAATCTTCCATATCCATTGAATGATCTTTATTCGTCTTAATTCTGATTAAGTTGTTTGTGCCAAGTCCTGTTGCTTCCATTGACTTAAATAAGCTGTAATGTGCAGCATCAGAACAAAACGCATAAAGATTTTGCGGAACTCCTTTTCGCAGTGACTCCGGCGCAGCTTTTGCGATCGCTAAACGAAGTCCTGAAAAAATCGCTCCTTGACCTCCCCATGTTGTGTATCCCCCGCTCACATTTGGATCATATCCGATGAGCTTAGACATCATTGAGACCACTCTGACCTCAGCTTCCGCTCCTGCTGGTCCATAAACATCCCATAGGTTGTTTCCATTTACCAGCATCGCCGTCAGCATGCCTAAAATTCCTGGTGTACTTGCCATTGGCAAAATGTTCGTGAAGAAATACTTGGTGTGGTATGGATGGTTATGTAAAAGCTTCAGTAATTCTTCATTCACAAGTTCCGCTTGCTGGCCGTTCATCGGAATGTGGCTTGTTTCAGTGAGCTTTTTGTAAAAGTCCTCCCCACGATTCTTTTCACCTTTAAGGTGTGCACGGTTGGGATCCTTCAGGTCATCGACCCCTGAAATGATCTGCTCCATCAATTTGACGAGTTCTTTACGCTCTCCTGCATTTCCGTCCTCACTCGGAAACCAGTTCTGAACGAGGTTCTCTGCTCGTACAGTCATATACTATCAATCCTTTCAATGGAAGATTTCCTGTCACTGTCTATATCGACCCCAATTCAGAAGTTTATAGTCTCGAAGTGTTCACTTAAGTATATTTAGATAATTTGTTCATTCATCAAAATAAATAAAACCCTTACAAAACACATCAAAAGCATTATGTTGATGTAACAACAAAATATATTGATATATCATACGAGAGGAATTTTTATCCATGGTTTTGTTCCATTCCATTGCTCATTTTTTTTGCTTAACCTGCATAAACATTAAGAAACACTGGAAATACTCTCTAAATGACCATTGTAGAAATCAAACTAATTCTTTAGACTTGTGCCTTTTTACCTGTTTTATTGATATAGCAACTGGAAAATTGCTGAATTTTCTGTCAATAATAGGTCGATTTTCATAAAAAGTTTTTCGATGGGCGAATATTTTCATTTTCTCCCCTTTTATTGCTCGGACAGGCTTGCAAAGGCTCTTCACCGGTTATGACTTTTCTATTTGTGCATTTCGTGGTATATTCTAATGGTTCGTTTTCTTTCGTTCCGCCTCTTCCGTGTATCGGAGAAAAGGAGTGTTTATATGAAAACATTTATTCAAAAAAGAGGTCTCGGCTTCTTTGTGATTGCAGCCATCTTACTGTGGCTCAAAACGTATTCAGCGTATTTAATCGAATTTAAACTTGGTATATCAAATGTGCTTCAGCATATTTTGCTTTTCGTGAATCCTATTAGCTCCAGCTTGTTCTTTCTTGGCTTTGCTTTATTGTTCAAGAAAAAATGGCAGCCTGCCGCTATCATTGTGATTCACTTTTTCATGTCTTTTTTACTATATGCAAACATCGTGTACTATCGATTCTTCAATGACTTTATCACGCTGCCTACAGTGATGCAGGCAGGAACGAATGGCGGACAATTAGGTGATAGTGCATTTTCACTCATGCGTTGGACTGATGTGTTTTACTTTATAGATACAATCATTTTGATCGTACTCGCAGTCCGCATGAAAAGGCAGCAGCAAACAAGTACAGCCACTGTACCTGTTCAAAAGTCAAAATCGTTTAGACTCGTCCTTGTGTCCTCTGTTGTGATCTTTGTTTTAAACTTAGTTGCTGCAGAGATCGATCGTCCAGAGCTTTTATCAAGATCGTTCGACCGCAATTATTTAGTTAAATATTTAGGTGCTTATAACTTTACTGTGTTTGATGCCATTCAAAATGTGAAATCAAACAGCCAGCGTGCTCTGGCAAATTCAAATGACGTGACAGATGTAGAGAACTATTTAAAAGCGAACAGCGCTGATCCTAACCCTGCTTATTACGGGAAAGCGAAAGGCATGAACGTCATTACAATTTCTCTTGAATCTCTGCAAAACTTTGTCATTGATTATAAGGTGAATGGAAAAGAGGTAACGCCATTCCTTAACTCATTGGCACACGACAACAAAACGTTTTACTTTGATAACTTCTTCCATCAAACAGGTCAAGGAAAAACGTCTGATGCTGAATTTATGATGGATACCGGATTATTCCCATTATCACAGGGCTCTGTTTTTATTAACAAAGCGCAAAACACATATCAAGCACTTCCTGGTATTTTGAAGAAGGATCAATATACGTCAGCAGAATTCCATGGCAATACGAAAACCTTCTGGAACCGTAATGAAATGTTTAAGTCCTTTGGATATGACAGATTTTACGATTCTGAGTACTACGATATGAACGAACAGGATACGAAGAACTATGGACTGAAAGACAAACCGTTTTTCAAAGAATCCATGCCAATCCTTAAAAACATGAAGCAGCCGTTTTATTCGAAATTCATTACATTATCGAACCATTTCCCATTTGGAATGGATGAAGGTGATACTGATTTCGAACCTGGTGACTTCGGAGACTCTGTCGTCGATAACTACTTCCAATCGGCTCATTATTTAGATGAAGCGATTGAACAGTTCTTCAACGATTTGAAAAAGTCAGGTCTCTATGACAATACAGTCGTCATTATGTACGGAGATCATTACGGCATTTCTGAAAATCACAATGAAGCGATGGAAAAAGTGACAGGGCAAAAAATCGGAGATTATGAAAATGCGCAGCTCATGCGTGTGCCGCTCTTTATCCATGTTCCTGGCGTAAAAGGCGGACAGATTCATAAATACTCTGGTGAAGTCGATGTCGCACCAACCCTTCTGCACCTGCTTGGCGATGATACAAAGAACTATTTAATGTCTGGTTCTGATATCTTATCGAAGAACTTTAAAGAGCTTGTGCCATTTAGAAACGGTGACTTCGTGTCTAAGGACTACACGAAAGTAGGCAATAACTATTACAGCAACAAAACAGGCGAGAAAATCGAGCCAACTGACAAGGCATCACAAGAAAATGAAACGGTGAAAAAGATGCTGGAGACATCTGATAAGATTGTCACCGAAGATTTACTCCGTTTCTACAAGCCTAAAGGCTTTACACCGATTGACCGCAACGACTATGACTATACAAAGAAAGTACAGGATGAAAAGGATTCCTCTTCCGCCAAAGATGAATCCAGCTCTTCTTCAAAATAACTTTCTCATGCTAAGAACCAGCCGATCCTTGATCAGCTGGTTCTTTTCACGTTTGATCATGATTGCACCGGGTATAGGAGAAGAAGGAGGGATTTATCATGAAGAAAACAGCAGCTTTTGTCGTGACTGCCTCACTTGCTTCGTCCGCCCTATTCAGTTTCAGCCCTGCGGTCTCAGCACACGTCATGGCCAAACCAGCAGCAGAACAATCCGTTCCTCAAGGTCCAAAAGACGCGCTTAACAGCATTTATAAGCTGGCACATAAAGGACAAATGCCCTACTATGCTAAAGGACTGAAAATAGGCGTTCAAACCAAAAAAGACGTTCATCATCAGCTCGGAAATCCATATCCAGAAACAGGTCACAGCAGCTTTGATTTGTATCATACTGAAATGGGGAATCCTGGATTTGCTTTTCACTATGATGCAAAAGGCAAAATTGACGAAATCCGTTATTTCGGTACAAATGTAGAAAAAGAAACGAATATCGGCGGTATGACCCCTTCGTTACTAAAGAAACAGCTTGGACCAGCGGATTCAGTGAGCACCATTCCGCAGACAAAAGAGAAAAAATATGTGTATCGAACCGGTAATTATGAACTCGAATTTATCGCCGGATATGATCCAGATATGAGCCAGCATGAGCTCACCGTCCTGCATATCAATCTCATTAAAGCCGATTCTTAAATAAAAAAGCATCCTGAGCAGAGGCTCTGGATGCTTTTCTTTATGATGATGCCACTTCTAACTGCGGCTTTCTTTTCATTGTTCTTTTGAAGATTGGACCTGCGACATAATCTAGTCCAAATTTGCCTGCATTCCCTTTCGCTGCCATGATAACGATGGCAATGAGCAGAAGCAGCGGGTTCACAGAGACAGTTCCAGCTAGTAAGAAAGAGACATTCATCACGCTTCCAAAAAAGGCTGCCGTTGTTGTAAACAATCCAACAATTAATCCTAGGCCTACTAAGATTTCTCCCCACATGACCATGGTACTGAATAGTCCGGCATTCGGCAAAGCGACATTTTCTAAAAACCATACATAGAACGGATACACAAGATGACCATCTTTGACGACAGGTTCAGATATCGCAAATTGCAAATAGCCTGATGCATCAAATCCACCTGTTAGTTTTCCAATACCAGATGTCAGCCAAGTCCATCCGATATAAAGTCTTGCTGCCAAAAGGATAACGGCTGCCCATACATTCGTTTGTAAGAATTTTGTAAACATGATGATGCCTCCTTTTAAATTATGTGAAATATTTCACATTTTCTTTATGATCTTATTATACTATGCAATATGTTATTTGTGATCTTTTTCACATATATATTCACAAATTGTTCATGAATATCTAGTTGAGGTAAACTTTTCCCTTGCTAAAACCGTCTAAGTCATTTCAGACAATGAAAAGGGGTTTAATTTTGTATGAAAACACTATTTCATTTTGGTTATTTACAGGCCATCTCATGTCTATTCCCCGTCATGATCTTTGCGGCGCTTGCCCTATCAAAGACGGTGTCTATTCCTTTTCTTCACCGGTATGATTTCATTCTATTGCTTTGTCTTGCGGCTCAGATCCTGATGCTGACGCTGCGGCTGGAGACTTGGACAGAGCTAAAGGTCATTTGTCTATTTCATCTCATAGGAATCTGTTTAGAAGTGTATAAAGTACATATGGGCTCTTGGTCCTACCCGGAAGAAGCTTATACAAAAATATTTGGGGTTCCACTTTATAGCGGCTTTATGTATGCGAGTGTGGCTAGTTATATTTATCAGGCATTTTCACGGCTTCATGTAAAAGTGGCCGACTGGCCTCATCCATTTCTTTCAATTGGCATCAGTTTGTGCATTTATCTCAATTTCTTTACGCATCACTGGCTCTATGATGTCAGATGGTGGCTGACATTACTGCTTGTTGTTGTGTTTCGGAAAACGTCGGTTTCGTTTCAGGTTGGTCCATCTTCCTTTCGAATGCCGCTTGTTGTTTCATTTCTCCTAATTGGCTTTTTCATTTGGATTGCCGAAAATGTCACCACCTTTTTAGGAGCATGGCAATATCCAAATCAGCAGCATGCTTGGTCCATTGTTCATCTAGGGAAAATTAGTTCATGGTTCTTACTCGTCGTGATCAGTATTGTGCTAGTGATCGAACAGCGTAAACAAAAAAACGTTCAGCCCATTTGACCTGGCTGAACGCTTTTTTTAATCTCGATCGACTTCCTTACGGAGATCATCTGCGACAAATTCTACATTCGTTCCAATGATGATTTGTACGGATGTTTTTCCAGAAGTCAGGATTCCTTTGGCACCTGCTTTTTTCAATGTTCCTTCATTTAATAAATTTGTATCCTTTACTGTTAAGCGAAGACGTGTGGCACAATGATCAATGGTGGTGATATTGTCTTTGCCGCCAAGTCCCTCTACGAACATACTCGCTCCTCCTGCCGTCACCGCATCATCTGCTGCGATATCTTCCATGTCATCATCTTCCCTGCCTGGTGTTTTCAGCTTTAATAGTTTAATGAGGAAATAGAAAACGACAAAGTACAAGACGCCATAAATAATTCCTACTATAAGAAGCATGATCGGCTTTTGCGCAATACCGAAGCTTAAGACGTAATCAATCGCACCTGCTGAAAAGGCAAAGCCGCTATGAATCCCAAGGGTGTTTACAATAAAGAGCGAAAGACCCGTTAAAATAGCATGGACACCATATAATAGTGGAGATAAAAACATAAAAGAAAATTCAATTGGTTCAGTAATCCCTGTAATAAATGATGTAAGCGCCATCCCAATCATCAGACCAGCTGTTGCCTTTCGTTTCTCAGGCTTTGCAGTCACAATCATGGCTAGGCATGCCGCTGGCAGGCCAAACATCATCACTGGGAAGAATCCTGTCATAAAGACACCTGCGCTTGGATCTCCTTTAAAGAATCGCGCTAAATCCCCTGTTGCCCCGCTGAATTCCCCGAATTGAAACCAAAATAAGTTATTCAAGACATGGTGAAGTCCTAATGGAATGAGCAATCGGTTAAAGAAACCAAACAGCCCTGCACCTGTTGCACCAAGACTTAAAATCCATTCCCCTAAATCATTGATCACACTTTGAATCGGAGGCCATACATATCCGAAAACGGCTGCTAATAGAATGGTGAAAAGTGCGGTCATAATAGGCACAAGCCGCCTTCCGCTAAAGAAACCTAAGTATTCCGGCAGTTTCGTATCCTTAAATTTATTGTAAACATAACCTGCCAAAAGCCCGCATAAAATACCGCCTAATACCCCCATATTGTTGGTTGAGTTAATGGACGTTGTACCTGCAGACAAAATAAAATAAGAGATCGCACCTGATAATGCCGCTGCCCCGTTCCCATCCTTTGAAATACCAATCGCTACACCCATTGCAAAAATTAAAGCCAAGTTCGCAAAAATTGCATTCCCTGCCGCATGAATAAACGGGATATTGAATACATCCTCCCGTCCAATGGCCAAAATAATCCCTGCTGCTGGAAGTACAGCAATTGGAAGCATAAATGATTTTCCTAGCTTTTGAAAAAACTGAAACACCATCTGATTTCCCCCCTTTGTCATCATCATGACCAAATATTCATGATGTTCATAAAAAATATATCATATGCACATCTAGTTATCTATACCAATTTGTCCACATCCATTTGAATTCCGCTCTTTACTCTTTTTGCGTAAAATGTGGTAAGCTATTGAATAGAATGAAGATATAGAAAGCGGGAATGAACAGTGATTGTCAAACATGATCATGAGTTAGAAGCCTTAAAAAAAGTCGGCCGAATTGTCGCTATGGCAAGAGAAGAAATGAAAAGCCAAGCGAAACCAGGCATGTCTACAAAAGAATTAGATTTGATTGGGAAAAAAATATTAGAAGAGCATGGGGCCAATTCAGCACCTGAAAAGGAATACGACTTCCCTGGTACCACTTGTATCAGCGTGAACGATGAAGTTGCACACGGTATCCCAAGTGAAAAAACCATTTTACAAGAGGGCGACCTCGTGAACATTGATATCTCAGCAGAACTGGACGGCTATTATTCAGATACGGGCATTTCATTCGTTTTAGGTACAGGTGATGCTCGTCTTGAAGCATTATGCCAGTGTGCGGAGGATGCGTTCCTTGAAGGATTAAAGCATGCAAAGGCTGGTAAAAGACAAAACCAAATTGGCCGTGCGGTCTACAATACGGCTAAAGAACAAGGATTTACCGTCATTAAAAACCTGACAGGACACGGCATAGGGAAAAATCTGCATGAAGCCCCCAACCATATTTTGAACTACTATGATTCATTCGATAATGCTTTGTTTAAAAATGGAACAGTCATTGCCTTCGAACCTTTCATTTCAACAAATGCTGAATCGGTTTATCAGGCTGATGATGGGTGGACATTTAAAACACCAGATAAAAGTCTAGTGGCACAGATTGAACATACCATTGTGATCACAAAAGATGAACCGATTATTTTAACTAAGCTGTAAGCCAAGCGGGTCCCCTTCTTCACTGGAGGGGATTTTTTCATGCCCGTTTCACGAATCTGTCACGACTAAACAAAAATGCCTGTGGTAAAATAGGCAAAGATATGCGAAAGGGGTCTTATTTGATATGTGGTTCATCATCATAGGTGTTATCTTTTTCATCGAAAGTATTATCTTAACGGTTGTAGGGATTAAGAAAAAACAATCCATGATGACCTATCTTGGTGTTATCATCATGATTATGACGGTCGGCATGATCCTCGTTACCCTCAACCCGCCAAATTCATAAATCAATATTTCCAGCATATACATGGATCATGGGCAGATAGAATCAGTTTTCATTTCTTGACACCTGCACACTTTTCACGTCCTTTTTTGAGATGTTACAATGCAGGCAGTTTCAATTGAAAGGAGTTTTCTATCATGCATTATGGTAGCAAAGGCTGGTATGTAGAAGAATTAAAGAAGCTTGGTGTGACCAAGCATGAAGGAAGAAAGCTTCAAAGCTTAAAAACATATTTCCTTGCAAATCTTCTTGAGCAAAAGAAACGCAGCTCATAAGCGCTGAAAAGCCGTACATCTTAAGATCATGTACGGCTTTTTTTAAATGTGCTGAATTCGTTTTTCTAAAGACTTCCTGACCACATCTGCTAAGGCATCTACTTCAAGAACCGCTTTCAGTCTCTCTGGACTTGTTTGACGATATTTGACTTCATTGACTTCATGGACCGTAATCTGATGGGACGCTTTTTCTACTAGTACTAGCGATGCATCAGGCGGCACCATACCTTCTTTCAGTACACGTAAATAAAAGCCTGTATACCCTGTTTTCTGCACTTCTTTTACAATTTTCATGTTGCCATGCTTAAAAGATAATTTCACACAAGGCTGTCTTGGCTGGCTCACCTCAACAAATGCATCTCCAAGCTGAAAAACATCGCCAATACGCACATTCGTCTCGACTAGCTGGCGTACTGTTACATTCTCGCCAAAGGCAGCTTCCTGTAATGGAACCCCTAAAAATTGTTCAAAGTGAGCATAATGATCATATGGAAAGACACAGACGGCTTTATCATAGCCCCCATGATGAACCAAATCCCCCTGACCATCTCCTTCAAAATTGACCTGACTTAAATACACAGGCTCATGAATTCGCCTTTTGTTGATGGCTGTTTTGATTTCTTTTCCATTCGCATAGGTGATGATAGGCTGTCCCACTTGGATTCCTTCTATGTCATATCTCTTTTGTCCCACGATGGCCATCTCCTTTGGTTGTCTACTGGCTTTTATTTTACATCGTTTGACAATCAAATCATAGTCGAGGCGTGAAGATCAGATGCAGGCTATGGTACGATGTGAAAAAAGGAGAGATGACCATGATTCATTATCACGCCATTGTAAAAGGACGTGTGCAAGGAGTCGGCTTTCGGTATTTTGTTCAGGGAGAAGCTGTCAATCGCGGGATGAAAGGCTGGGTACGCAACACAGATGAAGGTCATGTCGAATTAAAGGTAGAGGGTGAGCAGCAGAAAGTGATTGATTTCTTAGAGACTGTCCGGAAAGGAAGTCCTTTTTCAAAAGTCACCGACATGCAAATGGAGCCGCTCACTGAGCTTGCTCATTATAAGGATTTTCGAATACGGTCATAAAAAAACCTAGCTCTCGCTAGGCTTTTTCTGTCACGTGATAGGGCTTGTCTTGATAAAAATAGTTTGGTTTCACAATGGTATTGTCGTAATGCTTGTGGAATATGTGGGTAGCAGCTGGTGATACTGGGGGAATCAGCCATGTCCAGTCCCCAGTCAGCTTGCGGTCAGCCTTTTCTTCCTGCTTTTCAAACTGCTTGAATTGATGTGCTGCTGTATGGTGATCGACAATGGTCACCCCTGCTTCGCGATAAGAATGGAGAACCGCCACATTCAATTCGACAATAGCTTTATCCTTCCAAAGGGACGAATTCTTTGTTGTGTCCAGTCCTAAAAGAGAAGCGACTTTTCTCAGCATATTGTAGCGGTTTTCATCTGCTAGGTTACGTGCGCCAATTTCTGTGCCCATATACCAGCCATTGAACGGTGCAGCGTTGTAATGAATACCGCCAATCTCTAATTTCATATCAGCAATAATCGGAACCGCATACCATTTCAGTCCTAAATCACGGAATGCATCGTATTCAGGATGGGTGATCTCTACCTCTTGGACGATTTCTTTCGGAAGCTCATACAGAACAGGCGGCTGATCCTTTAGCTGAAACATGAGAGGCAGAATATCAAAATGTGTACCCTCCCCTTTCCAGCCATGGGCTTCACATAATTTTGTTAATTCAAGAGATGCCTCGTCGCCGATGATGCCATATTCCGTCTCATAGCCTGCATAACGAACGAGCTGATGATTATAAATGACGACTTCCTTCTGCCTGTTATTCTCTGGGGGAAAGATCGTGATGGACGGTTTGATTTTCCCGCCATTTGTCGCATACTCAATATGATGAAAGAGTGCCTCTTTCACCTCATCCTCAGTCTTTACATGCCGGCAGTCATGCACATGCAAAGTCGACCAAAACAAACGGCCAATGCAGCGGTTACTGTTACGCCAAGCCATTTTCGCTCCGTGAGCTAATTCCTCTAGCGTATGCGTATAAATACCTTCAGACTCAATTTCTTTTTTTATTTCATGCAGACGTGCTGCTTTCTCTTCATTTGACTTGTTTAATTCTTCATAGCATACAGAAATAAAAGCTTCTGCTTCATTCCACAACGCTTCTTGATTACTCAAACATACTCGCCTCACTTTAATACGAATATATCCATTGTAGCGGTTTCTATTAATAAATACACTCGTTTCAAACCATTTTTTATCATATCATCCGACCATTGTCCTTAGACCTTAGATGAATCAATACGTTTAAGGGTCTTTTGGAGCCATCGGACATAGCCTTTTTCTCTTTCAATTGCCCTTGTCAGCACTAAGTAATGCCCAAATTGAGCTGAATGCAGCGATTCAGCAGAAGGGTCTTCCTCTGTCAAAGCGTGCAGCTTCTGTTCCAGCATATCTACTTTCTTGGAGCGCTCTAGCAGTTGATATGCAAACAGGTCAGCCGCTTCTTTTTTGTCCATGGAGGAGATGAAAAAGGTTTTGAGCATGAATTCATCCTTTGTTGTTTCTGGAATCGGATCTTTTGTTTTTAACCACTGACGCAATTCTTCTTTTCCTTCCGCTGTGATTTGATAGACCTTCTTCTCCAGCTTTTTTCCTTGTATGTGAATATCAAATTCAATAAATCCTTCCTCTGTAAGACGCTTCAGCTCAGGGTAAATCTGACTGTGCTTCGCACTCCAAAACTGTCCAAGGGAATCCTTAAAATGTTTCGTGATATCGTATCCCGTCAGCTCCCGCTGATCTAGTAAGCCAAGAATGGCATATTTTAGTACTCTCATGATGGGCCTCCAACGCTTATTCTTTGACATTAGTATACCATAGACTTTAAAATAAACATGTAAATCACAACATGTTTGAAAAAACATCATTCTAATGAAAGAAGGAATAAACATGGATCAATTCGTTGGACTTCATATGATTTATACGTATGAAAATGGCTGGGAATATGAGATTTACATTAAAAACGATCACACCATTGATTACCGCATTCATAGCGGAATGGTTGGAGGACGCTGGGTCCGTGATCAAGAAGTAAATATTGTGAAGCTGACAAAAGGCGTATACAAAGTCTCTTGGACAGAACCAACTGGGACAGACGTCTCTCTGAACTTTATGCCAGAAGAAAAACGCATGCATGGCGTCATCTTTTTCCCAAAATGGGTGCATGAACGTCCAGACATCACGGTTTGCTATCAAAATGACTACATCGATCTCATGAAAGAATCTCGTGAAAAATACGAAACCTATCCGAAATATGTTGTCCCAGAATTTGCGGACATTACGTATATCCATCATGCAGGTGTGAATGACGAAACCATTATTGCAGAAGCACCATATGAAGGCATGACAGATGAAATAAGAGCTGGACGAAAATAAAAAAAGCGGCACGCCTTGTGCCGCTTTAGATTGTTGACAAAGGGCTAAAATGATCTTTATTTTAGCCCTTTTTTATTGAATGCCTAACGTCTTTTGAGGAAGCACGAAACGATAGACTGGCAGTTCATCACCTGCTTTTGAAGCAATAAACCCTGATGACATATAGCTGTCCTTTGATTCTGGTTCAAGGGCAAGTGACAGCAAATTGGTTTGCGGCTGTGCCGTGACATATACCTTTGTTCCTTTTGGCAACTGGCGTTTCTTGTCAACGAGTTTTGTTTCAAGCTGAATATCTGTTTTGCTCTTTTCCTCTCGCTTTGTCACCTGATAGGCTTGTACCGGCACTTTCATACCAGCCGGCAATGTGACACTTTTTAATCCTAATGTTCTGAGTTTCCTTTCTACTCCTTCATGCCTTGGAAGAATGAGATAAGCTGTCGGCCGTTCTCTTGTTAAGACGGGAACAGCATCGCTCGCACTGTGAAAGCGTACAGGAACTTGAGTCGTTTGTCCTTTCTCAATATCAACCATTTCCAGCGAGTCATTGACAGGTGTTTCGAAATCATCTTGAATGACCACTTGATCATCATCATTTGGCTGCAGTCCTTTTTTGACCAGCTTCAGCCGCTCCGTCACCATTTGCTGCTTCACCTGCTTGGCATGTTTCACCGTGGTCTCAATGATTTTTTCATGGGTGGCTACTTGTGCAGCGACGCGGCGGGCAAAATCCTCTCTTCCAATCCCAATCCCTCTGCTTTCTACAAGAAATGACAGGGCTGGCGAAAGTGCAAGGGCATTACGGCCAATTCGCGCATCCGTTCCACCTTCGTAGATGTCGATCTTTCCATCCTTTCCTCTTGTGTTTGTATAGTACAAATCGTTAGAAAACCCTTTATTCGTCAGCGTTTCACGAACTCCGTTAACATATAACTCATTTGATGTCAGCCGGATACTTTCTGGAATGTTTAAATTCTTCCCTGAAAGAATAAGCAAATCATGATATTTGAGAGCGCCTGATGAGCCGATATTTTCAAACTGCTTTTGACCCACATCGTATTCATGGGCATCAATCACCACCTCTGGCGCATACCGATTAAATTCTTGATGCAGGGCTGTCAGTTCTGGAGATTCTAATGTCATATGATCACGGTTTCCGTCTAATCCGTTTGCCAGTCTGCGGTCAAATGCATAAGAACCATCAGGATTAATTCTTGGGACAATGATGATATTGACATGATTGAGTATACGCTCTCCTTCTTCACCTGCTAATCGTTTTGCAATGACGAGAGCAGATTCACCTGAGGCTGGTTCATTTCCGTGTATTTGTGCTTGGAGCCAGATTGTTGGCTTTTTTGAAAGTGGCGTGATGGAGCGATCCTTTGTAAAGTACAGGGCCGGAATGGACCTGCCTTCAATGGATGTTCCAATCTGTTTCTGCGTGGCATATGGGCTTTTGCGGACAATGTCTCTTAAGAAAGCTTGAAGCTCTTCTTGTGTCGTAAATGCTTCTCCTTTTTTCTGAAAGGCAGGGGTATCAAAATTCTCGCCAGTCTCAGGGTATAGCTTTTTCACTGAAGCCGGCTGTTCATAACTCTTTCCATAATAAGGGGTTTCTGCATGAGCTGAAGCTGGGCTCACCATCGACAAAATTCCTGCCATGAGGCATACAGCAGCAAAAAGAATCGTGCCTTTTCGTTTGGACATGCTATCCTCTCCCTTCGTTGATTTGCATTATAAAGAAAAAAACAGCAAAAGTGTCAGTATTTTTCAAAAATAAATCTTTTGGAGGAACAGGCATATCTTTGTCTAGGGCAAATGAATGGAACCTGCCCGGCAATATGACCTAAAAAAAGTGCCTGCTCACAGCAGACACTTAATTATTTACCAGATGGAAATAGCCCCAATGAGAACGGCCACGACAGTCATAGCGACGACTGCCAGCACAGCCCATTTCATCCCAAATTTCTGATGCTGATCCAGTGATACGCCAACAAGTCCAACAAGTAAATGAGTCGATGGAACAAGTGGACTTAACATATGAATCGGTTGACCAATAATAGAGGCTCTCGCAATCTCAATTTTATCGACACCGTATGCTGCCGCTGTTTCTGATAGGATCGGCAGTACGCCATAAAAGTATGCATCATTCGGCATAAAGAAAGTAAAGATCCCGCTTGTTAATGCGACAATGACTGGAATAAAGCCGCCAAGCTGCTCTGGAATTGCAGATACAATCGAAATCGCCATTTCATCGACCATTTTCGTTCCAGTTAGAATACCTGTAAAAACACCTGCCGCAAAAATCATCGAAGCAATGGCTAAAACGTTTGTTGAGTGAGCCGCAATTCGCTCACGCTGCTGGTCCAAGTTCGGATAGTTCACGATAATCGCCACACAGAAAGCAAGAACAAATAGAACAGTTAAGCTGACTTTACCTGATACAAGCAGCAGCACCAATAACAAAGTCAGCGCCAGGTTAAACCACCAAAGCTTCGGCCGTTTAATGTCATCTTGCAGTGCCGCTGCCATTTCATTTGCATGAATCGGCTGGTCAAGTTCAATGACACCGAGACGTTTTCTTTCGGCTTTTCCAAGAAAATAAGAGACAATAATCATACTGAGAACCCCTGCACCAATGACTGGAATCATCGGGCCAAATAAAAGTGAAGGATCGACGCCAAGTGCACTCGCCGCTCTAGGTGTGGCTCCTCCCCATGGAATTGTATTCATAATTCCCATGCCAACTCCGGCAATTCCCGCTAAAATAATTGGACGGATGCCAAGCAGCGTAAATAGTGGAAGCATCGCTGTTGTTGTAATCATATACGTCGTTGTCCCGTCACCATCAAGTGCAACAAGCATCGTCAGGACAGCTGTTCCGACCACGATTTTTAATGGATCGCCTTTGACGATTTTTAAAATCTTCGCCACCATTGGGTCAAATAAACCCGCATCAATCATAATACCAAAGTACAAAATCGCAAACATAATCATGACCGCTGTTGGTGCGACTTGCTGCACGCCTTTGACAATCATGTCTGAAATTTCAGTAAAATGAAAACCTGCAATAAGAGCAAATGCAATCGGTGTTAACACCAAAGCCGTTAAAACAGACATACGTTTCGTCATAATCAAAATCATAAATACAATCATCATAAGAAATCCTAAGATCGCTAACATATTGTTCACCCCTTATTTTGTATACGCTTTCATTAATGTGTTGGTATCCCATTTCCAACCCTTTTTGTCATCATATCTGAGGTGGGAATTGAAGTAAATATTATGAATTTTAATTCTTTTTCGGTCGATAAATGCTTTTTGTTCATTTTGTTCAACCATTGGGCTTTTTGATTCCATGAAAAAAAGCGGTCTTATTCGACCGCTTGTTCTCCTTGTATTAATTGCTCATATTGCCTTAATTGATCTTCCATAAAGATCTTTGCCTCTTTGCTGTTCATATAACGACTTGTCCAGCCCTTTTGCTTTAATCGCTTTTTCCAGGACTTCGTTTTCGTCATTTTTTGAAGAAGCTGATCCCATTCACGAATGTCATGCTGACTCATTTGTTTTGGGCCCATCACACCGCGCCAATGGGAAAAGATGAGCGGAATGCCCTGCTCTTTCCATGTCGGCACATCTTCAAATCCATCTAAGCGCTGGCTGGTTGTCGTCGCTACGAGCTTCAGCCTCTTTTTTTCATAATCATGACGAACCTCTGTAATGGTAGTCGTTGCTGCATCCACCTCATGGTTAATGAGCGCCTGAAATAAATCATCTGCACTGTCAAATTTCAAAAATTGAATGCGATATGGATCAATCCCTGCCATTTCTGCTGCCCGAGCGAATGAGATTTGATCATCATTTCCAAAGTCAGGGGCAAACCCAATTTTTAAGGAATCTGGTTTTTTCTTGAGTGCGTGTAACAGCTCCTTCCCATTTGAAAAAGGAGAATCCACTGGGACTGCGACGACCTGCCACTCTTCTGCAAGAATTGCCAGCGGTGTCACATCATTCATCGTCACGTTACTGCTGCCAAGCAAATTACGGCTTAACAATAAGCTTGAATTTAAACTGATATAGTTGGCTTCTCGCTCCATCATGTATGTCCATCCTTTATCCACCGTTCCGCCTCTTTGATAAAGAATGTTCACAGGCCGTTTCACCAGCTTCTCTTGTTCAAGCACTGATTTCATCACCTGAGCCGTTTGGTCAAATCCCCCCTCTGGTACACCCGACACCACAATATATAAGGAGCTTTGCTGCAGAAAAGAATCTCCGGCCTTTTTTTCATTAAAGGTGAGCGTCATACAAAGGCAGAGCACGATAACAAAAAGTATTCCTTTATTCATCTTTTAAGACTCCGCTTGTTTGGCAGGATAATATTTCCGTTCAGGTCTGCCAATGATTCCGTATGCAAGCTCTGCCCGGCATTCCCCTGTTGTCACAAGATACTCTACGTACCGTCTCGCAGTTGTACGTGATGCGCCCATCTTTTCCCCGAGTTCTTCTGCTGTAATTCCGCTATTCTCTGATGCCATCAATGTTTTCACTTTATCCAAGGTCAGTGAATTGATGCCTGTGGGGAGATCTCTGTCATCCCTTTGTTTTGGCTCTTCCTGCATCTGCCCAAAAAACAGATCGATCATCGTTTGATTGACTTCATCCTTTGAATTGATGATGTCTTTCTTCTCTTTATATTCGGTTAAGACTTGTGCAAACTTTTGTGCGGTCACCGGTTTGATTAAATAATGAACCACTCCGTAGTGAAGCGCATCTCTTAAAAGCGTCGTTTCTGTTGCAGCCGTGATAATGATCACATCTACTTCAGGACAGCGTTCTCTTAAAAGCGGCAGCAGGTTTGTGCCGAGCTCATCAGGCATATAGACATCAAGCAAGATAAGATCAACTTGTTCCCTCTGGAGCGCCTCCCACATATCCTTTGCACTCTTTGCCTTTCCGGCGACCTTAAATCCTTCTATCTTTTGTATATAAGATTCATGAATGGCAGCGATTCGAAAATCATCCTCCGCAATGAGTACCTTAATCACCATCTATTCCCCCTTTGTGCCTTTCGGTATGTATACAGTGAAGATGGCACCGCCTTCTTTTTGGTTCGCAACTTCAATCCAGCCCCCAAGCTCGTCCAATACTTCTTTCACATTCGCAAGCCCATAGCCTCGTCCTTCTCCCTTTGACGAATGGCCTCTTGTGAAAATCTGTGACAGTTCCTCTTCATTCACTCCATCCCCTGAATCTGACACTTCTATGATAATATCAAACCCAATATCTGTGATGAACAGGTCTACCTCGCGTTTCTCCTTATTTAATACAGCTTCAAAGGCATTATCTACGAGATTGCCAATGATGGTGATAAAGTGAGATAGACTTAAATGAGCTGGGAGCGGCTCAAGTGAGCTATTTTCATCAATGTGGAAATGGACTTTTTTCTCAGATGCTTTCCCTAACTTGCCAAGTAAGATGGCTTGTATTTTAGGAGAACGAATCTGCTTCATGAGTAAATCGTGCTGACGGTTTTGCAGATGATATTCTTCTTTAATTAAGTCGATAGCTTCATCGACTTGCTTCAGCTCAAGCAGACCTAAGATGGCATACAGCTTATTTGAGAATTCGTGCGTTTGTGCCCTCAGGTCTTCTGAATATTGGCTGACCTCTGTTAATGTATCCAGCAGTTTCGTCAGCTCTGTTTTCTCCCTGAAGCTCACAATCCCTCCGAATACTCGATTGTCCTGCATTACTTTTTTCACATTTAAGACATAGGTTTTATCATTGACGACGGTTTCGATGTTAGGTTCAATCGTCTCTGCCTTTAAATAGAGAAGAAGTTTGGCATTTGGCAAGACTTGATCAATATGAAGTGGCAGCTCTGATGAGACGCGCAGCATATGCTCAGCTGATATATTCATCATCGTAATCGCGCCTTTCTGGTCAAACGCAATGATCCCTTCTTTTATAGCGAGCAGCATCGCTTCTCTTTCTCGATACAACGAAGCAATTTCATGCGGCTCAAGCCCTAATGTATCTTTGCGAATACTCTTCGTTAAAAAAATCGCACCAAATATGCCCGGCAAGAGCACAAGAAGGGCAATATAGCTAAGTTTCAATAGCTGATGAGCTGTCGCTTGATCGATTTCTTTTTTTAAAAATTCGACGGTGACTGTCCCAATAATTTCTTCATGTCCTTCTGTTTCTTTCATAATGGGTGCACTGCCTCTGACAACGGTTTCACCATTAGAATCATCAGTTGATATGGAGGTTCCTCCAAATAAGAGGGTACTTCTTCCTTCCGAAACACTGATGGTTTTCCCTACGTCCTCATGATTCGTATGAACAAGGACCTTTCCTTTTCGATTGGTAATGAAGATGGCATGTGCTCTTACTTGCTCCTTCATTTGCTCAAGCACTGCCTGTTCTTCATTTTGGGACGCTGATAGAGCCACCGATGCTTTAATGGGCGGCATATATGATATCGTTCTAGCGGTCTGCACCGCCAGCTGTTCAGCTTGTCCCTGCCTTTCTGATGTCTGCAGAAAACCAAAACAAACGGTTAATAACGCAATGACAACAAGCAAAAGCCCGATAATTAACCCCAAAATTTTCGTTTGTAAAGTAACTTTCCTTTTGCCCATCCTCACCGCCACAACCCCTAATTCAGTAGATTCACCCGAATAGACTCTAAGAAAATGATATCATTTTTTCTTACGAAGTTAAGAGAAAATTCTTTCAAACAAAAAAGACGACTCAAAATCGAGTCGTCCCTGTATGCCTATTACGTGATCGATAAACCAGCACTCGCATAGCCTGCTACGGTATTCACTAAGGATAGACCTGTAGCTGATGCGGAGAATACAACCAGCAATCGTGTTTCCGGTGTGACTGGTACATTTAGACCAGTTGCAATACCGTTTGCAATCGCACCCAGCGTTAAAACCCCGGATAAGGCTGGAGCTAATGTGACGCTTGCTACTTGGGTAAAGCTGTTATTCGGTGTTGGTGAAGCAAACAGACTAGCTGTGACAGTAATACTCGTGCCAAGCAAAGAAAGAGCAGCTGTCGTACTGAAATAGCCGGCAAATGATGTGATCGTTCCAGCTCTTGGAACTGAGAACGCCATGTTCAGCAAGGTCCCTGCAGCGCCTGTTAAATCAATCACTCCGCCTAAAATACTGACACCTGTCGCTGAGCTGCCAAATCCGATCAAACTGGATGTTCCAACAAGACCGCCTGCAATTGTTGTCAGGACAGCAGGTGTACCTGATGCAAACGGAATGATCGCACTTGATCCTGTCACTCCTGTTGGACCTGTGGCGCCTGTTGCTCCTGTACCTGTGACTCCGGTAGCGCCTGTTGCACCGGTTACACCCGTTGCGCCTGTCGCTCCAGTCCCTCCTGTAACTCCCGTGGCTCCGGTTAAACCTGTAATACCCGTTACACCGGTCGCTCCTGTGACACCTGTTGCTCCGGTAACGCCTGTTTCTCCCGTTGCTCCGGTCGCTCCTGTGACACCTGTTGCTCCAGTAACGCCGGTTAATCCAGTTGCTCCGGTCGCTCCTGTGACACCTGTTGCTCCAGTAACGCCTGTTTCTCCCGTTGCTCCGGTAACGCCTGCTTCTCCCGTTGCTCCGGTTAATCCAGTTGCTCCGGTCGCTCCGGTAACGCCTGTTTCCCCCGTTGCTCCGGTTAATCCAGTTGCTCCGGTAACGCCTGCTTCTCCCGTTGCTCCGGTTAATCCAGTTGCTCCGGTAACGCCTGTTTCTCCCGTTGCTCCGGTAACGCCTGTTTCCCCCGTTGCTCCTGTAACTCCTGTTGCGCCGGTGGCTCCAGTTGCTCCTGTGCCAGTAGCTCCGGTTGGGCCAATTTCTCCTGTGACGCCAGTAACTCCGGTTGGACCAATTTCCCCCGTTGCTCCTGTAACTCCTGTTGCTCCCGTCGCTCCTGTACCGGTTGCACCTGTAACGCCTGTCGCGCCTGCGGCGGCTAATAACGTATAATCTGGTGACGTATCTGGTGTGCCTGTTGGTGGTGCTGTGTTCACGATATAGGTTCCACCTTCATACGTCACGACTTGACCTACTGGATATGTTGGGGCTGCCGCTGGATCAAACGCTGTGACTCCGGCTAGGCCGACTCCCGTCGCTCCTGTAATCCCTGTTGCGCCCGTCTCACCAGTTACCCCAGTTGCACCTGTGACACCGATTGCTCCCGTTGCTCCTGTAACTCCTGTTGCGCCGGTGGCTCCAGTTGCTCCTGTGCCAGTAGCTCCGGTTGGGCCAATTTCTCCCGTCGCTCCCGTGACACCTGTGGCTCCGGTTGGACCAATTTCTCCTGTTGCTCCTGTGACGCCAGTAACTCCGGTTGGACCAATTTCCCCCGTTGCTCCTGTAACTCCTGTTGCACCGGTGGCTCCAGTTGCTCCTGTGCCAGTAGCTCCGGTTGGACCAATTTCCCCCGTCGCTCCCGTGACACCAGTGGATCCGGTTGGACCAATTTCTCCCGTTGCTCCTGTGAAGCCAGTGGATCCGGTTGGACCAATTGCTCCTGTTGCTCCCGTGACGCCGGTGGCTCCCGTTTCTCCAGTTGCACCCGTACCGGTAGCACCTGTAACGCCAGTCGCGCCTGCGGCGGCTAATAACGTATAATCTGGTGATGTATCTGGTGTACCTGTTGGTGATGCTGTATTCACAAGATATGTTCCACCTTCATATGTCACTACTTGCCCCAATGGATATCCTGGCGCTGCTGCAGCATCATACGGTACGACTCCAGTTAAACCCACACCGGTGGCTCCTGTGGCTCCAGTTGGACCTGGATCTCCTGTGACACCTGTTGGCCCTGTACCTGTTTCCCCCGCTGCGGCTAATAATGTATAATCTGCCGACGTATCCGGCGTACCTAATGGCGGTGCTGAATTGACTACATACGTACTGCCATCGTATGTCACCACTTGGCCTACTGGGTAGGTTGGTGCTACTGCTGGATCAAATGCCAAGATGCCTGTTAAACCTACGCCTGTTGGACCTGCTGGACCTGCTGGGCCTGCCGGACCCACTGGACCCACTGCACCCGCAGGACCTGCTGGGCCTCTTCTTCCTCTCCCGCCTGGCGGACCTTGAATCACACAAACACAAGGATCTTTTCCGCAGCAAGGATTTTTCACTGGTTTCCTAGGCTTTTCTGATTTCCCTTTTTTACAACTATCACATTCCCAGCCATCATCCTTATACGCATCATACCAGCTTCCTTTTTGGTAGTGGTCTGTCGAATGAGTTGGATATGTCTTACCACATTGCCTACATCTTTTCATGGAATCACCCCCATCCATCGTATTCATCATGACTTGGAAAGGTGTATGTACACTTTTATTTTTTTAAATAATTAAAAAGACCTTGCACTTTATGCACAAGGTCCTTCTTTCATTAAAGTCTCATCGTCATTTTTAAATCTTTTCCTACCATACTATAATCCATATCTACCGGCCGGATGGCTTCTTTTAATGTTTTCGTACCTTCTCCTTCAAAGAAAGTAGGTGCATCTTTCCCTCCAATTAATAAAGGTGCCATATAAATAATGACTTCGTTCACAAGTGACGCTTCTAAAAAGGATGCGCTCACACTTCCTCCCGCCTCTACAAGCACCGACATCACAGAACGCTTTTTCAGCATACGTAACACCGCATGAAGATCTGTCCGATTTTCTCCGCTTGTGACAAATACTTGATGTCCTTTTTGCACCAGTTGATGATATTTTTTTTGATCGTACTTGTTTGAGGTACAAATAATGGTTTCTGCCATATGATCATTTAAACATTTCGCATGAAGCGGAATCCTTAAGGTGGAATCTAAAATGACACGAATGGGCTGTGTCACGATTGAATCTTTCACAATAAGACCTGCATCATCTTGAATAATGGTTTCGACGCCTGTTATCACAGCATCTGCTTCTTGACGTAATTGCTGCACTTCTTTCCTCGCTTCTGTTCCTGTAATCCACTTGCTTTCTTGATGAGCTGTTGCAATTTTCCCGTCTAATGAAATGGCTGTTTTTAATATGACATAAGGAAGGTCTGATTGTATGGAATGAAAAAAAGGAAGATTTAAGCTGTCCGCTTCCCGCTTACATATCCCTTCTTCTACTTCTATCCCTGCTTGTTTCAACATCGTGACCCCTTTACCTGCTACAAGTGGATTTGGGTCTTGAGTAGCAATGACCACACGTTTCACCCCGCTCTTTATAATGGCTTCTGAGCAAGGACCTGTTTTCCCATGATGCGAACAAGGTTCGAGCGTCACATACAGATGAGCTCCCTTCGCCTTTTCTCCTGCCATTTGCAGCGCATGAATTTCAGCATGCGGTTCGCCCGCCTTCATGTGAGCACCAATTCCAACGATCTCACCTTTTTTAACTACCACTGCTCCGACAAGCGGATTTGGCGAGGTTTGTCCTTTCATGGCCTTTGCGTTGGCAATCGCTAGCTTCATATAAAAAACATCGTCTTTCATGTAAGTCTCCTTTCCTCTCTTTCAAGGGAAAGAACTCCTTCAGGAAATGAAGGAGTTCTATTCTCATGTGCTATATTTTTTCCATCCGTTTCTTTTCAGATCGATCATAGTAAGGCAAGGAATAAAAAAGTTTATAAGATGCTCGTTGTTTACAAAAACAGCATTTGCGACATTCATATTTATTAATGAGGAGCACATGCGGACAATTGAGTACAGACAGACCTTTTTTCATATGTTCCTTGCAAACACTTATCATGAGAATCCCCCGCTTACATTCTTTTTCTTAATGAGAGATTACTTCTTTCGGAAATTGTTCAAATAAGCGTAGTACTTCGGTATGCGTCCCATCTTCTCGAACGTGATAAATCCCGCCGTCATATGAGCTTGCATATACATCATTGCCTAACTGTCTGATGGCACTAATCCCATTTTGGGCAATTCTAATTGGGCCGGTGTTGACATCAAGCTCTGGATTCCACACAACGATATAGCCCCAATAATCACCGCTTACAATATAGCCAGAGTCTGTAACTGTGACCGATTTAATCGAATACTGGTGTTCGTTATGCTGGTCTAAAATTCTTCCTGTATGCAAATCAAACAATCTCACATTCTTGTCACGGCTGACAATGGCGATACGGTCTCGTTTACTATCAATAAAGACATCATTTAACAGCTCTGTCGCACCGATGTATTCCGCTTTTAAAGACAAACTCTTTTTATCTAAAAGACAGATGGTTCCTTCAACTGCTGCTGTGATGATATGATCTCCTTCTACCTTTAATGCTTTGACCGCACAATCGTGTGCTTTGGAACGGCCGATTTCCTTTAGGTGTTCTGTCGAAATGACATGGACATATCCGCCGTAAGTTCCAATATAAAATTGACGATCCTCCTCGTGGAAATACACGCTGTTGACCGGACCTGTGTTGAGATCAAACGAAACCATTTGCTGTAATGATTCATGAACAATATGCACTTGACTTGCATGGTCTCCCCACGCATAATAGCTTCCATCCCGTGCAACAGCTACTCCATTTGTTAAAACGCCCGTCGATTTGGCAATTTCAATCCCGTTTTTTCTGAATTTTCCATCATCGGATGCGGTAATAATATCACCCGCATCAGTCAGCGCAATATCATTGATAGATGGTGTCGCCATTTCGATCTCATCTGATATGACTTTGCCCTTTTCGATCGACCATTCACAATATGTTTTTCCAAAGCTGGCTCCTAGTATTGACTTCTCATCCTCTGTCCAGACAAGCGAGCGCTCCCACTGATATTTATGAGGCAGCAGCGTATCGACTAAATCACCTGTTTCATAATTCCACAGCTTAATTAAATGGTCGTAGCCTGCTGTCAGCAAGTAATTGCCGCTTGGAGAAAAATTCACGCGCTTGACGCCCTGTAAATGGGCTTTGATGATTTTCTTCTCCTGTAAAGTAGCTGCATCGTAAATAATAACGGTGCCATCATCTCTTCCAAGTGCGAATACTTCTTTTTGATTGCTGCCGCTGATCGTATCCAGCTCATAATCAAACGGGCCGATTTCCCCTACAATTTCTCCGGTCTCATACAGCCATACAAGGACATATCCATCATCACCTGTTGTATAAGCTTTATCACCATGTATCCATACAGCTAATACATCTTTGCTATGGCCATGGAATTCTCTTAAAATAGCGCCCGTTTCAATATCCCAGACTAAGCATCTTCTATCTCTGGACACGGATACAAGCAAAGTATCCTGCTTCGCAAAAGCAACGGCTTCTACATCATCTGCATGACCAAACAACGTGCGGATTCGGGCATGTGTGCCTGTATCATACAATTGAATCGTATAGTCTGACGATGCACTCGCTAAATACTTTCCGTTTTCAGAAAGAGATAAAGAGTTAATGATATGCTCGTGACTGCCAATAAACGTTCCTTCTCCCGTCGCCCGGTTCCACTGATAAATACAGCGGTCATAGCCGCCAGTGTAAACAATTTGGTCGTGCTGAGTTGATAAAACAGATGTAATTGGTCCTCTATGCATGGTTTTACACTCCCACCTTTATATGTTGTTTTTGACGAGTCACTAAACGAAAACCAGTAAATCGAAAAACGGGATCTGGGTGCTTCCCGTGTCTTCTTGCGACTCTGCATAAATCTCCGCCTCTTGCGAAGGAGCCGCCTTTTAAAATGTAGTAATCACTTCCTAGTGTTTCCGTTAAATCATCGACGACCTCGATGCCGCCTTCATATACGTGATATTTGGTGTTGACCCATTCCTCGACGTTGCCCCCCATATCATAAAGACCAAATAAGGATCGGCCCTTTTCGTAATGACGGACAGGCGTCGTTTTTTCAATATTTGATTCATGTGTATTGCAGTAAGAAGGATCAAACTCATCTCCCCACGGGTATTGATTTCTCGTGTTTCCCCGGGCAGCATACTCCCATTCTTCTTCAGTAGGAATCGAAACATCAATCCCAAGTTTCCCGCTCAGCCACTGACAGAACGAGAAGGCTTCCTCAATGTCCATACCCCAAGCTGGATGATCTTTTCCCCCGCCAAGCTCTTCGTTCGTTAAACTCTCCGGGTATGTCTGGCCTGTTTCATCACAATAGCTTTGATACAGTTCATTGCTTACGACCGTATCTGAGATAAAAAATTCGTTGATATACGGCTGATAGGAAGGAAATTCTTTGTACAGCCATTTTTGAAATTTTTTCTCCCGGCCATAGGTTGGATTGAGCAGCTTGTCCTTCCAGAATTCTGATGCCTTTTTCATATCTTCTTCATTACTTCCAATCGTTGCATAGCCGCTTGGGATTTTAATCCAATTGATATCAGGTTTCACGCTTTTCTCCCGCCTTCTTTCAATAAACTCGTCTATTGATTAATTAATTTCTTCTCATCGACCATATGCCCTGAGGCTGCTTTTGCCTTTAAATAGGCTTCATTGTAGAGAGAGGCTTCGACCGTATGATCAAACCGCAAAACTGGAAGACCGTAAGCTGCAATAGAATCGACTTTATCTGGATTGTTCGTTAGTAAATGCAATGGTTTCCCTTTGTTTAAATAGTGCAAAACAGCTGCTGCTTCCTCGTAATGTCGATCATCATCCCCGCATCCGATCAGGCGGTTGGCTTCAAAAGTATCCAGCTGCATTTCCTGTAATTTATACGTCAATGCTTTTGCCATCAGCCCAATAGACCGCCCTTCTTGATTGGCCATATACACAAGCATGCCTTTTCCATAATCGGTGATTTTCTTCAGCGATAACGCAAGCTGTGGACCACAATCACATTTCAGTGACCCAAACACATCCCCTGTTTGGCAGACACTATGGATTCGCACAAGCGGCGGCCGTTCATTTTCAAAGTCGCCAAATAAGAGACAAGAGGAAAAGGTTTGCTGCGCAGTACTCATTTGGACAATAGATTCGATCGTTGGCTTTGTATCCCGTTCAACAGGCGCGAAGGCATACCACTTAAATGGCACTTCTTCATGTTGAATGGAAATTGGCAAATTCACAGGCCCCACGAGCAAATAGTGTTTTTCTTGAAAGGTAAAATGATGAATCATTGACTGTAATTCATCTACAAACTTGTTCATTTGTCTCCCCCCTATTCATCACTGCACCCAAATCGACTCCCATAGCGCAGTGATGGAGTGATGAATATGTGTACGCACTCCCTCAGCCTGTGTGTTCCCGCAGAAGGAAATGGATGTGCAGTGTCTCTCATCGTTTTAGACCTTGTCCTTTTCCAGTACAAAGGAGCAGAAATCTTGGTTCATATGCTTTATTTTCTGTCAGAGCAGCAAACGCCCTTGATTGGCAGTCGCTCTTTCTTACCATGAACACCTCTGCTAGCTTTGAATCATTCACCTTTGTACTAGATTTTGACGGCAATGACATGATGCTGGCTTATTCCGGCCTTCGCTTGTAGTGGTGATATGGATACAAGCTCAAGACCTGATGTACAAATTTTTTCTCCAAGCTGAGAATCTGAAAATGAAAAATGGAAACGGCCATCTTCTCCGATTAATCCTGTTTTCCACTGCTCTCCCCAGACAACAAGTGAAAAGACACCGCCTTCATGAAGTAAAGAAGAGACCTGTTTTAAATAACGTTCATGATCATCAGGATGTTGATGATGAAAGCAGCCATGATCTAAAATTAAATCAAACTGCATCCCGCGTCCCTGATCCATGGACCACGACATAAAATCTTGATGAACAAAGTGGACAGGAACCGTTTCTCTTTTCTGTAACCCTTCCCACTCCTCATGCTCATACAGGTCGATACCGACATATGCGGAAAGCCCGCTTAAATGTTCAAGTGCACGGCCGTTGCCGCATCCGATATCCAGCACAGAAGCAAGTGCATTCTTTTCTCTTGAACGCCATGCCTTTAATGACATCACTGCTGCGTCTGTTAAGGATGGATCAGTGGACCACATATCTGTTCTTTGCTCATAATGCTCTTGGAATGCCGTGCGCATCTTTTCTAAATAAAGCCCACTGTCTTCATGGTACAAAGCCTTTTTCATCATGAAACCTCCTTCAATTCACAATCTTCTTTTCGGGCAAAGGTGGTTTTCAAGCCAAAAACCTTATGTTAAAATGAAAGATGGATTTTTTAGGAAAATCTGTTTTTCTGAAAAAGGAGAGAAGCATCCCACATGTTCACTCTTCTTTTTCAGCATTCATCCTCATATGCAGCCGTTCGAAGGCCGCATCGCCTCAGCTTGTTCTCTCTTTTTTTCATATGAGTTCACCTCCTTCACCGTTCGATCAACTCACAATTTTCATTGAAACCGCTTTCTCTTTTTTATAAGGACTTAACGTCTTTTGAATATCTCTTGCAAAGTGCTCATAGTAGAAAGATCAATCTACTGTTTAGAATGGCTATCATTTTTTCTTCAAGTAAACGACGATTTGCTCTGTTTTAGTAGACGTTTTTTTCTAACAAGCTTTTCTTTTAAAGGCGCTTACGCCCTGGTTCCTGCCACCCCCTTTACTAGATTATGCTCCAAATAAACCCGCCAGAAATTTAACAACTAATTCCATAACGACTGGATTAAGCCAAATATATTGTTTTTAGTTTATTTTGTCAACAAATTATTTCCTAAACATTAAAATGAATTTTCTAATTGAAAATACAGGTATTTTTCGTGGTTTTTTGACCTCAAAACACTTATTTCTACATAAAAATACAATTTAAACCAATAGAACTAAGAAATTTATCTACTAAATTACACAAGGTTTTTATTTAATTTTAATTCAAAATAGAAAGATACAATGATTATTTCCCGAATGGTTTTTTGTGATATTCCGACTATTTTTTTCTGATTCCCCATGATTTTCTTTGGTATAACTGCATTTTCAATTAGAGGGTTTACTATTTATTCCATACTTCAGTATTTATTTATTATAGTAAAAAAGATGTGTGTCTCTCCTTCAGACATGGCGGCATGAAAAAAAGCCCCTTACAAAAGTAAGAGGCTTTTTCAGCTGGCGTTTACGCCCAGTTTTTCACTTTTTCATGATCTGTAACAAAGAGAAGCACTTTCCCTTCATCTAAATGTTCTTCAAATGTCTCAGCTTCTTCTTTTGAGAAACCAATTTCATGAATTTTATTGCGGAGCTCATCGCCCTTTTTACTAAAGATGTTCCCAACCGCATGTTTGAGTCCAACTTCTCTTGAGCCAATCGTATTGGCATCTGCATTATTTGCAATACGCTCTGTTCGATCATCGTCATGGGACAGAACATAAATGTCCTCTCTTGCAACACCGAGTGCCTTTAATTGCTCTACATCTTTTTGAAGTGTTTCATCATTTGAATACTCTCTTACAACAGGTTTCATTTTATATTCCTCCTTTAACGTCTTACGAATCTTTTACCCGTCACTTTTGACATTAAACCTTCCACGAGCACATCCAATTTACATGTTGTACTGACCGTGCCTATTGGCTTATTTTTGACAAAAAGCCCGTAAAAATGACTAAATTTTCTGAAATATCGTGTTCATTCCTGTGGATTTGTTGTACAATTCTTATACTGGAGGCTAGAAATGAGGGAGAGCTGATGTATTACTTTTCAGCGGAGCAGCAGTTTAATGCTTGGGTTGTCAGTGATTTGGTGAAACAGCTTTTTCAAAAGTGGAATCCTGAAGAAGCAAATACAAAGCCGCTTACATTGTTTGCCGAACAGCACTTTCGCATCTCCATTGATTATCTCTTTTCCATCATTATTAACATTGGAGATATCGAGTCAATTGAACAAGATCCACAAGACCTGTTGTCCTCATACTTGAATATCCTTTTCCCTTTTGTGACGCGCGATATGATGAAAGCCTCCATGCAAAATGCAAACGAATATTTGTTAAAAGAACGTGATGCGGATGTGTATCAGCTGTTTGGCTGTCTCCCGCCGCTCCTCTCTGTATCTTTTCAGAAAAAGTAGTCCCCTTCGATGAGATGGCGGCTGCTTTTTTGTGTGTGTTTTGAAAAGACCGTATGTTTTGAACGAAAAGAAGCATCATGTTAATGTAAATCTAGGCTGTAAGTGAAAGGGAGGATTTGACATGAGTCAACAAAAGCAAATTCAATTAGCTAAACGTCCAAAAGGATTACCTACAAAAGATGTTTTTCATTTTGAAACAGTCGATATACCTGTGCCGCAAGATGGAGAGGTCTTGATTCAAACGAAATATGTTTCTGTAGATCCTTATATGAGAGGGCGAATGCAGGATACAAAATCCTATACACCTCCGTTCAAGCTAAATGAAGTGATTCAAGGCGGTGTTGTCGGAGAAGTCGTTGAGTCGAAATCGCCTCAATTTGAAAAAGGTGATTTTGTCCTTGGATTCCTGGGCTGGCAAGAATACTCCACTGCCAAAGCTGAATCACTGACTAAAATTGATCCGTCCATTGCGCCATTGTCCTATTATTTAGGGATTTTGGGCATGCCAGGGCAAACCGCTTACTTCGGCCTGCTTGCGATTGGCCAGCCAAAAGAAGGCGAGACGGTTGTCATTTCTGGAGCCGCAGGTGCCGTTGGTTCCGTTGTGGGACAAATCGCTAAGATCAAAGGCGCACACGTCGTGGGAATTGCCGGATCTGATGATAAACTCGCTTATTTAAAAGAATTGGGCTTTGATGAAACGATTAATTATAAAACAACAAATGATTTAGATGATGCGATTGCAAAAGCCTGTCCTAACGGCGTTGATGTGTACTTTGACAATGTAGGCGGCGAGATTTCAGATGCGGTGATGAATCATTTAAACCGTTTTGCACGCATTCCAGTGTGCGGCGCCATTTCTTCTTATAATATTAGCGCAAGCGAGGACATCGGACCGCGTGTGCAAACAAAACTCATCAAAACAAGCGCATTGATGCAAGGCTTCATCGTTGCCAACTATTCAGATCGTTTTGGAGAGGCAGCGAAGGATCTCGCACAATGGGTAAAAGAAGACAAACTCACATATAAAGAAACAATCATTGAAGGCTTCGACAACATTCCTGATGCATTCCTTGGACTATTCAAAGGGGAAAATGTCGGAAAACAGCTTGTCAAAATTTCATAACAAAAAAGGACCCTCCATGTGGGAGGGTCCTTTTCTTATGCCTGCTTGGGCGCAAGGTGCAGCTGGCCTTGCTTATACACAATTTCTTCAAGCGAAAGATTCAGCTTTTTCGCCATTTTTTTCAGCATTGATTGCTCTTGAGGTGTAACAAGACTGATGACTGCGCCTTCTTTTCCAGCGCGTCCGGTTCTGCCTGAACGGTGGATGTAGCCCTCTTCATTTGGCATATCTGCATGAATGACATATGGCAGATCATCAATATCGATTCCTCTTGCTGCAATATCTGTTGCAAGAAGGAGCGGAAATTCACGCTGTTCAAATGATTTTAAAATTACAGCACGCTCAGCTTTTTTTGCTTCACTATGAAGGACACCAAGGTCGACATGATGATACGCTAATTTCTCTGCATAAATGCTTAAGTTCGTAATGTCACGCACAAAAACGAGCGCCTGCATGTCCTCAAGCCGTGATAGCTTTTGCAGCAGTTTCACTTTGTCACGCTGATCACATAACAGATAATAGTGACCCACTTTCTGCGCTTCTTCCTCGCTTCTAGCAATTTTCAATACTTCTGGTTCAGATGTCATTTCTTTGATCAGCTGAACGGTTTCTTCTTTCAACGTTGCAGAAAAACAAAGGATTTGTCTTTCTTTTAATGTGGACTTAATGATCCCTTGGATCGTTTTCATATGCTCAGGCACAAGAAGCTGATCTGCTTCGTCTAATACAATCGTTTTGACTTCATGCATTTTCAGTTTCTTGATTTTGATTAATTCTTGTACTCGGCCCGGTGTCGCCACAACGATGTTCGGATGTTTCTTTAGTTTTTCTTGCTGCTTCTTGATGTTCGCTCCACCAATCAAGGAAACCGCTTTGATGTCTGATCCTTGTTTGAACTCTTGCACGACATCAAAGATTTGCATCACAAGCTCTCTTGAAGGTGCCAAGATTAAGACTTGGGGATGCTTGATATTGACATCAATTTTATTTAAAAGCGGCAGTACATACGCAAGTGTCTTCCCCGTACCAGTTGGTGATTCTGCGATCACATCACGCTTCTCCGTAATCCACTCTGCTGTTTTTTCTTGTATAGCTGTTGGTTTTTCGAAGCCAGCCGCTTGAAAGTTCTCTTGAATAAATGGCTTAGCTTCTTTCAAAAATGCCCAATTTTCCGTCATGTCGATCTCCTTTATCCTCATTCAATCTATCCTTTAGTATCTCAAAATCAGCTTTGAAACGCAATTTTTCTTTTGATGCTTTTATCGAGCCGGACAGTTCGATATAATCATGAGAGGCACTAGCCGTTTTGAATCTATTTGAGGTGTAAAAAATGATATTATCTGTTAAAGATTTAAGTCATGGCTTTGGTGACAGAGCCATTTTCCACGAAGTGTCCTTCCGTTTATTAAAAGGCGAGCATGTCGGCTTAATCGGCGCCAACGGTGAAGGAAAGTCAACGTTTATGAATATTATTACTGGCAAGCTGGAGCCAGATGCAGGAAAAGTTGAATGGGCGAAAAATGTCCGTGTCGGCTACCTTGATCAGCATACCGTGCTAGAAAAGGGCAGAACGATCCGTGAAGTCCTTCAGGATGCATTCCATTATTTATTTTCCATGGAAGCCGCGATGAATGACATTTATGGCAAAATGGGTGAAGCCGATCCTGATGAGCTGGAAAAGCTGTTAGAGGAAGTTGGCGTCATTCAGGACGCACTGACAAACAATGATTTCTATATCATTGATTCTAAGGTCGAGGAGATTGCAAGAGGTCTTGGGTTAACGGATCTCGGACTGGACCGTGATGTGACGGAGCTCAGCGGCGGTCAGCGTACGAAGGTGCTGCTAGCGAAATTGCTGTTAGAGAAGCCAGAAATTCTCCTTCTCGATGAGCCGACCAACTATTTGGATGAGCAGCATATTGAGTGGCTGAAGCGTTATTTACAGGAATATGAAAATGCGTTTATCCTCATTTCACATGATATCCCATTTTTAAACAGTGTCATCAACTTGATTTATCATGTTGAAAATCAAGAGCTCACGCGCTATGTTGGTGATTACGACCAATTTAAACAAGTGTACGAAGTCAAAAAGCAGCAGCTTGAAGCGGCCTATAAAAGACAGCAGCAGGAAGTGGCTGAACTAAAGGATTTTGTCGCAAGAAACAAAGCACGTGTCAGCACAAGAAATATGGCGATGTCCCGTCAAAAGAAACTGGATAAGATGGATATGATTGAACTGGCAGCAGAGAAGCCAAAACCAGAATTCCACTTTAAACCGGCACGTACTTCTGGGAAACTGATTTTTGAAACGAAAGATTTAGTCATCGGTTATGATGAACCACTCTCTCGCCCATTGAATTTAAAAATGGAACGCGGGCAAAAAATTGCGTTGTACGGCGCTAACGGTATTGGAAAAACGACGCTGCTCCGAAGTCTTCTTGGTGAAATCACACCTATCTCTGGTGAGGTGGAACGTGGAGAATTCTTGCATATTGGCTACTTTGAGCAAGAAGTAAAAGAGCAAAACAGCAATACTTGTATTGAAGAAGTGTGGAGCACCTTCCCTTCTTACACGCAATATGAAGTCAGAGCCGCTCTTGCAAAATGCGGATTAACGACAAAACATATTGAAAGCCGTGTGTCTGTTTTAAGCGGAGGAGAAAAAGCAAAGGTCCGTCTTTGCAAGCTGATCAACGAAGAAACCAACTTACTTGTTCTCGATGAGCCGACAAACCACTTAGATGTCGATGCAAAAGAAGAACTAAAACGCGCGTTAAAAGAATATAAAGGCAGCGTCTTATTGATTTCTCACGAGCCTGAATTTTATCAAGATGTGGCAACTGAAACTTGGAATTGCGAATCTTGGACGACAAAAGTATTATAACGACAAAAAGCCTTATATCTTTTGCAGATATAAGGCTTTTTTCTAATTAATGACCTGCTTGGATATTCACTAAATGCTTACGTCCAAGGAGCAGGATGATCATGCCTAAAAGAACAACAGCAGCCCCGACATAGTAAGGTGTACTTGCTGTATAGGATTCAGCGAGAACTCCGGCAATCCAAGGAGCAATCGCGCCCCCAATAAACCGTACAGCACTGTAAGAGGATGAAGCAATTGAACGTTCAACCGGTGCTGATCCCATCACAGCTGTCGTGAGCACCGTATTGATCATACCGAGAATTCCCCCAGCAATGACAATTCCGCAGATCACGATCACAACATGAGCCGTCCATACCCCAATGCCGAATAAAATCACAGCAAACGAAGCAAACAGAACCACAAGCGAGGTCAATGTCCCAAGCTTGCGATGAATGACCGGCGCTGAGAAGACGGATGTCACTGCCAAAAATAGCCCCCATCCAAAAAAGACATAACCAAGTCCATGCTCATCAAGATGGAGCACAAATGGCGAATACGCTAAAAGCACAAAGAAACCAAAATTGTATAAGAAAGCGGCAGATGCCATCGTTAAAAGTCCTTTATATTTTAATGCTCCGACAGCCTCGAAAAATTTCACTTTTTTCTGCGGCTTTTGCATAGGTGGAAGCATAAAGGTAATCGCTAAAAGAGCAATAAGCATTAACACGGCAACGCCAAAGAAAGGCCCGCGCCAAGAAATTGTTCCAAGCTCACCGCCAAGCAGCGGCCCAACCGATATCCCAAGACCTAGTGCTGCCTCGTATAAAATAATGGCCTTCGCACTTCCTCCAACAGACACACCGACAATGACAGAGAGTGCAGTTGAAATAAATAAAGCATTCCCAATGCCCCATCCGCCTCTAAAGCCAATTAATTCATTAATCGTTGAAGAAGTACCTCCTAATGCAGAAAAAACAATAATAAAAATGAGTCCTACTAATAACGTCCATTTCGCACCAATCCGACTAGAAATAAAGCCGGTAAAAAACATCACAAAGCCGGTCACAAGTAAATAACTTGTAAATAAAAGAGACACCTGGCTTGGAGATG
Source organism: Bacillus sp. FSL M8-0166 (assembly GCF_038008825.1). Lineage (NCBI taxonomy): Bacteria > Bacillati > Bacillota > Bacilli > Caryophanales > Bacillaceae > Bacillus > Bacillus sp. FSL M8-0166. Next base: position 2,046,242 of record NZ_JBBOZZ010000001.1, read on the forward strand.
CATGTAACTGCGATGCAATGGCTGGCAGGATCGGATCCACGAGTCCTATTCCCATAAACGAAATCACACACGCAAAAGCAACAGCCCAAACGGCTTTTGGCTGCCTAAGCAGACTTGTACGCTGTTTCAACACTTCTTCTTCCTTCATTCCATCAGAACCTTTCCTTCAAATGTTGACAAAATAAAATAAACACGCAGAGGTGTTTATTCAGATTGTTGACAAAGGGCTAAAATGATTTTTATTTTAGCCCTTTGTCTTCTTTTCAGCGTGGTAGAAAACCTTTGCAGTCTAGGAAGAACGAGCACTGGCGCGGAGCGAATTTGACATTCGTGAGCACCAGCGCGCAGGACTGACAACGAATGCGAGGGTTTGTCTACACGCTGAAATAAACACGCAGAGGTGTTTATTTTTGTAATTGCTCAATTGCATGAGCCGCTCTTTCTTTCATCGCTTCAAGATCCTTTTTAAAGGATTGAATCGTTTCAAGCTTTTTTGTAATCAATTGATGCTGGATAGCCAACTGAGCATCAATATCTAACAGCTTCTCTAATCGTTCCTTCGGATCAAGCGACAGCAAGTAACCTTCTTTATTGAGCTCTAGCTGCTTTCCGATTTCCATAAACGATTGAAGCTCCTGTAAAGAAAAGCCGAGTACCTCTTTTGCCTGCATCACTTTCTCTAGCTCTTCCATGTCGTCTTCTGAGTAAAGTCTGACGCCGCCCTCTGTCCGCTTTGGTGCTGATAATAAACCAATCTCTTCATAGAAACGAATCGTCCGTTTTGTCAGTCCGCTTCTTTTCGCCACTTGATCAATTTTCATCCATTCCATCGCCAGTGCCTCCTGCTCATCAATTCATGTTTTATTATACACCTTTATAACCTTAACGTAAACGTCAAAGTTTTAATCCTTGATTACCCTCTTATTTTATTGCAAAATAAATAAGAATAATTACGATTTATAGGAGGTACTATATGCGCTCATTTCCATCTAAAGAAGAACGGCACCAGCCATTCGGATCTGTACCGCCAACTCTTGGCACAAAACCTTTGCAAAAAGAGGACATGACGGACATTCAAAAAACAGAACAGGATTTTTATTTTCATCTTGAACAAGTCGGGATCTGCCGCATGTCCTATCCGGTACATATCGTGTCTAAAATGGCACCACAGCGCCAGACAACTACTGCTGAATTTACACTGTGTACATCCCTGCCAGCTCACCAAAAAGGCATTCATATGAGCCGTCTCACTGAACAGCTGCACTCGTTTTATGAGAGCAGCAAGCCGCTTGATGTGAATGCCCTAAAAGAATTGTCGGCAGCGCTCGCCCGGAAAATGAATCAATCCTCTGCTTCCGTTCAAGTTTCCTTTCCATGGTACATAGAAAAACAGAGCCCAGTCACCGGGCAGTCAGGCTTGATGCATGCGACTATCACATATGACGTCCATTTTCATGAAAAGGACGGATGGACCTGTCACGTCGGCCGTGATGCACAGGTCACGACATTATGTCCCTGTTCCAAGGAAATCAGTGAATATGGTGCACATAATCAGCGCGGATCTGTTTCCATTCTAGTAGGGTTGTTTGAACAAGCTTTGCTTCCTGACGACATCAAGGCCGCTCTTTTACATATCATTGAGTCTAATGCGAGCGCACCGCTTTATCCCGTGCTCAAAAGACCTGATGAAAAGAAAGTGACGGAAGAGGCTTATGAAAATCCGCGCTTTGTAGAAGATATCACAAGATTAATTGCCATCGAATTATATGAGCAGCCATGGATTAAAAGCTTTCAAATCGAGTGCCGTAATGAGGAATCCATTCACCAGCATGATGCGTATGCCAAATGCTCCTATCAAAAAAGCCTGTAGAGCAACTCTACAGGTTTTTTAATTTCACTTCTTTATTCATTTAATTCCTCAATCATAAGCGACAGTTCTGTCCAGCGGTCCATTGCTTGTTCTAATTCTTCCGCGACGGCTTTTTGTTCGTCCATCAGCTCTTGAATTTTTCCAAAATCACTGCCTGCCTCTGCAATGCTGGCTTCGAGCTGCTGATGTTTTTCCTCTAATGCCTGTATCCGGTCTTCAATCCCGTCCCATTCAAGCTGGTCTTTATAAGAAAGTTTTTTTCTCTTTTTAGGTGCGGCTTCTACTTGTTTCTCAGCAGGCTTTGTCTCTGTCCGCTTCTGCTCTTTTTCCTGTTCCATATAATCGCTGTAAGCACCTTGGAAGTGTGAAATGCGGCCATTTCCTTCAAAGACAAGCAGGCGATGAACCACTCGGTCTAAGAAATATCGATCATGGGACACGGTGATGACGACGCCAGGGAACTGCTCTAAATAATCCTCTAAAATACTGAGGGTCTCTGTATCAAGGTCGTTCGTCGGCTCATCTAAAAAGAGAACATTCGGCTCTTCCATTAAGACCTTCAATAAGTACAATCTGCGGCGTTCTCCCCCTGACAGCTTACGAATATACGTCCGCTGCATCGATCTTGGGAAAAGAAAGCGCTCCAGCATCTGCTCTGCTGTCACAATGACGCCATCAGACGTCTTGACGATCTCAGCTGTTTCCTTGATATACTCAATGATGGTCAGTTCATCATTCATTTCCTTGTGATCCTGCGTGTAATAGCCAATACGAACGGTTTGTCCAATGGTCAATTGTCCTGAGGTCGGTTCGATTTTACCCGCTAAACAGTTTAGTAAAGTGGTTTTGCCGACTCCATTCGGTCCGATAAAACCGATACGATCGCCCGGCACGACTAAATCTGTAAACCGCTCCACAAGGGTCTGGCCAGCAAATAAAATCGATAGGTCTTCTGCCTCTATCACTTGTTTTCCCAGGCGGTGCGAGCCGATGGCAAAATCAAGCTCTCCCTTCGCATCAGGTCCTTTTTGATCCTTCAGCTCTTCGACTCTGCCGATACGTGCTTTCTGCTTTGTCGTTCTTGCTTTTGCTCCTCGTCTCAGCCATGCAAGCTCTCGTCTAAGCAAGTTTTGACGCTTCGTTTCTTTCACATGAGCCTCTGCTTCCCGCTCCGCTCTTTTTTCTAAAAAGACTTCATAATTTCCTTTATACGTATAAAGCTGCCCTTGATTTAACTCATAAATCCGATTGGCCACCCGGTTTAAGAAATAACGATCGTGCGTCACGAGGATGACAGCACCGCTATATTGGCTTAAGTATCCTTCAAGCCATTCAATGGTGGCATTATCAAGGTGGTTGGTTGGCTCATCTAAAATCAGCAAACCTGCAGGCTGAATTAAATTTTTAGCAATGGCGACACGTTTTTTCTGTCCGCCTGATAATGCATGAACAGAGCGGCTCACATCTTTCACGCCAAGCTTTGTCAAAATCGTTTTTGCTGAAAGGTTCGCATCCCAAGCGTCTTCTTGGTCCATTCGGTTTTGCATGCGCATCAGCGCCTCTTGTTTTGCCTCATTTTGCGGATCATGCTCTAAATCGGCGAGTGCCTGTTCATACGCCTTCATCGTTTGAATCATTGGTGCCGTTCCAGAAAAAATATAGTCAAGAATCGTTTCATTTCCGCTCATTTCAGGATCTTGCTCAAGAAATTCAATATCAAGTGTCCCTGCTTTCGTGATGTCACCTTCCTCAAACGATTCAAGTCCTGCGATGACCTTTAGAAGCGTTGACTTCCCTGTTCCATTTGGTCCAATCAATCCGATGCGTTCTTTTGGTTCTATATGAAAAGAAATATGATCAAACAGCGTTTTCTCGCCATAGGTTTTATATAATCCTTCAACATTCAATAAACTCATTTTATCAGCCCTTACATAGATTCTTCCTTTATTTTAAATCAGCCAGTAGCAGAAAACTAGTTTTAAAAAACCCGCTGCTGAAAAGAATGTTTCCTTTTGATGCTCGATACACTATGAAGAGGTGATCTAAAGATGATAACCATTAGCTTATGTATGATTGTGAAAAATGAAGAGGAAGTGCTGGCAGACTGTCTTTCTTCTGTTCAAGACATCGTCGATGAAATGATCATCGTTGATACGGGATCAACAGATCAAACGAAGGAGATCGCTCATTCCTTTTCAGCAAAGGTGCTGGATTTTGAATGGGTCCAGCATTTTGCAAAAGCACGTAACTTTGCTTTCTCACATGCAGCGAAAGAGTATATTTTATGGCTTGATGCTGACGATGTTCTGCTTGAAGAAGACCGCCAAAAACTGCTTCAGCTCAAGCAGACACTTGATCCCTCAGTGGATGCCGTTTCGATGTTTTATCATGTGGGATTCGATGAGGACGGTCAGGTAAATTTCAAATATAGAAGAAATCGCCTTGTGAAGCGTTCGTTGAACTTTCAGTGGTACGGAGCCGTTCATGAGTTTCTTCAAGTGTATGGCAACATCCTTCCAGCAGATATCGCCGTCACACATCAAAAGCGCAAGAAAACAACTGCTGGTGAGCCTGGGCGCAACTTGCGAATTTATGAAGACATGCTGGCAAAAGGAGAGGACATGACGCCCCGTGATCTCTTTTATTTTGCCAATGAATTAAGAGACAACGGGCAGCATGTCAGGGCGATTCGTTTTTATCATGAATTTTTAAACACAAAACAGTGCTGGATTGAGGATGAAATTCGCACATGCCAATATTTAGCGGACTGCTATTATGCGGCAGGCTTTGAGGAAGCGGCCTTATCCTCATTATTACGTTCCTTCTTATATGATCAGCCACGGCCAGAATTTTGCTGCCGGATCGGGGATCATCTAAAAATACAAAATAAACATCAGGCGGCCATCTTTTGGTATGAGCAGGCGCTGAAGGCTCCTGAAAATGAAACAGCCTTCACACTTACACAATATAAAACATGGTATCCTCACCTTCAGCTTTGCTACTGTTATTATCAGCTCGGTGACCTAGAGCAAGCCAAAACTCATCACCGTGCCTCCTCCGCCCATCATCCGACTCATCCAAGTGTCCTGTACAATGAAAAAATATTTGCTGAACAGATATAAATCTTCTGTCACCACATCCGCCTTCCATCTCCCGGCGGATGTCTCTTTTTATACGCTTATTCGGTTGTGACGTTTAACACTTTAGTGATTTAAAGCGTTTTTCAACCAATTGACTAAATTGTCATTTGCGCATATACTAACATTCGTCTTACGAAAAGATTTATCCATTAGGAGGTCAACATGAGTTCTTTATTTCGAAAAAAATCTCTCGACCAGCTCATGCTTGAAAGTCAAACAAAGCGGCTCAGCCGTTCGTTGAATACGTTTGATTTAATCTTGCTTGGCATTGGCTGTGTGGTCGGGACTGGAATCTTTGTCATTACGGGGGTTGCTGCGGCAAATGATGCGGGACCTGCGATTATTATATCTTTTATTTTGGCTGCGATTGCATGCGCCCTTGCTGCTTTTTGCTACGCTGAATTTTCCTCGTCCATTCCTGTGTCAGGAAGCGTCTATACGTATTCCTACGCAACACTTGGGGAATTTCTCGCCTTCTTAATGGGCTGGGATCTCATGCTTGAATATGTCATTGCACTCTCTGCTGTAGCAAGTGGATGGTCGTCCTATTTTCAATCACTGCTCAGCGGATTCGGTCTGCACATTCCGAAGGCTTTATCAGCTGCACCTGGAGCCGCTGATGGGGCCGTCTTTAACCTTCCAGGCGCACTCATTATTTTGCTCATCACCTTTATCGTCTCAAGAGGCGTCAAAGAAAGCACAAAGCTGAATAACATTATTGTGCTGATCAAAATTGCCATCGTCCTGCTCTTTATCATTTCAGGCTTTGCTTACGTCAAACCTGAAAACTGGACACCCTTTATGCCAATGGGCTTCCATGGCGTGATTGCTGGAGCGGCAACTGTCTTTTTTGCTTACCTTGGATTCGATGCAATTGCTAATGCATCTGAAGAAGTCAAAAACCCGCAAAAAGCGATGCCAATTGGAATCATCGGTGCGCTCGGTGTTTGTACGATTTTATACATCGGGGTTTCATTCGTCTTAACAGGCATAGTTCACTATACGAAGCTGAATGTCAGTGATCCTGTCGCTTTTGCTCTTCAAGTGGTTGGCCTGAATAGTGTCGCTGGCATTATATCCGCAGGTGCTATTATCGGGATTACGACAGTGTTAATTGCACTTGTCTACGCTCAGGTTCGTTTAACCTTTGCCATGAGCCGAGATGGACTCATGCCGAAAATCTTTTCAAACGTTCATCCAAAATCTAAGACACCAGTTGCCAACACTTGGCTGACAGGCGCTGTTGCGTCATGTATCGTTGGATTCGTCAACTTATCAACACTTGCTAATTTAGTCAGCATCGGTACACTTGCGGCCTTTACGGTGATCTCTATCGCTGTGATCGTACTCCGGAAAAAACATCCGAATATGAATACAGCTTTTAAAGTGCCCTTTGTCCCTGTCTTTCCTATAATTAGTGCGGTCATTTGTATGATCTTGGCTGCCACACTGAAATGGGAAACATGGAGAGCCTTCCTCATCTGGATCGCCATCGGTGTTGTTGTCTATTTCACCTATGCAAGACGAAAAAGCCATCTCAATGAAACACATTAGAAAAGAGACACGGGAATTCCCGGTCTCTTTTTCTCTTAAATCACGCTGTTTTTGACTGAATTTGAGTCCACCATATCTGGATCTAGCACGCTTGAAATCGGAATGACAAGCGGTGAACAATCTCCATTGTCCTCACCAAAACCTTGGTTCATTTTCATTGAGAGAAAATAATCAATCTGCTGATAAGGTCCTAGCGTCAGTGATGCACCCCGATCCATTGCATTGATTTTAAAAGCACCGACATTGACGACTGAGGGTGAGAATAACATCACACGTCACTTCCTTTGAATGGGTTTAGCTGCTGGTGAAAAAGAGGCAGGTGAGTCCACTTGATCTCGATCATCTACATGGCTTTTTGTACCGACAAAACCGCTGGCATCTCCAAAATTCTGTCCGTAACCCTGATTTTTTTTATCTGAGTTTTGCCACTCTGCTAACAAATTTTGTCCGACATTCACCGCCGACGCATTTTCAAAGGAATTAATTTTTAACATGAAAATATTAATATTGATATACGGAGTTGGTTGAACCACAGATAAACCTCCTTTTTATAGGTATATGCAAGCACCCATCAAGTATGTTAACGGGAGGTCTTCACATGGACTTCGAAAAAATGAAGCAGTGGATGGATATTGCCCAGCAAATGCATGGAGATGATTTTTGGAAAATGATCTTCGATGATGAGCAAAGATCCCCCTTTATGGCAAACGGTCCATCTCCATTTACATTCACACAGCAGGATCAGCGGGGATCAGATGCGTCGTTTCCTCCAATCGACATGGTGGAAACCCATGCAGAAATTCAATACTTAATTTACTTGCCTGGCTACCGAAAGGAAGATGTTCAGGTGTTATCATATGGTGAATATTTGGTTGTGAAAGGACAGCGTTTTTCCTTTTTTAACGAGCAGGACTTTCGCCAAAAGCAAGGGAAGTATGGTCCGTTTGAAAAGAAAATCCGCCTTCCAGAAATGATTCTTGGTCAAATGAATGCTGCCTTTAAAGACGGTGTACTTTACATCCGCCTGCAAAAGGATGAAGGAAAAGCGACTGCTATCATCATAGATGACGAATATTGATACTCACTGCGTCTATTTGATCACGATCATCAATTGTTTCAATCGGCAGGATCGTGATCACGCCATCAGCATTCTGTTCCCCAAAGCCATTGTTTCGTTTGATCGTACTGCAATGATTGCGAACAAACGTCGAGCCGAACGTCATAGATGATCCTGTGCCAATCGAATTCGTTTTCATATGGGCAATGTGAATCTGAGTAGGCAGCATGTGCGTCTCCCCTTTCTTGTCATCTCTATAAGTATATACGGGGCAGCTTTTCCATAGACTAGAGCAAGGCGGAAGAAAAGGTTGTGGTCTACTTGAAACATTTCATTCAATCACTCTTAAAAAAAACTGAATCCAGTCCATCCCCATCTGTCGTTGAGCTAGAAAAAAGACTCGCCGCTCTTGAGCAAAAAATGTCTGCACCAGCTGCTCCTGTCTCAGAGGATACACATATCCATATCGAATCCCTGCGCGTGGACAAAATTGATTACCATTTAGAATTTGGGGAGCTTTCTATTGACCAGCTTCAAGGCAGGCTCAATATTGGGGCAACCTATTACACGCCGAAGGACACGCGCATCAAAAAATCCACACAAGCACCGAAGCCAAAAGAAACAAAAACACCGGTTGTCTCGATTCGATCAAAGCCTTCCTCTTCTTAATGCGCTCAGCTTTTCAGCACAATCGGCAGCCAGAAATAGACTGCAAGAACTATCGCCACAATACTGATGATGTTTAGCCAAAAGCCTGCCCTGACCATATCAGATATTTTCAGCACGTCCGCACTAAAGACAGCGGCGTTTGGCGGTGTGGAAATCGGCAGCATAAACGCACAGGAGGAAGCCAAAGCAGCCGCGGCCATTAACCCATACGGCTCTATGCCAATTGCCAAACCAAGCCCCACAGTGATTGGAATTACCATATTGGCAACAGCCGTATTAGACATAAATTCAGTCATAAAAAGAACAGCCGCTGTTAAAATGACAACGATCATGAAATAAGAAAGACCGTTTAACAGTTGAAGCTTCTCCCCCATCCAGCCCGTCAAATCGGTTTCTGCAAATCCAGTAGCAAGCGACAAACCGCCCCCGAATAAAAGCAGCAATCCCCAAGGAAGCTGTTTCATATCAGGCCATTCTAGGATTCTCTCACCAGTAGTTGATGGAATGAGGAAAAGCAGCATCGCACCAAAAATCGCAATGGATGTATCAGATACATAGAGATTTCCAAACAAAAAGGATTTAAAAATCCATAAACACGCTGTCATGAGAAATACCGCAAGAACCCACTTCTCCTCTTGTTTAATCCTTCCCAATTCCTTCAAATCCTTTTGAATGAAATGTGCTGTCATATCACTCCGATGCTCCACTCGAAACTGAATCTTTGTTAAATACACATATAAAAGAAGCAGCATGACGACCGTGACAGGGAAGCCAAATAAAAACCATTCAAAAAACATAATTTCACGATCCAATAACTTTTTGGACATTGCGGCAAACACTGCATTTGGTACTGTGCCAACGAGTGTGGCCAAACCGCCGATGGAAGCAGAATACGCAACGGACAGCAGTATGCTCTTACTAAATTTTTCAAGTGAAAGCCCTGTCAACATCTGATTCGCTTTCACCTCTTTAATGATCGCCAGTGCCACAGGAAGCATCATTAAAGCAGTCGCTGCATTTGAGATCCATAACGATAAGAAAGCCGTCGATACCATGATACCAAGGACGATACGATCACTTCTTGTACCAATGAAGCTGAGGATATGCAGCGCCATTCGTCGATGCAAGTGCCACTTCTCAATCGCAATCGCAATCATAAAACCGCCCATATACATAAAAACAATCGGATCACCATAAGATTTTGCCGCTGCATCCATCGGCAGCCCTCCAAGTGTTGGCAGCAAAATAATCGGCAAAAGAGATGTTGCTGGAATTGGCAAGGCTTCTGTCACCCACCAAGCAGCTGTCCATGCTGTGACGGCAAGTACCACCTTAGGCGCATAGGCCAGTTCAGTCTCTGGGATGAACAGCATGAGGATGAGAAATAAACACGGTCCAAGCAGTAATCCTATGATATTGACTTTTTGATATGCGATGAAACATCCCTCCATTTTGTCATCACTTTCTAGCGAATTCTTCCTTAAGGTCCTTCGATGATATGAAGTGATTTCCTTTTTCTGAAGAACAGGTAGAAAGACATGTTTAACACAGGGAAATTCGGCACCCCAAATGACAAAATCACGGTTCATTTGTCTCATCTCACGAGCAAGGTTTCTATGAGAAACTATACAAATCACGACCAATCACTGTAAAATATAGAGGATCTAATCTAAAATTGAGGTGTTTTCATTGAAGTATACAGATCAAAAAAAATCATTTTGGAAACAGAAAAAAGTCATCATCCCTCTTCTTAGCATCATCTTAGTTGCTGCTGCTTTCTTTTTCTTAAAAGATACTCTTTTCTCAAAAGAAAAAGAGGCTTTAAAAGCCGCTCAAAACTTTACGAAACATATGGAGAAGAAAGACTTTTCGAAGCTGGCAGATGAGGTGACAAGTGCATCTTTGAAAGCCAATGACTTTTCAAAAAAACAACTAGCCGAAAAATACGATAATATTTTCAACGGCATTGGTGCTTATGATCTGAACATATCAAAGCTCAACGTTGAAAAACAGGACAAAGGAAATGGGTATCAATTCTCTTATGATGTAACGATGAAAACGTCTCTTGGCAAGCTGCATAAGCTGTCTTACAAGGGCACTCTCTCCGAAGAAGATGACAAGTGGAAAGTGGACTGGAAACCAAATCTCATCTTCCCGCAAATGGAGAAAGGAGATACCATCAAGGTCAAATCAGACCCTGCTGTCCGCGGAAACATTGTCGACCGAAAAGGACGTACGTTGGCAGAAACAACTGGTGGAAACGCACTTGGCATCATTCCAGGAAAGCTCGGAACAGGTGAAGAAAAAAAACGCAATATCAAAAAAATCAGCAAAGCTTTTGATATAGAGGAAGAACTAATCAACAATCAGCTGAAACAAGCATGGGTCACAGACGACACGTTTGTCCCGCTCAAATCGATGTTAAAACAGAAGCCAATTCCAAAGGATGTAAATGGCGTCACCTATCAATCAAAGGAAATGCGCTACTATCCATATAACGAAGCCGCCGCTCATCTCACCGGGTATGTCGGAAAAGCAAATGCGGATGATATCAAAAGAAATCCAGCATTAAAAGCGGATCAAATCATCGGCAAAACCGGACTTGAATTCACATTTGATAAAAACTTACGCGGCCAGGATGGCGGAAGCATTCTCATCGTCCATGATGAAACAGGCATTGAAGAAACATTGCAAAAATCAAATCGAAAAGATGGAAAAACAGTGAAGCTGACGATTGATGCATCTTTACAGAAAAAAGCCTATGATCAGCTGAAAGGTGAAAAAGGGGCCGTCACAATCATGAATCCATCATCAGGTGATCTATTAGCGCTTGTCAGCGCCCCTTCCTACGATGTCAATCTCATGACAAACGGGATCACACCTAAGCAATATCAGGCATACAGTGAAAACCCAGACCTTCCATTCCAAGCTCGATATGCGAGCCGGTATGCACCAGGGTCCACATTTAAAACTATTACAGCAGCCATTGGGCTGGAAACAGGTGTCACAAAGCCTGACAAAGTGCGCACCATTCACGGACTGAAATGGCAAAAGGATCAATCTTGGGGAAATTATCGCATCACACGGGTTCACGATAAAGAAAAAGTAAATATGGTCGATGCCCTTGTGTACTCAGACAATATTTATTTTGGACAGGAAGCACTCGAAATCGGCAAAGACACCTACGAGAAAAAAGTAAAAGCATTTGGATTTGGCGAAGACTTACACATGCCATTTACAATGAAGCCTGCACAAGTATCGAACGATGGCATTCAATCAGATATCTTACTGGCTGACTCAGCGTATGGCCAAGGCGAATTACTCATGTCACCGATTGAACAAGTACATGCCTATTCTCCATTTGCCACAGGAGGCAAGCTTGTCTACCCACGGGTGATTCAAGATGAAAAAACAGCATCACCAAAACAAATCATCAAAGAAGACTCGGCAAACACAGTGAAAGACGCATTGACTAAGGTCGTGACCAGTCCAAACGGTACAGCCCACTCCTTACAAATCGAAGGAGCGGATATTGCCGCTAAAACGGGAACGGCAGAATTAAAAAGCAAACAAGGTGCAACAGACGGCACTGAAAATGGATTTTTACTAGCGTTTAATCCTAAAAAAGAAGATTACGTCCTCGTCGGCATGATCGAAGGTGTGAAAAACCGGGGCGGCAGTGGACTCGTCGTTCAAAAAATGAAGCCTGTGATCGCTTCTTTTTATAAATAACACTTTAGAGACACACGCTTCATCAAGCGCTTGTGTCTCTTTTTTTCTAAATCATGACAATTTGCTATTGTTTTATAGTTCACCTTATGAATAAAATGAGAAGAATGCAAAAAACAGAAAACAGATAAATGAAGGGAGGAAGTCTCATTGGCCATTGCTGCTCGTACAAAGGATAAACCTCAACATTCTGTTACCGGCTCAACGGTTTATCCCATCTTATTGATTATTGGTATTTGTCATATGCTGAACGACACATTGCAAGCCGTTATTCCTGCGATGTTCCCTATTTTAGAACGATCAATGGGGCTGACCTTTACACAATTAGGGCTGATTGCCTTTACATTAAATATGGTCTCCTCCGTGATGCAGCCTGCAATTGGGTGGTACACAGATAAACGGCCGATGCCTTATGCACTTCCGATTGCTTTATTTTCAAGTGCTGTCGGTATATTCGGACTCGCGTTTGCTCCATCCTTTGCCACCATTCTGCTTTGTGTTGTCTTTATCGGACTTGGCTCTGCGATCTTCCATCCAGAGGGCTCCCGTGTTGCCAACATGGCAGCTGGTCCAAGACGAGGACTTGCACAGTCCATCTATCAAGTAGGCGGGAATACAGGTCAAGCCTTTGCTCCGCTTATCGCTGCATTAATGCTCGTCCCGCTCGGTCAGACAGGCGTGGCGTGGTTTACGATTGTTGGAATGATGGCGGTCGGTTTCCTTCTTTATATTTCAAGATGGTACGCAGGAAGGCTTCAAACCATTCGGGCCGAAGCGAAAAAAGCTCCTGCAAAAGCTGCCAGATCTGATATTCATCGTAAATCAGCACTCATTGCACTTGGCATTATCGTCTTTCTCATCTTTGCCCGCTCTTGGTATGGAAATGCCATTTCGAATTTCTATGCGTTTTATGCCATTGAACAATACGGTTTGACGATTAAAGAATCACAGACTTATATTTTCTTATTTCTCATTCTAGGTGCAATTGGGACATTTTTAGGCGGGCCGCTTGCAGACCGCTTTGGCAAGAAAAACGTCATTTTAGTTTCCTTATTGGCATCCTTCCCACTTGCCCTGCTGCTGCCATTTGCCGGACCCGTTTTTGCTTATGTTTTACTCGGACTGATTGGGCTCATTCTGACATCAAGCTTCTCTGTCACCGTGGTCTATGCCCAAGAACTATTTCCCGGGAAAATTGGCACAATGTCTGGTTTAACTGTTGGGCTTGCGTTTGGTATGGGTGCAATCGGATCGGTTGCCCTCGGCTCATTCATTGATGCCTTCGGCTTAACGCCTACCATGATCGGTGTTGCCTTTTTACCGATATTAGGCATCCTAGCCTTCTTACTTCCTAGCGACCAAACCATTTCCAAATGGAATGAATCATAAAAAGAAAACCGCTCAATAATGAGCGGTTTTTTCATCTCTCATAAAAATGCGTGTCAGGAACATGCTTCTTCGCAATAAATCCTTGCTTAAATTCTGGAAATACCTTTTGTACCTGTTTAATCTTTTGATGAACCAAGTCGGCATATGGAATATACAAATGATCCACAAGCTTCTGTTCTTTCATATAATAATACCAATTAAGGTTAAAGGTATTCTCATCAATGATCGTAAAGGCAGAAAAATGATAGAACAAAAGTGGACATTCGTCGAGATACATATCTCCTTTTACAACTGAAAGCTTGTAGTTTTCAATGTTCCAAATCGCCGCATTGGCTCCTTTAGATGCAACGATATGAACCCCTTCAAAATCATCAACCCATCTTTCCACATACCGCTGATCTCCGTACGTCTTTTTTTCTGTATCCATTTCTACTGTACAATGTGCAAGACAGTTTTCTTTCCATTGCGTGACTGCCTGTTTGGCAACATCTGTGTTGCGGCAGCCTACAAACCCAGTATTAAAGCGGCCAGACAACTCATAAAAATGATAGAACCGCTTGGAATTCATATGATCCGTCAAAAATAAATGAGCGCTTGGATTCTCTGCAAAAATCGCCTCTGGATCATGATAAAAATACAAATCCGTATCCAGATGGGCAAGATAATCCACATCTGAGGACTCAAGAATTTTGAGCAGAAAAGCAGGCTTTAACGTCCAGCAATACTCATGAAACGTACGATCTTCTTTTGCCTTTCGCAGCGTGTCATCTTCAATGTCCTCAAGCTGTTCATATTGAACATGCGGGTGAGGGAACTCCTTTAATACCTTATAAGCCAAAGGGTCTGCACATAAAACGGACAGCTTGAATGCATGAGCGTTTTGTTCAAGCGAATGAATCAGCGCCAAAAGCTTAAAAACATGGGTATTCGACACAATGGTTGTAAAGTGATAAGACGCCATTTACAACACATCCACTTGGAACAAATCAACACGTAACAGCTCTTTCGTCAGCCCTTGAATGGCTTCTACAAGCACCATGCAGCCATACTCCTGACGTGCAAGCTGCGCCGCTTCTGCCAGCTTTTTTAAAGGAACTTGCTTGGCTGTCAGCATATCTTTTTTATCCCGTTTGATGCCTACATTCCGCTCTGTGATCAAATGAAGCAGCTCTAAAAAATAGGATAACAGGTCATCAAATGCTGGATTCTCACGCAGCTGGCGAACTTCTTTCACAATATCATTTGTCACAGTGTGAGAAAACGGACCAGAGAAAGCCAAATGGACATCAATGGCATCAATATTGTTGTACTTCTCACACATATACAAAATGTTGTATTTGATGTCATCAAACGACGTTAAATTACTTGGATGCTCTTGATGCACACTCATGATATCCTCTCGCAATTCAAAGGAGAGACCAAGCTGATTCAGTCGAATCCCTAAATCATAATCCTCAAATCCGTACCGAACGATATCTTCATCAAACATCCCTAGTGCCATGACATGCTTTCGTTTAACAGAGGAGTTATTTGTAATAAAAAATCGCCATGGCAGCTCATAAGAACCTAAATCGTAGTGGTACGTTTCCAAAATGTCTTTCAGGATATCAATAAACTCAGACTGCAAATCGAAGCTTTTCTCTAGAAATGCACCATTTTCGACTTCTTCCATTGATAAAAGAGGCGTTTTGTCCTCCATTTTCCGCTTATACAGCCCTTGCTTTTTCAGCCGCTTCATATGATCTTTATCAAATGCTGTGTAAAAATAGCGATAAATCCGCTTCCAGCACACACCGCAAATAACGAGATCCTCTCGATCAGCATGGGCCTCTGCATGCTTTTGAATAAATCTCGGTTCTGCCAGCATATCACTGTCATGAAAAATGAGCAGATCTCCCTCCGCCTCGCGAATGGCATGATTACGCCCCTTTGCAATTCCTTGATTGACAGGAATACGCACCTTTTTAAACGGGAAGTTCACCTCAATGTTCTCAAGCATTTCCATCGTGCCATCCGTTGAGCCATTATCGGCAACAATGACCTCAAATGGAATATCTGTTTCCTGAAGTGTTAAGGAAAAAAGGCTTCCTTCTAAACGCTCTTTGGCATTATAGCTTGGAATAATGACGCTTACCTTTGGCTTTTCATTCATGCGTCACCCTCCTCCCCTTTGGCATAGCCGTTAAACAGCGGATCAACCTGCTCCACAGATTCAATCACATGGCGAAGCACTTCCCGATAGGCTTCTTGGAAAAACGGCAGGTCATTTCGTCCTTTTTCATGAATTTGCTGCATCTCATCCTTGCTCACAATCCGAAAGCCGCTGAAATGATAGCAAATGAGCGGGTGCCCATCCTCCAGAAGAATACGTCCATTCTCCTCCCGATAAGAATGCTGCCCATAGTTCCAATGACCAATATTCACGCCTTTTGTCTCAATATCTTCTACTTTGTCAAACAGCCTCGGCATATGATCTAGATATCCTTGATCGCCAAACTTGCCTTCTCCCGGTGCATTTTTACATTCTTTTAGACATTCTTCTTTCCACCAGCTGAGGCATTTTCGTCCGGCTTCATCTCCTTTAAAATGCAGAAAGCCAGAGTTATAGCGTCCTAAAAGCTTCTGAAGCATCTTCACTTCCTCTGCATCAAAGCTTGGAATGACAATATCCCCTCTCGAAATTAAAACAGAAGCATTCGGCTGATGTTGAAAAATAACCTGAGGGCTCTCATAAAAGAACAAATCCGCATCAAGATAGGTCACGCTCTCTGCCTGCTCCTGTTCAAATAACCACTCAATCCAAATCGGCTTTAAGGTCCAGCAATATTCCGATGCATCCCGTTCCTCTTTTTTCTCCAGCAGCTCTGGTGTTTCGAGCTCCCGTACATGAACAAGCTCCACATGCGGGAAATTCATTTGATGAAGCAAATCAAATGCAGCATCATCCATACATAACGTCTTGATGACAGCATCATCTTCTACTTGCTTCAACGATAAGAAAAACGCAATGGCTTGATAAAGTCTTCCACTTGAAAGAACCGTACAATATATGCTGTTCATCTTTTTACACCTCTATTTTTGAAAAAATTCGCGGTACCATTCAATCGTCTTCTCTAAACCTTCATCAATGGAGTAGTCAGGCTTCCAATCAAGCAGCTTTCTCGCTTTCTCTGCCGACAAATATTGATGCTTAATTTCATGTGTTCCTTGGTTCAAAATACGAGGCTTCAGCTCACTTCCCATTGCCTTTAAAATCTTATCCACAAGCTCAAGCACTGTCAGCTGAATTTCGTTACTAAAGTTAAAGGCTTCTCCCGCCAGCCCTTTTTCCTCCATCTTCTCAGCTAGCAGCAAATAAGCCTTCACTGCATCTTCAATGTAGAAGTAATCACGAATAAATGTCCCGTCACTTCTAATTTCCGGCGCCTTTCCTTCAAGCACAAGCTGAATGGTTTGCGGAATGATTCTGTTGAAATTCAAATCCCCGCCTCCATATAAATTACCGCAGCGTGTTATACAAACCGGAAGACCATATGTGTTGTAGTACGTATGAGAAATAAGATCTGCACAGCTCTTCGAGACATCATACGGATGTTTCCCGTTTAACGGCATGTCTTCATCATATGGAAGCTGCTCTTGATCACCGTATGCTTTGTCACTTGATGCCACGATCACTCGTTTGATGAGCGGCTGTCTTCTGCAAGCCTCCAGCACATTCCATGTCCCTAAGATATTCGCTTCAAATGTAGAAACAGGATGTCTATTCGCGACCCCAACAATGGCTTGGGCAGCCAAATGGAAGACGGTGTCAATTTCATATTCTCCTAACGCACGTTCAATTGTCTGCATATCCTCTAATGCGCCTTGCACCACATTCATTTTTTCAAATTGACTGCCTTGATATAAATTCGATCGAGGCACCTGATCACGCACAAGTCCAGTCACGTTTGCCCCTTGATCAATCAATTCCTTGACGAGATAGCTCCCTAACAGCCCTGTACATCCAGTTACAAATACGTTCTTTCCATTCCAAAATCCGCTCATGCTGTCACCAAACCTTCCATGGTTGTTTTCCATCTGTCCACATGTCATTGATTTCCTTCAGGTTTTTATACGTATCAATTGCTGTCCAAAATCCGTGATGCTCATAAACGGCAAGCTCTCCATCATTCGCCAGGTTTTGAAGGGGTTCTGCTTCAAACACGCATTGATCATCGTCTGTCAAATAATCAAATACCTTTGACGACAACACAAAAAATCCTCCATTGATCATCCCGATACTGTCTGTCTTCTCAGAGAAGGATTGTGCCATCCCGTTATACACCTTCAGTGTCCCATACTGGGACTTCTTTTCAATTCCTGTGACAGTCGCAGCTGCTCCAAGATCCTGATGACGTTTAAGCAAATGAAACATATTGATATTGGCCAGTCCATCACCATACGTCATCATAAAGGTCTCATCACCAATGTAATCCTGTGCCTGCTTTAAACGTCCGCCTGTCATCGTATCTTCACCTGTATCTAAAAAGGTGATTTTCCAGTTCTCCGATTTCCCTAATAGCTTCATTTCTCCTGTCGCCATATCGAGCTGCATGCTGTGGTGCTGCCAGTCGTAGTTCAGAAAATACTCTTTGATCTTCTCTCCTTTATATCCAAGCAATAGGATAAATTCGTCTACACCGTAATACTGATAGATTTTCATAATATGCCATAGAATAGGCCGATCTCCGATCATAGCAAGTGGTTTAGGAAGCGCTTGTGTGACCTCACTCATTCTCGTTCCCTTTCCTCCGCAGAGAATGACTGCTTTCATCTTCTCCCCTCATCTCTCTATGAATATTTTTGATTAAAACCCTATCTTTATGCGGAAAATCAGTACATGTACCCCCATACTTTGTCCGACATCA
Source organism: Bacillus sp. FSL M8-0166 (assembly GCF_038008825.1). NCBI lineage: Bacteria > Bacillati > Bacillota > Bacilli > Caryophanales > Bacillaceae > Bacillus > Bacillus sp. FSL M8-0166. Next base: position 2,064,557 of record NZ_JBBOZZ010000001.1, read on the forward strand.
GGTTTTGAATCTACTCTATTCATATGTCGAAATGAGAGAGTGTGCCACCTAGCATTTAACTATTTTTACAAACAAAAAAAGAGCGAGATTCATATTCTCGCTCTTCCAAAGTTTAAATTGTATATTTTCAGGGTAGATGGTATGATAAACATGTGCATAACCAGCACAAACAGCCTCTTTCTACAAAGAGACTACTAGATTGAATGAATTCAAGTGGCAGCTTGCTTCATTCTCAATATGAATTACGGAGGTGAATTCCCATGGCACAAAACGTTCTTTGTGAAGTGAACTCTTGCCGTTTTTGGGCTGAAAACAGCTGTACCGCTTCTACCATTAAAATTGGTAAAAACACGATGACTGAAGTGACTCGCAATACTGAAACTGATTGCGAAACATTTGAAACAAAATAATCTATTTTTCTCTGAGATGAAGGAACTGGCAGGTTCCTTCTTTTCTTTTATCATTCTATCAAGAATGATAATTATTATCAAGTGTTTTTCAATAAACATTTCTCGGGAAATAATGACACGATATTTCTCCATTCGTTGACGATTTTCACTCCTTTTTCTATACTCAACATATCCGAAGAAGAAAAAGTGGTGACCAATCAATGGATTTTACGATACGTTTTCTATCATTCTTTGTCGTGGAAATCGAAGGCAAAGATGAACAAGCAAATAAACGGTTTAAACATTATCAAACACTAGATCAAGAAGAATTTGAACAAAGTGAGCTGAAGGACTTTTTAGACGGTGAGCTGAAAAAAATCGTCAAACGAAAAGTGGACAGACACCCTAAATCTGAACAAGTACCGACCAAAATTGGCCGATTTATTGTAGAACCCGGTCATGAGCTCGATTCAAATCCAAACTACAATCTATTTCATCAAACGAGATTTGCAGATACAAAAGAATTGTTTAATGAATGCAGTGAACAGTTTGTTCGCACATATTTAGATACAAGTGCTGTCAGAGGCGGCGTTTTTTTAGTTGCTTCTGCTGTTCCTAAAAAGTATTTCGATGATTCCTTTGTCTTTATTATGAAATGCGATTTCGAACAGAAAGTGGCTTCCATCGCTGATACATCTACTTTGATCAGAAAAGTCGAAATGGCCATTACGACAAAAAACATGAAATCGATTCAATACCCGTTCATGCCAGAAGAGGGCATGACAGAGGAAGCTGAAGTGAAAATTCACCAATCGTCACACGCTCGTTATTTTGAGGACTTTTTGAAGTTCGTCGAATACGGTGAATCCATGCCTGAAATTATGAAATCACAGGTTATGAATATGGTACAGGAACAGGTTTTTGAAACATTACAGGATGAAAGTGAAGAATTAAAGCAGTTTGAAGAGGATCTTGAAATATGGGAAGCGAGTGAAAAGCGAGAAATTAGAGAAACACTCGATACAGAACAGGTCACGTTAGCGGCCTCCCATATTGTTGAACAAACCCCTGATATCACAATGAAAATGCGTCTAGGCGAAACGGAAATCAAAGGTCTTCTAGCAGACTTTGGCCACTCGATCCATATTGCAAAGGTCAACAATCGATATGTCGTGCTCGTTGAAGCAGACCAAATCGTCTTCGAAAAAGGAAGCACACCTGTTGAATTTCATAAACCAAATGGTTTAAAAGAGGTGGTCAGCCAGCTGACGCAAAAAGCCTATGATTCAGATGTAGAATAAGAAACCATGACTGCCTCTTGCATTCAGCGCATGAGGCAGTTTTTTAGTATAATGATTGATTTTTTACGCTGGATCAGAAGAAACATGCAGCTCCCTGCCTCTTGCCCACATGCTGACAAGCAATAAGCTTATGATGAGCATCAGCCAAAAGACGCTGCTTGATCCAAAAAACTGAATCATCGTATACCCGCACAAGGGTCCTAAAGCCGCTCCCATATCTTGAACAAAGGAATAGCTTGCGAGGAAGCGATTTTTATCTGTTTGAGCAGAGGCTTTTTGAAAGGCAAGTGTATCCGTTAATGTCGTTAAGATCGTTGACAGCAGCTGGATCAAAAGCAGCATCACAAGAAACCAGCCGCTTACCTTCAGCATGACCGCAAGAAGACTGAGACCTCCAAACGAAAGAAACATCCAGCAAAGCATTCGTTCCTTCATCACAAGACGATCAAACCATCTGCCTGTTTTCGGTGCTACAAATGGTTCCCATCCCCATCTGAGCGCTTGAATGATTCCACTTAATGCCGAAGCTCCGATGACAAAGCCGAACAGAGCAAATTCACCATGACCGATCCTTGCTTCAATGACATGGCTCAGCGTTGATGCGAATAACCCTTGTATCACAAGCGCAATCAGCATACCTGTCATCAATACTTTCACAACATCTCGTGCAAGCCATCTCTGTTTGATGACTTGATACACCTGCCCGTCTTCGCCCTTTTCAATCTCATCCAAAGAGACATAAAAGATGAGCCCAAGCAATGTGAGTAAACCAAAGACAAGCGTCATGGATTGGAATCCGATCAGGCTGGCGAATATTCCGCCAAATAACATGCCAAATAAACTGCCAAGCCGGTAAAGCCCATTATAAATACCCGTATAATGCCCTTGTGAGCCTTCCTCCATCTCAGCAAGTAATCTCATTCCACTCATACGCAATAACGTCCATGCCAGCCCCCAAGCGCAGCGGCAGATCAGCAGCAGCCAAAAGCCGCTCACACCATAAAGCACTGTGGTCACGGACGCAATCAAAATAGCGATCAATACACCGGTCTTCATTGGGACAAATCGATAAAGCCACCAAACGACAGGCGTTAGCGGGATGCGGATGAATCGGTTAATGGACAGCAGCAGCCCGACCTCCCAAATAGATGATAAACCAATCTCTTTCCAATAGATCGGAAGAACAATATAAAGCATTGAATCTCCAATCAGTGCAAATGCTGTGATAAGCGATATTGACACCACTTGCTTTTGACGATGATCCATTTTCCCTTCCCCCTTCGCTATCTTTACGATAAGGGATGCCTTATAATAAATCTAATGAATGTTTTTGATTAAACCATCAAAATAATTGATAGGTGGTGCAAAATTGAATTTACATGCCCTTCGGATTTTTGCAAAGGTCGCAGAGACAAAAAGCGTTACACAAACAGCAGACGCGCTATCTTTGACACAGCCAGCTGTGACGGCTCAACTTAGAAGCATTGAAAGTGAGATCGGTTTCCGTCTTTTTAAACGAAATGGCAGAGGCATTACACTTACGGAAATGGGGAAAATTCTATATCCTTATGCCCGGCAAGTGTTCGAGGCTGAAAAAGAAGTAGAATATCAGATCACACTTTTACAAAACGGAAAAAAGGGGCGGCTCCGCATCGCTTCTACCTATGTACCACTTAACTTTTTACTTCCAGATTGGCTTGCTGCTTTTAAAACATCTTCACCACAGACAGAAATTGAATTAAAAAGCGGAAACTCCGCTCAAGTTTTAGAGAGCCTGCTTCAATATGAATCAGATGTGGCCATCGCTGTGATCGAGGATCTGCACCATGAGGAAATTCTCACCTCTCATTTAACGAATTTAAGCTATGATTTTATTGTGCCGGCAGACCATCCGTTGAACGGAAAAACTGTCCCGCTAGAGCGCCTGAGCCAGGAGCCTTTTTTGATGCGTGAAGAAGGCAGTTCCACAAGAGATAAGCTCTTTTCATTATTTACATCGAAAGGGATCAAAAAACCGACCGTTGATTTACAATTCAGCGGTGTTCATGAAGCGATTCAAATGATCAAAGCTGGATATGGCATCACACTTGTTCCCCGTGATGCGGTTCAAGGCAGTCTCAAGCGGCAAGAAATTGGGCGCGTGTACATTGAAGGCATTGAGATCGTCAGACCGGTTGTTGTGTGCAAACGGGCGAATGATCTTGAAGAAAATAGAACCGTGGATGCCTTCCTTCAAATGAAAGGTATCGGTCCATTTACTACGCCTGCTGCCAATTAAAAAAGTGCCTGCTTCAGAAACAGGCACTTTTTTTCTATTCGGCTGGCTGCACGATGTCAAACGGTACAGCTTTTGAGGCTTTCACTAATTGTTCTGGTGTGATGAGGATTTCATTTCCCCATTCGCCTGCCCCAACACCTAATATCTCCTCTTCTAATAACGAAGCCTCAATAATGGTGCGGAATCCTTCTGGCTGCCAGCAAAACGGCGGAATCGAACCAATTCGATAGCCCGTCACTTCAAGAACCTTCTCCGGTGAAGCCATTTTAATATTACGGGAGCCGGCCGCTTTCTTTAGTTTCCCTGACTTAATATGCTGGTCAGCACCAACCATCACAAGCAGCTGCTCCCCTTCTCCTGTTTCAAAAATCAATGTTTTAATCATTTGTCTTTCACGAAAACCAAGGGCTGCCGCTACATTTGCTGCTCCCTTTTCTGTTTCGGCAGAAAATGTTTTGATCTCATATGGGATGCCGTGTTTGTCCAAAAAGTCATGTGCCGGTAATTTTTTCAATCGATTGAACCCCTTTCCTTCCAATGTCCTTCATTTAGCTTATCACAATCTTCTCATCCTTAAGATGTATTTTTCAATGGAAAGCCTCTGGACACACCATCACCATGCTATACTAAACTTGTTTTTGAAAAGGAGCCGGTTTGATATGGGAAACAAGTTTTGGTGTTATACAAGCAGTAAAAGCCTTCTCATGCTGAGTGATATTCTATTTGTCATGACGATCACGTTTGTCATTTATCAAGATACACAATCTGTTGCCTATGCGGCTGTATTTCCGCTGATCAGAACAATATGCCAGCTATTGGCTGGGCTCTTCTCTCCTGTTTTAACCGATTACTTTCAAGCTGGCCGGCTATTGAAATGGGTCCCGCTTTTACGTCTTGGGATGCTCATCGTGTTTACAGCCCAATTTCACTTCTTTCAGCAGCATATGGTCTGGCTGTTTAGTGCGCTCATTTTGATTTCCCTCACAGGCGGGTTCATCAGTCCTTTAATGCAGGCCATCATGCCGATGCTTGTGCCAGCAAATCAGCTTGTGAAAGCAAACAGTACAGCCTCCATTTTTCATCAAATGGTTCAAATCGCCGGCTATTCGTTCACTGGAATGCTCGTCCTATGGATCGGGCCATTTTCTTTAATGTGGATTACTTGTGTCATGATTGTGTTGTCTTATCTATTTTTCATCCCTGTCTTTCCTCTTCTCAAGCAAGAAGAGACGGTTCGAAAAGCAAATAAGATGAACAGCTTCAAAGATGGCTGGACGATCATTTGGAAAAATAAAACGGTGCGCACCCTGACCTTTATGGATGTTTGTGAAAATATTGCGGGTGCTGTGTGGATCGGGGCGATTACGCTTGCCTTTGTCACACATGATTTAAAGCAAGGTGAGGAATGGTGGGGTTTTATCAATGCCGCTTATTATACAGGTGCCATCATAGGCGGGCTCTTAGCTGCATGGATGAGTCAGTTTATTCAAAAACAGCTTCTCCTCTATATGGCAGCTGGTTCATTCATTTATGCAGTGCTGACCATTGTCTATTCACTGAACAGCCTGCCGTGGCTTGCTTTGGTGCTTTGTATTTTGATGGGGCCTGCCTACCAAATCCGAGATGTTTCGCAGCAAACCATTCTTCAAACGGCAACGCCAGTACGTGATTTATCAAAGGTGTATTCGGCTCACTATGTCCTTTCTTCTGTATCTGTTGGTTTATCTATTTTCTTTGTTGGATTGATTGCAGATGCATACGGGGCGAGGTCTGTGTATTTGCTGGGCGGTCTGTTTGTGCTCGTCTGTTCCGGCATTGCCATCCTTGCTTTTATGAAGCAGAAAAAAGAGAGCAGCTGATGTATGCAGCGGCTCTTTTACTTTTCTTTTAACATCGCAAACATGTCACGGGCCATTGCTTCTAAAATATACACAACTGGCGTCTGTGTGGTGATATTGGCTCTGTGGACCCGCTCATCTGTGACGTAGTAGGCAATATTTAAATCTGAAATGCGTGAAATCGTGCAGTGCTGGTTATTCGTAATACTAATGATTGTGCTACCTTCTCTTTTTAACTTCGAAATATGATCAATCGTAATACTGTTCTCTCCTGATACAGACAGCACAATGGTGACACTATTGTCTAAATACTGCATATTCATCGGGAAAAACGGATCATTGATGTAAAATGAAAATTTCTCAAGACTTGAAAAGTACCTCGCCCCATACTGCGCCAAAATGCCAGAACTGCCAGTCCCGATAAACAGCACATTTTTTGCCTCAGCAATGAGCTTCGCTGCCTCCTTAATTTTCCCCTCAAAGTCCCCCTTCAATGTTCGTTCAATAAATTCATATAGAAAGTGCTGTGTGCTTTTTAAAGAAGGTGTCTGCTCTGATTCCAAATACATTTTAAGCTTCACTTTAAACTCTGAAAAGCCTTCACAATTTACTTTTCGGCAAAAGCGAAGGACAGACGAGGTGGAAATATGCGCAGCATCTGCAAGGTCTCGAATTCTCATATACACGACCTTTTCACTGTTTTCCATGATATATCGGTATAAAGCGCTTTCTAGTTCATTAAAGCTGGAAATGACCTCACTTGAAAACATCTGACTTCCCCTTTCTCCAACACCATGTCACAATGTGTTTCTTTTATGTAACAAATCTCTAAATAGGGCACCCTTGCCTAAAGACGCTGAAGTCATTTACGCACGAGATGCTCTCACGATAAGCTATAGATGTACACAATAAAAAAGACTTTTCTCTATTATAACATTGCGCGTTACATTATTCGGAGGTGCAGAACATGGCAAAAGGATTAAAGGTTGTCACAATTGGCGGAGGATCAAGCTATACACCAGAGCTTGTAGAAGGATTCATTAAACGGTACGATGAATTTCCGATTAGCGAGCTTTGGCTCGTTGATATTGAAGCGGGAAAAGAAAAGCTTGAAATCGTCGGAAATCTTGCAAAACGCATGGTCAAAAAAGCAGGTCTTCCGATCGAGGTTCATTTAACTTTAGATCGCAGGAAAGCACTTGTAGATGCTGATTTTGTCACAACACAATTCCGTGTCGGACTTCTTGAAGCACGTATGAAGGATGAACGCATTCCTTTAAAATATGATGTCATTGGTCAAGAAACAAATGGTCCAGGAGGTCTATTCAAAGGACTTCGCACCATTCCTGTCATTCTTGATATTGTCAAAGATATTGAAGAGCTTTGCCCGAATGCATGGCTTGTGAATTTCACAAATCCAGCTGGTATGGTCACTGAAGCCGTTCTTCGTTATTCAAACCATCGCAAAGTCGTTGGTTTATGCAACGTGCCTATCGGCATTCGCATGGGAATCGCCAAAGGACTTGATGTCGACGCAAGCAGAGTCGAAGTCAGCTTTGCTGGATTAAACCATATGGTCTTTGGACTCAATGTATTCTTAGACGGCAAAAGCATCATGGACCAAGTTATCGAAGACATGGCTGATCCAAACTCCAGCATGTCGATGAACAACATTCAAGCGATTCCGTGGGATGCTGATTTCTTAAAAGGGCTTGGCGTCATTCCTTGTCCGTATCACCGTTACTACTACAAAACAAGTGATATGCTGGCTGAGGAAAAGAAAGCAGCAGCAAACGAAGGAACTCGTGCAGAAGTCGTTCGCGCATTAGAAAATGATCTTTTCGAGCTTTACAAAGACCCTGATCTCGACATCAAGCCGCCACAGCTTGAAAAACGAGGCGGTGCCTATTACAGTGATGCAGCTTGTAACTTGATTGCATCCATTTATAACGACAAGCATGACATTCAGCCTGTAAACACCATTAATAATGGGGCAATTAGTGACATTCCAAATGATTCTGCCGTTGAACTCAACTGCGTTATCACAAAAGACGGTCCTAAACCAATCGCTGTTGGTGAAATGCCAGTCGCTGTCAAAGGACTCATTTCTCAAATTAAATCCTTTGAACGTGTAGCTGCTGAAGCAGCCGTGACAGGCGATTACAACACAGCTCTTGTCGCAATGACCATCAACCCGCTTGTCCCATCAGATGCCATTGCAAAAAGCATCCTAGATGAAATGCTAGAAGCACACAAAGAATATTTGCCACAGTTCTTCAATAAAGTAGAAGCATAAAAAGAAGCCGCACTTGTCGAAAGTGCGGTTTTTTATTTGGCTGCAAACAGGCGGTCCATCTTAGGGCGATCATAGTCTAATAGCCAGTGCTGTAAGCCTTCATAGACTGGTCTTAAACACTCTGGCTCTGCTGCAATGAGATCACAGCCTCGATCATCATATAAGTGAAAAATCATCTGTTTTGAGAGATTGATAAGATAGATTTCATACCCCAGTTTTCCCTTCAAAATCTGATTTGGCGTAAAAAAATCTTCTTGGCACATCGCATGAAGCAAAGGGCGCAACCGAATATCTCGCAGACAGCAGTTGATTGTAAACCGCTCTAACTTCATGCTCTCTTCAATTTCTGGGTGTACATAGGTCAAAAGCTCGTGACGCAATCGGTAACGCATTTTCCGATTGACATATTTTTGATAAACCAAGAGCTTACGCTTCGTTAATTCATGTTCATGTTCTGTATACACATCCGTTACAAGCAGCATCTCGTCTTCTGGATCAAAAGCATATTTCACAATCTCGAAAGCACGATCCCCCGCTTTTTCTAATACAACCGTTTCCTTTCCTAATGACCAATCTGCCACTTCAAACCGAAGCCCAATAGGCCACCCATAAAAAAGCGGCGGCGTGAGGATAAGATGAGGAAAATGATTTTTTAAAAATCTATTGGTTTGATCGCTCATTTGCTTCCCTTTCACTCGTTTTATTTTTTATTTTACCGTTGAAACATATAGGAAAACAATTGGAAATAAACTGTCATTTCTTATATGATAGAAAGAGATGGAGGTGTGGCCAATTGAAAACATCAAAATGGTTTTTACAAGTGTTCCTTACAGCACTGATCACCATGTGGATACAGGCTGGACTTGATCAAACGAACATCATTCAGATCACCAATGTATGGGTCGATGTCAGCAGCTGGATCCTGATCTTCTTTGTTATCTACTCACTTTTTGAATGGACAGCTCACGTCTTAGCAAAACGGAAAACCGCTCACCACTGAACATCTCTTTTCATAGAGATGTGATTTCTTGAAATTCTTCTTGCACAAGTTCATGAATGACGCCCATTCCTGCCTGGCTTCCAGCTGCTGCTGCGAGAACTAACTGAGCAGGACCGCCTAAATTATCACCACATGCAAAGACTCCACTGACGGTTGTACGTCCAAGAATATCTGTTTCAATACCCGCATTCTTCGTCATTTGACAGCCAAGCTTTTCCGCAAATGGGGCTGACTGCTTGAATTCACTTGCGACAAAACCGCCTTTCCTATTCACTATCTCCCCATTCGCAAGCTGTAGAGAGCGCAGCTGGCCATTGTCATGATCAATCGACACAATTGGCACATCAATGACTTGAATAGAATGTGCCGTCAGAAGTGCCTTGTCTTCTTCAGCTAACATGTGCCCATTCGTAAACACGATCAAATCCTTTGTCCAATTGGAAAGAAGCTTAGCCATATGCAAGGCTCGCTGATTCTCTGCAATGAGGGCAAGTGCTTTGTCCTTTAATTCCCATCCATCACAGAAAGGACAGCTAAACAACGTTTTTCCGTATACATCATGAATTCCTTCGATTTCTGGCAGTATATCCTGAAGTCCAGTTGCTAAGATGATTTTTTTCGCTTCGAATGTATCCCCCTCGTGTGTCAGTAACGTAAAGCTTTCCTCTTTCTTTTGTATATCAACAATTCTACTTCGTTTCATTTGGATATGAGGGTATTTTTGAAGATCTGCCTCTCCGGCTTGTCTAATCTCAAATGGTGTCATTCCATCGTTTGTAATAAATCCATGTGATTCCTGCGTCACTCGATTTCTTGGCAGCTCATCATCGAATACAATGACCTGCTTTCTGCCTCTTCCTACAACAAGTGCTGCACTTAATCCGGCTGGCCCGCCTCCGATAATGGCACAATCTAATAACATATCAATCTCTCCTTTTTATTCAAGACTTTAAAGACTCTTAATATCTATAATTAATTCAAAAAAATCACATGTTGAAAAATGGATTTTTTTCTGTCTGCTCAATTTGGTTCGCAATATCAATTAACCGTTTTTGACTTAACGTCTCCTGCATTTTCGTTTCCACATCCTGCATGACTTGTTCAATCAAACAGCCATCATGAGGCATGAAGGAGTCATGCTCTAAAGAGCAGCGAAATAAATTCGTTTGTCCTTCTACAGCCTGAATGACATCTAAAAACGAAATGTCTTCCTTTCGTTTGATAAGGGTGTAACCTCCCTTTGCACCAGGTGTTGATTCAATCAATCCCGCCTTCACAAGCTTTGTTAAAATTTTGGATAAATAGGTTGGTGAAAGATCTTGCATCTTAGCAAGAGGCTCAACGCCAATCGCTTTACCCTTTGGCGCAAGAGTTAAAAACACCATCGTATGCAGCGCATAGTTGGTCGCTTTAGAATATTTCATGAGGAAACTCCTTTCTATCTATTGTAGACCTTTTATATCTGTAATCGATATTGATCATAGATGATTCAAGAGAAAAAAGCAAATGTTGTGGATCTGCTCCACTTTTCATTCCACATTTCACATTTCCTTCCGATAATAGAAGTAAGCACGGAATAAAGTTTTGATTGAGAACGAGAAGGAGTGAAGAACAATGTCAGATCAACAGCACAATGCAGCACACGAAGAAGAAGAGGAATTTAACGTATACGACATGCTTCCGCCCGCAGGTACAATCATCGGAGAAGCAACAGAAGAAGAAATGGAAGCCGCGGCAGCACTAGAAGTGAGACATGTCGCGTTCATGCGCCTTCAAGATATGTTCATTCAATTTGATGGCTCGTCTTACAAAGACTTATTAAAAGACTTCCAAGAATTCGAATTGGATTCCACAAAATTCTGGAGAGCCATTGCTAGACGACTTCAAATCCCATACGAATGGCCAATCCGAATCGACCACGCAAACGGCCCTATTTATATTGGTGAAACAGAGGATAGCCGTGAGGTTGAGGAGAGTGCAGAGTAAGGAAATGGCGGCCCCCTTTTGGTAAGGGGGGCTTTTCGTCTCCATTACAATACATCGTTTGAAAAAAACAAATAAGCAATATGAGCGCTGTGACGCCCATATTGCTTATTCTTTTGTTATGTTAACTCTGGCCAAAATGCTTGATTTGCCACAATTAAGTCGTCTAAAATATCTTTTGCTACTTTAGCACTCGGCACCGTTTTCGATAATGTGATGGCCTGCCATAGTTTTTGATAGGACCCTTCTTCAAATGCTTCTACTACTAATTTTTCTACGCCAACTTGCTGCTCCATGAGACTTTTTTGAAATCTTGGAATCTCTCCAACTACTAATTTTTCTGGACCATTGCTGCCAACAATACAAGGAATTTCGACCATGGCTGTTGGATCAAAGTTCCTAATGGCGCCATTGTTCTCTACGATCATCAGCATCCGTTCCTTTTTATTAAAAGCAATGGCTCGTGCCAAATCAACGATATAGGAAGCGTGCTCATCAATGGTCAGCTTTGTTTCCTTTGCAGTTCCTTTATCAATGATGGCCTGACATTCACTAAAAACAAAAGCTTCCCGCCCCGCCATCACTTCATTGGCACGTGTGAACTCGATATTTGAATGTGCCACTTCTTCATCTGGAAATAGATAGTATTTTAAATACGTATTCGGTACCGTTTTTGGATCAAGTGCTTGAATATCTTTGGCCTTTTTTAATGTGCTGTTCCAGCTCTTCTGCTGTTCTAATTCAGATGTTCCATCTGTTGCATAACCATGCTGGCTTACATGCTTAATTACCTCAGGCATTAAGCTATTTCCTGATTTATCTCGAATATCTGTCCACCAGCCAAAATGATTCAAACCATAGTAATCGACTTCTAGTTCTTTCCGCGAAGATAAGCCTAAATTTTTTGCAATTAATTCTTCGATGCCAATTGGCATATCACATATGTTTAAAATCTTGGAATTAGGTCTTAGCTTACGTGTTGCCTCTGCTACTATCGCTGCAGGGTTCGAATAGTTTAACATCCAAGCTTCAGGTGAGTATTTTTCCATATAATCGACAAGTTCTAATACACCTGGAATGGACCGCATTCCGTAAGCTATCCCGCCTGGGCCGCATGTTTCCTGTCCGACGACTCCATGCTTCAATGGAATTTTCTCATCTAATTCTCGCATTGCATATTTGCCGACACGAATATGTGCCATCACAAAATCGACTTGAGTAAAGGCTTCTTCTGGGTCCGTGCTTGCCAGTAATCGTACTTCTGGTGCTCGTTCTTTTAACATAATCTCACATGCATCTGCGATCGTCTTTTGTCTAGTTTCATCATTATCATAGAGTTTAATTGTATGAATTGGGAACTCATCTAAATAGTCTAACAGCATCAAAATGATCCCTGGTGTAAATGTACTTCCGCCTCCAGCGATGGTAATATTAAATTTTTTCATCATATCCAGCTCCTTTTTCAATCTAATGAAAGTTTTGTCTCAAAGGACTCTCTTACTTGCGGTACACTTAAGCCAACAATGATTTGAATGCTTTGACCACTCTTCGCCATGCCGTGTGCGAGTTTATTTTTTGTAAAGTATTCCCTATCTTTCACCAAGCCGGGGTCAATCACTGTAATACGCAGACGTGTGGCACAGTTTGTCACATCTTTAATGTTTTCTTTACCGCCAAGGCCTTCTAAGAAATAAACGGCTTTCTCTTCATACTCAGACGCATAAACGGGCGCTTCCTTTTTGTCATGAGCTTTTTTATGAGCATTCTCATAATCTTGTTTTGTATATAGCCTCGTCTCCTCCTCATGTTTTCGTCCCGGTAATGGAATATCAAATTTCACAATCATCCATCTAAATATGACAAAATACAATGCTGTAAAGAGAAGTCCAATCATTGCTTGGATCAGATAAACCCCTCCATGATTTGAAGAGAGCGGAATCCAGTTCAATGCAGCTATCTCAATAAGCCCGGAACCCATCATGCCCACAACACCAAACATATTCATGATTGTCACCATGGTCGCTCCAAAAAGTGCATGTATCACAAATAAATAAGGCGCGAGAAATAGAAATGTAAATTCAAGCGGTTCTGTAATTCCGGCAAATATGGCTGTTAATGTGGCGGGTAATACCAATGCCAAAACCTTTTTTCTGTTTTCTTTCGGTGTAGAAAAATACATGGCTAAAGCTATCCCTAAACAGCCGAACATCTTAATATTCCCATGCAATAAAAATCCGTATGGATAAAGATCCTTCAAATCGGAAGTGGAGGACGCAAATTCATTTAAGTGAGCAATCCAATATGGTTTTAACCCCCCATTTACAGCCGCTGGACCAAACTCAAAAGGTGTATAAATAAAATGGTGAAGTCCTGTTGGAATTAACACCCTTTCCAAGAAATGAAACAGCCAGACACCAATATAACCAGACTGTGCCATGAACCCTTGGAGAGATTGAATCCCCTGCTGAACATAGGGCCATACAAAAGCAACGATAAAAGCAATAGGAATCATCACAAAGAATCCGATGATGACAACAAATACAAGCCCCTGAAAAATCCCGAGCATCTCAGGCAACTTTTGATCATAAAAACGATTATGGATCCAAATGACGATTCCAGATATCATCACCGCACCAATGATACTTGTATCCAGTGTAGGTATTCCCGCAATTTCTTTTACACCCGCTACGTTCTCGACACCTTGCGATAAATCAACACCAAAAGTAGACGGCCAAAGTGTCAAAATAGCATGTATATAATTGTTAAATACGAGATAAATCATCAAAGCTGCGAGCGTCGCACGTGCTTGCGCTTTTTTTGCAAGTGAGATGGGCAATCCAATCACAAAGGCTAGTTCCATATGATTGAAAATCGTCCATCCCCCGCTTTCAATCAGTGACCAAACCTTGTACCACATCGTACCTTCTGCAGCCATTTCCCCCATAATCGCTGGATTCTTACATAAAGTCGCGAGGCCGACAACAATACCAAAAAACGCGAATAAAAGTACAGGAACTACCATCGCACTGCCAAACCGCTTGATTGCATTCATAAGCATAACCCCTTTGCTTGATCCATAACATCACTGTAAAGGGAGCGCTTACAAAAACCAATAGGTTTGACGTATTTAGAAATCAAGTTGTAACATTAGATTATATTTTCACAGGAAGAAAATATTTTCATGTTGGAGGGCACATCGCATGATACTGGACAAGCTGGTAAATGAATACTTCGAAGATTTAAATAAGAATGACCTGCACATTATTAAAACGATCCATGATCATCTTGAAGAAATGAAGACAATGAAAATTCAGGACCTTGCTCGTTATGCTCATACTTCCATCTCATCCATTCATCGGCTTGCCAAGAAAATAGGGTTCGACGGCTACAGTGACTTAAAGTCTTATGTGAAATTAAATGCTTTCACTGAAGAGACAACACAGGATTTAATGAAGCTGCTCGATCAAGATATCCAGCAGACAAGAAAATATATGGAGCAGCTTGACTTTCATCAATTAAATCAACTGATTGATCGCGCACCGTATATTTATATTTATGGTACAGGAACTGCACAGCTCGATTTGGCCAATGATGTACAACGGCAGCTATGGTCACTGCATAAGAAATCTCAAGTATTACGAAGCAAGCGAGACTTAACAGATGGAATCATTGAATTTGGTGAGGATGACCTTTTATTTATCATTTCTTTATCGGGTGAATCGAAGAATTTAGATGAAATCATTCAATTGGTGAAAACGAGACATATCAAATTTATCAGCATGACCACATTAAGAAATAACCTTCTTGCACAAAATGCCATGTTTAACATCTATGTAAGCAGCACCCCGTTTCACTTATATAACAAAGTGGACAACTCCAGCTTTCTGCCATTTTACATTGTGGCAGATATTATCGTCAGAAAATTTAGTGAGTGGAAAGTGAACCAATTGAATAATAAGACTTAAACATAACAGATACAGTTTTAGAGAGAGATTCAATGTTGCTTCGCAAAAAAAGAGAGACTCTTTTGTCTCTCTCAAAAAACACTGTATAACAACAGATTTAATGAAATATATCTACATGCGGCTGCCTTGACCTTTTCATGTTATTCAGCAGTATAATGCCCCGCAATCAGTTCATCAAACGAATCCGCTAATTTAAAATCCGTCTCATCTTCTAGATCAAAGTAGTGAATCGGTGGATGTTCCTTCGTTTCTCTGTAATCCAATGCAATCCACGTATGACCATCCCCACAAATGAGCACAAGTCCCTCAGGCAACTCCCATTCTTCTATTAAATAATCACTATCCATAATGCCTTCATCTTTGGCAATTCCTCTTAAATGATCAAATGATACATGATCCTCTGCCCACCCATTCGGCTGGTCCGTTGGAAAAGCGTTATGCAGGGTATACCCGCCATTTTGTTCGAGGATAAGTTTCTTATATGTATCCGGCAAGATGACGCCTAGCTTCTTTTCCGCTTTTGCAATGCCTTTCTCATTGATTTTCTTAAATGTTTCTTCACTTTCTCTGTCTTTATCCCAAAATGGTTTCAAATAAAATACCTCCAATTGTTATTTCTATCTCATTTTACCATTTAAGCGAACTAGTTTAATAGTCCTATTTAATAAAAAAAGAGAAGGGTTTCCCCTCCTCTTGTTGGTCATGATTGTTCTTGATTTCTCGCTTCAAACTCATCCAGCATTGCACGCACTTCATCTGTTGATGATGTGTTCATTAATTGATTTCTTAAGAAACTCGCTCCTCTGAATCCTTTTACATAAATCTTAAAGAAACGGTGCAGTGCCTTGAATGGACGCAAACCTAGTGATGAGTATTGATCATGAAGGTCAAGATGTAATCTTAATAGACCAAGCAGTTCATCACTTGTATGTTCCTTCGGCTCTTTTTCAAAAGCAAATGGGTTATGGAAAATCCCGCGCCCAATCATCACGCCGTCCACTCCATACTGTTCAGCAAGCTTTAAGCCTGTTTGACGATCAGGAATATCGCCATTGATCGTCAAAAGAGTATCAGGTGCTACTTCATCACGAAGTTTTTTGATCTCAGGAATGAGTTCCCAATGCGCATCCACCTGGCTCATTTCCTTTCTTGTACGAAGGTGGATCGATAAATTCACAATATCTTGCTCCAAAATATGTCTAAGCCACCCGCGCCATTCATCGACTTCTGTAAAACCAAGTCTTGTTTTGACGCTGACAGGTAATCCCCCTGCTTTTGCCGCTTGAATCAGCTCTGCCGCAACGTCTGGACGAAGAATCAAGCCGCTGCCCTTTCCGTTTTGCGTGACATTCGGGACAGGACAGCCCATATTAATATCAAGCCCCTGAAATCCCATTTCCGCCATTCCAATGCTCATTTGTCTAAAGTTCTCAGGCTTGTCTCCCCAAATATGAGCAACAATCGGCTGCTCATCCTCTGTAAACGTTAAACGCCCTTTCACACTTTGAATGCCATCAGGATGGCAATAGCTCTCACTGTTCGTAAACTCTGTAAAAAACACATCCGGTCTCGCCGCCTCACTCACAACATGACGAAACACAACATCTGTCACTTCTTCCATTGGTGCTAATATAAAAAATGGCCGCGGTAAATCACGCCAGAAATTTTTACTCATCTTTCATCCAATTCCTCTCATGACATAGCGCCTAAAGGGCATGTCCTTCTTTTATCATTATATACTTTAGTTAGGATTCAACGCAAAAGGAGCATAAAATGAACAATCACAAAATGCTATCAGCACTTTATAAAATATCAAAAATTTGAGGAGACGTAAACGCCTTTCAAAAGTGCTGCTGGGAAACGTGTCATTCAATGGCAGAAGGTAAGGCATTCGCCAAACTAATGAAAAGAAACCTCAATTATTTCATAATTGAAATCGACAAATATCACATTATAAAAATAGCAAAAATACCATTCAACCTTAATATGGATATTATTACGTTTTTTGTGTATTTTATAGAAAGGAGTAATTATTATCTTATAGTAAAGATCTATATGGATAAAGGAGAAAAGTGGACATAAAAACAGTTCACTATGCTTTTATTAAAATTTGCTAAAACTATGGCAAATTCATTATTAATCTTCTTTAAATAAACAATAAGTGCTAAACAGTGCTTTTTATGGAGGGTCAACATGTCTTTTTCTTACGTTATTTTAATGACTTTTTTAGTGCTCCTTTTAGTATCTATCATGCTCTATACTTTTTTCAAAAAGAAAAACATTGTAGATGAAGCACCTGGCGCTTTTGTTGCCGTTCTTCTTATTTTACTAATATGTTTTTCCCTTAGTATTGTTATTGCCCTTCCAACTGTCATGCTTTACCTAGTATCATTGGGAGTGAATTTTCTTTTCAGTGAATACATCACTTATGATTCATTACTTTCTTTGATCACCTTTTCGTTGTTAGTTAGCATTATCGTGATTTTTTGGTCATTTATCATTTTATTTATAGGGAAGGGAATCATTTTTTTGTTGAAGTTCCCAAAATGGATAACTTATATTTTAGAATTTTTTGCTTCGTGGGCTCTTATTTACTTCACGATTAAATATGTACTAAATTTAAAGATAATTGAAGTTTCTATATGGGGGAATGGTGTATTAATTTTATCTTTCTTTGTTAGCTTTTTATACATTGGTCTTGATATCATATCCTCTGCACTTGATCAAAAGAATCAGAACATAGAAGAAGATCCCCCCATCCAATAAAGAGGAGGGGGGTTATTTAATTCATAGCTTTTTCTATCTATATTGATATGTCTATTGAGTTTTATTTTAATAGAATTTCTAAAACTGCTTTAGTCTTCAGACCATAGATGCCATCAGCAGCAAAACCATGCATCAACTTCTATGTTTGACCACATCCCCTATTGTCCATAATAGCGCCATTTGTCCGGGTTGTAGTAAACGCTTTCTATACAGATTTTTACAGCTGATCTCTTAGTAAGAAGCTTTGTGACTTTTAAAATGTTTGTTAGCAATCCATATGAATTTTTAGCAGGCTTTAATACTGTTTTGGATGTTACTGCTTTTATTGGTTTAACAGTCGGTTTTTTACTTGTGTGAGTAATAGTTGATTCCGACTTTGAAACTGTTTCAAACAGCTTGTGGGGACACACAATATTCTATGATCCTCTTTCTAGCTTCCACTGGAGCAAGAAAAGGCGAGGTAACAGGTTAAAAATTCTAAATACGACCGTAAAATTACAATTGAAAAACATATAAAGCCTTTATTGGAACGTTACAAATTACGTAATTTAGATAAAACTACTTTTCAAAGAGAATTTGTTTTACCAAATTTCTGTTTGACTCTTCAAATTATAGGAGTGAATTTTTCATTCTAACGGAGGGAAAGCAAAAATAAAAACATCCCGATATCGATGTTTTTCACGAAATCGGGATGTCTCAATTACTGATTAATCACAAGACTTGCTACACATTCCACATGTGAGGTATGCGGAAACATATCCACAGGCTGCACTTCCTCTGTAACATACCCGCCATCTTCAAGAATGCGCAAATCACGAGCTAGCGTTCCTGGGTTACAGGAGACGTAAACAACTCGTTTTGGTTTCATCTTTAAAATGGTGTCAAGCAGTGCTTCGTCACAGCCTTTTCTTGGCGGATCGACGACGAGGGTGTCTGCTTTGATGCCTTCTTTGTACCAGTTTGGGATGACGGCTTCTGCTTCGCCGACTGCGAATTCAACATTATTGATTCCGTTTAAGGCAGCGTTGCGTTTTGCATCTTCAATTGCTTCTGGGACAATTTCAACCCCATATACTCTGCCTGCTTTTTGTGCGAGAAATAAGGAAATCGTACCGATTCCGCAGTAGGCATCAATCACGGTTTCTTCGCCTTGCAGCTCTGCATATTCAAGCGCTTTGTCGTAAAGCACCTTTGTTTGGGCGGGGTTCACTTGATAAAATGAGCGGGCTGAAATGGCAAATTTGATGTCGCCAATCGTGTCATAAATGTATTCTTCGCCCCATAAAACGGTTGTTTCGTCACCGAAAATGACATTTGTTTTCTTTGAATTCACGTTTTGTACAATTGACCGAACATGTGGGAAGCGTGCTATAATCTGCTCAATCACCTGCTGCTTTTGCGGAAAGTCAGCCGTTCTAGTCACAAACACAACCATCATTTCACCTGTTGTAATACCGTTGCGAACCATCACATGACGCAGCCAGCCTTTGTGCCGCTCTTCGTTATATGCTTTGATGCCAAACGCATTGCATATGTCTTTTACTGCCTGTACCACTTCGTCGTTTTCTGACTGCTGAATCAAACATTTTTCCATATCAATGATTTCATGGGTACGCTGCTGATAAAATCCTGCAACAAGTCCGCCTTCTCGTTCACCAACTGGAACTTGTGCTTTGTTTCGGTAATTCCAAGGGTCTTCCATGCCGAGTACAGGATGAACTTTTACACGGCTCATATCAAGCTTGCCGATCCGCTCTAAAACGTCCTTTACTTGTTTCTGTTTAAATAGCAGCTGGCCTTCATAGCTCATATGCTGAATTTGACAGCCGCCGCACTGCTTGTAAATGGGACATGGCGCATCTTGCCTGTGCTGACTTTCCTTTGTCAGCTCCATGAGTCGTCCAAAAGCAAATCCTTTTTTGACTCGTGTGACTTTGATTTTCCCTTGTTCCTCGGGAAGGGCATTCGGTACAAAGACAGGGAATCCTTCAATTTTTGCTACACCTGCACCTTCATGCGTTAAGTCTTCGAAGGTTACATTGTAGTATTCATTCTTTTCAACAGGCGGTTTCATTTTCACCAATTTTATCACCTCATTTGCAAAGAAAAACTTGGCCGCCATAAGGAACCAAGTTCAGTCTTCACCCTATTTTTTCAGCTGTTGCTTTTGGCACAATAAATTCAATATGGCGATACAGGTTTTCAAATTCACCTGGCAGCATGCCGCCGTATTCACCATCTAAATTCAATTGCATTTTATCTTTTACATCTACCTTCACGCGATTCGCTTTTGCGTAGATGACATTGTTATCATGAATATGCTCGCCTCGCAGTGCAAGGCTGACCACTCGAATGGCTTCTGCTAGATTGACCTTCTTTAGAATGATCAGGTCAAACATCCCATCATCTAAAATGGAATCTGGCGCTAGTTTTTCAAAGCCGCCTACTGAGTTTGTGAGTGAAACAAGAAACAGCATGATTTCTCCATGAAACAATTTGCCGTCATATTCAATTTCGACTTCTGTCGGGCGGATAGAAGGAAGCATCTCCATGCCTTTTAAATAATAAGCAAGCTGTCCAAGCATGGTCTTCAGTTTACTAGGCACCTCATAGGTGAGCTCTGTTAACCGGCCGCCGCCAGCAATATTAATAAAATAATGGCCATTGACTTTACCGATATCAAGCGGCTTCGCTACACCCTCAATAATGGCATCTGTCGCTTTCAAAACACCTTCTCGTGGAATTCCAAGTGCTCTTGCGAAGTCATTTGTTGTTCCAACTGGAATAATTCCTAGTTTTGGTCTTTTTTCAAGCGGTGCTAGTCCGTTGACGACTTCATTGATCGTGCCGTCTCCACCTGCTGCTACAATTAAATCAAAATCTCTCTGTGCGGCTTTTTCTGCTGCTTGCGTGGCATCTCCTGCACATGTCGTCGCATGACAAGAAGTTTCATAGCCAGCTTGTTCAAATTTTTGCAAAACCTGCGGCAAATTCTTTTTGAAGAGTTCACGCCCAGATGTCGGATTGTATATAATTCGAGCACGTTTCATTCATCATCATCCTATATTCATTATGCAATCTATTTTCACCACTAACAACCTTTAATTATACTATGAGATTTGAAAATGGCAACAAAACAACCACCTAATATGTGAAATCTCCTACCACATTTCCCGCAGCAAGAAAGCATTCTGATAAGATAAAAGAAAACGCTGTAAAGGATGATATGCGATGAAAAAGCCTGTCTATTTTAATCATGACGGCGGTGTTGATGACCTCGTCTCTTTATTTCTTCTCCTTCAAATGGAACATCTGAAAGTCATCGGAATGTCTGTGATTCCTGCTGATTGTTATTTAGAGCCTGCTCTCAGTGCATCTCAAAAAATCATTGATCGATTCAGCCCTTATGAAATTGAAGTCGCTGCTTCAACTTCTAGAGGCGTCAATCCATTTCCGAAGGAGTGGCGCATGCATGCTTTTTATGTAGATGCTCTGCCAATTTTAAACGAAAAAGGCACTGTTGATACAAAGGTGTCCAAGCTGCCAGCACACCTTCACCTGATTGAAACCGTTAAGAAGGCAAAAGAACCTGTCACCCTGCTCTTTACTGGTCCGCTCACAGACCTTGCACGCGCTTTAGAAGAAGATCCTTCTATCTCTAATAAAATTGAGAAATTGGTGTGGATGGGCGGCACGTTCCTTAAAAAAGGCAATGTTGAAGAGCCCGAGCATGACGGGACAGCAGAATGGAATGCATTTTGGGACCCTTATGCTGTGAGCACTGTCTTTCAGGAACCGTTTCCTATTGAAATGGTTGCACTTGAAAGTACAAATCAAGTCCCGCTTACACTTGATGTACGTCAGCGCTGGGCTTCCCTTCGTTCTCATATTGGAATAGATTTTATCGGACAGTGCTACGCCTTTTGTCCGCCGCTCATTCATCATGAAACCAATTCAACGTATTACTTATGGGATGTGCTGACAACGATTACTCTTGCATCTACATCATTTACCCGTTCAAAAGAAGTTAATGCGATCGTTTATACCGAGACGCCAAAGCAAGGTCGCACTGAAGAGCATCCAGATGGAAAATCAATTCAAGTGATTGACCATGTCGATCGTGATGCCTTTTTCCACGCATTTGAAGAGCTTATGAGAAAAGCTGTTTGTCAGATTTCAAAATAAAAAAAGCCCCGCTCATTGGCGGGGCTTCCTCTTATTCTTCATCTGCGTACTTTTTCTTACGTCTAAACTTGCTTAACATTTCATACACGATTGGGACGATAACCAATGTGAGAAGTGTAGAACTTGTTAAACCGCCAATTACGGTAACACCAAGTCCTTTTGATACGATCTGGCTTCCGCCTTCAAATCCTAATGCGAGTGGCAGCAGTGCACCAATCGTTGCAAGTGCCGTCATTAAGATTGGTCGTAATCTTGTTGTACCTGCTTCCAGTAATGCTTCTCTTGTTGAAAGACCTTCGTTTTCTTTATGAATGACGCGGTCAATGAAGACAATGGCATTGGTCACAACGATCCCGATCAGCATAAGCAATCCAATCATGGCATTTAAGCTGATGGTTTCTTTTGCTATAAACAATCCAAGCAGCGCACCAATTACCGTAAATGGTAGTGAGAATAGAATCGCAAATGGTGCAAGACCTCCGCCAAATGTGATGACGAGAACGAGGTACACAATGGCAATTGCTGCAAGCATTGCGAGACCAAGCTGTGTAAAGGATTCCTCAATATCCGCACTTACGCCTCCTGTGTCAATCGTTACGCCAGATTTCAGATCAAGCTTGTCGACTTTCTTCTGAACATCCTGCGTTACACTTGAGACGTTGTCTGTTGTCATGTCACCAGACACTTCTGCGTAGATTTTCCCATCACGTTTTGTCACCGTATTTGCTGTCGTACCATCTTTTACTTTGACGACATCACCAATTCGGACTTCTTGCCCTGTTGGTGTGGTGATCTTTTTATTTTCTAAATCTTTTTTGCTCTTATATTCATCTTTTTCCGTTTGAAGCTTCACATCAAGTTCTTTGCCGTCCTCTGTGACTTTCGTCAGTGTTGTTTCACTATTTTGAGGTGCAATCGCTTGAGCGATTTGTGAAGCAGTTAGACCTAGTTTCGCTAGTTTTTCTTGATCTGCATTAAACGTATATTCATCGTATTTCTCTGATAAGCTTGTGCTGACATTTTTCAGGTTTTTCTCATCTTTTAAGATGTTCTCAACATCTTTTACTGTGCCTTCAATATCACTTGCTTTATCCCCGTACACATAGTACGTCACAGTATTGCTTGCACCAGCAGATGAGAAGTCTTGTGATTTCCATTCCCCTTTAGATGCTTTATCTTGCAGAGCTTTGACCACGCGATCTTTTTCTTTATCAAAGTTTGGCGTGTCATCATCATATTGTACGAAGAATAATGCACCGTTAGAGTTACCGCCAACACTTGCTGTCATGGCATTTGAAGAGCCTAGTGAATACTGAACTGTATTGACATGGTCCCGTTTCATCAAATATTCTTCAGCTTTTTTCGTTTCATCAATTGCTTGTTCTCTCGTTTGTCCAGGCTCTGGCGTGTATGTCACCATGGCCGTTTTCTCTGCTTCCTGTGGTAAGAAGCTGACACCGACAAGTGGTGCTAAGAATAAGCTTCCGACAAGCATAAGAATGGCAATTCCTGATGTGATCCATTTATGGTTGAGTGTCCAATTAAGTACACGTCTATAACCGCCAGCAAGCTTGCTTGGTTTATGTTCTTTTACCTTTTTCGCTGTGCCGTACAGGTTCTTTTTAAATAGAGTGTGTGCCATCATTGGAACAATTGTAATAGCGACTAGCAGTGAAGCAAGCAACGCAAACACAATTGTTAGGGCAAATGGGATGAATAGTTCACCAATCATTCCACCTACTAATGCTAACGGTAAGAATACTGCAATAGTCACAATCGTCGAAGACATAATTGGGATAAACATTTCTTTTGTGGCTTCTCTGACGAGTGCCTTGCCTTTTAAAGGTTCATCCTTTAACGCCATTCGTCGATAGATGTTTTCTATGACCACTATCGAGTCATCGACCACACGCCCGATGGCGACGGTCATGGCACCAAGTGTCATGATATTTAATGTAATATCCAACTGATTTAATAATAAAACAGCAATCAACAGAGATAACGGAATGGAAATGACCGAAATTAATGTTGATTTGATATCTCGAAGGAACAACATAATGATAATGATCGCAAAGATTGCTCCGATGATCGCCTTGTTCAGCATTGTGCTAACAGACTCTTTAATCGGCTCTGCTTGATCATATGTGGTGCTTACTTTGATGCCTTTGTTGTCTTTTTTGAATTTCTCAAGCTCTTTTGTGACTTCTTCTGCTACACTCACTGTGTTGGCATCAGAGCCTTTGACAATTTGCAGACCGATACTGTCTTTACCATTCGTTCTAGAGATCGATTCTGCATCTTTTACGACTTTAATATCTGCTATCTCAGATAGCTTGATCGTCGGCAGCTCTACAGATTGACTGCTTGCTGCACCTCCACCTGTTGGCTGCTGAGCTGCTGCTTGCTGCTGACTTGCACTTCCAGCCTGCTGCTCCGCACCTTGCGCACCTGCGTTTTCTGAACCGCTAGAAGGTGCTCCAGCTCCAGCGCTTCCCGCACCGCCGCCTGCACTTGGTGTGACTGGAATTCGCATGTTTTTCAAATCTTTGACGCTTAAAATATTGCCGTCCACGACAACTGATTTTTGTTTGTTGCCAAATGTGTATAAACCTAATGGCACATTCACATCAGAGCCTTTGATCATGTTTTGGACGGTTTCTTCATCTAAACCGTATTCTTTTAGTTTCTTTTCTTTAAACGAAAATTCCACTTCTTTGATTTGCTGTCCTGAAGCTTCGACAGAAGAGACACCGTCTAATCCTTCAAGTGTAGGAACGAGGTCATTTTCTACTTTTTGTGTAAGGTCTTGTAATGATTCTTTATCACCAGAGACACTAAGAGCTAAAATTGGAATCGCGTTAATACTAAAGCGTGCGATTTTAGGTTTTTCTGCATTTTCAGGAAAATCGATATTGTTAATAGCGTCTTCGATTTCCTTCTTTGCTTCATCCATGTCTTTGTTGTAATCGTACTCGATTTGAATGGATGATGCATTTTCAAAAGAATTAGAAGTGACCACGTTGACCCCATTGAGGTTTTGAATCGACTTTTCAATTGGATCTGTCACCTTATCTGATACTTCGTCCGGCGTTGCGCCAGGGTACGTTGTAGAAACCGTAATGACTGGAGTGTTGATATTTGGGATTGATTCTTGTTTCATATTCAATCCGGCATATAGACCAGCAACTGTTACGATAATCGTCATGAGCCATACAGCGAACTTATTCTTTAATACAAAATTGATGATCGAATTCATTATGTCCTCCATTTTCCTTTATGTATTGACTGACTGGTCATTCTATATCATAATAAACGGTGATATACAATGCCGTCAACCATTTCACTTGCGTTTGACGTAACATTCTAAAGCTGAAGGGGCCTTATTTCATGAACGAAAAAAAAGAAAAAATCATTAAAGCGAGCATCCAATTGTTTGCGAAAAAGGGTTTTTCTTCTACGACCATTCAGGAAATTGCAGATGAATGCGGAATATCAAAAGGCGCATTTTATTTACATTTCAAATCAAAAGAACAGCTTTTCAACCGAGCGTTTGAATATTATATCGACAGTTCGATGCAAACTATCGAAATGATTCGAAAAGAGAATCAGCATCTCGCGCCGAGAGAGATCTTTCAGAAACAAATCTCTGAACAGTTTCAGCACTTTGCTGAGAACAAGGATTTTATCATTCTGATCCTCAGCGAGAACATTATTCCGGAAAACCAGCAAATTAAAAAGTATTCAAAAACTGTGAAAAAGCAAATGAACGATGAAATTCAAATTTCTATCTTGACCACTTATGGACAGGAGATCGAACCATATATAACTGACCTGTCAGTCATGATTCAAGGAATTATTCAATCGTATGTGCAGGTTCTGCTTTTACAGGATCAAATGCAATTATCATTTGATGAGCTATCATCCTTTATACTCGAACGGTTTGATGATCTGGTCCAAGGCTTGCTTCGTTCTCAGACGAAGCCAATTTTGAAGAAAACCATTTGGGACGATGAAGCGCCGAGTGCTGCTTCCCTTCAAGAGGAGCTTCGTTTGTTAAAGCTGAAGCATCTGCTTTCTGAAGATACTGTTGTATCCATTGAAGTGATTGAAGAAGAGCTGGCAAAAGCTGAACCTCGTAAGCCAGTCATCCAAGGAATGCTGACGAATTTAGAAAAGTGTGAGGAGCCTGCTGTTCTAAGAGCAGTGGAGCAATTGAAGCTGTTTCTTCAGTAACATGACGTGCTGTTTTTTGATTTAGCTCACCTTTCCCCTTCGAATGTGCACTTTCGCTTATGCTTCATTATAAGAAAAGATTCTCTAAATTGATATACGGCGGTGGTCTGAATCTATGATAAGACCCTGTCATTTCAAGCAAAAAAAACCGCCTATTTCATCAGGCGGTTTTTTGCTATTTAACGTTTTTTGATTTCTTCAAGGAGAATCTTGTTCACCATCGGCGGGTTAGCTTGGCCCTTCGATGCTTTCATGATTTGTCCGACTAAGAAACCAATCGCGCGGTCTTTACCATTTTTAAAGTCTTCAATTGATTGCGGGTTGTTATCAAGTGCTTCTGTGACAAGTTTGAGCAGCGCACCTTCGTCAGAAATTTGGACAAGTCCTTTTTCTTTGACGATTGTTTCTGCATCTCCCCCATTTTCAATGAGCTCTTTGAATACCTTTTTCGCAATCTTAGAGGAAATCGTTCCTTTTTCAATGAGTTGGATCATGCCAGCAAGTCCTTGCGGCGTTAGCTTTGTATCGTCCAGCTCTTTTTGAGCAGAGTTTAAGTAAGCAGATACTTCACCCATGAGCCAGTTCGATGCTTGCTTCGCTTCTGCACCTTCTGAAATGGTCGCTTCAAAGAAATCAGACATTTCTTTCGTCAGCGTGAGTACCATTGCATCGTATGCAGGAAGTCCAAGCTCATCGATGTAGCGTTTGCGGCGCTCGTCTGGAAGCTCTGGGATAGATGCTCTTACGCGTTCTTTCCACTCGTCATCAATGTACAGCTCCACCAAATCCGGTTCTGGGAAGTAGCGGTAATCATCAGAGCCCTCTTTGACACGCATCAGGATCGTCTTTTTAGACGCTTCGTCATAACGGCGGGTTTCCTGTTCGATCAATCCGCCAGAAAGCAATACTTGCTCTTGACGCTTTTCTTCGAATTCAAGGCCTTTTTGTACGAAAGCGAATGAGTTCAAGTTTTTGAGCTCTGTCTTTGTACCAAACTCTTCACGGCCAATTGGGCGAAGAGAAATGTTGGCATCACAGCGAAGTGAGCCTTCTTCCATCTTACAGTCAGAAACGCCTGTATATTGAATAATGGATTTTAATTTTTCTAAGTAAGCATACGCTTCTTCTGGAGTACGAATGTCTGGCTCAGATACGATTTCAACAAGCGGTGTGCCTTGACGGTTGAAATCGACGAGTGAGTAACCGTCGCCTGTGTGCGTCAGTTTCCCTGCATCCTCTTCCAAATGGAGACGCGTAATACCGATTCGTTTTGTTTTGCCTTCTACTTCAATTTCAATCCAGCCGTTTTCACCGATCGGTTTATCAAATTGAGAAATTTGATACGCCTTTGGGTTATCAGGATAGAAGTAGTTTTTACGGTCAAATTTTGTATCTGTTGCGATTTCACAGTTCAGCGCCATGGCCGCTTTCATCGCAAAGTTCACCGCTTCTTTGTTCAGTACAGGCAGTACGCCAGGATACCCAAGATCGATGACACTTGTTTGCGTGTTGGCAGCTGCACCAAAAGGTGTCGGCGAGCTTGAGAAAATTTTCGATTGTGTTTTTAGCTCTACGTGGACTTCAAGTCCAATTACCGTTTCAAAGTTCATTCTAATTCACCCCTTACAGTTCAGGTTTTGCTTTATGATGATCTGTTGCTTGCTCAAAAGCGTGAGCCACGCGGTACACTGTTCCTTCGTCAAAGTGCTTGCCGATGATTTGCAGTCCTAACGGAAGGCCATTTGCAAATCCACAAGGCACACTGATTCCTGGAACGCCTGCAAGGTTAACAGGGATCGTTAAAATATCGTTTGCATACATGGTCAGCGGATCGCTTGTCTTTTCACCAATGTTAAATGCAGGAGTTGGTGTTGTTGGTCCTACAATGACATCATACTTTTCGAAAACATCTTCAAAGTCTTTTTTGATCAATGTACGGACTTTTTGCGCTTTTTTATAGTACGCATCGTAATACCCTGAGCTTAGCGCGAATGTACCAAGCATGATGCGGCGCTTCACTTCGTCTCCGAAACCTTCAGAACGAGTATTTTTGTATAAATCAATGAGATTGTCTGCATTATCTGTACGGTAGCCATAGCGGATGCCGTCAAAACGTGCAAGGTTTGCAGATGCTTCTGAAGAAGACAGCAAGTAGTAAGTCGCAAGCGCATATTTAGAATGCGGAAGAGACACTTCTTCCCACGAAGCACCAAGTCCTTCTAATACTTTTAACGCTTGAAGAACAGACTCTTTTGCTTCCTCGCCAACGCCTTCTCCTAGATATTCTTTCGGCACAGCGATTTTCAGACCTTTGATGTCGCCAGTTAATGAAGAAAGAAAATCTGGAACATCGACATTTGCGCTTGTTGCGTCCATTTGATCGACACCAGCAATCGCTTGAAGAACATAGGCGTTGTCCTCTACATTACGTGTAATCGGACCAATTTGATCTAATGATGAAGCAAATGCGATTAATCCGTATCTGGATACACGGCCATATGTCGGCTTAAGACCCACAACCCCGCAGAAAGATGCTGGCTGACGAATAGAACCGCCTGTATCTGAACCAAGTGAGAACGGTACTTCACCTGCTGCAACAGAAGCTGCTGATCCACCGCTTGATCCGCCTGGAACGGTGTTTAAATTCCATGGGTTTTTCGTCGCTTTGTAGCCTGAGTTCTCCGTAGAAGATCCCATTGCGAATTCGTCCATGTTTAATTTACCGATTGTGACTGCTTCAGCCTCTCTTAAACGGTTCACAACGGTAGCATCATAAATCGGATCAAAGTTTTGCAGGATTTTACTTGAAGCTGTTGTACGCAAATCCTTTGTAACAATGTTATCTTTCACACCGATCGGCATACCAAACAATAGACCAAGCTCGTCCTTTTCACCAACTGCCTCGTCCAATTCCTTTGCATACGCACGTGCTTTTTCTTCGTCCAGTGCAAGGAATGCTTGTACTTTCCCGTCTACTTCATTGATTCGTTTATAAGACTCGTCCACTAAATCAGAAACAGACAGTTCCTTTTTATGTAAAAGCTCTTTTAATTCAGAAATTTTGTGATCAAACAGTGACATGTCTCGGGCCTCCTTTAGTCCAAAATTGATGGCACACGAATATAGCCGTCTTTATGATCAGGCGCGTTTTTGACGACTGCCTCAATGGAAAGACCTTTATTCGGAACATCTTCTCTCATGACGTTTTTCATTTTTAATACGTGTGTAGTAGGTTCAACGTTTTCCGTATCTACCTCGTTTAACTGCTCTGCAAATGAAATGATGCTATCAAGCTGTTCTGTAAACATCTCAGCTTCTTCTTCTGTAATGGCAAGCCTTGCTAAATGCGCAACGTGCTTGACTTCTTCTATTGAAATTCTTGACATGCAGGTTCACCTCCAAAAATGATGCGTGCTCGTGGTCATGATCATAAGTCATATACACTTTATCATATCAAATTTTACTGTTCTAAAGCAACTTTACGCAGGTGCAGTGAAAGGGCCATTCTATTGAAATATCTTTATTATCAAACCGATAAAGGAAATATTCATCAGGTGACTTTTATTTTTCAGAAAATTTTTACTTTTGTTTATTTTTGTAAACGTTTACACATTGATTCTTATCACCAATCTTTACATTTTTTCTTCAAAATGAAGAGGTTTAGGCAGGTTGATCACTTGGGAATACTCTGTTAGGTTAAGTAACCATAGCAGTGAGCTGGACAGTCAAGCAAAATGCTGCCATCGCACTTCTGTATATTTTGATTGAGGTGATGTCAAATTAATACGAAAAAGGTGAGAACACAAAATGAGTATTGAAGTTACAATTTCCTTATCTATTTATTTTATCGGAATGCTTGCCATTGGCTGGTATGCATTCAGGAAAACACATGATTTAAATGATTATATGCTTGGTGGACGCGGGCTTGGCCCATTCGTTACAGCCCTTTCAGCAGGTGCTGCGGATATGAGCGGCTGGATGCTGATGGGTGTTCCAGGTGAAATGTATAAAACCGGTTTATCGACAGCCTGGCTTGCCATTGGTTTAATCGTTGGTGCTTACTTGAACTACCTCATTCTTGCACCTCGTTTACGTTCTTATACAGAAATTGCGGATGATGCGATTACGATTCCTGATTTCTTTGATAAACGATTCAAAGGATCTTCTGCTTTATTAAAAGCTGTTTCAGCCGTCATCATTTTAATTTTCTTTACGCTGTATACATCGTCTGGGATGGTATCAGGCGGACGTTTATTTGAGTCAGCATTCGGTGCTCACTACATGTTTGGACTGATTTTGACATCAAGTATTGTCATTTTGTATACATTGTTCGGCGGATTTTTGGCAGTGAGCTTAACGGACTTTGTCCAAGGAGCTATCATGTTTTTAGCATTAGTGCTCGTGCCGATCGTTGCCTTTACACAATTAGGCGGACCTGTTGCTACATTCCAAGATATTCAACAGATTGACCCTAAATTGCTAGATATTTTTAGAGGAACGAGCGTCATTGGCATTATTTCCTTCCTTGCTTGGGGACTAGGTTACTTTGGACAGCCGCATATTATCGTGCGCTTTATGGCCATTACGTCTGTAAAAGATTTAAAACCAGCACGCCGAATCGGAATGAGCTGGATGATTATTTCAGTGATTGGTTCACTGTCTGTCGGTTTAGTTGGTGTTGCATATGTTCATGAAACGGGTATGAACCTTGCTGACCCTGAAACCATCTTTATCGTCTTTTCGAAAGTATTGTTCCACCCATATATCACTGGATTTTTACTTTCTGCCATTTTAGCTGCGATTATGAGTTCAATTTCGTCTCAGCTGCTTGTCACAGCAAGTGCGATGACAGAGGATTTATACAGAACGTTCTTTAGAAAAAAAGCATCAGACAAAGAGCTCGTCATGATTGGCCGGATGTCTGTACTCGTTGTCGCTGTGATTGCCTTATGCCTTTCACTTAACCCAAGTGACACCATTCTTGACCTTGTCGGTTATGCTTGGGCAGGATTTGGTTCTTCATTCGGTCCAGTCATCTTGCTTTGCCTATACTGGAAACGAATGAATCATCATGGTGCCCTAGTAGGAATGATCGTTGGTGCGGTTGTCGTTCTCACATGGATTACGACAGGCCTCAACCATGCCACAGGTATTTATGAAATGATTCCAGGCTTTACGCTAAGCGGATTAGCTGCCATTATTGTGAGCTTATTGACAAGTAAGCCGTCAAAAGCATCAAAACAGCTATTTCACAAAATGGAAGATCATCTTGAAGAAGAAACAAAATAAAGAACATGAAGAGTCATCTGCCCTATGCGGATGACTCTCTTTTTAAATAAAATAAAAAGCTTTTCTTTCTCCAGAAACTGAATAAAATAAGAGTTGTGCAGCCATATGGGCTGTGAGAAGATCATATACATGTTGTGAAACGTACATGAAGTGAAGGAGCGATACGCATGTTTTGGACAATTGAATGGGATACAGTCTTAAAATTAGCCGTGGCCACCTTAATCGGTCTGATTATCGGGCTTGAACGAGAGCTGAAGAAAAAGCCCCTCGGCTTAAAAACGTGTATTGTCATTGCTGTCAGCTCCTGCGTCTTAACCATCATCAGCATTGATGCAGCCTACAATTTCCCTCGAGTCTCTAAGCTTCAAATGGACCCACTCAGGTTACCGGCGCAAATTATATCTGGTGTTGGTTTTATTGGAGCAGGTGTGATTCTTCGAAAAAGCAATGATGTCATCTCAGGACTCACGACTTCTGCGATGATCTGGGGAGCAGCAGGACTTGGGGTTGCAACAGGTGCAGGATTTTATAAAGAAGCCTTCCTCAGTCTTTTCTTTATTCTGATTAGTGTCGAATTTCTACCATGGCTCTTCCAGCGAATCGGACCGATTCGCCTGCAGGAAAAAGAAATCCGCATCAGAATGTCTCTTTCTGACCGAAACCGCATGACCGATATTTTAAAAGAAATGAAAGCCCTCAATATCCGCATTCATTCTGTACGAATTGATGATTTAAAAGAAAAGGACTATCCGATTATGGAAGTACGCGTACGCGTGCATAAAGACCGCTATACAACCGATGTGTACTTTGATATTAAAGATCTAGAAGGCGTCGTTGGCGTGAAGTGTGATACGGTGTAGTCATAAAAAACCCCTTGCTGTTTGACATAGCAAGGGGTTTCTTTTATCGTGCCAGCTGTTGAAAGTCAAAAGGAGTAATTGGTGTTTTTTGCTCAATTTCCTTTCGAAAACATGACAGCATGGCTTTTTCGTCAGAAGTCAATGTTTGGAGATCAAATGCTTGATGTAAAAGCCCATAAATAAGCATATGACGCAGCATGAGAAAATCAGGGATTGTTGCCAGCCACGCGTCATCAAGCTCATTCTCCTGTCGATAGCCTTTTAGAAAATGACTCATAAATTCTGCCGTAAATTCAGCTTTATCATCATATGGAATCACTGGATACCAAAGAACATTGTATAGCAAAATACTAATATCATTGATAAACCAGTGATATCCAATATCATCAAAATCAAATGCGATAATCTCTCCTTGATGATAATGAAAGTTCCCGTGATGCAAATCGGCATGCACCAGCCCATACACATCCTTCGAAATTCGGAGCTGGTGAAGCTTTTGCATCAGTTCATCTTTTCTTCGCAACACAACCGTTTGATCAGATGGAATATATTGATCAAGCTTTAATTGCTCCTCTTCATACCACTCTTGACGCTTACAGCGAGGATCTTTTACTTGATATCGTTTTGTTATTTGATGCATTCGACCTGTATAGGACCCTAACGCTTCAAACAGCTGCCCATTCCAATCTCCTTCATTCACTTTTCTCCCCGGTGCTTTTTCATACACACGGAGTAAAAATGCGCCTCCGGCTTGATCAGGAATGGTTTCAACGTCTTTTCCTCTAGCTGATGAAATCGGCTTTGCTACGGAAATACCATGATGAGACAGGAATCGAATCCAGTCCATTTCTCCTAAAATATATGTGGGTGAACGACGAATGGTATGGGTGATTTTTAATATATAATTCTCCCCATTCATTGCCTTATATTCATACACATAATTTTCTGCATCGGCTAGAAATGTGACTTGGTCAAGCTGAAAGTCATACAAATGAGCCGCTTTCTTTAAGACTTTCTGTTCATCGTATCGTGCTTTTACTTCTTTATGCATGCTGATTCTCCTTTTATCGTCTTTTTACATGTTTTTGACGGTAATCAGCATTATACGAGCATCAACATACCTGCCTTTCTTCTTGGTTTCTACTAATATTTTGACAAGAGTTTGGAAATCCCTCTTATTTAGTCATATATATGAACAGTTGGTTCTTTGTCTTCAGCATTTTTCGTGATCAGGGCTTCTTGTTGATCAGAAGATGTGATGTTGATTTCGATATTGGTACTCTTGTAGTAATCCATAACTTCCCCAGTTAAATATTGTGTGAAGGCTACGACTTCCGTTTTTCCATAGAACTGCATTGGAATTTCGATTTTCATTTTTTGCAGGTTGCCGTTCTTGTAAAAACCTTTTCCTACAACACCAGTGTAATTCGGGAAGTAGTCTTCGACCTTTGTCTTGAAGCGGTCAAATCGCTCTGAATCATCTTTGTAGCTGCTTTTCGCATTATCTGAAGGGAAGAATACATTCTCCTCTTTGATCGTATCCCAATTTCCGATATCAGCGGAGCCTGCTTTCACATCCGTTTTGGCGATAAAGTTACCTGGAACGATAGATGATTTTGGTGCTTGCTTATAAAGGGCAATCATGACAGGCACTTTTTGCAGTCCGTCCATTTGACGAATGCGCTTGATCACTTGTTCAGCGATTTTTTCACCCTCTGCCAAAAGTTTCTTTGAATTTTTCGATGAATCGATGGTCACCTCTTGCTGCGGGTCACCGATCTTTTCACGGTAATAATAAACAGAGTTCAGCGCAAGACCAATGACAACTCCGCCAAGCTGTAAGCTGTTTTTGTCTTTTCGAATCAAGTAATTATGCTCTAGCATTGAAGCTAAGTAAATTGGACTATTTTCATTTTTAGACTTTGTTGAACCTGAGTTTGGAAGAGCAGGATTTAAGCCTAGATTCTTAAAGTCTTTATCTTCTTTTTCTGCCTTTTTCAGATCACTGCCTGTTTTTTTGCGTGCCAGCCAGCTGAGAACGGTGTCCTCATCTAAATGCTGTCCTTCTTGGAAAAGATAGTCGTTTGTATTAAATGACTCTGTTGCGAGGCGCATGAGTCCTGTTTCAAATTCATCAATGTCCAAGCGTGTGTTGAGACGCTCCGCTGTTAAACCTCTCGCAGCTCCTTGTTTAAACGGCAGCACCATTTTGTAATAGGAGTCTGAGATATTGTACATCGGGATGATGGCTGTTTCCTTTGTTTCCTTCGTTTCATCCGTTTTTTGTGTGACCTCTTCCTCTTCCTTTCCCCCAAAAGGTGCACACGCTGACAATACCAGTGTGAGCATTGTCAGCAGCAATAACAACTTTTTCAATAGAAAACACTCCTCTTATTTCTTTAGCTCCTCGAGCATTTTAGCTTCGTCCCAAATTTCAATATTGAGTTCTTCTGCCTTTGTCAGCTTGCTTCCCGCTGCTTCTCCGGCAATGACTAGATCTGTTTTTTTACTCACACTACCTGCCAGCTTGCCGCCTAACGCTTCGATCGCTGCTTTTGCATCGTTTCGAGCCATTTCTTCTAATTTTCCTGTCAGCACAATGGTTTTTCCTGCAAAGTAGGAATCACTCTCTTCTGCCTTTACCGGCTTTGGCCCTGTGTAGGTCATATTGACTCCAAGCTCTTTTAGTTCGTTCAGCAGATCGAGTATTTCTTCTTTCTCAAAGTACGTGACGACGGCATCAGCCATTTTTTCACCAATTTCGTCGACTTCAAGTAATTGTTCTTTCGTCGCTTGCTTTAATTGATCGATGTTTTCGAAATGCATTGCCAAGGTCTTTGCCGCTTTTGAGCCAATAAATCGAATGCCGAGTCCAAATAGTAAACGCTCAAGAGAGTTTTCTTTCGACTGCTCAATCGAACGCAGTAAATTGTCGACAGATTTTTCGCCCATTCGTTCAAGCTGAATCAGCTCTTCTTTCGTTAATCGGTAAAGGTCTGACACACGAGAGACGAGCTGTTCCTTGAAGAGCTGTGTAATGACCCGCTCGCCAAGCCCATCAATATTCATTGCATTACGGGAAACGAAGTGAATGAGTCCCTCACGTATTTGGGCAGGACATTCTGGATTGATGCATCGCAAGGCCACTTCGCCTTCGATTCGCACCAGTTCACTATGACACTCTGGACATTCAGTTGGCATGTGAAACGGCTTTTCTTCACCTGTACGCTGATCGACAAGGACACCTGCGACTTCAGGAATAATATCGCCGGCTTTTTTCACAATCACCTGATCAAAATAGCGAATATCCTTTTCTTTGATCAAATCTTCATTATGAAGAGACGCACGCTGCACTGTCGTCCCTGCTACTTTGACAGGCTCAAGAATCGCTGTTGGTGTAATCACGCCTGTTCGCCCGACGCTTAGTTCAATATCAAGCAGCTTCGTTACGACCTCTTCAGCCGGAAACTTGTACGCAACCGCCCAGCGCGGGCTTTTTGCTGTAAAGCCGAGTTCTTCCTGCTGAGCGAGTGAATCGACTTTAATGACAATTCCATCGATTTCATATGAAAAATCGGCACGCTTTACTTTTAATGTTTCAATGAGGTCGATGACTTCTTCGATCGTTTGGCACATCCGTCTTTCTTTGTTTGTTTTAAAGCCAAGTTCGTCGAGAAGATCAAGTCCTGCGCTTTGCGTTTCAACACCAATTTCATCAAGCTCCGCTATACTGTAGACGAATATATCAAGGTTTCGTTTCGCTGCAATTTTCGTATCAAGCTGACGAAGTGAACCTGCAGCCGCATTACGCGGGTTTGCAAAAGGCTCTTCTTCGTTTTGTATTCTTTTTTCATTTAATGCTTCAAAAGAAGGTTTTGGCATAAATGCCTCGCCTCTCACTTCAATCGACAGAGGGCGTTTGATTTTAAGCGGGATGGAACGAATCGTTTTGAGGTTTTCAGTAATATCCTCACCCGTTGTTCCGTCGCCGCGGGTAGCTCCTCGGACAAACACGCCATTTTCATAACGGAGAGAAACAGCGAGTCCATCAATCTTCAGCTCGACATTGTATGCGATATCGTCACCGACTGCTTGACGAACCCGGCGGTCAAAATCAAGAAGGTCCTGTTCATTAAACGCATTCCCAAGGCTGAGCATTGGTGTGCCGTGACGCACTTTTTGGAAAGCGTCTAAAACAGCACCGCCTACTCTTTGTGAAGGAGAATCCGCTGCTTTTAAATCAGGGTGCTCTTCCTCCAGAGAAATCAGCTCACGCATCCGCGCATCATATTCAGCGTCAGGAACACTTGGACGATCAAGTGTATGATATTCGTAGTTGTATTGATTCAAAATCTGGTGCAGTTCCTCGATCCGGCGTTTCGCTGCTTCTTTATCCATCTGCTTCTTCCTTTCAATTCATCCGTTTTGTCAGTCCTATCAGTTTATTGCTTCTCGATTGGTGCAAATGCTGCGAGAAGACGCTTAATGCCTGTAGGGCTTGGGAAGGCAATATCAAGCTCTGTACTGTCTCCGCTGCCTTTCACACTCACAACCGTACCAACGCCCCATTTTTTATGGGCCGCTTTATCGCCCACAGCCCAGCCAATACTGCCGCCGCCTGTGTTTTGAATCGTTTGTGTTTGTGGACGTGAGACAGGACCCCGTCGTTGCGGTCTTTCTCTTGTTTGGCCAAACGGTGTTTTTGTTTCTTTTTTCTCATTTAGGTTGTCCAATAAATCGGCTGGTATTTCTCGAATGAATCTTGATTCAAGGTTCATGTTCGTCCGGCCGAAAAGTGTTCTCATTTTTGCACTTGATAAATAAAGCTCTTCTTCAGCCCGTGTGATGCCTACATAAGCGAGGCGGCGCTCTTCTTCCATCTCCGCATCTTCCATTAATGAACGGCTGTGCGGGAAGACACCCTCCTCCATCCCCATTAAGAAAACAACAGGGAATTCTAGACCTTTTGCGGCGTGAAGAGTCATTAAGATGACGGCATCCTGATCTTCTTCTTCATTCTCATCCAGCTTATCAATGTCTGCGACAAGGGCGAGATCTGTCAGGAAGGTCACAAGTGACTTGTCCTCATTCTGTTCTTCAAAGTTCTTAGTGACGGATAAAAACTCGTCAATATTTTCTAAGCGGCTTTGTGCTTCAATCGTTTTTTCGAGCTTCAGCGCTTCACGATAGCCTGTTTTCTCTAGAATTTCTTCTGTTAATTCAGTGACAGATAAATAATCCTGCATGTTCGTCATTTGATCAATGAGCTGTTTGAACTCATCAAGCGCATTGGCTGCTCTTGCACTCAGTCCAATGAAATCCACCTGACCAAGTGCTTCAAACATAGACAGGTCATTCATCTCCGCATATGCTGCAATTTTATCAACAGATGTCGCACCGATTCCACGCTTTGGTACGTTGACAATTCGTGCAAAACTAATATCGTCATCTGGGTTTGCCACGAGGCGTAAGTATGCCAAAATGTCCTTGATCTCTTTTCTGTCATAGAACTTCGTGCCGCCGACAATGTTGTATTGAATGTTTGACTTCAATAATGTTTCCTCTATGACACGAGATTGGGCATTGGTCCGATAAAGGATCGCAAAATCGGATAATTTGCGCTTACCGCTCTGATAAAGCTGATGAATCTTTCCAGCGACAAATTGACCCTCACCAAATTCATTATCTGCGCGATAATAGGCAATCTTCGCCCCTTCATCATTTTCTGTCCAAAGATTTTTCGGCTTCCGGTTTGCATTGTTTTGAATGACCGTATTTGCGGCATGCAAAATGCGTTTCGTCGATCTGTAATTCTGTTCAAGCAGAATCAATTCACTGGATGGATAATCTTTTTCAAAGGAGAGAATGTTTGTAATATCCGCTCCGCGCCAGCGATAAATAGACTGATCCGAGTCACCGACAACACATATATTTTGAAAACGCTGCGCGAGCAGTTTCACAAGCATGTACTGCGCTCTGTTCGTATCCTGATACTCATCCACATGAATATATTGGAATTTCCGCTGATAGTGTTCTAATACTTCAGGGATGCGCTCAAACAGACGAATCGTCATCATAATTAAATCATCAAAGTCGAGTGATTGATTTTTGAGTAGACGCTTTTGATAATCTGTATAGACGTCGCTGACCACTTGATCATAGAAATCACCGGCTGTTTTGGCGTATTCCTCTGCGTCAATGAGTTCGTTTTTCGCACTGCTGATGGAGCCTAAAATGCTGCGTGGGTCAAACTTTTTAGGATCGATATTCCGTTCTTTTAAAATGTTTT
Source organism: Bacillus sp. FSL M8-0166 (assembly GCF_038008825.1). Lineage (NCBI taxonomy): Bacteria > Bacillati > Bacillota > Bacilli > Caryophanales > Bacillaceae > Bacillus > Bacillus sp. FSL M8-0166. Next base: position 2,103,229 of record NZ_JBBOZZ010000001.1, read on the forward strand.
TAATGACTGAAAGCTGGTCAGATGTGTCTAAAATAGAGAAGTTGCGATTCACACCAATGCGGTCAATATCGCGTCTTAAAATACGGACACACATGCTGTGGAACGTAGAGATCCAGATGTCATCTGCGCCAGGCCCTAAAATAGCCTGAACACGTTCACGCATTTCACGTGCTGCTTTATTTGTAAATGTAATCGCTAAAATGTTCCACGGCGCCACATGCTTTTCTGCCATTAAGTAGGCAATTCGATGTGTGAGCACCCGTGTCTTCCCGCTTCCTGCTCCTGCCATCAACAATAAAGGACCGTCTGTTGCTTTGACTGCTTCTTTCTGTGCGTCATTCAGCCCTTCTAATAGATGATTCGATATTTCATTCATTCCATTCACCGCCAATTCGAACTTATGTTCTATTTTAACCCGTTTCGTCTTATTTGACTATGATGACTTTTTGACTGCATCCACTGTCTTTAATGCTTCTTTGAAATTGTCATAAATAACGTTTCCTACAACCACGACGTCTGCATGCTGGGAGAAGTCTTTTGCCTGCTTAGCGTTCTCGATGCCGCCGCCATAAAAAAGAACTGTTTCATCAAGCACTGCTTTTGTTTCTTTGACAAGCTCTATGTCTCCAAGCGTTCCGCTGTATTCCAGATAAAAAATGGGCAGCTTCATCAAATGCTCTGCCACTCTTGCATATGCCCTGACGTCATCAATATCCAGCGCTGTATTTGCCTCTGTGAGCTTGGCCGCTTTACAATCTTCATTTAAGATGACATAGCCTTCAGGCACAATCTCTTCCATTGACATCAAATCACCGAATTCCTTCATTGCGTCCTTATGGAGCCCAACAATCCAGTCAGGGTGAGAGCTGTTTAAGACAGTCGGGATGAAATACAGATCAAAGCCAGGCACAATCATCTCATGTGTGGAGATTTCGAGCACACAAGGCACAAGAAACCGGCGGACCTTTGACATCAATTGAAGCACGTTGTCCTCTGTCACATGATCACTTCCGCCAATCAATATGGCATCCGTCCCAGATTCGCAAATTGCTTCTAGCTGTTCATCGGAAATTTCTTTATTTGGATCGAGTTTAAAGACATGCTTCCACTCGGTAACATCATACATGAAAAATGTTCCTCCATTCGTTTCATTCCATTTAAATATTATAACAAAATCAGTGACTGCAAAAAATGGGTAACCTCCTTCAGCTAAAAGTTTCATTCTTTTGAAAATGGGTGATCGTGACTTTACATAAAATTGCTGGAGAATAGATGAAAAAATCCACTTGAAGAGGAGCTGAAAGAGGTTGATATTTTGGCACTTTGTCACATGCTATTATACAATAAAGGAATATTTTACTATATATTTAAAAACCATCTATTGAGCAGAGGTGACTCAGTTGAAAAGAACGATTACATATGAACAAAATATAAACATCGGATACATCTATATTACCCCGCAAGCGGAGCATATGAAAATCAATGAAACCATTGAATTAGATGTCAATGAATGTGTCAATGTAGATATCGATCAAGAGGACCGAGTGGCTGGCTTGGAGTTATTTGCGGAAGAATCCGAAGTCCTGCGGAACGTACCGGTTTATGAGGATGAGCTTTCTTTACGTTTGACGGATCAGGAAGTTCTCTCAACCTATCATCTGTCAGGCGTTGAATTCCAATTCTCTACACCTGATCACAATGGGCTGATCGGTTTTACCATTGTCGATCCTCTTCGATATAACATCAAATGATAAACAAGAAAAAACCGTTTTGACCTTTCAAAACGGTTTTCCAAACTATTGTCTCACTTCATTAAAATAATGGACGGATGTCATGGCCCCTTCGTCGACCATCTTGTTGTCTTGGATATCTAATGGATCTGGGTGGCCGGCTTTTTCAGGAACCTTTTCATCTGACCGGAACATGCCTGCCCATTTTTTCAGATGCTGTTTGTTTTTTACCGCTAATAACACAGCTCCTCCAACCCCTAATCCTGCAAGTACATACGCATTTGGACGCTTATTCATGTATGTTCCCTCCCCTTATGATCTTATTTGTAAGTTACCCCGCCTTTTCATTTCTAAACGTCACAATATGTTGATGTGGTTTCTCTTTCATTAAAAAGTGGAATAACAACAGCAACGAAAGAGAAAAGAGGGGAACTTCATGACCACAACCTTAATTATCATCGGCACATTGCTAATCATTTTTTTGATCATCCCAATCATTCTATTGATCTGGATTTGGATGAGAGATGAAAAACAAGAAGAACATTCAGTTCTGCGGAATTATCCGGTCATTGGAAAGCTGCGGTTTATCTTTGAAAAAATAGGACCTGAGCTTCGCCAATATCTGTTTCTGAATGACCGAGAGGAGCTGCCCTTCTCAAGAAGAGAATACGAGCAGGCGGTCATGTCTGGAAAATACAAAAGCCGGACGATGGGCTTTGGATCAAAACGTGATTTTGACAAGCCAGGCTATTACATTCGAAACGTCCTGTTTCCAAAGCAGCGAAATGAACTTCGCATTGATCAATCTGAAAAAATCAAAACAAAAGTATATCAGATTGATCAAGACAATTTACTGCGAAGAAGTGAACATGTCAAAGAAGTCGAAGCAAATCCTTACTTTCTCCATCAAGAGGATGTACAAGTCATTGGCAAACACACATGTCAAAAGCCTTTCCATGTAAAAGGACTGATCGGTCAATCTGCCATGAGCTACGGCTCCTTAGGCGACAGGGCGATTACAGCTCTATCCTCAGGATTAAAAATGGCCGGCGGTACGTGGATGAACACAGGTGAAGGCGGTCTTTCTCCTTATCACCTCAAAGGCGGCGCAGATATCATTTGCCAGATTGGGCCCGGTTTATTTGGCGTCAGAACAGAGGATGGCGCATTTTCCTTTGAAGAATTCAAGAAAAAAAGCGAACACGAGGAAGTCAAAGCCTTTGAACTCAAGCTGGCACAAGGAGCAAAAACACGCGGCGGTCATATTGACGGCGAAAAAGTGACGGAAGAAATTGCGAATATCCGTAAATTACCGCCTCACCAATCCATTGACAGCCCCAACCGATTTGAGATGTTCCACTCCATTCCTGACATGTTTAATTTCATTGAGGAGCTGCGGAGTATAGGCGGAAAGCCAGTTGGAATCAAACTTGTTGTCGGACATAAAGAAAATATTGAAGAGCTTGCCAGCTATATGAAAAAAAGCGGGAAACACCTTGATTTCATTACAGTTGATGGCGGAGAAGGCGGTACAGGCGCGTCCTTTCATGAATTGGCGGATTCTGCCGGGCTTCCCATTTTCACGGCACTCCCAATGGTTCATCAAATATTGAAAGAATACGGTGTCAGAGATCAAGTGAAGCTCTTTGCTTCTGGCAAACTTCTCTCGCCTGATAAAATTGCGATTGCCCTTTCAATGGGAGCTGACTTTGTGAATATTGCCAGAGGACTCATGTTTTCAGTCGGATGCATTCGCGCACAAGTCTGCCACACGAATAAATGCCCAGTCGGGGTCGCCACGACTGATCCAAAGCTGCAAAAGGGTTTATCGATTGAAGAAAAAAAATACCGAGTATGCAATTATATCCTGTCTCTAAGAGAAGGCTTGTTTAACTTATCCGCAGCTGCGGGAATAGAATCGCCTATTCATTTTAATGAAAAACATATTATCTTTAGACAAGAGAATGGCGAAACAAGCGAAGTGCCGATGTTCTCAGGCACACAGCCATCTATCTAGCTCGAAAAGGTGCGGAAACGCGCCTTTTTTGTTGATATTTTCGCTATAAAGAACTTCAAAGAATTTGCAAACAGTAGAGTTTAAGGAAATCATCTCAAGCGAAGATGGCATCTTCTATGAAGGAGAAAGAATGGTTTATGGGCGAGCTAAAGTAAAAAAGACAGGGACACTTTATCAGCCCCTGCCCGCCTTTTCATAAAAAAACTGCAAACAAGTCCATTTTTTGTGAAAAGGATTGTTTACAGTGAAAGCTGCTTTATTTTGTTTCGTTATTTTCCTGCTGTTCGGCTACGCGGTCAAGAGCCATCGTATAGGCATCGTTTCCGTAGTTCAAGCAGCGTTTGACACGTGAGATGGTTGCGGTGCTTGCACCTGTTTCCGTCTCAATTTTATGATACGTGTTTCCCTCGCGAAGCATACGCGCTACTTCAAGACGCTGTGATAAAGATTGGATTTCATTGATGGTACACAAATCATCAAAGAATCGATAGCATTCTTCCAGGTCTTTAAGGGATAAGATGGAGTTGAATAACTGATCTAAGCTTTTGCCCCTTAATTTATCAATTTGCATCTTAATACATCTTCTCCTTTACTATTGCCACACCGCTTCGCACAATATTCTTCTGAGAAAGCGGTATCTTTCCTGACTAATTTTTTTAAAACCTCAGCAATGAGCTTTGAACAGATCATGACAGGTTTGTTTCTACGCTGAAAATGCCGTCAGGTTCTTTCGTGAGCCGAAGCTTCTTTATCGTAAACAAATTCGACAAGTTCTGTCATTTTCCTTGTATGACAATCTGACAAACTTGTTTGCTTCCGGTATAAAGATGACTTCTGCTTGGTTAGGTCTTCTGCCCTCATATACAGGCTTTGCGGAAAGCTCGGCGAGACCACAAAAATGCGCCCCGCCTTGCTCGATCATTCAAAATATGTTGGCCGGTCAGCGTAACCGACAGAATCATTTTACAATTAGAGTACTTCATTCGTCATGTCAAAGCCCTCTGCTTTGTCAACAGCTCCACATAAGATCATGATCACTTAAATGGCAGTGAAGAGAACCATGGCTCACTTCTGCCCTATAACAGCAGTCAGAAATGTGGCAAAGATGATACAGCTCCACTCTGTTATATTTTAACGCATTATAGACGGAAAGAGTACAGTTTTTTTCATGACATCAAATATTCCTCTTGGTGTCACTCGAATATACGGCAAATGTGTACTTTGAAAAAAGACAAGTGTATCAATTGGGCAGTCAAATGGATAGCCGCGCTCAATGAGCAGCTCACGTAATGTTTGTTCCTGCTGAAGAACAGTCTCAAACGGTTCAGCCGATGCACAGCCTGATAATTGCAGCGGGATTTCGTGCAAAATTTTCCCGTTCTCTGTGAGTACGATTCCCCCGCCAATTTCTTTCATCCGCTTATGTGCAAGCATCATATCCTCTTTATTTTTCCCGATCACTAAAATGTCACCCGTGAGCGAAAATGAGCTGACAAAGCCTTGCACTTTGTTTGCGAACCCTTTTAGCATCGTATTCACACGCCACTCGCCTTTTCGGTCAATCAGGCTAAAGAAACTTTGATCATGGTCACATGACAGCTGGTTAATTGAGTTATCAATTTCCACTGTATAAGGCTCCATAATAACGGCATTTCTCATCTTGACACCTAGCGGCATAGAGAATTGTAAATCACTCATCGTGAGGTCGTAGCCTAAATCTAATGGAGCCAGCCCGCCATTTTCCCATTTTGTTTCTTGGAATTGATGCTGGTTCTCGCCATCTAATTTGAGAATAACCCCTTTAGATATGACCGTTTCAGGGTTTGGGTTCATTGGATCATCTAAAATATTCAATGAAGCCAGACGGCCTGGGCCAACAACGCCTAATAAATCATCAATTTGATAGTATTTTGCAATGTTAAATGTCGCCATATTATACGCATCAATGATCGGCACGCCTTCTTCAAGGGCAATTGAAATCAAGCGGTTAATCATGCCTTCCTCATAAAAGTGAGGGGCAGCACCATCTGTTGTATAGAAAAAGTGGTCATAATGTCTAAAGTCACGCTCATGCAGTTCTCTTAAAATGTTCACTAAATCTGGACGGATGGAAGAATGCCGCAATGAAACATGATAGCCAAGGGACAAGCGTTTTAACACATCATCCGCATTCATCGCTTCATGATCACTGTCCGCGCCAAACAGCTTCATTTTTGTTAGCGTTTTCTCAGAAGCTCCAGGGAAATGCCCTTCAATTCGTTTTCTCTGCTTCTTTGTTTCTTGCATGCAATATAAAATGAGATCATCACCGTCCATCAATCTTGGCCAGCTTGTTAATTCTCCGCCTTGGAGGACGTCAGGATGATCAATCCATTCCTTCCGGTAGTTGACTGGCAGCATCTCATCTTCATATCTGACTTCCGTTTGAAGATCATATCTGGACCACCAGAAATACTGAAATGGCTGCTTTTTTAATTCACATAGAGTGGAAAGCGCTTTCTTTTCATTGCTTTGCAAAAGAAGAAATAAGTTATCGCTGACCATTGTTGTTGTGCCAAATTGAGACACATATTCTGCAAGTGATTGGGGATTATAAATATGGAACGGGTGCGCGTGAGGCTCTATATACCCAGGCACAATGTATTTCCCTTCACAATCAATCACACGTTTAGCTGATTTATTTTGAGGAAGCTCTGCTCCGACATAAACAATTCGATCATCATGTATCCAAATATTTGCCTTCACCCATTGCTTCAAAAACGGGTTAAGCACGAGTCCATTCGTTAAAAGGAGTGTTGGAACTATTTTTGAGTCGACTACATCGATTTGTGTGCGGATGTCATTGTTTCTCCAATTAAAAGTACGTTCGGACATTCACATACTCTCCTTCATTTGTATTAGCCCTATCGTAACATAACGAACCACGTTACGCATTAATGAAACGTTACAATTTCTTGAAATCACACTTAAAATAATTTAAAAAAGGAGATTCACCTTCAATGAAACCTAATCTCGGCTTAATGGAAGCGCTCATTAGAATTGCCTGCGGAATGACAATATGTACTGTGGCTGGATCCTTATATGCTAGAAAACCATGGAGTAAAATGCTGCTTTTCAGCATCATGTTTGGCGGTATGAAACTGGGATCTGGCATTCTTCGTTTTTGTCCAGTGACATATATGTGTGAGCAGCAGAACACACATAAAGAGAAGGCTGAGTAAGGCAGCCTTCTTTTTTTGTGATCATTTTCATCTCATTCCGCTGCTCCACACCATTCGACCATTGTCCCTGCAATAATTTCTGCTGCTTCAATCACATGCTCAATGTCGATGGATTCATTCGGAAAATGGGCAAGCTCCGTTGTTCCAGGTCCAAACACGATGATCGGAATACCAGCCGCCTGTGACAGTAATCCGCCGTCCGTTCCCCAAGGGGCGGCTTCGATCTTCGGCGGCTGCTTCATGACCGCTTCATATTGTTCCTTCAATAAACCTAAAAGCGGATGATCCGTATCGATTGACCCCGGAAGCCATCTTGCACCAAACCATTCGACCTCAACAGGATGCTCTTGGAACCATTCATCTTTTTCTCCGAGTCCTGCCATCCAATTTTCTAATTCCTTCTCTGCCTGTTCTACCGTTTCACCCGGCATCACCCCGAGCCTGCCTTCCATTGTGACAAGGTCTGCTACGGAGGATGGCCAATCACCGCCTTGAATTTTCCCGATATTGATTGGGATCGGGATTGGGATATGCTGAAACAGCGGCTCAGTGATTCGCTGATTTCTTTCTTCTTCAAGTGCCGCTATATGTGAAAGGACAATCGTGCTCTTTTCAATAGCAGAAACGCCGTGATATCTTGTTCCGCCATGAGCAGCCCTTCCTTTAATATGCAGTCTGAACCATTTAGATCCTTGCTGAATCGGAAAGATTTTCATATGACTTGGCTCTGGAATGATGGCTGCATCTGCGGTATATCCTCTTAGTATGGCTGCAAGGGTGCCTGCACCGCCGCTCTCTTCTTCGACAACACTATGAAACACGACATCTCCCTTCAGCGGAATCTGAAGCGCATGCAGTGCCTCAAGTGCAAAGAGTAAAGAAACGTTTCCACCTTTCATATCTGTTGCCCCGCGTCCATAAAGTCTCCCGTTTATGATATGCCCGCTGTAAGGCGGATATGTCCATTGTTTGTGATCTCCTGCTGGGACAACATCCACATGCCCATTTAATAAAATAGATTTGCCGCCCCCTTTTCCTTTCAATCGTCCGGCGACATTGGGACTTCCTTCAAAAGAACGCCTTGGGGAATAAAAATACGGGTGGTTCAGCAAGTCATCTCCGCCAATGTCCCATACGTCAACATCAAAGCCAATGGCAGAAAGTTTATTTGCTACAATTTGCTGTACTTCTTGCTCATTTCCTTGTGTGCTGTCACATTGCACCATTTGCTGAAGAAGCGTCACGGCTTCCTCCTTATGCTCTTTCATCCAGTTTCTGATACGTGTGGTTGGCTGCAAGTCGGTCATCCTTTCTACACAACAGATTTGACATCAGGCGCTAAAATTAATGGTGCCTCTGTCGCCCTCATGACATCTTCCGGCTGAAACGGCGGCATGACTTCACGCAAAATGAGCAGCTGTGACTTGACCTCTATGACTGCCATATCTGTAATAATCAGATCCACACAAGACTTTGCTGTTAAAGGCAGCGTGCAGGCTGCTTTCACCTTAGATTTTCCTTGTTTATCAAGGTGGCTCATCACGACCACCACCTTTTTCGCTTTTTGCGCGAGTTCAATCGCTCCACCCATACCCGGCACTCGTTTCCCTGGCACAATCCAATTGGCAAGATCACCATGACTGCTGACTTCAAGTGCACCTAAAATGGTCATATCCAGCATCCCTTTGCGAATGATGCCAAAAGCGGTTGTGCTATCCATATATGAGCCGCCTTTTGTTAACGTAATGGGAAAACCGCCGGCATTGCACAAATTCGGATCTTCTTCCCCTTGTACTGGTGAACCGCCTGCCCCCATAATGCCGTTTTCTGCATGCAGCCACACCTCGTAATGTGCTGGGATGTATTCAGCTGCAAGGGTCGGGATGCCGATCCCAAGATTGACGATCATCCCATCTTCAATTTCCTGTGCCGCGCGTTTGGCTATGCGGTGTCTTAAATCGATGTCTCCCATGCCCATGTCCAGTTCACTCCTTTTGATTGCACGATCTGGTTCACAAATACGCCTGGTGTGACGATTTCCTCTGGATGAAGCCCGCCAACAGGCACAATCTCTTCTACTTCCGCAATGGTCCAGTCTCCTGCCATCGCCACAATCGGGTTTGTATTCCGCGCACTTTTATCAAAAATCAGGTTCCCTGCTTCATCTGCTTTGAGGGCATTCACAATCGCGATATCCGCAGTCAGTGCAGGCTCAAGAATATACTTCTTTCCATCCAGCCGAACCAATTGTTTCTCATCAAGATTGAGGCTATCCATGCCGACATCTGTCACAATGCCTGCTAAACCCATCCCGCCTGCTCGGATCTTTTCTGCTAGGATGCCCTGCGGGTAAAAAAGAACGTCTAGTGTACCCGCCTGCATTTTCTGCCCGGCAATTGGATTTGAGCCAATATGAGAAGCAATGATTTTCTTCACTCTTCCTTCTGTGATCAGCCTACCAACACCGATTTGCGGAAAGCCTGCATCGTTTCCGATCAATGTCAGGTCTTTGATATTGGCTTCTAGGATGGCATCGATCAATGATGGCGGGGACCCCACACCGCCAAAGCCGCCAAACATGATGGTCATTCCGTCTCTAAAATGCGTGATGACTTGATCAAAGTTCGCTGTTTTGTTCATCATCTTTCCTCCCTACATGGCAGATGGGAAAAACCCTCGATTGATGACTTCTTGCTCGACCTGCGTCATTGTCTGCCCGAATAAATGAATCAGTTCATCCATCTCCTGCTGCGTAATAGAAAGCGGCGGTGCGATCATGACCGCTGCACCTCCCACACCATCCTCTCCAGCGCTTGCTGGGTAAACAAGCAAACCATTTTGCTTGGCCGTCTCCACAACTAAGTGCGTCATTTGAGCATGGGCAGGAAATGGTGTTTTCGATAATCGGTCTGCGACAAACTCAATGCCAATGAGCAGTCCCTTTCCTCTCACATCTCCTATGATGGAATGATTTGTTTGCAAATTCTTTAAAGCATTCATTAAATATCGGCCAGACAAATCAGCCCGTTCTGAAAGCTGGTGTTTTTTCATATATCGAATGACAGCCAGTGAGACAGCTGCTGAAAGCGGATTGCCGCTATAAGTGTGGCCCGCCATCACAGAACCCGAACCGCTGAGAATCGGTGCAATCACATGATCTGCTGAGACAGCTGCCGCAATCGGTGAATAGCCGGCGCTCATGCCTTTTCCGAGTACCATAATATCTGGTACGACGCCCCAATGTTCCATGGCAAACATTTTCCCAGTTCGTCCAAAGCCTGTCATGACTTCATCTGCAATCATTAAAATATCGTTTTCCTCACAAACTCGCTTCATCGCCTCAAAATATCCATCTGGCGGAACAAGCGCCGCGCCCGCTGCTCCAACAATCGGCTCTGCAATAAAAGCCGCAATCCTCTCTTTTCCTATACGCTGGATGACGGTTTTAAATTCCTGTACATACCATTCGACCTGCTTGCTTTCTTCCTTTGGCAGCCACGAACGGTAGCTGTATGGCGGAGACAGCACCGGGTGTTTTTCGAGCAGTGGTTCAAAGCGCTCTCTCCTTGCAATATGACCTGACATCGACAGCGCACCGAGTGTGATGCCGTGATAACTCATCCATCTTGAAATGATGTGATTCTTCTCAGCCTTCCCCTGCTCCTGCCAATGCTGAATGGCAATTTTCATGGCGGTCTCTGTTGCCTCTGATCCGCTTCCGACAAAAAAAGACCAGTTCAGGTTCCCTGGGCAGAGCGTACTCAATTCATAGGCAAGTTCTTCTGCTGGTTCATTTGTGAATTGTGATCTGTACGTAAAGCTCACCTTTTCCGCTTGCTCTGTCATGGCATCAATGATGTCTCGTATGCCATGTCCAATACTTGCCGTGACAGCACCCGATGAGCCGTCTAAATATTTTTTCCCGTTCCGATCATATAAATAAATCCCCTCTCCTTTCACAGCCACAGGATAATGCTGATTCAACATCGGTTTGATTAAGTAATCCCGGGTCTCCACTTTGTCATTCCTCCCTCTCTCGTCAGCAGCTGCATCTTTCTTTTTTCATGAATCGCAAGAAAATTTTGTATACTTGTTATAAGATTAGCTTAATCAAGAGGGCAGTCATCCTCCATTCGCCACATGCCCGAATTTCACACGCATTTTTTATACATCGTGTATAAGAGTGTTCAAAAGGAGGTCATGAGTCTATGGCGATTCTCGTCAAAGATGCACTCTCGCTCGATATCATGAAGGAAACAAAGCTGCTTGCTGGGGAAAATGGACTGGACCGCCTCATTCAGTGGGTGACCATTGTGGAAATTATCGAAGATACTTCAAGGCTTTCAGAAGGGGAGCTGCTCGTCACAACCGGCTTTGGACTTGCAGACAATAGGGAAAGGCGCACCCGGCTTGAGGAGCTGATTCAATCTCATCGTCTATCGGCCATTGCGATTTATAAAGGCGTATACTTAACGGAAATTCCTGCATCACTGATCGAAGCTGCCAAAAACAGCGGCATTCCACTTATCGAGATTCCTTCACATGTCAACTTCTCAGACATTACAAAAGCCGTCCTAGAGCAAATCGTCAGCAGCCAGCTCCATCAGCTTAAATATTCTTCAGCCATTCATCAAAGACTGACTCATTTAAATGTCAGCAATAAAAATGTCACACAAATTACAGATGAGCTGGCACATCTCACTTCGGCAAACATCGTCGTGCTTGATGTTTTTTTACATCAAACAGCAGCTCACTTCGAAACAGAGGAAGTAATGTATTCTCCTGCCTTTGGCTTTCAAACAGATCATGAACCAATCGAAACGACGCCTCTTCTCAAGCAGGCTGAGGAGAAAGGACGGCTCGTTTATGACACGTGCGGTGCGTTTGTCCTCGCTGCATGTCCGGTGATTGCGATGGGCGATATTTTCGGATTTATTGTATCTTTAAAGAAAAAGGATGCGTGGCATCATCTCGACGCGATTGCCATCGAGCATGCCGGGGCGGTGTATGCGATTGAATGGCTGAAGCAAAAAGCCATTCAAGATACAGAAAACCAAATGCAAGGTCATTTGTTAGATGATATTTTGCAGCAGCAATACACAGAAGAAAGCTATGTGGTCGAACAAGCAACAAAGCTGCAATATGATATGAGCGATGAGCAGGTGGTCATCTACTTTCAATTTCAGCATCAGCACACACAGCTCGATCACCAAATGATGCAGCGCCTATCTCAATTACTCACGTCGATATTTGAACGCAGACATATTCCTTTTTTACTTAAGACAAGGCTCGATTCCATTTTTGTTCTTACACCAGCAGGAAAAAAACCGTTTCAAGAAGCGGAGTGGTATCGTGCAGCAGAGGAGTGCCGGAGCACATGGTCTTATTTTTTTCCCGTCCATCCGATTGTGATTGGCATTGGGAGAGCCTATGACCAGATCGGTCTCTTTTCAAAAAGCGCGAAGGAAGCGCAGTATGCAGCAAGGCTTCTTCCGCTTTTAAAAACAGACGAATGCATCATTCATTATCAGAAGCTCGGCTTATACGGGATGCTTCTTGAAATGAATGAAGCGGGTATGAATTTGCATGACTTTTACGTGGAGCTGTTAAGTCCCTTGCTTTATACGAAAAAACAGGGGGCTGACCTGATCCATACACTCGAAGTGTATTTGGCACACAATGAAAATATTCAAAAATCTGCGGGGGAATTGTTTATTCACAGGCATACATTAAGCTACCGGCTGAAACAAATTGAAACGAGAACAGGCTGCAGCCTCAAATCCACGGATGATCGGATGAAGCTGCAGCTCAGTATTATGGCGTACCGCCTATCTGGTCTGCTTGATCAGATGAGAACCATTTCATGATTCATTCGGCGTTTTCACCCATAGATTCATATCTTCAATTTTGTCAAAAATATAGCAGTTGTTTTGGAAACGGCCGGTATACGTATAGCCGAGCTGATAAAACACTTGATTCATTCCATAGGACAGTGCACGTGCGAGAGAATAAAAGACATAAATGTGCATGGATTGAAGTTCTTTTTCGAGTGCTAGAATCAAATGATGCATGAATCCTAGTTTTCTGTATGATGGAAGGGTCGCACAATCTGTTAATTCCGCATGACCATATGGCGCATTGATTTCAGCGGATGCCGCACTCACAATGTGCCCGTCATGTTCAACGGCATAAAAGACTGTCCCTTCCTCCATTACCTTTTGAATATAATCTGACTCGTTCATTGGCGTAGGATACGTTTCAAAGACGGTATCATAGAGCTTTGCCAGCTTGTGAATATCCTGCGTATCCGCTTTCCTCATCACATACTCATCCTGCCACGTGCCTTGATCTTTTTTGAGAGGCTTTTCTTGAATAGACGCAACAATTTCATCTTCCTTCAGCCAATACGGGCTGTTCATGCGATCCTCCGTCAGAAAGAGAGACATGCCATACGCATCACTTCCAAGGAAATAATGAGAAAACACGCCTTCAAGCCGAAAGCCTTTTTCTAAAAAAAGAGGCATATGCTCACGCCTGACTTTCACAATGACCTTAGAAGCCTTGCAGTCCGCCGCTTCCTTTAGAACCGACAGAATCACATCCCGCACACTGCCGCTGTAGTCATCTAAACGAATTCGCTCATTAAATGAATCAATACAGATCGAGGCAGAAAAACGCTCGTTCGCAAGTTCCTTCAATTGCACCATATACTCATCCTCTCTTTATAAATCAGCTAACAAAAAAATCCAAATGGAAAATGAAACAATGACGATACCAGAAAAAATCGACATGATCATATACCTAATGGCTGAGCCTTTTTTGGCTTTGTTTTGCTTTCCCGCTTCATACATGATGAGATTTGAGAACAGTATAAATAAAATAAGTAATATGATTGCAAATAGAATGATTCCTTGAATGATCATGCTGCCTCCTCATAAACTCGTCATCCCATACTACTTCTTCATATTCGAGCATCATCCCTTCTCATGAACAAAAAACACCTTTCCATCTCGTCAGATAGAAAGGTGTTTTGATTAAACGTTTTTCCCCGCAGCCTTCAGCGCACGGGCACCGATGTCACGGCGATAAAATAGACCTGGCTGTATGATTTCTTCAACCGCTTCATACACTCTTGATCTTGCCGCTTCAAATGTATCGTCAAATGCGGTCACATTCGCTACACGGCCGCCATTTGTGACGAATTGATCGTTTTCTTTTTTTGTTCCTGCATGGAAGGTCACAACATCAGTGACAGTCGTTTGCAAAGCACCGATCGGCGTCCCTTTTGCATAGTCTTCTGGGTACCCTTCTGATGCAAGAACCACACTGACAGCCGCAGTGTCTTTCCACTGTAAGTCCACATCTTTTCCATCTAGAATATCGAGGAATACTTGGACTAGATCTGATTCAAGACGAGGGAGAACCACCTGCGTTTCAGGGTCGCCAAAGCGTGCATTGAATTCAATCACCTTTGAGCCTTCTGGTGTCAGCATTAAACCTGCATATAAAATGCCTGTAAACGGACGCCCTTCCTGCACCATCGCACGCGCTGCCGGTTTGACGACATCTTCCACCGCTTTCTGAACTACTTCATCTGAAATTTGCGGAACTGGTGAATAAGCGCCCATTCCGCCTGTATTCGGCCCTTTGTCATCTTCAAAGGCCCGTTTGTGATCCTGCGCAATCACCATCGGGTACACCTTTTCTCCGTTGACAAAGGCCATGAGTGAAAATTCCTCGCCTGTTAAAAATTCTTCGATGACGACAGATGCACTTGCATCGCCAAACTTTTCATCCTCTAAGAAATCATGCAGACAATCGACCGCCTCTTCAAGCGTCATGGCCACTGTCACACCTTTTCCTGCGGCAAGCCCGTCTGCTTTAATAACAATCGGCGCACCCTTTTCTTCCACATACGCCTTTGCTTCTTCAAACGATGTAAAAGCAGCATAGGCAGCCGTCGGGATATCGTAATTCTTCATTAAGTCTTTTGCAAATTCTTTTGAGCCCTCAATCACCGCTGCCTTTGCATTTGGTCCAAATACTTTCAGACCTGCTTCTTCAAATGCATCAACGACACCTGCAATTAAAGGAACCTCTGGACCAACAATGGTTAAGCCGATCTCGTTTTCTTTTGCAAAACGAATTAATGCCTCGTGATTACCTTCGTCGATTGGTACAAGCTTCGCAGCATCTGTCATTCCATCATTTCCGGGTGCGACAAATACTTGGCTGACAAGTTCACTTTGATTCACTTTCCAAGCGATGGTATGCTCTCTTCCGCCTCTGCCGATAATTAATACGTTCACACTGTCACCCCCTTAATGTTTGAAATGTCTAACGCCAGTGAAGACCATGGCGATGCCGTATTCATCTGCTTTTTGAATCGATTCTTCGTCACGAATAGATCCGCCTGGCTGAATAATCGCTGTGACGCCTGCCTTTGCAGCAGCTTCCACTGTATCGCCCATTGGGAAGAATGCATCAGAGCCTAGTGCGCTTCCTTTTGCCTTTTCACCTGCTTGTTCAATGGCAATGTTAGCTGAGCCGACACGGTTCATTTGACCAGCACCGATCCCTGCCGTCATTTGATCTTTCGCAAGGACAATGGCATTTGATTTCACATGCTTGACCACTTTCCAAGCAAGCTTTAAGTCTTTCCATTCGTCCTCTGTTGGTTCTCTTTTCGTTGGAATAGAGATCGTTGCTTCCTCTAAGCCATACGTGTCAATATCCTGAACAAGCAATCCACCGTGGACACTTGTCAGCTGCTTTTCTTTTTTCCCGAGATCCGCTTCTACATCTAATGTTAATAGACGAAGGTTCTTTTTCGCCGTTAACACGTCAAGTGCTTCTTGGCTGAACGATGGGGCGATGACAATTTCTAAGAAAATCGTATGCAGCACCTCAGCCGTTTGTTTGTCTACTTCACGGTTAAGTGCCACAATGCCGCCAAAAATAGAAGTTTCATCTGCCTTGAATGCTCTGTCAAATGCTTCTGCAATCGTTTCTCCTGTACCAACGCCGCACGGGTTCATATGCTTCACAGCGACAGCGGCCGGCTCCGTGAATTCACGTACAATTTGAAGAGCGGCATCTGCATCTTTGATATTGTTGTAGGAAAGTTCTTTTCCATGTAATTGCTTTGCAGTAGCCAAAGAACCTTTGGCTGGAAGAGCATTTTCATAGAAAGTCGCCGCTTGGTGCGGGTTTTCGCCATAACGAAGGGATTGTTTTTTCTCAAACGTGACAGTGAACTGTTCTGGCTCTGTTTCGCCGACAAAGTTTGTTAAGTAATCGGCAATCAGAGCATCGTAAGCAGCCGTATGACGGAAGACTTTGGCAGCAAGCTCACGTTTTTTCTCTAATGACACGCCGCCGTCTTTGATTTGCTGAATGACTGTATCATAGTCACGAGGATCGACAATCACGGTTACGTCTTGGTGGTTTTTTGATGCTGCACGAAGCATTCCCGGTCCGCCGATATCAATGTTTTCAATCGCTTCTTCATACGTCACATCGTCTTTTGAAATCGTCTCTTTGAATGGATAAAGGTTCACGACAACAAGATCAATCGGCTGAATGCCATGCTTTTCAATCTGTGCCATATGCTCATCGTTTTCTCTCACTGCTAAAAGTCCACCATGAATGTTCGGGTGAAGTGTTTTGAGTCGTCCGTCCATGATTTCAGGGAATCCAGTGACTTCAGAAATCCCAATGACATTGATGCCGTTCTCTTGAAGAAGCTTGTGTGTACCTCCAGTTGAAATCACTTCAACGCCAAGTTCTGTTAATTCTTTCACAAAAGGTACAAGATTCGTTTTATCGGAAACACTGATTAATGCGCGTTTGATCGTCATGTCTTCGTCACCTCATTAAGATAATTCTAAAAGTGATTTGATCACTTTTGGATATAGTGTGTGTTCTAGTTCATGCATTCTTTTTTCAATCGATTCAAGCTCTTCCCCTTGTTCGATGTAAATCGACGCTTGGTCAATGATCGGACCTGTATCCATGCCTTCATCGACAAAATGGACGGTGATGCCCGCCACTTTGACACCTGCTTGATAGGCTTGGCCAATGGCATCCAGCCCTGGGAAGGCTGGCAGCAAGGACGGATGGATATTAACAATTTTCCCTTTGAATGCTTCAAGTAATGTCGGACCAATCAGTCTCATATACCCAGCAAGGAAAACCCATTCCACTTCATGCAGCCTAAGCTGTTCAATGATCGTTTGTTCAAAAGCGGCTTTATTCGGAAAAGCCTTCGGGGTAAATGCAAAGGAGGGAATGCCCTCTTTCTCAGCACGCTCCAGCACCTTTGCACCTGGTTTATCACAAATCACAATGGCGGCCTCTGCCTGCCACTGTTCTTTTTTTAATGTATCCATAATGGCTTGAAAATTCGTCCCGCTTCCAGAGGCGAAGATCGCAAACTTCTTCATGAGAGGCTTCCACCGCCGAATGTGACACCTTCTCCTTTTTGAACACGACCGATGAGAAATGCTTTCTCTCCGTCTTCTTCAAGTCCTCTGATCACTTCGACAAGGTCATCTTCTTTTACCGCTAAGACAAAACCAATACCCATATTAAACACGTTGAACATTTCTTCTGCCTTTAACTGTCCTTTTTCTTGAATAAAGGAGAAAATTGGCGGTACTGGCCATGAGCCGTTATCAATCTCAACGCCAAGCCCTTCAGGCAGCATACGTGGTAAATTTTCAATAAAGCCGCCGCCTGTCACATGTGCCATACCGTCAATCTTGCCGGCTTTCACTTGTTTGAGGACGGGCTTCACATAAATTTTGGTCGGTTCAAGAAGCTCTTCTCCAAGCGGTCTTGTAAAAGGTTCATACGTTTGATGCAGATCCAGACCAGCGTCTTCCAGCAATACTTTACGAACGAGAGAGTACCCATTGCTATGAATTCCGCTTGAGCTGAGTCCAATGAGCAAGTGCCCCTCTTTGATGCTCTCTCCTGTCACGATTTCATCCTTTTCAACGACGCCTACTGAAAAACCAGCAATATCATATTCATCTTCGGTGTAAAGACCCGGCATTTCTGCTGTCTCTCCGCCGACAAGTGCTGAACCAGACTGCTCACAGCCATCAGCCACACCTTTAACAATAGATTCAATTTTCAAAGGATCTGCTTTACCAACTGCTAAGTAATCTAAGAAAAAGAGCGGCTCTGCCCCTTGTGCCAGCACATCGTTGACACACATCGCCACGGCATCAACACCGATCGTATCGTGTTGATCCATTAAAAAGGCAAGCTTTAATTTTGTTCCGACACCATCTGTTCCTGAGACAAGAACGGGCTTTTTGTATGGCAGCTCAGATAAATCAAACATACCGCCAAATCCGCCTAGAGCACCCATGACGCCTGCTCTTTTTGTACGTTCTACGTGTGTTTTCATTCGTTTGACGGCTTCGTATCCTGCTTCGATGTCGACACCGGCGTTTTTATATGCTTCTGACATCCCATTCACTCCTTTTAGCTGCTTCTCTTCCATTTATTTTCAGCAGAATGAAAGAGCAGCATATCAAATCATCTTGACTGCTGCTCCTTTATTCGATTATTTCGTCAGTGCTGTTTCCTTCACATGCGGAAGAACCGTATCTTCATAAATTTCAGTGGGGTATTTCCCAGTAAAGCATGCTAAACATTGACCGCGCTGCGGATCATCATACTTCCTGCCAATCCCGTCCATTAAACCGTCTACAGATAAAAATGCAATGGAGTCTGCTCCGATTTCCTGTCTAATTTCTTCCACTGAATGAGAAGAAGCAATCAGCTCTTCATGTGTGGACGTATCAATTCCATAAAAACACGGATGTGCGATTGGCGGCGAACTAATGCGGACATGGACTTCCGTCGCACCCGCTTCTCTTAGCATCGTCACAATGCGGCGACTCGTTGTTCCGCGTACGATGGAATCATCTACCATTACGACACGCTTTCCTTCGACGACCCCGCGCACAGCAGACAGCTTCATGCGCACGCCCTGCTCACGCAATGCTTGAGACGGCTGAATAAAGGTACGTCCGACATAACGGTTTTTAATCAAACCGAGCTCATATGGAATACCTGTTGCTTCGGCATAACCAATCGCTGCAGAAATACTCGAATCTGGTACACCTGTCACAACATCTGCTTCAACATGCGCTTCCTCAGCAAGCTTTTTGCCAAGGTTCTTTCTCGCACTATGCACGTTGATGCCGTTGATATTGCTGTCAGGTCTTGAGAAATAAATGTACTCCATGCTGCACATGCTGCGGTTAATGTTCATGGAGAAGCGTTCAGATTTCATGCCTTCATCATTAATGATCAGCATTTCGCCAGGCTCCACATCTCGTAAATACGTGGCACCGACAACATCAAATGCACATGTTTCAGAAGCAACAACATACGCGTCCCCAAGCATACCAAGTGAAAGCGGACGTAAGCCGTTCGGATCAAGCGCCACAATCATTTCTGTTTCCGTCATAATTAAGAAAGCATAGGCTCCTTTAAGCATGGACAGGGCATTTTTGATCTGCTCTTTCAATTCCATATAGCCGCTGCGCTTAATTAAATGAGCGAGCACTTCAGTGTCAGAAGAGGTCTGAAAAATACTCCCTTGGTTCTCTAGCTGCTGCTTTAACTGTGTTGCATTCACTAAGTTTCCATTATGAGCAAGGGCAAGGCTGCCATTGTTTTGCGAGCGGAAGAAGAGGGGCTGCACATTTTCAAAGCCGCCTCCGCCTGCTGTCGCATACCGAACGTGTCCGATTGCACCTTTTCCTTTCAAATCCTTTAGCTCACCGTTTTGAAAGACTTCCGTAATCAGTCCAAGGCCTTTATGTGCCGTCAGGTTTTCACCATCTGTTGCAATGATTCCCGCACCTTCTTGTCCGCGGTGCTGAAGGCTATGCAATCCGTAATATGTGATTTGCGAGGCTTCTTCGTGTCCCCAAACCCCAAAGACGCCACACTCTTCGTTTAAGCCTCTGATTTCAGCAAGCATGGGATCGCTCCTTTCCATGCGCGTTCAAGCTCGTTGACCGCTGCATGAATCCATTGTTGTCCTTCTTGATTTTTGACAGTGAATACACCATCATTTGTAACCGTTCCAACTTCTTTCGCATCTTTGACAGCCGCAGCAAACGCTTCGCGGTGCTCTGGTTTCACTGTGACGACAAAACGTGACTGTGTTTCACTAAATAATGAAGCTTCGCTGTTTAAATCAATTTGGATATGAGCGCCAAGGCCGTCTGTTCCAAATGTACTTTCAGCAAGTGCTACACCAAGACCGCCTTCAGACACATCGTGAGCTGATTGAACAAGTCCGTTTTGAATCGCAGCAAGAAGGGCTTCCTGACGCGTGAGCTCTACATCCAAATCAATTTCTGGTGCTTTTCCGTAAATACGGCCTTCTGTCATCTTTTGAAGCTCACTGCCTGCAAATTCTTCCTTCGTCTCACCAATGACGAAAATCACATCGCCAGCCTGCTGGAACGACTGCGTCGTAATATGAGCTGTGTCTTCAACCAAACCAACCATCCCAATGACCGGTGTTGGGTAAATGGCTGTTCCATTTGATTCGTTATATAAAGAGACGTTCCCACCGATAACCGGTGTGCTTAGCTTGCGGCACGCTTCGCTAATACCGTCAGCAGATTTTTCAATTTGCCAGAAAATTTCTGGTTTTTCTGGATTACCGAAGTTTAGGTTATCTGTTACTGCAAGCGGACGAGCGCCTGAGCACACAATGTTACGAGCTGCTTCTGCGACTGCAATTTTCCCGCCAACCTCTGGATCAAGGTACAGATAACGTGCGTTACAATCGGTTGTCATCGCAAGGGCTTTTTTCGTTCCACGGATTCTTAGTACGCCCGCATCAGAGCCTGGTGCAACCACTGTATTTGTCCGAACCATGTAGTCATATTGATCATAAACCCATTCTTTACTTGCAATTGTTGGCTGCTGAAGGAGCTGCTTTAACGTTTCGGCTGCATCTGTGATAGCAGGTGCTTCCACTTTTGTTTCTAAAAACTCACGGTAGTAGGCAGGCTCACTTGACGGTTTGTGATAAACCGGTGCTTCTTCTGCAAGTGCATCAACAGGAAGCTCACATACCACTTCACCTTGGTGAAGTAAACGAAGCATTTTGTCGTCTGTCACATGACCGACTGATACTGCTTCAAGATCGTATTTTTCAAAAATATCAATGATTTCTTGTTCACGGCCTTTTTCAATGACCAAAAGCATTCTCTCTTGAGATTCAGACAGCATCATTTCATATGCTGACATGCCTGTTTCACGCTGCGGGATAAGGTCTAGATTCATCTCGATACCAGAACCTGCTTTGCTCGCCATTTCCGCACTTGAGCTTGTTAAGCCAGCCGCTCCCATATCCTGAATTCCAACGAGTGCATCGTTTTTGATGACTTCAAGGCACGCTTCAAGCAGCAGTTTTTCCATGAACGGATCACCGACTTGAACAGCTGAGCGTTTTTCTTCTGATTCATCAGAAAATTCCTCAGATGCAAATGTTGCACCGTGAATCCCGTCACGTCCCGTTTTGGCACCAACGTACATGACCGTGTTGCCGACACCTTTTGCCTGCCCTTTTTTGATGTCTTCATGGTTGATTAATCCAACACACATCGCATTCACAAGCGGGTTGCCTTCATAGCTTTGATCGAAATGAACCTCTCCGCCGACTGTTGGAATTCCGATACAGTTTCCATAGCCTGCGATCCCTGCCACTACTTCTTCAAACAAGTACTTCACACGCGGTGAAGTCAGTTCACCAAAACGAAGAGAGTTTAATACAGCAATTGGACGCGCACCCATGGAGAATACATCACGGATAATTCCGCCGACACCTGTCGCCGCTCCTTGATACGGTTCAATCGCAGATGGATGGTTATGTGATTCGATTTTAAATACAACCGCTTGGTTGTCTCCAATATCAACGATGCCAGCGCCTTCCCCAGGACCTTGAAGGACGTGCTCTCCTTTTGTCGGGAATTTGCTTAAAACAGGCTTTGAGTTTTTATAACTGCAATGCTCTGACCACATGACAGAAAAAATGCCCGTTTCTGTGTAGTTTGGCAGCCTGCCAATAATGGATTCGATTAAAGCGAATTCTTCATCACTCAATCCCATTTGCTGATACAATTTCTCTTCTTTAATTTGCTTGTGACTTGGTTCAAGCAGTAGTGACATGAGTGTCCCTCCAATTTTTCACGATAGATTGAAACAATTTAAGTCCGTCTGCGCTGCCTAGTAATGAATCAACCGCGCGCTCAGGGTGCGGCATCATGCCGAGTACATTGCCCTCTTCATTCGTTACACCTGCAATACGATTCACACTGCCGTTAATATCGTCTCCATAAGTGAAAGCGATTTGGCCGCGTTCAATGAGCTTCGCTAAAGTGTCTTCGTCACAGTAGAAGTTGCCTTCACCGTGCGCTACAGGAATCGTAATGGATTCGCCTTTTTGATAACCGCTTGTAAATTGCGTTTCGTTGTTTTCTACAATGAGTTCAACTGGACGACAGATAAACTTCAAGTCTTTATTTCGTCTCATCGCACCCGGAAGAATGCCAAGCTCCTGAAGAATTTGGAACCCGTTACAAACACCAAGAACAGGTTTTCCTTCCTCAGCTGCTTTTTTCACCGCCGGCATGATGTTTGAGAAGCGGGCGATCGCACCACATCTTAAGTAATCCCCATAAGAGAAACCGCCTGGTACGAGTACACCGTCAAATCCGTCAAGACTCGTTTCGTCGTGCCATACATATTCAACTTGTTCACCTAGCTCATCTTGAATCGCATGGTACATATCGATATCACAGTTAGAGCCAGGCAAGACGATCACTGCAAACTTCACTGTGCGACAACCTCCTCCACCTCATAGCGGTAATCTTCAATCACCGTGTTGGCAAGTAATTTTTCGCACATTTCTTTGACGACTGTGTCTAAATCACGATCTGATTTTTCAATGACAAGCTCCATGTATTTCCCGATACGGACATCCTTTACTTCCTGATAAGACATGCTGTGCAAAGCGTGCTGCACGGCACTTCCTTGTGGATCAAGAACGCTCTCTTTTAAGCTGACAAAAATTTTCACTTTATACATGTTTATGGCCTCCAAGTCTTTTGAAAATTTCTTCGTATGCATTCGTTAAGCCGCCCAGGTTTCGTCTGAACACGTCTTTATCAAGCTTTTCGTTTGTATCTTTGTCCCAAAGCCTGCACGTATCAGGTGAAATCTCATCAGCTAGCAAAATACGATTCTCGTGATCTATTCCGAATTCAAGCTTGAAATCAATTAAATTCACATGGCAGTCTGAGAAGATTTGCTTTAACTCTTCATTCACTTGTCTTGTGATCTGTTTCATTTCCTCGACCTGCTCTGGTGTCGCTGCATCTAAAATGCGAATATGATCTTCTGTAATGAGCGGATCGCCGAGCGCATCATCTTTGTAGTAAAACTCAATCAAAGGTGTGTCGAGTTTTGTTCCCTCTGGAATGCCGAGGCGTTTTGACATACTGCCTGCCACCACATTACGTACAACCACTTCAAGCGGAACAATCTGCACCTTTTGAATGAGCTGCTCTGTTTCAGAAAGGCGCTTCACAAAGTGATTGTTGACCCCTTTTTCATGCAGCATTTGAAAGATTAAGCTCGAAATTTCGTTGTTCAGTCTGCCTTTGCCTTCGATTTCGGCTTTCTTTTCGCCGTTAAATGCTGTAGCTGAGTCTTTATATTCGACATATAAAATATGCTCGTCATCGGTCTGATAGATTCTTTTCGCTTTGCCTTCGTAGAGAAGTTCTTGTTTCACAGTCATTCAGGTTGGCCTCCTAATTTGAATGTTGGCAATTTTCAGGATTGGGCGCCTGCCTAGCAGGCGGCCCATTTCTTACGCAAGACCTAGACGTTCGAAAATCATATCGACATTTTTCAAATGATAGTTGTAATCGAAGCAGTCAGCGATTTGTTCAGGTGTTAAGCGTGACGTGATTTTTTCTTCTGCTTCTACTAATGAACGGAACGGTACTTGCTTCTCCCACGCTTCCATTGCCTTTGGCTGAACCGTGTCATATGCCTCTTCACGTGCCATACCTGTATCAATTAATGCAAGAAGAACGCGCTGTGAGTAAATTAAGCCAAGTGTGCGGTCCATGTTGCGCTTCATGTTTTCAGGGAAAACCGTTAAGTTTTTCACGATGTTTGAGAAACGGTTGAGCATGTAGTTCAGTGCAATCGTTGCATCTGGTAAAATGATGCGCTCAGCAGATGAATGAGAAATATCACGCTCATGCCAAAGCGGTACATTTTCATAAGCTGTCAGCATATATCCACGGATCACGCGGGCAATTCCCGTCATATTCTCAGAACCGATTGGGTTACGCTTATGCGGCATTGCTGATGATCCTTTTTGTCCTTTTGCAAAGAACTCTTCTACTTCACGTGTTTCACTCTTTTGAAGACCACGAATTTCAACAGCAAATTTCTCAATGCTCGTTGCGACTAAAGCAAGAGTAGCCATGTAATCTGCATGGCGGTCACGCTGCAAGGTTTGGGTTGAAATTGGTGCAGCTTTGATGCCAAGTTTCTCACATACATATTGCTCAACAAACGGGTCGATGTTCGCATATGTGCCAACAGCTCCAGAGATTTTGCCATATTCAATGCCAGCTTTTGCTTGTTTAAAACGTTCTAGGTTACGCTTCATTTCTTCGTACCAAAGACCAAGCTTCAGGCCAAATGTTGTCGGTTCAGCGTGTACACCGTGTGTACGGCCCATCATGACGGTATATTTGTGCTCTTTTGCTTTTTCTTTTAGTATGTCAACAAATCTCTCAATGTCCTTGAGCAAGATATCGTTCGCCTGTTTTAATAAATATGAAAGCGCCGTATCCACTACGTCTGTCGATGTTAACCCGTAATGAACCCACTTTCTTTCTTCTCCTAGAGATTCAGAGACAGCACGCGTAAAGGCAACCACGTCGTGGCGCGTGTCTTGTTCAATCTCTAAAATACGTCCAATATCAAAGCTTGCATTCTTGCGCATGGTCACAACGTCTTCTTTCGGAATGACGCCAAGCTCTGCCCAAGCTTCACAAGCGAGAATTTCTACTTCAAGCCATGCATTAAATTTGTTTTCCTCTGTCCAGATTGCTGACATTTCTGGTCGTGCGTAACGTTCGATCATTTCCCGTTTCCTCCATCTCTTTCAGTCCATAACTTTGTGATGTTTGTCATCCACTCATCATCGAGCTGTTTCATAAACGTCATATGCCCCATTTTGCGGCCGGCTTTTACTTCATGCTTTCCATATAGATAAAGCTTCGCTTCTTTGAGAAGCTCAGGATGCTCTTTTGGAATGTCCACTTCATCGCCTAATAAATTCACCATCATTCCCTCTGATAAAAGGGCTGTACCGCCAAGCGGCAAACCACATATAGCGCGGACGTGCTGTTCAAACTGACTTGTCTCACATAAATCGAGCGTATAATGACCAGAATTATGCGGGCGTGGTGCCAGTTCATTGACGAGCAGCTTTCCGTCATTTGTCAGGAACAGTTCTACAGCAAGAGTACCAACCAGCCCCAGCTTTTCAGCCAGTGTTGTTGCCAGTTCTTTCGCCTTCTCCTGAATGCGGTCCTCTACCCTTGCAGGTACAATGCTTTGGAACAAAATATTGTGCTTATGAATGTTCTCAGCGACTGGGAATACTGCAATCTCTCCATGAACAGAACGAGTGACGATCACCGAGAGCTCCATTTGGAATGGAACCCAGCTTTCTAAAATACAAGTTCCATGTGTGAGCAGTGCAGCTGCTTCCTGAAGCTGTCCTTTTTCTTTAATGACGTACTGTCCTTTTCCGTCGTAGCCGCCTCTGCATGTTTTCAGCACGGCTGGCAAACTGAGCACGTCCACTGCATCTTCCAGCTCTTTTTCATCATGAATGATGCGGTAAGGCGCTACTTCACAGCCTGCGTCTACAATTCCTTTTTTCTCGGTCTCACGATTTTGAGTTAAAAGGAGAAGGTCGCTTCCTTGTGGTAAATAGGCTTCTTCCTTCAGCTGATTGAGTGCATCATAATCAATATTTTCAAACTCATAAGTCACCACATCGCTGATTTCTGCCAGCTTTCGAATCGCTTCAAGGTCACTATATGCGGCTGTGATTTCTGTATCCGCAACCTGTCCGCAAGGAGATTGTGCAACTGGGTCTAGAACTGCTGCCCGGTACCCCATTTGCTTTGCGCTGACAGCCATATATCTGCCAAGCTGTCCGCCGCCAATGATCCCGATGGTTGCGTTTGGAAAAATGGTCTGCTTAGCCAAGCTGATCACTGCTTTCTAGTACAGTCTGTTTTGTCTGCTCTCTTCTTTCTTCAAGGCGAGCTGCGATCGTTTCATCAAATGCTGAAATCATTTGTGCGGCAAGAAGGCCTGCATTTGTTGCACCGGCTTTGCCAATTGCTACTGTAGCAACTGGTACACCGCCTGGCATTTGAACGATGGATAATAAGGAATCCAGCCCGTTTAGTGCTTTTGATTGTACGGGCACACCAATGACCGGCAGTGTCGTTTTTGCTGCGACCATCCCCGGTAAATGTGCTGCGCCTCCAGCACCGGCAATGATGACCTTTAGTCCTTTACCTCTTGCTTCAGTCGCATATTCAAACATCAAGTCAGGTGTCCGGTGTGCGGATACCACCTGTTTTTCATACGGAATGTTTAATTCCTCTAAGATGTCGCACGCATTTTTCATTGTTTCCCAATCAGATGTACTTCCCATGATGACACCTACAAGCGGCTTCATTTTGTCCCCACCTTTAAGCTGATATTCGATTTTGTATCGTTTGACACGCTTCCCAAACCTAAGCAGCTTGTCAAACGCCGAACAAAAAGGCCCGATTTGCATTGCATTGTTAGGAAGCAACACAAACCGGGCCATGGTAAGCGCTGTTCGCTTTTGAATTGCCATGTCAGTTTTGTTCACTATCCTGCATAGTCCAGTCATTTACGGTAACTGGGTAGAAACTTATGGGCCATATTCCCAAGATTATATGAGGCTCGTGTTTTGATTTCATGTTTATCTTAACAACGGATGTTCATGATGTCAACGGATTTATCGAACAATCTATGAAGTCGTCGTTTTAATGTTCGGATTTAGACTATTTTTCCTTCAAATACGATTTTTTTCCCAATCGGAATGATCTGAATCGACCCATTTTCCTTCTTTTCCTGAAAAATCGGTTCCTCCATTCGTCGGACAGGCGAGTAGCCTTCCGCTGCCATCTGGGACAACACTTGATCAATCGTCATGTTGTCTTCCACATAGAATTTTTTCTTCTTTGGTTTTGCGGTCATTCTTTAATTCTCCTTTTCTTCACAGCCTTCACCCAGAAGCCGCCGTGAATCGATTTGGGCTCATATGAAATGATAAACGCCTTTGAATCCAGCGTCTTAATCGTTTCATATAATTGCAGTTCATATTTTCTCGGTGTTAAAATTTGCAATGCTGTCCGGTCTCCTTCAAGACCGCCTGCTACCCAGCTGGTGACACCATATCCTTTTTCTCTCAATTGTCTTGGGAGATCGACATCCAATTCTTTTGTGATCACGTTAACAGTTGTGTAGCCAAGTGCCAGCTTCTCTTCAATTTTCATCCCGACAATGATCCCCATTCCATAACCTAGCGCATACGCAATGACATTCTGTATTTGATCTAAGTTATCTAGAACGATACTTAACCCAATGACATAAATGAGCATTTCGATCGTACCCGCAAAAGCAGCTGCGTACCGTCTGCCTTTCATTGTTAAAATCAAACGCATGGTGGAAAAAGACACATAGACAATATTAATCACTAAAATGATTAAAACCATGGTGAACGCATTGGATAAAAGTTGTTGAAGCACGATTCGAACCCCCTGCACTAAAAAATCAAATAAAGCACCCCATATTCTACTAGAGAACATACCTTGATACAATCAAATTTACGCGATCAAAACACATATATCTTTCGACAACAAGGGTGGTCTTTGTTACCAAGAGTTTACCCGTTTTTTTCTCTTCTCAACATGAAAACCCCCTTTTTCAAAAAAGGGGGTTTTCAGTGTGTTTTATCCAAATCGAACAGGAACAAGTGATGGAATCAAATACTCCCCGACTATGCCCCAGAGCAGCGCAATGATGACAAGCTCAACCAATAAAAAGACCCAGCCCGCATACATCAAATCTCCACATGCGGCATCATGCTCCGATTGAATCGAACGAAAGAGCACGACCGCAATCAACTGAAGGCCGACAAACATCATCACGGATAATATGACGGTCACATATGGAATATTCAGCATGGCAAATACAAGCCAAAGGATGGATAAAACCAAAACCGGCACAAGTGCAGCGCCAAACTTCATGATCACTTCTTTCAGTGATATGTTGCCTTTTAGCATGTACTTTCCGAGCAGCCAGACGGTAAGCATCATCAATGTCAACACAATGAGTGTAAAGACCGCTACCTTCAAAAAGGCGTCGCCAAAAGAATAATGAATGCCAAAGCCTAATAAGCGGGTCTTTGACGCCTTTAATTGAACATAGTTGCCTAAAGCAAAAAACACGCTGAATAACACAATCGAGATCCAGGCGTACTTCATACGCAATGATTCTGCTTGATTGATGGCCTGGCTCGGTGATTTTAACATCGCCAGTCCATATGAACCATAACGCTTAAACGCGCCTCCTACACCTTGCAGTATACGCTGGATAACTGAACGCTCATCATCCGCTGATTTTGAGGTTCTTCCACGTTTTGCAGCGCTGCGGCTGAGGCGGGATTGCCTTGTTTCTTGATCTATTGATGACTCTTCGTTTTTCTTTTCAGATGTCCCCTGATCTTGATCTTTCTCTAACATCTCATATCAACTCCTATCCAATCCTTACAGGCTCAAGTAAATGATCTGTTCGGATGACTCCTCTTAAAGTAGCGGAGTCTCTCTATTCAGTCAAGATTCCTTGACGTTCATACGAATAGACGGATAAAAGGCAGCAGAGGTTTTAAAACGGACAGAAAATAAGACAAAACAAAAAAGCTGACGGCCTCCATCAGCTTTTTATCAATGTTGAAATTCGTGGTCAACGATATTGGCTCCGCTTTCCTTGCTGGACCCGGAGATTCTCCTGATGAGCGGGGAACCGAGTCTTTTTGGTCGTATCGACCTGTGTAATATGTCCATTATGAATGGTGATGACCACTGATCCATAGTCGATCCCTTTTAAGGCAGATAAAATATAATTCAGCTTTTGTTCATCCATCGCTCATCCCCCTATTTTTGTTTTCGCTCTTTTAAATAGAGAACCTCATTTTCTAACTCATGAATCGTATAATGCATGAGCGCTTCCTGTTTTTCTTCATGCCCCCATAAAAGGAGCTTTTGAATCAGCACCTGCTTTTTTCGTTCAATCACCTGTCTAAGCCAGCGTGACAAAAGACATCTCCTCCCTTTTTGAATGTCTGCAAGAAAAAAAGGCACCCTGAAACCTTCTATTAAAAAAGGAAATCAAAGCGCCTTTGGTGATCCAATCAGCGAATTATGTCTTTTTATCATAAACACATAATTCCTATAAGTCAACTATGTTTTTATTTTTTTAACAAAAAAACAGCAGCTTCCATGAGCTGCTGTTTCGGTTGTTCAATTAATGATTTAAGAAAGCAAAATATAGAATAAAGATGACAAACAATCCGTACATAATTGGATGCACTTCTTTCGCTTTCCCTTTAAAGATCATCGTAATCGGGTAGAAAATAAAGCCAACCGCAATCCCTGTTGCAATACTGTATGTCAGTGGCATCATAATCATCGTTAAGAACGCTGGTACCGCAATTTCAAAACGATCCCATGCAATCTTCGCCAGCGGAGCGACCATCAGTGCACCGACAATGATTAAAGCAGGTGCTGTCACATTCGATGTAACGATGGATAACAGTGGTGAGAAGAACATCGCAAGCAAGAAGAAAATGCCTGTGACGACAGCTGCAAAACCAGAACGCGCACCAGCAGCAACACCTGAGCTAGATTCAACATAAGATGTTGTTGTAGATGTACCAAGAATAGAACCTACAACAATAGAAGAAGAATCCGCCAGAAGCGCTCTTCCTGCACGAGGAAGCTCATTATTTTTCATTAAACCAGCCTGCGTTGCCACAGCCACAAGTGTACCAGCTGTATCAAAGAACCCAACGAATAGGAACGTTAAAATCACGACAAGCATTTGAATGGAGAAAATTTCTGGCAAGTGAATCAAGGCCTGACCAAAGGTTGGAGACAAGCTTGGAATACTTCCCACAATTTGAGATGGTACTGGCACAAGACCAAAAATCATCCCTGCAATAGCTGTCAAAAGCATCCCAATGAAGATACCTGCATTCACTCGAAGTACCATTAAAATGACCGTCACAACGATACCAAATACCGTTAACAGAACAGGACCGCTATGAATATTTCCAAGCGAAACGAGCGTATTATCATTATTGGCGATAATGCCAGAGCCTTGAAGACCGACAAACGTAATGAACAAACCAATACCTGCACCAACTGCCAGCTTCAGCTCAGCCGGAATGGCATTGATGATTTTTTCACGGAAACCTGTTAAAGAAAGAGCAACGAAAATCAATCCTGAAACAAACACACCTGAAAGTGCCGCTTCCCATTTGATGCCCATGCCAAGCACAACCGAAAAGGCGAAGAACGCATTCAGACCCATACCGGGTGCTATCGCAATCGGATACCTGGCGATCAATCCCATCAGAATACACCCTGCAGCAGAAGCTAACGCCGTTGCTGTAAAGACTGCCCCCTGATCAATTCGTAATTTATCTGGAAAATCCGGCACAGACACTAATGCAAGTGTGATCGGATTAACAAACAGAATGTAAGCCATCGACAAAAATGTGGTTAAACCACCGATGATCTCTCTGCGGTAATTCGTTCCTAACTCATCAAACTGAAAAAACTGTTTCAAGCCAACTGACTCCCTTCATGTCCTTTTGCTTTAGCCTGCCCCATTCACTAGTCAAATAAAAAACGCCCCAACAATTTTGGGACGCTTGACTACATATGTGAATTCAGACCGTGACATAAAACAAGAACAATGCATGATTTATATCAAACGAGTGTGAATTGACGTAGTCAAGCCATTTACGGTAGCTTGGTAGAAACTTGCGGGCCATATCCCCGCGATTATACGACTTCTATCTATTTGATTTCTGTGTCTATTGTACCAACTTCATTTTTAAAACACAATACGAAAAGCGAACATTTTTCAAAGAAATGTCCGCTTCATTCGTCTTATTACACGAATTTGGAAAATCACATCTAGTTCTTTATACACCCTTCTCCAAATCCTTCTCTTTTGCAAAAACCGCTTCGGCTACATGGAAAAACTCTTTCACTGCCGGAGAAGCTTGAGAGAGCGACGGACAGGCGAGCGCAACCTCACGATGATGAGAGACATTCAGCTGGCGAATATGCACAAGCTGCTGCGTTTTTAAAAATAACTCAGGGCCTATTGTGATACCAAGTCCTTCTCCGACCATACGGGCAATGGTCGTACAATCATGAACTTCAAATAAAACAGCTGGCTTCATTTGCGCCTCCGAAAAAATATCCTCTACATGTGATTGATACATGCCAGTCGGCATAATAAATGGTTCACCCGCCAAATCTGTTATATCTACATTGGGCTGCTGTTCATATCGATGATTTGGGTGATAGGCGACGACCATCTTATCTTTCATAAGCGGCAGTAAATCAAAAGCTTCATCCGCATAGCCTTTCACAACAAATCCAACATCAATGATGCTAGAATCCAGCCACTCCAATATTTCTTCATACGTTCCCTCATAGAATTTAAATTCGATTTTTGGATGTTTTTTCTGATAGCTCACAAGCAGTTTAGGCAGTAAACAAGCAGAGGCACTGGCAAATGTGCCGATACGAATCATACCTGTTTCAATATTTTTCGTTAGCGCAATTTCTTGCTGGATTTTCTCCACTCTATTTAACACTTCTCTAATATGCGGGAGAAGGGTCTGACCAATATCCGTCAGCATAATGCCCTTTTTTCGGTCACGAATGAATAAAGACACGCCCCACTCTGACTCTACATTCGCCACTGCATGACTGACAGCTGACTGCGTCATATTTAATGCTTCAGCTGCTGCTGTAAAACTGCCAAGCTCCACAACTTTTGCGATAATATCAAAGCGAACAAAGCTCATGAGTATTTACTCATCTCCTTCATGAAAAACATCAATTTTACTTATGTTAGCACGGAATTTAAACTAAAGACAACGCATCAACATGAAGGAAGGGTTCAAAATGAAAAACACATCTCATCAGTTATTGATTATTCTTTTAGCTGTCGGTTCATTTGTCACAGGCACGTCAGAATTCGTCGTGTCAGGCATTCTAGATATCATTGCTGTTGATTTACACATCTCCATTCCTGCTGCCGGACAGCTCATCACCGTCTATTCTCTTTTTTATGCAGTAGGCGCTCTCTTTTTAGTCATAGCAACGTCGAAACTAAACCGAAAAAAGGTTTTGTTATCAGCTATTTTTGTGTTTATTTTAGGCAATATGCTCGCCTTTTTCAGCCATCATTTTGTGCTGCTCCTGCTCTCTCGCGTCATCATGGCCATGAGCGGCGGCTTATATATTGTCGTCGCCACGAATTATGCAGCGCAGATCGCCCCGCCAGAAAAAAAGGGAAGTGCAATGGCGACGGTCATCACTGGATTCACCGTTTCACTCGTACTTGGTGTGCCGATTGGAACATTTCTATCAGGTCATGTGGATTGGCACTATATTTTTCTCATCATTGCACTAGGTACTGCTTGTCTCTTCTTGCTTCTTTATCAATTGCTGCCACGCATAGAGGGACATTCTCATCTGCCATTGAAACAGCAATTACACATCCTTCAAGACCGCAGGGTGATCAGCGGCTTAACCACGACCGTCTTTTGGATCTTAGGCTACACGATGGTCTTTGCTTATATCTCTCCTTTATTGCGAAAGACCGCCGGCTTTTCACTTGAAATGACAAGCATGGCCTTGCTCGTCTTAGGCATTTCTGCTTTTATTGGCTCACGCTTTGGCGGCTTCGCCGTTGATCAATGGGGACCAAACCGAACCATCTCGCTCAGCATCATGATCCAGATGTTCGCTCTCTTTGCCTTATTCTTTACGCAATTCTCTACAATTAGCGTCTTGATCACGCTCGCCATATGGGGCATCGCCACATGGACAACAACACCAGCGAAACAATACTATCTGATCTCCCTTAAACCCCAAGCATCAGAAACCGTGCTGAGCTTTAATACAGCGATTATGAACATCGGCATGATGCTCGGATCGTCCATGGGCGGCGTGATTATTCAGTATACAAATGTAATGAATTTAAGTTGGATTGGTGGATTAGCTAGTTTTGTGGCGTTGATGTTGATCAGGTATTCGTTCAACCGTCATCGACTGGCGGAACAACAGACAAAAAGCGAACATGTATAATCATGTTCGCTCTCTTATTTATCGACTAGCTTTTGATGTTTCTTTTTTGACTGGAATGGTTACCATGATATTTTTCTGTGGTACCAAACGGTTCAGTTCTAACAAATCAAGATTAAGCCCATAATCCTTAAGTGATATTGTGTCTAACTTCTTATCAAATTCAAAAGTGGATTGCAAAGAGGCTGTCTTTACATTGGTCACCTTTGCATCGTTCCTCTCTAAGTAATATCCGTTTTCATCATTTGCTTCAGAATCTGACCATGATTTTAGCTTTTTAATGTCACCTAATCCTATCCATTCACCTACATTCTCCATAATATCTTCATCTAATTCTTTCTGGTCTACTCCAGTAAATTGATAATCAACTGTTACAGAATGACCCTTTTGCTCTATTTTATTAATTTTGATTCCAATTCCATGATGCTTTGTTTTGTACTGAACAGGCAGCTTTGTCTGAAGAGGAATGATTTTGCTTTCTTCTCGTTCGAAGTCCACAATTGTGTAAAATGTTAATTCAGTCGCCTTTGGATCGATCGGTTGATTCAAAATGGTCAAATGATCTTTTCTAGTTTTTTCAGGAGTCAGTTGTTTTTCTCCTAAATCTGTTCCAAGTTCGAATTGGTAATCATTTCCTAAATCATCTTTCATTCTATCTATAGTGACTCTATCATCTTTGGCAAAACCATTGTAATCAATGGCATATTGAATAACAGACCCTTTCAATCCTTTTTCTACTTTTACATTCCTTATTTGATAACGTCCTTTTAAAATAGATACGTCTTTTTGTCCAGCTAATATAGTAGTTTTTTGCTTCACTACAGGTAATTCAAATCGCCAATTCCCTACTATATCTCCAATTTTCGAAATGACGAGTGGCGCTTTTTGACCTTGCTTAATCGTTTGTCCATTTGTATAGATTGTCACCTGTCCAGCATAACGACCATCTTTCAATTTTTTTAATTCATGATTGTAGTCATTCGATTGGGTGGTTTCATTTACTGGATCTAGGTTGACTACAAATGGTACTGAATTTTCTTTTGTATTCAAATGATCGACAGTAAACGTATAAACAAGTCGCCCTGCATCATAGTAAACACTGTTTACTTTCACAGTAATTCCTCTTGATTCAGCCCCCTCATTGACATGTTTCACCAAATCACTCTGAAAAAGAGCCATTCCTACTTTATCGTGAAACATCATATAAAATTGCCCAATAATCGGGACACGTGCCATCGCTGTATTAAGAGAAGGAAAAAGGAAACCTGATGAAAAGTAAAGGACGATGAGAACAATGGCAGAGTATATTGGCGTTCTCCAATTCCAATTGAACCAATGTCTTTTCTGTTCCGCTTTTACATCTCCTATTGCTTGGCGAATCGCAGAGGTCACTTCAACTGTTGGTACATCAATCTCATCATAAAGCTTTTTCATTTCTTTTCGTTCCATCAACACTCTCCTCCTTCTCCAATGTTTGCTTTAATAGCTTTCTTGCTCGATACAAATGAGTTTTGACCGTTCCTTCAGGCACACCCATCTGTTCAGAAATCATTGAAATCGAATAATCTTGAAAATAAAATAGCTGAATCACGAGCTGATATTGCTCATCTAACACTTCAAGTGCATTTTTTAAATCGAGCTTGTCTTCCAACAAATCATGTCGCTCAACGCTCTCATGATGCTGTTCAAATGGAACAACATCTTGCTGCTTTTTCTTCATCGCAAAAATCGTATGAATCAAAATCCGCGTCAGCCAGCTAGAAAAATAATCCGGTTCTTTTAATCCAGATAAATGTTTAAACGCTTTAATGACCGTTTCTTGAACAGCATCTAACGAATCCTCTTTATTTCTTGTATAGAGAAAAGCCGTTTTATATAAACGCTCCTGATACATCAACATTAATTTCTCAAATGCCGGGACATTCCCTTTTTGTGCTTTTTTAATTAGACGCACTTGCTTCATCTCACTCACACCTCCTACACCTGTTAGAGCAAGGTTTCTCACAAACGGTTTCAACAAATGGAAATTTCTTTTACTTAGCATATGTCGGACAAAAATAGAAAAAGTGAATAACGGGCCGCAAAGAACATGTCGAACATTTGATATAATGGAAGAAATATCTACAAAAAGGAGTAAGTCGATTGTTTCTATTTGAAGAACCCACGTGTGCTAGCTGTCAGAAAAAGATAGAAGGAAACGAAGAAGTGTACGTCAAGCTGGTCTATCCAAAAAGAAAAGGAATGACAGAGGTAAAGGCTTGGCTGAGGAATGAAGGGGTTTTTTATTGTAAGGCATGTACAGAACAAAAGACATCGCATGGAGGATAACCAAATGAACAAAATCAATTTTCCCCAAACATTTCCAACGATACATACCGAAAGACTGATCTTAAAACAAGCAACGATCGAAGACGCTGAGGATATGCACATCTATTTATCCAATGAAACCGTGTGCCGCTACATGGGAATTGATGCTCATGAAACGATTGAAAACACAAAAGGAGAAATCAAGTGGTATCACGACATCTTCAAAGAACAAACAGGCATCCGCTGGAGCATTTCTCTAAAAGATGATCCTGCGATCATCGGCAGCTGCGGCTTTCTCAACCTAGAAAAACAGCACTGCCGCACGGAAATCGGCTATGAATTACATCACGATCATTGGAGAAAAGGCATCATGAGTGAAGCGATTGCTGCGGTGTTACGATATGGATTTCAGGAAATGAACCTGAACCGAATTGAAGCGATTATTGATCCAGCAAATACGTCCTCTGTTCAATTATTGGAGAACTTTGATTTTGTAAGAGAGGGCTTATTGCGGGAGTATGATCTTGGTCAGAATGGGTTTGATGATGTGTTTATGTATTCGATTTTGAAGAGGGATTTCAAATAAACTGAATAATTTTTAAACAAAAGCGTTAAAGTGAATGAATTAAAATTGCACAATTACCCAGTAAGAAATCTCTAGTCAAGTTTATGACTAGAGATTTCTTTACATGGTAACCCTTCTAATTTACTTACAATTCCAGCAAGATTCAAATAAAAATAGCCTATTCTTTAATCTGTTTTAGTTGGAATAATTCATATTCCAAAAAAATAATTTTTGTTCATTTTCAATTTCACTGATTAATTTAGATTTTTCATTTTCAAAATCTATTTTAGTGACATTATTTTTACGTTTACTTGTTTCGCTTTCAATTTTGGAGAACGTTGGACATGTGGAATTGGAGTGAGGTTACAGCAAGTAATGAATAAACTCATTGTGTTATCAGGTCATAGCGGCAGTGGCAAAACATTTTTAATCAAAAAAATCATAGATAATTATTAAGTAAACGAGTCAAGAAGAAGAACTGGCATATTTACAGTAGTATACGCATGGGAAATTTTAAATATATAAGGATATATTCTCTTAAATAACATTTACATCAAAATAAATACAGGTTAATATATTCTTGTATTTCATAAAAAGGGAAAGGAGGTATATTCTGTATTAATTCTAAATACTGTATGTGAGAAGGAAGCTTGAATGAAAAAGTCAAAAGCCTTATTACTATTTGTTTCGTGCCTAGTGATTCTTGCAATTGTATTATGTTGGGGACTATCTGGCGATGTTTCTGAGGATAATAGTAAATCATACAAGACAGAGAAGGAAAAAGACCTGCTATGGGGATATAAAGTTATAGGTCATGAAAAACCTAATAATCATAAGAATTATGTCAAAATTGCTATCCTTGATAGCGGTATTAATAAGTCGCATAAAGAGTTTAAAGATTTAACTTTTTATGGGTACA
The DNA here is from genome assembly GCF_038008825.1 of Bacillus sp. FSL M8-0166. Lineage (NCBI taxonomy): Bacteria > Bacillati > Bacillota > Bacilli > Caryophanales > Bacillaceae > Bacillus > Bacillus sp. FSL M8-0166. Next base: position 2,140,573 of record NZ_JBBOZZ010000001.1, read on the forward strand.
ATGCTATTAAACCAAAAAAATCTATCGAAGATGAGTATGGTCATGGTACAGCAATTGCCGGAATAATCGCTGCAACTGGTGAAGAAATAAAAGGTATTTCACAGAATGCCATTATTTATGATGTCAAGGTACTAAATAAAAATGGCAAAGGAAAAGTTGAAGATGTTGTCAAAGGGATTAAATGGTGTATTGAGCAAAAGGTAGACATAATTAATATAAGTTTCGGATTTGGAAAAGACTACGATGAATTACGAAATGTTATAAAAAGTGCTCTAGATAACAATATAACAATTACAGCTGCTTCTGGAAATACATTAGGTCTAACTGTTGAATACCCTGCGAAATATGATGGCGTCTTATCGATATCCTCACTTAACGAAAAACTAAAAATTGATCCAATTTCAGCAAAAGGAAAAATTGACTTTTCTGCGCCTGGAGTAAATATTAAAACAACTGATATACACGGAGGATATACGAAGGTTAAAGGTACATCCTTTGCAACTGCGTTTGCAACAGGTGCTATAGGCTGTTTGTATTCTAAAAAATACAAATCTAAAGAGAATGTTCATCAAACACTCAAGAAAAATACAATTGATCTTGGAAAGCTAGGTTATGACAGAGAGTATGGCAATGGGATGATTATTTGTAACAAGGGAGAGAATTAGATTGAAGAAGGTTTTAATAAAAATTCTTGTGTTAACATTGTTTTTGTGTGGAGTTGTTCCTGAATTTGCAAGTGCAAAATCAGGCGAAATTGATTCTGATGCTTTAAGAATAGAAGAGAATGCTAGTAAAGAATATGAAGTGAATGTTGAAAAAGAATTGGGGATAGAGCTAGAACAAGATATGTTAATGGAAGTTAAGGAAAGCCCAGATGAAGTTAATGTATCTACTCAGCTTGAAGCTGAGAGTATGAATGTCCAAACTGACATGAAAATTAATCATGAGACAGGTGAAATCACAGTTGATGGTATTACAGAGTTAGAAAATGGGGAAAAAGAAACTAACAAATTCAACGTGTTAATTGAAGAGATTGAAGGAAATGATTTTACAGCAACCTTTGTGGATGATGAAACAGGAAAAGAGTATAAAGTTAGCACCATAGAAGCTCAGTCATCAATTGTTCCAGCAATAATAGTTGGAATTGTTTCTAGGTTTTGTATTCAATATGCTATTAAAAAATACGGAAAGAAGCTAATAATAAAAACTTTTAAAAAACAGGTAATTAAACAAGGTATAAAAAAAGTTTCTAAGTTTTCTGTTAGCAACAAACATCTTAGTAATGCAAAAGGTAGATACAGAAAATTTGATACCAAAAGCAAGAGCACAGTGAATAAATGGATAAAAGAAGCCTTACAATCTAAAAATGTTTCGTTTACTATAAACAATAATAAAAAACTATCCTTTGTCATCACTGCAAATCTGAAAAAGAAGATCGGAACAAAAGGTGAGACAAAAATAAAAATAGTTATAGGTTGGGATGGTAAAATATGGACAGCTTATCCAATCAAGTAGAATTTAATTATATGTTCACATCTGATGAGAAAGATATTCCAAAGAACATGAAGAAAGATCCGTCAACAGCTCTAAGAGTAGAGGGAGAGTTTAAAATAGTTATAAATGGCGAAGTATATTTTGAAGAAAATATCGCCTTATTAGAATTTTATGCATCTTTGCACGACTGGATTAAAAAGATAAAGAAAAAAAACAAAGTTACAGAGTATAGATATTACACAATGGAGTATGAGGAAGACGACCCCATTATTTCAGTAATACCATTTGATAATAAGGCTCGACTCACCACTATTTGGGAAACTCAACAGTTATATAATGTCTTCGATCTTAATTATATAATTGAACAAATGAAGGTATTACATGAAAGCCTTGGACGTGACATTGAACAACATTATAAAATTTCACTAAAAAACTTTATTGGAAATATCCCATTAAGAAAATATTGAATAGAGAAAAGAACTCCTGGTTAGGGGTTCTTTTCAATGTTTTAGTAGGATGTTTTTAGAGGAGGTGTATTTTTGATTTTATATTTCTTAGCTGGTTTTATAGGAATCATAATAGCCACAATTATGCTAGGTATTGAAATTGAAGGATATACATTTTTGACAAGTTTTATTTTAAAGATGTTTGGGATGTCTATATTTGTAGGATTGATATGGCTAATAAATCAAAACAGAGAAGAATGCTCAAAAATAGCAATAAAAATGAAGAATGAAAGCTCATTGTAAAATTCGTCGTTACAAATATCTTTTATACCTATATCTCGAATTGCAAGCGGTCTTCCATCATTAATTACAAAAATCTTTATTTGATTTATTTTAGATAACTCATTAAAAGCATCATCTCTTGAACTGAAATATGATAAAAATATCTCTTCCTTATTACTATTATCTTAAAAAAAGATTGTTCTATTAATCTTACATGGTAAATATCCCAAACTGTATTTAAAATGCGCTCAACAGTTTTTTTAGAGTACCCTTTTATTTTCTTGCCATTAATCAAAGTGATAGCACCGATACCAATTGTTTAGTCGTATATTCTGGCGTCATCCATGGCACCTTTGTTGCGGATGTCTGGGAGAACCTTAAAATATTGTCAGATGTCTCACTCAAAGCCCAAGGTGGTAATTTCTTCGAGTAGAATTAAATCTTATTCTCGGACGATTTCTAGATTTTCTTCAGAAACTCCACCCAGTACACGGATACCAAGTCCTGAACCAGGACTAGAAGGTCTATTCTAAAATTGCAACACAGCACAAAAAGTCAAGTTTCCTAAAGAACATTTCCGCTATACTAAACTCGTAAGGCAAGGAGGTGCTCGGTTGTCCTATCAAGAACATGAGAAAACGATTCAAGAAACATTGAATTATATTGAACAGCATCTGAAAGATGATTTACCGCTTCAAACTCTAGCGAAACACGCTGGTTATTCTAGGTTTCACTTTCACCGTATGTTCAAAAAAGTGATTAAGAAGTCAGTTGTTGATTATATACGGGAACGTCGAATGACCCAAGCGGCGAAGGATTTAATTCATACGGACCAAAGGGCGATTGATATCGCATTGCAGTATCGTTTTGGTTCACAGGAATCCTTCACTAGAGCCTTTAAGAAGATATATGACATGTCGCCAGCACGTTATCGGAGATTACTAAGGAATGTCATTGATAAGGAGGAAACGAAGATGGCTGCAAATACGAACACACCTACTGGCTGGATTATGACGGGGGAAACACCATCTGACTATGAAACGGGTTTGGATAACAGAATTGTACACAGCGGTACTAACTCCGCTTATTTAAAATCAAAAGATGAAAAAGCACGAGGATTCGCGACCTTAATGCAGCAAATTAAGTCTGATCGTTACCGTGGAGAACGCCTTCAATTTTCTGCTTTTGTCAAAAGCGAAGATGTGAAAGGTTCAGCGGGTTTATGGATGAGGATTGACCATTCTTCAGGTGAAGTTCTTGCGTTTGACAACATGATGAACCGCCCCATTACAGGAACAAACGGCTGGAATCATTTTAGTGTAGTATTGGATGTTCCAGTAAAAAGTGAAGTCATTGCGTTTGGCATATTACTTCAAGGTCCAGGTCACATTTGGATGGACGAACTTAGTTTTAAAATTGTAGATGAAAGTGTGCCAGTGACAGAACAAAATACTGTGGATCATTTAGAGGATGAACCAGTGAATTTAAATTTTGAAGGCTAGCAGACTGAAGTTAAGAGGAGGTTGATTGCCATGAAAAAGATGGGTGCGATTTTATTGTTCGCTGTTAATTCACTCACCTATATTTTGGGCCTTGGATTTTTATTTGGTGAAGAGGATACCACATTAAAACAGATGTAAAATAAAGATAAGCACCCATAGGACAAAAAAAATCAATTGAAAAAGATATCCCTATCACTATCTCTTTTTTGTAGACTTGGTATAATAGAAAAAATCAGAAAAATTAGAATGCGATGATAAGGAATAGTACTTGCCGAAATGTTTTCAGAAAGTTGCTGGTTGATGAGAAGCAATAACAAAAAGGCAGGGAACTCACCTTAGAGTAGCCTTAGTGAAATGAAAAGGATCTATGCAGTTAAGGTCGGCCCCCCACCGTTATATGGGAAGGATATAAGATCAAACAATCTGTATCCGAATAAGGGCATGATAATGTATGGTTATCATGAAACAGGGGTGGTACCGCGTAAGAAGAAGTCTTTCGTCTCCAAGGTAAATATTGGGGATGAAAGGCTTTTTTTATATTCTATTTTCTAGGAGGAATCGATGATGTTTAACCACAAAAAATACGAAAAGAAATACTTTTTGCCACCGAACCTTACGTATGATTGGGTGAAGAAAGAAACATTAGAAAGTGCTCCGATATGGTGCAGTGTGGACTTGCGGGATGGAAATCAAGCATTACCTATTCCTATGAACTTAGAAGAAAAATTGGAAATGTTTCAGTTATTAGTAGAGATAGGTTTTAAAGAAATTGAGATCGCATTTCCAGCTGCTTCTGATACGGAGTTTAGGCTATTACGGACACTGATTGATCATCATATGATTCCAGACGATGTCACGATTATGGTGATCACACAAGGGAGAGAGCATATTATCCGCCGAACCTTCGAAGCCATTAAGGGAGTACCGAAAGCGATTGTTCATTTATATAATTCGACTTCAGAAGCGCAGCGCAGACAGGTATTTAAGAAAACAAAAGATGAAATTAAACAAATTGCCATTGATGGAGCTATTTTAGTAAAAGAACTTGCCGAAAAAACAAATAGTGATATTTATTTTCAATATAGTCCAGAAAGCTTTCCAGGAACAGAAGTTGATTATGCGTTAGATATTTGTAATAGTGTTTTAGATATTTGGAAACCGACACCAACTCATAAAGCAATCATCAATATTCCGACAACAGTTGAATATTCAATGCCTCATATCTTTGCAAGTCAGATTGAGTATATACACAAAAATCTGTCTTACCGAGACAGTGTGACATTATCTGTTCATCCTCATAATGACCGCGGCTCTGGGGTGAGTGATGCAGAATTTGGTGTTCTGGCTGGCGCAGAAAGAGTCGAAGGTACATTATTTGGTATCGGTGAACGTACAGGGAACGTTGACTTGATTACCTTGGCGATGAATATGTATTCACAAGGTTATGATCCAAAATTGAATTTCAATAACCTAGAAGCTATTCGTAAAAAATATGAAAAACTAACAAAAATCACTGTTCCTGAGAGGCAGCCCTATTCTGGGGAAATGGTTTTCACCGCATTCTCTGGGTCACATCAAGATGCGATATCTAAAGGTATGAAATATAGAAAAGAAAATAAAGTTGATAAATGGGACGTTCCGTATATCCCAGTAGATCCCGTTGACTTGGGGAGGAATTATCAAACGGATGTGATTCGAATCAACAGCCAGTCTGGAAAAGGCGGCATAGGCTATATACTAGAAACAAACTATGGCATTCAACTTCCTTATCAAATGAATGAAGCCATGGGATATGCAGCGAAGAAAGTATCTGATCAGACAAATAGGGAATTGTCTGTCGAAGAAATATATCATGTTTTTAAAGAACAGTATGTTGATTTTCACCCTCATTTCCAGCTGCTTGATTATCAATTTCATAAAGGAGAGAAGCAGGAAGTTACCTTAACTTTGCTGAGAGATGATCAACAAATTGAAATACAAGGAACTGGCACCGGAAGTTTAGATGCAATCAGTAATGCGTTAAAAGCATATTTTCATCTCGGGTATGTTTTGGAAGTCTATGAACAGAATTCTTTGGGCAATGATTCCCAAGCAAAAGCCTGTGCACAGATTGGAATTTCATATCAAGGAAAAATGCATTGGGGTGCTGGAATTGATAAAGATATTATAGAAGCAACAGTGAAGGCCCTGGTGGTTGCAGTAAATAAACTAGAGGTTTGGATGTAGATGGAAAAAGATAAACTTGAAAAACATGAAGTGATGCAATATTTAAGAGAATATAACGAACAAGAAATCTTTTATCAACAATACCAACAGAAAAAGCATGACAATCAATCATTGCAATTATTTTTGAAGAATTATGATAAAAACAATTTAATGCATAAGCAAATATATATAGAAGAATTTTTGCAAAAAGGGCAGAACGAATTTGAAAAGGAAGATACCATGTGGTTAGGTCAGGAGAAAGATATCGAAGTGAGAAAGTATAGCCGTTTTATGCCTCAATTGTCGGCTATCCATGATTTCTTTGAAATGATCTATGTTCTGGAAAATGAGATGTATGTAGAAGTGGAAGACAAAAAAATGACTTTAAAATCAGGAGATATTGCCTTTATTCCACCTGACACCATACACAAGCCAATTGTAATGGAGAATACAATCGCCATGCAAATCATGATCCGTAAGAGTACTTTTCAAAAAGTGTTTTTTAAAATGTTAAAAGGCAACAATGTCATTTCAGAGTTCTTTTTAAATGCATTGTATATAAAAGAGAATAAAAATATTCTTATTTTCCAAAATCACTTGGATAAAAATTTGCTAGACTGCTCTCTTCAACTATTTACAGAAAATCATAATCGATTTCCTAGTTACCAATTGATTATGAATAATTTGTTTGAGATATTATTATGTCTTTTATTAAGATTCAAACCAAGTCATATGAACGTAAATCAGGTCAAACAATATCGTGATATACGTATTATTGAAATGCTCCAATATATTCAGCAAGGTTGTGAGCATATAACAATCCAGGAGATGGCAGAGGAATTTAACCTTTCACAGTCTTACCTGTCAAAATATATAGCTCGTAAGCTTGGCAAATCATTTCGTGAGATTCGACAAGAAATAAGATTGGAAAAAACCTGCAAAATGCTCACTGGTAGTGATTTGAAAATAGATGATATTGCGGCAGCCGTTGGTTATCAAAATGTAGAGCATTTCATTCGTTTATTTAAGAAAAAATATCACCTAACACCACATCAATATCGTTTAAATAATAGATCATGTCAAATCAATACTAATAAAAAGGAGAAATCATAATGTCAATCAAAAAAGTAAAAGATTATTTTAAACAATATGATATGGATACTCGAATTCAAGAATTTTCAGTATCTAGTGCAACCGTAGACTTGGCTGCTTCTGCATTAGGCTGCGAACCTGAAAGAATCGCAAAAACACTCTCCTTTCTAGTAAATGGACAAGCTATTTTAGTTGTGACCTCTGGCGATGCAAAAGTTGATAACAAAAAATTCAAGGAATATTTTAAAACAAAAGCTAAGATGCTTTCTCCTCATGAGGTCGTTGACTTGGTCGGTCATGAAATTGGCGGAGTATGTCCTTTTGCTATAAAGAATGGCGTTTCTGTTTATTTAGATATTTCACTCAAACGTTTTGAGACAGTCTATCCAGCCTGCGGGAGCAGTAACAGTGCTATTGAACTCACAATAAAACAATTAGAAAAACACTCCGGTTATTCACAATGGATTGATGTGTGTAAGGGATGGAATGATCCATTAACACATTAAAACGGAAGGAAAAAGTGCAATTAAAAATAAAAAAGAGCTAAAAACCCTTGATACACAAAGGTTTCTAGCTCTATTATAACTACTCCCACTCTATCGTAGCAGGCGGCTTACTCGTAATATCATACACCACGCGGTTAATATGCTTCACTTCATTGACGATACGAGTTGAGATCTTTTCTAGCACGTCCCAAGGGATTCTTGCCCAGTCACTCGTCATACCATCAATAGATGTAACAGCACGGATGCCGATTGTGTAGTCGTATGTTCTTGCGTCACCCATGACACCTACGCTGCGGATGTCTGGGAGAACCGTGAAGTATTGCCAGATGTCGCGCTCAAGGCCGAAGTTGGCAATTTCTTCGCGGAGAATTGCGTCAGATTCACGGACGATTTCTAGTTTTTCTTCAGAAATTTCACCTAGTACACGGATACCTAGTCCTGGACCTGGGAATGGCTGTCTCCAGACAATGTCATCAGGAATGCCAAGCTCTGAACCTAGGGCACGGACTTCATCTTTGAATAGCGTATTCAAAGGCTCAATCAATTCGAACTGCATGTCTTCTGGAAGACCGCCTACGTTGTGGTGAGATTTGATTGTTTGTGCCGTTGCTGTTCCGCTCTCAATGATGTCTGTGTAAAGTGTTCCTTGTGCTAAGTAGTCGATTCCTTTTAGCTTGTCCGCTTCATCATCGAATACATAGATGAATTCGTTACCGATGATTTTACGTTTTTGCTCAGGATCAGACACACCTTTTAGCTTGTTTAAGAAACGATCTTTTGCATCTACTTTAATCACGTTCATGTTGAAACCTTCGCTAAATGTTTTCATAACCCCTTCTGCTTCGCCTTTGCGAAGAAGGCCGTGGTCAACGAAAATACATGTCAGCTGATCGCCGATTGCTTTGTGGATCAATACGGCCACAACAGATGAATCCACACCGCCGCTTAGTGCGCACAATACTTGCTTGTCGCCTACTGTTTCACGGATTTTCTGCATTTCAATTTCAATGAAGTTCTCCATTGACCATTTGCCATCGCAATCACACACGCCGAAGACAAAGTTTTTCAATAGGTCATTTCCGTACTCAGAGTGACGAACCTCTGGGTGGAATTGAACGCCATAGAAATTCTTCTCAGCTAAGCTCATGGCTGAGTTTGGACAATGTGCACTTGTTGCATCGACTGTAAAGCCTTCTGGTACTTCAACAACGAGGTCACCATGGCTCATCCAAACGACTTGATCAGTCGGAAGGTCTTTGAATAAAGCAGGTGTTCCGTTAATATGGATATCTGCTTTTCCATATTCACGCTGGCTGGCCGCTTCTACTTTCCCGCCTAAATAGTGAGTCATGAGCTGCATGCCGTAGCAAATTCCTAAGACTGGAATGCCCAGATCAAAAATCTTTTCATCACAGCGGAAAGATCCTTCATCATAAACACTGTTCGGTCCGCCAGAAAGGATGATTCCTTTAGGCGCCATTTTTTTAATTTCTTCAGCAGTTAAAGTGTGCGGATGAAGCTCACTGTACACACCAAATTCACGAATACGGCGTGTGATCAGCTGATTGTACTGACTGCCGAAATCGAGAACCAAAATCATTTCATTTACTAAATTTGTCATGGTGTCACCTCTATGTCCAATATAGTTTTTTATAAACGCACAGAAAAAATGAGAGGAGAAAACCTGCTCTCAGTGTGAATCACGCTTTTGAAGCGCCCAGACTCACATCCGAACGCTTCAATTTCATGTATTTTAGAAGGTTTTAATATTCACCTATTCTAACAACAGGAAGGTACGCGGTCAAGACTATCTCCTGTTTATTAAATTTTCCCATAACTTTGCCGATTGCTGCCAAAGCGCCGCCGCATCCTCTCGCCGATAGAGCGCACGTTCATAAAGCTGCGTCAGCTCTGACATATGATGATCTCCATCCTTCTCATCAATTAGCGAAGCGAATTCTCTTAGCGTCATACCTGGCTTTTTCTCGATCCCCCTGCGCCCAAGCTGCTTTAATAGAGCCGCATACGCATAGAAGAATGCTTCATCCTCTGGCAGACGTTTCACCTTTCTTACAATAAAGAATGGAAGCCATCTTGCCCTGAATCGATAAAGCATCCAGCTGATGAATCCAAGCAGGACAATAGCTCCTGCCGCATAACCTACAACCCAACCAACATGTACCATATTTGGCTTTGCCTGCGATGTTTGCTCCTTTGGTTGTGCCGGCTGCTCTGTCTCCTGCTGCTGCGGCTGGTCTTGCTGCTGATCTTCACTTGCATCAGAACTAGACTGATCTTCTTCTTCCTTTGGATCATCCGTTTGATCGCTTGAAACAGCTTCATTCGTAAATGTCTCTGGGTTTGTAAATCCTTTTGTCGGTTCAAAGGTGACCCAGCCTCTGTTTGGAAAATAAACCTCTACCCATGAATGCGCATTGTTATTGGTCACTTCATACACATTGTTTCCATCCATTTGTGTTTCATATAACTGGCCAGACGTATACCCTTTCACCCATCTCGCCGGAATCCCGATCGAACGAAGCATCACAATCATAGAAGTTGAAAAATTATCACAGTAGCCAATCATCGTATCAAATAAAAATTGATCCACATAATCTTCATTACGACCAGGCACAGCGACATTCTGCGTTTCATATGAAAACTTCGCAGATCCTAAATAATCCTCGATTGCTTTCGCTTTATCATACATATTGTCCTTCGTTTCCGTTAAACTGTTTGCCAAAGTTTTCACACGCTCAGGCAATGAGGACGGAAGCTGCAAGTATTCACGTCCGACCTGCTGATTTACCTGCTGTTTTGTCGGCACTTTGATTCTCTGCAAATCCTCAAGGATAAATGTAGGAGATAAGAAGCTGACTTGGTAGTTCCCTAAATTTCTGGGCGGGTTTTGAATAGACGGCACAATTTTCTCCGTTTTGCCCATGATTTGGAGCGGAATATTTTCCATTGGCGTCAGCCTGACCGTTCCAATAGGATAGACAGCATGATTAAATCGATAGTCCGATTCTATATCGATTCTTGTTTCATGCTCCTCTGTTTTCACACGATTGGTAAACCATCTATTTGGCACCTCGGCGCCTTTTAGCCGAGTAGGCTTCGTATCATTTGAAGCATCCTCCCAGCCCTTTCCTGTGTAAATACTTTTTGTTTCTACACGAAAGTAAGACGGCTCCTTTCCGCTCCATTTAAAAACAGGTGTGCGGTCCTCACTAAACGGTCCACCTAGCGCCGAATCATCTGCACTATATCCCACTTTATTCTGCCCGGCTGTCCCATCTTGATTCGTGACCGCCTTAAAAAACGGGACAGGATCAGGCCATTTCGGATCAGATTTAGGCAAAGAAGCGCCGAGTGACGCTGATAGAAGAACAAGCGCCAGCATAGGCAAAAACCACTTTAGACGCGCTTTCTGTGACACCCGAACGCCTTCAGCTGAACGCAGTCGATCGAAATACAGCAATCCAAGCAGACAAAATCCAAATATCATAATGCGAACGATCGCAAAGGCTGCATCATATGGCGTAAACGTATCCAGAATCGTGACATACACAATCGTCATCAGTAAAAAGAAAAAGATACGCTGCTGATAGACCACCCAATAATGAAGCAAGTAGACAAGCAGCCACAGCAAAATATAAAACAACAATGTGCGGAAAGACGGATACATGTCACTCCACATGCCCATGCTCATTAACGTGATATTATCCTTGATATCAGCAAACAAAGCAGCCGGATAGCCTGGCGCTGATTGATAAAAGATCAAATATAAGGCGAGCAAAATCAGTCCAGCACAAATAGGAAACGTCACATACCACTTCAGACGAAAGAACGTAAACAAACACGTAAGCCCGATAAAAATGATGAAATAAGACGTATGGCTCGTCTCTGTAAAATCTTGAAGTGGACGAAGCCACTCCCATAGCAGCAGAAAAGCTACAGCATAATAGATGAACAATTCAAAACGGCTTTGCCGCAGATGCGTATGCAGCATAAATGTTTGTCACCTCACAGTTCTTTCGTGCAACCGGTCTTCAAATAAAAGGGTAATGCGTATTCCAGAGGCCTTTAGCCGGTCTACAAGCTGTTTTTCTTTTGTCGTCAAATGGTCAACGGCTTTCTTCACTAAAAGCACGGTGATGTTCTTTCTGTTTCGATTTCCAAAGAGACTTGCCGCAAGCTCCTCCTGCAGCTGACCCGTGACGACATATTTTCCTGAGTGCTGGTACTCACTCGCTGCTAACGGTTTATATTCTAGTGCGCGGGAAGACTGATGCTGCACCCTTGTTAAATAATAAAGCATGTCCTGTAAATGAAGTTCTCCTTGATCGACTCGAAAGGCATGCTGATCTCCTAGAGGGACAAGACCTGACGGCACTCCTTTTTTCACAGCCGTTTGAAGAACAGATGCTGTAATAGAGACGACTGTTTCAAAAACAGCTTGATCGGTAAAATCAGCAAACACGACAAGGTCCTTTGATTGATTCTGTTCAAATTCCTTCGTCATCAACTGGCCTCTTCTGGCCGTCGTCTTCCAGTCCACCCAAGCAAAACGGTCTCCTTGCTGGTATTCCCTTACGCCTGTTGTCACATGGGTCGGTTCATTTAACCAAGAGTGAACCGCTTTGCTTCCATTTTCATTCACTGACTCAGCAGGCTCTACTGGGATATCCAGCACTTTTGGGTAGACAAGCAGCTTTTTCTCTAACGGAATGATGATTTCTTTCTCAACAAACCCAAACATATCACCCGTTTTGATTCGAACCGCTGTCAAATGATGCTCTCCCCGTATGACATCATTCAATTGATAGGAAAATCGCCAAGTTTTCCGAAACCAAGGAAAAAGCATTTGCTTCATTTCAATCTGTTCCTGTAAGTGAAAGGTGTCTGGCGGAGCATCCTCTATCATGACGTAAACGTACGGAAATGGATGTGTCCGCTTGATCTCAAGGTCAACGGACAGCACATCCCCCGCCTTCAAGCGGGTTTGCTGTAATGTCCTCTTAGCTGTCGCGCGCAGCGGAACGAGTGCAAACAGCAATGCATACAAAGCATATGGTAAAAATGCATAAAAAAGGAACCAGCTCACAAACCCTCCCTGAAACATAGCATAACAAAAGGCTGCCGCAGTGAGAATGATGAGCAGCATCATCCGTAACCATAATGAAACGGCTAAACGATTACGTGACTTCATTGAGTCATCGACTTTTGAACTGGCACGCCAATTTGCTCAAGCATTTGTCGCAGCAGTGTCTCCGCCTTCTTCCCTTCATATGTCGCTTCTGATGTCAAAATCATACGATGCGGCAATGTATAAGGCACCAAATACTGTACATCATCAGGAATCACATAATCACGCTGATTCAAAAGCGCATATGCCTGAGCCGCTTTCATCAGGGCGATCGATCCCCTTGGACTTACACCTAAATAAACAGATGGATGTTTACGCGTTGCTTGAGCAATTTCAACAATATATTCTTTAATGGAGGCATCCACATGAATGGTCTGAACAGCCTGCTGCAACGCATGGATATGTTCCTTTGTCATGACAGCTTGGAGCGTATCAATCGGGGATTGCTTCTCCTGCAAGTTGAGCACCTCCAGCTCCTCGAGCATGGTCGGATATCCCATCCGCAGCTTGAATAAAAACCGGTCCATTTGCGCTTCTGGCAGCGGATAAGTCCCTTCATATTCCACTGGATTTTGCGTCGCCATGACGAAAAAAGGATCCGCAAGCGGCATCGTTTCTCCGTCCACTGTGACACTGCCTTCCTCCATCGCTTCAAGCAATGCTGATTGTGTTTTAGGAGAGGTCCGGTTGATCTCATCAGCCAAAATAATCTGCCCCATGATCGGCCCTTGCCTAAATTCAAATTCATTTGTCTTTTTATTGTAAATCGACACGCCTGTTACATCTGAAGGCAAAAGGTCAGGAGTGAATTGGATTCTCTTAAACTCACAGCCAATGGATTTTGCCAGAGCACGAACCATCATCGTCTTCCCTACACCAGGCACATCCTCTAGCAGCACATGCCCCTTCGCCAAAATCGCAACAAGGCTTAATATCGCAATGTCTTTTTTCCCAACCATGACTTTATTGATGTTATCTACGATTTTTTGTAAATCTGAATGCATCGGTTCATCAAATGCCATCCTGATCCTCCTATCACGTTTCTGTCAAATTTCATATAGTCTAACTTTACCATACAACGCGCATTTGCATATAACATCAGCACATATAAAAAAGAAGCCTTCTCACGATGGAAAAGACTTCTTCTCTTCTTTCGGCTCACTTGCTGGCTCCATATGAACATGAGAGTGTAAAATATCATGCTCCTGCTTCATTCTACGTTCAATTTCATCTGCAATATCATGGCTTTCTGCTATGTTCAAGTTAGGCTCGACCTCAACCACTACATCCACATGGACTGTACTTCCAAGATAACGCGCTTTAATATCTTTTAAATCGCCCACTCCTGGTGTTGCTTCAATGGTCTCTTTATATTTAGACATATCTTTGATATGAAAACCGTCTGTTAACGAATGAGAGGCATCTCTGAAAATCTCCCACGCAGTTTTACAAATAATTAAGCCAATGACAAACGCTGCAAGCGTATCAATCCATGCCAGCTGAAATTGAGAAGCCATAATTCCTACAAATGTTCCAATACTTACATACGCATCTGATTTATTATCAGCAGCTGCCGCATGAAGAGCCTGGCTATTGATCCGTTTGGACAGATTGCGATTATAGATATACACACCGTACATCACAACAGCACTTCCTGCTGCTGTCCAAGCCGCGATCATATCCGGCGTTTGATGCTCAGATGAGAAGAGCGACTTGCCTGCACTCAGCAAAACCTGAAGCCCAACAAGCATCATGATAAAAGAAGCCACAAGAGACGCAATATTTTCCGCTCTAAAATGACCGTATGGATGATCTTCATCAGGCGGCTTTTGAGAAATACGCAGCCCAATCAACACAGCAAGGGATGCAATAATATCCGTCGTGTTATTCAATCCATCTGCCGAAAGGGCCTCTGAATGAAACACGTACCCAATAATGAGTTTGACCGCAGATAAGATCACATAGGCAATGATGCTGACCCAAGCACCTGTTTCACCTTGTCTTAATTCATTATAGCGCTCCATGTCGAACCGCGCCTCCTCACACATCACTTTTCTATTATTTATCTTACAAAGCAAAGCCCGTGTGGGTCTACAGCAACATGATTCGCTTATGTCAGCAAAATAGGATAAATAGAAATGTGTTGACCTAAGTAAACTTATTTTTATAAGGTCAAATGACCTCAAGACCTACTCCCATCAACCTTTTTCCAATTTTCTTCGAGATGGACATATCGTCAAATCACTCTTCTTGGATACATTGTCAGAATAATTTTATTTTTAGACACAACTTCCCTCCTTCCTTTTTTATGCTATTTTAAAAATAAACAGAGGGAAAAGAGGGAACATAATCTCTCAAATCCTTTCTACTTTTTAACATCATGTTAAGAGGTTTGAAATGTCAGTTTGATAACCTGTCCAATGCTGAATGACAATTCAGTATGATAAAATTTAAAATATTCTAAAAACAAATTCTCTATTAATGAGAAATGTTTGGAGGTAAAGAAATGTCCAACATGACAAACGGTCTTCAAAAAAACCTTAAAACAAGACATATTTCGATGATCTCCATTGCTGGGGTCATTGGGGCAGGGCTATTTGTTGGTAGCGGCGCTGTCATTCATTCTGCAGGGCCTGGATCCATTCTTTCCTATTCTTTTGCCGGACTTCTGGTGATCTTTATTATGAGAATGCTTGGAGAAATGGCATGTGCCTATCCGACAAGCGGTTCTTTCTCACAATATGCGAGCGATGCCATCGGTCCATGGGCCGGGTTTACAATCGGCTGGCTTTACTGGTTCTTCTGGGTGATCGTCATCGCCATCGAAGCCATTGCCGGTGCTGCCATTATTCAATATTGGTATGGAGATGCACCTGTCTGGCTCACAAGTCTTATCCTCACAATCCTCTTAACATTAACAAATATCTTTTCTGTTAAATCTTTTGGCGAATTTGAATATTGGTTTTCATTGATTAAAGTCGTCAGCATTATTCTCTTTCTACTCATTGGTTTTGCATTTATCTTTGGTTTTGGCGGTCATCATACTTCAGGTCTTGCCAATCTAACAGGGAATGGCGGTTTCCTTCCAAATGGATTCAGCTCTGTGCTACTCGGAATCGTCGTTGTCATCTTTTCCTTCATGGGAACGGAGATTGTGGCCATAGCGGCTGGTGAATCAGCAGACCCAGTCAAATCTGTAACGACAGCCACCCGCTCTGTTGTATGGCGTATTATCGTATTCTATGTCGGATCAATTGCTGTCGTTGTCACCTTGCTTCCGTGGAATTCCGCAAGTATTTTAACAAGCCCGTTCGTTGCGGTATTAGAATATATCGGTGTTCCATCAGCCGCTCAAGTCATGAACGTCATTGTCTTAACAGCTGTTCTATCTTGTTTAAACTCCGGGTTGTACACAACGTCCAGAATGCTTTATTCATTAGCAGAAAGAGGCGAAGCGCCGAAACGCTTTATGAAAATCAGCAAACGTGGTGTTCCTGTAGCGGCTACAGTCGCAGGTACCTTCTTTTCCTACATTGCTGTCATGATGAACTACTTTTATCCTGAAACCATCTTTTTGTTCTTAGTCAATGCATCTGGCGCCATTGCCCTTCTTGTCTACTTGGTCATTGCCATTTCACAATTAAGAATGCGACGCAAAATCGAAAAAGAAAATCCAGAACAGCTCAAAATCAAAATGTGGCTGTTCCCATACCTCACGTACTTTACCATTTTGGTTATTTGTGCTATCTTGGCAGCGATGCTATTTATCGAATCCATGCGGCCACAGCTCATTTTGACGAGTATCATTACCTTTGGTGTACTGGCTGCTTATTTCATCTTTAAACCGAATAAAAAAGTGCCTGCAAATGCGGCGCTTGAAAATAAACACCCGTAATTTCTCCCGCTGAAAAGCGGGTTTTTTTATTTTATTCACCTATTTCGATGTCCGCACTTATACTGTATCAAATTGTATTTAAGTGAGGATTAGTCAACATGAACCTAGAAAAATTTGTTGACGAGCTTCCAATTCCAGAAGTCGCGAAGCCCGTCAAAAAGAATCCAAGACAAACGTATTATGAAATTGCTATGGAGGAGGTATTCTTAAAAGTTCATAGAGACCTGCCCCCAACCAAGCTATGGACCTATAATGGCAGCTTGCCTGGTCCAACCATTAAAGCCAATCGAAATGAAAAGGTCAAAGTGAAATGGATGAACAAATTGCCATTGAAACATTTTCTGCCTGTCGATCACACCATTCACCATGGGCATCACGATGAACCAGAAGTCAAAACAGTCGTTCATCTGCATGGCGGCGTCACACCAGCAAGCAGTGACGGCTACCCAGAGGCCTGGTTTTCACGTGATTTTGAAGCAACCGGCCCTTTTTTTGAAAGAGAGACTTACGTCTACCCAAATCATCAGCAAGCCTGCACATTGTGGTATCACGATCATGCGATGGCATTGACACGACTAAATGTGTACGCCGGTTTAGCGGGGTTTTATTTGATCTCAGATGCATTTGAAAAGTCATTAGAGCTGCCAAAAGATGATTATGATATTCCTTTAATGATTATGGACCGGACGTTTCAGGAGGATGGTTCACTGTTTTATCCTAGCAGACCAAACAACACGCCAGAGGACAGTGACATACCAGACCCATCCATCGTGCCCTTTTTTTGCGGAGAAACCATTTTAGTCAATGGAAAAGTATGGCCATATTTAGAAGTAGAGCCGCGAAAATACCGTTTTCGTATTTTAAATGCGTCCAATACTAGAACTTACGAGCTGCATCTAGATAATGACGCTACAATCTTGCAAATCGGTTCCGATGGGGGCTTTTTGCCAAGACCCGTTCGCCATCAATCCTTTAGCATCGCACCTGCTGAACGTTTCGATGTCATCATCGACTTTTCAGCTTATGAAAACAAAACGATCACTCTCAAAAATACAGCCGGGTGCGGACAGGATGTGAATCCTGAAACAGATGCGAACATTATGCAATTCAAAGTCACACGTCCACTAAAAGGGAGAGTACCTAAAACCTTACGTCCGATTTTCAAACCGCTGCCAGCGCTTCGGCCAAGTCGAGCTGATAGAGAGCGTACACTCACACTTACCGGCACGCAGGATAAATACGGCCGCCCTATCCTATTGCTCGATAACCAATTTTGGAATGACCCTGTCACGGAAAATCCTCGTCTTGGCAGTCTAGAGGTTTGGTCCATCGTCAATCCAACCAGAGGCACACACCCTATTCATTTGCACCTTGTTCAATTTCGGGTTTTAGACAGAAGGCCATTTGATACAGAAGTATATCAATCGACAGGAGAAATCGTGTATACAGGACCAAACGAAGCGCCTCCTTTACATGAACAAGGCTACAAGGACACCATTCAGGCGCATGCAGGTGAAGTCATTCGGATCGTTGCTCGATTTGTTCCATACAGCGGCCGATATGTGTGGCATTGTCATATTTTAGAACATGAAGATTATGACATGATGAGGCCGATGGATATCATTCAGTAAAAATGAAACCACTCTTCCGCTAAATGCGTAGAACTTGTATGAAACAGCTGATTATAAAGGGGCTAACAGACATCCGTTCATTAGCCCTTTTATGATTCATTTCAAAATGGAAAAATAAATCGCATGAATCATTCCTTTGAGGAGCATTCCACACTTAAAAAGTTGACGCAGCAAACCGATAATACTACTATATACCCATTACATCTATCAAAAGGCACATAAGCCACAATGAACGAACAAATGGAAAATTGCGATAAAAAACGGAGGAGTTCAATTTGAATGAAGAAAAAGAGACTTGCCAGGTCAAACAAGAAACAGCGGCAGGTAACATAGAGAAGCTTTCAATTCATGAGAACGAGAGCATTCGGTCAAACATTGAACAACTAACCATTGAACTCAGTGAACAAAAAGAATTCAACCACTTCATATTAGATGAAAAACAAAAGGCCATCAGCACATTATCTTCCCTCATCACAAAAGGCGATTGTGATGAAGACTTAAAGATTCACTTTGAACAAGCATTACATATCGGACTTTCTGTCATAGAGATTATGGAGATTATTAAACACTGTACAAAGGTTGCTGGATTCCCTCACTCCATTAATGCCCTGTTTATCTTTCAAAACTTATTAGATGAAAACAAATAAAACAGAGAAAACGAGATGTCATCAGTCCTCTCGTTTTTTTATGTTCACTCATATTACTCTATTTCTTTTCCTCTGTCACATAAGCAAAATTTGAAAATAGCCCTCGTATCACTGCTTAAAAACTGATTTTCTTTCTATAAATTCACCATTTCTCCAGCATTTCAAGTGACAAAATAAAAAAACGTCCAGTTATATAAATAACTGAACGTTTCCTTTATCGATTGACAGTGAAATTGTTAACGATTCCGCCATTCTTCTCCCAAGCAGCTTCCACCGTTTTCTTCTTTATATTGTATTCAAAAATCGTTCTTACCTTCGCCTTTCGTCCGGTATCATCCTTTAATTCTTCTGCGTTCTTTGCAACACCTAAGAAATAAACAGACGACCCGTCCGTAGAAAATTGCGGCTGTGCAGCACTTAAAATATGAACATCCTGGCTATTTTTAACGAGAGTCGTCGTTTTTCCTGTTTCTACATCAAGCATCTTAATCGAGGATATTTCTTTTTCTTTACGAACCTTTACTTCTGTATAAATCAATTTCTTATGATCTGGAGAAAATGAAATATCATTGATCGTTTGTGTGATACGTGCAATGCGTTTCCCCTTCTCACCTGTTTGAAGGGTGATCTTCATGGTTGTTGGTTCAGGATCTCTGCCCTTTTCATTCGCTTCATCGGTTTTTTGATAATCTTCTTTTAAAGAATAATGCTGGATCGCCAAATCATTTGAAGTCGGATCATATGCAAAAGAACTCACCGTATCATCCTTGCTTTTTTCCGGATACAGCTCCTTCATTTTGTGTGTTTTCAAATCAAAAGATGCGACAAAAAATTGCTCTCCAGAATCCTTATTATACCTTAGAAATAACTTCTTTCCGTCACCAGACAGCCTCATACTGTCGATGGAATCATCACTCGTAAACAGTGTTTTTTCTTCTTCAGATTTCACATTTAATTCCCGAATACTCACTTTTTGCGTGTCTTCATCCGTATACGTGTAATATAAAACTTGTTTCGTAGAATCATAAGCAATCGAAGGATATGCTGTCAGTTTCTCCGTATGAAGCGCCCGATCGTGCAAGTAATAAGTATTGTTTAACTTTTGATCTGTAAATGAAACGAGCAATTCGTCTTTTGCATCTTGATTTGTTTTGACCTTCCCTGCATGTTTTGCCTCTTGCCCAGGCTTCATCATGAAGAAAATAACTGCCGCAATCACTGCGACGCCAATGACTGTGATGATCCACCATGTTGATTTTTTCATTGCCTTTCAGACCCTCTCTACAAGAAAAGAAGCCAGAAAATAAACTTTTCCCGCTTCTTTGCATGCCTATGTATTAATAAGTGTAATGCCCTTTTACGACACCTTTACTTGTTTTATACCCAAGTGCTTTGAATGCTTTTGGACTTACGTCTAATACAGCGTTTGGCATTCTGCCTACATCATATTTATATACTGTAATCACTTTATGTGGTTTCGCTTTTGTTGTCACTCTTAGTTTTGTACCTTTTTTCGGTACGTCAAAGCCCATTTTAGTTGCTGCATCCCAATGACCGAGTTTTTTTCCATCTGCGCCTTTTTTACCGACACCATTATACCAAGTAATATTGCCGCTTACTTTTTTTGCACTTGCTCCATGTGAGAAACTAAATGCTAAAAATAAACTAGCTACTGTTACGATTGTCGTGATAAGCTTTTTATTCATTAAAAAATCCTCCGTTTTTGGTTTCTGCAATCATTATACATGAAGATGAACCCAGTTATTTTACAGACACATTACAATTCAAATACAAGTTGACCACTTTATGACCGATTAAGTTCATAAATACCGCCAAAATCAGCCAGAACATTGTAAGCAGCCACCCCTCTTTCATTTTATATAATAAAAGTGAATCAAATTTAAGGAGGAATTTTCATGAAAAAGTGGTTCACCGTTTTTTTGATTGTAAGTTTGGCCTTCGTTTTGATGTTTTCAAGTCTTCCTGCCTCAGCGGCTGGTCCTCGTCACGGCGCCATTGTGACACAAACGGACGAAGCGAAATGGTCAGGTATCTCTGCTGATATTGTCCTGCCGAAAACAGCCACCATTAAAAACGGTTATGCTGACTGGTATCTCGGTCTCGGCTCTGCCGTTGTAGAGAGCGGTATTTCAAAAACGTCTTCTGGCTACAAGGTCTTTCTCGGCAGCGGTTCACAAGGCGGCAGTCAATACTGGAACAGTGAATATGATCAGAGCATTAAGGATGGCGCACGTGTCAACTTAAAGCTCATCAACAATGGTGATGGCAAGGTGTCACTATATGTCAATGGAAAACTGCGCTATAAGCAGCCTGTTTACAACCCTAGCCGTCTGAAAAACCTTGATGTTGTCAAAATGGTACACGGCGTACAGGATAATGGAACAAACAGCTATTCACAAGCAAGCTTCTCAAATGTACAGCTTCGAGCAAATACATCAGGAAGTGTCTATAAAAAGTGGGATGGGTCAATCAAATCATCGCTTTTACGTAAAAATTTAGAATCCGGTGCGGCAGCTCCTAAATTCACCGTCATTTCTTCTATCCCATTAAGTACAAGCCTTTCAGCACAATAAGAAATAAAGCACCCTCCATTGGGTGCTTTTTATTGTTCACAGCTTATCAACACTTCTCTTTTAATCAAAACAAGGATTCGTGGTAACATAAACATACATCATTCGAAGAAAAAAGGAGAACGAACGTGAAAAAAAGTCTACTTGTTTTCATGAGTCTAGTTGCAAGTCTCTCCATACTAGCAGCTTGCTCGAATACGACAAAAGAACAAAAACCAGAATCTAAGGCACTTCCAACGATTAATGAACGCATTCAAAAAGAAACAAAAGAAGTAATGGAGCAGTCTAAACTCATCAAAGACACTGACATCACCGTTGATCAAAAGAAAAAAATCATTTCTTTAAACGTAACGGCTTCCTCTAATACCAATAGTGATTACGCTGAAGTCATTGGTTTAAACTTTGCAAAAACGCTGGCCATTGGAGCATCAACTGAAAAAGAAAACAATCTGCATAAACCGGAAAATGACAGCCTTGGCGCTCTCTATTCCTTTTATGACCTAAACATCACCGTGAAACAAGAAAACGGCAAGGTACTGGCAAAAGGAAAAAAAACAACAAATGAAACAAAAATCACTTGGGAAAGAGCCCAATAACTGCTTGATGGATTTTCTTATAAATAAAAAGCTTGTAGAGAATCACTCTACAAGCTTTTTTTCATGTTCATCTCGGTTAAATCGTCTCTCATAACATTGACCAGTGCGTGAATATCTGAGTGAGCCCTTGATGCCAATCGTACCAGCAAATCCTCTAAACACTCATACAAATGATGATCTCTCATGATATACTCCTCATATAACGGAATGACAAAGAAATAGAGCAAATCAGCGAATTCAAGTGCAGCGTCATCTTCATCCTCATCGTCTAACGCCTCTCCGACACTTTGAATCAACCAATTCAAATCTTCTTTCTTTTCAATCGGAACATACATCAGCTGATGAATATAATCCGTATCCTTCGCTTGTAAAATCCGCTCCGCTGTTTCTTTTGATAGCGCACCAATCTCTGTAGAAGAAATATTCACAACCTCTAATTCGTCCTCTGATCTTACTTGATTCATTTGCAGCAAGTTTTGGTCCATCTCGACTCACTCCCCATTCTCAGATACCTTTATTATAAGGAATTGATCTGATCTTTTATGGAAATAGTGGATTTTTTTATGTAATTTTAAAGAAAATGTGACATTATAAGCCAAGATATCTCATATCTCTGAAAACAAAAAAACACTCTTGATCATAAGAGTGCTTTTCTCATACTTCCTATAATCTTTCTTTCATCGCCTCAGCCATTTCCACTTCACCCTCTGCTTCCAGCTTTTCAATGATGCGGGCATAATCCCTTTCATGACGATTTTGGCTTAATTTGAAAGCAGCCTGAACTTCATCAATAATGATCTTAAAACCTACAATGCCTTTCATTTGCTTTTCTAACAGTCCCTCAGACAAAGTATCCCATAAAATTGGCTGTTCTCTTTGGCTTTCGTATGTTTCCAGCATCGTTGTTAATTCCTTGACCAGTTCTGCTTTTTCTAGCAACACAGCCTTTCCATATACATGGACAGCTTGGTAATTCCATGTCGGAACGGATTCCTTTTCATACCATGAAGAGGATATGTAAGCATGCGGCCCCTGAAAAATCACGAGCACCTTTTCGTTCTCTTCAAACGTTTTCCACTGAGGATTTCCAATCGCCATATGCCCTGTGATCACATACGAATCTTCAACTTGATGAAAACTCACTGGAATATGTGTCGCAATGGGTTTTACATCCGTTGTGGTCACAACTGTTGCAAATGAATGTAATTGAATAAATGCTTTTACTTCTTCCATATCTTTCACTTGAAAAAATGATGGAATATGCATGTCCCTTCCCCCTTTTTGATCAGCTAAGTGTTTTGGTCATAATGAAATCCATTTGCTCTTCATTCCCCATGTGAAAGGCGTGCACCCCTGTTTGAACAAACCCAAGCTTTTGATAGAAAGCAATAGCCGCTCTATTGTGCTCCCACACCCCAAGCCAAACATCTCGTTTAAGATGATTTTTCGCAATTTCAATGGCTTGATCAATTAAACATCGGCCTAATCCTTGCTTTTGAAAGGATCGCTTGATATAAATTCTTTCAATCTCTAACGCGTCACTCCCCATCTCTTCTGATTGGGCATCATCCATATTGATCTTCAAATAACCAGCTACTTCCCCATTCACTTGAACAAAATAAAACTGTGAAGAAGGGTGCTGTAATTCCTTTAACAGCTGGTTTAGGTGAAAAGCTGTCTTCACGTAAGCTTCGATATGTTCCACTTTGTTTTGATCCAGAAAGGTTTCTTTAAACGTATCGATCCCAATTTTCTGAAGCTCCTTTACATGTTGTACATTGCACCGAATGAAAGTGACGGTCATAAAGTCGTCCCTCCTTATTAATTAGTAGCTTCTCTTTATCCCTTTTTTCACATCTTCCCAGTCCTTTTCTATATTCTTTCGCACCCTTAGAAGATACTCATAAATCTGTTCCGCTTCTTCCTCAGAAAACCCACCGAGCGCCACTTGATTCGAATAATCATGTTCTCGTTTGATCATTGGGTAGACCGTTTCCCCTTTTTCAGTTGGAAACAGCTTTTTGATTTTTTTATTCACACGATCATCTTTTTTCTCAATAAACCCATTCAATTCTAACTTTTTGATAGCCCGAGCCGCCGTAGTTCGATCCACTTTAATCATTTCCGCCAGCTTTTCCTGAATGATACCAGGCTCCTCACAAATACGCACAAGATACAAATACTGCCCCTTCGTTAAATCGTACTCTTTAAATTCAATATTACTTATGGAATCAAGCGCCCGAGCGATGACGCCAATCTCTCGTAAAATCTCTCTCATTTATCATGACTCCTTTTATTGCATTTACAACATAACACACAACAACATTATAGTTTATTTTTGTTGTAAACACAATAAAAAACACCTTCATTTAGAAAGTGTTCTTTTCATTTTCTTTATTTCCCTCGTTCCTATAATAGTGGTAATCGTTACAAAAATAACGATATATTCGTTGCTAGAAGATAATTTCCCTTTATGCAGCCGCCTCTTTTTATAACATAACCTCTCCAGTTTTATTAGCCATTATTCGTTAGAGTCCACATAGATTAAAATTAGAATTTTTACCTTTAACAACCATCATTAAAATGATGAATATATTGGTTTAATTTAGGAACTATAAAAAGGTGACCAATCGTCAAGAAAGGGAGGTCGCTTAATGAATATTTTACAATTAGGGAGGATGACAATGGGAATTTTAAGTGGAAATCCAACGGATGAACCTATGCACTATGGTGAAGTGTTTGGTACATGGTCTTACTTGATGGTAGCTAAAGGTTTAGTTGCTGGTTATCAAACCCACTTAAACCATGCAGGTGACGAAGACTTACAAAAATTAATTGAAGAAGCTATTCAGGGTGGGCAACAAGAAATCAAAGAAATTGAAACTTTATTAAAAGAAAATGGAATTGGCTTACCTCCAACACCTCCTGAACGACCTAAAGCTTGTATAGACGATATTCCAGTAGGGGCACGTTTTCAAGATCCAGAAATAGCCGCTGGTCTTTCGGCTAACATTGCGTCAGGATTAGTATCGTGTAGCACAATTATGGGTCAATCAATTCGAGAAGACATTGCTATGATGTTTGGACAGTTTCATATTCAAAAGGCAGCACTTGGAGCAAAAGTCCTTAGACTTAACAAAGAAAAAGGATGGTTAATTCCACCACCTCTTCATCATAGCAAAGCAGAAGATTGCTAATCATAAGATGATTAAACATGAAAGAGTAGACGCTTTAGGGTTTACTCTTTTCTTGCTAAGCTTTAAACTTTCTACAAATTGAACTCTCCTTCACTCTCTCTACAGTCACTATTTTTTGCCATTCCCACCGATTGCCTTTGAGCCAACATCATCAGCAATAGAAGATCAATTCCTTTAATATACCTAAAAATATCTTCCTCAGATTTAAAAGCTCCTATTACTATAGGTTGTGTAAACATTGATAGCAACTAACCAGTGGTTTTTTCTCTATTATAGTCCTTGCAATTGCAGCATCAAGACGGATTTTCCCCGTTCAAAGTTTCTATTTAATCAACAAGGTTAGTCATACTATGAGGAATATCTATGCTCATATAACTGTTAAAATGGAAGAAAAGGCCTCCCAACAGTTTTGCAAACTGATGAAAGGCCTTCTCCTATAGTTAATTTCAGACGTTGATATAACAAGGTTTTGAAACCCTGATTACATCATTCCGCCCATTCCACCCATGCCGCCCATATCCGGCATTCCGCCGCCTGAGCCGCCTTCTTCTGGTTTGTCAGCTACGACTGCTTCAGTTGTTAGAAGCATTGCTGCTACAGAAGCTGCGTTTTGAAGTGCAGAGCGAGTTACTTTTGTTGGGTCAACGATTCCTTTTTCGATCATGTTTACCCATTCGTTTGTTGCTGCGTTGAAGCCTACGCCAATTTCTTCGTTTTTCAAGCGCTCAACGATAACGGATCCTTCAAGACCTGCGTTGTGAGCGATTTGACGAATTGGCTCTTCAAGAGAACGTAGAACGATGTTCACACCTGTTTGAACGTCACCATCAGCTTCGATTGAAGCGACTTTGTTGTATACATTCACAAGTGCTGTACCACCACCGGATACGATACCTTCTTCAACTGCTGCGCGAGTTGAGTTCAGTGCATCCTCGATGCGTAGTTTACGCTCTTTTAGTTCTGTTTCAGTTGCAGCACCAACTTTGATGACAGCGACGCCGCCAGCTAGTTTTGCAAGACGTTCTTGTAATTTTTCTTTATCGAATTCAGAAGTTGTTTCTTCTACTTGTGCACGGATTTGGTTCACACGTGCTGAGATTTGAGCAGAATCTCCTGAGCCCTCTACGATTGTTGTGTTTTCTTTTGTCACAACGACTTTAGAAGCGCGGCCAAGCTGACCGATTTCAGTTGATTTCAGGTCAAGTCCTAGGTCTTCTGTGATTAATTCTCCGCCAGTTAGAACAGAGATGTCTTCAAGCATTGCTTTACGACGATCACCGAATCCAGGTGCTTTTACTGCTACTGCGTTGAATGTACCACGAAGTTTGTTCACAACAAGAGTTGCAAGTGCTTCGCCTTCTACATCTTCAGCAATGAGCAATAATGGTTTGCCTTGTTGTACAACTTGCTCAAGTACAGGAAGGATTTCTTGAATGTTTGTAATTTTTTTATCAGTAATTAAGATGTAAGGATTTTCAAGAACCGCTTCCATCTTATCAGAATCCGTCACCATGTATGGTGAAGCATATCCGCGGTCAAATTGCATACCTTCAACCACTTCAAGCTCAGTTGTGAATCCTTTAGATTCTTCAATTGTGATGACACCATCGTTACCTACGCGTTCCATCGCTTCAGCGATTAGGCTGCCGACTTCTTCATCTGCTGCAGAAATAGCCGCAACTTGAGCAATTGATTCTTTGCCTTCGATTGGTTTAGAAATCTCGTGCAAGCCTTCAAGTGCTACTTTCACTGCTTCTTCGATCCCTTTACGAACGCCAACAGGGTTTGCACCAGCTGTTACGTTTTTAAGACCTTCACGGATCATCGCTTGAGCTAGAACTGTTGCAGTTGTTGTACCGTCACCAGCAACATCGTTTGTTTTGCTTGCAACTTCAGCCACAAGTTTTGCACCCATGTTTTCAAATGCATCTTCTAATTCGATTTCTTTTGCAATCGTTACACCATCATTTGTGATAAGTGGAGAACCGAATTTTTTCTCAAGAACCACGTTACGTCCTTTAGGTCCTAAAGTTACTTTTACAGCATCTGCAAGTGCATCTACACCACGTAACATTGCGCGACGTGCTTCTTCACTGAACTTAATATCTTTTGCCATAATAACGAAACCTCCTCAGTCTTTTTAAAAATGTATCTCAATGTTTTTTATGTGATTAACCAATAACAGCTAAAATGTCGCTCTCACGAAGGATTAAATATTCTTTTCCTTCATATTTCACTTCAGTGCCTGCATATTTTGAGAAGATAATGCGGTCGCCTGTGCTTACTTCTAACGCAACGCGCTCACCACTTTCAAGTACACGCCCTGAACCTGCTGCAACAATTTTACCTTCTTGCGGTTTTTCTTTTGCAGAATCCGGTAAAACAATACCGCTAGCGGTTTTTTCCTCAGATTCAACGAGTTCAATGATTACGCGATCGCCTAATGGCTTTAACATAAGAAACAACCTCCTCAATTTTTATATGTAGTCTTTTTTAGCACTCATCACCAGTGAGTGCTAACACATTTATTATAATAAAGAATGTCTTCTGCAATTTCAAGTGAAAACTCTTAAAAATTTTTACGCTTTCACGATCTTTTTCAATCTCAGATTCTTTCCTTTTTATCGAAAAAGAAGACTTGTGTTACAATAAATTTAGTTCTTTTAGTAAAGGGGTTTTCGTTACTTGAAAAAACAATATTGGTACATCATCTTAACGTATATATTGGTACAGGTATCTGCGTTTCCTTATTTTCTTATTATGAAATGGCTGGGATTCATTCAAACACCGATGACTCAAACAGAGCTTTCAAAATTATCAGGAACGTGGACAATCATCAGTTTCTGTATCGGGTTGATCATTATTCTGCTCATCCTTCGAACCGTCCCAAAAGCTTCACTGCGAAATGAAGCGCCTGCTTCAATCGGTTCTGCTATCGCATGGATCATTGGCGGTTTCTTTCTTTCTCTCTTTGCACAATCGATTGCAGGCGTGATTGAACAATATGCATTCGGCATTGGCCGTGAATCAGAAAATACGCAAAATATTTTATCTATTATGGATGCTTTTCCTTTTCTTGTTATCATTATTTCACTGATTGGACCAATACTTGAAGAAATCGTTTTCCGAAAAATCATTTTTGGTGTGATTTATGAAAGAACGAATTTTTTTATTGGAGCACTTGTGAGTTCAGTATTTTTCGCTGCTGCACACTCTGATTTTCCCCACTTCTTTCTCTATACCGCAATGGGCTTTACCTTTGCCTTTTTATATGCCAAAACAAAACGAATCATTGTTCCAATCGGCGCTCATATGTTGATGAACTCGCTCGTCATTCTTGTACAGATTGAGCCAGTAAGAAAAATGATTGAAGAACAATCTCAAACTATGCAAATGATTATTGGAGGCTTTTTCTCATGAGAAACCCAGTCGTATGGGGCATCATTTATTTTGCCGTAGGTGTCGCTTTCACCTATATGGCCATTCAGAACCCAGGTGACATGTGGTCATTTTACAGCATTTTGCTGATGGTGTTTGCGGCCTATAATATCAATATCGCGCTTAAAATGTTTGCCTTCTCTGTCAAACTCAAAAAACAGCAGCAAAAATAAATCAAAAACCATTTTCCGCGGTTGGAAAATGGTTTTTTTATGGAGGACGTGTCTTGATGGAACATGAAAAACTTCGTATCTTCAATGATCAGCATGAAACGATTGGAGTCTCCGCCCGTTCAGATGTCCACACCCAAGGCCATTGGCATGAAACATTTCATTTCTGGCTTCTTAAAAAGGAACATGGCACCGTGCACCTTTATTTTCAGCTTAGAAGTCCCGAAAAAAAGGATTTTCCATCTCTTTTTGATATCACAGCAGCGGGCCACCTTCTTGCAGATGAACAGCCTTCTGATGGCTTGAGAGAGGTAGAAGAAGAGCTTGGTCTTTCTATCCCTTTTGAGGACCTCACCTTTGCAGGTGTCATACAGGATGAAATCCATATGCCTTCGTTCATTGACCGTGAGTTCTGCCATGTGTACCTTTATATGAATCAAAAAGAGCACATGGAAGTTCATCTACAGAAAGAAGAAGTCGCTGGTCTGTACAGAGCAAAGCTGCTTGATGCACAGCAGCTTTTAACAGGAACATGCGAAAAAATTCAAATCGAGGGCTTTAAAGTTGATGCAAACGAAGAACGACGTGAGGAAAGCATGGAAGTGGGTGTTCATGATTTTGTCCAGCATGAGCCCGCCTATTATGAGCACCTCTTTCACGCGATCAATCAATTTCTTTCACAATAGAAAAAGCATCGTGATCCCTCATTGGATCACGATGCTTTTTTATGAGACATAATGACTTTCTTTCTCCTCTGTTTGCTGCATTTTGCGGTAGGTCACTCTTGAAATGATAATGCTTACTTCGTATAAAACGAGCATTGGCAAGGTGACCATGAGGTGAGAAACAAGCTCTGGCGGTGTAATGAGTGCGGCAATGACAAGGAGGACAAAATAGGCATACTTCCGTATTTTTGATAAAAACATCGGTGTGATGATGCCAAGTCTTGTGAGAAACATCAACACGACGGGCATCTGAAACAAAAAGCCAAATGGAAGTGTTAACTGCATCAGAAATGTAAAATACTCATGAATCCCAATGACTTGCTCTACATTTAAATCATTCGACATTCGCATCATAAAGTCGACGACAAACGGAAACAAAATAAAATAAGAGAAAGCCACACCGCTCAAAAATAAAAGCAGTGCAATCGGAATGTAAGCAAGTGTCACCTTTCTTTCTTTTTCATATAAGCCAGGACTCACAAACGCCCACAGCTGATATAAAATAACGGGACACGTCAAAACCAAAGCAATGACAAATGCGAACTGCATAAACACGTACAGTGGATCTGTAAGCTTAAAAGCGTTCAGTGTGAGTGTTGCCGCTTCATCGGTATTTTGTAAATACACAATGACCGGCTTAGCGAGAAAAAAACCAGCCACCATAAAGGCGACAAAAAACATCGCAATGATCACTAAGCGTTTTCGCAGTTCCACAATATGCTCCATAAGCGGCATATCTTTGACATTCATGAAGCTCATCCTATTCTACTGATCTTCTTTTTTCTTTTTTTCTTCCTGATCATCAGCTAAGCCTTTTGTGGCATTTTTGAATTCACGTAATGTATCTCCTGCTGCTCTTCCTAATTCAGGAAGCTTTTTCGGCCCAAAAATAATGAGCGCTACAATCGCAATCAGAATCAAACTCCCAGGACCGATCGGACCCATTTGCTCCACCCCCTTTACCCCTTTTCGTCAGTCCTCCTGCGTAACAGAGTAATGCTTTAAGAAATACACAAGAGACTGAAGTTCAACCGCCAAATCTATATGATGAATTCGAATGTGTTCCGGCACATTCAATCGAGCCGGCGTAAAGTTAAGGATTCCTTTGATGCCAAGGGCAATCAAACGATCTGTAATGGATTGAGCTGCTACGGCAGGTACTGTCAAAATCGCAACAGGGATATCTCCTACCTCTTGAACATGCTCTTCAAGCTTATCCAAATCATAGACAGGCACGCCGCCTATCTCACTTCCTATTTTACTCTCATTGACGTCAAAAGCCATTGAAATTTTTGTATTATTATTTTTTATGAAATTATAGTGTAAAAAAGCAGTCCCTAAATTCCCGACACCGATGAGCATGACATTGGTCATTTCATCTTGGTCAAGGGTCTTTCTGAAGAAGGTCAAGAGATAATCGACATTATAGCCATACCCTTTCTTCCCAAGTGCACCAAAGTACGAAAAATCTCGGCGAATGGTAGCAGAATCCACTTTGACTGCATCACTAAGCTCCGCTGATGACACCCTTTGTTTTCCTGATGCATGCAGATTTTTTAAAAAACGGTAATATAGCGGCAAACGTTTGGCTGTCGCTTGTGGAATTTTTGACTGATCTATATTCATATAAGGTCCTCCAACTTAAATATCAGATGCTCTGTGAAAATCACCATTTTTCCCGCCTGTCTTTTCAATTAGATAGGTAGGACCGATGATCATGCCTTTATCAATCGCTTTGCACATGTCGTAAACGGTCAGTGCACATACTGAAGCAGAAGTGAGCGCTTCCATCTCCACACCCGTACTTCCTTTTGTTTTTACCTGTACTTGTATGTTCAGGATGTGCGCATTTCCGTCTTCCTCCCAATTAAAGGAGATTTCCACGCCTTTTAGTGCAAGCGGATGACACATTGGAATGATGGTAGATGTTTGCTTTGCTGCCATGATACCAGCAACCTGTGCAACCGACAGCACATCCCCTTTTCCAATTTCACGCTGCTCTATTTTATGAAACACTTCTTTTATCATACGAACACTTGAAACAGCAACGGCGGTTCTCACTGTAGACGATTTGTCACTAATGTCGACCATCTTTGCTCTTCCCTGTTCGTTAAAGTGGCTAAATTGACTCATCTTTCAACGCTCCCTCACTCAAATGATACACTATTTTTTCCTATCTGTCTTTCATTTGAATATGGCGATTGTATGTAACATTTGCCGGTTTACTGCTGATAAGCTACACTTAACATATTATAGCAGAGGTGAAGTTACATGATGATTCTACAAGTGAATCAGCTGTCCAAATCGTTTGGCGCTGATACCGTTTTAACGAATATAAAATTGGAAGTCAAAGCAAGGGATCGAATTGCCATTGTAGGTCGTAACGGCGCAGGCAAATCCACGCTTTTGAAAATCATTGCCGGTCAAATGTCTTACGAGCAAGGTGAGATCATCAAACCAAAAGACCTATCGATCGGCTATTTAGCACAGCATACCGATGTGACATCTACACGTACGTTAAAAGACGAATTATTATCGGTTTTTGATCATTTAAAAGAGATGGAACAAGAGATGAGAACCATTGAGGAGAAAATGGCTTCCTCCACAGGTTCTGAGCTGGATGCCCTTATGAAAACCTATGACAGGCTTCAGCAGGAATTTAAAGATCAAGGCGGGTATCAATATGAAGCAGATGTCCGTTCCATTCTTCATGGACTCGGTTTTAGTCATTTTGAAGATGAGACAACCGTCCAATCTTTAAGCGGCGGCCAGAAAACCCGTCTAGCGCTTGGAAAGCTCTTGTTAATGAAACCAGAACTCTTAATTCTGGATGAGCCGACCAACCATTTAGATATTGATACCTTATCATGGCTGGAGCAGTATTTGCAAAATTATACAGGTGCCATTCTCATCGTGTCCCATGACCGCTATTTCTTAGACAAAGTCGTAAACCACGTCTATGAAGTCTCAAGAACTTCGATGAAAAAGTTTGCAGGGAACTATAGTAAGTATCTTGAGCTGAAAGCAGAGCAACTAGAGCGTGATATGAAACTCTACGAAAAGCAGCAAGAAGAGATCTCAAAGCTTCAGGATTTCGTGGACCGCAACCTGGCAAGAGCCTCCACCACAAAGCGCGCTCAAAGCAGACGCAAGCAGCTCGAACGGATGGATCGTTTAGATAAGCCTTTAGGTGATGAAAAATCTGCAAACTTTCATTTTGATATTACGAGACAAAGCGGCAATGATGTGCTGAAGGTGCATGATCTCGATATTAGTTATGATGAAAAAACACCGCTCCTATCCTCTCTTTCTTTTCAGATTAAACGCGAGGATAGTGTGGCACTCATTGGACCTAACGGGATCGGGAAATCAACCCTTTTAAAAACGTTAACGAACACATTAACACCAGTAAAAGGCGACATCACTTTTGGATCTCATGTCACGATCGGCTACTATGACCAAGAGCAAGCCAAACTGACATCCTCGAAAAAAGTGCTCAATGAGCTTTGGGATGACTATCCTCATATGAATGAAAAAGAAATTCGGACATGTTTAGGAAACTTCCTCTTTTCCGGTGATGACGTTTTAAAGCCTGTCCATGCATTAAGCGGCGGAGAAAAAGCACGCCTTGCACTGGCAAAGCTGATGCTCCAAAAAGCCAATTTCCTTATTCTCGATGAGCCTACAAACCATCTGGACTTAGATAGTAAGGAAATTTTAGAGAATGCACTAATCGATTATCCAGGAACCATCTTATTTGTCTCGCATGATCGTTATTTTATCAATCGTCTCGCTACGAAAGTATTTGAGCTTTCGCCTACAGAAACAAGAGAATATCTCGGTGATTATGACTACTATCTTGAAAAGAAAAATGAACAATTAGAGCTGGAAGCACTTCAAGAAAATGAACCGCTTAAAAAACAAGATGCACAGCCAGCAGAAAAGGCAAAGCTTTCTTATGCGGAAGAAAAAGAACTGAAAAAGAA
This sequence comes from Bacillus sp. FSL M8-0166, assembly GCF_038008825.1. Lineage (NCBI taxonomy): Bacteria > Bacillati > Bacillota > Bacilli > Caryophanales > Bacillaceae > Bacillus > Bacillus sp. FSL M8-0166. The sequence goes on from NZ_JBBOZZ010000001.1 coordinate 2,174,125, forward strand.
AGAAAGACAAAAGCAGCGCAGAATCGAAGAAATTGAAGAACGGATTGCTGTCATTGAAGACAAACTCGGTGAAAATGAAGAGTTTCTATGTGATCCTGATATTTTTCAAGATCACGAGAAGATCCAAGCCATTCAAACAGAAAATGATACGCTCAATCAAGAGCTGGAATTACTTTTTGCAGAGTGGGAAGAGCTGTCAGAATCTTAAAGAGTGCCCTAAAGGGTACTCTTTTTTCTTTCAATGAAATTTATTATCCACAACGATACCCACAATAAATTCTTGATTATTCTTAAATACTTTGGACTTATCCACTTTATCCACAGAGTTTTAATCACATATCCACAAAAAAGATCGTATTTATACACACCCTCTTCATTTTAAAACAAAATTTTCTAACAATTGTGGATATATAACGTTTACATGTGAATAGATCGCTTTCATAAAAAATAAAAACCCCTGTAATCCACAGGAGTTTTCATTTATATGAGACTAGCGGCAATCCTGGCTGGCCATTCATCGCCATATCGCCTCTTATTCCTTTTTCAAATGCAACGGTTCCAGCAGCAGCGATCATGGCTGCATTGTCTGTACAAAGAGATAATGGCGGAATAATGACCTTCACGTCTGGCAGCTTCGTGAATGCTGAGGTTAAAGCTTCTCTTAGTCCTTTATTGGCAGCGACTCCTCCAGCTAGAACAACCTGCTTCACACCATAGGCTTCTGCTGCTTTCAATGTTTTCCCAACAAGCACTTCAATGACGCTTGCTTGAAAACTTGCGGCCAAATTCTCTGGGGCAATTGTTTCTCCCTTTTGTGACGCATTGTGTAAGGTGTTGATCACAGCTGATTTTAAACCACTGAAGCTAAAGTGATAGGACCCTTCTTCAAGCCATGCACGAGGAAGCTTAATTGTCGGCTCTCCTTCATGCGCTAACCGATCAATGTGAGGTCCGCCTGGGTACGGGAGACCCATCGTCCGGGCCACTTTATCGTACGCTTCTCCAGCCGCATCATCTAAAGTTTCTCCGATGACCTCAAAAGATCCGTGCTCCTTCATTAAAACAAGCTCAGTATGTCCGCCAGAGACAACAAGAGCTAAACATGGAAACTCCAATTCATCAACAAGCTGATTTGCATAAATATGTCCTGCAATATGATGTACACCAACAAGAGGAATTTGATGGGCAAAGCTCAGTGCCTTTGCTGCATTGACACCAATCAGCAAGGCACCGACAAGACCAGGTCCTTCTGTGACAGCGATCGCATCTAAATCCTTAAAGCTCATACCCGCCTGTGCCATCACTTCTTCTAATACGATGGTGACTTGCTCCACGTGATGCCTCGAAGCAATTTCGGGTACAACACCGCCAAATCGTTTATGACTGTCTATTTGCGAGGCCACCACATTCGCCACGATTTCCTTTCCATTTTTCACAATGGACGCAGCTGTTTCATCGCAGCTTGTTTCTATACCTAATATGAATCGATCTGTTTGTTCACTCATTTATATTCACCCACATGACTAATGCATCTTCTCCATTATCCGTATAATAATTCTTTCGAATTGAAGCTGGTCTGAAACCGAGCTTTTCATAGAGGGATTGTGCTGGTGTATTCGAAACCCGCACCTCTAAAGAAAGATGATCTGTCTTTTTTTCTTTGCAAAATTCCATCACATATCGAAGCAATGCTTCCCCGTAGCCTTTTCCTCTATGCTCAGGGAGAATCGCAATGTTCGTAATTTGTGCATCGTCCATGACAATCCAGACCCCGCAATACCCAACAGGCTGTTTATCTTCTTCAATGAGGAAATAATAGCTGTATTGATTATGGAGAATCTCATAGACAAACGATTCCTTTTTCCAAGGAGCTGTAAACGAATGCACTTCAATCGTATACACCTCTGGAATGTCCGCTACTGTCATTTGTCGAATCTCTGCTATGTTAAGATTATTTTTGTCCTTCAAGCCATTTCACTTCCGCTTCTGCCAAACGAATATAGTTAGGAACAAGCTGATGGACATCTTCAGCAGGACGATCTGCGCCTAAAAATGCAAGCACTGAAGGTCTTGGGTTATGAAATGTCCCCTCTGCCAGCACAGCCGTTTCTCCTAAAATGGAGCGAATGCTCTCTTCATGAAGGTGCACATCTTGTCCAAGAAATAAAACAGGCTTTCCTGTCTGCTTCAGTTCATGAAGCCAATCCGTGAGCAAGATATTTTGATCTGGTTCGACCTCTTTGATCTTACCCTTTTCAAACGTATATAGTCCGGTATAAACTTGGCCTCTTCTCGCATCAAATAGAGGTGAGATATACCCATCAAAATATTGGCCATTTGCCGCAAGTGTTTCTAAACTCGAAGCAGCCGATATCGGGATAGACAGCGTCCATGCGAGTGTTTTTGCAATGGTCACACCGATTCGAACGCCAGTGTAGGAACCAGGTCCTTTCGCTACAACAATTTTACTTAGTTCACTTGGCGCTACACCACACTCTTTCATCAATGCTTCAACAGTAGGCATCGCTCGGACGGAATGGTTCTTCTTTAAATACGTAATGCTCTCGCCAATCACAGTGAAGTCTCTTACAAGAGCAATTCCTAGTGTATGGTTTGATGTATCAATGGCCAGTATGGTCAAAATCTTTCATCTCCTTACAAAGGGTCTCATAACGCTCCCCTTTTGCATCAAACGTGAGGTGCCGTTCTTCTTCACGTTCTGTTCTCAGCATTTCTATTTTTAAATAGGAAGAAGGCAATTGAGGTTCAATAAGATGTGCCCATTCAACCAAGCATACACCTTCACCCTCAAAATATTCTTCGAGTCCAATCTCTTCTTCTGCATCTTCCATTCGGTACACGTCCATATGATAAAGTGGCAGTCTGCCATCGGTATATTCTTTAATAATTGTAAAGGTGGGGCTGTTGACGATACGGGTAATTCCTAAGCCTTCCGCAAAACCTTTTGAAAAAGTGGTTTTGCCTGCGCCTAAATCTCCTTCTAATGTCAATACATCGCCTGGTATCACAAGTTTGGCCAAAGCAGCGGCAATTCGTTTCGTCTCATCCGCACCTTTTGTCGTCCATGTTAATTTCACCGTTGATGTCACCTCATTTCTTAAAATGATTATATCCTTTTTTCATTAACATTGTTTGTTGATCATTGTCTTTTAACATAACACTGGCTGCTTGATCATCTTTGACTTGTCCAATACGTGTGATCTGAATGCCTTCTTTTTGACATTGCGATTCAAAGCTTTCCCAATCAGATTCTGGTATCGTACCAGTTAAAACAAAGTCTTCTCCCCCAAATAACACCCATTCAAGCCAGTCTTTGCGCAGCACCTGTAAATCTGGATGAATTGGAAGCTTATCAGCTTCTATCTCGATCATCACACAGCTCGCTTCGGCTATCTCATTCAACTCACTCGCTAATCCATCACTCACATCATTCAAGGTGACCCGCGGGAAACTTGAACAAATGTGTCCAGCAGCAATATGAGGCTGAGGCATTTTATGACGCTTAAGAAAAAAATCAGCATCGACCGCCTCAGAAGGGGCTTCTTCGTTCATTAAGATTGATAACCCAGCAGCTGATGAACCGAGTTCACCTGTGACAAAGACGATGTCTCCAGTCTGAGCACTGTGACGATAACAAGCTGTTCCCTTTGAAACCTCACCAATGACTGTCACGGTAATGACAAAGTCACTGCGGGTGGCCACTGTATCTCCACCAATCAAATCCATATGATAGGAGTCAGCCAACGCTTTCATTCCCTCGTAAAGATCCGTGACGATTGTCTCATCACCATGAGGCGGGATCGCAATTGAAACAAGATAATACTTTGGGGTCCCTCCCATTGCAGCGATATCACTGACATTGACTGCCAGTGCCTTAAAGCCAACTTCAAATGGTGTGGAAAAGTCAAAACGAAAATGAACATGCTCCACCATTGTATCAACACAAACGACCTCTTCACAATGTGAATGAGGTTGATAAACACTTGCATCATCACCGATGCCCATGATCAAAGAGCGCTGATATGTATCTTTTGGTGTGATTCGGCGAATAAGATCAAATTCATCCATAAAAAGACAGCCCCTTCTTGCAATCAATTGGTTAAGTAGACATGAGGTCAAGCACAGTTAGTATTAGTGTAGCGAATTTAAGTCTCAGTTCCAACTAAAAATGATATAAAGAAAGCCTGGTGTGAAAAAACCAGGCTGAGTTGAAGTAATCTATCTATTCTTTCTTATAGTGTAGCCAAACACAAAACATTTCATTGCAACTTGGGCATTTGTAGAAAGAAAAAGACATAAAAAAAAACGAAACTATACGTTTTCGTTTACAAGTCATAAAAATGGCGGTCCGGACGGGACTCGAACCCGCGACCTCCTGCGTGACAGGCAGGCATTCTAACCAACTGAACTACCGGACCATTTTGGTTGCGGGGGCAGGATTTGAACCTGCGACCTTCGGGTTATGAGCCCGACGAGCTACCGAACTGCTCCACCCCGCGACGATATAAATATAACAAGCTTGGCGGCGTCCTACTCTCACAGGGGGAAACCCCCAACTACCATCGGCGCTGAAGAGCTTAACTTCCGTGTTCGGTATGGGAACGGGTGTGACCTCTTCGCTATCGCCACCAAACCTGATGGAGAGAATGTTCTCTCAAAACTAGATAACAATGTTCATGCTTCACATTAGAATATAGGTTAAGTCCTCGATCTATTAGTATCTGTCAGCTCCACGTGTCACCACGCTTCCACCTCAGACCTATCAACCTGATCATCTTTCAGGGATCTTACTTCCTTGCGGAATGGGAAATCTCATCTTGAGGGGGGCTTCATGCTTAGATGCTTTCAGCACTTATCCCGTCCGCACATAGCTACCCAGCGATGCCCTTGGCAGAACAACTGGTACACCAGCGGTGCGTCCATCCCGGTCCTCTCGTACTAAGGACAGCTCCTCTCAAATTTCCTGCGCCCGCGACGGATAGGGACCGAACTGTCTCACGACGTTCTGAACCCAGCTCGCGTACCGCTTTAATGGGCGAACAGCCCAACCCTTGGGACCGACTACAGCCCCAGGATGCGATGAGCCGACATCGAGGTGCCAAACCTCCCCGTCGATGTGGACTCTTGGGGGAGATAAGCCTGTTATCCCCGGGGTAGCTTTTATCCGTTGAGCGATGGCCCTTCCATGCGGAACCACCGGATCACTAAGCCCGACTTTCGTCCCTGCTCGACTTGTAGGTCTCGCAGTCAAGCTCCCTTGTGCCTTTACACTCTGCGAATGATTTCCAACCATTCTGAGGGAACCTTTGGGCGCCTCCGTTACATTTTAGGAGGCGACCGCCCCAGTCAAACTGCCCACCTGACACTGTCTCCCTGCCCGATAAGGGCAGCGGGTTAGAAGGTCAATACAGCCAGGGTAGTATCCCACCGATGCCTCCACCGAAGCTAGCGCTCCGGTTTCCAAGGCTCCTACCTATCCTGTACAAGCTGTACCAACATTCAATATCAGGCTGCAGTAAAGCTCCACGGGGTCTTTCCGTCCTGTCGCGGGTAACCTGCATCTTCACAGGTACTATAATTTCACCGAGTCTCTCGTTGAGACAGTGCCCAGATCGTTGCGCCTTTCGTGCGGGTCGGAACTTACCCGACAAGGAATTTCGCTACCTTAGGACCGTTATAGTTACGGCCGCCGTTTACTGGGGCTTCAATTCGCACCTTCGCTTACGCTAAGCGCTCCTCTTAACCTTCCAGCACCGGGCAGGCGTCAGCCCCTATACTTCGCCTTACGGCTTCGCAGAGACCTGTGTTTTTGCTAAACAGTCGCCTGGGCCTATTCACTGCGGCTTCTCGGGGCTTTAACACCCTAAGAAGCACCCCTTCTCCCGAAGTTACGGGGTCATTTTGCCGAGTTCCTTAACGAGAGTTCTCTCGATCACCTTAGGATTCTCTCCTCGCCTACCTGTGTCGGTTTGCGGTACGGGCACCTCTCACCTCGCTAGAGGCTTTTCTTGGCAGTGTGGAATCAGGAACTTCGCTACTAAATTTCGCTCGCCATCACAGCTCAGCCTTTACGGGAAACGGATTTGCCTATTTCCCAGCCTAACTGCTTGGACGCGGATATCCAATACCGCGCTTACCCTATCCTCCTGCGTCCCCCCATTGCTCAAATGGTGAGGAGGTGGTACAGGAATATCAACCTGTTGTCCATCGCCTACGCCTTTCGGCCTCGGCTTAGGTCCCGACTAACCCTGAGCGGACGAGCCTTCCTCAGGAAACCTTAGGCATTCGGTGGACGGGATTCTCACCCGTCTTTCGCTACTCATACCGGCATTCTCACTTCTAAGCGCTCCACCAGTCCTTCCGGTCTGGCTTCACAGCCCTTAGAACGCTCTCCTACCACTGTTCGTAAGAACAGTCCGCAGCTTCGGTGATACGTTTAGCCCCGGTACATTTTCGGCGCAGAGTCACTCGACCAGTGAGCTATTACGCACTCTTTAAATGGTGGCTGCTTCTAAGCCAACATCCTGGTTGTCTAAGCAACTCCACATCCTTTTCCACTTAACGTATACTTTGGGACCTTAGCTGGCGGTCTGGGCTGTTTCCCTTTCGACTACGGATCTTATCACTCGCAGTCTGACTCCCAAGGATAAGTCATCGGCATTCGGAGTTTGACTGAATTCGGTAACCCGGTAGGGGCCCCTAGTCCAATCAGTGCTCTACCTCCGAGACTCTTACCTTGAGGCTAGCCCTAAAGCTATTTCGGAGAGAACCAGCTATCTCCAGGTTCGATTGGCATTTCACCCCTACCCACACCTCATCCCCGCACTTTTCAACGTGCGTGGGTTCGGGCCTCCATTCAGTGTTACCTGAACTTCACCCTGGACATGGGTAGATCACCTGGTTTCGGGTCTACGACCACGTACTCATGCGCCCTATTCAGACTCGCTTTCGCTGCGGCTCCGCATCTTCTGCTTAACCTTGCACGGGATCGTAACTCGCCGGTTCATTCTACAAAAGGCACGCCATCACCCGTTAACGGGCTCTGACTACTTGTAGGCACACGGTTTCAGGATCTATTTCACTCCCCTTCCGGGGTGCTTTTCACCTTTCCCTCACGGTACTGGTTCACTATCGGTCACTAGGGAGTATTTAGCCTTGGGAGATGGTCCTCCCGGATTCCGACGGAATTTCACGTGTTCCGCCGTACTCAGGATCCACTCTGGAGAGAATAACATTTCAGTTACAGGGCTGTTACCTTCTTTGGCGGGCCTTTCCAGACCTCTTCGCTTATATCATTCCTTTGTAACTCCGTATAGAGTGTCCTACAACCCCAAGAGGCAAGCCTCTTGGTTTGGGCTGTTCCCGTTTCGCTCGCCGCTACTCAGGGAATCGCATTTGCTTTCTCTTCCTCCGGGTACTTAGATGTTTCAGTTCCCCGGGTATGCCTTCTCATACTCTATGTATTCAAGTATGGATACTACTCCATTACGAGCAGTGGGTTTCCCCATTCGGAAATCTCCGGATCAAAGCTTGCTTACAGCTCCCCGAAGCATATCGGTGTTCGTCCCGTCCTTCATCGGCTCCTAGTGCCAAGGCATCCACCGTGCGCCCTTTCTAACTTAACCATTTCTTACTTTAGAAAGAATCACTATGTGTGATGAACTTTGCATTGCATTCAATGTGAATGTATTACTTATTGTTATCTAGTTTTCAAAGAACAATCCTGTCTCGCTAGAGACATGTTTTGAAGGAATGATCCTTCAAAACTAAACAAGACGAAAACGTACGCTGCTCCATATATCCTTAGAAAGGAGGTGATCCAGCCGCACCTTCCGATACGGCTACCTTGTTACGACTTCACCCCAATCATCTGCCCCACCTTCGGCGGCTGGCTCCATAAAGGTTACCTCACCGACTTCGGGTGTTGCAAACTCTCGTGGTGTGACGGGCGGTGTGTACAAGGCCCGGGAACGTATTCACCGCGGCATGCTGATCCGCGATTACTAGCGATTCCAGCTTCACGCAGTCGAGTTGCAGACTGCGATCCGAACTGAGAACAGATTTATGGGATTGGCTAAACCTTGCGGTCTTGCAGCCCTTTGTTCTGTCCATTGTAGCACGTGTGTAGCCCAGGTCATAAGGGGCATGATGATTTGACGTCATCCCCACCTTCCTCCGGTTTGTCACCGGCAGTCACCTTAGAGTGCCCAACTAAATGCTGGCAACTAAGATCAAGGGTTGCGCTCGTTGCGGGACTTAACCCAACATCTCACGACACGAGCTGACGACAACCATGCACCACCTGTCACTCTGTCCCCGAAGGGAAAGCCCTATCTCTAGGGTTGTCAGAGGATGTCAAGACCTGGTAAGGTTCTTCGCGTTGCTTCGAATTAAACCACATGCTCCACCGCTTGTGCGGGCCCCCGTCAATTCCTTTGAGTTTCAGTCTTGCGACCGTACTCCCCAGGCGGAGTGCTTAATGCGTTAGCTGCAGCACTAAGGGGCGGAAACCCCCTAACACTTAGCACTCATCGTTTACGGCGTGGACTACCAGGGTATCTAATCCTGTTCGCTCCCCACGCTTTCGCTCCTCAGCGTCAGTTACAGACCAGAGAGTCGCCTTCGCCACTGGTGTTCCTCCACATCTCTACGCATTTCACCGCTACACGTGGAATTCCACTCTCCTCTTCTGCACTCAAGTTTCCCAGTTTCCAATGACCCTCCCCGGTTGAGCCGGGGGCTTTCACATCAGACTTAAGAAACCGCCTGCGAGCCCTTTACGCCCAATAATTCCGGACAACGCTTGCCACCTACGTATTACCGCGGCTGCTGGCACGTAGTTAGCCGTGGCTTTCTGGTTAGGTACCGTCAAGGTGCGAGCAGTTACTCTCGCACTTGTTCTTCCCTAACAACAGAGCTTTACGATCCGAAAACCTTCATCACTCACGCGGCGTTGCTCCGTCAGACTTTCGTCCATTGCGGAAGATTCCCTACTGCTGCCTCCCGTAGGAGTCTGGGCCGTGTCTCAGTCCCAGTGTGGCCGATCACCCTCTCAGGTCGGCTACGCATCGTCGCCTTGGTGAGCCATTACCCCACCAACTAGCTAATGCGCCGCGGGTCCATCTGTAAGTGACAGCCGAAACCGTCTTTCATCCTTGAACCATGCGGTTCAAGGAACTATCCGGTATTAGCTCCGGTTTCCCGGAGTTATCCCAGTCTTACAGGCAGGTTACCCACGTGTTACTCACCCGTCCGCCGCTAACATCCGGGAGCAAGCTCCCTTCTGTCCGCTCGACTTGCATGTATTAGGCACGCCGCCAGCGTTCGTCCTGAGCCAGGATCAAACTCTCCGAAAAAGTACAAAACCGAAGTTTTGCTTTTCGCCAGTTTGACTGACTACCTATGAAGTGTCATAGGATTTTTTTATAAAAACTCGAATTAACAGGTACGTTTTGTCTTGTTTAGTTTTCAAAGATCATGTTCAAAATGGAGCGGGTGATGAGAATCGAACTCACGACATCAGCTTGGAAGGCTGAGGTTTTACCACTAAACTACACCCGCGTGGTTTGTATTGGCGCGCCCGAGAGGAGTCGAACCCCTAACCTTTTGATCCGTAGTCAAACGCTCTATCCAATTGAGCTACGGGCGCTTAATCAGGCGACTTAATTATCTTAACATATCGTTTTTTTTAAGTCAACATCTTTTTAAAATTTGTTTGTCGCATGCGTGTGAACGTCTGTGTTTCAAATACGTCATCAGCGACGAATAAAAATATACCATGGATTACATAAAAGGGTCAATACATTTTTCTAAAAAAGTTTCATGTTTTTTAAAAATGATTTTTTCTTAGATAAATAGACATGTAATAGCCCTATTTTCTTCTCTTTCTTCATAATTCCAATGATTCTTAAATAAAATCTTTCTAAATACAAAGGAGGACAAAACATGGCCACATAGAATTTTTATTTATTGGAAAATTCTTAATATTTTTCCAAGCATTTAAAGGAGGTAGGAGATGATGAAAAAGTTCGTCGCTTTTCAAATCATGATCGCTTTGGTGATAGGAGCTCTTATCGGCCATTTCTTCCCTGACTTCGGAATGGCACTGCGGCCAATTGGAGATGGATTCATCAGGCTGATTAAAATGATCGTTGTTCCAATCGTTTTCTCAACCATTGTTATTGGTGCAGCCGGCAGCGGCGGCATGAAGAAAATGGGCAGCCTTGGATTAAAGACGATCATTTGGTTTGAGGTCATCACAACCATCGTTCTTGGGATTGGGCTATTATTGGCAAATGGGCTAAAGCCTGGCGTTGGTCTCGATTTCTCTAAATTAGCTAAGAAAGATATTGGGGAATTAGATGGTTATACTGAGAAGGTCGTTGACTTTAAACAAATGGTATTAGATATCATTCCAACCAATATCGTCGATGTTATGGCTCAGAATGATTTACTTGCTGTCATTTTCTTCGCCATATTATTTGGTGTAGCGGCAAGCGGCATCGGTAAAGCTTCTGCTCCTGTTCTCACCTTCTTTGAATCAGTGGCACAAATTATGTTTAAGCTCACACAGATGGTGATGGTGACAGCACCTATTGGGGTTCTTGCATTAATGGCTGCTTCTGTCGGCCAATATGGCATTGTTTTATTAATCCCAATGATGAAGCTTGTCGGGACAGTATTTTTAGGATTATTCATTATACTCTTTGCTTTATTCCCTCTGGTCGCACTGATCTTCCGTTTTAACTACTTCGAAGTATTAAAAATGATTTGGGATTTGTTCCTTGTTGCCTTCTCTACTACGAGTACTGAAACTGTCCTTCCTCAATTGATGGAACGAATGGAGAAATACGGGTGTCCAAAAAGAATTGTTTCCTTTGTGATTCCATCTGGTCTTTCTCTCAATTGTGACGGATCAAGTTTATATTTATCGGTTGCCTGCGTATTCCTTGCACAAGCATTTGGTGTCGACATGAGTCTGTCACAGCAGCTTTTGATGATGCTTGTTCTTGTGTTAACGAGTAAAGGGATTGCAGCTGTGCCATCCGGTTCACTCGTTGTTCTTTTGGCAACCGCTCATGCAGTAGGTCTTCCAGCAGAAGGCGTTGCCATCATAGCCGGTGTTGACCGAATTATGGATATGGCACGAACAGGCGTGAATGTTCCAGGGCATGCCGTTGCATGTATTGTCGTATCTAAATGGGAAAAAGTATTCCGTGAGTCGGCGTGGGAAGTTCCTAAAGCAGGTGAAGAAACAAAAGGGATGTAATGTTATATGAAGGAAAGGGGTCGCCCTTTCCTTTTTTATGCTGAAAATGTTTGCTTCAGTACGGCTTTTCCTTGAGGCTGCAGCTGTACTTCTGCATATGCCCCATTAATCAGCGTCATTTGCGGCGGGACATGCCCACAATCTATATCGTAAAAAATGGGGATTTGTAGTTCCTTTTGTAATTCTTCATATACATCCTGATACTGATAACCTTCAACAGGCACATCTACTGCACTTCGCCCAAACATCATACCTGAACAGTGATCAAACCACCCTGCTAGTTTTAATTGAACAAGCGATCTCTTCACGCTTGCAGCATTTAATTCGCAGTTTTCGAAATACCAGAGAATTGGTTCATCTTTTATGAATGTTTTCTGAAAAGTTTTGACGTCCCCATAAGGTGTCCCTGCTAAATGACGTATGACATCAATGCAGCCACCCAGCAGTCTTCCCTTTACCATCTTTTCTTGTTGATCAACCGTATGCCATGCGGTCGGTTCTGTTAAATGAAAGACATGTTTAATCGGGTTGTCATACTGCCATTCCTTTTGATACATAGATGAAGAAAATTGGCTTATGTCCATTTCCCCTTTTGTTGAAAGCACTTCTTCCCACATGACAGTCGTTTGATCAAGTTCTTCTCCCTGAAGATCTACTAAGTTCGGCCCATGCGCTGTGGCAATGCCTGTTTTTAATGTCAACGCCAGCAGGAGTGCACTCGTATCTGAGTAACCAAGAATCCACTTTTTTCTCATCGATGAGAAATCAAGGTGCTCTAATACTTCCATAAGCAGCTGTCCGCCCCATGGCGGGATGATGTGGTCAATCTCATCACATGTCATCATATACTGAAGTTCGTTTGCTCGTTCTATGGCAGGGGCTGATTTCGCTTTTTCCTGCTGCCAGACCGTCTCTCCACATATGACATCGTAGCCTCTATTTTTCATTCGTTCACATGAAAGCTGAAACATGTCATGCAAAGATGGCTGTACACCTGAGGAAGGTGCTGTTACGCCAATTGTTTGTCCTTTTTGCAAATGCGGAAATTGTATCATCCTGTTTCCCTACCCTCTCTCATTTATAAAGAAGATGCCCCTGTTAGAAGGGACATCTTCTTTTATTCCTTTTGACGCAGTACAGTATAGACTCCTGCAAAGATACATAGAATCCCAATGAATGAGCGTATCCCCATCTCTTCACCTAAAAGCAGCCAGCCAAGAGCTGCCCCTACGATCGGTTGAAAGAAAAAGAACAGACCGCCGCTCGAGGCATCCATCAATTGAAGCCCTCTATTCCACAAAAAGAATGCTAGAGCTGTTGAGATGATGCCTAGATAGAGAATGCCGCCCCAAATCTCTGGTCTTGCCATCTGCTCCACATCTAGATGAGGTAAACGAAATAAAGCAGGTGGTGTTAAGACAATGAATGCAATGATGATCGCATATGTGGTCGTCACGACTTGAGGGTACTTTCCTGGAACCCGTTTCAGCAAAACAGACATGAGCGCCCATGTAAAAGCAGCGATGACGAGTGAGAGACCGCCAATTAATTCATCTGTTTGCACTGCGACTGGTCCAATCATGAGCCATACACCTGCTGTAGCAAGCAGAATGGATGCGCACTTTCGAACAGTCATGGCTTCTTTTAATAGAAAGAACGCAAACAGCACCATAAAAGCAGGGGTCGCAGATGTGATAACAGCCCCCATTTGTGCTGACGTATACATGGTGCCGATTTCTTGGGTCACAATTGATAGAAAATTTCCGATCAATCCGATCATTACAACAAGCGGGATATCTTTTTTATCTAATCGAAAGGAATAGCCCAACCGCCAAATGGTGCACACCAGCACGATTCCTGCTATAGCATATCTCATCCATACAAGCTCAAGCGGCGGAACCACCGCTACTGTTACTTTGACAACCACGTACATGCCGCCCCAAATACTTGCTGCGATTGCTAGGTAAAGGGCGCCTATATATTTTTCATTCATCATTTTCCCTCCGTTATTGGATATTTTGAGTACCATATCCACAAACGGAGATCACTCTCCGTTATGGACGGAGGGCATTTGGAACATCATGTTCAAACAAAGGTTTCCACAGCATTTGTCGTCACTCCAATTATTTTTATTTTCTGATACTTTATAACAAATTCTGGTTGACTTCAATCCTTTTTGCACCTTTTTTCTTCATATAATAGAAGATAAGCGGCTATTGACATGCTAAATTCGTTTTCATATAGTAATTAAAACTATAGGTCGTCATGCAGAAAAGGAGTAGAGGTCGTTGGATATTGAAGCTAGAAAACATATTCCCACCACGGAACATGAACCATTTCTCGAGGGAATAAAAGATTGTGTGCCAACCCTGCTTGGTTATATGAGTATCGGGTTTGCCTTTGGAATTGTTGGAATTAGCGCACAGTTGAGCTTATGGGACATTGCGCTTCTATCAATCTTTATTTACGCAGGTGCTTCACAGTTTATTATCTGTGCACTGCTTGTTACGGGTAGTCCCCTTTCTGCTATTATTTTCACCACATTTATTGTGAATCTGCGTCATTTATTGCTCAGCCTGACGCTTGCTCCTCATTTTACACGCTACTCTGTGAAACAAAATATTGGGTTCGGTCTTTTGCTGACTGATGAATCCTTCGGTGTAGCGATGAATAAATTAGCGCAGCAAGGAAAGCTGAATAACAGGTGGATGCACGGACTGAACATAACGGCGTATTTATGCTGGATTGCGGCCTGCATACTTGGCGGCATTTTTGGACACTGGATTTCAAATCCTGAAGCACTTGGTCTTGATTTTGCTTTATCAGCGATGTTTGCTGCACTGCTAGTCCTTTCGTTACAGACAGTACCCAAAAATAAGTTAACTCATCGCCTGTCACTTGTTTTGTATATGGTCGTTGCGATGTTTGTTCTGCTTCATTTTGTTCCATCACACGTGGCTGTGCTCTTAGCAACTGTGCTTGTCGCAACCATTGGGGTGGTGACAGATAAATGATCAGCAGCTTTATGTTATGGCTCATTGTTGGTTGTATGATCGTCACCATCATTCCAAGGGTCATACCCTTTATTTTTGTAAGAAGTATTCAGCTGCCTGAAGTGGTGCTGAAATGGTTATCGTTTATTCCTATTTGTATTTTTACAGCTTTGATTGCAGAGCATCTCTTCATCCATACAACAACAGGCACAGGCGTCACCATTCACTGGATGTATCTTGCTGTCTTGGCTCCTACTGTACTCATTGCTGTTTGGACAAAAAGCTTGTCACTTACTGTTCTTGTCGGCGTTATGCTGATGGGCACTGCCAGATGGTTTTTCTAAAAGAAAAAGCTTAACCGCATGTGGTTAAGCTTTGTTTCATTTTACGATTCCGTATACAAATCCATCGTAACCCTTTTCACCAACAGTTTGAATGGCTGTAGCCTCTATTCTTGACTCTTGTTTGAGTAAATTGAAAAATTCACGAGTTCCTTGCACTCGTTCATCCCCATCAGAATCAAGAAGGACTGCTCCATTTCTGACGACATTGTCTGCAATAATGACTGTTCCCTTTTTCGAGAAATCTAACGCCCACTTCAGATATTTCGGGTTGTTCGGTTTATCTGCATCAATGAAAATTAAATCGAATGGAAGCGCAGCCTTCTCTTTTAACTGAGATAACGTATCTAATGCCTTTCCTTCCAAAATGCTCACCCGTTCCGATAAGCCCGCTCTGCTGATGTTTTGCTGTGCGATCTGTACATGATGGCTGACAGCCTCTAGTGTGATGAGTTCTCCATCCTCTTCGAGAGCACGCGCCAGCCAAATGGTACTGTATCCACCGAGTGTCCCGATTTCTAAAATGCGCTTTGCATTCTTCGTTTTTGCTAATAAATAAAGCATTTTCCCTTGAGCTGGTGACACATCAATTTCTGGCAGGCCTGCTTGCTTATTATGAGTAAGAGCTTGCTCCAAAACATCATCTTTAGGGATCAACTTGTCTGTGATATACTCGTCAACTTTCTCCCACACTTGCTTCATCTCAACCATCTCCCTTGATCATGCCTTCTGTTTTAAGTCTACATGATGATAGCGAGCGCGTATAATCAATTCTTTTCACACATCTATTCATTTTATTGATGAAAGACATGTCATGATGGAGACATGAAGCAGCGCACTGTTTTTCGGTTCTACTGGTTCAGTTTATTTTTGACATCCCCTTTTTTATCTTGAAGCTTTCCTTTTGCTTGATCCTTTTTCCCTTCTGTTTTCAGGTTTTGATGATCTGTTGCTTCACCAAGCTTCTCTTTCAATTGACCTTTGGCTTGATTTGTTTTTCCTTTCGCTTTATCCATATGTCCTTTTTCTTCACTCATTTGTTCCACCTCCACGTTTGATACTATTCATTTAGCCTTTTTGACAGATACAAAACATCTGAGTGTGCGATGTACACGTTTCAGGTATGATAGACATTAGAAGAAGGGTTGGTGTTCTATTTCATGATCATCTCTAAAAAGATATTCACAGTTCGTGGGGTGACCTATCGTATCCGGTCCGCTTCAGCGGCTGATGCCAAGCAGTTATCAGCTCTCAGACTGAAAATCGATGGTGAAACAGAATATTTAGACCGTGAACCAGGCGAAGCCTTTCTTGATGAAAAAGCATTTGAGTCTTTGATCCAAGAGGATACCAAACAAAGCCGGCATTTATTTTTGGTCGCTGCTATTGAAGATGAAATTGTTGGTTTCTCCAGATGCGAGGGACATTCACTCAAGCGCTCTGCTCACAAAGTGACATTTGGCGTCGCCATACAAAAAGATGCTTGGGGCTATCACATCGGCAAAGAGCTTTTAGCCGCTTCAATCGACTGGGCAGATCAGCAGGGTATTCAGAAGATGTCACTTCAAGTGCTGGAAACCAACCAAAAAGCCATTCGGTTATATGAGAACCACGGCTTTCTGATTGAAGGTGTTTTAAAAAACGATAAACGGCTGAGTGACGGATTATATTATGATACTGTTGTGATGGGCAGACAGCGGCCAAGCTCCTGACTACTTACATCACATAGCCCCATATCATCGAAATCGCACTGTATATCAGAAGCAGCCCCATCACATACTGGAACGGTTTTTCGTAAGCAGTCAAAAAACGCTTATACAAAGAGCCAAATAAGCTCCAGCTGAATGTACCGAGAAAGCCAATGAGTGCGAGAATCAGCGTCCATATGACAAACTGCATATTAGATTGTCCATATGGCAAAACAAATGTTGAAATCACAGTCAATCCATACAAGATTGCTTTTGGGTTGATAAATTGCAGCATCATACCAGGGATAAAATGATTGTAGCGATCAAGTGTTTCGTCATCCCCGCCTTTACTTTTCATGATTTTGACCGCTAAATAAATCATGTATGCAGCTCCGATGAACGCCATGACCCAGCCTATTTTCGGCATCACTTGATAAAGAATAATATTAAAGAAACAGCTCAAACACAAAATAACGAGAAATCCGATACCCACACCTAAACAAAATCGAAATGTTTGCTTGACCCCATATTTATTCGTAAAGACCATGGCCATGATGTTGTTTGGCCCTGGGGTAAAGCTGCTAACAAAAGCATAGATCAACATAGATACAATCAAGATGCCGCCTCCCTTATACGTTATATAGACTTTAATTACTTCATTGCGTATATTACGTTTTATTGTAACGTTCGGTCTTTATAAAGTAAATAGAGAAAGGAGTTTTTTCATGGAAGACGTACAATCGATTATTTCTAAAAATGTGAGGCTTCTTAGAGATCAAAAAAAATTAAGCCTCGAAAAGATGGCAGAATTAACTGGTGTCAGCAAGACCATGATTGGACAAATTGAAAGAGGAGAATCGACCCCTACCATCACGACTTTGTGGAAAATCGCCAACGGATTAAAAGTATCTTTTAGTGAGCTCATTCACGCACCACAGCCTGAAATTAAAGTAGTACGTAATGAGGATGCACAGATTTTAACTGAGGACGACGGCCGATATCGTGTGTACACGACTTTTCCTTTTGATGATCGGGGGAAATTTGAAATGTACCGAGTAGAAATTGATCGAGGCGGGTCGCTGCGTGCGAATGAACACATTGGAGGAACAGAGGAGTTGATCACTGTTTTTGAGGGAGTCCTTGATTTAACCATTGGTGATGAACAATACACCTTAAAAACTGGAGACTCTATTCGTTTTAAAGCGGACCGGACGCACACGTATAAACAAACCGGGGAACAAATGGTCCGGATGCAAATGATTCTTTATTATCCACATGAAAAAAGCTGACAGGCTTGTCCACCTGTCAGCTTTGCATTTTATTTAATTAAATCCTGGATCGCGTACCACTGTTCCAGTAAATGTGACACTATATTTTCCTAATCCTAATTCTTTAATAGAGGTTTGTTTTAAAATCCCGACCCAGCCATCCTCTGCATATACGATACTTTCTGGGATGTTTGATGTCGTATATGTTCTTGTTACTGAAACAGTTCGACTGGCCTGAGCCGTTATTTCACTGTTTGTTTGCTCCTTTGCTTCCACTGGAGCAGTTGTGACCCCAGCACCCGTTAAGACAATTGCTCCAACCAAAACAGAAGACATGACCTTTTTCATAAAAAATCCCTCCCTTTTTTTGTTGAACGTATAAACTATACCATAATTTAGAACTTTTGTAAGTTATTTTTTGAAAATTATGATATCATTGTCTTATGCTGGATAGAGTGCGTTACATACTTCTATGCTTTTATCCTCATCTCAATCTAGTGAAACAATGTGAATGGAGGTGATTTCATGAAAAAATGGCTCATCTGTTTTCAACTTGTTTTCCTCTTCACCTTGACGACCACACCATTTGCTTCTGCTGCTTCATGTCCTACAGTGAAACCATGTGTCATTGATCCTTAAGCATAAGAAAAGGCCGATCAAGCCTATTCACTTGATCGGCCTTTTTATTTATTTTTGCTCTGCTTCCCAGCGGGCAACTTCTTCTTTTACTTTAGGAGCGACTTCTTTTCCAAATAGCTCAATGGCTTTTAGCACTTGATCATGCGGCATTGAACCAACCGGTACATGAAGCATAAAACGTGTAATGCCTACATTTTTTCTAAGGTGAATGACTTTCTCTGCCACGGTATCTGGATCTCCTACATACAGCGCGCCTTCTAAAGTTCTCGCTGAATCAAACGTAGAACGAGTATAAGGTCCCCAGCCTCGCTCTCTCGCTAATGTATTCATCACATGCTGTGTCGATGGGAAGAATTGATCTGCTGCCAGGTCTGTTTCTGCCGCAACAAATCCATGAGAATGTGATGCTACAGTTAATTTTTCAGGATCATGTCCAGCATGCACTGCCGCTTGCTTGTACAGCTGAACGAGCGGTGCGAACTGTCTAGGACTTCCGCCAATGATTGCGAGTACAAGCGGTAACCCTAGTAATCCAGTACGTACGACCGATTCACGGTTTCCTCCACTGCCGATCCAGATTGGAAGCGGATCTTGAACAGGTCTTGGGTAGACCCCAACATCCTGAATGGACGGGCGATGCTTTCCGCTCCATGTGACACGCTCTGACTGCTGTAATTTGAGCAGCAAATCAAGCTTTTCTTCAAATAATTCTTCATAGTCATCCAGGTCATAGCCAAAGAGCGGGAATGATTCAATAAATGAACCACGGCCTGCCATAATTTCTGCACGTCCGTTTGATAGTCCATCCAGTGTTGCAAAATCCTGAAATACACGAACAGGATCTGCTGATGAAAGGACTGTCACTGCACTTGTCAGACGAATATTTTTTGTTTGTGTTGCTGCAGCCGCTAAGACGACAGCTGGATTCGATGCGGCGAAATCCTCACGATGATGCTCACCTACGCCAAATACATCGAGACCGACTTGATCTGCTAAAATAATTTCTTCTACTACTTCTCGAATACGCTGTGCGTGACTGACTGTTTTTCCTGTTTGAAAATCAGGTGTTGTTTCGACAAATGTACTAATTCCTAGTTCCATGATTGGAACCCCCTATCTTATAAATATGTCACAAATTCAGAAACTGGCTTTCTGTAGCCTCTCGCTTGTCTGCTCTCTACTTTTTCTTTTCCGAGTGTAATCATTAACACAGGAACCAAATCTGATTGAATGTTTAATACCTTTTTCATTGCTTCAGGATCAAAACCGATCATCGGGCAAGTATCCCAGCCTTTATTTTTAGCGGCAAGCATAAACAGCATGGCAGATAAGGAAGCATTGCGGATCGCCTCTTCCTTCTGGAAATCGGCTCCTCTCTGCACATAAAAGCTCATGGTCTCTCTGACCATTTCTTCATATTGCTGCGCATTGATAATCCCTAGCATTTTTAGGCCTTCATATATGTTCCCTGCGTGCTCATAAGCATTTGGATCTCCGAGTACGATGATCGCTGCTGAAGCAGAGTGCACTTTATATTGTCCAAATGCCGCTTCTCTTACTTGTTCTTTCAACTCTTCTGTTTGGACGACAACATATTGTGTGTGCTGTAAGTTAAAAGCGGATGGTGCCAGCTTGACCTCTTCAAATATGCTGTTAAGCTCTTCTCTCGAAATCGAGATATTTGGCAAAAAATTTGATGCGGATCGTCTTTCACGTACCAACGTATCAAAGCTGAGTGTCATCTTGTTTCCCCTTTTCACGAAGTTGTTTTGCACCTAAACCGATTTTTTTTAGTAATTCAATCAGCTGCTCTTTTTCTTCTTTTTCAATAAAGGATAGATTTTGCGAAATGACCTCTGTGTGTTTAGGGAAAATGTCGTCAAACAATTGCTTCCCTTTTTCCGTAAGCCGTACATGGAATACCCGCTTATCTGAAGGCGCACATTGCCTTTTCACAAGTTCTTGTTTTTCTAGTTTGTTCACGACATATGTCATGCTTCCACTTGGGATTGACAGGATATCGCTAATTTTTTGAACAGGCTGAGGCCCTTTACTGTAGAGCAATTCAAGGATTTGAAAATTTTCAAATCCGATATCATAACGTTCAATGTCTTTTTGGATATTTGTAAAAAGGGCTTGATAGGCTTTCATCCACACGCGGAATAGCCTTAAATCTAATTCATGATCATGCTGCACCATGGCAACTACTCCTTTTTCAAGAAATCCTAAAACTAGGATAAATTTATCCTAACACTAGGATATTTTCTTGTCAACGAGTTTATTTCATGAAAAAAGACCACCTTGGTTCAGTGATCCTCTTCTTTTAAGATAAAATGCATTTCAGCAATTTGCTTATATTGATGTACTTCCTGTAATGAAAACCTGGATTCCAGATCCGCCGGCGAAAACAGAGGAATTCCTCTTCCTATCATGACAGGTACGATTTGAAGAAAAAGCTCATCAACCAATCTTGCTTGTATGAAAGATTGAAGCAGTCCCCCGCCGCCGACAATCCAAATATGCCGTCCTGTTTCATTTTTTAATTTTTTTACAAATGATAAGATATCTTCGCGAATGATATGGGTTCCTTCCAGACTGTCTTGTAACGTACGTGACATGATATAGCATGTCTTTCCTTCATAAGGAAACTGATCTGGTGACAGCTGAAGAACTTGTTCATATGTATTGCGCCCCATGATCAGCGTATCGACTGACGCATAAAAGGTGTCATAGCCCGTTTCTTCTTCGCCCTCTGTCCCTATCAGCCAATCGAGCCGATGATCCTCTCTCGCTAAATATCCATCGATACTCATCGCCCCATAAAAAAGCAGCTTCCTTTTCTCACTCAATCCCATCACTCCCTTTCTCCGAATAAGAACATACATTCTATTCAATTGTATCAGAAAGGAAAGACAAAGGATACATGTTTACGATTCCTGTTCCACCTTGACGAGAAGCTCGTATAATTTATGCGCGAGTTTGCCGGCATCAATGGTCATTTCTTCATGAATCCATTCCTCGAGTACACCCACGACCCCAGACACGACAAAAGAGGCCTCGATTTGTTCATTTTCTGTAATCGGCCGCTGATCAAGCTGCCACTCTTTCATGATTTTTTCTTTGAAAAATGCTTTGAATTGGTTTGTCGTTGGGCCATTGGGTTTTACAAATAACGTCAACATATATTGATTCTCTTTCAAGTACTCAGTCGTTTTGTTTAAAAAGGAAAGCATATCAAGAGGGTCCTGACTTGGAAAGGTTTCATCATATAACCCCCCAAGCTGATCGAATAGTTCTTTCTCAAGCTGTTCATATAAATCAAACACATCTTGATAGTGCAAATAAAAGGTTCCCCTGCCTAAATCCGCTTTCCTTGATAGCTCTGATACCGTAATCTGCTGTACTTCCTTTTCCTTTAACAGCTCAAGAAAGCTTTCCCGAATGGCTCTTTTTGTTTTGATTGTTCGTCTGTCCTTCATGACATCCCCTCCATTGTTGAACAATCAGGCGCCAAATGTCTATTTATGAACAGGATCTCATCCATTGCCGATGTTCGATTGGTTTACTTCTTATAATAATCAACACATGTTCAATAATCTATATGTGTTCAGTAAAGGAGGACCATCATATGTTTCATTTTAGACTTGCTAGAGAGGATGAACTGCCTCAAGTGGCAGAGTTGTTAGATGATTCGTTTCAGGATTATTCATTTTTTGACTTATTATGTGAAAAGGTCTCAAAGCGGTCTGCTTTCGCTCGTCAGCTGCATTTGGTCAATACAAAGGTGTATTTTCAGCATCAAATCTGTTTTGTCGGCGTTGAGAACGAGAAAATTGTGTCTGCTGCCCTTTTAAAGCATCCGCGTCTCCCTGAACCAGGCGTCATGGATTATGTGTTGTCAGGTGGGTTAAAGATGCTCTTCACTGGCGGTATATCAGCGATTCAGCATGTGTTCCGTGTTTTAAAGGAGGCGAAAAAGGCGTGTTCTTCCTTAAAGCAGCCTTACTGGTATTTAGAAGCACTTGTCGTGGCAAAAGACCAGCAAGGAAAAAAACTTGGAAGCCGCATGTTAAAGCAATGTCTTTTTCCCTTTATCGCCCGGCAAGGCGGCGGACTGTTCACGCTGATTACACACAACGAAGCCAATCGTCATTTCTACCGAAAAAATGGGTGGGTGGAGTTTGATGAAAGGGTATTGCGCGGAAAGGAAATGTCCTTAGCAAGCTGGAGCTATAAAACCGTGATTAAATAAGGTATCCTCTTCAGGTGATGATATAATAGAGTCAGTTCAATCAACGATCATACTTGGAGGAGAGACTGATGATACGACGACTTGATCATATCGTGTTGACCGTACAACATATGGAGGACACCATTCGCTTTTATACAAACGTATTAGGGATGAAGGAAGAAACTTTTGGTGAAGGCCGTAAAGCGCTTCGTTTTGGTTTACAGAAGATCAACCTTCATGAAGCTGGTCATGAATTTGAGCCAAAAGCGGCTCATCCTCTTCCTGGATCTCATGATTTGTGCTTTATCACCGATTTAGACATGGACAGTTTGCTGCTGCACCTCCGGAAGCAAGTGGTCCCCATTGAAGAGGGGCCGGTCAGACGCACCGGTACATTAGGTCCAATTGAATCTGTTTATATCCGTGATCCTGATCTGAATTTAATTGAAATCTCTCGATATATAGAGGAGGGTGATCCGTCATGACTCGTATATTTTTGAGACCGATTGAAGAGCAAGATTACCCTGGTATTCAAAGAGGGTGCCAGCATGCAGAAACACTTTATATGACTGGCACACGCAAAACGTTCACACTAGAAGAAATTCGATCCGCCTATACCCGCTTTTTGCAAGATGACAGCAGACGAGATTTCGCCATTTGTCTGCTAGACACGAAAGAGATGATTGGGGATGCGGCGATTGTGGACATTGATCCAATCAATCATACGGCAAGCTTCCGTATTGCGCTTCACGGGCCTGAGCATTTTCAAAAAGGCTATGGCACTGAAGCGGTTCGGATGGTTCAAGCATTTGCCTTTGACACATTAGAACTCAACCGTCTTGAGCTTGAAGTCTTTTCCCACAATCCAAGGGCCTTTCGAAGCTATGAGAAAGCTGGGTTTCAATATGAAGGAAAAAGACGCCAAGCGCTCTATTTCAACGGTACATACTCAGATGTCATCATCATGGGCATCCTTCGTGAAGAATATAACCACATGATGAATACAGATGCTCCTGCTTAAGAAGGGTTATCTTTTTTAAAAAATTGAATCCCAGTGACGATGATTAAACAAATGATGGAAGAGAGAACGATAGAGACACTTGATAGACTAAGCGCCATGCCTTCCCATCTGCCAATAAAGAAACTGACAATCAATAAAACCAAGCCAAATAACATCAAGCATACAGGGACAATGAACCCCGCATGGCGCTGCCGGCGTCCTTTCCCTGCCCACCATGAGAGACAAAGGACAACGATTGTAAAAAAGGCGGTTTGCAGCCAGAACATGTATGTCAACTCCTATTCTCTTTTTTGATCCCATAACAATGGAGGTACTTCAATTGAACATTAGACCCATTGAGCAAAAAGACAATCCGTATATCGCAGCGATTATCCGCCAGTCACTAGAATCAGCGAATCTGGCAATTGAAGGAACAGCATACACTGATCCCCACCTTGACCAGCTTTTCGAATACTATCAATCATTGACTCATGCAGCCTATTGGATAGCTGAAGAGCAGGGTGACATTGTGGGCGGTGTAGGGATTGCTCCTTTTACAAATGGAGTATGTGAATTACAAAAGCTCTATTTAAGTCCAAAAGCACAAGGAAAAGGTGCGGGCAAAAAACTGATGGATACGGCGCTGGAATATGCCTCTACATACTACGAAGCGTGTTATTTAGAGACCCGCCGGGAATTAACAGCGGCTACAGGCCTTTATCAGCGATATGGCTTTTCTCTTCTTTCAAAACCGCTTGAAGGCTCTGAGCATTCTGCAATGGATGCTTGGTATCTCAGGGACCTTATCATCATGAACCATAAAACAATCGATAGGTTTTGATCCTCTGAAAGCCTAATTTCTCTGCTAGGTTGATTGAAGCTAGGTGATGGACATCGCAATCCCAATGCGGTGTCCTCTTTTTTTCAAGACAGATGCTGATCATATGCTGAGCTGCCAGCAGTGCCAAACCTTTTCCTCGATAAGTCTCATCTGTCCAAATATCTATCTCCGCACGATCCTCACTTGAAAAAATAGAGACACATTCACTTACCACGTCCTCTCCATCTAAAATGGCAATCCCGATTCCCTTTGATAGAAAGCGAGCTGTTTCTCCCCAATAGGCTTCGTAATAGCTAGGAGAAAAAGCACTGCTTGCATTCATCACCTGCTCATTTGTCCGCTCTACTCTATAGCCTGGATGAGGCTGAGTGACATGAGAATGTGCCTGAGGATAAACGTATGCATGTCTTTCCATCTCATTCAGATGTGACCCAAGGCATTTTTTCATCAACGCATCTGTTAATTGATTTGCTGAAAATATGGTAAATCGGCCGTTTTGTCTTTTCTGCCTTTCGTACACATCCACAATGAAGGCTGAGCAGCGTAACAGCTCCGCTTCACTCCTTCCTGCAACATAATAAATGCCGCATGAAGCTTCGAGAAAATAAACAAGCGGATGCGCTTCATCATCTACATAAAGATGTCCTTGTATGACGCCATCCATGACCGCATCTACAAACACTGGATATGCTGGATCAATCTGACGAATTCCTTCCTTCATGGATGATGCCATTTGCTGCCGAAAGAGATGCACGGTGCTTCCCCCATTCACGAACATGTTCTTTCCTTCCATTATATATAAAAAGCTCAGGGCATGCAGTGACTCTTTGTTTCATTCGATTTCCTCTATTGCTATGCTCATTGCACAGGCATTAAATCACCTGAAGCCGCAGTCTTAAAAAAAGAGACCTCGTTTAAAAGGTCTCTTACTTCTACATTCATTATTCTACCGCTGTCTCTTCTGTCGCCTTCCCCTTCCAAATAAGGGGTAAGCCTAATCCAAGAAATAAGACAACACCCTGCTTTGATCAAATAATATGCCGCCAAGTGCCGGGTCAAAGATCGTACCATTACTTATGTAGGTAGAGTTCATTTCCCTACACATACTGAAACCGCATTGGAAGAGATAATAAATCACTGGACGCTGAAACTTAACAGCGTAATGTTTCTTGTCATCATCTCATATGATCAATCGCTCTCTCTAAAAATGAATCATCCCTAATTCTACTGCTGCTTTAATTGCTTCCGCTCTTGAAGTGACCTCCAGCTTTTGATAAATATTTGTTAAATGAGCTTTGACAGTTCTCTCGGAAATCCCCATATCAAATGCAATTTCCTTACTTCGAAATCCTCTAGCCACTGCTTGCAAGACAAGCATCTCTTTTTCAGTCAGCATGTTTATTTCTTTTTTCAAATGGTTCGGAGTCACTTGCTGCTCTGTTGATTCAAATACCTTAGCAGCGACGTTTGCTTGAAGAAGAATATCTCCTCTGATAGCTGCTTCAATTGTATAAAATAAATTTTCCCTGCTGGCATCCTTTAAAAGATAGCCCTTTGCTCCAAGTTGCAGCCCTTCAATCATTAATTTCTCTTCGTTATAGGTAGTGAGAATGAGGACTGGTACTTTTAATTGAAGAGACTGCATCTCTTTTAGCATCTCAAGCCCACTCATGTTAGGCATGTTGAGGTCAAGTAATACAAGGTCTGGAGCCTTCTCTTTCAAGACATCTAACCCCTTTGCCCCATCCTCAGCTTCACCAACAACATCAAATCGTTGATCTGTCTCAAGAATTAATTTTAATCCTTCTCTAACAACAAAATGATCATCGACAATCACAATTTGATAAGACATTGTTTTTACTCCTTTTTCAAAGGTATGGTTACCGTCACTTGTGTACCTTCATTTTTTTCACTTTTTAAGTGTAGCTGTGCATCAAGCAGTCGGGCACGTTCTGACATACCTATTAGACCGTAATGCCCGGAAGTGGATTCTTGTTTTTTCTCATCAAAACCCACTCCATTGTCTGTGATTTGCAAGGAGATGTGATCATCTTTTTGCTCCATCACCAATTCGACTTTACTTGCTTTGGCATGCTTGGCAATATTCGTCAAACATTCACTGACAATGTATACGGTATGTTCGATGAGAAAAGGGGACACTTGATAGGAGACAGCCACTTTTGTATGAACTGGAATATTCGTCGCCGTCATAAAGCGCTTCACTTCATCTTTCACAGAATCAGCTAAGTCATATTGATCCTGGCTATATGTTCGAAGATCGTCGATGACCAATCTCGCCTCAGCTAATGTTGTCCGCGCATGGCTCATAGAACCTTTAATAATGCTTTGAGCACGCTCAACATTCTGATTCTCTAAATGTGCATGGACCGCTTCTAACTGCATAATAATACCTGCCAGTCCTTGTGCAAGGGTATCATGTAAATCTCTCGCCATTCTTTGACGCTCATTTGCAAGTGTCAGCTCTTCCACTTGTTGATGTGCCAATTCAAGTTCTTTTAAAAATGTTTGTGTACGGATTCTAGCTTTGACTTGTCTAAAAAATAAAATGGAGTATGCGATGACTACAATCAGAATCAAAAACAAAATAGGAATGTATACCGTCAAATCATCTGTATCATTGACCAAAATAAGGGCAAGAAAAAAAAGGACATAAAAACTAAGCCCTGTCAAAATCACCTTCAATGTATGATAATATACCCCAATACTTTGCGCAATTAGTACTGGTAACAGACCAATTAAGATCACAGGGGTAGCCGCCTGCATGACTGAAACACAAAGTAGGATCACAATTCCTTGAATCAGAAAATATACCCATGGATTCTGCTGAAACCAGTAAAATGACCACCAATGCAGAATCAGATGTATGGCAATAAGTGCAGAAAAAAACAGGCTAGAAATTGCTAATGGGGTGGTTATAAACTGAAATATCATTGCTGCAATATAAACAAGAACGACCCATAATAATGTTGGAATCCGCGAATAGATCATTTCATTAAAAGGGTCTACCCGTCGTTTCGCCATAAATAATCACCATCCGAGCCTCATATTCACTCAAAAAATACCGCCCACCCTTTATCGAGGTAATGGCGGTATCATCAATCATACCATGTAAGACTATCAGTGACTAAATCACCTTCTCTTCTTTCTCATCTTTCTGAGAAATAGACTCACCTTCAATGTCTATACGTGGAAGCCAGCTTTCGAACCATTTAGGTAAGTACCAAGCAGCTCGTCCGATCAGCATCATACAAGCTGGGATAAAAGTCATTCTTATGACAAATGCATCAAACAGAACGCCGAATGCCAACGTTAATCCCATTGTTTTAATGATCAAGTCATCTGCAAAGATAAAACTTGCAAAGACGAGGATCATGATTAAGCCTGCGGCAGTCACTACTCTTCCACTGTGCTTCAAACCTGATACAACGGACTTTTTCGCATCACCTGATAGAAGGAAATCTTCTCTCATTCGACTGACTAAAAAGACCTCATAATCCATTGCAAGACCAAATAATATTCCTGTCACTAGTACAGGCATAAAGTTTAACAATGGGCCATTTGCTGGTATTCCAAACAATGACGCAAGGTGTCCATCCTGTAAAACAAAGACTGAAAAACCTAGTGTAGCGGTCAATGTCATAAGGAATCCTAAAACCGCTTTTAATGGAACAAGGAATGATCTAAACACAAGAATCATCAAAATCAAAGCAAATCCAATAATGACTCCTGCAAATTTCGGTAACGCTTCACTGAGTCTATCTGAAATATCTATATTAACTGCCGTAGAACCAGTAACAAGTAATTTCGTATCATACTTTGCAGCAGTCTGACTAGATTCATTTCGTATATCTTTGACTAATTGCTTTGTAGCCTTATCTTCTGGACCGCTTTTCGGTAAGATGGTCAGCATGGCGTACTTACCCGATGGATTAGGAACAGCCGGTGCCATTTGTTTGATGCCATCCATCTTCTCTAATACTTTTGTTGTTTTCTCAATAGATTTCGTTGCGTTATTTGCATGGGAGGCATCAATGATAACAACCAGTGGCCCATTAAACCCTTTGCCAAACCCTTCTGCTAACAGGTCATAGCCCTTGCGTTCAGTTGTTTCCTTCCCCTTCATACCGTTATCAGGAAGACCCAACTCCATATGAAGTGCTGGCCAACTGAGTAGACCAGTCAATACAATGACACCTAGGATGATCTTACCTGGATACTTCTTGATAAACCTTCCCCAAGCTGTTGTTTCTTCTTTTTGTTGAGATTGTAATTTAGAGAACCATTTATTCTTTCTTGAAGGGCTTACTTTATCACCAAGAATCCCTAGTATCGCAGGAACAATTGTCAGAGACACAAGCATAACTGATAGTACCATGAATGCAGCTACAAGACCCATAACGCCTAAAAATGGTATACCGACTAATACAAGTCCGCATAGTGCAATCACGACGGTGACACCTGCAAACAATACAGCACTGCCTGCTGTAGCAACAGCTCTAGCAGCTGCTTCTTTCAATTCGTAACCCTCTGCTAATAGCTGTCGATATCGAGAAATGATAAATAATGCATAATCAATTCCTACGGCAAGTCCAATCATCACAGCTAATGTAAGACTAAATGCAGACATATCAACAAAATTTGAGGTAATTAATATGACCATCACACCGATCACTAACCCAATGACAGCCGTCAAGATCGGTAGTCCTGCAATCAATAGTGAAGCGAAGGTAAAGGCTAAAATAAAGAAGGCCATGACAATACCTATGACTTCCGAAATCCCGCCTACCTCAATTTCTGAGAATGTGACGGAGCCGCCTAATTCTGTTTGGATGCCAGCCTTTCTTGAAATCTTAATACTATCTAATACTTTCTCTTTTGAGGATGCTTTTACCTCATCCGCCTTCACCCGGTATGTAATATCCGCATACCCTATTTTCTTATCCTTACTAATAGCAAATGTCTGATATAAATCCGTCACTTGCTTGACTGCTTTATCCTTTTTGACTTCTTTGATCGTTTCGTTCAATTTGTTTCTTACTTTTTTTGTTTCTAATGTTTCGCCCTTAGGTGCTTTAAAGATCAGACGGATCGTCCCACCATCATCACCTGCTGGGAACTTTTTCTCCAAGAGATCCATTGCCTTTTCTGACTTTGTTCCTGGAATCGACATATCTCCATTAAATGAAACACCTGTCCCTATTGTTATCGCCACAACAGCTACTAAAACAAGTAACCAACCGATAATCATCCGTTTTGGCTTAGAAAAAGCACTTTTTCCTAAATGATATAAAAATTTTGCCATTCACTTACTCCTTTTTCTTCAACTTCGTGAACTTCATCTTTTTATTCTAAGCAATGAGATGGTCGATTGAAATTGTACTTTCGGGCAAAAAGCACTGTACTTTTAGGCAACAAAAAAGGGCATCTTCTTAAGATCCCCTTTAAAACGTTTATGAAGCGACTGTTTTTCGTCTCGTTCTGTTGATTTTACCGACAAACATATAGCCATATTTATAATGATTTGCTAACCGTGACAATAGGATAGATCCAGCAATTGCTAGTGCTGATATTATGATTGTCCCAACAAAGAATGGATAATCTTTTAATTGGCCCCATAGCAACACAGAGATACCTAGAAAATACCCGTGAAGCAAATAGATGGTGAATGAATATTGACTAATGACAGCTACGAAAGGTGGAACTCTTTTCACTTTAGAAAACAAGAGAAAACATAAGAAGACAATACTGACTGTATAAAGAACAACGTCTGGCCTCTTAGAAGAAGGCTCGAAAAAGCCTACATATGAATTGCTTAGAAGAGTCGCTGCTGAAATCAAAATAAGTCCATACACGGCATACTTAAAACGATGAAGTCTTGTGATAAACTGCTGATAATTCACTCCACAATAATAGGCTAAACAAAAATAGAATAACCACCCTGGAAATGGAATCCATTCTAAGCCGAACATTGGATTAGGTAATTGAGGTTGTGGGAATTTGACGAGATTCATGACACTTAAATAACCAACTGTGATGATAAAGGAGATCGGCAATACCCATTTGGCTGAGGTACGCTTAGCAATTTTGTGAAAAAACATGTGCAAAAAGTAAAATTGAAAAATAATCAGAACAAAATAACCAATATAATTTCCCAATAAGACATTTGCTGAAGCTCTTTTAAAAAAGTCAGCTGTCCCTCCATTTAACGATGCCGAATGCATAAACCCATCGACAATCCCAATAAATGCAAATGGGAAAAAGATGGCTTTCACTCTCTTCCACATAAATCCTTTAGGTGTACCATTTGGATAAGAATGCGCCAATAAAAACTCAGAAATGAAAATAAAACTCGGGGTACTGAACATGAGTAGAGCTACAAGAATAGATGATGAATGGGGGCTAGATAAGATGGCTATTGCATGAATGAGCACAACACTCAAACACGAGATACACCGAATAAAAAAAATCTCTTTAATTTGCATTGAAAATCCTCCTCTAGCTTTTTGGTAAAACATGTATTATATTAACATGAATAACACCTCATCAATAGGGACCTTGTGATTATTTCAATACTCTATCCACAGGAACAAAAAAAAGAGCCCTAGTTAGAGCCCTTAATCAGATACAACCGTCGCCTTCCCTTTCCAAATCAGAGTTAAGCCTAATCCAAGAAATAAGACAACACCTGCGAATAAAAATGGGAAATGAATATTTTGATCGAATAAAATGCCGCCAAGTGCCGGTCCGAAAATCGTACCTAGGCTTGTGTAGGTGGAGTTCATCCCTGCGACAAATCCTTGCTGGTTGCCAGCGATTTTTGATAAGAAGGTTGTTAATGCTGGACGCAATAAATCAAACGCAAGGAAAATGACACATGTAACAATCAGAACAACCAAAAAGCCTGAAACAACGGTTGAAACGAAAGCAAGGACAGCCCCGATAATCAGACATAGCTGAATCACTCTTTTTTCTCCTAGGGCATTCACCAGTTTACCAAACACAAGTACTTGGATGATGACTGCCACAATCGAGCTGACGGTAATGATCACGGCAATATCTTTTGGACCAAATCCAAACTTATGATTTGTAAACAAGCTAAAGACTGTTTCATATGCAGATAGTCCAAATGCGAGGACAAACACAATGATAAAGGCGATGAGGTAGCTTGGATGAATCGATTTTTTCAAATCTTTAAAGAAAGTCGATTCTTTCACTTCATTCATTTGCTTCTCTCGCTCTTCTTTTGTTAAAGGCTCCTTCAGCATAAACATAGACGAAATAACGGCAATAAACGCAATCCCTGCCGCAAAAAAGAATGGCAGGCGTACGCCGTATTCTGCAATAAATCCGCCAATTCCCGGGCCAATGATAAAACCGGTACTAATGGCCGCAGAGACATAGCCCATCGCCTTTGATCTTTCTTGAACGGTCGTAATATCTGCGACATACGCAGTGACAGCCGGCATAATAAATGCCGCACTAATACCGCCTAGAAGCCTTGCAGCATACAGAACATACACGTGTGTACCAAGACCAAAAACGAGTTCTGATAACGCAAATAGAAACAGCCCGGACACAATCATAATCTTTCTTCCGTAGCGGTCTACCCATCTACCTGCAATAGGTGATGCGATGAGCTGAGCAACGGCAAACGCCGCCACAAGATATCCCATTGTACTCCCTGTTAGATGCATGACATTCATGAATAGCGGCATGACAGGAATAATGAGACCGATGCCTAAAAACGCAATAAATATATTACTTAATAAAATAACGAGTACTGCTTTTTGCTCACGAATCGGTTTTTGCATGATGTTTGTTTCCCCTTTATTGACTCACTTGTTACTCATGATGGTTGATTCCGTGAATAAACAATGAGATCGCCTCTTTTTGTAACTCTTTCTTCTGCTCGATGGTGTCATTTTTATATAACACGTCTAATCCATAAAAAACGGAAAGTAATATTTTCACTTTTGACTCCACATGCTGGATTGACCAGCTGCCATCTTTGTTTCCTTCAAGTAAGATATCTCTCATCACATCATCAAAATCGACATCAATCTTGTTCAGCCGTTCCATGACTTCGTCTGATGTAAAGGCACTGGCACAAAATTCCTCACTCGCTCTCATTAATGGGTAGTTAATGCCCATTTGACTGAGCAGTTCTGCAAACCCGGCAAGCTTGTCGATAGCTCGGTTCAGTGTTTTCTTCTCCTCATGCCAAGTTTCCATCATCAAACGGTGATCCTCTTCCATAATATGAAGGAATAAAAACTCTTTTCCTTTGAAATGATGATAGAGATTGCCTTTACTAACCTCAGCAGCCTCTAAAATATCGCGCACGGATGTTTCTGAATAACCTTTTTTTGCAAATAAATCACGTGAAGCGGTGACGATTTTTTGCTTCGTCTTCTCACTCTTTCCAGCCCCGCTTTGTGTACTTGTCATGTGTCACAATCCCTTTCTACCCTGCATTTCTTCATGTAGACTAAATAAAACCGACCAGTTGGTTTATTTTTTATTATAAATGGATTTTCCTTATAATACAATGAAAAAGTGGATATACCGATGATCTCCCTTTCAAGGGTATCCGTCAATCATTTAACTTTTCTTTATATTTAACTTCACTTAAATATAAAGATTGCCTATAATAGAAGAGAGGTGATGTCATTGGATGAGGAAATCATTCATTACGGTAAAAAGATCATTGAATACTCGAATGCTCTAGGCTCAATTTATGTAGAAGAGTATCAACGATTTTTAAAACATGAGTATGCAGATTTATCAGCCAAACAAGAGCTGACACTTGAGCTGCTGCGCACGAAAACGAGAACAATCAATGAATTAGCTGATTACTTTTCGATTTCTGCCAGCGCAGCTAGCCAGCTTGTATCAAAGCTTGAGCAGCTCGGTTATGTCAAACGAGAAATTAATCCACATAACCGAAGAGAAATCATTGTTGATTTTGCTCAAAAGGGCCATGACTATCACAAGAATACGGAAGACATTCAATTGCACATTATACAAAAATACTATGCAAAGCTTCCAAAAGAAGATTTAAAAACATTACTATCTC
The DNA here is from genome assembly GCF_038008825.1 of Bacillus sp. FSL M8-0166. Taxonomy (NCBI): domain Bacteria; kingdom Bacillati; phylum Bacillota; class Bacilli; order Caryophanales; family Bacillaceae; genus Bacillus; species Bacillus sp. FSL M8-0166. The sequence continues at coordinate 2,207,513 of NZ_JBBOZZ010000001.1, forward strand.
TATACGAAAAAATCTATCAGATTGCGAAAGAAGCGCCTTAATACGGTGTTTCTCTCATCAACATTTAAGTTATCTAAACTATTAAGGGGATGAAAATATGCAAAGCATTCATTTACAAGATGGCCGGTACATTGGTTTGACTCAATACGGTGATCTTGAGGGGTTTCCAATTTTCTTTTTTCATGGAACACCTGGATCAAGAGTGATGTTTTTAGATGATGATCCAATCTCTCAAAAGCTCGGCATTCGTCTCATCTGTTTGGATCGACCTGGATTTGGTTTATCCACCCCTCTACCTGACCGTACAATTTTAGACTGGGCAAAAGACGTGCTGGAAGTGGCAGATGATCTTGGCATTCAACATTTTTCAGTGATGGGTGTATCTGGAGGCGGTGCATTCGCGGCTGGTTGTGCCTATCAATTGCCGGATCGCGTCCTTTCAGCCGCTCTGATCTCAAGTACAACCCCTTTTCAAAGCGGAAAACCGCCGAAAAGCATGCTGAAAGAAAATAAATTAGCCTTTTTCCTTAGTAAGAAGTTTCCTTGGCTATTGAAAGCAAGCTATCGTTCCCAGAAGAAAATGATTGAGAACAAACCAGAGAAATTTAAGAAGCTGGCCAAAAACGGGAACAAGCATTTACATCCGTGGGATCGGCAATTCCTTCAAACCGAAGAGCAGTTAGAAATGATGATGAAACATTTACACGAAGCGATTCGTCAATCGGTGGATGAATGTATTCGTGAGCCCATTTTACTTTCAAAGCCATGGGCATTCGATATAAAAGATATTCAAATCCCTGTTGATGTATGGCATGGGAAAGAGGATACGATGGCTCCATTTGTAGAAATAGAAAAAATAGCTCGGACGATTTCAAACGTCAAAACCTATTATATAGATCAAGCGGGGCACTTTCTTACAGATGTAGACGATATTTGGCGAGATATTTTACTCTCTTTAAAGGAACGTGCTGAACGTCAGGAACATGCATAAAAAAAGACCCAATATGACTTGGGTCTTTTTCTTCATTAATACTGTTCATAATACCTTTGCACTTTAACTGGATCTTTTGTCTTCGTCAGTGCCAGCATGAGCAGAATACGTGCTTTTTGTGGGTTTAATGAATCAGAGGACACAAAGTGATGTTCATCATCCGTTTTTTCGTGAGTGACAATTCCATTACCCGTACGGCTTGATCTCACAAGAACCACATCTTTTTTCACTGCATCTGTTGCCCCTTTGATGGCTTCTGTTGACATCGTTCCGTTTCCTGCTGCGGCCACGACAATCCCTTTCGCCCCTGCTTTGACTGCGGCATCATACATATATTTTTGATCATTTTGATAGCCGTATAAAATATCGACTTGCGGCAATTCTTTTATCTTTGATACATCAAATTCGCTCTTAATCGTATGTTTTCTTGTCGGTTCGTTATAAAAGGAAACCATTTCACCAGCAATTTCTCCGATGTATCCTTGCTCAAGTGACTTGAAGGCATCGGTTGTGGTCGTGTTTGTTTTCGTAACAAATCGAGCTGATGCAATTCGGTCATTTAATGTGACCATGACCCCTTTGCCCTTTGCTTCTTTGGTTGATGCAATTTTCACCGCATGATACAAGTTAAGCGGGCCATCCGCACTGATTGCCGATGCTGGTCTCATTGAGCCAACGACCACCACAGGCTTATCACTTTTGACAACTAGATGTAAAAAGTAAGCTGTTTCTTCAAGTGTATCTGTTCCATGTGTGATGACAATGCCATCAACTTGATCATCGTTTAAGAGTTGATTCACTCGTTTGGCTAATTTTAAAAGAAGAGCGTTATCAACATTTTCACTGCCCACATTCGCAACCTGCTCACCTGTGACATTTGCAATATCCTTCAGCTGTGGAACTGAAGCAATGACTTTATCAATGCCAAGTGAACCAGATTTATAGCCCGTCGTATCTGTATCACTGTCCGAACTGCCAGCAATCGTCCCGCCCGTGGCTAATACCTTAATATTAGATAAGGACTTATTCCCTGTTTCAACCGCCTTGTTTTTCTCTTTTGTTTCACTCGATACGTTCTCTTTTTCATTTTGACTATTCTCTTGAGTGCCTGTGTTCGCACAGGCTGCTGTCACTAGTAATAAAACAGAAAGAAGGACAGCACCTAACCATTTTGTCATGTTCATTGGATCATCTCTTTTCCTCATTTGATGGATTTCATGGCTAAATCTCTTTCTATAGGATTTACTTTATACCATACCTTCATTCATCGGCATGAGGCTAAAGGTACAGAACCAATTAAAGGTAAAAAGGGCATTATATTAAAGATTTATTCAATTCTTAATACCTAAATTCGATTTAATTAAATTGAGTGTTGAAGGTTGCGTATTCTAAAAATAACCGATGCTTGATAAAGAATTTATGATAAAATATAGTAAATTTTACAATAAAGGAGTATACATTTTGCATTCGCTTCAACCCTTTTACAAAATCCTAATCACACTATTCATCAGCTCTATTTTACTCGGCTTGTTTGTCTGCTTATTTCCACCTATTCAAGCTGAACCTGCGTTTCTGATATTTTACATTCCTATCCTTTTTGTTTATTATTTCGTCTTTGCGGTTCCTTTGCAGTTATTGTTTTCTTTGCAGCCAAAGGCTTTTCATCTACTTTATTTAGCTACTTATTTACTGATTGCAATGGTTGTCATGCTCTTTTTCATTGATGGTATTGGGAGCCAGGCGTCTTTACCCATCATCATCATGAGCAGTCTTATCTACTGGACCTGTGATTCTTTGTTTTATCAAAGGATGCATGAAAAAAACACCTAATGCGAAGGTGTTTTTTTCATCAGTTTCTTTAAAGCGTGTATATCTCTTTCTCATCCAATAATCGGTATCCATTTTGAACGATCTTCGCAGGACGTACAAGATCCTGTTCTATATGGTGACGAAGAGTATATATTGTGATGTATAATAGCCACCACTTGTTACATACGTCACCAGATCCCCTCCTATGCTTGACCACACAATTAATCATGCCATAAAAAAATCACTGAGGAAATCTACCTCAGTGATGGAATCTTTATTTCATACTTGTACCAGCGTGTGAAAAGATCGGATCTTTCAATTCAAATTCGAATGTCTTTCCGTCCACAATACCGACTGTTTTTTCACTGTCATAAAGCTCAAGCAGACAAGCTGCCATTTCTTTTGATGTATGATATTTCTTGAAATTGCCTTCATATTCAAATTCGTCTACATCCAATGAACGCTTTGCAAATTCTGATTCTGTTGCAGAAGGTGCTAATATTTTTGCCTGTAACTTAGCTCCCTTTTCTTTCAACTCTAGGGCCAGCCCTTCTGTAAAGGCACTCACGTAAAACTTCGTTGCTGAATAGGTGACGGCATTGCCAACGACTGTATAGCCTGCTCGTGAAGAAATGTTAATCAGCTGCGCTCCCTCTACTTGCTCATAATCACGAACAAATAAGGTGGATAGAATCGTTAATGCTTCGATATTCAGATGAAGCATATCTCCAATTTTACTTAAATCCTGTTCCCCTATCGAGCCGAAATGGCCGAATCCTGCATTATTAATGAAGGTGTCGAGCTCATATCCAGCCAATGATTCATAAAATGAATACACTTGCTCCATGTCGGTTAAATCGACAGACTGTATGTTTACTTTGATATCGGGATATTGATCATGAATCTTTTTTTTCAATTCTTGGAGTTTATCGAGCCGGCGTGCAGCTAAAATAAGATTTTTCCCTCGCGCTGCAAAGGCGAGAGCCGCCTCATATCCAATACCTGAACTTGCTCCTGTAATGACTTTATAGCCCATTTGATATCCCCCTATTCACGTCTTCTTACTGGTTAAATTATAACGACAGCATTTCGCTCAAGTCAATTTTGAAGAGAGTCAAAGGGCAGCATGTCTAACTTAGGACAGCTCCTCAGTCACTTCCTTTTGAATCATTTTGGAGGATATCATGTTGAGATTTTTTTGTTAATTTTTGAAAAACCAATTGGTAGGAATGTTCGATTAACTCCTCTACAAATGAGGATGGAATGTCTGCATCAAGGTAAATGGAATTCCAATGAGTCTTATTCATATAGTAGCCAGGAATAATTCCTTCATGCATCTCTCTTAGTTCTTCAGCACGTTGAGGGTCACATTTTAATGTGATGACAGGCTTTCGATTCGCATCTCCGCCCATCATAGCAAACATCTTTCCGCCAATATGATAACGATCTGCCTGCCATTCTGGCTGATAATCATGGGTGACTCCTTTTAAAGAAAGACAAAATGCCTGTAGTTTCTCTTTTTCCATTAGATTCGCTCCTTTTTTAAGTTATCTCCTATGCTTTCTATTATATCGACAATGAAGGTGGATACCTGATCTTTTTTCTCTTTCTTTAGGTACAACAATAAAAGCACAGGCCCGCTGTCTCCTGTGCTTTTGTATCATTCTTCTTTTCTTATTCAAACGCCTTCTTCAATTGATCACTCATTAGATGCCAAGCTTCTTCAGCTATGGCTAAATCTCCAGCGTGTGTAAAGCCGTGAGGGACACCCTTAAATTGTTTGTACGTGACGTCTACCCCAGCTTCTTTTAACTTGGCAGCATATTGCTCGGCTTCTTCAGCCAGCGAATCCTTCTCTGCTGTGATGACGAGAGCTGGAGGCATTTGTGCTAAGGATGAACGATCTGCAAAAACCGGAGAAACGAGCGGATTGTGCGGATCTTGGCCTTGCAGATAGAAGGAATTAAAGAGTCTCGCCAATTCAACTGGGATCGCTTCTTCAAACGCTGGCTTTTGTGCTGGATCAGTGGCTAGATCAAGCGGCGGATAATCAAGCACTTGATAGGCAATTGGGAGTGTATTTCCTCTTTGAATATTCAATAGACAAGCAGCCGTTGCCAAATTTCCTCCTGCGCTATGTCCGCCAATAGCTAATGCATTCCGATCGATTTGAAGTTCATCAGGGTGTTCATACAGCCACTTCAGTACATCGTAGCATTCATGAAGAGCGGCTGGGAAAGGGTGCTCGGGTGCAAGCTGATACTCGACATTGACAACGATACATTGCGCCCAGTCTGCAATGACTGGACACCATGGATTATCCATTTCAGCACTGCCCATGATAAATCCGCCGCCATGTAAATTCACAAAAACAGGAAGCAGCTGTTTTGATGTGTTCACTGGCTTAAATACCCACACCTTTGTTTTGCCAGCACTTGTTGGAATATCATATTCCATTTTGTTCACTTCAGGAGGATTTACTGGTTTTAGTTCCGATTGACTCGCTAATGAACCTTCAGATGGCTGGCGTAATGAAGCAGCGATTTTGATTTGTTCTTCTAAGTTCATGATCTCAGACTCCTATCTTATTCATTTCTTAGTTACTCATTCGTTTCCTTTTCCTCTTTTCCTCCTACTGAATCAACAACAACTTTCATTGGTTCACTTTTTACCTATCTCCCCTTTTTCCCTCTCTTTGAAACAAGCATTGAGCAAATAAAAAAGCACTGCGGCGCTATGTCCTCAGTGCTTTTCATTTCTTTTAGGATACTTGCTGTTCTACCTTCACTCGTTTAATGAAGAAAGCAATAATTAAACCAACGATGGTCATGATCACTGCAAAGATAAATGCGTGCTGGACGCCATTTGTAAAGGCGAGCAGCTGATTCACCGGATTTGCGGGATCAGACACATTTTCCATAAAGCTGCGGGCGCCTGAAGAAAGGATCGAGATACCGACCGCAGTACCAATGGCTCCTGACACCTGCTGCAATGTATTCATAATCGCTGTACCATGCGGATATAGCTCTGGCGGCAGCTGATTTAATCCATTTGTTTGTGCAGGCATCATGATCATCGCGATTCCGATCATTAATGTAATATGAAGGGTTACAATGAATCCAATCGACGTATTCACACTTAGATTCGTAAAGCCAAACATCGTCGCTGCGACAATGACAAGACCTGGAATCACAAGCCATTTTGGACCAAACTTATCAAATAGACCACCCATGATTGGAGATAGGAGTCCGTTGATAATTCCACCTGGCAATAGCATTAAACCCGCTGTAAATGTAGAAAGTGCCAAGGATGTTTGCAGATACAATGGCAAAATCATCATAGCAGACAGCATCACCATCATACACACTAAAATCAGAAGTAACCCAATGACAAACATCGGATATTTAAACGGGCTTAAGTTCAGCATTGGTTCTTTCATGTTCAACTGTCTTAAAGAGAACACAAGGATTCCTATGACACCAACTACAATTGCAACGATGACATGCATACTGCTCCAGCCGCCGCCTTCACCGGCACTGCTAAAGCCATACACAATTCCGCCGAAACCAATAGTTGAAAGCACAATTGAAAAGATGTCGATTTTCGGTCTTGTTGGTTCTGTAATATTTTGCATAAAGATATAACCAAATACGAGTGCAGCCATTAATAAAGGAAGTGAAATCCAGAAAATCCAATGCCACGTCAACGATTTCAGAATAAGACCGGAGACGGTTGGACCGACTGCTGGTGCAAACATGATCACAAGACCAATAATCCCCATCGATCTGCCTCGTTTATGAGGCGGGATGATGACCAAAATCGTATTAAACATCAATGGCAGAAGCAAAGCTGTACCGACTGCCTGCACGACACGTGCTACCATTAAAATACTAAAGACCGGCGCAACCGCCGCAATAAATGTTCCGATGATCGAAAAGACAAGCGATGTAATGAAAAGCTGTCTTGTCGTAAACCATTGAAGAATGAGTCCTGAAATAGGTACGAGAATACCAAGTGTTAATAAATATCCTGTTGTCAGCCACTGAGCAGTCGTCGCTTCAATTCCAAAGTCTAACGTTAAACTTCTCAGCGCCATGTTTAATGCCGTTTCACTGAACAGGCCAATAAATCCAGCTGTGATAAAAGAAATAATAATGGGCAGCGTTCGAATTTCAGAAGCTGCTGCTTGCTGTTTGTTCATATTAAGTTGGCTCCTTTTCTTTTTCAATTTAGATGAACCTTAGGAAGTCAGGGTGGTCAGAAATGAGCCACTTTAATGTCTATTGAAAGACGGATAAAATCTGTTTTTCTGCAGCAAATTGAGCTATTCTTTCGATTGAATAGCCAGATTCATGTATATAAAACATGAGCTCAGGCGTCATTGGAGAGGACATACATAACGTTGTCAATTCTATATCCTGTATGTTCGCTTCTCCCTTTTCTCTCGCTTCTTCAAGCAAATCACGAATGATTTGTCTAAGTGATTGACTGTAATGACTCTCATACACTTTACTTGTCTGCTCTAAATTCCCAGAGATTGTGAGCATCCGAATCCAGTCTAGATGGTGACCGACGATCAAATGAATTTCTTCGAGAACATAGCGCAAACGTTCACGAACCGGCTGATCACTTATTTTGCTCAAGTAAAGATGCAAAGCTGGGATCAGCTGTTCAAATCTCTCCCCAAGGATAGAAAGGCACAAATCACTTTTATTGGCGTAGCGACGGTATAGAGTGCCCTGCCCAACACCAGCTGTTTTCGCAATTTTATGCATACTGACATTTTCTACACCAAATTCTTGAAACAAGGAGAATGCGATCTCTTCAATTTCCTCCCCAATATCCTTTTCCACCTTGCTCACCTTCTTTACCTTCATCCACATGACACTCATCTCTATGTGTTAAATCAAAACACTTTAGGTTTTTCTTAGGACAATTGTCCCGATATTATCTTACGGACAACTGTCCGCAATGTCAATCATTATTTTTTACTTATTATCTTTCTTTCAATTCTATTAAATAATGCACACTGTTTATCATTATTTAGACCGATTTTCCCTTTTGAAAGAATCATGTATGATCAATAAAGAAAGCGCTTCCAAAAAAGGAGAGGAGAATGCGAATATGTACCGTATGAAACGAATGTTGATGCTGCTTGTCACTGGATTAGTCTTGAGTTTGTCCACATTTACTGCGGGTGCCTCGGCACAAACGGGTGGATCGTTTTATGAACCTTTTAACAACTATAATACGGGGTTATGGCAAAAAGCCGATGGATACTCGAATGGAAACATGTTTAACTGTACGTGGCGTGCAAATAACGTGTCAATGACCTCATCAGGTGAAATGCGTTTATCGCTCACAAGTCCCTCCTATAACAAGTTTGACTGTGGAGAAAACCGCTCCGTGCAAACGTACGGCTATGGGCTATATGAAGTCAACATGAAGCCAGCCAAAAATGTGGGGATCGTCTCTTCCTTCTTCACTTATACGGGACCGACTGATGGTACGCCTTGGGATGAGATTGACATTGAATTCCTAGGAAAAGATACGACAAAGGTTCAGTTTAACTACTATACGAATGGTGTAGGAAATCATGAGAAGATCGTCGACCTTGGATTTGATGCAGCGAATTCTTATCACACGTATGCATTTGACTGGCAGCCAAACTCCATCAAATGGTATGTCGATGGGCAATTAAAGCATACCGCCACCACACAAATTCCTCAAACACCAGGGAAAATTATGATGAACCTGTGGAATGGTGCAGGTGTCGATGAATGGCTCGGCTCCTACAACGGTGTTACCCCGCTCCACGCACATTATAACTGGGTGCGTTACACAAAAAGATAACTCTATCAAAAAAACCTGTGTCTTGTCACAGGTTTTTCTTCGTTTAATTAGAATGAGTTTTCAGCTGATGAGCGAGTTTTTTCTCATGATTGTGGATAATATCTTCATAACTTTCTATTTTGAAATCCAATCGTTTAATGGTCTCTTCGATTTCCTTTTGTTTTTGGACGAGTCTTTCTCGTTCATTGACCAAAATGTTTTTTCGCGAAGATAACGTATGATCATCATCCTCAAAAAATAAGGCTGTATATTCTCTAAGCGCATCAATCGAGAGCCCTGCATTTCTCATACACTTGATAAATTCAATCCATTGAAGATCATCCTCTGTATAATCACGAATCCCATGATCGTCACGTTTGATTTCCCTAATCAAACCAATATTTTCGTAATATCTAAGTGTCGCAGTGGATAAATCGAGCTGTTTTGCTGCTTGTGCTATTTTCATTGTGCCCTCCTTCTTTCTCTTACCTTCCGATCTCCCTTTCCTCATCATCTCCATTTTGAAAAAGAAAGCAAGATGCTTTTGGCTCAATTCATTCAAGATTGTTGTAAAAGCCTGAATTCGTTATCACAGAAGGTTTTCTGTTGACTTATAGTTCACTTTAAGAAGTACAGTATAGAAGAAAGAATCGAATCTTATTTTTGAAAGGATGATCAAGAATGTGTCAGACGCACCAATCAAATGTTTTAAGTGTTTCACACGCAAAAGCGAATTTTGAACGGACGACCATTGAACGAAGAGCGCTTCGTCCACATGATATTTTAATTGATATTCAATTTAGCGGGATCTGTCATTCAGATATCCACAGCGCTTTTGATGAATGGGGCGGCGGCATTTTCCCGATGGTTCCAGGTCATGAGATCACTGGGGTCGTTGCAGCTGTAGGTAATGATGTGACGAAATTTCAGATCGGAGACCGTGTAGGCGTTGGCTGCTTTGTGGATTCCTGCGGCACCTGTGAATATTGTCAAAATGGAGACGAGCAGTATTGCACAAAAGGGGTCGTCCAAACGTATAACAGCCGTGACTATGACGGGGAACCGACTTATGGCGGCTACAGTCAAAAAATTGTCGTGACTGAACGATTTGTCGTCAGCATTCCTGATCAACTGCCCCTTGATGCCGCAAGCCCTCTTCTCTGTGCTGGCATTACAACTTATTCACCATTAAAGCACTGGAAGGCAGGTCCTGGCAAGAAGGTTGCTATCGTCGGAATGGGCGGGCTCGGCCATGTCGCCATTCAATTCGCGAGTGCTCTAGGCGCTGATGTGACGGTATTGAGCCGCTCCTTGAATAAAAAAGAAGAGGCACTGTCATTTGGCGCAAAAGACTATTTTGCTACAAGTGATCCTAATACGTTTCAGACACTAGCCGGTCAGTACGACCTCATTCTCAATACGGTCTCTGCCAACATTAACGTGGATGCCTATTTGTCCTTACTCCGTGTAGATGGAACCTTGGTAAACGTCGGTGCACCGCCTAAGCCTGATCAATTCCACGTCTTTTCATTAATTTCAGGCCGCCGCAGCATAGCTGGTTCACTCGTTGGCGGCATCCAAGAAACACAAGAAATGCTCGATTTCGCAGCTGCTCATAACATTGCACCACAAATTGAAGTGATCAATGCTAATCAAGTTGATGAAGCGTATGAACGTGTGCTGAAAAGTGATGTTCGTTACCGGTTTGTGATTGATATTTCGACGTTATGATCGGATTCCATTTTGAAAGACTAGCTCAATGGCTGGTCTTTTTATATTTCAGCTATTTAACACGATGTCCTTATAAACAGCTGTTTACGTTAGAATGACTGGATGACAGATATAAAGGGTGGAGTCCGAGCTGTAATTGTGGATATCCTTTTTTTCTTATAGCGAGGAGGATATGTTCAAATGAAATAAAATCACATCCAAAATTCCCACAAAATAATCTCTCTTTATTTAGAACTAAATTTATTGACAACAAATAAATAAACATGTTATTATTAAAAATTTGATTATTTAACCCCTAAGTGTGGTACCCTTAAAGTAGATACATTATATGGAGGTGGATGATATGTTTCAAATTGGTGATAACATTGTTTATCCAATGCACGGAGCAGGTATAATTGAAGCCATAGAAGAAAAAGAATTTTCTGATGAAAAACAACAGTATTATGTGATTAAAATGTCAATCAGTCATATGAAAGTGATGATTCCGACACGGAAAATGTCGGGTTCACGTATTAGACCCGTTACAGATATACTGGCATTAAACAATGTGATGCACATTTTCCAGCATGGCAAATCAGATCAATTACTGACATGGAAAGAACGGCATACAATTAATACAAATAAAATAAAAACGGGTAACATCCAAGAAGGTGCTGAAGTTGTACGTGATCTGATGCGTATGAAGAAAGAGAAAGCACTCAATGCAAGTGAAAAGAAAATGCTGGATGACGCCCATGAGTTTTTGCTTAGTGAATTAGAAGTCATCAAAGGGATTACAGAAAAACAAATCAAAAGTTTCTGTTAAGAACATCTTCCACACTCACCATTTTTGAATACATGTTCTCTACGAACATTTCCATCCTTCAATTTATTAAAGAAAAAAAGAATTTATTTAGGCAAATTCCGCATATTGTAAATCCAATATGCTATACTGTTGATAAACCTTTGAAGCATGAATTTTTTTACGATTACCTTGTAACATCTCCCTACTTGTACGCTGAGTAGGGTTTTTTATTGAAAAAATGCGTGAAAGCATAAAAAAAACAGGCTCTCTACAGAGAACCTGTTTTAAAAGGATGAAGATTAAGCAGTTTTTTGAACGTTAGCAGCTTGAGCTCCACGAGAACCTTGCTCTACGTCAAATGTTACTTTTTGACCTTCGTCTAAAGATTTGAATCCGTCACCTTGGATAGCTGAGAAATGTACGAATACATCGTCGCCTTCTTCACGTTCGATAAATCCAAAACCTTTTTCTGCGTTAAACCATTTTACTGTACCTTGTTCCATGTTTGTTGCCTCCTAGTGCGTATATCACACAATGTATTATACTATCCTTGCCCAAAGTATCCTCAAGACGAAAAGTCTTTCTTCATGCTATCCTTTACGCCGAACAAAAATAATTATTCTTATTGTAGCATGAATCGGAAATAATTGCAATTTAGGATTTAAAAGGACAAAATCAACGATCATACTTACTTTTGATCTTCTCTAACTTTAAGATATTTCTTCTACAAAATGGGCGTTCAATCACGAAAGGATTAAACAAGTTCATAACGTCAATCCATTTTTCAGACATCTTTCAGTTTTATTGAAAAGTGAGTAATAACGAAACATTACTGTATTCTTAGAAAATTGATGTCATTTTTATTTTAGTTAAGATTAGCATCTTTATTCCTATCAATTCTTAAAGTTACTATAAGACTAGCTACGCTGGCTAAAGTTCCTGCAACAGAAACAACAATTGTCAAAAAATCCGGAATAAGAAATCCTATTGGAATGAGCCCCAGAAAAGATAGAACAATAAAACATTGATATACACCAGATATAGTTCTCACAATCAAATGACTGAAAAAAGACATCACTAACAGAGGAATGAATAAACATACCATTATTCCAATTGATATTATTAAGATGTGAGGTTGATCAAATGAAATGACATTATCCCCAGGGGAATTTTTGGCAGCCACTAGCAAAACAACTATAGACATCATGAGAGTAAGTAAAACTAGAGAAAACCTTTTTATCATGTTATAACTCCTTTGGTTGATCTTATGCTACTTAATTTCTTTTTATCAAATTATCTCATTATAACCTTTATTTAACAATATAAAAGGTGAAAGGAAACTAGAAGCTGAATAAAAGAGCTTATTCAGTTCTTTTATGGACAACAATCCCATCATGACTGACAACTATTCTTTAGAGGATAGTAATTAAGATTTCACAGCTAAGATAATTTGATGTGGAGCCGTTCATTCAAAAGAGAAACTTATATTAAAATCGACTGGGCACATTTCCCCCCAGCATACAATCGATGTATCTTGTGATCTCTTTCTAATAAAAGAGCACAAAAAAATACCAAAGGTACACTACCCTTGGTATTTTTTAGATCGAGAGGACTTAAACCTCCATGGGTTATTCACCCCTGACTCCGATTTGCACAAATTTTGCGCAAGATCAAATCTATTTCTTAACATTTTCCGACTCAAGTCTGTTTAACCAATTATGGACTAATGAGTTAAATACAACGGGTTGTTCGATTTGCAGGTTGTGGCCAGCCATATCAAGCACTGCAAAAGTTGCCCTTGGATAATCTTCGATGAGCCTCCACGCATCGTGGTATCCGACTACATTGTCTTGACGCCCTGTGATAATGAGCGTGGGATACTGAAATTCAGATGAAATGTCAAAGGTATAGCCATATCCATTTTGATGAATGTTGTTGATGAACTCATCATTTGTTTGTTTCGAAGGGAGTAAAATTTCATCTCGAAACCTCTCCCATTCCGTTTTTCCTTGCACAACGGCCATGGAGCAAAATTCATCCGCCTCCTCTGAAGACAATTGTGATATCAAGCTGCTGTCACTTTTTAGAACGGTCTTCTCTGGCACGACTCTTTTATCGAATACAGGTATAGTCATTGGCGCCACAAGTAGTAATCCACGAACGGTTTCCCGGCGTGAATGAACAATACCTCTAGCTATGTACCCTCCATACGAATAGCCACAAACAATAAACTGTTCATCAGGGATAATCTCGTCCAAAAGACGCAATACCGCTTCTAACATATCATCAGAATTCTGAATAGACGGATGCGGCTCGGAACGTCCCATCCCCGGTAAGTCTATGTATATTCTTTTCCAACCGCTTTGTTTTTCAAATACCGGTTCCAATGCATGTAACATCACTTGATGGTCAAGTGTCCAGCCATGCAATATAACGATCGGAAATCCTTCTCCAATGACTTTATGATAAATTGACATGTATTATTTCCCCTTCCCTAGTCTTCAATATTTTATCATAATTTTAGAAAAATTCTTTTTTCACTGAAATTGTTATCATCGTAAACTGTCATATATAACTGTTCAAATTAATTAGCAAAAAAACCAAAGGTCTACCACCTTTGGTTTCTTAGATGCGGCCGAGAGGACTTGAACCTCCACGGGTTATTCACCCACTAGGCCCTCAACATAGTAAATCTATATCATTGGTTATGAAAGCTTATTTTCATTACACTCCTTATATTCATTTGCCATCATTTCTATACGTTTATATTAATTATGGTTAAAAAATGGTGAGCCAAAATAATGAACATTCGTCCTAACTTTTTCATCTTATTGATTAAGGATTTTAACCTCTTCTTTGTATGATAAAAGTACTTTTCATTACAGCTAATTCCATGTCATTGGTGGCATGTCTATTAGAATAGCCTTGCCGGTATTGGTTATCATACTCGTCACTGAGGGCATGTTCGTTAAATGCAGTCGTGTTAAACGTACAGATTAAAACTGTACTTTAACGATTTCCTTGAGACCCTGAATTCAAAACAATAAATTCTTAAAATGCATATAAGCAAGTAAAAGAAAAAGTAGCTGTTTAGTAAGCTTTTATTTGACATTCAAATCATATGTAACTATCGTTGTTACATAACCAATTTACGAATGGAGTGAAAATAAAATGAGTACTTTTGTTTTTGTTCATGGTGCGTTTCAGGGAAAATGGATTTGGAAAAAGGTGACTCCCTTATTAGAAAAAAACGGTCATAAGGTCATAGCGATTGATTTGCCAGGAAGTGGTGAAGATGTTACACCTCCACAAGAGGTAACTTTTAAATGCTACACTGACAAAGTAACGGATATTCTAGAGAAAATAGATCACCCTGTTATTTTAGTTGGACACAGCATGTCAGGGTTAGTCGTTTCTCAAGTTGCTGAGTATGTACCAGATAAAATAAAAAAGCTTGTTTATGTTTGTGCTATTGTTCCTCAAAATGGTCAAAGTCTTCAGGATCTTGGTGGTGGTCCAAAAGACACCTCCTTCAACGAAGAAGAGAAAACATTAACTCTTATTGATGAATATATCGCAGATGGATTTTTAAATGAATGTTCAGACGAAGATATCATTTTTGCTAAAAGAAAAATGAGACCACAACCAGTATTGCCGTTTAGCGGGAAAGTTACTCTAAGCCCAGAAAACTTTGGTAGGGTTCCCCGTGTCTATATTGAAACAACAAAAGATCATGCAATACCTATCGAAGTACAAAGAGAAATGTATAAACAAATACCTTTTGAAAATACATTCAGTATTGATGCAGATCATTCTCCTTTTTTTTCACAGGCAGAGACTCTGACAAAATATTTAAACGAAATAGCTACTCTCTGAAGCATTAAAAGTCTTAGTATTATTGAATTGTTTTTTAGTTTATAAAATAAAAGTTGGTTGAAGTGGCAATAGAAGTGAGCTTTTGAATCTAAGCAAAAGAAGAGTAGACCCAATGTCTACTCCATTTCTTTTCCTTTATTTAATGTAAGACTTAAAATGATGCATGATATTCTCCAAGATCAAACAATGGCTTGATCTCTTTTTTTATGAAAAATAAACAAAATCCATCCCGAGCTTGGTGCAATGTCTATTAGAATATCTATGCTTACCGGTTCTTTCATACTACTTATTAAACAAACGAAACTGTTAATTTAAATAAAATAACTTACCATCTCATTACACTTTAAGTGAATTAGTGTTCTCCTGACATGACCAGTCTTTTGCATGTTTCAACGTAATATCAATAAACATGGATAAAGCTGGGGAAACCCACTTATTCTTATGATATGCAATTTGGGAGAAAATCTGTTTAAAATTATCACCACAGGGAATAACCTTTAACTTCTCCTCCTTAATTTCATCATTTACAGTCATTAAAGGTAAACAAGCAATTCCAAGCCCACTCATTACACAACGTTTCATCGCTTCAATACTCCAAAGCTCCATCGTGTTGTAAGGGACGATTCCCCGTTCCAGGAGGTATTCTTCAAACAATTTTCGATAGCTACATTCTTTCTCGTTGACAATCAAACAATCGCTTAAATTCTGTTTTTCATACCTTTCGCCTGAAAAATTTAGCGAACAGTCAGGGCTTCCCACAAGGACAATAGGTTCATCTAACAATGAATGGACAATCAAATCAGAATCCTGCAATGTTGGCAACATGACAAACGCAATATCTGCATCACCATTAAGTATTGCTCTTTTGTTATCTCCGCAGTTAGCGTTACTTAAACTGATGCTTACATGAGGAAACTTCATTCTGTATTCCCTTAAAATTGGCTCTAAACGATATACTGTTAAAGACTCAGGAGCAGCTATTTTTATCTCTCCCCGAATATCCTTCTCTTCAATTGCAATGTTTTCAATTTTCCCATAGGTTTCTAACATCTCGTGTGTATAGTGCAACAACTTCTTACCTATATCTGTCACTCTTATCGCTCTGCCCATTCGATCAAACAAAGGTGCACCTAAATGTTCTTCAAGTGCTTGAATGTGTGATGTCACCGTTGATTGGGTGTAGCCTAAGTGTTCGGCTGCTTGTGTGAAGCTCCCCATTTCAATGACCTTTTTAAACGTTACAAAATGCCGTATCTCCATGATTTCACCCACTTTTATTTTTCTTTTTCTTCTATAGTATCAAAAAAACCAATGGATAATTTCACAAACTTCAATTTTACTAATAATTAGTTACACTTTAATGTTTAAGTAGGATAAGGGAAAAGGAGGCTTTATTTGAAGACAATATTGGATGCACTTCAAATTGAAATTGTTGAAGTATCAAATGAAAAGGTTATGGCAACGATGGCTGTTCATGATGCAACCAGACAACCCTTTGGACAGCTTCATGGGGGAGCTTCTGTTGGTCTTAGCTGAAACTGTGGCAAGTGTAGGCACATGGAATCTCTTAGATATGGAGAAAAAATATGAGTTGGATTATAGATTAACGCAAATCATATACATGGAAAGAGTGAAGGAATCGTGAAAGCAACAGGGGCACCCATCCATAAAGGGAAAACAACCATGGTGTGGGAAATTAAGATTACAGACGAGCAGAATGACAAGCTTATTTTTATTTCTAGATGTACAATGGCTGTCATTAAAATAAAGAAAGAAAACCTTAATTCTAAATAGAATTACCTTTATATACATATTAGGAGGAGTTAATAAATGATTACGGTTTACGACGATCAATATAAAGAAGAAGTCATTAATTTAATATTGTACATTCAAAATGTTGAAGCAGGTGTTGGAATTAGTATAGAAGAACAACCAGATATTCTGGATATTCCATCAAATTATATAAATGATGGGGGGAACTTTTGGGTGGCATTAAACGATAACGGTGAGGTTATAGGCTCTATTGGTTTACAAAAGAAAACTGATGAGATAGCCATACTAAAGAAATTTTTTGTTTATAAAGACTATCGAGGCAAAGAACTTGGGACAGGAAAAAAGCTTTATGAAGCTTTGCTTGATTTTGCAAAGAATCAAGCATTTTCTAAGGTGATTTTAGATACCCCATCTCAAGCGACTAGATCACACAGTTTTTATAAAAAGGTTGGATTTAAGAAGGTTACAAAAGAGAATTTACCCATTAAATATGACTATCCTGATCGCGATTCATTTATTTTTTTACTAGAACTATAACTCAAGTATAGAAAAGAAGTTATTTTTTATAAATAGGTTAAACGGAGGGTTAGTTTGAGGGATAAGATAACATTGTTTTGTTTACTAAGCACTGTATTACTTGGAGTGATGAATAGTTTTTTCTTTCATATAGCCATTGTTCCAATTTCAAAAGACTTAAATATCTCTATAGCTTTCAGCAGTTGGTTTATCTTAGGGTATACAGTTATGGTTACAATTGGCTCAATAGTATATAGTAAGCTCGCTGAAAGTATTCAGTTAAAAAAATTATATCTAATCGCTTTAGTCATCTTTGTTCTATTCTCTATTTTGGGATATTTTACAAATGATTTTTATTTCCTTATTTTATGTAGACTAGCACAAGGGGTTGGAGGGGCAGCCTTTATATCATTAACAATGGTTGCAGTTATGGATGTACTTGATCGATCATTATTGCCAATAGGTCTAGCTTTTATTAGCTTTGCTATGGCCTTGGGATCAGGTCTAGGTCCTTTACTAAGTGGTATTCTTCTTTCTCTAACTAATTGGCACATATTATATTTATTTATGAGTTGTGCAATTATTTTTATACCCATTTTATATCTCACTTTTCCAGAAATAAAATTAGAAAAAAAGAGTCCATTTGATTGGCTGGGAATGTTCTATTTATTAATGTGTATTCTCTTTTTATTATGTGCTTTGAACATTAGTTTTCTTTTTATTGTTTTGTGTATTATTTTTTCTCTATTATTTATTCGCCATATCAGTGTTATTCATTATCCAATTATTAACAAAAATATATTTAATAATTCAGCTTTTGTTAGGATAACTGGCCTCAGCTTTTTATTATTTTTATTGCTGGGAGCAAATGTATTCCTTCTCTCTTATATATTTTCATCTATTTTAAAATTTAATTCGATACAGTCCGGAGGCATACTTTTTATCAGTTCTTTAATGGGAGGTATGGCAAGTATAGTAATTGGGAAGAGGATGAGCAACAAAAATGTTAAAAACCTCTACAAAATAGGATTATATATTTTTTCAATAGGTTATTTAATTAGTATTTTTGATTTGAAGATCCCCATAGTATGTATTTCAACAAGTATTTGTTGCTTCATTGCTTTTTCTCTTGTACAAATTGCTTTAAACTATCTTTTAGACTCGGCACTTAAAGAATCCAAGAAAATATATATTGGTATTTTTAATTTGTTTAATTTTATTGGTATGAGTATTGGGGTAGCACTTTTTAGTAAATTAATAATTATTTTCAATATAAATATTTGCTTTGTTTTTTTATTAGCGACCGTGATTATAAAAGGATTTATTTCAAATAGAACAACTGACTAAAAAGGAAGAGGTTAATCAATCCTCTTCCTTTTACGCACCAACTCGATCTGCGGCAATTTTGAAACCACCATTTGAAGCACCATTATTATCTGAAAAGTGAGTAAATGCTAAGATGCTACTTAACACCATTTCTGTCAATAGAATAAATCCAGAACCAAAGTTGTATGCCTGTAAAGTTAAACGAACATCACCGCCAGCCTGTTTAAAAACCTTCTTAAAATGTTTAATGCCGACTTCAATCGAACGTTCTGGGTCAGTTATGGAGTTGGGAGGTAAGCCGATACTTTCGGAACTTTGCATGATATCTAAAGAACGCCCACCACTTTCTTGCATGGTGAGCGCCATAATAATATTCACTTGATCAAAAACACCTTCCTGACGGGCATACTTCTCAAATACAGCCCTAAATCGTTCGACCTCCGGTGCAATGCCAACCGTTTCATATTCGCCATCCCCACCGCCTCCTACTTTAGTGAAATGGTTATAACCACTATTGCATGAGGTGAATAATAAATATTTCAGTATAAACAAAAAATACCAAAGGTCTAAAACCCTTGGTATTTTTGAGATGCGGCCGAGAGGACTTGAACCTCCACGGGTTATTCACCCACTAGGCCCTCAACCTAGCGCGTCTGCCATTCCGCCACGACCGCGTGTATGATGTGCTCATATATAATAAGTGCACTGTTTGAAAAAACAATGCGGGTGAAGGGACTTGAACCCCCACGTCATAAAGACACTAGATCCTAAGTCTAGCGCGTCTGCCAATTCCGCCACACCCGCGTGACAATGGTGAGCCATGAAGGACTCGAACCTTCGACCCTCTGATTAAAAGTCAGATGCTCTACCAACTGAGCTAATGGCTCATCTGCTATGCAGAAAAACATATAAAAAATGGCTGGGCTAGCTGGATTCGAACCAACGCATGACGGAGTCAAAGTCCGTTGCCTTACCGCTTGGCTATAGCCCAACGAATCAAAAAACAAAACATGACCCGTACGGGATTCGAACCCGTGTTACCGCCGTGAAAGGGCGGTGTCTTAACCGCTTGACCAACGGGCCATACAATAATGGCGGAGAAGGAGGGATTTGAACCCTCGCGCCGCTTACGCGACCTACACCCTTAGCAGGGGCGCCTCTTCAGCCACTTGAGTACTTCTCCATTATGGCTCCGCAGGTAGGACTCGAACCTACGACCGATCGGTTAACAGCCGATAGCTCTACCACTGAGCTACTGCGGAATAATAAGACATGTTTCATTATATCTATGCCAGAAAAATGTGTCAAGAATTTTTAAGTGTTTCATTCCTGTCTCATTAGCGACGGCTTTTATAATTTAACATATACTAATATAACAGTCAAGCCTTTCTTCCTTCCTTTTTGTTTTCTGTTTAGACACGACAGAAAGACCAAGGCCTCCAACTGAAAGACCAAGGCCTCCTTGCTGCTGCGCTCCCTATGAGTTCATGACAGCTTATACTTCCGCATCCACTTGTAAAAGGTGCTTCTTGGCACCCCTGCTGACCTCGCTGCTTCTGACACATGACCTTTTGTTTTGTGCAGTGCTTCTATCACTGTTTGCTTTTGAATGCGTTCCCTTAGCGTGAGTTCTTTTGGATTCTCGGTATACTCTGGTAGATGCAGCTTCTGCTTTTTCTGATCCATCGTCTCTAATACCGCCGCATATTGCGATTCACCAATCCATCCTCCTTTAGGAAACAGTACCCTTATATGTTCAAATAGATTAAAAAGCTCTCGTATGTTTCCAGGCCAATGATACGCTTCTAGCTTACGAAAAAATGATTCAGGAAATATCGCATTCCATCGGTGTTTCTTTTTGTAATAACGATATAAATCAACAATGTCTTCTTTTCTTTCTCTAAGGGGCGGGATGTTGATTGGATAGACATGAAGACGGTAATACAAATCTTCTCGTATTTTCCCTTCCTTCAGCAGTTCGTTCATATTCCGGTGTGTCGCTGTAATGATTCTAATATCCAAAGGGATTTCGTGTGTCCCGCCGAGCGGTACGACTTTCCTTTCTTCAATGACCCTAAGAAGCGCCACTTGCATCGCATAAGGGATTTCGCCAATTTCGTCTAAAAAGAGCGTTCCTTTTTGCGCCTGTTCAAACTTCCCCTTTGCCCCATGACGTTTTGCCCCTGTAAAAGCCCCTTCAGCATAACCAAATAGTTCGCTTTCTAACAGGCTTTCAGGTATGGCTCCACAATTAACGGCAATAAACGGTCCTTTATGTCTTTCACTAGCTAAGTGAATCGCTCGAGCGGCCAGTTCTTTCCCTGTCCCTGTTTCTCCCCAAATATATACATTTGCATCTGTTTGTGCCGCTCGTTTCAATTCGCTGAGCGTCTGCTGAAATGCCGTACTTGTTCCAGATTCCCCGGGAAATTGAGGAAAAGAAACGGTTATATTGCTCTTCGCTGCTTCTTCAAGCGAAAAAGACATGCCTAGCATCTTTCCGTCCTGCTCCGACTGAATGATCTGCGTGCCCCGAATCGCAAATGGTTCCCCCATAAGCCGCTCGACATCCATTCCGTACCAGTCTGAAAACCGGTCTCTAATCGGCTTGCTTGCCGAAACAATCTGCTTTTTCTCATTACAGACAACATACGGCTCGTCCGCTTCTACCTGCTGGAGACAATGACTGATCAGCTCCATCTCTTTCCTTTTTTGCTGGACCTGAATTTCTCTCTCTATGGCATATGCAACTGTTGAAGCCATTCCAAGCATAAAAGGATGACTTTGATCCGCCATACAAGAGATATCAATGACTCCTATGATCGTGCCGTCTGCATCACGAATAGGGGCCGCTGAACAACTCCAATGGTGGGAAGCGACTGAAAAATGCTCAGTTCCGTTGATCGCTACAGCTTCCCCAATGACCAGTGCCGTTCCAATAGCATTCGTCCCCACATCGGATTCGGTCCAGCGCGCGCCCTCCATAAAATTTATTTTTTTCGCTTCTACCAGCGTCCTTTGGCTTCCTGTCAGACTTAGCACATAACCATCTGCATCGATGAGTAAAGCCATCATGTCAGATTCTTTTAATTGCTGACTGATTTTATTTAAGTAAGGAAGAGCGGCATTTAGGAATAGTGAGTACTTCTTTTTTTGAACACTGAATAATTCCTTTTCTAACAACGACTGTCCTTTATCTAAATACGGATTCACATTTGCCTGTTTACATCTGTGCCATGACTCCATCACTCTCTTATCCAGACGAGACCTATCAAGCAAACCTTCACGAACAAAACGTTTCCAAGTATTTAAATAGCAAGGCGTCGGATTCATTCCATCCTCTCCTCTGGGGGCTTTTTATCCATTATAGATAATTATAAAAGCGCTTTCAATTATTGGCTGACCCAGGAAGTCATTCGGATAGAAAGTTTCTCTATCAGCAGTGCACCGCTCGTCCATTTGTTTGCAGCAAGGCTTCGTGTATCGCCTCAGAGAGTGTCGGATGTGCCGCGATAAACTGCTCTAATGTATCAGCTGTCAACTCTGTATGCATCATCACCGCCGCTTGTCCAATCAGTTCTGTTGCATTCGGCCCGATGATGGATACACCTAAAATTTCTTGATATTCCGGTTCGACAATGACCTTTACTTGACCAGCTGGCTGATTTAAAATTAATGCTTTTCCATTTGCAGAGAATGCGAATCTCCCTATCCGAATATCCCCATATTGTTTTCTAGCACTCTCTTCATTTAAACCGACACTAGCGATTTCTGGAGACGTGTAGATGCACCTTGGAATCACTTGTTCATTGACCTTTACATCTTCACCTGATGCATGTGATGCCGCAATCGTTCCTTCATGAAAAGCCGCATGAGCAAGCTGAACGCCACCTGTCACATCACCGCACGCATAGATATGCGGTAGATTGGTTTGCATATACTCATTCACGCAGATGCCGTTTCTATCAAATTCAATACCGATCTGCTCAAGATTCAGCTCCTTTAGCCTCGGCTTTCTGCCAATGGCGACTAAACAATGATCAGACTTAATTTCACAGCGCTCCCCATGATCCTTCTCAACAATCACTTTTTTTGAGATTGCATCAAGCTGTTTGACTGCTGCTGATGTCAAAATCTCTACACCTGCTTTTTGAAGCTGATCGTAAAGACAGTTAGCTGTATCGTGATCTTCTTCAGGTAAAATATGTGCTGCCTGTTCAACCATGACAACCTTTGATCCCATTCTGCTAAAGATGCTTGCAAACTCACAGCCGATTACCCCTCCACCAATGATACAAAGCGAATCTGGTATTGAAGGGAGCGTCATGGCATCCTTACTATCAATGATCCACTCCCTGTCAAATGGGGCGAAAGGTAAAGCAGCGGGTTCTGATCCTGTAGCGATAATGATTTGTTTTGCTTGAATGATTTCAGATTTCTCTTCACTTTCTATCATTAGCTCATGTGCTGAAAGAAATGATGCCTTCCCATTTAACACGCTGATTTTGTTTTTATTCATCAAATAACGAACGCCATCAGTCAGCTGCTTGACGACTGACCGTTTCCGCTTTTGAACGGCATCCCAATGAATGACAGGCTCCTTTTCTGGAAGCTCAATTCCAAAATGTACAGCTGATTTCACATGCTCGTACATATCGGCGCTTTGCAAAAGTGCTTTCGTTGGAATACAGCCTTCATTCAGGCAAGTACCTCCTAACAGGCCTTGGTCGATTAATACAACCTCTCTGCCAAAACGGGCGGCTGTTATTGCCGCCACATATCCTGCTGGCCCGCCTCCTATAATGACAAGCGTCATGGTCATTTCACCTTCTTCCTATAAAAGAATGGATACTGGTTTCTCTAAATATGCTTTGACAGTTGATAAAAATTCGGATGCCGGCGCCCCGTCCAGCACGCGGTGGTCAAATGTCAGACTGAGTGGCAGGATCGTCCCTTTACATAATTCATTTTCATGATAAACAGGCATGTGATCCGTTTTTCCAACGCCAAGAATACCTGCTTCCGGCGGATTCAAAATCGGGGTGAAATGTTCCACACCATAGGCGCCTAAATTAGTG
Source organism: Bacillus sp. FSL M8-0166 (assembly GCF_038008825.1). Taxonomy (NCBI): domain Bacteria; kingdom Bacillati; phylum Bacillota; class Bacilli; order Caryophanales; family Bacillaceae; genus Bacillus; species Bacillus sp. FSL M8-0166. The sequence continues at coordinate 2,231,229 of NZ_JBBOZZ010000001.1, forward strand.
ATTGTAAAGGTAGAGCCTTCAATTTCATCGTGAAGAAGTTTACCTTCACGTGCTTTTTTGCCATACGATTTGATACTCTTCGCAAGCTCAATAAGTGAAAGTTTTTCCGCATGCCGAATAACAGGTACTGCCAGCCCGTGATCTAAAGCAGCAGCGATTCCAAGATGAACATACTCAAAAGTTTCGACTCTATCATTCTGATATTGACTATTCATTGCAGGATACTCTAGCAGCGAAAGAATCACTGCTTTGGCTACAAAATCGGTCATAGTTAATTTCAAATCATGTTGTGCTCCAGCTGTTTCGTTCAACTCAGACTGTAATGCTGTCAGCTTTGTCACATCCGCTTTCATCGTTATTGTTAATTGTGCACTTGTTTGCAGGCTTTCCATCATTCGAGAGGCAATGGTTTTCCGCATCATGCTGACTGGCTGATGCTTTGGTTCATTTTGTTGTTTTTCTTTTTCATCAGGAAGTGCCCGAAGCACATCCGCTTTCGTGATTCTCCCATCTGGTCCTGTTCCCACTAGTGTATGAATGTCCAGATTAGCGCTTTGAGCAATCTTACGTGCAACAGGGGAGATTTTCTTTCTCTCTTTCTTTTGTTTTGGCTGCAGGTCTTTTTCTTTCTTTTCCTCGACCTGTTCATTTCCTTCACCGATATAGCAGATGACCGTGCCAGGCGGTACACCTTCTCCCTCAGACACTTTTATATCCAAAATGGTTCCTTCAGCAGGTGATTCGATCTCCATTTCAATTTTTTCAGAGTTGATGCTTGCAATGCTTTCCCCTTTATTCACGGTCTCTCCGATCTCTTTATTCCAGACAGATACCGTTCCTTCTTTCATCGACATGCCCAATTTCGGCATCACAACCTCGACAGCCATCTCCCTCTCTCCTTTCTTTAGTTCAAGATCTTGTCATGACTCTTTCCAACCATCTCTAAGACGGTGTTCACAACCTTATCAGGTGTCGGCAAATATATGTCTTCAAGCGGTGGTGAAAACGGGACCGGTGTGTGAGGAGCCGTCACTTTTTTGATTGGAGCGTCAAGTAAATCGAACCCTTTATCCGCAACAAGAGAAGAAATATCTGCGGCAATTCCGCACCTTGGATTTGCTTCATCCACAATAACAAGCCGATTTGTTTTTTCTACTGAAGTCAGAATGGCCTCTTCATCGAGCGGCGACAAGCTTCTTGGATCAATGACCTCTGCTTCAATTCCACGTGCAGCTAATTGCTCTGCCGCTTCGATTGCTGTATGAACTTGTTTGCCTACCGCAAAAATGGTCACATCTGAGCCTTCTCTTTTCACATCTGCTTTGCCAAGCGGCAGCGTGTAGTATCGCTCTGGAACATCTCCTGTGATATTGTAAAGCGTTTTGTCTTCAAAAAAGATGACAGGGTCCTGATCCTCAATGGCCGCCAGCAGCAATCCTTTGGCATCGTATGGTGAAGAAGGCACCACTACTTTCAATCCAGGGATACTTGTAAATAGTGCATACAAGCTTTGTGAATGCTGAGCAGCTGCTCTAAAACCCGCCCCATGTGTCGTTCTGATCGTGATCGGCACCTCTGCTTTTCCGCCAAACATGTATCGGAATTTTGCTCCTTGATTCAGCACTTGGTCCAGACAGGTGCCGATAAAATCATTAAACATGAGTTCTGCAATTGGCCTTAGCCCTGTGGAAGCTGCTGCCATGGCCGCACCTACATAGCCAGCTTCACTAATCGGTGTGTCAAGAACTCGCTCACGTCCAAACTCCTGAACGATTCCTTTCGTTACACCAAGCACACCGCCCCATGCTTCATCATCCTGTAAGTGATCTACATGAGCGCCTCCAGCCACATCTTCCCCCATTAAAATGACATTTTCGTCTCTGCTCATTGCAAGCTTAATCGCTTCATTCAATGCACTAGACATACTGATTTCTCTTGTCATTTTCCTCTCCCCCTTCTGATTTATTGATACGAAACATACACGTCGGTCAACAATTCGGTATGATCTGGATATTCACTTTCTTCACTGAATGTAACGGCTTCATCTATCGCTTCTGCTACAGCCGCTTCAATATTTGATAGCTCCCCATTCGTCAGCAGCTGCTGCTTGATCAATTCATTTTTAAAAAGAGCGATCGCATCTCTCTCTTCTTGGTGTTCTGCTTTTTCTTGATTTGTTTTGTAACGCTGGGCGTCTCCTTCGAAATGGCCATAATTCCGATATGTCATGCATTCAATCAATGTCGGACCTTCTCCATTTTTTGCTCGTTCAATTGCTTGTTCTGCGGCTTGATAAACAGCCATCACATCTTTTCCATCTACCTGAATCCCAGGAATGTCATAACCGGCGGCTCGATCTACGATTGATTTGCAACTTGAAGCATAGGAAAATGGTGTCGCTTCCCCGTACCCGTTGTTTTCTGCGATGAAAATGACGGGCAGTTTCCAGATGGCCGCGAGATTGATCCCTTCGTGGAAAGTCCCTTGATTGTTTGCACCATCTCCAAAAAAGCAAACGCTTACATTTTCTGTCTTTTTATATTTGGCTGTGAGGGCTGCCCCGCACGCAAGAGGAAAGCCGCCTCCAACAATTCCGTTGGCACCGAGCATTCCTTTATCAAAATCTGCAATGTGCATGGATCCGCCTTTGCCTTTACACAGACCTGTGGCTTTTCCATAGATTTCTGCCATCATTCCTTTTAGATCACAGCCTTTCGCTATACAATGGCCGTGGCCCCGGTGGGTACTTGTGATACTGTCTTTTTCATTCAGATGAGCACAGACTCCTACGGCAACAGCTTCTTCGCCAGCATAAAGATGGACAAACCCCGGCAAAATTCCTTTTGTAAAAAGCGTGTGTACTCGATCTTCAAATTGGCGGATTTCCTGCATCTTTTGATACATCCATACGGCTTTTTCTTTAGTCAATGCCATTTCCATTTAGTAAAACCTCCTATCCTTTTTTGCTTGCACTACTATACAAGCAAAAATCGTGCCAACATGAAGATACATGAACACTTAGGCTTTGACCGAATCACACCGATGAAAAAAGAGACAAAATGAGACATGCGTCTCTTTTTGTCTCCATATGTCCACACATCTAATGGAATAAAAAAAGCATCCCCTTAGAGGAATGCTTATCATAATGAATCGGTTGTACGCTTCCACTTTAATTGCCCTTTGCAAACGCCGCATACATAACGAGAGGTATCAAACCGTCTTTTCCTTATAAAAGATCGGCCGCATCCTGTGCAGACATATTCATGGCGTTTCCCCGCACGCCGCTTCTTTTGTACGGTCTTTAGCGGTGTACAAAAACGCGGGGCTCCTACTTGTTTTAATAACGCTTTAAAATCACGGTCGCGATGCTGATAGCCTTTTCCCTCAAGATGCAGATGATAATGACACAGCTCATGCTTGATGATCCCGATTAATTCTTCTCGTCCATGCTCCTCTAGATACCGGCGGTTCAGTTCAATATTGTGTGTACCAAGTAAATATCGCCCGCCTGTCGTTTTTAACCGGTCATTAAAAACAGCCTGATGGCGGAATGTCTTGCCAAAGAACTGCTGGGAAATGTGCTCTGTTAACTGCTGTAACTCTCTCTCGTTCAATCAAGATCGTTCCTTTCTATAAAAACCTCGAACGGGACAATTTCCCCTATGCATACATTGAAGATACACCCACTGTTTCGATCAAAGGAGGAATGGGCGATGCCCAACTGGCTGAAAAATCAGATGCAGAAGGCATTTTATGAGAAAAATCATTATCAAATCAAATTGCTGAATCAATGCTGGTACTTTTATAGAAAAAAACATTCAGTCACATCAAGGCACACCCCATCCTAAGGTGCGCCTCGTTTTTTGTTTACTCTGGTTTCAACATGGAGAGGGCAACGCGGCCTTTTGCCTGGTCAACGGAGTCCACCCATACGGTCACAATGTCACCAACTGATACAACGTCAAGCGGATGCTTCACAAAACGATTGCTTAGTTTGGAAATATGCACAAGCCCATCCTGCTTTACGCCAATATCAACGAATGCGCCGAAGTCTACGACGTTTCTTACCGTTCCTTGCAGCTCCATTCCTTGCTTCAAGTCTTCCAATTTCAATACATCTGTTTTGAGCAGCGGTTTTGGTACTTCATCCCGCGGATCACGCTCAGGTCTTGTGAGCTGATCGATGATATCTTGAAGTGTAATTGTCCCAATATCTAGCTGTTCTGCTGCTTCGTCCAGTTTCACTTCAGCAATTTTCTCTTTTAACTGCTCTGTGCCAAGATCGTCTGGCGTCATGTTGATCATGCGTAAAAACTGTTTTGTTTCTTTATAGCTCTCTGGGTGAATGCCTGTACGGTCAAGCGGATCTTGTCCGTCTGTAATACGCAAGAAACCGATACACTGCTCATATGTTTTAGCACCGAGCCTTGGAATATCTTTCAATTCTTTTCTGCTTGTGAATCTCCCAATCTCTTCGCGCCGCTTGATGATATTCCCAGCGACGGCTTTTGAAAGGCCTGATACGTATTGCAGCAGCGCCTGTGAGGCTGTATTGACGTTCACACCGACTTGGTTGACGACTGTCTCAACAACGAAGGTTAACGAGCTGTTTAATTGCTTTTGACTCACGTCATGCTGGTATTGGCCCACACCGACAGACTTCGGATCAATTTTCACGAGCTCTGCTAAAGGATCTTGTAATCTTCTAGCGATTGAAATGGCGCTTCTTTCTTCAACTTGCAGATCTGGAAACTCTTCTCGTGCCAGCGCAGATGCGGAGTATACACTTGCTCCTGCTTCATTCACGATCAAATAGGACACCGGCTGATCCAGCTCTTGAATCAAGTCTGCAATGAATTGTTCTGTCTCTCTTGAGGCTGTTCCGTTTCCAATCGCAATGACTTCAATGTTTGATGATTGAATGATCTCTTTGACTTTTTGTTTCGCTTCCGCTTTTTTCTGCACAGGCGGGTGCGGGTAAATGACGCCAATATGATGGACTTTGCCCGTATCATCCACGACGGCTAATTTACAGCCTGTCCGAAATGCAGGGTCGACTCCAAGTACACGCTTCCCTTTCATCGGCGGCTGAAGCAGCAGTTTTCTTAAGTTTTCAGCAAAAATATGAATCGCTTGTGCCTCTGCTTTTTCTGTCAGCTCTTTTCGTATTTCGCGTTCAATTGAAGGCTGAATGAGACGTTTATATGCATCATCAATTGCCGCTTCAATAAATGGTCTCGCCGTTGTCTGTTTGCCTTTTATGACTTGTTTGTCGAGATAGAAGCGAATATTTTCAGCAGGTGGTTCGATGGCAGCCTTTAAAATGCCTTCTTTCTCCCCGCGGTTGACCGCTAGTACACGGTGCGGAACAATCTTTTTGATTGGCTCTTGATAATCGTAATACATTTCATAGACGTTTTTCTCATCGCTCTCGACGTCTTTTCCTGATGTGACCAGACTGCCCTTTTGGTACGTTTCACTGCGAATCCATTTTCGCATATCAGGATCATCTGCCAGCTGTTCAGCAATAATGTGCTGCGCACCCTCAAGAGCCTCTTCTACATTTGTCACTTCTTTTTCTTCGCTAATAAAAGCAGCTGCTTTCTTCTCGATCTGATCGCTTGGCAGCGTAAGTAAAAATTCCGCCAGCGGCTCCAGCCCTTTTGCTTTGGCTACATTCGCCTTTGTTTTGCGCTTTTGTTTGAATGGCCGGTATAAATCTTCGACCTCTTGCAGTTTATGAGCTTGTTCAATTTTCTGTTTTAATTCATCGGTTAGTTTGTCTTGTTCAGCAATTAAGCGAATGACTTCTTCTTTTCGGTTCATAACATTTTGGATATATGTATAGCGCTCTGAAATGGTTTGAATTTGCACCTCATCCAGTGAGCCTGTCTGCTCTTTCCGATAACGGGCAATAAACGGGACAGTGTTGCCATCCTCTAAAAGCTTGATCACACTTTCAATTTGTTTCGTTGAAAGCTTTAATTCTGTCGCAATTTGTTTCAATAAAAAGTCAGATGTCTTCATACTTTGCATCCTCTCACTGTGTCTTCTCTTTTAGTGTATCAAAAAAACCGGCAAAACAGAAAAAAGGTCAGCTATTTTACGTGAGCTGACCAAGTACATAGGTGAGATCGTCCTTTTTGTCTTGTGTGTATGTTTCAAGCTGTTTGGCGATGTCTTCAACTGAATGTCCATGTTTTAAACACATGCGCATGTTTGGCACATTCAGTCCGTCTGAATACATAATGAATATCGATCCTTTTTCGTAGGAATAGGTGTATGTTTTATATTTTCTAGGTTTCCCTGATAAGTATCCTGATGTCGGAAGTGGATAAATATAATCGCCAGAAGGTGCATTCAAGATAAACCGAATATTACCAACCGAACAATAGGTAAATTGCTGCTGGGAAAAATTCACCTTTAAGATCGCAACGGTGGCCCCGCGTTTATTTTTCATGGCCTGATTGCATCTGTCGATGAGGGTCGTCACATCCTCATGTCCATATTCTTCGACAATTTCGCTGACTAAAGAAGATGATTCATTGGCGTACTGGCCGCTGCCCAATCCGTCTGCTACAGCACAAATTAGTTCTTCATCATCTGCTTTAATAAAAAAACTGTCCCCGCAGCATGGTTTTCCTTCTTTATTCGATTGATAGATAATGGCGTTTACATGCTCATGCTGTTCAATCTGCTTCATTACCCTAGCTCCATAGACGCATCTTCTGATAATGCATCTCGCAGTTTTTTCACTGCCTTCCGCTGCAGTCTCGATACATGCATTTGGGATATACCCAGTAAATCGCCTGTTTCTTTCTGACTCTTATTTTGCAAGTAAGTCAGATTGATAATCTCTTTTTCTCTATCCGACAGCACATGAAGCACACTCTCAAGCATCATTTTTTGGTTCACACGTTCGTAGCCCTCTTCCTGTGAGCCGACAACGTCTAAAATCGTCACAGTACTTCCTTCAGAATCAGCCTCTACGCCTTGGTCAACAGACAGTGCTTGATAGCTTTTGCCCATCTCCATGGTTTCAAGTACTTCTTCTTCTGTTACATCTAGGTATTCTGCAATTTCTTGGACTTTAGGTGATTTCTGTGTCTCTGTTGTCAAATGATCGACTGCCATTTTGATTCTCGGTCCAAGCTCTTTGATCCGCCTTGGTACATGGACACTCCATGTCTTATCTCGTAAAAAGCGTTTGATTTCCCCGATGATGGTTGGAATGGCAAAGGCTTCAAATGATTTACCGACGAGCGGGTCGTATCGTTTAATGGCACCAAGTAAACCAATCATTCCAACTTGTCTAAGGTCCTCATGAAAGCTTTTTCCTTTAGAATATTTTTTCGCCAGCATATCAACCAAGTTCGTATAGCATTCGACCAGCGTAAGCTGCGCCTGCTCGTCTTGATTGGATTGATAGCTTTGGATGAGGCGGTCTACTTCATCTTTAGTTAGTTTCATAGTTTTGGATGGTTGTGTCATGGTCAACTCGCTCCCTGTTTAAAAACTTTGTCATCGCCACGGTAACTCCGGAGTTTGCTTGCACCTCGACTTCATCCATCAATGTTTGCATTAAGTATAAACCAAGACCTCCTTCTGCCAATTGATCCACCGTATGAGCAGATGTGTACGGTCCCAGGTCTTCCTGTTTTTGCTTAAAGTCAAAGCTACCGCCTTTGTCAGCGACAACGATTTCTAGACGATCCTCATAGACAAGAAAGCGAACAGCTACCTCTCCATCTTCGCCGTCTTCACCTTTGTAGGCATGCTGAACTGCATTTGTACAGGCCTCACTGACGGCAATCTTTAAGTCCTCAATCTCTTCATAGACATAGCCCATCCGGCTCGCTACGCCTGAAAGAGTCAAACGAATAATGCCTACATATTCTGGTTTCGCCGGTATTTTCATCTCGATTCGATCTACTGATTCGTTCATTGTACCCCACCCTCTGACTTTGCAGAAATGTCAATGATGTCCTTTAATCCAGTGATTTCAAACAACCTTACAAGCCGTTCTGACAAGTTCTCAAGCTTTAAAGTTCCACCTGCTTTTTGAGCCGCTTTAAACAGCCCAACGAATACACCTAAACCTGTACTATCCATATACGTAACATCCTTTAGACAGATTTCAAGATGCTCTCCCGCCTCTGCTTTAGGCATGAGCGTTTCTCTTAGCTGAGGAGCGGAGTACACATCGATTTCCCCGCTGACACTGATTTTCGTTTTTTGATCTATTTGATGCTCTTTTACAGACATATTCATTATGCATTCACCTCGAAATTCTTGTTTCATAAAGTTTTATATACCCGCGTATTTACTTTCTAAACCTTTCTTTTGAGAACAAGTAAAGTAAAGTCATCGTGCAGCTGAAAATCCTGCAGTTTGAGTAAGCTGGCGTAGATGGCATCCACCATTTCTTGAGCTGAGTAGGATAGGTGCTCTGATATGAGCGCTTTGATATCCTCCCGCTCTAAGAAACCGTCCTCTGACTTGGATTCTGTGACCCCATCAGAGAATAGGATGACCATGTCTCCTGCCTCCAAATGCTTCTCGTACTGTCTGTAGTCAAAGTCTGGTGCAATCCCAAGGACAAGCCCTTTTGCATCTAAATCGTAAAATGAGTTCTCTTTTTTGCAATAGAAAAAGCCCGGCTCATGACCAGCCGATGCATATTTAAATTCATGCGTTTCTGTATTATAGCTGCCATAGAACATCGTGATAAACATACTTGGGTCTACGTTTTGCTCGACAACACGATTCAGGGTTTTCAGCACTTTTGTTGGGCCGCTCCCTGACTCTGGCAAGGAATCCATCGCATATTTAATCATCGACATACAGAGTGCAGCCGGGATTCCCTTTCCAATGACATCTGCGATCGCGATATTGATTGTATCGTGATCCGTCACAAAGTGGTAATAATCTCCACTCATCTGTTTTGCCGGTACACTAATCGCCCCAATATCAAAGGTATCTCCTTCTGGAATTTTCGTTTCCAGAAGGGTTTGCTGAACATTTGCAGCAATTTCGATTTCAGATTTTATTTCTTGCTGGATGCCTCTGAGTGTTAAATGTTCCTGGTAGGCAAGTCCGTACCCAATCATGACTTCAATTAAGAAGTCTAGTGAATGAAAAACATCTTCCGGCAAATCAGGGTAAAGCTCCTGAATCACTTTTCGGTGAACACTCACTATTTCTTCAGGAGGTATTTGATGCTCAATGGTTTTACGGCTAAATTTTTGAGCTTGATAAAGCGATGTTTCAGTTAAATCACTGATATAACGACTGAGCAGCTGATGGTATCGCTGCTCCATTACCTCCTTAAAATCCACATGGTTTCCCTCCTAGCGAAGCCACTTAACAGCTTGTATCTCCGTTCCTTGTTCTGGTGCAGAATCTAATTTAAATTCATCCATCAGTCTTCTGACACCCGGAAGACCTGCTCCGAGTCCGCCTGATGTTGAAAATCCGTCTTCCATTACTTTACGTATATCCATGATACCCGGCCCATCATCGGCTGCGATCACTTTGAGTCCACGCTTTCCGCGCTCCATCACTTCTTCTATACAAATCTGACCTTTACCAGCGTATAAATAGATGTTTCGAGCTAATTCTGAAATGGCCGTCGTAATTCTTGCTTGGTCAACTGTTCCAAATCCAAGTTCTTTTGCAACATTGCGCCCCAATTGTCTTGCTGCGACTATGTCCCATTCCGTCAATATTCTTACACAGGATTGGTCTTTCATATCTATTCCCCCAATTCCCGCTTCAGTGTCTCAAGCCCTTGTTCAAGATCTAGTGCTGTCTGAATTTCTTCAAGCGATATACCAAGTTCAATCAGCGTCACAGCGACTGCCGGCTGTATTCCTGTTAATACAACTTTTGCCCCCATGAGCTTGGACATGGTAATCACATCGCCTAATACCTTTGCGATAAAGGAATCAATCATATCGACGGATGTGAGGTCAATGACAACACCGTTTGCTCCTGTTTCATGAATTTTATTCAGCAAGTCTTCTTGAAAGTGTAGAGCTGTTTGATCATCAAGCTCCCACTGTATTGAAATCAGAAGACAATTATATAGTTTTAAGATTGGAATCTTCGGGTGATTTCTCACTGGGTTATCCCTCCAATGAAACAATTTTTCGATTTGTCATTTCCAAAGCAGTTTGAATTCCTTTTTGAAGGGTATTCTTTGTTGTAACTTGAGATAAATCAATTCCAAGGTTCACAATGGTTTGGGCTATTTCTGGGCGAATACCGACAAGCAAGCACTTCGCACCTACTAATCTCACAGCCTCTGATGCTTGAATGATATGATGCGCTACCATTGTGTCAACGACAGGTACACCCGTAATATCAATCAAGACGACCTGTGAGCGATGTTTGACGACACCATTGAGCAGGTTCTCCATAATTTTTTTCGCACGTTCTGTATCAATTGTTCCAACAAGCGGCATGACGGTGATGTGCTCAAATACTGGGATCAGCGGGGCAGAAAGTTCCTGCAGCGCAATTTTTTGAAGGTTGACTGTTTTCTCCCATGAGATGGAATACTGGTTTAAGATCTCGTTATGAATAGGTGTGATGAATCGATCGATTTGCCAGATGAGGTCATGACTTTCTTCTGTTGTATCTTTGTCATCGTTCATTTTTTGATATAAATGTGTACGGATTTCTGTTAGACCATTTGCCAGTAACTTAAGTGATATACCCATTTGAACAATTTTTAAAGCAAAAGTTTGCACTTTTTCTTCAAAATCTTCAGCATACCCTTCTGAAAGAGATGTAATAATTAATTGAACATATTCCGAACAGATGGTTTCATACATGTTGTCGTTCAGCATCATGTCCGTTTCTTTGTCTCCGAGTCGTTTTAAAATGTCCGTCCACTCTTTTTCTAATTCCTTTTGATGCTTTCTTGCAAAAGCTAACACGATATGATTCGACATGTTTTACCCCCTACGTACATAAACAGCACTTCTTTTAGTCTTTCTTCATTATAACGTTAAAAAAAATTGAACACAAAAAAAAGTTGCTCCCAAGAGAGCAACCAAATATCACCATATTAAAAATCAATAAGAGCCAAACTCACTTGTAAGGCTTCATCAACCTTCTCCATCATCTCATCATCAAGATGTGTGATTTTATCTGTCAATCTTTGTTTATCGATTGTACGAATCTGCTCCAAAAGAATGACAGAATCTCGTTCAAAGCCGTAGCGCTTTGCATCAATTTCGACGTGAGTCGGTAATTTCGCTTTTTGTATTTGGGCTGTTATGGCTGCAACGATAGCAGTCGGGCTGAAGCGATTTCCAATGTCATTTTGAATCACCAATACTGGGCGAACCCCGCCCTGCTCGGAGCCAACAACAGGAGATAAATCAGCAAAGTAAACATCACCGCGTTTAACAATCAAATGTTTAACCCCCGCTGACTAATCGCTCAACTGTATTCTCAGCCTCAAACTCTGCGTATTGTGCCTCTGAAGAGATATTCAGATTAATTTTCGCCATCTCCATGTAGCCGCGTCTCATCGATTCACGATTTTGTCGAATATTACGTTCACGAATATACGTTTTTGTCGCTCGGTAGATCAATTCATTTCTTGTTACCTTATCCTGCTCTGCTACTCGTTCGATCTCAGACATTAAAGCCTCCGGCAGTCGAATCTTCATTTCGTTTGTTGCGCTGGATTCAGACAAAAAACATACACCTCCACAAAACTTACGGATACCGTATCGATCCATTCCAAGACTAATCATACCATTATTCAATGCGCAAGCAAAGCTGTTTTTTCATGATTCCTTATTAGAACATGAAACGGCTCGCCACCCGTAAATCAAGATGATAATGGAGTTCCTCTTTCACATTATACGCTTTTTTCCGAAAATCATACGGTATTTCCAAAATCTCTAAAAAAGGGAGAATGTTTACCCCTTCTTTGTAGAATAAAAAGGAACGATGTCAGTTTGACGATCGTTCCTGTGAAAGCTGTTTAGAAAAAGCTTGGCCCGCCTTGAAGCAGCGGATTCCGCACATGCACCCTTTTGCCGTCCTCTATATATACTCTTGGGACGCGGTGGCCAATGGAGCAAGTGACTTCATAGTTAATGGTTTCAAGCCTTTTTGCAATTTCATCGACTGATACCATTTCTTCACCTTGTCCACCAATCAAAACGACCGGCTCCCCTGCTGGAAGGTTCTCTTTCAGTTCAACCATGAATTGATCCATACATACCCTTCCGGCAATCTTCCGGCGCTTTCCGCCAACAAGTACTTCCGTGCCTTCCAGCTTCCGGATCCACCCGTCTGCATAGCCGACTGGTACTGTACCGATCCACGTATCTTGATTAGCTGTATACGTCGCCCCATAGCTGACACTCTCACCCTTTTGAATGGGCTTCACATGGGCAAGCTTTGTATGAAGAGACATGGCTTCTTCCAGTTTGAAAGGGAGTTCACCTTTGATTTCCTCTGACGGTGACAGCCCGTACATACTGATGCCGAAGCGAACCATATTAAACAACACTTCTTTAAACCTTAAACCTGCTGCACTATTGGCACAATGAACGAGCAGTTCGTCCGTATGAAGCGGCTGAAGCAGGGTTTGAAAGGTGTCGACTTGCCGCTCAAAATAGTTCTCATCCTTTTCATCTGCTGTCGCAAAGTGAGTATATACACCTTCCAGCTGTAAATAAGAATGCTCGCTGACAAGCTTCTTTACTTCGTTCACTTGTTCTAACGTTTTCACACCTAAACGGTTCATTCCGCTGTCTATTTTCAAATGAAAACGAATGGGTTGTCCCATCTGCCCTTTCACCATACGGACGACTTCCCTCAGCCACTTGGTGGAGTAAGCGGTCATGACCACATTGTATCGAACGGCGGTTTTGACATACTCCGGCGGTACAGCGCCGAGTACAAGAATCGGTGCTTTGATGCCTTGATTTCTTAAAGAAATGGCCTCATCTAAAAAGGCTACAGCTAACAAGTCTGCACCTGCTTTGAGGGCAGCTCTTGCCACTTCTATATCTCCATGTCCATATGCATTGGCTTTCACAACAGCCATCAGTTGAACATTTTGACCGATATGATCTTTCATATGTGAAACATTATGCTTGATTGCTGTTAAATTAATTTCTGCCCATGTGTCTCTATAAAAGGCATTTGTGTCCATCAGTCACACTTCCCTATTGAATGATTCAATCCCCTCATATGATACTAAAAATCAAGAATAATGTGAAACAAATCAAAGAAAATCAGCCCTTGCACAGGGCTGATGCTTCATTTTTAAGGCTTTCGCCTGAGAACTTCATTTATTTAGCTGACTGGCCTTCTACACTGTTTGCGACCATCAACAGCTCTTCCTTCGATAGATCACTTGAGGAAATTAAATAGTCAACTCCGTCAGATGTCCATGAGAGGGATTGATCTGTCATAACCCCTACTGTCATGCCAAGATCGACCGGCTCGCCATTCATCGTGACAGGCGTAGATGCTTCAGCTACTCTCGCTTTTTCCTGAATGAGTGTGAAGGATTTCTTGCCGCCGTAAGTAATCACATAACGCTTCCCAGCATCTGTCGTCATTTCTTTCTCTTCCATCTTCTTCACGCCTTCTGGCATATCAACTGGTGTTTTCACCGCAAAGCTTTCAGATGGGTCTGCACTTGTGGCAACATCCATTTGAGAGAGTGTCATGTTTTTCTTCTCATCAAATGCATCTTTGTCAAAGGATTTATTGAATTCAAAGTGAGAGAATTCCACTTTCACCATTGGCTTTTTGTCGCTATCCAGCACTTTCACACTGGCAGGCGCCATTGTTTTCTTATGAAAGGTAATCTCTTGGGTAGGCAGCATTTGGTTGTGCTGATAATTGGTCTTCGTTTCGAACACATACTTTGACTCTTTCGCTTTGAACTGAGCTGCACTGTCATTTTTAATGTCCTTCACGAGTGATTCGAATAAATAGACCTGACTGCTATTATTCGGCCAATCACTATGGAAACGGAAGCTCTTGTTCAATGAAGGTGTCAGCACAAATACACCATTGCCATTTCTTAAAATGACTTGACTCTGATCCTTTTTCGGATTTTCTAAATAGACACGGTAAAGCTCCGGCTTCTTGTACCAAATTTCTACCTGGTACTCCTGCGGGTCATTTCCTGTCTCAATGGTCATTTTTGCTTTGGCTTTGTATGATGTCATTTCCTCTGCCTTTTTGTTTAAATCTCCAACGATATCCTTCTGAGATTTTTGACCGCATGCGGAGAGAATCAGTACAAAAAGGATTCCCGTTACAAGCAAAACAAAGCTTTTTCTCACCCTTTTCAACCCCTTCGTTAATTGTGTTAAAAGGAAGAAACCGCTTGTTTGACTTTAACAGTACGCCTCAAGAGTTAACTGCGTACCGCGAACCATCAAAGCCTGTTAGCAACTCGCCCTTCCTTATCGCACTACCCAATATATGAAGGGGGGACAAACAATATGCAGACTAGCTTGACAACCTTTCAATTAAAACTTGTGCAGCAGCATATTCCTTTGTATGGGTAATGGACACATGAACCTGATCTCCCTCCGCTTTCTCGCTTTTGATGAAGGGTTTTCCATGATCGTCTTTTTGAATGTCTATATCATGAAAGCTTAAATGCTGACCGATTCCCGTTCCGTATGCTTTAGCGAAAGCTTCTTTTGCCGCAAAGCGTCCTGCCAAAAATTCCAGCTGTCTTTTTTCACTGAGTGTACGAAAGACGTCCTGTTCACTTAAAGTCAAAATTCGTTCCGGTAAACGGGGCTGCCTGCTGAGCACTCGCGAGAGCCGGTCGATCTCAACAATATCAATGCCTATTCCTTTGATCATGAGGTACCTCCTATGATACTCGTACTAATTTGAGTGTTCGCTTCATAAACGTGTTACTATAAACTTACCATTATCTAGTCAAAAGGGGTTTGTTATGTTTATTCGAACGGAGAGCTTTCAACAATTTATTAGATCGTATCCAATCGTAACAGCGATCCTTGCCTTACAAATCGGCCTGTGGCTTATATTTGCGGTTCCTATCCCAATTATACAGCTTGGACAGGATCATCTCGTCGGTTTCAATTACGGTGTAGCGGCTGGAGAATGGTGGCGGCTCGTCACACCTATTTTTCTTCACGGGAGTCTCACGCATATTTTATTTAATTCCATGTCCCTTTTCTTATTCGCCCCAGCACTTGAACATTTGCTTGGGAAGGTTCGATTTCTGATCATTTATCTTGGTGCAGGGTTCATTGGCAATCTCGGAACCTATTGGGTGGAGCCTTTAGAGTATGTACACGTTGGCGCTTCTGGTGCGATCTTTGGTTTGTTTGGGGTTTATCTATACCTTGTCCTGTTTAAACCGCACATGATGGACCGCGGCAATTCACAAGTGATTTTAACGATTCTTGCTGTTTCTGTCATCATGACGTTCGTCAATTCGAACATCAATATCATGGCTCACTTATTTGGATTGATCGGCGGTATGATTCTAGCACCTATTACGCTGTTCTTCCATTCGAAAAAAAGACGATATTAATCTCATAAAAAATGTCGATCACTCCTTAAGCGGGAGCTGATCGACATTTTTCGTTTAAGACGATTCATTTTTTTCATACGAATACCAATCAAATACACGTGCAGCATCTTCTTCCTCAAGGTGATGTACACCAAAAGAATCAAGCAGCGCAGAGGATTTCACAAAGGTGTGAATACTTGCGACCCGGCCTTTCTTTTGGAAAAAAGATTGCGTCATCGTATAGTTTTGCATTCGTTTTCTCAAGACAATGCCCGTGGTCTTGCCAATGCCTCTTGATGTCATTTGAATCAATGAATCTTTGATTGTATATCCTGATTGTTTATAAGCTAAATAGCCGAAGAATAGAGCAAGCGGTAACGGAATGAGTCCCAAATACCCCCATGGCGGAAAGCGTATCGACAGGATAACACCTACAAGTAACGGCACAAAGCCATAAGAGATCAGGTAGCGTTTGAGTGAACGCTTCGGTACCTTTTTCAGCTCGCTTTCTGGCGCTGCATGATAATGATCGGTGAATTGTGACAGCAATTCATTGATCTTTTTCTTCCGAATGAGCGGAAATAAGACTGAAGAGGTTTCTTTCTCTGTAATCGAACCTCCTGCACTAACCAGCATCACCGTCGCAAAGCCAAAAGGCTCACGGAGAATATTTTCTTTGATTTTCACTGCTTGAATTCTCGCAAGTGGAATGGTCATTTGATGTCTCTCGATGAGTCCTCTTGTAATGATGATGTCATTCCCTTTTCGCTTTGCAGCAAAATTCGCATACTGAAGTGCTGTTACCCCGACACTCAGGATCCACGCGATCAATACGGCAAAAAATATCAAAATCGCATAGATTTCAACGCTCGCATGGCTTAAAAAAGAGAACTTCTTGAAGAACCCATCCAAAGGAAGAATTTCATCTATTTGCGTGTAGATGGCGAGACACCCGGATATAATGACTCCGATACCGCTGGAAGTGGTGGCAGCCAAAAGCAGCTCTGGCACGCCCATACGATAGGAGACATTGATTTCTTCCTGCACAGGTTTTTGGGCAGTCAAATGGCCAGGCAGATCACCTGCTTCATCCGTCATTTCTTCTTCCTGCAAGCTTTTCTTCCGGTTGAAAATCGACTGCTTTAATTGTTCCGCTTCTGCTTTTGTAATCGCGGTCAGGCTCACTTCTGGACCATCCGTTCCGCCTGCGGTTTCGATTTGGACCCGCACTAAACCGAAAATCCGCTGGAAAATGCCTTCACTTGTATTGACCGTTTGAATTCGTTCTAACGAAATATATTTTTTCTTTTTCGTAATCACACCCGATTCCACGCGAAATTCATCGTCTTCCATCCGGTAGGTGAATCGTCTCCATTCTAAAATAGTAAAAACAGCTTTCCATAAAAGAAGTACACCGAGAATGATAAATGCATAAAACCGAATGCTAGAATTCGAGTTCACAAAAATTAACACAAAAAAAGGGATAATGAAGTTTTTGATCATGGACACAGCATCTGATATAAAATCAATGAACATCGAGATGGGATGTACACGTTTTGGTTCAGACATCATCTTCCGTCACCCTTGCTAAACGAGATATGTAATCACGAAGCTCATCTGCCTCTTCTAATTCTAGCGCCGGTATATCATGAACTGTGGCAGCAGTCGAAATTTGAACAGAGGCCAAACGGTAGCGCCTTAAAAGCGGTCCTTGAGACGTATCAACATGCTGAACACGCACCATCGGCACAATCACACGTGTGACGCGAATGAGTCCATGCTGTATTTCAATTTCATTTTCGAATACTTCGTAGCGCCAGATGTGATGGCGGATTTTTGGTATGAGCCAAATGCCAAAAATGACCTGTAAGACCCATAAACCAGAAAGGATCGCTCCAATCCAATATGGCCATTGAAAATAGTAGCTAGCAATAAATACCCCAATGATGATGAGTAAGAAAATCAATGAGATAATTCCATTTTGAAGACGCCATACCTTTAAACCATTTAAACTAATTTGACGTTGCGGCTGTTTTCTCACATTCTTCCCCCATTCTCTTACTTTTCTATCAATATATTACGTAACAAAGCCTAAAAAGTTTCAATTTTATCCTGTTAAAAAAAGCGAACCCTGCAAAGGATTCGCTCTTGTATGTTAGCTGTTATAAGATTTCTTTTGACGACGATCGTTAGAAGAACGATTGCGGTCATTTGAAGAACGCTTTTTATCACCGTAAGATGAACGGCTTTTCCCGCGATAGCCGCCACCGCCGCCACCGTCTCTACGTTTAGAAGAGCTGCGGTTGTTACGATTGCGTTTTGAAATCATTGGTGCTTCATCTGTCAAACGAACAGGCGTTGCATCTGGCTCTTTTGTCATCATTTTGATGGCAGCCGCAACCACTGTCACAGAATCATGATCTTCCAGCAATTCAGCAGCAGCTGTCATGTAGAAGTTTAAGTTATTTTCACTGATGATTGTGCGCAGACGATCAATGGTTACTTGCTGTTGTCCTTCGATTGCCTCATCTAGTGTTGGTTCTTTCATACGATCCATTTTACGTTTAGTCGTTTGCTCAATCGCACGAAGCATATCTTTTTCACGTGGTGTGATGAATGTCATCGCCATACCTGTACGTCCAGCACGTCCAGTACGTCCAATACGGTGAACGTAGCTTTCTGGATCTTGCGGCACGTCAAAGTTATACACGTGTGTTACGCCTGAGATATCAAGTCCACGTGCTGCAACGTCTGTTGCTACAAGCACATCGATTGAACCTTCTTTGAATTTACGAAGCGCAACCATACGTTTCGCTTGTGTCAGGTCACCATGAATTCCTTCAGCTGTGTACCCTCTAAGGTTAAGTGCTTCAGTCAATTCGTCAACACGGCGTTTCGTACGACCGAAGACAATTGAAAGCTCAGGTGATTGAATGTCAAGAAGACGAGTCAATGTATCAAACTTCTTACGCTCGTGAATATCCAAGTAGAACTGTTGGATGTTAGAGACTGTCATTTCTTTCGCTTTTACTTTTACGTGTTCTGGGTTTGTCATGAAACGCTCTGCAATGCGCTTAATTGGTGCAGGCATTGTCGCAGAGAATAAAAGTGTTTGGTGTTCACTTGGTACATTTGAAAGGATCGATTCAATGTCTTCGATGAAACCCATGTTTAACATTTCGTCTGCTTCATCAAGCACAACTGTTTCAACATTTTGAAGACGCATTGTACGACGGTTAATGTGATCGAGTAAACGTCCTGGAGTCCCTACGATGATATGAGGATTTTTCTTGAGCGAACGGATTTGGCGGCCGATATCTTGTCCACCGTAAATCGGAAGTACGCGCGCACGCTTGTCTTGGCCGATTTTATATAGCTCTTCAGATACTTGAATCGCTAATTCTCTTGTTGGCGCAATGATAATCGCTTGGATGTTTGGAGAAGCTGGGTCAATTTTTTCTACAAGAGGAATACCAAATGCTGCAGTTTTTCCTGTACCTGTTTGTGCTTGTCCAATGACATCTTTATTCTGAAGACCGAGAGGAATTGTTTCCGCTTGAATCGGTGTTGCTTCTTCAAATCCCATGCGGTTAATAGCTTTCATGAGACTTTCGCTTAATTGAAAATCTTGAAACGTTATAGTCAAATTATTCAAACTCCTTCTAATTGCTGTTTCAGTAATCTCGTGAATGATCATTAAAAACTACCCTTTTCTGAAAGGACAGGTCTGTTATATACAAAGCCCGAATTACCCTACATTATATCTTACCATTACACTATTTGTTTTTCAACAAGACAGAAATGGATATATCTACTGCTCTACAATGACAGATTCACCTTCACTTCGATCTCCGTCCATCCATTTCCACTTTTCGAACAGTTGAATTTTTCCGTTATCCAGCTGCTTAGGAGTGGAATTGCAAGCCCCGCTTCTCATGCTGCCGTCCTTGCTTACATGGTGGTATCTAAAATGAAGTGTTCCATCCTCATTCACAGTTCCTACAAGTACGCCAGATACAATACTGCCGCCTTGATATGTGCCCGTTAATATATTCCCGTCCTGACGATATTGAAATATGGTTCCTGCTGACACTTCTCCGTTACTCGAATTACACTGCGGGATAAAGGTTTTTCCGTCATATTGAAACAACCGAATCAACCACCTTTTCTTTCCTATTGTACCATATGCCTGTCACTGATTCGACAAAAATGATGCAAATTTTAACAAGTGGGATTCAATTTATATTAGTTTAGCCACATTTTAGCTTTTCTATATATTAAATTGCTTTTTTTAGAAAATGTTCTACTTTCTCAAACAATTGCTGGGCACATGGCTCATGACAAACATGATGTTTACAATCGGGCAAATAAAACATTTCTTTCTGCCGAGACGGGACTTTATGATAAATAAATTCCGCACTAGAAGCAGGCACTATCCCGTCGTTTTCACCTTGAACAATTAACACAGGCAGATGAAGCTTCTCAAGCGAATTCTTCGTCTGCTTTACCAGCTTCATAAATTCTATCGCAGCTGACAGCGGTGTGCTTGTGAGCTTATGACGATATCGATCATACAAAGGGTTTGTATCAATTAACCCAGACAGGGACTCCTTTACCATCTGCCTTGTGTCTTGCATCATTTGTTTTGGGTTCACATATTTGGCCGCAGCACTTAAAAGGACAAGACGGGCAACTGGGTACTTCGCTGCTAAGTAAGAAGCAATCATTCCGCCCATAGAAAAGCCGACCAAATACACGGTGTCACAAGTTCGATAAAGGGATAGAAGTTCGAGTTCAGCTGTCGCTATCCATTCTTGATAAAGAATGCCTTTTAACTGAAGCTCATCCCCATGCCCCGGAAGCGTGACAGACTGCACATTCCAATCTGCCGCCTGTTTTAAATACTGCGCCAGCGGTTCTACTTCATAAGGGGCACCAGTAAAACCGTGGATACATAAACAGCCAATCATTCTGTCACCTTCTCACTTTTATAGTGCAGTAATGACTTCTTCCAATCTCATTCCGCGTGAGGCTTTGACAAGCACAACATCGTCAGGCCCTGCCACTTCAGCTAGTTTTTTCTTTAGGTCCTCTTTGTCCATAAAGGAGAACACGTGCTCAGCCCCGAATGATTTTTTCGCTCCTTCAGCAATGAATGCACCTAGACGGCCATATGTCATGACATGATCAATAAATTCTGGCTTGATGTAACGGCCTAATTCATAATGATACGTTTCTTCTTCGCTGCCCATTTCGAGCATGTCTCCAAGTACAAGAATACGATTGGCAAAGCCGTCCATATCCCCCACAAGATCAATGGCTGCTTTCATAGAAGTAGGACTTGCATTATATGCATCATTGATGACAGTGATTCCTTTGTCTGTTTTAAACAGCTCAAGACGCATCCCCGTCAACTTCGTTTGCATCAGTCCTTGGGCAATTTGTCTTTCATTCAGCCCAAAATGCTGGCCTATGGCAATAGCGGCAAGTGCATTCTTCACATTATGTTTCCCTAATACAGGAATGAGAAAACCCTGGGCATACCCTTCGACTTGAAATTCTGTTCCTTCTGCAAGCTGATTGATGTGCGTTACCTTGATATCACAGTCCTCTGCTTCTCCAAAGGTTTTTACACGCTGAGAGAGTGAACTTGCTCTTTCGCGAAGCAAGGGCTCATCACCTAAGTAATAAAAAATGCCATCTTCTTTTAACCCTTTTACGATTTCACATTTTGCATCAGCAATGGCTTCTCTTGATCCTAAATCTTGCATATGAGATTCCCCGATATTTGTGATGACTGCTGCATCCGGCTCAGCGAGATCTGATAAAAATTCGATTTCGCCTTTTGCACTCATGCCCATCTCCAAAACCGCAATATCTGTTCCTTCTGGCATTGCAAGAATGGTGAGCGGAAGACCGATATGATTATTAAAGTTACCGTCTGTTTTATGAACTTGATACGCTGTTTGCAAGACGGAATGAATCATGTCTTTCGTTGTGGTTTTCCCATTACTTCCTGTAATACCGACAACACGGGGGTTTTCTTCTTTTAAGTATGATTTCGCCAGCTGTTGAAGCGCAGCTAGTGTATCCTCTACAAGAATAACCGGAACGCCTTCTGGCGGATTGGCTTCTTTTTGATTCCAAAGAACAGCTGATGCTCCAAGCTCCACTGCTTTCGAAGCAAATGTGTGACCGTTAAAATGTTCTCCAATAAGCGGGATAAACAGTGCGCCATCTGATACTTTTCGTGTATCTGTTGTCACTCCGTGAATCTGCGCTTCGCCAAAAGATTGATTAGATAGGATTCCACCAGCCATTTGGGCGATTTGTTTCACTGTACGTTTGATCATGATTTTTCGCCTCTCTTTCTCATTTCACGTTTGAAGGAAAAGAGACACTACCTAAGGATAGTGTCTGCTTGCTGCTCACATTAAAAAGTTGTTTTAATGGTTTGTTTTTCTTGATGGCGTTCAATTGCAAGTGACACCAGCTTTTCAATCAACTCTGGATACTCTACACCAGTGTGCTTCCAAAGCAATGGGAACATACTAAAAGGTGTGAATCCAGGCATTGTATTCACTTCATTGATCAACACTTCACCTTTTTCTGTAAGGAAAAAGTCTGCACGTACGAGGCCAGATCCATCGAGGGCTTTAAATGCCTTAATCGCCATGTCATGAATCGTCTTATATTCATCCTCTGACACACTCGCAGGAATGATCAAATCTGTATCGCCATCTTCATATTTTGCTTTGTAATCATAAAAATCTGTTTTAGGTGCAATCTCACCAACGACAGAGCATTTCGGCTCATCATTTCCTAATACACCAATCTCGATTTCTCTTCCAACGACGCCTTCTTCGACGACCACACGACGATCATATTGGAAAGCGAGGTCAAATGCAGTCTGCAATTCTTCTTTGCTGCGGCATTTGCTAATTCCAACACTTGATCCCATGTTGGCAGGTTTCACAAAGCATGGATAGCCAAGTACTTGTTCCACCTGTTCTAAGCTGTCTTGTGCCGCTTTCTCATAGTCTTTTTTATTGAAAGAAAGGTGCTTTGCTTGTGCAAGTCCTGCTTGTGCAAAAACATCTTTCATCATGACTTTATCCATACCCGCAGCAGACGCGAGAACGCCGTTGCCGACATACGGAATATTTAACAGTTCAAGTAATCCTTGCATTGTGCCATCTTCTCCATTTGGTCCGTGCAGCAATGGGAAGACAACATCAATTTTCTCATCAGCCGATGCAGGCTGTGGAAACATGCTTTCATTTAAAGAAGTTGGTAAAAACGTCTTTGCGTTCTGTTCAAATTGAAGCATTTTGACGTTTGATACTGGTTCAGTGAGTTTTTCTCCTCTTAACCATTCACCCTCTTCTGTAATATAAATTGGATGTATATCGAACTTCTCAGTGTTAAGTGCTTTTGTAACTGCAAGGGCTGTTTGCAGTGATACATTATGTTCGGCTGACTTTCCGCCGTAAATCAATCCTAAACTTATTTTCAATGGATACTCCCCCCACTAAAATTCATCTTTACTATCTTATCACTTTCAAGCAAAAATGCTCTAATTAATTTTTGTTGTTACGTAATTGAAATGATTTGTAAAGGTTGTAAGCGCCTCCCGAGCATTTGTATGTCATTCGCCTTTCATTTATATTAAAATGACATTGAAAAGGAGTTGTGACAAATTGAAAAAAATCACAAGTACTGAACAATTCAATGAAATGATTCAATCAGACAAAGAAGTCATCGTTAAATTCTTTGCAACATGGTGTCCTGACTGCACAAGAATGGACATGTTCATTCCAGACATCCTAGAAGCTTATGCTCACCATGAATGGTTTGAAATAAATAAAGATGATTTCCCTGAATTAGCTGAAACGTATCAGGTAATGGGCATACCAAGCCTGTTAATTTTCAAAAATGGTGAAAAAACAGGTCATTTACACAGTGCAAACGCAAAATCGCCTGAAGAAGTGACAGAGTTTCTTCAAGAGCACGTTTCTTAATTGATTAAACGAAGGACATCAGCAAGTGTTTGCTGATGTCTTTTTTTTTTCAAATCTCTTCATAAGACGAGTTACGCAGCCAAAACGTTTCAAATAGATGTTTTACTTACGACAAGTAATGACAACATTATTTCCTGGGAAAGAATGCAGCGTCGATACAGCTTGGAATATGTCGGTTCCGTGAATTTTCTGAATTGAATCTTTACTTCTGACATTTGTCTTTGTATAATGGAGTTGCTAATTGAAAATGATTATCAATTTCATCTATGTGAAATCCTATAGACGTCCATTCTAATAAAGGAGCGATGAGTCACATGTCTAAGAAGAAAATCAAAACCTATCAGCAATTGATTGAAGAGAACAAAGAGGCCATCATGCGCGATCCTCAAATGATGGAAAGTATATACGAAACCATCGACAAAAAACACCAGAAGCAGCTTGCAGCTGCTGGGCGTGAATCATAAGCACAAAAAGAGCAGTCATCACTGGCTGCTCTTTTGTCTGCTTCAACAAAATGAAAAAAGCCGATAAAATCTGTTATTCGATTTTATCGGCTTTTGTTTTAATGTGATTTCGCTACACGGTCCTGCTTCATTCCTAAATAAATGAGCATATATGTGAGATAACCCATTGTCATCGTTAAACCACCGAAGAAAAATTGAGAAAAGATTGGTTCCTCAAATGTCGTGACGGCAGCAAGAACGATCCAGCTCGCATATAAATAGACCATGAACCATTTCATGTTTCTTTTAAGTGTATACAGAAAGAAAAGACCCGCTAACGAAAAAATCCCCAGCGCTAGTCTGAAATAAACAAGATGATCAAACTGGAAGGCAAAAGACACAAACGAAAACGACAGCAGCAACAAAATTGGTAAAGCCGTAATGAAATTTTTCACGATAGTGCCACCTCCATGACTCCTTCTTATTATAAGACAAAATCAGCGGGTTATCGTGAAATACAGACTCGTTTTCACAAAGATGTCACGAATTTTTCTTGTTATTTGACACAATTTTTACACATTTACATCACGTTTCCAAAAAAGAAGCCAAGCCGATCCAATAAAGAAAACAAAATGCGCCCCTACTATAAATAGAGAAAACAAAAGGCTCATCCCATGAAAAGGCGGTGGTCCTTGAAAGCTGTACTGAGTAAAGTCCGTATTCGCAAAAAGAAGGATTTTCCCCCATTGATTTTCTAAGAGAGACATGATCGGCACAAGTGATTTCGCCGCATATAAAACAAAAAACGAGGTCACAAGTGCAACAAGACTGTTTCTAAACAAACTGGAACACATAAAAGCAAAGCTTGCCATCATGACCACTTCCACCCACTGAGATCCAATGACGGCAAATGTATGCTGAAATAATTGTCCCGTTCTTTCATCAAAATCAGTACCGAAGAAAATAAGACCAAATAGAAAAGCCAAAACATAATAAAAAACAAACAAATAAATGACTGTCAGCAAAAGTGTGATGTATTTTGACAGAAAAATATGCAGTCTTGTTTTTGGCCGGATCAATAAAAACTTGATCGTCCTTTTCTGAAACTCTGTTGAGATCAAGGTCGCGCCAATAACGACAGCAAGCACCTGTAAAATAAACACGACGTTCGTGGAATAAGCAAAATAGTTTGCGACTGTGTCTTGTCCACCAAAGCTTGATATGACTCGTTTCAACGTTAGAGCCATTGCCAGTTGAAATACAACGATCAATAAAAGGGCAATGAATGTGATCTTTTTCCTCATGATTTTCTTATGCTCATTCTTGATGAGGTTAAGCATCTGTCGTCCCGCCTTCCGTCCATTTCATAAACGCCTCTTCAATTGACTGCTTTTGAGGCATCATTTCAAGTACATCAAACCCCGCCAGCACAAGCTGTTTGTTCAGCTCTGGCACACGTTCTTTGTTCAGTTGAAGCAATACACGCTCTCCATTTCGTTTATATGTATACTCGTGTGCGTCAAGCCACGAAACCGCCTTTTCTACTGGCTGAATATTCATCAGCACCTGTTCTTTCCCTTCCATATCCCGGAGATGAGTACTAGCTTTGATCTGTCCCTTTTGAATGATGATCATGCGGTCACATAGCTCCTCTACCTCATGCAATAAATGCGTCGCAAATAACACGGAGGTTCCTTCTTCTTGTACGAGCATTTGCAAGTGCTCCCGGAATTCCTTCATTCCTGCAGGGTCCAGTCCATTTGTCGGTTCGTCTAAAATGAGCAGGTTCGGCCGATGCAAAATAGCTTGTGCAATCCCAAGCCTTTGTTTCATCCCTAGAGAATACGTCTTGACCTTCTGATGAATGGCCTCCTCCAGACGAACTCTTTCCACCACTTCCTGAATGCGTTCCCCCGTCACGCCATCGTGCATCGCTGCATACATTTCAAGGTTTTCAAAGCCTGTTAAATACGAATAAAATTCTGGGTTTTCTATGATCGCACCAACAGACGACATCGCCTGGAGAAAATCCTCATCTTGTGAATATCCATTGATCATGATTCGGCCATTATTTTTTTTCATCAAGCCAACGATCAAGCGAATCAAGGTCGTTTTTCCAGATCCATTGGGACCAAGTAATCCGACAATTTCTCCTCGCCCAATGTCTATAGAAATATCCTGCAAGATCATTTTCCGGCCAATTTGTTTATCGACTTTCTCTACTTTTAAAACAGCAGACTGCAAAGTGGTTCCTCCTTCTGATAAAAAGCCTATGGCGGCAGTTACGACCGCTCATCCTGTAAAAAGTATATCACGGTAGACAAGTCAATCCATGAAAAAAAGGGCTGATCTAGTCAGCCCTTCTTGCTTATTACAGTGATAAGTTAGGGGATGATATATCTTTCTCATGTTTTTTCTCAGTTTCTGTCACAATCACCGCACATGCTGCGTCACCTGTAATATTAACTACGGTTCTTGCCATATCTAATAAGCGGTCTATGCCAAGGATCAGCGCAATTCCCTCAACAGGAAGATTCACGGAATTTAACACCATGGCCAGCATGATGAGCCCTACCCCTGGGACACCTGCTGTGCCAATACTTGCTAATACAGCCGTTAAGACAACAGTCAGCATTTGAACAAGGGTTAATTCAACTCCATACACTTGTGCGATAAAAATAGTCGCAACCCCTTGCATGATCGCTGTACCATCCATATTAATGGTCGCACCCAGCGGCTGTACAAAGCTTGAAATAGGCTCTGGCACCTTCAAGCGCTTTTGAGCTGTTTCCATTGATACCGGCAGCACAGCGTTACTGCTTGATGTACTAAACGCCACAACCATCGCTGGTGAAAATCCTTTAAAGAATGCCATTGGATTTCGTTTAGCTAAGATAGCTACGGTTGATCCATATGTCAGGAAGAAATGCAAGATGAGCGCAATTAACACGACCGAAAAGTAAAGTCCCATTGCTTTCATGGCATCCAGCCCCTGACTGCCGATCGCTGTTGCGATCAAACCGAATGTCCCGTACGGTGCGAATTTCATCACAACACCGACAAGATACATCATTAATTCATTTCCTTGTTCAAACAGCTTCAGCAAGCCTTCCGTTTTTTTACCGAGCATGGCTATGCCAAGACCTAAAAATACACAGAAAACGATAATTTGAAGCATGTCTCCTTCAACTAACGATTGGACTGGATTGGTTGGAATAATGTTGAGTAGTGTTTCTGCCATTGATGGGGCTTCCTCTGCGGAATAATCAGCTGCTTTTGTATCAAAATTGCCGAAGGCTCCCGGCTTGATTAATACAGCTAATGAAATGCCAATGATGATGGCAAAAGTAGTAGTGAGCAGGAAATAAGTAATGGTTTTTGCGCCGATTCTGCCTAGCTTTTTCGGATCACCAAGGCCTGCTACACCGAGCGTGATCGAAAAGAATACAATGGGCACAACCAGCATTTTAATCAGGTTTAAGAAGATTTGACCTAGAGGTGTAAATAAATAAGGGTCTAACACTTTGAATACATTTGGAGCAAATAGGTTGAGCAGCAGTCCTGTGATGGCACCTACAAACAAGGCAATAATAATTTTCGTTGCTAGCTTCAATAAAATCTCCCCTTCCTCGTCAAAAAGCCCACGAGAGAGTCTTCTCGTGGGCCTGCGTATCCATACATGTACCACTGTCTACTCTCTTCACGCTGATGAGGTTAGCTGACGGGTTAGGACGAAGAGATGTCCTTTTTTCTCAGATAAGAAAAATTCACCCCAAAAACTTGGGTCCCCCATTCCTTTAGAAGGATTAAGCGTGTGGTAATATGATATTTTCATACCATTTATACCTTATTTTTGGAAAATTGTAAACAGGTTCATATGAACTTTTTAATTACTTTCTTCCCTATTTGTGACCTCAAGAATATCTAAAATAAACACAAAGATTGGGATACCAATAATAAGTCCCCAAATGCCAATATAGTGTTCAGAGAAGATCAGCACAATAAACGTGAAGAAAATAGGGAGCTCTGTTTTAGCTGACATGAGCTTCGGATTTAAGAAGTATGCCTCAATGGCATGGATAATTACAATCACCAGCACAATATACAGGACATACATTCCGCCTCCGAGTGTATACGCAATGATGCTGAGTGGAATAAGAGAGATCACTACACCCGCTACCGGGATTAAGCCTAGCAAAAAGACCATGACCGCTAACCCAAATAACTGCGGGAAACCCATAATGCCTAGCGCAATTGTCGTTAGCACACAGTTAACGGTTGCAATAATAAACTGTGCTTCGAGTACTTTTCCAAACGTTCGGGAAAATTTACGTCCAAAGAAGGCAATTTCATGATAGAACACGGAGATTTTACTCGTCTTGAACTTGTTCATGAATTGAATGAGGCGTTCCTTTTCGAACAGGAAGAACATGCTTAATATTAAGGACATAATGACCTGGATACTGAATGTGCTGAAATCGGTTATGTATGTATAGAGGAAATTAAACCCTTTCTCAAATAAAGCTGATATTTTGAAATCTCCGAATACGTTCGTGATGACGTCAAAGAAGGGTAAATCTTGTGGATGATCTGCAATTTTCTTTCCTAAATGAAATAGCTGCTCTACCTGTTTGGCGATGATTGGCACAAAAACGAATCCGCCAAATGTCAATCCACCAGCCAGAAGAATATACAAAATGGTAATGACCGATTTCTGTCCTATTTTCAGGAAGCGATTTAAAAAGCCCCTAATGACCCCTTCTAACCGATTCATCAAAAAGGTGAAAATGAAGGTCAAAAGAATTAAATTCATCATTCCTCTTAATAGATATAATGCTGTGGCTAATACTACAAATACTGAAAACCGCTTAACACCGGGTTTTTCGAACAATTTTAAAAATGCCGCCATTACGTTACACACCTGCCAGGACTAAAGTCTATTTTTCATTCGTATCTGATATACATTATATCGGATCTTTCTGTAAATTATATAATAAAAGGTCAATGAGGTCTTACGATTCGTATTAATTTTATTGGTTTTTCTTTTTTACACAAAAAAACCGAACCCATGTAGAACATAAGGTTTCGGTTTTTGGTTGTTTTTATACTAAACAGCCTGCTTCATATTCCGCATTTCCTGAAGTGCTGTTTTGCTCTTCGCTTCGTCAAATTCACCTTCACTCTTCGCGACAACAATTGTTGCGATTCCATTTCCAATGAGGTTTGTAATCGCTCTTCCTTCACTCATGAATCGGTCAACCCCAAGCAGCAGTGCAAGACCCTCTAACGGAATGACCTGAAGTGCTGCAAGAGTAGATGCAAGCACGATAAATCCGCTTCCTGTCACCCCAGCTGCTCCCTTTGATGTAAGCATCAGAACCAGGATAATAGTGATCTGCTGACCGATCGACAGGTCTACACCAAACACTTGCGCCAAGAAGACGACGGCCATCGATAAATAGATTGAAGTTCCGTCTAGGTTAAAGGAATAACCTGTTGGAATGACAAGACCAACAACAGACTTAGAGCACCCGTAGCGTTCCATTTTATCCATCATTCTTGGCAGCACGGATTCTGAAGAGCTTGTGCCAAGAACAATCAAAATTTCATCTTTGATAAATCGCAGATAACCGAACAAGCTGAAGCCATACATTTTACAAATGATGTTCAGTACAACAAAGATGAACAGGAACATCGTCATATAAACGGAGAGCATCAAACTTGCCAGCGGTTTAATCGATGCCAGCCCAAAGTGTCCGATTGTATAAGCCATTGCCCCAAACGCACCGAGCGGCGCAGCACGCATGATATATCCAATGATTTTAAAGAAAACGAGTGACAGCTTATCGAGCCATTCAATGATTCCTTTGCCCTTCTCGCCAAGTGCAGCAAGCGCAACACCGAATAAAATAGAGAAGAATAAGACCTGTAAAATATCACCCTTTGCGAAAGCATCAACCATGTTAGATGGCACGATGTGTGTGACAAATTCCATCCAGTCGATACCCTGTCCGCCATTTTGGGTATACTGTGAGACATCCCCTTTTTCAAGCTTGCTATAGTCAAGACCTGCACCTGGCTTCATGATATTCACAACAAAAAGACCGATGACCAGAGCAAGTGTCGTGACAACTTCAAAATAAATAAATGCCTTTCCCCCAACTTTTCCAACCTTTTTCATATCACCCATCTTGGCAATACCAAGAACAATGGTTAAGAAAATAATTGGTGCAATGACCATTTTAACGGCATTGATAAAGGTGTCACCAAGCGGCTTCATTTCTTTTCCGACGTTTGGCCAAACCATCCCGACAATGATCCCGATGATGACAGCTGCAATCACCTGAAATGTCAGGTTCTTCAAAAGCCTTTTCATAAAAAATCAACTCCCTCACCCTTTGATGTAAACGCTTAACTATTATCTGTAGATAAATGATAGCGATTTCATCAAAGGCTGTGAAGCTTATGGACATATCGTACATTTTGGTCTTTTTGGTCTCTTAGTCAGAATGTACGATATATTTATTCACAGGCCGTCCTATCCCCCCATATTGCATATCTAATTTCAGCTCGCCTTCTTTTACGAGGAAGTCTAAATACCGGCGTGCCGTAACGCGGGCTATGCCAAGTGCATTGGCAACTTCCTCTGCAGACTGCGCACCTTTCTGCAAGCCCATATAAGCTTTAATTTCGTTCATCGTATGCACATTCAGCCCTTTAGGAAGCCAAGTATCTTCCTGCTTAACAGCAGGCTTTCGTATGATATCATCCAGCATCTCCTGAGAAAATTCTGCTGCGGTTCGAATTTTTGACTTAAACGCCTTATAGCTTTCAAGTGATTCTTTCATTCGTTCAAATTTGAATGGTTTAATAATATAATCCCGCGCACCATTTTGAAGCATGATGCCGATGGTCTCTTTGTCCTTCGCTGCTGAAATGACAATCACATCCACTTGCATCTTTTGTTTTCTGATGTCTTGCAGCGTTTTAACGCCATCCTTTTTTGGCATATACACATCAAGTACCACGAGGTCTGGACGAATCTCTTTGATCAGCTGAATGCCCTGCTCCCCGTTCCCAGCGACTGCTGCAACTTGAAAGCCGGGAACACTCTTAATGAACTCTTTATTCACTTCTTGCACCATCGGGTCATCTTCAATTAACAGCACCTTAATCTGAGTCATCTGTCTCTCTCCTCTATTGTCATTGGGAATTCGATTGAGAAGGTGGTACCAATGCCGATGCTTGATGTGACTTCTACATTTCCCATCCCTTTGTCGATAATCGTTTTTACAATATACAGGCCATAGCCTGTTCCGCCCTCTTTGCCGTGTGTGAAGCCTTTATCGAAAATATAAGGAATCAGTTCCTCTTCGATCCCGGAGCCATTGTCTTCAATTAAAATCGCGAGGACATCCTCCGTTTGATCGATACTAATGGAAATGACTTTTGTGTCTCTTTCTACAGTATCATACGAGGCAAAGGCGTTCTCAATGAGATTTCCGAGCAGCTTCGTCATATCATGCTGATCAAGCCGTTCAGGGAAATCACGCAGACAGCTATGTTCATCTACTTCGACCTTGATGCCAAGCTCCTTGCCCCTTCTGATTTTGCTCATCAATAATCCTGCGACAGCATCATGCTGAATGACGCGGTGAAGAAAGTCCGTCACATGTTCCTGCTCCTCTGTCGTTTGAAAGGCTAGATCGAGCGCCTGATCGGCTTTACCAAGCTGAATCAGACCGGCAATCGTATGAAGCTTATTCATATGCTCATGGTTTTGCACCCGCAAACCGTCCACAAAGTTCTTAACCCCTGTGAGCTCCTCCGCCAATTTTGCCGCTTCCGTCCGGTCCTGGAAAATGGCGACTGCTCCGATGATCTTCTTTTTCATCACAATCGGAATCCGGCTGCTCATTATCCGCTTTCCGCTCATATGAATTTCTTCATTGTAGACGGGTTCTGCGCGATCAATGATCTCAGGAAGTCTTGTGTCAGACAGTACATCCCAAATATTCCGGCCCACGACATCACCCGTCACGCCAAAAATCTGCTTCGCCTTCTCATTAAAAATGGTAATCATGTGCTGATTATCAATGGCGATGACCCCTTCATTAATAGAGTGAAAGGTTGCAGTGCGTTCCTCTAGCATTCTCACAATCTCATGCGGCTCCAGCTTAAACATTTGCTGTTTAATATGACGAGCAAGTAAAAATGAACCCACAAGCCCAAAGCTGAGCGTCAAGAGAAGGATCATGAGGATATCGCGCTTCATTTCTCCTAATATATCTGCCATACTTGGCAGGGTTCTTCCTACAAGCACAACCCCTGTTTGATTAAATTGATCATCCTTCACTGGATAAAAAGCTCTGATAGCTGTTCCAAGCTCTCCCTCTGCTTCTGAGAAATAAATATGCTCTGCAAAAGCCGGCTCTTCATCTGTTCCTTCTGAGCGCTTGCCAATCCTCGTTTTCACCGGATGCGTTAATCTCACATGATCCATATCCATCACGACAATATAGTCAGCGTCTTGAATAATCCGAATCTCTTCGATCGCATGCTGTAATCGATCACGTTCCTTTGTCTGATCAGCTAACGCCTGCTTCACCTCGTTCATTTCGGCCACGGTTCTCGCCGTGTTCATGAGTCTTTTTCGAAGCTCCCGTTCCTCTGTCTGCTGAATTCCCCCAACAAGGACAATTCCTCCGATTAAAAGGGCGAAAATGACAACGAAATATGTGAGGATGGTAAGCTTCCATCTAATAGATAATTGTTGTAATTTCAATCGATTTCTCATCATTTTTTCACCTGTATCTTTACGAATTCTTCCTCTGTCAAGTATGCTTGACATAAGGGGGATCTGACGCATGAAGAATTTACTCGCTTATACACTTTTGCTCATGATTGGTTTTGTAACCGCTTTATACTTTGGTTTTTATCATATGATGCCAAAATCAGCGACAACCTTTGATGATGAACAGACAGGACTGAAGGACCAGCTTGTGTTCAAATTCAGCCATGTCGTGGCAGACAATACACCTAAAGGACTTGCCGCAAAGAAATTTGCTGAGCTCGTGCACGAAAAATCCGATGGAAAGATCAGCATTCAAATTTTCTCCAACGGAAGCCTTTATTCTGATATTGAAGAAATTAATGCACTCAAAGAGAATCAAGTTCAATTTATCGCTCCATCTACCTCGAAGCTCGGCATGCTGTCCCCTGAGTGGCTGGCACTTGATCTTCCCTTTGCTTTTTCAAATTACAACGCGGTTCAAGAAGGCCTGCACGGTGCCATTGGACAAAGGTTGTTTGGCACGCTGCAAAAAGATGGATTAAAGGGAATGGCTTATTGGACAAATGGCTTTAAGCAAATCACCTCAAATAAAGGGCCCATCAAACAGCCTAGTGATTTAAAAAACCAGTCTCTTCGCATTATGCAAAGCGACATGATTGAAAAACAATTTAAACTTCTTGGTGCAAAGCCCTATCAGGAATCATTTAATTCAACGTTTCAGCTATTAGAATCAAAAAAAGTAGACGGTGAAGAAAATACCATTTCAAATATTTATTCAAAAAAATTCTATCATATACAAGACTATATGACGATCAGCAATCACGGGTATTTAGGCTATGTGGTCTTAACAGATCAATCCTTCTTTGACCGCCAGACACCCGAAACGAAACGAATTTTACTTGAAGCCATGGAAGAAACTACGGCTTGGAATGAAAAGCATGCAGAACAGATGAACAAAGATCAGCTGGAGGACATTAAACGTGAATCGCCGATTGCCATTCATGAATTGACGCCAGCAGAAAGACAAAAATGGATGCAAGCCCTTGATCCTTTGTATGATGAAGCCGAAAAAACGATTGGCTCCACCCTAATCAAACAGATCCGCGAACTGCGTGCACGTTATGAACACTCACCTATTCATGCTTTTCAAGAAGAGGATGAATGAACGCAAAAAAAAATCCCTTCGATGAGGGATTTTTTTATGCGCCGGACTCACTCTGTTCTTGCTGCGTGAGCTCTTCTAATCTTGTTAAAATTCTTCGCTTTCGGTATTGCATCATGCCTGTTTCGGCAATTCCTTTTAATTGGGAGCGGTTCGAAACTGCACCAAACAAAATCCCAGCTATGGGAACAAGCTGAAACAGTTTCTTCCAGCCAAACGAATCCCGGTAATTATAGACGACCTCACGCCACCCTTGGATTTGGGAAATCATGTTTTCGTGTTTCCCATCGGATGCATGATAGCTTTTCAGCTCTTTTAGAATCGATTTCTTACCAACGACATCAGCAGAGTTCAACTGCAAACATTTAATGATAAAGACCCGCTCCTCTTTGTTTTTAGGATCATAGCCATAGGTGACGGCAATATCCTGTAATGTTTTCAGGGAGAGGCCCAGTACCGCAGGAATATCAGCAGCTAGTGTAAACATTCCGCCGACACCAGTTGTCGCCCCTTGCACCGTCGCGAGATTCGTTCTGTTTTTTCCCATATGTTCACTAATGGCATCCATCATGTCGATTGGGGCCTTTCCAATATCCTCTATACGCTGGATGGATTCGCCCTCACACTTCTTTTGAAATTGATGAATGATGCTTTTTTCCGATGTCAAATAGGTACCGCCAGATTGAATGTAATGACCCATTTCATCTAGCAGCACACCGATTTTTTTCTGAATAAAAGCAGGCGTCAGCTTGTCCAGCATTTGAAATGGAAGGCGGCTGAGTTTCTCCCAAAACCATACCTTTTGCTGGTCTTTCTCCCACTTTTCAATCTCCTTTAATTGTGCTTTTAGCCACTCTCTTTCCTCCATGTCATATGCCTCCTTAGATGCCGCTGAAGTATTTGTCTGTTATTATACACAATCCTTGTCCATCATACGTATAGAACATTGAAGTGGTTCCGAAAGGTTTTAATCTTTTTCAAAACGGTTATTGCTTAATAAACAAACGAAAGAGGAGTGATCAACATGTTAGGATTTCTAATTTCATTAGTTGTGGCGATTGTCATCGGTCTCATTGGGAGTGCACTCGCTGGAGGCAGTGTACCAGGAGGATGGATCGGCTCAATGATTGCCGGGTTTGTAGGCGCTTGGATTGGTCATGGATTACTTGGAACGTGGGGTCCTAGTCTGGCAGGCTTCGCGATCATTCCAGCGATCTTAGGAGCAGCAATCTTCGTCATTATCTTAAGCCTGATCTTCCGCAGTGTGGGATCAAGGGTATCTTAAAAAACAAATAACAGAGGAAGCAGTAGGGACACCGTCTAAGAGGCGGTGTTTTTTATGTTGCGCGTTGACAAGGTATCTATTTTTTTCACTTACATATGATAAACAAACCTATTAGTTCAGATAGTTGACTTTTCATGAAGATGGGCATATGATGATTAAAAATTGCATTAAGGAAACTTTTTGTGCCCAAGCAAAACTTTGTAGAATCTAGGTGATGACATATGACAAACAAATACATCGAGGCACAGGCACACATGTCAGCGGCAGCTGAGCGTGCACTTGAAGGTAAGGTCAAAGGATTTAGAAGGCTTCTTCCTTTTCTAGGCCCTGCTTTTATCGCTGCCATTGCATATATTGATCCAGGGAATTTTGCCACCAACATTGCGGCTGGCTCCAAATATGGATATCTCCTCTTATGGGTCATTCTCATATCAAATCTCATGGCTTTGCTCATCCAATCCTTGTCCGCAAAGCTTGGAATAGCGACAGGTAAAAACTTACCTGAAATCGCACGTGAAGAGTTTCCAAAACCCGTCTCCATCGGTTTATGGATTCAGGGCGAACTCGTCATTATTGCCACAGATTTAGCCGAGTTTATCGGGGCTGCACTTGGTTTATACTTGCTTTTTCGGATCCCGCTGCTTGAAGCATCCATTATTGCAGCCATCGGATCATTTGCGATTTTAGAATTGCAAAGACGGGGATATCGCGCATTAGAAGCCGGCATCACCGGCATGCTGTTCGTTGTCGTGATCGCTTTCGCTGTGCAAACCTTTGTCGCCAAGCCTGATATGGCAAGTGTCGCAGGCGGGCTTTTTATTCCAAAATTTGATGGCGCAGATAGTGTGCTGCTTGCAGCTGGAATTTTAGGTGCCACTGTGATGCCGCACGCGATCTATTTACATTCAGCTTTAACCCAAAGGAGAGTCGTCGGCAGAACGGAAAAGGAGAAAAAACAGATTTTCCGCTTTGAGTTTTTAGATATCCTCATTGCGATGCTAGTCGCTGGAGCCATCAATGCCAGTATGTTGATTGTGGCAGCCGCTTTATTTTATAAAAATGGTCTTTTTGTTGAAGATCTGGATGTTGCGTTCCAGCATTTTAACACACTCGCAGGTCCTGTATCAGCTATCTTATTTGGTGTAGGCCTGCTTGTAGCCGGGCTATCAAGCTCTTCTGTCGGTACATTGTCAGGCGATATCATTATGCAAGGTTTTATTCAATACCGGATTCCGCTGTATGTCCGCCGGCTGATTACGATGATTCCCCCTATTGTGATCATTGCATCTGGGGTGAATCCGACATCCGCACTTGTGATGAGTCAGGTGGTCTTATCCTTTGGTATTGCCTTTGCTTTAATTCCGCTCATTTTATTTACAAGTAAAAAACGAATTATGGGCGAATTAACGAATGCCCGCTGGGTAACAGGAATATCTTGGGTGATAGCAGCTCTTGTTGTCGCACTCAATCTCTTTTTAATTGTGGATACGTTTATGTAAAAGACAGTAGTGATGCTGTCTTTTTCTTTTCAAATGGTTATGGTAAAATTCCCCTGAGAGGATGTGGGCACATGTTTTTTTATCAGGATCAAGAGATAGCCATGCGGCTGCTTGAGCCAAGAGACGCAAGAAGTCTATATTTGCTCATCCAGCGGTCAAGAAAGCATTTACGTGAATGGATGCTTTGGGTGGATTCAACGAAAACAGAGGAAGACAGCATGGCGTTCATTCAAGGCGCAATGCAGCAAGCCTTGCAGAACAACGGTTTTCAAGCGGGCATCTGGTCACATGGGGAGCTTGTCGGGATCATCGGCACCCACCAAATTCATTGGATCGACAGGACTGTTTCAATTGGCTATTGGCTCGGAGAAGGCTATCAAGGAAAAGGCATCATGACAAAAGCGTGCAAAGCAGTCATTCGTTATTTATTTGAAGAATGTGGACTGCACCGCATTGAAATCAGGGCTGCTGTCGATAACCAGAAGAGCAGACGCATCGCAGAGCGATTATCCTTTTCGCTTGAGGGCATTTTGAGACAATGTGAATGGCTGGGAGACCGCTTTACGGATCATTGTGTATACGCCCTTTTGCAGCCTGAATATATGGAAGAAAAAACGCATTCTATGAATCAGCCCACTTAATTGTGTCGATTGCATGAATTATTTTACAAAGTGAAGCTTTGTAGTATCCGTTGCGATCAGCATCTGATAAAATAGAAGGAAAAATCGAGGTATGAAGTATGTCTCTTATTATTTTATTTTACTTATGGATTGTCCCATTATTATTTGGTATTTTCTTCTCATTCTTAACAAAGAAAGCCACCTACAAACGCCGCTTTGTCCCATCATATAGTATGGCAGGATTCAGCATCGTTTTTCTCATTCTGGCACTTGTCTTTTCAGCCAGCCATTTTCTATTCATTTGCGGTATGTTCCTATTTGCCACAACTCTTGTCGGCACAGGCATCCCTTTATTTTTAGCCTTTACAAAAACACCATCATAAACAAAAACCACCTTTTCGCAATGGAAAGGTGGTTTCTTTTTTATTGATTTGGCATTCTGTAAGTCACAGTGGTATTTTGATTGGCTTCAATTGTTTTCACAATGTCTTGAAGGATCTCTGATGCTCGATCATTTGAATCATACTTGCCAAGCGTCTTCACCCAAGTATCGCTTCCTTCGATCATCCCTTCAATCTTTTTGCCGGCTACTGTGATTTCGTGGACATGAACGAAACTTTGCTGGTTTTGTGTGAAAATCCATAGTATGGTTTTTTCTCCTTTTTTTGTTTTGATTGGTTTAGTTTAACATATGATTTCTGATGTGACGGGAATGGATTGGCTTGTTCAGGTGAAAAAATCAAGGTGAATGTTTCATTCAGGTTTGTTGTATTTTTTAGCATACTTTTTAATTTCCCGTCTATCATAATCGTAATTCCTTCTACGAATTCACCAGTATTTTCATTTTCAAACTTCTCAGACAGGATGCTTATTTTATGGTCACTCATTGCTTTCGAAATCTAACAAATCTACTTTATTTTTTTATCATACCAATCTTTACCCGCAATGAAAGAAAACGATGGACCATTAGTCCATCGTTCTATTTAAACTCTCTAGTTATTTAAAAATCAATTCTTTTTCAGCTTCTAAAAACTCTTCTACAAGTTCTTTAATTGTATTTTGTGAATCATGAGGGTAGTAAAATGCGTCTGAAACTTTTCTAAAAAAATCATACATATTTTCGGGCGTATTAAAGATTGAAAAAATATTTTCAATTTCTTCAAATATGTTTTCATCAGTTGAGTTAGTATACGCCTCTTTCATAGTGCTATATAGCCACTTATGATACTCTCTCTTCATGTCTTTTGATGATTTGTCAGAGATTATGCTTTCAAGTATATAATCTACTTTAACTTCTTCTTGTTCCCAAGCTAATTCAAGGATTAATTCATTGTTAGCATTAGGGTTATTTTCTAGGTATTTAACAGCATAGTTTGTTACTTCTAATGCCGAAATTAAATTAAACTGTCTACCAACAAACAGTGTAGACCAGTTACAATCAAAACCATTTTTCGTGATTATATCCATTTTATACAATGTTCTATTTCCCCCATTGATTTATTTTTCCTGTCACTTTCCCACCAGGTATAAAAGTTCTATGGGTTACTGTATTCGTTGTTGGATCTACCACCCATTCAAACACGCCATTCCTTATTTCTTTCGACTGTAACATTTCAGGGGCGTTGTTCTTAACTTTTACATATTTCGTTTCGTACTTAACCACCGAGCCTTCTATTTGATACAACGAATCCATATGGCCTTTTCTATTTGGTAAATCAAATCTCTTAGAATGAACTGCGTAGTTGTCAATTATATCATTAAAGCTATGATAAAAATCATCTTTTAATGCACTACCTACTCGTGGATTATCTAAAACTGGATGCTTAAGTTCTCTCGTACTCTTAATGCCCATCTTCCCATGAAACCCTTTCGCCCCAAACGGCAAAAGCATCCCCAACGCCGCGTTCATACTCGCTTCCTGCTGTTCTTTCGAAATCTTATTTCCAAACATGTCTCGGCCTGTAATCGCTTCGCTGAAGCCGTTGGTGGCGGTGAGGCCATATAAACCTTTTTGAGATGTTTTCAGGGCGTCAAAGGATTTTTGTGATGTTTTGTAGATATCGACCGCCCTGACTGCGGCTGATGTGACTTGGGTCGTTTTATAGACGGCCTTCCCGCCTTTGAAAATGCGTCCTGCCCAGCCGACGATTGGGATGTAGCCTGCGGCTGCCATGCCGCCTGCCGCGACTCGCTGTCCTGCGGTGAGTTCTTCCCCTGTGATTGGATCAACGCCTGTTGCGGCACGTTTTGCATCGTTCACACCAGTCAGTTCATTCACGATGTTTCCACCATAATCGAGCGCTTTTTCATACCAAGGGCGGTTGGCGAGTGCTTCTTGTTCCTTTGCTATCTCGCGGGCTTCTTCTTGTTCTTTTTTGATTTTCAGATATTCAGAAGTTTGCTTCTCAATATCGCTTTTTGCCTTGTAGATTTCGCTATTTTGATACGCTTTCTTGTCAAAATTCATAGGCGAAATCGCTTTTCCGTCATTTGTCGCATTCATCATTTCAGCGTACAATGCCATTGTAGCTTGCTGCTCCGTCTCTGACAAAGCATATTCATCTTTTAAATTTTGATCAAGATCTCTTAGTTCTCTGACCGTCTTTTTTCGTTCATCTTCCGCATCTTCTATTTTTTCATCAAAGGTTTGGCTATCAAATACCTCTAGGGAAATGAGGTCATCAATATCTTGAAAAATCGTTTTGAGTGCCTTTTTTTGATCTTTCACAATGCTTTTGGCATTCTTGATGCCCATATGTACTGCGTTGTCTAAAAAGTGTTCTTCTACAAAGGTATCGCCGCCAAAGTTTGTATCATCCAGTGTCCCAGAAACACCTTCATGAAAGGCTTTTTGCTTATCAATGAAGCTGATAAACATGTCTACATTTCCAGCCAGCTCTTTATAAAAGCTTTTAATGTTATCGGCACCTTTTCCAGTGAAATCATCACCGAGATTGGCAACACCTTGTAATGCCTTTTTTAAATCTACCATTTGTTCGCGGAGTTCCTGATAGTGTTTTCCCCTTGTGTCCATGGCACTGGTTAGTGCTTTTGCATCAAGTATCTTCCCCAGAAGAAGTCACTCCCTCCATTATTGATCATAAAGTCTATTTTACCTTTCTCAGCGAATTGGAAAAATAGGCTTTAAGTTACAAAAATAATTTCCAGATATTTTTAGAGGGAATAAAACAAGTGATAATTGAAATGTTTTTTCCTTTCAGCAAAAAAAGTCAGTCCTCTTTTGAGAGGACCGACTACATTTTGCTTAGAAAAAGCGTTTTAAACTTTTCTTGAGTGGAGGGATATCCAGCTCGCCTTTTTCAAAGAATTTTTTCAGTAAGTACTTACTAAAACCGGCTGCTTGTGTGTACGTAATTTTCCCAGGTAACGGCGGTTCATTGGTGACAGCAACATCAATAATGACGGGTTTATCAGATTGAAGGGCTGCACTAAAAGCTGGAGCTAGTTCTTCATGTGATGACACGGAGATTCCTTTGCCGCCACATGCTTCCGCAAACTTAGCAAAATCAATATCTTCAAGCTCTATGCCATAATTGATGTTTCCTTTTACCTGTTGTTCATATTCAATCATTCCAAGGTTGTTGTTGTTTAAGATCACAACAACGATTGGCAGTTTATATTTTACCGCTGTCACAAAGTCTTGCATGACCATTGTGAAGCCACCATCGCCGCAGACAGCAACCGCTTGACGATTCGGTTCATTTAACTTAGCAGAGATCGCTCCAGGCAAACCACAGCCCATTGTGGCAAGCCAGCTGGAAATGATGAAATCCTGCTGTTTCATTTCGAAATGGCGGGCCATCCATACGGTCACATTCCCTACATCAACTGAAAGAATGGCGTCGTCTTCGACTGCTTCTTCTAGTCTAGCAATGACTTGCTGCGGTTTAAGCGGTGATGTGGCAACGGATTTTTCCTTATCCATTTCTTCTCGCCATTTCATCATATGCTCTGTACAAGCTTCAAGGAAACCACGCTGCTCTTTATATTCAATGTAGGAGGTCAGTTCCTGCAAACCATTCTTGCTGTCACTCACGATTCCTACGTCTACTGGATATCTTTTACCGATTTGATCTGGTTTAATATCCAGTTGAATGGCAGGTGTATCCTCTGGTAAGTAGTCTCTATATGGAAAGGAAGTTCCAAGCATAATTAAGAGATCACACTCTTCCATCGCTTCATATGCTGGCTTCGTTCCAATTTGACCTAGGTTTCCTAAAAAGTATGGATGCCTGTCTGGCACAACCCCTTTTGCAGGAAGTGTGATGACAATAGGTGCAGCAGCCTTTTCTGCAAACGACAGAAGCTCTTCTTTAGCATTTCTTAATCCTTTACCTGCTAAGATGACTGGCTTCTTCGCATTGTTAATCAGCTGTGCTGCTTTTAACAGTTGATCTTTCTTTGGCCGTACTTCTCCCTCAACATAAAGAGGAGATGTATA
Organism: Bacillus sp. FSL M8-0166; assembly: GCF_038008825.1. Lineage (NCBI taxonomy): Bacteria > Bacillati > Bacillota > Bacilli > Caryophanales > Bacillaceae > Bacillus > Bacillus sp. FSL M8-0166. Next base: position 2,273,062 of record NZ_JBBOZZ010000001.1, read on the forward strand.
AACAGGCTTACGCTTAATTTTTTGAGAAAATAAGTCATCCGATACGGTGAGAACTGCCACACCTTTGTGGGTATAAGCTGCTTTAATGGCTTGATTCAATAAATCAGGCAGAGCTTCTGCTGTTTGTACCTGCTGATTAAAGACAGCGACGTCGTCAAACATCCGCTCTAATTTGATTTCTTGAAAGGCGTCTCTCCCTACTTCAGTCGACGCAACCTGCCCTGCAATTGCTAATACGGGTGCCCCATCTGCTTTTGCATCGTATAGTCCATTTAATAAGTGGACAGCACCCGGTCCAGCGATGGATAAGCAGACACCGAGCTTACCTGTTAGTTTGGCATCAGCCGCCGCTGAAAGTGCCGCCACTTCTTCATGTCTCGTTTGTATAAATTGTATTTGGCTTGATTCATGCCTAAGCTCTTCAATCAATTCGTTTATGCTGTCGCCGGGCATTCCATAAATATGTTTTACGCCCCACTCTTCCAGTAGCGCTGTTACTTCTTTTCCTGCGGTTCTTTGCGGCATGTGAGAAAACTCCTTTTTTCTTACTCCATACCACCGCATCCTTTTAATCAAACGTTTCAACTTGCTGCTACTTTTTAAAATGATATGGAAGGGTGGCGACCACTATATCCCGCTTCCATAATAGACGGAATCTTAATAAAAAGGCAGATTGGTTATGCAAGATGGTGTGCCATCTTTTCTTCGGGATGAATTGAGGCACGAGCACCATCACTTTATATTGATGCGCATTTGCTTTTGCCTCAACCGTTTCAAGAAATTTATCAAGCGGATGAATAAGGCTTCGATATGACGAATGCAGCATCACAAGCCGCACACCGCTATTCATTTTTTCCCAATCCGCTTCAATTTTCTTATCTTTTTCTTTATCGAAGGATACATGAACTGCTATGACTTGCTCTGATAAAGATTTTGCATATTGAACCGATTGCTCGACGACACGTGTTACACCGGCTATTGGCACGATGACCACATTTCCTTTAATCTCAACAGGCTCTGTTTCATTCATTAAACGCAGTTGTTCTCCAACAGACAGATAATGTTTTTTAATGGAATGAAAGATCAATAGCACAATAGGCATGAAAACAAATACTGGCCATACAAGATGGAACTTGGTCAAAATGAGAATCATGAGAACCGTGAACGAAATTAGCGCTCCGACAATATTGATAGGCATTTTCGTTTTCCAGCCCTGCGGTTTTTCACGAATCCACTTCACACACATGCCGGTCTGTGACAAGGTAAATGGAATAAATACACCGACAGCATATAGCGGGATGAGGTGTTCCGTTTTCCCATCAAACAACCAAATGAGCAGCATGGAAGCTACACCTAAAAAGATAATGCCATTAGAATAACCAAGTCGATCCCCTCTTACTGTAAACATGCGCGGCATATATTTATCCTTTGCTAAGTTGACCGCCAATAAAGGAAAGGCGGAAAAACCGGTGTTTGCCGCTAATATCAAAATTAAAGCTGTGACAGCCTGAATGACATAATAGAAAAATGTACGTCCAAATGTATCTGATGCAATTTGTGATACAACCGTTTCTTCTGGCTTTGGTGAGATGCCAAAACCAAAAGCAAGCAATGTCACGCCAACAAATAATACGGCTAGTAATCCACCCATCATCAATAATGTTCTCGCTGCATTTTGTGCAGCTGGTTTTTTAAAGGATGGAATGGTATTTGAAATGGCTTCTACCCCAGTCAATGCAGAACAGCCAGACGAAAATGCTTTTAATAAAAGAAACAATGTAATGCCAGGCACATGCGTGCCTATCGCTGTATGCTCAGGTGCTGGAGGAACGCCTCCTGTTAATAATTTAAAGCCGCCGACTCCAATTAATATAAGGAGTGATATGACAAACAAGTATACGGGATAAGCCAAAATAGATGCCGATTCTGTCAATCCACGAAGGTTAAGCACCATGATCAAAATGACCAATACAATTGAAATCAGCACATGATATGGATATAGTGCCGGAAAAGCCGATGTGATGGCATCGGTACCCGCTGATATGCTCACTGCTACAGTCAAAATATAATCTACAAGCAATGATCCGCCTGCGATCAGTCCTGGTTTTTCACCTAAGTTTCTGCTAGAGACGACATAGGCCCCGCCGCCTTCTGGATAAGCATAAATAATTTGGCGGTAAGATAGAATTAACGCCATTAAAAGAATTAATACACAACCTGCAATCGGGAGTGAGTACCAAAATGCTGCTGCACTAACGACTGAAAGAACAATCAAGATTTGTTCTGTACCGTATGCAACGGATGACAATGCGTCTGATGACAATAATGCCAACGCTTTGATTTTTGATAGTTTTTGTTCTCCTGCTGCCTGTGATTTTAATGGTTTCCCAATTAAAATACGCTTCATCAAACTGTACATGTGATGCCCGCTCCTTTAGTGTCAAACGATTTAAGTTACAAAAGATGGATCGCCAAAAAGACACAGAGGCAATAGAATGCCCCTGCGTCTATTGTTTAGATCACAGGTTGGTCTTTGCTCTCTTTAACGCTTACGAGGTTAGCTGACGGATTCGGGCGCATGAGACTTTGCCCTACCTAAAAAGGATTCACCCCACGTAGTGCTTTACACTACTAATGGTTCCCCCGCTCATCGAAATGATTCAGCGATTGGTCTTTTATAAAAGAGATCATACTCCCGTTTGACACCAAAGTAAAGACATTTTTTCAAGGTCTTTTGATCGTTTATCAATCAGTCTTTTTGCGGTTTTTTCGCAGGAAATAAATAATCATCACGACCACAAAAATAATCAGCACAGCGATACATGCAAAGTAAATCCAAGTATCTCCGATGCCTTGCTTTTCACCTTTTTTGAGATCATTTGTTGTGCTGCTGACCGTTTGATGATTAGAGAACATGTCTTTGTTTTTGCTCTCGATTGCAACTGTTGCCGTTTCCGTATTTGTTTGCAGGAAATGAATCACTTCATGTGAAAGATCAGCGTCAGCTGCATTCATTCCTGAAAAGACGGTCATTGTTTGTTCTTTATTCCATACAGATGGCTGCGTCCATACAATACGAGCAGTCGTTTCGTTGATCATGCCAAAGGAGGAGACATCATACTGATCCTTTTTCGCTGGAACGATGAGATCGTCTGCCTTTTCTTTTAAAAGAGAGAACGTATGAATGCCCCCGATGAAAATAAGAGAGTGATTCTTCAATTGATCATTTGTCACTTTTGATGCTTTGATCAACTGATATTGAGCAGCTTCCGGCTGACTAAATGATTCTGTCAGCATCGCCATTTGATTGATCGTTTCTTGCTTGATTTGGTCTGGCATGATGATCATTGTTTTTGATGTGAAAGGAAGCGGCCATGCGGCTAAATCCGGTGTATCACTAGTCGTCCCTTCTGGTATTTGAAGAGAGCTGTTCTTATCAATGTAAATCCAGCCTTCTTCATCCGTATGTCTGCAGGCTTCCATGTTTTTAAAGCCTGTAGTGACAAATTGCAGATCAATATATTCGTTCTTTTGGAGTACTTGTGAATCTACTGGAATTGACACATGATAGAATCCATTCTCATCTTTGTTTCCTAGTTTTGTTAACGGTACGTCGTGCGGTTCATTATTGATCATGACTGTTAAGCGTTCTGCTTTGTTCGCTGTATCAGATTTTTTAAATGATAGATTTAGTTTTGCTCCTGATTTTTGATTAGCGATCAATGCCTTCGGATAATAGTAATGATCAGATGCCGTCTTTTTGGTTCCAACCGTGACATCATCACCACCAAAATCTTTTAAACGAATTTGATGAGATGGTTTTGATGCTTTAGCAGTAACTTTTTGAAGGAGTAAATCTGTCCCAGTGAGCTGATCTGTCAGTTCTGGTTGAGTCAGGACATTGATTTTTTCAGCAATTGTTTTTGGCTGTTCAGCAGTGACAAATAAAATGGGCTGTTCTTTTTTCTTTCCTGTCAAGGTTCTCACCGCTAATGTGAGTTGATTGTTTGCTGTTTTCATCTTTGCAGCTTGCTCGATCGATTTCATTCGTCCATCCCAGTTTCCTTTTGCTCCTACCGCAATGGTTGGATGCGCGATTTGCTTGAGGTCCTTTTCTTGGACGAGTTTGAGGTCTGCTTGGCGGTCTTTGTTTTTCAACGTCCGGTATACTTTCATAGCCGCTTCTAATTCAGCTGCTTCCGGTGAATTTGGAATCACAATATCTGTTTGTTCTTTCTGATCACCTGTTTGAATGAAAGGTGAAGGGAAGCTGTCTAACGTCACGTCTTTCGTTTGAGTTCCTTTGAAAGACAGCTCACTTTCAGGATATACTTTCAGCCAATTGGCAGGTGTCTCTTGGTTGATACACACACCTTCTTTTAACACGCCATAAAAAACGAGCTGAACCCTATGAGATCCTTTTTTCAATTGCGCTTTGTTCAATTTGATTTGAATCGATTTCTTTTGGTTTCTCCCTGATACGGGAATGGTCTTTTCAATCTCTCCATCGATCATGACTGTGAACGATGATGGCGAAATGAGTAATGGTGAAGCCTCTATATTCAACATAAGGGTGCTGGACTCTACTTTTTCTTTCTCTATTTGATAGGAAAATTCAGTGCGGTCTTCTTGTCCATACAAAGTCACTACATCTTCTGATAAATGCTGCGTTTCTGTCTGGCTTCCTTTAGATGAGCGAATCCAGTCATCTTTCACTTGTACTCGATTTGATTGCGCCATTGCTTGACCCGCCATGAAAAAAGGCTGAATAGCAAGGGATATCACCAATATAAAAATCATCCATTTTACCGATTTCAATTTGTCACCCGCTTTTCTTTTGTTGTTGATCGTAACGCTCGGTTTTGTACCATTTCACTTCTTGTTTGAATAATCGGCTCTTTGCCTCTACACATAAGGAGTACACGACTAGCGCAATCCATACTTGAGAATAAGTGAAGTACATGAGCGCTACAATGAGTATATTTTGTTTGGTGAGCTCTGTTTTCTCAATGCTTAATGTAATCATCACTTCTGTTAGAAAGAGGAAGAAGGCCAATCCCCACAGGATCATTGCAACAGCCCCTACAGATAAGTGAAGGTCAACAAATAGGTTCACGATAAAGATGCCATTTGAGAGCAGGACACCGAAGAAAAATAAGAAATACGTAAAGAAGAAATAAAACAAATCAAAAATCATTCGTTTTCGTTTCAGCTTCATAAACTGCTTTAAAAATTTGAGCACAACATATTGATTGCCTCGAGCCCAGCGCGTTCTTTGCCGCCACCAGACCTTCCACGTCTCAGGCTCTTGTTCCCATGTAATCGCAGCCGGGAAAAATCGAATGACATAGCCAAGGTTATAGACACGAATCGTTAATTCGGTGTCCTCAGCCAACGCATGAACATCCCAGCCGCCAAGTTCTTCTAAAATGTGACGGCGGATGGCGAAGTTGGTGCCCGGTATTGTCGCAATGCCAAACCACTTCCATCTACCGCCCTGCGCCATCCATTGGAAGCAGATGGTCTCAATATTAATAAATTTGGTCAGCAGATTTTTGGCTGCATTGATGACCCTGAATTTCCCAACAACAGCGCCTGCCTTCGGGTCATTCAATAAACCAAGAACCAAATGATAGACGGCCTTTTGTTCAGGCATGTTATCTGCATCGTATACGCAGATGACTTCTCCTTTTGAAGCCTTTAAGCCTTCATTCAGTGCAGTGGATTTTCCCTTTCCTGCAAATGGCGGCTTCGTTTCAATCATATGGACATGATCATATTGTTCACTGAATGACTGCACGATGTCCCCTGTGCCATCAGAGGAATTGTCATTAATCACAATGATTTCAAGGAGATGTTTAGGATAGGATAGCTGGACCATTGCTTTTAGCGTTTGCCGGATGACAACTTCTTCATTATGAGCAGGAATCAGAATGCTGACGGTCGGCAGTTCCTTCCCTTGTTTCGTCCATTCAGGCAGCACTTTTTCGTAGGTCAGGTAGTGCTGAAAGCCGCCCTGCATGAGAAACATGTGATATAGGAGCATGATCCAAATCAGTATTAATGAAAGATAAAATAAGACATCAGCCACCTAATTTTCTCTCCTTAAAAATTCGTTTTTTCATTGTCAGTCTTAAATACAATGTGTAAAAAGCAAATGCCGCAATAAACAGCATTACCACGACTGTGAGAATTCGCAGCATATTTTCCATACCGCTTCGTTTGACTGTTGTGGTTTCCGCTCTATTGGATTGTTCTACTTGAATATGTCCATTCCCTGATGTTTTGATCTGTACATGTGATGTTTGGACTGTTTGTTTTATTTTCTTTAAATCCAGCCATTCACTAGAAGGAATTGCATCCATCTGCATCATCAGATTTTGCAGTCCAGCTTTTCCCGATTCCACATCATAGGACAGCCCGATGGCGGCTGATTGAAGATGCTGGATGGATTGAATCTTTTGTTCTGTTAAAATATTTGAACCTTCTTCGTCAGATGCTGTCTCAACTGGTTGCTGAGGATATAAGGTCATGCCATGAAGCATGGCGGGTTTCGTCACGAGTGGCGGGGCACCGGCTGTTTTCCAAGTATGGTCCGACAGCTGTACCTGTCCAAACAGACTGGACACATGCCTTGATATCACTTCATAACCTTGTTGAGATATGGCATCATGCGGCACCTCGAATGCCAGTGGATATAGACCTTGCTGCGCAAGAAGCTCAATGCCTTTTGTCAGTTTTTCTTCTGTATAGATGATTTCTTGCTGGTGATTCGATCTCGTATATGCATGGAAGTCTTTTTCATTTGAAAAATAGCTTTCACTTTGCTTCTTCTCGGCTTTTTTGGGGTCATTTGACGTAATGGATTGATCATTCTTTGCATCCCAGAACTCAAAGTTTTGACCAGAATCCTCCGTTCGATACGTACGGCTAAATCCATGAAGAATGATGCTGGCTCCATCGCTTTGCAACTGTTTTAACACTTTTACGAGCTGCGGGCGGTCTCTCAGTGTAACTTCATCACCTGTTGTTCGATCCACCCAAACAGGGGTTACCGCTATTAGAAACGGAATATGCTGAGTGGATACGTATTGCCCAAGCTCAAGCAGCTTCTTCTCGTCAGTGACAGGACTGATGTTCCCAAGCTTTAAGTACTTTGTGGTCAGCTGACCAGAAGAAGGCAGGTGTTTTTCTAACACCTCTGCAAGAAGCTCGTTGTGCTGCACAACATCTAAGATTCCGATATAGGCCGCACCTTCTTTCGTTTGAATCACAAATGGAAGATCAGCTTCATGCTTCTTCAAGAGAAATTCACTTTGCAAGTCTGCCCCTTGAACCGTTAACGCACTGATCCTTTTCTCTAGCTGGCGGTATGCTTTATCATCTGTATATTTGATTTGACTCGTGTGATCCTGTTTGTGAAAAGTAAGCTTGGAAAATGGGCGAAGCTGTTCCGCATTGTACCCAATGGCTATTACCTTCTGTGATTCGTTCATCGCACGAATTGTTTTTTTCGGTAAGGTTCTCTTTATTTCCCCTAGGTAGATGACTTGCTGAAATTCACTGATTCTCTTTTCAGCCAAACGTTCATCAGATACAATCGTCGTCTGTTTGGAAAAATGTCCGGCGAGTAGATCCAGCATATGCACAGCTGGAGTCGCTTCCCCTGATTCTGTCGAATAAACGATGAGGGTATTTGGCTTGGCAAGAGCGTCGGCTGAAGCCATATAATTAAACGAAAGAATCAAAAAAAGAGCAATCATCAAACAACATTTCATTAAAGAATTAAAGTTCATTCATCATCATCTCTTTTTCTAGTTCTTCTAAAAATTGCTCTGGCGTACGATAATCCGAACTGCTTGTTAAATGACAGACATGAAATGTCAAGGTGACTTCACGGCCGTTTAACAGCACATGCTTTTGCAATTTATCCTTTAGCTTCTCAAGGACGACTGAGACATTCTCTTCTGGTGTATGAGTAAGCAGCAGGCCTATTCGTTCTTCAGATAATCGGAATTTCTTATCGGTTTCTCTGACACTTTCGCGGATCTTGATACTTAATTGCTGAAATAGGTGTTTCATTTCTTTTTCTCCATATAACGATTTGAATTCCGCTGCATAATGGATATGAAGAAGAATAAAAACGAATGGCTGTTTGTAGCGTTCTGCCCGTTTCATTTCCTCGGACAATTCCAGCCTCATCCGCTCTGCATTGTCAAACCCTGTTGTCGAGTCAATCGCCACAAATTGTTTCATAGCCTGCTTTTGTTGTTCAATGGTGCGACGCATCGTCTTGATCCGCTCATGCAAGCTTCCTGCTGAAATCGCGAAAAAGAGGAGGGCTGCGCTCCAAATCACCACATCTTGCAATGTTTGATTGGAAAAGAAGGGGTTTGTATCGCCAAGCTCTGTAAAGAACATAGCGCTTCCTATAAAGAACAACATCAACAAGGTAAAAATTAATGCTGGTAAGATGCCAAATAAAATCCCGCATCCTAACACGACAAAAGTCAGTGTGATGATCATAAAGCTCTCCGCATCCTGTACGCTTAGGTAGCCCATAAACAAAATAAGACCTGCAAACGTGAGGAGCAGAGAATAATACAAACGATACGTATTACTGAATAACCGATTCATTAAAAAGCTCCCTTTCTGCAATTAGAGGCAATAAATTATCAAATGAGTGTGTGTCTTTTTCGTTCATGTATCCTCCGTAATAATCCTTGAGAGGATCTTGAATTTGTAATTCTTTCATGCGGTCATACACATCTTTTGCGAATTCCGGTTCGTTTCGTTTAAGAGCATACAAGATGACCAGTGCATATACAGAAGGCGATTCATATGTCACTGATGGCTGCAATGTGCTCAGTTTATATCTACCGTACAATTTTCCTTCTTTTGTAAAATTCGTTTTAAGCCATTTCATGATCGCGGACGTATTTACTTTTGCACGATCGGCATGTAGAGCCGTATAGAGTTGATCAATCATATTGATTTCTCGATCAAATGAATAGGCTTTTTTCTTTATGTCATAGGATTTAGGAAAGAATCCTTTTTTTCTCGGTGCTTGTTTTAGAATGGACAACTGGTTACTCGTCATTTGTTTCGTGAATATTTTGAGGGATTCCAATTCTTTGATTGCTTTTGGGTCTATATATGAGAGTGTGATTGTGTGTGAAGTTCGATTTGTTGATGCATCATAATAATCGGACAAGATGCCTCTATACATATTTTTGTCTTTTAACGCTTGTGCGATTTCTTTTGCTGTGGTTTGATATGCTGAATTCTTCCATAAATGATCTGCCTTTTGAAGTGCCGCCACTACCCGTAAATCATCAACTAAGGCATTGGCCTTACTTTTTTGATCAGATTCGATTTGCCAGCTGAGAAGATGATGGTCTAGTAAAAATTGATCTTGCAGGACACCAAATTGTTGATCAAACGAATTTTGATCTTTTTTTCGAACAAGATAATCCATCCAAAGTCCAAGTGATTCAGATAAGTAGATGTGCTGCTCTGCAAATGAGGTGCGAATCATGCCTTGATCTGTCATGAGGTGATGAGTGATAAAATATTCTCCAGGCAATACTGGCTGTGGTGATACTGGATAAGCTGATTCCTTCTGCTGTTTCCAGGTACATCCGCCTAGTAGAATGACAATGAGTAAAACAATAGCTATGCGATGTATGGGTGTATCCATTCGTGTCCCCTTTCAACTCCCGTTCTCTTAGCATTCCAACGATCTATTATAGAGTGTTTCTGTCTAAATTTAAATAAATATTTTATACCAAATTACGAGTCTTTTCGCATAGACATTCCCATTTTCAGAAAAACAATATGTCGATATGCTTGATTACATTGGAAAACCCATGCGTTTCCGCATGGGTTTTTATACTACTATTGATCTAATTTTAATTTCTTTAATTGCTCAGCCAGTGCGTTATTGATTGGTTCTTCCACTTTCTTTTGTTTCTTCATATATTTAGACACATCGTGCTTACTGGCTTTCTTTTGATTGGATTGTGATTTGCGTTTTTCGAAAACAGACAGTTTTTCTCTATGGCCGCACACACAAGCAAAGATTTTGCCATCGCCTTCTCCGCGCAGCTCGAGCTTTTTATGACAGTTCGGGCAGCGTGCGTTTGTTTTCTTCGCCACATTTTTACGGTGGCCGCATTCTCGGTCTTGGCACACGAGCATGGTGCCATGTTTTCCGTTCACTTTCAGCATAAGTTTTCCGCAGTCCGGACAATGGGTGCCAGTGACATTGTCATGCTTAAAGGTTTGGTTCGTCTGTTTGATTTCAGATACGGCTTGTTTTGCATAGGACTTCATTTCACTCATGAATTGAGCAGCCTTCAGCTGCCCTTTTGCGATTTTAGAAAGCTTTTGTTCCCATTCCGCTGTTAACGCAGGAGACTTTAAATCTTCAGGCACTAAGGAGAGCAGCTGCTTTCCTTTCGATGTAATGAAAATGTCTTTGCCCTTTTTCTCAATTAAGAAGCTGTTGAACAGTTTTTCAATGATATCGGCTCTTGTGGCCACTGTCCCTAGTCCGCCTGTTTCACCAAGGGTTTTCACTAAGTCCTTTTCCTGATTTTGCATGAATGCTGCTGGGTTCTCCATAGCAGATAGCAGGGTTGCTTCATTAAAACGAGCAGGAGGTTTCGTGTCTCCTTTTGTTTCTTTCAGCTGGCGTACTTCAAGTGATTGCCCTTCGGAGAGTACCGGCAGATGCTGATCTGCTTCGGCTGATTCCTCGTCTTCATAGGATTCATCATACACGGCTTTCCAGCCGGCTGATTGCACGATTTTTCCTTTTGCTGTGAATGTTTCACTGCCTATTTTGGCGATTACCGTTGTTTCCTCATATTCAAAAGGGTTCATAAGTACAGCAAGGAATCGTTTGGCAATAAGATCATATAATTTACGCTCTTTATCACTTAATGCACCAGGATACAGCTCTTCCTCGGTTGGAATGATCGCATGGTGATCTGACACTTTTGCATCGTTAACGAAGCCTTTGTGCGCTTTCACGCCTGATTGTAAAATGCGGTTCACATGCTGTGCGTACGGTCTGACGTTCATTCCTTTTAAACGATCTTTTAATGTAGGAACGATATCCGCTGAAATAAATCGTGAATCTGTACGCGGATATGTCACAAGCTTATGCTGCTCATACAACCGCTGAAGCGTAGATAATGTTTCTTTTGCTGAGAAGCCATAGCGTTTATGCGCATCTCGCTGTAATTCAGTTAGGTCGTACAGCCCTGGAGCAAAAGCTTTTTTTGCTGTTTTTTTCAATGCATCGATCACTGCTGGTTTTCCTTTGCAGCCTGCTAAGCGCTCTTTTATGACATTCTCTTGGAATGTGCGGTTTTGCTTTGTTTTGGCATCCTGCCAGGTCAAGGTAAGTCCATCTACTTGTGCGGTCAATCCATAGAACGGCTTCGGCTGGAATTGCTGAATGTCTTCTTCTCGTTTGGCGATCATGGCAATCGTTGGTGTCTGTACCCGTCCGCAGGAAAGCTGTGCATTGAACTTGGTCGTCAGCGCTCTTGTTGCGTTGATCCCTACAATCCAGTCTGCCTCTGCACGTGCAACCGCCGAGCGATACAGGTTATCATATTCTCTGCCGTCTTTTAATCGCTTGAAGCCTTCTTGAATGGCTTTGTCCGTAACAGATGAGATCCATAGTCGTTTTAGCGGCTTTTTCACGTGCGCTTTTTCAAGAATCCATCTTGCGACAAGCTCCCCTTCACGTCCAGCATCTGTTGCGATGACAATGTCTTTTACATCTTTTCTTGCAAGCTGCGCTTTCACTGCTTGAAATTGTTTACCTGTCTTTTTCATGACGACAAGCTTGAGCGGCTCTGGAATGATCGGTAAATCCTCTAAACGCCAGGATTGAAATTCTTTTCCGTAGCCTTCTGGATCAGCCAGTGTGACCAAATGGCCAAGCGCCCACGTTACAATGTATTGATCTCCTTCTAAAAAACCATTTCCTTTTTTATGACACTTCAGCACACGCGCTAAGTCACGTCCTACTGAAGGTTTCTCTGCTAATACAACTGTTTTTGACACTAGATTTCACATCTCTTTCTTCTATCCATCCTTTTATTATAGCAGACGTGGAGATGCGGTTCTAATGACGGATTATTTCTTGAAGCGCTTGATGATTTCGTTTGTGATTTCTTGTGTTCGATAAGCCCCGCCGATGTCTGCCGTTAAAAAGCCGTCTGCTGTGACTGACTCGATGATTTCGAGCAGGTGTGTACCCAGTTCTTCCTCTCCGAAATGATCAAGCATGAGTTTAGCGGTCCAAATTTGACCGATTGGGTTGGCGATTCCTTTTCCTGCAATGTCTGGGGCTGATCCATGTACAGGCTCAAACATGGATGGATATTTGCCATTTACATTGATGTTGGCAGCAGGCGCCACGCCAATACTTCCCATAATGGCCGCCCCAAGATCAGTTAAAATATCGCCAAATAAATTACTGGCAACAATCACATCGAATTTCTCAGGTCTTGTCACAAAGAAGGCTGAGAGCGCATCAATGTGCTGCGAGTCTGCTGTCACCTCTGGATAATCCTTTGCTACGTCTTGAAACACTTCATCCCAAAATGGCATTGTATGAACGATTCCATTCGATTTGGTTGCACTTGTCACATGCTTTCGTCTTTTTTCTGCTAATTGAAAGGCAAAACGCATGGCCCTCTCTGTCCCTTTTCTTGAGAAAACAGCATTTTGAATGGCAAGCTGATCTTCCCCATGATAGATGCGGCCTCCGATTTCACTATATTCACCTTCACCGTTTTCTCTTACAACAAGAAGATCGAAATCCTTTGGCTGAGCAAGCGGCGAGCGAATGCCGCTCAGTTGTTTTGCAGGCCTAACGTTAATCACCTGCTCAAATTCACGTCTAATTTTAATGAGCAATCCCCAAAGTGATACATGATCAGGCACTAAATTGGCATCTCCGACTGCCCCTAAGAAAATGCTGTCAAAGGCTTTCAGTTGTTCCAATCCATCCTTTGGCATCATTTCGCCATGCTCTAAATAATATTCACAGCTCCACGGAAAGTCCTGAAAGGTGAAAGACAGACCGCCATGCACATCTGATACCGCTTTCAAAACTCGAATAGCTTCAGGCACAACTTCCTTTCCAACCCCGTCTCCTGGTATCGCTGCAATTGAAACATGCTTCATTGATTTTTTCCCCCTTTGTTATCGGTCGACCGTCGACCATTTCATTTGAGTTTACTAAAGAGTGCTTGTTCTTACAATGGACAAAAGACGCTTTTTTTGATCAAAGCGCCTTTTTATCCTGCATCAGCACACGGGGCTTCTGTTTCTTTCTTCCCGCACTTTTTTTATCTGAAAGCAGCAAACCTCCTAAGGTCAGTGCCGTTCCAAGCGCAGACATGAAAGTCAATCTCTCGTGAAGAACGATCATTGAAATAACCATCGTAATAATAGGCACTCCATAAATATACACACTCGATTTCACCACACCGAGCGTTTTCACGGAAAAGCTCCATGTCAGAAAACAAATGGCAGATGCGAAAAGGCCTAAAAACAGCAAGTGGAAGGCAAACGATGGATTCGTCAATCGCTCCCAATCTAAACGAATCTTAAAATGCCAGATCAATGGAATCATCCATAACAGTCCGTAAAAGAAGACACGCCTTGTTACCTGAATGATATGGTAGCCATATTGGTTGATCATCTTCGATAAAATGGAATAGAATGCCCAGACGATGGTAGCCGTTAATGCTAAGGCATCACCAAGTGGATTCAACTGAAACGTCGTCATTCCATTCATGCTAATCAGCACGATACCCGTCATCGCGATGAAAAAGCCTATGAAAAACCGGCTGTGCAGCGGCTCATCTTTTAATAAAAAATAAGCCAATAAAAAAGAGAAGAATGGGACAACGGAGCTGATGACACCTGCATTCGAAGCGAACGTATAAGTAAGTGCGACATTTTCTAAAAAGTAATATAAGACCACACCGCATAAACCTGCCAGCGCAAACATCCCTTCATGCTTTTTACTTTGCACCTTCATCGTAAACGGATAGATGATCATCAGAGCCAAGTACCCTATAAAAAAACGGAAAAATAAAATCTCTGTTGGAGAAAAAGCCGTTAATAATATTTTGGTAGAGATAAAGGTAGATCCCCATAAAAAAATGGTGAACATGGCCGCTAAATGACCGAGCAGCTGTTTATTTTTCATCAGCTGTTACCTGCTTTACAAAAATTTGCTGATACTGCCCTGGCGTGAGCCCAATAAATTCTGAAAAGAAATGACTCAAATGACTTTGATCAGAAAATCCAGCGGAGGCAGCCGCATCTACAGGCTTCACTCCTTGGGCGAGAAGCTCCTTCGCATAGTTCACCCTGACTGTCTGTAAATAACGATACGGCGTGATGCCTCTGAATTTTGTAAAAGCACGCAGCAATGAATATTTGTTCATGGACACAAGCTCACCTAAGTCATCTAACGATATATTTTCCGTGAGGTGTGTTTCGATATATTGCTGTACGTCTCGGACTTTTTGTTCGTTGGCACGTGCTGCTGATGCTTTTTCCTCTGAGGTATCAGCATAGGCTTCAATCAATTGTTTCATAAAGAAATAGAAGGTTTCCTGTTTATTCAAAGCAGGAGCTTCTTCTGTGATCATTTGATGTAAATCATATAACGGCTTTGTTAGTTCACTTTGTGAAAACACAGGGGCTTTAAAATGCGGTTTGTGCTGAAAGACCTTCTCTAGCACATCTGCTTCAATATTTAAGCAGCGATAATCGAGTGTCCTGTGATCAATTTGTTCACATGCGTGATTATCATACGGATTGAAAAGAAGGATATCACCCTTTTCAATGATGTATTCTTGATTTTGGCAGACCAAACGTCTTTGACCGTCTTCAATAAATCCAATCACATAATATGTATGAAAATGATTCGGGAACTTTTGCATGATGCCATGAAAGCGATATGCCTCTATTTGCAAGTCTTGATCAAAATGTACAGTTCGTTCCTCTTGTGTGTTCATGTCGATCCCTCTTTTCACTGAACTGATCATAAGTGTAGCACACCCTTTTTCTCTTGGATTGTACGATATTGACTTTTTGATGCAGGCTTGCCTAGAGGGAAAAACTTGGATAACATGAGACAAAAGATGATGTATAAAAGAGGGAATGATGGCATGAATTCATTCGAGATGGAAAGACCAACACCGTATCACATGCAATTTTATGAACAGCTGAAGCAAATGATTTTTGATGGCCAGTTTCAGCCAGGAGAGCGCATCAATGAAACACAGCTTGCCAAACAATTTGGCGTAAGCCGATCACCGGTAAGAGAGGCGATGAGGCTGTTAGAAAAAGACGAGCTTTTAATCGCGGATCATCGATCAGGCTATTCCGTCTATACGTTAACAGAAAAAGATGTCGAGGAGCTTTATCAAATTCGGACGGCTTTAGAAACACTTGCTGTTGAGCTTGCCTGTAAGGAAGCCGTGCAAAGAGAAATGGATGAAATTGAGCAGGTTCTCACGCAGGCGGACGAAGCGATCAAGCAGCAGCTGCCATCTAAAGAGATCATCCAGTTACATGAAGCCTTTCACCAAAAAATCATTTTGGCGAGTCACAATGACCGCTTATCCAAACAATTGAATCACGTGAATGCACTCATTCACTATTGCCGCATCTTCCATTTTAGCGGCGGGGCTCGTGCTGAAACCATTCAAAGAGAGCATGCAGCCATCTATTCTAAAATAAAAGAGCGCCGCTCCACAGAAGCCGTTCAAGCGATGACGGAGCATTTATTGCATGATGTCATGCACTTAAAGCAAGTACTCTCTGAAACAAACAAGGAGTAAAGGACTTTTCCCATTTTTTAAGCATTCCATGAACATATTTTGAATTTTTCGTAGATTTCAGCATGTCCAGACGATCTTTCGTTTATATTAGAAGATGAGAAACTAGCTTTTATACAGGAGGATTTGTATATGCATACAAGTGTTAGCCGTCTTCGACAGGCGGGTTTTATTGAGGGTATGTCTCTTTTAACCCTTCTTTTAATTGCCATGCCTCTAAAATATTTTGCGGATATTCCGATGGCAGTCACTATTGTAGGCTCTCTTCATGGCGCATTGTTTGTCATCTATATGCTCGTTTTGGCATATGTGACTTTTAAAGTTCGCTGGCATTTGAAATGGTCCATCGCTGGTTTTTTTGCGGCTTTCATTCCTTTCGGTAACTTCGCCTACGATAAGGTGCTCCGCCAATATGATACAAAAGCTTAATCAAAAAGGGCTAAAACGACATTCGTTTTAGCCCTTAGTCTTCACGCTGAAGCGTCCTGATAAAGGAACGCTTTTTTATATTGATGCATATTTCACAATAGCTGCTTGACGCGTCATGTCGTGATACGCCACCCATAATTCATCACCAGGCAAGATGCTAGTGATTGGATCGATTGGCTGTTTCACTTCATACATCATGCCATTTCTCTCAACCTGAATGATCGCTAACGGCAGATTGCCGATGACGCCAGCAAATTCGACATTGGTCACTTTTGCGCTTCCTAGTTTCTCTTGCATAAGACCCATTTCTCTATCCAGCTCTTCTTTCTTTGTCTGGATCGTGATTTGAGTGCCGGCTGTGACCTGCATATGATCAGGGATGAATTGGCTGACCGTTTTTGTGATGGACTGATCTCCGTTTGAAACCGACACATCAAGCTGAATAGGCTTTTGTTCATGGATGGCCATTGGATATTGCTTCACCCGCTGGATCGTTCCTGTTAGCGTCACATCTTTCCCCGATCGATTCCGAACTTCATGACCATAGGCTGCCATTTTGAGCTGGCCGTTGATGTCGACGAGATCGGCTTTTTCTCCTGTTCTAAATTCAAAACCAGTGGCTTGAATCATCGGAATGATATACGTTTTCTGATCTAATTCAAATGTGAGTGATAAGACGGTGCCTCGTCCTACAGTTCCATATGATTCTATGTTTCTTAAAACAGCGCCTTTGATAAACTTTGGCCCGCTTGGCTGCGAGAAGTCACCCTCTTTTAAAAGCATCGCTTTTTTCTTCTTCGGATCATAGAGGATGGCGATACGCTGACCCGGATGCGGTATCTGGGTATAGGATACAACCGTTTTAACCGTCTTTTCTATGCGCTGCCCTTCATATTCAAATTGAAGCCGCATGCTGAGAACTGGCTGTTCGTTAATGTAGGTGCCCGTTTCTTTAACAGACACAATATTGGCTTCTAATGTGACACTGTCCTTAATCTTGTTCTTTCTCACCAGTCTCAAAATTGGCGGCAGGAAGATCGCTAGCACAAATAATAACAGTGGGATCAAGATCCATATCGCCCAGTTAAGAATGAGCGGTCCGCCCTTCATGACATATTGCGTAAAGGTGTCAACAGACGTTTGGTGGGCTGGACTGGCGTTTTCAATTGAGATGACCTTTTGCAAAGGAAATTCCTTTAGCTCTTTGCTTTTCGTCTCAAATGCACCCGTTAATTGATTGTCAAATGAATAATAGAGCCAGTCGCTCTTCACATTTTTATTGAAAGAGAGCCCTTCTCTTTGTAAAGATTCATATGAAAACGACTGCAAAAGCTTGCTGGCAGACCTCGCCTTATTCGTGCGATGGTTATAAACATAACCTGTCAGTTTGCCTTTTGCTTCGTCCTTTGCTGTAGAGCCTGCAAGAAGAACTTCTTCTTCATTAAGCTGGTAAATAAAGGTTTGATAAATCGGTTTTGGTGTTGGGACGACTTCTTCAAGCATTCCCTCTTCATTCACTTTCCTTGCTCTTTTTGGATAGTTAGATTCGACAGCGACTGCAAAATTTTGTGATGTTCCGATCGTTTTCTCCAGCTGCTGCTCCACCTTATCTTCAATGAGGCTGAACGGTTCAGCGTTTTTGGAGACATAGAGCCCAAGCTGATGCTTCTCGTTTGAGATTCCGCTGACATACGCCTTCTGGTCATTTTTCAAAGCCAATTCAAACATAGGAATTGGCGTCTGCCCTCTAAAGGAATTCATGACGACATCCATGGAGACAGGCCTTGCCGGCAGCTTTAGTTTGTTGAGATTGTGCGCATAAAATTGACCGTTCTTTAGCTCACCGATGACTGCAGCGGCACCGTCCATTTCTCCTGTAAATACGAGCCGTCCATTCCATTGGTATGTATTCGTTTTTAAAAATGAGGGAATCTGTAAGTTATTTTGAACGAGCTCTTTCTTTTCTCCGCTTGGTGTTAGTTTCTCGATCAACAGCTGCCCGTCTTTATTTTTTAAAGCCAATAAGAGATTGTTTCCTTGAATGGATGGCAGCATTTCATGAAACGTATCACTTTCTGTGGTCCATTCACTGATTCTTTTTCCTGATTGAGGATCATACATTGCAAAATGGAGCTGCTGGTCTTTTGATACAGCACTCACCACTCGTTTTCCTTCATCAAATGTAAATATTCCTTTGACGTCATACTCTGTTACTTTCCCATCTGACAAATCATCTTGGTAATGGTTCCACACCAAGACACTGAGAATGATCGCTGGAATAAAGAAGACAATATATCTGAGGAAGATGACTGGTATTCTTTTCACTTGATCGCTTCCTTTCATGAGGTTCCTTTCACTTATACGTCAGTACAGCGAAAATGTTTCATGCTAGAAGAATACCATCAAAGCCTCTGAAATCCATATTTTACAAACTTTGTTGTTTACGATAAAATCCAATCAGATTCAAAAAAGGAGTTATCTCATTGGATAAGCTATCATCAATCATTCTAGCGGCTTGGCTGCGTGTCCCTCGCTGGTTCAAGCAATGGGTACTCGTATCCATTTCCATTTTCTTTTTTTATATGTGTTTTGTAAAGGGGCTGACTAGCTGGCACACCTTGCCGCCTGTCACTTTGCTCTCATGTGTGATTGGTTCCTTCATCATTTGGCTGATGTGGCTTAAGGGACAAAAAAATAAGTGAAAAGAGGACAATAATGAAAAAATCCATTCTTTATTTTGTGATCTCTTTTGTTCTGCAATTCGTTTGGTTTGGTCTCGTACACCCAAATAGAGGCGTGACACTGCTGGACATGTTCATGTTTTCTATTTTGTTTGCGGTCATGTTCTTTTTTATTGAGCGGATTTGGCGGTATCAGAAGAAAGGAAGAAGTGAGTGATCATGAAGTTTGCCTTATTCACTTCTGTCATGTGTATTCATCGTTCTGCTGCTAGTGCCTGAACCCTTTTGGAGCGGACGCTATGCGTTTGGTTTCGATCTTTGTTTTCCCTATTCTCGGGCTCATTGGTTTCGGGGTCCTATTGTTTGACCCAATGAAAAAGGCTGCCAAATAGATGGCAGCCTGTTCCTTACTCTTTTCATGCAAATAAATAATCAATGTTTAATCTCCGTTACGGAGTGTATGAATTAAGATTCGATCATATCAGTGTGTCATATGTGTTCCGAGTGAACCTACGTTTGAAAGTAAACGCCATGGAAGTTCTGGATAACAAGACAACGAAAGCCCTACCTCTCATTCGTCCTTACGGCTCCGAAGCCGTGCCAGTGTGAATTGTAAATCAAAACGTCTTTTTTCCATTCTTCCGCTCTTATAGGGGGGCGGTGGCAGAAGGAAAAGAATAAGTTTGTTCGCTTTGACAGCGTCTCGTTCTTATCAAGTAGAAGCTCTATTGCTTCTCATTATGTCATAGAAAAAAGAAAAGTTTACTTTCTTTATTTATTTGCTTATTTCAACACTTAATATAAAACTATAACACATCCCCCCACCTTACGCAAGTGTTAAAGTGATAATTCTGCTGGTGTACGGCTTCCTTCATTCATATAACGGATGGAGGTTGGGTCAATCTTCAGTATCACTAGGTTCGGGTCATCTTTTCCTTCAAACCATTTCTCCATCTCCTCAGACCAAAGACGGTCGATCAGATCCGAATCATCGGTTAATGCTGCGGTGCCTGCAATTTCTGCATAAGTATCACCGAATCCTTCGCCTGAATATCCAATGAGAATATGAACATTCGGGTTTTTTTCAATTTCATCTGCTTTATGTGTTTCTTTACTCGTTGGTGTATATAACGTCAGCCCTTCATGGAAAAAAGTCATATAGCGGGTATGCGGCTTATCCTGTTCAACAGTCGCGAGTGTTCCGACCTTTTGTTCGTCTAACAGGTTTAATACCTTTTGTTTTAATTCTCCTTGAGACATATCGTTTCACTCCTTCAAAATTTCATCCGTATTCGTAGGTTTCCACGACAGCCCATTCATTAAACTAAGAAATGTGTTTTTCATAAAAAGAGACCTTCTGGCTGATGCTATAGGAAACAGGTTCAATGAAGGGAGAAGTTGAACATGCATCATGAAACGATGTTCCATTTGAGTTCACTTGTCATTGCGGCAGTTGTTGTGGGCATTATCGTATGGTCTGTCATATCTGTGCAGAAAAATCGCAAGAAATACTAAAAACACCGCCCAATTAAAGCTGGGCGGTGCCGCGGTAAATCATGTATTCATAAAGGAACCGCCATTGACATGAAGTGTCTGTCCTGTCATATAAGACGATTCGTCAGAAGCCAGCAGTACAAAGCAGCCGACATGCTCTACAGGCTGTCCTGGTCTTCCCATTGGGGTTTCTGCCCCGAAACTTTCCACACTGTCTTCATCAAATGTAGATGGAATGAGCGGCGTCCAAATTGGACCTGGCGCTACACCGTTCACTCGAATCCCATCTTTCACAAGCGATTGTGCCATAGAACGCGTAAAGCCGTTAATGGCTCCTTTTGTCGCCGTATAATCAATCAGCACTGGGTTACCCCGATATGGGTTAATGGATGTTGTATTAATGATTGAGCTTCCCGGTTTTAAATAATCCAGTGCCTTTTTCGTAAAATAGAAATAGGAATAGAAGTTGGTTCTGAAGGTTTGGTGAAGCTGTTCACTAGAAATATCTTGAATACGTTCTTGCGGATGCTGTTCAGCCGCATTATTCACTAAAATGTCTAATTGACCAAAGGCTTCAACTGTTTTTTCTACTGCTTTCTCGCAGAAGGCTTCGTCACCGACATCTCCTGCAATCGTTAAGCATTTGACGCCTTCCTGTTCTACACGTTTTTGCGTATCCTCTGCATCCTCATGTTCATTTAAATACACAATGGCGACATGTGCACCTTCTTTTGCATAGGCAACAGATACCGCCCGTCCGATTCCACTATCTCCGCCTGTAATCAGTGCCACTTTTCCTTTTAGCTTGCCAGAACCTTGATATGATTCATCCTCAAAGATCGGTGCTGGATTCATTTCTCTTTCACTGCCTGGCTGCTGATCCTGCGTTTGGCGCGGAATGCCATTTGTTAAATATTTACGTAAATCCATGTGTAAGCTCCTCCTTGATTTGTTGATGTATCCTTTCATTACCACCTCATTTTTTCACTCAAACATCATAAAGCTGTACAGATGTGTTCCCGAAAATCAGCATGTTTAAAGAGGAGAAAAATCGGTTACATGATCATCAAAAAGGAGCGTTCTCACATGCTGTCTACTATTTCGAAAACCTTTAGCAGACCAAAAGGCTGGCTCGGAAGCATCGCTGGATTCATTATGGCAAATGAAAACAAAGCATTGAATCAGTGGGCCATTCGCCACTTAGATTTGACAGATGGTGAAAACATTTTGGAAATTGGCTATGGACCCGGCTACAGTATCAAACATATGCTCAAGCATTATCAAGACCTTCACATTGATGGGCTGGATGCTTCTTCCACCATGCAGGAGCAAGCACAGTCCCGCGTCAGCAAACGAGCAAAAGACAAACAGGTCCGGCTGTATGTCGGAAAAATTGAGAAAACACGCCTTCCCGGAGAGCAATATGACAAAGTGCTGTCTGTTAACAATTTTACGATTTGGGATGATCCAAAGACGGGCTTACTCAATCTTTATCACACCTTGAAACCAGGCGGTACTCTCGTTATTGTGATGCAGCCAAGAGAAAAAGGAGCTGACGCCAAGCGGACAAAAGAGATGGGTGAAAATATATTAAATGACATACAGTTTGCAGGGTTTGACCAATTTTCTATTGAGTATGAAGAAATTCGTCCTACCCTTGCTGTCTGTGTCACAGCAAAAAAGCCGAGAAGCGAATAAGCTCTCGGCCTTTTTCTTACCACTTTGCCTCTTTGACAAATTGATAGAAAAGCTGATGTAATTTCTGTTCAATGTCTTCCTTTGTTCCTTGTCCATAAAGCGCCATGCTTTCTTCACTTTCAATGATGGATGAACTGATCAGACTAAACATTTCTGACCCTTCCTTGCCAAGCTCTTGCGGCGCCAGCATCATGAGCATTCGTGACATCTGCTGCTGCCCGCCATCCATGCTTTTAACCTCGTATGCCTGATCAAGATCATAAATATGAAAGATCGGTTCCTTGATGAATGCATGCTTTAAATGATAAAGAGCAAATTCGGTACCAGGTATGCCTAATCCGCCTTGCTGTTCACGTTCCAGAAGGCCGCCCGCCACATCATCCGCATGTATGATAAACCCTTCCTCTTCAAGCTGACGAAGCAGCTGACTGATGGTTTCATCATGCTGCGGCATCGTCTTTCTTTTTTCGATGGTAAAATGGGACAGGATGCTGCGAATCACAAACATATAATTCGTCACCTGCTCTGCAACCGCCATCATATCAACGGTTTCTTGCACCAATTCTTCGGGAGGTTCTTTTGTTCTTTTTTTCTCGATGATATAAGGAATCTTCCGTTTAATATGAGCCTTCACACGCATGGCATCATCCTCGTTTAAAAGCGGGCTGACCATAATGTAATCGATATGCTCATATGGGATCGGAACGGTCGAGACAATCATGTCATAGCTCGATGCATCGATTTCCTTTAGCTCCA
Organism: Bacillus sp. FSL M8-0166; assembly: GCF_038008825.1. NCBI lineage: Bacteria > Bacillati > Bacillota > Bacilli > Caryophanales > Bacillaceae > Bacillus > Bacillus sp. FSL M8-0166. Next base: position 2,296,007 of record NZ_JBBOZZ010000001.1, read on the forward strand.
TCAAGGAGGATAGATCGAACTTGGCGATCTCCGGCAATTCTTTTTTCAACCGGGAGGCGAGCATTTTCGAGGAACCAATCCCGCTTGAGCAAACAACCAGCGCATGAATTTTTGTTTCTTCTTTTTTGATTTCAAGCACTGACCCAAAGTGAAGCACAATAAAGGCAATTTCATCCTCTGGAAATTCAATCTCTGGAAAGAAACGCTCGACTCCTTCTTCAATCGCCATAAACAGCAAAAAGTAGTCTTTTTTAATTTGTTGTGTGAGCGGATTATAGATTCTCATTTTTTCCTTTAGACGGTTCATGGCAGGTTCGAGATGAGACACGAGCCCCTCATACAATGAATCATTTTCATTGAGATGATAGCCGGTTTTATTTGAAATAAAATCAATGAGCTTTTTCGTTCTCAGCGCTATATCCAGCTCAATTTCATCAATACGGTATTCAGTCTGAAAGCTGCGATTTGCGCTGCGAAGGTGGATGGTCATATATCCGACCTCCGCTTCAGGAATCTCCACATTAAACATGCGTTCAAGCGCTCTTGCCATTCGAAGTGATGATTCAAATTCCTTCGTCCGCTTTAATTCCAGCAGCTCTTCCTCTTCCATTCGAATGGTTTCCCCAAGCTGAATACGTTCGATGGCATAGGTTAAATGAACAACAAGTGCAATATAAGCACTATCCGATAAGGAGAGTGACAGTCGATCTTTCAAATGAAAGAGCAGTCTTTCTACCTTAAGCAGCTGTCCTCTGCTGACAACGCCAAACACCTTTTCCGTCGCTTTCGTCCGATGTTTGATATTCATTTCAATCGTTTCTAAAAACAATTGAATGTCGAGCCGGTCGACAATGAGATTGCCGACAATTTTCCGTTTTGCTTCCTCCGGCCCTTTTAATTCAATGCCGTACCCGCGCTTACGGATAAGCTGCAAACCGTATGGAGCAATCCACTCCGTCAGTTCATCTAAATCATAGCTGATCGTCGCATTTGTTACCTGCAAGTCAGCTGCGAGTGTGTATAATTTCACCGGTTCCTTCGCTTCAAGCAGCGCACATAGGATTAAGAGCTTTCGTTCATCCGAGCTATATTCAATTTGATCCTCATTTGACATATGAGCAAGAAGCCGCTGTTTATCCTCCTGTTCGCCGACTGCCTTCAAGCCTTTCCCTGGCTGTTTATCTAATGAAAGATGATAATCTTTCATTATTGGTTTAATGGATTTTAGTTCTCTATGGATCGTTCTAGTACTTACCTGAACAGAATCGGCTATCTCACGAATGGTGACATAACGATTTTGCTGAATGATGTATTTAATGACTTTCTGTTCTCGTGCCGTTATGTACATGAAATGCCTCCTTCTGTATAAATAGGTCTATTGTCACACCTTAATATAAAACGCTTTCAATGAGCGATGCAATCTTAAGTTGATCTGAATTTGGCACAGCGGCTGTGACAAAATATAAACAAGGGATCATCAGACACTTCTCCAAAATGAAGGTCCATAATCCTTTTGATGAAATTGAACCTTTTGTTTTTGAAAAGGCAGTGAACCTCCGGCTTTTAAAGAATAAGCTGGATTGTATACTGGAGAGCCAAAGCAATAATCGATTGTGCCTTCTTCCGGGCGGAACATGACGGTTCGCATCGTTCCAAACAGCTCCTCATAATTGTGCACAGCCAGACCATCAGGATATTCTGTCTGGAACAGTTTCACAAGAGAATCACTTGAGCGTTGTTCTTTTAAAGCTTCCATTAACATATCGTATCTGACAACAGAATGATGTTTGGTCATCCCTTTTGCTGTTTGATCAGCAACCGGATGATTCGTTGCGGCAATATAACCTGTCTCCGGTCTTCTCACCCTTTTTTGACCATCAATAATTTCAATCACAGCCGCCTCTCCTTTTCGATCGGCAAGCATGATATGAACATTTGAGGCAACGGGCATTTCCTCGATAGAGCGAATGGCTTCCTCGACCGTTTGACAGGATTCCAGAACAGAGCGAATCACATGATACACCTGCAGACCGGCGACTGCTGGAGGCTTTAAACCGGGTTCATTACCAACTGGCGGACCGCAAGCAGAGAAAGTCACAGCAAGACCATACTCATTCATCCCATCAGATCTGCCAAACAAGAGCAGTGACGAGCCTGTATGATATGCCGAGCCTTTTACATGTGTCGTCACAAGACGCATATCATCAAAAATCGGGGAGAAATCATAGTTACGCAGCATGACCGTTTGTTGACCTGCCGCCATATTCCCCTGCCTCACGCAGTGGGAACAGCCCGGCTGAAGGTGAGATGAATAGAAAAAGGTCAAATAACGCTCATCTAATTGCAATTCATCACAAAATCCAGCAATCTCTTCATCTAACTGAGGAAGATAAGGACGCATCAGCTGCTTCGTTTCCTTCACAGCCTCCTTACTTGCCGGTTCTATGCGAATATATTGTGTCTGTAACAATGGATTCTCCTTAAGCCAGGCAGCCTGCTGTTTTCCCACTTCATAAGCCGTTCCAGTCATCTCTTGAAAATATGCACTGATCTCCTCCATGCCTGCACACCTCTTTCGCCTTCGTTTCTTTTATCATATCGAAACCTTCATTTAATGAAAAGGATGAAAAAAACTGCAATCCCACGGATTACAGCTGTTTACAGTATTGTTGAAACAATGCTTCTGCCATTGCTTCATACCCCTTAGGATTCGGATGAAATTGATCAATCGATAAATAGGCTCTTTCATTTCCTTCAAACGCTCGATACACATCCACAACTTCTACATGCGGATTCGCAGCAAGCAAACGAAGTTGTTGATTATATTGCTGAAGCCACCGCCCGGCTATTGGTATTTGCGGAAATGGATTATATAAATTCATGAAATACACGTAGTAGGGCTGATGCTGCCCTCTTTTGATCTGAGCGATTTCTTGAATCATCTTGCTAAAATTCGCCTGGCAATGCATGACCGCTTGCAGCAGTTTCTTTTCATCTTCACTTTCTTCATACTGCTGAACAGCTTGAACAAGGTCAATCCCACAGCCTGTGATGGTGATGATGTCAGCTGACGCAATCGAACGTCTCACCTCTGACCGTTTGAAGAGCTGTAAAATCTGCTCGGTCGTTAACCCTGATTTTGCAAATACGGACAGCTCGACTGGTGCATGCGTCTTTTTTTCAAGCATCCACCAAAACCGCTGAACAAATCCACCGCCAAATAAACGTGCCCCCACCCCAACTGTTAAGGAATCTCCAATCGCAACATAGGATCGTCCCACTCTTATCCCTCACTCTCTCCTGCCTTCTCTTATATATACGAATTCGGAGAACAGATGCTTGTAGCAGATGACTTAGGGGCATCCATCTTTTTTTGAGATGCAGCGCCTTTACAAACTCTTTACTTGCGATATCGAACGATTTTTTGTTCAATAAGAGTAGGCTTTTTGCGCTGAAAACTGCGTGTTTACGCGTTCCAGAAAAATTTACAAACTTTTTATCTTGATTTCGAGACTTTATACCTTGACTTCAAACTACATTGTGATTACAATGAAAATATCAGTTTTCATGTAACTGTGCTTGTTACATCTTTTTCATAGCATTCCAATATGATTAAAGATGCCACATATTCAGTGTATCTTTGGGATACACTAAAAAAAATCACTGAAACAGAAAGGATTGAATGAACATGGCAAAAGTTTTATACATCACTGCACATCCGCATGATGAAACAGTTTCTTACAGTATGGCTACTGCTAAGGCATTTATCGAATCTTATAAGGAAGCAAATCCAAGTGACGAGGTTGTACATATCGATTTGTACAAAGAAAACATTCCTCACATTGATGCAGATGTATTCGCTGGCTGGGGCAAGCTGCAATCTGGTGCTGGCTTCGATACACTTTCAGCTGAAGAGCAAGCGAAAGTTGCTCGCCTAAACGAATTAAGTGATCAATTCGTTTCTGCTGACAAATATGTATTTGTTTCACCACTTTGGAACTTCTCATTCCCACCAGTTCTTAAAGCATACATCGACTCTGTTGCTGTAGCTGGTAAAACATTCAAATACACTGAGCAAGGTCCTGTTGGATTACTAACAGACAAAAAAGCTCTTCACATCCAAGCACGTGGCGGATACTACTCTGAAGGTCCTGCTGCTGAACTTGAAGCAGGTCACCGTTACCTTGGTACAATCGCTAGCTTCTTCGGAATTCCTTCTTTCGAAGGTCTTATCGTTGAAGGCCACAATGCTGAGCCTGCGAAAGCAGAGCAAATTAAAGCAGATGCAATCGAACGTGCGAAAGCTTTAGGAAAAACTTTCTAATAACTGCACGCAAAAAGCCAATGATCTTTACGGTCATTGGCTTTTTATTTATTCGAAAGAAAAGCCTAATTCTCTCGAAATATCACTGGCGGCTTTTTTCACCTGTTTAATTAAGTAAGGCAGGCGTTCTTTTTGATAGCCTGCTTCAAATCCTGCGATGCTAATACCTGCTGCTACTTCCCCCAGATGATTGAAAATAGGGGCTCCAATCGCAGCTGTATAGTTTTCAAGCTCAGAATAGCTTAGCGTATATCCCCGCGCATTTGATTCTTCCAGCATGTTTCTTAGAACCTCTTTATCTGTGATGGTCCCAATTCCGATCTTCCCCAGCTCAATTGAGTCAATATAGGCAAGTCTTTCGTTCTCTGGCAAAAAGGAAAGAATACTTCTCGCACAGGCACCTGCATATAGGGGAGACCGTCTGCCAACGGCGGTGTAGAGACGAACAGGCTGCGTACCTTCAATCTTTTCCACATAAATGGCTTCGTCGCCCTCACGAACAATGAGCTGTACAGCTTCTCCTACTTCATCCCGTAAGCTTTCCATAAATGGTCTTGCAATCTTCCGAATATCAAGGCGGTCCGCCACAAGCTGACCGTATTCAAGAAACATTAAGCCTAATCGATAAACACCTGTTTCTTGCTTTTCTAACAGCCCCATATCAGCTAAAGAGCTCGCCATGCGATGGACAGATGTTTTCGGCATACCGGAAAGCTCAATCATTTCATTTAATGTTAATTGATCGTGAGCGATAAACAGCCGCAAAATCTCCATTGATTTCACAACCGTTTTATTTGTGTTTTGCATCTTCTTCACCTTTTCTAGACGAGAATGCTTCCAGCTTGATTCTTGCGGCAAGCTCCCTCAGTTCTGCTTCTTGCTTAAATAACGCCTGCTCTGCCTCCCGATGATCTATTTGTTCAAAATACAGCTTTGCCCCAGGCATTGCTTGTGCAATAAGCGGCAAATCAACAGTCGCTACTTCTCCAATACGCGGGTATCCACCTGTCGTCTGCCGATCTGCCAGCAGAATAATCGGCTGGCCATCGGGAGGGATTTGAATAGATCCAAAGGCGACCGCTTCTGAGATCAATTCCAGCTTTTCTTTTAAATAAACCGGCTCCCCCTTCAGCCGGCAGCCCATACGATCTGATTGGGGTGTGACCTGATAAGGCTGCTCAAAAAAAGCGGTTTGAGATGTTTCTTGAAAAAAAGAAAGATGCCTGCCTGCCAGCACGCGAATCACTGGCGATTTCCGCAGCGGCAAAAAATGAGCATGACTCACTGTCCAATCGGGTGCGCCATATCCCGCCTGATTCACTTTATTTTTTAGCCTATCAAACAAATGATCCGCTACGATAGACGGCTCTCCAATGGACAGAATGTCTCCTTTTTCAAGCGGTCGTCCTTTCAGTCCACCGATTCCCGCTCTGACATAAGTGCTTTTGCTCTGCATGACTGGTTCCACATCAAATCCACCTGCCACAGCAAGATAAACGCGGCAGCCTCTCTTACAAAGACCAAAGGTGATCGTGCTTCCTGATTGTACAAAGAGCGGCTTCCATAATGGTGCCCGCTCTCCGTCAATATCAATCTCAACATCAGCACCAGTGACTGCAATGAGCTGATCCTTCTCACATGTCAACACAGGCCCCGGCCCCATCAACGTCACTTCCAGCACGGCTTCGTTTTCTTGGTTGCCGGTGAGAATGTTGGCAATTCTAAGTGAGAGCGGGTCCATGCCGCCGCTCGTTAAGACGCCATACTTTTGATAGCCTTGCCTCCCTTTATCTTGAATGGTTGTGTACATCCCTGGCTTGATGACATGAATACTCAACGTTCTGCCTCCTTCATGCTGAAAAATTCCTTTTCAGACATTTGGACAAATCTGACCTCGTCCCCTGCTTTCAATAAACTCGGAATTTCCTCGTCTGGGCGAAAAAGCGGCAGCGGGGTTTGTCCAATGAGCTGCCAGCCCCCGGGTGTAGAAATTGGATAAACGCCTGTCTGCTTTCCTGCAATACCAACAGAGCCTTTTGGAATGGACATTCTTGGTGTTTCTCTGCGTGGTGCTGCGATCTTTTCAGACAGCCCGCCTAAAAACGGAAACCCTGGGGCAAATCCAATCATATAGACAAGATACGTGCCGGCAGTGTGAATACGCACGACTTCCTCTGGCGTTAAATCATTGATACGGGCAACCTCTTCTAAATCAGGGCCCAGCGCTCCCCCGTAACAGACTGGAATGTCAACGATGCGGCGCTTTACCTGAACTCCCTCCTGCCATTTGTCTTCAAGAAGTTGTTCAATATAGCCTTTGACCCATTCATACGGAGACAGGTCATGTGTTTGAAGCTGGGCCGATTGATGAACGGTATAAGGCTCGTAAAAAACAGTCACGTTTGTAAAGGCTTGAACCGCTTCTACATATCCTTCAAATGGGTGCTGTTCAATACATGCAAACAGCCGCTCAACACGTGCATGAATCTCCTCACGTATGTCAGCCCCAGCTTGGATGACGATCGCTGCATCTCCCAGCGGGTGGTAGGTGATAGAATCTTTTATCGTTGAAAAAGCCACTTGAGGACACCTCTCTTTCTACAGTACACCTAGCTTTTGATCTCTTCGATCTGTGATGAACATATGCCCGGGTGCATGAGTGATCGCAATGTCGGGTTTTGTATGCATGACAATGGCTTGCGGCGTCACACCACATGCCCAAAACACCGGGACTTCTCCTTCTTTGATCACAGATGGCTCTCCAAAGTCAGGCTGACCTACATCGGAAATGCCAATCACCGCTGGGTCCCCTATATGGATCGGTCCGCCATGGACTGATGGAAATCGAGATGTCACTTGAACACTTCTTGTGACTTGATGCGCCGGAATGGGTCTCATGCTGACCACCATCGGGCCATGAAAGACTCCTGCTTTTTCACAAGCTATATTCGTTTGATACATGGGTACGTTATGACCGTCTTCAATATGGCGGACAGGAATGTCATTCAGCATAAGCGCGTGCTCAAACGTAAAACTGCATCCAATGAGAAAGGCAATCATATCATCCTCCCAATAAGCAGAGATATCTGTAACCTCTTCTTCAAGAATCCCTTTTCGGTAAATACGGTACTTAGGAAAGTCCGTACGAATATCCGCTTGAGGCGCCGACCGTCTTGGCACTGGATCACCTGGGTCCAGTACATCAAGCAAGGGACACGCAGCTGGATTCCGCTGACAAAATAAAAGAAAATCAAAGGCAAGTTCCTTTTTGACAATCATTAAATTGGCTTGAGCAAACCCTTCTGCAAAGCCAGCCGTTGGTCCTGTGATCTTTTTTTCGCGGATCAATTCTCTCATCTGTGATGGCTCATATGTTTGATAGACATTCATCTGAATCAGCTCCATAGTTTAGGGATTTCATTAATGATGGTATAGCCGCCCATCATCGCCATAATGACCACAACAAATGCACCAGTCACTGTCAAAAAGAATGGATGGCGGTAATCGCCGACAATGTCTTTCTTATAGGCCGCAACGAGTAATGTGCCAAGGGCGAGCGGCAAAATCAATGCATTGATCGCTCCAACTAATATCAAGATGTTCACTGGTCTTCCGATCGTAATAAAACAAAGGGTCGAGAGGGCAATAAAGCCAATGATGATACCACGCTGGTTTTGCTCAATTTTTGGTGAGAAGGTTTTAAAGAAGGAAACAGATGTGTATGCTGCTCCAATGACGGATGTAATCGCCGCAGCCCACATAATAATCCCGAACATTTTATATCCGATATTTCCTGAAGCTAATTGAAAAACAGAGGCAGGCGGGTTGGATGGATCTATCTGCAAGCCTTTTGAGACAACTCCTAATGTGGCAAGAAAGAGTGCTACACGCATGACAGATGTAATTAAAACACCGAAAATAGAGCTTTTCGTCACTTGCGGCAGTGCTTCCTTCCCCTTAATACCTGCATCCAGCAAGCGATGCCCGCCAGCAAAGACGATATAGCCGCCTACCGTTCCGCCCACAAGTGTCACAATGGATAAAATATCAATCGTCTCTGGGACAAATGTTCTCACGGCTGCTTCTCCAACTGGCGGTGCTGTTGAAATCGCCACATACAGCATCAGGCCAATCATCACAAAGCCTGCTACTTGCGTAAAACGGTCCATCGCTTTCCCAGCCTCTTTGATCACAAAGATGAGAATGGCAATCACAGCGCTGATCCCTGCGCCAATTCGCGGATCGACGCCGAAGATCACCTGAAAACCAAGACCAGCCCCAGCGATATTTCCGATGTTAAAGGCAAGTCCTCCAATGACAATCAAAAAGGCCAGCACATACCCGAGACCCGGGAGCACCATATTAGCTATATCCTGACCTCGTTTTTCTGACACGGCAATGATGCGCCATACATTTGTTTGTGCAAAAATATCTAATAAAATCGAGATTAAAATGACAAAACCAAAGCTAGCCGCAAGCTGCTGTGTGAAGACGGTTGTTTGTGTTAAAAATCCCGGTCCGATCGCAGACGTCGCCATTAAAAAGGCTGCGCCCATCAGCATAGACCGATTCCCCTTTGGTGCCTTCATGTGTTTGACTTTCTCTGTTTTCATGCTGTTTCCCCCTTTGATGACGATTTTTATTGAAAAGCCTTGAGATGAATACCGGCTTCTTTTAGCTTCGCTGTAATGGTTTTCGCAAATTGAAGCGCATGGCTGCCGTCTCCGTGAATGCAGACCGTATCTGCTTTGAGCTCGATATCTTCTCCTTGAACTGTACGAACCTTGCCTTCTCGCACCATACGAACAACCTGCTGGACGGCCCGTTCATCCTCTTCAATGAGTGCATGTGGTTCGCGGCGGGATGTCAGCGTCCCGTCTGTTTGATACGTCCGATCAGAAAAAACTTCATGTGCCACTTGCAGACCTATTCGTTCACCTGCTAACGCAAGTTCACTGCCTGACAGACCAAATAACACAAGGTTTGGGTCCACATCATACACAGCCTTCGCAATAGATTCAGATAATTCAGTATTTTTAGCTGCCATGTTGTAGAGGGCGCCGTGTGGTTTGACATGCTGCATCGTGCCTCCCTCTGCCTTGAGAAAGGCTGATAGAGCGCCAATTTGATAGATGACAAGATCATAGGCTTCCTCTGCGGAGATAGCCATTGGACGTCTGCCAAAGCCGGCCAAATCTTGCAAACCTGGATGTGCACCAATTTTGACCCCTTTACCCAGTGCCATTCTGACCGTCTTTCTCATGACCGTTGGATCTCCTGCATGAAAACCGCAAGCAATGTTGGCTGAAGTAACATATTCTAAGATTTGTTCGTCTGCACCGATTGTGTATTGACCAAAGCTTTCTCCCAAATCACAGTTGATATCCACTTGATACATAGAACCCCTCCTTGTTGTTCCGAAATACGGAATGTAAAGTCCGAATATTCGAATTTATATTGATTATACCAACTTTGGATAGACTGCACATGAAATTGGAAGAAAACATAACAATAGAACTAGGAGAAAACAAAAAAAGCGAGAGGCAAAGTCCTCTCACTTTTTCTTGTAATGAAGTGCACCCTATTTAGACAGCACCCAATGTTGGATGGCTTTTGCAACGCCGTGTTCTGTGTTAGGAGCCGTAATCCAATCAGCCGCCTCTTTCACCACTTCCTGGGCATTTCCCATCGCAATGCCTAATCCGGCTTCTTGAATCATGGCCATATCATTGAGGCTGTCGCCAAGTGACATGACGTTGTCCATCGTACAGCCAATGCGTTCTGCTACTTTTGCAAGAGCTGCCGCTTTGTTAATGCCGGCTGCATTAACTTCGATATTCGTTGGACTTGAGTTTGTGATCTCTAGATGCTTATTTGTTTTCAATGTATTGAGTACTTCCTCACGAATGTCATCATCATGAATATCAAAGCCAAACTTCAGCCATTCATGGTCATGAATTCGTTCTGGGAATTCACCTCTCCACACCTTATCCACAGTCGAAGCCCAGTAATCGGTTTCGTACCTATTTTTTAAATCCCACATCATTTGGACGTGATCAGGATGCAGCAGATCTCTTTCGATCAACTGGAAGTTTGAATCCCAGATCTCACTTCCGTTTGCTGTCACGAGGTAAGACGATAACTTGAGCGGCTCAACCAGCTCTCGGCATGTCATCAGTGTCCGCCCTGTGCTAATGACCACATGGACCCCTTTTGCTTCAGCTTCTTTAATGGCTTGTTTATTTTCCTCTGGAATGATGTGCTCACTGTTTAACAGCGTGCCATCCATATCAATGGCAATCAATCGGATGTCTTTCTTATGAGCTTGTGTTGACAAATTGAGTACCCCACTTTGTATCGATTTTTGAAACTATCTTTATTTTAATATAAAGATGAAGCTGGCACAAAGGGACGAGTTTGATCCCATAGAAAAAAGACCTTGTGACAGGTCTTTTCACATGTGCTTAGCGTTCACACGCAATGCCGTCTTTGTCGCGGTCAAGCCGCATATTTTTTTGATAAAGTGCTTTTGATACATATGGCTTGTACTTTGTTTTTCCGCCTTTGTTTTTCGTGTTTTTGCTTTTTGCTACGCCGCCTTTATATACCTTGTTCAGCGCTTTGCAGTTTTTGTAAGACTTGACCGTTTTTGCATCTGCTGTGTGGGTGTCGACTTGTGACAGCCACCATGATTTTTTTCAACATGTAAGATCCCCCTATTTTTTCTATTTTTACATTTTTATCATATGTCACCACTTTTTGTTTTTCAAGACGATCGAGCTAAATATTTTGATTTTTTTGGAATGAAATAAACCTTATATCCTATATGGTACAATGAGTGGGAAACCTTTCCGTTTTTGACACGTATATGAAGAGAGGAGTTTTTCACATGAAAATGAAATATACCATTTTATATGTAAACGATGTGGAGGCGAGTATTCATTTCTATCAACAAGTACTTGGTTTTCCAATAAAATTGAGGGTTGAATCCTATGTTGAGTTTGACACTGGAGACGTGACGTTATCGATTAATTCACGCCAGGATGTCAAAGAGGCACTGGGATTGCCTGTCCCTGAAGCAAATCAAGCGTCTCAAACGTTTGAGATTGGCTTTGTTGTGGATGATGTGGATCAAACGATTGCATCAATGAAAGAAAAAGGGGTACCGATCATCATAGAACCTGCAAAAAAACCATGGGGTCAAACGGTCGCTTATGTGTCTGATCCTGATGGTCATTTCATTGAAATATGTGATGCGGTCTCCTGATTGTCTTTGAAGGGAGTGAACCAGAATGAGAAAAAAACATGCCTTTTTCGCCGGTGTTTGCTCAATGATTGTGATTTGCAGCGCCGCTATGATGTTGCAGCACCTTGAATGGATTGGGTTTGTCAGCGGCGGAATCTCTATTATTGGGGTCGTGATGTCTGGGGTGCTAATGGGTGCTTGGACAAGTGGAGAAGAGACACGAGCAGCCTATCATTCTGAAACAAAAGAACACCGCATGTGGCGTCTTGATATGGCTTTTCTTGTGATCATTTTTGCACTTCCGCACATGGCTGCTTCGGTCTTTTATGTTTTGATGTAAACACTTGTTAAAAGGAGTTAGCAATATGGCTGTTTTTATGCTATTCATTGTATTTGGCTTTCCTATTATCTCTGTGCTGATTGGCATTTTGGGTGCGCTCTTTTTGAAGAATGTTTGGATGCCCACTTTGATTGTGCTGTTAGCGAGCATGATCTTCATGTTCACCTCTATTGGCGGGAATGTATCCTTTCTCATTTGGGTTATTGTCTATACCGTTTTTACGTTCCTTGCTGGATGGATCACAAAGCGGCTCAGCGTGTAGACAAACCCTCGCATTCGGTGTCAGGTCTGCGTGCCGGTGCTCACGAATGTCAAATTCGCTCCGCTCCGGTACTCGTCCTTCCTAGACTTCAAAGGTTTTCTATCACGCTGAAAAAAAGAAGACAAAGGGCTAAAATCAAGATCATTTTAGCCCTTTGTCAACAATTTGAAAGAACAGCATCGCTGTTCTTTTTTTAAATCAAATATCCGCACACCATAGTTCAATTTCAATTTTCAGCTCCGGCCATCCTAATGCTGATACATAAGCAACCGTCATTGATGGGTAAGCTGTTTTGAAGATCGTATCCCACTGAGGATATAGATGGTCCCAGTCGATTTCTTCTGTTGCCCATATATTGACCTTGATCACATGTTCTTCATTCAATCCTTCTGATTCAAGGATTTTTTTGATGTTTTCAAACGTATTCGTTACTTGGTCGTTTAAGCTTGATGGGATCTGCCCATCTATATCTGTCCCTACCTGACCCGATGTAACAAATAATCCCGCACCCTTTGGCACCCTTGTGATATGACTGTAGTTACCAACAGGTTTCGGCATACTTTCTGGGTTTTTTCTCATGATTTTTTCCATGTTATGTCCCTCACTCACGTTTATTTTTCTGCTGCTAGTTTCTTCGTTTTGTAGACAGACTTCACCAATTTCTATCTATCCTAAAAGAAAACAGCAGTGGAGTATCCATAGCCACAAGGTAAGAACATCAATATCTTCTTTTTCATGACCGAAACACTCCTTTTGTTTGCGTGAGCAAGGTTTTGATTAACTTCATCGTACCTCACAAGTGATACATAGTCAAAATGATTTATAGACGATAACGCGCAATGTCCTGATTCAATCGCATGCTAAGCTCATTGAGTCTTTCTGCTGCTTTTGCCACATTAGAGATGGCTGTCACTTGTTCGTCTGTGGAGGCAGTGATTTCTTCGATCGCCGCAGCATTTTCTTGAGAAACATGTGCTGCGCCGTGCATGGCTTTTGTGATGAGGTCGTTTTGCTCCAGCAGTGTATTCAGCTCTTTTGCCATAGCGTTTGTTTCAACGATGGTTTGTGAAATCAATGTAGAGATGGCATTGAATTCATGTTCTGTTGCATGCACCGCTTCATCCAACTCGGCAAAACGATCCATTGTGTTAGACATGATACCAGCTGTTGTTGTCGTTTCTTCTTTAATGCCTTGGATCATTTGCTGAATTTGAACGGCTGATTGTTTTGTCTGCTCAGCTAAATTCCGCACTTCACTCGCCACAACTGAGAAACCTTTGCCATGCTCTCCTGCCCGTGCTGCCTCAATACTTGCATTCAGTGCCAGTAAATTCGTCTCATTTGAAATGCTTTCAATCGTATCTGTGATTTGAGAGATATCCTGTACTTTTGTACTTAACTGCTCGATTCCTGCTCTAATGCCTTGAGACGCCTGAATCGATTGTTCATTCGATTGTTTTAACTGCTTTACGATTTGCTGGCCCTGCTGTGATGAATGACTTGATTGGTCGGAAATCCGTTTAATTTGATCACTCTGTTCTTTGACATTCTCAATAGATTGATTAAACTGGGTCATTTGTTGATTGGCTACTTCAAGATCAGATGCTTGATGAAGTGTTCCAGTCGAAATGTCTCCGATGGCTCGTCCAATTTCTTCACTGCTGGCTGAGGTTTCTTCAGATATCGCTGATAAATCTGTCGCTGATTCAACAAGCTGACTGCTCGTTTCCTGTAAACCGCTCACCAGTATTCTGAGCTCTCCTGACATATGGTTAAAACCTTTTGCCAGCTGTCCGATTTCATCCGTTGTTTCCTTTAAGTTTGTGCGTTCAATATTCCCCGCCGCAATGTCCTTTGAAGCAGCAGTGACTTGCTTGAGCAGTCTGACTTTTCCTCGAGCAGCTAAATAAAAGACGCCTAGACTCAAAAGGGCGACACCTGCTGTAATAAGAATAATATAGAGCTTCATCTGCTCTAATTCTTTATAAAATTCGTCCTGGAAGACAGCGATACCTACACTCCAATTCCACGGTGTAAACTGGCTCATATAGGCAAGCTTTTCCTTTTCTTCGCCGGTTGCATCATCCTTATCCATATAGGTCACATAGTGTGCATCCTCGCCTTTTGCATTGGCGCCAGTGACCATTTTTTGACGATTGGTCGTGTTATCTGGAATGACGCCGATGTCGTTGACCGGATGGACCTGGGTTGAATAGTCAGTGCCATATGCGATAAGATAACCTTTATTTTTATAGATAAAATCTGATTTTTGAGATTGGTATCCCTTACCGTTGTCATTTTTGGGCCCGCTCAAGTAAAGCCGGGCTTGTTCTTGCGCCTGCTCCAGTGTCAGTTCTTTTTTCTCCACACGGTCATTCAACTGTTCAAGTGTGGCCATCGCTCCGCTGACGATGTGCTTTAAATCTGCTTTCCCTGCATCAATTAATACATGTTTCGCTAACAAATACCCCGTTGTTCCAACTAGTCCGCCCGTTAAAATCGTGATCACGATAATGGCAGACATTAATTGAAAAAAGACACTTCTTGACGCAAACGCTTTCTTTTTCATGTACAAATTCCCCCTTGCTTTATATATCGTCAAGCAGGGAAAAGTATTAAAAAAGTCATAGAAAAAATCCCTTCCGCACGTTGGAAAGGGATTTTCTGATTATCGAGCTGTTTCTTTCAGAATGGCTTGATAAAGATCGTCTGATGGTGAGAGTCCACATACCTCTTCCAGCACACCTTCAATGCCTTTTTCTTTTCTTAATGACTGCAAACGAACAGCTTCTTCGTCTCCAGTAAAGTCGTAAGCCAAAGCTGCCACGATGCCTTTAATTAAATACTCTGGCTGTCTGATCTTTTTCGCTGGACCGATTAAACGGTCATCTGCTCCAAGCTTTCTAAGCGGGGAACGTGCGACGCGTGTGACTTCATCAGAGATAAAGGCATTTTCAAATCGTTTGATGATTTTTTGAATATACGCATCATGTTCTTCTTTTTGAAAGCCATATGTGTCGATTAAATAACTGCCCGTTTCGTGAAGTGCACCTTCGACCACTTGACGAATCTCTGGTGTATCGACAGCTTCTTTAATCGTTTGAACGCCTTTCTCGTACCCGACATAAGCAGCTAGTGCATGTCCTGTGTTGACAGTAAAGAGCTTACGCTCAATATAAGGCGTCAAATCTTGTACAAAGGTCGCTCCATCGATCTGAGGAACGTCTCCAATAAAGCCTGTCTCATCAATGACCCACTCGAAAAATGGCTCGACTGATACTTTCAAAATGTCCTCATGGTGCTGAATTGGGACAATGCGGTCCACCGCAGCGTTTGGAAAACCAACTGTGTGTGACAGCGCTTCTTGTTCATCAGCTGTTAGATGAGAGAAAACAGCTTCCTTTAAATGAGAGCTGCCGCCAATCATATTTTCACACGCCACAATGTTGATGATATGATCAGGCTTTTTCTGTTTTAAACCATCAGCAATCGATGAAGCAATGATGTTCAAAACGGCTGGTCCAACAGCTGTTGTAATGAGGTCAGCTGTTGCTACCGCCTCAGTTAATGCAGCTGGATCTTTTGCGGAATTGATGGCTGACACAGGACCGACTACTTCTTGCTGCTGCCCTGGTGCTGCGAGTTCCACTGTGTATTCTCCTTTTTCATTCAGCTCGTTGATGACCGCTTCATTTACGTCGGTAAAAACGAGCTCAAAGCCTGATGCTTTTAACAAAGATCCGATAAACCCTCTGCCAATATTGCCTGCTCCAAAATGAAGTGCCTTCATGTTAGTTCACCTCGTTAAAGATGGCGATCAGTTCATCCTGATCCTTTGCATGAATGATACGCTCTACGTTTTCTTCTTCTGAACAGACAATCGCAATTTGAGAAAGAATATCGAGATGCTCATTGTTTTTACCAGCGATGCCAAATACGACTTTGGCCATATTTCCTTCACCGTATTCAACGCCATCTGGAATTTGGATAATGGAAATTCCTGAATGAAGAACAGCCGCTTTCGCATCCTCTGTTCCATGAGGAATGGCAATTCCGTTGCCCATAAATGTAGAAGAAATATTTTCTCTTTCAAACATTTTGTCAACATAATCACTTGTGACATAACCGTTTGCCACTAAGACTTCGCCTGCTTTTTTAATGGCTTCTTCTTTAGAGCCCGCTTGTTCGTTTAGAAAAATATTGTCTTTTGAAAGTACTTGTTTCATGAAAGATCACACACCTTTTTTAGAATGGAAAATCAGAAAACAACCAAAACGGGGAGTTCAATTAGGAAAAATTGGACTCAACCCGTTTCGTCATGTTATTTTTTCAATTTCTCAATCAGCTCATCGTATTTCGGGCTGTTTAAGAAATTATCAACTGAGATATGCACAGCTCCTGGCAGTTTTGCCTTGGCTCTATCTGTTAAATCTTTATGAGTAAAGACCACATCGGCATCATCTGGGATGTTGCTGATGGATGTATTTGTCACATCAATATCAAGCTCTGCCTTTTTGACTTTGTTTTTTAAGACGGATGCACCCATCGCACTTGAGCCCATTCCTGCATCACAGGCAAAGATGATTTTGTTCACGTCATCTGGATTGATCTCACTTGGAGATGCTGCTTGCTCGTTCGCTTCAGCACCTTCTTTTTGTGCTGTAAGAGCTGCTGCTGCTGCACTTTTCTTGCCTTTCATGTCTTGCATTTTTTCAGTTGCTGCTGTTAAATCTTCGTCCACTGCTTTAGACGCTTTCAAAATGACAGAAGCGACAAGGAATGATACGACCGCTGCCACGACAACACCTGCTAGAACGGCAAGGTGGCCGCCTTTTGGTGACATGAGCATAAGAGCGATGATACTTCCTGGTGACGGCACAGCCTTTAATCCTGCATTTAACAATGTAAAAGTCAGAACGCCGCTTGCTCCTCCAGCAATTACCGCTAAAATGAGCTTTGGCTTCATTAAGATGTATGGGAAGTAAATCTCATGGATTCCCCCTAAGAATTGAATGACAATCGCACCCGGTGCAGACTGCTTTGCTGTCCCTCTTCCAAAGAACATGTAGGCCAGAAGAACACCTAGACCTGGTCCTGGGTTTGTTTCAAGCAAGAACAGAACGGACTGGCCTGTCTTCGCCGCTTGCTCCACCCCTAATGGACCTAAAATTCCTTGGTTAATTGCATTGTTTAAGAACAATACTTTTGCTGGTTCAATGAAGATACTTGCCAGCGGAAGTAAATGTGCATTGACAATAATATCTACACCTGCCGCAAGGGCTTTATTCAGACCTAGTACCACTGGGCCGATTGCGTAGAAAGCAATGGCGACTAAAATGGCACCTAGAATACCTGCACTAAAATTATTAATCAGCATTTCAAAACCTGATTTGATTCGGTCTTTAAACAGCTGATCGATTTTCTTAATGAGATAACCGCCAAGCGGTCCCATGATCATCGCACCTAAAAACATCGGGATGTCCGAACCGACAATAACCCCAATCGTAGCTGTTGCACCGAGTACCCCGCCTCGATGGTCATATACGAGCTTCCCGCCTGTGTAACCGATTAAGAGCGGCAGCAAGTAGTTGATCATTGGGCCAACTAGTGTATTTAATTGTTCATTTGGAAAATAACCACTTGGAATGAACAATGCTGTGATGAGTCCCCAAGCAATAAACGCTCCAATATTCGGCATGATCATACCGCTTAAATAGCTTCCGAAGCGCTGTACCTTTACGCGAAATCCGCTTTTTTCCTGCATCTATGAAAACTCCTTTCTTCTCTCCCTTTATTTAGGGCTTTATAGGTCAAAAGATATAAGAACAAGATTCAGTGAAGCCCTTATGCCTATCGTAAAACGCTTTCACTTTCTCTTCAATTGAAACTAAATGTCACTTTGTCACATAGTGTGTGACAAAATTGAAAAATGATGTGAAATCACTCTCAGATCCCAATACAAAACGGGTAAAAAGGTTGATCTGCCGTTGTTTTGATGCAAAATTCATGGGAATTTCACAACTTTCAAATGGTCTCTTCTTGTTTCCTCTTCTTAAATCGAATAGGCTTATAATTGATCAAACCTATTCAATTAAGAAATGTCTGCGCAGACATGACACAGAAAAAGTGAACCATCTTGCTGTTTGTTTCGTTTACCTTTTAGAGAGGGCGGTACAATAGGAAGAGCGGTTTCTTCTGTGACTCACAGTTTACTGCCGCTTTCTTTCTGATACATGAGACATTTTCATAGGTAGAAAGGCGGTTATTCACCTTGTTTAAAAATAGTAAGTGGCTTCTGCTTCTTATGGTCATGTTCACTTTTTTCATTCCAAAGGAAGCATTTGCACACGCATACGTCGTGAGCTCGAACCCAGCGGCAAATGAAGAGCTGGATCAGCAGCCTCCTTCAGTCTCGATCACATTTAGTGAAGGAATTGAAAGCGGATTTCATGCCATTAAGGTGCTAAATGCAAAAGGTGATCGTGTGGATAAAGGAGATACGGTCATTAAAGATCAAAAGATCATGGAAGCGGCTTTAAAAAAGAATTTACCAAAGGGGATTTACACCATTCAGTGGAATGCGGTATCAGCGGACGGACACTCTGTCTCTGGCATGATTCCGTTTAGTATTGGAAAAGCGGAGGGCGGTTTTGACCAATTAGAACAAGGTCAAACGGATGAATCCATTGATGTGGCCTCAACTATTGATAAAGCCTTTCTTTATACGTCATTCAGCTTATTCCTTGGGACCATTTTGTTTGGACTGCTTTGGTTTAAGACTGCGATTTCACCTGTATTGGCGAAACGAATGAAGCGGCTTTTGACATTGTCATTGATCATGATGGGCGGAGCACTTGTGTTCCAGCTGCCGATTCAGACAAAATCAGCGGCAGACGTGTCCTTTTGGGGGGCATTTCAGCCTTCGCTTTTACAAGAAACGATTGCGTCCACTTCTGGCGGCAGTCTGTGGATGATGCTTATGGCGTCATTTGTTCTTCTCACCATCTGGACGATTGTGGCGGTGAGAAAAGGGGACTTCTCTTCTTTTCGGGTTTGGCTGTTTCCACTGCTTCTATTCACAGTGCTCCTTTGGGTGAAAGCACAAATCGGACATCCAGCCGCAACAGACAATAAAATACTCACAACATCACTTGATTTCATCCATCTCGTCTCTGCTTCGATTTGGGTCGGTGGTTTAACAGCCATTGTCCTTCTATTGATGAAGAAACTGCCAAATGAAGATGAGCCGCTCATTCGGAGTACGCTGGCAGCATTTCATCCTTGGGCACTGCTCTCTGTTGGACTCATTGTGTTTTCAGGATTTGTGAATGCCATCTTTATTTTGCAATCGTTTGACGCTCTTTTCCAATCAGCATACGGCCGCACCTTTTTAATCAAGCTTGGTTTATTTATCATCATGGGCCTTCTTGGGCTTATGCATTACTTGATGCTGAGATGGGAAAAGAAGCAGAAACGCAGCGTTTCCTTACGAGCTGAATGGATGATCGGGATCGCCATTTTGTTATTAACGGCTGTCTTTACCAATATTCCGAGCCCTCCTCCGCCTGCACCTGAGCCCTTCTTTGGCGCAAATCAGGTCGAGCATCGTGACATTGTGTCCTTGAGCATTACCCCGAATGCCCCGGGGAAAAACTCGTTCGAAGTGGCATTTACAAAGAAGAATGGAGAAACGATCACTGATATTCAATCTGTGACAGCCAAGATCCATAAGGTGGCTTTATTCGGTGATGAGACACCAAGTGAATTTCAACTGAAACGATTAAAAAATGGTCATTTCTCTGCTGAAAATCTCTTATTAAATGAAAAAGGCACATGGAAAATTGAAATCCATGCGTTAACTGGTTCTTTTAAGAATATCGATACTACATTTATTAGAAGAAATTAAAAGGAGTTCATGACATATGAAAAAATACGTTAAATCTTTATTACCAATGCTTCTCGCTTCATTTTTATTGGCGATTCCTGTGAGTGCGCACGTGACAGTCAAGCCTGATACATCTGCGACAAATGCTTGGGAGACCTATACATTAAAGGTTCCTTCTGAGAGTGACAGCCCGACGACAAAGGTTGTCTTGTCAATACCTAAA
The DNA here is from genome assembly GCF_038008825.1 of Bacillus sp. FSL M8-0166. Classification (NCBI taxonomy): domain Bacteria; kingdom Bacillati; phylum Bacillota; class Bacilli; order Caryophanales; family Bacillaceae; genus Bacillus; species Bacillus sp. FSL M8-0166. The sequence continues at coordinate 2,316,287 of NZ_JBBOZZ010000001.1, forward strand.
GGCGTAGAATTCCAGCAATATGAGCCAGTACCTGGCTGGAAAACGTCTACTGAAGAGAAAGATGGCAAGGTGACAAGAGTGACTTGGGAAGCAACAGGTAAAGGTGTGCTTGCTGGACAATTCCAGCAATTCGTTTTTGTAGCGAAAAACCCTGAAAAAGCAGGTGAAGCTGCATGGGATGCGTATCAATATTATCAGGATGGAACGGTCGTTGAATGGACTGGCGATAAAGATGCTGATAAACCTCATTCCATCACAAACATTGTGGCATCTAATACCGTAACGGATTCACATGGCCAGGAAAAACCAAAAGAAGAAAAGGCCTCTGAAACAGCCTCTGCTTCTTCCTCACCACTTGTCCTCGGTCTGTCCATTGCTGCTCTAGTCGTGGCACTGATTGCACTTGGACTTGCTTTTAGAAAGAAATAAAGGCTGTATGAGCGATCGTTTTCTCAGAAACGATCGCTTTTTCTTCCTTTACACATATAGGAACAAATGCGAAAGATCAATTATTTTCCATTTTCCCAACTTATTATTGCCAATATAGGATTGAATAGGATAAAGCCGCATGCCATAATGGGACACATGACCACATAGGAGGCTATGAGATGAACCATGTAATCATTTTTGCTCATCCCCAGCAAAGCTTAAATCAAACCTTATTAGATCTTGTTGTGAGCACTCTTTTGAACAATGGTCATAAAGTGACTGTTCGTGATGTCTATGCTCTAGGTTTTTCACCAGAGCTCACCATTGCAGAAAAGGCTGCCATCAAATGCGGTGATGTCCCGATCTCCATTCAAAGAGAGCAGAAACTGATACAGCAGGCGGATGTGCTGACGTTTATTTTTCCAATATGGTGGACAGGCTTGCCGGCTATGCTAAAGGGTTATGTAGAGCAAGTGTTTTCTGAGGGTTTTGCTTATCAGATCAATGAGGTTGGAGAGATTGAAAATCTGCTTCGGCACAAACAAGGTGTTATCATCAACACGCACGATGCACCGAGGACTTTTCTTGATTCCAATAAGATTTCCACCTCCTCCCATCACATGACAACTGATACTGAAGTCTTCAATTTTATTGGCGTTCAGCCTGTTGAACGGCTTTTGTTCAGCAGCATGGAGCAGGCATCTGCAGATTACATACACGAAATTCTGAAAGAAACGAAAGAAACGGTGGATCAGCTTTTCCCGCCGGCTGTTTAATAAAAAAAGACTGCCGAGATTCCTCAGACAGTCTTTTTCACGTTTATTCGTCTAACCCAATGGATACATATTTTGTTTCTAAATAAGGTTCGATCCCTTCGATGCCGCCTTCTCGGCCAATCCCGCTCTCTTTCATACCGCCAAAGGGTGCTTGGACAGCCGATGGACCTCCATCATTCCAGCCAATAATCCCATAATCGAGATGTTCTGAAATGTAGAGTCCGTTTCGATAATTTTCTGTAAAGAAATAAGCTGCAAGGCCAAAAGGTGTATCGTTGGCTAATTCAATTGCCTCGTCTAACGTTTTGAATGTCGTAATCGGTGCCACTGGACCAAAGGTCTCTTCATGCATGATGTTCATCGAAGGGTCCACATGTGTAAGAACCGTTGGCTGGACAAAATAATACGACTTGTCATCGTCGAAATGCGTATCGCCGCCGACAAGAACTTTCGCCCCTTTATCCACTGCATCTTGAATTTGGCCGACAATTTTATCAAAGCCGCGCTTGTTGATAATTGGACCGATGGATGTGCCTTCTTCAAAGCCATTTCCCACTTTCAGCTTCTCTACTTCTTTGCTGAAGCTTTGAGCAAATGCTTCATGAATGTCTTCATGCACAATTAAGCGGTTGGCACAGACACAGGTTTGCCCTGCGTTCCGAAACTTAGATGCCACTGCTTGTTTGACAGCTAATTCAAGATTTGCATCCTTGTCTACGATGAGCGGGGCATGACCGCCAAGCTCCATTGATACGTGTTTGACTGTACTGGCACTGTTTTTGATCAAATGCTTTCCGACGGGCGTTGAGCCTGTAAACGTGATTTTACGAATCAATGGACTATCTGTGAAGATTTCACCCACTTCTTTGCCGTCTCCCACAACCCATTGCAGTGCATCCTCTGGAATGCCAGCTTCATGACCTAACTTTACTAGTTCAATGGCTGTCAGCGGTGTGTCTTCAGCCGGTTTTACAATAAACGTACAGCCTGCTGCAAGCGCTGGAGCTGCCTTTCTCGTAATCATCGCCGCAGGGAAATTCCACGGAGTAATGGCAGCAACCGGACCAACTGGCTGTTTTGTGACGAAAAGGCGTTTGTTCGTCGTATGTGACGGGATGGTTCTGCCGTAGATTCGCTTTGCTTCCTCTGCGTACCATTCAATATAACCAGCCGCATAGACGATTTCCCCTAATGCTTCTTGATACGGCTTTCCGTTTTCTTCTGTGATGATTTTCGCAAGCCTTTCTTTATGCTCAATCATCAGATCAAACCACTTGCGAATGATATTGGCACGTTCATGCGCTGACGTTTTCGCCCATGATTTAAATGCTTTGTGTGAACGGGAAATTGCGTCTTCGATCTGTTCTTTTGTATGCTGAGCAACTGAAGCAATTTCTTCTCCTGTTGCAGGATTATACACTTTGAGTTCGTTTGTCATGCTCTACCGTCTCCTTCGTTCTTGGATTCATTACATATAGTATATACCCAATGAGTACCCAACCTAAAAGCAATATCCATTCAGCTGGCCAAGATAAGGAGGCCGGCATTCCTGGAAAGTAAAATGAAAGGAAAAGAAGACTCAGTCCGATGGCTAAAACACCTGTCGTCCGCCAATATTTAATGCTGTATGGACGCTCCAGCTCAGGTTCTGTTTTGCGAAGTCTCATAAAGGCAATGGACACTATTAAGTACCCGACGATGATTCCTACACCGCCCGCATTGACAATCCATACGAGGGCAGGGCGCCCTAGTAATGGAGCGAAAAAAGCCAAAGCACCAAGAAATAAAATGGCATTTGTCGGTGTTTTATACTTTGGATGAATATACGCAAACCATTTGGAAATCATACCTCTTTCCGCCATAGCATATAGAATACGGCTTGCACCGATAATAAAAGCATTCCAGCTCGTCACAATCCCTGCTACCCCTCCAATGACAAGCACTGTACCAAACGCTTGATGACCGAGAAGCTGTACCATCGCATCTGCTGTCGCTAATGAAGAGGCTTCAAGCTGTCCTTTTGACATTCCAGCAGCTACCCCAAAGACAATAAGCAGATAAAAAACGACCGCGCTCACGATGGAGATAATCAAGATTCTCCCAATGATTTTTTTTGGTGCGTTAATCTCCGCCGCTACTTGCGGAATGACATCAAACCCAACGAATAAAAAGGGAATCATGACTAACACCGCCATAAGACCGCCAACCCCGCCTTGAAACATAGGCTCAAGGTTTGCAAAATCTCCATTAAATGTTGCGCCGCCTAAAAGGAGAAAACCTGTCAGAATAATCGCCACTGTGAACACGGACTGAAAAATGGCAGCAGGCTTCGCCCCAATGTAATTCAGCGCTGTTAAAAACAATGCCCCGCCAGATCCAATCAATACCCACGTGAAATAAACGTCCCATCCTCCTATATTCCATAAGAAGCCAGCATGCTGTGTTGGAATCACATAATCAATGACGGTCGGCAAGGCGACAGCTTCAAACGTAATCACAGACACATAACCAAACAATACGCCCCATGCTGAGACGAACGCTGCTTTCATCCCAAATGCCCGCTGGACAAAAACGAGCCCTCCGCCTGTCTCTGGAATCGCAGACGAAAGCTCAGCATACGTAAGTCCGATAAAGATGACGAGAATACCGCCTATAACGAAAGCAATCACACTGCCTAAAAATCCAGCTGTTAAAATCCAATCTCCCGAAAGTACAACCCAGCCCCAGCCAAGCATTGCACCAATGGACAAAAACAGCACGTCAGACTGCGACATCGTTTTTGCCATTTGTTGTTTTTGCATACAACCATCCCCCTTTGTTGTTTAGCGTGCTTTGAAGGCGTCCTCGATAATCCCTAGTCCTTCGTGAAGCAGCTCATCTGTGATGACAAGTGGTGTTAAGAAGCGAATGATATTCCCATTAATCCCTGCCGTTAAAAGAAGCAGCCCGTGCTCATTTGCATATGCTGCAATCGCTGCGGCTGTTTTCTTATCCGGTGTACGCGTTGTTTGATCTTCCACAATTTCAATCGCCGCCATTGCCCCTAACCGGCGGACTTCCCCAATGAATGGATACGCCTGTCTCCATTCATTTGCTTTGTCCTCAATGACTTGCCCAATATGTTCAGATCGTTGATTCAGTTGTTCTGTTTCAATGATATCAAGGACAGCCAGTGCAGCTACACAGCCTAACGGACTTCCTGCATATGTTCCCCCAAGCTCCCCTGGATCTGCCGCATCAAGCATTTCTTTTCTGCCAACGACTCCGCTCAGCGGTAAGCCAGCTGCAAGAGATTTTGACACAGTAATTAAGTCCGGTACCACATCAAAGTGCTCAATCGCAAAGTATTTCCCTGTTCTCGCAAAACCGGTTTGGATTTCATCTGCAACAAAGACAATCCCGTGCTGCTGACAGAATGTAGCGACATGCTGAACGAAACGCTTCGATGGCACAATGAACCCTCCCTCCCCTTGGACTGGTTCCATGACCACACAAGCAACGGTTTCTGGTGCAACGGCTGCGACGAAAAATTGATTGAATTGATCAATGATGTACTCGTCGTACGCTGCATCGCTTAATCCTTCAGGCTTTTGATAGTAATACGGGTACGGTGCTTGGTACACCTCTGACGCAAATGGTCCGAAGCCAAATTTATACGGCTTGACCTTGCTCGTCATGCTCATTGTCATATTCGTTCTGCCGTGAAAACCTCTTGTGAACGACACAACGGCCTGTCTTTTCGTATATTTACGTGCAATTTTCACCGCATTTTCAACAGCTTCTGCACCTGAATTAAGAAAAATGGCTTTCTTGTCATGGTCCCCTGGTGTGAGATGGCACAGCTTCTCTGCCAATTCGATATACGATTCGTACATCATTACGTTGAATCCAGGATGAATCAGGCTCTCTGCCTGTGCTTTGACCGCTTCCACGACCTTTGGATGTGAATGTCCTACGTTTAATGTGCCAATGGCGCCTGCAAAATCGATAAATCGGTTCCCATCGATATCGAACAGCTCGGCTCCTTTCCCCCTCGCTGCAAGATGACGGTTGCCGTTACTGACGCCTCTTGCGACGTATTGATCTCTTTTTCTCTGCCATTCTTCGGTTGAAAAACGGTTTGTTGTCGTTTGACTCATTGTCATCCATCCCCTTTATATCCTTTTTTATTATTCTGAATATTTTTTGGTATGATAGAAAGTACCAATATCATTTTTTTCATGGTACCAGAGAGGATGGAATGGTGAGATGCTGACAATTCAACTAGATCAAACAGGGCAAAACGGATATATTTATCATCAAATTTATACGAAAATTAAAGGGGAAATCTTAAACCGCAACCTTCAGCCGCACGATCAATTACCGTCCAAACGAGAGTTAGCCGATGCATTAAACGTCAGCGTTAATTCAGTGAATGGCGCCTATCAGCAGCTGCTTGCCGAGGGGTATTTATATTCGGTTGAACGCAAAGGGTTTTTCGTGGAATCACTAGAGACGTTTCATGAGTCAGGTCAGCTGAAACCCTCTTCTCTTCCTGTAGATTTAAAGGAGGAGCCGATTGCACGAGACGACTGGTATTCCTTTTCACATATCTCCGTCGATACAGCGAACTTTCCATTTAAAAGCTGGCTGAAAAGTGAACAAAAGGCGATCCACCTCCACCAAGAAGCCTTCGGTGAGCTTCCGCATCCACAAGGTGTGTATGAGCTGAGGGAAACGATTGCCCGGCTGATCGGACTTGCGCGAGGAGTCAAATGCTATCCGGAACAGCTCATTTTAAGTGCAGGCACACAGTCACTGATCCATTCGTTATCAAGCATTCTTCCGGCCGATCAAATATATGGGTTAGAAAACCCTGGCTACCGCCGGCTCTATCAAATGCTGAAAAACAATCATCACCAAATTGAAACGATTGGCATTGACCAAAAAGGGGTGCGAATGAGCGACATTCATAAAAAACAGCCGAATGTGTTGATCATTACCCCTTCACATCAATTTCCAACAGGGGTGATTATGCCAATTTCCCGACGCATTCAGCTGTTAAACTGGGCAGCCGATCAGCCAGATCGTTATATCATTGAGGATGATTATGACAGTGAATTTAAATATGGTACAGACAGCATTCCAGCGTTGCAAAGTCTGGATCGATATGACAAAGTCATTTATATGGGCACCTTCTCAAAATCATTGCTGCCTGGCTTACGGCTAAGTTATATGGTGCTGCCTCAGCATTTATTGAGACGCTATAAAGAAGAACAGCATTTTTTCATTCAAACAGCCAATCTTTTTACACAATACACCCTTCTTCATTTTATAAAAGATGGGGCATATCAACGGCATATTAAAAGAATGAATGGTTTATATGAGGAAAAACGGAAGCAGCTCATTGGAGAGCTCAATACGGTTTTTGCTGACAATGTGCGGATTATTGGAGAAAATGCTGGGCTTCATTTTATCGCAGAGTTACGTTCAAAACGGACGCAGCATGAGATTTTACAGCGAGCGAAAGAAAGAAAGCTGAAAATGTACGGAATGGATCGTTTTACCCTTGATGAGCAATTGCCAGGGCATCAGCCAGGCTTTGTTCCGCTCGTCCTCGGCTTCTCACATATGAGGCGAGAGGATATTCAGCCAGCAGTGAAACGGTTGTATGACGCCATTTTGGGGAAATAAAACAGCCAGCTGCTCTTTACAGACAGCTGGCTTACCACCGCTCTTTATCTACGGCTAAAATCGAAGTCACAAGCCCAGGAAAAGCGGCCTCGATGTCTTCTTTTCTTAAAGAATAGTAACGGTGCTTCCCGTCAATTCTCACTTTCACGACGCCTGCCTCCCTCAGCACTTTGAAGTGATGGGAAAGCGTAGATTTGGCGATATTCATCTCATACGTGCCGCATGTCCTTTCCCCCGCTTCTGCTAAGCAGCGAACAATTTCTAACCGGATTGGATCAGCCAATGCGTGCAGCACAGAAATCAGTTTCATGTCTTCTTTGTTTGGATGGTTTGGATTCGTCATACGATAAATGTATCGTATTTTGTGCCAACATACAATCTCATTCACCTGGAGCTGACTAGTCAAGTAACGATATGACTTCACAAACGTCCATTATGAATGAGACTGCCTTGAAGAAAGAAATTTTGATGGTCGAACTTCACGGCAAAACAAAAATATATGCCGCACATGCGGAAGGATAAAATACCTGTCATACAGACGGGTATTTTTTTAAGTTCATTTTCTTGTCATAGGTCATTGGTTTTGTTATCATAGCAAAAGTGACCACTCGGTTTCCATTGTGACCCTATGGTTTTGCCGATTCGGAAAGGACTTATGAAGATGAATGAAAAGCAAGAAGAGATTTTACGGGTTTCAAAGAAATTATTTTCTCAAAAAGGCTATATGAGTGTCTCTATGCAGTCAATTGCCGATGCCTGTAAAATATCAAAAGCGTCTATTTATAAACTGTTTGATTCAAAGGAAGCTCTTCTATTAGAACTGATTAAATACAATCAGTGCAAAATGAGAGAGATTTCTCAGATCATTCATTCAGAAACGACGCTGTCCAAAAAGGAAAAATTCACAAAGAAGATCAAGCTTGAGCTTGAAGAGTTTAAAGAGAATCATAAGTTTTTGAATATGCTGTCCTTTGAAGCTTTTTCTAATCATTCTCCCATTGTCATTAAGCATTTACGTGAAACACGCACCATTATCATGCAGCGTCACAAAGACATTATTTTAAGCACATATGGTGAATCTGTCGCTCCTTATGTCTGGGATCTCGTGATTGTTCTCAATGGATTAATGAGAGAATTCATCTTAATGCTGGCGCTTGAGCACAAGAACATTAAATTAGAAAATGCTGCCGAGATGATCATTGGCGTAATGGACCGTGTATCGAAAAAGCCTTGCTCGATTGAGCCTGTGTTAACAGATCAGCTGATGGACTCTTATTTGTTTTCCTCACAGGACGAATATGATGAAGAAAAACTTGTCATCTCGTATTTAACGAAGATTAAGCAAGAGCTTCACGCACTGTCAAACGGAGAAGAAAAGGACGATCTCCTCGCTGCGTATGATCTGCTCAATCAAGAATTATCAAAGGATGAACCGAGAACCTTTTTAGTCAGCTCACTGCTCGATTATTTAGGCAAAAACAGCGTTTTATCACAAAACGTGTCACAGCTGAAAAGCATTATTTTATAGATAAAGAAGGGATAACATGAACCAATCAACTACATCGTATAATCGATCTGTGATTGTTGGGATTTTCCTCGTTGGGGCATTCGTCGCGATTTTAAACCAAACGCTTCTCATTCCAGCGATCCCGCATATCATGGAAGATTTCAATATTGATGTCAGCAAAGGGCAGTGGCTCACAACAGCCTTTATGCTGACAAACGGGATTCTCATCCCGATTACGGCTTTCTTAATTGAGAAATTTTCAAGCCGTTCTTTAGTTTTAACGGCACTTAGCATCTTTACAGCCGGTACAATTCTTGCTTCATTTGCAACGAATTTTCCGGTATTACTTGCAGCGCGTATCGTACAGGCAGCCGGTGCAGGGATTTTAATGCCGCTGATGCAAACGATCTTTTTAACCATTTTCCCGAAAGAAAAACGCGGGCAGGCAATGGGTATGGTCGGACTTGTCATTTCGTTCGCACCTGCGCTTGGGCCAACACTTGGCGGCTGGATTGTCGATTCCTTCAGCTGGAAGTTCTTGTTCTATATTGTTATGCCAATCGGTATCATTGATCTCATTCTTGCTTTCTTCTTAATGAAAAATGTGACGCAGCAAAGAGAGACACGTATTGATGTCTTATCTGTCATCTTGTCGTCCTTCGGTTTCGGCGGATTGCTTTACGGATTTTCTAGTGTCGGCACCTACGGCTGGACGAGTGCGACTGTCCTCATTACGCTGATTGTCGGCGCCGTGAGCTTGTTCTTCTTTATCCTGCGCCAAACGAATTTGACAAGACCGATGCTTGAGTTTGGCGTATTTAAATTTGCGACCTTTAGTTTAACAACCTTCCTTGGGATGCTTGTCTTTGCTTTATTGATTGGTACAGAGACGATTCTGCCGCTTTATACGCAGAATGTCAGAGGGTTGTCTGCACTTGATACAGGGCTGATCTTATTGCCAGGTGCTCTCTTTATGGGGTTCCTGTCACCGATTATCGGACGGATTTTTGATAAAGTCGGCGGAAGAGGGCTGGCATTAGGCGGATTTACGATTCTCACCGTGACCACCCTGCCATTTATGCTGCTCACCCTTGATTCATCCATCGCTCTCATTACAGTCACCTACACGCTTCGCTTAATCGGGGTTGGGATGATCATGATGCCGCTGACTACGGCAGGTATTAACTCATTACCACCTCATTTGATCCCGCATGGGACAGCGATGAATAACACGATGAGACAAGTGGGAGGGTCTATTGGGACGGCCGTGCTTGTCTCCATCATGAGCAGCTCTGCTGCAAATGCACAATTGGCCAATCCATTAAAATCAGCCGTTCACGGAATGAATACGTCATTTTTCATTTCTGGTCTGATTGCCATCATTGGACTCGTCCTCTCCTTTTTCTTAAAGGTAAAACGTGATAAAAAAGTGATGAAACAGGAGCTATCTTCCTCCTCGTCTTCTTCATAAGAGAAAGAGCTCGGCATATGGCCGGCTCTTTTTTCATATACTCACACAATATCGTCCTCTCTGTAAACACATTTGTATTTCTAGCGAAGAAAAACCTTGATAATTTAAGGAAAAGAGTTGATAATAGGAACTATTCAATTTGTGAGAAAATTTTTACTATAGGAGATGTATGCATTGAAGGTCGTTAAATTTGGTGGCAGTTCACTTGCCTCTGGCAAGCAGCTGCAAAAGGTATTTGACATTGTAACAGCAGATCCAGCTCGAAAAGCAGTCGTTGTTTCCGCACCAGGAAAACGGCATTCAACGGATACGAAGGTCACCGATCTATTAATTAGCTGCGGTGAACAATATTTACGTTTAGGTGAAGCACTTGATTTAAAGGAAGCAGTTATCGAGCGGTATGCCTCAATAGCGGATGAACTCGGATTAGGTCATGACATTATCAATACCATCAGGCAAGATCTAGAGGCACTATTACAGGCTGATTCATCCCGCCCTGAGTGCTATCTTGATGCCATTAAAGCAAGCGGTGAAGACAATAACGCAAAGCTCATTGCCGCCTATTTCCGCCACCAAGGTGTTGAAGCTCATTATGTGAATCCGAAGGAAGCTGGTTTATTTGTAAGCGATGAGCCTGGCCATGCGCAGGTCCTTCCTGAATCATATGATCATTTGTACAAATTAAGAGAGCGTTCTGGCATCATTATATTCCCTGGCTTTTTTGGCTTTAGTTTAACGGGAGATATCGTCACCTTTTCGCGAAGCGGCTCCGATATTACCGGCTCCATTTTGGCGAACGGTCTAAAGGCAGATGTGTATGAAAACTTTACAGATGTGGATGCTGTCTACGCTGTCAATCCAACGATTGTTCATGAACCAAAAGAGATTACAGAGCTGACGTATCGGGAAATGCGCGAGCTGTCTTATGCTGGATTTTCTGTTTTTCATGATGAAGCACTCATTCCAGCCTTCCGTGCAGGCATTCCGGTTCAAATTAAAAACACCAATAATCCTTCGGCAAAAGGTACAAAAATCGTGAATCAGCGGGATCATACAAATGGACCTGTTGTTGGAATTGCCTCAGACAATGGATTTTGCAGCATTTACATTAGCAAATATTTGATGAACAGAGAAGTCGGTTTTGGACGTAAGGTGCTGCAAACACTAGAGGAATATGGGCTTACGTATGAGCACGTACCTTCTGGCATTGATGATATGAACATTATTTTAAGGCAGGATCAGCTGGAGGAGCAGCATATTGAAGAGGAGCTTCTAGACCGCTTAAAGCTCGTGCTTGATGCAGATGAGGTCGTTTTAGAGAGAAACCTCTCGCTTATTATGGTTGTAGGAGAAGCGATGCGTCATAATGTTGGCACAACAGCAAGAGCGGCAAAAGCGCTGTCAAAAGCGAAGGTCAATATTGAAATGATCAATCAAGGCTCCTCTGAGGTCAGCATGATGTTTGGCGTCAAAGCGGCGCAAGAAAAAGAAGCCGTTCAGGCATTGTATGAGGAATTTTTCTCTCTGTCTACTGTCCCTGTCTCCCTTTAATCAGCAGACTGCCCGATCATCGGATCGGCAGTCTTTTTTGATATCGTCCGATTCGAGTGTTTTTGCGTATTAAAGTGTTTCTATTTCTCGTTTGATTTTGTATGATAGAGACAAATCAACTATCTGTTCCGGCCTATGATCGGAGCTACAAGGAGTCCTAAAACAATGCCTCGTCAACAATTATTAAAACAGTTTCGCAATTTTCATGATGCTTCTACTAGTATTTTAAACATGATGAGTCAATTCATTGGTGTGAATACACTGTTTATCGCTAAAAATGATCAAAACACCAATCAGATTGTAAAGGTGCTAAATCAAGACGAGCAGCTTCTTGAAGAAGGAGAAGAACTTCCTTACGAAAAGACATTTTGCAAGCTGGCGGTCGATCATCGGGATACCCTTGTGATCCCTGACATTTCGATGGATGACCGTTCTAAATACTTAGAGGTCACGAAACGTCTTCAAGGCGGCTCTTTCATTGGAGTTCCCATTAATTTTACAGATGGTACAAACTACGGGACGATTTGCGGACTTGATTTGAAGCCGCAGCAATTTACAGAAGAGCATGTGTATATGTTTGAAACGATGGCTTCTTTGTTAAGCTACGTCCTTGAGCTAGACCGTGCCAACCGGCAGATTCAGCAATTATCTGTACCGATCGTACCAGTCGTTGATGGTGTCGCTGTGCTTCCTCTACTTGGTGATATCGAAGAGACACGTGCTCAGCATATTTTAGAAACCATTTTACAGGAAAGCTACAGGCTGTCACTCTCTCATTTGGTCATTGATGTATCGGGAACAAAAAGCCTGAATGAACAAAGCATTCAATATTTGGTCAGCTATGCACAAACGCTGAGACTTTTAGGAATTTCGGCAGTTTTAACGGGCATTAAGCAAGACCTTGCTTTAAGTGCGATTCAATCCAATATATCGTTTAAAGACATCACCATCTGGAAAGACTTACCGCAGGCACTTGCTCATCTTGGTTTAACGTTTACCAAAAATGAATAAGTGGTGATTTTGTATCTTCTTTGAATGATAAATGACTCCATAAAAAAAGGTTCATCTCAATGGATGAGCCTTTTCTGTTATCATACCAAAAGCTGCAAATAGGAAGAATCGTTCCCCTCTTCTACTGCCTGCCGCATAAGCTGGGCATGAGAATCGTCTGTCACACTGTTTAATTTTTTCATGATGTCATCTGTCGATAGCGCGTGTCCGGGTGCTCCCTGAGGAACATCCACACGTTTGCTGATGGTGGTGCCGTCAGATAAGGTGAGCTTCACAATCGTAAAGCGTCCTTTTGGAACAGCATCGGGATGAGGTTCTATCGTTTGATCATATCCTCTGCTTACCCGCTTCATCCATGTCCGCGTGTCTGATGGAATGGGTTTTTTCGTAAAGGCATCCAGCGTAAGCGTCTGTCCAAACACTGCAAGTGCGATGACGTATTCGACACTGAATCGTCCTTCTTCTCCAGTCAAAGGTGTCTGCTCAATAAGCGCTGCATCTCCGCCTGGCGGGAATATGACATCGACCTGTTTCACCTGCTCCGGCAAGAAAGCCCGCTCTTTCATTAAGGATTGGATCGCATCTGCTGCATGGTGGGCAGCTGAGCAGAATGGATATACTTTGAACCACAGCCCCGGTGAAACGATACGCCATGCAGAACCATAGCCCTCTAGTAAACGCCTTTCCGCAAGTTCCAGATCTCCATAGAGTGAAAAGAAACCAAGTGCGCCATCAAGAACCGAGTCATTGCCGCCAAAACCTGAACAAGCTAAATCCATAGACCAAATGGCTGTTTTAGCAGCTAAGCCGGCTTGTAATGGTTTCATATCAGAGCCAAACTGCTTTCGCATTCCGGCTGATTGCGCTCCGGCAAAGCCGATTGCTTTCGTCAGTTCTTCCTGCGAGACTTGTTTCAAATAACCAATCGCGCATACTGCCGCAATGGCTCCGAGTGTTCCTGTATTATGCCAGCCCCGCTCATAATGCGCCTTACCGATGGATTCGCCAAGTCTTGCCATCACTTCAACACCTGTGATGTAGGCAGCTAAAAATCGCTCGCCATACCCTTTGCCGTCTGTCAGCTGTGATAGCAGCGCCGGAATGATGACCGCACTTGGATGTCCTCTCACATCTGAGTGCACATCATCATAATCAAGGGCATGGATGAGGTAGCCGTTCAGCATCGCTGCGGATTGGCGGCTCACCTTCTTTCCTTGTCCAATGACAGGAGTCTGAGCGGCTCCACCTTCCTGTTCAACAAGCTGCATCAGCTTCTGAATTCCCTCATCCTCTTTCGCAGCAAGCGCTGATGCCGCAGCGTCTAACAAGCCATTTCCAGCCATTTGAATGGCCCGTTCATCTTGCAGCGGATCAGCAGAAAGCACTGCTTCTGCCAGTTGTTTTGTTAATTCCATGATCGAGACTCCAATGCCCGAACGGCAAGCTCAGCAAAGAAGGCAGCGGCAGCTGGAAGTGCGTCTTCATTTAATGTAAACGCAGGGTGATGCCACTCCTTCGTACCACTAGTCCCCATCCATACAAAAAAGCCTGGAATGCGTTCTTGATAAAGGGCAAAGTCTTCTCCGCCCGGTGACTGCTCTGCCTGCACGACATGTAAGTCAAGTGAGCCAGCCGTTTCTTCTACCACCTTTGTCAGACGCTCATCATTCATGACAGAAGGCAGATAAGGATGCCACCTCACTTCAGCCTCTGCACCAAAACCTTCTGCAATCCCGCTGACGATTTGTTTCATAAGCTCTGGAATCATCGCCCTTACTTCAGGCTCAAACGTCCGAACCGTTCCTTCCATCTCGACACGGTCGGGAATCACATTCCATGACGTACCGCCTTGAATGCGTGTGATACTGACAACCGCATGATGCAAGGAGCTGATGCGGCGGCTGACGATTTGCTGAAGGGCGCTTGTGATCTGCCCGCTGATGGCAATGGGGTCTACCGTGTGATTTGGAATTCCGGCATGACCACCGGTTCCTTTTATATCGATTTCAAACCGGTCCACACTCGCCATCAATGCTTTTTCTCTAATGCCAATCGTGCCAACTGGCAGGTCAGGTTTGTTGTGCATACCGAAAATCGCATCGACTCCATCTAAAACGCCTGCCTCTATAACGTGTTTCGCTCCTTGAGCAACTTCCTCAGCCGGCTGGAACAAAATACGAACCGTTCCTTTGATCTCATGTTTCCGCTCTTTTAATAAAAGAGCCGCACCAAAGATAGAAGCTGTATGGAAATCATGACCACACGCATGCATTTTACCCGGTACCTTTGAAGAAAATGATTCGCCAGATGCTTCTTCAATCGGAAGTGCATCAATATCGGCTCTCAGAGCAATCGTCGGTCCCTCTTGTTCTCCCTTGATTTCACAGACAACACCTGTTTGAAGTGCCGGGATATCAAGCACAGTAATCCCTTCCTCTTCTAACCAGCGGCGCAGTTTCTTTGTCGTTTCATATTCTTCAAACGCCAGCTCTGGATGCTCATGAAGCGCTCGGCGAATATGAATCAAACGTTTGTTTAAATCTTCATTTCCTATTGATTTCACTAGACACTCACCCCTCTAAAGAATAAAAAGCAGCTTATGCTTCTTCAGCCGCTGCTTCTTTTTGGATAAATCGTTTCGTCCGTTCATTCTTTGTTTCATCAAATAACTCAGTTGGCGTCCCCTGCTCGATAATATGACCATCCGCCATGAAAATCACATGGTCTGCCACTTCTCTTGCAAACGCCATTTCATGTGTGACGATGATCATCGTTGTTTCTTGGATCGCAATGGATTTAATGACTTGTAGCACACCTGAGACAAGCTCTGGATCAAGCGCTGACGTTGGTTCATCCAGCAAAATCGCATGTGGATCAACCGCTAACGCGCGGGCAATCCCAATCCGCTGCTGCTGTCCGCCAGATAACGTGATTGGATAGCTGTCAGCCTTTTGCTCTAACCCTACCTGCTTCAGCAGTTTCATACCGATTTCATTCGCCTGCTGCTTCGTCATTTTTTTCGTCACAAGCAATGATTCTGTAATGTTTTGCAGTGCTGTCTTGTTTTTAAACAAATTATAGTTTTGAAACACCATGGCCGTTTGTTGACGCAGGTGATAGGCTTCTTTACGTGAATATTTAGACGCATCGAGCTTCGCATCGCCAATTTCAATCGTACCTTCATCAGGTGTTTCTAATAAATTTAAGCAGCGCAGCAAGGTGGATTTACCGGAGCCAGAAGGTCCGATAATGGCCACAACCTGCCCTTTTTTCACGTCTAGATTAATTCCGTCTAAGACGACAAGGTCGCCGAATGATTTCTTCAAATTGGTGAGCTTGATCATGTCCACACCTCCTTAATTCCGGTAAGGTTTGCTGATTTTTCGTTCAAATAGGTCTTGCAGGAAGCTATAAATGATCGTCAGCACCCAATACACGATCCCTACGGCTAAATAGGTTTCAAAGTATTTATAGTTCGCCGATGCAATCATCTTCCCTTGTGCAAACATTTCTGCCACACCAATCGTAAAGGCAAGAGATGTTTCTTTTAAAAGACCGATAAAGGTATTCCCCGTCGCTGGAATTGCATTTCTGATGGCCTGCGGGAAAATAATTCTAACGTAAGACTGCCATCTTGTCATACCGACAGATAAGCACGCCTCCAGCTGCCCTTCATCCACTGAGTTCAGAGCCGCTCTGAAAATTTCTGCTAAGTATGCTGAATTTTTGATACTTAATCCGATAATGACCGCTGTTAAAGCATCCATTGAGGTCATCGCAGGGAATAGCTGCGGGAGACCAAAATAAATGAGAAAGAGCTGAACCAAGGTTGGAACCGCTCTGAAGAAAGAAATATACAGCTTGGCAAATTGGTATAAAACAGGTATCCGGTTTTTCGTAATGAGAGCGAATACCACACCAATGATAATGGCAAATACCATGGAGACAATCGCCATGAAGATCGTTATCGGCAAGTATTGAAGCAATGTCGGAAAAACCGTCACCATATACTGCCAATCAATTTTGTTCATGTCTGCTCTTCACCTTCGCTGTCGTTATTTTTTAATTGGCACTGTGACATCGTCTTTGAAATATTTCTCAGACAACTTCTTAAGTGTCCCGTCTTCTCTTAATTCTTTGATGGCTTTGTTAAATTCTTCTCTTAGTTTGTCGTGCTTTTTATCTTTCGCAAATGGGTAGCCTACTTCTTCATATACAATTGGGTTGCCTACGATTTTCAGCGGCAGACCTGTTTTTTCAATTTGAGCAAGTAATACACTGCGTCCGTTGACATATGCATCTACGCGGCCATTTGCCACTTCATTTAATACGCCGTCTTGCGTTTCATATGTTTTAACCTTGATTTTCTTGTCTGGGTCTTTGCTCTCTAAGTTTTTAGCATGGTTAGAGCCAAGAACCGCCGCCACTGTTTTTCCTTTTAAATCGTCAAGACCTTTGATGTCGTTGTTGTCTTTTTTCACGATGATTTGTGTTCCTGCGTAAGCGTACGTATCTGTAAAGTTAAATGTTTGTTTACGCTCGTCTGTGACTGCAACTTGGTTTGACACGGTATCGAGCTTACCAGATGTCAGCTGTCCCATCAGTCCGCTGAATTCACTCAACTGCCAGTCTAGTTTGTAGCCAAGCTTTTTCGCAATGGCTTCTGTTACTTCCACATCGAATCCTACAAGCTTGCCATTGTCTTTATAAGCAAACGGATAGCTTTGTCCTGTAGCGCCTACTTTTAACACTTTTTCGTCTTTGCCATCACTCTGATTGTTGCCGCCGCAAGCTGCTAAAACTGCCAGCATTGCTGCAAATAGAACGACTAGCCACTTTTTGTTTTTCATGTTTGTATACCCTTCTTCCTCTTATGGTTGTGTGATATCTGATCTTAATTGTTTTTTGAAATAAACCGTGATATGACCTTTGCCTAAATCCTTTTCTCCTGCTCTGACATAGCCTTTACGCTCATACATCTCTATCAGCCATGGATGCTTATCAGCTGTACCGAGCGACACGTACGGCACCTTCAGTGTATCCCTTAGCACTTCGGTTTCAACCCATTCCAGCAAGGCTGAGCCTGTGCCTTTTTTGGCGGCTGGTTCTGAGGCAAACCACCAGATATGAGGGACGCCGAACGGTCCTGGCTGCTCTCCCCAAGGCATACGGAGTGATAAAGTGGATAGAAGCTCTCCGTTTTCTTCCATCACATAGCAAAGATTCTTTTGTACATTTTTCTGAACGAGAGCGAAATCGGCATGTGCTGCTTGGAACTGGATACCGAGCTCACGAATTGGTTCGTAGGCTCTTGTTGTCAGTTCAAGCAGTGCCTCTATATCTGCCTCTGTTGCCAGACGAAACGTGTATCCCAACGTTATTCACCTCACCCTTATGTCGTGTAGCGATTTTTTGGCTCTGTTAATCCGAGATTTTCTCGTAAGGTTTGTCCTGTGTAATCGGTTTTGAATAAGCCGCGTTCCTGAAGAATTGGGACGACGCGGTCTACGAACACATCCAGCCCTTCTGGCAAGAGCGGCGGCATGACATTAAAGCCGTCTGCTGCTTCTTCATGAAGCCATGTTTCCATCACATCTGCCAGCTGCTGCGGCGTTCCAATGAAAATATTATGACCGCGTGAGCCGGCAACCGATTGATAGAGCTGGCGAATGGTCAGGTTATTCTTTCTCGCCATATTCATCACGAGATCAAAACGGCTTTTCACCGCATTTGACGTGCTCGGATCAATCTCTGGAAGCGGTCCGTCTAAAGGATACTGAGACAGATCAATCCCGCCTAAGTAATTTTGCAGAATGCTCAGTCCAATCTCAGGAACAATCAGCTCCTGTAATTCTTCATATTTTGCTTGGGCTTCTTCCTCTGTATCAGCAATGATCGGGAAGATACCCGGCATGATACTGACGTCCTCTCTAGCACGGCCAGCAGCCTCTACTTTCCCCTTCAAGCTTTGATAAAATTCCTTCGCTTTATCGAGATCGTTTTGTGCCGTGAAAATGAGCTCTGCTGTTTTTGCTGCAAGCTTTTGGCCATCTTCGGAAGATCCTGCTTGAATGATCACTGGCTGCCCTTGCGGCGTGCGTGATACGTTGAGAGGCCCCCTGACTGAGAAGAACTCACCTTTATGCTGGAGCTCATGAAGCTTACTAGATTCGAAGAATTCTCCCGTCTCCTTGTTTCTGACAAGGGCGTCTTCCTCCCAAGAATCCCAGAGACCTTTGACGACCTCGACGAACTCTTCTGCCCGCTCATATCGTTTATGGTGTGCTAAATGCTCTTCTCCGCTAAAATTTTTCGCTGTTTCTTCAATAGAAGATGTGACCACATTCCATGCCGCTCTTCCGCCTGATAAATGATCAAGGGAGGCAAACTGCCTTGCAATATGGAAAGGCTCACTGTATGTAGTGGATGCTGTTGCTGCTAAACCAATGGCTGAAGTAGACTCAGCAATGGATGAAAGCAGGGTCAGCGGTTCAAATCTCGTTAATACGTTCGGATGAGAGGTTTGATTAATGGATAAACTGTCGGCTAAAAAGAGCAAATCCAGCTTTCCTTCCTCTGCCTTTTTCGCTAATTGTTTAAAATAATCTAGGTTCATTGCTGCATCTGGTACTGCATTCGGATGTCTCCAAGAGGCAACGTGATGTCCAGTTCCTGCGATGAATACGCCTAGCTTGAGCTTCCTTTTCGGCTGTGACACTTGTTCTTCATCCTTTCTATATCCTAAATGTATCAAACCGAAGTCCTTAGATACATTTTTCTGATTGAATTAATCGGTTTTATTAATAAAAAAAGGGCAAATGTTGCGAAAAATGAAAAATAATTATTACTATATGCCCTTTTTACAGGATTGTCAACCGCCTTCTGAACCTCCAAAATAAGGGATTTCAAAGGCTCATGACGGTGTATCAATCTCAATATTTCCGATGAGCCGGTCTGTGGTATGTGTCACCAATTGGCTTCGTTCCAGCATGTTGTGGGCGATGACAGAATGAGTGGAATTTGCGGTGCGGACGGCAATTGCTTTTTGAGGAGATATATTGATGATGTTATTGCGCAGCACACGGGCTGAGGCTGCCTGGTCAATAAAGATCGCCGTCGGCTGTCCAATCGATCGATTTAAATAGAAGCGGTTATCTCCAATTTGTGGTGAACCATATTTGATATACATCACCACATATAAGGATGTTTCTTCAAACGAATTATCTTTAATCTCTAATGCCCCCGTCGTACTGCTATATACAGCGTAGTTTTGATAGTCCTTAAAGCGATTCTGCCAGATGAAAGCCTTTGCATTTCCAGTGATACTAATGGTATACGAGGATACAAGCTCTGGATGTCCTTCTTGAATAAAGTGATTGCCGTTGATCCCGACTTCCCCTTCCTGCACCCAGATTCCTCTGCTGAATTCTTTGAATTGATTGTGCTGGATCAGGATATTCGTTCCTCTCACCATGACCGCATCGATAACTGAGTAGACCGTATTGTTTGAAAAGACGACACTATCCGATTGATAGATACGCAGCGAGGCGCTTCTTTTTCCGGTATTCGTTCCTGATTCAATATGGTTTCCTTCTATTAGAATACGATTCGCCATATA
Organism: Bacillus sp. FSL M8-0166; assembly: GCF_038008825.1. Classification (NCBI taxonomy): domain Bacteria; kingdom Bacillati; phylum Bacillota; class Bacilli; order Caryophanales; family Bacillaceae; genus Bacillus; species Bacillus sp. FSL M8-0166. The sequence continues at coordinate 2,336,323 of NZ_JBBOZZ010000001.1, forward strand.
AACGGACACAGCCGCATCTTCAAAAAGACTAATCTTATTGCCTGTAATGTGAACGCTGTCTCCCCTCACATCAATTCCTTTTTCAAACCCCTCAATCATATTGCCAATAATCATCACATTGTTTTCCGTTTGACCAAGTGAGACGCCTAAGCTCGTAATCCCTGCTTTTGTAACACCTCCTCCTACTGCACGAATCAAATTGTTGGCAATGATCGTTTCGGTGGAAAAGCCATAGGAAATACTGCTATCTGTATGATTGCCTTCAATGATCACACCATAGCCATTAAAGTTATAGATGGAGCTTGCAGCACCTCCTCTGACGATGTTGTTGCGAATCTGAATATTCAGCGGCTCCTCCATATTAACGGCATTTTCTCCATAGCCTTCAATATCAATGCCCATTCTTGGCTCGACCCCATTTACTCCTGCTCTTTCCAAGAGACAGTCCTCCACAATGACCCCATCACAGCCTGTAATCGAAATATTGTTGCGTCTCGAATCTGTGATGGTGCAGCCAGAAATATGAATAGATGCAGCAGGTGAGTACGGTTCACCCTCTGTCAACAAACCGTGGGGACTGACAATGATGCCGTCTCCCGTACAATTTTTTATTTGGACATGATTGACCTCTACATGGGAGGCACCTTCAATACATATCCCAAAGCCCCATTCATGGGTTTTTCGTTCAGCGGGAAGCGGCTTGTATACATGCTCATGACGATCCCCTTCAATACGCCCGCCTCGAATGGTCACATGCTGAACCTTACCTATATAAAAGGCTGCATACCCCCATGAATCATTTGGTTTTACCTTTATCACAGCGTCTGACGCCATCTCAATGCATATATGACTTGGCACCCGTATACCTGCACCTCGGAAAGGAAAAAATGAATCACCTCTGTACGCCGCATCGATTAAATACGTGCCGCTCGGCAGCCAGACATGGGAATACCCTTGTGCTTTTGTCCATTCCAAACATTCATTGAGCTTAGCTGTGCAATCCGTTTTCCCGTCAGCAATTACGCCAAAATCTAGTACATTGACAACAGGTTTTTTTAGATCAGCTTCATTCAATTCCCCCAACCTAAATCACTCCTTTTTACACATGTTCTCTCGTCATCCTATGCATGTGTAAAAGGTTTGCTTGTACATTACTTCAAATTTTAAATAAATTCTTTTGGAATAACTTTCCGATAATTTTCACTTCAACGAATTTTTCAATTTTTTGATTCTTTACGCCTATTGAACTAACATTTTCCTGTTTTAGAATAGTTTTATATTGACACAAGAACTATACAAGAATATCATTTTTCTCATATCTCTTTTTTTAAGAAAGGATCTATGCCATGTCTACAATTGACCACGATAAAATTGTTAAAAGTGTTCCTCAAAAAGGGTTTTTTGGACATCCTAAAGGACTTTACACACTGTTTTTCACTGAATTTTGGGAGCGTTTCTCCTATTATGGCATGCGTGCACTGCTTATTTATTATATGTACACAGAGGTGACAAAAGGCGGTCTAGGCTTTGACCAGACGACAGCCAATTCGATCATGTCTGTCTACGGTGCACTTGTTTATATGTCAGGCGTTATTGGCGGATGGCTCGCCGACCGGGTATTTGGATCATCCAGTACGGTCTTTTATGGCGGAGTTTTCATTATGCTTGGCCACGTGATTTTGGCTTTGCCAAGCGGAGCAACAGCGCTCTTTATTAGTATGGGACTGATTATTATCGGGACAGGTCTTTTAAAGCCAAACGTTTCAAACATTGTTGGCGACCTGTATACAAAAACAGACCCACGCAGGGACTCTGGCTTTAGTATTTTCTACATGGGAATCAACATGGGCGGCTTTATCTCCCCATTAATTGTCGGAACACTCGGTCAAAAAGTGAATTTCCACCTCGGGTTCTCACTCGCTGCCGTTGGAATGCTTGTTGGACTCATTACATTTGTCATCACAAAAAAACCGAACCTTGGTCTTGCCGGCACTTATGTGACAAATCCGTTATCAGCTGCCGAACGTAAAAACTTCAAAATTTACGGATCATTGGTTGTGATTTTGCTCGCGGTTTTTGCTGTCATTGGCATTCAAACAGGCGCACTCACAATTAATCTATTCACTTGGTTTGTCAGTGCCCTAGGTGTACTCATTCCGATTGTTTATTTCATTGTCATGTATTTCAGTAAAAAGACGAGCGCAGTGGAGCAATCCAGGGTTCTCGCTTATATTCCATTGTTCCTTGCTGCCGTGATGTTCTGGGCGATTCAAGAACAGGGCTCAAACATTTTAGCGACATATGCAGATCAACGAACAAACTTGAATTTCCTTGGGATGACACTAGCGTCTTCATGGTTCCAATCATTGAACCCAATCTTCATTGTGCTGCTGTCTCCAGTGTTTGCTTGGTTATGGGTCAGACTTGGGAAGAAACAGCCGTCTACCCCGATTAAGTTCTCACTCGGTCTTTTGTTTGCAGGGTTATCCTTCATCATCATGATCATTCCTGCATACATGTCTGGTCCGAACACACTTGTGAGCCCATTATGGCTCGTTTTGAGCTTCTTCCTCGTCGTAATCGGGGAGCTCTGCTTATCACCAGTTGGACTGTCAGCGACAACAAAGCTGGCCCCTGCTGCCTTCTCAGCGCAAACGATGAGCCTTTGGTTCCTTTCAAATGCAATGGCACAGGCAATCAATGCGCAAGTAGTCAAACTGTTTGATAAAGTGCCAGAAACCGTCTATTTCGGTATCATCGGATTCCTTGCCATCGTTTTATGCGTTGTGATGCTATTACTTACACCAGTAATTAAGAAAGCGATGAAAGGCGTTCATTAATAAAAAACTGGACATGAGGTACTCATGTCCAGTTTTTTACTTTATTGATGATCAGTCTTCATATAGAAATTCTATATCTTACTGTATTATTCATTCGTTTTCATTGGTACTGTCTCATTTATTTCAATGTTAAAATAATTCACGGCATTGTTATAACAAATATCTTTGACTATTTTTCCTATAAATTCGTAATCCCTTGGAAGCTCACCATTTTCTATCCAAGTCCCAAATAAATGACATAAAATTCTTCTGAAATATTCATGGCGAGGGAACGATAAAAAGCTTCTTGAGTCTGTAAGCATACCTACGAAAGTGCTAAGCAAACCTATATTAGATAATGTTTTCATTTGATCTAGCATGCCGTCTTTTTGATCATTAAACCACCATCCGGATCCAAATTGAATTTTTGCTCTGGCATCAGAAGACTGAAAATTCCCTATAGTAGAGGCCACAATCGCATTATGAACGGGATTTAAATTATAGATAATTGTTTTAGATAAAAGATTGTCTTTGTCTAATTCATTCAAAAAACCATTTAAATGTCTTGCTAGGTGGAAGTCAGACATAGAGTCGTACCCACTATCTTTTCCCGTTAACTTGAACATTCGTGTGTTATTATTCCTTAAAGCACCTATGTGTAATTGCATGGTCCAATGAAGAGAATGATATTTTTTACTCAGGTGAATAAGAGTGTTTGTTTTAAATTTATTTATATCCTCTGGGGATAGTGTTTTTCCTTGCAGAGCACGTTCAAATATAGAAGACACTTCTTGTTCAGTAGCTGGTGAAAATGGAAATATTTCAAAACCATGATCAGAAATTCTGCATCCATTCGCGTGAAAATAATCAATTCGTGAATGTAATGAAGCGATAAAGTTTTCATATGTTAAAACAACGCCGTTGATTGAATCACCTAATTGTTCTATATAATTCACAAAATTTGATTGTTCAATATTTAAAGCATGATCCGGTCTAAATGTAGGTAGGACCCTAGTTGTAATTCCTACATCTTTACGTATGATTTGATGAATTTCTAAAGTATCGATTGGATCATCAGTCGTACATACAACTTTTACATTAAATTTTTCTAAAATTCCATTGGTGGACATGTTATTTTCATTTAATCTCTCATTACAGATATCCCAAACTTTATGTGCATTTTTTTCTGAGAACAACTCATTGATATTGAAATAACGACTTAATTCTAAATGTGACCAATGATAAAGAGGGTTTCCTATTGTATATGGAACTGTTTGGGCCCAAGCTAAGAATTTTTCCTTGTCACTTGCATTCCCCGTGATAAATCTTTCTTCTACGCCTAACCATCGCATAGCCCTCCATTTATAGTGATCTCCATTAAGCCAAATATCAGTCATATTTTCATATTTTTTGTTAGTAGCAATGTCATCAGCCATTAAATGCGTATGAAAATCATAGATTGGCATATTTTTCGCGTAATCATGATAAAGAACTTTTGAACTTTCGTGATTAAGCATCATATCTTCGCTTAGGAATGTAGACAATATAGTCACCTCTATACATTTTATCGTTTCTTTATCCTTCAAACTTATGTTTAGAAAATCTCAATTAAATGAAATAAGGTGTTATTAACAAAAATAACACCTCACTTTTTTATATCTTACTTAATTCAAACTCCGTATTTACGTAGATTGCGTCTCGTTGTGCAATTAAGCATAGTTCCGCGGCTTTAAAAGTATGTTCTTGAGTCATAGCATTTTCAGTATCGTTTAAACAATCTAAAATAAGTTCACCAAAGTAAGGGAATCCTACTTCACCATTTAGAGAAAAATGTTGCTCTGTATGTTGATTTACTAAGTATAAATGGTCTCCTATTTTATCCCTTGCTATGTCTACGTATTTGCGAATTTCAATATACCCATCTGTTCCAAGAATGAATGTGCGCCCATCCCCCCAAGTGCTAAGGCCATCAGGAGTCAGCCAGTCTACTCTAAAGTAGTTTGTAGCCCCATTATCAGCAATCAAAGTAGCATCACCAAAGTCTTCTAATTCTGGATATTGATGATGTTTATAATTGCCCACTTTACTATGTACAACTTTTGCATCTTTTGCGCCAGAATAGAAAAGGAATTGTTCAATTTGGTGACTGCCAATATCACATAGAATACCTCCATAATATTCCTTTTCAAAAAACCAGCTTGGTCTGCTTTCTACATTACTACGATGTGGGCCAGTTCCAAGAACTTGTACCACTTTTCCAATTGCTCCTTGTTCAATCAATTGACCAGCAAATACGGCACTCTCCACGTGCAAACGTTCACTATAATAAACAGCCCATTTAAGCCCCGTTTCAGCTGTTTTTTTACGAGCAAGCTCCAATTGTTCTAACGTTGTAAAAGGTGATTTATCCGTAAAGTAATGCTTACCATGATCTAAAACACGCAGCCCTAAATCACAGCGTTTAGATGTAATGGCTGCGCCTGCCACGAGCCTTACATCTGGATCTTCGAGAATTTCTTTCTCACTTTTGGCTACCTGTACCTCCGGATATGCTTTACAAAATTCTTGTACTTTTTTCTGATCATGATCATAAACCCATTTTAATGTAGCCCCAGCCTCAGTTAATCCATTGCACATTGCATAGATGTGTCCATGATCAAGACCTATAGCTGCCATGACGAATTGTCCTTCTATAACGACAGGGGCACTTTTTCCCTTAGGAGCATAATTCATTCCATCACTTTTCTGCATGATTGTTCCTCCTCAAGTAGCTTCCAGTTTATTTTGAATACTTATAACTTAATAACGTTAGACTTAGATTTTCTCGTAATTTCCTCCAACGGTTATCGTATCGTCTGAAAAATTTTCTACACTGCTTTGTTTTTCATAAAAATGCTTAACGTTCGCGAGCATTCCTTCACGTGTATAAAAAGGATCTTCTGCTGAAAGAGGAAGCTTCACATGAACACCTAGGTTTGCAGATTTATAGATGGCTGTAATAAGTTCTAGTGTTTTTCTTCCTTCTGTTCCATCAATTAGAAGCTTCTGGTTACCCTTGATAGCCATTAAAAAATTATTTATTTGTCCTTTATGCCCTTCAAATAGTAATTCCGGATATTGATGAAAAGCTTCCTGAATACGATTTTCTAAATCCTCATCATTTTTCTCTTGAGGAAACCCATTTTCTTTAGCTATTTGAGCATTTACTTTCCATGGGACAGATACTCTAGCTTTTTCACCTTGAAAAATCAGTTGTTGTTCTTCTCCATGATGAACAACAGAACTGGTTACTTGTGCTAAGCTGCCATTTCCATAGCGAAGTACAGCAATAGAAAGGTCTTCAACCTCTGCATTATCATGCAAGGTATTACTAGTTGCTGCAAAAATGTCAGTCGGCAATCCTAACATCCATTGCAACATATCAATATGATGGACAGCATGATTAAGTGTACAGCCTCCACCTTCTTTTTCCCATGTACCGCGCCACCATAAATCATAATAACTATGACCACGCCACCAAAAAGAATCAACTTGAGTATGAGCGATTTTTCCAATTAGGTTTTGATCAAGGACATGTTTTAATCTCATAATGGGAGTCATAAACCTGTTTTGAGCAACAACGGATAAAAGCTTTTGGCTTTCAATAGATGCTTTTATCATTTCGTCACATTCTTTTAAAGAAGAAGCCATAGGTTTTTCTACTAAGACATGTTTGCCTGCTTTAAGAAAATCGATGGCAATGGTTGCGTGCATATAAGGAGGTGTACAAATGGAAACGGCATCAATCGTAGGATCATTCAATAACTCTTGGTAGTTAGCGACAACTCGTGCTTCTAGGTTATATTTTGTTGCTGCAGACATTGCTTTTTCAGGATAAATATCAGCTAAAGCTACAATTTTACTCATTTCAGGCATTGCAAGATAAGCCTCGATATGGGCAGTTGCAATAGATCCAGTTCCTATAATTGCGATGTTGGACATATAAATCTTTCCCTTCTGCAAGAAGATTAATTTTCACTTCCAATAATGAGATAGCGCTTTCAAAAAACTTAATGATTCACCTAACTGATAGATCAGAGTACCGTTCATTTTATTAATATTCTAGTTATACTAGTATGGTAGCTCAAAAACATTATAACTCAATCTTTTTGAATTTTGTATAGTTTTTTGAATTTTCTTTTTAATATCTCACACTTTTATTATTGATAATGGCTTACATAGTGGAATCATCAAGAGATGCTCACAGTACAAGTATTCAGAAAAATTAAATTAATATCTACCATTCTAATGTGCTTGTATGGTAGTATGTTAGAGAAAGGAGATTAGAATAATGAATATTGATTTTAAAAACCAAAACCTCTCTACTAGAGAACAAGTTTACAATATGCTAAAAGATCAAATATTAAGCCTGAAGCTTCCACCTGGGACAAATATTTCTGAAAAAGAAATATCAGTTCAATTTAATGTGAGTCGAACTCCTGTAAGAGAAAGCTTTTTAAAATTATCTCAAGAAGGATTATTAAGTATCTATCCTCAACGAGGTACTTTTGTTTCTTTAATTGATTTGAACCTTGTGGAGGAAGCACGGTTTATGCGAGAACATCTCGAGAAGGCAGTTATTAGACTAGCCTGTCAGGAATTTTCTGAAGAGTTGATTAATGATTTAGATATGAATTTAAGTATGCAAAAAATTTGCGTTAAGAAAAAAGACTATAAAAAAATGTTTGAATTAGATGAGGAGTTTCATAGAACTATTTTCAAACGGTGTAAAAAAGAAAAAACATGGTTAGTTATTCAACAGATGAATGTACACTTTAATAGGAGTCGCATGTTAAGGCTAGTAACAGATTATAATTGGGATAATATTCTTTCTCAACATGTAAATATCTTCAAAGCTATACAAGATCAAGATGCTGATAAAGCAGAAAAAATCATGGAAGAGCATTTGAAAATTGCACTTGTTGATAAAGAATTATTGAAGAAAGAATATCCAAATTATTTTAAATAAAATTAGGGGTGATGGTAGATGAGGATGACATTTAGATGGTTTGGAGAAGGAAACGACACGATAACACTGGAACAAATAAAGCAGATTCCAGGAGTGGAAGGAATTGTTTGGGCACTGCATGATGTGCCCGTAGGAGAAGAGTGGCCAATAGAAAGAATTTTAGAAATGAAAAAATTAGCTGATAAACATAACCTTCATATTGAAGTGGTTGAAAGCGTGAATGTTCATGAAGACATTAAGCTCGGACTTCCAACTAGAGATCGATACATAGAAAATTATAAGAAAACAATTCAGAAGCTAGCAAAGGTGGGTGTTAAAGTCATATGTTATAACTTTATGCCTGTCTTTGATTGGATCCGTACAGACTTAAATAAAACACTTGCTGATGGATCTACAGCTCTATTTTATGAACATAGTCGAATTAAAGATATTGATCCGAAAGATTTAGTAAATAAAATTAGTGAGAACTCCAGTTTAACCATGCCAGGTTGGGAACCAGAGAGGTTAAATCACCTTCACCAACTTTTTGAAGCCTACAGAAATATAACAGAAGATGATTTATGGGCCAACTTGAAATATTTTTTAGATCAGGTTATTCCAATTGCAGAACTTAATGATATTAAAATGGCTATTCATCCTGACGATCCACCTTGGCCTGTCTTTGGTCTACCGCGAATAGTAACTAACCAAAAAAATATCAGAAAAATTTTACAACTAAATAGTAGCCCATATCATTGTATAACGCTCTGTACAGGATCTTTAGGAGCAAACTTAGAAAATGATTTAGTTTCTATGATTCACGAATTTATTGATAGAATACCATTTACTCATATAAGAAATGTACGTGTATATGATAACGGGGACTTTGTTGAAACATCGCATCGATCAAAAGATGGATCAGTAGACATTTCAGCCATTATACACGCTTATAATGAAAGCGGATTCAAAGGTTATTGTAGACCCGATCATGGAAGACACATTTGGGATGAACAATGTAGGCCTGGATATGGTCTTTATGATAGAGCACTTGGAATTATGTATTTGTGGGGAGCTTGGGATGCTTTAAAAAATAAAAATTCTGTACTAAAAGAAGCAAAGGTGGAAACTACATGGTAAACATACAAGAAAATAAAAATTTAGATGGTAAAGTAGCTGTCATAACAGGAGGAAGTGGCGTACTTTGCAGCGCCATGGCAAAGGAACTTGCTAGACATGGCGTGTCTGTGGCTATTTTAAATAGAACAGTCGAAAAGGGTGAAAAGGTAGCCGAAGAAATTAACCTAATGGGTGGGAAAGCGATTGCGATTAAATGTGATGTTATGAATAAAGATAGTGTGGAACAAGCCGAGAAGATTGTAACAGAGGAATTAGGCATGTGTACAATATTGATAAATGGAGCTGGTGGTAACCACTCAAGTGCAAATACAACCAACGAAATATTTCAAACAGAAGACCTTACTAATCCTAAGTTAAATACTTTTTTTCATTTAAGTACAGATCGTGTGCAAAATGTATTTGATTTAAATTTTATGGGGACTTTCATTCCTACACAAATTTTCACTAAACATATGGTTCATCAAAAGGGAGCAGTTGTCATCAACATGTCATCTATGAGTGCCCCTTCTCCAATGACCAAAGTGCCTGCTTATAGCGCGGCAAAAGCAGCAATTGAAAATTTCACCAAATGGTTAGCTGTTCATATGGCTGAGGCAGGAATTAGAGTAAATGCTATTGCACCGGGCTTCTTTTTAACCTCACAAAATAAAAACCTTCTCCTAAATGAAGAAGGAGATTATACAGAAAGGTCTCATAAGATCATTTCGAACACACCAATGAGAAGGTTTGGTACGCCAGAAGATCTTCTTGGTACCCTATTATGGCTTGTTGATGATCATATGTCAGCATTTGTTACCGGAGTGACAATTCCTGTTGATGGAGGTTTTATGGCGTATTCAGGTGTTTAATATTTTTATATTCTTCCTCGTCATACATCATTATTTTATATGTTTTTTTAAAATTTATAAGTAGGCTTGGAAAGGAGACATAAGAATGCGGACTGAGAGCAGGAAACTAACACTCAAAAATTATCTTGGTTATGGAACAATGGATTTATTTGGAGGGGGAGCATTCGCTATAATAGGCGCATGGATGTTATATTTTTTCATTACATACTGCGGTCTTACCCCTGTTGAAGCAGGATCTATTATTGCAATTGCTCGTATTATTGATGCGATAGCAAGCCCAATTATGGGCCATATCACTGATAATTTTGGTCGTACAAAACTTGGGAAAAAATTTGGAAGACGCAGGTTCTTTTTGCTAGTTGGAAGCCCTTTGATGGTTATTTATTCTCTTCTTTGGATTTCTGATATGAATTACTGGTACTATTTAACGGTTTATATTTTGTTAGAATTCCTTGCAGCAATGGTATTAATTCCATTTGAAACACTTGGAGCTGAAATGACGAATGATTTTAATGCACGGACCAAGCTCTCAACAATCAGATTAATCTATTCAGGACTAGGAACATTTTTAGCTACCTTTATTCCAGGCAGATTATTCGAAATATTCGGAAAAGATTCACCTCAAGTTTTTCTTTACAATGGGATTATCTTCACCTTTATTTTTATGGCTGCATTATTAATTACACATAGAACAACATGGGAACGTAAAATAGAAGAAGACATGATAGAACCTGATGGTGTAGAAAAAGTACCTGCTATAGAATCCATAAAAAAATTCATCATTGACTTAACCTCTACTTTTAGAATTAGAAGTTTCCGTCAGCACCTCACGATGTATATTTGTTCGTTTACGGCCATGGATATTTTAAACGCTGTCTTTGTCTACTTTGTTGTGTTCTCTTTAAATAAAGATGCAGTGCTCGCAGCCGATTTATTATCTATTGGTTCATTACTTCAAATGTTATGTACAATATTGTTTGGTTGGCTCGTGATTAAAATAGGTCCTGCGCCATCTTTGAAAATATCTTATATTGCTATTATTACATGTATAAGTGGTTATATATTTTTATACTTCACACAACCAACTTATATGATTATAGCGCTGTATGCTTTCTCTGTTATCTTAGGAATCGGAAAGAGTGGATTATATTATATACCATGGAATATTTACACTTTCATTCCTGATGTAGATGAAATGGTAACTCGTAAAAGAAGAGAAGGAATATTTGCAGGTATTATGACTTTTACACGCAAGAGTACTACAGCTTTAGCCACATTTTTGGTAGGAGTTATTTTACAGGAAAGTGGATTCGTTGCAAATGCGACGACACAGTCTACTACAGCAATAAATGGGATTGTAGGTATTCTGTTTTTCGGAACTGTAGGGCTAGTCGGGATTAGTTTAGTTATTTCATTTAGATTTAAATTATCTAAGAAAACTCATTCCATTATGATTAATGAAATTAATAGGTTAAAGAATAATGGTTCAATGGAACAGGCTGATAATGAAACAAGAAGTGTTTTGAAAGCGCTAACAGGCTGGGATTACGAAAACCTTTGGGGTAATAATAACGTAGGATATCAGAATAAGCGCCAACATTTTGAACAACAAGATTTTAAACAGCAGGATATTAACTAACTTTTGTTGTTAGTTGAGAACTACAGCTCAGTTAAATAGTCCTTCTATTGATATGAGAAGTTCCAGAATCACTTCAAGAAAAAAACACCTTCAGATTTATATCAGAGGTGTTTTAAAATATCTTATATTCTTACATTTAGTGTTTTTTGATTTTAAAACCGAATCTCATCATCTCCGCGGATCTGCAGCTTCAGCGGTTCACTTTTCGCCTGATGCTTTTTCACATAGCGATGGTAGACAACATATCCAATGATCATAAGCGGTACGCCGACATATAGCCCGATGCGCTGCTCTTGATCAAAGGCAAGGCTGACCAATACGATGGTATTCAGTGTGATTGCAATGATCGGCAGTACCGGATAAAGAGGAGTTTTAAATTTTAAGTTTTCCAGCTTTCCGCCTGCTTTCAAGTATTTTCTACGGAAAAGCAGCTGTGATAATGTAATCGTGATCCAGCCTGTCTGGGCACTCATGCCGGCAATGGACACGATCCAGGCAAATACCGTTTTCTCTGCAAAGAAGCCGGATAACAGCGAAATCCCTGTAAACAGGAAGGTGAGCAGTAAGGCATTCATCGGAATACCGCGCTGATTGACGCGTCTAAATGCTTTTCCTGCCATTCCTTCCTTCGATAAGGAATACAGCATTCTCGTCGATGCATACAAGCCAGAGTTCGCAACAGATAATAAAGCAATGATAATGACAAAGTTCATGATGTCTGCCGCAAAAGGAATGCCCGTTCTCTCAAACACAGTAACAAATGGGCTTTGCAGCACACTGGCTTCCTTCCAAGGCACCATACCCGCTAAGACAAAAATAGATAAAACGAAAAAGACAAGTGTACGCCATACGGTCTGATGGATTGAACGTGGAACGGTTTTTTCAGGGTTTTCACTTTCTCCTGCTGCAATCCCGATCAGCTCTGTTCCTTGAAACGAAAAATTTACTGTTATCATCGTAACCACAACAGCGAGCAGGCCATTTGGAAATAGCCCGTCACTCACAAAATGGCTGAAGTATGGGGCGGGTTCACCGCTCGTTGTTTCAATAAACCCAAACATTGCCGCTCCGCCTACGCCAATAAAGAGTAAAATCGCAATAATCTTAATGGTAGAAAAGAAAAACTCCGACTCCCCGAACGCTTTCGCTGACCGGGCATTTAATAAGAAAAGACAGAGTCCGAATATGAGACACCAAATCCACACATCCACTTGCGGGAGCCAGCGCCTCATCAGCTGCCCTGCTGATAAGAACTCAAGGGCGACCGTTGCTGCCCAGCCGAGCCAATAAATCCAGCCGACAGCAAAACCAGCTGCCGGGCTGACAAATTTCGTCGCATACGTATGAAACGAGCCCGACACAGGAAGTGCAACAGACAGCTCCCCAAGACACAGCATGGTTAAATACATGATCAATCCGCCCACAATATATGAAAGAACGGCTCCGACCGGCCCTGCTTGTCCAATCGTATAGCCCGTTCCTAAGAAAAAGCCTGTCCCAATGACACCGCCAAGTGAAATCATAAATAAATGGCGGGAGGTCATCGCCCTTTTCAATTGTTCAGGCTGATTTTGTCCAACATCCACAATGATGCCCTCCTTCTTCTAAGATGCTCTGTTATCAAAACATGTCTCCATGTGATCCATTCCATTTTCAAAACAACCTACTAATTATACATCTTTTATAATAAATATGCTTCCTTCTATGGTCACTGTCTCAAAGTCTTTATTTTAGTAATGTTCGCACAAATAAGATGAATGACTTTTTAGGTTTGAAAGAAATGGGTTGCGGGCATAAAGTTGGTGAGATTCGCTCAACCTAGTTTCAAATGCTTTACTTTTAGGTTGCTTCTCTGTAAGATCATATGTTGTAAATACCAACAAGAAAAGTGGGGAATAAAATGAAAAAAATGTTCTTTGCCATTATTTTAGGCGTTTGTGTTGCATTGATCACGGCATGTGGATCTGGTGCAAGCGACAACGCGAATAAACAATCTGGGTCTAAGGAATCAGGCGACCTTTGGAAATCCATTCAGGATAAAGGTGTATTAACCATCGGAACAGAGGGAACTTATGCTCCTTTCACCTTCCATGACAAAAAGACAGATAAATTAACTGGCTACGATGTAGAAGTCATCACTGAAGTAGCAAAACGCCTTGACTTAAAACCTGAATTCAAAGAAACACAATGGGACAGTATGTTTGCTGGACTGAATGCAAAACGTTTTGACGTGGTAGCGAACCAAGTTGGGAAAACTGGACGTGAAAATCAATACGATTTCTCTGATAAATACACGACGTCTCAAGCTATTGTTGTGACAAAGTCAGATAACAACGACATCAAGAAACTATCTGATGTGAAAGGCAAAAAAGCAGCACAATCATTAACAAGTAACTACAATAAACTAGCAACAGATGCTGGCGCTAAGATTGAAGGCGTTGAAGGTCTTGCACAATCCATTCAATTGATTCAGCAAGGACGTGCTGATCTGACGTTCAATGACAAATTGGCTGTATTGAATTACTTGAAAACAAGCGGTAACAAAAACCTAAAAGTTGCATTTGAAACAGGAGATCCACAAGAAACTTATTTTGCCTTCAGAAAAGGCAGCGGCGAAGTCGTTGACAAAGTGAATGGCGCATTAAAAGAAATGAAGAAAGACGGTACACTCGCTAAGATTTCTAAGAAATGGTTTGGTGAAGATGTTACAAAATAATATCCTGGGAGTCGTCATTCCTTGGGATCTTCTTCAGCAATCTTTTTGGCCAATGGTGATGCAGGGGATTTATTATACAATTCCCCTCGCCATCATTGCCTTTATTATTGGTATTTTTATCGCGCTTGTGACAGCTCTTGCTAGAATGTCTAAAATTAAAGCCCTCAGATGGATTTTCTCCATCTATGTGTCGGCCGTTCGCGGAACGCCGCTTTTTGTGCAATTGTTTATTATTTTCTATTTCTTTCCGACATTTAATATCACACTGGATCCATATCCAAGTGCCATTATCGCTTTTTCATTAAACGTAGGTGCGTATGCGTCGGAGATTATCCGTGCATCCGTCCTGTCTGTTCCAAAAGGACAATGGGAAGCGGGGTATTCGATTGGGATGACCCATCGCAAAACGCTCGTCCGCGTGATTTTACCGCAGGCAGTGCGTGTATCGATTCCGCCGCTGTCTAATTCTTTCATTAGTTTGGTGAAAGATACATCGCTTGCCTCCCAAATCCTCGTGGCAGAGATGTTCCGTAAATCACAGGAAATTGCTGCGGCGAACTTGGATCAAATCTTGTTTATTTATATGGAAGCAGCCCTGATCTATTGGGTGTTCTGCTTCATTCTATCGCTCGTTCAGCATCAAATTGAAAAACGACTTGATCGATATGTCGCAAGGTAAGGAGGGAACGACATGCTAACAGTCAAAGGCTTAAAGAAATCCTTTGGGGAAAATGAGATTTTAAAGTCGATTGATTTTTCGATTAACAAAGGGCAGGTTGTGGCGATTCTTGGTCCATCTGGTTCAGGAAAAACAACGATGCTTCGCTGTTTAAATGCACTTGAAATACCAAATGGCGGCTCCTTTACCTTCGATGATTTCTCAATTGATTTTTCGAAAAAAAATAAATCTGCTGATCTGCTGAAGCTTCGCCGGAAATCAGGAATGGTGTTTCAGGATTATCACCTGTTTCCTCACCGCACAGTGCTTGAGAATGTGATGGAAGGTCCTGTTCAGGTGCAGCGCCGTCCAAAGGAAATGGTTCGAAAAGAAGCCATTCAGCTCTTGCAAAAGGTCGGTCTTGAAGATAAAAAAGACCTGTATCCATTCCAGCTGTCAGGCGGTCAAAAGCAGCGTGTCGGGATTGCCCGTGCACTTGCCATTCAGCCAGAGCTTATGCTTTTTGATGAACCCACCTCTGCGCTTGACCCTGAGCTTGTCGGGGAAGTCTTAAAGGTTATGAAGGATCTAGCGAAGGAAGGCTGGACCATGGCGGTTGTCACACACGAAATCAAGTTTGCCCAGGAAGTAGCAGACGAAGTGATTTTTATTGATGGCGGCGTCATCGTCGAACAAGGTCCTCCAGAGGAAATCTTCAAACGGCCAAAGGAAGAACGAACAAAACAATTTTTAAACCGGATTTTGAATCCAGTATGATGAAAAAAGGCTGTTCTCACGTGGTGAGGACAGCCTTTTTTTATATCTCTTTTTGAAGGCGAAGCGCCAGTAAATCTTGCAGGAGCAGTCTCGCTCCCTCTGGACTGATAACCACCCCGCCGGATAGCACCTTATTGGAACACGTCACTTGTCCTGTTACAATACAAGGTTTGTCCTGCCAATACGGCTTCATCACAATTTGGTCTTCTTCTCGATAAATCTCCATAAAATCTTGCGGATGAATGTTCAACCGTTTTCTCATCTCTGTCGGAAGAACAATTCTTCCAAATTTATCTATATACTTAACATAATCGTTATTTAACAAATTGCCCCCTCCTGCATCTCTAGATATGATATAGACGATTCCCTCTTTATAAAGGGATTAAGCGATCAAATCGGTTAATCTGCAGGCTGCTCCAGTGACTAAATACGCTTCCCATATATGATATATCTGTTTGGTGCAGGACCAATATAGGAAAAAGGGTAACATGTGGTGAGAACAAGTTCTTCCTTTTCCTGCTGTAATGTAATAATTGTTTGATCATCTTTCTTCACAATCTTTGTTTTCTCAATTTCATAGACAAAACGTCCATATGAAAGCTCAATAATGAGTTGATCTCCCTTCACAAGTTCTCCTGTTCGCCTAAACACCGTATCACGATGCCCTGATAAAACGATTTGTCCCTGTTGATTCGGAAAATAACTCTCATGAAAGTGACCAACACCTTTTGCTAAATCATCTGCTTCTGTTCCTTCTACAATCGGTAACTCAGCTCTTAGTTTTGGGATGTGCAAGAGCCCAATCGTTTCACCAGCCTGCGGCGCAAAAGGGGAATCCTTTTGCCCCTTTTGCTGAATAGCTGCTTGTGCAGACTGAAATGACTGTTCTACTACTTTTTGTCCATCAACGATATTTAAATACCCTACAATTGCGAGACAAAGACCTGCTGTGATCAATATCGCTGAGATGAATTTTTGAAACATGACTGTTTATCCGTTTCTTTTTCTTCTATTCCAGATGATAAGAGCTGCACCTATTAGTACGAGGGCAAATCCTGCTAGTAAAAGGTTGTACATTGCTGTTGCAGTGTTCGGAAGATGATGTCCAGGTGTATCAGTTTCTGAATGAGAAGGCTGTTCTGGATTCCCTGGCACCTCTGGCACATGCGGCGGTTCTACCGTTGTTGAATTTTCAGGTTTGTCTGGTTCGTCAACATTTTCACCCTTCACAACTGCGATATTTTGAATGGTTTTACCTTCAGATCCTTTAGCAACCTTCGCTTCAAAAGTAATCGTATGCCAGTCCGTATCTTTGATATCACCAAATTGACCGGTCACTGTGCCTTTTGTGTAGTCTCCGTTGTCATCATCTTTTGCATCTGTCACAGCTTGATCATCTACTTTTAATGATCCTTCGACGTATTCAAGACCTTCTGGCAGTTTATCTGCGATGACTAGACCTTTGATGATACTGTCTTCTACACTATTTTTTGTTTTGATGGTGTAAAGAAGGGTGTCGCCTACCTGTACTTGTTTTTCATCTGTATTGCCTTCTGCTTTTTGAGAGATTTCTGATGTTTTTTCTGATTCAAGCTTTGGATCTCTTGGATCAATGTTTGTTTCGGTTGTTGGTTCATCTGGCGGTGTGTTTTCGCCTGTTACTTTCGCTGTGTTTTGAATGCTTTTACCTGATTGGCCTTTAGCGACCTTCGCTTCAAACGTCACGGTATGCCAGTCCGTATCTTTAATATCGCCAAATTGACCGGTCACTGTGCCTTTTGTGTAGTCTCCGTTGTCGTCATCTTTTGCATCTGTGACAGCTTGTCCATCTACTTTTAGTGAACCTTCGACATATTGAAGACCTTCTGGCAGTTCATCGGAAATCACAAGATTGTTGACGATGCTGTCTTCTTCAAGATTCTTTGTTTTGATCGTATAAAGAAGGGTATCGCCTACTTGTGGTGTCTTTTTATCTTTGTTGCCTTCTGCCTTTTTCTGAATACTTGCAGCCTTTTCTGATGCTAGTTTTGGTTCACGAGGATAAATTTCTGTTTTTGTTGTTGGATCATCTGGCGGCGTGTTTTCGCCAGTTACTTCGGCTGTGTTTTGAATGTCTTGACCAGCCTGTCCCTTTTCAACTGTCACTTCAAACGTCACGGTATGCCAATCCGTGTCCTTCACATCACCAAAAGAACCTGTAACCTTTCCATCTGTGTAGTCTCCACTATCGTCGTCTTTCACATCTGTGACAGATTCACCATCAACCTGAAGAGATCCAGTGACATACTTCAGCCCTTTTGGTAATTGATCTGAGATCACAAGATTTTTAACAAGACTGTCTTCTACCGTGTTCTTTGTTTTAATTGTATAAAGAAGGGTATCGCCTACTTCTGGATGTTTCTCATCTTTGTTACCTTCTGCTTTTTTCTGCAAGACCGCTGATTTTTCTGATTCAAGCTTTGGATCACGCGGATAGATTTCTGTATTTGTTGTCGGCTTATCTGGCGGTGTGTTTTCACCTGTGACACTCGCGGTATTTTGAATGTCTTTACCAGATTGCCCTTTTTCAACCGTGACTTCAAACGTCACTGTATACCAATCTGTATCCTTAATGTCGCCAAATTGT
This sequence comes from Bacillus sp. FSL M8-0166, assembly GCF_038008825.1. NCBI lineage: Bacteria > Bacillati > Bacillota > Bacilli > Caryophanales > Bacillaceae > Bacillus > Bacillus sp. FSL M8-0166. The sequence continues at coordinate 2,354,530 of NZ_JBBOZZ010000001.1, forward strand.
CCTGAAATGGTTCCGTTTGTAAAGTCTCCGTTATCGTCATCCTTTGCGTCTGTGACTGCATCTCCATTCACCTGAAGTGAATTCGGTACATACGCCAATCCTTCCGGCAGTTTATCTGAGATCACTAAGTTTTCAACGAGACTGTCTTCTATCGTATTCTTTGTTTTAATTGTATAAAGAAGGGTGTCACCGACCTCTGGATGCTTCTCATCTGTATTCCCTTCTGCTTTTTTCTGCAAGACCGCTGATTTTTCTGAAGTCAGTTTCGGGTCACGCGGATAGATTTCTACATTCGTTGTCGGCTCGTCTGGCGGTGTGTTGCGGCTTGTAACATTGGCTGTATTTTGAATATCTTTGCCTGCCTGACCTTTTTCAACTGTGACTTCAAACGTCACGGTATGCCATTTCGCATCTTTCACTTCACCGAACGTTCCGGTGACAGTTCCATCTGTCATATCACCGTTATCATCATCTTTTGCATCTGTGATTGGATTTCCATCTACCTGAAGTGAATTTGGTACATATGATAACCCTTGAGGTAACTTGTCAGAAATCACAAGATCTTCAATGACGCTGTCTTCAACCGCATTACGGGCTTGAATGGTATACAGTAATGTGTCGCCTACTTCTGGATGCTTCTCATCTGTATTCCCTTCTGCTTTTTTCTGCAAGACCGCTGATTTTTTTGATTCAAGTTTTGGATCACGCGGGTAAATTTCTATGTTTGTTGTTGGTTCATCCGGAGGTGTGTTTTCCCCTTTGACATTCGCGGTATTTTGAATATCTTTGCCTGCCTGACCTTTGCCTACCGTGGCTTCAAATGTCACTGTGTGCCAATCGGTATCTTTCACGTCACCTATTTGACCTGAAACAGTTCCGTTTGTATAATCACCTTTGTCTTGATCTTTTGCATCTGTTACGCTCGTTCCATCCACCTTAAGAGACCCTGAAACATACGTTAAGCTGCTTGGCAGCTTATCTGATATGATCAGATTTTTGACAATACCATATTGCACGGTATTTTTTGCTTTAATTGTATAAAGTAACGTGTCGCCTACTTCTGGATGCTTTTCATCTGTGTTGCCCTCTGCTTTTTTCTGTAAGACAACTGATTTTTCTGATTCAAGCTCTGGAGGATATGGATCAAATTCTGGCTTTACCCGCGAAGCTAAATCGTAAGATAATGAATCACCTACAGTGCCCATATATGTTGTACTTAATGTTTTCGCATCAAGTGTAAAAAGAGTGGAATGGCCAATGGAGTCATTTAATCCTGACTGTAATAGCATTTGTCCATTGGGCAAAAAGCTAATCCCCCGAACGCCTCCGTCAATCGTTTTACCATCTGCATTTTTAATCGGAATGACACGAATGACTTCTGCTGTATCAGGGTTCATTTGCGCAATGGCCCCACTGCCATTTGATGCGAACCAAAGATAGCCGTCCTTATCAACGACAAGATCTCCGCCAACGCCAGACCCGATGTCATATCCGACAATTTTTTTAGACGATTTTTGACCCGTAACTAAATCGTATGTTCCAAGGAAATACTCACCATTAGAAGCATAAGAATAGATATATTTATCTTGATACACAACGGCATTAGAAGCACCTTCTGGTAATTGGGTTAAGCTCTCTGCTTGCCCTGATGTCGCATTTATTTTATATAGAGTAGGGGTCGTGCTATTTGCAGTTGCATACACAACATTTTCTCGATCACTTACAGCAACACCATTCACTGCACCCATATCGATTCCTTTCACCTCTACACTAGCTTTTACATTTGTTGGATTATTTCCATCGAGCTGCTGAAGAACCAGTGGCCTACTCCCAATAATATAAGAATCCGTGTTATTGACAACAACCGTCCCAGCGGCTTTCGTAACAGCTGGTGAGACTGTTAATAGATTTCCAACGATCAGCACCAATATAAGAAATAATTGACTCGTTCTTTTTAATAAGTTCATTCTTTGACCTCCCCTTTTTCTCGCTTCATATCGTAATGGTATGTACCAGTTCACCTCCCACACTTTGGTAAAGAATATCAGTAACATTTCAAATGCCTCAACATGACTAAATGACTATTTTCGACAAAAATAGTCATTTAGTAACATACACTTCTCGATGTTTGATTCACCTGTGTTTTTTCCAATAAAATGACCTTTTTTTATCGTATACCTCCGCATTTTACTTTTCTTCCAAACAGGTCTAATGACATGATTTATATACAATCTCTTCTATTTAAAGATAATTATTCTTTAATTGGTTGAAGATTAGTTTTTTGGAAAAATATATTGAATTATTTTCTTTTTCTCTTAAAATGCGGAAATTAATGGCTTCTTTTGCTAAAAAAAACAATCCGAAAGTCTTGCTGCTTGTTTTGATGTTTTAACCCTTACAATTCGACAAAATTCTTTTTTAAGTAAGCGATTACAATTGAGCAAAGCCATTTAAAGGGGGGTGCGAGTATGTTACGATGGAAATCGAGTGTTTAAGAAAGAAGGGAAAGCTTTTGAAGCGGGAACATCTTTTACGTTGGTTTTTTTACTTTACTGGATTGATCGTACTTGCTTTTGGACTATCGCTGACAGTGAAAGGAAAGATCCTTGGCATTGGTCCTTGGGACGCATTTCATTATGGACTGTTTCAGCATTTTGGTTTAACCATTGGACAATGGTCGATCATTATTGGTGCACTGATTGTGACACTGACTTCTGTTTTCACGAAATCATTTCCAAAGATCGGCGCCCTGCTCAATATGGTGCTGATTGGCGTGTTTATTGATTTCTTTAATGCGGTATTACCTGCGCCACATGGGTATTTACCGGCTTTATATGTGTTTATTACCGGCGTTGTTGTCTCTGGATATGGCGTTGGCATTTATGTCTCAGCCAATCTTGGTGCTGGGCCACGGGATTCATTAATGCTGCTCATCTCAGCGAAAACAGGGCTGAACGTTCAGTGGGTTCGAAATGGTATTGAGTTAACTGTGCTTTTGTTTGCATGGATGCTCGGCGGACCGATCGGCATTGGAACGATTTTGACTGCTATCTTCACAGGTCTTGTCCTGCGTTTCTCCTTACCGCAATCAACACGGCTCCTACAGCTGCTCATTGCAAAAACAGCAGAGAAACCTGTTCAAACCCTTACCAGATGAGAACAAGCCATTCTATGATAAGAATGGCTTTTCTTGCGGTTAAATAAATAAACAGATTTTTCTTATATTCATAAGAAGAAATCCCCCTGCATCTTCCTCTCTTTTTGGGCTTTCACTGAACAGGTGGCTTTCCTCTTTTGCACGGCGCTCTTCAATGGTACAATCAATGTAAAAAATTAGAGGTTCATTATGAAGATTTTTGCTATCCAATTACAACACTTAGATGAAATTAATGCACGACAACAAATAGAACGTCTGAAACCCTTTGTGTCATCTGAAAAGCGTGCTGCGGCTGAACGCTTTCGTTTTTTGATCGATGCAAGAAGAACCTTGTTAGGTGAAGTGCTGGTTCGTCAAACGATCCATGATATGTACGAGCTGCCTATGGATCAGATCGTTTTTGAAACAGAGGGCAATGGCAAACCTGTTGTCCGGCATCTTCCTTCTTTTCATTTTAATCTTTCTCACTCTGGCGATTGGGTCGTTTGCGCAGTAGATGATGCACCTGTGGGCATTGATATTGAGGAGATCAAACCTATTGATCTGGCGATTGCCGAACGATTTTTTTCAGCGGATGAGTATCAGGATTTACTCTCAAAACCGGCAGAACGGCAGGAAGCCTATTTCTTTCATCTATGGTCAATGAAGGAAGCCTTTATCAAGCTGACTGGAAAAGGATTATCCTATGGGCTTTCGTCCTTTACAGCCCGTCTGTCAGAGGATGGACAGGCGACGCTTGCATTACCTGATCATGAAGCGCCTTGCTTTGTTCAAACATACTCACTTGACCCTGCCTACCAAATGGCGGTATGTACACGAAAACCTGCTGCGGCTGAAAGCGTTGAGAGACTCACTTGCAGCGATGTACTGTCCCGCCTTTAATAACGCGTGCTTTGCTGAAATACCGTCTTTAATAGATCGACTCCGCGTGTAATCTGCTCTTCTTTCACCTGCCAGATATTCAGCTGAAGAATGGGCTCCTTTTGATAGGCCGACAGGTAATAACGGTCAATTGGCTGAATGGAAACAGATGCCTTTTTCAGCTGCTGAATAAGCTGGTTCATGGGAATCGACCGGTCGACACGTACATGTGTATGGGTAGCCGGCTCCTGTTCTCCCAGCACATAGGCGCTCTGATCATTTTTTAAACTTGCCACGAGCTGCTTGGAGCGGTTTCGATAGGTCGCCCGCATCCTGTCTCTATGCCGCTCAAACATCCCGCTTTTTAAATATATTTCTAAGGCTGCCTGGGACAGCATGGAGCTGTCGATATCAATCAGTCGTTTGTGTTCACTAAAAGGTCTAATCAGTTCTTCAGGTAAGACGACCGCTCCTGTTCGAAGCCCCGGAAAAATGATTTTAGAAAAGCTTTTCAAATAAATGACCTTTCCTGCCTGATCGTACGAATAGATCGGGTCTCTTTTTGTGTCGAATTCTAAATCTGCTATATAATCATCCTCAACAATGTAGACATCATATTTCTCAGCAAGAGCTGCAATCGCTCTTTTTTCTCGCTTTGATAAACTCGTTCCAAGCGGGTTTTGAAATCTTGGCATCGTATAGAAAAAACGAATCTCCTCTTCTCGAAAGATACGCTCTAATTCGATAAGATCGATCCCTTTTTCCGTCCGCTGAATTCCGCGCACAGGCAATTGATTCTTCTCTAAATATTGGAGATATAAGTGATAACCCGGCTGTTCGACTAGTATGGTTTGTTTTCCATTCGGAAAAGGGATGGTGCTTAAAATGGATAAAGCGAGCTGAATACCAGAGGTCATGACGATCTGTTCTGGATGAGCAAACACTTGATAATCCATTAATCGCTTTGAAATGACTGGCAGCAGTGATGGTAAGCCGTTGGCTGTGCCGTAAATAAATAAGTCATTTTGATACAAATCGATCGCTTGGTTGATGCAGTGTTGGAAATCGACATATGGAAACACAACGGGATCAGGTGCAGATGAAGCAAAATCAATCCATGTGCCGTCCTGCTTGCCTGCTGGCTGCTTCGTTTTCACGACATAATAACCGCTTCTTTCTACAGAATACAGCAGATGTTCCCGCTCCAATGTATCCAGCGCCTTGATGACAGTGCTTTTACTCACTGCAAATTGAGCCGCTAAGTGGCGAATGGATGGAATTTTCATCCCAGCACTGTACTCACCAGAATCCATTTTTTCTTTTAAGCTCAAGACAAGCTGATCATATTTCCTCACACCTTTTCCTCCTTGTACCGGTACAGATATCATGTTCTCTTATTGTACACGTTAGATGATCCGATTACGATAGAAGAACAGAACCGGTCAATTCATTTGAAGCATGCATGCTCATGTAAGGAGTCACGTTATGAATATGTCAAAACAAAAAGCGTATGCTGCCGCAATCGCATACGCCTCTATCATTGGTTTTTCCTTTTTGTTTGTCAAAATAGCATTAGAATCAGCAAACCCAATAGATTTATTGGCACACCGCTTTACCATTTCTTTTGCAGCCGCTCTATTGCTGTATCCGTTTCTACGAAAAAAGTATCGCATATCTATTCAATGGCGTGATCTCATTTATCTCGTACCGTTTTCCTTGCTTTATCCTGTTTTGTTCTTTGCTTTTCAAGTGTGGGGATTGATGTATACATCTTCTTCAGAGGCTGGCATCATTCAAGCGACGATTCCCATTCTGACGATGCTGCTGGCAGCTTGGTTTTTAAAGGAACGTGCGACATGGATACAAGTGCTGTTTACCTTTCTTTCTGTGTGTGGGGTGATGCTTCTCTTTGTCATGAAGGGAATTGATGTCAAGAATTCTCACTTCATCGGCTATGTGCTGATTTTACTTTCAGCCTTGTCATCCAGTGCATATAGTGTGTTTGCCAGAGTGATTACAAAACGCTTCCACGTGATCGAACTCACCTTTGTGATGACCTTCTTTGGCTTTGTTTTTTTCAATACCGCCGCGCTTATCCGGCATTCGGTCAATGGCTCATTGCCAGAGTTTTTCAGTCCATTTACAGAAGCATCCTTTGTATGGTCGATGCTCTTTTTAGGCATTGTTTCATCACTTCTCACGGCGTATTTATCAAATTATGCACTCTCTCAGCTTGAAGCGGCAAAGGTCAGCATCTTTAACAATTTATCCGCGTTTATCACGGTCGCCGCCGGGGTTCTCATTTTACACGAAACGATTGATTGGTATCATCTCATCGGAGGGGTGCTGGTCATTGGCGGAGTAATTGGCGGGAATGTGGTGAAGAAACAGCATTCATAAGAAAAAGCGGCCTCTTTATAGAGAGCCGCTTTCTTTTTAATGTCTGATCAATTGTTGATTGGCTGCAAGCTCAATGACATGTCTCATCTGCTCTGCAAATTGCTCAAGGTGTGTGTTGATGTACATGTGGCCTCCATCGAAATTTTTGCGTTCGATGGTTTTAGCCCATTTTAGCCAGCCGCTTGCATCTTGCATGCATTTCTCATCTTGCTTTCCGTTGAATAAATAAACAGGTGTGTCGATGATTGATTGATCTGTGTGCTGGAAGGTTTCCAGTGCCCGGTAGTCTGCACGCAAGGACGGCGTAAAGTAATCCATCATTGGCTTGTTCTCTAATAATTCCTTAGGAATCCCGCCCATTTCGGCAATATGCTGTACAAATGCTTCATTGGATAAATGGGTCAGCATCTGGCGTTTTGTTTGCGGAGGCTGAATGGCTGAGATCACCACTGCTGCGGGATAAATTTCTTCCTTTTCTAGCAGCTGGGTTAGTCTGTATACCACAAGTCCTCCCATTGAATGTCCGAACAGAATAAATGGGCGGCTCAATTTGTCCGTGAGTCCTTCTTTATACAGCTCTGCCAGCCGGTCAATGCTTGATTCAAGCGGCATGAGATTGGTGCCGTGCCCTGGGGGCTCTGCTGCTGTGACTTCTGCCATGTCTTTTAGCTGTTCAAAGAGCGGACGGTATGAGGCGGAATATCCGCCGGCAAAAGGAAAACAAATAAGCTGAATGAGATCTGATTTTTTTTCAAAGGTTTTCAATAACTGATTCATACGTCTTTACCCCTTTATAATCGTTTGAAGAATCCGTGCCAGTTCATCTGCCTGCGGTCTTTTCATCATGGTGACATGGTCGCCTTTGATGTGGTAATACGAGCACGACTCTTTCGTATAAGCCTCCCAGTCTGCGAACTTCTTCTGGAAATCGCTTGCGTGATCACTGCTTTGGACAATATAAAATGGCACAGGGAATGGTTCTTTTTCTAATTCAATGGCTTGTGACATGATCGTATTATGTGTTTGCATTTGCAAATATTTATCTAAATATTGATCATTCATGAATTGATGAACAACTTCATCCTTTTCTGCCTCTTTGAGTATTTTCTGCTTCACTTCTTGGAAGCTCAATCCTTGTAAAGCTTCTGGCTGAATGCCGACCAGATTCCCCATTCCAAGGACAAGTGCGAGCATTTTCACTTCTTCTTCGTTCATATCGGCATGAAGTGCCTGATCTGCCTCATCTCTTAGCACTGGCACCGTATCTAAAATGATGAGTCCTTTCGGTGCTTTTCCTGCATGGCAGAGCCGCTGATTCATTCCGTAGGCAAGATGCCCGCCCATTGAATGCCCTGCGAGATAGTCAATGCCCGGACGGTAGAACGTCTCAATGGCATCAATAAAAAGGGTCACAAGCTCCGTGTAATGGAGGAATTGCGGCTCTTCATCCTCATATAGGCCAGGAGACTGCAAAGCATACACAGCGCCTTGATGTGTCATGAGCTTAGCAACATCGATATAGCCCATCACCGTTCCACCAGCAGGCGGCGCAAAGAGTATTCTCGGTTCAGCTGGATCGCCTTTTTTCAGCTCGATTACGTAGTCCTTCGGAGACCTTTCGACGTTCTCAGCGGCTTCTGGCACTGCGTCCAAATGTGCGGCTAACTGCGCAGGCGCCGGGTGCATGAAAATCCATTTCGGATCAACACGAACACCTTTTTCTTTTAATTTGGCGACAGCCTGAATACTCATGATGGAATCGCCGCCCAGATCAAAGAAGGAGTCATACATACCTACTTGTTTCACACCAAGCACTTCCTTGAAAGCTGCGACAATCCGCTCTTCCGTTTCGGTGACTGGTTTGTCGTCATCATGGGAAAGGGAGATTGTTTCTGTTGGCTCTGGCAATGCTTTTTGATCAACCTTCCCGTTCGTTGTCACCGGCATTTCATCCAGTACGACAAAGTAACTTGGAATCATATAGCCTGGCAGGCTTTCCTGCAAAAAGGCTTTCCAGCCCGGAACAGGATTCTCCCCGTTTGTCACAAGGTAGGCCGCCAGCCGTTTTGAGCTGCCATACGTTTTGGCGATGACTGTACATTCTTTGACTTGTGGATGCTTGAGCAGGGCTGTCTCAATTTCTCCGCATTCAATTCGGTAGCCTCTAATTTTCACCAGATGATCTTTTCGGCCGAGGTATTCAATGGTGCCATCTGACCGCCATGTACCAAGGTCGCCTGAACGATACAGCTTGTCTCCCTTTAGTTCAGGAAAAGGATTGTCAATAAACCGCTCCTTTGTCCGCTCTGGATCATGAAGGTAGCCTTTAGCAAGGCCGGTTCCGCCGATATAAATTTCTCCTTTGACGCCTGCTGGCACTGGATTGAGCGCATCATCCAGTATGACGACAGTTGAGTTCGACACCGGCACACCAATTGGAACTGATTTTGCGCCTGCTGGCACATGTGTGACTTGATGTGTGGTGGCTAAGGTCGTGTTTTCTGTTGGACCGTAAGCATTGACGAGCACACCTTCCATATGCGGCAATGCTTTTCGTGCATGCTCACTAGACATGGCTTCCCCGCCAACGAGTAATGTGCGGTAGCCTGCCACACTTTTTGGATCGTGCTCCACCAGTCGATTAAATAAAGCGGTTGGCAAACAGTTGGCTGTTACTTGATGCGTTTTAATGAACTGCGTTAATTCGTCCATATTCAGTGCTGCATATTTTGGGAGCAGAATCAGCTGGCCGCCATTCAGCAGCATTCCCCATAATTCAAATGTAAAGGCATCAAAAGCATAGTTTGAGAGCTGAAGCATTTTGTCATCTGGACCGAGCTTGATATAGTTTGTTTCTCTAACTAAGCGGACAACTCCTGCATGAGGAAGCATCACGCCTTTTGGTGTACCTGTTGAGCCTGATGTGTAGTTGACATAGGCGATCTGGTCTTCACCTATGATCGATGATTCTCTTTGATACACTGCATTTGTTTCTGGTATTGGCTTGTCCATGACAATCTTTGTACCTGTAAAGTCTACTAGACGATCTGCAAGATGAGACTGGGTGATGATCACATCGCTTTGCGTATCACGAACGATGAGACGGATGCGTGCATCTGGATATTCAGGTGACATCGGAACATACGCAGCACCAGATTTAACGATTCCTAGGACCGAAACAATCATGTCAAAGGAGCGATCAAAAAGCATCGGTACAAGGGAGCCTGGTCCAATTCCTTTTGACTGCAAGTAAGCAGCAAGCTTTGCCGCCTTCTCATCCAAGGCTTCATACGTCATGTGCTCATCCATATAGGACAAGGCAATACGATGCGGATCACGCTGCACCTGCTCTTCAAACAGTTCTTGAAGCGTACGCTTTGGATATGGCGTATCTGTTTGATTTTTTCCTATAATCATGGCCGCCTGTTCCACTTTGTCCATTAAGCAATAATCAGCAAATGTACGCTCAGGCTGAGCCGTCATGCCATCTAACAAATGGAGATAATAGTTCATATAACGTTGGATCGTCTCTTGATCAAATAAATCCGTATTGTATTCCACATGAATCGACAGCTGCTCTTCCTGTTCAAATATATGCAGGGTGAGATCAAATTTAGATACTGTATGATGAACCATCACATGTTCACTTGTCAGTCCTTTAAGGTTTACATCGAGCGAATCGGTGACATACCCCATGGCCGCCTGAAAAATAGGTGACCGGCTTAAATCTCTATCTAACGAAAGGTCATCGACAAGCTTGTCAAATGGATAATGCTGATGCTCAAAGGCTTTTAATGTCATCTCTTTCACGTTTTCCAAGAGATCAGCAAACGTCTCTGCTGTTGAGATGTCCTGTCTCAGCGCAAGTGTATTCACAAACATCCCAACAAGCTTCTCTGATTGCTTGGCATCCCGCCCTGCAATAGGCGATCCAATGATGATATCCGTCTGTCCGGACAGCTTGTGAAGCAGGACGTAGTACGCGGACAGCATCGTCATGAACAGCGTTGTGCCCTGCTGCTTGCACAAGGCCTCCAAGCGGCGGATAAGCGGTTCATCCAGTACGATTTGCTCTGTAGCACCGTTAAATGTTTGAACCGGCGGACGAGGGCGATCAAACGGCAGCTCCAGCACTGGAAGTTCACCTTGTAGCGTATTGAGCCAATAGGTTTGATCTTCTTGATGATGCTTTAATTGTTCATTTTCCCAATGTACATAATCTGTCCATTCAATTTCTAAGGCTGGGAGCTGCGGCGTTTCATCTGCAAGCAGTGCGTCATATGCCACTTCTAATTCCTGAATGAGCAGGCTGAGTGACCAAGCATCTGAAATGATGTGATGCTGCGCGCAAAGGAGATAATACTCCTCCTTGCCCATATCTACTATCGTCCACTGCGCAAGAGGTCCTCTTTCTAAATCATAGACACGGTCTGCCTCTTGCTGAATGAGCTGCTTGAGTCTTCTCGCTCTTGTTTTTTCATTAAATAACGAGAAATTTGCCACTGTCACAGATGGCGGAAGGTCTTCACGAATGAGTTGAACCGGCTTACCGCCAAGTGATTTAAATACTGCTCGAAGTGCTTCATGCCGCTTTGTTAAAAGGCCAATCGCTTTTGTTAATGCTTGAATGTGTAATGGTCCTGTCAGCTTCCAAGCACCTAGTATATTGTAATGATGGCTCTTTTCTAATGTGGATAAGAACCAAATACGCTTCTGGGCATGTGACAGCTCATAACTTGTTTGCTTTTCAAGCTTTGGAATTTCAGCTTCTTGAACGGCTGGCGTTCCTTTGATGTCATCAACCATTTGCGCCAGATGTGCGAGATGTTTGCTTTCAAATAATATTTTTAAAGGCGCCTTCATTGAAAATTCATGATTGATCCGAGAAATGGTTTGAGTCGCCTTTAGTGAATGTCCGCCAAGGTCGAAGAATTGATCCTCTTTGTACACGCGATCTACATCTAAAATGTCCTCCCAAATGGCGGCAAGAAGCTGCTCTGTCTTCGTTTCTGGCAATTGCTTTTCAAGGCTTTGTACGTTTTTGTGATGATTCAATTTGAGTGCTTCATGATCAATAGAGCCATCTTGTTTTTTCGGTATTTCCTGTACTTGCTGAATGTCCCATTTGCCTGCTGCGACGCTCGTGATCTCTTCAACATGCACTTCTTTGCCAGGCTGAACGGTGTAAAAAAGCTTTTTCTCAAAGACCGGTATTGGAGCTGGCTGAAGATACCCGGCGATGTCTGGATTTGCTCCGTCCAGACCGATAAACAGATGCGCTTCATTCAGCCGGGCACCTAGACATAATGAATGGAGACCTTGCTTTTTTCCAATCAATTGAAATCCTTTGCGAACAGTGAGAGCTGCTCCGGTATGCCCCTTAGACAAACCGAGATTATCCCACATACTGAAGTTCAAAGAGATCGCTCGTCTTCCTTCTTGAAAGGTGAGAGCGTGCGCGAGTCCATCTAAAAAGCTGTTGGCCGCAGAGTATGCCCCAAATGTTGTGCCGCCAAAAAAGCCATTAACCGATCCAAAAAAGACAAACGGTACGGTCGGATCATACTTAAAGGCTTCCTGCAGAACCCATGCTCCGTCTGCTTTCCCTGACATTTCTTTTATGAAATCCTCTTCTGACGTATGAGCCAGTGTATACTTGTCCGCCTGCTGAAAATGCTCAGACACATTGCCAGCACCGGCTAAATGCAGCACACCCCGGATTGATTGTCCAAAATGCTTTTCTGCTTCATAAATTGCCTGTTCGACGTCACGTAAGTTGGTCACATCCGCTTGGATATAAATGACGTCACCAACATCTTTTAGCTGTGAGAAGGCTTCTTTCTTTTCCAAGCTGTCTTCCAGAGGTGTCCGTCCGATCAATACGAGCTTTAAGCCAAATTGGAGCATCTGCTTAGACAGCTCAAACCCAATACCGCCAAGTCCTCCAGTTAATAAATAAAGACCTTCATATTCTAAAAAACCTTCTGTTTGAGGCGCTTCGATCATATCGACTTTTTCCAGCTTTGGTACGAATCTGTCCCCATTTCGGTAAGACACCTCTGCTTTTATATGAATCGCAGACAATTCTTCCGCAATATGCTCGGCATCCTGTTCTACATTCTCCGCTTCAATATCAAGATGAGACACCTCTGCTCCTTCCCATTCTTGCGGAATGGTTTTGAGTAGACCTACAAGCGGCGTTTTCTCCACCTGAAGATCGTCTTCAGGCTTCACAAATTGACCACCTTTTGTCACAACGACAAGACGGATGGGCTCTTTATTTGCTTGTCGCAATGCTTGATACAAGTACAAAATGGATTGATTGGTGCTGGCATGCAGCTCTTTGAACTGCGCAGGATCAACGATGTCTTCTTTGTCTGACACATTCCACAGATGGAGCATGCGCCCTGTCTTTAATTCATCTGCTTCAAGTGCTGCAACGAGCCTGACGTAATCCCCCTTAATTCTCGGGTTTATCTGATACATCCCTTTGGAAAGACGCAAAAATTCATGCCCTTTTCTCACAGAAATATATGGCTGATTCTTTTGTTCAAATTGGGCGTAAAGCGATTGATAAAGTCCTTTTTCATCCTCGAAAACGAGTAGATGGTCAGCAAAAGGCTGAGTTGGACCGATATGCTCCTTAGCCCAAATGCGTTTGAAAAACCAATCTGGGAGTGTTTGTTTATTTTCAGAAGCAAGATCGAGTGCCTGTTCAATGTCACGGAATGCTCCATCTTTTAGTGCTGCGCCTAACTGGGCACGCTGAATTTTCCCACTCTCCGTTTTTGGAAATTGGTCTTTTTTCACCGGAATGATGTGATCAGGCTCTATTCCGATTTTTCGAATGATGGCCTCTCTAATCTGTTGAATCATCGTGATTTGTTCTTCTATTGAATCCCTTTGTGTGACAAAAAAGACGGCAAGCGTGTCGTTGCTTGATTCGGGATTGTAAATGCCATACGCAGCGGCAAAGGTGACTTCAACCCCGTCCACCTCTTCAACAACAGCTTCAATTTCGTAATTCAAATAGTTAGCGCCGTTGATGACAATGATGTCTTTTTCTCGACCGGTCAGAACGAGACGCCCTTCGTGAATAAACCCTAAATCCCCCGTGTGAAACCAGCCGTTTTCCGCAAATACTTCTTGATTGGCTTCCTCATTTTGATAGTAGCCCATCATAATTGTTGGACTCTTCACCTGCAAGCGTCCAACCTGATCTTCTGGCAGCACCTCGTGATGCTCATCTACAATTCGAATCCATACAGACGGAATCGGCGTGCCGACTTCTGTAAACGTCATCTTGTTCGGATGATCGTGCGTCACATATTCGATCTCACTTGTTAACGAGGTCTGATCAATCGTCAGCTGTCCATCCCGTTCACTGTTCCGCATCAATTTTTTTGACTGAACAATGGCTGAGGATGTTTCTGACATGCCGTAAGCAGGTACCATCGCATGACGGCTTAATCCGTGCTGACCCATGATGTGCATGAAGCGCTGCGTGACTTTCGGGACAACCGCTTCGGCTGCATTCATGATATAAGTCAGAGTGGACAGGTTCCAGTTTCCCTTACGAATGTCGTCTTCATACTCATTCATCATGGCAAAGGCAAAGTTTGGTGCCCATGTCCTTGTGACACCGTATGTTTCTACCCAATCCAGCCACACCATCGGCCGCTCGATAAATTGATCGATGGATGGACTAATCTGCTGGCAGCCAAGGTAGACGTCATGTACATGAAACATGACAATTCCACCAACATGATCAAGCGGCATCCAGTTAAGCGACACATCCTCATGTGTAAAGCCGTTTACCTGCTCAAAGGCCATAATTCTAGATAAAATGCTTTGATGATGATGACGAATACACTTTGGTACACCCGTACTTCCTGAAGACAGCAGCTGCAGCACAGGCTCATCCGGCTCTGGCTCATAATGCTGTTCATCTGGTTCATACGCCAGCAACGCTTCAATTGTTAAGATAGGCATGACCTTCGTTTCAAATGCCTCACGCAGCCCAGCAATGTCCTCAGCACTTGCTTCATTCGTAATAATGAAAGGTTCATTTTGCAGCTGAAACACGCCCTTCAGCTTATTCACACCTTGATTCACTTCATCATAAACAGGCGGCACAGAGACTGGGGTCGGAATGATACCTCCGAGAATACAGCCCCAGAACACCGTGATAAAATCTTGATGGTCTTTCAATTGAAGTAACACTTGATCGCCGTTTGACAGTCCTGCTGCCCTTAAACCAGACAGAACCCGTTCAGCGCTAGTTAGTAATTCAGGATAGGTTTGGGTCAACGTACGCCCGCCTTCTTTCAAATAAGTCACCCCGCGGTCTGGTGACATAAAGGCTGATCGAATCAGCACCTCTGTCAGCGTGACAGGTGTGCCTGGTTTTTTGATCACATCTCCGCCATACACAAGTGCGGGCGGCTTCTCATGTAGAGATGATGGTTTTGTTTCGCTCGCTTCACTTTTCGAAAGCGGTCCGTTCCCTTGAGTACGCTGTCGATCAGGAAACAGATCATCTAGGTGATAAGGCGTGCGTTTTTCTGACTGACTTTCAATGAAAGCGGCCGCTTCCTCTACTCCATCTATAGCTTTGGTGCGCTCTTCTATCTTTCTTAATTCCTCTTGATCTATGATTTCAATTGAAAGCAGTGCCTCTTTGTCGACTGCTCCACTTTCTGTCTTTGGCAAAGAAGGTAATAAGACGAGAGCGGCTGGCACTTCATGAGGATGAAGCGGACCTTTCTTCAGATCCTCTCTTGTCAACGAAGGGTCCTTCGCCTGTGCAAATAGCACAAGCGATAGACCGCCTTCTTGATTTTTCTTCGGAATGATTGCACATTCCTTTAGCGGAAAATGAAGCATCATGACTTGCTCTAATGCTTTGAGATCCATCCGTTTTCCGT
Organism: Bacillus sp. FSL M8-0166; assembly: GCF_038008825.1. Taxonomy (NCBI): domain Bacteria; kingdom Bacillati; phylum Bacillota; class Bacilli; order Caryophanales; family Bacillaceae; genus Bacillus; species Bacillus sp. FSL M8-0166. The sequence continues at coordinate 2,369,875 of NZ_JBBOZZ010000001.1, forward strand.
TGATTCTGACGATATGATTTGCTGCATGTCCTTTTCGTCTACTAACTAGCATTCTTCTTCTCCTCCTACATCCAATCCAAAATCTGAATCTTGCTTTCTTCAGTCCAAACGCCGACATCCCCTGTCGGATAGAGGTATTCGCCAGTTTGATGTTTGAATGGATGCGGAATTTTATGCGTCTCCATCCAATCGGCAAGCTCCCCGCAAAGTGCTTTGATATCCTTTGCGCCGATAAAAATATCTCCCGGAAATCCTACCGGCATGAGCTGATGCTCTTCGCTCAGGACATATATTTCCGTCTCACAGGAAGGGTCATGCACACCTGAATAGACCTCTTCTTGATCTGGGTACAGCACGCTGACTTGTGCGTTTTTCGCCCAATCGGTGATCATCCGCTCTTTTTCTTCATTCGTCACGATCGTGAAGGAAGAGAGGGGTATCTCCATTTGTTCTGTCATAGCTTCAAGTGTGTAGATCAGCTGCTGCATCAGCGATTGTATTTGCTTTTCTGTATATTGATTGAAGCGGTATGTGACCCGTAGCTCCAGCGTCTCTCCCGGAACCGCCACAAGGGTCAGATCATAGTTCGTTTCTTCATGACTCGCAATGTCTAAAATGCGTACGCCGTATGGCTCGATAGATTCAATCGGATAGTTTTCAAACACGACAATGCTGTTAAACAATGAATCTCCATTCGGGATGTGGGTCAGCTGCTGAATATCTGGCAGTACGGTATATTCGAATTCCCGCATCTGAAAAACTGTTTCCTGCGTATGTGCCAGCAGCTTGGAAATGGTCCACTCTGGCGTGATCGGCAAACGGAGCGGCAATGTGTTAATAAAGAGCCCTGTCATACTTTCAACCTGTAATAAGTCCGCCGGCCGTCCTGATACTGTCACTCCGAACACGACATCCTCTGATCCTGAATGAAGATGCAAAAGCAGCCCCCACGCTGTTTGAATCAAGGTGCTCATTGTCACCTTCTGCGTGCCTGTCATCTCTTCGAGTTTCTGCTGCATCTCGGGCGTTAGTTTGATACTTAGCTGATCAACACCTGCTTCTTCATCCGAAGCGGGCCCGCCGTCTCCTGGAAGCGGTGTAGCCTCCTCTACTCCTGACATATAACGTTTCCAGAACTCTAGTGCCTTCTCTTGATCCTGCTTTTGCAGCCACTCGATAAAATCTTTATATGGACGTACAGCAGGAAGATCCACCTCCCGTTCATCCACAAGAGAGCGGTACAAAGAAAAGGATTCTTGAATGAAACTGAACAAGCTCCAGCCATCGATTAAAATATGATGAAAGCTAAAAACAAACGTGCATGTGTTTTCATCACGATGGAATAAAGCAATACGAATCAGCGGTTCATCCGTATCTTCTAGTTTGAAATCCTTTAAACGATCTGTTTGCAAATATCGCTGGATGGCTTCCTTCTGATCCATTTCACTCAGGTGGCGCACATCGTGCTGAGTGAGGTGAATACTTCCTTCTGATTGAATCAACTGAACAGGCTCCTTTAGCCCTTCCCAAGCAAATGTTGTCCGCAAAATCGAATGACGCTCTACAAGCAGATTCCAGGCTTTTTCATAGGCTGCGCCGTCCGTTAAGCCTTCGAGCGTCATATGCACTTGACCAAAATACGCCTGTGACGCTTGATCTAATAGTGCATGAAACAGCATCCCTTGCTGCATTGGAGATAGTGGATACACATCCACTACACTGTCTGGAAGCTCATCAATTTGCTTTTGCGTCAGCTGAACCATTGGAAAATCAGATGGTGTAAAGCCGCCTTTTGTCTCTACACAATGCGTCAGAATATCCTCCATTTTTTCTTTGAACCGTTCAGGTAACAAGCGCACCTCTTCATACTGAAGCAGTTCACGATGGATCATAAAATTCATCTGAAGCTGACCGTTCACAACATATCCGTACACATCGATCAAATGCTGTCTTTCTGCTTTTGGGTCATGTACATGTCCATTTCGTTCATCTGCTAAATAAAGATGTGCTTCACCGTCTATTTGATCTAACTGTCCAAGATAATTAAAGCTCATCTGCGGCGCTGCTTTTTTGAGTAAACGAGATGCTGTCATGTATTGAAGCAAGCCATAGCCGATTCCCTTTTGCGGCACAGCTCTTAAGGTTTCTTTGACATCTTTGATTTGTCTCTCAACATCGGTTTGAATAAAAGGAATAAAAATAGGATAAGAGCTTGTAAACCATCCGACTGTTCGTGACAAATCCATCTGTTCAAATAAATCCTCGCGTCCGTGCCCTTCTAACGTAATGAGTAGTGGCTTTCCAACGGCTTGCGTGAGTCCTGATAAGAGTAAATCGTTTACCTCTGTTCGGTACGCTTGTGATGCCTGTCTTAGTAAAATATCTGTTTGATCCTTCTTCAATTGAATAGACAGGATCTCTGCATGTTCTTCTATATTGAAAAGCGCAGGTGTTTGAAAAGGAGAACCCTCTTCCTCTTGGCTCGTGATCTTTTGCCAAAAAGGAACCTGCTCTTGTAATTGATCGGTTTGTGCATATTCATAAAGAGCATCTGCCCACTGCTGATAGGACGCGGTTTTCTTTGCAAGCGCGATTTCCTGCCCTGCCGCAAGCTGCTTCAGTCCATTTAAAAGGTCTTCCTGTATGATGCGCCATGAGATTCCATCCATCACAAGATGATGGGCAGCGATAAAGAGTTCAGACGTACCATTACTTGTGTGAAAAAGAATGGCTTTGAACACTTCTCCTCGCTCTAATGACAACGTTCCTTGACAAGCGGCGGTCTCCATGCGGATTTGTTCCAGCGCTTCCTCCTGAGAAACACTCGTCAAATCAAAGAAGGTGACACAAGGGGTGATGCCAGGTGCACGAATGGTTTGAATCCACGAGCCATCTGCTGCTTTTGTATAAACCGCTCTCAGCATATCGTGGTGATCGACAATTTTTGAGAGAACCTGTGTCAGCTGCTTTAGCTGTATGGATTGCTTGAATTCCATATGCGCTGATAAATTCCAATAATCTTGGTTTGTCAATGATTGCTCAAAGAACCATGATTGGATCGGAAGCAGACGAACAGCTCCTGTCACAGGTGACTGATCATAGGTTACAGAAACATCTGCCCTTTTCATTGCGAGTGCCAGCTGTGAAATCGTCTGTTTTTCAAATACATCTCTCGGCTGAATGACGTAGCCTTCCTGTGCTAAGCGCGCCACCATTTGTATGACAATAATCGAATCTCCGCCAAGCTCAAAGTAGTTATCATGTACGCCAATCGAAGGAGTACCGAGCAGCTGGGTCCACACTTTTTCCAGTACGCGTTCTTCCTCACTGAGTGCGCTGTCAGCCGGTTTATCCACTTTTTCCTGTTTCCACTCTGGCGGCGGGAGACGTTTTTGGTCTACCTTGCCATTTGCCGTGAGCGGGAGTTCGTCCAGCTCTATTAATAGGCTTGGCACCATATAATCTGGCAGTATTTCTTTTAATTGATGGCGAATGTGTTGCGTGGTGATGCTGCCCTTTTGGACAAAATAACCGAGCAATCGCTTATGACCACTCTCATGCTGATGCGGAATGACCGCACATTCTATGAGGTCTTCAAAGCGCAGCATAGCGGCTTCAATTTCTCCGCATTCGACGCGGTGTCCGCGAATTTTCACTTGATGATCGATTCTTCCAAGGCAGTCGATGATGCCGTTTGGCAGCCAGCGGCCCATATCGCCTGTTTTATATAAACGCGCTCCTTCTTGGAAAGGATGCGGGATAAATGATTGCGATGTTTTTTCTTCATCTCCAAGGTAACCGAGTGCAAGCCCTGTACCGCCTACGTAGATCTCTCCAATGACACCTTGCGGAACCGGCTGCAGCTGGTCATCTAGTATATAGGCTTGTGAATACGCAATTGGCTGACCGATAGGAACCGTGGCCTGCCCTTCATCCAGTGCCCGAATGTGATGCACACAGGAGAACGTCGTATTCTCAGTTGGTCCATAGCCGTTTAAAAGACCTTCAGGCAGATACGGCAGCGCTTTACGGATATGAGCAGCTGACAAAGCATCACCACCGACCAATAAGGCATCGAATCCACATAAAGCTTCTGGATGTTCCTCTGTTAATCGGTTAAACAGCGGCACTGTCAGAAATCCTGTTGTGATCTTGTAAGATGTCAGCGTGTCAGCCAGCGTATCCATTGATAAGATCGTATTTCGATCGGTCAGTATCAGCCTTCCCCCGTTGAGCAGGGCTCCCCATATTTCATACGTAAAGGCATCAAAGGAAAAGCTCGCGATTTGTAAAATGCGCGTTTGTTCATGAAGGGTGACATAATCTGTTTCACATACAAGCCGGATGACCGCTTGATGCGGAATTAAAACCCCTTTTGGCTGACCGGTTGATCCTGATGTGTAATTGATATAAGCGAGTCCATCAGGTTTTAAAGCAGCAGGTTTGAGTTCTGCCTCTGATAAAAACTCTTCATACCCCTGATCCAGACAAATGAGCTCGGTTTGACTGATCGAGACTTGTTTCAGCCATTCATTTTTTGTCAGTAACAGCTGAATACCTGTATCCCTCAGCATATAATCAATGCGTGCATCTGGATATTCAGGATCAATTGGGACATAGGCCCCGCCTGCTTTTACAATTGCCAGCACCCCAAAAATCATTTCTGGCGACCTGTCGATCAGAAGCCCCACTGGTTCATGCGGCTTCACTCCTCGATGCTGCAAATAAGCGGCAAGCCGGTCGACTTTCTCTTGTAACTCCAGATACGTCCACTGGTTTTCCCCAGATTCGAGGGCGGTCGCATAAGGTGTCTTTTTCACCTGCGCTTCAAACCGTTCTGTGATGAGAAGCGGGCCTGATGGTTGATCTGTTTTGCCGCTCCATTCATAGAGCAGCTGCTGCTTCTCTTTCTCTGGAAGATAATTTATTTGTCTGATCGGCTGCGCTGGATTTTCGCAAATACACACAAGCAGCTGCTCGTAGTAACGAAGGAACCGTTCCATCGTGTCGTCAGAAAATAAGTCTGCATCATACTCCAGTTTTAATTGAAGACCCTCCGCCCCTTCAAAAACAAACAGGGATAGATCAAATTTAGCCGTATCGTTATCCTCAATGGCTAAAACGGATGTCGCCTCACCCATCGGAGAAGCTTCAAGGGGCAGGTTTTGCAGAACGAACATGACCTGAAACAGCGGCTGCTTGCCAGCCTCACGTACAATATTCAGCTCATCTACGACCATCTCAAACGGCACATCCTGATGCGCATAGGCGCCCATTGTTGTTTCCTTCACTCGCTCTAATAGCTCTGTGAAAGCCGGATTGCCGCTATGATCAATCCGAAGTGCCAGTGTATTCACGAAAAATCCGATGAGCTGCTCCATCTCCGCCCGATTTCTCCCGGCAATGACGGATCCAACGACAAACTCATCCTGTGAAGACAATCGATGCAGCAAGGTAGAGAAAGCCGAAAGTAATGTCATATAGAGGGTGCTGTCTGTATTTTTAGAAAGAGCAGCCAGCTGCTCAGACAGCGGCTTCGACAAGCGGTATTTTTTCGTTTTTCCCCTATAGGATTGAACGGCCTGACGCATGTAGTCATACGGCAGCATCAACTCTTCCACAGGTACCGCAAATTGCTCCTTCCAATAGGAAAGCTGCTGATGCAGTGTTTCTCCCGTCAAATACTCCTTCTGCCAAAGTGCGTAATCCGCATATTGAATCGGCAGCGGTGAGAGATCAGGCTCCCTCCCCTCGATCATCGCTGTATACCATTCGGATAGCTCCCTTGCGGCAATGCCAATCGACCAGCCATCTGACACGATGTGGTGAATGGACATCAGCAGCAAATGATCTGTTTCTGACAGCCGAATCAGTTTCGCGCGAAAAAGTGCATCATGCTCTAAGCGGAAAGGGGTGCCCGCTTCTTTTTTCGCCCACTCAGCTGCTTTTTGTTCTTTTTCTTCCTGTGATGCCAGATCTGATACATCGACCACCTCAAGCGCTGGAAGAGTCATATGCTCATGTATGATCTGTACCGGTTCATCGCCGCTCATCGCAAAGGATGTTCTGAGTGATTCATGCCTTTGCACCATTTGCTGCAAGCTGCGCTGAAGCACCTTTACATCTAAAGGACCATTCATCCGAAAGGAAATCGTATTATTGTATAATGGCAGATCAGGCTGTAAATGATAGAGAAACCACTGTCTTTGCTGGGCATAGGACATCGGAAGCTCCTGACCCTTTTCTATTTTCCGTATCGGAATCGCTTCATCGGCTTTGGCATGTGAATCAATCCAGTCCGCTAACTCTCCAAGTCTCGTATGCTCAAAAAGAACAGCGAGCGGCACGTCAAATCCCGTTTTTTGTCTAACAGCAGATAGCATTTGCGTTGCCTTGAGCGAATGACCTCCGAGTAAAAAGAAATGATCACCACAACTGATGTTTGAGACATCAAGCAACTCGGACCAAATGTGTGCCAAGAGTTTCTCCGTCTCGGTTTGAGGTGCTCTGTCCTCTGAATCATGTCCACTTTCCTCTATTAATTCATTGAAATGCACTTCGTCCGGTATCCCATCCTCTGTTTCTTTCCAGTATTCTTCAGGATATAGGTGTACGGAACATTCACCAGAGAGACGAGACTGTACACACGTATAAATGGACTGATACAGCCTTTCTTCAACAGCCTTTGTTTGATCGGTCTTGAAAAAGACATATACGGCCTGCTCTGCTTGAATCTCCCCTTGTATCATTTCTTGAATTTCCTGCTTCGACCGATCCAACCCGATATAAATGAGGGGAGCATCTGTCATCAAACATGCCAGCATTGTTTGAATGCCCGCCCGCTTTGGAATCGGGAGATAGCCCCTTTCTTTTAGCATGCCTTTGATCATCGAGCCTTCACTCATTCCGGTCTCATCCCACATACTAAAGCTAAAGCAATACGGCTTCACTGTAGATGTCAGCCTCTGATAATGAGCAAATTGTTCAACGAACTCATTGGCCGCACAATAAGCGCCAACGGTCATCCCGCCCTTTAACGTTCGAGCTGACGAGCTAGAAAGGAATAAGACATTCTGCCGTTTAGAGGCTGCTTCATGAAGCGCAATCGTGCCATATACCTTCGCTTCGTACATCCCATGTAATGACACAGACGTCATGTCACGAAGCAGCTCTTCTTGAATGATGCCAGCGAAATGAATAACGCCATGCAGCCTTTTGCCTAAAGCCGTCTCCTGTCTTGAGATCAGGGCTTCAATGGCTTTTGCGTCAGTGATGTCCACTTTTTCATAAAGAACTGTGCCGCCTCGCTTTTCCGCTAGATTCTCAAGTGAAATCAATACGTCTTGCTGCTCCACAGATAAAGCCTCTCGCGCTTTTCTTCCAACCAGCACAAGATGCACTTGATAGGATGTCAGCAGGTGCTCACTCAGCATTCGTCCAATGCCGCCAAGCCCGCCTGTCATCACATAAAGCCCGGATGATTCAAATGGCGGTTCCTTCATCCTTTGTTCTTTTTCCAGATGAAGCGGTGTTAAAAGAGGAGTATAACGAACACCTTCGCGATAAGCGGCGATATGATGGCTTGTGTCATGTGAGAGCTCTGTCATGATCGATGATGCATGAGAACGGCCAGCATCCGATTCTGCCAGAGAAAAATCAAGACACCGCACCTTGATAAACGGCCATTCATGCTGAACAGCTGTCATCAGTCCTGCTGTCGTTGCTTTCTCCACATCATGTGTTTGATCTTCCGGCAAATTCATCGCATGAGCAGAGACAAAGGTGATCTCTACCGGCTCCTCATAGGCAGCGATCGCTTTTGTTACATATAATGCACTCATGCTGCCAGTTTTCTGTGCTTCTTTCGCCAACGCTGCATGAAGTGTGTCTTCTTGAGTTGTGTAGTTCCAAAGGTGAATGATTTGTTTCACCGAAACGCCATACGAACGGAGCGTCTCAAAGAGTTGTTCGTAGTCAGACGGCCGATTCGGGTGGATGATGAAGTGTGTATGTGTGAGTTGTGTGAATGCTTGACCCGGTTCAACCGTAATATAAGTTTGTTCATTGCTTGAAAGGGATCTCAATTGATCTGCCAGCCCTAATGTGTCTGCAAAGATCACCGTGTTCCCTGCTGTTTGTGTTTCAGCTTCATGAAGCGGAGCAGGTGTCCACTTCTTTTGTAAACTCCAATCAGGCAAGGTGTGTTCATTTTCTAGTCTAATGTCCAGCTCCTTGATGATTTCATCAAATTCGCCTTCCTGCCATCGCTTCTTGAGCTGCGCCCTCTCTATTTTTCCAGAGCTTGTTTTCGGAAAGGCATGCTTCTGGACAGGAATCACGCGCGATGCAGACAGTCCCATTTTTGTTGCAATATGGGATTTGATATTCTGACTTGCCCTCATGATATAAGAAGGTTCATACAGCTTCGGTGTAAAAAAGAGGATCAGCTCGTCGGATGCAGATGCTTCCATTCGAGCGGAACAAGCCGCTACAAAGCTCGTTTCGACGCCGGGTACTTCCTCTGCAATGACTTCTATTTCATAGTTGTGATAATTTTTCCCGTTGATGATGATCATGTCTTTTTCTCTACCGGTTAATGTCAGCCTTCCTTCGTGCAGAAAACCTAAATCCCCCGTGTGAAACCAGCCGTCTGTTTGAAAGACTTCTTGATTCGCTTCGTCATTCTTGTAATAGCCCTTCATTGTCGTCGGCCCTTTAATCTGCACACTGCCAATATGATCTTCAGGAAGAAGCTCATGCTGATGATTCACGATACGAATCGTGATACCCGGAATCGGTCTTCCCAGCTCTGTAAAGCTGACGGTTCCTGTCTCACGTGCCTCCGCTGGTCTTAGCTGCTCTGTGAGTGATGTTTCCTCAAAGGTTAGAACACCGCTGCTTTCATCTCCCCGCTCTATCGCAAAAGAGAAGACAACGGCTGAAGAGATTTCAGACATGCCGAATGCCGGTCTAATGACGTCTCCCTTTAAGCCGTGCGGAGCCAGCAAGTGTAAAAATCGGTGAATCGTCTTCGGTACGACCGCTTCTGCCCCATTGATCATACAAGTCATAGCAGAAAGATCCCAAGATCCTGACGAAATGTCTTTCTCATAATCATTGATCATCGCAAATGCGAAGTTAGGCGCCCATGTCTTCGTTGCACGGTAGCGGTCCATCCAGTCAAGCCAGCGCAGCGGCTGAGCGATAAAATCATCTGTTCTTGCCCGAACCTGCTCACAGCCCGTGTACACATTGACAAGGTGAAACATCACAATACCGCCAATATGATCTAAAGGCATCCAGTCTAACGACACATCCTCTTGTGTAAACCCATTGGCTGCCACTGTTCCTTTGACATTCGCCAGCACGCTTCGATGAGAATGCTCTACGCATTTGGGCATCCCTGTACTTCCAGACGTTAAGATAAAAAAGACTGAATCATCCGGTGACGCGGGATAAGCTTCTATATCTCTTTCTAAAGAAAGCATCGGCTCAACGGCTGCGACACGTAACTTGTCTGTATGCCACAATAAAGCTAAGCCTTGCACCTCATCAATCAGCGAGTCATCTGTTAAAATGAGCGGATGCTCCAGCAGGTGCCACGCATGATGAAGTTTCTTCACGGAGGCATTCATTTCCCGATAGGTCGGTGCAGCGGACACTAGTGTTGGAACAAATCCGCCTAACACACACGCCCAAAAGGCTGTTACCATCGCATGATTGGATGAAAACTGAAAGAACACAGGATCACCCGGTTCAAGTCCTAACGCCCTTAAACCTGTCAGAACCCGCTCGGCATCCTCCTTTAACTGCGCGTAGGATTGTGTGAGTTCATTTTCACTATTGACGATATAAGTCAGCCCATTTGTCGTTTTTGCCGCCTCTGTTAAGGCGTCCTGCAAGGTTTGGGCTCCTGCCTTAACATCTAGATCCCCTCCATAGGAAAGGGCGGGCGGCATGTCCGCTAAAGCAGGGGAAGCCGTTTCCATCTGTATTGATTCAGCTGCGGCCTCCTGCTCCATGTGATTGTCGAGAAATAAATGAGAGAGGTGATATGGCCGCGGTCGAATGGTTTTTTCACGAGAAAAAACAGCGAAGCGTTCGATTTCGTTGGTTTGTAAAATGGTTCTCTGTACATCTTGTAAAATCGTATCCATTGATTCATGTACATTTGATTCGTTCATAATTGATGGTTTCATATGAGTTCCTTTCCTTTTTTGACAGGCAGGGCTGCCAATATGCACCCCTGCCTGAACTAAAGTTTACAAAACGGCTTCTCTATTTTTTTGATTAACTATTTTTTTGATCAGCTGGGCATTTTGGGCTGCACATTCTTTGTTTTTGAACATGTCAGCGTGCTCACCGTAGCCTTGATAATATCGATAAGCACCGGTCGTCGCACCTTCCCAACTGTCCATCCAGTCTGGAATCTCAATTTGCTCTTCCGATTGGATGAAATCAATATCTGCTTGTATCTCTCCTTGATTTACCCCCTTAACAAATGTTTCATAATAGGCCCGCGTTTTTTGAGCAAGCGCTTCTTGAACAAGCTCTTCTTGGGCAAGTTCACTTTGCTTCGATTGATGGACAATCGCTGCGATATCGTCATCGATGGATCGTCCTTCTAAATCACTTTCACCAATTTTCTTATAGGAATCGATCATGATGACCTTTTCCACCGTCCGCCCTGCTTGTTCAAGCGATTGAACGAGGTCAAAAGCCAGATAGCACCCGCCAGAGTAGCCCATCAAAGTCAGCGCCCCTTCAGGCTGAAGGTGCTGAATATGATGAACGTATTGCGTCATGCGGTGATCAGCTTCAATAAAGTCAAAGGCGATCAAACGAACGCTATCAAGCGTTTTGGCAGCTTCCTGATAGATAAAGCCGTAGCCCGGTAATGGCGGAAGAGCAAAGACTGTTGGAGTTTGAGATTCATTGAATACAAGATAGCCGGCAGCTTCATGATCCTGCTGTTGAATATAACGGCTGATTGCTTCAATTGTCGGCGTCTCAAACAGCAAGTGAATAGGCACCTGAACATCGAATTCCTTCGACACCTTTGATAAAAGCGACATCGCTTTTAAAGAATGTCCGCCAAGCTCAAAGAAATGGTCATCTGTACTGATATCATCTCGTTCAAGCACTTCACGCCACATGACAAGCAGCTTTTGTTCTACCTCATTTGCCGGAAGCTTCACATGGCGGTTTCCTTGAGGCACCTCTGGCTTTGGCAGCTGACGTTTATCAACCTTTCCATTTGGTGTCAGCGGCATTTTCTCTAGTCTGATCAGTTCATGAGGCTGCATGTAAGCCGGAAGTTTTTCCTTCAGCCCTGACTTGATCACATCAACCTTGTCCTTCCACTCCTCCTCACACGTCATATAGGCGAGCAGTCTTGTATGCTGCGAGCCATGCTGATCAGTTATAAGGGCAGCTTGCTTTACGCCCGGATGCAAGAGAAGGTGGGCTTCAATTTCTGTCAGCTCAATTCGGTGGCCGCGAATTTTCACCTGATCGTCCACTCTGCCTGCATACTCAATCAGACCGTCTGCTCGAAAATAAGCCAAATCTCCCGTACGATACAGCCTTTCTCCCGCAGCAAATGGATGTGTGATAAAGGCTTCTTTTGTCAGATCAGGACGATTCAAATACCCCTTCGCAAGTCCTTTGCCGCTGAGACAAAGTTCTCCGACCATTCCAATCGGCTGAAGCTGTCCTTGCCGGCTCAATATATAAGCACCCGTTTGGTTAATCGGCTTTCCGATTGGAATAGAATGCGCTTCGATCGGCGGAGCTTCATCTACAGGATAATAGGTGGCGAAAACCGTTGATTCGGTTGGGCCGTAGACATTGACTAGTCTGCCTTTTCCCATGACATCAAAGGCTTTTCTCACATGCTGTACAGATGCACGCTCCCCTCCGAACAGCACCTTGCGCACACTGCGCATCCAATCGGTTTCTTCATCAACGAGAAGATGAAATAAAGCAGTTGGGATAAACATAACAGAAATGCTTTCTCTTTTAATCAGCTCCGTCAGCTCGTGCATATCTAAAATGGTGTCTTTTTTCGGCAGGACAAGCTTCGCTCCGTTTAAGAGCGCACCATATACATCAAAGGTAAAGCCATCAAATACGCTGTTGGATAGCGACAGCAGTGTATCTGTTTCTGAAATGGTTAAGTAGTTCGTATTTTTGACCACCCGGGCAATATTGGAATGGGTTGTCATGATGCCTTTTGGCTGACCCGTTGTGCCTGATGTATACATGATATAAGCCGTATCATGTAAACCTGCTTCCAGCGGCAGATTCTCTGAGCTCATCAGTGAAATTTCCTGATCATCTGCAAATAGATACGTGCCATCAAACGCGAGTCCCTTCGCCTGACCAATAAAGGATGAGTGAGTCAGAAGATGCGTCGCTCCGCTGTCTTTAAGCATGTATTGAATGCGGCTTTCTGGATAATCAGGATCAATTGGCACATAGGCTGCGCCTGCTTTTAAAACAGCAAGCAGACTGACAATGAGTTCAGGCGTTCGATCGGCTAAAATGGCGATGACCGTTTGATGTTCGGCCCCATTTTTTTGCAAATGCCTTGCCAATCGATTGGCCTGTTCATTCAGCTCAGCATATGTCATCGTTTGCTCTTCTGCTGATAGTGCCACTGCATTTGGCTGTTTGCGGACATTATGCTCAAACCATTTCGACAAATACAACTGGTCATGCTCAAGCTCAGGTGCATTCCATTCCTCAAGAATCAGCTGTTTTTCCTGTTTCGTGATGAGTGGGAGTGTATGAACCGATTGATCGGGATGCTTGACCGCCTCATTGATCAATAGACTGAGCTGTTCCTTTAACTTGTGAACAAATTGAGGATCAAACGCTCTTTGGTTAAAGGCCAGCTTCAATAGTAATTCTTCTCCAGGCGATGCGAGCAGATTGAGATCATAGTTTGATTTTTCATAGACATTCATGTCCTCCACCGTGAATCCTAACCGTGCCTCTTGCTCGTCCTTCTTTGCGGCTGGGACATTTTCAAACACGACAATATGATCAATGAGCTGCTGCTGACCTGTCTTTGCCTGAATATCATAAATCGGAATATATTGGTGCGGCTCGGCTGCAAGAGACTGCTGCTGTGTTTCTGACAGGAGCGCACGAAATGTCATGTGATCTGTCAGCTGAATTCTTCTTGGGATGACATTGATGAACAATCCAACCATCCTGTCAACACCTGCCAAGTCTGCCGGACGCCCTGACACAACTGTTCCAAACAGTACATCATTTGACCGCTGATACCTGCTCAGCAGAATCGACCAAACCGATTGAAGCGCACTGCTTAACGTCGCATTTTGCTGCAGCGCTAACTCTGATAAAGCGGCCGTTTCTTCTTTGCTCATGGACCATTCAATTTCGCCTAATTCATGTTCATTCGTTTGTTTTCGCTGTTCTTTAAAGGTCGATTGTCCATCAAATCCTGCTAATGATTGCTGCCAATATTGAAGTGATGCTTGTTTATCTTGTTTTTCCAGCCACTTTATATATTCTTTATATGGTTTGACCGGTTCTAGCTTGTAAGGGACGTCATGTAAAAGTGCATGGTAAATCGCAAATAACTCCTGCACCACAAGCCCAAAGCACCAGCCATCAAGAAGGATATGATGATAGCTCCATATCCAGCGATAGCTGGCAGGGCCCGTTTGGAAAACAGATGCCCGCATGAGAGAATCCTTCGAGAGGTCAAATCCTTTCAGCTGATCCTGTTGTTTGAATTTCTCTATACGTTCAAGCTGTTCGTCTTCAGAAAGATCTTGCAAGTCCACAACATCAAGTGTAAAAGGACGTTCTTTTAGTACAACTTGAACAGGGCGCTTGACTTTTTCGTGGAGAAACACGGTACGAAAAATATCGTACCGCTCCACGATGATATTCATGCTTTCCTCAAGTAAGTCATGACGCAGTGTGCCCTTAACGTTCATATCCATTTGCTCTACATAAAAGCCCTTTTCTTGATGATGGAGGGTATGAAACAGCATTCCTTCTTGCATCGGTGACAGATAATACATGTCTTGAACTTGATCCCTTTTAAATTGACTCATCTATTTCATCCTCCCTTCCTGTTTTTATGACTGATCTCGTGTTGTTGTTAAGTCAATTTCTCCTCAAGCATGTCAAAAATGTCGTCCATTTCGTCCATTTCAAGGTCAGCCGCAGAAAAGTCACTTGGCGTAAATTCCCGTTCGTGCTGCGCTAAGCAATGGGTGATGATGGATTGGATTTTTTCCTTCAAAAATGCCATGAACTGCTGTATCGTCTGTTCTTCATATTCACTTGCACAATAGGAACAAGACAAAATGAATCGATTGTGTTGAACAAGACCACTAAGGTTCAGCTTATAAACAGCTTCCGAATCAGGGCTTGCTTGTCGTCCCATATCATAAGTCGACGGCCTAAAGAGTTCTGTCGTCACTTCCTGATCAATCTGTCCAAGATAGTTCAAGCTGATTTCAGGATGTACGTGCTGTCCTGACGGTTCAGCGGCTGTCATGTATTTTAAAATCCCGTAGCCAATTCCTTTATTTGGCACACGCCGCAGCATTTCTTTCGTTCCTTTAATGGCATCAGCTATGGTCTGATCCGGCTTCGCTTCAAGAACAACTGGATACATGCTCGTAAACCAGCCAATCGTGCGAGAGACATCCAGCCCTGATAAAATATCCTCTCTTCCATGACCTTCAAGCTGCACATGTACATGGGACTTACCTGTCCACTCCTGAACAGCAAGACCGAGAGCACATAAAAGAATATCGTTCATTTCCGTTGTGTACGGCAGATGAATATCGGTCAAAAGATGCTCAGTTTCTGTTTCTGTCAGCTGCATTTGAACCGATTTGGTTTCGGCCACTCTTCTTTTCGTCACTTCATAATCAACAGGTAATGCGGTTAATGGTTTACTTTCAATCTCTGCCCAATACTCCTGCTGACTTTTTAATGGCTGTGACTGTGCATAACGTTCAATGGCCTCTGCCCATTCTTTAAAGGAATGAGTTTTCAGCGGCAGGACAAGCTTTTGTCCCTGAGCTGACTGCTGATATAGAGACATAAAGTCCTCTAGTAAAATTCGGCATGAGACACCGTCAATGACTAAATGGTGTGTCACGATGAGTAAATGATCGCCATCATCTGCATGGAAACAAATCACTTTCATTAACGGACCTGTTTCGAGGTTCAGCTGACGCTGATACTCATTGGCATATGTGGAAATAGCCTTTTTCACATCGTCCTCTTTTGAGACATCATGAGAAATAATCGCCATCGGTTCCGTGAGCTCCCGCTGGTTGTATTGCAGGATGCCGCCATGTTCCTGCTTGTATACCATACGCAGTGCATCATGATGTGAAAGCAGTTTTTGCATGACTTGTTCTGTAATGGAAAGGTCAAATCCATTTGGCGCATGAAGCATCATCGAGAGATTCCAATGGTGCTGATTCGTAAAGTTTCGTTCAAAGAACCAGCGCTGAATCGGTGTTAAAATGACTTCTCCTTCGACAGGTGATTGATCGGCAGTGAGAAGATCGGCTTCTTCGATATATGGGCGCAGCTCCGCAATCGTTGGGTACTGGAATAGAAGTTTCATATCGAGCTTCCAGCCTGCTTGCGTGAGTCTGCTTGCCATTTGGATGCCTTTAATCGAATCTCCGCCAAGGAAGAAGAAGTGATCGTGGATGCCGACTTGGCTGACGCCAAGGACATCTTCCCAAATGCCGCAAAGCAGTGTTTCCACTTCGTCTCTTGGGGCTTCGTATACCGTTTGGTTCGCTTCCATATCAGGAGCTGGCAATGCTTTGAGATCGACTTTTCCATTGGCCGTCATTGGAAATTGGTCTAGTTTTATGATCCATGATGGCACCATGTATTCAGGCAGTGTGCGTTTTAGGCTTTCTTTCAGAGCTGTTGTTTCTTCAACCGTGATGACATAAGCGATAAGTGCATCTTGATCACTCGCATCTTTGACCGTTGTCACGACGGCTTCTTTGACCGAATCCAGCGTCAAAAGCTGGGCTTCAATTTCTGACAGCTCAATACGGAAGCCGCGGATGTTGACCTGATGGTCTTTTCTGCCGAGATAGATCAGCTCGCCATCCTCTGTCCATTTCACTAAATCGCCTGTGCGGTACATACGCTCGCCTGGATAAAATGGATCTGGGACAAATCGTTTGTCTGTTTCTTTCGGAAGATTCCAGTAGCCTCTTGCCAGTCCTTTTCCTGCAATCACGAGCTCACCTGGTACGCCTGGCGGCGACAGGTCGTATAAAGAACCCATGATGTAAAAACGTGTATTGGCAATCGCAGTTCCAATCGGAATCGTGCCTTGTTCTGGATCGATCATTCCGCTTGTCGCTACGACTGTATTTTCAGTTGGACCGTAGTTATTCACTAGTTTGTATGGGACTGGCTTTACCTGTTTCAGCTTATCTCCACCTGTTAGTAAATAGCGTAAAGAATGGTTGTCCATTGACATAAACTGCTCGCATAGCTGGGTCGGCAAGAAGGCAATGGTGATGCCTTCTTCATTGAAATACGCATTGAGCTTGATCATATCGAGGCGAATTGATTCGTCGATAATGTGCAGCTCTGCGCCGGCGATCCACGTCGGGAACATCTCCCAAATGGAGGCATCAAAACCAAAGCCGGCATATTTCGCAGTTCGATCCTCGTGTGTCACTTGGAAGGCATCATTGTGCCAGAATGCAAGATTCACAAGGGACTGGTGCTCAACCATGACACCCTTCGGCTGTCCTGTCGTCCCAGAGGTGTAAATCATATAAGCGAGATCCGTTGGTTTGATATGAACCTGAATCTCGTGAGCTTCTCCTTCTACGGCATCTTCTATGAACAGAACATGACCTGTAAATGAAGGTGGTGCAGTGAGTCCTTTTTGCATCAGAAGAACCTCTGCCCCGCAGTCTTCCAGCATGTATGCAATACGCTGCGCCGGATAGTCTGCATCAATTGGAACGAATGCCGCACCTGCCTTGAGAACCCCAAGGACAGCGGCTGTCATATCAAGAGATGGGCGGGTGAGAATACCAACGCGGTCGCCTGGTTTTGTGCCGTTTGCGATGAGTCTTGAAGCAACTACATTCGCCCGGCTGTTCAGCTCTTTATACGTCCAGCTCGTTCCGCAGAAGACCGCTGCTTTTTGATGAGGTGCTTCTTGTGCCTTAGCCTCAAATAGTGCATGAACGGTTTGATCTAACGGAACGTTGAGGTGTGGTCCTGACCATTCATTGATCAGCTCTCGTTTTTCCTCTTCAGTTATGAGAGATAGCGCTGAAATCGGCTGATTCAGCTTAGCCAGCATATCGTCTATGATTTTTTCAATATACCGGCTCCAGCGCTGAATGGTGCTCTTTTTAAACAGGGCCGCTGCATACTCAAAGCGCAAGCCCACTTGGTCATTTTCTTCAAATACACCGAGCGTTATATCAAATTTTGCATGAACGGTATCTTGCTGCTTTTGCGACAGCTTGAGTCCATTCAAATCCGGTAACGTCAGGTCACGGTCATCTGTTGTCAGCATGACACTAAACAATGGATTGCGGCCCGTGTCTTTCGGAAGATCTAACTGAGCCACCAATTCCTCAAACGGGAATTCTTGATGTTCATAGGCTGATAGGCTGTGATCTTTCATTTTTTCAAGCAGCTGCGCTGTCGTTTCTTCTGGCTGCACTTCGTTTCGAAGAGCCAGTGTGTTGACAAACATACCTGGAACCCGCTCGATTGAAGCATGCGTACGTCCTGCGGTCACAGCGCCTATGACGATATCTGTCTGCCCAGTTAATTTGGAAAGGAAAATGGCAAATGCCGTTTGCATCACCATGTTCAAGCTCACACCTTTTTCAGCCATAAGCGTTTTGATGGACTGCACCTTTTCAGCAGACAACCATCTATCGACTCGATCCCCTTCAAATGACTGAACATGAGGGCGCGGAAAATCAAGAGGCAGCGCTAAGTCTTCCGGCGGTTGTGCATATTGCTCCAGCCAATACTGCCGCTGTTTCTCAAGCAGCGCCTGCTGCTTTTCTTCCTGCTGCCATACCGCAAAATCCTTGTAATGCAGCTGAACTGGCGGTAACGTCTTTTTCTCATACAGCTCTGCCAGTTCTTGAATAAGCAGGCTGCGTGTGACACCATCTGCAATGATATGGTGCATATCCATCATGAATACATATTTCTCATCAGAAAGCTTCGCCACTTTTGCCCTCATTAATGGTGCTTGATGTAATGAGAATGGTGTAATGAATGACTCGATGACAGACTTCTCCTGATCGCCCTCTATTTCATCAACCTCTAATGTAAACGGCACTTGGCGATAGACTTTTTGAACTGGTACGCCGTCAATTTCTACAAAGGCTGTCCGCAATGATTCATGTCTGTCGATCAAGGCTTGAAGCGCTGCTTCCAGCTGCTTCACATCAAGGCCGCCTTCCATCATTAAAACGGCTGGCATATGATAAGTGACTGCTTCTGGATGCAGCTGCTGCAGGACGTACATACGCTTTTGAGCAGAAGAGACGGGATAGAAATCTTGCTTTTCCGCTGGCTGAATGGATGTCACCACCGAAGAATCCGTTTCTTCCAAGTAGGCTGCCAGGGCCCGTATGGTTGGTTTTTCAAAAAGGACTTTGAGCGGCACATGCTTGTTCAGCTTCGCCTGCACCTTCGAAATGAGCACCATGCCCTTGAGGGAATGACCTCCCAATTCAAAGAAGTGGTCAAGAACGCCCATTTGTTCAACTCCAAGAACTTCTGACCAAATGTCACACAGCGCCCGCTCAAGTTCCGTTTCTGGTGCCACATACGCCGTACGGTTCATATGCACTTCATGTGGAAGCGGCAGAGACTTCGCATCCACCTTTCCATTTTGGGTAAGTGGAATGTGATCGACTTTCACAAAGTACGTTGGAATCATATAATCCGGCAGTGTCTCCGCAAGATTTTCTCTAAACGTCAGTGTTCCAATGTGTTCAGGCGCTGTGTAATAGAGTGCAAGCTCCGGCAACCCGGACAGGTGCAGGACTTTCACATAGACTTCTTGAATAGATGCCAGTGCACGTGCGGCATGCTCAATTTCCTGTTTCTCAATGCGATAGCCGCGGATTTTCACTTGATCATCGACTCTTCCAAGAAACTCAATATCTCCATTTGCATGCTGTCTGACCAAATCCCCTGTGCGATACATTCGCTCTTGAGGGTCATATGGATTTTCAAGAAAACGTTCCGCTGTTAATTCAGGCTGATTCAAATATCCTCTCGACACGCCTTCTCCAGATATATAAAGTTCTCCCGGTGCGCCATAAGGGACAAGCCGCTGCTGCTGATTGCATACGAGCGCTCTTGTGTGAGCAATTGGCTGCCCGATCAAAGATCGTTCCTTCAAAGCGTCCAGCTCTTGCGTTGTGATCAGCTTGGTCACTGTACCAATGGTTGTCTCAGTCGGACCGTAATGGTTCATGACTGCCACGCATGGATGCTGCATCATAAATGTCTCAACATCCTCAGGAATCATCGGTTCTCCACCAAGTACCACTAGGCGTAAAGCGTCAAATGAATGTTCCTTAGAATCTGCTATCATATGAAATAAGGATGGTGTCATTTTGATATAAGTCAGCTCTTGTTCATCAATCAAACGCATCAGACGTACAGGGTCTGTATACACGTCTTCACGAGGAACATAGAGTGTCCCCCCTGCTTTTAAAACAGGGAAAATGCTTGTGTAACCAAGATCATATGCATAAGAAGAAAGCAGTGCCGTCCGATCACATTCTTGCAATGTCACCTCATTTGTCAGCCAGTTGACATAGTGTGATAGATTACGATGCGTGAGCTGTACACCCTTCGGCTGCCCTGTAGTACCAGATGTGTAAATGACATAAGCGAGCTGATCGACCGATACTTCCGGCAGTTCTAGTGAGTGGCTTTGATGCACTGCTTGTTCAACCTGCACCACTTGAATCGACTTATGATTCTGATAGGAATCTGCAAGAGACTCATTTGTCACGATGACTTGTGCATCTGAATCCTCTAATGTGTAGCGGATTCGTTCAGCCGGAAAAGCTGGATCAATCGGGACAAACGCTCCTCCTGCTTTCATCACACCGAGCATAGAGACGATGACATAGACAGAGCGGTCAAGAATCAGTGCCACAGTTTGTTCTTTCTCTACGCCTCGCTTCTTAAGTTCACAGCTAAGTGCATGTGACATGTCTTCCAGCTCACGGTAGGTGAGTTTTCTTTGATCATCCATGACGGCGATAGCATCCGGTGTTTCCTTAGCCTGACGTGAAAATTGAACATGGAATGGCTCATGACGATTCGTTTGCCCTTCGGCTTTTTTCTCCAGACGCTCTATTTGTTCATGCTGATCCAGTATACGAAGCAAGCCGATCTGTTCCTCCGGATAACGAACCGCCTCACGAATAATCGCCAGGAGGTGAGTTCCGAACCGGCGGACGGTCTCTTCTTTAAATAATGCCGCTGCATAGTCAAAGCTCAGCTTTAATGCTCCCTCGCGTTCAAATGCTTCTAGAGATAGATCAAATTTGACCGAGTGATGCTGAATGGCATAAGGCGAAATGTGCAGATCGCCGAGCTTTAGCGCCGGAACCTCCATGTTCTGCATGTTAAATGACACGCTAAAAAGCGGGCTCCGAGTTGTATCACGGTCTAACGGAAGATGTGCAATTAACTCTTCGAGTGGATAGCTTTGATGTGCAAAAGCGTCAACACTTGTTTCTTTTATTTCTTCAAGCAGCTGTAAAAATGTTTTGGTTTGTTCTGGTTTTCCGCGCATCGCAATGGTGTTGATAAACATCCCCGGCATGTCCTGGATATCAGGGTGTGTCCGTCCAGCAACAGGCGAACCCACAATGATATCTTCCTGCCCGCTATAGGAGGCAAGCAGCACTTGAAAGGCAGATAACAAGAACATATACATGGTCGTATCAGTTTTCTGAAGCAGTTCATGAATTCGCTGAGTCGTTGCTTGATCACAGCCAAACATGAATCGTTCTCCAGAAAAATCACGTTCCGCTGGACGCGGATAATCAGTTGGCAGCTCTAAAACCGGTAAATCTCCTTCGAATTGCTTCAGCCAATACGCTTCATGCTCCTTCTGTTTCTCCGTTTCTTCTTCACTTAGCTGCCAGACAGCGTAATCTTTATAATGAATGGCTCTTTCTGCAAGAGCTTCTCCATCATAGGCCTTCGCCAAATCTTGAATGAACGTCTTCATAGAGCTGCCATCTGTAATGAGATGATGTGCTTCCAAGACGAGAAGATGACGGTTCTCACCGACTTTCAGCAGCTGAGCCCGCAAAAGGGGTGCCGCTGTTAAATCAAATGGCGATTGACGTTCAGTAAGAAATGCCTCAGCCTCTTCTTCCTTGATGTCATGAACAGGAAGGTCAAACGCAGTCCATTCATGCACCCTTTGGACAATGTCTTCTCCATTCATATGGAAGCTCGTTCTTAAGATTTCATGTGTTTGGATTAACTGATTAAATGCTGCTTTGAGCCGCTGATATTCGAGTGTTCCTTCAAGCGTTAAGACGATCGGAATATGATAATTCGTGCTGTCAGGTTCAAGTGTCTGCAAAATGTATAAACGGCGCTGAGCTGGTGATACCGGATATTCGTCCGCCTGCTCTGCTGGTAAAATAGGATGTCCGGTTTCTTCTTGACCATCCTGGTCGATGTAAGCCGCTAATGAGCGGATCGTCGGCTTCTCAAAAATCACTTGAATCGGCACTTCCTTTTGAAGTACTTCTTGAACCTTCGCAGACATCATCATCGCTTTGAGCGAGTGCCCGCCAGCCATAAAGAAATGCTCTTCTACCCCAACCGTTTTCCCAAGAAGCTCCTCCCAAATTTCAGCGAGTGCCTTTTCTGTCTCAGTCTCAGGCAGAATGATTTTGATTTCCTCACGATGCACCTCGTCAGGCTTTGGTAAAGCTTTTCTATCTACCTTCCCGTTCGATGTCAGTGCAAAGGTATCCAGCTTCATCACATGGTGCGGCACCATATAAGCTGGCAGTTTTTGATTAAATACATCTCGCACCTCTTCTTCTGTGTGCGTCCCTGTGAAGTAAGCGATGATTTCCTTTTCATCTGAAGAAAGCTGCTGAACAAGTACAACTGCTTCATCTATGCCCTCTTCTTGGTGAAGCACCGTTTCAATTTCACCCAGCTCAATACGGAAGCCACGAATTTTCACCTGATCATCTGTCCTGCCGATGAATTCGATCTGACCATCCGCACCATATCTAGCCAAGTCCCCTGTTCGATACATCCGTCCTGACGGCTTAAAAGGATCTGCCATGAATACTTGATCAGTCAAATCTGGACGTTTGATGTACCCTCTTGAAACACCATCTCCGCCAACATACAGCTCTCCTGGCGCTCCAATCGGCTGCAGTCTTTGATAGTCATCTAAAATATAAGCTGACGTATGATTGATCGGCTGACCAATTGGGATCGGACCCGTTTCATCTCCTCTTACTTCGTAAATGGTCGAGATGGTTGTATTTTCTGTTGGGCCATAGACATTCAGCAAGGTAATTGACGGATGATGCTTTTTCACAAGCTCCGCACTTTTCACATTGATCACATCACCGCCGGTGAATAATGTTTTTAATCCTTTAAACATTTGCGGCCGCTGCTGAGCGAGCTGATTAAATAAACCAGTCGTTAAAAAGAGCGCTGTGATCTGATGTGTTTGGATAAATTGTTCGAATCGGTGAATATCCAATAAAGTATCACGGTTAACAGGATAAAGCGTCGCCCCATTCAGAAGCGTAGTGAAGATTTCAAGGGTAATCGCATCAAAGCTGACAGCTCCTGTATGCGCCATACGATCCGACGTGTTCAACCCTATTTTCTCCTGAGAGCATGCTAACCTCACAATATGCTGATGCTCAATTTGAACTCCTTTTGGCCGTCCAGTTGATCCCGATGTGAACATGATATATGCCAATTGAGATGGAGACGTCTGGACCGATAACTCCGCTTGTGAGTGATGAGACATGCCGGTCACATGAACAGCTTTGATGCTTTCATCAACTGGCGGCTGGCTGTCAGCATAGAGCAAAATGGATACGCCGCTGTCTTCAAGCATCCAACGGATTCTCTCATCAGGCTGAGCTGGATCAATCGGTACATAAGCAGCCCCTGCATGTAAAATGGCCAAAATGGTGATCACCGCATCTGCTGATCGGTTCATATACACCGCGACAGCATCCCCCGGCTGAACGCCGTTTTCAACAAGACTGCTGGCTAAACGACGGATTTCCTGTCCAAGCTCTTCGTATGTGAATGTTCGCTCGCCTTCGACTAATGCCGGATGGTCAGGCTGCGCCTTGATCCGTTCATTGAGCAGCTCAGGAATGGACAGGTGCTTCGGATAATCTCGCTCCGTCTGGTTCCACGCTTCAATCAGCTGCTTTTCTTCTTCTGTAATACATGTCACTTCATGAAGACGTACATCAGGATTGTGAATGATTTGCTTCATGAGATTAGTCAGATGTTTTGATATGTTTTCAATGACCTTTTCTTCAAAAGCCATCGCATTGTATTTGAATGTCAATGTCCACGTTTCACCAGGATAGACAAGGACATTGAGATCGAAATTCGTTTGTTCAAATCCGTCCTTTACATCAATGGCAAAACCGAGACGTGCAGACATGGTGTCACCAGACAGCTCCTGATCTAAAGGATAGTTTTCAAACCCAACCAAATGATCAAAGAGCTTTCCTCCAGCAGCTGTTTTCTGCTGAATGTCATAAAGCGGCATAAAATCATAGTTTTCAGCTTCCAGTGCATGCTGCTGAACCTTTTGAAACAGCTGTTTGAAGGTCTGCTCCTGATCCAATGTCACCCGAACAGGTATCGTATTAATAAACAGCCCTGCCATGCGCTCAATTCCAGACACACTTGGGGGTCTGCCTGATACGACTGTTCCGAATGTGACATCATCTGCTGCATGATAGGTGCCTAAAAGAACGGACCAGACAGCCTGAAAAAGGTTCGGTGCTGTCACTTGGCATTGTCTTGCCGCATCTTGAATGGCTTGTACCGTTTGAGCGTCCCATGTAAACGTCCATTCCTGATGGTCATATTGTCCGTTCGCTTCTTTTTGCTGCAGCAGCCCTTGGTGCTGAACAGCACCATCCAGCCGCTCCGTCCAATAGTCTTCCGCTTCTTGTTTGTTTTGCTTTCCAAGCCACTGGATATAGTCCGCATAAGGCTTACCTTGTGAGCGATCCGGCGTTCGTCCGTTCCGATAAGATTCATAGTAATGAAACAGTTTTTTCATCAACACACCCATGGACCAACCATCCATAATGATGTGATGGTTGCTCCAAATCAGGTGCCAGTTTGTTTCATTTAGCTGAAAAACAGCGACTTTCAACAACAGATCATTCGTTAAGTGAAATCCTTGCTTTCTCACTTGCTTTTTATATTGATCCAATACCTTTTTCTGCTCTTGATGATTCAGATGAGATAGATCTTCTCTATACACATCTAAATGACGTTCAGCCAGTACAACCTGACGAGGCTTTTGTAATTGCTGATAGACAAAGGCTGTACGCAGAATGTCATATGTCCGTACGAGTTCATTGAGACTCTTGTCAAAAAGATCGAGATCAAAATCTCCGCTTATTCCAAGCTCAAGCTGTGTGAAATAAGAGGAGGAGTTAGGGTCTAGCATGGCATGATACAGCATGCCCTCTTGCATTGGTGTTAAAGGATATACCTTTTGAATTTTCTGCTTGCTCATAAGTCCACCTCTTCATTTTTGCTTAAAATAGATCCATTAGCTTTTCAAGTTCATCCATGGTGAGATCCTCATCCCCCACATCACTAGGTGTGATCTGACTCTCATCCTGTGATAGACAATGTGAGATCAGTGCCTTCACATTCTTTTCTAGGAGATCCTTGAACTGTTCCATCGTACGTTCTTCGAATTCAAGGTGATGATAGGAAATCGTCACATGGAGCATTGCTTGTTCTACGAAACCAACAATATCCAGCGCATGAGGTTTCTCAGATTCAGGGCTCAGCGATTGTCCTGCATGCCACGGAGAGCGCCTCAATTCACCGCCGCCGATCTGTTCATCAAACTGACCAAGATAGTTAAAGCTGATATCTGGTGTGACTTGAAAATCGATATCGTCCTTCATCTTGTCAGGCGTTAAGTATTTTAAAACGCCATAGCCGATGCCCTTGTTCGGAATGTGTCTGAGTTCCTCTTTTAAATACTTGATCTGATAAGAAAGATCGTCTGCATGCGACATATCCAATAACACAGGATACATACTAGTAAACCAGCCGATGGTCCGTGATACATTAACCGCAGGGAGGATGTCCTCTCTGCCGTGCCCTTCAAGATGAATAAAGTGCCTTTCTTCACCTGTCCACTCTTTCATGGACAATCCTAATGCCGTCAGCAAAATGTCATTGATTTCTGTTTGGTAGGCTTCATGTACATCCGTCAGCAGACTGTGCGTTTCCTCCTCAGACAAGGTAAAACGAAGAGTCTCTGTATGAAGCATTCGTTGATCCTCCGTGACATGATCCTTTTGAAGCGGAGGAACGGAATGCGCAAGCACCTTTTTCCAATAATCTCTTTCCGATAGCAGCTCATCTGACACAGCGTATTCGGTCAGCTTCTGGGCATACTCCTGGAAGGAGTGTGTTTTTTCAGGAAGGGTAAGAGTTTCCCCGCGCTTCGACTGTTCATAAAGAGCCATAAAATCTTCAAGGAAAATGCGCCATGACACACCATCAATGACAAGATGGTGTACAGCAAGCAATAAATGATCCCCTTGATCCGTTCGGAAAATGGCAGGTTTCACTAAAGGTCCCTCCGCTAGCGACATACTCGCCTGCACTTCATTTGCCAGCTTTTCTACCTGCTGGATTTGCTGCGACAGCTCTCCTTTTACTTCCACCACATCAATTGCCACATTGTTTTCCTCGATTCCTCGATGACGCTGGATTACGCGCCCTTCTTCGAGCGGATACACCATTCGCAATGCATCATGATGAATCATGAGCTGTTCCAGTACTTGCTGAACGAGTTCCTCATTCAAACCATTTGGCGCATGAAGCATCATCGATTGGTTCCAATGATGCTGATTCGTAAAGTTTCGTTCAAAGAACCAGCGCTGAATCGGTGTTAAAATGACTTCTCCTTCGACAGGTGATTGATCGGCAGTGAGAAGATCGGCTTCTTCGATATATGGGCGCAGCTCCGCAATCGTTGGGTACTGGAATAGAAGTTTCATATCGAGCTTCCAGCCTGCTTGCGTGAGTCTGCTTGCCATTTGGATGCCTTTAATCGAATCTCCGCCAAGGAAGAAGAAGTGATCGTGGATGCCGACTTGGCTGACGCCAAGGACATCTTCCCAAATGCCGCAAAGCAGTGTTTCCACTTCGTCTCTTGGGGCTTCGTATACCGTTTGGTTCGCTTCCATATCAGGAGCTGGCAATGCTTTGAGATCGACTTTTCCATTGGCCGTCATTGGAAATTGGTCTAGTTTTATGATCCATGATGGCACCATGTATTCAGGCAGTGTGCGTTTTAGGCTTTCTTTCAGAGCTGTTGTTTCTTCAACCGTGATGACATAAGCGATAAGTGCATCTTGATCACTCGCATCTTTGACCGTTGTCACGACGGCTTCTTTGACCGAATCCAGCGTCAAAAGCTGGGCTTCAATTTCTGACAGCTCAATACGGAAGCCGCGGATGTTGACCTGATGGTCTTTTCTGCCGAGATAGATCAGCTCGCCATCCTCTGTCCATTTCACTAAATCGCCTGTGCGGTACATACGCTCGCCTGGATAAAATGGATCTGGGACAAATCGTTTGTCTGTTTCTTTCGGAAGATTCCAGTAGCCTCTTGCCAGTCCTTTTCCTGCAATCACGAGCTCACCTGGTACGCCTGGCGGCGACAGGTCGTATAAAGAACCCATGATGTAAAAACGTGTATTGGCAATCGCAGTTCCAATCGGAATCGTGCCTTGTTCTGGATCGATCATTCCGCTTGTCGCTACGACTGTATTTTCAGTTGGACCGTAGTTATTCACTAGTTTGTATGGGACTGGCTTTACCTGTTTCAGCTTATCTCCACCTGTTAGTAAATAGCGTAAAGAATGGTTGTCCATTGACATAAACTGCTCGCATAGCTGGGTCGGCAAGAAGGCAATGGTGATGCCTTCTTCATTGAAATACGCATTGAGCTT
Source organism: Bacillus sp. FSL M8-0166 (assembly GCF_038008825.1). NCBI lineage: Bacteria > Bacillati > Bacillota > Bacilli > Caryophanales > Bacillaceae > Bacillus > Bacillus sp. FSL M8-0166. The sequence continues at coordinate 2,397,180 of NZ_JBBOZZ010000001.1, forward strand.
GATCATATCGAGGCGAATTGATTCGTCGATAATGTGCAGCTCTGCGCCGGCGATCCACGTCGGGAACATCTCCCAAATGGAGGCATCAAAACCAAAGCCGGCATATTTCGCAGTTCGATCCTCGTGTGTCACTTGGAAGGCATCATTGTGCCAGAATGCAAGATTCACAAGGGACTGGTGCTCAACCATGACACCCTTCGGCTGTCCTGTCGTCCCAGAGGTGTAAATCATATAAGCGAGATCCGTTGGTTTGATATGAACCTGAATCTCGTGAGCTTCTCCTTCTACGGCATCTTCTATGAACAGAACATGACCTGTAAATGAAGGTGGTGCAGTGAGTCCTTTTTGCATCAGAAGAACCTCTGCCCCGCAGTCTTCCAGCATGTATGCAATACGCTGCGCCGGATAGTCTGCATCAATTGGAACGAATGCCGCACCTGCCTTGAGAACCCCAAGGACAGCGGCTGTCATATCAAGAGATGGGCGGGTGAGAATACCAATGCGGTCTCCTGGTTTTGTGCCGTTTGCGATGAGTCTTGAAGCAACTACATTCGCCCGGCTGTTCAGCTCTTCATACGTCCAGCTCGTTCCGCAGAAGACCGCTGCTTTTTGATGCGGTGCTTCTTGTGCCTTAGCCTCAATCAAGGCATGAACGGTTTGATTTGACGGGACGTCTAGGACAGGTCCTGACCATTCATCCAGCTGTTTTTGCTGCTGCTGCGGTGACAATAATTGGATTTGATCTAACGATTGATCTGGCGCTGACACCATTTGTTCCAGCAAATGAAGGAAATATCCTTTCCACTTTTCAATTGACGTCTTTTGAAAGATAGAACAATTAAAATCAAACACGAGCTCAATTTGATCTGAGGATTCGTTTCCAGTTAAGGTCAAATCAAATTTGGCAATATTCTCTTCGAATGGCTGTGGAACAATGTGAAGCCCATCCATTGATAAATCACGAATATCCGCATTTTCCATTGAGAATACCACGTCAAAAATTGGATGACGGCTTGTGTCGCGAACCGTTTGCACCTGATCTACCAATTCTTCAAATGGGTACAGCTGATGCTCGTTTGCCTCTAACACAAGCTGATGAACATTGGACGCAAATTCAGCAGCTGTCTGATGTCCTGCTGGTCTTGTTCTAAGTGCCAGCGTGTTCACAAACATGCCGATCACAGATTGAATATCAGGATGGGTTCTGCCAACAACCGGAGAACCAATGATGATATCCTCTTGTCTTGAAAGCTTGCTTAAAAGAATACTGTAGCCAGCAAGCAAGACTGTATAGGTCGTACTGTTGAGCGCTCTAACGAGTTCGTCCAATTTCGCTTTAAGCGAACCTTCGATTGTAAATGAGACACGATCTCCTGCGAATGTTTGCACTTTTGGCCTTGGCAGGTCTTCCGGAAGTGCCAGTACAGGCAGCTCCCCTTGTAATTGATCCAGCCAGAATGCCTCTTCAGCTGCTTTTTGCGCAGCAGTTGCCTCACTTTTTGACCAAACTGCATAATCCTTATATTGAACAGGTAATTCCTCTAGTTTGTCTCCTCGATACAGGGCTGAAAGCTCCTCAATTAAAATGCCAACAGACGCACCATCTGAAATGATATGATGCATATCAATCAGTAAATAATGGACATTTACGGAGACGGAAACCAGCCCTATTCTGAGTAAAGGCGCTTTTTCTACATCAAATGGCCTGATAAAGTCATTCATCAATTCCTGTATGTCCCGGCCGTTCTGTTCAATTTTTTCAATGTCTATAGAGACATTTGTTTCAATCCGTTGAACAGGTTCATTCTGAACAAAATCAAAGCTCGTTCGGAAAGCTTCATGACGTTGGACTAACTGATCAATTGCCTTTTCAAATCGTTTTTCATCAAAGACACCTTCTAGCTTTAAGGCAGCCGGCATATGATAGCTTTGCTCCGCATCAGTCATTTTCTCCAAAACAAACAGTCTTTTCTGAGCAGATGTCACTGGATAATAGGCCGCCTCTTTGGCAACTTCCACTCGCTTGATCTCCGTTTGATCCGCTTGATCAACTGCAAGGGCGAACCCTTCTAATGTTGGGGATTCAAATAAAGACTTCAAAGTGAGCTCCACCTGCATCTCTTCATACAGCCTGTTCAGCATTTTCATGCCGCGCAGCGAATGGCCCCCGCATTCAAAGAAATGATCATGCCTGCCGATTCGCTGCACTTCAAGAACTTCCTCCCAAATGTTCGCCAGCAGACGCTCTGTTTCTGTTTGAGGAGAGGTGTATTCATTTGCCCCCTGCTCACTGAGATCAGGCGCCGGCAGCGCCCGCCTATCGACCTTGCCGTTATTCGTCAAAGGAAGCTCGTCTAATTGCATGAAAAATGCCGGCATCATATACACAGGCAGTTCACGTCCTGCTTGCTCGCGCAAATTAGTTAATGAGACAAATCCTTCTGCTGTGAAATACGCACATAACGTGTCATTCGGAGCAGCAATGACGACAGCTTCCTTCACCTGAGGATGCCGCAGCAGCTGATGTTCAATTTCTCCAAGCTCGATCCGCTGTCCGCGAATCTTCACTTGATGATCGATCCGTCCAATGAATTCAATATCTCCATTTGACAGCCAGCGTGCAAGATCGCCCGTTTTATACATGGTCTCTTCAGGGCGGAAAGGATTTTTGACAAACTTTTCGTTTGTTAGTTCTGGCTGCTTATAATATCCTTTCACCAGTCCATCACCAGCGACACATAGCTCTCCCGCCACGCCCGGCGGCTGAACATGTCCAAACTCATCTACAATATAAACAGCCGTTTGACTCACTGGCTTTCCGATTGGGATGGATAACGCCTGCTTCTCAATGTGATTCACAGGATAATATGTGGTGAAAATTGTGCTCTCAGAAGGTCCGTACATATGAACAAGCTTGTCTTTCCCAACTGTCTCAAGTGCAGTCACTACATGAGGCACAGAAGCACGTTCTCCGCCAAACAGCACTTTTCTTACGTTCTTCAGGCTGTCTTTTTTCATATCGATGAGTAAGTGAAAAAGAGCTGTCGTGATCATTAAAATACTGACTTTTTCCTTCTCAATCGCTCCAGAAAGCTCATTCATGTTTAAGATTTGGTCCTTTGGCAGAACAATGAGTTTCGCTCCGTTTAATAAAGCACCAAACACATCAAACATAAAGGCATCAAATACATAGTTTGAAATGCTCATCACCGTGTCCTCATGATGAACCGTGAGATAATTCGATTGCTTCACCGTTCTCAAAATGTTCCGGTGTGTCACCATATTTCCTTTAGGCTTACCGGTTGTACCAGATGTATAGGTCAAATTCGCCAAGTCCTCAGGTAAAATATGAGCATCTATAGGGCTGTATGACTGCTGAGCAATCGCTTGGTCTTCTGTTTCTATGATGGTTCCCTCAAATGCAGTGAGCACCGAGCGATGGCGCAGCACTTGATGTGTCAATAAGAATTGTGCACCGCTGTCTGTTAAGAAGTGCTTCACGCGCTCATCAGGGAAATCGGGGTCAATTGGTACATAGACACCGCCCGCCTTAAGCACAGCCAAAACAGAGAGCACCATTTCATTAGACCGTTCAAAGAATAGAGCCGCTTTCATCCCTTCTTCAAAACCATTTTTACGTAAATAATGAGCCAGCTGATTCACTCGGTCATTCAGCTCTTGATAAGAAAGAACCACATCTTCACATTGCAATGCAGGCTGATGACCATGCTGCTGCACCTGTTTTTCAAACTGCATCACAATGGTTTCTTCTGCTGGATAAGGCGAAGGTAACGGATTCCACCTATTTAACTGAGCTTCTGCTTCTTGTTCAGACAGTAATCGATAGGATTGAATAGCTTCCTGCGGCGCTTGAACCATCTGTTCCAGCAGATAAACATAGTGTTTAAGCATCTGTTCTGCTGTACTTCGCTTAAATAGCGCCGTACTGTAATCAAGTACAAAGGATAAACCTTGATCTGACTCCATCGCTTGCAGTGTTAAATCAAATTTCGCAATATGGAAATTGGTTTCTTCAACCTCGACCAGCATGTCTCCAATATGCTGGGCTGCTCCATGATCCGGCGCCAGTGTAAAGACGGTATCAAACAATGGATGACGGCTAAAATCTCTTGGCACATTCAGCTTTTCAAGCAGCCGTTCAAATGGATATTGCTGATGCTCAAATGCCTGCATCGTCTTTTTCTTTACTTGCTCAATCAGCTGAGACATGGTTCCATTCGGATCTACCTCCGACCGCAAAGCAAGTGTCTGGACAAACATACCGATCATGTCATTCAAATCTGTATGCACACGCCCTGCCGCCGGTGTTCCGACCACGAATTCCTTTTGACCCGTATATTTTGCAAGCAATGTATAGTAGGCAGAAAGCAGCACCGTATACAATGTCGTGTGATGATTTGCTGCGAGCTCCTGTAATTGATTCTTTAACGCTTCATCTATTTCTTTGATGACACGATCACCTGCGAAAGACTGGACAGCTGGACGCTGATAATCGGTCAGCAGCTGTAAAGCAGGAATATCCCCCGAAAATTCTTGCAGCCAGAATGCCTCTTCTTTTTGAAAGCCTTGGTGCTGTTGCCAAACAGCATAATCTTGATACTGAAGCTTCAATGGTGCTCTAACAGATCCCGCGTAAGCATTTGACAGCTCACGCAGCATTAAATCGATCGAAAGACCATCTGAAATCAGATGATGCATATCGAAAAAGAGCAAATGCTCCTGATCATGCAATGACTGCAAACCAATTCTAAGAAGTGGTGCACACTCAAGATCAAAAGGTCTGACAAATTGCTGCATGTTTTCTTCCATCGTACCGTCTGTCAGCTGTTCTATTTGAAAGGACACTGATGAAGCGATCCGCTGACGAGGAACACCTTTTATCGTATGAAAAGAAGTACGCAGCATATCATGACGTGAGATCAGCCTTTCAAAGGCTTCAGTCAGCTTCTCAAGCTGCAGAATTCCTTTTAACCTCACAACAGCAGGCATATGATATGCAGTGCTTTGTTCCAATTGACTCACCATATAGACGCGCTGCTGAGGAGGCGACAATGGATAATGATCTGCAGCCGGCGCTTTTGGTATCACCGTTTCAGAAGACCTATCTGCTTGCTCAATATAAGCAGCCAAAGCAGCAATCGTCTGCTGTTCAAATAAAACAGACAGCGGCACCTCCACTTGAAAGTCTCGCTGAACCTGTGTAAGTACGGTCATCGCTTTGAGCGAATGCCCGCCTCGTTCGAAGAAAGAATCATATACACCGATCTTCTCTTGATCAAGAATGTCTTCCCACAAATGAACAAGCTTTGTTTCTATAACGTTTCTAGGTGCCGTATAAACAGCATGTACCGCTCTATCACCTTTTAACGCAGCAAGTGCACGACGGTCGACTTTGCCGCTGACTGTGAGTGGAAAAGCATCGAGCTCTTTGAAATAAAGAGGCATCATGTATGCTGGAAGCTGATGTTTGATAGCCGCTTGCAGCATGTCAACAGACACACCTTCTTGACGAGCTTGATAGTAAGCACTTAACGCCTTTTCTCCATCCGCTTCATCAACCACTAGCACAACAGCCTTATCAACTCCATCTACCTGCTCCATCACCGCTTCAATCTCGCCTGTTTCTATGCGGTAACCCCTTATTTTCACTTGATCGTCCATTCTGCCAAGATAATCAATCGTGCCATCCGGAAGCCATCTGACTAGATCCCCCGTTCGATACATCCGCTCATGCGGAGAAAACGGATCTGCTGTGAATACCTTCTCCGTCAATTCAGGCTGATTCACATAGCCTCGCCCAACACCTATACCGGCAATGCACATTTCTCCAGCAGCCCCATGCACCTGTAATTGATCATATTCATTTAAAATATAAACACGATGATGACCAAGCGGTTTTCCAATCGAAACATAGCGCTGTTCAGTTGATTCGCTCAGCTCACTGAGATCTAGACGATGAACCGCTGCATCCACACACGTCTCAGTTGGACCATACACATTCCACAGAGTAAAATCAGGCTGACTCATACGAACCGCTTCGATGAGTGAACGTGCTGCTTTCGCAGGCAGCGCTTCTCCCCCAATCAACATGTGCGTCAATGACAGCCCATCCAAATCCGCAGCAAGTAAAAGCTGCACATGCGCCGGTGTTCCATCCGCCGCTTCAATTTGATGTTTTCTGTAATAAGCCGCTAGCTGCATGCCATTTCTCGTCGTTTCTCGCGGGATGATATGAAGCGTATGTCCAAATAAAAGGGCAGCAAAGATTTGTTTCACCGATGCATCGAAATGGAATGGGGCTAGAAGCGCCATTTGAAGCTCATTCGCCCCTTGATAAATCTCATGATGCAAAGCATGAACCAAATGATGAAGCTGAAGATGCTCAATCATGACGCCCTTCGGCTTTCCAGTCGTACCCGATGTATAAATCATGTAGGCTAAATCCTCCGGTGCCGTCTGATCGGCGAGCTCAGGCAGCTGTCCATCATCTAATAATATTTGCTGCTGCACGATCAATTTTTCCGAGAGGGCTGGGTACTCTTGAACGAACGATTCCTCTGTTAACACAATAGAAGCACCTGAATCCTCCACTATAAATTGAATGCGCTCCTCAGGTAATGCAGGATCAATTGGTACATAAGCCCCGCCAGCCTTTAATATGCCGAAAACCGCCACCATGGCATCTGTCTTCCGATCCATCAAAACAGCAACAGGCACATCACGTGAGACACCTTTCATTTGTAAAAACCGTGCCAGCTTTTCTGCCTGTCGATGCAGCTCTCCATAAGTAAATAGTCCATTTTCCGCTACAACAGCTGCCCGATCTGCATACTTGTTTGCTGTCTCATCAAACATGTGATGAACCGGTTTTGCTGCTGGTCTTTCAAACGATTCTCCCTCAGATAATTGCAGCAGCTCCTTTTGGTCACCTGCTGAAAGTAAAGGCAGTGTCCCAATCAGCTGATCAGGCTGAGAGACGGCCGCTTCTAGTAATATCAAGAATCGATCAAACATCTTACTCATTTCTTCTTCTGTGAATACATCTGTACGGTAATCCAAATCAATGGTCAATGTATCAGTATCCCAGCGGTCTTTCACATGTATTGAAATGTCATTCATTCCGCTCCCGCTAAAAATTGGTTCAGTAATGAACGACAGATTCTCTTTTTTCTGCCACTGCATGACCTGATATTCTAAAGAAATATCAAAAAGGCGTCCTGTAAACCCTTCTCTTTCCCGCAAATCATTCATGAGCAGATTGTAAGGGTACTTTTGGTGACGTAAGATCTTCATTTGATCCGCCATGACCTGCTTTACGAAATCAAGAAACGATTGCGACCCTTGAACAGATGCACGCATTGGAATCGTGGATACAAACATCCCAATCATCTTTTTTTCTTTGGCATTCGTCCGGTTGCCCATAAAGGTTCCAAGAACGACATCTCCCATACCGCTAAAACGATGTAAGTAAATATAGACAGTGGACATAAACATTGAAAGCATGCTGACTTTCTGCTCTTCACAAAAGACACGAAGCTTCTCCTTTAAAGAATCTGGAACATCCCCTGAAAATCGCTCCGCATGTAAACTCATCTCGTATCCCTTATGCGGTTTTAAAGATGCGAAGTCTGGAATATGAGCAAATTGCTCATTCCAAAAAGCTTGGTCTTTTTGAAAACGTTTAGAAGATTCATAGGTCTGCTCACTCATGATGTGATCAACGAAGGAAATCTCCTCAACTGGCGAGATGTCTACTCCTTGCAGCATGCCATGATATAAATCAATAATGCGATTTCCCATTAGAATGATGGAAATACCATCCGCCACAATATGATGTGCTTTACAGAACAGCCAGCACTCTTGATCACTGATTTGAAACACCGTAAATTCAATCAAGGGGCTGTCAATCAATGGCATCGGCTCACGAATTTGCTCGTTTGCCCAAGCCCTTACTTCCTCTTCACTCCAGCCCTTCTCCATGCGAATCGTCTGTTTTTCATAAGGTTTGATATATTGAACGGGCTCCTCCTCTTCATCTCGATACACGAGCCTCAGCCGAAGAGAGTCAGTTTGTCGCATGTATGCTTGAAGCACATCAACGACCAAAGAAGGATCGAGACCTGATACTGATCTCAATCTGGCGAAACCACCCAAATTAGAAATACTTGTACCTGGATAAAATCTTTCCGTGTAGAATACTCGCTTTTGCGCATGTGTTAAGGGGTAATAAACTGTATTCATTCTCATCCTCCGCCTCTTCTATGTTTTCTCCACCAATTTCACCCTGCACCCTCTATATCAAAAGAACCAAGTCTATTTCATTAAAATAGACGGTTTAACAGAAAAGGAGCCCACCCCGAATAAAACGGAGGGACTCCCATTTTCATTCGGTAGCCTGCCGACCATAGCAAAAAAAGAATCATTTACCTTAGGACATGGCTTTGCGTCTCTATGTTTCCATAGATTTGCCTTTTTCTTCTTTTCTTTTAGATATTTTCTATTTACGTCCACTTTATATGAAAATATTGTTTTTTTCACCGAAAAATGGGTGTAAAGATTCATGCGTCATACCGAAGGGATCACCTGATAATTGACGATATTTACCGAAAATAACTAATAATAGTTGCGTTCAACCGAAAATAATCGACTAAATACCGCAAAAATTTCATGTTTTCCCTTAAATTTTGAAAATATGACCGAAAATGTAGGATAGAGGTCTCCTTTATTTTCCCGCAAATTCTTAAATCTTAAGAACTACATTCCCTAAAAAAATGAATTTTTTTACTGTAAAAACAACAAAAAAAAGAGCTGCCATTTCAAATGACAACTCCTTGTTTCTTCATTATATTTACATCACCTTAGACAGACCAATCGTTTTCTCAATAATGAGCAGCGCAATGATAGAAATGATAATAAATATGACAGATATCGCATTGACACTCGGATCAAAGGTCTGCTCAATGTAATTAAAGGTCCTAACGGGAATTGTGATGGTTTGAGGAGAGGAAACGAACAAACTGATCGATATTTCCCCAAATGACGTCACAGCTGAAAACACCCCGCCTGCAATGATTCCCGGCTTAATCAAAGGCAGTGTGACTCGAAAAAACGTGCGAATGGGTCCTGCGCCAAGATTCATTGAAGCCAACTCAAGCCGCGGATCTAAATTCGAAACACTTACGCCTACCGTTCGAACCACATAGGGAAAACCAATGATGACGTGACCAATGACGAGCGCCCACAAAGACCCTGTAAAACCCATAGCCGTAAACAAGTAAAGCATAGCAATCCCTAACACCACCTGAGGAATCATGAGAGGTGACAGAATGAAAGCTTGGACAGCCTCCTTTCCCTTAAAGGAAAGCCTTGCTAAAGCATACGAAGCCATTGTCCCTAAAAGAACCGTGAGAGGCGTCACGATGAATAGCAGAATCACACTGATCCGCAGAGATTCCATCCATTCTGGATTTGACACGACCTCATGAAACCAGCGAACAGAGAACGAAGTCGGCGGAAATTCAGGAAAAGCATTTGGACTAAAAGCAGATAGGACGATCACAAGAACAGGTATGGTTAAAAAAAGATAAACCAATGACCCAGCAGTCCAAATCAGGATGGAAAGCAAGCGGTCACCTATTGATTTTTTACGCATGCATCCTCGCCTCCCAACGCTTCAAGAAATAGCTTAATAGACTGACCACCACAAGTACACAAACCAACAATGTAAAGGACATAGCTGCAGCAAGAGGCAGATTATATACCTGCATAACCTGCTGATAAATTGACAGCGGCAGCAGCGGCTGCATCCGTCCGCCGACTAACAGCGGGGTGATATAACTTCCTGCTGCCAGTGAGAAGACGATGATCGCGCCAGTCACCATGCCTGGAATGGTCAGTGGTAAGGTGACATGAAAAAAGGTTCGAATACGGCCAGCTCCAAGACTCATAGAAGCCGGTCTTAAGTGACGATCCATATCGGTTAAGCTTGTTGCGATAGGCAGTACTGCAAATGGCAGCATGACTTGGACATAGGCAATAATGACCGCATTCATATTCCACAGCATCGAGAGCGGCTTCTCAATCACATGTAAATCTAGTAACATGCCATTGATCAGACCATTTTGCGAAAGAAGAACAATCCATGCAAACGTCCGAATCACAACACTTGTCAAAAGCGGCGATACAAGTAGGATATAGAAAAATGCCCGCAGACGCGGATTAGGTGCTTTGACGAGCAAGTATGCTGCGGGATAAGCCATCAATAAACAAATCACCGTTGTCTGCAAAGCCACCCACACAGTACTTCCAATCGCCTTCACATATGCATCTGTCGTGAACACATGAATATATTGAGAAAAACTATACGTTTGTAATGTATTCATCATCGAATCGACATCGCGAAAACTGAGGACGAGCATCATCACAAGCGGAGCTAGTAGAAATACAACAAGAAACAAACAGGCTGGCAGCAGCATAAACCAATGAAATCTTTGATTCTTTTTCTTGAATCGCATCACGTATGCACCTTCGAATCTAAGAAAACAATATCTTCAGGCTGCCAATGGATATGAACGGTTTCTCCAACTTTAGGCAGCTTGGGAAATGCGGCATCAGAAGCATGGACAATGATTTCACCATGATCAAGCCCCACAACCAAACGTAATGAATGCCCGATATAACTCACATCTGCCAGCACGCCCGATACATGGTTCGGCTTTACTTCCTCGCGCTCAGAAGAGATGCTGATTCTTTCAGGACGCAGCATAAGTAATTGCTTTTCCCTCTTCTCTTGATGTGCCGCAGCCTGCAGCTGAAGCTTTTGACCGTTTGAATGGGTTATATGAGAAACCGTAAATGCAGCATCAGACTCATTGTACACGGCCTCAAAGATGTTCACCTGTCCGATAAATTCAGCTACAAATCGATTGTTTGGCTGACGGTACACCTCTAAAGGTGTTCCAATCTGCTGGATTTTTCCCTCTCCTAAAATCCCAACTCGATCAGAAAGACTTAAAGCTTCCTCTTGATCATGTGTCACGAGAATGGTTGTAATCCCGACATTCCTTTGAATATTTCGAAGCTCTGTCTGCATGTTTTTTCTCAGTTTAGCATCTAGGTTGCTAAGCGGTTCATCAAGAAGGAGAACAGCCGGCTGAATCGCCAGCGCTCTTGCAATTGCTACCCGCTGCTGCTGACCACCGCTTAATTGGTGGGGCATCCGTTTCGCAAATGCCTCTAATTGAACAAGAGACAAGCTTTCCATCACCTTCTCTTTGATTTCCGCCTTCTTTTTCTTTTGAACCTTTAGCCCGTACGCCACATTATCAAATACAGTCAGATGCGGAAAGAGTGCATAGCTTTGAAAGACCATACCTGTTTTTCTTTGGTAAGGCGGCAAAGCTGTCACATCCTGATCACCAATATAGACGACGCCTTTTGTTGGTTCTAAAAAACCGCCAATGATGTTTAATAACGTTGATTTTCCGCAGCCGCTAGGACCAAGAAGGGAGAAAAACTCTCCCTCATTCACCGTAAGACTGACATCGTTGAGAGCAATCTGCTCACCGAAGTGCTGACTGATGTGTTCTAAATGGATTCCACTCATGCGATCACCTATTTTCCTCCGCCTAATACTTCGTTCCATCGATTTGTCCAATTGCCAAGCTCAGAGGTCGCTGTTTCATAATCTACCCAAGTCAGCTTGCTGTAATAATTTTCTCCAACTTTCACTTTCCCCTTAATCTTGTCACCGTATTTCACATCAGAATTCGACATGCCATAATAAGATTTTTCCGAAAAAGCTTCCTGAGCTTCTTTTCCACTCAAGTAGTTTAATAGTTTGTATGCCGCTTCTTCGTGCTGATTTCCCTTCGTTAAAGCCCAGCTTGCAACAGCTGCAACAGCGCCTTCTTTCGGATATGAGAAACCAATATCCATTCCTTCTTCTTCAAGTGCAAATACTCGCCCGTCCCAATATGGAACAGCCGCGACGTCGCCACGTTCTAACAAGGTTTGAATCGATCCTGGGTTATCTGGAAAAGCAGCTACATGACCTTTTAATTGCGCGAGACTTTTAAATGCTTTATCAATATCCTTAGGATTTGATTCTGTCCCCCCTTGAGCATGAACAAGTGCAGAGAAAAATTGCAAACCGGCTGAATAAGTCGGAGATGAAATGGCTACCTTCCCTTTCAGCTGACTGCTCCATAGGTCAGTCCAACTGTTTGGTTCCTGCTTTACGAGGTCTTTTCTATAAGCAATTCCAAGCTGACCCATACTAAAGCCTGCTGCATATTGTTTTCCATCAACAGTGAGCTTCTTTTGGACAGAGCGGTAAAGTTTTTTGACGTTCGGTGCTTGATCTTCATCGATAGGCGCAAGAACGTTTGCTGCGATGCCTCTTTGAATCGTATCAGGCTGTAAAATAAGCAAGTCATATGGTGGATTTTTCCCATTTGACGCTTTTAATTTTGTAAACCATTCAGAATCCGCCCCAGAGACGGTTTGCACTTTAATTCCCGTATCTTTTTCGAACTTTTCAAGGATTGGTTTGATATTCTTTTCCCAATCGCCTCCATAAACACCAACAATCACGGTCTGCTGCTGTTTGCCTTGATCCTTTCCATTTCCACCACAAGCGGTCAGCAGTAAAACGATTGATAGGATGCCTGCAAAAATAGCGATTAATCTTCTTTTCATGATTCATTTCCCCCTTTTTGTCCATTCATTTGACGAAGTGCTTGAGTAATATCTTCCTTTGTTAACGGCTCATTTCTATGACTGAAATGTTGATGAACTGCATGTTTATAGTGCGTACGTTCATTAGCCGGATAGGAACGCAGCTGAACGGCTAGCTCACTGCTGGCTTCGTCCGTCCATACTTTCTCATAAGCTGTTCTTTGTTCTCCGAAATCCCACAACTCAGTAGATGCAGGATCATCAACCTTTTCACGCATCCTGCTCGTTTGCACTTCATCAATCTTCCATTCATTTTGGTCTAAATACACTTTCACACCATATTGCTGCAGCGCTCTTTCTTCACTTAATAGACCTGCTTCCACTTCCTGAAGGACTTTTTCTTTCTTTCTAGCTAATGGATTCCCCCAGCCGCCTCCACTTGGTGAAACCAATTGAACGATATCACCTTTTTCAAGGCGCAGAACATCTATTTTGGGCTGGTCTTGTTTCTCACCATTAGCTGTGATCAGCTTGACCTCACCAACCGCTCCTGCTCGGCCGCCCATTAACCCCCAAGGCTGAAACTTCATCCGTTCCATTCCTCGTGCTGTCACCATCGATTCAGGCTTCATCATTTCAAATTCCAAACCAATCGCATGTCCGCCTCGATTTTCACCAGCTCCACCTGTATTCGGCAGAATCTCATATCGATGAACATGAATATCAATATGCTGTTCCAAGCTCTCAATTGGGGTATTCTTCAAAAAGCCAGATGAATGATCAATACCGTCCACTCCATCAGTACCATTTTGAGCACCGCCGCCTCCGCCTAATGGCTCGACAACGGACATTTTCCTGCCTCCCGTTTGATCATCAGGTACAGAGAGAACCACAATGGCAGATTGACCTGCTCCTGCTGCCGGCACTGCTTCAGGTAACAGCTTACCAATGGCGCCTAACACGACATTGTACAGCCTCATCGTAATTGAATGCCTAATTCCGACAGAGGCAGGGTATTCTGGATGCACCAGCGTTCCTTTAGGAGAGATCACTTCAATTGGATACGTTATTCCACCATTGATCGGTATAAAAGGATCCTTACTAATGATGTAATTAATCAACCCTTGATAAAGAAAGGAATGCTTCTGACCATTGGTGACCAGGTTAAAGGCTGTTTTCACTTGCGGATCACACTCAGAAAAATCGAGCGTCAACCTTTTCCCTTTGATCGTTAGCTTGATTTTCAACCGAATAGGGACGTCCGAAATCATATCATCATCTAAATAATCAGCAAATTCACTCGTTCCATCCGGAATAGCTTCAATGACCTTTCCAGCACGATCCTCTGCTTGCTTCAGCAAGTCTATCATTCCTTGTTTCACTTCGTTTTTTCCAAATTTCTCAATCATTTCTTTTAACCGAATATCTGCTGTATTGACTGCAGCAATCATTGCATTGATATCACCATCATTTAAATGACTAGCGCGGCTGTTAGCTCTTAAAAAGGTACGTACGACCTTATTCTCTTTCCCGCCTTCATAAATTTTTACTGGCGGAATTCTTAATCCTTCTTGATGAACATCCGTCGCTGTCGGTGAAATACTCGAAGGCACAAGTCCGCCCACATCACTGACATGAACAAAAGACCAAGCATAGCTGACAATTTCACCATCTACAAAAATCGGCTTAATGATATGGACATCTGGCAGGTGAGTCGCCAAACCATCTGTCGTATAAGGATCATTTGTGATGATAATGTCTCCTGGCTGCATCGGCCCGCTTTCTTCAATCGCTTTTCTTAGACTCAGCCCTAAAAAGATCGTCACACCTACTGTCTTCGGATAAACAAAGAAATCTCCAGAAGGTGTGGCTAATGCTGTCGCAAAGTCAGCAGATTCTTTGACGAAGGTCGTAAATGACGTCCGTTCAATGACATGCCCCATACCCGATGCAATCGCATTAAAATAACTTCGCATCATCTCAAGCTTTGCTGGGTCAGTTCTCATGTAAAGCCGCCTCCTTTGAAATCACTAAGTTACCTGATGGATCAATGCTGCCTGTCCAGTTTGGCAAAATTAATGTTGTCGTATCATCCTGCTCAATAACGGCAGGTCCATTTACAATAGAACCTACTGACAGCGTATCCCGGTTATAAACCGATGCTTCGTATTTTTTTCCTTCTATAAAGATTCGTCTATATTCATATGGTTTCAAAGACTGACCGCTGCTTTCTTGAACAGGTGAGAAAGGCAGCGGAGGCGTCTCGCCTATGACTCGAACGCGTAAATGCGTAAATTCGATTTTTGCCTGATCATCCCTATGACCATATTGACGCTGATGCAATTTGTGAAAGGCTTCAATGAGTTGGTGGATATCTTGTTCCTGCTTTAGCCAATCAATCGATAATGGCAATTCAATCTCAAATGCCTGTCCTTGATAACGTGCGTCTGCTAATAATAGAATGGACGTCTGATTGATATGCTGAATGTTCTGCTGACTGACCCAATCAGTCGCTTTTCGCGACAGCATCTCATAATCTTGTTTTAGTTCGTTGATCGAATAGTCTTGTAAGCATATTTTCTTAGACAGCACCGCATCATGAATAAAATCAGCGGTCAGAGCACCTAGTGCACATAATGTGCCAGGACTTGGAGGAACAATCACATTTTTTGCATGGATTTCTCTCGCAAGGAAATTTGCTACAACCGGTCCTGCTCCGCCAAACGCCAGCAAACTAAAATCTCTAGGGTCAAACCCTTGCTGCTCCATCACATTGCTTAATTCTGTGTACATATTGGCTACGGCTACTTGAATCAGCTGGTCAGCCGCCTCTTCAACCGTTTTGTTGAGCTGATCAGCAATTGGCTGAAAGGCCTTTTTCGCCGCAGACAGTTGTAATTGTAAATGTCCTCCGGCAAAACGTTCTTGATTGAGATAACCGCATATGAGAAACGCATCGGTTAAAGCCGCTTTTTCTCCCTTTCCATACGAAGCTGGTCCCGGGTTTGAGCCAACTGATTCCGGTCCTGCTTTGAGAAGCCCTCCCTGATCAATCCATGCGACCGAACCTCCCCCTGCTCCTATTGAATACATCGCAACAGATGGAAGAATAATAGGGAAACCTGAAAGCTGATTCGATTGAGCCATTGTCGGCTGTCCATTTTGAATAATCGAGATATCTGCACTCGTTCCCCCGACATCAAAAGTGATCAGGTTAGATTCACTCGCTGATGCTGCAATTCTTGCCGCACCGATGACACCAGCTGCCGGGCCAGAAAAGAGAGTCTTAACAGGTGAGGCAGCTGCACTTTCTGCATCCATTAAACCACCATTTGACTGTGTAATGTATGGAGAAATTGGTACACCTTCTTCTTTCAAACGGCTTTTCAATGTTTGTAAATACTGTTTCACCTTTGGTTGAATATACAAATTAACCACAGACATCACTGTACGCTCGTATTCCCTCATTTGAGGCCATAATTCAGATGAGGTGAGGACTTCTAACTGCGGATAATGATAATTGATATAGGCTTTTGCCTGTAATTCATGAACTGGGTTTTGATAACTATGTAAAAAAGAAATGACGATACCTGCTAGCTTTTTAGACATAACATGCTGGACTGCATCATCTAATTGCTGCAGATGGAGAGGTTTTTTGATCGTACCATCGTGTATCAACCTTTCAGAGATTGGATATACATGCTTTCGTGGTATCAATGGTTCTGGCAAACGAGAATTGAAGTCATAAGGAATGGGTAGTCGTAAACGTTGAAGTGACAATATATCTTGAAAGCCTTCCGTCACAAAAAGGGCTAAATCTGCTCCTTTTCGCTGCAATAATGTATTAAGACCGATTGTCATACCGTGAACGAGGTATTGGATTTTGGATAAATCAACACCCCTTTTTTTTAGAAGATTTAGCCCATTGATAATTCCTTGAGCTGGGTCATCTGTCACTGTGGGCGTCTTAAGTTCAGTCAGCACCCCTGTTGCTTCATTTATCAGCGATAAATCAGTAAATGTGCCGCCTATGTCTATTCCGAGCCGATATGAGACATCCGCCATTTGTACTTCCTCCCTGCAATGTAATTAGAATCATATTTCGATAAATTACGACATTTTTTGATATTTGATTCCATATTATTAAAGCAGATCGGTCTAGTCAATTTTAATTTTTTAAAATTTCTGTGTGTTAAATTCTTGAAATTAGCTCAAAAAGCAGTGATAAAGCCATTTTGAATGAGCATATTCGTTTTATGATCCACAAAATTAAAATTTTTATGAATTTCTACAAAAATGAAAATCAAGAAATCGTGTAAAATCTGTTTTTTGAATTTTAAAAGACGTTTTTTCAAAACCAGGAGAAATTGGTAAGTAATTCTGCTATACTTCTGTTTACAAAATACGCAAACAAGAAAGAGAGCCAGCATCTATGAAACTTCTTAAAATCATTCTCTTGCTTTTATTAATTGTCATTGGTGTAGCAACAGGCTATATCAAGTTGGAGCAAGGGAAACAAGAGACAGCGAATTCATCTTATGACAAAACCATTCACTTTCCATCAGATCGCTATCCCGAAACAGCCAAGCACATAGAAGAAGCCATTGATGAAGGTCATTCGTCCATTTGCACAATTGACCGTAAACATAGTGATGAGCAGAGGGATCGATCATTACATGGCGTTCCAACAAAGCGCGGGTATGATCGGGACGAATGGCCAATGGCAATGTGTAAAGAAGGAGGCACAGGAGCTTCTGTCAAATATGTACGCCCTTCAGATAATAGAGGCGCAGGCTCATGGGTAAGTCATCAACTATCGGATGATCCTGACGGCACAAGAATTCAATTTATCATCGATTAACAGCCTTTCCCTTTTCTATATTAAAAAAATTTTCACATGACTGCATGCAGGTATTTTAAACACAATTTTCATGCCGATAATCCTTAAGGAGGGATATCCTACCTTATACCTAAAGGAGTCAAAAAGCATGAAGAAAAAGGGAAAACTGAGGCTTGGTGCCAAAATTCTGCTGATCTTTTTAAGTGTCCTCATCATCTTTTCCGCAGTTGTTGGTTATGTGGTGAATCGCGAAATGACAGAAAACATCAAGCAAATGGCAACTGAAAAAGCAAAAGGTGATTTAAAGCTAGGCTACGCCTACCTAAATGAAAAAGTGGCAGGCCCGTGGCAGATAAAAGAGGACAAGCTATACAAAGGAAATACTCAAATCAATGATCATGACAAATTGGTTGATCAATTAGCCGAATATACCGGTGATACCATCACGATTTTCCAAGGAAATACCCGTGTTGCCACGAATGTCTTATTAAACGGGAAACGAGCTGTAGGTACAGAAGTCTCTCCTGAAGTGAAGACCACTGTTTTAGATAAAGGAGAAAACTATTACGGCACAGCAAATGTTGCCGGGAAAGATTATCAAACGGCTTATATGCCGATCAAAAATGAAGCAGGCGAAACAATTGGTATTTTTTATACTGGCGCCAATCAAAGCATGATTTCACAAATGCTTCAGTCATTCTATATAAAATTTGTCATCGTCCTTTTGTTAAGTCTGATCGTTTCGGTCATCATTATTTCTATTTTCACTAAGCGGATTCAGGCACGTCTCAAGTATATGGCTTCTGCCATTAAGAGTGCAGGCGAAGGTAATTTAACCATCAATGTAACCGATACTGCCGGTGATGAATTGTCTGACCTGGCTGATCATTTCAATAAGATGCGTGAAAAACTAAATCAAACCATTCTAAATGTCATGAACACGTCTGAATTAGTGGCCACATCCTCTGAGCAGCTGTCAGCTAGCGCAGAAGAAACGAGTGCAGCATCAGAAAAAATCACCCACACGATCCAAGAAGTAGCACAATCATCAGAAGAACAATCAGCTCAAATGACAGCCAGTGAGCACACGATGATTCAAGTATCAAACGAGCTGGCAAACATCACTGAAAATGCAGGACAAATGGCTTCAAGAAGTCACTCCGCACAAGAAGTGGCCCAAAAAGGTGTACACAATATCGGTGAAGTTCATTCACAAATGACGTCTATTGCAAAATCAATTGAAGAAAACGGTATAGCGATTCAAGCGTTGGAAACACGTTCAGCTGAAATTGATCATATTTCCAAAGTCATTACAGATATCGCCAGCCAAACAAACCTGCTTGCTCTTAATGCAGCAATTGAAGCAGCACGGGCAGGTGAGCACGGAAAAGGGTTTGCTGTAGTCGCAGACGAAGTGAGAAAGCTCGCTGAAGAATCTCAAGCATCATCAAACATGATTTCCCATCTCATTTCTGAAATACAAAAAGAGATGACTCATTCGACGAATGCTATCAAACGAGTAAGAGAGGAAGCTGCCCAAGGGGCTGTCCTTATCTCTCATACAGAGGAATCATTTCATAATATCCAGCAGTCAATGAGAGAAATGGCAGATGGCATTAAGCATTTATCAACTGCATCTCAAAAAATCGCAGCTTATACAAACGATGCGAAACAGTCTTTTGCCTCTATTACAGAAGGCGTTAAACGAACGAGTGAACATTCACAGCAAGTAGCCGGTTTAACAGAAGAACAATTTGCTGCAATGGAAGAAGTAACAGCTTCATCAGAAGCGCTTGCCCATTTAGCAGGAGATTTAAAAGCAATGGTCTCGCAATTTCACATCTAGATCCCACAACAAATAGCGCAAGACGGCGACAATCGTCTTGCTGCCTAACATTCTCCTCAAGAATCACTCATTCAACCATTCACGTTCCAACAAAAATTCATAAATAAAGGAGTTTTTTATATGAATCACTTGAAACAAGCTTATTCCCTATCTATCTCCTACCACCAAATCACGGTATACACCGGAAGCGAAACACCACCTGTCATTGATTGGACAGATGAGGACATTCTTCAAGGATATGCAACTGGAGATCAAGGAGTTTCCTTTGAAGGGGTCAATAATGGAAAAGCGTCTATTGTTGTGACATTAAATAGCGATGAGCCCCAAGTCTCGGTTGATAGAGCCATAACAGTGCCCTTTACGCATACAAGTGATCAAGTTTATATCACAAGCGTCATGGCCCAAGTGCTGTCTTTCTCCATTCCAAAAGGAGACTATCAGCTTACCTGCTATACCTCACAGCAGCCTGATCAAGACGTTTATTATGTAAATTTCCAAACGGTGTAGATTACGACTGATCGTATAGATCAAGCCACTTTTCCGCATAGTCTACCGATTCTCTCATGGGCAATAAATATGAATTGGCAAGTCCGATTTGACTGTAATGATAGATGCCTCCTGATTGCAGAAAATCACGGCCAATCTGTTCAAATAGTTCTTCTCTTGTGATGATATCTTGGTACTCTTTCCATACCCTCCACCCATTTTCTAAAATAGGAGCTCCTCTTGTCATGAGGTCCTGCTGAGGGATTCGGTATTCAGCTAGATGAAAAGCTGTCATGCTCTCAAATGATGTACCAAGCAGCAGCACTTGAGCATGAAGATCATACATGCGGCCAAGAGGCGAATGCTCTCCTAATCCAAAGGAAAGCGCATGGTGTTTCAGAATTTCATGTTTTCTTTTCCCCCAGGCTGTGAATGAAAAATTGGGATGATTGCTTCTCGCCACACCTGGGTATTTCCAAAATGTTTCCGCCACCTTTCCCATTGCTGCTGGCGTCGTGTAAGCTGGATCAAATGCAGGCATTGTTTCTTTGATCGATTTCCACCATGAATAAGGAACAGGCGGATCGATCCAATCGGCGGGATCAGAAAGTTCTAATGTTTGTGCCGGCATAATGAGTGTCCCCTCATCTGTTAAGGTTTCCATCAATGCTTGTATGACGGCTACAGCGCCTCCGTTTACCCAGCCGATTGATGATAAAGATGAGTGAACACATAAAATCATGCCCTTTTTCACACCAAGTTGAACCAAGTCTGCTTTGATTCTTTCCTTTGTCATCGGTTCAGCTTGATTTTCGATTAATTTTTGCATCGTTCCTTTTCCTCCTGCGTCTCTTCTATTACTGATGAATGAGACGTTTAACCGCAATAGACAGTTTGTAATTTGCGTAATTTGTCAGCTCCGTTAAAAATTGATCAAGTTCATCATGACTGGAAAAATGTCCTTCAGCCATATAACAGCCCTCACCACTTATCTTGAACAAATTCTTGATTTCTTCCTTTTCATAAAGAAACGACAGAAGTGGTTCATGATGATGACTACGGGTATAGAGCTGCAAAAATGTTTGAATCGTCTTTTGTGTCCGCCAATCAATTGAAATGGTATACGCTTCAATCACGCCTTCCTCTTCTAGCTTTAACACCCGATTTGCAACAGCTTGACCAGTTAAATGAACTTTTTCACCTAGAGCTTTCATGGTTAATCGGCTGTTCTTTGATAGTTCTTTTAAAATATTCATATCTGTTTGGTCTAGCATTGGCTCACCTCTTTCAAAAATCAAGCCCTTCCGATGAAAGACTTTCATGATCCTCTGTCACATAGAACTCTTTTAATATACTGTAAACTTAATTAGAAAAAAAGGAGGCCTTTTTATGAAAATTACACTCATTCGCAATGCTACTTTATACCTTCACTATGGTCATTCAACTTTTTTAATCGATCCCTTTTTAGCAGCAAAAGGAACATATCCACCGTTCCCTCATACAGCCAATCAACATTTGAACAACCCTATTGTGGAGCTTCCTGTAAACATTGATTTAGACAGTCTGTTACACCCGGATGCAGTCTTACTCACTCATTTACATGTGGATCACTTTGACGATGAGGCAAAAAGGAAATTAGCTCAAGATCAACCAATTTATACTCAATCGGATAAGGATCGAAAAGAAGTTGAAGAAGCTGGATTTCATCATGTCACATGCATTGAAGATGAAATGGACATTTGCGGCGTTCATATTAAACGTACAGGCGGACAGCATGGGACAGGAGAAACGGCGAAGCGGATGGGGCAGGTGAGCGGTTTTGTTTTCTCTCATCCTGATGAACCTACCCTTTATATTGCAGGTGATACCAT
The DNA here is from genome assembly GCF_038008825.1 of Bacillus sp. FSL M8-0166. NCBI lineage: Bacteria > Bacillati > Bacillota > Bacilli > Caryophanales > Bacillaceae > Bacillus > Bacillus sp. FSL M8-0166. The sequence goes on from NZ_JBBOZZ010000001.1 coordinate 2,418,922, forward strand.
TTGGTGTGATGAACCGAAAGAGGTTGTGAATACACGCAAGCCAGACGTCATTGTGGTCAATAGCGGAGCTGCTCAATTTTTGGAAGGCGATCCGATTACAATGACCAAGGAAGAAATTTTAGACATTCACCGTTCTCAGCCAAAAGCTCAAATTGTCGCCTGTCATCTTGAAGCTGTGAATCATTGCTTGTTAACAAGAGCTGCTTTAGAAGCTTACATTCAAGAGCATCATGCAGATCAAGCCATTTTTGTCCCTCAAGATGGGGAAAGTCTCACCTTTTGATCAACAATAAAAAACCGGCATCTCGCTGCCGGTTTCATTATTATGGGCGATGGTGCTGTGGTTTTTTCAGTAATGGAACAAATCCGTTATTCTTTAAGTGATTGTAATGTTCATCCATTCGTTTCGTGATGTGTGTGCCTTGTTCCTTTGTTAACACGCCATACTGTACATATTTCTCAATGACTTCTTTTCGCTTAGAAAGAATTTGCTGCTCAAGGATTTCAATTTGTTTTTGTTGTTCTGCTGTTAATTTCACTTGATGTGTCACTGGGCGCTTTTCCATTTGAGGTGTTTCTCCATGAGCCGTTTCTATATGAAAACCAAATAACAGCATCATCGACAAGATGATCAAGCCACTCATTTTTTTCATCATTGCTGTTCCCTCCTTTATTCGTCTTTATTTTGCGCTCACTTTCCTTTTTTATACATTATTTCAAAACTCAAATTGCCTATAATATTCTTACATTTTCACTTTTCTTCTGAAAACGTTGTCCTAACAGAAAAAGCGTGCTATGTTTTGTTTTGTATAAAAAATAGAGGAGGATTCTTAAATGAGTCGTTTTTATCATAAAAAACCTATATGGATCATGCTTGTTGTATCTGCTTTCATACTTATCTTGTCTGCTTGCAGTCAATCAGGCTCATCTCAATCTGGAGACACAAAGTGGGATCAGATTAAAAAGAAGGGGAAAATCGTCGTTGCTACTTCAGGCACCCTTTATCCAACGTCTTATCATGATACTTCTAACGGCAAGGATCAATTAACTGGCTATGAAGTAGAAGTCGTCAAAGAAGCGTTTAAACGTCTTGATGTGAAAGTAGAATTTAAAGAAATGGGCTATGATGGGATGCTGAGCGCCATTAATTCTGGTCAAGTGGATGCCGCTGCAAATGATATCGACATCACAGATGACAGAAAAGACAAGTTTGCCTTTTCAACCCCTTATAAATATTCCTACGGAACGGCTATCGTACGGAAAGATGATTTATCTGGCATTAAAACTTTAAAAGATTTAAAAGGAAAGAAAGCAGCAGGTGCTGCCACGACGATTTATATGGATGTCGCTCGTAAGTACGGTGCAAAGGAAGTCATTTATGATAATGCAACAAACGAGCAATACTTAAAGGATGTTGCAAACGGCCGAACAGATGTCATTCTAAATGATTATTACTTGCAGACACTGGCTCTTGCTGCATTTCCTAAACTAAATATTACGATTCACCCTGACTTGAAATACATGCCGAATGAACAAGGTTTTGTCATGAAGAAGGACAACAAAGAGCTTCAAAAAGAATTGAATCGTGTATTAGGCGACATGAAAAAAGACGGAACAATGAAAAAGATTTCTGAGAAATTCTTTAATCATGCAGACGTCTCAAAGAAAATTGATGCTGATGTCGAAGATGTCGACATTTCCAAGTAAGGAGCCGCAATCGTGGGAGATATTCATTTAGAATATATATTTAATCCTGCACTGGCAAAGGCGTCATTTCCGTTTGTTATGAAAGGAATCTGGCTGACGCTGCTCATTTCCTTTGTGAGCATGTTTTTTGGTACTATTCTTGGCTTTTTTATCGCTCTTGCCAGGATGGCGAATTCATGGATTCTTCGGCTGCCTGCACGGCTGTATATCTCATTCATGCGAGGCGTGCCCATTCTGGTGATTTTGTTTATTCTCTATTTTGGATTCCCCTATATCGGCATTGAGTTCACAGCGGTCACTGCCGCCATTATTGGGTTCAGCTTTAATAGTGCTGCCTATATTGCAGAAATTAACCGGGCGGCCCTCTCCTCTGTTCCAAGTGGACAGGTGGAAGCTGCTAAATCATTAGGTCTCAGCTATTGGCAAACGATGCGTGGTGTCATTTTGCCTCAATCCGTCCGCATCGCCCTGCCGCCATTGACCAATGTCATGCTCGATTTAATCAAAGCTTCCTCACTGGCAGCAATGATTACTGTACCAGAGCTCTTCCAGCAAGCAAAAATTGTTGGCGGACGAGAATTCGATTATATGACCATGTATATTTTGGTCGCACTCATTTACTGGGGCATTTGCAGTGTCGTCTCATTGCTTCAGGACTTTTTAGAAAAACGCTATGCGAAATATCTGTAGCAAAAAAAAGAGCAGATCCATGAGATCTGCTCTTTTTTCTTTTTAATGAATGAGCCATAACCATACATATAACCCGAGTAAAGTGAGAATCAAGGTTGGGATGGTCAGGATGATTCCGGCTTTCATGTAAGCCCCCCAAGAGATATGGACGCCTTTTTTCTTTAAGACATGAAGCCACAGCAATGTCGCCAATGAGCCGATTGGGGTCATTTTCGGCCCAAGGTTGGAGCCGATGACATTGGCATAAATCAGTCCGTCTCTCATGACACCTGCTGTATCTGTATGTCCAATGGCAATCGCATCAATTAAAACGGTCGGCAGATTGTTCATTACAGAAGACAGCACTGCGGCAAGCACGCCCATAAACATCGTTCCTGCAAGCAAGCCATGTGATGCCCCTTGCTGGATCCATGCCGCCAATATTTCAGTAAGGCCAACATTTTTCAGTCCATATACGACGACATACATGCCGATCGAGAAAAACACAATGGACCACGGCGCTTCTTTGATCACTCGCTTTGTCGCCACTTGCGGACTTCTTCTCGCCAGCCACAAGAAAGCAAGGGCAATGCCGCCTACGATGATGGACACTGGAACACCGATCAGCTCCCCCGCAAAATAACCAACAAGCAGACAGCCGAGCACATACCAAGACAAGCGGAACATGCGAATATCTCGAATAGCTGATGCCGGTTCCTTCGCCTGTGACAGATCGTAGGTTTTGGGGATAAGCTTTCGGTAAAACACATACAGAACCAGCATGCTCGCTCCAAGCGACACAAGGTTTGGCACGAACATATTCGCTGTATATTCTAGAAAACCAATATGAAAATAGTCGGCTGATACGATATTGACTAGGTTACTAATGACAAATGGCAAGGAGGTTGTATCTGCAATAAAGCCGCTTGCCATCACAAAAGGAAGCACCATACGCTCATCCAGCTTCAACGCTCTCACCACAGATAAAACGATTGGGGTCAAAATCAGTGCCGCTCCATCGTTGGCAAAAAAAGCAGCCACAACAGCGCCGAGCAATGTTAAATAAATAAACATTCGGACACCGTTGCCTCTTGCGGCTTTTGCCATATGCAGTGCAGCCCATTCAAAAAAACCGATCTCATCTAAAATTAACGAAATGATAATAATGCCAATAAAGGCAAAGGTGGCATTCCATACAATTTGCGTGACTTCCCACACATCGCCCAGATGAACGACGCCAAAGGCAAGTGCAAGAATGGCACCTCCACATGCTGACCATCCTATGGTGACACGTCCTGGCTGCCAAATGACAAGGACGAGGGTCATGATGAAAATCAAAATGGCTAAGGTGACTGATCCCAAAGGTGGCCCCCCTTTCACTTTTCTCATAAAATCTTTATCTATCATACAACGAAATGCATCAGTTGTATGCCATTTTCACATTTCACATGAAAATCCGCAGGTGATCCCGTGCACCTGCGGATTCCATCATGATTATTGATCTTTTTTCATCAGCATCAATTCAATAAATAACTCACACCGCTGGCTAAAATGACTTAAGTCGATCGAGGTCATGTCAAAAATTTGTTTCATTCGATAGTTTAATGTATTTTGATGAATAAACAACTGCTCCGCAGCTGGCTTTAGCTTGCAGTTATTCAATAAGTAGACTTCCAGCGTTTTTAAAAACGAGGTTTGACTCTCGCGGTCTTTTTCCTTTAAACGTAACAAATCTGGATTGAAGTCGTTTTTCTTTTTTTGATGGCTGTAAATGGAATCTAAAAACCGGAAGACCCCCAGATTCTCGTAATCATATGGAATCAGTTCTTGTCCTCCGACAATTTTCACTGCCTTCACGACCTCTATCGCTTCAAATCGACTTGTACTCATTTTCATGACATCTCGATACTCTCTTCCCATCCCGATATACAAAGGGGAAGGATGTGCATGCGTTTTTGATTGCAGATGTGCAATGACATCAGCGGCAGTCGCTTTCGGTGAGTGCCGGTCTGACAGGCTTCCTAATATGACGACGATATCTGCTTGAACCGAATAGACGTGATTCACTTTATCCTCTAGCTGCAAATACGTTCGAATGACATCCTTCACATCTTCAGCCGTCTCACTTTTGTTATCGGCAGCGTGGACGACCATGACGGTAAATACGGCTGGCAGTGGAATGCTTAAGTTCTCGGCCTCCCATTTCAGCTCTTCTTCTGTATAAAAATGATCATCCATGACCTTTTTGAAAAACTCTTCAATCTTGCCTTCCTTTTTCTCAAGCTGTTTCTTATTCTTATAAATCACTTTTCCAACCTGAAAGGAAGCTTCGTGTAAAAATTGCAGCTCCTCCTGAGAGAGGGAGTCCTCAATGTCCTGCACCCAAATAAAGCCTACTACCTCTTGTTTATGCTTGGCACTCACAGCTACCCGCCGATTAAATCCGAGCTCGTCATGACCGCTCACATAAAAAGGCTTTGATTCCGCGAAAAGCCGCTCGATTACCCCTGTTCTCTTTAACCAATCGACCACAGATCCCGGACATTCCTTTGAGAAAATCGTTTGCTGATTGACTGGGTCAAACTGCTGAATGCTGTAAGAATTATAAGCAAGGAGCTGACACTCTGTGCTTTCTAAAATGACTGGTTTTTTTAAATAGCCGCTAATAAATGCAATTAATTTATCGACATCAAAAAATGTATGAAGCTTTTCTAATATCTCTTCCATCCCGATTGCTCCCTGATTAAGTGATACATTTATCATACTTCTTTCCAGTCAGATTTGTATAGAAACAAGTCGCAGGCAGGCAAAAAAAGCATGAACCCGTCAGTGCAGGTTCATGCTTTTCCATATTAAAACATTTCACTAATCGTTTTTGCCTGCATGTGCAGAGCTAGGTAATCTGGACCCCCTGCTTTTGAATCCGTTCCTGACATTTTGAAGCCGCCGAATGGGTGGTAACCAACGATGGCACCTGTGCAGTTACGGTTAAAGTAAAGGTTCCCCACATGGAACTCCTGCTTCGCACGATTGATGTGATCACGATTATTCGTAATGACAGCACCTGTTAAACCGTATTCTGTGTTGTTGGCTACCTCAAGTGCCTCATCAAAGCTAGAAACTTTCGAGAAAGCTAAGACTGGTCCAAAGATTTCTTCTTGCATTAAGCGGGAAGTAGGCTCAAGATCTGCAAAAATGGTCGGGTGGATGAAGTATCCTTCCGAATCATCACTCGTTCCGCCAGTGACTAAGCGGCCTTCCTGTTTGCCAACCTCGATATAATCCGTAATCTTGTCAAAGGACGCTTGATCAATGACAGGTCCCATGTAGACATCCGCAGAAAGTGGATTGGCCGTTGTGTTCGTTTCTGTGATTTCCTTCACTCGCTCAACCACTTGGTCATACAGCTTCTCGTGGACGACAGCCCGAGATCCAGCTGAACATTTCTGACCTGAAAACCCGAAGGCTGATGTGAAAATGGCATTAGCCGCTAATTCAACATCTGCATCCTCATCAACAACCACTGTATCCTTACCGCCCATTTCAGCAATGACACGTTTTAAATGCTGCTGTCCTGGCTGCACTTTTGCCGCGCGTTCAAAGATACGTGTCCCTACTTCTCTTGATCCAGTGAATGTAATCAGACTTGTTTTCGGATGATCTACTAAGTAATCCCCAACCTCTGCTCCGCTTCCTGGTACAAAGTTGACAACACCCTTTGGAAGACCGGCTTGCTCAAGCTCCTCCACAAAACGGGCTGCAATGACAGGCGTCGCACTCGCTGGTTTTAAAACAACTGTATTCCCAGTGACGATTGGCGCTACTGTTGTTCCTGCCATGATCGCAAACAAGAAGTTCCACGGCGGAATAACGAGCGTCACGCCAGTTGGTGTGTAAACATATTGATTGCGTTCCCCTTCGCGGCTGTTCACTGGTTTCCCTTTCGCCAGCTCCAGCATTTGCCGGGCGTAATACTCTAGGAAGTCAATCGCTTCTGCTGTATCTGCATCCGCTTCATTCCAAGGCTTACCTGCTTCTTTTACAAGAAGGGCTGAATACTCATGCTTTTTACGGCGAATGCTTGCCGCAGCTCGGAACAATACGCCAGCTCTTTCTTCTGGAGACGTGTAGCGCCATGTTTCGAATGCTTTCGCTGCTGCTTGAACCGCTTGCTCTGCCTCTTCCTTCCCGGCCTTCGATACGGTTCCAACCACTTCATCCTTTTTCGCTGGATTGATCGAAACAATGTTGTCTTTCGTTTCGATTCTTTCTCCATTAATCACGAGCGGATAGGTTTGACCAAGTGATTCTGTTACTTTAGCTAATGCTTGTTCAAACGCTTTGCGGTTTTCTTCCTGGCTAAAATCCGTGAATGGTTCATGCTTGTAAGGTGTTGTCATTTTTGTCACGCTCCCGTTTCAAATTATTTTCTCGTCATCCCTTTTAAAGCAAAGGCAATGTTTGCCGGCCGTTCTGCAAGACGTCTCATGTAGTAGCCATACCACTCTCGTCCATACGGAGTATAGACCCTCATTTGATAGCCTTCTTTCACAAGTGCCTGCTGCGTTTCTGATCTCATACCATACAGCATTTGAAATTCGAACTGACTTGTCTGTATATTGTGTTTTTTCACAATATTTTTCGTGAACTCAATCATTTGATCGTCATGTGTCGCAATAGCTGTATAGTTCCCTGAGAGCAATTGCTTTTCGATCAGCTTTTGATAATTCTGATCGACGTCTTTTTTGTTTGGATACGCCACTTCGGCAGATTCCTTATAGGCACCCTTTACAAGTCTTAAAAATGGCTGCAGCTCATTTAGGTCATCAAGATCCTTTTCTGTTCTGTACAGATACGCCTGCAAGACCGTACTGACATACTCATATTGAGATTTCATCTCTTTATAAATGTCCAGCGTTTTTTGACAGCGCTGTTCATCCTCCATATCGATTGTCACCATGATACGGTGCTTCTCTGCCGTATCTAAAATACGTTTCATATTGCGATACACAAGGTCATCGTCAATATCCAGGCCAAGTGATGTCATTTTAAGTGACACGTGGGAATTGAGTCCCGCCTCTGCAATCCGCTGAATGGTTTGAATACACTCAGTCGTCCGCTCATTTGCAATCTCTGCCTTTGTGACAAACTCACCAAGGTGATCAACTGTCACGGCCATTCCTTGTTCATTTAATCGTTTGATGACAGGGATGGCACTCTCAAAATCCTTCCCTCCGATGATTTTCTTAGATGCAACAGCACTTCCCCAATTACGAGCAATATGGTTCAAGAGACTGCTCTTTGACAAAAACAAGAAGAAATTTCTTGTGACCGACTCCATAAAGGGCACCTCCCACTCTTTGTAAGCTATGTCTTTATTGTAAAGCTCATAAGCTGTCCGCTACAATATTTGAAGATGACAAAAATTCTGACTTTTTTTGTGGTTTTATCACAATAAGAGATAAAAAAGAGCCTGCCGCGATCCGGCTGGCTCTTCCCTGCTTACGCCCACACCTCATCAAGGGTAGACTGCAGCAGCTCATTTAATTCTTGCATCAGGTTGTCTTTCGGCTGATTGTAGCTTTTCACCAATTCATCAAATCGCGCGAGCTCTTTGTCGATAAATGGATGGACATAAGCGAGGCGGTTCTCTACATCCATTTCTTCGCCGTCCATTTTACGTTTGAGCAGCTCATGGATTTCCGCTAAAAGCGGTCCTTCCTCCACTAGTTCCTCGAGCAGTTCATGAAAGTCCATCGGCGGAACCGTCCGGTAGCGTTCAATCCACTGACAGGCAAGCAGCGGACGAAGCACATAGAAATACTTCTTGATTCGCACCTGCTCTCCTCGTAAATGCCCGCTTTCATTCCGCTTCGCCATATTGAGGTAATGATGCATCAATGCTGCAGGATAAAACGCTCGATCCTTTAATTCTCTTAGCTGCTTTGCCAAAGAGAAGGATTCAGCATAGATGATGTCAGAAGACAGCCATTCCATGATGGACGGATTCGATTTATTGAATAAGCGAAGTGCCTTTCTAAGCTCCCAGCCGCTTATATCAAGCACATCATCAATCGGCCGTTCAATGACATCACGATGTTCTTCCATCGCCCAATACCATTCTTTTCGAGGAACATATAAAAAACGAACATCATAATCACTGTCAGTCGAGGGGAATCCCCATGCTCTGCTGCCTGATTCGACAGCGAGGCAAATCTTTACATCATACGTTTCTTCGATGATTTTCAGCTCTTCCTCGATTCTTTCTCTCATCATCCATCAACTCTTTCTATAGAATCCTGCATGACTTCTTCACGTTTTGGGAAAATACGAATAAGACATATATGAAAAAGGAGTTGGATCTCATGTCTATATCTCGCATCATGAAATGGATCACCGGGATTTTTGAAGCCTGTCTTGCCATCCCTGTCATTGGAGGACTATTTGTGATCAGCAATGGCTATACACCGCTCATGGTCATGCTTATTCTGCATATTATCACACTCGTCTTATCGAAGCGAGACCAAGGACCAGTGATTGGAAGCATCATTGGGATTATCACATCGTGCCTTGCCTGGATTCCGATACTTGGATTCATCCTGCATATCATCACAGCTCTTGCCCTTATTATCACAGCGTTAGTGCCTGATGAAAAAACGAGACAGAATACGAGTTATTAAAAAAGAGGCCCTCCTAGAGCGGCCTCTTTGATCTTTTATTTGAGTAAATGCTTTTGTAAGAAGGAGAGCTTCTCTGTTTGAAAAGCCGGGATAAACTCGTGTCCAAAATAGCGATATACTTTCAGGTCTTTATCTGTTTCTAAATGGTTGTATGCCGCAAACACAGTAGATGGCGGGGTTATTTTGTCAATCAGACCGATCGCCATCAATGTTGGCTGTTTCACCCATCCAGCTAAATTGATTAAATCAAAATAGCTTAATGTCTCAAATGCTTTTTCCTCCACTTCCGGATCACTGTTTCTTCGAAAGTATGAATTGATTTCTAAATAAGGCTGCTCCAATGCAACGTCCACTGCACGCTCAAAGTTTGATAAGTAAGGGTAATCTGCCACGACGACTTTCGGAATGTCTGAAAGGGCTGCAGCTGCAACCGCTAATGCGCCTCCCTGGCTCCCACCAATCACGCCGATCCGGTGTTCATCCACTTCCGGGAAGGACTGAATGACTTCGAGTGCACGAACCGCATCTAAATAAACACCGCGATAATAGTAGGTTTCCTTTGATAAAATGCCTTTTGTCATCCACCCCAAAGCGTGACCGCCTGGTGTCACCGCCTGATCTTCACTGCCGCCTTGACCGCGGACGAGCATACCAAATGTTGCATAGCCGTGCAGCGCCCAGTTGACGATGTCGTGAATGCCGCCGTCATAGCTGGCATTATAGCCATGAAAACGAACGAGCGCTGGATGAGAACCTGATTGATCTGGTACCGCGTACCAGCCTTCAATACGAGAATGATCAAAGCTTTGATACGTCAGGCGGTACACCTTGACGCCTTTCACTGGATAGTCATAAGGTTCAAGTGTTGGCTCTGCCTCCACTTGGCGCAGTTCTTCGAGCGATTTCTTCCAAAAGTCTGAGAAATCAGGACGTGCTGTTTTCTTTGGTTTATATTTTTTTAGCTCTTCTAGTGATAAATCGAACAATTGCATATCATACTATTCCCCTTTGTTTTATTAGTTATGAGTATCATACCACTCATTTCTTGATTGAGAAAGTCATTTAACAAAACCTTCTGACATTTCTATTGGCAAAGATGATGGAAACCTTTATGATAAAGAAACTGGCCTTGAAGACTAGAATAAACCATGACATACATTCATGATTTTCACATGACATATAGCGAATAAAGGAGGAACCCATATGAAAATCGCCCTTGTCCAAATGGACGTACAAATTGGAGAACCTGAAGTGAATTTTAAAAAAGCAGAAGCGTTTTTAGAAGAAGCGGTCCGCGAGCAGCCTGATCTGATCATTTTGCCCGAAATGTGGAATACCGGCTACGCCCTTGAACAAGCCGATCAGCTTGCGGATGTAAACGGCGATCACACAAAACAGCTCTTCTCCTCCTTTGCCCGCAAGCATCAAGTGTATCTCATCGCAGGCAGTGTTTTAAATAAGAGGACAGAAGATGAAAACATCACCAATACAATGTATGTCTTTAACCGCCAAGGTGAGCTTTTGTTAGATTATGATAAAATTCATTTATTCCGCTTAATGGATGAGCATAACTATTTAACCGCTGGTGATCAGCTTGGTTTATTTGACTATGGTGAAGATGTAACGATTGGTGCGATGATCTGCTATGATCTCCGCTTCCCGCAGCTTTCCAGAACACTTGTGAACAAAGGAGCGAAGGTGCTCGTCAATACGGCGCAATGGCCGTCAGCAAGAGTGGACCATTGGCGCAGCCTGCTCATCGCAAGAGCGATTGAAAACCAGTCATTTATGATTGCTGTTAACAGAACGGGCACAAGCAGGGACACGGAATTCCCTGGACACTCTATGGTGATTGATCCACTCGGCCGCATACTGCTTGAAACAAGCGATGACGAAGACATTTATTATGCGGAAATTGATCTTCAGCTAGTGGATGAAGTCAGACAGCAAATTCCGGTTATGACGGATCAACGTCTGGATGTCTATTAGAAAGCAGGTTGCTCACAAATGTTACATTCGCTCCGCGTCGGTACTCGTCCTTCCTAGACTTCAAAGAATTTCTATCACGCTGAAAAAATAAGATAAAAAGCAGGGTGCTCCCTTGCTTTTTGCGTTTAATTAAACGTTTGTTTAAGCTTTCCCTTGATTCTGATAAAGGTCCATGAAGGCTTGAGCTGCTTTCGTTAAATACCTTTCTTCCACATATGCAAACACAAGTGTGCGGGTTGGGCATGAATCAATGTTTAAATAGGTGACTTGGTTCCTGTCCTCTTGTGCCACCATTTTCGGCACAACAGTCACACCTAGTTCGTTTTTGACCAATGCCTGTGCTGTTTGAATATGACTTGTTTCAAAAGCCACTTTTGGCTGAAAACCGTGATGACGGCACAGTTCCGTAACCACTTTCCGAAAACCGTATCCCTCTTTCAGCATAATAAATGGGATACCTTCAAGAAGTTGAAAGGGAACCATTTCTTTTTGCCCTGCTTGCTTGATGATCTCGTTTAATTCCTCTGATAACCAAGGCTGAGCAGCTTGCGGAACTGCAAGAAGGAGCGGCTCTGTCAGCATTTGTTTCGTTTTCAGTGATTCATGCTCGACAGGCATAGATAAAATAGCCAAATCCAGTTTTCCAGCCAATAGAAGTTTTTCGAGCTCACGAGGTGAATCTTCTATCAGTTGAACGTGAACATGAGGATACGTTTGACAAAAGGTTTTTAATAAGCCGGGCAAGACATATCCCCCTGTGACTGCTGGCGCTCCAATGTTCAGCTCTTTCCCGATTTCATAAGCTGCTTCTCCCATTTCACGCAGCAAATCATCTCTTTCCTTCAAAATATTCTCAGCCCTTTTAATGAATCGTCTCCCTTGAGGTGTGGGCGTTACTTGTCCATACTTTCGAATAAATAGCGGTGTGTCTAATTCCTCTTCCAGCTTCTTCATTTGCTGGCTTAAAGAAGGCTGGGCAATATGAAGTTGATCCGCTGCTTTTGTAAAACTTTGCTGCCGGTACACTTCAATGACATATTCCATCATTCGTATATCCACTTTCATCACCTCATAGGTTTTAACTATCCATGTCATATCTTTTATGTCTTAGACAAATAACAGAAGGAATTCTACGATAAAGAGACCACAAAGGGGGAAAAGAAATGAATCCATATGCTAAAGCCGAGAACCAATTCTCACAAAATGCCGAGAACTATCGAGATTCACCTATATTTGCAGCTGGAGAAGAGCTGGAATGGATGAAAACAACAGCAAATGCGAAGGGACATGAGCATTTACTTGATATTGGCTGTGCGGCAGGACATACCGTTTTTTCCTTTTCAGACGTTATCTCTAAAGGGGTCGGCATTGATGTCACAAAAAAAATGATCGAGGTTGCAGCAGCACTTGCGGAAGAACGCCACCTAGAACATATTACTTTTAAGCAGGCAGCCGCAGAAGCATTGCCCTTCTCTGATGAATCATTTGATTTAGTGACGTGCCGGTTTGCTGCTCACCACTTTCCAAACCTTCCGGCAGCCATATCGGAAATCAGTCGAGTCTTAAAGAAAGGCGGCAAATTTCTCCTCGTTGATCATTATGCACCCGAAAACCCTGCACAGGATTCATTTATTAATCATCTAAATAGACTGAGAGACCCTTCTCATGTGCGGGAAAGCTCGTTATCAGAATGGAAACAGCTCTTCGCTGACAACCATTTGACTAAAGAAGATATTCGTTACTGGGATCTGCATATTGATTATCAGGACTGGATTATACGTGGACGCACACCAGAGAATGTTCAAAAGGAGATCGTTTCCCACCTTCAAGCCGCAGACTCTGACACAAAGCAGCTGTTTCAGCTTCAATTCGATGCACAGCATCAGCCCATTTCCTTCTGTTTAAAAGCTGCACTGCTTCAAGGAATCAAGAATTAAACTGATAGAAAAAGTCTACCATCGTCGGTAGACTTTTTATTTCGAATATACATCTTCACTGTCTCACAGGTGGCTTTTATGTTCGTGACACGTCTCTCCTCACGACAAGGAGTGCTAGATCATGTTTCTATTATATGATAAATGAACGAAGATAGGTGAGGCATTTTAGGTCCTCTGAATAAAAAAAGAACCTACCCTCTTTGGAATAAGTTCTTCACTGCACGCGTAACTTACGGCGCAATATCCTCTAATACTTTCTCGCGCGTTTCTATCATTTTAAAAGCAAGAATTGCTCCCACTACAGTCACACTTGCAAAAAGAATAAAAATAGTTGAAACACCGCTTACCTCTAAAATAAAACCTATCATAATAGGAGCGATCGCTGAGGCCAGCCTAAGCCATGCTGTAGCAAACGCTGTTCCAATCACCCTCATACGTGTCGGATAAATTTCAGGTGTATATAGATAAAGAAGAACTGTAATTGTCCCCATCATTCCGTAAGCTGCGGACCCTAAATAGATGACGCTTTCTGGAGAATTCGCTCCGCTGATCCATAAAGCAGTTAATAAAACACCTGTTAATACAAATGCAATGGTTGCCCAGCGCTTCCGTCCCACTTTATCAATTAAGAATGCACAAGCGAATACCCCTATGGTCTGTAAAATATTTGTGAGAGATGCTGCCCTTAATGAATCTCCGACTGGCAAATGGTAAACCGTATTATAAAGACTCGGTAACCAGTTATTTAAACCATTCGATACAAAGTAGGCAGAAAACCATAGTCCCCATACGACCAATGTTCTTTTACGGTAAAAAGTTGAAAATAGCTCTTTCCAGTCGCCTTTTTCAGTACTGCTGGATACTTGATTTGCTACAGGCATTCGTTTGTCAGTACTAGCTTCAATTTCTTCAATAATTCTTTCGGCTTCATCTAACCTGCCTTTCGAAATAAGCCACCTTGGCGATTCACGCAGCATGAAAAAGAATACAAAGACGATTAAACCTCCAATGCCTCCAATCAAGAACATCCATTTCCACCCAAAGCTAGGTACAACAAATGCCCCAATTTGAGCTGAGATCATTAATCCTAATGGAAAAATCATCTCATAAAGCATAAAAAATCTGCCTCTTCCTTGGGCCCGGGACAACTCATTGATATATGAGGCTGCTACCGGCACCTCTCCTCCAACTCCAATCCCTTGTATAAAACGGAAAATAAAAAGGGCCATAAAATTACCTGAAAATACACATGCGATACTCATAATAGACATGAGGAATATCGTCCACTTTGCACTAAATACACGGCCGCGCCTTTCTGCTAACCACCCAAAGAAAATAGCACCAATCGCTTGTCCTATATAACCAGACCCAATAAGAAGACCAATTTGAGCAGGTGATAAATTCCACATGCCGATGAGGACCGGGAGAACAAACGCTAAAGATAGCGCATCAAAAGCATCAAAAAAGGTAGCAGATCCCATAATGATCCGAGGTTTTAAATGCCATCTCGAAAAAGGTACACTTTCCATCCTAGTCAATAGTTGTGAAGCTCTATCAACAACTTGCTCATCATGAGAATTTGAATTTCCACTGAGTTCTAACGTCATGGTATCTCCTCCTTATTGGAGGAAATGATGCAAAAGTACATGCCGAAGAGCGCTAAAGAAATCGCTTACATTTTAAATCAAGAGAAATTCTCAAGCGATCTTACGAGTTTTCAGCATCCATCATTGCTTTTTTGGCGTTCCCGTGGTGCCCCGATCTATATAGTACATAGGGAAGATATGCTCCATCGCCTCTAACTGTTCTCCTTCCAATAGCTGTGCTAGTAAAGAAACAGCTTTTCTTCCCATTCCAACTAAATCAACATGAACAGAAGATAAAGAAGGGGTTAAAAAACTTGCAATGGGCACATCATCGGCACCAACGACAGACAAATCATGAGGTATTGACACATTTGCGATATCTGCAGCTTTCATGACCCCCATCGCCAAAAAATCCGAAGAGCAAACAACTCCAGTCATGTGCTGGTTTCCTTGGAGAAATTGAGAAACCACTTCTACTACTTTTCCCCCATCAAATTCATCTAACTCAAACACAAGCTCTTTGTTCATTGTTAATCCTAAACGTTTCAGTGTGCGCTCGTACCCCTTGTAATACCTCACACTATGCATCGAACTCATTGGACCATTCACCAGCCCAATGGTTCGATGACCTTTATCAAATAAGGCTGTTACAGATTGACACACACCTTCTTCATCATCTGGCCTGACACATGGAAATGGAGAATCCTCTAAGTAACTTCCGACAACGATAATGGGAATAGCCAAACTTTTTAACCAATCCATGCTCAATTCTTCATTTCTTGGAGAAAATAAAATGGCACCATCTACAGCCTGCGTCTCAAGTAATCGCTGCTGCTGTACAGATGTAAATGACATCAGCATATTGAATTCGGTCTCATCTAATTCCTTCGCTATACCATCTAAAATCGTCGAAAAAAATGGATTATTCAAAATATAAGAACCGCGAGGAACCACTACAGCGATATTCCCAGTCTTTCTTTTCACGAGCCCTCTCGCTCCTAAATTAGGGCGGTAGCCTAACTCATCAATCACTTGTTTAATTCTTTCAGCCGTTTGAGCACCTACTCCTGGTTTACCACTTAATACTCGGGAAACAGAGGCTATAGACACTCCTGCTTTCAATGCTACATCTTTAATACTTACTGACACATTTCATACCTCCGGGAGTCTGTTGTTTTTCTCTATTATAACCTGACTCACCTTCATCATGAAATCAATGGTCTGTTATCTACTGACGTTTTCCTTAAGCAAACCAACACTTTGAAGGCCCTGGCGAATCTCTTCTTTTTCCTTTTGAGTTAAAGGTAATACCGGCTTCCTAGCAAGCGAACTGCTGATCAAACCTCGCTGGAACATCGCTTCCTTCATTCGCAGATGAGAGGTAGAGGAAGGTTCATCCATTTTATACACAGCATGCTTTAATTCAAAGATTCTATCGTACACTTTATTAGCCGCTGCAAGGTCTTGTTCTCTCACACATTTCACAAGTTCAGCGATCAAATCTGGCACAAAACAGCCGAAACCTACAAGCGCCCCGTCAATTCCTTGAACTAATGTTGGCAATAAATATTCATCGTGACATGTGAGCAACGATACATCTGGTGCATGCTTTTTCAATGCGCGCACATCGACTTCATATTGTGCCATGTCTCTTTGGCCAATTTTAAATGAGACAACATTTTCAATTTCCGACATTTCTAGTAATTGATTGGTTGTATATGAGGTTTTTGTCCAAGTTGGATATTGATGGACGATGATTGAAATATCAATCGCTTCTGCAACATCTTTAAAGAATTGGACAGGTGATTCAGGCTGCATACCGAATCTCAGCCATGAATGCGGCGGCATGAGAAGTATACCTTCTCCGCCAGCTTCTTGAACGGCTTTTGCATGCTGGATTGCTTCAATTGTCCCTTCAGCTGAAACCCCGGAAATGACAGGTACTTCCCCTTTTAATTCGTCGGCTGCAATACGCACAGCCTCAGCTCGTTCATGTGGCAGCAAAGTCATAATCTCGCCAGTATGTCCATTGACAACAATCCCGTTAATCCCTTCGTGCTCCGCCACCCAGCGAACAAGCTTACGAAAAGCAGGTTCATCAATTGAATAGTCATCTTTAAAAGGAATTAAGACCGCCGGGAATACACCGCTCCATTTTTCTTTGTTTTTCATCACAAATTCCTCCCCATTCGTTTATAGTAAACGTTTACGGTAAGCGTTTACGTAAACAATCATAGAATGTTCTCACAGAAGATGTCAACATTATTTTTTAAAAATTTTAATAATTCAAATAAATATTATTAAAATTTAGATACTTTTTTATTTTTCCGGAAAAGAAAATGATCTATATCAAAAACCTCCTCATCATGAACTGATTGAAGCAGGATTAACGCTTTTTCCAAACGGCCACACACCAAAAAAAGGATAAATAAATGTTGGTTGTCAAAGCATCATCCTATGTACGAAGGAAAAGAATTCAATAGAAAAAAGTCTACCCTAAACGGTAGACTTTTTTTATTTCGAATATAAATCCCAGCCAAGCTTGAGTGTGTCCACAATATAATTAGCGACTTCCTCAGCCTCTAAATGATCTGTTTCCACTCTGGAGTTATGAAGAGAATAAATCTCCCGGCGTTCTTCAAACAGCTCTTTCATCTCATCAAGCGTCCGATTGTGAAGAACAGGACGGTTTTCAATTAGAATATCAAGCCGCTGCTTCCAATTCTCCCACGATAGATCAAGGAAAAGAACGGTACAATGCTTCAAGCAGGCGCGTTTGATTTCTTCCTGTTTGAATGCACCGCCTCCAAGGGAGACGATCTTGAGCTGTGTATGTTCACATAAATCGACGATATAATCCTTTTCAGCCTGCCTGAAGAATGCTTCTCCTTTTTGCTGAAACATCTCTGGAATCGTCATGTTGTACTTTTTCTCAATCTCCTGATCGACATCAATAAAATCTCTATATAGCTTTTTGGCAACCAGCTGCCCAATGGTTGTTTTCCCAACACCCATAAAGCCAATGAGGACAATATTCCGCTGTCTTACAGGAATTTCTCTATTGTTTTTCATGGTCGTGACACGTCCTCCCTACGACAAGGAATGCTACATAATGTTTCTATTATATGATAAATGGAGCGTGAAAAGATAGGCAATCTTAAAAATTGTGTTTGACGACGTAGCCGAGCTGTTCAGAAAGCCTCTGTGCCTGTTCTTTCACTTTTTGCTGCAGCTGGGGAATGATTTCTTCAGTAAACCGGTGGGTTGGACCCGATATGGATAAACAAGCCTTCACTTCCCCATGAATGTTAAAGACTGGTGCCGCTACTGCCGCAGATCCTACCTCTCGTTCATCGATGCTGCAAGAAGTATACGTGTCAAGAATATGTTTACGTTCCTTTTGCCAGTCATCTCTCATCACATGATCAGCCTCAGACGCTAATACTTTTTGTTGAAATTCTTCACTTTGAAATGCCAATAATACCTTTCCGCCTGCACCTGCGTGCAATGGCAGCTTCTCACCAATCTTGACAAGATGCCGAATCGATTGCAGCCCTTCCGCTTGTTCAATACAAACCCTGCTTGTTGAATCCAGCACATACAAGTTGACGGTTTCTTTTGTTTCATCACGAAGTGTGTACATGAGTGGTTTAGCCAGTTCTCTCAATTTAATGGACTTCCCTGCAATGTATCCGAGGAGATAAAGCCTTTGACCCAATCGGTATTTCATTGTTTCTTGATTCTTTTCCACAAAATGATTCATTTCAAGCGCCTTGAGCAGTCTCGTTGTCGTAGACATTGCTAAATTCATCTCTTTTGAAATATCCGTTAGCGTCAGCTCTTGACGTTCTTCACTAAAACAATAAAGAATATCCAAAGCACGCTGAACTGTACGCAGTCCTGATTCTTCTTTTGACTTCTTATCAGCCATGTTCATTTTCTCCTTTTCCCCTTTGATTTCTTATCGACATCAACGATCGATTTTGCTATAATCCATTTTAAACGTTCCACTAAAAGAAAACAAATTCCACCAGTCGGAATGAAATCAATTGAAGATATTTGATGGAGGAGATATTTGAATGTACCTGCTCGTTTTTACACTTCTTATAAGTCTATATATTGTTCATCAACTATTTCCTGCTCCCATACTCTCCTATTTTGTTGGTCTGCTGGCCGCTGCTTCACTCACCATTTCTTTTAAGAAAGCAAATGGGCTTTATTTGAAAACAGGTGCTGTATTTCTCATCATTGGTTTGTTCTTATTCTTCTTATCCGGCCAGCCATTGCACACGCTTTTTCTTCACTTTCATTCCATGCTGGGCTTGCTTTCTCTCTTTTTCATGCTGCCTTTTATTCATTCTCTCATACATGTTGGACATTTCGATACACAATTAAATAAACTGCTCACGCTGCGTACAACGAGCCCAAACCAGCTTTATCGCAAGAGTTCATTTGTCACTCATATTCTCGGCATGTTTTTAAATATCGCGACGATTCCCTTACTATATACATCGCTCAAACCGTCGCTCGAATCCCTAAAAGAACAAGTGAAACAACATCTTTATACACGCAACCTCTTAAGGTCATATGCATTATGTTTAAGCTGGAGTCCTGTTGAAGTACTGGTAAGCGTCACCATTGATGCAACCAAACTAAAATATTATCAAATTGCACCCATTACTTTTAGTTTAATGGTCGTCGTGCTGGCGATAGATTGGATGCTTTTTTCTCATCAAAGCAAACGATTACCAAACATTATTCAGTCTGCAGAAACAAACGCCAATCCTCATCGAATTAAGCGAAAAACCCTTCAGCTCGCTTTCATGCTGCTGAGTTTTATGACAGCCGTCTCACTTGTCGATGCATGGATTGGGAAAGGCTATTTATTCGCTGTTGTACTAACGATTATTCCATTTGCTCTATTATTCTCTTCTGTTATCAAAAAAAGAAAACAATATACCGCCGTCTCTGTTCCTCATTGGAAAGAACGAACCCGTCAGCTCTCCAATTATATGTGTCTATTTTTAAGTGCGGGTTTCTTTGTCGATATGCTGCTTGCCACAAACAGTATGCAGCCGATTCAAGCATTTATTGTCAGTATATCTGACCATGCCATTTGGGTTTATTGTGTCATTGGGTTGTATTTTCTGATCACCGCTCTTTGCGGTTTTCACCCGCTTGTCTCACTTGCTTTGTTAGTCAGCATGATGGCACCAGTCATCCATGAACTTCCTGCTCTTCCCATTGCAATCATGCTGATCGTTGCTGGAACATCAACTGTTATGTTTAGTCCTTTTAATGTTTCTGTCTCCCTATTAGCTGATTTGATGAAGGTCAACCCTTACCGTATCACTCGCTGGAATATATGGTTTGCTAGCCTTTATATCAGCATGGGTATCGCATGTGCAGCGATCATCACCGTGATCTTTTATACATAGAAAAGAGAACTCATCTTGGTATGAGTTCTCTTTTGCTTTCCCGCTATGGTTTTAATTGAATACGTTCAATTTTACCTACGATAAAAATGTACGACAATGCCCCGCCTAAAGCGACTAAACTGACGAATAAAATTCCTCCATTGTAAGAGCCTGTCGCCGACACGATGAATCCGATAATCAGCGGAGTGATGATCCCAGCTAAATTAGCAAAAAAGTTAAATACGCCGCCAGCCAGCCCAACCATTTCCCGCGGTGCTACCTCAGACAGCATCGTCCAAGAGATATTAGACAGTCCTTGCGCAAATGAAGCGATGGATAAAATGGTCAGCACAAGCGGGATATTTGTTGTAAAGTTTGCTAAAACAATGGTACTCGTCATCAGCAAGCCCACCACTACCGGCAGCTTCCTCGCTACATTAACGGATACGCCCTTTTTGAGCAGCCAATCAGACACATAACCTCCAAACAAGACGCCAAAGAATGCAGCAATGTAAGGAAGAGAAGCAGCAAAACCTACCTTGAGAAACGCCATATTTTTCGCCTCTGCCAAATAGGTCGGAAACCACGTTAGAAAGAAAAAAAGAGTAGACGCAACAGAGAATTGGCCAATATAAAGCCCGATTAATTTACGATATTTTAGAAGGGCGGCAAAGTCTGCCCATTTCAGCTTCTCCTGTGATGCGACTGTCAGCCCTTCACCTTGCCGGATTAAATCTAATTCATTTTCATTTATCTTCGGATGCTCTTTCGGT
Organism: Bacillus sp. FSL M8-0166; assembly: GCF_038008825.1. NCBI lineage: Bacteria > Bacillati > Bacillota > Bacilli > Caryophanales > Bacillaceae > Bacillus > Bacillus sp. FSL M8-0166. The sequence goes on from NZ_JBBOZZ010000001.1 coordinate 2,439,680, forward strand.
TCGTGATAATACTTGTACCAAAAGAAAGCAAATATGATACCGAGCGCACCTGCCGTAATAAAGACGGTTCTCCAATCGAAAGTCGTCATAATCCAAAAAAGAAGAGGTGTCGCAAATGCAAGACCCACATACTCTCCAGCAGTATAAACACCTGTTGCAAAAGCCCGTTCCCGCCTTGGAAACCATGTGGTGACAATACGGTTATTTGCAGGAAATGCGGGAGATTCTGTAATCCCAATAAACAAACGGCAGCCGAATAAAAAGGCAAAGCTGTTCGCAAACGCCTGTAAGCCTGTGAAAATAGACCAAGTAACGAGTGATATCCCATACGTTACCTTTGATCCAAATTTATCGAGAATAAAACCGCCTGGTATTTGCATCGCTGTATATGTCCAGCTAAATGCCGAAAAAATCAGGCCTAATAAGGCAGGATTTAATTGCAATGAAGATTGAATCGCAGGAGCAACAATGGACACACTGGCTCGATCAATATAATTAATAGCGGTAATAAAAAACAACAGAATCAATATGCCAAAACGGGCTTTCGTTGGTTTCACATATGCGGGCTGCAATTCATTCCCCTTCAGTTCTGAATGCACTTTCATAACCATCCTCCTTTGTTTCCGCAGCGTGCGGTTCGGTTTGAGCGTATTAAATAACCCCTTTTTCTTCTAACCGCTTACACTCTTCTTCTGTTAAGCCAAGCATATTTGTTAAAATCTCATAATTATGTTCGCCTAAATCAGGTGCAATATGACGGATACTTCCAGGTGTTTTTTCAAACTTCGGAATGATCCCAGGCACCTTCACTTTTCCAAGACGAGGGTGATGCACCTCAACGATATTCTCTCGTGCTTTAAATTGCGGATGCTCAAAAATATCCCGAATACTTAAGATTGGGCTCACAGGGACACCATGTGTATCTAAAATTTCTAATACGTCATCCCTTGTTTTCGACGCGATCCATTGAGAGACGATCGCATCCATTTCTTTGTTATGCTTCAGCCTGGATGCATTGACCGCGAATTTTTCATTCTCTAGTAAATCTAATCGATTCATTGCCTCTGCCAATCGATTGAAGGTCGAATCTGTACTCGTCACAAGAACCAAATAATGCCCATCCTTTGTCTCATAGGTACCAGCAGGGCTTGAATGTCCGCTTAGCCCCGGTGAACGCTCACGCACCTTTCCAAGCTTGTCATATTCTGCAACCAAAAACTCTAACATACGAAACACAGATTCGTAGAGGGCCAAATCCACCATTTGCCCAGTTCCTTCTGGATGTGTATCCCTGTAATACATCGCTGTCACAGTAGCAAACGCCACATAGATGCCAGCAATATAATCAGTTAGAGAAAAGGAAGGGCTGACTGGATGCCGGTCTGGAAACCCTTGAATATATGTAAAGCCGCTAAACGCCGTTGCCGGTGTTCCAAATCCGGCCTTGTCCTTAAACGGACCCGTTTGTCCATAACCCGATACACGAATCATGATTAAACGAGGGTTGATTTCTTTTAACACATCGTACCCAACGCCCCATTTTTCGAGTGTTCCAGGGCGGAAATTTTCAATCAGCACATCGACCTGACCTGCAAGCTTTTTAAAAATGTCTTTTGCTTCGTCTTTGTGCAGATCCAGTGTAAGGGATTTCTTATTCCGTGAGAGACCTGACCATCTAAGTGGTTCCCCATCTGCAAAAGGGCCAACATGCCGCAGCGTATCGCCTTTACCAGGAATCTCGACTTTGATGACCTCTGCACCAAAATCCCCTAGAAGCACCGCGCCATAGGGTGCAGCAATCATCGTAGAGACGTCTAATATTTTTATTCCTTCGAGCGGTGTATTCATATTCATTGCTTGACTCCCTTTCATTCAAGTGATGAAGGGCTAAAATCATTTCTATTTTAGCCCTTTTCATCTTTCTGATTGACCCGGAAGGCCCTGATGATTCAAAAGGAGGCTTACCGGTGCAGTTTTTTAATCCTTTGGAAGCTGCCCTTGCGGTGTGTAGAGCCAAATGAGCCATAAAGGTTCATCTCCTGTATTGACATGCTGGTGCGGAACACCGTCAGGAATGAACATAAAATCATTTTGTTTAAAGGGCTGTCTTTCTCCATCACAAATGACTTCGCCAGATCCTTTAATCACAAAATCAAATTCCTCTGAACCCGGGTGATTGTGCACTGAACTTGCTTCCCCCGGTTCAAAAATGGTGAGACCCGCCATCATATGTTCTGATCCAACAGTATCTGGTGTAATGGTTTGAAATACCTTTCGAATCATCTGCTCCTCTGGATGATCTAAGCCTAACCATAATGGGTTCCCATCTTGAAACGGATTCAATACTTTAATTTTCATTGTTCATTCCTCCCTCGTTCTGTTTAATTCACGCTGACATGTGAGCGCTTTGAATTTGGTGAATAAATATCATTAATATTCCAATGTCCATCCGTAGGTACAGGATCATTTTTCATTGCTACATCAATAACGCAAGGCTGCTGAGAAGCAATGGCTTCAGCTAAAGCTTCTTTGAATTCAGAAGCAGAGGTGATTTTAATTCCCTTCATCCCATAACCTCTTGCAATGGCAGCAAAATCCGGAGAATAGCTTTCTCCACCTTTTCTAAAAACAGTGCCGTACGTCGTTTCATAGTGCGCCATTTGCAAGCCGGCTATTGTGCCAAATGCACTGTTATTCATCACAATCCACACAACAGGAATGTTTTCTTCAACGGCTGTTGCGAGAACGGATGGATTTTGACCGAAGCCGCCATCCCCAACGAGTGACACAACGACACGGTCAGGCTGGGCAATTTTTGCCCCAAGTGCGGCAGGGGCTCCAAATCCCATCGTTGCAAAACCGCCTGGCGTTAAAATGGTCCCTGGCGTGAGCACAGGAAATTGCTGTCCGACCCCATTTTTGTTCCAGCCAACATCCGTTGTAATAAAGGCATCTGGCGGCAATACTTCCCGCACTTCCTGCAAAATGCGCTGCGGCTTCATTGGGAAGGATTCATCTTGAACATTCGTCAGATTGCTCTTTTGAAATTCCTCACGATATGCCGCAATGTCCTTTTTCAGTTCAGGACGATCGATACCTTCTGGCTGCCTTTCTTTCGCCACTCGATTGAGTACAGTCAAGGCTTGCTTAAGATCGGCTACTGCTCCAATTTCAACAGGATAGTTACGTCCAATTTCATTCGGGTCAATATCAATATGGATGAGCTTGGTTGATGGGAAGCGGAACGTATAATCTGATTCCCACGAACTCGCATCAGCTTCAGCAAAACGGGTGCCTAAAGCCAATATATAGTCCGCCTCTTTGCACTGATCATTGATAAATTTTGTCCCCCAAAACCCTGTCATTCCAAGGGTCATTGGGTGATCATCCGGCATGGCTCCTTTCCCCATCAAGGAATGGGCAACAGGGATACTCAGATGGTCAGAAAATGCCTTTAATTCTTCAGCTGCATCAGCTAGTAAAATACCTCCCCCTACATATAAGAGCGGCTTTTCTGCCTGCAGTAATCGATCTAATATCCGATTGGCCGTTTGATCATCAATAGAAGGTTTTTCAATGGTGTGTGTATGATGGTTGATTTGTTCAAACAGGGACACATCTAGGTCCTTTGAGAACACATCCATTGGAACAGAAATAAGCACCGGGCCTGGACGGCCGCTTTCAGCTAACTGAAATGCTTTTGATAAAATCTCTGGAAATAATTCTGGAATATCGACTCGCCATGCTCTTTTCACAAACGGCCGGTAAATTTCGTATTGAGAGGCATCGGAATGAAGATTGATCTCTTGATGTGGGTGCTTTCCGTAGTAATGACTTGGGACATCTCCTGCAATGACAACCATTGGAATGGAATCAAGTGCTGCATTCGCTACCCCTGTTGCCGCATTGGTGAGTCCAGGACCTAGATGACTGAGAACAACAGCCGTCTGTTTCTTTGCCCGCGCATAACCATCTGCTGCATGTGCCGCTATCTGTTCATGCCTGACATTTACAAATTGAATCCGGCTTTTTTCAAGCGCTGATAAAAAAGCAATATTCGTATGACCGCAGAGACCGAAAATATGCTCGACTCCCCGATTTTCTAAGTACTGAATAACCTGTGTAGAAATATTCTTCTTCATGTTTCTCTCCTCTCACGGTGCAGCTATGAATCTGCTACTCACTTATTCTTTGAAAACACAATAGATAGAACATTGTTCAAATCCTGTATCGCCACTTGCCCGGGAGCTGAGCTTTCTTTCCCTACAGCAAAGGTCATGATAGATCCAAAAAGTCCGCCAATCATTCTTGTAAAAGCCCCGTATTCCCCCATTGCCATCGAAATAACGGGAATTGACAGCTGCTTTTTCGCATGGCTGGTCGCTGAGAGCAGTGTTAATGCATCGTCATAGGAATGCGGCATCACTGCGATCTTTGCGATGTCGGCGCCGACTGATTCTGCATTGACGAATAGCTGCACGAGACGATCTACCTCAGGGGTACGCTGGAAATCGTGATACGACACAATCAAGGTGACCCCATTTCTTTTAGCCGCCTGACTGACTTGCTGTATATGTGTCACATCATGCATCAATTCATAATCAACGGCGTCCACAAGCTGAGTGGAACAAAGCTCGGCAAGCAAAGAAACCTTCTCAGATTCCGAGAGTGATATACTTTCGCCTCCCTCCTTTTCAGAACGAATGGTGAATAAAAATGGGATGCCCTTTGCCTTTTCTACCATTCCCTTAAGGGTTTCTATCACTTGTTCCTTGTCATGAAGGTGATGAAAAAAATCCGCCCGCCACTCTATCACATCAGGCTTTTTCTCAGTTAACACCTCGACCTCATGAAATAATTCTTCCTTTGTTTGTCCGATGAGCGGCGTACAAATCATTGGCTGACCGCCTGTCTGCACACTTTTTACCTTTTGCTGAAATGCATTCACATCCATACGCCCCTTTCACAGACCATTTGGAAGCACGACCATTTTGGTTTCGGTCATCTCCTCGATGGCGAAACGCGGACCTTCTCTTCCAAGGCCACTTCGCTTAATCCCACCATAAGGCCAATGATCCAGTCTAAAATTCGATGTCCCATTGATGACAACCCCGCCAGTTTCAAGCTCTTTTGCTGCGTGTAATGCCACATCCAGCTGATTCGTAAAGATCCCTGCCTGCAAACCATATCGACTATCATTTGCTTCTTTAATTGCCTCCTCCAGCTCCTCATAAGGGAGAATGCTGACAACTGGACCGAACACTTCCTCACAGACGACCTTGGCCTGTTTCGGAGGGTTTAGCAAAATAGCCGGTGTGATGCTCGCTCCATTTCTTTTTCCCCCACATAAAAGCTTAGCACCTATGCTCTCTGCCTCTTGTATCCATGCTTCAACACGCTGCGCGGCCTGTACATCGACCATACAGCCGATATCACTCTCACTGGACAGCGGATCTCCAACGACAAGCTGCTCTACTTTTTGTTTTAATACCTCAGTAAACGACGGCATAATTTCCTGGTGGACATAAATTCTTTGAACAGAAATACAGCTTTGACCGGAATTACTAAAGCCTGTTTTGGCACAAAGGGATGCGGCTTGTTCAATATCTGCATCGTGATGAACAATCGTCGCGCCATTCCCTCCGAGTTCGAGCAGTACCTTTTTTAATCCCGCAGAGGTTGTAATATGTTCACCTCCGGTAGCCCCGCCGGTAAAAGAGATGAGATTCGTTCTTTCATCAGTGACTAACTGTTTCCCAGCCTCGACCCCGCCAATCACAAGCTGCAAACCAGCCTCAGGAAACCCTGCTTCGAGAAGGAGTTTGACAAACGCTGTGGCAACAGCTGATGTTTGCGGTGCGGGCTTCAAAATAATGACATTCCCTCCCGCAAAGGCCGGACCGACTTTGTGGCAAATTAAGTTGAGCGGTGCATTAAAAGGGGTAATCGCCAGCACAACTCCGACTGGTACTTTAAATGTCATGGCCATTGCTCCCTGTCCACGCGATGATACATTGCCAGGAATGGTCTCACCTATTAATCGCTTCGCCTCTTCCGCCGATTGCGCCAGCGTCTCGATTGATCGCGAAACTTCATCTCTTGTATTTTTAAGCGGTTTGCCTAATTCTAGCGAAATCAGTTTTGCAAAATGGTCTTTTTGTTCTTCAAGCAAGGTGGCTGCTTTTGTTAGAAGCTTTGAGCGTTCGATTGCCGATATTCCCGCTATTTGTTTTTTAGCATGCTGCGCAATAGAAAGTGCCTGTTCTATGTCTTCTGATGAGGCGAGATAGGATGTTCCGATCCTTTCTCCTGAGTAAGGATTGATGATATCTGTTTTCACACGACCTGTATCCAGCCACTCGCCGTTTATATATGACAATGCTTTTAAACCACTCAAATTTTTTCTCCCTCCTTCAAGTGCCGCGTTCCATGTCCTGCATAACGAACCAAGCTTTCTTCATTCGGACAAGGTCCCTTCACGAGGGCTCCTTTTGTCAGCTCCTCATATGCATGCGCCACGATGCCCATTCCTCTGGATAAGGAAAAAATGCCTTTTGCTGCTTCTGCTGGAATGTTTAATTCACATTGGATGGCAGCAGATACACCATCTATATTCATCGTGATTTTCTTCCCTTTCAGTTGTTCAAGCTCATGTCTAATCGCTTCGGCTAACCGTAAATATGTGCCGCTGATAAGACCTTGCTGGACATGTGTGTGACTCAGCTCATATAGACGTCTCACCCTCGGATCATCATCATGAAGCTGATGGCCGATTCCCGGAATTTTTTCCTTACGATTTAACCATGTTTGGCACACTTGCTTTGCCGCAGAGTGTATATCCTTTTGATCATCGTAGATCGCTTTGGCCTCGTATAACATACGCATAGCCTTCTCTCCGGCTCCGCCATGAATGTCACCTAATAGATTCACCCCTGTTGCAACAGAGGAATTAAACGAAATGCCGCAAGTCACCGCCATTCTAGCTGCTGCAATAGATGGCGCTCTTGGTCCATGGTCCGCACCTGCGACAAGAACACTTTCAAAAAGAGCTGCTTTTGAATCATCCAATAATTCACCAACAAGCAGTAAATAGAGCATTTGTGGATAAGACAATTCACCAATCAGTTCTTCAATCGGAAACCCTCGAAGTTCAATTGAATTTTTTTGAATATGACTAATCTCAGTCTCCCACCAAGCGCCTCCCTCTTTGTAAATTTCCAGTGCACTTCGATTTTTCATTGTGTGAATCATTCCTTTAGCTTCTTATTTGGAGGTGAATCACCCCTTTATTCCATCCAGTGGAATCTAATTTCACTTTTCGGAATGTGGTTTCATTGTAAGCGCATTCTTTTCGTTCGTCAATTATTTTTTCTGAAAATACTGTCAATAGAAGTGAAATTAAGTGAATCGAACTAATTATGTTTGCTTTTTTTGATCAAAAAAATCGATATTTAGTTAAATGGACTCAAGTATATCGTTCTACTAATTTAATGAATTTTTGGTTATTTTGTCAAACCCGCTTGAAATTCGACATAAAAAAACCTCTCCATCTTCTGGAGAGGTCTCTTTTTTATTTCCACCAGTCATCAAACATGGAAGCGGGTACTTGGCGTTTATGCTCTGATTGAACATAGCGCTTTTCAATCGCTTCTGCTGATTGATCCGACACTGGTTTTCCTTCTAAGTAATCATCAATTTCATTGTACGTAATGCCGAGTTCTGTTTCATCCGTTTGCTGAGGTTTGTCGTCCAGCAGATCGGCTGTTGGTTTCTTTAAATACAGGCGTTCCGGTGCTTCTAGCGCTTCTAAAAGCGCCCGGCCTTGGCGTTTTGTCAAACCTGTGAGCGGAAGAACATCTGCACCGCCATCACCATACTTCGTGAAGAAGCCGGTTACTGCTTCAGCTGCATGATCTGTACCGATGACAAGCAATCCTTCCTCACCACCGACAGCATATTGCGCGATCATTCTCATGCGTGCTTTGACATTCCCTTTATTAAAGTCAGACAATGGTCCGCCCGTTTCCTTTTGATATTGATCACTGAATGCGGACACTGCAGGTGCAATATCATATTTCCACGACTTGTCTGGCTGAATAAATGATAGAGCGAGCTGTGCATCATCTTCATCCTGCTGCACACCATGCGGAAGGCGTACCGCAATAAAGACCGCATCCTCTTTTCCTTCTTGACGAAGCTCACTGACAGCAAGCTGTGCAAGACATCCGGCAAGCGTTGAATCCTGCCCGCCGCTAATGCCGAGTACGAATCCTTTTGCCCCGGTTTTTTTCAAGTACTCTTTTAGAAATCCAACCCGTTTTTCGATCTCCTGCTTTGGGTCAATTGAGGGCTGCACATGCAACTCTTGGCTGATCTTTTTCTGCAAACTCATACACTTTTCCTCCTAAGCATCCTCTACATGAAGAGAACAGGTTTTACTCACAATTCATTGATTTAACAACGTTTTTTGAATCTTCATTATACCATGTTTTCATCAAGAACATTTTGTTAGACGTTCCCCTATTTCTTAGATGATCAAACATTCACAAGTGAAAAAGACCACGTCTTTATGGACTGGTCCTTTTCTTTTTTAATCGATTTCTACCCGTATGGATGTACAGCTTGATCCATTACACTTCCCAATATCAGCAGGACATGCAGACACGGCCACAATGAGATCCATTTCAGCCCGCAGGCGAATGTAGTCACCGGGCAGCGATTTTGGCAGCTCGACAGACAGCTTTCCTTTTTCATCAATGACTGTATTCATAAAGGCATTAAAGGGATAGTACATATCCTCCTTTGGAATTCCAAAGGGCTCAAAAGCAGTCCGCAAATTATCGTAGCATGTATGCATGACCTCTAAGTGCGTCCGGCCGTATAAAAGCTGATACATCTCTTGGCGGCAGGCGGGCATGTATAAATCATGGCATTCCACTGTATCTTCAATGATCGTAAACATCGGTTTATATAAATTAGAATAGAGCTTATCGCCTTTTTTCACTTTGGATGAAAATAGGCTGTCCATTGTCGCACCTTGGTCAAATTTTTCATAAAAATCCTTTTCATGATAGGCCATCACATCTGCTACTTGCTGGCCTTCGACATCAACCACTCGCATACATTGGCCTTTTCCTAAACGAAAGCCGAGTCTACCCTTTGGTAAAATGACGTATTCTCCGTTCATCACATGCACTCCTTTCCATGACAGTATGCCCAAAATGTCCCCTTGATCATGTATAAAAAAAAGAGGCGGTCACAAGCTAATGTCATTGAAATAGAAAGGTGTTGCACTTGCATTGAAAGAAGAACAATCTTTATCTTGGTGGCAGCTTTCTCTCATCGGAGTCGGCTGTACAATTGGCACTGGTTTCTTCCTTGGTTCCAGCATCGCCATTACAAAATCCGGTTATTCCGTCTGCATCTCCTTTTTGCTTGCTGCGGTCGGAACGTATCTCGTCTTTAAACATTTGGCTGCGATGACAGCCGATAACCCTGATAAAGGATCGTTTTGTTCCTATGCTCGTAAAGCATATGGACGCTGGGCAGGGTTTAGCAATGGCTGGGTGTATTGGTTTGCAGAAATGCTGATAACAGGAAGTCAGTTAACAGCCATTTCTCTATTTACCCGCCACTGGTTTCCTTCTGTTCCGCTTTGGGTGTTTTCTGCGATTTATTCCGCTCTTGCCCTGCTCGTCATTATCATCGGGCTTTCTTCTTTTCAAAAGACAGAAAATGTTCTTGCGGTACTGAAAACAGCGGCGATTTTTCTGTTTATGATTCTCGCGGTGCTTGTGTTATTCGGCATTTTGACAGAACATAAACCGACCCTGCATCTTCCTAACAAGGATCACGAATGGATGCCTCTTGGCCCGCTTGGTCTTTGGAATGGTTTGATTTACGCGTTTTATGCATTTGGGGGAATTGAAGTCATGGGTTTGATGGCGGTTCATTTAAAGGACCCGAAGGATGCGGCAAAAGCTGGACGCGTCATGCTGATCATTCTAGCTGTCATCTATATCGTATCGATCGGACTTGCTCTCTTGCTTGTCCCAGTGACAGCCTTTAATGAGAACAGCAGTCCATTTATCACTTCATTAGAGCCGTTTCATTTATCGATCTTTCTTCATATCTTTAATGGCATTTTCATTATTGCTGGTTTTTCGACATTGGTTGCCTCTCTCTATGCAGTCACAACGCTGCTTGGCACAATGTCAGAGCATCAAGATGCACCTGCTTGTTTTAAACAAAAAGATCCATCGCATGTGAGATGGTCTTCGATTATCTTAACTGCTGCTGGCTTAATTGTCTCGATTTTGCTTGCACTCTTTTTGTCCAAACACATCTACGAGCATCTCACAACAGCAGCTGGTCTTACCCTGCTGTACACATGGATCTTTATTCTGTTCTCAAGTAAAAAGCTATCCAAGCCATCCACTCGCCAAACGTGCGAAATGATTCTTGCGCTGCTCTTAATTGGAGCCGCTGTATCAGGCACATTAACAGAGGCAAGCGGACGACCTGGCTTTTTTATCAGCCTTGGGATCATTGCAGTGATTGCCATCATGGTGCTATTTATGAGGAAAAAGTGGAAGCAGGATCAGACCGCATCATAATTTCATCATGTTTTTTAATGCAGTAAATGGACATTTGGCGGAGGCTGGTTTCTCCGCCTCTTCATCTGGGAGAAAGTATTGCTTCCATTCATGATTGGTCGGGTCCCCGTACCATTTTAATGATGGGTGAACACTGACTTCATCATATGCTTTGAGCCGCTTGCGAACGAGCTGGCTCATTTTTTGTCCAAACTTGGTCGATCCATTCAATTTCTCAAACACCCATCTAGGCTGAAATGCCATCAAGAGATAAGGGAAGTGGCGGCTTTTTCTGAGTTTGTGAGCAGGTGTGGAGCACAAAATAAAATACGCTTCACCATGAAAGCAATACTCCCACTCATGATGATGAGTATCTAACGGAATCTCCTCAGGCCACGGTTCTTCATCTTTATGATGCAGCCGTTGAAGCAGCGACCAAAACTGCTGCTCAAACTCTTCAAGCGAGCTTTCCTTTAAATCCTGCGGTGTTTCAAAAAAACAGATAAATGAAGCATATTGACCGGTTTCTTTCGCACAGCCTTGATATTCTCTCAGCAGCTGGGCTAATTCATCCACCGCTTCATCTTCCCTCGGGTCACCAACAAACCCATAGCGTAAATGATCGAGAAAAAATCCCTGTCTTCCGGGTACACAAGGGAATGTATCTGCTTCATCTCCTACCATCTCGCCAAATTGTGTGAAAGCATCCTGCTTCCATTCTTCTAGTGATCGTAGATTTTGATCAAGGCAACTTTTTGCATACAGCTGGGCCATTTCCTTACACCTCGTTTTAGCGTCTTCTCCATAGCCTATGAGGTGCAAATGGCTGTGGTGACTGTCCTTCCACGACTTTCCTAGCGCATGACAAATGTATGATCAGACTAGTGTAAGTTAATAGAGAGCCTTTCGTCATTCCTACGATCGGTTCTTCATCAAAAAGACGGAATCCAGCACCCAATAAATAAGGGCAGCGCAGAAGCTAAACAAATAGACTTTATAGCTGATGAACACAACAAGCCCATAATCAATCCATAAAGCCAAAGCCGAACAAACCACCCATGCCGCAATAAAATAAATCAGTAAGTCACGGCTTCGAAACCTCTTAGGATGCCGGTGTAAAACAAACTGAATCGGTGCAGCAAAAATAACATAAGCGAGCAAAATAATCAGACTGGTCATCTCCACATAACTAAAGCCCACTTCAGGCGGCATGAATAAAAACGTATAAACGAATGTTGCAGTGATGACTGTTAAAATCAGCATACACACATAGTTGAATACTGGCAGAAACATACGCATAGCAAAAGCTCCTTCAAACCATTTTCTATTCCATCATTATTCAAGAATGTGTTATGTCTGTCAATCCTTACAAAAAAACAGACTGAATGTGTCAGTCTGTTTTTCTACCCAATCAACGCCATAATCCCTTGATACCCAAAATAAGCGCCGAAACCAAGTAAAGATAGACCTGCAAGAACGGATAAGCCATGTAAAACACGTTCACTTAAATAACGCCTAAACGAACTAGCAAGCAGCGCCATGCTGAAATCCCAGATCAGCATGCCAATAAAAATAGCCATACTGTACATGAGCATTTGGGAAGCTCCATACTTTTCGATCGTATTGGCTAAAATGCTGCCATAGATGCCAAGCCAAAACAAAATACTGAGCGGATTAGATAGAGAAATGAAAAATCCGGTCATAAACGATTTGCCAATTGATGTGTTTTCGCTGTCCTTTTTCGGACTCTCCTGCAAATTGATTTTACGCAGACTTTCAATGCCGGTATAAGTCAAAACGAAAAAGCCGAACAGCCACAAAAAGGTTTTTACAAGAGGTGCAGTCAAAAGCTGGGCGACACCAAAATAGATGAGGAGCATATAGACAATATCCGCAGCCATAGCCCCCACACCAAAAATCCACGCATGCCAAAATCCACTTTTAATCCCTCTGTCGATTTGGGCTGCATTGACTGGCCCAACAGGCGCTGAAAGTGACAACCCTAAAAAGATATAACCAAAAAACACCGCCACATAGACGTCCTCCTTTTGATGCTGACTTGTACATGTTATTCAAACTTTCTGCGTTTTAGTACAAGTCCTTTGTCATCATTTCAGGTGGACCACGGGGAGCCGCTTAGCGATCTGCTTTCAGTGCCGACTGCTGCGCGTGTACCGTTTCTTTTTTCTTAGAACGATTCATTTGAATCGCAGCTGCAAACAGAAGAACAGCTAAGAAGGCAAATACAAAGACGGCACTTGCCGCTCCTGCCCATTCAAGACTAAATCCAATCAAAAAGGACAAGCAGGCTCCGCCTAAGCTTGCGGCTGCAATAAAATAACTCGTTGCCTCATCGATGGCATTTTCAATCATTAAGGCAGATGCTGTCAGTGCGATTGGGAACATGCCAGCTGCGCAAAGGCCGATGAAAAAGATGAGGATCAGCTGCGCGGCGATGTGGGTTGTCAGAGCAAATATCAAAAGCAGCAGAATCATAAGTGATGCGCTTAGCTTTAAAAAACGCAGCGGATGCAGCTGATCAGCTTTTCTCGCAATCACGGTTCTGCCGATGACGATCGCTGTCCAGAAAGTAGAGACCGCAAAGAGGCCCCAATTTTCTCCCCCTTTTTCCAGCATGATCGACGGCAAAAAGTTCGCAAAATTCGTTTCAATCCCTGCGTAGAAAAAGGCAAAGCAAATCATAATCACCACGATCATTCGATTGTTTCGATCAACAAGTAAGGACGGTTTCCGCGTCCCTCCTGTGGAAGGAGCATCCATCTGCCCATGAGGCAGCTTGTTCATAAAAACAAGCCAAAGCATAAGGAAAAATGTCAGCGCACCCACCTGAAATAAAAACACATACTGCCATGTCTGTTCTGTGACAGTCAGCAGAATCACTAGCGGAAATAACAGCGCACCTAATCCAAAGAAGACCTCCATGATACTGATGCGCTTTGCACTATTAGCCATCGAAATGACATACGCACCGGCTGTTGTCTCAAGACTGCCTGCGCCGCTCCCAAGAAAAAAACCTGCCAGCACAAGCGTTGTCCAGCCCGGCACCAATAGCCCCAGCAGAAGTGAGCCGATCATCAGCAAAAGACCCATGGTCAGAACAGCGCCATAGCCTTTTTTTCTCACTAGAATGGGGGATAACAGAACACCTGTCAAAAAACCAATAAACTGAAAAAAAATTAAAGATGATAATTCCCCGGGACCTTTATCGTAACTCGACAGCAAATAAGGCGTTAAGCTGCCAAAAAACACATGAATGGTCCCAATAAAAAAATAAAAGACACAGCCAAAATAAAATACCTTTTTCATCTTTTCACTTCCTCTAAAAAGGAGCGGAGTCATCACATCCTCCGCTCCACCTCTTTAATATGCCTGGGCAGAGACGACTGCCTCTTCCCTCTCAAAGCATGTATTGAGCGCAGCCTGTGCGCGATAACCATCTTCAAAATCAGCGACCTTCATATGAGATGGGTATGGATCTGTATTCACCCAATGCATCAGCTGATCACGGAATGTATCGGACCATCCGTAAAATTCATTTGACGGATCTGTCAGCAAGGTTTGCGGCATTTGATGACGCTCCACACACAATCCATCACTGATCTCATATTCGTTTTTCATGTTCGTATGGTATTTGAATACCTTGTCATGACCAACGACTTCTACACTAAACCCACATTCTTCAGGCTGCGTGCTTTTGGATGTCACCAAATGAAAGAACACTTGATTCTCCATCTGCCCGAAAATTTCGGTATGATCATCCACCTGAACCTTTTTCTCTTCTTTTTCCTTTACATGTGTGAGCATCTTGGTGTTAAGTGATTCTTTCTTCATTTCACTTCCAAATAAGTACCACAGCATATCAATTAAATGAATACCAAGATCCCCTAGTGCACCGCTCGTACGGAGACTTTCGCCGCTGTCTCTCCATGAAAAGGTCTTTCTTCTAAGGGCACTGTTTTTCTTAAAATGAGTTCTGACGGTTAAAATGCGGCCTAATTCACCGTTGGCAATCAAGTTCTTCAATATATTCACAAAAGATAAATAACGATAGTTAAAACCCATACTGGCTTGAACTTGGAACTGTTTGGCTGTCTCCACCATTTCCTTCGCTTCCTTCAGCGACACAGCCATCGGTTTTTCACATAAAATCGGCTGTCCTGCTCTTAGCGACTGAAGGGCATGGTCCTTGTGACAAAAATTAGGAGAAGCAATAATCAACCCATCAGATGCATCTGCCAGTGTCTCAATACTTGAATACACACGTCCGCCGTACTGTTTAATGAATCCCTGTGCGACCGACTCATGCAAATCATAGACACCGGATAATTCTGCACCTTTAATCGTTGATAATGCTCTTGCATGTGCTTTTGCAATATTCCCTGCTCCAACAATTCCAATTTTCTTCATGAATGTGCCTCCTCATGTTTATACATCACTGTTTTCAGTGTTTCATAGATTCCTTTTGCATACCCATGATGACAAATTTGGTGATGGTGCCGTTTGGCTTCGGCTGTCGCATTTTGGACAAGGAAACCGTGTGTGACGGATTGAAGCATCCGCAAATCGTTCCCGCTATCACCAAAGGCAAAGCCTTGATCTTTTGATAAATCATATTGGTTCAGCATAAAGCGGACAATTTCATCCTTCCCTGTTCCGACTGGTAAAAAATCGACATCATAGCAATCCGCAGGATCTCCTGCAAGCGGGTTGCATTTGTTGATGTTGACCGCCACACCTCGCTCTTTAGCCAGTGTTTGGATAAATGATAGGTGATGAAGATCCGTCCGTTCATCCTGCTCCTGATAATAGAAATTCTTCTTATACCCTGAGCTGCCCAGCTGCGTTTGCGGCCTAAGGGAAATTCCCTTTTCTCGAATAGTTTCCAGGATGTCTTCTATTTTTTCATCTGAAAAGCCCTGCGCATCCAGCCGCTTCATCCACTCTGCATCTGGCTGTCCAAAATGAGCATCCGACGTATATACAATCTCAGTCCCTAAGTTCGACGCAATGAAATGCGGGAATTGATGAAAACCGCCTTTTTCCATTTTGCTCGTGACAGAATCGAGACTGCTTCCCGTCACCCAGCCCAGCAAGAGCTGTCCCGCTTCACTCTTTTCTGCTACAAAGGCTTCCAGCCGCTTGATATCCTCTCTCTGCTCCTCTGTCATTCCGTGAGAATAATAGGTTTCATCAAAGTCACAGAAGACGATCCACTGCGGATTCTGCGGCTGATTCAGCAGTTTTTTATTGAATGGAAGACTTGATAACATGTTGAACCCCCTCGATGACCTTCTCCTGATCTTGCAGCGGCATTCCTGGATAAAGCGGCAAGTGAAGTAATTGCTGCGCTGCTTTTTCCGTGTGTGGAAGTGTCGTTTGTCTATATTTTTGAGAAACAAGATTTGTTTGATGCTGATGCGATAGAATCGGGTAATAGACATCAGTCTCTATGCCCATTTCCAGCAATTTCGCTGCCAGTTCATCTCGGTCTCCCTTCAGTACTCTGATTGGGAATAGATGCCAGACATGATCATCCGTCAGCTTCGGAAGCTTCATGTATCCTTCATCCTCAAGCGTTTGCAGCTGGTCAATGTATCGCTTGGCTAAGTAAAAACGTTTAAAGTTTTGCAATCCTAAATACTTCATTCGTTCGAGTCCGATCGCTGCCTGCAAATTATCAATTTTGGAATTAAAGCCGTAGTCACTGCGTTTGACATTTTTCTTTCCAGCTTCAAAGCCGTGATAGCTGATCTCCATGCATTTTTCTGCCAGGGCCTCATCATTTGTAGCGATGGCTCCTGCCTTTCCGCAGACCCCAAGGTTTTTGTATGGATTAAAGCTGAGAACAAGTCCATCTCCATAAGCACCAAGTCCGCTGCTGCCAATCGCTTGACAGCCATCTTCAATAATTTTCAACCCATGCTGTTTCGCAATCGCCGAAATCGCCTTCATATCCGCTTGCTTTCCATATAAATGAACCGGTAGAATGCATACCGTTTTATCTGTGATATGCTTCTCTATTTCACCCGGTGAGAGGCAGTAGGTTTCAGGATCAATATCGGCATAAACCGGAACAGCCCCAATGGCAAGCACTGCATTTTCTGTTGCAGCAAAGCTATTGGCTGGCAAAATCACCTCGTCTCCTGGATGGACGCCTGCTGATATGAGACTGATCATCAATGCATCTGTTCCACTTGACGTGGCAATGACATATTTTTTCCCTAAGTACTCAGCAATCGCCTTTTCAAACGTCGGAATATATGGCCCTGAAGTAAAACGTCCAGAGCTCAATACTTCCTTCAGCACCAGCATAATATCATCGATTTCATCCTCTGAAATCAGTTTATCAACTGGCAGAAACGGTATCTTTTTTTCCTTATTTTGTTTATAATGGAAGAGAATTTTTTCCAAACCTGTGCGCTCTATATCTTGCTCAAGGAACGTCACCAGTTTTTCATTTGCTAGATGCTTTTCAACTGAATCGGCCTTTACTTGAACACCTTGATTGATCATGTCCAGCAAAGGAAGATAATCCTTGCTTTTACCTGATATCTTCGTCAATATTTGCATTCCATTCCCTCCAATTAATCAATTCCTTTTGTTAATATTTAACTTGTTTCACATTGTAAATGATGTTATCGATTTCAGAACAATAACTTTGTGTAAAGGATTTGTTAATATGTGTACAATTTATGAAATTGCCAAACGCTGCGGGGTTTCAACCACCACCGTTTCCAGAGTGCTAAACCATCACCCATATGTGTCAGAAGAAAAGCGGCAGCTCATTTTACAGGTGATGAAAGAAATGGAATATACACCGAGTTCAGCAGCCCGCACACTAAGGTCACATCAGACAAAAACCATTGCTGTGTCTGTTCCAGCTGTGGACCATCCTTTCTTTGCACAATTGATTAACGGCATTTCAAAGGAAGCGCTGGATCAAGGATATAAAGCCATCGTGCTTCAGACGTTTTATCAAGAAGCATTAGAGCTTGAAGGGCTTCAATTATTAAAAAGAAAAGAAGTAGATGGGGTCATATTGGGGGCATTAGAAAATCAGTGGGAAAAGATCGAGCCATTTTTAACAAACGGTCCCATTGTCATGGCAAATGAATATCATCAAACAGCAAACATCCCGATTATCGGATACGATGAACGGGAAGCCGCCTATAAAGCGGTCGACTACTTGATTCGGTCGGGGCGAAAATCGATTGGGTTTTGCTTTGATACAGAAAGCAGTGAAGCACAGAAACAAAGGAGACAGGGCTATCTTGATGCACTCTCTGCTCACGGTTTGCCGCTGCAAGACGATTGGCTGTTTGGAGAGGCCTTTACCATTGAAGACGGCTTTCGCTTAATGGATGCCATCCATCACATGAAGAATGCGCCTGATGCCATTTTCACCGGCAATGATCAAGTCGCAGCAGGGCTCATTAAACAGGCCATTTCATATGGCTATCAAATCCCAGAGGATCTAGCGGTCATCGGCTATGACAACCAAGACATATGTGAGGTGACAGCTCCAACGATCACCACAATTGACATACCGATCGTAGAGCTTGGCCAGCGGTCTGTACAGCAAATGATCGCACTCCTGCAAGACCAAAAACCATTGCAGCGCGAACATATCCAGCTGCCTACCCGGCTCGTGACAAGAGAATCTACATAAAGAAAAAGACTGAGAGAAATCTCAGTCCTTCAGATTGTTGACAAAGGGCTAACATGATGTTGATTTTAGCCCTTTGTCTTCTTTTCAGCGTGATAGAAAACCTTTGCAGTCTAGGAAGGACGAGTACCGGAGCGAAGCGAATTAAAACATTCGTGAGCACTGGAGCGCAGACCTGACACCGAATGCGAGGGTTTGTCTACACGCTAAAAGACTGAGAGAGATCTCAGTCTTTTTTAGTCTATCAACCTATACAAATTGAGCAAGAATGAATGTCCATATACATACAATACCGAGCAGAATGAAACTGTACTTCACGGTCTTTTTGAAGAGCTCAGATTCTTTCCCTGTTTCTCCAACAGCTGCTGTAGCGATAGCGATAGATTGTGGAGAAATTAATTTCGCCATCACACCACCGGTCGTATTCGCCCCAATTAACAAGCCTGCTTGTGAGCCGATTTGAGAAGCAGTGACCGCTTGAAGGTTACCGAATAAGGCGTTGTTACTCACGACAGACCCCGTAATAAACACACCGATCCAGCCAAGCACCGGGCTGACAAGCGGGAACAGATCGCCTGTTTTGGCAAGAGCAAGTCCAATGGCTGAACTTAGTCCAGCAAAGTTTGCCAGGTTGGCAAAGCCCATGACAAAACAAATAGTAAGAACAGGAACCCAAAGCTCTTTCACCGCTGCTTTTAAGCAGACAGCGCCTTCTGTTAATGTAATATGTCTGCTAAACAGTCCAGTCAGCATCACCGCAATCAGAATGGCAGTACCCGTTGCACTGATGACATCAATTTTAAAGATCGCATCAATAGGTGTTTCTGTTTGTGCAATTGGTGGTAATTTCACAATTTGCTGATGTAAAAACGGCATTTTCACTAAAATGGTCGTCCAGTTAAGCGGTCCTCCTACAGCAAACAATGCTTTAAATGCTGGCAGACTCCATACCGTAATAACAGCAGTTAAAATATAGAACGGAGACCACGCTTTCAGTATTTCAACGCCGCGATACGTTTGTTTCTGTTCAATATCTGGCGCTCCTTCTTCACGATAAATGTGTTTTGGCTGCCATTTCCGAAGAAATAAAGCCAAAATTCCCATACTTGCCAAAGCAGAAATAATATTGGCAAGCTCAGGACCCATCGTCACCATTGTGACAGCTTGCAAAATAGCATAGGTTCCACTCACAACAAGCAAGGCTGGCAGAGTTTCTTTGATTCCTTTGAATCCATCTACAATCAGAATGAGGAGGAACGGAATACAGAATGAAATAAACGGGATCGTATATACAAGGGTTTGAGATAATGCAAGCGGCGTCATATTGCCCATTTGCGCCCCTGTAATCACTGGGATGCCCACAGCACCAAATGCACCAGAAGCAGCATTGGCTATTAAGCAGAGCATCGCAGCTTTCAGCGGTTTAAACCCAAGCTCTGTTAAGAGAGCGGCACTGATCGCAATCGGTACGCCAAACCCAGCAGCTCCCTCTAAAAATGCGTTAAAGCTAAAACCAATTAATAAGAGCTGAAGACGTTGATCTTGAGAAATTCCTGCAATACTAGAACGAATGACATCGAACTTACCAGATTTCACGGCAATTTTATAGAGCCATACCGCCATGATGACGATATATCCAATCGGCCACAGCCCATTAGATATACCGAGCAGCACAGCAGATAATGCCTTTTCAACTGGCATATGAAAGAAGAAAACAGCTGTTACAAAACTGACGATTAAGGTAAAACAAGCGGCTAAAACACCTTTTAGCTTAAAAACGGTTAATGCAAGAAGGAAAAACAAGATTGGGAGCATTGCCACCAATGCACTGACGAATTCATTACCAAACGGATCATATATTTGCTGCCACATAGTGATTCATCCTTTTCTGCTCAGATAGGTTGCTTTTAATTGATTAAAAATGAGGAGCCAAAATCTCTTTTAACACATTCACACTGTGTGCAAATTTTTCTTTCTCCGTGTCGTTCAGTGCGAGCTCCATCACTTCTGTTGCGCCATTTCGATTCACAAGGGCAGGTACACCAATGTAGACATCTTCTGCTCCGTACTCTCCATCTAAGTAAGTGCTGACAGTTAAAATGCTGTTTTCATTGTGCAGGATCGCTCTTGTAATGCGGGCTAAACTCATTGCTACGCCGTAGTAAGTGGCGCCTTTTTTCTCAATGATTTGGTAAGCGGCATGACGGACATTTTCCATGATTTCATCTAAGTCTTCTTGTTTGTATTGATCATTTCTCTTCATTAATTCTGTAATTGGTACACTTCCGATATTCGCATGACTCCAAACAGCAAGCTCTGTATCTCCATGCTCTCCAATGATGTACGCATGCACGTTGTGTGCCGCTGCTTCAAAATACTCACTGAGCATGTATCTAAATCTTGCCGTATCAAGCGTCGTACCACTGCCAATCACTCGTTCTTTTGGAAGACCACTGAATTTCCAAGTCGCATATGTCAAAATATCCACTGGGTTTGTAGCAACTAAGAAAATACCATCAAATCCACTTTTCATTACGTTTTCTACAATGCCTTTAAATATATTTAAATTTTTCTCAACAAGGTCGAGTCTTGTTTCACCTGGCTTTTGGTTTGCACCAGCACAGATACAGACGATATCTGCATCTTTACAATCCTCATAATCTCCATACCATGTATTCACAGGATGCGGGGCAAATGCTTTTCCGTGGTTTAAATCCATCACGTCACCCATTGCTTTGTCTTGATTCAAATCGATGACAACCAATTCATCTGTGATCGCTTGATTTATTAATGTAAAGGCATAACTGCTGCCGACGAAACCTGCTCCAATAAGGGCTACTTTGTTTACTTTTTCGTTTGTCATTTATCTCATCCTCCTGAGTAAAACTAGGCTGTTTTTGTTATGTGAAGTATTTCACATTCTTATTGTGCAACATTTCACAAACTTTTGCAAGGGGGCTGCTCAAAAAAAATATGTAGCGAATTTGTGAACACATTTATTGTGCTTTCAAAGCACTGCCTCCATACATATTTCCACAAGAAAAAAGCTGCCAAACGCTCTTCGGCAGCTTCATACATCATTAGTAAGGTCCCCAGTTGATCATGACCCCGATACAAATAAACACAAGACCGATGACAAACCAAATGAGGGCAAGCGGCACCATAAAACGCAGCCACTTTACATAAGGAATACCACTTGCAGCAAGCACAGCCATCAACACACCAGAAGTCGGATTGATACAGTTGACCACCCCTTCGCCAAGCATCACCGCTTCTACAGCTACCTGTCTTGTGATGCCCATTAAATCAGCGAGCGGCGCAAGAATCGGGATAAAGACAACGGCTTCTCCTGATCCTGATGAAATCAAAAAGTGAAGAAGCGCACTCGCAATATACATCCCGATCGCACCAGCGATTGGACTAAAGCCTGTCAGCATACTTGCCAAGCCATTGACCACTGTATCAAGCAGCTTCCCGTTTTCTAAAATGACCGAAATACAGCGTGCCATCCCAACAATAAGTGCGCCGTATACAAGGCTTTGGCACCCGATAATAAACGTTTTCGCAATATCATTGGCCGCTAATCCGCCGAGCAGTCCAGCAGCGATAGCCATAAAAATGAACACACCCGCCATTTCCTTATCGGTCCAGCCAAGCTGAAGTGCGCCATATAAGAAACCTCCAAGTGACAATCCGCACACCGCTAAAATCAGCTTATGTCTGCCAGTAAATGCAGGCTTGTCCACAGATTCCGCATCGGCTCCGCCAAGCCCCTTAGCAGGAAACCATTGATCGCCAAGAATGCTTCCCTTTTCTTTATTCTTCAGACGTCTTGTATATAAATAGATGTACACAATACTAGAAATAAGAAAACAAAGATAAATAATGACACGCAGGCCAATGCCAGAAAAGATCGGCAGCTCTGCAATCGTTTGTGATAAACCTAATGGAGATGGAGATAAAATCGTTGCGTTAAACCCTGCATAACAGCCAATGTATATGACAGCCGCTCCTGCTACAGCATCCCATTTCAAGGATCGTGCCACAATGATGCCGATCGGAATAAACCCAATGACAGAGTTCACGACAATTCCGGTCGTTCCAAGGACTGAAAATAATCCCCCAACAATACAAATAAACAATAATTGCTTCGTTTGAAACCGGCTGATGACATGGTGAATCATCCCGTTAATAGCACCTGTCTTCTCCAAAATGGCAATGGTTCCGCCCGTAAATAAAATCAGAAAAATGATAGAAGAGGATCCTACCATTCCTTCTTGTATCGCTGTGAAAAATCCAACTGGACTCACTGGTGATTGATCAATGCGATGATAACTGCCAGGAACGGCTGTTGTGATCTCCCCAGATGTCTTTCGGTCAAACTCACCCGCTGGTACAAAATACGTTGCTATCGTACAAATCAGTGCAATCATAAATAAGAGAACATACGCATCCGGCATTTGAAGTTTTCGTTTTTGTTTCTCTGGTGCTGATACTGTCGCTGTTTTCATGTGTCAAAACCCCTTTGTCCCGATCGGAATTTCACTTAATTTTCAGAATAATCAAATGATGTGTTATATTATAAACACTGTTGATATTTCAGAGCAATATTATTTCACTAAAATAATGTTTTGGCAGATTATCTGTCAGCAAGGAGGCTTCTCATGACAACTTTGACAAACGAAATGAAACAAACCGTGACAGACATCTTTGAACACTTGCATGCCCACCCAGAAATAAGCTGGGAAGAAACAGAAACGACTGCTTATATTGAAGATATATTGAAAAAATCAGGCTGCAAAACTCAAACATTTGACGACTGTACAGGGGTGATCGGTGAAATTGGAGAAGGCGCACCAGTGGTCGCTGTGAGAGCCGATATTGATGCACTTTGGCAGGAAGTAGATGGTGAGTTTCAAGCCAATCATTCATGCGGCCACGATGCACACATGACAATGGCTCTTGGCACCTTCATGGCATTAAAGGAAAAAGAACGCCCGAACGGCACAATTCGTTTCATCTTTCAGCCTGCCGAGGAAAGAGGCGGCGGTGCGCTGAAAATGATTGAAAAAGGTGTGCTCGCAGATGTCGATTACTTATATGGCGTACATGTGCGCCCAATCCAAGAAACATTAAACGGACGCTGCGCTCCTGCCATTTTGCACGGATCAAGTAATCATTACGTCGGCACCATTATTGGCGAGGAAGCGCACGGTGCACGTCCACACCTTGGCGTCAACGTAATAGAAGTGGCTTCAACCCTCGTGCAGAGACTCGCGCATATCCATGTCGATCCAAGAGTCGCTCATTCTGTCAAAATGACCAATTTACATGCTGGCGGGGGCAGCTCAAACATCATCCCAGGCAAAGCCTCTTTTACATTAGATGTACGGGCACAAACAAACGAAGTGATGGATGAACTAGAAAAAGAAATTGAAAGAGCGGTTCATGCTGTAGCGGATGCCTTTGGCGCTTCCATTACACTTTCAACAGACCATCGTCTACCTGCCGCCACCTTAAATGAAGAAGCTGTCCAGATCATGTCTCACGCGATTGAACAGGTTTTAGGCAAAGAGCAGCTTGATCCCCCGATCGTCACAACAGGTGGAGAGGACTTTCACTTTTATGCAGCAAAGGTTCCACATATCAAATCCACGATGCTCGGATTAGGCTGTGATTTAAAGCCTGGTCTTCATCATCCGTATATGACCTTCGACCGCTCTGCAATCTTTACCGGCATTGAGATTTTGACTGAGACTGTCTATCAAACACTCGAGCAGCATTCATCATAAAATAAAAAAGCCACCCGCCTTCTCTTCAGGGCGGGTGGTCTGCTTTATATTATGCATTCAGATCTGTCATAGCTGGAACATTGATTTCTTTCACGCAAGATACCCTAGATAAATGAATCACACATCTGGCAAGCTCCACAATATCCTGGACAGGGATTCTCGTTTCATCATATAGAGTGATGGCCTTTTCGGCTCCATCTTCATACGGGACCTCCGCCGCCAGCTCTCCTGGATTGATACAGGTGACAGATATTTTATCTTTTCTCACATGCTCTCTCAGTGCATTCACAATTCCTCGCAGGCCAAATTTAGATGCAACAAACGAGACTTGCGGCAGGTTTGTATGATCCAGACCCGCCGTTGAGCCAATGACGATGATTTTCCCATTCTCCGATTTCCTTACGTGCGGAAGCAGTGCCTGGATGTACGTAATGGTTGAGGTGATATTCACATTGATTAAATGTGCAATATCCTCTGGCTGATCGTGCTCAAAGGAATAATCGTCTTCAAAGCCTCGTTTTTCCCATAAACCGACGTTATAGATGAGTACATCAATCGTCTTATTCTCCAGTGCTTCGAGCATATAAGGGATATGCGTTTGGTTTGATAAGTCGATTTTCAGCCAATTTCTATGTACACCGTCATCTATGTTCAGACTGCTTGGTTCACTTCGCGACACAATCCAAACTGTATCTCCACTTGATGGAAGACCCTTTACAAAAGCATCTCCTAATCCTTGACTTGCACCGAATATGATATAGTTTTTACTCATAGCTCCTCCTTCTATGGCACACAAACTGAAAGCGTTTTATACCTATATCATACAGATTTTAAGAGACCACCGCCCCTTTTATGCTCGTCTTCACTTAATAATTGGAACGGCTACTGGATTTCCTTTAATTCGGCTGGTAATGCACGTGCCTCTATCAAGCTTTTGATCATTTCTGTAAAAAGTTCTTTCTTCTCAAAAGTGAATGTATGTCCAATACCGGGAACGATGACGCCTGCTGCCTTCGTATGTGAATTCGTTATTTTTTTGGCTGACCGTTTCATGATGCCTTTTTCTTTTTCTCCCACTGTGACAAGAATGCGTGCCTTCGCTTGCTGAAACGTGTCTGGGAGCTTGTAATGAAGGTTTTCTTGAAACATCGTAAGAAGGGTTTTCTTTTGCAGATGTTTCGATTCCGCCGCATAATGATGCAGTACATGTTGCGGGAGCCCCATCTTTTCGGCTTGGAGCTCGATAAACCAATCTTTCTTTAATAATGGATACGTCAGTGGCAAGAGGGGTCTCACCATGAAGTGGAGCCATGGCAAAGGCATCACAAGAGCGCTATTGATAACTGCTATGTCTACGATATCTGGCTCTCTTGATAACACATCAACAGCAATCTGCGCACCTAAAGAAAATCCAATCAGAATCACTTGACGGCCATTCGCGTTTTCCTTGATCCATGAGATAACTTCTTGGGTGCTTTCATTCATTGAAAATATCTGTTCTTTTGCTCTTGTCCCGTGTCCAATGAGATCAGGGGCAAAGCATTCATACGTGTCCTTAAATATTTCAACCTGCTCCTGCCACATCCAGCTGCTTACTCCTCCACCATGCAGAAAAATCATGATTGATTTATCCATCGCCCGACAACTCCATCCTTCTATATAAGAAAAAAGCAGCCGCTTTTTGAGCAGACTGCTTTTTCAACATGCTCCCTTCTATTATAAGGGAACCACTACATCATTGACTATTTTTTCAAATCCTCAATGGAGTTTACGTTCTTCATATATGTTGGAACGACCAGCCCCATTCGAAGACCTTTCATACTTGTACCAAGGTCATCATATTTTCCTTTAAACTTCGCTGCATACGTTTTATGCGTATTTGGCAGCCATGCGGATAAAGATGCATCCGAACTTCCGGTTGCAATTGCCGTCCACATTGGACCTGCTTCGACTTGAGTCAAAGTCACTTTAAACCCGAGTTCACGCAATACTTCTGCCGCGACATTGGTACTTGCAATCTCACTATCCCAGGCAACGTAGGCAAGATTGACTTTGTCACCATTCGACTTTTTCACGCCTTTTGTCCATTTCGCCACTTGGTCTTTATGTTTCTTCACATATTTTATGGCGGCATCCTTTGGTTTCACACCATCTTGGATATCAATCATGACTTCGCCCATGTCATCTTGAGACCATTTAAACTGACTAAGCATTTTGGCTGCTTCCGGCTGATCCTTTGCAAATCCTTTACGTGAAATCGTATGAATTTCTTCCGCTTCACCATAAGATTTTTTTGGATCATCTAAATATTTTAAATCATAGCGGGAAAACATCCAGTGTGGATTCCAGCCAGTGATGATGATTGGCTTTTTACGGTCGTAAGATTTTTTAAGCGTTGCAGTCATGGCTGCACTTGATGCAGACACAACCGTCCAATCCTCTAAGCCATAATCCTTTTTGGCCTGATCGGTTAGGGCCATAATACCTGACCCCGGATCAATCCCAATAATCGTTTTATTGACCTGCTGTGCTGCACTCGCATTTGAATCTGTCTGAGCGCCGCAAGCGGCTAGTAAAAAGACAAGCAGGGCGGTCATCCCAATGTAGAGAGACTTTTTCCACATTAAGCATTCCCCCTGGTTTTTTTCGTTTTAATGTTTTGTGTAATACGGTCAAGTGTAATCGCCACAATAACAATGGCAATACCTGCTTCAAAACCAATACCTGTTTTCAGCTGCGTTACCGCACTATATACTTCTGAACCAAGTCCTGGGGCACCTACCATTGCCGCAATAACGACCATGGATAGAGCCAGCATGATACTTTGGTTAATACCAGCTAAGATGGTTTTTGTTGCAAGTGGAAGCTGAACTTTGAACAAACGCTGGAATGTAGTTGAACCAAAAGCTTCGGTTGCTTCAATTAAATCCGCTGGTACTTGTTTAATACCGAGAATGGTCATACGAATCGTTGGCGGCATGGAGAAAATAACCGATGCCACAACCCCAGGAACAACCCCAATGTTAAAGAAAAAGATCGCTGGTAATAGATAAACGAATGCAGGCATTGTCTGCATTAAATCTAAAATAGGTGTCACAATTTTACGCACCGTTTCCTTCTGTGATGCCCAAATACCGATCGGAACCCCGATCACGATAGAAATGACCACAGCGGTCAGAACGAGCGCAAGTGTTTGAAGCATTGGCTGCCAGTAGCCTAAATAGTCGATCAGCAAAAATCCAATAAGTGTGAAAAGAGCAACTCCTCTTGTACTGATCCACCAAGCAATGCCGGCAAAGATAAGGGTTAAAATAATGGATGGAATCACGCCAAGTGCAGCTACAATTCCATTTACTGTTCCAGCTAATCCATTTGTGATGCCATCAAAGAAACCACCAAACGTTAATGTTAACCAGTCAACAAATCGATCGATATAATCCGCGAACGGAATTCTAGGTAAATCACTCATACTAAACATCTTATTCTACCTCCTGTGCAGAAGGCTCTTGTGTCTTAATTTCCTCTAGCTTGTTAGAAGACATGTTGATATATTCATCATTACCTGATAATGCACCAATCAATGCACCTCTGACCACAATGCCCTTCATTCTGTTTTTCTCATCTACAACTGCAATTGGAATGTTTGCCGCATCAGACACTGCATCAAAGATTTCTGTTAAATACGTTGATTCCAATACTGTGGTAAATTCTTTATCAAGAACAGTTTCAAGTGATGCACCTGTTTCTGCCGCTTTTTTCGCTGCTTGGGCAGAAATGACACCTAATAAATGCTTTTTCTTATCTACTGCATAGATAGATGAAATCCCAAGGTTTTTCATGAGCGTGAGCGCAACACGTGCCCCTTTATCGATCTGAACTGTTTCTGCACGTTTCATAATATGACCAGCGGTTAATACTTTAGAAAGGTCAACATCTTCAACGAAGCGTTCAACATATTCATTCGATGGGTTCATCAGAATTTCTTCTGGTGTTCCGATTTGAACGATATTTCCGTCCTTCATGAGTACAATGCGGTCACCAATACGAAGCGCCTCATCTAAATCATGGGTAATGAAAATGATCGTTTTTCCTACAGATGTATGAAGCTCAAGCAATTCATCCTGCATATCTTTACGAATTAAAGGATCTAGTGCGCTGAATGCTTCATCCATTAATAAAATGTCAGGGTCATTTGCTAAAGCACGTGCCAATCCAACACGCTGCTGCATACCACCACTTAATTGATTTGGGTATTGCTCTTCAAAGCCTTCAAGTCCAACAAGCTTTAAAGATTCAAGCGCTTTTGATCTGCGCTCTTCTTTATCTACACCTTGCAATTCAAGACCATACTCTGTGTTCTCAAGAATTGTACGGTGCGGGAACAATGCGAAGTTTTGGAAAACCATGCTGATTTTTTTCCGTCTGACTTCACGCAATTGATCCTTTGACATATTTGTTATCATATCCCCATCAATATATATTTCACCGGAGGTTGGTTCGATTAACCTGTTTAGCATCCGCACAAGTGTGGACTTTCCGCTCCCTGATAGCCCCATGATGACAAATATCTCGCCGTCATATACATCAAAATTTGCTCGATTGACACCAACAGTTGCGCCGGTCTCTTTTAGGATTTCTCTTTTTGTTTTCCCTTTTTCAAGCATTTGAGATGCTTTTTTAGCATTTTTACCGAAAATTTTAGATACATTATTTATCTTGATTTTGATATTTCTCTCTTCAGAATTCATATTTTCCCTCCAAATTAGCATCTTTATAACCGTAACATAAGCGTTATGATGCAAACAATCTTTAGAATTCGCTTATTTCCCCACAATATGTATGAATTCCATATAGAGGTCTGGTCATTAGAGTTTATACGCCGTATTACTCGTAAATCCTATAGAATGCTTCATAAACTACATATTTTACGGGGTATTTCCTCTCATCAGACAATATTTTACTGGAAATTCCTAATTGTGCTAAAAAATAAGCCGAATCCTTGTCATAGCGGATTTTTTGAATCACGGGCGAACCATTCCCCTGAACAGGATTTACCCGAAAATGGTCACATAAAAACCTTTTTTCTCAAATTTAAATTAAATTCATAAAAAACTGCCTGCAACTTTAGTTACAGACAGCTTGTTTTTTAGGACTCCAAGGCAGCCCGCTTAATATTATCTTGAAGCTCAAGCATACGTTTTGTTCCATCTTCGCGTAATCGCTTATTCTCTTCTTCGATCTGTTTCGTCTCTTTCATCCCTTGTACAATTGTATTAAAGGAAGATTCGATCGTTTCAATGTCGATGCTTGGACGGCCAGATAATTTGGCAATCTCCACACTTTGACTTGAAATGTTTTCAGCATTTCGTTTCAGCATTTCATTTGTTCTTCTATCCAGCTCACTCATAGAATCAGCCACAAGCTTTTGTCTCTTCGCTGTCACAGCTTGAATGATCCCATTTTTGAAAATTGGAATGGTGATGATAAAGGCAGAGTTGATTTTACCAATTAATTTCGTATTCCCACGCTGAAGCAAACGGATTTGCGGTGCCGTTTGAAGCGCCACCATTCGTGCCATATCAAGGTCATATACACGCTCTTCAAGCGCTTGAATGCCATTACGAAGCGTATCGAGCTCCATTTGTGCCAGCTGGTTTCCACTAGCTGCTTTTTCTTCATATGAAGGAACCAATTGCTTTAATTCTTCGATTTTCATTTGACCGGCTACGACATACTTTTCAAGCTCCAAATAGTATTGAATGTTATGCTCATACATTTCTTCAAGCGTCACAGTCGATTTGGTCATTTCATCTTTATATTTACTAATTTCTACATTAATTTTTTCAATCTCTGCACCGAGGGTTTGATATTTACTAAAAATCTTTTCGATCATGCTGCCGCCGCGCTTAAAGATTTTTGACAACAAACCACCCTTCGGTTCGTCAAAATCATTTTTATCAAAGCGATCCATAATCTTGCCAAGCTGCGTCAGCATTGTTCCTGAATCAGTGACGCTTGTTGAACGCATCATCGAAAGGATACGATCAGAGAACTTAGAGATTTCAACGGCCGGCTGTTTTCCGTATTCAAGCAGTTCCAACTGATTTTTTGCATCGATCTGTCTCGCGATATTTTGCACTTCTGGTTCATTTCGAAGCTGAACGCGAATATCGTCTGCCTTCTCAATCGTGATTTCCTCTTTATCAATTGAAATGATGTCATTTCCGTTTGTATTTGTCATAAGCTTTGATCTCCTTATCGGTTTTTAATGGATTGAAATAACTTTCTGACGATGGACGGCTCTTTAAACTCCTGGTTCATGACCATCTCATCAAGCCAATGGGTATCAAATAATTGGTCATCGATATACCGTTCGATACACTGATATCCCGCCGGATGATATACGAAGAGATCCACACCCATTTCATTTAGGAAAATCAGGGCGGCCGCATCAGAACGTGTCAGCTCACCATTATATTCCGTATGGTATAAAATCACTTTCGGTACGGTTTGTGCATAATCAAAGGTTTGAATCAGTTCAACGAGGTCCTGGCTCATATGCAGAACCTGTTTGAATAAATAAATGCGGACATCTAATTCGGTCTCATTGCCTTCTTTTAATAGCTTCGGATGCTGACAGATTCGAGATACCGCCTCTGCTATCGCACGCTGCGCGCCCTCATATAGATGAGAAAACTGCCACACATTGCTTTTCATTAATAATGCAGGGTCAATCTCTCCAGCAGATGAAAGTGCATGCTGATAATGAAATTGATAATTCGAAGTCACTTCTTTCGTAAAAGGAAAATGGCGAATGGTCTTCGTCTCTTTCCCCTCCATTAACGTATGGATGCGATCCCAGTATTCACGCTTGTCTCGTGTGACTCCCATCATTTTCGCAAAGAGATTTGGAATCTGTATCGTGTCCCGGTCTGCTTTGAAATTCGGGCGGATAAAGGATCGTTCCTTTGCAATTAAAAACAGCTCATCATACGTTGTCTTGAGCGTAATGGAATGAGGAGTATGATCTCTGAATTGCCACGGCTTATACAGCATTGAATCTTCCGTGTGAAGCACCTCTTCAAGCTCTCTTGTCGAGCGGTACGCCACCGTTGATTTCCTCTCAGGCTTTTCGGTAGGGAACGGCTCAAGCTTTGAAGTTCCCGGGTACTGATCAATAAAAGTCAGCTTTTCTTCTGGATCTAATTCGCGGAACGAATCCTCGCCTTCTGGATGAAATAGCACAACATCACAGCCAATCAGCATGACATAGTAAAGAAAATAAAGCTGACTTTTATTCGCCTCTCCATACCAAATGACAGCCGGCATTTTTTCTTCTATATTGACTTCCTTCAGCCATGGACCTAGATGATTATTTGAAAACTTCACGACATCCAGCAGGACCCGGCGGAAATCAGGATGCTGAAATCCACCTTCATGCAGCTGCTTGAAATGCTCAAACACCTTGATCAATGAAAGACGGATATGCCGGTTCATCACAGGGTTTGGATGGCGTACAATCAGCTGTTCACCATCTAAAAAAGCCACAAAGCGATTCACGGACAATCCCTTTTCTTCTTGGTTAATCAAATGAATACGCTGCAGCGCTTGAAAATGCTCCGGCTCAATATGACGATTGAGTGTTTCACTTAAAATATGCATGCCGTCTGTTTCGTATAATTCATGTAAATAAATAAAATAATCGGTTGCATCATGCGGAGTTCCAAGGACCCGGGCGGCGAGACGCGGCAAGGACAACGTATGCTCGTCCTTTACATAACCGTCTCTTTCAGGGAGCGGCTTTTTCAGCACGTTTTTCCAGACTTCCTGCTCCGCCCGAGTATGGGTGACATTGATTTCTTTATAACTCACGCCGCTCCTTCCTTTCTCCTATATTTTCTCGAAAGCTACTACTATCATATCATTCAGCCTTCTACTTCTGCTATCGAATCGAAGGCTTTTTTGCGTTCATCATCTGCTCGATGACACAAGCGGTGATTTCATCCGCTGCGGCCATGCCAGATGCCGATGTCGGCTCAAGTGATGGGTCAAAGTCGAGAACTTCTCCATGCCTTGGGGCAAAGCCCATATCTGACTGACGAATGAGCCCCGCATCTAACAGGGAATCACCCGCACCATAGACGTATTCAAGCTGCAGCCTGTTCTTTAGAAAAGCAACAGCATCCCACTTATTAAGCGGCTGGGGAATAAAATAAAGCTTCCGTCCCTGAAGAGAAACCTGCCAGCCTCTCTCCTCCCCCCACATCTTCAATTCAGCAAGCGGAATGTGAGATAGATACTCCTCTTTCATAATCAAATAAAGGAATCTTCCTTCTGCTGTACGGGTACGCTTCACCCATGCCGCAACTGGAAGCTCGGAGATCGCCCTCAGCATCTCTCTGACTGGCATACACTCTCTAAGTCTCTCATCAACAATAGCCTGCCAATCCTCAAGCGGCTTGCCATGATGAAGAATACAGCCCCCGTTTGTTGTGACGGCATACTCCGGTTTAAGCTCTTGCTCAAAGAAGGTGATTCGTTCATACTGTGCGGTTGTTCTTGTCGTCACTGGAATGAACCAGCCTGATTGATGAATCGCCTGCAAAGATTTTTTCGTTTCAACAGACATATAGGAAAGCGGCCGTTCGTCCAGCACCTCAACTAAATCATACTCTCCTTCATACGCATACTGCTCAAGCACTCGATGTGAGTAAATCAGTGTCCGGTCTAAATCACTGGCAAATGCATATGTCTTCATGACGTTTGCTCCAGCGGACGAATTAATCCACAGCACGTGTAGGACATATTGGCATATTCAATGACAGGAACACCTCTGTCCTCTGCCAAAAGCAAAATATGCTTCAGCTTTTCCTGAGATCCAGGCTGAATCAAGATTTTCCAAGGGATTCTTCTAAGCAGCACGCGGGTCGTCTCACCAACTCCCGGCTTAATCAAATGGGTATTTTCAATTTGAAACTCCTGACCAATTGCTTCAATGGATGCCATTCCCCGCCAATCAGCCGGCGTCCCTTGCGTAAGTATGGTTTCTGCTTTCTCTTGTACATTTGGTTCAAGGCCGGAAAACGCTTCTTCAATTGTATCCACATACAGATTGGACACATCCTCATCAAGCAGCTCTTCATAATACTTGGCCCCATGGAAATCATCGGCATTGATCCAGCGGTTGTTTAGTACCGTACGACTGACAAGTCCAGACACCGTCGAATTCAGGCAGGCACTTGGAATGAGAAAGTCCTCTCTCGTTCCGTATACATGTGTACAATAGCCAGGGTCAGCCAGTACAGCCAGCTCACTCGAGAGACGTACACCATACTTTTTTTCAAAATCAAGAACAGCTTTTTGGAGTTCTTTCGAAATCGCACCTTTTCCAGTCCATCCATCGATAAAGGCAATTTCAAAACCTGGATGTTCTTTCAGCATATAATGCAGTGCATTCTCGTCTATTCCACGGTCGCGAATAATAGAGATGCTATAATGGGGCAGATCGAGACCATACGTCTTTCGAATATATCGTTTGATCAGCACCCCGATCGGTGTCCCTGCACGCGCCAAGCTGCAAAGTATGGTTTGGAAGCCTCGCTTTTTCACAATCTGTTCTGCTACAACAGCTACTGCTTCTGCTACCTTTTCCTTACTTTCTTCAAGAGATTGATAGAATAAAGTCATATAAGATGCCGTTGGTTTGTACTCAATTGGCAGCATTTCTGAATAATGTGCACCGCTCTGAATTGAACGCTCCCGCTCTTCTGTACTTTTCTCCATCTCAATAGAGGATAAATCTTTGAGTAAGAAGGTTACATCCTGCTCTGGATAGCTCCCCATCTTTGTATACACATTAGCCATTCACCTTCACCTCGTCTGATAAAGTCACAATATGCACATGCTTCACATGCCGCTCAGCAAATAAGTGAACAAGCGGAAGCAATGCCTCCTGAGAAACCTTTTTCTCAAAAAAGAGAAATACATCATCATATTCACCTTTTGGAATGTTGTACACGTAGTGCTGAATTCGGGCATCCTCTGGATTCATAAATGCAAACCCATTTTGGACAGCGTATCCATCCTTTTCGACTGGGTGAATGGGGCTTCTCGTCGTTGAATGAAAGAGAACGCCTTCCCCCATATGTGCAGCCAATCTCATCGGCACATACATCAGCTCACCTGTCCCTAAACAGAGTGTTTGTTTTCCTTTGCGTTCCTGCCGCAGCCTCAATCCCGCTTCAGCAGCTGCTTGGTCAAGCGCTACCGTATCTATCGCATTTAAACCAAAACGACCCGTTTCATGTATATATGGCGAATGACCAGCAGAATTTGCTGCATGAGAAAGTGAATACGGCACTTGCTTAAAGAAAGATTGAAGAGAGTGAAAAGAGAGACTTGGCCGCTTCTCTTGCTCAGCAATCCCATACGAATAAGCTGGCTCATCGAGCGTTTTGCCTCGAAAGACCATCTGCCCTTTTAATAAAGACAATGATGTAATGTGAATTCCAAGCTCTTCTTCAAGCTGGCACATGGCTTTCTCATGCTCCTCCGTCCGCCAGTCCAAAATGGAAAGAATGGTATAAGAATGCCTCGGATACTTTGCATGAAGGTCACGAATGATGTTGATATTTGTACGGCCTGTCGTGACTTCATCATCTACTAACACGATGGGGCGGTCTGTGCGAAGTAATGCTTCGTCTGCATAACAAAGCTGATCTGTTGCATGCGAATGTTCTTCTTCAAATACCAACGACGGGTCAAGATCCAGCAGCTGTTCGCGTGTCGTATGAATGTAAGATGCGCCTTCTATCACATCATACACACCATGACCAAGGGCTGTTGCCGTTTCCGCAAAGCCGATGACGATAGGCTCATTGCCTGCTGGTAACTTCTCTTTTTTAAGTGTTTCATAGGCTGCCGTTAACGCCGCATGATCATCCGTCTTGAGTGCCTCTACGATAAGATCTTGGTGCGGGGGCGTCTTTCCCGTTTGCTCTTTGGCATATGCCATCGCTAAAAGACCCGAGACAAGGAGCGGTTTCACTGGATGAACAGGAATATGCTTTCCAAGTACCTTACTAACGAATAAAAAGGCTCTTTTTTTGTTCACCCTTGCCGCCATCTCAAAAAGATGCTCTTTTTCCAGCTGGAGCGCACCTTCTTTGAGGTCAAGCTCAACCTCCATATGTTCCAAGATGTTCAGCGTATGCCGCTTCTGATTCTGTGAGTATGTCGATATAGCTTCTATTTTCATGAAACACCCCGTAAATGTCTGACTTAATTAAAATGTGCTCTGCCCACCTGTAATGAGGCTTCGTTTCATTCATCTTATTAGAGAAGGCACTCTTCATCACGCCAACTGTGCCGTCAGCATGTTCCAAAATGCTTAATGCATCCAAGTACTCTTCCTTTGTCACAACGTACATGCTTTGAACTGGCTTGAGATGTGTTGGATGGATCACTGTCTTTCCATGTATGCCGTTGGCTACATCGAGTCTTGTCTCCTTGAGTAAACCTTGTACGTCATCGATTTCAGATAAGGACAGCTCACCGCCCTTAGAAAGCGCACGGATGAATGGTTTTTGTTCCTTTCGTGCAGGGCCAAAATGTTCCCATACAGCACCAGAAACAACAAAGGAACGGCCAAAATAATTGATAATATCTGTGATCAAATCAGCAATCAATTTGATTTCATAGATGGTGGTGTCGCGATCACGGCGAATGCCATATAAGCCGCAAAGATCGGTTGCCCCAATACGAATATTCAAAATATATTCTTCATCATTCAGCATGATCTGCTTTAACTTAGACAGCACCGTATATCTCGTTTCTTTTTCTAATAAATCGGGTGTTTCCAAAATGGGCATACCGTACAGCGTTGTCTTCGTTTGTGCTGACGCCTGTTTCAAGCTGTCCAAATAATCCTTCGCATTATGAATAGAACACTTCGGAAATACAAAACCCGTCAATAAATGAAGAGATGAACCAAGCAAATCTGCCATTTTGAGCAGCTGCTTCGGCGAACGAACCCGAATAAATAAAAACGGCATTTGTTCAGCCATTTCAGGTGTATGCGTCAATTTATCCGACAGTTTGGCGAGTTGTACTACTAGATTCTGTTCAGCCAGTTCCACTTCTTGATCACCAATGGCATCCTCTAAACAAAATACAACAGAGCAAAGCGCTTCATATTTCTGCGACAGCAGCATGTCTGCTATATCCTGTCTTGTCGCAGGCATATACAAAGTAGCACCTAATGCATGCGCAAGTACGTGCCTTGGCGTCATCAAATGCATCGCCCCCGGCCGTTTGAAAAAAATATCGTGCTGCCTCGCCTCTGATAAAAACTGAAAATACCGCATGCTGTGCCACCTCCTGTTGTTGAGAGAAAATCGAACAAATGACTTGATGATTCAAAAAAGGATGGAGCCGCTAATCAACTCCATTCCTTTTTGATCGTCCTATTCTTCTTTTGAAGCCGCAGCTTCGTTTGTCACTTCTTGATGTTTCTTCTTATTGATTTTATGAACAATAAACGTTCCGATAAATGCTAGGATAATAATCGCAAAGAATACAAGATGCGGAATTTCAATGTGAGCAGCACTCAAGCCCATTTTAATGGCAATGATCCCGATGAGAATAAACGCTGTATTCTCGAGCTCTGGGATACGGTCAATGAGAACAAGGAATAACTGTGCGACTGTACGCATCATGAGAATTCCAAGCATTCCGCCTAATAGTAGAATCCATACTTCCTCAGATACAGCGAATGCTGCAAGAATACTATCAACCGAGAAGGCAAGGTCCATAATTTCAACAGAAATAACAGTTGCCCAGAACACACCAAAGACTCGAATCAACCAGCCTTCTTTTTTCAGTTCCTTCGCTTCATCATCGCCGTCACCTAACCAGAAGTGCTTAATAACAAGCCATGCTAAGTAAGCAGCTCCGAGAACCTTAATCCACCAGAACTTAATAAGCAGCATCCCTACGCCAATGAATAGGAAACGGAAGAAATAAGCGCCAATTAATCCGTAGGTTAATGCCTTTTTACGCTGCTTTTCAGGTAAATGTTTCACCATAACAGCTAATACAAGTGCGTTATCTGCAGATAACAATCCTTCAAGCACGACAAGCGTCCCAATAAGCCCCCAAGAGACAGGGTCTGTTAATACCTCTGCCCACATATGCCAATCAAAAAACGAGGCATACGTATCCAACATATGTTTCAAAATGTCCAACTGGTTTTCCTCCTATAAGTGTAGAAGCATCAGCAGGCTTTCGCCTGCTGTTATTCTTGATCGCTGTTTCTTTCTCACTTTGGAAAAGACCCTCATATGAGTTTTTGACAGCGCCTCTTGAATTGATTTGTTTCTCTTATTTACACTTCTAACCCATAATTTTGACAAAGAGCTGCAAGGCCGCCAGAGAATCCGCTTCCGATCGCGTTAAACTTCCAATCACTTCCGTGTCGGTACAATTCACATACCACAACAGCTGTTTCAATTGAGAAGTCTTCCCCTAAATCGAAGCGAATCAATTCTTCCCCGCCCTCTTCATTTACAACACGAACAAATGCATTAGAGACTTGTCCAAAATTCTGGCTGCGCGTCTCTGCATCATGGATCGTAACTGTAATTCCGATACGATCAATGTTAGCAGGAATTTTCGAGAAATCAACGAGAATTTGCTCGTCGTCTCCATCTCCTTCACCCGTCCGGTTATCACCTGTATGAGTGACACTGCCGCTCGGATGCTGAAGGTTATTGTAGAACACAAAATCTGTATCTTGCTGACAACGATTGTTTGCATCCACCAAGAAAGCCGAAGCGTCCAAATCAAATTCGGCTCCGCCAGAATATTTATTCGTATCCCAGCCAAGACCGATCATCACTTTCGTCAGCCCTGGGTTGGTTTTTGTTAAATCGACACGTTGTCCTTTTGAAAGCTGAATCGCCATATTCGTATCTCTCCTGTCTTTGAAAATAGGAAGCTATCGTTATCCGATATCTAAGCCGAAGTCCGTTGCAATGCGTGCAAGGCCGCCTTGATAGCCTGATCCGACAGCCGAGAATTTCCATTCCCCACCATGACGGTATAATTCACCTACAATAATGGCTGTCTCAATTGAGAAATCCTCTGCCAAATCATAGCGAATGAGTTCTTCATTTGATGCCGCATTTAAAATACGTACATATGCGTTAGACACTTGTCCGAAGTTTTGACTGCGCGCTTCTGCATCATGAATCGTAATGACAAATGAAATCTTCTCAATACTTGCTGGTACAGCTGCAAGATCAACATTGACCTGCTCGTCATCTCCGTCCCCTTCTCCAGTGCGGTTATCGCCTGTATGTACGACACTGCCGCCTCCGCCAGTTGTTTGATTGTAAAAGACAAAGTCAGATGGAGAGCTTGCTTTACCTGCCGCATCTAAAAGGAATACACTTGCGTCTAGATCAAAGTCATGTCCGCCGTCATACTTATTGACGTCCCAGCCAAGACCGACGACTACTTTTGTTAAGCCCGGATTCGTTTTTGTTAAATCAATTTTTTGACCTTTTGCTAAAGAAATTCCCACTAGGAACCTCTCCCTTCTCTTTAAATATAGTTTCTCGTAATATCGGCAAGCTTCGCATCATTTGTACCATTTCCAAGAGCCGCAAACTTCCACTCATTCTCGTGACGATAAAGTTCTCCGACGATTAATGATGTTTTTCCTGCATAATCATCTTTTAAATTATATTTCACTAATTCTTGATTGTTTGAACGATCAACGATGCGAATGTAAGCATTTTGAATCATACCAAAGTGTTGGTTTCTTCTAAGGGCATCATAAATGTTCACGACAAACACCAATTTATTCACATTACCCGGCACCTTGCTCAAGTTGACGAGGACTTGTTCATCATCTCCGTCTCCTTCACCAGTCAGGTTGTCACCTGTATGCTCAACACTGCCACATTTGCTTTTTAGGTTGCCAAAATATATCAAATCTTTATTTTCCGTAAACTTATCATTTTTCAGCATGAGTACTGAAGCATCACAATCAACATCAGCGCCGCCTCCGCCGCCAAACAGCTTTCCTAAAAATCCGCCGCCTTGTGATACAGGGTCCCATCCAAGTCCAACAAGAATATTCGTTAGCCCTGCTTTCCCTTTTGTTAAATCAATACGTTGACCTTTTTCTAATGTAATCGCCAAATCAATCACTCCTCCAGCATAATAAAAATCTATTTATTAAGCGATGGACCCTATTAAAATCATCATACATGAAAATTCGACAAAATTCATGAAATGACATTGGAGCCTCTTACTCTTTTTTCTATTTACTAGTATATACGATCTATGTTCAAGATAGGTTTCAAACACTTCATATTTTTTTAACGAAAGATGCATATTAAAAATGGTTCATGTCGTAAATGAATTGTTTCATGTGAAACATTGTCGAAAGTTCCCGATGAGCAGCTCTTGCTGAAAAGAAGCGTATTGATGTGGTTTCATATGTTGATATAGAAAAGATAAAAGCATGTGATCAAAGGATAAACCCTTTCGTTTCCTTCCATCCATGGATTTCTTTATACTTATATTCAGCATGTTGATGAAAGGATGTTGATGATGCCATCACTTCATATATTAGATCAAGTCGCCATTCCTAAAGGTCAGACAGCGCAGGAGACATTGATTCACACAACGCAGCTGGCTCAGCTGGCTGAAACGTTTGGGTATGAGCGCTATTGGTTTGCTGAACACCACAGCACAAGAGGGCTCGCTAGTACAGCGCCTGAAATATTAATGGCTCATATTGCGGCTCATACATCGACCTTGCGTACCGGATCTGGCGGCATTTTACTTCCTCAATACAGTCCTTTTAAAGTAGCAGAGGTCACGCGGCAGCTTGAAGCCCTTTATCCTGGACGGATTGAGATCGGAGTCGGCAAATCTCCGGGCGGGATTGAAAGGACGAGACTCGCTTTGACGGACGGCGTGCATAAAGACCTGTCTCAGTTTGACCGCCAGCTGAAGGACCTTCTTTTTTACTTATCAGACAGCCTGCCTTCTGATCATCCGCATGCAGGCGTGAAAGCTGCACCGCTTGTTGATGCTCATCCGCCGGTTTGGCTGCTCGGACTTGGAGAAAATAGTGCCATGCAGGCGGCGGAGCTTGGGATCAACTATATTTTTGGCCACTTTATCCATCCTGCACGCGGCAAGCAAGCATTTGAGACGTATCGATCACACTTTTCTCCATCTGTCTTTTCCAGGCAGCCACAATCTATGTTTGCCGTCTTTGTCATCTGCGGTGAAACAGATGAAGAAGCAGACCGGATCGCCAGCAGTACAGATTTATGGCTGCTGCGTGTTGAAAAAGGACTGGACAGCCGCGTTCCTTCTATAGAAGAAGCAAGTGCCTATCACTACACCACACAGGAAAAGAAAAAAGTGCTGCAAAACCGCCAGCGGATGATTGTCGGCTCGAAGAAAACGGTGAAAGAGCAATTACAGATCTTGATGGACCGCTATCAAACGGATGACATCATGATTCTCAACAATTCCTTTGATCCAATCGAAAAACAGCGTTCCTTCAAGCGAATAGCAGAATTATTTTGAAGCCAGTTTCCCAGGCTTCTTTTTTACATTGTCATAAAAAATGGGAAATGTAACATCAAGATGTCAAAATCCTTCCGTCTGTCATCTGATCGCAAATGTGTCTTCTAATCGTTAGCGAACTGTAAACGCATAAGAGGTGTACCTTTTATATAGTAGAGGTACATATTCAAAGAACGGTTTACAACGCTGAGAAAGAAGGAGATGACAGGATATGAAAAAGAGACTCGATTGGGTAGATGCAGCTAAAGGAATCGGCATTCTGCTCGTGGTCATGGCGCATGTGCCCATTCCAGATTCGCTCAAGCAGTTCATTTACTCTTTTCATATGCCGCTTTTCTTTTTACTATCAGGTATGATGTTTCGATCATCCTCATCCCCTGCTCTGTCATTTATTCAGAAAAAAGCCAAAAGCTTACTCTTGCCCTATCTTTATTTCTCCATCATTACGTATGTATTTTGGTTCTCCGTTACTCGTTTTTTCGCATTCAAGGGACAAACGGATATTGACCCTTTCGTTCCGTTTACAGGTATTTTCATATCCAATGCAGATGAAGCAAGACTCACACATAACCCTGCGATTTGGTTTTTAACGACGCTCTTTTTAGTGGAAATTTTATTTTTCTTTATGCATCGTCTGACAAAAGGAAAACCCGCTGCCGTGATCTTGCTGACTGTTCTTTGCGGCGGTGCTGGATATGCTACTACCTTGCTTTTAGATCAAAGTCTTCCTTGGAATGCCAATGTTGCCTTGACGGCTGTTGTGTTTTATTCGATTGGATTTTTAGCAAAGCAGTGGTTTGTGGAATTAAAAACAGATCCAACCCTGCTTTTATGTACAGGCCTTCTTGTGCTGACGGCTTACATGCAGAGCTTTAATTCACGGATCGATATGCGCGTCAACGACTACGGTGATCTCTTTATTTTCTATGCATGTGCTCTGCTCGGTTCAGCTGCCGTGATTTATTTAAGCTTTAAATTGAAAACATCCCCTATTTTGACGTATCTAGGACGAAATTCTATTGTTATTCTTGTCTTGCAGTTTGCCGGCATCGATATCATGAAAGCATTTGTTTTTTATGGACTTGGTATCAATATTGCTGATACAGCGCAGCTCTCTTGGACACTTTTTTACACGATCGGCACATTGCTGCTCATGGTGCCATGTATCTCCTTCCTGAGCAAGTATCCGATGCTGCTCGGCAAACCAGCCAAAGCCGCACAACGCTACGAACAAAAAACATCCGCCGGCTGAACAGGCGGATGTTTTTTGTATTAATCATTGATTTGAGAAGGATAAAGTGTCATTCCGCCATCCACAAATAAGGTGGTGCCTGTGATATACGCCGCTTCCTTAGAAACGAGGAATGCAGCAGCGGACCCAATCTCCTTCGGTTCACCAAAGGTTCTCATCGGAATTTTCTCAAGCTGCTTTTGTTTTTTCTGTTCATCCTGCAAATCATCATTCGATTCAGTCGCCATGGTACCTGGCGCAATCGCATTGATTCGAATACCTGTTTCGGCATAATCAAGAGCCAGCGTCTTCGTCATCATATTCATTCCGCCCTTTGAAGTGGAATAATGAACATTGAACGGGCGCGGAATTTCCTGATGGACACTGGAAATGTTTAAAATGGACCCTTTGATGTCATGCTCCATCATATGGGTGAGCGCAGCCTTTGCGCCTAAAAATGCGCCTGTCATATTCACATCGATGACGTTTTGCCATTGCTCCAGCGTCATCTCATGCGGCAGCGCTTCTTCGCCGTTGAAGCCTGAATTATTAACGAATACATCTACTGTACCGAAATGCTCCAGTGCTGTATCCATGATGGCTTGGATACCTTCCTCTTTGGAGACGTCTGCGTGTACTTTCACCGCTTGACCTCCGTGCTGCTGAATGGCTTTTACGGTCTCTTCAGCCCCATCTTCATCGCCTTTATAGTTTACAACCACATTCATTTCCTCTTGTCCAAACCGCAATGCGATCGCTTGTCCAATTCCTTTTGAAGAGCCTGTGACAATGGCTGTTTTCCCTTTTAAATCTTGATACATCTTGATTTCCTCCATTCACGTGCTTCATCTTGTTGATACACAATGGTTACCCATTTTGGAAAAAACAAAAACACAATCCTCTGCATTCGTACCCTAAGAGGATTGTGCGTTTCATCAAGTTAAAAGGTGTTATAGACATTTTCACACGTTTCGGCGGTTGGCTGATAAAAGCAATGCGACTTATACCTTGCCACAAACGGCTGATTGTACCAAGTCGCCGGACAATCGCCAGGCGGTTTAAAATACCAAAGGCTGAATTTTGCCGGCCAAAAACGTTCTCCATTAATATTTCTCCGCGCAAGTGTTTTTTCCGTTTCTCGTGCTCGTTGATAAAAGTAACCATGCGTGACCGCTTCGAATGCATGCTCCTGATAAATCATTTGTGGAATCGTACGCAGCCCTTTAAAGTCAGAGCAGTTGGCACGCAAACGATTGATGCCCACGTTTCCTACGAGCAGCATCCCTCGCCTCCCTTCACCTTCTGCCTCCGCCCTCAGCAGTCTGGCCATTAAATCAATATCAGAGCTTGTCGCTCTTACCACTGCCATACATCCACCTCCAGTTCGTTTCTCTTTTATTTTATGTAGCGTTTCTCTGTAGATGACTGCCATTTTGACATGAAAAAGCACGTTCAGTGTCAGGCAGCCTGTCTAAATTTGCTGGACATGTGTCTTGCTGCCAACAACACTCAAACCAAGTGACCATACACATAACAGGAAAAAATATTCATTACTATATACTCATTTACAAGTCATAAAAATCCTTCTAATTGCGACATCATCTTCAAAAACAGTCATTTGAACCTATTCAATAATCCGACTCAAAACCTTAAAATATAAAATGTTGAGTTTCTACAGGAGATATCGAATAATAATTACAAGTTTCTCCTCTCAACTTAGTGTCATTTTTACTACTTGAAGCCAATCAACCTCGGAAACGCACTGAGGTATTGACAGTACTTTCGCTTCATTCTACAGTAAAAAACATACAGTATTTTTCTTTTTGTGCAAAAAGAATGATATGAACTACAGCTTTTCAATGAAATTCACCATAAACCCGAGGAGGAAAACACGCCATGTTTAAAAAGAAATTATCCCTGTTTCTTCTGATCTTGTGTGTAACTATTGTCGCTGCTGCTTGTAGTGGTGGTAAAGACAAAACAGCTGCGAAAGAAAACGATACCAAAAAATCTCTTGATGCAGCAGAGGTAAAGGTAGAAAGTGCTGAGTACACATTACCACCTCAATACGATACATCTGTACAGGATGATCAGTATGTACTAAAAGTGAATGTATCTGTAAAAAATATCAGCAAAGAGCCTCTCAATGTTGATAAAAGCAACTTCACGCTTTACCAAGATGACGCACAGGTATCTACGATCTCTCCAGATGACTACAACGAAGTATTATCTTCAAGCTCTTTAAATGCAGACAAAGTCACAAAAGGCGGTCTTTTCTTTGTTGTTGATAAAGAAAAAGACTATCAGCTTGTGTACACAGAGCCAGGCAGTGGATCGAAAAAAGATGACAAAACACTAGAATTCGATATTAAAGGTAAAGATTTAATGAAAAAAGCAGATACACTTCAAGCATCTGCAAAAGCCCTTTCTTCTTATATTGATGTGATGATTTTTGGTAAGAAAAACGACGATTTCGAAAAACTAACAGGTGATAACAAATCAACTGTTGTGAATGAATTTGATAAATCATTCAAACAAGGTTACATCACTTCATCAGGTATTTCTTCTAGCTCAGCGAAGGACGAAAACCTTGATAAGCTTTTAAAAGCAGTGAAAGAAACATTAGCTGAAAAATCAAAAGTATCAACAAAAACT
Source organism: Bacillus sp. FSL M8-0166 (assembly GCF_038008825.1). Lineage (NCBI taxonomy): Bacteria > Bacillati > Bacillota > Bacilli > Caryophanales > Bacillaceae > Bacillus > Bacillus sp. FSL M8-0166. The sequence continues at coordinate 2,484,254 of NZ_JBBOZZ010000001.1, forward strand.
AAAGCCATCAGTGGTGATAAAGCTGTCGTGACTGTGACTCTTACACCAATTGATGCAAGCCCGCTTGTCGATCGTTTGAAAGAGAAAGCGACTGAGTTCTACAGCAAAAACCGTTCAGCTTCTTACGATGAAGCTCAAAAATACTTACTTTCGATTTACCCAGATGAGTTTAAAAAATTAGGACCATCATCTTCTGAAGAGACAGTAGAAGTCAACATGAAGAAAAATGATATCGACCAATGGAAACTTGATTTGAACGATTACAAAACAAGCTCATTAGTTGAGAAATTCATCAAGAACTAAAGAAAACCCCCGATTCCGGGGGTTTTTTTGTTATGATTTATCATCTGGTTTGGCGAACGTGAACCCCCTCTATCATAAAAAACCAAAAGTAAACCATCATTTTCATTCACCAACTCTTTTTTTCTATTTAAGTTATTCCTTAATAAAACTCTTCGAAATATAAATAATTCCATTTTAATAAAATATTCAAAAAAAGGTTCTATATGCTCATTTTAAGGTAATTTTAAACTTTTTATCATTGTTATTATGCTAGAATTAGTAACCACTTCAAAGAGAAAATTTACCATGAAATTAAAAGCTCATTCATTCTACGGAGGTCCTGTTAAAGTTAATAGAGGTGAATAATGTATAATTACGAAAAGCTATATAAACAGTATTTATATAAAAAAGATCAATTGATTTTTACTAAAGAACGAGTTGCTGAGATGATAACGTCTAAATTTAAAGCTAGAGAATTTTCAAAAACAAAGATTTTAGATTTATTGAATGATGATCACTTTGAATATACTAAGATATATAAATGTTTTGTCATTGATGATCCGAGTCTATTGATTCAATTGTTTTCAGATGAGGAAAAAAAGAATCATCGTGAAGAAATACTTGATAATCGTGAACATCCCTTAAACCCCAAGAGAGTCAAAGAATGGGAGTATAATCACTTATTGCTTGATGAACAAGAAGGTAGAAGAATTGATATCATTTTAGAAAGTAAAGATGGGTTATATGTTTCAGAATTTAAAGTAAGAGATAGTTGTGAAAAACTTAATAGGTATATAAATGCTTTAATTGTAGGTGCACTTATTGAAAATGGGTTAGAAGAATATCCAGATGGTATTCATGACGAGTATTTTCAATTTTATTTAGAGAACTTGGATCAATTCGGTTTCTTAAACTGAAAAATACGATGATCAGCATTCACCTGAAAACGCCCTCTATCATAGAGGGCGTTTCTTTATTTCGCAAGCATCCATTTTTCTTTCATAAACATGACTCTAACGGCCACAAATAAGATAACCACAACGAGCGCAGTAGAGCCTAGGGTGAGTGCAATTGACATTGGATCAATGATCCCAAACATCAGTTGCTTACACAACGCATGAATATTAAGGAATGGGATGGCAAAGTAATACGTATCTAGCTGCGTAGCACCTGCTCTCATGGTAAAGAACATTGGGAGCACACCTAGCGTAATGATCATGGACATGTAAGACTGTGCTTCTTTCACTGAGCTTGAAACGACACTGAGTAGCAGTTCAATCATCGATACCATGAAGGAGAAGATGATTAACGCCGCAAACATGACGCCGATAATGCTCCACATTTGATCACCAAAGTTCAGAGCTTGCTTCAGCTTTTCTGTAAAGAGCAAAGTGGATAGAAGCAGCATGCCGATCGCCACAATCCCACTTAAAATACCGAACATGGAGACAGCGAGCCATTTTCCGATGAGGATCTGGAGTCTGCTGGCAGGTGTCAGGAACAACGCTTCAATAGATTTTCGGTCTTTTTCACCTGCTACAATATCAAGCGCAGCCGGCAAAGCTCCTGAGATCACGGAGGTCACCAAAATCATCGGAAGGAGAATCGACAACAGCATAGCGGTCACTCCGTTTTCCCCTTCATCCCCTTCTTCTACATCAACGGACTGCACCTCAAACGGATGAATAACGGACGTGTCGATTTGATCGGCTGCTAAACGCTTCTCGACTACTTGGTTTTGATATTGCTCCAGCAATGATTGCAGCATTTGAACTGTGATCACCGAATCATCATCTGTCGTATATCCATGAATTTTAATGGCGAATGGCTTTTGATGCTGAAGCATATCACCTGCTTCTTTCGGCATTTCCAGATAAGCATTTGCCTCCCCATCCTTGACAGCTTGCTGCGGATCATCAAATGTTTCAAGGTGTAGGTTTTTGACCTCTTTGATCATTTGGTTCATTTCGGCTGGAAGCTGTTCATTGATGGCGACTGTATAGGCTTTATCCCCTGGATCTGCAATCATGCTTTCATAAAAGAACACCAGCCCAAGCATGGTCAAAAGAGGAATCAGTACGGTTAAGAGCAACGTTTTTCGATCCCTTAGCGCATCTGTCATTTCTTTCAAAAAGACGGTTTTCCACATTATGAAATCCCCCTAGCGAGCTTCGACATAAAGATATAGTTCAAGTCTTCACTTTGTTCCTGTGCATATAATTCTGGAAGTGTCCCTTTGTAAACAAGCTCTCCTTGATGAATCATCATGACACTGTCACAAAGCTGGCTGACTTCTTCCATGATGTGGCTTGAAAAGAGGATCGTTTTATTTTGCTGCTTGAGCTGATGGATAAAATCTCTGAAAATATTACTCGACGTGATATCTAAGCCTGTTGTCGGCTCATCAAATAAAATAATGTCAGGATCATGAATTAACGTTCTGGCAATCGCCACCTTTTGTTTCATTCCTCTTGAGAATCCTTTCACCTTGCGATCCATGTATTGTCTCATCCCAAAACGCTTTGCCAAATCCTCTATTCTTGCTTTGATTTCATGCTGATCTAAGCCATATAATTTGCCAAAGTATTCAAGGTTTTCTCTTGCCGTCAAACGATCGTAAAGCCCCGTCTCTCCGCCAAACAAGACACCAATTCGCTTTTTCACTTCTGTTGCTTCTTTCACTGTATCAAAGCCTGCGACAGTGACTGTTCCGTGTGTAGGCTCTAATAATGTGGCTACGGCGCGCAATAATGTCGTTTTTCCTGCACCATTTTCTCCTAGAATGCCAACGACTTCCCCTTCCTTCACGGAGAACGTCATGTGTTTCATCGCTTTCACGACTTTTTTCTTATCTTTAAACCAGCAGCTGCAATCGCTGAGAGTAATCATTTGGTTCGCCCCTTTCAACTTTCTAAGTCTATGATAGAAAAAATAACGCTTGCCTGATATAAAAATGTCGCGAAACGTCCTTTTTCTGTCTTGAAATGATCTATTTCAAAAAAACAAATGGTAAAATAGACAAATAATAAGAAGAGTCATAGGTGATTTTTATGATAAAAGTAGGTCTCGTCGACGATTACCGAGTAGATTTAGAAAAGCTGCACGCCATTGTGGGCAGAATGGAGGCTGTGGACATTGTCTTTGTCACGCAGTCAGCAGAGGATGCATATGAGAAGGTCAAACAAGGAGACATTGATCTGTTGTTCGCTGACATTGAAATGCCTGGAATGTCCGGCTATGAATTAGCGGACCTCATCCACTCTCACGCACTGAATGTCGATGTGGTCTTTGTGACAGGAAATAGTGGATATGCGGTCCATGCATTTGATTTGAATGTACATGATTATATTATGAAGCCCTACCAAGCTGATCGAATTGCCAAATGCTTAGAGCGCTATATGTCCACCAAACAGGAGAAAAGCATTCATGGACGGCTTCTCATTAAACAGCAGTCAGATATTCATGTGCTGCAGAAAAAGGATGTCATTTTTGTTGAGCGAACGGGCCGGTCAACCACTATCGTGACAACATCAGGAGAAATCCAGACATATCAAACTTTAAACGAGTTAAAGGGCGATCTGGCTGAAAAGGATTTTATCCGCTCCCACCGATCGTTTATCATCAATATTCATTACATTAAGAATTTCTCGGCGTATGCTAAAAATTCGTATATCGTGTCTTTTGAAGGTACAGATAAAAAAGCGATGATGACCAAGCAGCAATTAGAATTCTTTAAGAAATACTATTTTTAAGGAGAACAAACGTGAACGCATTCTATCTTGGATTTCGCATTTATGCTCTCATATGGCTGGGTCTTGCGTTTCATGCAGCTGCTGAAGCTTTTCTGCCGCTATCATCCATTGTGTTGTGGGTTCTTACCTTTTGCGCGATGTGTGTTTATACATTCTTTATGTACAAAAGATTTTTGCCTCATACGAGCGGTGATGTGATATTAGGCGCTTTTATACTCATCACCTGCGCAGGCCTTTCGCTGTTTCTAACGCAACAGAATGGGCTGAGCTGTCTTTTGGCACTCATCATCATGGTGACAGTCGACATCCTCTCATTGAAGGTAATGCAGACAGAGAAACAGTTAAATGGGCGGCTTCAAGAACTCATAAACGCAGAATCAAGAACCAACGAATTACTTCTTGAGCTGCGCAGTAAACATCATGAAACAGCCAGACATTTAAATGCCTTTTCCGCGTCGAACGACGAGCATGAGATCAAAGATTTGATTCAGCAATACGTCAAACATTTCCCATGGATGAAAGGAGAAAATGCTTATTTGGCCTCAACCCTACACCCCTTTTTCCAACGGGCTGAGAAAGAGGACATTGCACTTTCACTAGACCTTCAAGCACCCTTTTCATCGCTTCCCTTTTCAAAGGCGGATCAGGTTAGTTTTACTGGCAACCTTCTTGATAATGCCCTAGATGCAGCGATTGAAGCGAAGCAAGCCGGAAAAGAAGGCAGCATTTCGGTCACGACCTCTATTCGGAGCGGGCTATATTTAATCCATTGTGAAAACAGCACAAAGGGTATGGAAAAACACGTGTTAGATCATTTGTTCAAAACTTTTGGCCGCTCGACAAAAGGCGGCGATCATCAGGGCATGGGGACGTATATCATTCATCAGCTTGTTGAAAAGGCAGACGGTACACTTGATTTCACTTATCGTTCTCCAAATTTACGGCTCGTCATCAAAATCCCTCTCACAATGTCATAAAAAAGGTGCATAGCTGCACCTTTTTTTAGTGTTAAGAGAAGATCTTGTCGATTTGATTGATTTCCTCTTCTGTTAGTTGAACATCGTTTGTTTTTAGATTTTGCAGGACTTGGTCTGCTCGTTTTGCCCCTGGAATAATAGCATCAATGCCATCCTGGGCTAAGAGCCAAGCGAGTGCGACGTGTGCTGATTCTGCATTCTTTGATTGAGCAATGGCCTTCAGCTTGTCTACTTTTTCGAGATTTGAAAGGAATGCATCGCCTTGGAAAAGCGGGTCCTTTGCTCGAATATCATCAAATGTCGCATCCTTTGTAAATTTCCCAGTCAACAAGCCTGATGCCAATGGGAAATAAGGGATAAAGGAAATACCATGCTCGACGCAGTATGGAAGAAGATCCTGCTCTGCCTGACGTTTCAGTAGAGAATACTCTGATTGAAGCACGTCTAAGTAGCCATCTCGGTTAAAGGCTTGAAGCTGTTCAAAATCAAGGTTTGATGCACCAATCGCCCTAATTTTCCCTTCGTCCTTCAATTCCTTTAATGTGCCTGCTACTTCTTCGAGCGGCGTGTGCCCATCCGGGAAATGCATATAGTACAAGTCAATATAATCTGTTTGCAGCCGTTTCAGGCTATTTTCAACCTGTTCTCTTAAGAAATCACGGCTGTTATCAAGCTCAATTTGCCCGTTTACTTCCTTATGAGCCCCTTTTGTCGCAAGGACAAGCTTTTCTCTGCCGCCTCTTTTGGCAATGATCTCACCGATTAATTCCTCTGAACGGCCCAGCCCATAAATAAAAGCAGAATCTAGGAAATTGACACCTTGATCAAGAGCCGTCTCCACAAGCTCCCGTCCAGCATCCTCACTAAGATTCGGGAATAAATTATGTCCACCTACTGCATTCGTACCAAGCCCTATCGGATTTACCTGCAAATCAGTTCGTCCAAGCGTTACCTTTTTCAAAAGCTCATCTCCCTTATCTACATAATCATCCTTATTTTCCCACGAATCATTTCCAACATTCAAGTATACCGCTCTCTAAAAATCAACCTGCAGGTGGACGCCGCGAAAATAGAAGATGCGTATGATAAAGATAGACTAAAACGAAAGGGTGACCATTGGCAAACGTTAAATTGTATAGTTTAACTCTTTGTAGCCAGATTGAAGAACCTCCTAATACTAAGAAAGTATTATCTTCGATATTCGTCATCGTCTTGTAAAAGAGCTACTATCTATATTTGAAAATTATTTCATTAAAAATAAAAACTCTAGATATATTAATTCTTTTTTACTAGTCTTTTCCTCTCAATAACCTCTAAAACCCTCATGTTTTCAGGAGTGAACTTTCCAAAATAGGGATTAAAACCTATTCCTTACCATGAACAAAATCGATAAAATAAATAGGGTAAATTGAGATTAGGATAATTAACCCTTTTAAAAAACCCGATTCCCATTAAATATATCACTTTTATATTAGACTGATGGCGTTAAAGAAAGGGTAAATATATACAAAGGAGTATGAAATGGTAAAAAAATTAAGTATACTAGTCGTAATTTCATTAATGATGATTTTCTCTGCAGCTTGTCAAAGCTCAGTAAAAACAACAGATTCCGAAAAAAAGTCCTCTAATACGGTTGAGGTAAAATTGAATAACTATGAATATACTTTGCCTGACGATACATCAACCACTCTCCGAGATAATGAAATCGTGTTAAAAGTCAACTTAACCATTACGAACAAAGATAATAAACCACTTTCATTATCAAGCAGTCATTTCACCCTTTATCAGGGTGATTCACAAGTGTCAGAATTAGATTTTTATAGCAGTAAAGACAGACTTAAATCAAATTCATTAAATAAGGGTAAATCTGTAACAGGCTCTCTTTATTTCTTGGTAGATAAAGGTGAAAAATATCAACTCGTTTATGAAAATAGAATCAATAAAGATAATGATCCAATCGAAATTGATCTCGACGGAAAAAAAATTCTTGATACAGCAGATAAATTAGACAACCCAGCAAAGGCTCTTAATGCATACACAGATGTCATCGTATTCGGTAAGGATAATAAACAGTTTCCTGAACTAACTGGTGACAACAAAGCTGATATTGTGAATAAATATAATGAAATGTTTGTTAAAGACTTTAGAAGAAGTGCAAGTATCTATGGTAACGAAGTCAGTGATGAAGATATTCTAAACATGTACAAAAGCATTCAAAACACAGTGAAGGACAAAGCCAAGGTAGAAACTAGTGTAAAAGCCATTAAGAATGAAGAAGCTGAAGTTGCAGCAAAAGTTACAGGCATTGACGCATCTGAATTAGAGAAGAAAATGGCTGATATTTCAAAAGAATTTTACAAAGGAAACATCACCAAAAAAGAGTTGTATAAAAAAAGTTTAAAAATATATGCGAGTGAATTCGAAAAACTTCCTTCGGCATCAAGCCCTACTGAATTTGAAGTGAAAATGAAACGTAACAGTGAGGGTCAGTGGAAAATTGATTTAAACGACTTTAAAACAACAGAATATATGAACAGTTTTATCATCACAGAATAATATTTTACAAAAAGACGCTGGCCTTTGAAGGTGCCGCGTCTTTTTTAGATTATACTGTCGCCTCTTGCTCTTCTTTCACCGCTTTTTCGATATCTTTAAAACGGCTCGATACAGTAGACGCACTAATGCCATACTTTTTCGCTACTTGTGCTTGAGAAAGCGGGGCATCGCTTGCAAGTGAATGAATATAGTATTCGATTCCCGCAGCAAATGACGCTGCTTTACGGATCACAGGTGATTTCTGATCACAGTAGGCTTTCCAAACCGTTAAAGCACCATCTGTCAGGCTCTGGTCACCGTGCTCCTTCATTCCGTCTTCAATCAGCTTAGCTGTTTCGAGCTGAACTTCACTTGCCCAGTCCATACGATCTGCTGATAGACCTGCATCGCCTTCTGTTTGAGCAGGTGTTTCTGACTCTTCTACTTCTTGCTTCGCAAACATGCACTTCAGCACATCAGGGAATGATTCTCTCATAAATGTGCTGCGCGCTCCTCCATTTGCTTCATGTGCGTCAACAAGCTGGCGGACCTGAAGAAGAAGAGTATCTGTAAACTCTTTCGCAAACATCGTATATTGAATGAAAAACTCTGCTTTTTCTTCAAATTGAACAGGAAAACCAAGCACGAGACTTCCCTTCTCAGGCAGTACCGTTTGATCAGGCTTTACATCTACTTCAACCTTCTCCGCTGTTACCATATTCTCAAAGTAAAGAGACTCGTCCGTTTTTTCATTTAATAAAAGCAAGGATGGTTCCATATCTGTCCAAGATTGGACCACTTGTCTTGTTTTCGGACGGGTAATATCCTCTGCTTTCTTTGTCAGGAATTCTTGGAAAATAGTCTCTTTCTGATCAGTTAATGGACGGAAGAAGATGCCCCATACACTCAAATGAAAAACTGAGATTTGTTGCGTTTCTTTATCCATATCTGCAAGGAAAGAAAACTCATTAATGAATTGATTGATTGCTCTCTGATGTTTAGAAAAAGCATAATTCATTAAATCCTTTTGAACTTGTACAGCTTCCTTAAACACAAGCTCAGACGTTTGTTCTCCGCCTGATTTTTGACCACAGCAATGTTTATATTTTTTTCCGCTTCCGCAAGGGCAGAGCGCATTTCGTTTAATTTTTCCCAAAATAAAACCTCCGACATTCTAGTCTAACCTCACTATTTTAACAAACGATTGCACAGGAGGGTTTTATTTTCAAGAAAAAAGAAAAATCAGAATGATCAGTTAAATCATAAAGACACCTGAAGAGCAAGACAGATCCTAGGAAAGACAGCCTTCCTCTGTTTATTTTCTCCAATCATACCAACAAATTTTCCTCAGCTCATTCCTTCGAATAACTGCTTTGCCTCAAAATAAAAGATTTGAACGAATTTCTTTGTATTGACTCTGCCCGTCGATCCTGCGGGAGAAGATGTCTTCTGCATTTCTTTCATTCTTTGGCTGACATCGGTAAAATCGAAAAACTTCGACGCATAGTGCTCAAACTTAGGATTTGAGAAATCTGTTAATCCTAGTGAGGCAAAATGATTCAAGGAATGATGAATAGCTCGTCTAATCCGCTGCTCCGCCGCTTTCACTTCCCGCATCACCTCTACATCGGTTGCATCATGATCCAGTTTTCTTTCTGCTGTTTTGATAAACAGCTGCTTTAGCGGCGGGAAATTGACCTCATGAGAATTGGCTGACTGTGTTTCATGTAAGTAGATGAGTATCTCCAATAAATCCTTAGAGCCGCTCTCACCGACAATTCCCAGCTCAGATAAGAGGAATTCCCCAGCCTCTTTCATCGTTCTTCTCTTCGCCCCAGCAGCTCCGGCACCTTGAGAAATCACAGGCTCTAATGGCAGCACGTGGCGAAGAGATGCTTGTATATCGTAAATCGATTTTTCCAGCTTGATACGCTCCATGACTTTTCGAATCACACTGACGATTTCAATGCGATTAACAGGCTTATGGATATAATATTCAATCCCTAGTTCATAGGCTTCTGCCATCATCTCTTTCGCCTCTACTTGGGAAATCATAATGACCTTGCCTTTGAATTCAGGGTGGATATGGCGAATGGTTTGAATGCCATCTCTAGCAGGCATTAAAAGATCAATCAAAAGGATGTCTACTTTCTTGAGGTTCAGTGAATGCGCCTCTAAACCAACTCCGTCACCCGCTTCATCTACGACCTCTCCCAAATCCTCATCCTCAATGATTTGACCTAAAATCGAGCGTATTGCACGATCATCATCTGCAATGAAGAATCGCATACACTCACCCTCTCTGTATTAAATTTTGTATAGGAAGGACAAGCAGAAAAGCTGTACCTTTTGTTTCTTTTGGTTCGATTTGAATATGACCGCCAAGCTCTTGAACCAGCTCTCTCACATAGGATAAGCCAATCCCAGTAGACGGTGTTCCAAATGCATCAAATTTGGAGGTATAACCTGGATCAAACACAATCTCTCTCATTTTTTTAGGAATCCCCGGTCCATCATCTTCAATCCGAATCTCTATTTTATCATGACTTCCTTTTAATTCGAGTGAGATCATCCCGGTATCCTTTATTGCTTCGACTGCATTGGCCATTAAATTATTAATCAGCGATAAGAAAATAAACACATGATAATCATGCAGATGAATGCCCCTTATATCCGATGTAAAGGAGATGTTTTTCCCAAGAGATAGAGCATACTTCTCTTGAATCCGGATCACAATTTGAACGAGCTCTTCCGCCTTCATATAGTCTTGCATATTTTCCTTCGAAATCAGCTTTGAAAGCCCAGCATAAATACGCTGATTGTCCTTTTTCACTTCATGAATTTCTCCTGCGAGCTTTAACAGCTCCTGACTCACTTTTTTCCCTGCCTCGTGTTCATGCAGCAGACGATAAAGCCGGTATGATTCCTGCGTAATATGCTCTGTATGTTTTAACGTTTTCTTTAAGTGCACCGTTTCTTCATATAAATTCGAAATGACCATCATCATATGCTCATTTTGTTTCATGATCTGCTTCTCTCTTGATTGAGCCTCATACAGCTTCATCATATTAAAAAAACTGATCACCACAAAGCTGTGAGCAAACGCAATGAGGAACATATCGCTCAACTTTGATAAGGTCATCGTTGTATCAAACACTAAAAATTGTACAAACAGCTCGACAAAATCAGCAACTAATTCGATCATCAGACCGATGATCCCAATGAAAATAGAGCGCTGTTTAAAGCGTCCCGTACTGACGGCAAAAAACAGGAAAGCATAAGTGAAATAGAAAAAGAAGCTTGGGAATTGCTGATAAAATGATGAAGCTAGATCAGCATTCTGCTGAATCAAATCTAATCCTACCCGAAAAAACACAATAGCTGCGCCTGTTAAAAATCCCGGCAATAGCGGTCTAGATTTTCTTAAGAGTAATAAACAAAAGAAAAACGCAGGTGCGCCAAAGCTGATGCGAAACGTCTCATTCACAGGATAAAACTTCAGCTCTCCTGCAAGCGGCACAATGACCATCATAAAAATTAAAATGAATGCGTCCTTTTTGACAAGCTGATTTAAACTCAAATGACTGACATCCCTTCCCCTGTTTGCATAGCCACAGTATACAAGGAGACTCTTTTCTCCACAATGTGCAAAAAAATAATTTTCACGGCTCCTTTTATCTCTAAAATCCTTTTTTATGACTATTCTCCGGGGCAGCAAGGTGACCTTTCAGCTATTCAGTGTTTTGATCATTGACGACAATCATAGGAATTGTTTAGACAATAATCGACAGACTGATTTTTATTTGTAAGTTTTTCTGTAGATTTACGTCAGATTGTGTAGTTTCCAAGATAAATTGAATGAACAATTTTAGTGAAACTATATGTAAGCGTTTTCTGAATTTTCACTAAAAACCCTTTTTGTTTTTCCGCCGACAATGCCTTCATTTGAACATATATTTAGGTGTAAAGGAGTGGTGCAAGCAGCGCATGACAAGTTCTTTGAAGATGTGTAACATGTTTTCGTGCCTATTTGATCGCATTTTTTGTCATCCGCCAATTCAATAGGGTACTTTTAGATTTTTGATTGGAGGAATCGTATGAAAACAGCAATTTCTAATAATACACAACACGCATGCCAGTCTTCTGTTGATCAATGGGCAGAAGAAATACGTCCATATTACACAAACGGGCAGAATGCTGGCTACATTCCAGCACTTGGAAAAGTGAATTCCTCTCAACTTGGTATCAGCGTGATAGGCCCAGATGGATCATCTGTAAGATATGGTGATTGGGACGTTCCCTTTACCCTGCAAAGTATCTCAAAAGTCATCAGCTTTATAGCTGCCTGTTTAGGAAGAGGCGTACCTTACGTCTTGGATCGGGTAGATGTAGAGCCAACTGGTGATGCCTTTAATTCCATCTACCGTCTTGAGATGCATAAACCAGGGAAGCCCTTTAATCCAATGATTAATGCTGGAGCTATTACTGTATCCTCCATCCTTCCCGGAAAGACTTCTACAGAAAAGCTAGCATATATTTTCGATTTAATCGAAAACTTAATAGGTAAGCGTCCTTCTGTTAATGAAGAGGTTTATCAATCAGAATGGGCAACTGCACATCGCAACCGGGCACTTGCTTATTATTTAAAAGAAACCAATTATTTAGAATCGGATGTCGAGGATACGTTAGAAGTGTATTTAAAGCAATGTTCCATCGAGGTCACAACAGAGGACATCGCCTTGATTGGACTGATTATATCAAGTGATGGCTACCATCCCTTTAAACAAGTCCAAGTCATCCCAAAGGATATCGCCAGACTAACAAAGGCATTGATGCTGACATGCGGCATGTATAATGCGTCTGGGAATTTTGCTGCTTTCGTAGGCGTTCCAGCCAAAAGTGGTGTGTCTGGAGGAATTATGGCTTGCGTTCCGCCAAGCGCAAGAAGAGAGTTCCCGTTTCAGACAGGCTGTGGAATTGGCATTTACGGTCCTGCCATTGACGATTGCGGAAATAGTATTACAGGTGTCATGATGCTGAAAAAGCTCGCTAAAGAGTGGGATCTCAGTATTTTTTAAAAAGAACAGTGATGAATTCGAAGAGGTGATGTTATGAACGAAAAAGCTTTGCTATCTTATTTAACACATACAAATGATTTTATTTGGACTTATATTGTGATTGCTCTATTACTTGGTGTTGGAGTGTACTTCACATATAGAACACGCTTCCTGCAAGTGAGAATGATCAAAGAAATGCTGCGTGTCCTGAAAGAAGGAAGAAAAGAAAAAGAGGGGATATCACCGTTCCAAGCATTTGCCATCAGTATGGCAGCACGAGTAGGGACAGGGAATATCACAGGGATTGCTATCGCTATTGCCATTGGCGGCCCTGGCGCAATCTTTTGGATGTGGATCGTAGCCATTATCGGATCTGCTTCAAGTTTCGTTGAAAGTACACTAGCTCAAGTATATAAAGTAAAAGACAAAACAGGCTTCCGCGGTGGACCTGCTTATTACATGGAAAAAGGATTAAACAAGCGCTGGATGGGGATTTTATTTGCGATCCTGATTACGATTTCTTTTGGAATCGTCTTTAATGCGGTTCAATCAAATACGATCACTGTCGCTTTTAAAAACTCCTTTGGTTTAGACCGTTTAACCGTCGGTATTGTGATGGCTGTCATTTTTGCAGCGATCATTTTCAAAGGCATCCAAGCGATTGCAAAGGCTTCTGAATACATTGTCGTTGTGCTTGCAGTAGCTTACATCGGAATTGCGTTCTTTGTTATTGTCACAAATATCACGGAACTTCCTGGTGTCATCAGCACGATTGTGAAACACGCCTTCGGGTTTGAACAGTTCGCTGGCGGTACGCTAGGCGGTGCTTTATTACAAGGGATTAAACGCGGTCTCTTCTCAAATGAAGCTGGTATGGGTAGTGCACCTAACGCAGCAGCAACGGCTGTAACAAGCCACCCTGTTAAACAAGGATTAATCCAAGCATTCGGCGTGTTAACAGATACGTTAATTATTTGTACAAGCACAGCCTTTCTTGTTCTGTTTTCTGATGCGTATAAAACAACAAACCTGCAAGGAATTGAATTAACGCAGGCTTCTCTCAGTCAGCACATTGGACCATGGGCATCTGGCTTCCTTGCTATCATGATTTTCCTATTCGCGTTCAGTACATTGATCGGTAACTATTACTATGGGGAAACGAACATTGAATTCCTTGGAGCGAACAAAATTTGGCTGAACATCTATCGAATTGCCGTTATTGGAATGGTTCTGTTCGGTGCGGTTGCCACTGTTCCTCTCGTTTGGGGTCTAGCCGATCTCTTCATGGGACTCATGGTCATCGTCAACCTCATCGCCATTACCATGCTGTCTAAGGTCGCCTTTGCAGCACTGAAGGATTACACGAGACAGAAAAAAGAAGGCAAAGATCCTGTTTTCTATAAAAATGCCGTTCCAAACAATGAGAAAATCGAATGCTGGGACGACGAACCTGCTTCATTGAAAAAGAATCAAATCGGATAAATCAAAAAAGCTCTGGTCGTCTGATCAGAGCTTTTTTCTTTATGTCAAAAATTCGAGTATGAGTTTGTTGACGACTTCTGGTTTTTCATGATTGATCCAATGAGAGGCATCATCGACAAAGATCAGCTGGCCATTTGGACAGATCTTAATCGTTTCCTTCGCCAGCTTTCTGCTTAAAAATTTGTCCTCCATCCCCCAGATCATGCGAACAGGAACGAGAATTCGTTTGGAAATTGGCTTTTCAAAGCCGCCTTTTTTGATGGCTCGGTACCAATTCAGCATTGAGGTCAAGGCGCCCGGCTGCGTCCAAGCGAGCTTGTAGCTTGAGACATCTTCCTTCGTGAACAAATGTGGTCTTGCCGTCAGCCCAATGGCTTCATCCAGCTTTTGAAAGTGATTTTCTTGAAGTGCTGCCTCTGGAGCATTCGGAAGCTGAAAAAAAGCGATATAGGAGCTTTTCTTCCACTGCGGCGGATAAAAAGGAAGAACCTTCATCATCACCCGCGGATGCGGCATATTAACAATGATTAATTTCTCGACGTATTGAGAACGGGTTGAAGCCAAATGCCAAGCAACAGCTCCGCCCCAGTCATGTCCGCCGACAATCGCCTTTTGGTTAGGGCTCAGCGTCTTGATCAAACCCACAATATCATCTCTCAGTTGATCTAATACGTAGGATTCGACTCCTTCTGGCTTGTCACTTAAATGGTAGCCTCTTTGATCAGGAACGACAACACGATAGCCTGCCTCAGCCAAAGGGATGATTTGATTTTTCCAGCCGTACCAAAACTCAGGAAACCCGTGGAGCAGCACAAGCAGCGGGCCATTTTCCGGTCCAGCCATTGCTGTATGAAGTGTTACACCATTTGTTTGGATTGATTGAAATTCAATTTGTTCCATTCCTTTGCCACCCTTCTCCTTGTCCTTTTATTCTTCCAACATAGCATATTTTCCATTTTTCAGAAAATAAAAACACTCACAAAAAAACCTTCACACTCGTGAAGGTCTTAGTCTATTTCATAAAATTCAGAACCCAGATCAACCCATTTTTCCGGTCCTGTACTTGTCCGTGAAGTGCGCCAAAGAAGGTATCCTGTAATTCGACCAGTACATCTCCATCAGCTTCCAGCGCTTCATATACAGCCTTTAGTTCTTCTTCATTGTCAAACTGCATGATCAACCTAAGATTCTCTGGCTTTGGTGTGCGTCCAAACGTATCTGAAAAATGAAGCAGTGATTCCCCAAGATGTAATTCAGCATGCAGGACACGGTCTTGATGTTCATTTAAGATATGAATATCCCCACCAAAAATCCCTTGATAATATTGAAGAGATTCTTTCACATCTTCTACAACAATATAAGGACTAACACTAATCATATCCCTCATCCTCCTCTTATTCCGTCCATCATCTCTTTTATAGCTTATCCCAAATCGTATGAAAAAAGGCACAAATCGTCAACGGATTTGCACCTTTTTCTCATGAAGATTTCGCTAATTCACTATGTTTGTTTGAATACGCTGCGTACATGACGACACCGATTAACAGCCAAACCCCAAAGTAAAGCCATGTCCGGCCTGGTAAGTTGAGCATAAGGAATAAACAGCAGCCCATTGAGATAATCGGCAAAACAGGCACAAAAGGAACCCTGAAGCCCCTCTCAAGCTGCTGATGTGTCTTTCTCAAGATAAGCACAGATAAGCTGACCATTGCAAACGTTAATAACGCACCGATATTCGCTAAGTTGGACAGATCCTTCAAATCAATAAAGCCTGAAATAACAGCTGTCATTCCGCCAATCATCCATATGCTAGCAACAGGCGTATCGCTTTTGTTTGTTTTTGAAAACACTTTAGGCAAAAGTCCGTCTCGGCCCATCGCATAGGCAATTCGAGTTGCCGCATAATTATTGGCGAAAATCACAGCCATCAATCCAATGACCGCACCTACAGAAATAATACCAGCCACACTATTTTGATGTACACTTTGCAGGACATAGGACATAGCCTCTGTGACATTCAGCTTTGTATAGTGCACCATGCCTGTCATGACCAAACAAACGACAATGTAAATGATCGTACAAATAAGTAATGAACCTATAATCCCAATTGGCAGGTTCCGCTGCGGATTTTTCACCTCTTCTGCTGAAGCAGAAATTGCATCGAACCCTAAAAAAGCAAAAAATACAGCAGCAGCACCGGCAATGACGCCTTCTGCGCCAAACGGCATAAACGGCTGCCAATTGGCTGGCTGTACGTAAAAGCCGCCTACTACAATGAAAAGAACAATAATACCGAGTTTCACAAACACCATGATATTATTAAATTTTTTACTTTCCTTCGTTCCTCTAGATAAGATCCACGCAATCAGTAAAGCAATGATAATCGCCGGCAGATTCATATATCCGCCTTGCTCCGGCCCCGCTAAGAATTGATGTGGAATAGAAATTCCAAACCCCTCGAGCAGGCTGTTGAAATAACTCGACCAGCCACTGGCGACAGCTGAAGCAGTCAGCATATAGACGGATAATAAGGTCCATCCCATTAAATGGCCTACAAGCTCGCCCATGGTCGTATATGAATAAATATATGCACTGCCGAATACAGGAAGCGCTGAAGCCATTTCTGCATAACAAAGTGCTGCCAAACTGCACACAATGGCTGCAATCGCAAAGGAGAAAATGACAGCCGGTCCTGCATCCTTAGCCGCTGTAATTCCAGTTAACACCATAACCCCTGTACCAATCACTGCCCCTATACCAAGAAGCGTGAGATCAAGCCCGCCCAGCGTTTTTTTTACCTTTTGCTGTCTGCTCTGTTCCAACAAATCGTGAACGTGTTTCTTACGAAGAATATGTCGCAAACCCTTTCCCTCCAAAACGTTAGAAAAACAAAAAATCATTCAAATTTCATTATAGCAGAATAGGTACTAAGCATTCACAACCAATTCACGTAAATCTTTCTTCATAATTTTACCAAGCTTGTTTTTTGGCAGATCACTGATGAAATGAATGGATGGCACTTTGTAATCTGCCAAACGTTCCTGACAATAGTACACCACATCTTCTTCGCAGAAATCGGCGGATTCGTCTTTTACGATATACGCACTTGGCACTTCACCATATAATTCGTCCGGCACCCCGATGACAGCTGATTCAATCACACCTGGAATTTGTTCAATGACTTCTTCTACTTGGTCAGGATAGATATTGTCTCCGCCGTATAAAATGACATCTTTGTATCTGCCTGTGATAAATAGAAAACCATCTTCGTCTAGATAGCCTGCATCTCCCATATGGAACCAGCCATCTTTGAGCACCTTCGCAGTAGCGTCAGGCTGATGATAATAGCCTAAGAAATAAAAGGGGCTTCTCATGACGACTTCGCCAATTTCTCCAGCTGGCAGTGTTTCCTCAGTCTCAGGATGAACGATTTTCACTTCTACATCTGGATCTACTTTGCCAGCAGAGCCCATTTTATCCTCGCCCATCGCAGGGTGCCACGCACTGACAACCCATGCTTCCGTGCTTCCGTAGCCATGCATCATCTGAATGCCTGCTTCTTTGTAGTCTTTAATCAAACGGACCGGCACCTTCGTACCGCCAGAAATCGCAATTTCAAAGGATGAAAGATCATACGAACCGCGTTTCATTTCTTCCAGCATGTACGTATAAGCTGATGGGAAAGCCATCATGAACGTAATTCTTTCTTTTTCGATTGTTTCTAAAATGCGCTTCGGTGTTGCATCATGTAAGAAAACAAGCGTATACCCTTCAATCGCAGCGGCGATCAGATGATTAATTGAGCTCATATGATACAGAGGGTGACTCGCCAAGTACCGCTTTCCTTTCAAGTCAAATCCTCGATTCCCGCGTCTTGTTAAAAATTGATAGATTCGCCCATGTCCAACCATACAGCCTTTTGGATTACCCGTTGTCCCAGAGGTAAATAAGATCATCGCTAGATCCTCTTCTGATACCTCTTCCGCAAGATCACTGCCATCATTTGAAGCCAATAGGTCTTCAAACAGCTGCGTTGTTTTCGCATTCACACCAGATTCCACCATGAGGCAGTTGTCTAAAGACACATTCACCGCAGAAATCATGTCACGGAATTCTCGGTCAAAGAATAAAGCCTTTGGCTCTGCTTTTTTCAAAATACCTTCCAGCTCAAAAGAAGTAAGCTGCCAGCTAAGCGGAACTGCGACTGCACCTGCTTTAATGGCTGCCAGCATAATTGTTGAAAAGTGATGATGGTTTTGACAAATAAAGCAAACGCGGTCACCTTTTCGAATTCCTTTTTGATGTAAGTAATGAGCAAGCTGGGCGATGCGTGTTGCATATTCTTCAAATGTATAAGACACACCTCCGCCAGTTACCGCTTCGATTTGTGAAGAGCGTTCCATTCTGTCGTTTAGTAATGCCTGTAAAGTATTCAATATCTTCATCTCCAAACGTTTGATTTCCAATAGCCAATTTTCCAGTGAATTGGGTTGGCAGATTTTATCTCATTCACATTCTAAAATAAAAATAGCTGAAAGTAAAATCATTTCATTTTGGAATTGTTCTTTATATTAATTGATAATATAGGTAATTTTATATCCGTCTTCCATTTTGGTTTAAATCATGATGATTATTATGATAAGATAGACCTAGTAATTGATCGGAAAATGCGAATGCAATAGGAAAAGAGGTATGGAGAATGCAACATTTCGAGCTAGAGGCAAGTTTGTTAGACCATGCACTGACGAAGTATTTAAAGGCGACGAAACAAATAGATGAAGAAAATATTCCGAAAAACGTGACGAATGTCAAAGGGTTTATTTTACGTATCATCTACCGCCATCAATCATGTACTGTGAAAAATATTCTACAGGAAGTTTCATTATCTCCCTCTGCAACAACAACCGCTCTCAATCACTTAGAAGACGAAGGGCTGATTATCCGCTCTCGAAATAATAATGACCGCCGTACTGTGTGGATTGAACTCTCTGAATCGGGCGAACAAATCGCTAAACAAATGATCGACAATCGCCAGCTGCTTGTGAATCAATTATTCAACCACCTTTCAGAGGAAGATAAAAAGACATTTTTTGAATTAATCGAAAAAATGATGGACGAGCACACATTAAAGGCTTAGGAATACTCCTAAGCCCTTAAATTTTCGACAAAGTGCTAAATGCTCTTTGTCTTCTTTTCAGCGTGATAGAAAACCTTTGCAGCCCTAGGAAGGACGAGTACCGGAGCGGAGCGAATTGGGCATTCGTGAGCACCGGCACGCAGACCTGACACCGAATGCGAGGGTTTGTCTACACGCTGAGGCTTAGGAATACTCCTAAGCCTCTTTTTTTATGGCTTTAAAACGACCTTTATACAATCATCCTGTTTTTCGTTGAAGATGTGGTACGCATGAGCAGCTTCATCTAATGGCAATTTGTGTGTGATAATCGCTCTAGGATCAACTTCACCGCTTGTCACTTTTTGATAAAGCTTTGACATGTATCCTCTCGCCGGAGCTTGGCCCATTTTCAGGGTGACGTTTCTTGCGAAGAAAGCACCTAATGGGAACATGTTGTATAGGCCACCGTACACACCCGTCATCTGCACTGTTCCACATTTGCGAACGGCTTTTGTGGCAATTTGTATGGGTCCGATCGTTCCGCCTTGGAGCTTGAGCTTTTGCTCAATTTTTTCAAGCGGCGACTTCTTCCCATCCATTCCTACACAATCAATCACAACATCGGCTCCACCCTTAGTGAGCTCCTTTAACGTTTCTCCCATGTCGGGATCTTCTGTAAAATCAAAGACTTCCACACCGTTCATCCGTTTTGCATGCTGCAGGCGGTAATCAATGTAATCGACGGCAATCACACGTTCTGCCCCTTTTTGCCAAGCAAATTGCTGTGCCATTAACCCAACAGGACCGCAGCCTAGCACGATGACCGTATCGCCTTTTTTCACACCTGCGTGCTCCACGCTCCAATAGGCGGTTGGCAGGACATCTGATAAGAACAGCAATTGTTCATCCTCCAGCTCACAATCATCCGGGATCTTAAACGGGGTGTAATTTCCAAAAGGTACGCGTAAATACTCTGCCTGTCCTCCGGGATAGTTCCCATATTTCTCACTATAGCCAAAAAGTCCACCCGAATCGTAGTGCGGGTTTGAGTTGTCGCATTGGCTTTCTAAGTGATGATCACAATATTGGCATTTACCACATGCAACCGTAAATGGAATGACAACACGGTCTCCCTTTTTTACCGCTGTGACATCCGGGCCAACTTCCTCCACAATCCCCATTGGTTCATGACCAATCACATAGCCGATTGGAAGCGGGAAATTTCCCTGATACAAATGTAAATCTGATCCACAAATTGATGTTGATGTAATCCGTATAATCACATCTTCCCGATCTTGAATAGACGGTGCATCTACCTTCTTCACTGCAATGCTATTTTTCCCTTGATAAGTAACAGCCCTCACATGCATTTCCTCCTTTAGCTCAAGGCATCTTTACATAGCTTCACCTTGAATGAATGGTTCATTCATCAAATGAGAAAATTATGTGGAGGAGGCAAAAAACAAAAAAGCCCGTCGATTGTTTCGACAGACTCATGATGTTGTGTAACGCGTTACACAGTTAATCTTTTTCAACAAAAAACAAATCATATTGAGTGGAAGTCTCCCGATTGAACATGAAGTTCCCTTCTTGAATAAAATAAGGACATATACTTGGACTTGGAGATTCTTCAAACTGTTCATACACCTGCTCAATTTCTCCTGGAAGCAGCAAAACCAACATTTTATTTGAATGAGACACAAATTCATAAGAGTGGATCGTATCCGGCGGGATATAGACAAAGTCACCCGGCATCAAGCAAATATCCTCTCCGTTCAAATGAACGTTCATTTTCCCTTCAACACAATAGAGTGCTTCAGTATGAACTTGATGATAATGCGGCGGGAAATATTTCTCTTTCGCTCCTTCAACCACAAAATGACTGAATCCGCCACCTGTTGTTTCTGTTGTTGCAATCAGCTCATGAATCTGCCCATCAATAATGTATTGCTTCCCTTCACCAGCCTCTAACACATAGGGCTGTACCTCATGAGGGAGCTGACTATGAAATAAAACGGGGGGCTTGGTTGTATTGGACAGTTCTCTGATTCCATGCATCAGGATGATATCGCTTTCTTTTTCAGCCTGCTGAAAACTGGCAGCATCGAAAGCATGATGAGTCATAGACCATTCATTCTGAAAAAGCCTCTTCCCAATTTGCTGATAGACATCTGTCATTTGTCCGCCCAATGTATATGAAATAAACCTAGTTTTGTGACTATGCATTCTGTAGCCATGAATCGTTTTGGGCGGGATATGAATATAATCAAAGGCTGTTACCATATATTTTTTACCGTCCAGCATCACTTCAAGCTTTCCTTCCAGCACAAAAATGGTTTCAAATAAGTGCTCATGACAGTGCAGCGGGAAATATGCTCGTTTCCCACCTGTGATTAAGGCAAGCTCAAACAGCTGATTCGTTTGATTTGCTTCTGCCAGCATATGAACAAGCTGATTCTCCAGCCCATACAGCTTTCCGGAACCAGACACGGTATAAAAAGAGGTACCTTCGGATTGCTTGATCGATTGCGGTTGCTCCGACATCCCATCACTCCTCATGACTAATTGACTATCTATATTATATAGACCAATTGATATAATAGATAGACAATATGCGAGAGATTTTACTCATCTCGCATAAATAAGTGTCTAAGGTAACTTTTTACGTGTTCTAAAGGGGTCGTTTGCTTGAGTGCAGTGGTCATCGAGAGCCCCCCGATCACCATTGAGTGCAGGAGAGAAGCCAGCTCATCCGCTTTGTTTTCTTCATACCCGCTGTTCATTAGCTTTTCTTTTACAAGCTCCTGCCAGCGGATCATTTCTTGTTTGCATGCAGCATGGAGCTGCGTGTTTTCAGGCTTGGACTCTGCCGCCAGCAAGACAATCGGAATCCCTCTTTCACTTTCTTTCTTCATAAATCCTCGAATGATGTTTGTCATAAAACGATCGATGGCGATATATGGGTCATCCGAATAGGCAAAGCCTTCTTCAATTTGATTGATGACCTTTTGACTAATATATTCAACAGATGCAATGGCCAGCTCTTCTTTTCCATTTGGAAAGTAATAATAAAGAGAGCCTTTAGGTGTGCCGCTCTCTCTGATAATTTGATTCAATCCTGTCGCATGGTATCCCTGTTTACGTAAAAGAAGTGCTGCCGTTTGAATGATTTTGTCCTTCGTACTCACGTGTGACACTCTTTTCCCTCCATAGACCAAAGTCGCTGATCATGCGTTATCGATTTAATTGACTAGTTCCTTTCCAAATCGAGGATGTCTCCATTTCCGCCGCAAGCCTGAGCAGCCAGTCCTCTTTTCCTTTAGGTGCTGTCACCTGTACCCCTAAAGGCATGCCCGCGCTTGTGAGATGAACAGGAACACTCATTGATGGCTGACCTGTTAAGTTGGCAAGCTGTGTAAATGGGGTGTAGGTCAAGCTCTTGAGGAACATGTCATAAATGAGATCCTGCTGTGCTTGCATTGAAAGAGATGACACACGTAAAAGTGCGGCTGTTTCCTGATCTGAATGCATAAGTTCACCAACCTTTGGAGCTGAATAGGCAGTAGCTGGTGTCACATAGAGATCGTAGGTTTGATGAAATGACGCCATTTGTGCAGCAGCCCGATCCCACGCATCAAGACTTTCTGTATAAGCAGCAGCAGTCACATTCTTGCCAGCCTCCGCCAGCACCCATGCCACGATGTCCGTTTCCTCCGGCTTTACTGGACGCCCTAACGAACGACCCAAGGAAGTGAATAACGCAGACATTTCTCCGCTGTTCATCACGTAATATTGCTGCATGAGATGAACCCCATCAATTTCCGGCTTGGCTTCTTCTACTTGATGGCCTTGCTCACTCAGCCATTTCACTGTTTGCTGAACCGCCTGCTTCGCCTCCTCACTGACCTTCGTGCCAACTGGAGATTCTACGCTGTAAGCAATTCGCATAGAAGATGTACGTTTCACCAGATCCTCTTGGTAACTGCCGTCGTATAATGGAGTTTGGAAAGCAGCTTCAGGCTGAATGACTTGAAGAAGATCAAGAAGGGCTGCACTGTCCCGCACTGTTTTTGTGAGTGTAAAGTCGATGGAAGCCCCTTGCCACTGCCTTCCTGCGCCTGGGCCTACCGGCGTTCTCCCCCGCGTGGGCTTAAGGCCGAACAAACCGGTAAAGGATGCTGGAATCCGAATGGAACCACCGCCATCACTTGCTCCGCCAGCAGGTACAATGCCGCTTGCAACAGCAGCTGCTGTCCCGCCGCTTGAGCCGCCCGGAGAATAGTCCGTATTCCAAGGATTTCTCGTTGGACCATGTAAAGCAGGTTCCGTCACATTTCTTAAACCGAATTCCGGTGTATTTGTATGTCCAATCATGAGAAAACCAGCCTGCTTCAACCGATCAACAAAGTGCGAATCCGAATTTGCTTTTACATCCTTTAATAGCAAAGCTCCTGCTGTCAGCGGTTCATTTTTAATCCCTTGCGATATATTTTTTAGCACAAACGGAACACCCGCAAATGGCTGATACTCATGTAACTCCTTGATGTCTCTTAAAACTTGATCTTGTCTCGTCCGTATCACAGCGTTTAGTTCTGGATTGACCTCATTCAATCTATCAAATGCCGCCTGCATAAGCTCCTCGGGCGTTACCTGCTTATTCCGCACAAGTGCTGCTAAGCCAGTCGCATCATACGTCATATACTCTTTTACGTTCATCAGCATGTCCTTCTTTCTCTTATCATGATGTCTCTATTGTCTACTAGAATTCTATGAATTTCAATTTCAGGTTACTTGTAAAAATAACTTTCTGAACAAGACGACAATTCTACTATCCCATCCCTCTGCTTTCTCCGATATAATAGAGAAAAAAAGACCGAGATTATCGGATGAGAGGAGCCACGCATTGAAAAAGAAATTACTTATCGTCATTGCGTTTCTTCTTGCGTTTACAACTGCTTTGCCCTTCCATTCGCAGGCAGCTGCACCGCCAAAAGAAACAGATGTCATCATCGTCTATAAAAATCAAAAAGGAAAACAAACAGCGATTGAGGAAAGTGAGAAAGTGAACGCACAGTACATACATCTTCCCGCTGTCGCTGTGACAGCAGATGAACAAGCGGTCACCTCACTCAAAAAAGACCCAAACATCGCTTACGTCTCAAAAAACGTAAAGGTCAAACTCGCGGCTTCAACTGTGAAGAAAACAGCAGCTGCTACTAATCAGGATGCATTGGTACAAAAATCTTACAATCTGCAAAAACTAAATATCAAGCAAGCAATAAAAGAAGGTGTCACTGGTAAAAATGTAAAAGTAGCCGTTCTAGATACTGGTATTTTCTCACACGAGGATTTAAAGGTATCCGGCGGTAAATCATTCGTGAACTACACATCCTCTTATAAAGATGATGAAGGACATGGTACACATGTCGCCGGCACGATTGGTGCGCTTAATAACGATTATGGAACAGTCGGCGTCGCTTCTGGTGTGAAGCTGTATGCTGTGAAAGTGTTAGATAAAAAGGGAGAAGGCGACCTGTATAGTCTGCTTCGAGGCATCGATTGGGCGATTACCAACAAGATGGACATTATTAATTTAAGTTTAGGCTTTGAAGACAATATCCCCATCTTGCATTCAGCAGTGGATGAAGCCTATAAAAAAGGACTGCTTGTGGTTGCTGCAAGCGGAAATGATGGGAAAAAGAATCATATTAGCTACCCAGCCGCTTACAATAGCGTCATTGCCGTTTCTGCAACGACTGACAAAGACAAACTTTCGTCTATCTCGAATACAGGGAAAGGGATTGAATTTTCTGCCCCTGGCGAGAACGTCATCAGCACTTATTTAAAAAATGAATATTGGTATGCAACGGGGACATCACAAGCTGCACCGCATGTCACAGGAATGCTGGCACTGTTAAAGCAGCTTCATCCGAAGAAAACAAATGCACAGCTTCGCACTTTATTGCGCAGCTATACAGTGGATCTTGGCGCAAAAGGGAAGGATCCGCAATTCGGCTATGGCCGCGTGCAATATGTGCCGCAATCCACCTTTTTAAAGGCTGCAGCCAGTGCTGTCAAAACAGCCGAAACATCTAAAAAGCAGGCAGATGTCAATCAAGCCAAAACAAGAATTGGCAGGCTCACCGCAAGCAAGCAAAAAACAGCACTCACAGAACGGGTGAAGAAAGTCCAAGCAGCCATTGATATCCGCTCGGCACGTGCAAAGGTCAAAACAGCTGAAAAGAACAAAACACAGGGCGCTATTAAAAGTGCTCAAACGGCCATCAAAAAACTAAACAAAGGCAAAGAAAAAACAAGCCTGCAAAACCGGCTCGACAAAGTCAAAAAACAAGTCGCTTATCAAAAGAAAGTGACAGACGCTAAACAAAAGGTCAAAAAAGCGGAAGCCAAACGAACAAAGAAAACAAAAGCAGCGGCTCAAAGCGCTGTCAAACAGCTAAAAGCCTCCAAAACAAAAACCAATTTACAAAAACGATTAAACCGTATTAAGGTTTAACAGAAAAAACGATTCCTTTCAGCGAGGAATCGTTTTTTTCTATCTCAACATCGGCTCAAACAAGCTGTGATGATATTTCCCTTCGGCATCTGCCCTCACTTGATCGAGAATGCTTTCTAACGAAGCCATCACGCTCTCTAATGCCCGCCGCACTGTACCGTGTTCAAAATCTGCTAAACTCTCCGGCAGCTCATCTTCATCCAGCACAAAGACATCACCATTTGGAAGAACGAGAAGATCAATAATGAGGTCTTCAAACATGACCAGCTGGCCGTTGAACTGTGTATCTCCCACAATATTAAAATAAGACCCTAGTTCCTTCCCTTGATCATCTCTCCAGAAATATATGTTGTAAGGACGATCCTTCCAATAATAGGCGGTCGTATAGCTCCCTTTTGGAATGGTCAGAGCACCATCACCTGCCC
The DNA here is from genome assembly GCF_038008825.1 of Bacillus sp. FSL M8-0166. NCBI lineage: Bacteria > Bacillati > Bacillota > Bacilli > Caryophanales > Bacillaceae > Bacillus > Bacillus sp. FSL M8-0166. Next base: position 2,510,397 of record NZ_JBBOZZ010000001.1, read on the forward strand.
TCATCGTAAACGGGTCTTTAATCTTGTGAAACAGCACAACCTGCTGTCCCTGTGCGTCTAACAGCTGACAGGTATGTTCCACAACTTTCTGATCGTATTTGATTTTTCTCTCGATGACTTTATCCCAACGATCCGCATGCAGCGAAAACAACATGTCACAACTCCCTCTAAACATCTCGTTTCTTTCCAGTATACACCGATTTTTTCTGAAGAAATAAAGGATTGCCGCATTTACTTATGGAAGACCTATGATGAGGTGAAATAAATGAACGGAATCACGATTCTTGAACACTTTACACAGCTTGGACAAATCATCCTCATGATTTGCGGCTATATCCTTTATTGGCAGCTGATGAAAACGAAGAGAGAACGAAAGCTGTCTCCTTATGAACGCATGTTAAAATTCTTTGTCATGTTCGGTTTAATCTCCTGGGGGGTATCATATTGGGCGCTGGCACTGTGGGCGTAAATTGAAAAAAGGAAGAGCTGTCCATGCAGGACTTGCTCTTCCTTTTATTACGCGTGATGTGATGAACCTGCCGGCTGTTCTTTCTTGATCACATATTGATAGCTCTTGACATGTGTCCCATTTTGGTTCACAAATTCTTTATCAAGCGCACGCTCAAAGCCCATTCTTTCATATAGGCGAATGGCGGCCTGCATTTTATCAGATGTATGAAGATACAGGACATTTTCGCCCCATGATTGCGTCAGTTCAATACTTTTACGCAGCAATGATTCTGCAATGCCTTTTCCCCTCACATCGGGATCTACTCCTAAAAACCGGACGATGGCTGATGTAATGCCCATTTCGGGTTTGTCATACGCTTGCTCTGATGACCGGAACATTTGCAGCGTCCCCACGACCTTGCCGTCAAGCTCCGCCACAAGCATCAGCTCCATGTTTGGATTATCTACAGCTGCTGCAAGCGCGGCAGAATAATCTTGCCAGCCTTCCTCTGTAAATTGAGGCTCGTACTGTGCATAGGATTTGATCAGCACGTGCGTGATGGCCTCATGATCTTCTTTGACTGCTTGACGAATGATCAGCTCTTGCTGCTTCATGTCAGCACCTCCTGCTCTCTATTAGTGGATATACGTATCATGCAATCACTGCATGCGATAGCCTTACTCTTTTCTCTACTCATTCAATGTAAAGAGTCTCATTCGAAAGATCAATCATTTTGCACGAAATCATCTTTGAAAAATTTTCATTGAAAAGGAACGCTTGATTCATTATGCTGTGTTGAGGAAGTATACGAGGAGTGTTGTCATCATATGAGTTCTTTATCTTATCCCCAAGAATCGAAAAAAAATCGATTTCTCCTTGCCGCATTGCTCGGATCTTTAACAGCCCTTGCTCCGCTGGCAATGGATATGTATTTACCTGCTTTACCTAATATCGCCCGTGACTTTGAAGCAAGCACGGCGCTGTCTCAGTTAAGTCTCATGGCTTGTTTGATTGGACTTGCGCTTGGACAGCTGATTGCAGGTCCAATCAGTGATACAGTCGGCAGAAGAAAGCCGCTCATGATTGGATTGATCATTTTTATTGCAGCATCTCTTTTATGTACAGTGGTCACATCGATTTGGACGTTCATTCTTCTTAGATTGATTCAAGGACTTGCTGGATCAGCAGGCATTGTCATTGCACGAGCTATCGTGCGAGATCATTATGAAGGCTCAGAAATGACGAAATTCTTTGCTCTGCTCATGTTAGTCAACGGAGTTGCTCCGGCAGCGGCACCTATCGTTGGCGGACAAATGCTACGGTTCACGACGTGGCAGGGTGTGTTTGTTCTTCTAGGAATCCTCGGAGCGCTAATGCTCCTAAGATCAATGTTTTCATTGAAAGAAAGCTTACCTGCGGAACGCAGACAGACTGGGGGCTTCAAACAGATCCTAGGTGCGATGAAAATTCTAGCGAGCGATCGTCTCTTTGTTGGATATGCCCTCTCGCAAGGTCTTGTCTTCGCAGCGATGTTTGCCTATATTTCTGGTTCACCGTTTGTGCTTCAGGATATTTTTAACCTTTCTCCACAAGGATTTAGTGCGGCCTTTGCGGTAAATAGTCTTGGGATCATCACGGCTGGACAAGTGTTTGCCCGAGTCGCTGCGAAAATTGGTGAAGAGAAAGTCCTTCGCATTGGATTGCTGACAGCTGCGTTAGGGGGAGTCACTTTATTTTTCATGATCTCGATTGATGCAGGATTGTACGGTATTCTGATTCCATTGTTTTTTGTTGTCTCAAGCGTTGGAATTGTCGGCACCTCTGCCCCGTCTCTTGCGATGCAGCATCACGGAGCGCATGCAGGAAGTGCGGCTGCACTGATCGGTGTTGCGCAAATGCTATTAGGTGCTTGCATGACACCTCTTGTCGGACTAGCCGGAAGCCAAACAGCCTTTCCAATGGGTCTGATCATTATGCTTTGTGATCTAGGCGCACTTTGCTGTTATTTCTTCTTTGTGGCCCGAGCGAAAAAAAGACCCGCATAAGCGGGTTTTTTCATTTATTATGGCTTGCTCCAATTGATGGTGCGGAACACGTTGCTCTGGTCATTGTTGTGATATGCATCTAAATCAAATCCTGATATTCCAAAACCAATTGCCATGACAATTCCTCCGGCAACGGTAAAGATGACCCCCCATTTGATGCATTGCTTTTTTAAATCATTCACGTTCATACTCTCACGACCTTCTTTTTAAACATTCCCATGAATGCCTTAGTAGTTTGAATAGTCATTTGCACAAATAGCTTTGTCAAATACGCCGTGGCTATGCCGCATAATAATCCGACACCTAATAGAAGAATACCAACGCCAATCTGCGTCACCACCACATGCAAACCGTCCTGAAAGATAAATGGAGAACCAATGATGCTCCAAAAACCGCCGAGCAGACCAACCAGCGTCACTGTACCTGTCACGAGCGGAATGCACCAAATCACCATATACGCAGAAAGAATCAGCAGGAAGACTGTTGCTAGAATACTGCCCCATAACGGAAAGCCTAAAATGAGGATGGAGAGCCTTGTGGCTTTTTCTCCAAACGTCGGCACCTGAACGGTTTTTATTCCTTGTTCCTTCATAATCCCTTCAGCGATGATGGCAGGCTGCCCGACTTGCTGAACCGCTTCCTGTTCACTGTAGCCATCTTCCTGATAATCCTCAATCATTTCATCGTAGTATTCGATAAACCGATCACTGTCTTTTTCGCCTAGAAGATGCAGATGCTTCTTTAGGCTGCTCAAAAATTCTTTTTTATTCATTGCTCTGTCCTCCAGAAATAAAGTCGTAAATCGCCATCACCTGATCCCATTCCTCTAAAAACTGCGCCATATGCTCCCGCCCGCGTTCTGTCATGCGGTAGTATTTTCTTAATCGACTGTTATGTTCCTGGGAATAGGTCTCCACATAATTGTTTTGCTCTAAACGCTTTAAAATCGGATATAATGTCGATTCTGAAATCTCAATACAATGGGACATATCTTTAATGATTTGATAACCATAGGAATCGCCTTTCTTTAATACCGCCAGTACACAAAATTCCAGTAATCCTTTTTTTAATTGTGCATTCATGTTTACAACTCCTAACCATTTATACTATACATTACATAGTATTGTGTGACAAGAGGTATAAAGAATAAAAAAAGACCCTTTTTAGGGTCTTTGCATTTTTATATATTCACAAATCCTTCTCCGAACACATCGCGTACGTCATGGACAACCACGAATGCGTCTCGATCTATTTTCTTAATAATTTTCTTAAGGCGCATGAGCTCCTGCTTTTGAATGACTGCGTAAAGAATTTCCTTCGATTCCTTTGAATAATGACCGCGTCCGTTTAAAATCGTTACGCCTCGATCTAGGGTGTGATTGATTTCTTCCGCAATATCATCTTTGCATGAAGAAATAATCGTCACTGCCTTTTTCGTGTTAAGTCCTTCTATCACGAAGTCCATCACTTTTGTCGCCACGTACAGCATCACAATGGTAAACATTAATTTTTCCGCACCAATAATAAAATAGGAAGCAAACACAACAATTAGATCAAAGAACAAGATAGCATAGCTCACGTTCCAGTCTAAATACTTGTTGGCAATTCTTCCGAGAATGGCAGAACCCGCCGTTGTTCCACCGGCTCTGAGCACAAGACCAATCCCAATTCCGATGATAATTCCTGCAAAAATCGCTCCAATGATCAATTCATGTACATTCACGACCCATGTTGTGGTCAGGTGTAAAAATAGGGAGTTACTTGCAACAGCAACCACAGTATAAATCGTGGTCTTCTTGTCTAAATACTTATACCCGACAAGCAATAAGATGGCATTAAACACGAGGTTCGTCAGCCACGGTGCAATCTCAAACAAATAATAAAAAATGATGGACAGCCCCGTGACGCCGCCTTCACCAAATTCAAGCGGAATGACAAACATGTTCACTGCTGCGGCAAATAAAAAAGAACCAACTAGAATCATCGCTATATCTTTTACACATTTTTTCAATTTCTTCTTTCCTCCTTTTTTAAGCATATAAAAAACCCTCTTTCTGCACGAAAGAAGACAGTCGTTGGACAACATAAAAATCAAAAGACGGCGCCTTTTGATGAAGCTTTCTGAAATCAGTCTTTCCATAATATATATCTCTTTTTAGAGGCTGTCAATGACTTGGTTGTCTATTATTTTGACTGCATTTTTATGCATCAAAACCCGCATGTTTTCAGGGTTTTTCCGCCCTATGATGCTTTTTCCTCACCTTGACAAAAACACTTTAGTCATTTAAACTACTGCCTCATATCATATCCATCATTTCCGATCTAAAAAGGAGGCTGTTTGATTCCGATGAATCCTATTCAAAGCCGTTTACAGGCTCACGCACCTTTGATTTTAGACGGTGCACTTGCAACAGAGCTTGAACGAAAGGGCTGTAACTTAAACGATCGTTTATGGTCAGCCAAAATACTTATTGAACAGCCACAATTGATTCAGCAAGTACACTTGGACTACTTCCAAGCAGGTGCTGACTGTGCCACAACCGCCAGCTACCAAACAACGATTGAAGGCTTTGCTGAAAAAGGGTATACAAAAGAAGAAGCGATTGAACTCATGAAACGCTCTGTCACTCTAGCGAAAGATGCACGCGATCTTTTTTGGCAGGATGAAGCGCGTCGTGAAGGACGGACAAAACCATTTGTCGCTGGATCTGTGGGGCCATTCGGCGCTTATTTGTCTGATGGTTCAGAATATAAGGGAAATTACGGACTCTCTGAGCAGGCGCTCATTGATTTCCACAGACCAAGAATTCAGGCATTAGTAGAAGCGGGTGCAGATATTCTTGCATGCGAAACGATTCCTTGTCTGATTGAAGCAACAGCCATTGCAAAGCTGCTGCAGAATGAATTCAGCGGGACATCTGCTTGGATCACATTCAGCGCAAAGGATGACCTGCACATTAGTGAAGGTGATTTCATACGAGAATGTGTACAGGCACTTGAGCCTTATGAACAAATCGCTGCTGTCGGCGTGAACTGTACGCCGCCGCAATTTATCACTTCTCTCATTCAAGAGATGAAAAAAGGAACGAGCAAACCGATTGTGGTGTATCCAAACTCAGGTGAAGTATATGATCCTGAAGAAAAAGTATGGAGCGGAGATACGTCACATCTTACTTTTGGCGAATGTGCTTATCAATGGTACAAAGACGGCGCGCATATCATCGGCGGCTGCTGCCGGACGACTCCAGAAGATATCAATGACATCTTAAAACGAACCTCATCATAGCATCATGAATCAACACACATACTTCTAAGCAAAAGGGCGGGAAGACATGGAACAAGCAAAAGATCAGTCACAACAATATCAACGAAAAATGACGAGCCGGCATCTGTTCATGCTTTCTCTAGGCGGCGTCATTGGAACAGGGCTCTTTTTAAGCTCTGGATATACGATCAATCAGGCCGGACCTGCGGGGACCATTCTTGCCTATCTTGTCGGGGCATTAATTGTGTACCTCGTGATGCTTTGTTTAGGTGAGCTGTCTGTCGCAATGCCGGTCACAGGGGCTTTTCATACGTATGCAACAAAATACATTGGACCTGGTACAGGCTATACGGTCGCTTGGCTATACTGGCTGACGTGGACAGTGGCACTCGGTTCGGAATTTACAGCGGCAGGATTATTAATGCAGCGCTGGTTTCCAGACACTTCAGTTTGGATGTGGAGTGGAGTTTTTGCTCTTCTCATCTTTTTACTTAACGCATTTACAGTCAAGTTTTTTGCAGAATCAGAGTTTTGGTTTTCCAGTATTAAAGTGATGGCTATTATTCTCTTTATTATTCTTGGCGGAGCTGCAATGTTTGGTTTGATCCCATTAAAGGGCGGTGAGGCCGCTCCGTTCTTTTCTAATTTCACTGGGGAAGGCGGACTTTTTCCAAACGGCTTTTTACCGATTTTAATGACGATGCTTGCTGTCAATTTTGCTTTTTCAGGTACAGAGTTGATTGGGATTGCTGCGGGTGAAAGCGTCAATCCTGACGAGACCATTCCAAGAGCAATTCGCACAACCGTCCTGCGTCTCGTCCTGTTTTTCGTTGGAACGATCGTTGTTTTGGCTGGCTTGATTCCAGTAGAAGAAGCCGGGGTGATCAAAAGCCCATTTGTCGTAGTATTTGATCGTATCGGAATTCCTTATGCCGCAGATTTCATGAATTTTGTCATCCTGACCGCGATCTTATCTGCCGCAAACTCAGGATTATACGCATCATCTCGTATGCTTTGGTCGCTTTCTGAGGAACGGACACTTCCTAAAAAACTAGCGAAGCTGACATCAAAAGGAATTCCTTTGAATGCACTCATTTTAAGTATGATCGGTGGTATTCTTTCTTTGCTATCGAGTGTGATCGCACCAGAAACGGTATACCTTGTCCTTGTTTCAATCTCTGGACTGGCCGTTGTGGTCGTATGGATGGGGATTGCTGCCTCACAGTTTATGTTTCGGAAAAGATTTTTACAGGAAGGCGGACAGCTTCATGATTTATCCTTTCGAACCCCGCTCTATCCAGTGGTTCCGATTGCTGCCTTCCTCCTATGTCTAGCATCTGTCATCGGCATTGCCTTTGATCCAAATCAGCGGATTGCCCTCATCTGCGGCATTCCTTTCATTGCGCTCTGCTATGCTGCCTATTACGTGACAGCTTGGATTCAGAAAAAACGAGAAAAACCTGGTGTATAACATCAGGGTTTTTTCTATATAAATCATCTGACAAAAAAGGATGTCACTTGATGACATCCTTTTTTTCTATGAGATTAGTAACGTGATGTATATGCCAAATGGTACACACTTGTGACATTTGAAGATAGTTTGATGTCGTTTGACGTGAACGTCACTGGAACGATATCGTAGTAATGCGTTGACCAGCCTGCATTATTGTATGATTGGTAGCCTGCACCTGCTGGAACTTGAAACGTCAGTGAAAACTGTCCATTCTCGTCTGTTGTGCCTGTCGCTGTTTGAGCATATGATTTGATTGCTGCTTCAAAATAAAGCTTGATCGGCTGATTAGGCATGAGGTTTCCACTTGCATCTTTTAGTGTTCCTTTAAACGTAGCTGGATAATAAGAACCCACGCGATATTTACTGCCATAGCCGTAATTCACTATTCCACTATCGGCTGCTGTGACACTTGTGACTTGAACGGATGCTGGTACTGCACCTGTTTCTTCAGCATGTGCAAAGCTTGGGAATACGAGAAGCAATGATAGAAAGAAAGCAAACATGATTTTTTTCATCGATAAATCCTCCTTTTTTTCCTACTATATTACTATCGACATTAATTGGTATTTTTCCAGTTAAAAACAAAAAACTTCCCTTTTTTAGAAAGGGAAGTTCTTCTTTTATTTTTTCACAACCACTTTTACCGCTTTGCTTTCTCTTTTTCTCACATCTGAAGCGGTCACATACAAAACCGTTTTGGCTTTTTGCGGTTTGATTTGGGCAGTAAATGCACCCTTGCTATTGGTCTTGACTGTTTTGATGACTTTCTTTGATTTGTTTTTCACTTTAATGGTCAAGCCTGCACCCGCAGTCCCTTTGACCGCTTTACTTTTGACTGTTACTTTGCTCACTTTCGGCTTAGCTGGTGCTTTGCCTTTTTTCACGACGGTTTTGAGCGTCGTAGCGGCCTTTCCTTTTGATATTTTAATGTGAAGGACCTTGTTTTTGTTCTGATGCTTAATCTTCACACTAAAGGTTCCTTTTTTGCCTGCTGTGCCTTTTCCAAGCAGGGTTTTTCCTCTATACACAGAAATAGCAGCGCCGGCTTTTGCTTTACCTGTCACCTTTTGATGCTGATCCTCCACTTTGCTTACAGATGCGTTTAATTCGACAGCACTTAATGCAGCAAATGCATTCAGTCTCCCATGTCCTGTCATCCAATCGATACCCGGGATTTTCGGATCTACAATTGGCTCCTCGTTTTCATCATAGAAAACGTCGTCTTTTCCATCAATCGATTTAAATGAAATGTCATCTGCTGTACTTTGCAAAAGATTTCTCACTTGATTTGGCTTCAAGGATGGATTTTTAGAAAGCAGTAACCCTGCTGCTGCTGCCACATATGGTGTCGCCATTGATGTCCCGCTAAGGTATGAGACATTCCCATCAGGCATTAAGCTCGGAATATCAGAACCCGGTGCTGACATGCTCAGCCCTTTGCCATAGCTTGAAAACTCAGCAGCAATATCCATACGGTTGCTTGCGCCAACCGCCATTGCGTATTTTGACGTCGCAGGGTAGCCCATTTCTGGTACGCCATCATTTCCACTCGCCACAACGACTAGTACATTTCTTTGAGCAGCGTAATTCATTGCATATTCAATCACCCTGCTGTAGTAGCCGCCAAGGCTCATGTTGATCACCTTTGCGCCTTTGTCCACTGCATGCTTGATGCCAAGTGCAATATGCTCTGTATCGCCAAAGCCATAGGCGTCCAGCACCTTCACCGGAATGATGCCCGTATGTTGGTTGAGACCTGCCATTGAGTAATGATTATCGGATTTTGCGGCAATGATGCCTGCCACATGCGTACCGTGTCCATTGTCATCAATCGCATCTTTGTTTCGTCCAATGAGATTCGCACCTAAGTCTGTACGAACAGTCCCGTTTAAATCCGTCAAACGGCTGTCTACACCTGTATCCACAACAGCAATTAATGTTTGCTTCATTTTGCTTGTGCCAATCAGTGTATTCATTTGTTCAAATTTGACGTCAGCGCCTTTTTTCCCGCTGTTTTGCGCACTGTTTTTCAGCGGCCACTGATAACCATACTGCGCGTCGCTGCTTAGCGCGCGATAGGTTTGAACAGGCTCTGCAAATTCAACATTCGGCATGCTGGAGAGCTTTCTTGCCGTGCTTTTGATGGCCGCTTTGCCTGCTTTTAGTGTCTTTCCAGCTGATTCTTGACCTGCTGGTACATCATAGACATACATTCCTTTGAATAAAGGACTGACTGACTGTGATGTCACACGGTTTTCTTGGATGCCGTAGCTTTTCATCTTGTTTTTCGCAGATTGAAGTGTTTGGCCATCCTTTAATTTAAAAATGATCTTATTCGTTTTAACCTTCTCTTCTTTTACTAGCTTTTGTTTCTCTAATACATAACCAGCTGATTTTCCTTCAAGCTGATCGATGCCAATTTTTTGACTGACGGCTTCTAATTCCTTTTTTAAATAAGCCGGACTTGCTTCTTTGAGCATATCAAAAAGGGACCGGATCGCCTGTTGTTCTTTTTCTGTTACGATATGACCACTAAAAGCACCATTTTTCTCTACGTCACTTAGCAGTGTTTTTAATGTGAGCAGATGATTGTATACCTTTTGCTGCTCTTTTTGATGTTTGATGAGCTTCGATTTGAGAAACGGCTTTGTCTTTTGGAGCAGACGCGTCAGCTTCCGACCCTCTGCCGTTTCATTGAATCGTTTATCTTCGATTGTACGAATCGATTGAAGAATTTCACGCCCGTACTTTTTCTCTATAATGATGATTTCAGGCTCATCGTCTTCAGGGAAAACAGGTTCAGAAGGCGGGAGGTTAGCTCCTTTATATCCGATTGTATATGCCGCATCCTCTTCCTCATCACGGCTGTCTTCCTCCGAACCTAAATAGAGCACTTTGACATAATAGGGACCTGCCCATGCATGCGGGAAGTTGATCTCTGTTTCTCCGCTAGATGTGTCCACGCGATATCTTGAATATGTGTCATCCTTCATCGCTCTGTCCTTACTTGGATAGACCGATACGGACAGCACTTGTTTACTTTTCACAGAAATTTGCATGTGTGTATGTTTTGCCACCTCTTGTGCAGATGGCGTGATTTGGTACCACGACTCTTCCTTTTCATTCTGTAATGTACCTGAGATGACTTCACCATTTTTTAATCCAATGGCTTCATTGACACTTGTTCCATGACTGGCAGCTGCAGCCTCGTATCCAGGTAATGCTGCCATACATAGAATGATGGCCATGAGTACGGCCACACAGGATTTGACCTGCTTTTTGAACATGAAAAGACCCCCTTATCTTTTATGATACCTTGGAAGAATATCACAGAAAGACATTTAGTAGAATCTGTTTTTTACATAATTAAACTCGTTTTAAGCTAGGATTTGAGATATTCAGTCAGCAAGACGGATAGCTTCATAAACTTTTTGCCATTTCAAACGGAAAATGATGCTATTTAACCATGCTGAAAAGTACATTACAATCAACTTGTAAGCGCTTAACAAACAAGAGAGAAGGGATCAGCTTGTTCCAAAAAGATCATGTTTTCACACAAGTAAACGGACGATCAAAGAATGAGATTTTACAATACATTTCCGAGAAAGCTGAAGACCTTCAGATTACAAACGATCAGGCGGGGCTATTAGCAGATTTGTTGACACGCGAAGACGAAGTCTCAACAGGACTTCAGCAAGGCTTCGCCATTCCACATACAAAAAGCTCCGCTGTACAAACGGCTTCACTTCTTTTTTTAGAACTTGAACAACCCATTGAATGGGGGAGCTTCGACGATTTGCCCACAAGCTATTTATTTACACTGCTCGTTCCACTAGAAGAAGCAAATGTCACACATCTGAAATTACTGTCAGGTATTGCGACCAGTCTAATGGAACCTGCTTTTATCGAAAAGATTCAACCAGGTCAAACAGCTGATTACTATTACGAAGTCATTGAACAACAATTGAAAGAGGGGATTACACAATGAAAATTGTCGGTGTCACTTCATGTCCAGCAGGATTAGCTCATACACCAATGGCAGCCAAAGCGTTAGAAAATGCGGGTAAACAGCTCGGACACGAGATCAAAATCGAACAGCAAGGGATTATGGGACAGGTGAACGGCATTACAGCAGAGGAAGCACAGCAGGCAGACCTCTGCATCATTGCCTCAAATCAGCATATCAACGATGCTGAACGCTTCTCAGGCATTCCCACTGTACGTGTCGAAATCGGACGTGCCTTAAAAAATGCCGAACAAATCATCACCAAAGCTGTAGCACTTGTAGAAAAGAAAAAGTCTGAATCTCAATAAACATGAGCAATGCCATATAGAAAGGAGCAAAGCAAAATGAAAGCAAAATTAAAAGTCATTGAAGGCCATCTCATGACCGGTATTTCTTATATTCTTCCTGTAATCATCGGTGCCTCACTTATCGTTGGTTTAGCAAAACTGGTCGGGTTAGGGTTTGGTGTTTCAGATTTAAACACCTATAAGGATGCTGGCGGCATACTGCACGGCGCCTATTTGATGGAGCAGGTTGGCTGGACAGGCATTGGCTTAATGAACGTCCTGCTCGCTGGATTTATCGCCTATTCGATTGCGGATAAATCAGGTCTTGCGGCCGGTTTTATCGGCGGTGCCCTCGCCAGCTCAACCAATGCTGGATTTATAGGTGCCGTCATTGCAGGCTTCTTCGCAGGATATGTTGCTCTTTTTGTGAAAAGAAAAATTCAAATTCAAGGCTCTGCAGCTGGGCTCGTCCCTCTGCTCATCCTGCCGCTCATTACCGTTGGCTTAACCGGGCTTCTTATGTCAGTTCTTCTGGGCGGCCCATTAGGCGCTTTGAACACGGCATTAATTGAATGGATCAAAGGCATGGTCGCTGATGGAACAAGTACTCTCGCACTCGCTCTCATTTTAGGTGCGATGATTGGCTTCGATCTTGGCGGACCGGTGAATAAATCAGCTTGGATGGCTGGTAACGCGCTCTTCCTATCAGGCGTCTATCTCCCTGCCATTCTCGTCAATATTGCCATTGTCATTCCTCCGCTTGGATACGGGCTTGCGACATTGATTCGAAAACGCAACTTCTCCCCAACCTTTAGAGAAGCCGGACGAGGCGGCCTTGTCATGGGCATTATCGGTATTACAGAAGGGGCGATTCCTTTTACCCTCGTCAATCCTTTGAAATTGATTCCGCTCAATGTTGTCGCGTGTGCTGCTGGAAGCGGGGTCGCTGCATTATTAGGAGTTCATGACATCATGCCGCCAATTGGCGGGCTATATGGCTTCTTCTCAGTCGGAAACTGGTGGGCTTATTTAATCGGAGCCCTTACTGGCGCACTTGTCATCGGTATTGGCGCCAACCTGCTTGTGAATTTCTCTGAGAAAAAAGAGCCAAAAACGCCGGAACATGATCAGAAGCAGAAAGAAGAAGACGATTTTGACCTTGTGCTAGAAGGATAATTTAAACGAAGAAAGGTGTCGTTGATCAATGACTGTCAATGTACATGTGATTCCACATACTCACTGGGACCGGGAATGGTATTTTACCACCTCCCGCTCCCGTATCTACTTAATGAAAAGCGTAATGGACATTTTAGACACCCTTGAAACAGATGAAAGGTTCCATTACTTCATGCTCGATGCCCAGGCTTCCTTATTAGATGATTATTTGAAATGGCGTCCAGAGGATGAGAATCGAATCAAAAAGCTTGTCACAGCGAAACGTCTCATCATCGGCCCATGGTATACCCAAACCGACCAGCTCGTCATTTCAGGTGAATCGATTGTGCGAAACCTGCAATATGGGATTGAACGCTGTCAGCAGTTCGGCCACGTGATGAAAGTCGGCTATGTCCCTGATTCCTTCGGTCAATCCGCACAAATGCCTCAAATTTATCGCGGCTTCGGCATTGTCGATACAGCATTTTGGCGCGGCGTTTCTGACCATATGACGAACCATACTGAATTCAATTGGCGCGGTGCTGATGGCAGTGAAGTCTTTGCTGTGAATCTGCCATTCGGCTACTACTACGGTGGAAATATCCCTGAAAAGGATGAGGACTTACAAGCCTTTTTATCTGAAAAGATCGGTGCGCTGCAAGCAAAAGCAACCACAAAAAATGTCTATTTCCCGAACGGTTTTGACCAAGCACCGATCCGCAAAAATCTGCCTGACTTATTAGAAAAAGCCAATGAACTGGACGAGAATCACTATCAAATCAGCAGTTTAGAAGATTATATTGCAGCAGTGAAAAAAGAGCGGACATCTTTCGAGACATTACACGGAGAGCTCATTCATGCGAAGCATATGCGGATTCATAAATCTATCTTTTCAACACGAGCGGATTTAAAAATCTTAAACAACCAAATTGAAAACTATCTCGTGAATGTGATGGAGCCCATCCTAACGATCAGCTATTCGCTTGGACACGACTATCCGCATGATACGGTTCGCGATATTTGGTACCTCATGTTTGAAAATGCAGCGCATGACAGCATTGGCGGCTGTAATAGTGACACGACAAACCAAGATGTCTTCTTCCGCTACAAGCAGGCAAAGGAAATCGCTGAGAATCTTGTGGACTTGCACATGCGTCTCATCACAATTCGACTGCAAACAGAGCAAGAAATCACTTTCACGTTATTCAATACGCTGCCTTCAAAGCGTTCTGAAGTCATTGAAGTTGAAACCTTTATCACGGAACGTCCATTTACACTAAAGGATGCAAATGGACGAACGCTTCAGTACACAGTGAAAAGCAAAACCGATGTCACAGATTATGTGCTGGCACAGCAAATTTCTCTTAACCCAAGTAAAGAAGTTTACATGCCAAAGCAAGTATGGAAAGCCGTTCTACTGATTGAAGCCATCGACTTACCGTCAGTTGGTTATACACAGGTCAGCATGGTCTTCGATGAATCAAGCGAATCTCTATGGGAACAAACTGAAGGACGAGTGATTGAAAATACGTATTACCGCATTGCGGCAAATGACAACGGATCACTGGACATCACAGATAAACAAACTGGGCGGACATTCTCTGAACAAATGATCTTTGAAGACAACGGAGACGATGGGGATTCTTACAACTATTCACCACCTCGTGAGGACTTGTATGTGTCATCCAAGGATCTTTCATCAACAGACATCTCAGTGTCTAAAAGCGGCCTGCAGCAAGAGCTGACCATCCATCTTCAGCTCACTGTCCCTTATGACCTAGAGGAGCGCTCTCAGCAATCGGCTGCGACTTCACTTCCGATCACAGCAAAGGTGGCATTAAACAAAGATGAGGCTGTCATCCGTTTTCATGTAGATGTCGACAACCACGCATTAGATCATCGCCTTCGTGTTCTTTTTGATACAGGCATCGCATCAAACGTATCACTGAGCGATCAACAGTTTGGTACAATCGAACGCCCAACAGAGCTGACGCAAGAGCTTGAATGGTGGAACAATGAACATTGGGAAGAAAAACCGATCACCATTGAACCGATGCAATCCTTTGCTGCACTTCGTGACAAAGCATACGGTGTCGCTCTGTTAACCGACTGCGTGAGAGAATACCAAATCACAGGAGAAGGCTACACAACGATTGCGTATACCCTCTTCCGCTGTTTCGGAAAAATGGGGAAAGAAAACCTTCTTTACCGTCCAGGACGCGCATCTGGTGAAAAAATTGTGGAGACACCTGATGCTCAGCTGCAAGGTGCACTGTCATTCTCATTTGGTATGCACTATAGCAAGAACGCAGTCAGCGAGGGACACTTAGCGCAGCTTGCCAAACGGTATACCACCCCTGTTCAATGCTACGAACGGGCAGACTTTTTAAACGGTCGTTTAATTTTCTCTTTCCGAGATGAAAAAGAAGACTTACAATCTACTTATAGCCTGCTTGACATTGAGACAGACGGAGCCATTCTAAGCGCTCTGAAAAAAGAAGAGCATGGAACAGGCATTATCATCCGTCTCTTCAATCCATATTTAACGCGTCAAACAGCCGCTTCAATCAATAGTTCATCTCTACAACACGGAGAAACAGCGAATTTAGGAGAAACACCTGAAGGACATATACTCAAAGCACAACATGGATCATTACACATTGAACCGCTTACACCTTGTCAGGTACAAACCTACATTGTAAAGAAAAAATGAACATGTAGGGGCGGGATCCATTTGGATTCCGCCCCTCTTTAATGGAGGGCATTGATCATGCGAATTGGAGGCATTGAAGCAGGCGGAACGAAATTTGTCTGCGGCTACGGAACTACAGACGGAACGATTGAACACATGACTTCCTTTGCAACAGGGAATCCAGATGAAACATGCCGGCAAGTGATCGATTATTTTACAAAGCATCCTGTCGATGCAATTGGAATTGGGGCATTCGGGCCTGTCGATGTGAAAGAGCAAAGCCCACGCTATGGGACGATTTTAGACACACCAAAAACAGCCTGGCGCCAATTCCCTTTCCTCTCTACCTTAAAACAAGCCCTCGGGCTCCCGATGAAGCTTGATACCGATGTAAACTGTGCAGCACTCGGAGAAGCCCGTTTTTCAACTGAAGCAGAAAAGCCTGCTTCTCTGGTCTACATCACCGTTGGGACTGGAATAGGCGGCGGTGCCTATATTGAACATCGCCTTATTCACGGATTGCTGCATCCAGAAATGGGTCATATCACCGTTCAGCGGCATCCTCATGACACCTATGGAGGCTGCTGCCCTATACATCATGACTGTTTAGAGGGACTGGCATCTGGGCCTGCCATAGAAGGACGCTATCATACACTGGCACCAATGCTGCCAGAGGATCATCCTGCCTGGTCACTTCATGCTTACTATCTCGGGCAAATGACTGCTAATCTGCTGCTCACCCTTTCACCAGAGCGCATCATTCTAGGTGGAGGCGTGATGAAACAGCCGGCTATGCTGCCGCTTATTCTTGATGAAACAGACAAACGGCTTCACGGCTATTTGCAGCTGCCAAAGCCTTTACATGAAATTATCACAAAACCATCCTTTGATGGATTATCTGGTTTAATGGGCGCCATCGCTCTTGGAACTGATGCCTTACAGGCGCAAGGAGCCGCGCAATGATGATGACGGCAGATCCTCGAACCTATCAGCTGATTCAGCGGCTATTTGAAACAAAGGGGTTCGTGAAGCTGGAGGAGCTCACTGCCTCTTTTCGCTTATCTGACCGCTCTATCCGCAATTTAATCAAGGAGGCAAATGAGTATTTAAAGGAAGCTGGCGCTATGATTAAAACGATCCGCGGAAAGGGATATACTCTTTTAACGAGTGACCAAGACGCTTTCTTACTTTGGCTTCATCAGCAAAAGCTTCCTGCCCGCTCTCTTGTCCCCGTCATGCCAGAAGAGCGTGTACGATTTATGATGAGAAAGCTGTTGCTTCAATCCGATTACTTAAAAATTGACCAGCTGGCTGAAGAACTGTTTATCAGCCGCATGACGGTCAGCAGTGATTTAAAAAAAGGACGAGAGCTGTTAGCCCGTTACGGCATGACCCTTGTATCAAAGCCTGGATTTGGCTTAAAGATTGAAGGAGATGAGCTGCAAAAAAGAACGTGCTATGCAGACTTACTTCTTGAGGAAGAGCCTGCACTCTCTCATATCACCGAGCGGGAGCAGCTCCATTTTCCTGATATTTCTCTTGAAACCATTCGATCTATTGTTTTGACGAACCTGCATCAAGAGTCATTGCTCATTAAAGACATTGCCTTAAAAAATTTAGTCATTCACTTAGCCATTGCGATTCAGCAAACACGAAAAAAACAGCGGGTATCCGCCATTACCGCCCGCACACAAAGATCACCAGTTTTGATGAGAATTGCACAAAAAATCATACAGCAGGTGAGTGACACTTTTTATGTGACCTTATCAGAGGATGAAACAGATTACTTAGTCATGCATCTATTAGCGAATCAAACGTGGAAAGAAGCCGCCCAGCATCAGACGACAGTGGAAGTTCAACAGGCGGTTACAGTCTTTCTACAGCACATTGAAAAAATAAGCAGCCATCGTTTTGCTGAGGACAACATCCTGCAGCAAGACTTGATGCTTCATATGAAGCCGCTATTAAATCGAATCCAATATGGCGTATCATTACAAAATCCGCTTTTGCATGAGATCAAAGCGTCCTACCCTTACCCATTTGATTTGGCTGTCAGCGGACTAAATGCCTTACAGCTGGTGCGGACGCCAAATGAAGACGAGGCCGCATATGTCGCCTTGCATATCGCTGCTTCATTTGAAAGAAGTCAACTCGACACCTCGCAAAAAAAGAAAGCCATTATCGTGTGCGGGTCTGGACTAGGGACGGCCAGACTGCTTGAAATTAAATTGAAGGCAGCCTTTCAGCACGAGCTTGACATCGTTGAGCTCTATTCCTATCAGGATTATCTCATGAGCACCACTTTGCCGTGTGACGTCATCATCACAACCGTTCCACTCACATCAAAAGGGAAACCAGTCATTCAGGTCAGCGCCTTTTTTGAACATCATGATATACAGCGTGTGAATGAAGTTATTCATTTATTAAATGGACACGGGGCACCCTCAAAAGAACTGATGGCGTTTTTTCAAGAGCGATTGACTTTAATGAATGCTGATCTAAGCAGCAAAGATGAGGTATTAGACGCATTATGCAGCCGTTTAGAGGCGCATCAGCTAGTATCGTCTTCTTTTCGGTCCTCGGTGCTTGAGAGGGAGCAAATGTCGTCTACCTATCTTGGCAGCGGCATTGCAATGCCGCACCCGCTCATCACAAATGAAGGCACCTCCTCTGTAGCCATCGCACGCTTAAAACAGCCGATTGACTGGCAGGGAGACCAAGTATCACTTGTCTTTTTATTAGCGATTCATAAGGATGACGCTGCCTGCATGAACCAATTCTTTGAACAGGCCGTCGATTTACTAGATAATCCAGACCGCATTTACTCCCTCAAGCAAGCCAAAACATTTAATGAGCTGATGGATGCGTTATTTCAATAAGATCAAACAAAAGGCCGCCCAGTTCATGAGGCGGCCATTGTGTTATTGAGATAAACGTCATCAATCATAGATGACATTTTTTCCTTCTTCACTTAATTTTTTTAAGGAGCTCAGCATATGATTGATTTCTTCATCGGAATGTCTTTCCCATGAACCTAATTCTGCGACTATTTTCAACGGAGATTTCGATCGATAAGAACGTGTTGGGTTGCCGGGGAATCTTTTGTCAGTCACATTTGGATCATTTTCAAACTCGCCTAACGGTTCTACAATATAAATTCTTTCTTTCGCATCAGACCTAGCTAATTCAGCACCCCATTTGGCCGCGTTTAGTGTTCCGGTGAAATAGATATGGTTCGATTTTTTATCCTGATAATTGGATAAATGCAGCGGTTCAAGCAGATCCCCAATCTTCAATTCCGCTTTTGTCCCATGAAAAAATGGCCCAGGATCTAACACCTTTTGCTTGTCATTCATACAGCCACACCCCTTATCGTTTTTGACTTGCGTATAACAGTATACGGCTAGATATGGGCGAGAAACAGTCTATAAATTTAATTATATTCGGGGTATAATGATAGTAGAGAGTAAGATGTGATTTGTAAACTCCAGCAAGTTGAAAAAACAGCAAGAATACATACAAAGCAGTCTTCTTGAAAGCCTAGGAAGGAAATCTGATCAGGATTGAAGAAGATAAGGATAAAGTAGCCTATGAGACGTTTGATGTCTTGGCATGTTGGCATCAATAATTATATAATTAACTAAATTTTACTTTGGAGGTGCTTTTTGTATGTCTATTCAAGTGGATGATGATGATGTTTTAGAGATGTGTAATATATATGCTCAAGAAACTCATCATAGAGAAGCATTGATTTTAGGAAACAGGAAGGGTCTATTGGAATTAAAAAATGCGATAGATCAGGCTTTAAAAACTGGTAGTGCTGTTGCAAATTTATACCCATCTGATTTTGAAGGATATGAAACTTGTATTGCATTAGTAGATGATGAAAATCAGTTTGAGAAGTTGATGACTCCTTATGTAGAGCAATATGTACAAGATGATGATGCAATTGATCCAATTGAAATTATTAAAGATTACGATGCTAAAAAAGAAAAGCCCTTATAAAAGGGCTTTTTTTAGTGGAGTATTGTTCTACCTTTTACAGCTTTGTGTTTACTTGGTACTGATGCTCTAAGAGCATGGTGTATTTGAATTTTTGGAGCTACATGAAAATGCCAGTACCAGTTTGATGATCCTGGTTTTAGTGGTATGACTCCGTTATCAACTGCAAATACTCGTATTTTCTTTTTTCCTTTTTTATGGAACACTTTTACGAGACTCTCGACTTTTCCTTTTCTATTTTTTACATACCAATCGATATGATAGTTCTTCCCAAAACCTTTTATTCTGTTCTTCAAATACTTCAGTGCAACTTTTGCGCCTTTTGATCTTATGGCCCACAAAGCAACTCTTCCTACGGTCATTGCGATTGGTACGAAGAATATTGGTAGTGCTTGTGTTGTGATTTCACTCTGACTACTTTTGGAGTCAAGTTGTTTCATTCGGTTTTCTAAAGCTAAAAATTTTTCATTGTTGAAATATTGATCTATCACTTTATTTTGTTCTGACTCTGACATGCTTTCAAATTCTTTTTCTGTAAATGGAAGGTTTTCTATGTATTCTCCCATTTTCATTTCAAGTTCGTCTAATTCTTTGGTAACTTGTTCATTTTGTAGAACTGTTAGTGTTACTAACGCTTCTAATTCTTGTGAATTGATAAAGTGTGTTTCCGCTGATGTTTCTGATGAAAATGGAGTCCATATTGATATGACAAGAGCTAGGGTAATTAGGGTTAAAAGTGTTTTTTTGAACATTTTGTTCGCATTCCTCCTTTTGCATTAAATACCAAATAAAGGTTATCAAATTAAAATGAGTGTATCAATGGATTTAAGATAGATTTAAGAAAATTTCTTTTTTGTTGCGGTGTCCGCAATCATTTTTTTATTTTTTAGAACTTCGTTTTGATGAAAATTTCTGTGGTAGAATCCGTTCACTGTGGAGTTGAACATTGACCATAGAAATTCATGTGATGGATTTAGGGGCAATTATTATTTGTGGTTTGATGCTCTTTGCAGTGTGGTTTGAAGAAGAAGTAGGCGCAGTTTATTAGGCTGTTAAAATCACTATCATTTTAGAACAACTCGAACAATATGATCTTGCCAATAGAGTGAAGAAAGAAAAAAAGCCAACCACCCGCTCATAAGGTGATTGGCTTTTTCATATGTTATTTCCCGATGTTGTCTCCATTTTGCTGAATCAATGTTTCATACCAATAAGAGCTCTTTTTGCGAATTCTGTTGAGGTCTTTTAGGTCAAATTCGTCGCGATTGACGTAGATGAACCCGTAGCGCTTGGAGCATCCTTGGTGTGTGCTGATTAAGTCGATGGCTGACCACGGGCAGTATCCGAATACCTCGACGCCGTCTGTAATCGCCCATTTGATTTGTTCGATATGTTTTTCTAAATAATCAATTCGATAATCATCCTGAATTGATCCATCTTCTTCTAACTTGTCGAATGCACCCAATCCGTTTTCCGTGATAATAAGCGGCAGCTGATAGCGGTCATAAATCTCCCGCATCGTTGAACGGAAGCCGACAGGATCAATCTCCCAGCCAAACGCATTTTTACTTAAGAATGGGTTGTTGCCGCCTTTGTAGACGCCATCTTCACCTGATTTCAAATGCTGATCTCCACCGCGGGCAAATTCGTCGTTGCCATCTCCTTTACTCGCTTCAACCGTTTGAGAGGTGTAGTAGTTAAAGGCAATGAAGTCTGGCTTCGCGCTTTTCAAAATATCCATATCTCCCTCTTCGATGACAGGAAGAATGTCTTTTTCTTTCATGTACGCCCATGCAAGGTTGTTATAACGGCCGAACACGGCCATATCAAGATAAAGCCAGTTGCGGATCGCATTGTAATTCGCCGCAGCAAGCACATCTTCAGGCTTTGGAGAAGCCGGATAAATGAGCGCAATGTTTGGCGCTGGTCCAATTTTCGCTTCAGGCAACATTTGATGACAGAGCGACATGGCTTTTGCTTGTGCAACGAGCATATGGTGATTCTGCTGATACAGTTCTTTTTTCGGATTTTCTAAATTTGGATCAAGTGTACCGAGCGCTGATCCATGTAAGATCATCATGTTTTGTTCATTAATGGTCAGCCAATAGTTTACCTTCTGACCATACTCCTGAAACAGAACCTCAGCATAGCGCTCAAACGCATCCACTGTCCCTCGGTTAGACCACCCGCCCTTTACTTGAAGCGCATGAGGCAGATCAAAATGATACATTGTCACGATTGGTTCAATGTCATAGCGGCGCAATTCATCGATGAGAGAATGATAGAATTCAATCCCCTTTTGATTGATCTCCCCATCTCCATCTGGAATGATCCGTGTCCACGCAATGGAAAAGCGATAAGCCTTCAAACCCATTTCTGCAAACATCTTCACATCCTCTTTATAACGGTGATAGTGATCGCTTGCGACTTTAAAATCCGTTGTCCCTTCAGGATAACTTGCTCTCATGTCAATGACAGAAGGCCCTTTGCCATCCTCGTTCCACGCACCCTCTACCTGATAGGCGGAAGTAGATCCGCCCCAGAAAAAGTCTTTTGGAAATGATGCTAGTGTTGAATATCTCATGATTCTTTCCTCCTCTTGATTAAACTAGATGTAAAAATGATTGTCCTGGTGTGATTTGTTTCTCTTCTGTTTCAATGATATCGCTAAACTCACCTGAATTGGTAATAATAACGGGTGTTGTGACTGACAGGCCTGAAGCTTCGATGGCTTCGATATCAAACTCTGCAAGCAGTTCGCCTTCTGTGATGGTTTGCCCCTGAACAACCTTCGGAGTAAAATGCTTTCCGCCTAATTGTACGGTATCCAGTCCGATGTGAATGAGTACTTCTGCCCCGCTTTCAGAGGTTAGACCATACGCATGTCCAGTTGGGAACACCGTTGTCACAACTCCTGAGACTGGTGCAAACAGTTTTCCTTCTGATGGAATGATGGCTGCGCCCTTTCCTAGTGCACCAGATGAGAATGCCTTATCCTGCACTTCCTCCAGCTTGATGACCTCGCCCTTTAAAGGACTTTTCACATGAGCTGCTTTGACCCCATGTTCGTTTTCAATTGCCGGTGCAGAAGCGGCTGCCGGCGTTTCATCTTCATCTACTGGATCTTTAAATCCAATCAAATAAGTTAAGATGATAGATAGGACGAACGAGACCGAGATTCCGATGATGAACCCTGTAAAGCCTTGACCGTAGAAAATCGGAAGTGTCAGTAAACTTGGAAGGCCTGACGCAATCGCAATACTTTGTGAATAACCGATGATCGCACCGCCGACTCCGGCAGAGATAACGGCTGCAATAAATGGTTTTTTCAAACGAAGCGTGACCCCGTATACAGCTGGCTCTGTGATCCCAAACACAGCAGAAACTGCTGTCGATCCAGCCAATGATTTCAGTTTTTTATTCTTTGTTTTCAGCATAACACCGATTGAGGCACCGGCTTGTGAGAATACAGCTGGCGCAGTGGACGGCTTAATATGATCTTTCCCATGGACTGCGATATTATTTAAAATGACTGGCACAAGTCCCCAATGGATACCGAAGATGACAAGTACCTGCCAAGCCATCGCAATTAAAGCACCTGCAAGTGTAGGACTAAAGGAGAATACTTTCAGCAAAACAGCTGCAATGCCATTCCCTGCATACACACCAAATGGTCCAAATACGATGAGTGTCAGCGGAACAACCGTGACAAGCAAAATCAGTGGAGTAATAAAGTTTTTGACACTTTCATGAATGACTTTGTTAAAGAAACGTTCGATATATCCCATGACAAACACTGCCAAAATGATTGGGATAACCGTAGATGTATAAGACATTAAGACGACTGGAATTCCGAAGAAGGTCACATCTCCGCCGCCTTTTGACAATTCTTGAATGGTTGGGTAAATAAGTGCACCTGCTATCGTCACAGCGACAAACGGATTCGCTTTAAACTTCCTAGCAGAAGTGAATGCGAGCAATAATGGCAGGAAGTAGAACAAGCTGTCTGACGCAGCAAATAAAATTTGATACGACGTATCTTCAGGAGATAACCATTTTGCGTTGATACAGATGCCTAATAGACCTTTTAAAATACCTGCACCCGCCATGACACCAAGAAGTGGAGTGAAAATCCCCGATACAATGTCGACAAATTTTCCGAAGAGGCTTGTGCTCTCTTCACCTGATTTTGCAGATGAAGCAGCGGAATCCTCTAATAGATTCGTAAACTCTCCAATTTCTCGATAAACCTCTGGTACGGTATTGCCAATGACCACTTGAAATTGGCCGCCGCTTTCCATGACTGTGACGACGCCATTTAATTTTTCAATGGCCGCTTTATCTGCTTTTGATCTGTCATTTAATGTGAAACGAAGCCTTGTGGCGCAATGGACCAATGAGTGAACATTTTTCTCTGTGCCAATGTGTTTGATAATGTCTTCTGCTAATTGACGATAACTCATGCAAAAACCCCCTTTTTTTCAAAAAAATACGTTTTTGGGCAAAATAAAAACCTAAACGGGCACCAAAAATAGTCGCAGCTTGCTGTTGCGCTTTTTCAGTGAACGTTTAGGTTTTGCCTGCCGAACAGTCACAATCCTCTAAGACGATCATTGTGAAACCGTATTCTTTTATGTTTATGAGCAAATAGTACCACTCACCTTTTCTCATGTCAACGCTTTCTTTTAAAATCTATCTTTATTTTTCTCGTTTGATCAGTCGATTCAAATGAATTGATAGATACAGCATCTCCTCTGATGTGAGATCACGGTGATAGGTTTGATAGACGTATTCTGCGATTTTCTTTGCGCAATCGTATGCTTTCGGATATTTCACTTTGATCAGCTGATATAAGTCCTGATCTTCGCTGACAAGCAGTGTTTCGTTAATCAGACGCTGGACGAAAAAGCGCAAATGCGTGAGAAAACGATAAAAGTTAAGTGAGTCCTCATCAAATTCCATGTTGAGATGATATTTCACAATGGTGAGAATGGCATTGACTTCCTTTGTGATATTGACCGTCGTATTCATATCCTCATTGAGCTCTGCGTTAATGATATGCATAGCAATAAAGCCTGCTTCATCCTCAGGCAGTTCAATATGAAGACGCTCTTCAATCATCTCAAGACAGTCCTTTGCCACGAGAAATTCATCTTTGTATAAGCGTTTAATCTCCCAAATAAGCGAATTCTCAATCAGATGATTTTTCTTCAATCGTTCGATGGCGTAATGAATATGGTCTGCCAGCGATACATGCAGACTTTCGTTTAATCTTCGGTTCAGCTTTGTATGTGCATATTGGATCATTTCTTCGGTCACCTTGACCACATCATACGGAACCTCTTGAAGCAGCATTTTCATCCGCTCGTGAACGGAATGATCCTCCAGGCGGAAGACTTTATCAATCAACGCTTCGTCCACCGGGTCCCCGGGACGTCGCTGGAAAGCGATGCCTCTGCCCATGACAACGATTTCTTTTCCTTGTTCATCTATGACACTAATGACATTATTGTTTAGAACCTTTTGAATCTGCATTTCCAAACACCTCCGTCTATGACCAACAACTTTACTCAAAATATGCTCTCATCTTAACACAACTGTCAAATCACTTGGTGTTTTTATCTGACTTTTGCAATAGATTTCACCATGATTCTACCCTTTCATAGCTGGTCTGTTCCTTCAATTGCCTGCATACAATACTTCTGAGGAGGTGACCTTCTGTGAAGTCTTTTTTCTGGTCTGCATCATTTTTATTCTTGCTCATGTTCACCCTCATCATTCTAGGCATCGTGTTCTGGCTGAGTGGACAAGGCTTAGGTCAGCTTTGGAGATATGTGCTCATTTCACTTGTCACAGCGGCCGTTTTGCGCGGCGTCACCACTTGGCTGAAACGGCATGTGATGCACCTTTCATCCAAATAAAAACGGCTGCCCGGAATGTTCAGGCAGCCGTTTCTTTATTCTTTTGTTGCTGCAGCTTCTTTCTGAGAAGCACGCAGCTCATCATTGATTTTTTTCGCATCCTCTAAAAACTCTGTTTCAAATCCACTTTTGAGTGCCCACATATAAAATAGCAGAGCAACCACTGTAATCAGTGCCATGTCCCAGCCATAATGAATGATGTTATAACCGCCGAATTTGTCACTGCCAAGACAGGAAATCGTCATCATCACAAGCAGGTACACAACCATCCAAGCACCCGCCTTAAAGTTGCGGCCGAAGCCTTTCCACTTCGCTTTTGCTTGATAGTAAAAATAGATAGGAAGACCGATGAGAATAATGAACAGCACCTGACCTGTTAACGGCCATCTTGCCCAATACAGCGTCAATGAGGCAAAGACAAAGCCGAGAGGAGCAATGATGCTGAGTCCTTTTATTTTAAGCGGACGATATAAATCTGACCCTGTCTTTCTCAGCGTCATGACGGTCACTGGTCCAGTCAGATAAGAAATGAGTGTAGCGACAGAGATAATTTCTGCAAGTACACCCCAGCCTCTAAATAAAAACAGAAAGATAAACGATACGGCTAAGTTAAAAAACATTGCTGGACGAGGCACGCCGTAAATAGGGTGCAGACGGCCAAGCACACTTGGCATGTATTTGTTTTTTTCCATTCCATAAATCATACGAGACGTCGTTGCGGTATACGTAATTCCTGTACCCGAAGGTGACACAAACGCATCCGCATATAAAATTAGAACAAGCCAGTTAATCCCAAGCGCAATGGCAAGGTCAGCAAATGGCGAGTTGAAATTCAAATGACCCCAGCCATTCACAATCATAGATGGATCAACAGCACCGATAAAGGCGACTTGTAAAAGGACATAAATCACAGTTGCAATGAAAATCGATCCGACAATGGCAATTGGAATCGACCGGCCTGGATTTTTTGCCTCACCGGCCATATTAATCGGGCTTTGGAAGCCATTGAAGGCAAATACAATCCCTGATGTCGCAACAGCTGTCAGCACACTCGCCCAGCCGTTAGGGGCAATACTTGTTCCAGAAGTAAAATTCTCACTATGAAAACCTACGAATAAGAGCGCACCAATTGTTAATCCTGGAATGACAATTTTAAATACAGTAATGAATGTATTCGCTTTTGAAAATAACCCAACTGTCCAATAATTAAGCAGAAAGTAAATCACAAGAAGCACACTGGCGACCATAAGACCTTCTGTCGTCAACACTCCTTTTGTGACCAAGTGGGTTGTCCACTTTGCCCACTCCCAAGGCCATGAGCTCATGTACTGAACGGAAGCAACCGCCTCAACAGGTATCACGGAGACAATGGCGATCCAGTTCGCCCAAGCTGTAATAAACCCAATAAAAGATCCGTGTGAATATTGCGTATATTTCACCATTCCGCCTGCCTCTGGAAACATCGATCCGAGTTCACTATAAGACAAAGCGATAAATAAAATCACAACCATCCCAATCAACCAGGATAAAATAGCAGCAGGGCCGGCGATTTGAGCCGCACGCCAAGCACCGAAGAGCCATCCTGAACCAATGATTGAGCCAAGACCTACCATCATTAAAGCGAAAGTTCCCATCCTACGATGCAAATGATTCATGTTCATAACACCTTTCGATTAAAATACAGAGCATGTGTCAAGCAAGCATCTCTCTTTCAAAGCAGCTCACTTTTCATTTCACTGGCAAATATTTCTTCTAATGAACCTTTACCCTTGTTCATTTTTTCGCCTGTTATATTATCTCTCAATTCTCCATTTTCTGAAATAGTCGAACATGCTTATTTCAAAAGAAAGCGCTTTTTCACCTGTTCAATCTATTAGACTGAATAACTACCTTTACCCTTATTTTGAAAAAAACAAAACAAAAAAGATAGAGGAAATGACTTCCTCTCCCTTCTAACCCACGCCAAGTATAGAAAAAAAGGATAAAGGGGGTCCCCTCTATCCTTGTGAAATCGCTTGTTCTTTTTCAATGACAGCTAGTCTTTCTTGAACTTCTTCTTCAGATAAATTGTGCTGTTTCACGTACAGGTTCCGTTCGCTTGTGCGGCATTCATGACTGCAGCTGCGCATATACTTATGCTCACTCTCTTCAGTGGCAATCATCTTGCGGTTACATGCAGGGTTCGCACAGTTCACATAACGCTCGCAAGGCTCACCCGTGAAGAAATCTTTTCCGACAACCACATGCTCTGTTTGATTCACTGGTACTGTTAAGCGATTATCAAACACATAGCATTGACCATCCCACAGCTTCCCTTGTACTTCTGGGTCTTTTCC
Organism: Bacillus sp. FSL M8-0166; assembly: GCF_038008825.1. Taxonomy (NCBI): domain Bacteria; kingdom Bacillati; phylum Bacillota; class Bacilli; order Caryophanales; family Bacillaceae; genus Bacillus; species Bacillus sp. FSL M8-0166. Next base: position 2,538,070 of record NZ_JBBOZZ010000001.1, read on the forward strand.
GTAAGTGACAATTCCGCCATCAAGCTGAGAGACATCTTCAAAGCCTTCACGCTTTAACCAGCCTGAGAATTTCTCACAGCGTACGCCGCCTGTGCAATACGTCAGGATTTTTTTGCCTTCAAGAATCTCTTTATTGTCACGAATCCACTCAGGTAATTCACGGAATGTCTCAATATCAGGACGGACTGCCCCTCTGAAGTGACCAACATCAAACTCGTAATCATTACGCGCATCAATCACAACAGTATCAGGTGATTGCATTTGCTCGTAAAATTCAACCGGGCTAAGATGTTTCCCCGTTATTTCTAATGGATTCACATCATCCTCAAGGCTAAGGTTCACTAGTTCATTCCGATGACGGACGTGCATTTTTTTAAACGCATGACCATCTGCTTCGTCAATTTTAATTGGCATAGACGCAAAGCGTGGATCTTCTTTTAACGCTTGCATGTACTTGTCCGTTTGCTCAATGGTTCCAGAAACCGTTCCGTTCAAGCCTTCTGCTGATACGAGGATACGGCCTAACAAACCAAGCTCCTTACAGAATGCTAAATGCTCTGCTGTAAACGCCTCTGGGTCCTCAATGGGGACATATTGATAGTAAAGTAAAACGCGATATTGTTTTTCCATCTATATAAACACCTCTTAAATTTAATCAAAACATACCGTTCTTTATCATACAGGAAATACATACCTAAAGGCAATGTCGGCGGCTCAATTCCAAAAAACGGAAGGGTCTTTCTTCTCATATATTTGATTATTTGACAGAACTTTCTGTAAAATGAGATGATTTATGAACAATATGATGTGTAAAGGAGCAATGATACATGATCCAGCCAGAAGATATTGTCAGAAGCGGCCCTAACCAATTTATTTCTCAAAAGGGAATATATCATGAACTAGAATCCCTTGTTTCTCCTTTTCAGTCACCTGCTGTAGTGACAGGATATGATTCATACCAAGCTTTTTCACAATACACAAAGCTGCCGCCCGAGTGGCCTGTCATTCAGCACAAAGGATACAGTTCACCCAATGCGGTCAAACGGATCGCAGAAAAGCTTAACGGGTCAGATGTGATCATCGGCATCGGGGGCGGAACGATTTTAGATACCGCAAAATCAGTCGCAGACGCTCTTCAAATCGAAGTTATCATGGTGCCAACGATTCCCGGCACATGTGCTGCGTCTACACCTCTCAGCGTCATTTATGATGATAAGGGCAATTTCATGAGAGTCGATTATCACAAACGATCGAGCTACCTCACCTTAATTGATCATACTTTTTTGCTTTCATCTCCTCTTTCCTACCTTCAAAGTGGAATTGGTGATACGCTGGCAAAATGGTATGAAGCGGAAGCGATTATCCGTAACACAAAAGGCGCCTTGCCGCTCATGGTACATGCCGCACTAAAGCAGGCGGTATATGTTCGAGACATTCTTCTTTCTCATAGTGAAGAAGCTGTCAACAGCTTAAAAACAGGTCAGCTTTCACAAGCATTTGCAGATGTGACAGATACGATTATTACGTTAGCCGGAACAGTCGGCGGCTATGGGGGACGTTATGGAAGAATGGCAGGTGCTCATGCCGTTCATAATGGATTGACATTTATTGATGAAACGCATCATGTGTTACATGGACAAAAAGTGGCTTACGGCATCCTCGTCCAGCTTGCCGCAGAAAACCGAATGTCCGAGGTAGAGGAATTACTTGAACTCTACCAAACACTCGGATTACCTAGAAATATGCGCGATCTTGGTATGACAACTCAACTGGAAGAGGCGGCACTCACAGTGGCAAACCATGCGGCACGTAAAGATGAAACCTTTTGTTTGATTGGAGACTATGCTAAAGAACAGATTGTCGACGCCATTCAAATCATTGAAACCTATCAACCCGAAAAAACTGTCTAAACATGAGGGCAAATAAAAAGCACAGGCATCGCACCTGTGCTTTTCTTTCGATTAAAAATCAAAGTTATCTGGATCTGGACCTGTGCGTTCATCTTCATTGAGCTGATCAATGACACCCATCTCATGTGTGGACAGCTCGAAATCGAAGACTTGTGTGTTTTCAATGATTCGGCTCTTCGTCACAGATTTTGGGATGGTGATAATGCCATGCTGCAAGTCCCAGCGTAAAATCACTTGCGCTACTGACTTGTCATGTTTTTTCGCGATATCCTGGAGAACAGGATGGTTTAGAAGCTTCCCGCTGCCTAATGGCGACCACGCCTCTACATGAATTCCTTTCGACTTGCAGTAGTCTCGTAAAGGCTCCTGTGTCAGCTTCGGATGAAGCTCGATTTGATTCACCATTGGCACAACTTCTGCCTCTTCCAATAAATCCTCTAAATGATGCTGATGGAAATTACACACTCCGATAGCTCGAACGCGTCCATCCTTATATAGTTTCTCTAGCGCTTTCCATGTTTCTTTATATTTGCCTTCAACTGGCCAATGAATTAAATAAAGGTCTAATACATCTAGTCCCAGCTTGTTCATACTTGTTTCAAAGGCTTCGAGTGTTGATTCATAGCCTTGATCATTATTCCAGACCTTTGTCGTAATAAATAGATCATTGCGCGAGATGCCTGATTGCTGAATGGCTTTGCCTACCCCTTCTTCATTTTGATAGGCTGCTGCTGTATCAATGCTGCGGTAGCCCGCTTCTAGAGCGTCTTTGACTGCATTTACAGCCTCATCCCCATCTTTTACCTGCCATACACCAAAGCCTAGCTTCGGCATTTTTACTCCGTTTGCTAATGTGACTGTATCTGTTAATCCACTCATCAAACAAACCTCCGCTTCCTTTTTACTTACCAAGCACTATACCCGAATTTTCTATTGATCATGCATGAAATTCTGACTGATTTATTTGATATATTTTCCTATATCGACTTGATTGGCATCAACGATTTGATATTCGCTGGTTTGATCTTTTGTTTTAGAAAAATCATATTTCTCTAAAAAGCTTTGATCATAAAAAACCAGTCCATAAATTTCCTTTTCGTTCTCATACACTCTAATCCAATAAGACTCTTTTGAGGCTTTTTTAACCTCATTCGTTTTCTTTAATTTCATACCCGAAAATTCCTTCAGCAGCTTTTGAATATCCTCTTTCTTTTCCACCATAACACGCTCATTATCATGCTCAATTTGAATCGAAGTCACCTTGTTTTGATCAATTGAGGCCACATCATCAAAAGAGTATGTTTTTGCATTGATTATAAAATAAATACCAATTCCTAATAAAATAATGACAATTAAACCAATCATCCACTTTTTCAACCTAACTCCTCCTTCTATTCACACCACACCTATACAAACAACGAAGTCCAATCATCCTCCTCAGAGAATACCTGAATTCCATGCTGTTTGAGCAAGGCGGATGTCACACCATCTCCAGCTTTTGTCCTGCCGTTAAAATCTCCGCGATAAATCATCCGGCTGCCGCAGGAGGGGCTGTACTCTTTTAACACAACCGCTGTCGCATTCAGAGACTGAATCTGTTCCAGCGCCATTTTCGCACCTTTTACATACATCTCTGTGACATCAGTTCCATGCACATCGATAACGGAGGCGAGGCCCTTTAATACATCATGTCCGTCTCCGTCAATGATTTCTGCGGGAGGTCTTGGCGTGGAGAAGCCGCCAAGGAGCTCAGGACAAACTGTGACCGCCTTTCCCTCCTGAACAAGCTCCTCAATTCGCTGATCTAATCGATGGCTGCCATTATAACGAACCTTCAACCCAGCAAGACAAGCACTGACGACAATCACGTATGTTCCTCATTTTTTTTGCTGACTTTAAAATAAATACATAAAGGCAGGAAACATATCGTATTCACCAAAAAGGGCAGGGCACAATACAAAGCAGCGGCCCAAATCGGTTCTCCAGCTCCTGCAATACCAAAAAAATAAACAAATAATATCAAGCTGACAAACAATCCCACGAATGGCATGATGAATACGTATTTTTTATAATTTTCTATCATTTCTTTCTCCAATGAGCTCTCTCCCTTTCATCATGGTCGCGAATAACGTCAATATATGTTAATTTTACCATAAAAAAACCGAAATCATCTCCTCTTTACGATGGTTTCGGTTTTTTATCTATATCTTTTCTTTCCAAGCCTTTAAGAAGCGCTCAATCACTTGTAATTCATCTTCATGAAACTGCTGAAGAAATTCTAAATAGGACGTGACTGCTTTTTCATGCAGCTCATCATGCAGCGCTGCCAATTGCTTGCCTTCCTCTGTCAAAGAATAATAGACAGATTTCTTATCACCTTGCCGGTGGCAATAGTCCACCATGCCTTTTTCAATCAGTTTTTTCACAGCCTTTGTAATAGCTGGCTTTGATAGTTTTAGTTGTTGAGATAGAAATGTATTATTTGATTCGTTTGGATTGGCTTGAATCATCGATAAAATGTGAAGCTGTGTGAGTGTCCATTCTTGTTTGAGTGTATCAGTCGTGGTAATCAGTGGATCTGTTGGATCATTCCGTCTCTTTTCCCTATGCATAATCAGATCTTGAATCGCTTTTAATACAATCTGCTCTTTTGTTTCCATCTGAACCTCCACTCTTAACTGGTTAATAAAATGGTACTAATAATGAAGAAAGGAGTCAAAAGAAATGTCGATGCGAGTAAAATAATAGATCATAAGACCTGATAATTGCACATGTACTTTTATACTAGATTCCCCTCATCCTGTCACATGCTATAATCATTGGGATGTCATCCAACTTATCATAATGAAAAGGTGATCTAAATGAAACCCGAACAACAAATGGCCATTCGCCAGTTAGAAGAAAAGATACACCTGTTTTCTTCTGCTGCGAACGGAACCTTCCTTGCATCTGACGATTTCGTTCTATCAAATACTCATATATCGACTGACACGTTCAATTTGCTCTTACCGACATCAGCTCAAATTCAAGATCCGAAAAAAGTGAAAGCAGCCATTGAACACATGCAGACGCAGAAACTCATATTCAGCACATGGGTCGATCACCGTTTACTCCATCCTGATTGGGCTGATTTATTAAAGGAATATCAGCTTCAAGAGGTCGAACGCAATACCATCATGATGCTTGAGCATACAGGTGACATTGATCCAGTCACATCCTCATCACTTACAATCAAGGAAGTACTTGATGAGCAGACACTGTTTGATTACAAACATATCTTTATAGAACTATTCAAAGGGTCGACTGAGGCCGCCGCCTTAGAAGACTATTTCCAGCGTTTTTCGATTGAAGCATTGCACTCAAAAGCTCACATGTTCGTGGGATATGAACACCATAAGCCGGTCACAACAGGCTTATTATTCGAGACAAACAACAGCTACGGTATTTATGATGTCATAACAAGGGCAGAACACCGCGGAAAAGGACTTGGCAGTGACATGTTCCATTACCTTCTGACCCAGACAGAGAATAAACAAAAGTGTGTCATCTTACAAGCATCAGCGGACGGTAAAAATATTTATCAACGTGCCGGCTTTCAATCAATCGGCGAAATGGCCGTTTTTGAATAGAAAGGTACTTTTCGTGTGAATTTGAAATGAACATAAAAAAGCTGCCTAAAGATAGGCAGCTACAGATTGTTGACAAAGGGCTAAAATGATCTTTATTTTAGCTCTTTGTCTTCATTTCAGCATGATGCTGACGATCCATATAAAGCGGCGGTCTCTTCAACGAAATCACCGCACAGCTAAAGGCAATCAGTACAAACACAGCACCGAATTTAGCCAGATCAACAGATGAACCGGTCATCGTAAACATGACTCCGCCAACCGCAGATCCAATCGAAATGCCGATTTGCAAGGCCGATGTATTTAAACTTTGCTGAATATCAGACGTGACAGGATCTGTTTGAATCAAATAACTCTGCAAAGCAGGCGTCAGTGCCCAGCTGAGCGCTCCCCATAGGACAACCATCACCATAAAGAGCATAAACACCCCCGCTGTATAGGGAAGGATAAACATGACGATCGCAAACGACATCGTCACAAGCAAAATGGCTTTTCCTGATCCTAGTTTGTCACTAAGCCAGCCGCCAAATCCATTCCCGCCAATAGACGCAAGCCCGAAGATCAAATAACAAATACTAATCCAAAACGGGGTCATATGCAGAACTTCCATCAGAAATGGAGTGAAATAAGAATAAAGCATATAATGGCCAGCAAGCATAAACAAACTGATCAAGTGTGCACTAAAAATTTTCGGATGTCCTAAAGAACGAATCTGCTCTCTAAGAGGCGTCACTTTTTCAACAGGCATTTTTTCCAATAGAAAATAGATCAGCACCATCGATATGGCAGAAAGAATACTGATTCCTAAAAACATCACTCTCCAGCCAAAGCTCTCTGTAATAAAAATACCGATCGGTACACCGAGAACAAGTGAGGAGCTAATACCAATAAAAATCAGCCCTAATGCTTTTGCACGATGCGCTGGTTCCACTAATTTGGCGGTGATCGTCAAAGATAATACCACCACAAGCGCTGTACTCATCGCAATCAACACCCTTGATATCATGACAAGGGCAAAGGTCGAACTAAAATAAGTGAACACATTTCCTATTGTAAACACCAATAACGCGATTAAATAAAGGCGCTTTCGTTCAATTTTGGCTGTAGCTGTCAGCAGGACGGGTGCTGAAATGGCATACACAATCGCAAATACCGTAATGAGCTGTCCGGCTGTTGCAAGAGACACATTCAAATCCTCTGCAAGACTTGGCAGAATGCCCCCGACCACAAGCTCAACTAATCCAACCGCAAAAGTAGAAACGGCTAATAAATATACTCTCCAGTTCATGTCTAACATCCCTTCTGTATATCATCGCTTTCACTTTTGATACAGGGTGCAGACAAACAAAAAAACCCTGATTACAAAAAAGGAAAGCGCGCTTTTGTAATCAGGATTTATCGGATCCTGGTAGAAACCCTCAAACCATATTATTGAGGTTATACAAGTCTATTTTTTTCTTCACATATATTAGCACAGCCTTACATAACTCGCAAGCTGTAAAAATAGAAAAATAGTGCCATTCCAATCATTAAGCAAAAGGCGCCGGAAAGGGAATCAGAACAGCTTGCTTTCTCCACCATTTACAGGTAAACTGATGAAAAATCAACGAACAAGGATCAACGTAGATCTGGAATAGTAGCTTGAATCGATCTTTAACAGAGAGGGAACGGTGCTGAGAAGTTCCTACTGACATCTTCAAGTGAACCTGCCGATTTAGTTCTGTTTCATACAGCGGTTCATACCGTTATCATGATTGAGTGTAAAGCTGTGCTTTAAATTAGGGTGGTACCACCAGGAATGGTCCCTAACTTAAAGTACAGCTTTTTTGTTTTAAAAAAGGAGGAACCTGCAATGTCAAAGAAACAATTTGTTGAGAAAATTACAAGCATGGAAGACGACTTTGCCCAGTGGTATACAGATGTTGTCACAAAGGCGCGGCTCGTCGATTATTCAAGCGTGAGAGGCAGTATGATCATTCAGCCGTACGGCTTTAAAATCTGGGAGAATATTCGCGACGAACTTGACCGCCAGATTAAAGAAACGGGTCATGAGAATGTTTATATGCCGCTTTTTATCCCAGAGAGCCTGCTTCAGCAGGAAAAAGATCATATCGAAGGCTTTGCTCCTGAAGTAGCGTGGGTCACACATGGCGGTGAATCCGAATTACAAGAAAGGCTCTGCGTCAGACCAACCTCTGAAGTGCTGTTCGCTGAGCATTACAAAAACATTATTCATTCCTACCGCGATTTACCGAAGCTATATAACCAATGGGCCAATGTCGTCCGCTGGGAAAAGACAACACGTCCCTTCCTCAGAACCCTTGAATTCCTATGGCAGGAAGGGCACACGTGCCATGAGACTGAGCAAGAAGCGATTGAAGAAACAGAAAGAATGCTTCACATTTACGCTTCTCTTTGCGAAGATCTACTTGCCATTCCTGTCATTAAAGGGAGAAAAACAGAGAAGGAAAAATTCGCCGGCGCTCGCTTCACCTATACGGTTGAAAGCTTGATGCATGATGGAAAAGCGCTGCAAACTGCCACTTCTCATTTCTTTGGGAACGGATTTGCCAAAGCATTTGGCATCGAATTCTTAAACCGTGAAGGAAAACTAGAGCATGTCCAGCAAACCTCTTGGGGTTTTACAACAAGAATCATCGGCGCTATGATCATGGTGCATGGCGATGACAGAGGGCTCGTCCTCCCGCCCAATATTGCGCCAACCCAAGTGCGTATCGTGCCAATCGCTTCTCATAAAGAAGGTGTGCTAGATCATGCCTACGAATTGAAGAATCGACTCGCCCGCATCGCACGTGCTGACATCGACGCAAGCGATAAACAGCCAGGCTGGAAATTCAACGAGTGTGAAATGCAAGGTATTCCGCTACGTGTAGAAGTAGGACCAAAGGACATCGAAAAAGGACAGGTGATGCTTGCAAGACGAGACACTGGTGAAAAGCAAGCTGTCACGTTAGATGCACTTGAACAAACCATCACAACAACGCTTGAAGACATCCAGCGGACCATGTACGAAAAAGCGAAAGAACGATTACATGAAAAGACATCACACGCCCACACAATGGAAGACATCGAGCAAATTCTAGCGGAAGAAAACCGATTGATTAAAGCCATGTGGTGCGGTGACGAAGCCTGTGAAAACGACATTAAAGAAAGAACAGGGGTGACCTCACGCTGTATCCCATTCGAGCAGGAAACCCTTTCTGACACATGTGTATGCTGCGGAAAGCCTGCATCTGATACGGTATTCTGGGCGAAAGCCTATTAAGAATATGAACGATAAAGAAGCATCTCTCTTGATGCTTCTTTTTTTGTTAAAAAGACCCAAACACCCATTGACCTCACCTGCATGATCCCCTATAATTCATATTAATATAATCGGTTTTTAAGACTTTAACTGGAGTGGTGATACATGAAACGCTGGCCCTCATTCTTTGCCGAACGCTGTCCTAAATGTAAATCAGCATTAGAAGTCTCAAAGTCCAATGCCCTGCAAGGCAAAGTCGTGAAAACATGTCCCAACCTTCATTATCAAAAAGAGTACCACCCAGCACTAGAAACGTATATCGAGCACGATGACGTCAAATAAAAAAGACCAACATTTTTGCTTTGTTGGTCTTTTCTTTATAAAATATCCAGCCAAATTTTGACCGCTGTCGCCGTAATCATCACAGCAAGTGCCCATTGCAAGTAGACGGCATTGATTTTCTGACCGACCTTCGCACCAATCGGAGCTGCCATCAAACTTGCCGCCATCAGCACAATCGCAGGAAGAAGCATGACCTGACCCGTCAATACCTTTCCAGTCGATGCGCCTATCGCAGAAAGAAACGTAATCGCAAGTGACGACGCAATCGTCATCCGTACAGGAATTTTTAAAATAGACAGCATCACAGGCACTAAAATAAATGCGCCGCCTGCACCTAATACCCCGGAAACACTGCCAATCACAAAGGCAATACCTGATGCCAGTCCTTTATGAAAAGTGACTTCTCTCTCTGCGTCTGCACGCTGTCCTTTTTTCGGAATCAACATGAGAATAACCGCCACAATGGCGAGTAATCCATAGACGAGGTTCATCCCTTTCTCCGGCATAAAATGTGATACATAACTGCCTAATAAGCTGCCCGCCAATATACTGCTTCCCATATATAAAATCAGCGAGCGATGTAAAAATCCGCTTTTTCGGTAGGCCAATACCCCACCCAGCGTCGAAAAAAGCACTTGAATAGCACCAATCCCTGATACCTCGTGTGCTGATAGTGCCATCACACCGAGAAGAGGCGGGATATAAAGCAGCATAGGATAGTTGATCACAGATCCCCCGATCCCCACCATTCCTGATAAGAAGGAACCAATACATCCGATGATAAAAAGAGTAATCAAAAATGCAAAATCCATGCTGGTCTCCTCCTTTACAAAAGGAAAAGGGGATCTTCAGCAGATACCCCTACATCCTTTAGGACCCTTTTCTCATCCAGAACTTCAGCACGTGACCTTCTTCTGTCTGCGTGATCAATTCATGTCCGCTTGACTTCGCCCATGCAGCTAAGTCAGCTTTAGCCCCTTTATCTGTTGCATGTATTTCTAAAACTTGACCTTCAGTCAAGTCGTTCATTTTTTTCTTCGTTCGAATAATCGGCATTGGGCATGCGAGCCCTGTTACGTCTAAAATTTGATCTGATGTCATTTAATCGTTCCTCTTCTCTTATTTTATTGGACATTACCGAATCGCACAACGGTTTGGACCAATTTCCATTTCACGCTGCTCTTCCACATCTGGGTTCAGCTTCCCCATATTGGCTTTACGAATCTCTTGAAAGGCATGCGGCTGTGCAGGCAATCCCTCCGTCACCATCTGTCTAAACATATTTTGATCTTCAATATGAAGCCCATGATTTTCTTTTAAAAGTGAGCCGAGCTCCTTCCAAACACTGCCGTCTTCATTCATTTCTTCTATGGTCATGAAGTGCGCAGGCAGAACGATGTATTCCTTTGAAAACGCCATATACCGTTCATAAAGCGTCTCTCTCAAATCATCTACCCAGTCCTCCGCCATTCCAGCAAGATCAGGTCTTCCAATTGAATCAATAAACAAAATATCACCTGAAAGAAGATATTGATTGTCTACGATAAAAGATGTTGAGCCGATTGTATGTCCCGGGGAATAAATAGGTTGAATATCAATAGAAGCTGTTCCAATCGTTATCCGCTGTCCTTCTTCAAGACGTTTATATTCAAAGGTTACCTCTTCGGCATCTTTTGGCGGCAGCCAGTAGGTAGCACCAGTTAGTTCAGCCAGCTTTTTCCCACCAGAAATATGATCTGCATGAAGGTGAGTATCCATCACATGCGTCACAGAGACATCATGCTTTTTCGCAAAATCCATATAGACCTCCGTCATTCGAGCTGCATCCACAACCGCGGCTTCTCCATTGGACATGATCATATAGGACAGACACCCTTTGCCCATCCGTACAAATTGATACAGCTCTCCACCGCCGCTTAAATCACCTATTTTCACTGGCTCTAGATGCTCACTCCATGCCTTCATGCCGCCCTGCAAATAATGAACAGGCACGCCAGCCTCTGACAGCATCTCCGCCACCAGGATAGAGGAACCTTCCTTGGCACAAACCACCAACACTTCACGGTCACTAGGAATGTGCTGTAAAAGGCCCTCTACTCCGTCAAGCAGATCAAAATAAGGCACATTCAAATCAACGATTGCTTCCCCTTCAATCTTCCAGTCCTGCACATCTGCTTGATTTCGCACATCTAGCAAAAAGAGCGGCTCTTTGCCCACGATCTTTTTTGTTAACTGCTCTGCAGTCATGGCTTTTACCGTCATGTTTTATTCAGCTCCTATTTTTCAATGGCTCCTGTCCAGCTATTCATACCTGGCACCACATTGATTAATTGTTGAAATCCTTTCTCTTTGAGCTTTTGCGCGGCTAATTCACTTCTTCTGCCTGAATGACAGATGAGATAAATGTCCGATTCTCTTGTTAACTCCTCGGCACGATGTTCCACCTCACCAAGCGGGATATGGACGGCTCCTGGGATATGCCCCGCCTCGTATTCATCCAGCTCTCGTACATCCAAAATAAACAGAGATTGATCTTCTTTTACCTTCTGTTGAAAGGCATTCAAAGATATTTCCGAAATCATGGACTCTTCCTCTTGCGCTGCTCCGCCCTTACGAATCAAATGATGAAGCACCTGTCCTTCTACTTTTGTTCCTAAAAACTCATGGCCGGCACTTTTTGACCAAGCCGCTAAATCCGCTGCTGATCCTTTATCGGTAGCTTGCACTTCAAGCACATCTCCTGGCAAAAGCTCATTCATTTGTTTTTTTGTTTTCACGATCGGCATCGGGCATGCCAATCCTTTTGCATCTAAAATGACTGTTGGTTGCTGCATGTGATGTCCTCCTTCATATAGGGGTGGGGGTATATTTTTATGCGTGCTTAATGCCAAGCATTCATACCACCCTTGATGTTTGTAATATGAGTAAATCCCTGTTTCTTCAATATTTTCGCTGCCTGCATACTTCTCATTCCGCTTTGGCATATCACGTAGATTTCTTCATTCTTCTCAAGCTGAGAAGCTTGTTCTTTTAACTGAGGTAAAGGAATGTTTCGAAATTCTTTAATATGGTTTGTTTGAAATTCTACTGGAGATCGTACGTCAATTAGTTGTTGACCTTTGTTTTTCAGCTTTTTCTTCATATCGGCTGCATCCATTTGGTTCACGCCTCGAACCGGCAGAAAGCGGCTCACGAGTAAGCCAATCACCATGATGAACAAAATCGTTTGAATCATTTCATCACCTCACTAAATAAATAAATTCACACGTCCGATTTCAGCCTCTGCTAAATAAGCGGCCACACCAGCATATTGAATGTCATCTAATAACTCTTTCTCCTGTAATCCTAAAAGATCCATCGTCATTGTACATGCCACAAGATTGATATCCTGTTCCTTCGCCATATCAATGAGCTGCGGCAAAGTCATGGCATTGTGCTTTTTGATCACGTGCTTAATCATCTTTGGACCCATTCCAGCAAAATTCATCTTTGAAATGCCCATTCGATCAGCCCCGCGCGGCATAATCTTGCCAAACATTTTTTCTAAAAAACCCTTTTTCATAGGCACCATCTCATCCTTGCGCAAGGCATTCAGCCCCCAAAAGGTATGAAAAATCGTCACTTCATGATCATAGGCTGCTGCACCATTGGCAATAATGTAAGCTGCCATCGCTTTATCATAATCTCCACTAAATAGCACAATCGTTGTGCGTTTTTTCTGTTCTTCCATCCTGCTCCTCCTTCATCATTACCCACAGGGGTATATAGAAAATAAAAATATATACACATACCGGTAAGGGTATATTATAACAAGTAAAAAAATCCGTCAACCTTCAAAGGCTGAAGAATTTCTTACCGGCTTTTCACCAATAGCTCCACCGCTTCTTTCACAAGACCTTCCGTATCCTTGCCTTGTTCAAGACTTTCACGGACACATTGCTCAAGATTTGTACTCACAATCACACCCATTGCACGATCAATGGCATTGCGTGATGCAGACAGCTGCGTCACCACCTCGCGGCAATCCTTTCCCTGCTCCATCATCGCAAGAACCCCTTTAATCTGCCCCTCAATCCGGCGAAGACGGTTCTTCATCTGCTGATTATATTCCATTCACAAGCACCCCTTTCTATTCTTTCTATGAACAGATAGTATACCCTAAGAGGTATTTAGTCAAACGACTTGCCCTTCTCTTTTGTAGAGAACTTATATGAAAAGAATTGCATATTCCACCATTTATTGATAAAAAGAAAATAATCAACGAACAAGAAATCATTGAAGAAAAGAGGGCAGCCCATGACTTTACATCACTATATTGGAGCAAACAAAGAACTGCCGCTTGGTACCTTTGGTCAAAACCCTACATATAAACCGTTCTCTGAACTCAATATCAGAACGTTTGATAAAAAACAAAAAAAGCCAAAAACCTATCAAAAAGAAGAACTTTTGATAGAAGCATTTGAAACAGAAGAGGATTTCGAAGGCATTCACATTGATCATCTAGATCCCGTCTATGAAGCGGTAAGAAACAAATTCACGCATCCTTTTGTTTATGAATTAGACATCATTCATTCTCTTCGTGCACTTTTTCAATTCATTGAAAAAGTGCTGTCAAAAGGAGAAACCATCGAAATCTATTCTTGTGTAGATGGACTCGAAACGAAAGAAAAGGATGATCAATTGGATGTAGAAATTGACCTAAGCAAAAAACGATTTGGAAAACATATCAATTTTAAAGAGATCGATGAACTGATTGATATGTTTGAATTAGAAAACTTACAATATGTGTTGGTGAAGAAATAGACCTCCTGCCATTATTCTTTCATATAAATTTTAAATAACCGTCTAAATAAAATGAATTTTTATTTCTTATATGTAAACATTCTTTGCAAAAAATAGTGTCAGATTAACTGTAATATTAATAAAAAGTTTTGTTTTTTTATATTTATTAATATCTCTTTATCTAGATATTACTGATGAAATTATTTTTTGAGTACTTTTTTGTTTGAGAAAAACTATGGTATATATCAAAGCAATAATGGTTGGTATTAGTAAAACCATGTAAGCGAAATTAGCTCCATAAGTTTCACTAATTAGTCCTAGTATTGGGCTTCCTATAACTACAGATCCTTGGTTAATAAACATTCTGTAGCTGGCCATTCTACCATGATATAATGAATCAGTAATCATTTGTTGTATGGATTGTGTAATTACTCTTAACAAAGCAGTACCAAAACCTAAAAAGAAAATACCAAAAAAAGAAAAAATAATAGTTCTACTAAAAGAAAGGAGAGAAAGCCCTAAAATAACAACACCTATAGAGATAATTGGGACAAAAGATTTTGTTTTTAAAAATAACCATGAAATAATTAAACCTGCAACTATCGCCCCAGTAGACAAGGCTGCTTCCAGTAAACCAAATATAAAGCTTGGTTTACCAAGATATGTCTTAGTATAAACAGAAAGCAGACCAGTGTTTGAATGCAATACTAGCTGACCAACACATCCAATTCCAAAAAGTCCTAAGATGATCTTATTTTTTAATAAATAGTTAAAACCATCTTTAAGATCGAATAATATCGAATTTTTCTCCCGTTCTAATTGAATTGAATTAACATTAATAGATTTTATAAAAGATAAAGATAATAAAGATAGGAGGCTAATTATTAATATTATCAAAAAAATATATACTGCATCTAAAAATATAAATAAAAACCCTGTGGAACTAACCCCAAGAATCCATCCTATTTCACCGATACTTGTTGAAATTCCTATGATCTTTGTATACTCTTTTTTCGAAAAAGTTTGTACAATAAGGGCCTGCATAGCAGGTCTAATAATTGAACTCAACAATTGGACTATTACGTGAGATGTAATTATTGTCCAAACAACTAATGAGTTGGTAGCAATAAAGATTGTCAGAAATAAAATCATTAAACTCTGAATTGATAAAGAAATAATGATAATTTTTTTTTTATTTAAGCGATCAATAATAACTCCTGAAAAGAGATTTACTAACAATCCTGGGATAAAACCAATTCCAACCATTAAGCCAGAATAGAATGCATTACCTGATATTTCATATAGAATCCAAGTTAAAGCAATTATATACATTGAAGAAGACGTTGAGGAAAAAAGAACGGTTAATACGTATAACCTTGAACTATATTTATTTAACATAGTAATTCCTCCAGATTTAACTCGTTTCAACATTACATAAAAAAGACTTTATTTACACCAATATTAGCTGACTTATCAATAAATTTAGTTTTTATCTCTTCGAAACTCACTCTTTGTACCCTCCCAAAAGAAACTGTTTAAAAAATAAAAGTCTCACTTGAATTTAAGTCTAAATATCCAAACTATCAAATGGGTATTTTTCTTATTTTTTACAATTTTACAACAAATATAGTCGCAAGTCTAATATTTATTTAAGTTGTTGCTTTATTGTTACTAATTAATTAGTTTCAAAGTAGAAACTCACTATAATTTAAAACCTATAGACTGTAGGCAAATTATCATGATTATCAAACAGGTCTCATACGTACGGATTCCAGCCTAAAAGGGATATCGTTATAAACCATACGTAAATCTTAAATCATACTATTCTACTCTAATATCTATTAATAATCACAAGGAGATGTAAAATATGCATATTGTCATGATTATTATGCAAACGTTTTTGATATTTATGTTTCCTATGCAAGTTATAGAAAATTAACAAGCGATAAAACGGCTATCGAAGAATTTAAAACGCTGAGACTACCACAATGGTTTCGTGTGTTTACAGGTATCTAAGAATTAGTTACTGCAGTAGCTTTAATTATCGGTTATTGGGTTACAAGGTGGATTGCATTAGGTTCACTTTTGATTTTTGCTATAGTCGGAACCTTGTCAATGGTGCTTGTTAAGAAACCATTTAAAAACATGATAATGATTATAGTGATAGCTTTGTCATTATCTTATTTTTAAACAGTGTCTAGGACCTTTCAAATTTTCCTAGGTTTAACTAATGAATTTTTGCGAAGGAACTTTAGTGAGGTTAAGACCTGAAATTGATGTCACTACATATTTTTAAGGCAGAGAACTAATCATAATTTGTGTTACATCTTTCATAACACTCTATAAATATTCAAACTATACTGAGTAGCAATCTCTTTTATTCTTTCTTAATATATTTCTAATCATGTTCTATAATGTAGTATCATTCGTTAAAATATGGGGGTGAAGAAATGAAGTTGAAATGTGAATCGAAAAACTTTAATGATTATTTACTTGAATTAAATGAAGTTGATTATTCTAATCCTATTATTTGTACACTTGCAAATGAACTTTTCAATCCTTTCCAGACAGAAATAGAAAAAGCAAAAGCAGCCTATGAGTTTGTTCGAGATGAAATTCCCCATACATGGGATATTCAATCCAAACGAGTGACTTGTCATGCATCAGAGGTATCAAGATTTAAAGAAGGAATTTGCTACGCAAAGTCCAACCTATTAGCTGCCCTATTGCGCTCACAAGGAATACCTACAGGTTTTTGTTACCAGCGGTTAATGTTGTTCGATACGCCAGATAAAGGATATTGCATTCACGCATTAAATGCTGTATTTCTTCATTCACTTAATAAATGGATTCGATTAGATGCACGCGGCAACAAAACAGGAATTGATGCTCAATTTTCACTTGATCATGAAAGATTAGCTTTTCATACCCAACAAGAATTAGATGAAGTCGACTATCCTTTGATATATGTAAGACCCCATCCAAAAACAATGAGTATTTTAAAAGAACATACAGACGCTATTGAGATGTATAAACATCATTTACCAGAAACGATATAGGCTTGGGGCCAAGAACCTTCGACAAAGCCAAACGTGAAAATAAACCGGTGCTTGTCAGCATCGGTTATGCCACTTGTCACTGCATAGAATCTACTTTATATTAAATGCACTCAATAACTTCATCCAAACGATAGCTAGCCTTCAATCAAACGTTTTAACTTAAGCTCCGTCTCAGTATCCTCAACTGGAGTATAGACGCTGCATCTTAAATCAGTCTCCCCATACACTTGTAATGAAGTGAGATTAAACAACATTTTACCTGCCTTAGCATGACGAAATTCAATTAATACTTCAGGCGCATAGCTGATCTCATTTTCATTCCAAATTTTACGAAACTCAGGATATGCCTGCTCCATTTCTTCTATAAATTGCTCATACCAGTCATCCGCCACATACTGTCCATAATACGTTCTAAATATGGCGATATATCCTCTAACAAAATGCTCCCAATTCACCGCTAAACTTTTAAATTCCTTTCTTGCGAATAGTAAGCGTATGATATTCCTTTCTGCCGGGACGATTTGTTCAAAGTCCAAAAATACGTTAGCTGCTGCTTGATTCCAGCCAACAATCTGACTTCTTCTATCAGATATAATCGTCGGGCAATAACGAAGTTCCTGCAAAATTTTCACTAAAGCCGGACTGATTTCCTTCTCATTCTCAATGATAAAGGATTGTTTCACTCCTTCCTCTAACGCTAAAGCGTACAAATATCTCCTTTCATCGTTATTTAATTGTAATGCACGAGAAATAGCATCTAATACCGAAGTAGATACTTTTATATCTCTGCCTTGCTCTAACCATGTATACCAAGTAAGACTCACACCGGCTAGTTGAGCCACTTCTTCTCTTCTGAGTCCTGGTGTTCTTCTGCGGGTGCCTACAGGTAAACCAACCATTTGAGGCGTAATTTTCGAACGTTGGTTCTTTAGAAATTCTGATAATGCTTGAAGTCTAGTTTCAGGTTTCATTCAGATCTCCCTTTAAAATATTATTAATTATACTAGGATAAACAACAACTTGTAATAGGATAACACAATGGCTAAAGTTAATAAAAACAAGGAGGGAATGATCATGAAAAGAGTTGTCATTACTGGAATGGGAGTTATTTCTCCACTAGGAAATGATGTAAATAGCTTTTGGAATCAACTAATAAAAGGACAATCGGGTATATCTCTCATTGATTCTTTTGATACGACTGATTATAAAACAAAAATTGCTGGAATCGTTCGTGATTTCGATGCAGATGAAATATTGGGGAGAAAAGAAGCAAAACGATTAGATCGTTTTAGTCAGTTTGCCTTAGCAGCAGCCGAACAAGCATTAGAAAATTCACAATTACAGTTAGATCAAGTTGACCTTGAACGTTTAGGCGTATATGTTGGTTCAGGAATCGGGGGCATAGAGTCGCTTGTTGATCAAGTGAATGTATTAGATAAAAGAGGTCCCTCAAGAGTAAGCCCCAGCCTTGTACCCATGATGATTTCAAACGCAGCTGCGGCCCAAATCAGCATAAAATTAGGAGCACAAGGACCATCATTGTCACCAGTCACAGCTTGTTCTATTGGGAACACCGCTATTGGCGAAGCTTTCAATGCGATCCGAAATGATGATGCAGATATTATATTTGCCGGAGGAGCAGAAGCTGCCGTCTCACAGATATCCTTGGCTAGTTTTGGAAACGCACATGCACTATCTACTAGAAACCAAGACCCAAGTCGAGCCAGCCGTCCATTCGATACAGATAGAGATGGTTTTGTGATGAGTGAAGGGGCAGGTATCTTAGTATTAGAATCATTAGAAAACGCAATTCTTAGAGATGCACCGATACTATGTGAAGTAGTGGGATACGGAGCTAGTTCAGACGCTCATCATATGGTAGCATCCCACCCAGAAGGCAAGGGTGCCTACTTAGCCATGAAAAAAGCATTGAAAAGTGCAAATATATCAACAGATGATATTGATGTTATTAGTGCACATGCAACAAGTACACAAGTAGGTGATCGTTCAGAAGTTCTAGCTATTAAGAAATTATTTGGTGAACGTTCAAGTGAAATTCCAACAACGGCAAACAAATCAATGACTGGGCACATGTTTGGTGCTGCCGGCGGTGTAGAAGCCATTGCTTTAGTGGAAAGTTTGAGACGAGGTATGATTCCGCCAACGATTAATGTAGAGAAGCTAGATCCAGATTGCAACTTAGATGTTGTATTAGAAGCGAGACAGCTTCCTTTGAAATACGGGCTATCCAATTCTTTTGGTTTTGGAGGACATAATTCAGCCATCTTGTTAAAGCATTACGATTGAAGTAGTTAAATGATGAAATAATGAATCTATCAAGGGTTTATAGCCCTTGATTTTTTTCATTTTGGGAATTCCTCACAGACAAATGATGACGGGCCTCAGCAATCTGATATATTAAATGGAGAAAAGAGAATACTAAAAACATTTAGAAAGCAGGTGACCCATGTCAAACAACCAAACACCCAACCCACTCATCAATGAAAAATCACCATACCTCCTTCAACACGCTCACAACCCAGTTCACTGGTACCCGTGGGGGCAAGAAGCCTTTGACAAAGCCAAACTTGAAAATAAACCTGTGCTTGTCAGTATTGGTTACGCTACTTGTCATTGGTGCCACGTCATGGCACACGAAAGCTTCGAAGATCAACAAGTCGCTTACATCTTAAATGAGCATTTTATTTCGATTAAAGTCGATCGTGAGGAGCGTCCAGATATCGACTCGATGTACATGTCTGTTTGTCAGATGATGACGGGGCAAGGCGGCTGGCCGTTGAACGTGTTTGTCACGCCGGATCAAAAGCCTTTTTATGCGGGGACATATTTTCCAAAAAGAAGTGCATACGGGCGTCCTGGCTTCATTGAGGCACTGACACAATTGCTGGATGCGTACCATAACGACCGAGATCATATTGAATCATTGGCAGAGAAAGCGACAAATAATCTGCGGATTAAAGCAGCAGGGCAGACAGAAAACACACTGTCTCAAGAGGCAATTCACAAAGCCTATTATCAGCTCATGAGCAGCTTTGATACGCTGTATGGCGGATTCGGCTCCACGCCGAAATTTCCTGCACCTCATATGCTCTCATTTCTGATGCGCTATTACGAATGGACAGGGCAGGAGAATGCGCTATATGCGGTCACGAAAACGTTAGATGGGATGGCAAATGGCGGTATATATGACCATATTGGTTCCGGCTTTTCTCGTTATTCGACGGATGAAAAATGGCTTGTGCCGCATTTTGAAAAAATGCTGTATGATAACGCCTTGCTGATGGAAGCTTACACAGAAGCGTATCAGCTCAACTCAAACCCTGAGTATGAAAAGCTTGTCCAACGCCTGATCCAATTTATCAAACAAGATATGATGAATCCGGGCGGCTCCTTTTATTCAGCGATTGACGCAGATTCCGAAGGGAAAGAAGGACAATATTACGTCTGGTCAAAGGATGAGATCATCACCCATTTAGGCGAGGAGCTTGGCGCTTTATTTTGCGAAGTCTATCACATCACAGAAGAGGGGAACTTTGAAGGGGAGAACATCCCTCACACCATTTCCACCTCCTTTGAGGACATCAAGGCCTCTTTTTCGATCGACGATAAAACCCTTCAATCCAAGCTGCAAGAAGCCCGGCAAATTCTACAATCAGTCAGACAGCAGCGACCCGCACCGCTTGTCGATGACAAGGTGCTCACATCCTGGAATGCGCTGATGATCACAGCTCTCGCCAAAGCAGGAAGGGTATTCGATGCAGAGGAGGCAATCCGTATGGCGAAGCAGGCGATGTCTTTTCTAGAAACACATCTTATTCAACATGAGCGGCTCATGGTCCGCTACAGAGAAGGTGACGTGAAGCATCTCGGCTTTATCGAGGATTATGCGCATATGCTAAAAGCCTATATGTCTTTATACGAAGCGACCTTCGAATTAGATTGGCTGGAAAAAGCCACAGCCATTGCTGAGAACATGTTTGAGTTGTTTTGGGACAAGGAAAAAGGGGGCTTTTTCTTCTCGGGATCAGATGCGGAATCGCTCCTCGTTCGAGAAAAAGAAGTGTACGACGGTGCCATGCCTTCTGGAAACAGCACCGCACTCCACCAGCTTCTTAAACTAAGCAGAATGACTGGACGTCAAGACTGGCTGAAAACATTAGAACAGATGTTCAAAGCCTTTTATGTCGATGTCTCTTCCTACCCAAGCGGACACACAGCATTTCTGCAAGGGCTTCTAAGTCAATATGCGGCAAAAAGAGAAATCATCATTCTTGGGGAAAACGGAGATCCGCAAAAAGAACAGCTTTTACAGGCGCTTCGGAAACGATTTATGCCATTTGATATCATATTGACCGCCGAAACAGGAAATGACCTAGCAAAGCTCGCACCATTTGCAAAAGATTACAAAACAATCGGCGGCAGCACCACAGTGTATATTTGTGAAAACTACAGCTGCCGCCAGCCGATCACCCATATCGATGAGGCGATGGAACAGTTATTCCATGATTAAGTTTGTCATAAGATGACTATGAGAAGACAAAATGAGGACAAACAGATAAAAAACATGTCAATCCGCTAACAAATTGTCTGTACGGTTTTATTTTTCCTAAAAAACGGTTAGAATGCGCACTAGATGTTCTCATACCGAAGGGAGAGAAAATAATGAAAAAGGTATCATATACCCTCATCGCTTGTTTGTTATCTGTTGGGCTTGCAGCCTGCTCATCAAACGATGCAAAACAGGATAAGCAAAGCGATGCAGCCAAAAACAAGGAAACAACACAGGCTGATCAAAAAGATCAGCAAAAGCAAATGGAAGAAATGCAAAAGAAATTAGACGCACAAAAAATCGATGATCAAAAGGTCGTTGCGACCGTCAACAAAGACAAAATCACAGGCAGTGAATACAATAGCGCCTTATCTACCATTCAAGGCCAGCTTCAGCAGTCCGGGCAAGACCCAACTTCTAAAGAAGGCGAGAAAGCAGTCAAGAAACAAACCATTGATGCGCTCGTAGGCCAAGAGCTCATCCTGCAAGATGCTGAGAAGAAGGGCTTCAAAGCCTCTGACAAAGAGGTAGATAAGCAGCTAAAGGAAGAAAAGAAACAGTTTAAAGACAACGCTCAATTCGAAGAAGCACTTAAAAAGAGCGGACTCACATTGGATCAGCTGAAAAGTGACATTGCTGACAGCATCAAATACAGTCAATATGTCGACAAAGAAATCAAATCAGCCTCCGTCTCTGAGAAAGACGTCAAAGCGTATTATGACCAATACGCAGACCAAATGAAAAAACAAAAGCAAAAAGTACCAGAATACAAAGAGGTTAAATCACAAATTAAAAAACAGCTAGAATCTCAAGAAAAGCAGAAAGAAGTACAAAAAGAAATTGAAAAACTAAAGAAATCTGCGAAAATTAATGTGTCTCTATAACCGCTAAGAAAAAATCCGCCATTGTGCGGATTTTTTTGTTACTTCACGAACCATTTTTCCAAATTTATGACAAAAGCCTCATCATAAACATCTCTTCCATCCGATATGATGGGAGTACAAAAGAAAGCGCTAACAATTCTTTTGTCTCTGAAAAGGTACAAGATGAGGCGCTGATCTCGTACTTTTGCTTCAATCAATCGGACATCTACAAAAGGAGGATCTTTATGTTCAAATGGTTTAAACCTGCTCCGCATATCGACAGGCTTGATGATGCCAAAACAGACGAGACGTATAAGCGGCTGCGTCTGCAAGTCTTTCTAGGCATCTTTATCGGGTATGCGGGCTACTATTTGCTGCGCAAAAATTTCGCTTTTGCCATTCCATATCTACAGGAAGAGGGGTTTACGAAAAGTGAATTAGGCTTTGTACTCGCTGCCGTATCCATTGCTTATGGCTTTAGTAAATTCATCATGGGGATGATCTCAGACCGCTGTAACCCCAGATACTTTTTAGCTGCCGGACTCTTTTTATCAGCTCTTATCAATATCCTATTTGTCTCATTTCCATGGGTCACATCCAGTGTATGGATCATGTTTTTATTCATGTTCTTAAACGGCTGGTTTCAAGGCATGGGGTGGCCGCCATGCGGACGTACGATGGCGCACTGGTTTTCGGTTAGTGAACGTGGTACGAAGATGTCCATTTGGAACGTCGCTCACAATATTGGCGGGGGGATTCTTGCACCGCTTATCACATTAGGAATTGTACTGTTTGCAACGTGGAAAAGTATCTTTTTCTTCCCTGCCATCATTGCCATTATCGTCTCCTTCGTGATCATTCTTCTCGTCCGGGATACCCCGCAATCCACTGGTCTTCCGCCAATCGAGGAATATCGAAATGACTATCCGGCACAAAACTATGAGGATCAAGAAAAAGAATTAACAGTGAAAGAGATTTTATTTAAATATGTACTCAACAATAAATTCCTATGGTATATCGCCATTGCTAACGTGTTTGTGTACTTTGTCCGTTACGGTGTCGTTGACTGGGCGCCGACCTACTTAACAGAAGCAAAGGGCTTTTCACCAGAGCATTCACGCTGGTCTTATTTTCTTTATGAATATGCAGGCATTCCCGGTACATTATTGTGCGGCTGGATCAGTGACCGCTTCTTTAGAAGCCGCCGCGCACCAGCAGGCGTCCTCTTTATGGCCGGGGTGTTAATTGCCGTTCTTGTTTACTGGTTAAACCCTGCTGGCAATCCAATGGTCGATAACATTGCCCTTATCAGCATCGGCTTTTTGATTTACGGACCTGTCATGCTCATTGGACTTCAGGCCATTGATCTCGCTCCGAAAAAAGCCGCTGGCACTGCTGCCGGACTGACAGGCTTCTTCGGTTACATTGGCGGCTCTGCCTTTGCCAATGCCATGATGGGTGTCGTCGTGGATCACTATGACTGGACAGGAGGCTTCATTTTACTAGTTGGTTCTTGTGTGCTTGCGATTGTTTTCCTCGCTATGACATGGAATACAGGAAAACGCGTAGAGCAAGCTTAATGAAAATCACATAAAAGATTCATATCCGCCCAACATGCTCTTTACATCTATTTCTTATGATGGAGGCAGTTACCGTAAAAGGAGGATAAAATATGAAGAAAAGTAGATTACTTGCTTTCGTGTTGCTCTCTTTTGCTTTACTGTCTTTTGTGTGGGTGCCGGCCACCGTATCGGCACATGAAAACCTTTTATCTCCAGATCGCATCTTAACCGTTGCACACCGCGGAGCATCAGGGTATGCACCAGAGCATACCCTGGCTTCCTACAAGCTCGCCACAAAGATGAGTGCAGATTACCTCGAACTCGACCTTCAAATGACAAAGGATGGACATCTCATCGTGATGCATGATGAAACCGTTGACCGAACCACAAACGGAACAGGCTGGGTCAAAGACCTCACACTTGCCGAAATCAAACAGCTTGATGCTGGTACCTGGTTTAACGAAGCCAATCCCGACAGACAAAATGCCAACTATATCGGACAGAGAGTCCTTACATTAGATGAGGTGCTGCGCTATTTCGGCAAACGAGAGAATTATTATATTGAAACAAAAAAACCAGACCTTTATCCGCAAATGGAAGAAAAACTATTGGCCGCCTTAAAGAAACATCATCTGCTTGGGAAGCACACAAGAAAAGGGCAGGTCATCATTCAATCCTTTAGTGAAGACAGCCTGCTAAAGCTGCAGAAACTAGCTCCACGCCTTCCAAAAGTACAGCTATTAGACAGAGCCCAAATGACGTCCATCACAGACGATCAGCTCGACTTCATCAAAACTTATGCAGTGGGTGTCGGCCCAAACTTTAGAGCATTGACGCCTGAAAATGTACAGCAGGTCAGAAGCCATGGACTCCTCCTCCACCCATATACGGTAAACAACGAAGCAGACATGACACGTCTTCTGCAATACGGCGTCACCGGTCTTTTCACCAACTTTCCAGATGACTTTAACCGTGTAAAAGCTTCACTCTAAACATAAAAAGCCTTGCGGTCCATCCCGCAAGGCCTTTGATTATTTTACCGTTTGATCAGAAGAAGCTGTTTCGATCGGTTTTCGTTTTCCAATTCCAAATACAAAAAAGCTAAGTGCCACTAAAATCAAGAACCCAATTGCTACAATAAGAGAAATACGCGTATCCTGATTAATGAGCATAAACACAAGAACCATCAATAAAAATCCGATTGTAAGATAGTTAGAAAACGGTGCTAGCGGCATCTTGAACGGATGCTGATCAAGCGCTGCCCCCTTCGCCTTTCTGAATCCGATATGACTAATCAAAATGACAAACCAAGGCACCATCCCAGGAAGGACACTCGCACTATACACATAGACGAAAATGTTTGGTGGAGCAACATAATTGAGGACAACTCCTACCGCTAGACCAATCAGCACAGCGAATGTCCCAAAATACGGTACACCATTCTTCGAAATTTTGGTGAAGAAAGCAGGCGCCTGCCCATTCACACCTAATGTATAAAGCATACGTCCCGCACTGAAAATCCCACTATTACAGCCGGACATCGCCGCTGTAATGACAACAAAGTTAATAATACCAGCCGCTGCTGTAATCCCGATCTTCGCAAACGTCGCCACAAATGGACTGCCAAGAGTATTCAGCTGATCCCAAGGATACACAGTCACAATGACAAAGATCGCACCGATATAGAAAATCAAAATACGCCAGATGATACTTTTGATGGCATTGGTCAGCGTCTTTTGCGGATTTTGCGCCTCACCTGCTGTAATCCCAATCAGCTCTACACCTTGGTAGGCAGCAATAACGAGAGACAATGCAAACAGGAATCCGCTAAACCCACCTGTAAAGAACCCGCCATGCGCCCAAAGGTTAGACAGCCCAATAGGAGTTCCGCCATTTCCAAATCCGAAGAAAATAATGCCTAGACCTGCAATAATCATCAAGATAATTGTTACGATTTTGATCATCGCAAACCAAAATTCAAATTCACCGAATGACTTAACCGAAATCAAGTTGGCCGCTCCTAAAATGATCATCGCAATTAACCCTGGAATCCACGCAGGCAGCTCTGGGAACCAATATTTCATATAAGCCCCAACAGCAATAATTTCAGACATTCCGACAATGACCCACTGGAACCAGT
The DNA here is from genome assembly GCF_038008825.1 of Bacillus sp. FSL M8-0166. Classification (NCBI taxonomy): domain Bacteria; kingdom Bacillati; phylum Bacillota; class Bacilli; order Caryophanales; family Bacillaceae; genus Bacillus; species Bacillus sp. FSL M8-0166. The sequence continues at coordinate 2,564,189 of NZ_JBBOZZ010000001.1, forward strand.
TACTCCAAGCCGTCATATACCCTGCAAGCGGATGAATATATTGATGCCCGAATGTAGCAAATGACCCTGTACTCGGCTCAAGATATAACATTTCTCCCATCGCACGCATAATAAAAAAGATAAAAATACCACACACTGCGTACGCTAGAAGAACCGATGGACCTGTCCACTGAATGGCCTTCGCTGACCCCATAAATAAGCCAACACCGATTGTGCCGCCAAGAGCGATCATTTGAATATGGCGGGCACTTAACCCTCTCTTTAATTCCTTTTGAGCCACTTTTCTTCCCCCTCATCAACAAACAACATAAAAAATAAAAAATCAGAATTTTCATTCTGATTGAGAAACATCAATCTTTCGATGTATATTATCATAATAAATCTACCCTTAAAAAACAATTGTTTTTTTGAGGAAAACACTATTAACAAAATATTCTGACATAAAACGAGGTTCAAATTGTTTTATATTGATATATTGAATCAAAGGATAAAAGTTCATTCAATGCTGATGACTTAGTAGAAACTGACCGCCCCTTATATCAACCTCAAAGGATCGTTGTCCATTCTTATGCACCAAGTTTTTCTGCTTCCGATGGCAAGAAAAGTCATTCCGAAAAGCGCCGGATCTTTTCTTTACATAACAAGTAAACCCATCATTTTCCGGAATCGCCACTTTGACATATGCTCCAGTTGAAATAGACTTAAGTGAATTTAGCATGCTTGTAGAATGAATTTGTATCCTTCTACCTGTTACATGCAGATCAACATCTGAGAAAGCACCCGTCAACTCACCTTTTGACGATATGGCGTGCAATGACAATGTCTGCGCGGCCAGCTGCCGGCTAGAAATAAGTCCACCTACTGTCTCTAAATGAAGATGCTTGATTTCACCTGACAGCATCGTCTTTCCAGAGGTTAAATGACCATAGACATTTTCCACCTTCAGCCCTTCTGCCTGAAGATTTGCTCCTTTACAACGAATGGACATAGACTGTAATTGATTTTTCGGAAGATAAATAGCGACATCCGTTTGATAAAGGTGCAGCCCTAAGCTGAATATTCTTTTTCGCCTATCTTGAACGACCAGCCGCCCATCTTTTACCTGATGATGCAGCAAATAGCGCTTTGGAAAGACTTGATTGGTCGTTTGACGAATGATGAGATAAGGATGATCATGGTGATGGATACGCACCTCTCCGAGCAGCCAATCAAGCGATAATTCTACGACCGATTCTTCAATTTGAACCGTATGCTCCACATGTCTCCCTCCTTTTCCATCGTGGCTTATCTCGCTTGAAGCCGGGTGATGCTGCCCCACAATTCCAACATCACAATGAGAACAGCTGCGATCATGACCCCTGACAAAATGAAGTTCATTTGATCATTTCCATAAACAGCGATTAATATGTTTCCTAAAACAGCACATAGAACAATCGCAGTCAGAATGGTCATGGAAGTAGATTTCTTCATTAACCCCACTCTCATCGCAATCATGCCAATCCCATTGACACAGCAAGTAAACACTAGGTACGTTTTGATCACAGTGAACATCACATCAGCTGTCAGCGCATCATGGACAATGGGGAAGAACGTTTCAGTGACACTAAACACAACAAATGACGGAATGATACTACATAGCATGGCAATCGTAGAAAAGCACAGCATCCATAGCATTCTCGAAAGGAGGGATGACCTCATACTGGATGAATGAGATTCATGTTCTTTCAATGCAGTCACTATTACTCGACAATACATCATGGCTGTGACGATCGAAAAAAAGATCATCCATACTATACTGCTCAACAAATAGATATTCGGATATTGCTGAAAACCCATTTCCTGTTCAACCTGTGCAACAAACGCGACAAAATAAATAAACACCAGCAGTACAATACTGATAATCATACTAGCTTGAATATAATTTTTCATATGACTTTTTCTTAGCTCAAGTTTTACGAAGTGAAGCATAAGGCATCCTCCTATGAAATGAATTCTCCTTTTGTCTCTTATCTAACCATTTAGATTCCAGACTGATCATATCCACCAATCTCAGCATAATGAGCTGTGACCTTTTGAATGAATAGATCACTCACCACATCCACTCCAAGCCCTTTCATCATCTGTTGTAAAAACAGTAAACGCTGACTAGTTTCCTGCTCATCACGAGCAAATAGCGTTGGGTTCAGCCATATATTCACGAGAAGCATAAACACTTCTGCCACTTCACCAGGAAAAGCAGTTGTCATCGAACCATCATCAATTCCTTCAAGAATCAGCTGTTTGATTTTAAGCGCATCCTGATTGACTCCTGCCTTCATCCCTTCCACCACAAATTGCGGGTTTTTGATCTGGTCAACTAGGATTCCATCAATTGAGTGAGACTGTGGATCTGCCACAAGCTTCTCTAAAATAAGCTGCAGCTTCTCTTTTGCATGAACTGCTTCTGTATGCTTAATCAGATCTTCAAGCTTCTCAGTCGCATGACGAAATTGCCTCTCCATCACGGCACGTAATATTTCTTCCTTCGATTTGAAATGATGATAAATAGCCCCTTTAGACATGTTCAATTCATGGATGATATCCTGCAAACTCGTCTTTTCATAACCTTTTTCCTGAAACAGCTTCGTCGACACATCTAAAATTTGCTGGATTGTCTTTTCTGGATATTTATTTCTGGCCAGTTGAAACGCCCCCTCTTACATACCGACCGTTGGTATGTATATTTATATTTTTCATTATAAACTGTTCATATAGATTTGTATAGAATAAAAAAAAGACCGCTCACACGGTCTCCTCAAGCTCAAACTATAAATTCAAAAGAAGCTGTGCAGTCGTAGCTAACCGCCGATTCCGCACATATTCCAAATGAGAATACCCCACTACCTGCCTCAGCGCACAACTCATCCTTCAAAAGTGACTCCAAATAGGAATTCACCTCTTGCGTAACTCGACTATACAACATCTCGCGCTCCTCTACTTGATCATAAAACAAACGGCACACATGTTTTGATCAAAATTGCGATATATGTCTAGTGCTTAATAAACACCAGCAGAAGCTTGAGTATCGAAATGATGTGAAAAAACAACTAACGGTTATTTTCAATTTCAGCTAGAAAACCTCTAAAATCATCTGCTATTTCCTTTGATTTCGTATGATGCAAATAATGGCCACCTTTAAAAGTCACTATTTTTCCATAGTCTGAGTTTTTCAGCAAATCCTCATGCATTGGCTTCCAGCTTGGTGTTTCTGCCTCCGTTTGATCGGATAGGTAGAAAATAACAGGAAGTTTCTTAGGATAATGTAAACGCTCAGCGCTTTTAAAATTATTGGTGAAATTTTCTGCCTCACTAGCTTGGCTTTCATTCAGAAAGTTTTTAAATGTAAGCATTTTGATCTGATCTTTCGTTTTGTCATCCACTTTAGGCATAATCAGTTGATCTGGATTTAATTTCACTAACAATCTGTAAAAACCTGATTGATGAAACAGCTGTAAACCGGAGACTGGCAATTCATCCGTATCCTGCTTAGGAACACTGCTGTCAATTCCAACAAATGCTGTGACTTCTTTTTCATACTGATTAACATATTCCAATCCATATATCCCAGAAATCGAATGACCCATCATCGTGTATTTTTTAATATTGAGCTTCTGCAAACATTCATGAATCTCATCTACAATGTTTTGACTTGTCCGTACTTTATCTGTATCGTCACTTAAACCATATCCAAATGGTTCAATCACTACGACTCTATAATAAGGTGATAATTCATCTACTAGAGGCTTAAAATCTAGCACTGGTGAAGCAGTTCCATAGCCTGGGAGAAGTACAATCGTTTCTTTCCCATCGCCTTGAATGAGCACATTCATATGCTTCCCATCCACCGAAACCTTTTGCCCGTAAGCTTCTATTTTCCCCTTCTCCCTTTCATTACTAAATAGGTTTACAAAGTAAACACTTGCTAGAAAAACAACCATGACCGTGATAATGGTGCATAAGGAGATCAGCATGATTCTCAATATTTTTTTCATTGGTTTTCTCTTCCCTTCATGATGAAGAACTCTAGCTTACATCCATCGATGAAAATTAATATTTTCTTTCACAATAGATGATACCGATTGTATTTGCGCAAACACTTGATACATACATAAATGTAATGGCTATATAAAACCATTCTGTTGGAGATGAAAATTGATGGACTAAAGATTGAATGATAACAACTAATAGATAAGCTAAAGCAACACCTACAATAGAAAAACTTCCGGCTTTCGCTAAAATAAATTGACCCCGTTCATCCTGCTTATATTCACGGCTTTTCTTATATTGAAAGGCCGTACTTAAGATAGAAAGGATAATCAGAGAATAAAGTATGATCGTCGTCATCATCGTTGTTCCTCCTTGTCGACCTCTTGAAATACGTCATATAAATCAACTTCAAATGTTCTCGCAATTTGAAATGCTAGTTTTAAGGACAAAGAATATTTACCATTTTCAATCGCTGCCACAGTTTGACGAGTCACACCTAACTTCTCTGCCAAATCCTTTTGTGTCCAGTCTTTTTCTGCCCGTAATACCTTAATTCTATTTTTAATCTCCATTTCAAATTCCTTTCTTAAAGGGTGTTTTATTTAACATAATGTTAAAAATAATTAACATCATGTTAAATAACGATAACCCCTTTTCTTCTACATGTCAACTTCGCCTCAAAATCTTCTCCGCCTTTTCCTAAAAAATAAGAATCACCCATTTTGAAAAATGCTCTCAAAATGAGTGATTCTCTATCAATGTTCATATGATATTTGCATTAAAATACTTTTCTTTGGTAAATAGCGGTCGAAAGCCCCCAAGACATGAGGTAGATCAACATGATGATTACAGCTGATCCAGTATATAAAATCGGAATCGATACATTCATCACAAAATCAGTGATCACGCTGAAATGCTCTGCTAAATAAGCCATAACCGGCGGCCCTATACCAGATAAAATGATAAAGACAATGATCACTGCCGTTGAGATATAGCCAGGTTTCAGAATATAAAACAAAGGAAATGTAAACGCCGCAAATAGTAAAAACAGCCCGCTGCCAAGTGCGATATCCATCATCGTAAACAGCTTCCCAAAACTAAATAAAGCAGCACTTGTCAGCCCGATCGCAATCACCATAAAAAAAATGGCACCAAGATAACGTGATGCGATAATTTCTTTACGTGTATAAGGCAAAGAGTTTAATAGGATATTCGTTTCTGCCTTCTCATCGTACGCATATGTGTTAAAAGGTATGAAGAAACTGGCGACGAGAAACGTCAATGCCGGAGGCACATCCATGAGAATAAAAAATAAGATAAACGGAAGAAAAATAATCAGCTGTTTCTTTTGCAAAATCACATCACGCTTCATTAAATGAAACATGCTCTACACCGCCTTTCAAATAAAACATGATATCCTCAAGCGATGCCCGTTCAATCACAACATCATCTCCAAAAATATGCTTCACTTCACCAATACGATCTGTTAATGCTTCAAACCCTGCTGCTGTACGTTGAATATGGACAAAGGCTTTTTCAGTGTCTCGATCCAACAAATCCAAGCTTCCCTTCACAAGCGCATAATTCTCCGCTACCTCATGAATCGACTGTTGAAAGACCAATCTTCCATTTTGTATAAACGCAATATAATCTGCAATCCGGTCTAAATCTGTTGTCATATGTGTTGAGAAAAAGATCGTTCGATTTCCATCAATCATCAATTCTTGTAACGTACCGAGCAGCTCTCTTCTAAAGACCGGATCTAAACCAGCAGTTGGTTCATCCATAATAATCAGCTCTGCATGATGCGATAGTGCAATCGCAAGGGATGCCTTCATCTGCATCCCTTTTGAGAATGTTTTGATCGCTTTATGAAGCGGCAGACCAAACTGCTCAATATATTGATAAAAAAGCTGGTCATCCCAACGTTTATAGGCAGGAGCCACAATCCGTTTGATGTCCTTTAAATTCAACCCTGGAAAAAAAACATTGGCATCGTAAACAAATCCGATTCGTTCCTTAATCTCTTTTTCATGAGTATGATAATCTAATCCGAAAATCTTTACGTCACCTGAATCTGGTTTTAACAAATTCATGATCATTTTAATGGTGGTCGACTTACCCGCTCCATTTTCCCCAATAAACCCTGTGACAAAGCCTTTTTTGACCTGTAAATCGAGATTCTGAACTGAAAAGTCCTTGAATCGTTTTGACACCCCTTTGAATTCAATCACATGCTCCACTCTTCTCACTCCTCATACAAGAACTTTAATAACTGCTGCAATTCATCAAAAGATAAACCTAATTCCTTTCCGTTTGTGACAACCGCTCCAAGCTGTTCCTCGATCACCTTCAATTTCTTCTCTCTCATCACTTCTAGGTTTTGTTCCGCAACAAATGATCCCTTGCCTACAATTGAATAAATAAATCCTGCCTTCTCTAACTCTTCATACGCTCGCTTTGTTGTAATCACGCTGATTTGTAAATCCTTCGCCAGCTTTCGAATAGACGGCAGTGCTGCACCTTCTGCAAGCTCACCCGTTAAAATCATCGATTTGATTTGATTCGTAATTTGCTCATAGATGGGCTCCTTAGAATGGTTTGAAATCGTAATTTGCATATAAAAACCTCTTTTTTCAGTACTGGTGTTTGGAACACAATAATGTATATATACTATATATACATTATATACAAACTAAAAGAATATTCAACTATTTTTTGATTGCAACTCAACTTAAAAAACCGCACAGCTCTTCAGCTATGCGGCCTTCTCCAACACAATTTATTTCCAATACACCCATTTTCCCATAAGCCACTCCACAGGACCTCTTCTCCATTTTTTCAAATAGAGATAGCTGATGAACAGCTGTGCTGTGTACAGTCCGACAGCAAGCAGCAGCCCAAACATTGATCCCAATTGTCCAAATAGACCAAGTCCATAAGAATAAAAAATCGTTGTACAAATAATCGACTGCGCCAAATAGTTTGAGAGAGACAAACGGCCAAGCCCTGCAAGCAGGCGTTTGAAACCTTGGGCTGCCTTCGAATAGTAGAAAACAATAAAGGCTTGAATATACCCAATCGTCAGCACATAGGCACCCAGCGTAATCACCAATTCACTCCAAGGAGCATCAATGAACGTCGCACATTTTAGCGCAAGGCCGATCACTATCATCCACACCCAGCCTTTTCGATAAGCCATTCCTCGATCTTCTTCCGTCAGATGTCCTCGTTTCCCAACAGCCATACCAAGCAGTGCAAACGGGCCAACCATGATCGTACCAAAAAGAAAACCTAATATCGGCATAAGCGCAATGGTCACGATCGCCAGAATCATGGTCACAATCATCATATCGTCTTCAACCGTAATCCGGCTGAGCAAAATATCCCCATAATCACCTTTCGCATACACATCGGTTAATAAATCATCAGTCCCATAAACAAATTTCATCATGTATGGCATAACGACTAATGACAACGCACCTAACACACCCGACCAAATCAGCATTGTTTTAATCCGGCTGCTCAAAAACATCATTAAGAAAAACGTACAAGCTCCATAATAAAGAAGAATGTCACCATTCCAAATAAAGATGTAATGCAGCATCCCAAGAACAATAAGACCAAAACCACGGCGAACAACAATGGCATTCGTATTCAGCCCCTTGGCCTTCGTCGATTCAATCAGCTTGATAAAAGAATACCCAAATAAAAAGGAAAAGATCGGATAAAAAGACCCTTGGAACAAAATTTCCGTCACATATACACCGAATTTCTGTCCCCAAAAACTCGAATCAAACATTTTCTCAAAATCATAATCATATTGGAAATTAAGCATATTCACGATCAAAATACCTAATAAACTAAAACCACGTAAACTATCAATCAACTCAACCCTAGATCCCTTCAACACGACAGCTCCTTCGAACAATATAAAGATAAAGCATAATTATCCTACCACACTTTTAAAAAAATGGTTTACATCCCCATGTGAAAAAGTGCGTTTTAAGGTAAATTTAATAAAAAAACCTAGAATATACATTCTAGGTATCATACTGATGAATGATGATGTTCTTCTTTCCGCAGCACACGCTTCAAATAAAACAACATTCCCAAACCGAATAAAATCAACGCCATTTCCCAGTCTGCAGAACTCGGCAACCATTTCAGCATCATTAAAATCAGCAAAACCGCTCCAACCCCTGCGAAAAAAATGACGTTTCTTTTTAATTCTTTGTTTGATTGAAACAACACTCTCTCCTCCACTATTTATCCAATTGAATGTTTTTCTAACTTTTTCAATATTCTTTCCCAGCCGGTATCTCCTTCCGATCTAATAACTTTCCCTCTTCATCTATGAGGCAAAAGCTGGGTAACCCTTGAATCTTATACTTTGCAGCAATCTCATAATTCTGATCCAATACAATAGGAGCGGTCATATTCTTTTCCTCTGCATACTCTGAAACAACATCTTCAGATTTTTCCTCTTCTGTATATGGAACATGGACACAGGTTAAATGAATACCCAGCTCATTCACACGTTGTAGAATATGATTGGTTAATTCTTCACAAGGAGGACAGTTGACTGACCAAAAATAAAGAAGCTGATGCTGTCCCTTAGGTAAACTCCTTCGATCTGAAGGGTAAATCCAAGGAAGATTCTCAGGCCAGTTGAGTTTCTGCGTTTCCACTATTCATCCCCCTTTTCCTTTAGCTGAAAAGCAATAATCTTCCCTAATGCTTCCTCTGCAGCAAAAGGAGTAACGCTACCTGTTGGATTTTCTTGTTCTTGTTTTAAGCACTCGTACATGTTTTTTTCAATTTTTGATGGATCAATCCAAGAGATACACCATGATGCCCAGAAACAAGTAGGTCCCTCATAACGTTTAGCCAGTGCCACAAGGAATGGCAAGCTAGGCTGCCCAATCCTCATGAGTGACATGGCAGCGGCCATTCTTGTATCTTCTTCGTCACTTTCTAATAGCCGAGCTAGCGGTTCTGCTGCGTCCCCCGCATCTGCTCCAAATTCACCAAGTACAGCTGCTGCAATGTTCCGCAGAGAGCCTTTTTCTTTTAAAGCCTCAACAAGGACGGGCACTGCATCTTTTCCATATTTTCTTAAATCTCCTATTGCTTGAACGATCGTTACTTCATTTGTATTGGCCAATTGTTGAACTGATTGAGACAGCTTATTTTCTGGTTTCATTTACAATCAACTCCTCTTTTTAATGAACCGCACGGTATCGATAACAAAGCACATAAAATCCAGCCCCAGCCGCTAGGGATACAATTGTAGTCAACAAGCCATCAGTGATGAGATGAATACTAATAATGACCATCGCACTGATCACAGACGCAAATAGCAAGGATCGATAATAGGCGGCCAAAGCAAAACTCATTTCTCGTCTCAGAGGCTGCATAAAGGCAAAGAGCCGTATGGCCAAAAACCATATATAAACTCCTCCACCAAATAAGGTCCAATACAAAACATCCTGAATCTCAACCAAATAAAGAGAAATCAAGTAGAAAGCATACAGCCAAAAGGTTTGAAACACTTCTAACAGAATGATTTTTTGATATAAAGCACCTGGAAAAAGGTAGAGCACTCCTGTTTGTGCGTGTCTTACAATCCCTGCATAATATGAACTAAAAAGAACGGATGCCGCCATGACGATCAAGAATAGATTCAGCCAATCTGAAAAATAAGTAAAGACGACATAGTAAGTACCAATTAACAGCATGGTAAATAGCACATGGAAGGTGATATATTTTTTTATCAGCAATAATTCAATCCAAAGAAAAGCCCAGCTGCCCGTTAATGACGGAAGTCCCCACCATGTCTTGCCCTTTTTTTGAACGATTGGACTTGAATGAATATGTTTCCCCTCAAATTCCTCCCAAAATACTGCCTCCTTAACTAAAGACTCCTTCATTTCTAAACGATGACTAGCCTTGTACATCATCATGAAAGATAGAAACATCACTCCAATAAAAATGAAGACAGAAAGAATGGAGAACTCTTCGATCATACGCCCAGCTTGAAACATCAAAGAATCAGCAATGTTCATTAATGAGGGCTGTTTCATCATCAACTGATTCAAAGCGAGCACTGCAAAGCAGCAAAACATCAATAAAAAACTGATTAAGAGCAAACGCTTGTATACTCGAATGCTTCTAGCACAAGACATCGCAATCATCCAAGTTTCAACCAAACATAACAGCCCTGTCAGGATGAGTGATTTTCCAAGCAGAAACGGGTACTGATGCGTCATAAAAAACAGAAGTAGATCCGCAGCCACAGCAGAGACAATAAGAAGAGCCCCTCGCCAAAAAATGTGATACAACCATACACTGATGACAACTGTCCATAGAGAAGCGCCATTTCCATATAACCAAATGATATCGTTCATTTGACTAGGCAGCCGATTTGTAAACAAACCAAAACCCGTATAAAGAACAAACAAACAGACAATGATCCATCCTGCTACACTTGTATTCCAATCACCCATACTTGAAACTGCGCTTAGCTGAAAACCAATTGCCGCAATGAAAAGAAGTAAGATCAGAAAAGGCATTTTCTTTTCTTGATTTTTACTGATAAAGCGCCTTTGAGATTTCATCCATAATAGGGAGAGTGTGTTATTCACTTGACCACTCCCCCAGAAGTTGAATGACTTTTGCCCTCCACTCACTCTGTTCTTCCTTTAATTGAGGAACATCCATGTTCTTCATGATGGCACCGTCTCGAATCAATACCACCCTGCTGGCCGTATCGAGAACGAACTCCAGACTATGAGTCGACACAAAGACCGACCCACCTTGACTGCTTTTTTGTCTCAGCCAATTTGACAGCCACTGTTTTGACGGTATATCTAACCCAACAGTCGGTTCATCTAATATAAAAAGGGAGGCATCTTGAACAATGGCTCCTGCTAAGACGACACGCTGCTTTTGGCCTCTTGACAGCCTTCCGCACAGTTCATTCATCTTCTTTTCCATATGTACTTCTTTCAACGCTTCATATACCTTTTCCTTGATCTGTTTTAAGCCTTTATGATATCCACGAGCACGGAATTGAACATGTTCAGCAACCGTTAGGTCTGGATACAAATAGGGGTGATCAGGAATAAGCGCGACTTGTTTTTGAACATGGGAATGACCAGGCGGGAAACCCTCTATGAGAATTTCCCCTCCATCTGGTTTATACAGACCCGTTAAACATCGAATCGTTGTCGTCTTCCCGGCACCATTAGGCCCAAGCAGTGCCACAACCTCACCTGCTTCGATGGAAAACGACAAATCCTCTATCCCATCACCATTGCTATATCGTTTGCTTACATTCTGAACCTCCATGAATGGCATCAAATCTCTCCTTTTGATTAGAGTGATGTATGCTTATCTATGGTGTGTTATAAAATCAAAAACGAATGTCATTAGACCCACTAATCTCTCAACCTAATATTACCATATAGAGAATAACAAGGTAATAGGAATGAGATAATCTATTCTATATACAACTGAAAAAGGAAATACATTATGTACACAATAAAAAAAGATTGGGTTGCAGTATCCCAATCTTTTATCTATTAAACCACCATTCCATTAAACCGCCCCATCACCCAAAACCATCTCCTGACACGCCCAAGCATCCACCTCCACCTTTAAAGCAGAAGAAGCCAATGCCACCACATAAATCATCGTCATACAAGGCAGATGATCGCCCAAAAACTGCCCCATGATTCGTTTTCTGCTCTCAGCATCGAACTCTCCTACGAGATAAAATACTAGTTTCGTTATATCTTCCAAAGCCATATCTGCCGCTTCTACGTTTCGTTTCACATTCTCTAACGCTAGTTCAAGCTGCTCCAACGGACTTTCGGGGATTGTCCCATCCGCCTCCATTCCCACCTGACCTGATAAGGTTAACCACCGCTGTGCTCCAGTTGTCTCTATTTGATGGGTATATGGTGCAAGTGGTGGATGAATGGTCTCAGGATTACGTGATGTTCTCATGAATAAAAACCCCTTTTCTGAAAATACAGTAAATTTTTATCATCATATCAAATTTTCAACCGTATTCAGATTTTTATGCTCATAGTAAACTTACAGAAACAATCGCAACAGCCTGCTATAATTCTTGTTTTCTAAAAAGAAACCATCCGATGAGGAAAAAGAAAACAATCAATACCGATACACCTAGAAAACTTGTAAGCGCCTGATCCGAATAAGTCCCTCTATGAATCATCTCCTCAGCCGCACTTGTCACGCCTTTAGGTGCAAACTTCCCTAAAGTATCCTCGTAAAATGAAGGAACGGTAAACAGAATAAGGTTGATCAAAAGCGATACACCGCCAGCTGTGACGGAACGCGTGAAGAATGCCGAAGCACAAATGGTCGACACGACAATCAGCAATAAATTGGGATAATAAAGAAGTGTTCCTTTTACGACATTGACCCAATCCAGATGCCCAAATTGGATGTCCACATAATAAACGGAGGCAAGCACCGCCACCGCCAAACTAAACAAGGTCAAACAAGCATAGGCGCATATTTTCGAGACATAATAACTCGTTCTACTGATCGGTTTCACCATAATCATGGCTGTCACACCAGAGGCACGCTCTCCTGCAATCGTCCCCATCACGATCATAATGAGAATAAAAACGCCAAGCGAATCGAACTTACTCAATGCACTCGCTAAAGCCTCACCAGCGCTAGGCTCTGGTATATAAAATGTGGAGCCTTCAGGTAAATTCGCTGATTTCGATAAAAGATCTGGCAGCATTTTGAGTGTAATAGGTTGTGTGATCATTAAAATCGTAAAAATGATTGGCACAAATAAAATTTTATAACTAGTGAATAACTCCCTAAATTCTTTTTTCAACATCATCATGCAGTCACAACCTTCATGAAAATATCTTCAAGCGTCAGCTTAGATAGGCGATAATGGAGGATAACACCGCCAGATTCAGTAATCAGACGAGGCAGCTCCTTCAATGCCCTTTGTTGATCGTTCACTCGCACCTGATAACCGTCCCCTGCCTCAATGCATTCCTCCACCCAATCCCGCTCCTTTAACAAAGCCAATAATTTCGTATCCTGTTGTTCTAATTGAAATTCAATCACTGGCTGGATATAGTCTTCTTTGATCTGTTTCATGGAAGAAGACATCTCAATTTTGCCACTGTTGATCATGATAATATGATCTGCCACACGTTCAATGTCATCTAAAATATGGGTAGACATAAAGATCAACATCTCTTGTTTCAGACGCTCAATCAATGTCAGAACGTCTTTTCTCCCCATGGGATCAAGTGCAGACACAGGTTCATCCAAGATGAGAACCTTCGGGCTGTTGATAAGCGCCTGCGCAATGGCAAGCCTCTGCTTCATGCCTCCGCTATAGCTGCCAATGGCACGATCCTTCGCCTCATACACCCGGCAAAGCTTCAACAGCTCCTCTGTTTTGGAGCGAATGATTTTTTTCTCTAAGTGAAATAATCCGCCAACCCAATGCATCCACTCCTGCCCCGTCATATCCTGATAAAATGCAGGATGCTGCGGACAATACCCAATCACATGACTGATTTGGTCCATCTCCTTTGCGACATCCAAACCAGCCACCTTCACGGCCCCAGAAGTAGGACGAGCAAGCCCCGTCAAAATCCGGATCGTCGTTGTCTTCCCCGCTCCATTGGCTCCTAAAAAGCCAACACATCCAACCTCCCCAACAGAAAACGAAACATCTTTTAAAACTTCATTCGGGCCATACGATTTCGTCAGCCCATGACACTCCAGCATATTCAAGCGAATTCCCCCTTTTAAGATTGTTTACGGCCAAAAATCAAATACGCAATAGGACCGGCACTTGCCACAAACACAATCACCAAAGCCCAAATCCACTTCACCTCTCCTCTGATCCTCGATGGATCTCTTTTCAACAAATCAAACAAACCAATCACCATCAAAATCGCTTGCAGCAAAACGAGAGGTAAAATCATCTTCATATCCATCCAAGCCACTCCCTTTTTCATACACCAATTTGTTTTGATATCACTTCTTTTGACGACATGAAGAGGGAATTCGTTCAAATGGATTTTATTTTTATCATTCGAATGGTCTAGAAATATAAAAAAGCCCAGTGAAGGTTAGTTCACTGGGCTTGCTTGTGATGATCATGATGAACCTCGCAAAATCTTTTCCATCGTCTTTCCTTTCGCTAACTCATCAATCAGCTTATCTAGATAACGAATGTTTTTCATGGTTTCTTCCTCAATGTCCTCTACCCGTACACCACAGATGACTCCTTTAATTAAGTTGCGGGAAGGATGCAGCTCAGGAGCATCAGCAAAGAAGGTTTCAATGTCTATCTGCTGATCCACCTGTTCCTGCAGCTCTTCTGGACTGTATCCCGTTAACCAACAAATGATCGTATCAACTTCAGCCTTCGTTTTTCCCTTTCTCTCTGCCTTTGCGATATAGAGAGGATAGACTTTTGCAAAGCTCATTGTGTAAATTTTATGTTTGGTCATGTGTCTGCTCTCTTTCTTTGTTATTTAACCTGTATTACCTGCGCAAGGTGCGCTTGGCATTATATTTATAATGTACTTAGCACATTATAACCCATGTAAATCTTCCAATATTGTACCCTTAATCAAAAAGCTTCGTACGTTCCAGTTCTTATGAAACAAAAACACCCCTTTAGAAACGATATCTAAAGGGGTATCAAAAATCCGATTTTATTTAATCCCTACTCCACCGTCACACTCTTCGCAAGGTTACGTGGTTTATCCACATCACACCCGCGGTGAAGGGCTGCGTAGTAAGCGATCAGCTGTAATGGGACAACAGATGCAAGTGGTGCAAGTGCTGGGTGTACAGCTGGAAGGACGAAACGGTCGCCTTCGTCTTCTAGGCCTTTTAGTGAGATGACACATGGGTTTGCTCCGCGTGCAACGACTTCTTTGACGTTACCGCGAATGCTGAGGTTCACGTGCTCTTGCGTTGCAAGGGCAATGACCGGTGTGCCTTCTTCAATTAAAGCAATTGTGCCGTGTTTGAGTTCTCCGCCAGCAAAGCCTTCTGCTTGGATGTAAGAAATCTCTTTTAGTTTCAGTGAACCTTCAAGGCACACATAGTAGTCAAGTCCTCTTCCGATAAAGAATGCGTTACGTGTCACTGTGAAGAAATCGCGAGCGATTTGTTCCATTTCATCCTTTTGATCCACAAGGGCTTCCATTGCGTTTGCTACAATACCAAGCTCTTTCACAAGATCAAAGTCAAGAGATTGACCGTTTAATTCAGCTGCAACGGATGCAAGGATTGCAAGTACAGCGATTTGTGCTGTGTAGGCTTTTGTTGAAGCCACTGCAATTTCTGGTCCTGCATGAAGAAGCAATGTGAAGTCCGCTTCACGAGAAAGCGTAGATCCTGGTACGTTTGTGATCGTTAATGCTTTATGACCAAGCTCTTTGACTTGAACAAGTACAGCACGGCTGTCCGCAGTCTCCCCAGATTGAGAAAGGAAGATGAACAACGGCTTTTTCGATAGAAGCGGCATGTTGTAAGAGAATTCACTTGCTACATGGACTTCTACAGGTACTTTCGCCCAGTCTTCAATGTATTGTTTACCGACAAGTCCAGCATGGTAGCTCGTTCCGCAAGCCACAATGTAAATGCGGTCTGCTTCTGCTACTGCGCTTGCGATATCGCCAGCGACTGACAGCTTGCCGTTTTCGTCTTGATATTCTTGGATGATTTTGCGCATAACAAGCGGCTGTTCGTCCGTTTCTTTTAACATGTAGTGAGGATATGTGCCTTTCTCAATGTCGCTTGCATCAAGCTCAGCGATATAAGAAGGACGTGTCATGATATCACCGTCAAGGTTTTTAATGATGACCTCGTCTTTTGTGACAATGACCATTTCTTTATCCATTAATTCCGCATATTCGTTTGTTACTTGAAGCATCGCCATTGCGTCAGAAGCCACAACGTTGAATCCTTCGCCGAAACCAACCAATAATGGGCTTTTGTTTTTCGCCACATAGATTGTTTCTTTGTTTTCGTTATCGAAAAGGGCAATCGCGTAAGAGCCTTTTAGTTGAAGAAGCGTTTGACGGAAAGCTTCTTCTGTATCAAGACCTCTGCTGACAAATTGTTCGATGACTTGAACAACAACCTCTGTATCTGTGTCGCTTTTTAGTGTGACGTCTTGTAAATATTCGCGTGTCAATTGTACATAGTTCTCGATGACACCGTTATGAACAAGCGTAAAACGGCCAGAAGCACTTTGATGCGGATGCGCATTTAGATGGCTTGGTACACCGTGAGTTGCCCAGCGCGTATGTCCGATTCCTGCTGAAGATGCTACGTTTGCATCCACGACTTCACGAAGCTCAGCGATACGTCCTTTTTCTTTGAACACATGCACGCCATCTTCGTTTGCCACAGCGATACCTGCTGAATCATACCCGCGGTACTCAAGCTTCTCTAAACCTTTTAATAAGATTTCCTTCGCATCATTCTGACCAATATAACCTACGATTCCACACATAAATATTCTTCCTCCCGATCATGTGAAAGGGACAAAGAAAGCCTACTAAAATAGAAGGGACATTTCTTCGTCCCTCTCTACATGTTTAATTTGGGAGATCATGTGTATTCCCTTTGTACAAAGAGTCACCTCTTTGCTTTAAAGAAACACTTACGGCTGTGATCTCTTTTTTTGATCAGCCGGGAGGCATCCGCCGAAAATTCGATAACCTCCATCCTCGTCAACTAAGCATCTTTCGTCCGATCGCTTAGTTCGGGCGCTATAATTATAAGAGAGTTTCTGAACATCTACCCTGCCTTTCCTGATAGAATAAAAATCCAGTAACACAAGGATGATTGTACTATAAGGTCTGACCTCCGTCAATCACAATTTAGCGGGTGAACCCCTTCATTTGAGAAAGTGAGACCTCCATACACTATATGCGATGAGGCTTGTCACGTTCTACCTTTGATGTGCTCTCCTATGTATGAAGGCAGCTTCAAGTTGCCCTCGCTTATATCATTCGTATAGATCCATCCAATTATGTCGTTTATTCGAAAAAAAGCAAACCGCTGCTAGCGATTTGCTTTCATCTATTACTCAATACCCATTTCTTCTTTCACAACAGCTGTAATTCGAGCCACATATTCATTACACAGCTCTTTTGTTTTCGCCTCTGCCATGACACGTACAAGCGGCTCTGTCCCCGATGGACGAACAAGGATACGGCCGTCACCATTCATCTCTTTTTCGACCTCTTGGATCACAGCTTTTACTTTTTCATTTTCTTCTACTTTATATTTATCAGACACTTTCACATTCACTAAAAGCTGCGGGAACTTTTCCATTTCCGCTGCAAGCTCTGATAATGTTTTCCCTGTCGCTTTGAGTGTATTCACAAGCATGATCGCAGAAAGCATGCCATCACCTGTCGTATTATAATCAAGGAAAATCAAATGGCCTGACTGCTCGCCGCCGACATTATAGCCGTCTTTTTTCATCGCTTCGACCACATAGCGGTCACCAACAGCTGTTTGAATGCTCTTAATGCCTTGTTTCTCAAGCGCTTTATAGAAACCAAGGTTACTCATGACCGTTGACACGACGGTGTCATCCTTTAACCGGCCTTCATCCTTCAAATAACGTGCACATATGTACATAATTTGATCGCCGTCTACGATATCACCTTTTTCATCGACTGCAATTAAACGGTCACCGTCACCATCAAACGCAAGACCAATATCTGCACCCTTCTCCTTCACAAAAGCAGAAAGTGCCTCTGGATGAGTGGAGCCTACACCATCATTGATATTCAATCCGTTTGGTGATGTTCCCATTGTGGACACATCAGCATCTAAATCTGCAAATAAATGTGTCGCTAGAGAAGAGGTTGCACCGTGTGCACAGTCAAGCGCCACGTGAATACCTGTGAAATCCTCGTCCGCTGTCTGCTTCAAGAACTGCAAGTATTTCTGACCGCCTTCAAAGTAGTCGTTCACCGTCCCAAGATCGGCTCCAACTGGGCGTGGTAATTGATCGACCGGCTGATCCATCAGCTGCTCAATTTCGTTTTCCTGTTCATCTGACAGCTTAAAGCCGTCACCGCCGAAGAATTTAATGCCGTTGTCTTGAACTGGATTGTGTGAAGCAGAAATCATGACACCCGCTTCTGCATCCATTGCCTTCGTTAAATAAGACACACCGGGTGTTGAGATCACACCTAGACGCATCACTTCAGCTCCAATTGAAAGTAAGCCTGCAACGAGCGCTCCTTCTAACATATGACCGGATACACGTGTGTCTCGTCCAACGAGTACCTTTGGACGTTCTTTATCCTTCGTGAGCACATAGCCGCCAAATCTCCCAACTTTAAATGCGAGCTCTGGCGTTAATTCGCTATTCGCTACACCCCTTACACCATCAGTTCCAAAGTACTTGCCCATGTTTCAATCGCTCCTTTTTTACCATTCAAGAGGACGCTTCGTCCTCTTTTTTATCTTCTTTGACCCGCTGTCTTTGACTCGATTCTTTCTTTGCTTTATCTTGCGTGGATTCTTCTTTACTCTTCTCATCCTGATCATCTTCATCAGAGGATTGATCCTTCTGATCATTCGTAGACGCCGGCTGATCCTCTGTATCAGTAGAAGTGAGTTTCACTTTGACCTTTGATCTTGATAATGTCCATGTCACATTTTGAGGACCATTCACTTGAACTTTGACCTCATGGGTTCCTTCGTTCAAGTCCCCTGCATTGATATAGGCTTCAACATCTGAAGCCTTTAGTTTATCAATCGCACTCTTTGATCCCTTTGCTGTTAACGTGAGCCGTCCAGAAGAGGGGCTCACAAAATCAGATGTGAGATCCTTGCTCAAACCCACGACAGAAATCGGTACATTATCGATCTTTTTTTCTTCAGCTGTCGAAACCTTCACTTTGATCTTAACAGTTTCGGGCGATACCTTTTTCACACCATCTGGCAGGGGAATGTCGGCATCAATCTCCGTATCATCTTTGATCTTGCTTAGGTCCAGCTTGACACCATCAATAAAATCAAGTGCATCCAGCACCTTTTGAGAGCCGTACACTGTGACCTCACTCGGGCTTGTCTCAATGCTTGAGATGCTGATCCCTTCTGGCAAGCTGCCCGTCCGCTCAATTTTAAACGGAACCTTTTTGCTCGGGCTTGAGATTGGAACCGTAATATCCACCACGGACGGACTCACTTCGACTGGCAGCTCATTCCCGCTGCTATCATACACAGTGAGCTTCGCTTCTTTTTCAATTTGCTGATCAACATCCTCTAAGTTCACAAAAGCTTTAATGACAGAAATTTTGTCGATGACGTCCTTTGATCCAGTGACTGAGACCTTTTTCGGATTCACAATGGGCTGTTCAGGTGAATAGCCGTCTTTGATTTTATTTTGATTATAAAATTCGGTTTCAACAGGAAATTCAGCTGTCGTTTTTTCTTGTATCGTCACAGTCGTCACAGATGGATTAATCGATAGTGTGAGTCCCTTCGATACATCTCTTGCCTTCAGCTCCACTTTATGTGTACCTGTCGATAAGTTCTGCATGTCTGCGTAAATTTCAAAATTCTTTGTTTGTCTTGCTGTTTTCACAGCACTAGTTGATCCTTTAATCGTGACATTGACTGTCTGCGGCACACCAGTGACGACGTACTTCTCGTCATCATAATACGCTTTAACAGGAATGTCGGTTAAAGTTGCTTCATCTGTCGTCGATGTTGGGAAAAAGGATTCACCGATTTTTTTCGGCGTGGGCGCTTGCGCTGAATTGACTGCACCATACAGCAATAAAGCGAAGACCAATGCAAGAAGCTTAACGGCCCAGCGATTATTCAAAATCTTATCCATTTTTCTTGCCCCTCCAATACCATTTGGTCGAGGAAGCATCTTTGCTGTTCTTACTAAATTCAGCAATCAGCATTTCTTCAAGCGCTTCTTCTGTCAATTCTCGGTGGAGATCACCATTTCTTGCGACAGAAATGCCGCCAGTTTCCTCAGAAACGATGACAGTTAAGCTGTCTGTCACTTCACTTATCCCAACTGCCGCCCTATGACGCGTCCCAAGCTCCTTAGAGATAAAAGGGCTTTCTGACAGCGGTAAATAACAAGCTGCAGCTGCAATCTCATCCCGCTTCATAATGACAGCACCGTCATGAAGCGGTGTATTCGGAATGAAAATATTAATGAGCAGCTCTGAACTCACCTTTGCATTCAAAGGAATTCCTGTCTCTATGTAATCATTCATTCCAGTATCGCGCTCAATTGTCAGCAGCGCGCCAATTCTCCGTTTTGCCATATAGTTAATTGCTTTTGTAATTGCCTCGATCGTTTTCTGCTGCTGTTCCTCTACAGGTGTCCCGCTTCTTGAGAAGAAACGGCCGCGCCCAAGCTGCTCAAGCGCTCTCCTTAGCTCTGGCTGAAAAATAATAATGATCGCAAGGAATCCCCACGTAATCGCTTGATCCATCAGCCATTGAAGTGTGTTAAGACCGAGATACGCACTTCCCATCCTGACGAGAACAATGACCACAATTCCCTTTAAAAGCTGAACCGCTTTTGTTCCGCGGATGACCATCATTAATTTATATATCACATACCAAACAACGAGAATATCAACAGCATTACCGAGGTACTGCAAAAAAGGAATATCCCCTAAAGCCATTTCCTCGTCCTCCAGAATTTTCAGTTATTCTTCGTTTGATGCATTTTTTAATAAAAAAAGAGCCTATGTATCAATACATAGCGTGGCTATTATACCACATTTTGTTTCAGCAAGGAAAATAGTTGCCATATCTGGCTGACTTGCTAGTATGCTTGAATCTCACCAATGTATAGAAAAAGAGCAGCCCCCTTAGAGACTGCTCTTAAATCGCTTGAGTTACTTTTGCTCCTCTGGACCAATGACCCGCATCACGTTTTGTGCTGTTGATTTCATTTTGTACCAGATCCAATCAAACACTTCATTAATTTCATTAATTTGACCAGTGACTTGTCCGGCAGAAGCAGTCAGCTGTTCCCCATTGACGACGGTGACATTTCCATCAACCTTGCCTTCTACAATCAGCTTGCCATTTTTGACAGTGATATCACCTTTTACGGTTTCCCCTTTTGGTACGGTCACTGTATCATTTTCAACGACGAGATTCGGCTGCTTTGACACACTGAAATTATGATCGGTATTCCAGCTTGTAAACAGACTGCCTCCCATCAAAATGAGAAAGAGGGCAGCGGCTACCATCAGCGGGTGAGCTTTGATCCATCTTTGAACCGACACACGCTTTTTCTCCTTTGGAAGACCTGCCATCACCTTTGCAGTGAAATCAGATGGTGCTTCTATATGAGATGTACTCTGCACTAGCGCGATGGATTTCTCAATTTGTTGAAAATGAGTACGGCATTCCTCACACGATTGCAGATGGCTTTTTAATTCTTTTTCGTCTTGGGGCTCAATGTCCCCGTCTAAATACTGATGCATAAGCTGGACGATTTTATCCTGACAGCTCATCAAAATCACCTCACTCAAAGGTCTCTCAACTGTTTCCGGAGAGCCTCTCTACCCCTGTGTATTCTCGTTTTCACCGTACCAACTGGTATATTCAGAATCTCACTAATTTCTTTTAACGAGAGTTCATCAATATACTTTAATACGATGACCGAACGATATTTGTCGGGTAACCTTAGAATTTTTTGCTGAATGGTACTCGATAATTCAAGAGACACCACCTCATCCTCTGGCAAAATGCCATCAGCAGCAATTTGAGAATACATATTTAACCCTTCTGTTCCTGCCACCTCTGCATCTAAATAATAATCCGGCTTTTTTTTGCGAATACGGTCGATGGTCAGGTTGGTTGCAATGCGGTACAGCCACGTGGAAAACTTACGATTCACATCAAAGCTTTCGATATTCACATAGGCACGAATAAACGCCTCCTGCGCAATATCCTCCGCTTCGTGTGCATTCCCAAGCATACGGTAGCACAGCTGATAAATTTTGTCTTTATACAGGTCTACGATGTCTGCAAATGCGTTCTGGTCGCCTTTTTTCACTTGCTTAATTCTCTTTTTAATCATTGTGTCCATAGTATATTCAACCTCTGCCTTCACCGGTCTTTATGTATACGAACCTCTTTCCAAAAGGTTTCATTCTCCTCTAAAAAATAGTGTAACAAATTTTTGACAGTGTGTTACGCTTATCAACCGGTAAAAACCTTAACATATCCTTAAATTTTCCCAAAACAAAAAAGAACGGGAACAAGTCCCGCTCTACAATAGCTTTTCACCCATTAACGATCCAATTAACGCAACAGCCGCTTCTGCTGTTTTGTTTTTCTCATCTAATACCGGATTTACTTCCACAAATTCAGCAGACGTTAAAATACCTGCCTCCTCTAAAAGCTCCATTGCGAGGTGACTCTCCCGGTAACTAATGCCGCCTGCAACCGGTGTGCCTACGCCAGGGCATTCCGCTGGGTCTAGCCCGTCTAAATCAAGTGATAGATGGACACCATCTGTTCTTTCCTTTAGATAGGCAATGGCTTCCTCCATCACCCTTGTCATCCCTAAACGATCAATTTCATGCATCGTATACACTTTAATACCTTTTTCCCGAATCAATGCCCGTTCTCCTTCATCTAAGGATCGAGCACCAATTAAAACGACATTTTCAGGCTTCAATTTAGGAGAATAACCGCCAATGTTCGTTAAATCAGCATGCCCAAGACCGAGACTGACAGCAAGCGGCATGCCGTGAATATTCCCAGAAGGAGACGTTTCCTCCGTATTCAAATCCCCGTGTGCATCATACCAAATGACACCTAAGTTTTCATAATGCTTGGATACCCCAGCAAGAGTGCCAATCGCAATGCTGTGATCACCGCCTAAAATAAGTGGAAATGAACCTGACTGCACAATACTGTCAACCTTCTCAGCAAGCAGCTGATTCGCACCAGCATTCTCAGTCAAATTTTTTAGCTTTTCACTTGTATATAAACCTTTCTCATCATCTCTTTGTTCAACTGGAATATCACCGAGATCCTCTACATCAAATGAGAGCGTTTCCAATTTTTCTTTTACGCCTGCACAACGAATCGCACTCGGCCCCATATCGACGCCCCTTCTCGTTTGCCCCAAGTCCATTGGAACTCCGACAATCGTGACCTTCTTTTCCTCTCCCATATGTACATCCCCTTTCCGTTCATGCTTATATTTTACTTTCTTGATGCCTTCTGACTCAACTCAACAACATTTTGAATAGTTATACATTCACTCTGCCAACATAAAAAAAAAGACACCTTTTTGAAAAAGGTGTCTTAACTGGGCTAGCTGGATTCGAACCAACGCATGACGGAGTCAAAGTCCGTTGCCTTACCGCTTGGCTATAGCCCAAAAATGGTGGAGGGGGGCGGATTCGAACCGCCGAACCCGGAGGGAGCGGATTTACAGTCCGCCGCGTTTAGCCACTTCGCTACCCCTCCACATATGGAATTGATAAAGAAAAAACAGTGCCGGCAAGAGGACTTGAACCCCCAACCTACTGATTACAAGTCAGTTGCTCTACCAGTTGAGCTACACCGGCATATGGTGGAGGATGACGGGCTCGAACCGCCGACCCTCTGCTTGTAAGGCAGATGCTCTCCCAGCTGAGCTAATCCTCCACATTATGGTGACCCGTACGGGATTCGAACCCGTGTTACCGCCGTGAAAGGGCGGTGTCTTAACCGCTTGACCAACGGGCCAGTTTGTCAAGTTTGTTGTTTCCGTGAAGCTGACAAAATTTATTATATACAGGTTGTCCCCCTTTTGTAAAGGGGATTTTTATTTTTTTTATTTTCTAACTATTTACCACCTATTCGTTCAACATTTTGATTGAAATATAATTTCAATATTCAAATATAATATTGAAATTTCATATCATACTCAATATACTGAAAATGAAGAAATAAGGAGGTATGTCACATGCAGCCATCTCAACTGCGTTCTTTGACAACAGAATCAAGAAACCCCAACACAATGGGAATTTCACAAGCAGACCCGCTGGAAATGCTCCAGATGATCAATGAAGAAGATATGAAGGTCGCTCAAGCAGTCAACCTTGTACTTCCACATGTCAAAACAGCTAGTGACTTTGCCTATGAATCCATCTCAAATGGAGGCAGACTCGTTTATTTAGGCGCCGGAACAAGCGGCAGAATTGGCGTAATGGATGCTGTCGAATGTCCCCCAACCTATAGCGTCTCACCTGATGTGATTGTAGGTATTATGGCAGGCGGAGACTCTGCTTTTTCTCAAGCTGCCGAAGATGTGGAAGACAGTGAAGAAGCTGGCAAACAGGATTTAGTACACATTCACCTGACATCAAAAGATACAGTCGTCGGTATTGCCGCAAGCGGCAGAACACCTTATATCATCGGCGCTTTAAACTACGCAAAGTCAATTGGAGCAAAAACAGTAGCCCTCAGCTGCAATGAACAAGCAGAAATTAGTGAACTGGCAGATTGCGCCATTGAGGTCATTGTAGGACCAGAAGCCATCACTGGGTCAACAAGAATGAAAGCGGCATCCGCTCATAAAATGATTTTAAATATGCTTTCCACCTCAGTCATGATCAGACAAGGCAAAGTATATGAAAACCTGATGGTTGATGTAAAAGTCAGCAATCATAAATTAAAAGAACGCGCCATCACCATCATTCAACATGTGACAAACGCTTCCTACGAACAAGCCGTGAAGACTCTCGAAGCAGCAGACTTAGAAGTCAAAACCGCCATCGTCATGCTCCAAACAAACACAGACAAGAAAACAGCCAAAGATTTACTCAATAAAACGAATGGCCATATCGACAAAGCGATCTCACGTTATCAATCCTAAAGGAGGCAGAGCTCATGTCAGCAGGTGGACTTACCCTACTACACACAATCAAATCAAAGCTTCCCCAATCTGAAAAAATTATTGCAGACTATATCCTTGCCCATCCTGACAAAGTCATTAAAAGCACAGTACACGAAATTAGTCAGGCAGCTGGCGCAAGCAGCTCTGCAGTCATCCGCCTTTGTAAATCTCTCGGGCTGGATGGCTATCACGATTTAAAAATGCGGATCGCTGGAGACTTGATGCATGACGATAAACAAGGCTACAGAGATATCGAACAAGATGAACCGCTTCAATCCATTATTCAAAAAACGGCAGGAAACTCGATTCAATCGATTAAGGACACCGCTTCTATTTTAAATGCAGATGCTTTAGAAAAGGCTGTTCAATTACTACTGAATGCAAATCAAATTCATTTTATCGGTGTTGGTGCATCTGGCATCGTCGCAGCTGATGCCCAGCAGAAATTTCTCAGAATTAACTATGCAGCGACAGCTTTCACTGACATGCACATCGCATCCACAGTCATCGCAAATGCGGGAGAGAATGACATTGTGTTTGGTATATCCTTTTCAGGAGAAACGTTAGACATCATTCAAGCTCTTCAGCTCGCAAAAGATAATCAAGTGAAAACCATTGCTTTAACACATCCAGGTCATACAAGCGTTTCTGCTTTATGTGATGTTCACCTATCGACGTCTGGTTCCAATGAAGCACCTTTTCGCAGTGCTGCCACTTCCTCTAGAATGGCACAGCTCTACTTAATTGATGTCTTGTTTCTCAGTTTAGCTTCCCGTCAATATGAAGAGACAGCGCAATATATTGACAAGACAAGGCATGCCATCCGCTCCATGAAACGAAAATCAAAGGGGGATTCAACATGAGTCATCAAAAGAAATATCAGCAGTTGGCGAAAGACATTCTTTCACTCTGTGGTGGTTCTGAAAATATCTCTTCCCATACACATTGTATGACAAGGCTCCGAATTACACCGATGGACAATGAAAAAGTTCGCGTCACAGCAATCAAAGAACTCGATGGCGTCATTGGCGTCGTCGAAGCAGAAACGCTTCAAATCATTTTAGGCACTGGTGTTGTCAACCAAGTATCAAGTGCGTTTGAAGAGCTGCTAAATGCCGCTGGCTCTTATGATTTAAACAACGAAGCACAAAAAAACAAGCAAGCCATTTCACAAAAGAACCGCACACCGTTCAAGCTGTTCTTACGGCGGATTGCCAGCATTTTCATTCCAATCATTCCGGCACTAGTTGCCTCAGGTCTGATTACCGGGATTACAAAAGCAATCGTGCAAGCAGGCTGGCTTGACGAAAAATCTCAAGCCGCGATTATTTTAACGGTTATAGGGTCTGGCCTGTTCGCTTATCTCGGTATATTAGTCGGAACAAATGCCGCAAAGGAATTTGGAGGCTCTCCTGCATTAGGCGCCTTAGCTGGTATCCTCATTATTAACCCAGCCTCCGCAGACATTATGTTATTTGGCACAAATATTCTACCAGGCAGAGGCGGACTCATCGGTGTTCTGCTAGCCGCCATCTTTATGGCACTTGTGGAAACTCGAATTAGACGCTTCGTCCCGCAATCACTTGATATCATCGTCACACCAACCATCACACTACTCATTACAGGCATTTTCACGTACGTTGTCTTCATGCCAGTCGGCGGATTTATATCTGATGCCATCACCTCAGGACTGACTTACCTATTAAATATGGGCGGTATCTTCGCAGGGTTTGTTCTTGGTGCGACCTTCCTCCCACTTGTTGTAACAGGACTTCACCAAGGGCTGACACCGATTCATATGGAACTCATCAATTCAATTGGAGATGACCCGCTTCTGCCAATTCTCGCTATGGGCGGTGCAGGACAGGTAGGCGCTGCATTCGCCATTTATATGAAAACAAAAAAGAAAAAGCTCAAAAGAGCCATTGCTGGTGGACTTCCTTCAGGGATGCTGGGCATTGGTGAACCACTCATTTTCGGTGTCACACTCCCGCTGGGACGACCATTCCTCACCGCTTGTCTTGGTGCAGGAATCGGCGGCGCATTTCAAGCCTACTTCCAAATCGCGACGAAAGCCATCGGAGTATCCGGTCTTCCATTAACCTTTATTGTTCACACACATCAAATGCTTCTTTACTTAATTGGACTATTTATTGCATATGTTGCTGGATTTTTCTTCACATACTTATTTGGATTTCATGATGATATGGCTGTTGAATTCGAGGATAACAATCAATAAGGAGGTCTAGACCTTGAAGAAATGTTTTCTTTTGATCTTATGTCTGTTCATGCTCCTTGGGTTACCAGTACAAACATTTGCAACTAGCTCCCATCCTGTATCGTCTTTGTCTAAAACAGCACCTGAAGAATATCCCGTCTTAAAAAAAGCAAAACGACCGGAACAAGTAGGTTTTTCTTCCAGGCAGCTGAGGAAGGTTGATCAAATGATTCAAAATGACATCAAAGCAGGATTTCCAGGAGCCGCTCTCATCATTATCAAGGACGGAAAGATCGTCCATCAAAAAGCCTATGGCTACCGGCAAAAATATGATGGCACAACAGAACTCAAATCGTATAAAAAAATGAAAAAAGATACACTATTTGATTTGGCATCCAATACAAAAATGTATGCGACCAACTATGCCCTGCAAAAGCTTGTCTACGAGAAAAAACTTGATGTCAACGAAAAAATACAGGCCATCCTTCCAGATTTTCAGGATGAACCTGATGCAAAGGTAACCGGTAAAGATCAGCTTCGGGTAAAGGATCTTCTCACCCATTCTGCCGGTCTCCCTTCCAGTGTCTTATTTTATAGCAAAGAATCAGCTGGCTCTTTTTTCTCTCAAGACAGAAAAACAACAATGAAATGGCTGCCAAAGGTACCGCTGCAATACAAGCCAGGTACCCAGCACATTTATAGTGACATTGATTACATGCTGCTAGGCATGATCATCGAGAAAAAAACAGGCATGCCTCTTGATCAATATGTCGAGTCAACGATTTATCGGCCGCTAGGTCTCAAACATACAATGTTCAATCCGCTGCAAAAAGGGTTCAAGCCGAAGCATTTTGCAGCAACCGAACGTTTAGGCAATTCACGAGACGGTGTGATCGAATTTGAAAACATCCGACGGTACACCCTGCTAGGTGAAGTACACGATGAGAAAGCATATTACTCAATGGCAGGTATCTCCGGCCACGCTGGTCTATTCTCGAACACCTCAGATATGGCCGTGCTGCTACAGCTGATGCTTAACAAAGGAGGCTATGGAAAAACAACCATCTTTGATCAAGCTTCTATCGATCTCTTTACAGCCTCATCTGATACGAACCCAACTTACGGGCTAGGCTGGCGAAAAAACGGTCATACTGACATGGAATGGATGTTTGGAAAATATGCAAGTAACGAAGCATATGGACATACTGGCTGGACTGGCACCATGACGTTGATTGATCCTAAACACAATTTAGGTGTCGTCTTGCTGACAAATAAGAAACATTCACCCGTTGTTTCACCAGAAACAAATCCTAATCAATTTGAAGGCGACCTGTTCCCAACTGGTACTTATGGAAGCATCATGACCGCAATCTACGAATCTTTTCAGTAAAAGGAGGAATTCGATGTTGAAAGCTCTCTTCCCCGCTGCACTGGTTTTAGCCCTGCTAACCTCTTCCATTCCAACGGAAAAGGTTAGCTCTGCCTCTCTGCCCACCGCCAAACAAATGGTTCAAGACATGTCACTGGATGAAAAGATAGGTCAAATGCTCATGCCGGACTTTCGCAATTGGCAAACAAAAGATGAATCCGCACCTACAGGCTTCACAAAGATGAATAACGAAGTATCTCATCTTGTAGAAAAATATCATCTAGGCGGTGTCATCTTATTTGCCGAGAATGTCGTTGATACAAAACAAACCGTGAAACTCACCCATGAATTTCAAAAAGCATCACCAAAAATTCCTTTACTCATTTCCATTGATCAAGAAGGCGGAATCGTCACAAGGTTACAAAAGGGAACACATTTCCCAGGAAATATGTCGATTGGTGCCTCTAGAAGCAAAAAAAATGCATATGACACAGGAAAAATCATCGGAAAAGAATTAAACGCCTTAGGCATCAATACAAACTTCTCTCCTGTGCTTGATGTGAATAATAACCCAAACAACCCCGTCATTGGTGTCCGTTCCTTTAGCTCTGATCCTGCTCTTGTCTCTAGACTTGGCCTTCAAACCATGAAAGGACTTCAAAAGGAAAAGACCATTTCCACACTAAAACATTTCCCGGGACATGGTGATACAGCCGTCGATAGTCACTACGGCTTGCCGCTCGTAGAGCATGACCTAGATCGTTTAAAAAAGGTTGAGCTGTATCCGTTCCAACAAGCTATCAATGCTGGTGCAGATATGGTCATGACCGCTCATGTGCAATTTCCTGCCATTGATGACACAACGTATCGAAGCAAAAAAGATGGCGAGGACATCATGGTTCCAGCAACCTTATCAAAAAAAGTCATCACAAACTTATTAAAAGAAGAGATGGGCTTTCAAGGTGTTGTTGTGACAGACGCTCTAAATATGAAAGCGATTGCAGATAATTTCGGACAGGAAGAAGCCGTAGTGATGGCCATTAAAGCAGGTGTCGACATCGCTCTCATGCCAGCACCAGTCACCTCATTAAAAACAGAGAAAAACCTAGAGAATGTATTCAATGCTGTCAAACAAGCGATTTTAAAGAAAGAGATTCCGATGTCGCAGATCAACGAATCTGTCGAAAAAATTCTTCAATTAAAAATCAAACGTGGCATTATTTCCTCCAAAAAACCGATCAGTCTTGAGAAAAAAATCAAAAAAGCCACTCAAGTCGTTGGGAAAAAGTCGCACCTTAAAGCAGAACAAAAAATGGCACGTGAAGGGATCACCCTGCTTAAAAACAACAAAAAAACCTTACCTTTCAAGCCTAAAAAGAATGACAAAATTGTGGTCATGGCACCTTACGAAGATCAAACAAAAGCGATGTCTGTCACAGTCGAATCTCTCATGAAACAAAAAAAGATCAAGCCTGTACGCATCCAATCATATGCTTTTGCGGATAAAACATTCACCAAAGAATCGGCCAAACTAATACAAGAAGCTGACTATGTCATCACTGGCTCTTACGTTGTCCAAAATGACCCAGCTGTGAATGATGGCGTAATTGATGACAATATCCAGGATCCGAAAAAATGGGCTACTGCCTTCCCTCGTGCTGTCATGAAAGAAGCAGCAGCACAAAACAAAAAAATGGTCATCATGAGTCTTAGAAACCCTTATGATGCGGCAAATTTTGAAGAAGCTGATGCCTTACTAGCTGTGTACGGTTTTAAAGGCTACTCAAACGGACAATTTAATCAGCCAAATATTCCTGCTGGACTAGACGTGATATTTGGAGCTGCATCACCTAAAGGGAAACTGCCAGTTGATATCCCATCTGTCACTCATCCAAATCAAACCCTTTACCCATTCGGCTATGGACTCAACTTGAAAGGGAAACAGATCAAATAGGAGGGATTCTCTTGAAAAAAACAGCAAGCTTCATACTCGCAAGCATTCTCATGATGAGCACATTGACCGCCGCCTCTCCCGTAGATCAAGAACGAACAGACACAAAAGGAAAAAAAGCAGCAGTCAAAACAGGGATCGAAACACTACTCTCAAGTAATCTTTCATGGCTAAAAGGGAAAAGAATTGGTCTCATTACAAACCCAACTGGCATCGATGCAAATATGAAAAGCAGTGTCGATCTCCTATTTGAACATCCAAATATCAAGCTCACTGCTTTATATGGACCTGAACATGGCGTGCGCGGCGATGCACAAGCAGGAGAAGGCGTCGAATCCTATACCGATGAAAAAACAGGTCTTCCTGTTTACTCTCTTTATGGAAAAACAAGAAAACCAACTCCTGAAATGCTGAAAAATGTAGATGTCCTGCTGTTTGATATTCAAGACGTTGGTGCTCGTTATTACACCTATATTTACACGATGGCCTATGCGATGGAAGCCGCTAAGGAAAACAACATTCCCTTTGTTGTCCTAGACCGCCCAAATCCCATTGGCGGACTAAAAGTAGAAGGACCTGTATTAGAGCCTGAACACGCCTCATTTGTAGGGCTCTATCCAATCCCATTAAGACATGGAATGACTACTGGTGAGCTTGCAAACCTGTTTAACAAAGAGTTTCATATCAATGCTGATGTAACAGTCGTCAAAATGAAAAATTGGAAGCGGTCCATGACATTCGATGATACAAAGCTGCCGTTTGTCCTTCCTTCTCCTAACATGCCAACAGTGGATAGTACCTTTGTATATCCTGCCACAGGATTAATTGAAGGCACAAATGTCTCTGAAGGCAGAGGAACAACAAAACCATTCGAGCTCATTGGTGCACCATATATCAATAGCAGCGAGCTGGCAGATCATTTAAATCAGCTAAAACTAAAAGGCGTTCAATTTAGACCTGTGTCATTCACCCCCACATTTTCTAAACATGCCGGTACACTATCTCATGGTGTGCAGTTATACGTTACTGACCGCTCATCCTTCGAAGCGGTGAAAACGGGGTTATCCATCATCAAAGCAATACATGATTTATACCCTAATGACTTTCAGTTCCTTCAAACAGGCAGCTTTGACAAACTCATCGGGAACGGCTGGATGAAAGAAGAAATTAATAAAGGAACTTCCGTCAAACACATCATAAAACGCTTTCATCACGACCTCAAAACATTCGAAAAGAAACGGAAAAAATATCTCATCTATTAAATCACAGAAAAAACCTCCATCTATCAAAGGATGGAGGTTTTTTTCATGAGAAAGATTTGGTCACGGCAGGTGCCTTCAGCTCAAAACGATTGAGTAAGAAGCCAAATAAGGCAGCAAGCACTTGCTGAAACAGCATGCCAATCACTACAGGAACAGCGACAGCAGGCGGGAAAAAGCTAATGGCAAGCACAGCCCCCGCACTAATGTTTCTCATACCGCCCGTATACACGATGGCCACAATCTCTCCTTGGGTACATTTCATCGCCTTCCCAATCAACCATGCAAACGCATATCCGCTCATCGCAATGAGAAACACAGTCGCTGCCTTGCTAAAAAATGCGGCATCCAGTTCACGCAAGTATGGCGCGACAACAGAACTGTTAATCGACACCACTACAAACAAGCCTATTTTTGAAAAAGGTGACAGTGTCTGACTGATCATTTTTGTCACAGCAGGCTTTGCATATTGACGAACGAGCATCCCTAAAATAGATGGAAGCACCACCATCCCAAACAGCCCTTTCATGATCGCGACCATGTCCATGTGAACCTGTGTACCGGCCAAAAGTGACAAACTGGCTGGCACTATCAATGGCGAAAGCAATGTATCAATTAAAATAATGGATAACGTTAACCCAACATTCCCTTTATACATTGCCGCCCATATTAAACTAGAAACTCCTGTGGGAATCACCATTGCAAGTGTCAAACCGGTGATCGTCATGGCATCACCCGCAAATATGAGATGTCCCGCTGACCAAGCATAAAGAGGCATCAACACGTGCAAAATCATAAACGATAAAATCAAAGGCAATGGGTGCATCACCGTATGCTTTAACGCCGAAAAAGTTGAAGACAAACTCCCTGCAAAGGTCATAACAGCAAATACCCATGGCACCAAAAACGTAAAATCCTTTAAATAGGCCGCCAATAAAACACCGAGTAGCACACTAAAAGGCGTAATGAGCGGCATCATCCGGCCGAGCACTTGATTCAAACGCACAAGCATGCCGGCCACCTCCATCCTTCACTTTCTTATCTTTTCTATTGTAACAGACAGAATGACCTTTTTAAGAACCATTCACCTGTTTCTCAAGCTATTGATTTGAAGTATCCATTCCAACTATGTCCACCTTAAACACCATAGGCTTGATACTTTTCCTTACGTTCTATCACTGCCACGGCTGATTCATCCCATATACATACGCGCTTCAGACAAATCAATTACAACAGATTGAAGATCCTTAATACACCTGCAATCAATAAAAAAGGACATAAAAAAAAGCCTTCTCATCATCGAGAAACCTTGTCATATCAACATATAGAGGAAAGCTTCCAAGCGGGCTCGAACCGCTGACCTCTTCCTTACCATGGAAGTGCTCTACCTACTGAGCTATGGAAGCATGGCTCCGCAGGTAGGACTCGAACCTACGACCGATCGGTTAACAGCCGATAGCTCTACCACTGAGCTACTGCGGAATGATAAAGTAACTTCTTCCATTGGAAGGATATAAACAAAAAGCTTGGCGGCGTCCTACTCTCACAGGGGGAAACCCCCAACTACCATCGGCGCTGAAGAGCTTAACTTCCGTGTTCGGTATGGGAACGGGTGTGACCTCTTCGCTATCGCCACCAAACCTGATGGAGAGAATGTTCTCTCAAAACTAGATAACAATGTTCAAACTTCACATTAGAATATAGGTTAAGTCCTCGATCTATTAGTATCTGTCAGCTCCACGTGTCACCACGCTTCCACCTCAGACCTATCAACCTGATCATCTTTCAGGGATCTTACTTCCTTGCGGAATGGGAAATCTCATCTTGAGGGGGGCTTCATGCTTAGATGCTTTCAGCACTTATCCCGTCCGCACATAGCTACCCAGCGATGCCCTTGGCAGAACAACTGGTACACCAGCGGTGCGTCCATCCCGGTCCTCTCGTACTAAGGACAGCTCCTCTCAAATTTCCTGCGCCCGCGACGGATAGGGACCGAACTGTCTCACGACGTTCTGAACCCAGCTCGCGTACCGCTTTAATGGGCGAACAGCCCAACCCTTGGGACCGACTACAGCCCCAGGATGCGATGAGCCGACATCGAGGTGCCAAACCTCCCCGTCGATGTGGACTCTTGGGGGAGATAAGCCTGTTATCCCCGGGGTAGCTTTTATCCGTTGAGCGATGGCCCTTCCATGCGGAACCACCGGATCACTAAGCCCGACTTTCGTCCCTGCTCGACTTGTAGGTCTCGCAGTCAAGCTCCCTTGTGCCTTTACACTCTGCGAATGATTTCCAACCATTCTGAGGGAACCTTTGGGCGCCTCCGTTACATTTTAGGAGGCGACCGCCCCAGTCAAACTGCCCACCTGACACTGTCTCCCTGCCCGATAAGGGCAGCGGGTTAGAAGGTCAATACAGCCAGGGTAGTATCCCACCGATGCCTCCACCGAAGCTAGCGCTCCGGTTTCCAAGGCTCCTACCTATCCTGTACAAGCTGTACCAACATTCAATATCAGGCTGCAGTAAAGCTCCACGGGGTCTTTCCGTCCTGTCGCGGGTAACCTGCATCTTCACAGGTACTATAATTTCACCGAGTCTCTCGTTGAGACAGTGCCCAGATCGTTGCGCCTTTCGTGCGGGTCGGAACTTACCCGACAAGGAATTTCGCTACCTTAGGACCGTTATAGTTACGGCCGCCGTTTACTGGGGCTTCAATTCGCACCTTCGCTTACGCTAAGCGCTCCTCTTAACCTTCCAGCACCGGGCAGGCGTCAGCCCCTATACTTCGCCTTACGGCTTCGCAGAGACCTGTGTTTTTGCTAAACAGTCGCCTGGGCCTATTCACTGCGGCTTCTCGGGGCTTTAACACCCTAAGAAGCACCCCTTCTCCCGAAGTTACGGGGTCATTTTGCCGAGTTCCTTAACGAGAGTTCTCTCGATCACCTTAGGATTCTCTCCTCGCCTACCTGTGTCGGTTTGCGGTACGGGCACCTCTCACCTCGCTAGAGGCTTTTCTTGGCAGTGTGGAATCAGGAACTTCGCTACTAAATTTCGCTCGCCATCACAGCTCAGCCTTTACGGGAAACGGATTTGCCTATTTCCCAGCCTAACTGCTTGGACGCGGATATCCAATACCGCGCTTACCCTATCCTCCTGCGTCCCCCCATTGCTCAAATGGTGAGGAGGTGGTACAGGAATATCAACCTGTTGTCCATCGCCTACGCCTTTCGGCCTCGGCTTAGGTCCCGACTAACCCTGAGCGGACGAGCCTTCCTCAGGAAACCTTAGGCATTCGGTGGACGGGATTCTCACCCGTCTTTCGCTACTCATACCGGCATTCTCACTTCTAAGCGCTCCACCAGTCCTTCCGGTCTGGCTTCACAGCCCTTAGAACGCTCTCCTACCACTGTTCGTAAGAACAGTCCGCAGCTTCGGTGATACGTTTAGCCCCGGTACATTTTCGGCGCAGAGTCACTCGACCAGTGAGCTATTACGCACTCTTTAAATGGTGGCTGCTTCTAAGCCAACATCCTGGTTGTCTAAGCAACTCCACATCCTTTTCCACTTAACGTATACTTTGGGACCTTAGCTGGCGGTCTGGGCTGTTTCCCTTTCGACTACGGATCTTATCACTCGCAGTCTGACTCCCAAGGATAAGTCATCGGCATTCGGAGTTTGACTGAATTCGGTAACCCGGTAGGGGCCCCTAGTCCAATCAGTGCTCTACCTCCGAGACTCTTACCTTGAGGCTAGCCCTAAAGCTATTTCGGAGAGAACCAGCTATCTCCAGGTTCGATTGGCATTTCACCCCTACCCACACCTCATCCCCGCACTTTTCAACGTGCGTGGGTTCGGGCCTCCATTCAGTGTTACCTGAACTTCACCCTGGACATGGGTAGATCACCTGGTTTCGGGTCTACGACCACGTACTCATGCGCCCTATTCAGACTCGCTTTCGCTGCGGCTCCGCATCTTCTGCTTAACCTTGCACGGGATCGTAACTCGCCGGTTCATTCTACAAAAGGCACGCCATCACCCGTTAACGGGCTCTGACTACTTGTAGGCACACGGTTTCAGGATCTATTTCACTCCCCTTCCGGGGTGCTTTTCACCTTTCCCTCACGGTACTGGTTCACTATCGGTCACTAGGGAGTATTTAGCCTTGGGAGATGGTCCTCCCGGATTCCGACGGAATTTCACGTGTTCCGCCGTACTCAGGATCCACTCTGGAGAGAATGACATTTCAGTTACAGGGCTGTTACCTTCTTTGGCGGGCCTTTCCAGACCTCTTCGCTTATATCATTCCTTTGTAACTCCGTATAGAGTGTCCTACAACCCCAAGAGGCAAGCCTCTTGGTTTGGGCTGTTCCCGTTTCGCTCGCCGCTACTCAGGGAATCGCATTTGCTTTCTCTTCCTCCGGGTACTTAGATGTTTCAGTTCCCCGGGTATGCCTTCTCATACTCTATGTATTCAAGTATGGATACTACTCCATTACGAGCAGTGGGTTTCCCCATTCGGAAATCTCCGGATCAAAGCTTGCTTACAGCTCCCCGAAGCATATCGGTGTTCGTCCCGTCCTTCATCGGCTCCTAGTGCCAAGGCATCCACCGTGCGCCCTTTCTAACTTAACCATTTCTTACTTTAGAAAGAATCACTATGTGTGATGAACTTTGCATTGCATTCAATGTGAATGTATTACTTATTGTTATCTAGTTTTCAAAGAACAATCCTGTCTCGCTAGAGACATGTTTTGAAGGAATGATCCTTCAAAACTAAACAAGACGAAAACGTACGCTGCTCCATATATCCTTAGAAAGGAGGTGATCCAGCCGCACCTTCCGATACGGCTACCTTGTTACGACTTCACCCCAATCATCTGCCCCACCTTCGGCGGCTGGCTCCATAAAGGTTACCTCACCGACTTCGGGTGTTGCAAACTCTCGTGGTGTGACGGGCGGTGTGTACAAGGCCCGGGAACGTATTCACCGCGGCATGCTGATCCGCGATTACTAGCGATTCCAGCTTCACGCAGTCGAGTTGCAGACTGCGATCCGAACTGAGAACAGATTTATGGGATTGGCTAAACCTTGCGGTCTTGCAGCCCTTTGTTCTGTCCATTGTAGCACGTGTGTAGCCCAGGTCATAAGGGGCATGATGATTTGACGTCATCCCCACCTTCCTCCGGTTTGTCACCGGCAGTCACCTTAGAGTGCCCAACTAAATGCTGGCAACTAAGATCAAGGGTTGCGCTCGTTGCGGGACTTAACCCAACATCTCACGACACGAGCTGACGACAACCATGCACCACCTGTCACTCTGTCCCCGAAGGGAAAGCCCTATCTCTAGGGTTGTCAGAGGATGTCAAGACCTGGTAAGGTTCTTCGCGTTGCTTCGAATTAAACCACATGCTCCACCGCTTGTGCGGGCCCCCGTCAATTCCTTTGAGTTTCAGTCTTGCGACCGTACTCCCCAGGCGGAGTGCTTAATGCGTTAGCTGCAGCACTAAGGGGCGGAAACCCCCTAACACTTAGCACTCATCGTTTACGGCGTGGACTACCAGGGTATCTAATCCTGTTCGCTCCCCACGCTTTCGCTCCTCAGCGTCAGTTACAGACCAGAGAGTCGCCTTCGCCACTGGTGTTCCTCCACATCTCTACGCATTTCACCGCTACACGTGGAATTCCACTCTCCTCTTCTGCACTCAAGTTTCCCAGTTTCCAATGACCCTCCCCGGTTGAGCCGGGGGCTTTCACATCAGACTTAAGAAACCGCCTGCGAGCCCTTTACGCCCAATAATTCCGGACAACGCTTGCCACCTACGTATTACCGCGGCTGCTGGCACGTAGTTAGCCGTGGCTTTCTGGTTAGGTACCGTCAAGGTGCGAGCAGTTACTCTCGCACTTGTTCTTCCCTAACAACAGAGCTTTACGATCCGAAAACCTTCATCACTCACGCGGCGTTGCTCCGTCAGACTTTCGTCCATTGCGGAAGATTCCCTACTGCTGCCTCCCGTAGGAGTCTGGGCCGTGTCTCAGTCCCAGTGTGGCCGATCACCCTCTCAGGTCGGCTACGCATCGTCGCCTTGGTGAGCCATTACCCCACCAACTAGCTAATGCGCCGCGGGTCCATCTGTAAGTGACAGCCGAAACCGTCTTTCATCCTTGAACCATGCGGTTCAAGGAACTATCCGGTATTAGCTCCGGTTTCCCGGAGTTATCCCAGTCTTACAGGCAGGTTACCCACGTGTTACTCACCCGTCCGCCGCTAACATCCGGGAGCAAGCTCCCTTCTGTCCGCTCGACTTGCATGTATTAGGCACGCCGCCAGCGTTCGTCCTGAGCCAGGATCAAACTCTCCGAAAAAGTACAAAACCGAAGTTTTGCTTTTCGCCAGTTTGACTGACTACCTATGAAGTATCATAGGATTTTTTTATAAAAACTCGAATTAACAGGTACGTTTTGTCTTGTTTAGTTTTCAAAGATCATCTTCGCCGTTCTTAGCGGCTTTAATAATATAACATTTCGCTTCATCTTATGTCAATAACTTTTTTCAAGTTTATTTCCCGAAGCGTTTTGTGTTTGTCACTGTGTGTCAGCGACGATTAATAATATATCACGAAAACATTCTATCGGTCAACGCCTTTTCATAACTTTTTTTGAAATAGTTTTATTAAGCATCTTAAACCCTTGTCCTGCATACAATCAAGTAACAATCTTGGACAAGGCAGGAGTGTTTGAATTGAGTCGATTATATGTGTTGCCTATTAAACGGCTGAAGCAAGTTGTCATTATTCTTGTAGCAGCCCTTGCAGCTGCAACCTTTTTTTATGTACAAAAGGCACCGCCGCTGTCGGTATTTAAAACTGAACATGGACCCCGAGCCATTTATAAAGGTGAGACTTCATCAAAACATGTCTCTCTCACTTTTAATATTGGCTGGGGGGATGAGAAGGCTGTTCCTATTTTAAATGTCCTTCGAGAGTACGGTATAAAGAACGCCACTTTCTTTCTGTCTGCTTCTTGGGCTGAGCGTCATCCTGATATCGTGAAACAAATTAGGGAGGACGGCCATCAAATTGGAAGCCTCGGCTATGCTTATAAAAATTATAGCCAGCTTGAAGATAGTGAAATCAAGCAAGATCTTGTCCGTGCACAAAATACATTTCAAAAGCTTGGACTAGATGACATTCAACTATTAAGACCGCCAACTGGACAGTTTAACGAAACAGCACTAAAAATTGCTACACAGTACGGTTATACCGTTGTTCATTACAGCATCAATTCACAGGATTGGCTGAATCCGGGTGTCGACCAGATTGTTCAGAATGTAAATGACCGAATGAAAAGCGGAGACATCGTTCTCCTTCACGCCTCAGATTCAGCAACCCAAACCGCTCAAGCCTTACCCGCTATTTTAAAACAAATAAAAGAAAAGAATTTAAAAAATGTGACGGTTGGCGAACTGATCTCCAATACGAAAACAAAGTCATCAGAAGTTAAGTAGCTTTCGCTTTTGAAAACCGCGGCATAGCTAACAGCTGAAACGCATTACAGCCTAATAGCGGGAATAGCATTAAATACAGCCAGTCCTCTTCATTGACTCTGAGCGCCGGGAACCATTCTAACGACGTGATGACAACCATAAGAAACATTGCAGAAACAAATGTTTTCTTAGAGGACTGCTGCTGTTTAAAGTAAGCCACGATCAATGCAAACACACCGATAAAAACAGGCAGCCATAAGTATGGAAGAAATGATTCATTTTCTCCGAAAAACAAAAATCGCAAGTAAGCTAAATCAAACAGCACAAAAATCACAAGAAACAGCTGAATGGTATTCCATAAAGAATGCGACCGGAAAATCTCTAACGCAAACCGGTGCACCGTCAAAAAGACAACAAACCCCATCTGGCTAATTACACTAAAGATCATCCCTACACCAATGAACCAAAACAACACAGATGCGATCTCTAGAATTTCAAACGATATAAAAAGCTTCTGATATTTCCCCCACTCCAGTGCAAAGCCTACCACGCTTGTAATGACCGCTCCAACAGCTAGCACAGAGAAGAAAAAACGAACTAAATCCCGACTTTTCATTGAATTGATCCAACCCCTATTTTTGTTATGTATAAATTTACGTGAAACATTCATATTAAAAGTAAGACATGTAACGAAAGGAGCCACAGTATGTCAAAAGGCATCTTGCGTATAATGAGCTGTTTTCTTCTTTTATCTCTAACAGCTTGTGCTCCCAAAACCCAATCCTCATCTAATATGGACTATGACGAAACAAAAAAAATGGTCGTCGATATATTAAAGACAGATGACGGTAAAAAGGCCATTCAACAGTTATTAAATGACGAGGCAATGAATGAAGCTTTGGTAATGGATGAACAAACTGTGAAAAAAACGATAGAGAAAACACTGACTTCTGATAAAGGCAAAGAGTTCTGGAAGAAGGTCTTTGAGGATTCTAAATTTGCCGAGACTTTCGCAAAATCCATGCAGCAACAGCATGAAAGAATGTTAAAACAGTTAATGAAGGATCCTGATTATCAACAGTTGATGATGGATATTCTCAAGGATCCTGAGATGGAAAAGAAATACGGTGAACTGGTAAAAAGCAAAGAGTTTAGAAAACACTTAGAAAAAGTCATTACGGAAACATTAAGCAGCCCTCTTTATAAGAAGAAATTCGAAGATGAGCTCAAAAAGGCAGCATCCGAAAGCGGCAGTGATTCCGGTTCGCAAGGAAGCGACAGTTAAACATCACCCGAGTGGCATTCATCCACTCGGGCTTTCATTATGCTTTCACTGCTAATTGTTCAATGACTTTATTCGCAATGTGTTGATACACTTCTCCTGTCGGATGACTCGCATCATAGACAGAAGGCGCGAAATCATCCTCATTCCAATCAGGCTGTCTTAAAGGAATTTGGCCAAGGACTGATACACGAAGCTCTTCAGCCAGCTTGTCCCCGCCGCCTTTTCCAAAGACGTATTCTTTTTCACCTGTTTTTTTGCTTTCATAATAGCTCATATTCTCAACGACCCCGAGCACCTCATGATCTGTTTGCAGTGCCATTGCGCCTGCTCTTGCTGCAACGAAGGCAGCCGTTGGATGCGGTGTAGTAACAATGATTTCTTTACAACTAGGCAGCATTGTATGAATATCAAGCGCTACATCCCCCGTTCCAGGCGGAAGGTCTAATAGTAAGTAATCTAATTCTCCCCACTCAACTTCGTGGAAGAAGTTATTTAACATTTTTCCAAGCATCGGTCCTCTCCAAATAACCGGTGCATTTTCTTCAACAAAAAAGCCCATTGAAATCACTTTGACACCAAAGCGCTCCACAGGAATGATTTTTTCCCCTTTAACTGTTGGTCTGACAGTGATTCCCATCATATCCGGCACACTAAAGCCATAAATATCAGCATCAATCAGCCCGACTTTTTTCCCTAGACGAGCCAGTGCTACAGCAAGGTTAACAGAAACGGTCGATTTACCAACGCCGCCCTTTCCACTCGCAATCGCTAAGAACTCAGGCGGATTTTTAGAGTTAAGCAGGGTTTCTTCCTCATCTTGTGATGGCATAAACTTTTCAAGTGTTTCCTGAGGCAGTTCCTCAAAACGAAGTCCTACTGTGTTAGCGCCTGCTGCTTTCAAGGCTTGTACGATATCTTGCTGCAGCTTCATCTGCTCAGCAGTGCCTGTTTTGGCAATGGCCACCTTTAGGCTCACATGCTCTTTCTCAGGCTTTAGGCTGATTTCCTTGATGGCATCCAGCTCACCAAGCGGTATATGAAGGAAAGGTTCGTCCATCTTCCCAACTAGTTTTCTCACATCATCTTGTCCGATCATAGCAGAACCTCACCCTTTATTGAATTCGTTTACAATCCAAGTATATCATACATATCCTTACAATGTCTGTCCTGTTTGCCTGCGATCAAAAGGAAAAAGCCCCTTATTCAGGCGGCTCTTTTTGCTCTGTTAAATATCTTAAAATCCCTTTATAAATAGAGGCAGCAATTTGATCCTGGTATTTAGGTGTTGCCAGCTGTCCAGCCTCTTTCGGGTTGGAGAGAAATCCAATTTCCACTAGGGCCCCTGGCTTTGTGACATTTTGCATTAAATAAATGCCGTTGATCCGCTTCGCCTTTCGATCTGTGTTTTCAAGATTTCTGCGTAATTCATCTTGAATGAACTTCGCTGCCTTTTCATTCTCTTCATACTTTCCATAAAAAAACGTCTGCGCCCCGCTCCATTTGTTTGATGGTATCGCATTTAAATGAATGCTTAAATAGAGGTCTGCTTCAGACTCATTGATGACTTTTACGCGGTTCCTTAAATCCTCCGCTTTCTTTCGAGCATACCCCCTTGTATTCTTTGATGATAAATCAGAATCATCCTCTCGGGTCATGAGAACAAGCGCGCCCTGCTCCTGCAAATAGTCCCGTATCTTCATGGATACATCCAGTGCAATCTCTTTCTCAAGCAGCTCCCCTCCCACAGCCCCTCCATCTGGACCGCCGTGCCCCGGATCTAAATAGATGATCTTCCCGCTTAGAGGCAAATTCCACGATTTCCACGAATCATCATTTAGAAATTGAAACCTGAATAAGAATAAGAGGACAATAAACCCAATTAAAAACCCTGTCCACTTCAGCTTTCTTTTCATCCCTGTCCCTCCCATACACCATTATTTTATAGATATGGGACAAGGGCTGGAAATATGCTTAGTGCAGCCGAAGCTTGTGTCTTTTTTCTGATTCACGAAAACCTTCCTGCCACCACATGCTTAAAAAATCTCTCGCAAATGGATATAAACATGACATCTTCCGCTCCATTTGGAACATACTCCCCCACGATTGCAAGCACCCTGCGAGCTCTTCAATCAGTTCAGCTTCCTCCTTTGAGGATCGCTTTTTGATATCGTCAAACGACTCGCCGTATTTACTCGACTCACCGTATCTTCCGCCAGCTAAAAAAGCTTCAATGGCGAAATCGATGCAACCATCACTCATAATACCCGCTGGATCATCTGCAAATGGAAACAGCTTCTTTGTGAATTTCTCGGAAGCAGCCGTTACTTGTTGAAGAGACAATGTACGCAAAAGCTTCTTTTCAAGCGTGACATCTCGTTTTGTTTTCAGTTGATAAAATGAAAGCACTTCTGCCATGGACTGAACTCCTTTTTTCTTTGTATTGTTCGTTGGTTTGAACAAAACATGCAGTTCAGTAAATGGAAATGACGGTCAGTGAACGACCGGAATGGAAAATTGTGATAATGTAGAGCAAGTAACACTTAGGATGACCTCTAAAGACGAGCGGTCCGTCACTTTTAAAAGAAAACAGATAGAAAAAGAGCTCCCTCACCCTTTTAAAAAGTACAAAGATGATACAACGCTTTGGCAAAAGGAACTGGTTGATGGAGTTGTGAAGTCAAAAGAGAAACGCCAAGATGTATACAAAACGTTTCCAATGCAGAAATAATAAAACAGAGGGGAGTCTCCCTCTGTTTTTTTTGATGATTATTTAGTAAAAGCCTGAATCAATCGTTGTCGAAAGTTTTGGTCCACTGCTGCAGTAAGCATAAATTCGTTGAATACTCCCTCAATCCAGTGAGAATTGTTCGCTTTAGGATCATTGATAAAAAGAGAGATGGAGATAGAGGATGTATCTGTTCTTCGATATAAAGCACCTGTGAAAACAAACAATGTTGCTCCGCCTTTATACCAAAAATATTGATCTGTTTCCTTTTTCAATGTTT
The DNA here is from genome assembly GCF_038008825.1 of Bacillus sp. FSL M8-0166. Taxonomy (NCBI): domain Bacteria; kingdom Bacillati; phylum Bacillota; class Bacilli; order Caryophanales; family Bacillaceae; genus Bacillus; species Bacillus sp. FSL M8-0166. The sequence goes on from NZ_JBBOZZ010000001.1 coordinate 2,607,738, forward strand.
CTCCCAGTACGATTTGGCTAAAAAGACTCTTTTCTTCTGTTGTTAACAGCTCGTCATGAATACGTTTCATAAAATATGTATATTCATTGGTTGTAGACTTTGTCATCTTTTGCGTCAGTAATGATTGTATACGCCAGCCTAATAAGTTCTTTTTTTTCATTTTTTCTTCTAACGCCTTTTTATGCACTGGGTCATTTTTCATGATATTAAAAATCTCATTCATTAGAGATTTGTATTGTTCTTCGGATACACCGCTCATTTTCTTGAATGCATCCCGCCGACGATCAGATACATAAGCGGACCACAAAATCATTGGCGTCAGCGGCATGAGTTCATCATGTTCTGTAAGACCTGCTTGTTTCATCTGATCATTGATCTTTTCTAAGCCCAGCCGGTCAATCAAATAATCCGTACAAGCATTCGAGCTGACTTGCATCATCCCTTTGGCAACATCTAATAAAGTCGCATGCTCAGAAAAATCATTGACCTCCAGCCAGTACGCGTGCGCACCACCGTCTGTTCTATCAATATAAAACCGCTCTATATCAGGCAATGCCACTTTTTCCTCCAGCTTGATGCCGCCGCTGGATACAGCTTTAACAAAATGAAATAAAACCACTAATTTCACCGTACTTGCAAGTGGCGTTTTTTGATCAGCATTCCACTCTAACACCACATCATCATTTTCAATGATTGTCACTGATACGTCCTTTTTGTTTTTTGTGACAAATGTCAAAAGATCTTCCTTCGTTTTCTTCATATCTCTTTTATACAGCAAGACTTGAACCACCACGTAAAGTATGACCACACCTATGACAACTAGACCGATTTTGAGTAACATGTTTCTCCTTTCCAAAATAACAGAGAATTTATATATTAAATATAGCAAATATTTCTAATAAAGGCACAAAAAAGGCAGAGGTTCGTGAATCCTCCGCTTCTTGATGTCCTTATTCATGGGGCAGATGCAGCTTCATTCCTTCATGCGTGGCTTCAAACCCTAATTTTTCATAAAAATGGCGTGCTTCTGGCCTCTGTTTATCTGTTGTCAGCTGAATCATATGACAGCCGCTGGCGCTGGCGCGTTGAATGGCCCACTTTATGAGCAGCGAACCGACTCCTTTTCCTCTATGGGTCGAAGCCGTACGAACTCCTTCGATGGATGCTCTCCATCCTCCTTGATATGTAAGAAAAGGCGTCATGGTTAACTGAAGAACACCAACTGCTTCTTCACGATCGCACGCAACAATGAGTTCAATATTTGGATCAGCATCGATTGAATGAAAGGCTTTAATATAGCTTTCTAATAATGGGCGAGTGTAACGCTCTCTCTTTTGACCTAACTTATCATCTGAAAGCATGAAGATGATCCTGTCGAGATCTTCTTGCACGGCTTCTCTAAACGTCAATTGATTTAAATTCAATGAAAGCACCTCCTAGGATGGACGGAAACTATCTTCACTTACCAACATACCAATAAGTGCGTTCTTCTATAGGATTTGATCAGCTGCTTTTTTAACTAAACAGCTGTCATTCACCACATAACTAGGCCGCGGTGTGTACCCTTGGTTTTCTTGAATGGGAAAATCAATGATATGAAAATGTGCATCAAAGATCCTCATGGTCATGCCCTTCTTCTGCTTATTTGACCTGATTATATCAACATCGAAAGCGAATGGATATTTGGAATGGCGAATTACTTCATATCATGAAAACTTATCATGCCCTCTTCACGAACCATTCCTCTTGTAAGATGGCATAGTAAAACTCATCCCACCACTCATTTCCTTGTGGTATACATTTTTTAAAATACCCCTCTCTCCTCATCCCCATTTTCTCCATCACTCTCCACGATGGCACATTTTCAGGCTGACAAGTGGCAATGATCCGATGTAAGTTCAGTGTGTGAAAACCATGATGCAGGACGGCATAAGCCGCTTCTGATGCATAGCCCTTGTTCTGATATGCAGGATTGAAGACCCAGCCAATCTCATATGTGTGCTCACCAAAGTATGGATGAAACGCGATATGCCCAATGCATGTTTGATCTTCTTTTAATAGGACAGCGACATACTTAGCATTTTCATGACGATTATTTTTGACAAACTCCTTCGCATCTTCTTTAGAAAAAACACCTTCCGGAATATACTTCATCACTGCCGGATCAGATGTATATGCATAAAAATCCTGCCAATCATCTTCAGTAAATGGACGAATGAAACACCTTTCTGTTGTTAGATTCATATGACACCCTCCATAGACTTCGTTTTTTAAGTAGAAACCTTGCTATGATCCTATTTTATATGTTTCCAAACAGAAAAAAACACAAATAAAAAAAGCACCAGCAGGATGCTGATGCTTTTCATATATGGTTTGTCTGTAACAAACCTTTGTAAAACGTCCATACAATATAAAATTGATTAACGTTTTGAGAACTGAGGAGCTCTACGTGCGCCTTTAAGACCGTATTTCTTACGCTCTTTCATACGAGGGTCACGAGTAAGAAGTCCAGCACGTTTAAGTGATGTACGGTACTCAGGATCTACTTCTAGAAGAGCACGAGAGATACCGTGACGAATTGCTCCAGCTTGACCAGAGAATCCACCACCGTGAACATTTACAAGAACATCGTAGCTGTTAGCTGTTTCTGTGATGTTCAAAGGCTGTTTCACGTCTTCGATTAAAGCAGCGAATGGAATGTATTCAGTAATTTCACGATTATTAACGACGATACGGCCTTCACCTGGAACTAAGCGAACGCGCGCTACAGAACTTTTACGACGACCTGTACCGTAATATTGAACCTGTGCCAAATTGTTAACCTCCCTTATAATTAACCGCGAAGTTCGTAAACTTCAGGTTGTTGTGCTTGATGTGGATGCTCAGAACCACGGTACACATTTAATTTTTTGAACATTTGACGACCTAGTGGACCCTTTGGAAGCATACCTTTGATAGCAAGCTCCAGCATTTTCTCAGGGTAGTTTGTACGCATCTCAAGAGCAGTTCTTTGTTTCAAACCGCCTGGGTGCATCGTGTGACGGTAGTAAATTTTGTCCGTCAATTTCTTACCTGTTAATTCAATTTTCTCAGCATTGATGATGATGACATGATCACCTGTATCAACGTGTGGTGTATAAGTTGGTTTGTGCTTACCGCGCAAAAGTGATGCTACTTCAGTAGAAAGACGACCTAGAGTCTTGCCTGCCGCATCAACAACTAGCCATTTGCGCTCAATTGTGCTTGCGTTCGCCATTGGTGTTGTACGCATGAGTTTCCCTCCTAAATAAATCAATGAATTTTCCTTGAATCAAATGCTACGTTCTATTTCAAAACACAGATAAGTCTTCCGGGGCTTATTTGTGGGGTTGAAATACATACCATATGATATCTTATAACTTTCTGCTTCCTGTGTCAAGAACATGTTACACCAGGTTTAGTTGTCATAGAAAACTTCCCATAAATACAGTCCGTGACTAGGCGCAGTCTTGCCTGCCGCTTCGCGATTTCGGGCGGCAAGCATGGCTTTTATCTCCTCAGGGTGAAATTTACCAGAACCGATTTCAAGCAACGTTCCAGCGATAATCCGCACCATGTTGTATAAAAAACCATTCCCTCTCACACGCATTTCAAGCCCGTCTGAGACGTTTTTCCACTCGAGGGCATAAATAACCCTCACCTTGTCCTGAACCTCTGTATTGGCCGCACAAAAGCTTGTAAAGTCATGTGTCCCAATCAGATGCTCAGCGGCTTTTCTCATTTTATCGATATCCAGCCGGTAAGGATAGTGGCAGGCATACTGTCTCGTGAACACATTTTGGTGCGTTTCCGTTGAGACCTTATAACGGTACTCCTTCGAAACAACACCAAATCTGGCATGAAACGAATCATCGACTTCCTCGGCCTTTAAAATACGGATATCATCCGGCAGCAGGCTGTTAAGGGCAAAAGGCCATCTCTCCTTCGGGATCGAGAGCGGGGTGTCAAAATGGATGACCTGTCCCTTTGCATGGACACCGCTGTCCGTCCGGCCGGAAGCCACAATCGGAATCAGTTCATCCTGTTTGTGCATTCTTGCAAGGGCAGACTCTATCTCCGTCTGAACGGTTCGCTGCCCTGGCTGCACCTGATAGCCTTTAAAATGTGTCCCATCGTAGGATACGGTACATTTGACCTTCATCTAGGAATCACCTAATTTCTAAGCAGCACAAGGAGTGCTGTTAACAGGATGAATAGAAGCAGCGTGAACGTGTCCTTCATGCCCCAGACAAGCTGACGGTATTTCGTCCGTCCTTCTCCCCCGCGGTAGCCTCTCGCTTCCATCGCGGTCGCCAGTTCTTCTGCACGCTTAAACGCACTGACGAAAAGCGGAACAAGCAAAGGAACGACGGCTTTCATGCGATCCTTTAAAGGTCCACTTGTAAAATCAACGCCTCGTGCCATTTGTGCCTTCATGATTTTGTCCGTCTCTTCTAATAACGTCGGAATAAACCGAAGAGAGATGGACATCATGAGGGCAAGCTCATGAACAGGCAGTTTGATTTTACGGAATGGGTGCAGCAGCTTCTCCATCCCGTCTGTCACTTCTATAGGCGTTGTGGTTAACGTAAGAAGTGTCGTCATCATGATGAGATAGACAAAACGGAGTGAAATGAAGATCCCCTGCTTTAGACCTTCTTCATAAATATTCAGAAAACCAAAGTGGAATAGCAAGGCGCCATCCTTTGTCATGAAAATATGCAGAATAAAGGTAAACAGGACAATCCATAGGATCGGCTTCATCCCCTTGAGAATAAAGTATAGCGGCACATGAGAAACCATCACCACAAGGATGGTAAAGACACCTAAAAGCCCGTAAGTGATGTAATTATTAGCAAAAAAGACAATAAAGACAAAAAAGAAAATTGATAACAGCTTTGTCCTTGGATCAAGACGATGGACAAAGGATGAACCTGGCACATATTTGCCGATAATCATACTATCCATCATGATGTCGTGTCCTCCTGATAAAGAGCTGTTAAGGCTTCTGCCATTTCATCCATGGTCAGAAGCGGCCTTGGAAACGTAATACCAAGCTTTTCTTCTACAGTCTGCTGGAATTTAATCGTTTCTGGGAGGTCGAGACCAAACGAAGACATGTCTGTACGATTGGCAAACAACTCTCTCGGCGTACCTGTCGCCTTCACTGTCCCTTTATGCATCACAATCATTTGATCCGCATAATGAGCGGCATCTTCCATACTGTGTGTGACCAGAATCGTGGTGAGGTTTGCCTTTTGATGAAGGTCATAGAACATGTCCATGATTTCCTTCCGCCCGCGTGGATCCAGCCCAGCAGTCGGCTCATCAAGCACAAGCACCTCTGGCTCCATCGCCAAAACGCCTGCAATCGCCACACGTCTCATTTGACCGCCGCTTAGTTCAAAGGGAGATCGAGATAATAGGGACTCAGGAAGACCAACCAGTTTCAGCATCTCCTTCGCCTTCGCTTCTGCCTTCTCTTGAGGAACGCCGAAGTTCATCGGGCCAAAGCAGATATCCTTGAGGATGGTTTCCTCAAAGAGCTGATGCTCAGGAAACTGAAACACAATGCCTACCTTTTTCCGGAGGGGTTTCATATCCTTCTGCTTTTTATTGGCTTGTAAAACTGTCTCTCCAAGCGCAATGCTCCCCTTCGTTGGTTTGAGCAATCCATTTAAGTGCTGCAGCAATGTCGACTTGCCAGAGCCCGTATGACCAATGACAGCGACATAGCTGCCCTCTTTGATGGAAGCATTGACATCATACAAAGCGAGACGCTCAAACGGCGTTTTCATTTGATAACGATGCTCTAATTCTTTGATCGTAATGTCCATAGCTCTTTCACCAATCCTTCTTGTGTCAAATGGGCATTTGCAAGCGGCACACCTTGCTGCTTCAATTGCTTGCTCAATCGATAGGAGAATGGCAGATCAAGTCCAATCTGAACCAGCTGTTCATCTAGTTCAAATACTTCCTCTGGCGTTCCCTCGGCAAATTTCTTCCCGCCATTCATCACAATGACGCGGTCCGCCTTGGCAGCCTCGTCTAAATCATGTGTGATGGAAATGACTGTGACTGTTCCTTGTTCCTTCAGAAGTCTAACAGTCTCTAACACTTCTTCACGGCCAATCGGATCAAGCATTGATGTTGCTTCATCCAATATCATGATGTCAGGGCTTGCGGCAAGCACACCTGCAATGGCGACTCTCTGCTTCTGCCCGCCTGATAGATGGTGCGGCTCTTGATCAAGAAACTCCTGCATATTGACCTGTTTGACAGCCCAATCTACACGTTCTATCATCAATTCCCGCTCAACCCCGTTATTTTCTAAACCAAAAGCCACATCATCACGAACCGTTGAGCCCACAAATTGGTTATCTGGGTTTTGAAAGACCATTCCGACCTTTTTGCGTATATCCCACACACTTTCTTCTTTGAGCTCAATCTTTCCAACCTTGACCGTACCAGCATCCGGTAAAATGAGCCCATTCAGCACACGGGCAAGTGTGGATTTACCTGAACCGTTATGACCAACAATGGCGAGCCATTCATTTTGATTCACATGCAGTGACACTTGATCTAAAGCGGGCTTGTCCGCATCCTTGTGATAACGAAATACAATGTCTTTTACGTCAATTAATGTCTTCCCCATCTCTACCGGACCTCCTCTCAGCTCAACCTCTTCTTTGCTTATTCCTAAAAAAGCCGTAGTACCTAAAAAAGGGCATAGATCCAGTTATGAACTGTCCCGCCCTTTCTTAGATACACGATATGTGATTAAACTAATTCAATGACAGCCATTGGTGCGCCATCGCCGCGACGAGGTCCAAGCTTCATGATACGAGTGTATCCACCTTGGCGATCTTCGTAGCGAGTTGCAACGTCAGCGAATAATTTTTGAAGTGCATCTTGGTTTGTTTCAGCGTTAGCTACTTCATTACGAATGTAAGCTGCAGCTTGACGGCGAGCATGAAGATCTCCGCGTTTGCCAAGAGTGATCATTTTTTCAACTACAGAGCGAAGTTCTTTCGCACGTGTTTCAGTTGTTTCGATGCGTTCGTTGATGATCAAATCAGTCGTTAGGTCACGAAGCATTGCTTTACGTTGTGCACTAGTGCGTCCTAGCTTTCTGTATGCCATGTGATGTCCCCTCCTTAATTAGAGATGCTGTATGAATAAAAAACACACGAAAATCCTAGTTCACAATGAAACTAGTCAATCGTCTTTACGAAGACCCAGTCCAAGTTCTTCTAGTTTCGCTTTCACTTCTTCAAGAGATTTACGTCCAAGGTTACGAACTTTCATCATATCCTCTTCTGTCTTGTTAGCAAGCTCTTGAACAGTGTTAATACCCGCACGCTTCAAACAGTTGTAAGAACGAACAGAAAGATCAAGCTCTTCAATTGTCATTTCAAGCACTTTTTCTTTTTGGTCTTCTTCTTTCTCAACCATGATTTCAGCATGCTGAGCTTCGTCAGTTAACCCAACGAAAATATTCAGGTGTTCAGTTAAAATCTTAGAACCTAGAGCGATCGCTTCTTTCGGTCCTGTGCTTCCATCAGTCCATACATCTAGTGTTAGTTTATCATAGTTTGTGATTTGCCCAACACGGGTGTTCTCCACTTGATAAGTCACGCGAGATACAGGTGTATAGATTGAGTCGATCGGAATCACACCGATTGGCTGATCGTCTCTTTTGTTTGCATCAGCAGGATTATATCCGCGACCTCTTTGTGCAGTTAAACGAACACGGAAGCTCGCATTCTTGCCAAGAGTTGCGATGTGAAGATCTGGATTTAAGATTTCAATATCGCTGTCGTGTGTAATATCAGCAGCTGTTACAGTACCTTCATCTTGTACATCAATTTCAAGCGTCTTCTCTTCTTCAGAGTAGATTTTGAGTGCAAGCTTTTTAATGTTTAAGATAATCGTTGTAACATCTTCAACCACGCCTTCGATCGTTGAGAATTCGTGTAAGACACCATCTATCTGGATCGATGTTACAGCTGCACCAGGAAGTGAGGATAAAAGGATACGACGAAGGGAGTTCCCTAAAGTGGTACCATATCCACGCTCAAGTGGCTCTACGACAAACTTGCCATACTTGGCATCGTCGCTGATTTCAACCGTTTCGATTTTTGGTTTTTCAATTTCGATCATCTAATAAAACCCTCCTTCAAAACGTCGAAACCTCGAATAGAATCATATGAGATTCCATCCGAAATTCCTCATTGTTTAGTCCCGTATGTGCTCAGGCAACGAGTCGTGTATTCGTCTCATAAATAACTGTATCATAACCCATTATTGACAGGGACACAAAATCTATACAAACAAATTACACGCGGCGACGTTTTGGTGGACGGCATCCGTTATGAGGAACTGGAGTTACGTCTCTAATTGCAGTAACTTCAAGACCTGCAGCTTGAAGCGCACGAATTGCAGCTTCACGACCAGAACCAGGACCTTTAACAGTTACTTCAAGTGTTTTAAGACCATGTTCGATAGAACCTTTAGCAGCAGTTTCAGCAGCCATTTGTGCAGCGAAAGGAGTAGATTTACGAGAACCTCTGAATCCTAATGCACCAGCACTTGACCAAGAAATTGCGTTTCCATGAACATCAGTAATCGTTACAATCGTGTTGTTGAAAGTGGAACGGATATGAGCGATTCCAGCTTCAATATTCTTTTTCACGCGACGTTTACGCGTATTTTGTTTACGAGCAGCAGCCATTCTTTAACTACCTCCTTTACTTATTTTTTCTTGTTAGCTACAGTACGACGCGGACCTTTACGAGTACGCGCGTTGTTTTTTGTGTTTTGTCCACGAACAGGAAGTCCTCTACGATGACGGATTCCGCGGTAGCTTCCGATTTCAATTAGACGCTTAATGTTAAGTGAAACTTCACGACGAAGGTCACCTTCTACTTTAAGTTTGTCAATGATATCACGGATTTTACCAAGTTCGTCTTCAGTTAGATCGCGAACGCGAGTGTCTTCAGAAACACCTGCTTCTTTAAGGACTTGTTGCGCAGTCGTACGACCAATTCCAAAAACATATGTTAAAGAAATGACAACACGTTTATCACGTGGAATATCTACACCAGCAATACGAGCCATGATTTGGGCACCTCCTTGTTATTAGCCTTGTTTTTGTTTATGTTTTGGGTTTTCACAGATCACCATTACTTTTCCTTTTCTGCGAATCACTTTACATTTTTCACAGATAGGTTTAACAGATGGTCTCACTTTCATGTGTTTCCAACCTCCTTCTTCCGGAGTTGCTTTATTTGTAACGGTACGTAATTCTACCACGAGTTAAGTCATATGGAGATAATTCTACCGTAACTTTGTCTCCAGGTAAAATGCGAATGAAGTGCATACGGATTTTTCCTGATACATGAGCCAAAACTGTATGACCATTCTCTAGTTCAACTTTGAACATTGCATTTGGCAAAGTTTCTGCTACAGTACCTTCCACTTCAATTACATCGTCTTTCGCCATTCAAGTGTTCTCCCTTCTTCAAATCAGTAACTTGCTCTCTGACAAATGTCCAAATGAGAATCTCTCAATTGTCCATCTATCACCCGACCTGTTTTGAATATACTGTTCTGAACTTCCGGAGATACGCAATCATAAAAGGTTATATGATTGATATTTTTTCTTAGGAGAATGAAATTTACGCTTTTCTCCGTCTGCGATTAGTACATGGCAGCCAACGAACATGCCGATGACACCTGTATACTGATCTTGTTCTTTCTTTGGACTATACAGACAACCTGCCCGATTTGGGCCTGAAAGGCTTCAGTGAAGACCTAAATCTTAGTCAGTATATCAAAACCTGTATCTGTAATCGCAATCGTATGCTCAAAGTGAGCACACTTTTTCCCATCAACCGTTACAACCGTCCAGTTATCAGCCAATGTTTTCACATATCGGCTGCCTGCGTTCACCATCGGTTCGATGGCCAACACCATCCCAGGTTTTAGCCGCGGGCCTTTGTTGGGCGGACCATAATGAGGAATTTGAGGGTCCTCATGAAGATCCTGTCCGACCCCATGTCCAACATATTCTCTAACAACTGAAAAATTCTCATTTTCAACATACGTTTGTATGGCATGGGAAATGTTCGACAGACGTTCGCCTGGCTTTGCTTCCTGTAAGCCTTTATATAGAGATTCCTCTGTGACTTCCAGTAGTTTGCGGTCTTCATCACTGATTACCCCAACTGGATAAGTCCAAGCAGAGTCACCATGATAGCCATTTAACTTTGCGCCAATATCGATACTAATGATGTCACCATCACGTAAAACCCGTTTACCAGGAATACCGTGAACGAGTTCTTCATTCACCGAAACGCAAATGCTCCCGCGAAAACCATTATACCCTTTAAAAGATGGGATTGCACCCTGCTTTGTAATAAAACGTTCGGCAATTTGATCCAATTCTTTTGTCGAAATACCTGGTTTTATATGTTTCTTCAGCTCTTCATGAGTCAGTGCGACAATACGTCCAGCTTCTCTCATAATCTCAAGCTCGCGAGGAGTTTTACAGATAATCATTTATTTAATCCTCCAAGCAGGTCCTTGATATCTGCATACACATCGTTAATGTGCTTCGCACCATCAATGTTTGCAAGATATCCTTTTTCTGAATAGAAGTTCAGTAAAGGTTCAGTCTGCTTTAAGTTTACTTCAAGTCTAGTCGAAACGGTTTCTGCATTATCATCTGCACGTTGATAAAGCTCGCCTCCACACTTGTCGCAAACATTTTCTTTCGCAGGTGGATTGAATACTAAATGATATGTTGCTCCGCAATTTTTGCAAATTCTTCGGCCAGTCAGACGCTCCATCAAAGCATCTTTATCGACTTTAATATTAATGACATAATCAATCGTTCGGCCAAGGTCCTTTAGAATTTCTTCTAAAGCTTCAGCCTGAGCGACTGTTCGCGGAAATCCGTCCAGAAGAAAACCTTGTTCACAATCATTTTTGCCAAGTCTTTCTCTAACAATACCGATTGTGACCTCATCAGGAACAAGCTCTCCTTTATCGATAAAGGATTTTGCTTCGAGCCCAAGTTGTGTCTCCTCTTTCATAGCAGCGCGGAACATATCTCCTGTTGAGATATGAGGGATCCCATAATCATCAACAATTCGTTCTGCCTGAGTGCCTTTACCAGCACCCGGAAGCCCCATTAAGACTAAGTTCATTTCGGATTTCCCCTTCCTTACTTAGAGAGGTTGGGCAGCTGCCCAGCCCTCTGTTTTATTTCATAAATCCACGGTAGTTTCGTTTCACTAATTGGCTTTCAAGCTGTTTCATTGTTTCAAGTGCAACACCTACAACAATGAGAAGACTTGTGCCGCCAATTTGTGCAGCGGAAGGTAATCCAGCGAATTGAATGAAAAAGATAGGAAGTATTGAAATCACGGCTAAGAAAATGGCGCCCACAAACGTGAGTCGGTACAAAATGCTCGTAATTCTATCTTGAGTCATTTTCCCTGGACGAACTCCCGGGATATAGCCACCCTGCTTTTGCAGATTTTCAGCCATTTGTTCAGGATTGACTTGGACAAAGGCATAAAAATATGTGAAAGCAACAATCAGTGCTACATAAATCGTCATACCGATTGGCTTAGTATAGTCAAAGTTGTTGGTTATCCAAGTTGTCACATTATTGGTTCCGAAGAACGATGCAATCGTCTGCGGAGTAATAATGAAAGAAACGGCAAAGATGACTGGAATCACCCCTGCTGGATTCACTTTCAATGGAAGGTGCGTTGCTTGACTAGCAGACATTTGTGCACGGCCAGTTCCTTTTGAATATTGAATTGCAATCTTTCTCACTGCCATTTGAATGTAAATAACACCGACAACAATGACAAGAATGGCAATTACAATAAGGGCAATTTTAAGGATTTGCATGAACAGCTGTCCATCTCCACCTACAAATTGTTGAGCGTACACTTGTTTTAATGTTTGAGGGATACCAGCGATAATACCGGAAAAGATAATAATCGAAATCCCGTTACCAACACCGTGAGCAGTAATCTGCTCACCCAGCCACATTAAAAATGCTGTTCCCGCAGTGAGTACGACCGCAATTAAGAGATACGTTGAAACACCAGGGTTTTCAATCAGCATGCCTCCTGCCATATTGTTGAATCCATATGACATTCCTAACGCCTGGATAAATCCTAGAACAATTGTAAAATACCTTGTGAATTGTGCTAATTTTCGGCGGCCAACCTCTCCTTGCTTTGACCACTCAGTAAACTTCGGAACAACATCCATCTGCAAGAGCTGAATGATGATCGAAGCAGTGATATACGGCATAATCCCCATTGCAAGAATGGAGAATTGGAAAAGTGCCCCGCCCCCAAACGTGTTGAGGATTCCGAAAACACTCATTTGATCCTGTGCCTGGAGAACATCGGCGTTCACATTAGGCACAGGGATGAAAGCACCTATACGAAAGACGACTAACATTAAAAGTGTGAATATAATCTTATTCCGTATATCTTTCACGCGCATAAAATTGGAGATTGTCTTAAACAAGTTAGATCACCTCGGCTGTACCGCCAGCAGCTTCAATCGCTTCTTTCGCAGAAGCAGAGAATTTATTGGCTTTTACAGTTAATTTTTTTTCTAATTTACCGTTGCCAAGAATTTTTACTCCTGCTTTTAACTTGCTTATTGCACCAGTCTCTAGAAGAAGTTCAGGAGTTACTTCCGTTCCTTCGTCAAAACTGTTTAATCTGTCTAAGTTGATTACCGCGTAATCTTTACGGTTGATGTTTGTAAAACCACGTTTTGGAAGGCGTTGGAATAAAGGCATCTGACCACCTTCGAAACCAGGGCGTACACCGCCGCCAGAACGAGCGTTTTGACCTTTATGACCTTTACCAGAAGTTTTACCGTTACCTGATCCAATACCACGACCAACACGGTTGCGTACTTTACGTGAACCTTCTGAAGGCTTCAATTCATGAAGTTTCATTTGGGCACCTCCTTATCGATTAAAAATGTTTTATTGTTCTTTAACAGAAACTAAATGAGACACCTTGTTAATCATGCCGCGGATCGCTGCATTGTCTTCATGTACGACTGTTTGGTTTGTTTTCTTAAGACCAAGAGTACGAACAGTGACACGCTGATCTTCAGGGCGACCGATTACACTGCGTTTGAGGGTAATTTCTAATTTATTTGCCATTATTGTTCCCTCCTTATCCTAACAGGTCTTCTACAGATTTTCCACGAAGCTTCGCTACATCTTCAGCACGTTTAAGCTCACTTAAACCTTGAAGTGTTGCGCGGATCATGTTGATCGGTGTATTAGAACCTAGAGATTTAGAAAGGATATCAGCTAGACCAGCAAGCTCAAGTACCGCACGCACTGGGCCTCCAGCGATAACTCCTGTACCTTCTGAAGCAGGCTTCAATAGAACGTTTCCTGCACCGAATCGACCGATGATTTCATGTGGAATTGTAGTTCCAACCATTGGTACTTCAATTAAATTCTTTTTCGCATCTTCAACAGCTTTACGGATCGCTTCTGGTACTTCTTGTGCTTTACCAGTACCGAAACCTACATGACCGTTTTTGTCACCGACAACAACTAAAGCTGCAAAACGGAAACGACGTCCACCTTTAACAACTTTCGCTACGCGGTTAACCGTAACTAAGCGTTCTTCTAACTCTAATTTGCTTGGGTCAATACGACTCATTCGGATGTGTCCCTCCTTCTTTTATTAAAATTTCAGTCCAGCCTCACGAGCAGCTTCAGCTAGAGCTTTTACACGTCCATGATATAGGTATCCTCCGCGGTCAAATACCACGTTAGAGATTCCTTTTTCAACAGCACGTTTTGCAACAAGTTCGCCAACTTTAGTAGCAGCTGCAGTGTCAGAACTATTCTCGATCTTTAACTCTTTATCAAGAGTAGAAGCACTTACAAGTGTTACACCGTTAACATCATCAATTACTTGAGCGTAGATATTCTTGTTAGAACGGAAAACGTTAAGGCGAGGTCTTTCAGCAGTACCTGAAAGTTTCGCACGAACACGAGCATGTCTTTTAAGACGAGTAGCGTTTTTGCTAGTTTTCGTAATCATCCGAGTCACTCCTTTCTTCACTTTAAGCGATCTTACTTACCAGTTTTTCCTTCTTTACGGCGAACGAATTCACCTTCGTAACGAATTCCTTTACCTTTGTAAGGCTCTGGAGCACGGACAGCGCGGATGTTAGAAGCTAGAGCTCCTACACGCTCTTTATCGATACCTTTAATGACTACTTTCGTTTGAGATGGAACTTCGATTTCAACTCCAGCCTCAGGAACGATTTCAACTGGATGAGAGTATCCAACGTTAAGAACAAGTTTGTTTCCAGATTTAGCTGCACGGTAACCGACACCGATAAGTTCTAAACCTCTTTCGAAACCTTTAGATACACCTTCAACCATGTTTGCAATCAAGCTACGTGTTGTACCATGTAATGCACGGTGTTCTTTATTTTCAGACGGACGGCTTACAGTTAAGACGTTGTCCTCAATTTTAATTTCCATATCAGGGTGAAATGCACGAGTTAGTTCACCTTTTGGTCCCTTTACTGTCACTGTGTTATCGTTGTTTGTCACAGTAACTCCTGAAGGGATCTCGATTAGTTTTTTACCTATACGAGACATACCAAGCACCTCCATTCATCTTAAACTTTTTTTACCATACGTAAGCAAGTACTTCTCCACCAGCTTGTTTAGCACGGGCTTCTTTGTCCGATAAAACACCTTGTGATGTAGAAATAATTGCGATTCCAAGTCCGTTAAGTACACGTGGTACTTCATTTGATTTCGCATATACGCGTAAACCAGGTTTACTGATTCTTTTAAGACCAGTGATAACACGTTCGTTGTTTTGGCCGTATTTAAGGAACAAACGGATAATTCCTTGTTTGCTGTCTTCGACGTACTCAACGTCACGGATAAAACCTTCACGCTTTAAGATTTCAGCAATTTCTCTTTTGATTTTTGAAGCCGGTACTTCTAGCTTCTCATGACGTACCATGTTCGCATTGCGAATACGAGTCAGCAAATCTGCAATCGGATCTGTCATAACCATTATTTAATAACCTCCTTCCCATTTATGGGGATTACCAGCTGGCTTTTTTAACGCCAGGAATTTGTCCTTTATATGCAAGTTCGCGGAAACAAATACGGCAAAGTTTAAACTTACGAATAACTGAATGTGGACGACCACATCGTTCGCAGCGCGTATACTCTTGAACTTTAAACTTTTGTTTGCGTTGTTGTTTCGCAATCATAGACTTTTTAGCCACGATTTCGCCTCCCTTTCATTGATTATTTCTGGAACGGCATACCTACTTGAGTTAATAACTCACGTGCTTCTTCGTCCGTATTGGCAGTAGTAACGATAACGATATCCATACCGCGGACCTTTGTTACTTTATCGTAATCAATTTCTGGGAAGATTAACTGTTCTTTAATACCAAGCGTGTAGTTTCCACGACCGTCGAAAGATTTCTTAGAAATCCCGCGGAAGTCACGTACACGTGGTAAAGATACAGAAATAAGTTTATCAAGGAAATCGTACATGCGCTCTCCGCGAAGTGTTACTTTCGCACCGATTGGCATTCCTTCACGTAGACGGAATCCAGCAATAGACTTCTTCGCACGAGTAACGACAGGTTTTTGACCAGCGATAAACGTTAATTCTTCAACAGCAGTATCGATTGCTTTAGCGTTTTGAACGGCGTCACCAACACCCATGTTGATCACGATTTTTTCGATTTTTGGCACTTGCATTACTGATTTGTATTCAAACTTAGAAACTAATGCAGGTGTAATTTCTTTTACATACTTTTCTTTAAGGCGGTTCATGAGAAAGACCTCCCTTCCTTATTTACTATTTATCTAGAACTTGCCCAGATTTTTTCGCTACACGGACTTTCTTTCCGTCCTCAACTTTATACCCAACACGTGTCACTTCACCCGTTTTAGGATCAAGCGGCATAACGTTTGATACGTGGATCGGCGCTTCTTGTTCAGAAATTCCGCCTTGAGGGTTAGCTTGGGTTGGTTTAGAGTGTTTTTTCACAAGGTTAATACCTTCTACTAAAACACGGTCATTCTTAGGGAAAGCAGCAAGGATGACTCCTTGTTTACCTTTATCTTTACCAGAGATAACCACTACTTTATCGCCCTTTTTAACATGCATTTAATCGCACCTCCTTGAGTCGCGGATTGTATTCATTAAAGTACTTCTGGTGCTAGAGAAACAATTTTCATATAGTTGTTTTCACGAAGTTCACGTGCTACTGGTCCGAAGATACGAGTTCCACGTGGGCTCTTGTCGTCACGGATGATGACACAAGCATTTTCGTCGAAACTGATGTAAGATCCATCGTTTCTGCGAGCTCCGCTCTTAGTACGAACGATAACTGCTTTCACAACTTCACCTTTTTTGACAACGCCTCCAGGTGTTGCTTGTTTAACCGTACAAACAATGACATCACCGATGTTAGCCGTCTTACGTCCAGAGCCACCAAGAACTTTAATCGTTAGTACTTCGCGTGCGCCAGAGTTGTCAGCTACTTTTAAACGAGTCTCCTGTTGAATCATTAATGTTACCTCCTTTCGGAAAAAGAAATCCGAACTTTATTAGATAATAACAGCTTCTTCGACAACTTCAACTAGACGAAAGCGTTTAGTCGCAGATAAAGGACGAGTTTCCATGACCTTTACGATGTCTCCGATTTTTGCTTGGTTGTTTTCATCATGTGCTTTTAACTTTTTAGAGTATCTTACACGTTTTCCATAAAGTGAATGCTTTTTGTATGTTTCAACTACAACAGTGATGGTTTTATCCATTTTGTCAGAAACAACACGACCTTGATACACTTTACGTTGGTTACGTTCGCTCATGTTTGCGGGGCCTCCCCTCTAATTATTATTTATTAGCAGCGATTTCTCTTTGACGAATCACAGTTTTCATGCGTGCGATTGATTTACGCACTTCACGAATGCGAGCAGTATTTTCAAGCTGCCCAGTCGCTAATTGGAAACGAAGATTGAAAAGTTCTTCTTTAAGAGACTTTACTTTTTGTTCAATTTCAGCAGTGGTAAGGTCACGAATTTCATTAGCTTTCATTTGATTCACCACCAATTTCTTCACGTTTTACGAACTTCGTTTTAATTGGCAATTTGTGAGATGCAAGACGAAGAGCTTCACGAGCAACTTCTTCAGACACACCAGAAATTTCAAATAAAACTTTGCCCGGTTTTACTACAGCTACCCATCCTTCTGGAGCACCTTTACCGGAACCCATGCGGACCTCTAGAGGTTTAGCTGTGTATGGCTTAGAAGGGAAAATTTTAATCCAAACTTTACCGCCACGTTTCATGTAACGAGTCATAGCAATACGAGCAGCTTCGATTTGACGGTTCGTGATCCAAGAAGCTTCAAGAGCTTGGATACCGTACTCACCGAAATGTACTTCAGTACCGCCTTTTGCACGACCACGCATTTTTCCACGATGTTCTCTGCGATACTTCACGCGTTTTGGCAATAACATATTATTTTCCTCCTTCCGCAGTATTCTTCTTAGTTGGAAGGACTTCTCCACGATAGATCCATACTTTTACGCCAAGCTTACCATAAGTAGTGTCAGCTTCAGCAGTAGCATAGTCGATGTCAGCACGAAGTGTGTGCAATGGAACAGTACCTTCACTGTAATATTCAGAACGAGCAATATCTGCACCGCCAAGACGACCAGAAACCATTGTTTTGATTCCTTGTGCTCCAGCACGCATTGTGCGTTGGATTGTTTGTTTTTGTGCACGACGGAATGAAATACGATTTTCAAGTTGACGAGCGATGTTTTCAGCAACTAGCTGAGCATCAAGATCTGCTCTCTTGATTTCAAGAATGTTGATGTGTACACGTTTGCCAGTTAGGCTGTTAAGAGCTTTACGAAGTGCTTCAACTTCAGATCCGCCTTTACCAATTACCATACCTGGTTTAGCCGTGTGGATTGTGATATTTACGCGGTTTGCAGCACGTTCGATTTCTACTTTAGAAACAGACGCGTCAGACAAACGCTTGCTGATGAATTCACGGATTTTCAAGTCTTCATGTAAGAAGTCAGCGTAATCTTTTCCTGCGAACCATTTAGATTCCCAATCACGAATGACGCCAATACGAAGACCTACTGGATTTACCTTTTGACCCACGGATTATCCCTCCTTCTTTTCTGATACAACGATTGTAATGTGGCTAGTACGTTTGTTAATTGCGCTCGCACGACCCATAGCACGTGGACGGAATCTCTTAAGTGTTGGACCTTCGTCAACGAATGCTTGAGTAATCACTAGGCTGTTAGCGTCCAACTCGTAGTTGTGCTCAGCGTTTGCGATAGCAGATTTTAATACTTTTTCAATAATTGGTGAAGCAGCCTTAGGTGTAAGGTTTAAGATAGAAACTGCTTCTCCTACTTGCTTACCTCGGATCAGGTCCATTACTAGACGTGCTTTACGAGGAGCAATACGGACTGTTCTTGCGACAGCTTTAGCTTGCATTTAAAAGCCTCCTCTCATTAGCGTCTTGTTTTTTTATCGTCACTAGCATGACCTTTGTAAGTACGGCTTGGTGCGAATTCGCCCAATTTGTGACCTACCATATCTTCAGAAATGAAAACAGGTACATGTTTGCGTCCATCATAGACAGCGATTGTGTGACCGATGAATTGTGGGAAAATTGTAGAACGACGAGACCAAGTTTTTACGACTTGCTTTTTGTCAGTTTCATTCAATTTCTCGACTTTAGCCATCAAATGATCATCAACAAATGGTCCTTTTTTTAAGCTGCGAGCCATTGTGGAACCTCCCTTCGTGATTGAACTACGGTCCTAAATGAACCGTAGACAACCCCGTTACTTGTTTTTACGACGACGTACAATGAATTTATCAGACTTGTTGGTTTTCTTACGAGTCTTGAATCCAAGAGTCGGTTTACCCCATGGAGACATTGGTGATTTACGTCCGATTGGAGCGCGTCCTTCACCACCACCGTGTGGGTGATCGTTAGGGTTCATTACAGAACCACGAACTGTTGGGCGTACGCCTTTCCAGCGAGAACGTCCAGCTTTACCGATGTTAATTAATTCGTGTTGCTCGTTTCCAACTTGACCGATAGTCGCACGGCAAGCAGAAAGAATCATGCGAACTTCTCCTGAGTTCAAACGTACAAGAACGTATTTACCTTCTTTACCAAGAACTTGAGCAGAAGTACCAGCAGAACGAACTAATTGTCCACCTTTACCTGGTTTTAATTCAATGTTATGCACAACTGTACCAACTGGGATGTTGATAAGTGGAAGAGCATTACCTGGTTTGATGTCAGCTTCTGGTCCAGAAGTAACTTCAGTACCAACTTGGATTCCTTTCGGAGCAAGAATGTAACGTTTCTCACCATCTGCATAGTTTACAAGAGCGATGTTCGCTGAACGGTTTGGATCATACTCGATTGTAGCAACGCGTCCAGGTATACCGTCTTTATCACGCTTAAAGTCGATGATACGGTATTGACGTTTGTGACCGCCACCTTGATGACGAACAGTCAATCTACCTTGGTTGTTACGTCCGCCTTTTTTGTGTAGCGGTGCAAGCAACGATTTTTCTGGTTTGTCAGTCGTGATTTCAGCAAAATCTGAAGTAGTCATGCCACGACGACCATTACTGGTTGGTTTATACTTTTTAATCGCCATTTTGAATTTCCCTCCTTCTTTTTAAGATTTACGCTTCAAAAATTTCGATTTCTTTGCTGTCAGCAGTTAATTTCACGATCGCTTTTCTGCGACGGCTAGTCATACCAGTGTAGCGTCCAACGCGTTTAGATTTCCCTTTGTAGTTTTGAACGTTGACTTTCTCAACTTTCACTCCAAAGATAGTTTCAACAGCGTCTTTCACTTCTGTTTTGTTAGCTCTGACATCAACTTCGAACGTGTACTTCTTCTCTGTCATTAGATCAGCAGAACGTTCAGTAATGATAGGGCGCTTTAGAACATCACGAGGATCTTTCATTATGCAAGTCCCTCCTCTACTTTTTCAACCGCTGCTTTAGTGATCAGAAGTTTGTCGTGGTTGACAACGTCAAGAACGTTGATACCGTTAGCTTCAACAACTGTTACTCCAGGGATGTTACGAGCAGATAAAGCAACTGTTTCGTTTGCATCCGCAGTGACGATCAACGCTTTCTTCTCAACAGATAATCCTTTAAGGATGCCTGCGAATTCTTTCGTTTTCACTGCATCAAGAGTCAGATCTTCAAGAACGATGATGTTGTTGTCGATTACTTTAGAAGACAATACTGACTTGATAGCCAAGCGGCGAACTTTTTTAGGTAATTTATAAGAATAGCTGCGTGGTGTTGGACCGAATACGATACCGCCTCCGCGCCATTGTGGTGAACGGATAGAACCTTGACGAGCACGACCTGTACCCTTCTGTCTCCAAGGCTTACGACCTCCGCCACGTACTTCAGAACGAGTTTTTACTTTGTGAGTTCCTTGACGTAAGGAAGCTCTTTGCATAAGAATAGCATCGAATACTACGCTTTCGTTTGGTTCAATTCCAAACACAGAAGCGTTTAATTCGATTTCACCGTTAGTAGAACCGTTTTGGTTAAATAATGCTACTTTTGGCATGACTTGTTTCCTCCTTTCCTAAGAGAGTTATTTAGATTTAACTGCACTCTTTACAGTTACTAGAGATTTTTTAGCTCCTGGTACGTTTCCTTTGATCAATAGAAGATTGCGCTCTGCATCAACTTTAACGATCTCAAGGTTTTGGACAGTGATTTGCTCTCCGCCCATACGACCTGGAAGAAGTTTACCTTTGAATACACGGTTTGGATCAACAGGTCCCATTGAACCAGGACGACGGTGGTAACGTGAACCGTGAGTCATTGGTCCGCGTGATTGTCCGTGGCGTTTGATAGCCCCTTGGAATCCTTTACCTTTTGATGTTCCTGTTACATCTACGATATCTCCATTTGCGAAAATATCAACTTTGACTTCCTGACCAACTTCATACGCATCTAACTCCGCACCGCGTAATTCTTTTACGAAGCGCTTAGGAGCAGTTTCCGCTTTAGCAACGTGGCCTTTCTCTGGTTTGTTAGAAAGCTTTTCACGTTTGTCATCAAAACCGATTTGGATTGCTTCATAGCCATCCGTGTCAACAGTCTTCTTTTGAAGAACAACGTTAGCAGCAGCCTCAACAACAGTTACAGGGATAAGATCACCGTTTTCTGCGAATACTTGCGTCATACCAATTTTTCTACCTAAGATTCCTTTGGTCATTAGTCACACCTCCTATAATATGTGTTTTCTATTTGAATTAAAGTTTGATTTCGATATCTACACCAGATGGTAAATCTAAACGCATAAGTGCATCAACTGTTTGTGGAGTTGGATTCACGATGTCGATTAGACGTTTGTGAGTACGCATCTCGAATTGCTCACGAGAATCTTTGTACTTATGCACCGCACGAAGGATTGTGTAAACTGATTTTTCAGTTGGAAGCGGGATTGGACCAGATACACTAGCACCAGAACGCTTAGCCGTTTCAACAATCTTCTCAGCAGATTGATCAAGAATTCTATGATCATATGCTTTTAAACGAATACGAATTTTTTGTTTTGCCATTATTTTCCCTCCTTTTCGCCTACTTACGTTAGACAGTTCTCCGTGAGAAAAACCTGATCACCTTGCCATGGCAAAGCGGCCGGGTGTGTCAGCAACCTCTCACTTCATCGCAGTCAAAGACCAACATGCACTATTGTACCAAATTGGCCTGCGTGTTGCAATAATAAATCGGATAAATTTATGATTTGCACACTTTTCATATTATACAGGGATTCAGCCTATAAATCAAGCTTTCCCTGAAGATGATGTATAGCAGTCTTTCTTATGATGCGTATAAATTCATCTGGCTCTTCGATATGCGGGGAATGTGCAGATTCTTTAAAGGTAAACCATTCTTTGAGTGGAGCTTTTAATTGATCAACATATGGTTTTGATACAGCAGCTGGTGTAATCATGTCGTGGTCGCCAATGAGAAAGTAGCACGGTATTAATATAGTAGAAACTCGGTATTGAATACTCTCATTCATTAGCTGATCCCATAGCTTGTCTTGACTAAACTTCTGCCCTTTAATGAACTTCCATTTATCTTTCAGCTGATATTGCTTACTAAAAAGAAACCCTTTTAGCATTTGAAAAACCGGCTTCCATCTATGTGTGAGACCCACGCTTGCGAATTCTTTATATAGTGAAAACAAGGCATGAGCTGATATCCGTTTCCATGGAGGAGGAGTCAGTAATCGCAGACACCCAGTAAACAGCCGATTGCGATGGTATTTCTTCAAAAGGAGCTCGTACGATACGATATCTTCCTTTAACACATCTACTACCTGACTAATCCCATAATAAGCATGATATAGATCTGGACGCTTATGTACTGCTTGTATGGCAATTAATGATCCCCACGAGTATCCCGCAATATACAATTTTGAATGACCTAAATAAGATAGGATCTTCTCAGTCAGTTCAATCGTGTCTTCAATAAATTGCTGAATGGTCATCGATCCATCGGGAAGATTCTCTTGATAAGAAAGTCCTGCACCTCGCTGATCCCAATGCACAACTGTAAAGTCCTGATCAAGTTCCTCGTGAAAGGAATCAATATAACTGATTTGAGCCGAGCCGGGCCCGCCGTGTAAAAATAAAAGTACAGGCTTCGATTCACTCGCTTGGTCTTCTTTCATCATAATCCATTGGTCAACCCCGCCGATCAACCATTTTTTCAAATATGTCTTTGCCATTCCAGCGATCCTCTCGGTTCCATTTAGATTCTATAGCTTATAGTAGCCGTTCTGATCTGGAAAAGCAAAAAAAGAGACCCTTTTGCAAGGAGTCTCTTTTGTATGTTTATTACTTAATGATAGTTGAAACGACGCCAGAACCTACAGTACGTCCACCCTCACGGATAGAGAAACGAGTTCCTTCTTCGATAGCGATAGTAGAGATAAGTTCAACTTCCATCTCAGTGTTATCGCCAGGCATTACCATTTCAGTACCTTCTGGAAGATGTACGATACCAGTTACGTCAGTTGTACGGAAGTAGAACTGCGGACGGTAGTTAGCGAAGAATGGAGTATGACGTCCACCCTCTTCTTTAGAAAGTACATAAACTTCAGCTTTGAAACGGCTATGTGGAGTGATTGTACCTGGTTTAGCAAGTACTTGACCACGTTGGATATCTTCACGAGATACACCACGAAGTAGTGCACCGATGTTGTCACCAGCTTCAGCATAGTCAAGAAGTTTACGGAACATTTCAACACCTGTAACAGTTGTTTTACCGTTTTCTTCTTGAAGACCGATGATTTCAACTTCGTCACCGACTTTAACTTGTCCACGCTCAACACGACCAGTAGCAACTGTTCCACGACCAGTGATTGAGAATACGTCCTCAACTGGCATCATGAATGGCTTCTCAGTGTCACGCTCTGGAGTTGGGATGTACTCATCAACCGCATCCATAAGTTCAAAGATTTTTGCTTCGTAATCAGCATCTCCTTCAAGAGCTTTAAGAGCAGAACCTTTGATAACTGGTACATCGTCACCAGGGAAGTCATAGTCAGAAAGAAGGTCACGAACTTCCATTTCAACAAGTTCAAGTAACTCTTCATCGTCAACCATGTCACATTTGTTAAGGAATACTACGATGTATGGTACACCTACGTTACGAGAAAGTAGGATGTGCTCACGTGTTTGTGGCATTGGACCGTCAGCAGCAGATACTACTAAGATCGCGCCGTCCATTTGAGCAGCACCAGTGATCATGTTTTTAACATAGTCAGCGTGTCCTGGGCAGTCTACGTGTGCATAGTGACGAGATTCAGTTTCATACTCAACGTGTGCAGTTGAGATTGTGATTCCACGCTCGCGCTCTTCTGGAGCACCATCGATTTGGTCATAAGCCATAGCTGTACCTTTACCAGATTTCTTATGAAGAACTGTTGAGATAGCAGCAGTTAGAGTTGTTTTACCATGGTCAACGTGTCCAATTGTACCAATGTTAGCATGCGATTTGGAACGGTCGAATTTTTCTTTAGCCATTCTAAAAATCCTCCTTAAAGGTTCATTGTATTTGGTATAGAGTGATAGAAAGTGAAGAGTTACCTCTCACTTTCTGATCTTCAATAGTAGTTATACTTTAGTTTAAAGGCAAAATCAATTATTCACCTTTATTTTTTTTGATGATTTCTTCACTGATGCTCTTAGGCACTTCTTCGTAGTGATCCATGTGCATAGTGAAAGTACCGCGTCCTTGTGTGTTAGAACGGAGTGCAGTTGCATATCCGAACATTTCAGAAAGTGGAACCATAGCGCGAACAACTTGAGCGTTACCGCGAGCTTCCATACCTTCTACACGTCCACGACGAGATGTGATATCACCCATGATGTCTCCCATGTATTCTTCAGGGATAACGACTTCCACTTTCATCATTGGCTCAAGTAGAACTGGGTTACATTTGCTGACAGCATTTTTCAAAGCCATAGAAGCAGCAATTTTGAACGCCATTTCGTTCGAGTCAACATCGTGGTAAGATCCATCAAATAATTTTGCTTTGATGTCGATTAATGGGAATCCAGCTAATACACCATTTTCAAGTGAATCTTCAAGACCTGCTTGAATTGCTGGGATGTATTCACGCGGAACAACCCCACCGACGATTGCATTTTCAAATTCGAAGCCTGCGCCTTCTTCGTTTGGTTCGAATTCGATCCAAACGTGTCCGAACTGACCGCGTCCACCAGACTGACGTACGAATTTACCTTCAACTTTTGCACCAGAACGGAATGTTTCACGGTACGCAACTTGAGGAGCACCTACGTTAGCTTCAACCTTGAACTCACGCTTCATACGGTCAACAATGATATCAAGGTGAAGCTCACCCATACCAGAGATGATCGTTTGACCAGTTTCAGGGTTTGTTTGTGTACGGAATGTTGGATCCTCTTCAGCTAGTTTAGCTAAAGCGATACCCATTTTATCTTGGTCAGCCTTTGATTTAGGCTCGATAGCTACATCGATAACTGGCTCTGGGAATTCCATAGACTCAAGGATAACAAGATCTTTCTCGTCACAAAGAGTGTCACCAGTAGATGTATCTTTAAGACCTACAGCTGCTGCGATATCCCCTGCGTATACAGTAGAGATTTCTTCACGGCTGTTTGCGTGCATTTGAAGGATACGTCCCACACGTTCACGCTTGTTCTTAGAAGAGTTCTTCACGTATGAACCAGAATCAAGTGTTCCAGAGTATACGCGGAAGAAAGTTAGTTTCCCAACATAAGGGTCAGTCATAACTTTAAATGCAAGAGCTGCAAATGGTGCGTCATCAGTAGACTCACGAACAACCTCTTCATTTGAATCTGGCAGGATACCTTTGATTGCAGCAACATCAGTTGGTGCAGGAAGGTAGTCAAGCACAGCGTCAAGTACAAGCTGAACACCTTTGTTTTTGAAAGCAGATCCAACTAGAACTGGGTAGAATTCAACATTCAACGTTCCTTTACGGATTGCAGCTTTCAATTCAGGAATTGTGATTTCTTCACCCTCAAGGTATTTTTCCATAAGCTCTTCATCAAGCTCAGCGACAGCTTCAATTAGGCTGTTGCGAAGCTCTTCAGCTTTGTCTTTATACTCAGCAGGGATTTCTTTAGCATCAGAGCGAGTTCCAAGGTCATCTTCGTAGAAGTATGCTACGTTTTCTACAAGGTCGATGATTCCTTCGAATTGATCTTCAGCGCCGATCGGCAATTGAATTGCATGAGCGTTCGCTTGAAGACGATCTCTTAATGTGCTTACAGAGTAAAGGAAGTCCGCACCGGTTTTATCCATTTTGTTAACGAATACGATACGAGGTACTCCGTAAGTTGTTGCTTGGCGCCAAACTGTTTCAGTTTGTGGCTCTACACCTGATTGTGCATCAAGAACAGCAACCGCACCATCAAGTACACGTAAAGAACGTTCAACTTCAACAGTGAAGTCTACGTGTCCTGGTGTATCGATGATGTTTACACGGTAACCCTTCCATTGTGCTGTAGTAGCAGCAGAAGTGATTGTAATACCACGTTCTTGCTCCTGCTCCATCCAGTCCATTTGTGAAGCTCCTTCGTGAGTTTCACCAATTTTATGGATACGACCAGTGTAGTACAAGATACGCTCAGTCGTTGTCGTTTTACCGGCATCGATGTGAGCCATGATACCAATATTACGAGTTTTGTCTAAGGAGAACTCTCTTGCCATTGGGTAATTTCTCCTTCCTCATTAGGGAATAGTTTTTTTAGTTTGGTATAAATCCTACCAGCGGTAGTGAGCGAATGCTTTGTTCGCTTCTGCCATTTTGTGTGTATCTTCACGTTTCTTAACAGCAGCACCAGTGTTGTTAGCTGCGTCAAGGATTTCGTTAGCAAGACGCTCTTCCATCGTTTTTTCTCCACGAAGACGAGCATAGTTTACTAACCAGCGAAGACCTAAAGTAGTACGACGGTCTGGGCGAACTTCTACAGGAACTTGGTAGTTAGCTCCACCTACACGACGTGCTTTAACTTCAAGAACTGGCATGATGTTTTTCAAGGCTTGTTCGAAAACCTCCATCGCTTCATTACCAGTACGTTCTTTGATGATATCAAAAGACTTGTAGAGGATTGTTTGTGACTTTCCTCTTTTACCGTCGATCATCATTTTGTTGATCAAACGAGATACAAGTTTAGAATTGTAAATTGGATCTGGCAATACGTCTCTTTTTGCTACAGGACCTTTACGTGGCATCTGAATAGCCTCCCTTCTCTTTTAAAAGGATTTCTATCTGTCTCTCATCTCAATATCATTGTCAGTTACCTGACTCCACTGATCTGATATCAACTTCTAAAAACCCTTATGTTTGTTTGTATTATTTGCTTTGTTTAGGGCGTTTTGTTCCGTATTTAGAACGTCCTTGCATACGACCGTCAACTCCGGCAGTATCAAGCGCACCACGAACGATGTGGTAACGTACACCCGGTAAGTCTTTTACACGTCCGCCACGGATAAGTACTACACTGTGCTCTTGTAGGTTATGTCCGATACCAGGAATGTAAGCTGTTACCTCAATCAGGTTAGACAAACGTACACGAGCATATTTACGTAGTGCTGAGTTTGGTTTTTTCGGTGTCATTGTACCGACACGAGTACAAACCCCGCGCTTCTGTGGAGATGTTACGTTAGTGTGCTCTTTTTTGAAACTGTTGTATCCTTTGTTAAGTGCAGGTGACTTTGAGTTTTCAACTTTACTCACGCGTCCTTTGCGTATTAGCTGATTAATTGTAGGCATGTTGTTATTCCTCCCTTCATTACTTTTTTTATAACCCACATACCCAGGTGGTTCATCAAAAGGCAAAAAACAATGCTTTTGCATTTTATACATGCAAAAACAAAACAAGTACGCTATAACATAATGGCAACAGCTGCTGCCCCAACTTCAATTCCGCAGGCCTTGCCGAGCTTTTTCATGGAATCTACCACTAAGATGTCTACACCCTTCTCTTGCGCTAGTTTCAATACACTAGCGGTTAAAGCAGGATCAGCATCATTCGCTACGACGACTTCCTTAACTGAATCTCGTTTCAGAGCTTTTACTGTTTGCTTCGTACCAATAATAATGGATTGAGCCTGTGATACTTTATCATAAGACATCGAATATCCTCCAAAGTAACAGGTTTTATTTTGAGCACCTTGGTTATATTATCATCATGGCAGAAGGATGTCAATATCGTATGACAGATTATCTTGACATCCTTCACCATTTTTTGATGATTTTATAGGAATCTCACGAGAAAGATTACTCTACAGGAACCATGTCGTCAGACGGCTGCACTTGCGAAACCGGCTTAACTTTACGGTAGTTTGGCATTCCCGTTCCAGCAGGAACAAGTTTACCAATGATAACATTCTCTTTCAAGCCAAGCAGTTCATCACGTTTTCCTTTGATCGCCGCATCTGTTAGGACACGAGTCGTTTCTTGGAAGGATGCCGCAGACAAGAATGAGTCTGTTTCAAGTGAAGCTTTTGTAATACCAAGAAGAACTGGACGGCCTGTTGCAGGACGTTTGCCTTCGAATAGTACTTTTTTGTTCGCTTCAGTGAATTGATGTACATCAAGAAGTGTGCCTGGTAATACATCTGTATCCCCTGCATCAGCGACACGCACTTTACGAAGCATTTGGCGAACCATTACCTCTACGTGCTTATCTCCGATTTCTACCCCTTGCATACGGTATACTTTTTGCACTTCATGAAGCAGATATTCTTGAACAGCTGTCATGTCAGTCACTTTAAGAAGTTCTTTCGGATCGATCGAACCTTCTGTAAGTACTTGACCACGAGTAACTGTGTCACCTTCAACAACTTTCAGACGTGCATTGTAAGGAGCTGTATAAGAACGAGTTTCAACTTCGCCTTGAACCACAATTTCCTGCTGCTTGTCACGAACATCGTTAATTTCAGCAACGACACCATCAATTTCAGAAATTGTCGCTTGCCCTTTCGGATTACGCGCTTCAAATAGCTCTTGGATACGAGGTAGACCTTGTGTGATATCGTCTCCTGCTACCCCACCGGTGTGGAACGTACGCATTGTAAGCTGTGTTCCTGGCTCACCGATTGATTGTGCAGCGATGATTCCAACTGCTTCACCGACTTCAACGTCAGTACCAGTTGCAAGGTTACGGCCGTAGCATCGTTTACATACACCATGAGGCGTGTTACATGTAAATGCAGAACGGATCCATACTTCCTCAATTCCTGCTTCAACTACTTCAAGTGCTTTATCTTCATCAATTAGTTCGTTTTCGGCTACGATGACTTCGCCTGTTTCAGGATGAACAATTGGTTTTCTTGCAAAACGCCCGATCAGACGTTCTTCAAGTTTCTCAATAATTTCATTTCCTTCTTTAATGGACTTCGCCAAGATTCCACGGTCTGTACCGCAATCTGTTTCACGGATGATGACATCCTGTGCAACGTCAACGAGACGACGCGTGAGGTAACCTGAGTCAGCTGTTTTAAGGGCTGTATCGGCAAGACCTTTACGCGCACCGTGAGTGGAAATAAAGTATTCCAATACGGTTAAACCTTCACGGAAACTAGATTTAATCGGAAGTTCAATGATACGTCCAGCCGGGTTGGCCATCAGACCACGCATACCAGCCAGCTGAGTGAAGTTAGATGCGTTACCACGCGCTCCAGAGTCACTCATCATGTAGATTGGGTTGACTTCATCAAGGGACTTCATCAGTTTACCTTGGATGACATCTTTAGAAGAACTCCAGATTGAAATAACTCTCTCATAACGCTCTTCTTCAGTAATCAAACCACGTCTGAATTGCTTCATGACGTTATCTACTTTTGCTTGTGCTTCTTCAAGGATCTTCTGTTTATCATCTAGTACGACGATATCAGACACACCAACCGTAATACCGGCTTTAGTAGAGTATCTGAAACCAAGATTTTTCATGCGGTCAAGCATTTTAGATGTCTCAGTGATATGGAATCTCTTAAAGATTTCCGCAATGATTTTACCTAAAATACCTTTTTTGAACGGCGCATTGATTTCTTGTTTCTCGATCGCAGCTTTTACATCCTCACCTTTTTCAAGGAAGAAACGATCAGGCGTTTTTTCTTCAATATTGCTCTTTGTCGGCTCATTCATGTATGGGAATGATTCCGGTAAGATTTCGTTAAAGATCAGTTTTCCAACTGTTGTAATCAACAATTTAGAACGCTGTTCATCAGTGAATGTCACATTCTTCAACGAGCTAGCTGCAACAGCTACACGTGTATGAAGATGCACATAACCATTTTGATAAGCTAGAAGGGCTTCGTCAGTATCTTTGAAGACCATACCTTCTCCGATAGCACCTTTGCGCTCAAGTGTAAGGTAGTAGTTACCAAGCACCATATCCTGAGATGGCGTAACAACTGGTTTTCCATCTTTCGGGTTCAAAATGTTTTGAGCAGCAAGCATTAAGATACGAGCTTCAGCTTGAGCTTCAGCAGATAATGGTACGTGAACCGCCATTTGGTCACCGTCAAAGTCAGCGTTGTAGGCTGTACATACAAGTGGATGAAGACGAATTGCGCGTCCTTCCACAAGTGTAGGTTCAAACGCTTGAATACCAAGTCTGTGAAGAGTCGGTGCACGGTTTAGTAAGACTGGATGCTCACGAATAACTGATTCTAAAACATCCCATACTTCCGGCTGCACACGCTCAATTTTACGCTTCGCACTCTTGATGTTGTGAGCTAATCCTTTTTCAACAAGCTCCTTCATCACGAATGGTTTGAATAATTCAAGAGCCATTTCTTTCGGAAGTCCACACTGATACATTTTCAAATGTGGTCCTACGACGATAACGGAACGTCCAGAATAGTCAACACGTTTACCAAGCAAGTTTTGACGGAAACGTCCTTGTTTCCCTTTCAGCATGTGAGAGAGAGATTTCAATGGTCTATTTCCAGGTCCTGTTACTGGTCGGCCTCTACGTCCATTATCAATCAAGGCATCGACAGCTTCTTGAAGCATACGCTTCTCGTTCTGAACGATGATGCTTGGCGCGCCAAGATCTAATAAACGCTTCAGACGATTGTTACGGTTGATGACACGACGATAAAGATCGTTCAAGTCAGAAGTAGCAAAACGTCCACCATCAAGTTGAACCATTGGGCGTAATTCTGGCGGAATAACCGGAAGTACATCAAGAATCATCCAAGATGGTTTGTTTCCTGAGTTACGGAAGGCTTCTAATACTTCAAGGCGTTTGATCGCACGTGTACGGCGCTGTCCTTGAGCAGTTTTCAGCTCTTCTTTCAGTGTATCTACTTCTTTTACAAGATCGATATCTTGAAGAAGTTTGTTGATTGCTTCTGCACCCATAGCTGCTTGGAATGTATTACCATATTTATCTAAATAAGCACGGAATTCTTTCTCAGAAAGAAGTTGTTTCTTCTCAAGCGGTGTGTTGCCCGGATCTGTCACGACGTAAGAAGCGAAGTAGATCACTTCTTCTAACGCACGTGGTGACATATCAAGAACAAGACCCATACGGCTTGGGATACCTTTGAAATACCAAATGTGGGAAACTGGGGCAGCCAGTTCGATATGCCCCATTCTCTCACGACGGACTTTTGCCCGTGTTACTTCTACACCACAACGGTCACATACAACACCCTTATACCGAACGCGTTTATACTTCCCACAATGACATTCCCAGTCTTTTTGCGGTCCAAAGATACGTTCACAAAAGAGACCATCTTTTTCAGGTTTCAGTGTACGATAGTTAATCGTTTCAGGCTTTTTCACTTCACCAAAAGACCAAGAACGGATTTTATCAGGTGATGCGAGACCGATGTTCATATACTCAAAATTGTTCACATCTAGCAAGGGGCCTACCTCCCTTTTAATCTTCGGGTTATACCCTAGTCACTTGCTCTAATCGTTTCTGCTATTCTTTTGTGACTGCGTCACGTTCAAGATCGACAGGTGCGAGGTCTGCAGCATCTTCGTCATTAGATAACGCTAATCCGTCTGCTTTCTTCGTTTCCTCATCGTCTTCTAAATCTCTCATTTCTATCTCTTCTTCATCGCCAGATAGGATTTTGACATCCATACCTAAACTTTGAAGTTCTTTGATTAACACTTTAAATGATTCAGGGACACCTGGTTCAGGTACGTTATCCCCTTTGACGATGGCTTCGTATGTTTTCACACGACCCACAACGTCATCCGATTTAACTGTTAAGATCTCTTGAAGTGTATATGCTGCACCGTAAGCTTCAAGTGCCCATACTTCCATCTCTCCGAAACGCTGACCACCAAACTGTGCTTTACCGCCAAGTGGCTGCTGCGTAACAAGTGAGTATGGTCCAGTTGAACGAGCGTGAAGTTTATCGTCAACCATGTGAGCCAGTTTGATCATGTACATGATTCCGACAGATACACGGTTGTCGAATGGTTCACCAGTTCGACCGTCATAAAGGACTGTTTTCGCATCACGGGACATACCTGCTTCTTCAAGCGTTTCCCAAACATCTTCCTCGCGCGCACCATCAAATACTGGTGACGCAATGTGGATGCCAAGGTAACGTGCAGCCATACCCATATGAAGCTCAAGTACCTGACCGATGTTCATACGAGATGGTACCCCTAGAGGGTTCAACATGATATCGATCGGTGTTCCGTCTGGAAGATAAGGCATATCTTCTTCTGGAAGGATTTTAGAGATAACCCCTTTGTTACCATGTCGTCCGGCCATTTTGTCACCTTCAGAAATCTTACGCTTCTGAACGATGTATACGCGGACTAATTGGTTTACACCTGGAGGTAATTCATCTCCATCTTCACGGTTAAAGACTTTTACATCGTGGATAATTCCGCCGCCGCCGTGTGGAACACGCAGTGACGTATCACGAACTTCACGAGCCTTTTCACCGAAGATTGCATGTAATAGACGTTCTTCAGCTGTTAGTTCAGTTACACCTTTAGGCGTTACTTTTCCTACAAGAAGGTCTCCGTCTTTTACTTCTGCACCAATACGGATGATTCCGCGCTCATCGAGGTTGCGTAAAGCATCTTCCCCAACGTTTGGAATATCACGAGTGATTTCTTCTGGTCCAAGCTTTGTATCACGAGCTTCTGATTCATATTCTTCAATATGAATAGACGTGTAGACGTCATCTTTTACAAGGCGCTCACTCATGATGATCGCATCCTCGTAGTTGTAACCGTCCCAAGTCATGAATCCGACCATAACGTTACGTCCTAGAGCCAATTCACCTTTTTCCATAGAAGGTCCGTCTGCAAGGATTTCTCCTTTAACGACTTCATCTCCAACACTTACGATAGGACGCTGGTTGTAGCAAGTCCCTTGGTTAGAGCGGACAAATTTCAGCAAGCTGTATTTGTCTAGGTTTCCTTTGACTTGTTGTCCGTCAACGTCTTCATAACGGCGAACCCAAATATTTTTTGCTTCTACACGTTCTACAACACCTGGGTAGCGGCAGATGACAGCAGCACCAGAGTCTTTACCTGATACGTACTCCATACCTGTACCAACAATCGGTGATTCTGGCTGCATCAAAGGCACAGCCTGACGCTGCATGTTCGCTCCCATTAGAGCACGGTTAGAGTCATCGTTTTCTAAGAATGGGATACATGCTGTCGCTGCAGAAACAACCTGCTTAGGCGAAACGTCCATGTAGTCAACGCGGTTTCGAGGAACAACGGTGTTTTCCCCTCTGAAACGAGCAATGATATTATCATCGATAAACGAACCATCTTCGCCTAATATAGCGTTCGCTTGTGCTACTACGTAGTTATCCTCTTCATCAGCTGTTAAGTAATCGATTCTCGGTGTCACTTTACCAGTTTCAGGATCAACCCGGCGGTAAGGTGTTTCGATAAATCCGAAGCGATTCACTTTTGCAAATGAAGATAGAGAGTTGATCAAACCAATGTTTGGACCCTCTGGTGTTTCAATCGGACACATACGTCCATAGTGAGAGTAGTGAACGTCACGAACTTCCATTCCTGCACGCTCACGTGTCAAACCACCCGGCCCAAGCGCTGACAGACGACGTTTGTGCGTCAATTCAGCAAGCGGGTTTGTTTGATCCATGAACTGAGAAAGCTGAGAACTACCAAAGAACTCTTTGATAGAAGCGATCACAGGACGAATGTTGATCAGCTGCTGAGGTGTGATCGTGTTTGTGTCTTGAATTGACATTCTTTCACGAACAACACGCTCCATTCTGCTTAAACCAATACGGAATTGGTTTTGCAGAAGTTCACCTACAGAACGCAGACGACGGTTACCAAGGTGATCGATATCATCTGTGTCACCTACACCATGAAGAAGGTTGAAGAAGTAACTGATTGATGCAATGATGTCAGAAGGCGTGATGTTTTTCACAGCTTCCTCTACATATGCATTTCCAATCACGTTGATCACTTGCTCGCCTTCTTGATCAGTCGGTGCATAAATCTTAATAGATTGAAGTTCTACTTCATCTTCTACTACGCCACCATTAGGATAAAGCTTTCTAAATCCGATGCCGTTTTCTAAGTATGGAAGAACTTTATCAAGAACTCTTCTGTCTAAAATTTGACCTTTTTCTGCTAGAATCTCACCTGTTTCAGGGTCAACTAACGTTTCAGCCAATTTTTGATTGAACAGTCTATTTTTAATATGAAGCTTCTTATTAATCTTGTAGCGTCCAACATTTGCTAAGTCATATCTCTTCGGATCGAAGAAGCGAGAGTCTAGCAAGCTTTTCGCATTTTCAACAGTTGGCGGCTCTCCAGGACGGAGGCGCTCGTAGATTTCGAGAAGTGCTTTATCTGCATTCTCTGTATTGTCTTTTTCCAGCGTATTGCGTAAGTATTCATTCTCGCCAATGAGGTCAAGAATCTCTTGATCAGAGCTGAAGCCGAGAGCACGCAAAAGAACCGTAACCGGCAACTTACGTGTGCGATCGATGCGTACATAGACTACATCCTTCGCATCAGTTTCGTATTCTAACCATGCGCCACGGTTTGGAATGACAGTCGCAGTAAAACCTTTTTTACCGTTTTTGTCTACTTTACCACTGAAATATACACTTGGAGAACGCACTAACTGAGAAACGATTACACGTTCCGCACCATTAATGATAAAAGTACCTGTGTCTGTCATGATTGGGAAATCCCCCATGAACACATCTTGGTCTTTTACTTCTCCAGTTTCTTTGTTAATTAAACGAACTTTTACTCTTAGTGGAGCAGAGTAAGTTACATCACGTTCTTTTGATTCTGCTACAGGATACTTAGGATCCCCTAGGCTGTAATCAATGAATTCAAGAGAAAGGTTACCAGTAAAATCCTCAATTGGGGATATATCTTGAAACATCTCTCTAAGACCCTCATCAAGAAACCACTGATAAGAAGAGGTTTGAATTTCAATGAGATTTGGTAATTCTAACACTTCGCTTATGCGTGCGTAGCTTCTGCGCTGGCGGTGTCGTCCATACTGAACTAGTTGACCTGTCAACTGATTCACCCCTCAAATCATGCGTATTATATGTGTAAAAAGTATTTCTGTCTTTCAAATGTCAGTAAAGAAATACTTTTACAAGACAAAAGAAAAAAGGGTTTCTAAAATAAGAAAACCACATCCAAAAACAAATACCGATTTTATTAGTTTTCCCAAGTATGCATAATTTATACAAAATAGTTGTTTTTTAAGCCTATCAAGCAAAATATACACATTGGCATTTTATAATGTTAACACAGCTAAGAAACTGCGTCAAACTTTTTTAGCTTTGATTATATAGTAGCCCTTTTTTTTCAGCACAACCTCGACTTCTCCAAAGAGCTGCTCTAATTTTTCAATCGCAGATGGTCCACCTTGCTTTTTCTGAATAACCACCCACAACTCACCTTCCGGCAATAAATGATCAGCACTTTTTTCAAAGATCGCATGTACAACTTTCTTCCCTGCCCGTATTGGGGGATTGGTCAGTATAGAGGCAAAAGCAGCTGAGGAATGAACATTCGAGAACAAATCACTTTGATAGATGCGGACATTATCAATGCGATTATGTTTAGCGTTTTCCTTTGAAAGTTCGACTGCTCTTTCGTTCACATCAATCATATGAATGGTACGGCTAGTCATTTCGTTTGCTAACGATAAGCCGATCGGTCCATAACCGCAACCGACATCTAAGACATCGCCATCCAAGTCAGGTTCTTCGAAAGCTTCAATTAAAAGCCTTGAACCAAAGTCGACTTCTTTCTTAGAAAACACTCCACTGTCACTTGTAAAAGTAAAGGTACGGTTTCTCAAGGTGAAGTCCCATGTCTGTTTATTGCTTTTCACTGATGGCTTTTCCGTATAATAGTGGTCACTCATGGTGAATGGACCTCCTCTGGATTCAATCGTTTCAGGAGATTAGAAAAGAAAAAGCCCGCCAGTAAAAGCGAGCTTTCCCAAAAGATTAGGCGAAGATTACTTAACTTCTACAGAAGCGCCAACTTCTTCAAGCTTAGCTTTAAGTTCTTCAGCTTCTTCTTTAGCAATACCTTCTTTAAGTGGTTTTGGAGTATTGTCAACAAGTTCTTTAGCTTCTTTCAAGCCAAGACCAGTGATTTCACGAACCACTTTGATAACTTTGATTTTTTGGTCTCCAGCACCAGCAAGTACTAGATCAAAATCAGTTTTTTCTTCAGCAGCAGCACCGCCACCAGCAGCTACAGCTACAGGAGCAGCAGCAGTTACGCCAAATTCTTCTTCGATTGCTTTTACTAAGTCGTTTAACTCAAGTACAGTTGCTTCTTTAACTGAAGCAATGATTTCTTCGATATTTAAAGCCATTTGTAATTCCTCCATTTTAAGTTTTTTTACGTAAACGTAAAGTAGGCATTAAGCGCCTTGTTCTTCTTTTTGTTCTGCAACTGCTTTAGTAGCAAGAGCAAGGTTACGAACTGGAGCTTGAAGAACGCTAAGCAACATAGAAAGTAAGCCTTCGCGAGACGGAAGTTCCGCAAGAGCCTTCACTTCTTCTACAGTCGCTACGTTTCCTTCGATGACACCAGCTTTGATTTCTAAAGCTTCGTGGCTTTTCGCAAATTCGTTGATGATTTTCGCAGGTGCGATAACATCTTCGTTACTGAATGCGATAGCGTTTGGACCTGTTAAGAAATCGTTTAAACCCGTTAGTTCAACTTGTTCAACTGCACGGCGAGTCAAAGTGTTTTTGTAAACTTTGAATTCTACGCCAGCTTCACGAAGCTGTTTACGAAGTTCAGTCACTTCAGAAACTGAAAGACCGCGGT
This sequence comes from Bacillus sp. FSL M8-0166, assembly GCF_038008825.1. Lineage (NCBI taxonomy): Bacteria > Bacillati > Bacillota > Bacilli > Caryophanales > Bacillaceae > Bacillus > Bacillus sp. FSL M8-0166. The sequence goes on from NZ_JBBOZZ010000001.1 coordinate 2,644,752, forward strand.
AATCTACAATGACAGTAGACATACTATCTTTAAATTTAGAAGTAATTTCATCAACGACAACTTTTTTAGTATCGATTGCATTGCTCATGGTTACACCTCCTGTACATTCTTTGTGTAACACTTATACCGATCAGGCCATCACGTTCCTAACGAACGGTTCTCCATATAAAAAGCCTCCATTAAGACATGGAGGCTGTATATACAAGCATACGTTAACGTAAGACTGTGACATATACACCTCGGCGGGTTAATTAAGCCATAAGGCCCCTGCTGTCTACGGTATAAATGGACATTATTCTATTTTACAACATTTTGATATTATCAAAATGGTTGTCATAAGTCAAGAATTATTTTGCGGAGAAAGAAGATGGATCCACTTTCACGCCAGGGCCCATAGTAGATGTAACAGAAACGTTTTTCACGTATACACCTTTAGCCGCTGCAGGTTTTGCTTTAAGGATTGTGTCATAGATTGTTGCAAAGTTCTCAACAAGCTTTTCGTCCTCGAAAGAAACCTTTCCGATTGGCGCGTGGATGTTACCAGCTTTATCAACGCGGTATTCTACTTTACCAGCTTTGATTTCATTGATTGCTTTTTCAACTTCGAAAGTTACAGTTCCTGTTTTAGGGTTTGGCATAAGACCTTTTGGTCCAAGTACACGACCGATCTTACCAACTTCACCCATCATGTCAGGTGTCGCAACGATTACATCGAAATCGAACCAGCCTTGTTGGATTTTAGTGATGTAATCAGAATCTCCAACGTAGTCTGCTCCAGCAGCTTCTGCTTCTTTTGCTTTTTCGCCTTTAGCGAACACAAGAACGCGTTGAGTTTTACCAGTTCCGTTAGGAAGTACAACTGCACCGCGGATTTGTTGATCGTTTTTACGAGGGTCTACGCCCAAACGAAAAGCAACTTCTACAGTCGCATCAAATTTCGCTGTATTTGCTTTTTTTGTAAGAGAAACAGCTTCAGCTACATCATACGCTTTAGTACGTTCGATCAGCTTAGCAGCTTCTACATACTTTTTACCTTTTTTAGCCATTATAAAAATCCTCCTTATGTGGTTTTAGCGGAATAACCTCCCACGAATAAGGGTTGCGAACTTGTCAAAACCAAACTCGCAACCCAACAAGACAAAAAATTAATCTTCGATGACAATACCCATACTGCGTGCAGTACCTTCAACCATGCGCATAGCTGATTCAACGCTAGCAGCGTTTAAGTCAGGCATTTTTGTTTCCGCGATTTCGCGTACTTTATCACGCTTAACAGTTGCCACTTTATTACGGTTAGGTTCACCAGAACCAGACTCAATACCAGCTGCTTTTTTAAGTAAAACTGCAGCAGGTGGAGTTTTAGTAATAAATGTAAATGAACGGTCTTCAAAAACCGAAATTTCAACAGGAATGATAAGACCAGCTTGGTCAGCTGTACGAGCGTTAAACTCCTTACAGAATCCCATGATATTAACACCGGCTTGACCTAGTGCAGGTCCAACTGGTGGAGCTGGGTTAGCTTTTCCAGCAGGAATTTGCAATTTAACAACTTTAACTACTTTTTTAGCCACGAGACACACCTCCTTAAAGTCCGTGATGTGGTAATAGGGGAATCCCCCTCCCACTCAACAACTTCATTCTTTATATGAATGACGAAATAACTAGCTAGCGATCTTGAGCGAACTCAAGACGTACCTTTGCTATATTACCACTTCTATACACTCATTTCAAGCTCTTTTGAATTACAATTTATCGATCTGCGTGAACTCAAGTTCAACAGGTGTTTCTCTACCAAACATATTAACGAATACTTTGACTTTGCTTTTATCGTAATCAATTTCTTCAATAGAGCCAGTGAAGTTAGCAAACGGTCCATCGATGACCTTAACTGTTTCTTTCAGTTCAAAGTCGATTTCTGTTTTGCGTTCTTCAAGACCCATTCTCTTCAGAATGGTTTCAGCTTCGCCTGGCAGCAGCGCTGTCGGCTTTGAGCCTGATCCAGCTGATCCAACGAATCCAGTGACACCTGGTGTATTACGAACGACATACCAAGAGTCGTCAGTCATCACAATTTCCACTAAGACATAGCCAGGGAATACTTTCTTTTTGACAACTTTTTTCTTACCATTTTTAATATCTGTTTCTTCTTCTTCTGGTACGACTACGCGGAAGATTTTATCCTGCATGCCCATTGATTCAACACGCTTTTCCAAGTTCGCTTTTACTTTGTTTTCATAGCCAGAGTACGTATGCACAACATACCAATTCTTTTCCATTTTCGTTCAGGACTATTTAGTCCTTCCCTCCCCACATTTCATAATGTCTATTTGACGAATCTCGAGTACCGGTAAATATTTTCAAGCAATTGAAAAAACCCGTAAAACGGGTTTTTTGGCAAGTCATATTATGATCTATTATAGCACGTTCAGCAGACCATTATTCAAGTATTAATGAATTAATTCGATTAATTGTGAGATTCCTATATCAAGAAAAGAGAAAAAGATGGCAAAGAATACGACTGTTAAAATAACAGTGATTGTGTAGCGGACCATTTCGTTCTTCTTTGGCCAGCTGACCTTTTTCATTTCTTTTCCGACACTTTTTAAGAAACTGATAATACGCATGTAAAAGACCTCCACAGATTAAAGAACGCAAATCTTACTTTGTTTCTAAATGTGTTTTATGTGAATTACAAGTCTTGCAATATTTCTTAACTTCTAATCTTTCAGCTGCTGAAGCAACACTTTTCATTGTCGTATAATTGCGGCTTCCGCAGTCTTTACAGGCTAGAGTAATCTTTTTCCTCATATTTACACCTATTTTCTCGACATCATTTCATTAGTACCTTATCACAGTGTCGAAAAAGCTGTCAATATAGGTTTGATTAGAGACTAATCTCGCGAAGCTCTAAATATTTCTCTAATTTTCTCTTTACTCTTTGGAGTGCGTTATCAATTGATTTCACGTGACGGTTTAAATCTTCAGAAATCTCTTGATAGGATCTGCCATCAAGATAAAGCACAAGTACCTTTCTTTCCAGCTCGCTTAGCAGTTCACCCATCTTCATTTCGATATCATCAAATTCTTCTTTGCTAATGATTAAGTCTTCTGGGTTAAGCGCTTTAGCACCGGAAATGACATCCAATAATGTTCTGTCCGATTCTTCATCGTAGATCGGCTTGTCTAATGATACATAGGAATTTAACGGGATATGTTTTTGGCGAGTAGCTGTTTTAATTGCGGTGATAATTTGGCGGGTAATACATAATTCTGCAAAAGCCTTAAATGAAGTAAGCTTGTCCTCTCTGAAATCGCGGATAGACTTATAAAGTCCGATCATTCCCTCTTGGACAATGTCCTCTCGATCCGCTCCTATCAAGAAATAAGATCTTGCTTTCGCACGTACAAAATTGCGGTATTTCGTTATTAAATAATCTAGCGCATCACTATCTCCGACATGAACCCTTTCAATGACTTGTTCATCTTCCAACTGGCAAAATTGCTCTCTGATGGACTTACCCTTGCTGTTGTTTAGATTCACTTCGATCCCCCCGACCGCACCTAGATAGAAATATTATACATTAATGGTTGAAATATCGTCAAGCTATTCCAGATTCCCACGCCGCCATTTTTCAAACGTTTTCAATACATCTTCTGACAATTCAATCTTAGATGCTGGTTTATCAGAAGTAATCTTTTTGACCCTCGTTTCAATCTTTCGTTCTATCACTTCAATCTCTCTTAAAAGCTCACGAGCCGACTTCCGAAGAGCTCCTTGTCCAAAAATAGCCCATTGTTCCGTAAAATCTGAGGTTGCCACATGAATTTGCGTCCGAATATTATTCAAATCCTGCGCCAGCTTTTCAATCCGCTCATCCGCTGTTTCATTCTCTCTTGTAAAAATGACCTCTACTCGGTGGTTGGTCCGCTTTTTTTCAATTCCTTTGACCATATGGGCATCGAATACGACAATGACTCGATACCCTGTGTATGCTTGATATTCTGCTAAATGTTGAATCAGCACGTCTCTGGCTTCTTCAAAGCTGTTTTCCTTTAAGTGCTGCAGCTGAGGCCATGCACCTATCATGTTGTATCCATCGACTAAGAGGATATCCATCTCTATTCTCCTAACGGATAACGTTTTCGATACACTTCATACATCAATAGACCAGCGGCAACTGATGCATTTAAAGAAGTAACCTTCCCAGCCATAGGCAGTTTAATCAGAAAATCACACTTTTCCTTAATCAATCGGCCAATTCCTTTACCTTCACTGCCAATCACAAGAGCCAGCGGCATTGTGCCATCAAATTGTCTGTAATCCTGTTTAGCAGATGCATCTGTTCCCGCAACCCAGATTCCTCTTTCTTTCATTTCATCAAGGGCTCTTGAAAGATTGGTCACTTTTGCCACAGGAATATGCTCAATTGCTCCAGTGGATGCCTTAGCAACTGTTGTTGTTAGACCGACCGCTCTCCTTTTCGGAATGACAATCCCGTGTGCACCTACAGCATCTGCTGTACGCATAATAGATCCTAAATTATGCGGGTCTTCAATTTCATCTAAAATCAGAAAGAAAGGCTGCTCATTCCGCTTTTCAGCGATTTGATACAGATCGTCCAATTCTGCATATTCATATGCTGCTACTTGTGCAACGATTCCCTGGTGCTGACCTGTAACCATTTGATCAAGCTTTTTCCTCGGAACATACTGAATGGTGATATTTTGCTTTTTAGCGAGTTCAATGACCTGCTGGGCTTGTCCTTTTACAGTGTTTTCTGCCATCCAGAGCTTGTATAACTCCCGATCTGACTTCAGTGTCTCAATCACTGCATTTTTCCCAATGACATAATCATGTTGCTGACTCATTTGTCTTCCTCCCTGACGTTCCGATTTCAATCGCCTGACCAATCAGCTCTTCTAAGCGTTCGTCCTGCTTTTCGATAAATAAATAACCCATGAGCGCTTCAAACGCTGTACTATAACGATACGTTTGAACGTCTGTATTTTTAGGCACTGTGCCTGATTTTGCGTTTCTTCCTCTTTTCAGCACCGCTTCTTCTGCTTCAGTGAAAAAGCCTTGCTGCTGAAGCGTAAATAAAATAGCAGCCTGTGATTTAGCTGAAACAATTTTGCTTGCTCGTTTGTGCAGCTCATTTGGTTTTGTCGCCCCCGTTTGGAGGAGGTGATGCCTCACAAATACTTCAAAAATGGCATCACCCATATAAGCTAACGCAAGTCCGTTCAGCTGTTTACCGTCTTTCAGCTTTTCAAAATTCAACATTGCCTATTCTCCTCTTTTCCAGCGAGTACCTTGAGGAGTGTCCTCCAACACAATATTCATGTTCTTTAATTGATCACGTATTTGATCAGATAGGGCAAAGTCACGATTTCTTCTAGCTTCATTACGTTTTTCAATTAACGCTTCAACCTCTTCGTCAAGCGTGTGCTTTTCTTCTAATGAGAAGCCAAGAACAGACGTAATTTCTTGGAACAAGCCGATAAATGCCTTGATCACTTCCTCCGAAGTATGATCATTTTCCATATAATAATTCGCCTGTTTCGCTAATTCGAATAAAACAGAGATCGCATTTGCCGTATTGAAGTCATCATTCATTTCAGAAATAAATGTCGCACGCTGCTCTTCAATTTTTGCCAGCCATTCAGCATTGTCCTCCGTGATATTTGTGCTGCTCTCTAGACGATGATGTAAATTCGCATACGATGTCTTGAGTCGGTTAAACGCACTCTTTGTACTTTCTAATAAATCCATTGAGTAGTTAATTGGGTGACGATAGTGAACCGACAACATAAAGAAGCGGAGCACATCAGGATCTTGTTCTTTCACAATGTCATGCACCAGCACAAAGTTGCCAAGTGATTTTGACATTTTTTCATTATCGATATTAATATACCCGTTATGCATCCAATACTTCGCAAAAGGCTTCCCTGTCAAAGCCTCAGATTGAGCAATTTCATTCTCATGGTGAGGGAATGTTAAATCCTGTCCGCCAGCATGGATGTCGATCGTATCACCTAAATATTTTTTGACCATTGCCGAGCATTCGATGTGCCAGCCTGGGCGTCCTTCGCCCCACGGGCTATCCCAAGAAATCTCCTGATCCTTTGCAGCCTTCCAAAGAGCAAAGTCCAGTGCATCTCGTTTCTTTTCACCTACACGAATACGGGCACCTGTCTTCAGCTCATCAATTGATTGGTGAGAAAGCTTCCCATAACCTTCAAATGAGCGTGTGCTGTAGTACACGTCGCCATCTGCTTCATAGGCGTAGCCTTTTTCAATCAATGTCGCAATAAACGCAATGATATCATCCATGTTTTCCGTCACTCGCGGGTGAAGGTCTGCTTTTTTGCATCCTAGTGCACTGACGTCTTCGAAGTAGGCCTGGATAAACCGGTCAGCAATTGTCGGCACATCTTCTCCGAGTTCGTTGGCTGCTTTGATGAGTTTATCATCCACATCTGTAAAGTTTGATACAAAGTTCACATCGTAACCGCTGTATTCCAAATACTTACGTACAGTGTCATAAACAATAGCAGGTCTAGCATTCCCGATATGAATGTAGTTATAAACGGTTGGTCCGCACACATACATCTTGACCTTTCCTGGCTCAAGCGGGACAAATTCTTCCTTCTTACGTGTCAATGTATTATAAATATTGATTGTCATGATTGTTCTTCCTTTCTGCTCAATGAAGCCAGCTCACCTTTTAGCTTTTCCATTTCTCGTTCCAACTCTTTAAAACGATCGGAAACTGGATCTGGCAAATCTTGATGATTGAGATCACGATTGATTTTCTTTCCATTTTGAACGACCACTCGCCCAGGTATACCTACAACAGTGGAATGGTCCGGGACGTCCTTTAACACGACCGACCCTGCACCAATCTTGGACCCTTTTCCAACCGTGATAGAACCAAGCACCTTGGCACCTGTCGCAATGAGGGCATCGTCTAAAATGGTCGGATGCCGCTTTCCCTTTTCTTTCCCTGTTCCCCCTAATGTCACGCCTTGGAAAACAGTGACGTTGTCTCCAATTTCACATGTTTCCCCGATCACGACGCCCATGCCGTGATCAATGAAGAACCGCCTGCCAATGGTTGCCGCTGGGTGAATCTCCACCCCTGTGAAAAAACGGCTGACCTGAGAAATGATCCGCGCAATAAAATACAGCTTCCGCTTATAAAATGCGTGCGCAATACGGTGAGCCCAAATCGCATGAAGCCCTGAATAGGTTAGCACTACTTCAATATAGCTTCTAGCAGCAGGATCTTGATCAAACACAGTATCAATATCTTCTTTCAGCATTTTGAAAAACACATGCTCCCCCCGTTCTTCCCCATCAATCTCTCTTAGGACTTGCTCTCTTTTTTTGGACAAATAAAAAACGCCTCTGCCATATGACAGAGACGTTTTGAAAACGCGGTTCCACTCTGTTTAGAAAGCCACTTATCTTGAAGCCTTCTCAACTTAATCCCATAACGGAGGGTACCGCCCTTGCATACTAACGTACGTGTTCCTCAAGGGTCTTGAGGGTGCATTTCCAACATCTGCCCATAAGTCTCTTTCAGCCGGTGGAGACTCTTTCTGTGATGGACGAGTACATTGTACTTCTCCCTCGCAACGATTTCTTATATTTGTTTAATGCGGTTTAATACCGTATCTTTACCTAGTAATTCAATACTTTGCGGAAGTTCTGGGCCATGCGTTTGTCCTGTGACAGCCACACGAATCGGCATGAATAATTTCTTGCCTTTATGCCCTGTTTCTTTTTGTACCGCTTTAATGGCAGTCTTGATTTCATCAGGTGTGAAAGACTCAAGCTGTTCAAGCTGACCTGCAAAAGATGCCATGACTTCTGGTACTTGCTCCTCTGCTAGAACTTCCTTCGCCTCTTGATTATACTCAATTTGCTCCTTAAAGAACAACTCTGTCAACTCAACAATTTCTGCTCCGTAGCTTAATTGTTCGTGATACAGAGAAATAAGCTTGCGTACCCACGTGTTTTCTTCTTCAGTCAGCTGCTCACTTACCTTGCCTGCCTTTTGAAGATGCGGAAGTGTTAGTGCCACAACCTGATCAAGATCAAGTGCTTTTACGTATTGGTTGTTCACCCATTTTAGTTTATGCATATCGAATAGAGCTGGTGACTTAGAAAGTCGGTTCACATCGAAAATGTCGATGAATTGCTCTTTTGTAAACAGTTCTTCTTCGCCTACTGGAGACCATCCAAGTAATGCAATGAAGTTAAACAGGGCTTCAGGTAAATAGCCTAAATTCTTATATTGCTCGATGAATTGAATAATCGATTCATCACGTTTACTTAATTTCTTGCGGTTCTCGTTCACAATCAACGTCATATGTCCGAATAGCGGAACATCCCAGCCAAATGCATTAAAAATCATGATTTGTTTAGGGGTATTTGAAATATGATCTTCTCCGCGAAGAACGTGAGTCATTTTCATCAAATGATCATCCACGGCTACTGCAAAGTTATAAGTTGGCGTGCCATCTTTCTTCACAATAACAAAGTCACCAATGCCGTCTGTTTCAAATGAAATATCACCCTTGACCATGTCGTCAAATTTGATGATTTCTCCTTTCGGTACTCGGAAGCGGATGCTTGGCTCTCTTCCTTCAGCAATCAGCTTGTCCTCTTCTTCTTTTGATAAATGACTGCATTTACCAGAATATCGAGGCATTTCGCTGCGGGCGATTTGTGCTTCACGCTCTGCCTCTAGCTCTTCTGCCGTACAATAGCACTTATACGCCAAGTCCTTCTCTAACAGTTCGTCATAATATTTTTTGTAAATATCATTACGCTCTGATTGTCTGTAAGGACCGTAACCGCCATCTTTATCAATGCTCTCATCCCAATCAATACCGAGCCATTGCAGGTGGCGAAGCTGGCTTTCCTCCCCGCCTTCTACATTACGCTTTTGATCCGTATCCTCGATTCGAATAATAAATTTGCCGCCTTGGCTGCGTGCGAACAAATAGTTGAAAAGAGCCGTTCTAGCATTCCCAATATGTAAATGACCAGTTGGACTCGGTGCATAACGAACACGCACTTCATTTCCCATGAGTTTAACTTCCTTTCATCTGCATCATGTTGTCTGACACCAATTTTTTATAAACGTATTTTATCATCAAAACTCATTCTCATCAAAATGGATTTTACTTTTTCTGAAGAAGCACTGTTGCCTGAGAAGCAATTCCTTCGCCTCTTCCTGTAAAACCGAGTTTCTCTGTCGTTGTTGCTTTGACATTCACCTGTGTGACATCTGCCTCAAGCGCTTCTGCAATTTTCTCACACATTGGTTGAATGTAAGGTGCCATTTTTGGCTTTTGCGCCATGATGGTGCAGTCAATATTCACAAGTATGTAGCCCTTTTCTTTCACAAGTTCCCACACATGCTGCAATAATTTAAAAGAATCTGCATCCTTAAACTCAGGGTCAGTGTCCGGGAAATGTCTGCCGATATCTCCTTCAGCAATCGCACCCAGGCAGGCATCTGCCACTGTGTGAAGCAGTACGTCAGCGTCTGAATGCCCTAGCAGCCCCTTTTCATAAGGGATGGTGACCCCGCCGATAATCAGAGGTCTTCCCTCTGTTAATTGATGTACATCAAAGCCTTGTCCTATTCTCAACATGATCTAGTACCCTCTTTCCGCATCCATAATTGCCTTGGCAACCAATAAATCATCCGGTGTTGTCAGCTTAATATTGGTATAGTCTCCTTGGACAATATACACATTCTCGCCATGTAATTGTTCAACTAGGCTGGCATCGTCTGTTCCAAGGAACCCTGTCCGCTCCGCATATTCATGCGCCTCTTTTAAAATAGAATGACGAAAAGCTTGTGGGGTCTGGACTGCCCACAAGCTCTGACGTTCAATGGTTTGTTCCACTTTGCCTTCTTGAACGCGTTTGATTGTGTCTTTCACTGGTACCGCTACAACTGCGGAGCCTTTTTCAATCGCTGCTTTAACGAGCAAGTCAATCTGTGTATGCTTAATAAAAGGCCTTGCTCCATCATGAACAAGCACGATGTCCGCATCTTTCACAGCCTTTAATCCTTCGTATACACTTTGCTGACGTTCTTCACCGCCAGTGACAAGTGAAACAGGCGTTTGAAAAGCGTGTACCTTGAGTAGCCTTTCAAAGTCTTGACGCTCCTCTTCATTGATCGCCAGGATCATGCGTTTGCATTGTGAATGAGCGTCAAACACCTTTAGTGTATGAATGATGACCGGCATTCTTTTCAGCTCAATAAAAAGCTTATTGCGGCCGGCCTTCATTCGTTTCCCCTGCCCCGCAGCCGGAATAACTACTTCATAATACATGTTCGTTCTCCCTTTAGAGCGCCTTCTCCAGAAGTTTTGGCTTCGCAAAAATCATTCTTCCAGCAGCAGTCTGCAGCACACTTGTGACGAGCACATCGATGTCTTTTCCAATGTAATTGCGTCCTTCTTCGACCACAATCATTGTACCGTCATCTAAGTAAGCAACACCTTGGTTATGCTCTTTTCCATCTTTAATGACCTGTACCTTCATTTCTTCCCCAGGCAGTACAACCGGTTTAACGGCATTGGCTAGATCATTGATGTTTAACACTGCTACTTTTTGAAGTTCGCATACTTTATTTAAATTAAAATCATTGGTCACAACAACACCTGAAGTTAATTTAGCGAGCTTCACAAGCTTGCTATCAACCTCTTGAATGTCTTCGAAGTCACCTTCGTAAATTTCAACTTTGATATCCAACTCTTTTTGAATACGATTTAAAATATCAAGACCTCTTCGGCCTCTATTTCTCTTTAATACATCTGAAGAGTCTGCAATATGCTGTAATTCCTCGAGCACAAATTGAGGAATGACCATAACGCCTTCTAAGAATCCAGTTTGACAAATATCTGCGATTCTTCCATCAATGATAACACTTGTGTCTAAAATTTTCAGCTTTTTATCTTCTATTTCAGGTTCATCATCAGCCGCTCCTTTTTTCTTGCTGACCTTTGCAGATCGGGAGAACAGCCCTATCATTTCATCCTTCTTCTTAAACCCTACCTGAAACCCAAGGTATCCTAAAAAGAAAGCCAGGAAAATCGGAATAATGGTACCAAAAATATGATATGGGATATTGTTTAGCGGGATCACGTTTACAATAAGATATGCTAGAATAAGTCCAAATACTAATCCGAAACTTCCAGATATAAGATCAGGAAGAGGCGCCTTCAATAGAGAATCCTCGATCCATTTCACCCAATTTACCACATAACCTGTGCACCATTTACCAATGATGAAGAACACAAAGGCTCCTATTAGTGCTGAAGAGTAAGCATTTGTTATGAAAGGTATGTCCTTTACATTTAAAAGCAGGAATAACTCTGGAATGATAAAAATCCCCACAACTGCACCCAAAATGATAAAAAACGCCTGAACGATTCTTTTTAACATACCTTCACCTCCTTTATTTTTCATCTGTCAATCCACCTTCATCTGACATTAATATATGTTTAAGTTTCCTATCATGAGCAACAGAAAACAAAACCATCATTAATATACCCATATTCATCCATTTTTAACCGTAATAGAGAAAAATTTCTCTACTTAAAGCTGACGGTCAATGTAATGTTTTTCTTGTAACCTTTTTAATCCTTTTTTTATCTTTTTCGCTCTTACTTCTCCAATTCCTTCTACTTCATCCAATTCTTGTACATCTGCTTCCATAATTCGATCTAGCACACCGAATGCTTCAACCACATTTTCGACGATTGGCATTGGCAGTCTAGGAATTTTATGAAGCAATCTGTATCCTCTTGTGTACACATATTCGTCAATATTTGTAGAAGCTGGATATCCAAGTAACTTGTACAGAATGGAATCATCTAAAAGCTCAAAGCTCGACATATCTTGAAGTTGTTTAAGCAGCACATACGGATCTTTGATCTTTTCTTTCACGTAATCTTTAATAAATAAAGCCGCTTCCTGCTCCATATCTGTAATCAGCTCATTGACCTGCAGACGGATCAAGTGTCCTTCTGTTCCGAGCTCTTTGATATACATATTGATTTCATTTTTGATTCTGAGTACCATTTCGTAGCGGTGCAGCACGGATAATACATCACCAAAGGTCACAAGCTCTTCAAATTCTAGGGCGCTTAACGCAGAAATGGCGTGATCTAAAATGGTTTTATATTTCTCAAGTGTTTGAATGGCTTGATTGGCCTTTGTTAAAATAAAGCCAATATCTTTCAGAGTATAACGACGATTCCCTTGGTATAAGGTAATGACGTTCCTTCGTTCAGAAATGGCAATAATTAAGCAGCCTGTCTGCTTCGCTACACGTTCAGCCGTACGATGCCTCATGCCTGTTTCCGATGAATGGATGGTTGCATCTGGCATCAACTGTGTATTCGCATACAAGATTTTTTGACCAGAATCGCTAAGAATAATGGCCCCGTCCATCTTCGCCAGTTCATATAAATGTGCTGGGGAGAAGGCAGAATTAATGTGAAATCCTCCATCTACTACACTCTTTACTTTGTCATTATAACCAACAACAATGAGCCCGCCAGTATTGGCTCTCAGGACGTTTTCAATCCCTGCCCGCAGAGGTGTTCCTGGTGCCACAAACTGTACAATATCTAAGAGATCGAGTTCTCTCGCTCCTTTTTTCTCTTTTTCCATTTCTATGATCCCCCTAGTGAAATTCGAAGTGCCTCCGCTACATTTTCTACACCAACTAACTCAATCCCTCTCGGTTTTTTCCATCCATCTATATTCGCCTGAGGAATAAACATTCGCTTAAATCCTAGTTTCGCAGCTTCCTGCACTCGCTGTTCAATTCTTGATACTCTTCTGACTTCTCCCGTCAGACCGACCTCTCCTATAAAGCAATCCGCTTGATGCGGCGCTGCATCTTTAAAGCTTGATGCAATACTGACGGCAATAGCCAAGTCAATCGCCGGTTCGTCAAGCTTCACACCGCCTGCGACCTTTAAATACGCATCTTGGTTTTGCAGCAGCAGCCCCACGCGTTTTTCTAAAACTGCCATGAGCAGCGATACTCGATTATGATCAAGGCCAGTGGCCATTCTTCGCGGATTCCCAAAGCTTGTCGGGGAAATTAACGCCTGTATCTCAACAAGTACGGGTCTTGTTCCTTCCATTGAGGCAACAACACACGAACCAGATACACCTGCCGACCGCTCTTCTAAAAAGATTTCTGATGGGTTTAATACTTCCGTGAGCCCTTCCTCTCTCATTTCAAAAATTCCTAATTCATTCGTTGAACCAAATCGGTTTTTGACCGCTCGTAAGATACGAAACGTATGATGACGCTCGCCTTCAAAATAAAGGACTGTGTCCACCATATGCTCTAAAAGGCGTGGACCTGCGATCGAGCCTTCTTTGGTGACGTGACCAACGATAAAAATAGGAATACCATTTGTCTTGGCAATCTTCATCAGCTGCGCTGTACATTCTCTTACTTGAGATACCGAACCGGGAGCTGACGTAATATCGCTTTGATAAACGGTTTGAATCGAATCCACCACAACAAAAGCAGGTTTCATCTCCTGTATAGCAGACGTTATATACTCCATATCGGTTTCAGCCAAAACATGTAAAGAGGCGCTTTCAATGCCAAGGCGGTCCGCTCTTAGCTTCGTTTGTTTAATGGACTCCTCACCAGATATGTATAACACATTCTGATTTTTGTCTGAGAGCTGTGCTGATACTTGTAATAATAATGTGGACTTCCCAATCCCAGGATCTCCGCCAATGAGAACAAGAGAGCCTTTGACAATTCCACTTCCTAATACTCGGTTAAATTCTTCTAAATTCGTTTTAATTCGGGGTTCTTCGGATGTTTCAATTGCAGATATAGGTGAAGGTTTTTGAATGGTTTGAACAGAATGATTAAAAGCACTTCGACGGTTTGCCGGCTCTTTGCGAACGACCTCTTCTGTCATACTGTTCCACGTGCCGCAGCCTGGACATTTCCCCATCCATTTGGCTGACTCATAACCGCATGATTGGCATATAAATTTTGATTTTGTCTTAGCCATAGATTGAAGAATACAACTCCTTATACTGGTCAGAAAATAAGTAAAGGGAGGCATACACCTTGCTGGTATGCCTCACACTTTTTTTCTTACTATATTAGTTCGTAGCAGCCGTCGCTTTTACGACAATTTCTCCATCTTCCACATCTAATACGATATGTTGACCCTTTTCAATATTGCCCTTCAGAAGCTCCTCAGAAAGACGATCCTCCACATGCTTTTGAATCGCTCTTCTTAACGGACGCGCACCGTACTCAAGATCTACACCTTCGTCGGCAATCTTCGCTTTTGCTGCTTCCGTCAATTCAATTGATAGGTCTTGTTCTTTTAATCGTTTTGTCAATTGATCAGACATGAGAGACACGATCTCTTTTAGATGTTTCTTCTCTAGCGAGTGGAAGACAATGATTTCATCAATACGGTTGATAAACTCAGGTCTAAACGCACGTTTCAACTCGCCCATCACTTTGCCTTTCATATCTTTGTAATTTTGACCTTCATCCTGCACGTTAAAGCCAACATATTTATTGCGCTTCAGCTCACTAGCTCCAACGTTTGATGTCATGATCAAAATCGTATTTCTAAAGTCAACGGTACGTCCTTTAGAATCAGTCAGACGACCATCTTCTAACACTTGCAGTAAGATATTAAATACATCTGGATGCGCCTTTTCAATTTCGTCTAATAGAACGACAGAATAAGGTTTTCTTCTCACTTTTTCAGTCAGCTGTCCACCTTCATCATAGCCGACATAGCCTGGAGGTGATCCGACAAGTCTGGATGTAGAGTGTTTCTCCATGTATTCAGACATATCAATACGGATCATTGCTTCTTCATCACCGAAAATAGACTCAGCCAGTGCTCTTGCAAGTTCCGTTTTACCAACCCCTGTTGGACCCAAGAAGATAAAGGAGCCGATTGGACGCTTCGGATCTTTCAGACCAGCACGCGCACGTCTCACCGCTTTTGCTACAGCGACAACCGCTTCATCCTGTCCGATCACACGAGAGTGGAGCAATTGTTCCATATTCAGAAGCTTATCTGTCTCCGTTTGAGCAATTTTCGAAACAGGCACTCCCGTCCAGCTGGAAACGACCATTGCTATATCATCTACAGATACCTCTGAATTCTCTTGTCCCTGCTTTTCTTTCCATGATTTCTTTGTGACTTCTACTTTTTCACGCAAACGCTGCTCTGTATCGCGAAGAGAAGCTGCTTTTTCAAATTCTTGACTTTGAACTGCCGCATCCTTTTCCTTGCGTACTTCATCCAGCTTTTGCTCTAGTTCTTTTAGGTTAGGCGGTGTTGTGAACGAACGTAAACGGACTTTCGAACCTGCCTCATCAATTAAATCAATCGCCTTATCTGGAAGGAAACGATCAGAAATATAACGGTCAGACAGCTTCACTGCCGCCTCAATCGCTTCATCTGTAATAGACACACGGTGATGTGCTTCATACCGGTCTCTAAGCCCTCTTAAAATTTGAATACTTTCATCAACAGACGGCTGATCTACTTGAATTGGCTGGAAACGTCGTTCAAGCGCAGCATCCTTTTCAATATATTTACGGTACTCATCTAAAGTTGTTGCTCCGATACATTGAAGCTCTCCACGTGCTAAGGATGGCTTCAAGATATTAGATGCATCAATCGCACCCTCTGCTCCACCAGCACCAATGAGCGTATGAAGCTCATCGATAAAGAGAATGATATTTCCTGCCTGACGAATTTCGTCCATCACTTTTTTCAAACGATCCTCGAATTCACCACGATATTTCGTACCAGCTACAACAGTTCCCATATCCAGTGTCATCACTCGTTTATCGCGCAGGATTTCAGGCACTTCGTTATGAATAATTTGCTGTGCAAGACCTTCTGCGATGGCTGTTTTACCAACACCAGGCTCACCAATCAGCACAGGGTTATTTTTTGTTCTTCTACTTAGGACCTCAATGACACGTTGAATTTCTTTGCTTCGGCCAATGACAGGGTCCAAGCTGTCCTCTTTTGCGATAGCTGTCAAATCTCTTGCCAAGCTATCTAGTGTTGGTGTATTTGCATTGCTATTAGAGCCTGCCGCAGATGCACCTGTTTCATTGCTTCCAAGCAGCTGCAGGACTTGCTGGCGTGCTTTATTTAAGCTCACTCCGAGGTTATTTAAGACACGGGCAGCGACACCCTCTCCCTCGCGAATAAGACCTAATAGAATATGTTCTGTCCCTACATAGGAATGACCTAGCTTTCTTGCTTCATCCATTGAAAGCTCAGTAACCTTCTTCGCTCTAGGCGTATAATGAGGAATAGCTTGAGACACCTCTTGCCCTCTTCCAATCAAGCTTTCGACTTCTTTTTGGATTTTATCTGAAACAAGGCCCAGTGCTTCTAACGCTTTGGCAGCGATGCCCTCACCTTCACGTACAAGGCCAAGTAAAATGTGCTCAGTACCAATATTCTTATGGCCTAGGCGAATGGCTTCTTCTTGTGCAAGTGCTAATACCTTTTGAGCTCTTTCAGTGAATCTTCCAAACATCATATCGTTTCATCCTCCTGTCCATTCCTATGCATTTCTAAGCGCAACCTTTCTCTTATGATCGCTGCTCGTTTTATATCTCGTTCATTTGGCTCCAAGGCTCCTCCTGAATATTGTTGAAGGAAGCCAGGCTGGGTCAAAATCATGAGTTCATTCAGTATATTACTTGAAAGCCCCTTAATGATACCTAAATCAATTCCAAGCCGCACATCTGACAAACACTTTGCTGTTTCCTTTGATTCAATCATACGACAATTGGCCAAAATTCCTAAGGAACGGTACACTCTGTCCTCAAGTTCAATTTTAGATGTTTGATATAATGCTTTTCGTGCAGATCGCTCTTGTTCAATGAGCTGAGCGGTCACACTATTCAAGTCATCTACAATGTCTTCTTCTGATTGACCAAGTGTCATTTGATTTGAAATTTGAAAGATGTTCCCTATTGCTTCGCTGCCCTCACCATAAATTCCTCTGACCACAAGACCTAATTGATTAATTGCGGGAATAATGCGATTCATTTGTCTTGTGAGCGCTAATGCCGGTAAATGCATCATGACCGAAGCCCTAATACCTGTACCTACATTGGTCGGACAACTTGTTAAGTATCCTCGCTTTTCAGAAAACGCGTAATCCACTTGCTCTTCAATCCAGTCATCTACCTGATTAGCCGCTTTTAGTGCATTGGCTAGTTGAAAACCTGGGAATAAGCACTGGATCCGAATATGGTCTTCTTCATTCAGCATCACACTGATTTCTTCATTTTCAGAAAGCAAGCAGCCGCCAAATCTTGATTCAGCTAAATTTGGGCTAATCAAGTGCTTTTCAACAAGTACCCTCTTTGCTAAAGGCTGCGTTTCATTCATTCGAATCAAAACAAAGTTTCCAATGTCCTTCACTTCCTGGCTAGCAAACTTTTGTTCGAATTGCTGGAGAACAGCTTCAGCTTCTTCTTGAGAAAACTGAGTTGGGAAACGAACATGCTCTAGATTGCGCGCTAGCCGGATACGACTGCTTAGAACAATGTCACTTTCTGGTCCTTTTTGTTTCATCCACTGACTTAAAGCGTCTTGAATAAAATGCTGGAGCGACATGTCGTTAATCTCCCTCCCTCTGCTGAGATTGCTCATGCTCTAATGCACGAATTTGATCTCGAACTTCCGCTGCTTTTTCGAACTCTTCCTGTTCAATCAGCTGCTTCAGCTCTTGCTGCATTAACTCAAGTTTCCGGCGGACATGCAGGCTGCCGGCAATTCGTTTAGGGACTTTTCCATTATGGACTGTATTTCCACTATGGACTTTCCGTAAAACAGGGTTCAGATACTGATCAAATGTACGATAGCATTCTGCACAGCCAAAACGGCCTGTTTTTCTGAACTGCTGAAAGGTTAAGCCACACTTAGGACATTGATCCACTTCTTTCGCTTCTTGAAAAATAGACGAGCCCTTGTTAGCACTTGTGGTGAAGCTAGGATCAATATTCAATAAGCCTGATAATAAGTTGTGAATCGAGAAACCTTGGTTTCCACTCATAGCATATGAATCACTGTTTTCTTTTGCACATTGTTCACATATGTGCATTTCTTGTTTTTCTCCATTTATAACTTTCGTAAAGTGAAAAGTGGCTGGTCTCTCATTACATTCTTGACAAATCAATCTTTTCACCCGCTTTACTTTAATTTCAAAGCATTTAACATCGCTTTCATCATCCGAGCCCGCAGTTCATCTCGTTCAGGTAAATCGATATGCAATACAGAACGGTCCATGACACTAATCATCATCTTAGCTTCTCTTTCAGATAAAATGTTATTTTCAACAAGACGCATGATGATATGATCAGATGCAGCCTGTGATAAACGATGATATATTTGGGAAATAATATTGTTCAATAAGTCGACTTCATCATTCATTTTGACTTTAATGATGCGGATATAGCCACCGCCGCCACGCTTACTTTCAACGATATAGCCTCTCTCGCTCGTAAAGCGTGTATTGATAACATAGTTAATTTGTGAAGGTACGCATTGAAACTTATCTGCAATTTCATTGCGTTTAATTTCTAATATTTCTCGACCGTTCTGATCCAGGACTTCCTTCAAATACTGCTCGATGATATCAGAAATATTTTGTGCCACTCCGCCTCCTCCTCCATTGACTTTGACTATATTTGACTTTAATCTTACTATAAATTTTTTCGATCGATTTTTCAAGATAATCGCTCAACTAACAATATTATTTCCACATTTATATGGTGCCAAACCTCCCAAAAAAACAAAAAAGACCAGTTCCGAATGGAACTGATCCTTATAGAAGCTTGGCGGCGTCCTACTCTCACAGGGGGAAACCCCCAACTACCATCGGCGCTGAAGAGCTTAACTTCCGTGTTCGGTATGGGAACGGGTGTGACCTCTTCGCTATCGCCACCAAACCTGATGGAGAGAATGTTCTCTCAAAACTAGATAACAATGTTCAAACTTCACATTAGAATATAGGTTAAGTCCTCGATCTATTAGTATCTGTCAGCTCCACGTGTCACCACGCTTCCACCTCAGACCTATCAACCTGATCATCTTTCAGGGATCTTACTTCCTTGCGGAATGGGAAATCTCATCTTGAGGGGGGCTTCATGCTTAGATGCTTTCAGCACTTATCCCGTCCGCACATAGCTACCCAGCGATGCCCTTGGCAGAACAACTGGTACACCAGCGGTGCGTCCATCCCGGTCCTCTCGTACTAAGGACAGCTCCTCTCAAATTTCCTGCGCCCGCGACGGATAGGGACCGAACTGTCTCACGACGTTCTGAACCCAGCTCGCGTACCGCTTTAATGGGCGAACAGCCCAACCCTTGGGACCGACTACAGCCCCAGGATGCGATGAGCCGACATCGAGGTGCCAAACCTCCCCGTCGATGTGGACTCTTGGGGGAGATAAGCCTGTTATCCCCGGGGTAGCTTTTATCCGTTGAGCGATGGCCCTTCCATGCGGAACCACCGGATCACTAAGCCCGACTTTCGTCCCTGCTCGACTTGTAGGTCTCGCAGTCAAGCTCCCTTGTGCCTTTACACTCTGCGAATGATTTCCAACCATTCTGAGGGAACCTTTGGGCGCCTCCGTTACATTTTAGGAGGCGACCGCCCCAGTCAAACTGCCCACCTGACACTGTCTCCCTGCCCGATAAGGGCAGCGGGTTAGAAGGTCAATACAGCCAGGGTAGTATCCCACCGATGCCTCCACCGAAGCTAGCGCTCCGGTTTCCAAGGCTCCTACCTATCCTGTACAAGCTGTACCAACATTCAATATCAGGCTGCAGTAAAGCTCCACGGGGTCTTTCCGTCCTGTCGCGGGTAACCTGCATCTTCACAGGTACTATAATTTCACCGAGTCTCTCGTTGAGACAGTGCCCAGATCGTTGCGCCTTTCGTGCGGGTCGGAACTTACCCGACAAGGAATTTCGCTACCTTAGGACCGTTATAGTTACGGCCGCCGTTTACTGGGGCTTCAATTCGCACCTTCGCTTACGCTAAGCGCTCCTCTTAACCTTCCAGCACCGGGCAGGCGTCAGCCCCTATACTTCGCCTTACGGCTTCGCAGAGACCTGTGTTTTTGCTAAACAGTCGCCTGGGCCTATTCACTGCGGCTTCTCGGGGCTTTAACACCCTAAGAAGCACCCCTTCTCCCGAAGTTACGGGGTCATTTTGCCGAGTTCCTTAACGAGAGTTCTCTCGATCACCTTAGGATTCTCTCCTCGCCTACCTGTGTCGGTTTGCGGTACGGGCACCTCTCACCTCGCTAGAGGCTTTTCTTGGCAGTGTGGAATCAGGAACTTCGCTACTAAATTTCGCTCGCCATCACAGCTCAGCCTTTACGGGAAACGGATTTGCCTATTTCCCAGCCTAACTGCTTGGACGCGGATATCCAATACCGCGCTTACCCTATCCTCCTGCGTCCCCCCATTGCTCAAATGGTGAGGAGGTGGTACAGGAATATCAACCTGTTGTCCATCGCCTACGCCTTTCGGCCTCGGCTTAGGTCCCGACTAACCCTGAGCGGACGAGCCTTCCTCAGGAAACCTTAGGCATTCGGTGGACGGGATTCTCACCCGTCTTTCGCTACTCATACCGGCATTCTCACTTCTAAGCGCTCCACCAGTCCTTCCGGTCTGGCTTCACAGCCCTTAGAACGCTCTCCTACCACTGTTCGTAAGAACAGTCCGCAGCTTCGGTGATACGTTTAGCCCCGGTACATTTTCGGCGCAGAGTCACTCGACCAGTGAGCTATTACGCACTCTTTAAATGGTGGCTGCTTCTAAGCCAACATCCTGGTTGTCTAAGCAACTCCACATCCTTTTCCACTTAACGTATACTTTGGGACCTTAGCTGGCGGTCTGGGCTGTTTCCCTTTCGACTACGGATCTTATCACTCGCAGTCTGACTCCCAAGGATAAGTCATCGGCATTCGGAGTTTGACTGAATTCGGTAACCCGGTAGGGGCCCCTAGTCCAATCAGTGCTCTACCTCCGAGACTCTTACCTTGAGGCTAGCCCTAAAGCTATTTCGGAGAGAACCAGCTATCTCCAGGTTCGATTGGCATTTCACCCCTACCCACACCTCATCCCCGCACTTTTCAACGTGCGTGGGTTCGGGCCTCCATTCAGTGTTACCTGAACTTCACCCTGGACATGGGTAGATCACCTGGTTTCGGGTCTACGACCACGTACTCATGCGCCCTATTCAGACTCGCTTTCGCTGCGGCTCCGCATCTTCTGCTTAACCTTGCACGGGATCGTAACTCGCCGGTTCATTCTACAAAAGGCACGCCATCACCCGTTAACGGGCTCTGACTACTTGTAGGCACACGGTTTCAGGATCTATTTCACTCCCCTTCCGGGGTGCTTTTCACCTTTCCCTCACGGTACTGGTTCACTATCGGTCACTAGGGAGTATTTAGCCTTGGGAGATGGTCCTCCCGGATTCCGACGGAATTTCACGTGTTCCGCCGTACTCAGGATCCACTCTGGAGAGAATGACATTTCAGTTACAGGGCTGTTACCTTCTTTGGCGGGCCTTTCCAGACCTCTTCGCTTATATCATTCCTTTGTAACTCCGTATAGAGTGTCCTACAACCCCAAGAGGCAAGCCTCTTGGTTTGGGCTGTTCCCGTTTCGCTCGCCGCTACTCAGGGAATCGCATTTGCTTTCTCTTCCTCCGGGTACTTAGATGTTTCAGTTCCCCGGGTATGCCTTCTCATACTCTATGTATTCAAGTATGGATACTACTCCATTACGAGCAGTGGGTTTCCCCATTCGGAAATCTCCGGATCAAAGCTTGCTTACAGCTCCCCGAAGCATATCGGTGTTCGTCCCGTCCTTCATCGGCTCCTAGTGCCAAGGCATCCACCGTGCGCCCTTTCTAACTTAACCATTTCTTACTTTAGAAAGAATCACTATGTGTGATGAACTTTGCATTGCATTCAATGTGAATGTATTACTTATTGTTATCTAGTTTTCAAAGAACAATCCTGTCTCGCTAGAGACATGTTTTGAAGGAATGATCCTTCAAAACTAAACAAGACGAAAACGTACGCTGCTCCATATATCCTTAGAAAGGAGGTGATCCAGCCGCACCTTCCGATACGGCTACCTTGTTACGACTTCACCCCAATCATCTGCCCCACCTTCGGCGGCTGGCTCCATAAAGGTTACCTCACCGACTTCGGGTGTTGCAAACTCTCGTGGTGTGACGGGCGGTGTGTACAAGGCCCGGGAACGTATTCACCGCGGCATGCTGATCCGCGATTACTAGCGATTCCAGCTTCACGCAGTCGAGTTGCAGACTGCGATCCGAACTGAGAACAGATTTATGGGATTGGCTAAACCTTGCGGTCTTGCAGCCCTTTGTTCTGTCCATTGTAGCACGTGTGTAGCCCAGGTCATAAGGGGCATGATGATTTGACGTCATCCCCACCTTCCTCCGGTTTGTCACCGGCAGTCACCTTAGAGTGCCCAACTAAATGCTGGCAACTAAGATCAAGGGTTGCGCTCGTTGCGGGACTTAACCCAACATCTCACGACACGAGCTGACGACAACCATGCACCACCTGTCACTCTGTCCCCGAAGGGAAAGCCCTATCTCTAGGGTTGTCAGAGGATGTCAAGACCTGGTAAGGTTCTTCGCGTTGCTTCGAATTAAACCACATGCTCCACCGCTTGTGCGGGCCCCCGTCAATTCCTTTGAGTTTCAGTCTTGCGACCGTACTCCCCAGGCGGAGTGCTTAATGCGTTAGCTGCAGCACTAAGGGGCGGAAACCCCCTAACACTTAGCACTCATCGTTTACGGCGTGGACTACCAGGGTATCTAATCCTGTTCGCTCCCCACGCTTTCGCTCCTCAGCGTCAGTTACAGACCAGAGAGTCGCCTTCGCCACTGGTGTTCCTCCACATCTCTACGCATTTCACCGCTACACGTGGAATTCCACTCTCCTCTTCTGCACTCAAGTTTCCCAGTTTCCAATGACCCTCCCCGGTTGAGCCGGGGGCTTTCACATCAGACTTAAGAAACCGCCTGCGAGCCCTTTACGCCCAATAATTCCGGACAACGCTTGCCACCTACGTATTACCGCGGCTGCTGGCACGTAGTTAGCCGTGGCTTTCTGGTTAGGTACCGTCAAGGTGCGAGCAGTTACTCTCGCACTTGTTCTTCCCTAACAACAGAGCTTTACGATCCGAAAACCTTCATCACTCACGCGGCGTTGCTCCGTCAGACTTTCGTCCATTGCGGAAGATTCCCTACTGCTGCCTCCCGTAGGAGTCTGGGCCGTGTCTCAGTCCCAGTGTGGCCGATCACCCTCTCAGGTCGGCTACGCATCGTCGCCTTGGTGAGCCATTACCCCACCAACTAGCTAATGCGCCGCGGGTCCATCTGTAAGTGACAGCCGAAACCGTCTTTCATCCTTGAACCATGCGGTTCAAGGAACTATCCGGTATTAGCTCCGGTTTCCCGGAGTTATCCCAGTCTTACAGGCAGGTTACCCACGTGTTACTCACCCGTCCGCCGCTAACATCCGGGAGCAAGCTCCCTTCTGTCCGCTCGACTTGCATGTATTAGGCACGCCGCCAGCGTTCGTCCTGAGCCAGGATCAAACTCTCCGAAAAAGTACAAAACCGAAGTTTTGCTTTTCGCCAGTTTGACTGACTACCTATGAAGTATCATAGGATTTTTTTTATAAAAACTCGAATTAACAGGTACGTTTTGTCTTGTTTAGTTTTCAAAGATCATATTGGTGGAGCCTAGCGGGATCGAACCGCTGACCTCCTGCGTGCAAGGCAGGCGCTCTCCCAGCTGAGCTAAGGCCCCATAAAAGATGGTCGGGAAGACAGGATTCGAACCTGCGACCCCTTGGTCCCAAACCAAGTGCTCTACCAAGCTGAGCTACTTCCCGATCTTAATGGCGCGCCCGAGAGGAGTCGAACCCCTAACCTTTTGATCCGTAGTCAAACGCTCTATCCAATTGAGCTACGGGCGCTTATTTATAATGCCGAGGGCCGGACTTGAACCGGCACGGTAGTCACCTACCGCAGGATTTTAAGTCCTGTGTGTCTGCCAATTCCACCACCCCGGCGTGGATGGTATAAGCGGAAGACGGGATTCGAACCCGCGACCCCCACCTTGGCAAGGTGGTGTTCTACCACTGAACTACTTCCGCATTACAGGATTTCTTTATTTTATTTGGCAATGCGGGTGAAGGGACTTGAACCCCCACGTCATAAAGACACTAGATCCTAAGTCTAGCGCGTCTGCCAATTCCGCCACACCCGCATGAAACATGGTGAGCCATGAAGGACTCGAACCTTCGACCCTCTGATTAAAAGTCAGATGCTCTACCAACTGAGCTAATGGCTCGCTTTAAAAGCGACTTGTCTATCTTACCATATGAAAGTGGTGCCGGCAAGAGGACTTGAACCCCCAACCTACTGATTACAAGTCAGTTGCTCTACCAGTTGAGCTACACCGGCTTTATCTATCCTAACATTATGTAAGAATAAATATGGTGGAGGATGACGGGCTCGAACCGCCGACCCTCTGCTTGTAAGGCAGATGCTCTCCCAGCTGAGCTAATCCTCCATATTGTGTCGTTTCGAAGTGTCTCTCGATCTGACAAATAGTATTATATAACGATAAGATATTGTTTGTAAAGACTTTTTTAAAATAATTTTTGAATTTATTTTAAAGCTGTTTTTTCATCTTTTCGTTAAGGCACCTAAAGAAGTTTACCACTTGTCTCATCATTTTAAAAGCCTTTTTTTCATTTTTTTATGTTTTTTTGTTAAAAAGAGCACTAATAAGGCTCTATCACTGCAAAAACAGCAATTTCGAAGCTTTCATACCCTTGTTTTATTTCATATATCTCTGGATAAAAAATATTCAAAAAAGAAACTCTGTTATTATTTTATTTTTCTGAGAAATCTTTTTTGCATAAAAAAGTGTAAAAATAATTACTGGTCTTTACTATTTTTCAAAATTGTTTCACATCATTTTTTCTGCTGCGTCAAACACTCAACAGCCTTATCATCGATATAAAGTTTTAACAGGAAATAATATTATTATTGTTTGTTTCTTTCTCTTCTTTTAAGTTAAAAATTCAACAATGGCTGACTATCCCCTTTGGGATGGGTTGCCTTTCCTATCTCGTGTCCCTATACATCACCTCTTTACATCTATTTAGTTTAAGGAGAGGTTTTCTATACTTTTGGAGTTGACCTTGATAATTTGAGCTGCTGGTTCATACGATGGCCGAAATGTTAAATTGAAGGGACATAAAGTTTGATTTATTTAGCGATCCACGAGAGAACAACCTATTTTTAGTTTACGAACCTTATATATAGAAGCAAGTCATTCAAAAACACAAAAAAGACCAGTTCCGAATGGAACTGATCCTTATAGAAGCTTGGCGGCGTCCTACTCTCACAGGGGGAAACCCCCAACTACCATCGGCGCTGAAGAGCTTAACTTCCGTGTTCGGTATGGGAACGGGTGTGACCTCTTCGCTATCGCCACCAAACCTGATGGAGAGAATGTTCTCTCAAAACTAGATAACAATGTTCAAACTTCACATTAGAATATAGGTTAAGTCCTCGATCTATTAGTATCTGTCAGCTCCACGTGTCACCACGCTTCCACCTCAGACCTATCAACCTGATCATCTTTCAGGGATCTTACTTCCTTGCGGAATGGGAAATCTCATCTTGAGGGGGGCTTCATGCTTAGATGCTTTCAGCACTTATCCCGTCCGCACATAGCTACCCAGCGATGCCCTTGGCAGAACAACTGGTACACCAGCGGTGCGTCCATCCCGGTCCTCTCGTACTAAGGACAGCTCCTCTCAAATTTCCTGCGCCCGCGACGGATAGGGACCGAACTGTCTCACGACGTTCTGAACCCAGCTCGCGTACCGCTTTAATGGGCGAACAGCCCAACCCTTGGGACCGACTACAGCCCCAGGATGCGATGAGCCGACATCGAGGTGCCAAACCTCCCCGTCGATGTGGACTCTTGGGGGAGATAAGCCTGTTATCCCCGGGGTAGCTTTTATCCGTTGAGCGATGGCCCTTCCATGCGGAACCACCGGATCACTAAGCCCGACTTTCGTCCCTGCTCGACTTGTAGGTCTCGCAGTCAAGCTCCCTTGTGCCTTTACACTCTGCGAATGATTTCCAACCATTCTGAGGGAACCTTTGGGCGCCTCCGTTACATTTTAGGAGGCGACCGCCCCAGTCAAACTGCCCACCTGACACTGTCTCCCTGCCCGATAAGGGCAGCGGGTTAGAAGGTCAATACAGCCAGGGTAGTATCCCACCGATGCCTCCACCGAAGCTAGCGCTCCGGTTTCCAAGGCTCCTACCTATCCTGTACAAGCTGTACCAACATTCAATATCAGGCTGCAGTAAAGCTCCACGGGGTCTTTCCGTCCTGTCGCGGGTAACCTGCATCTTCACAGGTACTATAATTTCACCGAGTCTCTCGTTGAGACAGTGCCCAGATCGTTGCGCCTTTCGTGCGGGTCGGAACTTACCCGACAAGGAATTTCGCTACCTTAGGACCGTTATAGTTACGGCCGCCGTTTACTGGGGCTTCAATTCGCACCTTCGCTTACGCTAAGCGCTCCTCTTAACCTTCCAGCACCGGGCAGGCGTCAGCCCCTATACTTCGCCTTACGGCTTCGCAGAGACCTGTGTTTTTGCTAAACAGTCGCCTGGGCCTATTCACTGCGGCTTCTCGGGGCTTTAACACCCTAAGAAGCACCCCTTCTCCCGAAGTTACGGGGTCATTTTGCCGAGTTCCTTAACGAGAGTTCTCTCGATCACCTTAGGATTCTCTCCTCGCCTACCTGTGTCGGTTTGCGGTACGGGCACCTCTCACCTCGCTAGAGGCTTTTCTTGGCAGTGTGGAATCAGGAACTTCGCTACTAAATTTCGCTCGCCATCACAGCTCAGCCTTTACGGGAAACGGATTTGCCTATTTCCCAGCCTAACTGCTTGGACGCGGATATCCAATACCGCGCTTACCCTATCCTCCTGCGTCCCCCCATTGCTCAAATGGTGAGGAGGTGGTACAGGAATATCAACCTGTTGTCCATCGCCTACGCCTTTCGGCCTCGGCTTAGGTCCCGACTAACCCTGAGCGGACGAGCCTTCCTCAGGAAACCTTAGGCATTCGGTGGACGGGATTCTCACCCGTCTTTCGCTACTCATACCGGCATTCTCACTTCTAAGCGCTCCACCAGTCCTTCCGGTCTGGCTTCACAGCCCTTAGAACGCTCTCCTACCACTGTTCGTAAGAACAGTCCGCAGCTTCGGTGATACGTTTAGCCCCGGTACATTTTCGGCGCAGAGTCACTCGACCAGTGAGCTATTACGCACTCTTTAAATGGTGGCTGCTTCTAAGCCAACATCCTGGTTGTCTAAGCAACTCCACATCCTTTTCCACTTAACGTATACTTTGGGACCTTAGCTGGCGGTCTGGGCTGTTTCCCTTTCGACTACGGATCTTATCACTCGCAGTCTGACTCCCAAGGATAAGTCATCGGCATTCGGAGTTTGACTGAATTCGGTAACCCGGTAGGGGCCCCTAGTCCAATCAGTGCTCTACCTCCGAGACTCTTACCTTGAGGCTAGCCCTAAAGCTATTTCGGAGAGAACCAGCTATCTCCAGGTTCGATTGGCATTTCACCCCTACCCACACCTCATCCCCGCACTTTTCAACGTGCGTGGGTTCGGGCCTCCATTCAGTGTTACCTGAACTTCACCCTGGACATGGGTAGATCACCTGGTTTCGGGTCTACGACCACGTACTCATGCGCCCTATTCAGACTCGCTTTCGCTGCGGCTCCGCATCTTCTGCTTAACCTTGCACGGGATCGTAACTCGCCGGTTCATTCTACAAAAGGCACGCCATCACCCGTTAACGGGCTCTGACTACTTGTAGGCACACGGTTTCAGGATCTATTTCACTCCCCTTCCGGGGTGCTTTTCACCTTTCCCTCACGGTACTGGTTCACTATCGGTCACTAGGGAGTATTTAGCCTTGGGAGATGGTCCTCCCGGATTCCGACGGAATTTCACGTGTTCCGCCGTACTCAGGATCCACTCTGGAGAGAATGACATTTCAGTTACAGGGCTGTTACCTTCTTTGGCGGGCCTTTCCAGACCTCTTCGCTTATATCATTCCTTTGTAACTCCGTATAGAGTGTCCTACAACCCCAAGAGGCAAGCCTCTTGGTTTGGGCTGTTCCCGTTTCGCTCGCCGCTACTCAGGGAATCGCATTTGCTTTCTCTTCCTCCGGGTACTTAGATGTTTCAGTTCCCCGGGTATGCCTTCTCATACTCTATGTATTCAAGTATGGATACTACTCCATTACGAGCAGTGGGTTTCCCCATTCGGAAATCTCCGGATCAAAGCTTGCTTACAGCTCCCCGAAGCATATCGGTGTTCGTCCCGTCCTTCATCGGCTCCTAGTGCCAAGGCATCCACCGTGCGCCCTTTCTAACTTAACCATTTCTTACTTTAGAAAGAATCACTATGTGTGATGAACTTTGCATTGCATTCAATGTGAATGTATTACTTATTGTTATCTAGTTTTCAAAGAACAATCCTGTCTCGCTAGAGACATGTTTTGAAGGAATGATCCTTCAAAACTAAACAAGACGAAAACGTACGCTGCTCCATATATCCTTAGAAAGGAGGTGATCCAGCCGCACCTTCCGATACGGCTACCTTGTTACGACTTCACCCCAATCATCTGCCCCACCTTCGGCGGCTGGCTCCATAAAGGTTACCTCACCGACTTCGGGTGTTGCAAACTCTCGTGGTGTGACGGGCGGTGTGTACAAGGCCCGGGAACGTATTCACCGCGGCATGCTGATCCGCGATTACTAGCGATTCCAGCTTCACGCAGTCGAGTTGCAGACTGCGATCCGAACTGAGAACAGATTTATGGGATTGGCTAAACCTTGCGGTCTTGCAGCCCTTTGTTCTGTCCATTGTAGCACGTGTGTAGCCCAGGTCATAAGGGGCATGATGATTTGACGTCATCCCCACCTTCCTCCGGTTTGTCACCGGCAGTCACCTTAGAGTGCCCAACTAAATGCTGGCAACTAAGATCAAGGGTTGCGCTCGTTGCGGGACTTAACCCAACATCTCACGACACGAGCTGACGACAACCATGCACCACCTGTCACTCTGTCCCCGAAGGGAAAGCCCTATCTCTAGGGTTGTCAGAGGATGTCAAGACCTGGTAAGGTTCTTCGCGTTGCTTCGAATTAAACCACATGCTCCACCGCTTGTGCGGGCCCCCGTCAATTCCTTTGAGTTTCAGTCTTGCGACCGTACTCCCCAGGCGGAGTGCTTAATGCGTTAGCTGCAGCACTAAGGGGCGGAAACCCCCTAACACTTAGCACTCATCGTTTACGGCGTGGACTACCAGGGTATCTAATCCTGTTCGCTCCCCACGCTTTCGCTCCTCAGCGTCAGTTACAGACCAGAGAGTCGCCTTCGCCACTGGTGTTCCTCCACATCTCTACGCATTTCACCGCTACACGTGGAATTCCACTCTCCTCTTCTGCACTCAAGTTTCCCAGTTTCCAATGACCCTCCCCGGTTGAGCCGGGGGCTTTCACATCAGACTTAAGAAACCGCCTGCGAGCCCTTTACGCCCAATAATTCCGGACAACGCTTGCCACCTACGTATTACCGCGGCTGCTGGCACGTAGTTAGCCGTGGCTTTCTGGTTAGGTACCGTCAAGGTGCGAGCAGTTACTCTCGCACTTGTTCTTCCCTAACAACAGAGCTTTACGATCCGAAAACCTTCATCACTCACGCGGCGTTGCTCCGTCAGACTTTCGTCCATTGCGGAAGATTCCCTACTGCTGCCTCCCGTAGGAGTCTGGGCCGTGTCTCAGTCCCAGTGTGGCCGATCACCCTCTCAGGTCGGCTACGCATCGTCGCCTTGGTGAGCCATTACCCCACCAACTAGCTAATGCGCCGCGGGTCCATCTGTAAGTGACAGCCGAAACCGTCTTTCATCCTTGAACCATGCGGTTCAAGGAACTATCCGGTATTAGCTCCGGTTTCCCGGAGTTATCCCAGTCTTACAGGCAGGTTACCCACGTGTTACTCACCCGTCCGCCGCTAACATCCGGGAGCAAGCTCCCTTCTGTCCGCTCGACTTGCATGTATTAGGCACGCCGCCAGCGTTCGTCCTGAGCCAGGATCAAACTCTCCGAAAAAGTACAAAACCGAAGTTTTGCTTTTCGCCAGTTTGACTGACTACCTATGAAGTATCATAGGATTTTTTTATAAAAACTCGAATTAACAGGTACGTTTTGTCTTGTTTAGTTTTCAAAGATCATATTCGTTATCGCTCGTAAGCGACTTTAATATCTTAACATTTTGCATCGGTTAAAGTCAAGAACTTTTTTCAATTTCTTTTTTTAACCTCGTTGCTGTTTTGCGGCAACGAACAATAATATACCATCTGGATTCTTTCCTTGCAATAGTTTTTTTAAAAAAAGTTTCATTTTATGAAAAATAAAAAGCGCCATAGATAAAATGGCGCTTTGATTGATGTATTAGCGGTTTCTCATTTGTGGGAAAAGCAGTACATCTCTGATTGATGGAGAATTTGTTAAAAGCATGATTAATCGGTCGATCCCGATTCCTAAACCGCCTGTTGGAGGCATGCCGTATTCTAATGCTTCAACAAAATCGTCATCCATTAGATGTGCTTCGTCATTTCCTTCTTCACGTTCTTTTAATTGAGCTTCAAATCGTTCTCTTTGATCGATTGGATCGTTTAGCTCTGTGAATGCATTTGCGTGCTCACGGCGTACGATAAACAACTCAAAACGATCTGTGAAGCGAGGATCTTCAGGATTTTTCTTAGCTAATGGAGAAATCTCCACTGGATGTCCGTAAATGAATGTAGGCTGAACCAAAGTTTCTTCTACTTTTTGCTCGAAGAACTCATTGATAATATGACCTACTGTCATATTTTTCGTGATTTCAACACCATGATCAGCAGCATGCTGTTTTGCTTCTTCTACAGACATCTCCTGCCAGAAGTCTACACCTGTTGCTTCTTTGACTGCTTCAACCATATGCAGTCTCTTCCATTCAGGTTTGAGATCAATTTCATCTTCTCCATATTGAATGGTTGTTGTTCCCAGCACCTCTTGGGCAATATGAGCAATCAAGTTTTCAGTCAGATTCATGATGTCTTTGTAGTCTGCGTATGCTTCATACAGCTCAATCATCGTGAATTCTGGGTTATGACGAGTCGATACACCTTCATTACGGAATACGCGGCCAATCTCGTATACTTTCTCTAGACCACCGACAATTAGGCGTTTTAAGTGCAGCTCGATCGCAATACGCATATAAAGCGGCATATCAAGTGCATTGTGATGAGTAATGAAAGGACGCGCTGATGCACCACCAGGAATGCTGTGCATTGTTGGTGTTTCAACTTCTAAGTATCCTTTAGAATCTAAGTATCTTCTCATGGATTGAATGATTTTGCTTCGCATAATGAACGTCTGCTTACTTTCTGGATTTACAATGAGGTCAAGGTAACGTTGACGATAGCGCTGTTCAACATCTTTTAATCCATGATATTTATCAGGAAGCGGGCGAAGTGCTTTTGTCAGAACCTCAAAGCTAGTCGCTTTAATAGAAAGTTCTCCTACATTTGTTTTAAAAACAGTTCCTGTTACACCGATGATATCGCCTAGGTCTGAGCTTTTAAATAATTCGTAAGCTTCTTCCCCTACACTATCTTTACGAACATAGATTTGAATTTGTCCTTCTAGATCTTGAATATGCGCAAAGCCAGCTTTTCCTTTACCGCGCTTTGTCATCATACGTCCAGCGATTGTCACTTGAGCCGCTTTTCCTTCTAAGTCTTCTTTAGAAAACTCGTCGTATTCAGCGATAATTTGAGCAGATTGATGAGAGCGGTCATATCGTTCACCGAATGGATCGATACCCTCTTCTCTCATTTTATTCATTTTGTCACGTCTGACCTGGAATTGGTCATTTAATTCTTCGTTATTAAGCCCTTCATTACTCATTTATATCACTCCAATAATGTATTTTGCAGAGAAAAGCAGAAAAACTGCCAGTACATCAACTAGCAGTGAGCTACAAAAAGAAAGATAGTCTTATCCTACTTTTATACTTTGAAGCTCTTTTGCCTCGGCTTCGATCGTAAAGTCATCAAGAACTTGCACAAGCTCCGCTCTCGTTTCACTTTGATTAATTTGGTTTCTTACGTCAGCGTTGCCGCGGACCCCTTTTAAGTACCATGCTGCATGCTTTCTCATTTCTCTAACAGCCACATGCTCGCCTTTCAGGTCAATGAGCCGGTCTAAGTGAAGTTTGCACACTGACATTTTCTCACGCACGTTTGGCTCTTCTTTCAGTTCACCCGTTTCTAAATAATGAACCGTTCGATAAATCATCCACGGGTTTCCTAGTGCGGCTCTTCCGATCATGACAGCGTCCACACCCGTTTCATCAAGCATACGTTTTGCATCTTGAGGGGTTTTGACATCGCCATTGCCGATGACAGGAATTGAGACAGATTGTTTAACCTCTTTAATAATATCCCAATTCGCTGTTCCTTCGTACATTTGCACGCGTGTCCGTCCGTGAAGCGCAACCGCTTGTCCACCTGCTCGTTCTACAGCACGGGCATTGTCGATAGCAAAGATATGATCTTCGTCCCAGCCCATTCTCATTTTCACTGTAACAGGTTTGTCTACAGCTTCTACGACAGCAGAGACCATTTCATAAATCTTGTTTGGATCAAGCAGCCATTTCGCTCCTGCATCACATTTCGTAATCTTTGGTACAGGGCAGCCCATGTTGATATCAATAATATCAGCTGTGGTATTCTGGTCTACAAACTTTGCCGCTTCGACGAGTGTGTCTTTTTCCCCTCCAAATATCTGAAGGCTCAAAGGCTTTTCCCGTTCATCAATGTATAGCATACCCATTGTTCTCGCATTGTTGATCAGGATCGCTTTGTCACTGACCATTTCAGCGCAGACTAAGCCCGCTCCAAACTCTTTCACCGTCAGTCTGAAGGCAGAGTTGCACACACCAGCCATTGGTGCGAGCACTACTTTGTTTTTAATCTCGATATCTCCGATTTTAAACATCTTTTCCCCTCCTTTCTTCTTCAAGAATTGGTGAAAGTTCTTCCACCGTTATATTTAAAGCATCTGCTATTTGACCAACCAATTGGTTTGTTGGTAATCGATTGCCTCGCTCAATTTCTCCTAAGACAGAGACAGAGATGCCCAGTCTTTTCGCGAACCCTTCCTGAGTATACCCTTTTAGCTTTCGGTATGCACGAATTCTTCTACCCCACATGTCTTTTTCCATATGCTTACACCTTCTTGGTCTGTTACGGCATTTATTTGTACTTCGCCGATTTCTGGGCAAATCTCACTCATCGGGACAAGAACGAATAAACGTTCGTACATTCTGGGATGCGGCACTACAAGTTGCTCTGTTTCAATATTTTCACGATTATAAAGTAAAATGTCAAGGTCAGCCGTTCGCGGACCCCACCTCACTTCTCTGGTTCTGCCTAACTCCTGCTCGATTTTCTGAGTAAGAGAAAGTAGCTCCTCTGGACGAAGTGAAGTGGTAATTTTCACGGCCATGTTTAAAAAGTCATCTTGGTTTTCATAGCCTACAGGTGCTGTTTCATATATCGATGAGATTAATTCCACTTGAACCTCTGGATGTTCATGCAGTTTTTTGACGGCTTCTTTTAAATAGGTTTCTTTTTTACCTATGTTTGAGCCTAATGCGATGTATGCTGTATTGTTCATGTGCGCGATCTCGTCATTTCAATTGCAACGGACTGATAGTGTCCTGGAATTGGCGGGTCTGGTTTGATCACCTTCACTGTACATTCCTGAACTGTCGGAAAGTCCTTTAACACTTGGTTTGCAATTCTTTCTGTCAGTGTTTCAACGAGATTGACTGGCTCACCTTCTACAATGCTTTTGCAAATTTGGTAGAGCTCTGCATAGTTGATGGTCTCATTGAGGTCATCAGTTTGTCCGGCTTTACTTAAATCAAGTGAAGCTGTTAAATCCACGCGGAATCGCTGCCCTAGTTTATTTTCTTCTGAAAATACGCCGTGGTACCCATAAAATTCCATTCCGTTTACATATACTTTATCGATGATAAGCGCCTCCCTTATTCAGCATGGCATCCATCATTTTTGCCATTCTTGCTATTTCTTTTACATCATGTACACGGACCATCGCACTGCCCTTTTGAATTCCAAGGCAAACCGTCGCACCTGTTCCTTCAGTACGTTCTTCAGGCGGCAGGTCTAAGACAGCACCAATGAATCGTTTTCGAGATGTAGCTAGCAGCAGTGGATACCCAAGGTGACAAAAATGTTCGAGTTCATTCATGACCTTCAGGTTGTCCTCTTTATTTTTCGCAAATCCTACACCTGGATCTAATATAATCATGTCATCGCGGACACCCGCTTGCTGGGCAATTTGGACACTTTCTTTCAAATCGGCGATCATATCTGAAATCAGATGTGTGTAGTTTCGTTCTGGCCGATTGTGCATTAAAATGATTGGCACATTGTGCTTCGCTGCCACATGTGCCATTTGGGGATCTGCCTTCGCTCCCCATACATCATTAATGATGGAGGCTCCAGCTTTCACCGCTTCATCTGCAACACGGGCTTTATACGTATCAATAGAGATAGGTACATCTAATTCTTTTGTGATCTTCTCAATGACAGGAATGACCCTTGAAAGCTCCTCTTGTTCTGAGACAAGTGCCGCTCCCGGGCGAGTCGATTCTCCGCCAATATCAATAATATGCGCCCCGTCTTCTATCAGCTGCGCTGCATGAGCCAGCGCTTTATCTACTTGATTAAACTTTCCTCCATCTGAAAAAGAGTCAGGAGTGACATTTAAAATGCCCATGACCAATGTCTTTTCTTCATAACTAAGGGTGTGATGCTTGGCCTGTATGATTTTAGGCTGTTTTATCAATTGTTGTGTCATTGTGTCCACCTACTCTTTATGGTCTTGACGTTCTTTTGTGTATTGCATTCTTAACTTTTTTGAGATGATCCGGCTGTTTTTGGGCAAGTGGATGTCTCCTATACTCCTGAAAGGTACAACTCCCTGAACAGAATTGGTCATCCATGCCTCATCAGCTGAGAGCAAATGCGAGACTGGATATCGTCCTTCCTTTAGCGAGGCCCCCATAGCGTGGAGCGTTTCCATACAGTATCGACGAGTGACCCCATTTAAAATGCCTGTATCAAGTGACGGTGTATAGATCACATCATCTTTTCGCCAAAATACATTCGAGGTAATGCCTTCTGCCACATCATCTTCTTTTGTTAAAAAGATGCCTTCTAACGCCGGGTCGTTCCCCACTTCTCTTTTCGCGAGCAGGTTGTTCATATAATGATGAGACTTGAGGCGTCTTGGCCCTTCCGGTGTGTTTCTTCTCGTTTGAAGAATGACTCCCTTTTTCTCTTCTAAAATAGATTCAGGACGGAATGGAGAGATCATGACAAAAACGACAGGCTCTTCATAAGTATCTGCAGAAAATCCGTTGCCTCTGCCTGCAGAAACATTCAAGCGAATTCTCGCATGGCCGCCGGCTATTTGGTTTTTATTCAGTAAAGTATGGATGATGTCGAGTACAAATGGTTTCTCTATTGTGGATTCGATGCAAAGGTCACGTAATGATTGATTGAGCCTTTCAAGATGCCAATCTAACAGGAAGACTTGCCCTGCCTGGCTGGTAAATGTTTCGAATACACCGATTCCATATAGAAAACCATGATCAAAAGGAGAAAGAGTCGCGTCTTTCTCCTCTATATACTGACCGTTCAGATAAATGATCATGCGTTTACTTCATGCCCCTTTTTACGATAGGTTTCAATGAAATTTTTCAGCATTTCTTTTCCGAAGGACGTCATAATCGATTCAGGATGGAATTGTACACTTTCAATCGGCAGTTCTTTATGGCGAATCGCCATGAGCTCGCCTTCCTTTGTGCTGGCTGTTGCGTCAAAGCACTCCGGCAGCGTCTCGTTTTTGACAATTAATGAATGATATCTCGTTGCGACGAGCGGATTTTGGAGTCCTGTGAAAACACCTTTTCCGTCATGTTTAATCTCTGACGTTTTACCGTGCATTAAGCGCTCTGCTCGAACGACATCCCCGCCAAAGACTTGTGCGATGGATTGGTGACCTAGACACACACCGAAGATCGGAATGCTTCCTGCAAAGTGCTTGATCGCCTCCATACTAATTCCCGCTTCATCGGGACTGCATGGCCCTGGAGAAATCATGAGAAAATCCGGCTTGAGCTCTTCAATTTCTTGAATGGTTACTTGATCATTCCGTTTCACGATCAATTCTTCTCCAAGCTCACCTAAATACTGGACCAGGTTGTACGTAAATGAATCATAATTATCAATCATTAAAATCATACTCTGCTCACCTCTAACTCAAAATAGTCTCTTCTTTGCTCAACTGTAATGCCTTTTTCACTGCATAGGCTTTTTTAATGGATTCTTTATATTCGTGTTTTGGGACAGAATCAATCACAATCCCGGCACCTGACTGCATAAAGGCTTTTCCTTCTGTACAATACGCAGTACGAATGACGATATTAAAGTGCATATCTTGATTGAATCCAAACCAGCCTATAGATCCAGTATAAAGCCCACGTCTTGTAGGCTCAAGTTCTTCTATGATTTCCATTGTTCTCACTTTTGGAGCACCTGTAATCGTTCCGCCTGGGAATACAGCTCTCATGACATCTACCGCATCACATTCATCACGCAGCTCCCCTTGTACATTGGATACAATGTGCATTACGTGTGAATATTTCTCAATCGCCATAAATTCGTTCACTTTTACTGAGCCATAAGTGGACACGCGTCCAAGGTCATTCCGCTCAAGATCAACGAGCATCACATGCTCTGCGCGTTCTTTTTCATTTTCAATGAGTTCTTTTGCCAGCGCTTGATCCTCAGCGTCATCCTTGCCTCGCGATCTTGTTCCCGCAATTGGTCTTGTTTCTAGCTGAGTTCCTTTTTTCTTAATAAGCAGCTCTGGAGATCCACAAACAATCTGGAAGTCAGGCGTATGCAGGTAAGACATGTAAGGAGATGGATTTATCTGACGTAACGTTTTGTATAAATCATACGGATGAGTGTGAAGCTGTTCATCTTGTCTGATGGATAAGTTCACTTGGAACACATCACCGTTTGCGATATATTGCTTAATTTTTTCTACTGCTTCTCCAAAGGTTTCTTCAGTGAAAGGTGCTGCTGGTAGAAATTCTGTGGAAGATTCATTGACAGGTGATTGTGCTGATTCTTCAAAAGCGCTTGTCCATTTTTGCTTCCATTCTTCAAGCCTTTGATTCGCTTCACTCCCTGATTCCGCTTCCTCTATGTGCGTGATCAGCCACAGTGCGTTTTCTTCATGATCAAAAACTGCAACATCGTTAAATACGAGGAAATAAAGGTCTGGTGTTTGAAGATCATCAATTGCCAGCATCTTAAAATGCTCGATGTATCTAGCATAATCGTAGCTTAAAAACCCAATTGCTCCACCTTGGAAGTCGGGATATTCGTCGTTTGTTTCGGTTTGAAGGGTTTGAAACCAATCCGTAAACGCTCTGAATGGATCACCTTCTTTGAACAGCACCTCATCTTGATAATGGATGGTCGTCATCCCATCTTTCCCCTTCGCTTTGGCGATCGGGTGAATACCAGCGATGCTATATGAACCGCCGCGCGCACTTTCAAGAAGCACATGATGTGTTTCACGAGCAGTTAATTGTTCGTATCTTTTCAAAAATGCATCTTTCGTAAAAGGAATTTTGATGCCCATCGGCCTGCGTTGTGTCATGTTATCATCCTTTTTCATTTTCATTAATCTTATTGTAATGCAATCCAATTTATTTAGAAAATAGTATTTGCTTTCCATCTTCAGAATTCATGAAAAAACCCCAGCAAATGCTGGGGTGATTGGTTTAATCGAATTGATAAAGAGGTGTACTGAGGTAACGCTCACCATTACTTGGGATGATTGCCAGAACCTTTTTCCCTTTACCAAGCTTCTTCGCTGTTTGAAGCGCTGCGTAAATAGCTGCTCCGGAAGAAATACCGCCAAGGATTCCTTCTTCTTTCGCTGCTTTTCTTGCAAGCTCAAATGCATCTTCGTTTTTCACTTGGATGATGCCGTCATATATTTCTGTGTTCAAGATTGAAGGAACAAAACCTGCTCCAATTCCTTGAATTTTATGCGGACCCGGCTTCCCGCCTGACAATACAGGGGAATCTGTCGGCTCTACCGCATAAAGCTGAATCGATGGGATGGCTTCTTTTAGGACTTCACCAGCACCTGTAATCGTACCGCCCGTACCAACACCTGCAATAAATGCATCAAGCTCGCCATCAAACTGTTCAAGAATTTCTTTCCCAGTTGTACGACGGTGAATCTCCGCATTGGCTTCGTTGCTAAATTGCTGAGGCATGAAGTAACCATGCTCTTCTGCCAATTCTTCCGCTTTATTGATGGCACCTTTCATTCCTTCTGCACCTGGTGTTAAGACAAGCTCTGCACCATAAGCGCGTAAAAGGTTGCGGCGCTCCTGACTCATTGTGTCTGGCATAACCAAAATCGCGTTGATTCCTTTAGCAGCTGCTACCATTGCAAGGCCGATTCCTGTGTTTCCGCTTGTTGGTTCAATAAGCGTGTCGCCGGCTTTTAATGTTCCTTTTGCTTCAGCATCTTCGATCATCGCTAAAGCAATACGATCTTTGACACTGCTGCCCGGGTTCATATATTCAAGTTTCAAGTAGACATCCGCACTGTCTTCATCTACTAAACGGTTTAATTTAACGACTGGTGTATTTCCTATTAGTTCAAAAACTGAATTTACAATACGAGCCATCACTAACACCTCTATCTCCGAGTAATTTTATTGTATTAATATTAAATTATCAATTTCAAAAAATTTTGTCAATGCTTTTAGTCCTGCTCGCCATCGTAAAACCATGTGACTTTTGCTTCTTTCCAAAGGGTTTTGACATTCGCCTTTTCACCTAGATCTTCCATTGCGATCTGCCTTTTAATCTGATCTTTGACTTCTTCGTAGGAGAAAGAGCGGCCATTTAATTTTTCTTTTAACTGAATAATGGCATACCCGTTTTTGGTCTGAATCGGCTCTTTCGTCCATTCATCTGGCTGAAGCTTTTGAGCCTCTTGTATGTATAGGGCTGGGATACTTTCTTGCTCTTCTGTCACAAATCCAAGATCTCCGCCGTATGGTGAGGTGTAACGGTCGATTGAACGTTCAGCTGCCACGGCTTCGAAGCTAGATCCACCTTTTAAATCTTTCAATACATTTTCAGCCTCGCCCTTTGTCTTCACAACGATATGGCGAATGCGGTATGAATCATCATATTGATATAAGTCCTTGTTTTTTTCATAAAACGATTTCGCTTCTTTTTCAGAAACGACGGCATCTCTCGTTAAAAGCTGCTCTAATAAAATTTGATAACGAATCTGATCTTTCCATTCCTTCTCACTTGTATGTCCATCTTCGTAGAAATTGTTAGACACCGCTTTGAGCATGAGCAATTCACGATTGATCTCTTTTGAAGAGACCTCCAGCTTATTTTGCTTGGCAAGCTGATTGACCACCTTCTGATTAATCATTTGTTCAAGTGTCGCCTTTCCGTAGCGATCTTCCATTTTCTTTAGCCATTCTTGACGCGTCACCTTCTCTTTT
Organism: Bacillus sp. FSL M8-0166; assembly: GCF_038008825.1. Taxonomy (NCBI): domain Bacteria; kingdom Bacillati; phylum Bacillota; class Bacilli; order Caryophanales; family Bacillaceae; genus Bacillus; species Bacillus sp. FSL M8-0166. The sequence goes on from NZ_JBBOZZ010000001.1 coordinate 2,684,743, forward strand.
CCAATCGACGCAATTTCTTCACCGCTCTTCCCGTTAGAAGAAGCCTGTGACATTTGTGACTTTGTTAATACATATGCAATGACAACGGCATTAATCATGAGCAACACGAGGATAAATGTCCATACCACTCTTGCTTTTAGTCTCATCTTTCGTCTCCTTTCCATTCTAAAAAGAAAACCCGCTGCTTAGAGCTTAGCGGGTTAATTCTTCACGCAGCTCTTCTAGCTCTTCTTTTGTAAATACATACGTTTCGTTACAAAAATGGCATTGAGCTTCTGCTTGTCCGTCTTGTTCAATCATATCATCAATTTCGGCTTTCCCTAGGCTGATAATGCCATTTGCAAACCGTTCTTTTGAGCAGTTACAAGAAAATTCGACAGGTACAGTTTCTAAAATTTGAGGTTTTTCACCGAGTACTTCTTCTAATATTTCTTCTGGTGTCATCCCTTTTTCAATGAGTTTAGAGATGGGTTCAATGGTTGACAGGCGCTTTTCTAGTCTTTCAATGACAGCATCTTCTGTACCAGGCAGCAATTGAATAATGAAACCGCCTGCTGCGAGGATCGAATTATCTGGATTGACAAGGACCCCTACGCCTACAGACGAAGGCACTTGCTCAGAAGAAACAAGATAATAAGTGAAGTCATCTCCAATTTCACCTGAGACGATTTCCGTTTGTCCTGTAAAGTGATCCTTCAGCCCGATATCTTTGACAACACTTAACGTTCCAGATGTTCCGACTGCACGTCTCACATCCAGCTTGCCATGTTCATTTAAGTCAAAGTGAACTTGTGGGTTTGAGACATATCCTCGCACCTGCCCTTTTGCATTTCCATCAGCAATAATGGCGCCGATTGGTCCACCGCCTTCTATTTTTACAGTTAACTTATTCTCACCTTTCAGCATAGCCCCCATCATGACTGTTGCTGTCATCGTTCTGCCGATGGCTGCTGATGCAGTCGGCCACGTATGATGTCTTCTTTGTGCTTCGTTGATTGTATCTGTTGTGTTTGCAGCATATGCGCGGACTTTTCCGTCATATGCTAACGCTTTAACTAAGTAATCCATTTGATTTAAACCTCCTATAATACACCGACACGATTACGTTCATAAATGAGCTGCAGTCCTTTTAATGTGAGGAACGGATCGACAATATCAATACAGTCTGATTCATTTCCAATCAATGTAGACAAACCGCCTGTTGCAATGACTTTCGGTGTTTGTTTGGCTTGCTGCTTCATCCGTTTCACTATTCCCTCGACTTGGCCAACATATCCATAAAGGATGCCGGATTGCATCGCACTGATAGTGTTTTTTCCAACAATGTGATCAGGACGGACAATTTCAATTCTCGGCAGCTTCGCCGCTCTTGTATATAAAGCCTCAGTTGAGATGGTAATACCCGGTGCAATCGCTCCACCCATGTATTGTTTTTGTTCATTGATATAACAGTAGGTTGTTGCTGTTCCAAAGTCTACCACAATAAGAGGCGCCCCATATAGGTGAATTGCTGCTACTGCATTGACAATACGATCTGCCCCGACTTCCTTTGGGTTGTCACACATAATGTTTAATCCAGTCTTCATTCCAGGCCCTACAATTTGGGGTGTTAGGTGAAAATACTTTTCGCACATTCTTTCAAGTGCAAACATCATTGGCGGGACAACAGACGAGATGATAATTCCTTCTATTTGGTCAAACATCAGCCCCACATAATCGAATAAAGCCCTGATGGACATACCAAATTCGTCTTCTGTTTTATGACGGCTTGTTTCAATTCGCCAATGGTAGTTTAGATCGCCATTATGATAAACACCTAAAACGGTATTTGTGTTTCCTACATCTATCACGAGTAACAACTTCATCACCACTTTGAATAGTTTCTCAAAAAGAGCATTTTTCGACTTTCTATCATACCATACACGAATTGAGTTCCATTTGTAAACAATTCGAAACCGATCCATTCAGGAATCGAAATAAAAAAAGCTGCCGGTGATCCCGGCAGCTTTCACAGAAGGAGATTAGATCTCCTCATCTTCTTCTTTTTTCTTGATGTTCACTTTCACATCATCGTTTTTCTCTTCGTCATCTGCGTATACACGCTCTGGAAGCTTTCCAGTTTCGTAAAGAGATTTAATTTGCTCAGCATCTAATGTTTCAACTTCTAGAAGGGCTTGTGCGATGATTTCTAGCTTATCTTTATTCTCAGTGAGAATTTGTTTCGCACGTTCGTAGCTGTCCTTGATGAAACGCTGAATTTCTTGGTCAATTTCGTAAGCAATCGCTTCACTATAATTCGGCTCGTTGTTAAAGTCACGGCCAAGGAATACTTGACCTCCTTGTGCCTGACCGAATTGAAGTGGACCAAGTTTATCAGACATACCGAACTCTGTGACCATTCTTCTTGCAATGCCTGTTGCACGCTGGAAGTCGTTGTGAGCGCCTGTACTTACTTCACCAAACGTAATTTCCTCAGCAACACGACCGCCGAGCAAGCCGACAATTTTATCAAGAAGCTCTGGTTTCGTTTGGAAATAACGATCTTCTCTTGGAAGCATGACCGCATATCCGCCTGCCTGACCACGTGGAACGATCGTTACTTTATGCACCATGTCCGCTTCGTCTAGGATAAGACCAATGACGGTATGACCTGCTTCATGGTAAGCTACGATATTACGTTCTTTCTTCGAAATGACGCGGCTTTTCTTCGCCGGTCCAGCGATGACACGGTCAGTCGCTTCGTCGATATCACGCATATCAATTTTCTTTTTGTTATGACGGGCAGCAACAAGTGCTGCTTCGTTTAGTAAGTTCTCAAGATCTGCTCCAGAGAACCCAGGTGTTCTGCTTGCAATGGCTTTCAAATTCACTGTATCATCAAGCGGTTTGTTTTTCGCATGAACCTTCAGTACTTCTTCACGGCCAATGACATCTGGGCGGTCAACCGTAATTTGACGGTCAAAACGTCCCGGACGCAGCAATGCAGGATCTAGGATATCTGCACGGTTCGTCGCAGCGATGATAATAATACCTTCGTTCGCACTAAAACCATCCATTTCAACAAGAAGCTGGTTAAGCGTTTGTTCACGCTCGTCATGACCACCGCCAAGACCGGCTCCACGCTGACGACCCACTGCATCAATCTCATCAATAAAGATTAAGCAAGGTGCATTCTTTTTCGCATTTTCGAATAAATCACGTACACGTGATGCACCGACACCGACGAACATCTCGACGAAGTCAGAACCACTGATGCTGAAGAAAGGAACGCCTGCTTCTCCTGCAGATGCTCTCGCTAGCAATGTTTTACCTGTACCTGGAGGTCCTACTAGTAAAACCCCTTTAGGGATTCTTGCGCCAAGCTCCGCAAATTTACGTGGATCCTTCAGGAATTCTACCACTTCTACAAGCTCTTGCTTTTCTTCATCTGCACCGGCAACATCTTTAAATTTCACACGTTTCTTCTCTTCTGTGTAAAGCTTCGCCTTACTCTTACCAAAGTTCATGACTCGGCTTCCGCCGCCCTGAGCTTGGTTCAATAAGAAGAAGAACAGGATAAAGATGATGATGAACGGAATGATGGTTGTCAGAACTTGCAGCCATCCATTTGTTTCAGGTGCTGGTTCTACTTTTACATCTGTATTCTTTAGTGCACTGTAAATCTGGTCAACACCTTGACCATCTGGAACATGGGTAATGAAGTATTCATCTTTCTTCGCGCCATCTAATTGACCACGAATTTCATAAACCCCTCTTACAGGCTGAATGGAGATACTCTCCACTTTTCCCGCACTTAGATTTTGCGAAAATTTGCTGTAAGACATGTTCTCAGGCTTTTGATTAGGGGATCCTAACCAACTGACTACCCCTATCACAAGTAATAAAATAAGTATATAAAAAATCGTATTACGAAAAACCCGATTCATTCCTTACCTCCTCCCACAGTAAGCACAACTATGTTCAATAGTATCATAGAAAATCATTCCAATACAACCAATAACCTCATGTATACGTATGCTGATCAGCCTTCGTAAACAGATGGTTTTAACACTCCAATATACGGGAGGTTTCGGTAACGTTCAGCGAAATCCAATCCATAGCCGACAACAAATGCATCTGGCACTTCAAATCCAACATAATCTGCTTTGATGTCTGCTTTGCGGCCGCTTGGTTTATCAAGCAGTGTCACAATTTTTATGGAGTTTGCTTTACGGTATCGGAAAAGCTCTACCAGATAGCTCAAAGTTAACCCACTGTCGATGATATCTTCCATAATTAAAATATCTCTTCCTTCAACAGAAGTATCTAGATCTTTTATGATCTTTACTTCTCCTGAAGATACGGTAGATTTTCCGTAGCTAGATACATCCATAAAATCAAGTTCTAAATATGTATCAATGTGTTTGATCAGGTCTGCCATGAATGGAAGAGCCCCTTTCAAAACACCAATAGCCAGGGGAAATTTACCATCATAATCGCTGGTTAATGTTGCACCCAGTTCCTTCACTTTTTGCTGGATCTCTTCTTCTGAGATCAAAACCTTTTCAATATCTTGTTTCATGCTTTTGCTTGCCCCCTACAAATTTTCATGCTGTCTATATTGTAATACAATGAGATCGCTGTTTGTCATATCAATTTCTTCAAAAACGGATTTTTTCAGACCTGGGATCCAGATGATTTGATGATCCGAGTCAGTGACGATCGGCCAGCTGTCTCTTTCTGCAAGAGGCACTTTTTTATCAATAAATATATCCTTCACCTTTTTTGATCCATTCATCCCTTTAAGTTTAATTCGATCACCATTTTTTCGTGAGCGAATAATCAAAGGGAAACGAACATGATCTTTTTGAAGCAAGAAAAAATGGTTTCCGTTCCGTGCATCCTTCGGAACATGATTTGATACGACGATAGACTGCCCATTTGGAAGGAAAAGCTTCTCTCCAAGCTCACCCTTTAAGTGAAGAGCATAAGACTGGTCTAGTACAAGCGATCGTTCAAAGGTAAACATACAGTAATCATAAGACTTGACAGCTTGTAAACCTTTTGGCAAATCTAATGATCCAGACGGTTGTTCGGTATGAGATAACCAGTCCAAAGTCCCTAGAATATGCTGGTTTGAAAACGCTGATTGAGTGTTTTCATAAAGATAGTTTAATATTAGTTGAATGCCTCTTCTTTGTAAAGGCAAAGGCAGATCAAGCAAAGGCTTCGTTTTGATCTCAATTTGCTTAGGCGATTGACTCGTTATCACTTGGTTCATTTGTTCCTTTGTTAAAGCCTGCAAGTATTGCTCATCCTCAGTCAGCATGTCACTTACAAACTGAAAGCTTTCATGTACATGAGGTGCCTCTTCTTTTAACACGGGAAGAATGTGTCTTCTTACCCTGTTTCTCAAGTAGTCATCCGTATGATTGCTTTGATCAATGACATAGGGGACATGTTCTTTTTCACAAGCTTTTAGCACGTCGTCTTTAGAGTATCCAATGAGCGGACGAATCAGCCATCCACCTTGAAAAGGACGTTTTGCTTGGATGCCCGCGAGTCCAATACCAACAGTCCCTCTCGCAAGTCTCATCAGCATTGTTTCTACTTGGTCGTCTCCATGATGTGCAAGCGCTATAAATTGAGCGTTGTATTGCTCCAACAATTGACGAAAGAAAGCATATCTGCACTCCCTTGCAGCTGCCTGTTTGTTTAAGCGGTTTTCTTTTGCATATTGGATGACCTGTATGCGGGACGATTCAAAAGGGATCTCGTGCTCCTTACAGTAAGCCTCAACAAATGCCAAATCAGCAAAGGACTCTTCTCCTCTGAACATGTGATCTACATGGGCTGCAATCAGCTGATAGGAACCTTTGCGACGCTTGTTAAGTTCATGCAGTAAGAGCATGGAATCCGGTCCGCCGGAAACCCCGACAATGACTGTCGTATTTTCAAGGTAAACATCATGTTTTTTCAAAAAAGATTCAATTCTACTCACAACTTCCTCCTCACAAAGAGCAGGTAATTTAAAGATATACATATCCTATCACTTTCAGTAGCTCCAAGCAAAGAAGAAGCCTGCTTTTTTACAGCTCTACAACAGGAACAAAACCACATATGCACAGTAAAGAGCGAGTACACTGCACACGATAAGAATGGTTTCAAAAAGTCCGCCTGATTTTTTACGTACTGACGTTCTTTTTGCTGCAGCCCGCGATCGTGAAGTCACCTGTTGATTTTGATTAACAGCGGGTGTTGGCGCGTTTTTTTGCTGCTGCTTCTTTTGGCGCGTTTTTCTTGATGCAATCAGCTGTCCTTCTTTCAGCATCGCACTTTTCATGTCTGCTGCTGATTGATATTTACCTTGTAGAGCAGCCTTTAACACCCTTTCATATCGCTTTAATAAAGGATGTCCTTCAATAGCTCGATAAAGCTGCTTTTCTGGTTCTGCTCCTTTTTTGAATTCTTTCTTATACGCACAGTTGACCATCACCATGGTCAGGGCAAATAAATCATAAGATGGTTCAGCTTTTCGTGTACCGAACCCCCAATAGCCTCGATCAAAAAACTCTGTATACTCCTTAATTGCCCTGCCCGCTTTCGTCGTTCCTCCCACATCAATGCACCGGATCGTAGCCGGGGGACCAGAAACAATGAGATTATCCGGCTTTAAGTCACCAAAAATCCAGCCTTCCTGATGTAAATGAGCCAGGCTAGATAAAAGCTGAATCATCAAAACCACGATCCACTCATCACCCTTTTGTTTCACAAATTCAAGCAGTAATGGGCCTCTGACATATTCCATCACATAAAAGGAGCATTTTTGAGGCATACCGGGATAAATCGCATCATCCATATCATAAAAAGAAGGCCCCATGGTTTTCACAGGAGCCTTTGAAAAGGATTTTAACACATTGACTTCAGATGCAATGAGCATACTGTCATCACTCACTTTAAGGGCCGCTTGCCCATGTGGCGATTCGGCCAGATAGACAACACCGTTCGCCCCTTTTCCAAGCTCTTTTACAATACGGTAATGATGGTGGTGCCATTTCCCTTGAATCACCGTGCCTAACGGGATGTTAGAAACCGAATTCATCATCATGCTCTTCCTTTGCTTCAAGCAGCCCTTTGCGTGAGCGAACTGATTTGAAATGCTGAAGTGCTTCCCGAAGCGCTGGTCCCGTTGGGGTGATGCCTCCAGTGGTCAGTTTTGGGAAAATAGATGATAATGAATCGAATCGAGGCGTCCAATTCAACACAATTTCTGCATCTGAGTTTTTCCCGGGAAATACACACATCCCAAACTGATTTTCTCCAATTCTTGAATTTAAACTGATGGAAAGGTCGATGAGTGCTTCTTTGACGGTCGGCAGCTTCGGTTTCATACTTGCACTTGTATCAACAAGCACGAGTACTTGAAGGTGAACCGTCTCTCCTAACTCATCGACAACCTCCATTACTTCCCCGCGCTTATCAGGTGGAAGCTCTTCAATTTCAGCATCTTTGCCGAGAATTTGCTGCAATTCTTTATTCACAACACCTTGTAACGTTTGTGTCATCGCTTTTTTCGTGACCATTTGTACTGTTTGAGATAACTGCTGGACGTAGACAACCTGATGGATGCCTCCGCCTGCGAGAGCAATTCCCTCTACTTCTTTCATCGCTTCATGATCGTGTCTGTTTTCTTCCATAATGCCAATGACATTGACTGTAATCCCTTGTTCCTTTGCCAATGAGGCAATCGCAAGCGGATCTTCCCCGTGATTTGAGCAGCCATCTGTAATCAATAAGATTTGGTTGACGTGACCTTTTCGCATCTTCATTCCTCCTGGGATTGTAACTGAATGCTTATATCCCCATCATCGCCAGAAGAAATTCATATTATACGATATTTTAAGAAATCTCTTGTTTCTCAAGATAGAATGTACCAGTCGGAATGGAAGCCCATTTTGGTGTGTTGTGGTCGAGCCTGATGACAACAACCGTCATATCGTCGTCAATTTGTCCTGCTCTTGTTCGAATGACCTCTTCCATTAATAAATCAGCAATTTCTTGAGGATCTTCTGTTTTAAAGCTTTTCATTTTCCGTTTCACCCACAGATCATGATTTTCAATATGCTTTGGCCCCTCAAAAATGCCGTCACTCATCATAATCAATAGGTCTCCTGCTTTCATCTGTTCGCATACAACTTCGACTTCGAATTCATCAATAATGCCAATCGGCAAGTTGCTTGCTTGTACCTTCATCACCTGATCACCCCGTTTAATAAAGCTGGGTGTTGAACCAATCTTGAGGAACTTACAGCTCGCATCCTGTAAATCAATGATCGATAAATCCAATGTTGAATAGATCTCGTCCGTCGTTCGTAAAGATAAAATACTATTAATGGTTTTAATCGCCACTTTCTCATTGATACCTGACGCCAATATTTTTTCTAACAGCTTAATCGTTTCATTGCTTTCAAAATGTGCCCGTGCTCCGTTGCCCATTCCATCACTAATAGCTGCGGCATACTTGCCTGCACCAAGCTCCATCATGCTGTAGCTGTCTCCAGATACCAGTCCTCCGCCTTTTGCTGCATGCGCCACGCCTGTAGCCACTCGATATGATTTAGCAGAGCCAAACACAACATGACAATAGCCTGTTGGATGCTCTGCACACTGCTCTGCTTTGACTAAAATCTGTTCTTCTAAAATATCTGAAAGCATTGGAGCAATGATTTTTTCACATTCCCCATGCCCTTGGCAATATGGGATTCTCATTTCAATATCAACATTTCCCTGCTCCAAGCTATAGATTTCAACTTGCTGAATTTCAATGCCAAAGTGCTGAAGCGCTTCTATCATCTGCTCTTCCTGAATAAAATGCTGTTCTCTTTCTCGTTTTATTTCCCGGGAAAAATCCTCCATCACTTGTGAGACCCCCATCAACTGTTCTGCCACAAGACGTCTGCTGTCTTGGACTTTTTTCTTCAGTGTCTGGTTGGCTTTATAGTAAGCGATCTCCTCTTCAATCAATTCCTCGACATGTTTTGATTTTGAGCAGTGCTGACTAAATTTCTTTTTCAATTTTCGGTTATGCTCATACGTTTTTTCATCAGATTCATGCATAACTTGTTTCATGAGTTCATAGGTTGTATCAAAGTTCTGCACCCAGCATTTATTTTTCTTATAGCACGTTTGACAGGATCGTTCTGTGATCGTACTTAAAAAAAGATCTACATCCTCTTCCTGCTTTTTCTCTTCAGGAATGGATTCGTAAAATGTCGCAAAACTCTCAGACAGCGCATGAAATACATTAGAGAATTGGTCTACCTTTTTTGCTGTCACGTCTCGTACTTTCCGAGCATATTGCTGCTGCTCTTGTACATGCTCTACCGTACCAGGAATGTATTTCGCTACCTTGGAGGTGACTGATTGTGGCGTGAGCAAAAAGAGCGCAACCGCTATAAGTGATTCATACAGTGTGGTCATGAGACCTGCTGATCCTTCTCCGTACAGTGAAATGAGTAAGGAACCCACAATTAAGCCGATGGCTGCCCCTGCTTTCTTCCCTTCTTTCAGCAATCCGCCTAATAAGCCTGAAAAGGCAAGAAGACTCATCTGATAAAGGTTTCCGATGTTAGCGAGACCAAGAATTAATCCTGTCACAACACCGACCGTACAACCAATACTGGCTCCGCCAATAAAGGCAAATGTCAGCACTACATAACGTGACAAAATATGCTCTGCCTGCATCCCTTGAAATGAGATCCCAGCAAGGCCAGTTAAAACTGAGGCAATTAATATCATAAAACAAATAATTTCTTCGACCTTTAAAGAGTGTTTAATTTTCCTGACTGTAAAAATCGGCAGGCTTTGAAGAAAAATCAGAGTCAAAATGAAGGCAAGTCCTGCTTCGACACCCGCCATGACGTAATCATAACTTTGCACAGCACCTTGCTCTAGGTAAACAAACGCTCCTCGGGTGATCAGCATCGAGAGAACAATGACAACCGGTAATGTTTTCACTGGGTCTTTGATGATGAAAGAAACCACCTTTGACATAAGGAGAAACATAAGCAGCGACGCAAACACAAACAATGCATTTTGAGGTGATATCGTCATCGCCCCAGCGAGTAAAGCTAGACAAGCAAGCATTGCCTTATCTCTTTTAATAAGCAGCATGGAGCCAAAGAAAGGCAGAGCAAACGGCATAATTTCAGATAATATAAAGGCTCGTCCTAATAAAAAGCCTAGAACAACATAAATAAACCCTTTATAGAAAAAAAGAGAATGCGTATGATGAAGAAACAGGTTTTTCATCTTTTTTAACCCCGCACTGATTCTCTCAAACCCCGCTCCTGTTAAATCAGTTCTTCTTTCTAGTTTTTCCATCTTCTCATCCCCCACCTGATATTCGTTGCTTGTCATTATAGCGAAGGTGAAAAAGAAATTTTGTCAAAAGAAGTTGTCGTTTCCATAAAACGTTCGACGCTTTATTCGTCAAAGAGGCATACTTTCATGAAAGTCGATGTCTTTCATCAGAATTTTTCGAATGCACAAAAAAACAGCTTTCCTATAGAAAGCTGTTTCGAAGATGACCCGTACGGGATTCGAACCCGTGTTACCGCCGTGAAAGGGCGGTGTCTTAACCGCTTGACCAACGGGCCTTGCTTTATGTTCTAGTTAAAAGGATAGCGGCGGAGGGGATCGAACCCCCGACCTCACGGGTATGAACCGTACGCTCTAGCCAGCTGAGCTACACCGCCATAATGAAAATGCGCTAAGAAGCACAAGAACTATAATACAAAGGATTCGCTTGTCCGTCAATAGAAAGTTTTAAATTAAATGCCGAAATCTAAAAAATGTCGGATGGATCATGAAAAAAAGCACCTGCTGAACAGCAGATGCTTTGTTGTGAAAATATATAGAAAGCAGCAACAAGTTAACCTCTTCTTGCTCCGCGCCCCCCACGTTTTGATTCCGTGTTACGTTTTAAAGATGTTAAGCGATCTTCGCTATCTTTTAAGAATTTGTTCATTTTTTGTTCAAACGATTCCTTCGGACGGAAATCATTTCTGCTTGGTCTTGATTGTTGTTGAGGACGATCTTTTGCTTTTTTAATGGACAAGCCGATTTTACCGTCTTTTTCAACGTTAATCACTTTCACTTCAACTTGTTCACCGACTTTTAAATGCTCATTAATATCTTTTACATAGTTATCGGCTACCTCACTGATATGAACGAGACCAGTTGAACCGCCTGGCAACTCCACAAAAGCTCCAAAATTTGTAATGCCCGTAACTTTCCCTTGTAACTTGCTGCCAACTTCAATCGACATAAAAAAAGTGCTCCTCCTTAGACTTATAAAAAAATCTCATTTGTTCAATTATACATAAACTGAATTTTAAGTGTCAACAAGGCTAATCGCTCTTATTGCCCACATCAAAGATTTTTTCGCCTTTTTTGGACATATAATAGTCCCGTCGTGCCAGTTCGAGTACGTATTCCTTGCTTTTCAGCTTCTTAATTTCATCAGAAATATCTTCCTGCTTTGTTTGTAATTGCTTCAACTCTTTTTCGAGCGCAACCTTCTTCTCTTCTTTTTCCTTTAGTGAAGACGATTGCGACCAGAGGGCACTTGTCACCAAGACAGCAAACATGAGCACGATCACACCAAACACGGTAAGCCTTCTAAGGAGTCCGCGACGTTTGCGTTTTAAGCGCTGTGCTTGCTGTTCCATTTGTTTTTGGTAATCATTTTGAATTTGTGCGATATTTCTTTTTCTCTTGTTCAAGGTTGAAGGCCTCCTCTCTTACTTTGTCCAGAATTGTTTCCATTTCGTTTTGATGGTACCAGATAATTTCTTGGCCCCTTGTAAAATTCCTGCTCCTTTTGAGAAAAACAATCTCATTGATGTTCGCCATTTTTCGGGAATCCGATGAATAATGGTCACATTGAGTAACCAGATGAGCGGATAACAAACAATCGACAGCACCTTCCACACGAGCCGAAACGTAAAACGAACAAGACGTAAGAGCGAGTGGAGCAAGAACAGAATAGCACTTATGACCAATGTGATCATCCAGCGGATTGGCTGGAAGACAACCGACATGACCAGCCTTTTTAGGAAGAGAACGGTCTGATATACACACATCATGATAAACTTAAGAATGTTGAGATACAACTGTTTCATCAATGCCTGATACATCGAGAAACCTAGAGCAACGGCTAGAAAAATATAAAGCCTGAATTCTCCCTCATTTGTCAGCAGCAGGACGTAAAAGAATAAGAGACCCTGTACCATCCAAAAAAGGAGATCGTGTATAACCAAAAGCCATTTTGCTGTTTTTTCCCGGTTCACAAACAGCTTGTACGTATCAAGCGATGCGCCCAGCCAGATGCCCATCGCCGCCATGGAAAGCATCGTATAAAACTGGACTGTCAGCGTCATTTAAACAGCTTGCTAAAAAATCCTTTAGCTTTCTCCCCGTGCTGCTCATCAACATAGATTAAATCAAAGACACGTCCTTTGATCGACACAACGCCCTTTTCGACGTCTAGGTTTTTCATTTGCAGATTTTCTCCGCGGATGGCGAGAATCCCCATGACCGTCTCAAGCAGAAATTCTTCACTATCAAAGCTTTCCACTTGTTTGACACCGGTAATATCTAAATGCTTTCTGTTTCGCATTGTGACATTGTGCTCCGCTTCTGATGACAGCTTCGTGCCTTGAGGTTGATTATAATATTGATTCATTTATACATCCCCCATATCTCATACTTGCATGTTACTGCATTGTATGTGATAAAAGGGGCATTTAGAACAAGCCCTATTCTGCTGTTTTTTCTTCTTTTAGCACAGTATACATGCCAGCCGCTTCTTCTTTTTTCGTCGTGTCCTTTAACTCGTTGACTTGAACAGTCACTAGTTTTTGACCAAAGCGGATTTGGAGCTCATCTCCTTCTTTCACGTCAGAGCTTGCTTTCGCCTGTGTTCCGTTAATAGAAATCCTGCCTTGATCAGCTACTTCTTTTGCCAATGTTCTTCTTTTAATTAAACGGGACACTTTTAAAAATTTATCTAATCTCATGTATGTTCACCTCTTTCTATGCGTTTCGCATCGTTCCATAGATCGTCCATTTCCTCTAGCGTTAAGTCATCTAATGAACGGCCCATGTCCTTTGCTTTTTGTTCGATATGCTGAAAGCGCCGCATGAATTTTGTATTGGCAGAAGCGAGTGCCGTTTCAGGCTCTAGGTGATAGAACCTGCCAATGTTGACGAGAACAAACAAAAGATCTCCAAATTCATCTTTCATCTGCTTCGTTGCACCTTCGTCCGTCTTCTCTGCCACTTCAACGAGAAATTCCTGCTTTTCTTCTTCATATTTGTTCCAAATATCTTGAACATCTGTCCAATCAAAGCCCACCTTGGCGGCTTTCTTTTGGAGTTTATATGCCTTTGTTAGTGCTGGAAGTGTCGCCGGAATCGATTGCAAAATAGAAGCGGCGCGCTCTGGCTTTTCCTGCTGCTTGATTTTTTCCCAGTTGGCGACCACATCTGCTGCCTCAGAAACATTCGTGTCACCAAACACATGAGGGTGTCGCCGAATCATTTTTTCTGTGACATGCTGGATAACGTCATCAATAGAGAAATAACCGTCATCTTCGCCAATTTGAGCGTGAAGTAACACCTGCAGCAGCACATCGCCGAGCTCTTCCACTATATGATCTGGGTCATCTTCATCTATCGCTTCAAGCAGTTCATAGCATTCTTCAATTAAATATGGTTTGAGTGACTCATTGGTTTGTTTTTGATCCCATGGGCAGCCACCCGGACCTCTTAATGTACGTATAACGTCACGGAAGGTGTCAAATTGTTGATAAAGCAGCTTTTCATCTTGAATCGGAGGAACATAAACACTCGTTAAGTTATTTATCGACACATCTCGATCAAGTTCAAATAAAGGAACGGCAGTAATCTGTTCCTGACTGCTTCCAGCTGCTGTCACAATATAAACTTCATAATCGTCAGGGAGCTTTTCCATCAGCGTGAGTTTCACATTCGAAGCTGTCATCTGATCATATACCTGACAAATCAGGACATGCTGGGTTAATTTCAAATCATCCGCTCTCATATCCCCTGCATCAACGAATTGTAATCCCTCGATGGGATCAATCTGCAAGGAGTTGAATGTCGCATCTAGAAAGCTTTGTCCACCAGCGACAGACACCTCAATCCCGCGCTCTTTCTGCTCAGCGACGAGCAGCTGTACGGTCTTTTCTGCTACAAATGGATGCCCAGGTACTGCGTACACAATGTCTTTTTCCGCTGCCTCTGCAAATAATATTTCGGTAATTTCCTGATACACCTGATCAAACTGATCGTGCTTTTCATAAATTTCATCAAAAAAGGTGAGAGATGGGACCTCCTGCATCAACTCTGCGGTAAGCGGATGATCCTGCGTTCTCATAAATACTTCTTTCGCCTGCTTCAGCTGCTTATATACACCGAGCGTCAGCTGATCTATGTCGCCTGCCCCGAGACCGACGACGGTAATCTTACCTGCCATTTTGATTCCCTCTCATCTGTTTAAAATATAAAATCTTTTCTCCTAATGGAATGAGTCTCCATTCCTCGTCCGTAAATACTTCTAGCTTAAGAATACTATATAAAAAGGCGAAACCACCAATAAAAACTGATGTCAGGCTCTCTAAAACGGAAAACGGACGTTTTTCAAAGGGGATAACCCATGAAAACAGAGCCTGATATCCTATTAAGACCACAGCCATGAAGGCGGCTGATAAAAGAATTTTCACTGGGAACAGCTCTCTCCATGAAATCCATCCTTTATGTTTCAAATAAACGGCATTGAGCAAGGCTGCTGTGAGAAAACCACATACAGTTGACCATGCGGCCCCGTGGATGCCAAATAACGGAACAAGCGCAATCGTTAGAATCCATTTCACCAGCACGCTGAGGACCACCACAACAGCAGGATACACAGTATGCCCGAGCCCTTGCAGTAAAGCCGCCTGCGTAATGGCAATCGACGTAAAGGCAATCGATACACAGAATATTTGCAAGGCATCGGTACCTAAATCATTACGAAAAAGCATTGTATTTACTGGTGCTAAAATACAAATCAGTCCAACCGCTGATCCAATCCCTAATACCGATGTGGTCTTAACCGATGACCGAACTTTTTGCCGTATCGTTTCATGCTCTCCATTCCTCATGGCTGCCGATAAAAATGGCACAAGAGAGGTTCCGATGCTGATGGCAAACACCGTTCCTAGCTGCAAGAACGGTTGACCTCGGTCATACACACCTTTTGCCGCCTTTGCCGCCGCTTCACTGAGACCCTCGCTGCGCAGCAACGCATACAGATGAAAGGCATCAATCATTTGCATCCATAAAATGAGCAAACCGCTGACACAAATCGTCAATGTATACAGCACCAAACTCTTCAAAACATCTTTTTTTCGAAGTGTCGCCTGTTTGCGTGACATACTTGCAGCAGACTGCTTTCGATAGGTCAGCCAAAGGAAAAGAAGCAAAATGAGCGAGGCCGCACTTCCCGCAATAGAAGAGAACACCGCACCCGCCCCTGTTTCATAAAGCGAATAGCCGTGTCTCACGAAATAAAAGGATAAAACAAGCAGGACGCCTACCCTGATGAGCTGCTCAACCAATTGAGAAACAGCCGTTGGAAGCATCAGACCGTCACTCTGAAAAACCCCCCTCAGCATCACAGTGAGCGGCAAAAATAGAAACACAAAAGCACTCATCTGGATGAGCAGAATTAATTGACTGTCTGCCATAAGGCTCGCAATTGTGCCTGCTCCTATGTAAAGACAAAGAAATAAGACTAGGCTCAGTAATGTGATATATACCAAGGATACCCTTGAAATGATCCGTCGATTCTCTTCCCCATGCTCACTCAAAAGCTTGGACACCATGACAGGAAAACCTGTTGTGCCAAGCATGATGGCAATGCCAAGGAATGGATATACCTGCTGATAAATATAAAACCCTGTGTCCCCTACGATGTTTTGAAACGGGACACGGTAAACGGCACTTAGTACCTTTGATAACAAGCCTGCGATGGTCAAAATCACCGCACCCTGGAAAAGCCAGTGAGGCTGATTCACAGCATTTTTCATGGATGACTCCTTTAAAATAGATCTACAGTTAAACGCACTCATTATATCATACGTGAAAAAGACGTTCTTTTCTAAGGAGTAGACGGCGCATTTCTCGTTTTGTTTCATCCCATATAAAAAACCGACAAAATCAAATGATTTCATCGGCATTCTTTCGTTTTATCAAAATGATATAGAGTTATTAGACCTAATGTTCCATTTGACGGGCTAAGAAGCCAGCTGCTGTTTCTGCCGCTTTATGCTCCACTTCTCCCATTGAACGCTCTTTAGAAAATAAGACGACGGCGCCAATCGGATCTCCGTTTGCAACAATAGGTGCAATGGTATAAGAAGATACGTCATCATCAATACCATCAACAAGTTGAATTTCTTTTTTGCTTTCTTCTAACACAGAATTACGCTGATCCATTGTTCGTTCAAGTAAATCACTGATGGATTTGTTTAAGTACTCTTTTTTCGAACTTCCGGATACAGCAATATACGTATCTCGATCACAGATCAGGATGGAATGACCCAAACTGTCGAATAATGCATCAGCATATTCCTTCGCAAAGTCTCCTAGCTCACTAATCGGCGAATACTTCTTCAAAATCACTTCTCCATCGCGGTCGACGAAAATCTCAAGCGGATCTCCTTCCCGGATGCGCAATGTTCTGCGAATCTCCTTCGGAATAACCACTCTACCTAGATCATCGATGCGGCGTACAATTCCAGTTGCTTTCATTCACTGCTGCCTCTCTTTCGTTTGATGATGTGTTGGGTGAATGGAACAAAAGCGTCCACTTTATGCAACATTCACCACTTGACCCTGAGTTTAGTATCCGTCACATCAAACGTAATATACACGAGAGACAAACAAAATTTTATGAAGATGGAATCGTTTCTTTTTTCACATCTTGAAGGCCTCGAAGCATGTTAAGAACAACCTCAAGCCATTCCTCGGTCTTCTTGCCTTTCGTTTGGACAGAAATAATCAGTTTGCTGCCTTCCATTCCTAAACCGATTTCACGTCCATATTTACTGCCGAGCTCAAATAGTTTTTGACCGTCGATTTCACTGCTAGCTTTCTCATCAAGGGTGAGTCTGACAATGCCTTTCTCCATCTTGATCAGCTCGACACGTTCCTGGACAGCGTACACCTTCATTGTCGCAATCGTAAACAAGTCAGCCACTTCTTGCGGATATTCACCAAACCGGTCGATCATTTCATCCTGAAGCTCTTTCCGCTCTTCAATCGAGCCAATTGCTCTAAACTGTTTATACATTTCAATCTTTTGCTTGCCATCCGAAATATAAGTGTCTGGGATGTAAGCATCAATTTGCAGATCAATTTCTGGCTCGAATTTATCTTGAGCCGTTGTATCGCCTCTTCTTTCCTCAATGGCTTCTTTCAGCATTTGAGAATAGAGGTCAAATCCAACTGAATCAATGAAACCATGCTGCTGAGCACCAAGTAAGTTCCCTGCTCCTCGAATCGTTAAATCACGCATCGCAATTTTAAACCCAGATCCGAGCTCTGTGAATTCTTTAATGGCTTGAAGTCTTTTCTCCGCAACTTCAGAAAGAACTTTATCTTTTCGATACGTGAAATAAGCATAAGCGACACGGTTCGAACGCCCGACTCGTCCTCTTAGCTGGTACAGCTGAGAAAGCCCCATTTTATCGGCATCGTGGACGATGAGTGTGTTCACATTTGGAATATCGACTCCCGTTTCAATGATGGTGGTACTGACCAATACATCTGATTCACCTTCAAGGAAATTGATCATCACTGATTCCAGCTCGTTCTCACTCATTTTCCCGTGCGCATAACTGACTTTTGCGTCTGGGACCAGCATGGAGATTTCATCTGCTTTTCGTTCAATATCCTCAACACGGTTGTAAAGGAAGTACACTTGACCGCCGCGAGCTAATTCTCGTTCAATCGCTTCTCTGACTAAAGCGCCATTGTACTCGACCACATAGGTTTGAACAGGGAATCGGTTTTCAGGCGGTGTTTCAATAACCGATAAATCCCGCACGCCAAGCATGGACATATGAAGCGTACGCGGAATTGGCGTAGCCGTTAATGTCAGTACGTCGATATTGGCTTTCATCTGCTTAATTTTCTCTTTATGCGTCACACCAAAACGCTGTTCCTCATCAATGATCAACAGCCCTAAATCCTTGTAGACGATGTCTTTTGAAAGAAGACGGTGTGTGCCGATGACCATATCAATCGTTCCGTTTTTCAGCCCTTTTAACGTTTCGGTTGTTTCTTTTCTTGTACGAAAACGGCTCAGCTGCGCGATTTTGACAGGGTAGTCTTGGAATCGGTCCATGATTGTGTCAAAATGCTGCTGCGCTAAGATGGTTGTCGGAACTAGCAAGGCTACCTGCTTCCCGTCAGCAATGGCTTTGAAGGCCGCTCGAATGGCCACCTCCGTTTTTCCGTAACCCACATCTCCACAAAGCAGACGGTCCATTGGACGCTCCCGCTCCATATCCTGTTTAATTTCGTGAATCGAACGGATTTGATCATCTGTTTCCTGGTAAGGGAACGCAGATTCAAACTGGCGCTGCATCTCATGGTCAGGCGAGAAGGCATATCCTTTGCTTGCCTCACGTTCTGCGTACAGCTTAATCAGATCATCTGCGATGTCCTGTACAGATGTTTCAACTTTTTTCTTCACGCGTTTCCAATCGCTGCCGCCTAGTTTGTACAGCTTTGGTTCTTTACCTTCTGATCCTACATATTTCTGCACCTGATCAATTTGTTCAACCGGTACATAAAGCTTGTCGCTTCCTTGATAATGAATATTTAAATAATCCTTATGAATGCCGCCGATTTCAAGCGTTTCAATTCCTAAATATTTACCGATCCCGTGGTTAATGTGCACCACATAATCGCCGACTTGAAGCTCTGAATAGCTCTTGATTCGCTCTGCATTGGTCAGCTTTTGCTTACGTGCCTGCTTTTTCACACGTTTCTTGAAGAGTTCACCTTCTGTGATCACAGCAATTTTTGATAACGGCAGTTCAAAGCCTGTTTGCAGCTCACCTTGTAAAATATACACCTGTCCGCTTACAAGCTCAGCGTCCGGTTTAGCAAGAGCGGCTTCAATGTCATAATCATGCAGAACAGACGACAGCTTTTCTGTCCGCTCTTCATCCGCACCTAAGAAGACAACCGTGTATTGCTGTTTTTTATAGCGTTCAATTTCACTCGCCAGCACATTCATCTGCCCGTGGAAATTCTGCATTTGCTTACTAGATACATTGACGATATTCTGCGGATTTGTCTGCTGGACATGTCTCAAGAACAAGGAGTAGTACAGAATGGACCTCGATTGCTGATTGATCAGTTCTTGGAACGGGAAAGAAAGGGATAAATCATGAAGAATATTGCCTTCTTCAAGCAGACTAATTGTCCAATCAGCTTCTTCCTGTTCAAGCTGTTCTTCCATCTCCTGAATTCTGCTGATTTCATCTAAAATAATAATCGTATCCTGCGAAGTATAATCTAGCAAACTAGCAGGCTTTTCATAGAAATAGGACAGGTACTTCGTCATTTCCTGTGTCACAATGCCTTCTAGCAGCTTCTCGCGGTCAGCAGAAATATTTTGATGAAGCAGCTCTTTTTGCTGATCTGAGTTGAATTTCTTTAAACTCTTCGCCAGCCCTTGATCAAGCTGTTCAATGGCTCTCACTCGTTCAGGCCCTCTCACAATTAACTCTTTTGCAGGACCTATTTTGATTTCTTGAAGTGTTTCTAATGAACGCTGTGTATCTGAATGAAACGTTCGAATGGAGTCTATTTCTGTATCAAACAGTTCAATACGAATTGGATGATCTTCCGTTAACGCATAGATGTCGATGATTCCTCCGCGCACACTAAAGTCTCCGGGCGCAGCAACCATTGACGTCCGGTCATAACCAATTTGTACGAGCTGTTTTGAAAACGCCTCCAAATCAATTTCTTCACCGATCTTTAAATGGACCTGACTCTCCTTCCAGAGCTCTACTGGCGGAAGCATCCTGCGCACCGCAGCAGCGGGAGTGACGATAATGGGGTTTTCTCCATTTGCAAGTCGATTCAGGACATCTAAACGCTGTGCTCTCAGCTCAGGGCTGGCCACTGCAATTTCTGAAGCGATGAGTTCATTGACAGGATAAAGAAGAACTGAGCGATCCGGCATCACACTTGCTAGATCATCTGTTACCTTCTGCGCCTGATATAGATTGTGCGTCACAATAAACATTGGCCGCTTAAGTTCGTCTGATATTGCGGCTGTAAATAAAGATCTGACGGAGCCTGATAGTCCGGCAAGCAGCTGTTCTTTTAACCCTTCCTTTAGCCCATTAAAAATGGACTGAAAATCATCACTTTGTTTGATAAATGATTGTATGTTTTTCATTTGGCTCCTCCTCCCTGTTTGTTTCAAACAGAAAAACGCTTTGGTCTAATATCTACACCAAAGCTTTTTTATTGAATAAAAGTATGATACTGATGGTAATCAGGATTTCTTTCGAGCGCCTCTTGGCAATCCTCACAAATGGTTTGTACATGTAAATCACCATTTTCCCTATAAGAAATCATATCGTTTCTTTCCTCATTTGTTAAGTGATGAAATCCAAGTGCTTCACTTTGGACAGCAGATTCATCTAGACTGCCGACCTTTACACCACAGTGGCGGCAGTAATAATGCAAAGCCATACGTGATCCTCCCATGCTGAGATTTTATGATCAGTATGTGCTTTGCTTATCATTCTTATACCTTCTTGTTAAAATCATTCATCACTTCTAAAAATGGCTTTTTTAAAGCGGCTTCACAGGCCTCAACAGACGCTTGAATGGCTGATGCGATGTCAGGCTGTTCCTCTTCTGAGAAACGTCCTAGTACGTAATCAACGACCTTCATTCCGTTTTGAGGACGTCCAATGCCGATACGGAATCGGTCAAATTCAGGAGAACCTAAATGCTGAATCAATGATTTGATTCCATTATGCCCGCCTGCACTTCCTTTTGTACGTAAGCGAATCCGGCCAGTTGGCAAATCAAGATCATCATAGATCACTTTCAAATGTTCAAGCGGAATATCGTAATAGTCCATCAGCGGACGCACACATTCTCCTGATAAGTTCATATATGTAAGCGGCTTTACAAGTAGAACCTTTTGCCCTGAAACAAACCCAGTTCCAAATTGTCCATGGAATTTTGATTGATTTAAAGGAATGTCCCATTTTTTTGATAGTTCATCTATTGTCATAAACCCGACATTATGTCTTGTTTTTTCATATTCTTTTCCTGGATTTCCTAATCCAACGAATGCAATCATGAAACCAATAACCTCCTTTGTCACACAGCACACGCCTAAAAAATGAGCCAATCAGATTGCCTCATGTAAAAACGTATGAATTCTTTTCATTCTAGCACAAAAGACGCAACCGCGGGAGGGTTACGTCTCTAAATGACCAGTTATTCTCCATCGTCATCCTTTTCTTTAATGGCCTCAGGCTCTTGCGGCTCCTCTTCGCTATCTGGCTCAGGAACCTCTGATTGCTGAGGCGGCAGAATGGATGCAACGACTTCTTCTGGATCGTTATTGATTTGATAAGATGACTGAACAGGCAGATCAGCAACTGTTAAGACATCATTGACTTCTAAGTTTGTAATATCAGCTTCAATATTCTGCGGGATATCTTTTGGTTTCGCTGTAACAGATAGTTCAAATAGTGGCTGCTGAAGCACACCGCCATCTTTTACCCCTTTAGACTCGCCAATCAGCTGTATTGGTACATCTGCGTCTATTTCACGCTTTAAGTCAACAACTTGAAAATCAGCATGGACAAGCTCGTTTTTCAGCGGATCTGTTTGTAATTCTGTCACCATCACAGATTTCGTTTCACCACCCACGTCTAAGGTGATAATTGTATTCTTCCCTTCATCACGTAAGGTTTTTAATAAATCGATGCTGTCTAATGAAACAGCCAGACTGTCTGTATTTTTTCCGTATATGACACCAGGAACGTGTCCTGAATGACGGATTTTTTGCAGTGTGGAACGTTTGAAATCAGTTCTTTTATTTGCTTTTAAAGTTGCCATATTCAGCACCATCCTATTTCTTTTTTGTCACTACTCTCATAATTACCCATAACCGAATCATTTTAAACCTATTTGCCGTGAATGTTGATAGCAAAAAGACCCCAAGCTTGATGCCTAGGGCCTTTTTAATCAGAAAATTAGCTGAAAAGGTAGCTCACAGATTCTTCTTCATGTACACGGATGATGGCTTCTGCAAGCAAAGGCCCAACTGAAAGCGGAATGAATTTTCCAACTTTCTTATCATCAGTTAATTGAATACTGTTTGTGACAACCAATTCTTTGATTTTAGAGTTTGTGATGCGTTCTACTGCCGGTCCAGACAATACTGGATGCGTACAGCAAGCATATACTTCAGCTGCTCCATTTTCGACTAGCGCATTTGCTGCAAGTGTAATGGTACCAGCTGTATCAATGATATCATCGATCAGAATGGCCGTTTTGCCTTCAATGTTACCAATAATGTTCATGACTTCAGCAACGTTTGGCTTTGGACGGCGTTTGTCGATAATTGCGATTGGCGCTTTCAGGCGATCTGCCATTTTACGCGCACGTGTCACACCACCGTGGTCAGGAGACACAACAACGATATCATTCAAGTTCTTCTGTTCGAAATAGTTTGTTAAGATTGGCACAGCCATTAAATTATCGATTGGAATATCAAAGAAACCTTGGATTTGCGGCGCATGAAGATCAAGTGCAATCACACGTGTAGCACCTGCTGTTTCAAGCAAGTTCGCAAAAAGCTTCGCAGTGATTGGCTCACGAGGTTTTGCCTTACGATCTTGACGTGCGTATCCGTAATAAGGGATCACAATATTGACAGTTTTCGCAGAAGCGCGTTTTAGCGCATCCACCATAATGAGCAGTTCCATAATATGCTCATTGACTGGCGCACTTGTTGATTGAATGACATAACAATCACAGCCGCGGATACTTTCTTCAATATTGATTTGGACTTCACCGTCACTAAAGCGTTTAACAGAGCTCTTTCCTACATCAACTCCGATACGATCGGCAATTTCTTTGGCAAGTTCAGGGTTTGAATTCAAAGAAAATATCTTTAAATTCGCATCAGCATAACGATTAGACATGGTAAACCTCCGGGTATTTGGATTATTTTTTATGAATATTTTTCACATAATCTTCTTTATTGACTTGTCTTGCTCTAGCAATAGACAATGCATCCTGCGGTACATCTTCTGTAACCGTTGAACCGGCTGCAACATATGCCCCTTTTCCGACAGTGACTGGTGCAACGAGATTTGAATTACAGCCAATAAAGGCGCCGTCTTCAATCTTCGTTAAGAATTTGTTTTTCCCATCATAGTTGACTGTAATGGAACCACAGCCAAGGTTTACATCTGTTCCGACCTCTGCGTCTCCAATGTAGCTTAGATGAGATGCTTTGCTGCGGTCACCGAAAACTGTTTTCTTGATTTCGACAAAATTCCCGATTTTCACTTCATCGCCAATTTTCGACAACGGGCGAATATGAGCAAACGGTCCAATTGTCACATCGACTCCAACCTCACTATCGCAGACGACAGATTGCTTAATGACTGTTCGATCTCCGATGATGCTGTCAACAATTTCAGTGTTTGGCCCAATAGTGGCGTCTGCACCGATTTTTACATTCCCTTTGATGACCGTCCCAGGATAAATGATTGTATCTTCACCGATGACAGCATCTGGCGAAATATACGTGTTCTCAGGATCAATCAAGGTCACACCATTCTTCATATGCTGATGATTAATACGTCGCTTCATGAATTGCTCTGCTTGTGATAGAGCGATACGATCATTAACTCCAAGTGTTTCTTCAAAATGCGGTGTTTGATAAGCTGCAACTGTTTGCCCTTCATTTTTTAAAATTTCAATGACGTCTGGCAAGTAGTATTCACCCTGTGCATTTTCATTCGACACTTGCTCAATCACACGGAAGAGATCTTCATTTGAAAAGCAATAAGTCCCTGTATTAATTTCATTCACTTGACGCTCTGCATCGTTCGCATCTTTATGCTCCACAATTTTCACGACAGCACCTGTTTCGTCTCGAATAATACGGCCATAGCCTGTCGGATCATCCGCATGTGCTGTTAAAATAGTGACTTTCGCTTGATGTTTTTGATGCTCGCTTAACATGGCTTCCATTGTTTCCGCTGTCAATAATGGCGTATCACCACAAATGACAATGGTTGTTCCCTTTTCCTGCGCGAGGAACGACTTTGCTTGTTTGACGGCATGGGCTGTTCCCAGCTGTTCTTCTTGAAGTGCATACTCACTTCTGTCTCCAAGCTGCTCTTTAACGTCCTCTGCTCCATGACCGACAATCGTCACTAGCTTGGCTAAAGAAAGCTTTAACGCTTCATCTGCCACATGCTCGACCATTGGCTTTCCGCAAACTGGATGAAGTACTTTATATAGCTTCGACTTCATTCTCGTTCCTTTTCCCGCTGCTAAAATCACTGCGAACCGCTTATCCATTGATTGGCCTCCAATATCCCTATTATCCATAGAAAAATATATCCTAAATAAGGACTGATTTCAAGGATACATAAGGAAGTACAATAATTTTCTAACAGATGAAACACATAAGAAACAAGAGAAAGAACGCAAAAAAGACAGCATTTAAAAGAAAACATTCATTTTCTCTTAAAGCTGTCTTTTTAGGTTCACGTATGATTAAGAAGCTCCAGCTTCTTCATATTCAATTGTTTCTTCCTCTTCGCCTAAGCGATGATATTCATTTAATACAGCATCTTGGATTTTACCCCGAGTGCTTGAATTAATTGGATGTGCAATATCGCGAAACTCTCCATCAGGCGTGCGTTTGCTAGGCATTGCAACAAACAACCCATTGTTTCCATCAATCACACGAATATCATGAACAACAAATTCGTGGTCCAGCGTGATGGATGCAATCGCCCTCATGCGACCATCGGTATTCACGCGGCGTAATCTTACGTCAGTAACTTCCACAGTAGTTCACCACCTTTTCCCAATATAAAAGCATTACTTAGGTATTCAACGATCGTGGTGATTCTCCTGCTCTTTTTTTAAACTTTTTTTGAAATATCGGGATATTTATACATTATTTGTCATATTGGTGACGACGCTTACATTCTCAGCATGAAAAAAGACATCATGATGATGTCTTTTCCTGCATATGATGAAACCAAACGGCTTTCATTGAGAGTGCCTGTTTATTTTACTAATGCAACTACTTCTATTTCTACAAGCGCATCCTTTGGAAGTCTTGCCACTTCCACACATGAACGAGCTGGCTTATGTGTATGGAAATACTCACCGTACACTTCATTCACTTCAGCGAATTGTTCCATATCTTTGATGAAAACAGTTGCTTTCACGACTGTTTCAAAGGAAGCACCTGCTGCTTCAAGTACAGCCTCAAGATTACGGAACACTTGATGTGTTTGTTCTTTAATATCTCCATTGACAAAATCTCCAGCTGGGGTTAATGGAATCTGCCCTGAGCTGTAAAACATGTTATTGACAATAATTCCTTGAGAGTAAGGTCCAATGGCTGCTGGTGCATGTTTGGTTTGAACAACTTTTGTCATATCAATCTCTCCCATTCAAATACATGTTTAATCAAAGCTTACGCTTTCGAATGAAAAAACTCGTGGAAATTGCCTTCATTGATCTCAATGATTTTTTGCTTCATATTAATGGTTGAAAGCTTTAACAACGAGACATATTCATCGACAAGACGTTCATCTACGCCTTCATCTTCTAAAAGAACACCGATCCCTGCAACATTTGCATTAAATTCCTCAAGCAAATTCATCATGCCGTTAATGGTTCCGCCCGCTTTCATAAAGTCATCAATGATCAACACATTGGAGCCTTTATCTAAGCTGCGCTTTGCAAGGGACATGGTTTGAATTCGGTTAGAAGAACCTGACGCATAATTAATACTGACAGTTGATCCTTCGGTTACCTTATTATCTTTTCTAACGATCACAACAGGCACATTTAAATAACCCGCAACAGAATAGGCAATCGGAATACCTTTTGTCGCAACGGTCATGACGACATCAATCGCACGGTCCGCAAAGATGGTCGCAAACAGCTTACCGATTTTCGCAAGAATCGATGGATTGCCTAAAACATCGGTTAAATATAAATAACCGCCAGGAAGTACACGTTCAGGAGTTGATAATGCCTCTCCGATATCGTTTACTACGTCATCTGCTTCTTTTAGGTGTATTTTTGGAATATATTTCACTCCGCCAGCAGCGCCAGGTACAGTAAGCAATGTGCCTATTCCCTGCTGTTCGAAGGTCTGTTTGATAATCGTTAAGTCTTCACTAATGGAGGACTTTGCAGATTGATAACGTTCTGCAAAAAAAGTTAACGGTACTAGTACGTGCGGGTGGGCTAACAAATAATTTGTTAAGTCCACCAATCTGCCGCTTCGACGAAACTTCATGAACTTACCCCCAGAACCCGAATAATTTATGAATAATATAACTTAATATACGGATTTAATCAAGGGCATTTTGTTCGCCGATCATGCGGACAGCGTATACTTGATCACAAAATCCTCTCAGTCCGTTATATATTCTTTGTACCTTCGATTCATATTGAATCAAGCCAAACACAGTTGGGCCGCTTCCACTCATTAATACAGCATCAGCACCGAAACGCTTCATCTGTCTTTTGATCATATCTACTTCCGGATACATCTTTAATGTCACAGACTCCAGAACGTTACCGAGTGAGCCGCACATCTCTTTATAATCTTTCGCCTCAATGGCTTCAATCATACGCTGTACATTTGGGTGTCCTACTTTGCTTGCGTCATATTGTCTATAAACTTCAGCTGTAGATACCCCAATCACCGGCTTCGCTAAAATCACCCAGCAATGCGGCGGTGTCGCGATATGCTTCAGTTTCTCTCCACGTCCTGTCGCTAGTGCTGTGCCTCCGTGTACACAAAAAGACACATCTGAGCCGATCTCCGCTCCAAGCTCAGCGAGTTCATCTAACGTGAGATTTAACTTCCACAAACGGTTTAAACCGCGAAGCGCTGCTGCAGCATCACTGCTGCCTCCAGCTAAACCTGCTGCAACAGGAATTGCTTTTGTGATGACAATTGATACTCCTTTTTGAATACCGAACCTTGTTTTGAGTAATTTAGCCGCTTGATAAGCCAAGTTACGCTGATCATCTGGCACAAATCGATTATGAGATGATACACGGATTTCGTCTTTGTCCAGCTCCGTCAGCTCAAGTCGATCTGCAAGGTCTATTGTTGTCATCACCATCTCCACTTCGTGATATCCATCCGGTCTTTTTCCATGAACATCAAGTGAGAGATTAATTTTTGCCGGTGCTTTTTCTAAAATACGCAAACATTTCACCTACTTCTCCATCTAAACATAAGTATCAATATTGTATCACATTTGATGGATCTGATGAATATTGGCTTTTACGCCCAGCACACTGACTTTTTCAACAAAAAAAGCCAGAGACACCCGAGGTATCCCTGACCATTTTTCTATCGTTGATTCTCATCCTGAGCCATGTGCTGCTGAGCTAATTCGATGGCACGTTTGACCATATTACCTGCGTCACGCGCACGAATCTCTCCCCAGCCTCCATTTTTGACGGTATCATAAAATCCAAGATCCTTCGCCAGCTCGTATTTGAACTCATCTGACATAATGCCTCGGCGTCTACCCAAACGAAACAGCCCCTTTAGTCGAGAATTCGAATCAGTGCCACTGCTTTTGTGGCTTTCTTATTTTGTATCGAATCCTTTCTTTTACCCCTTTCAAAAAATGGACAGACTCCCATTCAGAAAAAAGGGCAAAACAAAAAGCAGTAAACAAGAAGTTCACTGCCCATTAATAGGCGACTGAGCTAGCGGCATCATCGAACGTTAATTCGACCGTCTCAGTCAGTATATCTGCATAACTGTAAGAAACTCTTTCAAACGAATTCTCATCTTGATCTAATTGAATCACAAATACAGAAGGGTACGTTTCAGCTAAAATGCCCGAACGCTCAATTGTTTTACGACGGCCTCCGTTAGCCTTTAACGTCAAACGTTTACCTAAGTTACCATCAAGCGATCTTTTGATGTCGGACAAAGTCTTCGCCATTGCATCCACCTCACTGAGATAATTATACAACAACGGCCCATTTTTGTCAAATAAAAATTAAATTATATCAACCAACACGAGCCATTGTCAACAAAATAATTTTGACAAACTTCTACCTTTTCTCCTCCCTATTTTTCTCAAATTCCGGTGAATTATGTATCCATTTGAAATTTCTTTTTGAACATAAAAAAAACCAGACTGAAATCAGTCGGGTTATGTCGATTCATGGTCTTTTTTATATGGCATACCTACCCTTAAAACACCCTTCGTCTCGATGCCCCCAAGGCCTTTTTCTCTTGTTAATGTATTACGAAGCACATCCCACACATTGATTCGATCTACAAATGGAGTGAAGCTGATCTTCGCAACGATATACACGGGATCGAGCGCATGAATGTTCACACGTGAAGGTGAGCTTGCAAAATTGGCACCTGCTTGGATCAATGATTCGAAATGAGATTGACAGGCGCCTGCAAAGATCACAAGTTGATCTAAATGAGGAATTTTCTTTCTTGCTTTTTGAACCGTTTCAACGAAATGACGAGAATGGCGATAGGCACCGATATCATTTACGCCGCCCTTTTGCTTGGAATACGCATCATGCCCTGTAATGACTAAAATATCAGGCCGATATTGATCAAGTAACGAATCGATCACGCTTGGCATTTTCTTCTCTTGACAATGCACTCCGTACACAGGCACACCTATTCGTTCATATACGTCTAAGCATTTCTTTAAGTATGAAGCATCTCCATCTAGATGAAGGACCTTTCCAGGCATGTGAAAATACTGCTCCTGATGCTGATATTGTCCAGATGTATAATACTCTTGTTTTTCACGCAGCAGCTGATAATCCTGTCTTAGTAGGTCGAGCGATTCGTTAATTTTTCGTTCGTCGTCCTTTTCCCTTGTCAGCTGCTCCTCTTTTTGAATCAAGACGAGATCCGACATCTTAGCATCAGCAATCAGCCTCACTTCATTCCCATGCAATATGGCAGTGGCTTCGTGCTGATCTGTCTCATCAATTCGAATGATTCGAAACATAATATCCATTTGATAGGATGCCCTCGTCACCATATCTCCTATTTGAAATTGCATGCTTTTCACTCCACAATCAGGCTCATATCCTGTTGGTATCGTCTTGCACTAAACATGTTCATCTTTCATATGTGCTGTTCTTTCTAGCCTATGCCCGAACAGTTGAAGTGGTGAAAAACAAAAGAAAAAAGCCCTTACGAAAGGGCTTTTTGTAAAACATTCGACAAACGGGCAAATTCCTCAATGGATAATGATTCTCCGCGGCGCTTTCCATCAATATCAGCTGTTTGGAGTGCTTCCTCGATGATCGCTTTATGTTTTTTTCCATCAGGTAGATTGTTCATCAAATTATTCATCAATGTTTTCCGGCGCTGGCCAAAGCTCGCTCGGATCAATTGAAAGAAAAACGCATCATTTTCTACTGAGACAGCAGGCGTTTCACGAACAGTCAGCTTAATCACAGCCGAATCGACATTTGGCTGAGGAACAAAAACCGTTTTAGGTACAACCATCACCGTTTTTGCTTCCGTATAAAATTGAACTGCGATAGACAGTGAATTATATTCCTTTGATGAAGGGACAGCTGCCATACGATCTGCTACTTCTTTTTGCAGCATGACCACAATCCCTTTCAATGGAAGGTTTTCTTCAAGCAATTTCATAATGATCGGGGTTGTCACGTAATATGGAAGGTTGGCAACAACCATCACTTCCTTACAGTCAGCAAAATTTTCTTCGATGACCTTTCTCACATCCGCCTTTAATACATCTTGATGAATGATCGTGACATTATCATATGGAGAGAGCGTATCGTTTAAAATAGGCAATAAACGCTGATCAATTTCAAAAGCGGTGACTTTCTTTGCTCGTTTAGCAAGCTGTTCTGTCAATGCGCCGATACCAGGCCCAATTTCAATGACGCCGGTCTCATCTGTCACCTCTGCGTGATCAACAATGCGATCTAAAATATTTGTATCAATTAAGAAGTTCTGCCCTAAGCTCTTTTTAAAAGAGAAACCGTACTTCTTCAGTATCTCCTTCGTTCTGACGGGTGTCGCAATATCTTTATTCATCGGCTTCCTCCTGCATGACGGTCTTTAAGGCCGCAATAAAATCATGTTTGGTTATTTGGAACATGTGAAGGCGCTTTTGCAGCTGCTTCGCATTGGTATATCCTATATTTAAAAGCACTCCTAGTCGTTCGCGGCGGCGTTTCGATGCTTCGCCTCCGATAAGGCCTGCGTCAAATAAGTCGTCTAATGTAATGTCACTTTCCGATTCTTCCATTTCTTCATGGACATGGGCAAGACATTCCCGAATACTGTCCAAGGAAGCATGTTCGACACCAATTCCTTTATCCCGCTTCGCCTTCGCAAGATGTTTTGGCAAAAAAGCGTGCTTACAGCCAGGAACCGCCTCTGCAATGGTTTTACGGATCTTCTCACCAGGAAAATCGGGATCTGTTAAAATAATGACTCCTCTCGTCTCCTGAGCAAGACGCACTTGTTGAATGACTGTATCGCCAATGGCAGATCCGTTTGTTTCGATCGTATCTGCATCCACCGCCATCTTCACTCTGGCAGTGTCATCACGACCCTCCACCACAATGATTTCTTTGATTTTCATGTATTCCTCCGCTTGCAAAAACAATCTACATTTTTTGGTTAAAAAAACGAAACCTTTCATGCTGCTTTTGCGTCTAATTAATTAGAAACAGTGCTTCTATTATAACCAAAAAAACAGAGGGTGCGCAAAGCCCTCTGTTCATATAAATGATTTGATGTGTTTATTTGAGTACTCTAATCTTCACTCGTTTATTTCCCCATTGATAAGCTGCCGACTTACTTGGGACAAACACATCAATTTTATTCCCTTTTATAGCAGATCCAGTGTCTGATGCAACGGCATATCCATAGCCTTCCACATACACTTTTGAGCCCAGCGGAATGACACTCGGATCAACTGCTATGACCTTTGCACCCGGATTTGCTTTTAAATCAAAGCCTGTAGACGTTCTGCCCGTACATCCAGCACAGCTCGCTGTATAGGCTGTTGACGCTACATAAAATTCTTTTCCTGACGATTCATTGCTTCGTGAAACCGCAGGGGACGCTGTAGGCTTTTTGGTCACTTGTGTACCAATGGCCACTAAACGGTCCTTACTATCTTTTTCGGTCACTTCTTTAATCAATTCTTTAGACACCACTTTGCCGTTTTCTTTCACAATGGCATAGTGCTTCTTCAATTTACCTTCTTCACCTTTTTTAAGTACCTTCTCTTTTCCTTTTTCAAGAGAATGATCCTTTTTATGTTTGGTATCAAAAGCAATTTTCTCTTCCACTACATCGGTGACTTTTTCCACCCGAGTGATCTTTATATCTGCGCTCTTTTTAGAAAGGTTACTATGTAACGCAGGCTTGATCTTATCGTGCTTCTTGAGCTTCAGCTCTTGTTGCTTTAAAAAGTCAGCGACCGTAGTCGAAGTGGTCCACACTTTTTTATCTTTTCCTCCATCATTTAAGCTGACCTGGAAGGCCTGCTGAACCACAAGATTCATATCCTTTTTTAACTTGTCATTCTTTCCTGGAGTTACTTGATCGTGCTTCCCAATATCTATCTTCTCATTCTTCAATAATGCTCCAACCGTCTGATCTGTTGTCCATATCGTTTTCTCTTTCCCATCTAGGGTCAGATGAACCGGTATAGCCGCATCATACACAATGTTCATGTTGTCTTGAATCTTTGTATTTAGACTTGGAGAGATATGATCCTCCGCCTTGGTCCTTATTCCAAGGTCTGAAAGCAGCTGAGCTACTGTCTCTTCATGTGTACGAATTGTCTTCTCTTTACCATTGATTGAAATGGTAATAGACTGCTTAGTGAGCTCATGCGCACCGTAAGCCGTTCCAGTTCCAGCTAAAAGCAAGCAAACAACTAGTAATAAAACCTTGCCTTTTCCTAGCTTAACAGAAAACAGATTTTTCATTTTTTGTACGATGAAAAACGCCTCCTTCTCCTCGGAGAGATTATATAGAGTATCTCAAAACCTGTCAACCCTTCCACCCAGTGTACAAAAATGCTCGATTGTAAACCTATTATGGGAGATTTATGGAAGGAAGGGAAGAAAGACTTATCGACAACTTATCCTATGAGGAGGCGCAAACGTGTAGAACTTTTTCGTTATGTTTCACAATTGGACAAGCTTAAACAAGGATTGACATCATATACTGTCAGTTTATACGGAAAACTTTTTTTGCATTTTTTGTTGTCAATTCAGCAAGCTCTTCAAAGCTGATTTCTCTCAGCTCCGCAATCTGTTCTGCGATATATTTCACATAACTTGGCTCGTTACGTTTCCCTCTAAATGGCACTGGCGTTAAGTATGGGCAGTCTGTTTCAATCAAAAGCCGGTCACTTGGTATCTCCTTTACAACTTCCTTAGGCTTTTTGGCATTTTTAAATGTCACGGGTCCACCGAATGAAATATAAAAGTTCATCTCCATACACGCTTTTGCAGTTTCCAGACTGCCAGTAAAGCAGTGCATAATACCTCCAACCTCAGCTGCTCCCTCTTCCTTTAAAATCGTCACGACATCTTCCGTTGCGTCACGATTATGAATAACGATTGGAAGATTCACTTCCTTCGCAAGAGCAATTTGGCGTCTAAAGACTTCCTTTTGCACATCTTTTGGCGACTTGCCCCAATAGTAATCCAGACCCATTTCTCCAATCGCAACCACTTTTTCGTGTTGAGATAAATCTTTGATCCAAGCCAAATCCTCATCTGTCATATCAATAGCATCGACTGGATGCCAGCCGATAGCTGCATATATGAAATCATACTCTTCAATTAACTCCATCGCTCTCGTAATTGTTGGGCGGTCAAACCCTACCACCACGATTTTCTCAACTTTCTCGCTTTTCGCTCTTTCGATCACCTGCTCTAAGTCTTCATTGTATTGTTCTGCATTTAAGTGGGCATGTGTATCAAATAACATTGTTGATTGCTCCTTTCGACAATTCTCCTAAAAAACAAAAGGTGTTCGACGAAATGTTACACGTGGAACACCTTTGTTGATTTATAAAATTTTTGTTCCATTTGCTAGAGATTGATCTACTTCAAGAACCTGCAATTTCCCGCCAGTTTCTCCTGTTAAAATCATTCCCTGGGAAATTTCCCCTCTGAGTTTAACTGGTGTAAGATTCGCTACGCAAACGAGCTTCTTCCCTACTAATTCCTCTGGTTGATAGTGCTTGGCAATCCCAGAGACTATTTGTCTTTTTTCAAATCCAAAATCAAGCTGAAGCTTTAAGAGACGATCCGCTTTTTTAACTGGAGCTGCTTCCAATACCTGTGCAACTCGAAGATCGACTTTTGAGAAATCATCAAATGCAATTTCTGCTCCCAGCTCAGGTAATTCCGTTTCTTCGATTTCCACTTTCTCTTCTTCTGCCTTAGGTGCACTTCCCTGCATTTTTTCTTTAATGTAGGCTACTTCTTCTTCAACCTCTAAACGCGGGAACAAAGGCTCTCCTTTTTGTACCGTCGCTTGTTGAATCGCACCAAATGATAGGATACTATCCCAACTTTTGAGCTTCTCTTCTTCAATTCCAAGCTGGAAGAAGATTTTCTCAGGTGTTTTCGTTAGGAATGGCGTTAAGAGTACTGCTGTGATTCGAAGTGATTCTGCTAAATGATACATAACAGAATGCAGTTCTTTTCGTTTTGTTTCATCCTTTGCCAGCACCCATGGAGCTGTTTGATCAATATATTTATTGGTTCTGCTGATTAATGTCCAAACATTTGAAAGAGCCACAGAGAATTCAAGGTTCTCCATCGCCTCTTCATAGGCTTTGACTGTTTGCTCAGCGACTGCTTTCAGCTCTTCATCAAACTCATTAACAGGACCCTTATAGCTGCTTAAAGTGCCGTCAAAATATTTTTGCACCATCGCAACTGTACGATTAAGCAAGTTACCTAAATCATTGGCAAGGTCATAGTTTACACGTTCCACGAATCCTTCTGGTGTAAACACACCATCCGCTCCAAATGGTACTTCGCGAAGCAGATAATAACGAAGGGCATCGAGGCCATAGCGATCAATTAATGTAACCGGATCTACCACATTCCCTTTTGATTTAGACATTTTGCCATCTTTCATGAGCAGCCAGCCGTGGGCGAAAATTTGTTTCGGCAGAGGCAGATCTAATGCCATCAGCATAATCGGCCAATAAATCGTATGGAAGCGTACAATTTCTTTTCCTACGAGATGTACGTTGGCAGGCCAATATTTTTTGTATTTTTCATCTTGATCTGTTCCATAGCCAATCGCAGTTAAATAGTTGAATAACGCATCAATCCATACATAAATGACGTGCTTTGGATTGTTAGGAACTTTAATTCCCCAATCAAAGGTTGTTCTTGATACTGCTAAATCCTCTAAACCTGGTTTAATGAAGTTATTAATCATTTCATTCTTTCTTGATTCAGGCTGAATAAATGATGGATTCTTTTCGTAATAGTCGAGCAAACGATCCGCATACTTACTCATGCGGAAGAAATATGATTCCTCTTTAATTAATTCAACAGGGTGGCCGCTGTCAGGGCTTTTTCCGCCAATGACTTCCCCTTTCTCATTACGCTCAACATCAACAAGCTGTGTTTCTGTATAGAATGTCTCATCAGGAATACTGTACCAGCCCTCATATTGATCTAAATAAATATCGCCTTGATCAAGCAGTTTTTGGAAGACTTGCTCAATGATTTTCGTATGTCTTTTTTCCGTTGTACGAATGAAGTCATCATTAGAAATGTCGAGTTTCTTCCATAATGATTGAATGTCTTTAACGACTGGATCTAAATACTCGATCGGTGTGATATTTTGTTCTTCAGCTTTTTGCTGAATTTTTTGTCCGTGCTCATCTGTACCCGTTAAATACATGACATCATAGCCTTGAAGACGTTTATAACGAGCCATAGCATCTCCAGCTACTGTCGTATAAGCATGTCCAATATGTAATTTTCCGCTCGGATAGTAAATAGGTGTTGTCAGATAAAACGTTTTTTTCTTTTCTGGCATGTCGGAACCTCCTGCGTGTGTGTAAATGTCAAAAACTCCCGCCCAATGGACGAGAGCGGTTATCATCATTACATGAAAATGTGTCAGATCAATTCATTCAATTTTGCACTTGTGCTTTCTCTATGATACCATCTTAGCCTTTAAGATCAAGCATATATACATAGAACAAGATGAAATGATCGAAAAAGATGAGTTTTTCGAAAAAAACGACAAACCCGTCGACATTTTGTCGAATATTGTCGTATGAAATCTATTTCCAGATTTACAATTGGCTAAATTAGGGCAAAAGTCTTGTTAATCTGAACTCATCATTTCTTAAATTTTCATAGAAAAAGCCTACAAAAGCCTTATACATCAGTAGTTTCAAGGTCTTTTGACTTTAAGAGTCATATTTTACAAACAATAGTAAACAAAATGATTGACGATTTATGGAAACCTTGTTATGCTAGGAATGTAAGGAATTTGTCGAATAATGACGAAGATAATATTATATTAAGAATAAGTTCTTTTTGGGAGGAGAATGAAGATGAAATCTACAGGTATTGTACGTAAAGTTGACGAATTAGGACGCGTGGTGATTCCAATCGAACTTCGCCGTACGCTAGGAATCGCTGAAAAAGACGCTTTGGAAATTTATGTTGATGATGAAAAAATTATCCTAAAAAAATATAAACCAAACATGACTTGCCAAGTAACAGGTGAAGTATCAGACGATAACCTTAAGCTTGCTAATGGTAAATTAGTTCTTAGCCGTGAAGGTGCAGAGCAAATCATTAACGAAATCCAAAACCAACTTCAATCACAAAAATAAGGTTCATATAAAAAAGGTTCTTGCACCGTTTGCAAGAACCTTTCTTTATTGTTCAATATGATAGGCATCGTATATCGTGCGCTTTGGCACACCACGTTCAACAGCTGTACGTTTAATGGCTTCCTTCGACGTTAATCCTTCCTCTATGTAATGGATCACATGTTCTTTTTCAGATAAGGACGTCCACCATGCTTCTTCATTCATCTCTTCTTCAGCTTGATCATTTCCTTGTACCACAAGACAGAACTCACCTCGGATTTGATTCTCCGCAACCCATGTCAGCACTGACTCTAAATCTCCACGAATAAACTCTTCGAATTTTTTTGTCAGTTCTCTCGTAATTGCGATGTTCCGATTCCCCCACACTTCCTTCATCAAAGTCAGCGTTTCTTTTAATCGATGGGGCGCTTCATAGAAAATGATCGTTTCTTGGCGTTTCTTCAAGGCTTCAAGCTGCTTTTTCTTTTCTTTTTTTTGACGGTCGAGAAAACCGTAAAAGAAAAATGGCTGAGGCGCGATTCCTGATGCAATGAGTGCCGTTAGTGCAGCATTGGCGCCAGGTAACGGAATGACATAGCCTCCGATGCTAGTAAAATCTCGAACCACTTCGGCCCCTGGATCTGAAATCGTCGGTAAACCGGCATCACTCACGAGTGCGATATTCTTCCCTTCTTTTAGCCATTCGATTAACTTGTGGCCGCTGCTGTCTTTGTTATGCTCATGATAACTTGTTAATGGTGTATCAATCTCGTATACATGAGACAGCTTTTTCGTTTGCCTTGTATCTTCTGCGGCAATATAGTCTACATCTTTTAATGTTTGTATCGCTCGGAACGTCATATCTTCTAGATTTCCAATCGGGGTTGGAACGAGATAAAGAATACCCATATCAGATTGACCATCAAAGCTTTTCTGTGTCTTTTTCATGTGCCGCCTCCTTTTCCATTCGCATTTCTTCTATATAAATGTCTTTCTTTTTCCTCGTCCACGTTTTGAAACGATATTCTTGCTGCATGGCTTCTCTTTTGGTTGCAAAACATTCATGATAAAAAAGCTCAACCGGGCGTCTCGCTCTTGTATACTTTGCTCCCTTTCCACTATTGTGGGTCATCAGTCTTTTTTGCAAATCATTTGTATAACCCGCATACAGGCTGCCATCTGCACATTTTAATACATAAAAGTAATGATTATGCTTCTCCATACAGTATCGTCCTGATTTCATCTGTATACTCCTGATCTTCCCCATAAACAAAAAGAGGCGGGAGAATTTTCAGATCTGGTTTTCCATCTTTTATGCCCTCTACCAAGATGGTATTGGCTTCTTTCCCTTGTTTGGGATAAACAAATTGAATTCGTTTTGGCTCAATTCGGTATTTCTTCATTAATTCCACTATCTCAAGCAGCCGTCCTGGTCGATGAACCATCGCCAGTTTTCCCCCTTGCTTTAGCAGCGTGGAAGAAACACGAATGACATCTTCTAATGTACAATGAATTTCATGCCGTGCAACCGCCAAATATTCATTTTCATTGATTTCATCCTTAGAAGGTGTTTTAAAATATGGCGGGTTACATGTAATCACATCAACTTTATGGTTGCCGTACCGTTCTGGCATATCATTCAAGTCACCACGAATCAATTCGATCTGGTGTTCAAGTTGATTATACTCCACACTTCTTTTTGCCATATCAAACAGTCGTTCTTGAATTTCAACACCCGTAATCGCGGCCTTAGAACGAGTCGAAAGCAGCAATGGCACGATGCCATTTCCGGTACAAAGATCAATGATCTCCCCTTTTTGGATCGGTACATACGCAAATTTAGCTAATAATACTGCGTCCAATGAAAAGGCAAACACAGTTTTACTTTGTATAATCTTCATATCTTCGGCGAGCAAGTAATCTAAACGTTCATCTTCTCTTAACGAAACCATGATGTATCCTTTCTTTTCCTGTGAAAAAGGCTCCCGATTCAGCGGAAGCCTTTTCTCATTTTTTATTTAAAAATGACAGACAGAACAAACAGTCTCCCTCTTTACGAATGCTCCCATAATGTACATTACAAATATGGAAGCCCTCCTGATATAGCCGGGCCAGGTTATCATGACCTTCCCCTATATCAGAATGACTTGGCTTCTGGGCAGAATCATTCTCTGCCTCAGACGATTTGTCTCGATCGGACTGATCCAGACGTTCACGCAAGTGCTGATTCTCCATCTGCAGCTGATGATTTTCTTCAATCACTTCACCGATATGATTTTTCAAATCACCTAACTGGCGATAAAGAGAACCGATTTGTTCTTCTAAATTAATCACCGTATCAAATAGTTCCTTTTTATCCAAGGTGGCACACCTCGTTACTCAGTTGTTTGTGCAGATACAACGCCTTCTTGTAATAATTCTTCCCATGTATATTCTATCACTTTTTCTTGCCCGGTTAATTCAACTTGCAAAATTCGTTCTAAAATATTAAGCCCTACTACCTTTGCAGAGCCATTAGACGTCTGAATCGTTTCGCCGATATCCGGTAATTGTTCTTTCGCTGTTTCATACTCATCATTCTCATATTTCAAGCAGCACATCAAACGACCGCAAAGTCCTGAAATTTTTGTAGGATTTAACGACAGGTTTTGATCCTTTGCCATCTTAATAGACACTGGTTCAAAGTCTCCTAAGAATGTCGAACAGCAAAGCATTCGCCCGCAAGGACCAATGCCGCCAAGCATTTTTGCCTCGTCTCTTACACCAATCTGGCGAAGTTCAATTCTCGTTTTGAAGATTGATGCAAGATCCTTCACTAGCTCACGGAAATCGACTCTGCCATCTGCTGTGAAGTAGAAGATGACCTTGTTTCGGTCAAATGTAAATTCAACATCAACCAGTTTCATTTCTAGCCCATGTTCACTTACCTTCTGAAGACATGTATCAAAGGCTGTCATCGCTGCTTCTTTGTTTTCCTCAACGATGAGCCGGTCTCGTTCGTCTGCTACACGAATGACTTTACGCAGAGGGAGAACCACATCGTGTTCATCTACTTTTTTATTGGCGATGACCACTTGTCCGTACTCAACCCCTCTGACCGTTTCTACAATGACACAACTATCATTTTCTATATGAAATCCATTAGGATCGAAATAATAGATTTTGCCCGCTTTTTTAAAGCGAACACCAATTACGTTGTACAAGCTTATCCCTCCTGCAACA
Source organism: Bacillus sp. FSL M8-0166 (assembly GCF_038008825.1). Taxonomy (NCBI): domain Bacteria; kingdom Bacillati; phylum Bacillota; class Bacilli; order Caryophanales; family Bacillaceae; genus Bacillus; species Bacillus sp. FSL M8-0166. The sequence goes on from NZ_JBBOZZ010000001.1 coordinate 2,724,225, forward strand.
TCAACACCAATTGCTCCATCAGCCCTTGGGCATTCACGTTGGATTGAAGTCTCTTTTTCGCTTCTAGTACAGCAAGGATCTGGCTGGTCACCATCTGCTGTGTGGAATGCAGCGCATGCTGCTTCATTGTCTGGAATAAGTCTTGATAAATGACTTTATCTTCATTTCCTATTTGAATCGACAATACATCACGGTATATAAATAAAAGCATATCCAGACCTGTTTCTTGAAGGTCTTTCTCTTTGAAAAAAGGCATCCATTGATCCTGTATATAAAAAAATGCATGTTCTTTTCGCTGGTGTAAGACTTCATACAATTTTATCACTTTCGCTCTAGACTCTGCAAACTGATCATTTCGACTTAATTCGAGTGCTTCTGCTAAATTATTGGTTAAATTCGACAAAAGCCTTGCGAGATGCTGAGATACGCCTTCTTGTAAAAGCTGCTGCTCCAAGGATTGTGGCTGCAGCGGCTGAAAGCTGAGCATCTGACATCTTGAAATAATCGTATCCAGCATTTTATGCGATTGCTCAGTGATTAAAACCGCCATCGTTTCCCGATTAGGCTCCTCTAGGAACTTCAATAAACTGTTCGCGGCATTAACCGTCATTTTGTCCGCATGAAGAATAATATACATTTTCCGGTGAGATTCTACACCTGCTTTTGTAAATTCCTCCTGCAGTGCCTGCACTTGCGCCTTCTTAATTGATTGGCCATCGGGCTGCACAAGATGTAAATCGGGATGGTTTCCTGATGCAATCCTTTTGCAGTTTTGACAGGATTCACATGGTTTCACTCCTGATTCCAAACAAAAAAAGCTCTTAGCCAAAAGCATCGCTGCATCCAGTTTTCCTGTCCCTTTTTTTCCTTCAAATAAGTAGGCATGCGCAAGTCGGTCTTTATCAATACTATTAAAAATCAGCCGCATGACGCGCGGCTGCAAATCATTCATGTCATCCCAGCTAATTGCCATGTTATCACTCTCTATGTGTAAAGGTTAATCAATAAACCTTTTATTTCTCCAATACGTTCAAGCAAATCAATAGATGGTTTCTCTTGATTCATCATATCCTCTGTTAATTCAATCAGCTTTTCATCCAGCGCTTTGACTAAAGCGAGTGTACGTGTGTTGCCATAAATGTCAAAGCTCCTTGATGTTTCTATATTTAAACCATTATCGACTGTCTCTTTCACAAAGCGCTTCACCAGTCCTTTAAACCTAGCCAAGTCCTTTAGGTTTCGTGACTTTGCGAGCTTTTTACCGAACACTTCGATATCACTCAGCATGACCGTCAGTTGTTCTAAGCGCAGTTTGCCGCTTTGCGTCTCCATCGAAGCTTTGAAGGAGGCAGATGTCTGGTTTCCTTTCATCGCTTGAAGTTCACGCTTTTCTAAACGCAGCCGCATATCTTGATTAATTTTCACAGCAACCCATCCTTAAAATTGATGAAATTGTTCAACTGGCAGAATAAAGACAGTAGCTCCGCCAACTTCAACCTCAACAGGGTATGGTACGTATGAATCTGCATTTCCACCCATTGGGGATACAGGCGCGATCATTTGATCACGTTTACGGCAATTTTCTTTTATAAGCTGTAATGCTTTATCCACCCGGACATCATCACAACCAATAATAAAAGTCGTATTCCCAGACTTTAAAAACCCACCAGTTGAAGCTAATTTTGTCACGCCGAAATGATGTTCAGTCAATATTTTCAACAACTTGCTGCTATCTTGGTCCTGTACAACGGCAACAATTAATTTCATTTGATTGGCCTCCTTTATTTTAGGCACAGATGACATGCCGATGTCTTCCTCTATATTATAACAACGATTGGGAATTAGGTCATATTTGATTTTGCTTTAATGTGTCCTGAATCAATTGAAGGACTTCTTCATAGACAGCCTGCATCGGCTGAGACGCATCCACTACACGGAATCGTTCTGGTGATTGTGCAATAAGCAGTTCATAACCTTCTCTGACCAGCTGGTGGAAATTCAGCGTCTCCATGTCTAATCGATTCTTTTCTCTTCCCTGGTTGGCATCGATTCGCTTTAGCCCTTCCTCAGGTGTAATAGAAAAATAAATGGTCATTTGAGGCATCGTGCCATTAATAGCAAAGTCGTTAATTGACTTTACTTCTTCAATCCCAAGCCCTCTCGCATAGCCTTGATAAGCAAGGGAGCTATCGACAAAACGATCACATAAAACCGTCTGCCCGCGCTGTAATGCCGGTTCTACCTTCTCAGCCAAATGCTGCCTTCTTGCGGCTGCATACAGCAAAGCTTCTGTTTTCGCGTCCATTTTTGTGTTTTTTTCATTTAAAATGACTTCACGAATCTGCTCTGCAATGTCAATGCCACCAGGCTCACGTGTCGCCATCACTGCATATCCTTGGCGTTCCATTTCTTCATACACTTTTTGAATCACTGTCGTTTTTCCGGCACCCTCTGGCCCTTCAAACGTAATAAACATACCGCTCATAGTGTCTCCTCTTCTATATCAACATATAATTTTCTCTGATGAATCACCTGACTTGCTTGAACATGAACCTGATGTCCAAGCAAGCGGCTTAAAGCCGCAATTTGATCGATTTCAATACGCTCTCCCTTAACGATCAAAGGAATACCCGGTGGATATGGAATAACCGATTCTGCGCTAATCCGTCCTGCTGCATGTTCAAATGGGACGGCTTCTATCTCCTGTCTATGCTCATCGTTCTCAATAGACAGCGCCTCACTTTGGATATGATCTTTTCCTTTGAGCAATGAATCGCTTTGATTAAGGGCCTGCTCTATTCGTTTAAAAGGAATATCCTTCTTCTGTTCCAAGCCAAAGACAAGTAATACCTGATGTTCGTCCGCAAGCTCTGGGTGAACCTCCACTGATTCAAGCACTCGTTTTAGCTCATAACCAGTCAGCCCTTTTTTTGATCGAATAACACATTTTAATGGATCGTTAGAATGCAATTCAGACTCGACCACTTCAAGCTGAGGTATACGGTTGAACTCATTTTTCAGCTCTGCCAGCCCTTTCATGATTCCATCCAAGATCCCTTTTTTCTTGATCTCCTCGACATAAGCTCTTGCCACATCTAATGAGGCCATAATTGGATAGGATGGAGAACTGCTTTGAAGCATCGTGAGGAATGTTTTCAAACGTTTTGCATCCATTCGCTCCCCCTGAAGATGAAGGTATGATCCCATCGTCATTGCCGGAAGGGTTTTATGTGCTGATTGTACCACCACGTCAGCTCCATAGGAAAGAGCAGATGGAGGAAAAGCGCCGTCTAATACAAAATGTGCACCATGTGCCTCATCAACCAAAACGATCATGCCTGCTTCGTGGCACATTTGAATCAGTTTTGATAAATCAGCTGCATGACCGTAGTAGTTCGGATAAGTCAAAACGATCACCCGGCCATTAGGATGTTTTGCTATGGCTTTTTTGACTGTTTCATCTGTCACATGTGTTGGAACATGCAGGTGTGGATCTATCTCAGCTTCTACCATAATAGGCGTTGCTCCTGCAAGCTCAATCGCATGGTAAACAGACTTATGACAATTTCGCTGGACGAAAATCTCATCTCCCGCACGACAGGCAGCCATCACCATCGCTAAATTTCCGACAGTTGTCCCATTCACAAGGAAAAAGCTTTGATCTGATCCATATAGATTTGCCAATAAATGTTCAGCCTCTTGAATTACACCAGTTGGATGATGGAGATCATCTAATCCTTCAAGCTCCGTTACATCCAGCTGAAGAATTGACTCATAATAAGACCGTGCCTCATCAAAAAAGACATCTCCATTGTGATGTCCTGGAACGTGAAAAGAATAAGGCTTCTTTTCCGCATGTTGTGCTAATGCTGTATATAAAGGTGTTTTCAAACAAATCGACCCTTTTCACTTTAACGATATCTTATGTCTATTATAACGTTCATACAAAGGAACCGAAAGATGGATTCTCATTCCTTTATTGGCTGGTGATTCGTCAGCTGCTGTTCTGCCTCATACATGCTGTTTTTCAATTGAACTCGCTCTTGGCTTCCATGCTCTTTCACCTGTAACGTTTCCTGTAAGGTTTCAGCTAATTGGCGTTGAACCTTTTTCAACGTATCTATAGGTGCAAAAGCTGCCTCTTCAAGAAGCTCCCCCTGCTGCTTTGATACCTTTTCATATGTTTTTTGGATTCGATTCTCAAGAGCTGAATTGGCACGCTGCTGAATATGCGTTAACGCAATCGACATTTGGTTGATCCATAGAGGAATAGACGCAGAAACAGTGGATTGAATGTGATTGGCCAATGTATGATTCGTATGCTGGATCATTCGAATTTGGGCATTACATTGCAAAGCAATTTGCCGGCTTAGCAGCAAATCATGTTTCCGTTCCTTCAGCCTCCCCATATAATCTTCTGCATTGACTTCCTGACTCATCAATTGCTCCTCTATAGTCCGATTACCAGTCTGCTCCGTTTCTGATATGATCTGCTTCTCTAAAGTTGTCATCTTCGCTTCAACTGCTGCAACCTGCAGCGTCATCTCTTGGAAATAAGTTTGATTTTCTTCAAATAAACGCTCTAATAACATATGGTCCGAGATTAACCCGCCTTTTGCGTAACGAAGCCTTGCTGATAATCTCTCGATCTGTGATTTTGCATGTTGAAAACGCGATATGATTTCCTGAGTAGAACGCTTCTCCCGCTGAAACAACTTCAAAAAAAAGCCCTGCTTCTTTGGTAGTAAATCCTCCGGTTCTACTATATGCAGCTGGTGCAAAAAGGCCTCAAGCACGTCTCCTATTTGATCGATATCTTTTTTCTCAACGTATTTCATCATTTGTTGTGATTGTTCCAACAATCGTTCCTGAACACGTGTACCATAGAAAAGCAGCTTTTGCGGATTGTCAGGGATCTGCTCAGCACGCTGTATGGCTTCTTGTTTCTCCTCATCAGATAAGGTATCAAACACCCGAAACTGAAGATCTGTAGTGGAAGCAGGTGATGATGTGATGTGATCTTCTGGTTTCATTGCGTTTGACTCCTTTCATTATTTCTTTATCATTTTATCTGCCACTTCAAGCTCAATATGAAGGGCTTCTATGTCTCTTCCTAATACTTGCTGCAAATCATTCGTCAATTGCTTTTGCAGCTCTGTCAGCGTCACTCGAGTTTGGCTCAGTGTCATTTCCAGCTCATGACTGCGATCAGGCTGGTTATACAATAGTGCATATTTTTCAGTTAGTTCAACGACAGAATCCAAGCTTTCAAAATAAAAATGCTGTGCATCATAAAATCGGGTCGGCTCTTTTTTTGTAATCGTATAGATTCGTCGTGCAAGTCGAAGAATTTCATAATTATGTTTGATCGTCTGTACGTTCTTCACAGCAAATAAAGCCTTCTTTAAACGTACGAGCTTTTGTCCTGCTTCTTTTAAATGCTGTTTGATATATACATAATCACTACGAGACAGTCCGTGTTTCTTTAAAAACAACTGGAAAGCAACCCATCTGCTCCCTGCAAACATCACGCCCCCCCCCATCATCGCATACAGTATCGATAATCCAGCATGATGATGGAAAACCCCAATACTGACGGTTAAAATCACAAGCGAAAAAAAAGTAGAGAGGATGGCCCATATAAATGTATAAAAAATTGATTTCATGTTCATCGACTCCTATGAATAATCAGGCTCTCTGTTTATCTTATTATTAATTACGGATGATGTCCAAACTAAGTTCCAAAAAACAGGCCCAATCCTTCTTGGCTCATAAAAAAAGACCATCTAATGGTCTATGAATACAAAGGCGGCGTATGAAGATTTTTAAGCTTTCTAACATAATCGGCATAGCTAGGATCCGAGGTCGATGTAGAAATTAACTTTCGCTCACATTCTCGGCACAAAAACTGATGATATAAATAAATTCCCTTTGTTTTTTTCTCTTCACAAATCAAACAAATCGCTTCTCGCTCTTTTTTGCTCATTGTGACACCTCCACTTATAGCTTCAGTATGCCCTAGCGCTTTCAATTGTATACAAAATTAAGAATGTTTTAGATGGTAGTTTAGTATATGTATCCATGTCAGATCGAGTGTTTGTTCCTTTTCTTAAAAAACAAAAAAGACCAGTTCCAAATGGAACTGATCCTTATAGAAGCTTGGCGGCGTCCTACTCTCACAGGGGGAAACCCCCAACTACCATCGGCGCTGAAGAGCTTAACTTCCGTGTTCGGTATGGGAACGGGTGTGACCTCTTCGCTATCGCCACCAAACCTGATGGAGAGAATGTTCTCTCAAAACTAGATAACAATGTTCAAACTTCACATTAGAATATAGGTTAAGTCCTCGATCTATTAGTATCTGTCAGCTCCACGTGTCACCACGCTTCCACCTCAGACCTATCAACCTGATCATCTTTCAGGGATCTTACTTCCTTGCGGAATGGGAAATCTCATCTTGAGGGGGGCTTCATGCTTAGATGCTTTCAGCACTTATCCCGTCCGCACATAGCTACCCAGCGATGCCCTTGGCAGAACAACTGGTACACCAGCGGTGCGTCCATCCCGGTCCTCTCGTACTAAGGACAGCTCCTCTCAAATTTCCTGCGCCCGCGACGGATAGGGACCGAACTGTCTCACGACGTTCTGAACCCAGCTCGCGTACCGCTTTAATGGGCGAACAGCCCAACCCTTGGGACCGACTACAGCCCCAGGATGCGATGAGCCGACATCGAGGTGCCAAACCTCCCCGTCGATGTGGACTCTTGGGGGAGATAAGCCTGTTATCCCCGGGGTAGCTTTTATCCGTTGAGCGATGGCCCTTCCATGCGGAACCACCGGATCACTAAGCCCGACTTTCGTCCCTGCTCGACTTGTAGGTCTCGCAGTCAAGCTCCCTTGTGCCTTTACACTCTGCGAATGATTTCCAACCATTCTGAGGGAACCTTTGGGCGCCTCCGTTACATTTTAGGAGGCGACCGCCCCAGTCAAACTGCCCACCTGACACTGTCTCCCTGCCCGATAAGGGCAGCGGGTTAGAAGGTCAATACAGCCAGGGTAGTATCCCACCGATGCCTCCACCGAAGCTAGCGCTCCGGTTTCCAAGGCTCCTACCTATCCTGTACAAGCTGTACCAACATTCAATATCAGGCTGCAGTAAAGCTCCACGGGGTCTTTCCGTCCTGTCGCGGGTAACCTGCATCTTCACAGGTACTATAATTTCACCGAGTCTCTCGTTGAGACAGTGCCCAGATCGTTGCGCCTTTCGTGCGGGTCGGAACTTACCCGACAAGGAATTTCGCTACCTTAGGACCGTTATAGTTACGGCCGCCGTTTACTGGGGCTTCAATTCGCACCTTCGCTTACGCTAAGCGCTCCTCTTAACCTTCCAGCACCGGGCAGGCGTCAGCCCCTATACTTCGCCTTACGGCTTCGCAGAGACCTGTGTTTTTGCTAAACAGTCGCCTGGGCCTATTCACTGCGGCTTCTCGGGGCTTTAACACCCTAAGAAGCACCCCTTCTCCCGAAGTTACGGGGTCATTTTGCCGAGTTCCTTAACGAGAGTTCTCTCGATCACCTTAGGATTCTCTCCTCGCCTACCTGTGTCGGTTTGCGGTACGGGCACCTCTCACCTCGCTAGAGGCTTTTCTTGGCAGTGTGGAATCAGGAACTTCGCTACTAAATTTCGCTCGCCATCACAGCTCAGCCTTTACGGGAAACGGATTTGCCTATTTCCCAGCCTAACTGCTTGGACGCGGATATCCAATACCGCGCTTACCCTATCCTCCTGCGTCCCCCCATTGCTCAAATGGTGAGGAGGTGGTACAGGAATATCAACCTGTTGTCCATCGCCTACGCCTTTCGGCCTCGGCTTAGGTCCCGACTAACCCTGAGCGGACGAGCCTTCCTCAGGAAACCTTAGGCATTCGGTGGACGGGATTCTCACCCGTCTTTCGCTACTCATACCGGCATTCTCACTTCTAAGCGCTCCACCAGTCCTTCCGGTCTGGCTTCACAGCCCTTAGAACGCTCTCCTACCACTGTTCGTAAGAACAGTCCGCAGCTTCGGTGATACGTTTAGCCCCGGTACATTTTCGGCGCAGAGTCACTCGACCAGTGAGCTATTACGCACTCTTTAAATGGTGGCTGCTTCTAAGCCAACATCCTGGTTGTCTAAGCAACTCCACATCCTTTTCCACTTAACGTATACTTTGGGACCTTAGCTGGCGGTCTGGGCTGTTTCCCTTTCGACTACGGATCTTATCACTCGCAGTCTGACTCCCAAGGATAAGTCATCGGCATTCGGAGTTTGACTGAATTCGGTAACCCGGTAGGGGCCCCTAGTCCAATCAGTGCTCTACCTCCGAGACTCTTACCTTGAGGCTAGCCCTAAAGCTATTTCGGAGAGAACCAGCTATCTCCAGGTTCGATTGGCATTTCACCCCTACCCACACCTCATCCCCGCACTTTTCAACGTGCGTGGGTTCGGGCCTCCATTCAGTGTTACCTGAACTTCACCCTGGACATGGGTAGATCACCTGGTTTCGGGTCTACGACCACGTACTCATGCGCCCTATTCAGACTCGCTTTCGCTGCGGCTCCGCATCTTCTGCTTAACCTTGCACGGGATCGTAACTCGCCGGTTCATTCTACAAAAGGCACGCCATCACCCGTTAACGGGCTCTGACTACTTGTAGGCACACGGTTTCAGGATCTATTTCACTCCCCTTCCGGGGTGCTTTTCACCTTTCCCTCACGGTACTGGTTCACTATCGGTCACTAGGGAGTATTTAGCCTTGGGAGATGGTCCTCCCGGATTCCGACGGAATTTCACGTGTTCCGCCGTACTCAGGATCCACTCTGGAGAGAATAACATTTCAGTTACAGGGCTGTTACCTTCTTTGGCGGGCCTTTCCAGACCTCTTCGCTTATATCATTCCTTTGTAACTCCGTATAGAGTGTCCTACAACCCCAAGAGGCAAGCCTCTTGGTTTGGGCTGTTCCCGTTTCGCTCGCCGCTACTCAGGGAATCGCATTTGCTTTCTCTTCCTCCGGGTACTTAGATGTTTCAGTTCCCCGGGTATGCCTTCTCATACTCTATGTATTCAAGTATGGATACTACTCCATTACGAGCAGTGGGTTTCCCCATTCGGAAATCTCCGGATCAAAGCTTGCTTACAGCTCCCCGAAGCATATCGGTGTTCGTCCCGTCCTTCATCGGCTCCTAGTGCCAAGGCATCCACCGTGCGCCCTTTCTAACTTAACCATTTCTTACTTTAGAAAGAATCACTATGTGTGATGAACTTTGCATTGCATTCAATGTGAATGTATTACTTATTGTTATCTAGTTTTCAAAGAACACGTTGGTGGAGCCTAGCGGGATCGAACCGCTGACCTCCTGCGTGCAAGGCAGGCGCTCTCCCAGCTGAGCTAAGGCCCCGATTTAATAGAAGATGGTGGGCCTGAGTGGACTCGAACCACCGACCTCACGCTTATCAGGCGTGCGCTCTAACCAGCTGAGCTACAGGCCCATCTTTCATATCGAAGATATGATGTTGTAGGATCTTTTGCAAGTTCCTTCAAAACTAAACAAGACGAAAACGCACGCTGCTCCATATATCCTTAGAAAGGAGGTGATCCAGCCGCACCTTCCGATACGGCTACCTTGTTACGACTTCACCCCAATCATCTGCCCCACCTTCGGCGGCTGGCTCCATAAAGGTTACCTCACCGACTTCGGGTGTTGCAAACTCTCGTGGTGTGACGGGCGGTGTGTACAAGGCCCGGGAACGTATTCACCGCGGCATGCTGATCCGCGATTACTAGCGATTCCAGCTTCACGCAGTCGAGTTGCAGACTGCGATCCGAACTGAGAACAGATTTATGGGATTGGCTAAACCTTGCGGTCTTGCAGCCCTTTGTTCTGTCCATTGTAGCACGTGTGTAGCCCAGGTCATAAGGGGCATGATGATTTGACGTCATCCCCACCTTCCTCCGGTTTGTCACCGGCAGTCACCTTAGAGTGCCCAACTAAATGCTGGCAACTAAGATCAAGGGTTGCGCTCGTTGCGGGACTTAACCCAACATCTCACGACACGAGCTGACGACAACCATGCACCACCTGTCACTCTGTCCCCGAAGGGAAAGCCCTATCTCTAGGGTTGTCAGAGGATGTCAAGACCTGGTAAGGTTCTTCGCGTTGCTTCGAATTAAACCACATGCTCCACCGCTTGTGCGGGCCCCCGTCAATTCCTTTGAGTTTCAGTCTTGCGACCGTACTCCCCAGGCGGAGTGCTTAATGCGTTAGCTGCAGCACTAAGGGGCGGAAACCCCCTAACACTTAGCACTCATCGTTTACGGCGTGGACTACCAGGGTATCTAATCCTGTTCGCTCCCCACGCTTTCGCTCCTCAGCGTCAGTTACAGACCAGAGAGTCGCCTTCGCCACTGGTGTTCCTCCACATCTCTACGCATTTCACCGCTACACGTGGAATTCCACTCTCCTCTTCTGCACTCAAGTTTCCCAGTTTCCAATGACCCTCCCCGGTTGAGCCGGGGGCTTTCACATCAGACTTAAGAAACCGCCTGCGAGCCCTTTACGCCCAATAATTCCGGACAACGCTTGCCACCTACGTATTACCGCGGCTGCTGGCACGTAGTTAGCCGTGGCTTTCTGGTTAGGTACCGTCAAGGTGCGAGCAGTTACTCTCGCACTTGTTCTTCCCTAACAACAGAGCTTTACGATCCGAAAACCTTCATCACTCACGCGGCGTTGCTCCGTCAGACTTTCGTCCATTGCGGAAGATTCCCTACTGCTGCCTCCCGTAGGAGTCTGGGCCGTGTCTCAGTCCCAGTGTGGCCGATCACCCTCTCAGGTCGGCTACGCATCGTCGCCTTGGTGAGCCATTACCCCACCAACTAGCTAATGCGCCGCGGGTCCATCTGTAAGTGACAGCCGAAACCGTCTTTCATCCTTGAACCATGCGGTTCAAGGAACTATCCGGTATTAGCTCCGGTTTCCCGGAGTTATCCCAGTCTTACAGGCAGGTTACCCACGTGTTACTCACCCGTCCGCCGCTAACATCCGGGAGCAAGCTCCCTTCTGTCCGCTCGACTTGCATGTATTAGGCACGCCGCCAGCGTTCGTCCTGAGCCAGGATCAAACTCTCCGAAAAAGTACAAAACCGAAGTTTTGCTTTTCGCCAGTTTGACTGACTACCTATGAAGTATCATAGGATTTTTTTATAAAAACTCGAATTAACAGGTACGTTTTGTCTTGTTTAGTTTTCAAAGAACTTGTTTACCGCTTCAGAAGCGACTAGAACATCTTATCACATCCAAGTTGTTAGTGTCAACAACTTTTTTGTTATTATGTTTTTTCGTTTCTTCGTCATCAGCGACGTATATTAATTTACCACCCTGCCGAATCAAAGTCAACAATATTTTTCATTAAATAATAAATTTTTCAATTACGATTAAAGCCGCTACGCCCGGAATACCCAATAAACCACTAATCCCACTCGTTACAGGGTTAATAGAGACATGTAATCCTAGACTCTCACCAAATAGGTTGAGGCAAAATAAAAAAAGAGCGCCTGCCACAAACTTCACTCCGATAAGCCCTAACCATTTGAATGGATTCGCCTGCACACCTGACATAAACAACAATAGCACAGCTAGCAAAATTGACCCGATCACAATAACAGGTTCCATAATCCTCTCATCCCCTCTTCATATGAATAGTACAAGCATATGAGAGGACTATGTACAATAGACCTGCTATTTCCAGTTGTTTAAACGTAAATTCCTCTTTTTCGCTTCTCTCAGATAGAAAAAGTACTTCGCTTGAGCAAGCTTTAATTCGAATAGAATGTCCGGTGAAGGCTCAACGCTATTTGCGACAAGCTTTTTTTGTCTGTTCCATTCTTCCTTTTGCTTAAAAAGCTGTTGAATTAATTTCTCATCGAATTCTTTTCGAATTGATTTTCTGCGAAGAAAACCCATGTACCGTACTTCTCCTTCCTACATCTCACGTCTGCCTTCTAGAGCCTTAGACAGTGTGACTTCATCCGCATACTCTAAATCTCCGCCTACTGGAAGTCCGTGAGCAATGCGAGAGAGTTTAATTCCTGATGGTTTCAACAATCTGGAGATATACATGGCTGTTGCTTCTCCTTCAATGTTTGGATTGGTTGCAAGGATCACCTCTGTCACTTGATCATCTTGCAATCTTTTTAATAGGTCAGGAATTTTAATATCCTCTGGGCCAATTCCGTCCATTGGCGAAATGGCACCATGAAGCACATGATATAAGCCGTTGTATTCTTTCATCTTTTCCATTGCGATTACATCTTTTGGATCCTGCACTACACAGATAACAGATTGATCTCTTCTTGTATCTTCACAAATATAGCAAGGATCTTGGTCTGTGATATGACCGCATACCGAACAATAAGTTAAATTACGCTTTGCATTTACAAGCGCCTTCGCAAAATCTAGTACGACATCTTCCTGCATACTAAGAACAAAAAAAGCCAGACGGACCGCAGTTTTCGGTCCGATTCCTGGCAATTTCATAAAGCTGTCAATCAGCTTTGATATTGGTTCAGGATATTGCATCTTCAATTATTCCTCCTAGAATAAACCTGGCATGTTCATTCCTTTTGTGAATTGACCCATCGTTTCATTCGTTAGCTCATCGACTTTTTTCAATGCATCGTTTGTCGCAGCAAGTACAAGATCTTGAAGCATATCGATATCTTCTGGATCAACAACTTCTTCATTAATTGCTACATCAACGACTTCTTTTTGCCCATTTACTTTTACAGTGACCATACCGCCACCAGCTGTACCTTCAAGGACTTTTTCTGCAAGCTCTTCCTGAGCCTTTGCCATATCCTTTTGCATTTTTTGCATTTGTTTCATCATTTTTTGCATATTTCCCATTCCACCGCGCATATGAACACCACTCTCTTTCATTTTTATTAATCTTTAATTTCAATTAAATCAGTTCCTACTAATTTCTTTGCTTCAGCAATCAATGGATCCTCTTCAGAAGAAGTTCCCTGACCATCTGCTTGTTCATCCGGCTGATGATCTCTTAAAAATTCTTCTCTTATTTTACCCCATTGAGCGTCAGGAACGCCAACTAATTCCACTCTTTTTCCTAACATAGACTCTAGCAGTTGTTCAAGATTGGTTCGAACACCACTTTTATCTTCAGCAACCATTTTACAATGTATTTCAAACTTGAATTTTAAAACAAAGGCATGCGAAGCAGCCGCAACTGGCTCACTGTCCGTTAATAACGCAGCGTGAGACACCTTATTCTGCTGTTTCAACTGGGCAAGGAGCTCTCCCCATTTGCCTTTAATTTTTTCTAACTCAGTCCGTTTCGCTTCTTTTAGAATCTCATGAATTCGTCCGACAGGTGCACGATAGCCATTTTTGTTACTCGTTTGTGGTCGTGGCGCTTCCTTTTTTTCTTGAGAGCTATGAGATGGAGACATTGGTACACCTTCGGCTTTTAGCCTCGATAGTTCCTGTTCAAGCCTGTTTATTTTATCTGTTAGCACCGTTAAATCAGCGTCAGCATGAACTTGTGTCAATCCTGCTGTTGACTGACACAGCTTTACAACAGCTACCTCAAAGAAAATCCTTGGATGATTTGTCCATTTCATTTCTTGGTGGCTTTTATTCAGGACTTCAATTGTTTCATACAGAAACTGAGGTGTCACACGATCTGAAAGCGAGACGAAACTTTCGTCGACCTTTACCTTTTCAAGGACACCCTCGAGATCTGGTGCCGTTTTATAAAGCAGCATATCTCTAAAGTAAAAAATCATATCCTCTATTAATTTAGCAGCATCTTTCCCCTGCTGGAGCAATTCATTTAATGTATCTAACGCTATGGCAATATTTTGATCAAAAATTGCTTCAGCAAGCTGACTAATGAAATGCTGAGATACAGCTCCTGTAATGAGCAGCGCATCATCAATTGTCAATTGTTCACCACTAAATGAGATCGCTTGATCCAAGAGACTTAGTGCATCACGCATACCGCCATCAGCTGCACTAGCAATGATCTCGAGCGAGCCCTCCTGTACATTTAGGCCTTCTGCATCTACAATTTTCTCCATTCTTCCAACAATATCTTTGGTCGTGATTCGTTTAAAATCAAATCGCTGACAACGAGATATGATGGTAAGAGGAATCTTATGGGGCTCTGTGGTAGCCAATATAAAGATACAATGAGCAGGCGGTTCTTCCAGCGTTTTAAGGAGGGCATTAAATGCACCGATAGAGAGCATATGTACTTCATCTATAATATAAACCTTATATGTAACCGCCGAAGGAGCAAATTTCACTTTATCACGTATATCCCGGATTTCATCTACCCCGTTATTCGAGGCAGCATCTATTTCAATCACGTCTGAAATTGAACCGTTTGTAATCCCTTTGCAGGCATCACATTCATTACATGGCTCACTAACAGGTGACTTTTCACAGTTCACTGCCTTTGCAAAGATTTTGGCAGCACTTGTTTTACCTGTTCCTCTAGGACCTGAAAATAAGTAAGCATGAGAAAACTTTTTCTGCAAAAGGGCATTTTGCAACGTTTTTGTGATGTGTTCTTGTCCAACAACATCCTCAAAAACTTGAGGTCTGAACACTCGATATAAAGCTTGATAACTCACAAATACGCCCTCCTCCATTTATCATCCTTTTCATTATACATGATGCACCGATCAATTCAAAAGCACACCTTTATTTTCTAATATGCCAAAAAGATGATTTCAACTATAGATTTTCTACTTTCCATGCATTAAAAACGTATTTTCTAGCTTTGCGAAAAGACCTGGGACCCTGAACGGAACACCAGTTCCTTTTGTGATTAGTGAAAAATGCAAATGGCGCCAAAAAGATTTTTTATCTATTTGTATAACCAAAGCAGTTGAGCTATTCTTTGAACAGCAACAAAAAACTCACCTAGATAAACTAGATGAGTTACATTTAATATTGATTTACCGTGCACCTTCTGTCGATTCGCTACCCCAAGCGTTACTTAAACAGTTAGCTCGGCCCAGGCAACCCTGCGGCACATGAGAGGTTTCACTTAATGCTGCTTCCTTCCGGACCTGACATGGTTCATGAATTCCCATTGCGCAGGACCCAGACGTCAACACCACTTATTTAAGGCAGACCTTGAAGTAAACGAACCTCGAGAAGGGATTCGGCCTCGCTAGAGCGGATTGCGAGTACAGGGCACCGCTACCTCCCCGCTTAGCACGGCAAAATGAATATTAAATTGTTAGTGACGCAGACATAAGTATACCTTCTTATAGCTCAAATTGCAAACGACACCCATTCATTTACTTTTGGCTTGTTTCTTTCGCTGACGGAGATTTCGGAAGAACTGACTTAACAGCTCACCACACTCATTTTCAAGTACACCACCGATGACCTCAGACTGATGATTGAAGCGTTCATCATCTAGTAAATTCATTAAAGTACCTGCACATCCACCTTTTGGATCGTATGCACCAAAAACGACCTTTTTCACTCTAGAGAGAACAATAGCACCCGCACACATTGGGCATGGCTCAAGCGTAACGTAAAGCACAGCATCTTCTAAACGCCAGCTCCCCGTCGCTTTACACGCTTCATCAATGGCAAGTAATTCTGCATGTGCAATTGCACGCTGCTCACTTTCCCTTAAATTATGAGCGCGGCTCACAATTTGATCATCAACAACAATGATGGCACCGATCGGCACTTCTCCTATTTGTTCTGCTTTTAAGGCTTCAGAAATGGCTTCTTGCATAAACTGTTCATCTTTCGTCATGGCACGGCTCTCTTTTCATGTTTTTTAAAAGGAAATTGAGGTTAACATATTATCACAATCTTTTAAAGGGGGTCTTATTTTGTCAAAGCACCAAAAGGCGCTGCTTATTATCGACATGATTAATAATTTTGATTTTGAAATGGGTCATGTGCTTGCAGAAAAAACAGAGCAAATGACCAATAAAATTTTAGCTCTTAAACAACATGCTTTCAAGGAAAATTGGCCAATCATTTATATCAACGATCACTACGGACTTTGGAAGGCTGATATCCAAGCTGTTCTGGAAACATGCAAAAACGAAAGAAGCGCTCCTATTTTAGAGAAAATGGCACCATCTAAAGATAATTACTTCTTAATTAAACCAAAGCATTCTGCCTTCTACGGTACTGCACTAGAGACACTCTTAAATGAATTAGGCGTCGAGGACATTATTCTAACTGGAATTGCCGGAAACATTTGCGTTTTGTTCACTGCAAATGACGCATACATGCGAGAATACAATCTAATTGTACCTAAAGATTGTATCGCTTCAAACGATGACAGAGATAACGACTACGCTTTAACGATGATGGAGAACGTTCTTCTAGCAAAAATCACCACCGCTAAGGAGATCACGAATGAAAATCAAACATGATTTAGCCATAACCCTCATAAATTGTTAGCAATAACAAAGGGGGCGTTGACTATCCAAATTTATGTTGTCAAAAGAGGAGATACTTTAAACGACATTGCCATGCGTTTTAAAACAACAGTTAATGAAATCATCCGTACTAACGAAATCGAAACACCAAATCAACTCGTCATTGGACAAACAATTGTCATTCCAATTAGAGGTCAATTTTATGAGGTCAAACAAAATGACACACTATATCAAATTGGAAGACGGTTTCAAATCTCAGTAGAAGAATTGGCACGCGTGAACAGAATTCGACCTGAAGCAATACTACCTATTCGCTTCTTGCTCTATATTCCACAAAGACCGAAAAGGAACATCAATTCCAATGCTTATATTGAACCACGGGGAAATCAAGTCAGTGAAAACTTAAAGCAGGCAGCTAGAGAGGCCTCCCCATACTTAACCCATTTAGACGTCTTTAGTTTTCAAGCACAAAGAGATGGGACACTGCGAGAACCACCGTTAGACCAACTACCCCAGATTGCCGCTCAGAACAGAACTGTATTAACCATGGTGGTGACAAATCTAGAGAATGAAAAATTCAGTGATGAACTTGGGCGTATTCTTTTAACTAACCAATCTGTCAAAACGGCATTTTTAAATGAAATTGTTCGTGTTGCCAAAAAGTATCAATTCAAGGAAATCCATTTTGATTTTGAATATTTACGCCCTGCTGATAAAGATGCTTATATTCAATTTTTAAGAGAAGCAACAGCCCGTTTCCATCAAGAAGGATGGACAATATCTGTTGCACTTGCGCCAAAAACAAGTAGTCAGCAAAAGGGCAAATGGTATGAAGCCCATGACTATGAAGCGATTGGTAAGATCGTCGATCATGTTGTGTTGATGACCTATGAATGGGGGTACAGCGGCGGCCCTGCACAAGCTGTCTCTCCAATTGGGCCTGTCCGCCAAGTCATTGAATATGCACTGACTGTCATACCAGCCAATAAAATTGTAATGGGACAGAATTTATATGGCTATGATTGGACACTTCCTTTCGTCCAGGGCGGCCCCATCGCCAAAGCCGTCAGTCCTCAACAAGCAATTGCACTTGCTAGACAACATAATGTCTCTATCCTATATGACGAAACAGCACAAGCACCTCATTTTCGTTATACAGATGCCAACAACAAAGAGCATGAGGTCTGGTTCGAAGACGCTAGATCGATTCAAGCAAAATTCAACCTCATCAAAGAGCTAAAATTGAACGGCATTGCTTATTGGAAATTAGGTCTATCTTTCCCACAAAATTGGCTCTTATTATCAGATCAATTTAATATTGAAAAAAGAACGACATCGTAATCCATTCACTCTATCTATTAGAAGGGGTATGGTACAATATACATTGGTTTGACAACTTTAACTTTATAGATAGAGGAGAACGCCTATGTATCCTGCCCCTTTTATTGCAGTGGAAGGCCCAATTGGAGCCGGAAAAACAACTTTGGCTACAATGCTTGCGAAGGAATTTCAATTTCCTTTAGTAAAAGAGATTGTAGAAGAAAATCCATTCTTAGATAAATTTTATGAAGATATGGAACAATGGAGCTTTCAGCTTGAGATGTTCTTTTTATGCAATCGGTTCAAACAGTTAGAATCAATTGAAGAAAACTATGTGAATAAACAGCAGCCGGTTGTCACTGATTATCATGTCTATAAAAATATGATATTTGCAGAAAGAACATTATCAAAAAAACACATGGATAAATACAGAAAGATCTATCACCTGCTAACAGATGATCTTCCTAAACCAAATGCCATGATCTATATAAAAGCCAGCCTTCCCACCTTACTTGAAAGAATACAGATGAGAGGACGCTCTTTTGAAGAAGACATTGACCCAGCTTATTTAAAAACACTCATTGAAGATTATGAGCTGGCCATTGAACATTTAAAACAGACTGAGCCAGGGCTTCCTATCATTACAATCGAAGGAGATCATACAGACTTCGTTTCCTCACAGCAAGATTACCAGCAAATTGTACAGAACATAAAGGAGCAAGTGTTATGAACAATATCGAAATACCAAAGGACGCAGTCATCACAATTGCCGGGACTGTTGGTGTCGGCAAATCAACTATGACCAAAACAATAGCGGACAAGCTAGGGTTTCAAACCTCTCTTGAAAAAGTAGATGATAACCCATATTTAGAGCCTTTTTATTCAGATTTCCAAAGATGGAGCTTCCACTTACAGGTCTATTTCCTAGCTGAGCGTTTTAAGGAGCAAAAGCGGATTTTTGAATCTGGCGGAGGATATGTACAAGATCGTTCAATTTATGAGGACACTGGCATTTTTGCAAAGATGCATGCGGACAAAGGTACGATGTCTGAGGTCGATTATGAAACGTATACAAGCCTATTTGAGGCGATGGTGATGACGCCTTACTTCCCTCACCCTGATGTTCTCATCTATCTACATGGGGATTTAGATCATATTTTACATCGTATTGAAGAACGCGGCAGAGAGATGGAAACTCAAACTGACCGGGCTTATTGGGAAGAAATGTACACTCGATACACGGAATGGATCGAACAATTTGATTTATGCCCAGTGATTAAAATTAATATTGAAGATTACGACTTACTTCATGATGAAAGCTCACTTGATCCCATTCTTCATGAAATCGCTTCTGTTATTCAAAAAAATCGCTCTAAAACAAAATAAAAAAAACCGCTGCATTCGCGAAATGCAGCGGTTTGACAATTTCCAATTTTTATGCTTGCGTTCAATTCAACTAAGGTAAAAAATCAATATGGCGGAGGAAGAGGGATTCGAACCCCCGCGGGCTTTGACACCCCTGTCGGTTTTCAAGACCGATCCCTTCAGCCGGACTTGGGTATTCCTCCGTATCGACAAGAATTAATATACCATATCATTTTAATTGAAGTCAACATCTTTTCGAAAAAAAATTCGATATGTGATTTCGGCATGAAGATTTGCCTATAAAAAAGCAGCCTTTGACGGCTGCTCTTGATCTATTTCGTATCCTGTCTAATTTCTTCAATAAACTGATTCATTTCTATTTTAAACTCATTTAATGATTCGATAATCTTCGTAAAATCTGTCACTTGTTTGGCTTGTTCATTTGTTGAGCTGCTGATTTGTGAGATGTTTTCAGACAAAGTGCCAATGCTGTCTTGGATTTCTTTTAAAAATGTATTTATGGTTTCAGCCGCTTCCTTCGAGCCATCTGATAATTTACGAACTTCATCAGCCACGACAGCAAACCCTTTTCCGTTCTCACCTGCTCTTGCAGCTTCAATTGCAGCATTTAAACCTAGCAGATTTGTTTGTCTAGCGATTCCGCCAATGGTTTTGACGACTTCTTCAATATTCGCAGATTTCTCTTCCGCTCTTCCTGCCTGTTCGCTTATTTCTAAACTTGTGGCAGCCAGCTCTTGTGAATGTGCTGCAATTTGCTCAATTCCACCTTGGAGTTCTTTCGCTACTTTATTGATTTGCTCCATATAACCGCTTAATTTCTTTTCACGATGATGTGAAAATGCCACTAAAAAAGAACCAATTACTTTTCTATCTTCATCAAAAATCGGGTAACCTTTAACAGCAATTTCATAACCATATAAAGACTCTGGCAAGTGCCCGTCATATTCTTGTCCTCTTAATGTCGTCGCCACATTTTGGTCTTCTGGGTTCAATGGGTCCCCAACTTTCATACCAAAATCTATTGTGTTAGACGGGTAATAACAAAGTATCTTCTCTGTATCTGTGATGCCGAAAAGAATACTTTCATCTAGTACCTTTCTAAGTAATTGAGCCATTTCAACATAATAGTCAAGCCTATTCAAGGTTATTCCTTCTTTCCTAGAAGCTTTTAATCTTTTTATCGGCTAAATTCAGGAAAACTGTAGGATTTTTGGTAAAAAGAATAAGATGCCATTGCGGCATCTTATTTCATTACTTCTTTATTTCCCATGTAAGGACGTAATACCTCAGGAATGATCACTGTTCCATCCTCTTGTTGGTAGTTTTCTAAAATAGCTGCCACAGTTCTTCCTACCGCTAATCCAGATCCATTTAATGTGTGGACATGTTCTGGCTTCGCTTTAGGCTCTGGACGGAAACGAATGTTTGCACGTCTTGCCTGGAATGCTTCGAAGTTACTGCAAGAAGAAATTTCACGGTACGTATTCTGGCTCGGAATCCATACTTCAATATCGTATTTCTTCGCAGCTGTGAAGCCTAAATCTCCCGTACACATGCTCATGACACGGTATGGCAGGTTCAACAGCTGAAGAACTTTTTCTGCTTGATTTGTTAGTTTTTCTAATTCTTCATAAGAATCTTCTGGTCTGACAAATTTCACGAGCTCTACCTTGTTAAATTGATGCTGGCGGATGAGTCCGCGTGTATCTCTTCCGGCAGATCCAGCTTCTGATCTAAAGCAGGCACTGAATGCTGCATAGTTGATTGGCAGCTGTTCACCTTCGAGGATTTCGTCACGATGCATGTTGGTAATCGGCACTTCGGCTGTTGGAATGAGGAAGTAATCTTCTTCGCGAATTTTAAAGGCATCCTCTTCGAATTTTGGAAGCTGACCTGTTCCTGTCATGCTTGCTCTGTTGACCATATAAGGTGGAAGCACTTCAGTAAAACCAAACTCATCCACATGTAAATCAAGCATAAAGTTATACAATGCGCGCTCTAAGCGGGCGCCAAGCCCTTTATAAAAAACGAAACGGCTTCCTGTCACTTTTCCTGCACGTTCAAAATCAAGGATGTTGAGTTCATCAGCTACGTCCCAATGTGGTTTTGGCTCAAATGAGAAGGCTGGCTGTTCGCCCCATTTTCTCACTTCCACGTTGTCGTCTTCTGTTTCACCAACTGGTACAGAGTCATGAGGGATATTTGGAATTGAGAACAGGATGTGCTGCAGGCTTTCTTCTACTGTTCTTAGCTCATCATCCAGCTTCTTAATCTCATCTCCTACCTCACGCATTTCTTGAATAATGTGATCGGCGTCTTTCTTTTCTCTTTTTAGAACGGCCACTTGCTGTGATACTTCATTTCTTCGGCTCTTTAATACTTCTGTTTTCCCGATTAATTCTCTTCTTTTTTGATCTAGCTCACCAAACTTATCAAAATCCGCTAAATCTTCGCCTCGGTGTACTAATTTTTCTTTGATTTGATCAAAGTCCGTGCGCAGTTGTTTAATATCCAGCATGTGTAACACTCCTTTTTTTATCGAAAAATAAAAAGAGCCCTCATCCCATGAAAGGGACGAGAGCTCTCGCGTTGCCACCCTGATTGAAAACATGCAGAAGCATGATTTCCTCTTTCCTCTGTAACGGCATCACCGTAAATGCTTACTTCTCGTGTTTCAGCATTTCGCTCAAGGATGGATTCAGAATGCATCTTTCACCGATTCTCACCAACCATCGGCTCTCTGAGAAAGAGGGGCTTCTTACTATTTCCCGTCAACGCTTTTTCGATCTTTGATTGTG
Source organism: Bacillus sp. FSL M8-0166 (assembly GCF_038008825.1). NCBI lineage: Bacteria > Bacillati > Bacillota > Bacilli > Caryophanales > Bacillaceae > Bacillus > Bacillus sp. FSL M8-0166. The sequence goes on from NZ_JBBOZZ010000001.1 coordinate 2,746,213, forward strand.
ATTTTAATGTACTATAAGTTTTATCTCTTTTCAACCGTTTTATACAGCAAGCTTCGTTTTGTAGGACTTCACCATGTCTACAAACAGCTGTGTTAACCTGTGATCGTCTGTCAGCTCTGGATGAAAGGAGCAGCCTAAGATATTGTTTTCTTTCGCCATCACAATCCTGCCGTCATATTCAGCCATGATTTCTACGTCATCATCTGCGCTGATGATATGAGGCGCACGGATGAATACTCCTGTAAACGGCGCATCCAGTCCTTTTACTTCTAATTCTGCTTCAAAGCTGTCTACCTGTCTGCCAAAAGAATTCCGTGCAACAGATACATTTAACAGTCCAAGATGAGCATCTTCTCGATCTTCGATATGCTTTGCCAGCATAATCAAACCGGCACATGTTCCGAAAATCGGTTTCCCTTGAGCAGCGAACGCTTTGATCGGGTCAATGAATAGGTACGTATCCATGAGTCTTCTCATCGTCGTACTTTCTCCACCAGGGATAATCAAACCGTCAACGGATTCTAGCTCTTCTACGCATTTGATGATCTTTCCTTCTGCGCCGCAGGCTTCAATCGATTGAATATGCTCTCTCACCGCTCCTTGAAGCCCTAGTACACCAATTGTCAGCATGTTTGTTTGCGCTCCCTTAATTACCAGCCACGCTCTTGCATACGTTCTTCTGGCAGTAGATTTGAAATTTCAATTCCTTTCATAGCTGTTCCAAGCTCTTTTGAAAGTTCTGCAATAAGACGGTAATCTGTGAAATGAGTCGTTGCTTCAACAATCGCCTTTGCAAATTTAGCTGGATTGTCTGATTTGAAAATACCAGATCCGACGAATACACCGTCTGCTCCAAGCTGCATCATTAACGCAGCATCTGCTGGTGTCGCAACGCCTCCAGCTGCAAAGTTCACAACTGGCAGCTTGCCGTCTCTTTTGATTTGCAACAATAATTCATAAGGTGCACCAAGGTTCTTAGCTTCTGTCATCAGTTCATCTTCACTCATGGCTGATACTTTACGAATCTGAGCATTGACCTTTCTCATATGACGAACAGCTTCTACAATGTTGCCTGTCCCAGGCTCTCCTTTTGTACGAAGCATAGAAGCGCCTTCTGCGATACGGCGTGTTGCCTCACCTAAGTCGCGGCATCCACAGACAAAAGGTACTGTGTATTCATTTTTATTTAAATGGAATTCCTCATCTGCGGGCGTCAGCACTTCACTCTCATCGATATAATCAACACCAAGTGCTTCAAGAACACGAGCCTCGACGATGTGGCCGATACGTGCTTTTGCCATGACTGGAATCGTTACTGCATTTTGTACTTCCTCTACGATTCTTGGGTCTGCCATACGGGCAACACCGCCTGCTGCACGGATATCAGCTGGTACTCGTTCTAGTGCCATGACTGCCACCGCACCTGCTTCTTCTGCAATTTTTGCCTGCTCCGCATTGACGACATCCATAATGACGCCACCCTTTTGCATTTCTGCCATTCCACGTTTCACTCGTTCAGTTCCCTTATTGCTCACAATAGTTTCCTCCCATTTGTCTATTCGATTGATTCAACATCTTTATCATACAAGCGAGAAAGTATAACAATAAAGAGAATAGTATAACAATTCAACCAACCGGGAAATAAGGATAAACCCTTGTACACAAAGGATTTCCAGTTGAAAACATGTCGTTTGCTCTTTCAAGTGTGATTTACATGCTATAATGCAACTATAACAATTCAAATTCATGTATAACAATTTTGCATTTTATGGAGGGTTCTCATGCATATTGATATCCATCGACACTCTGATACATCTCTTTCAAATCAAATTTACTTTTCAATCATCGATCACATTCAATCTGGTTTGCTTCAGCAAGGAGAAAAGCTGCCGACTGTCCGTGATTTAGCTAAGCAGCTGAATGTGAGTCTTGTCACGGCAGCAAAGGCATACACCCGATTAAAGGACGACGGATATTTAACGACGGTGCAAGGTAAAGGAACTTTTGTGAATGAGCAGCAAGAGCAGGCAGATATCCCGGTTCCATCATCTACCTCTTTCGATTGGCAGTTGTCGATTCCAGATTATTTACCACGGTCTCAATTCGCTCAGTATCACTATGTCGAAGAAGCCATTAACCTTTCTTCCTCTATGATCGATCCAGGGCTTTTGCCAAACCGGTATTTAGAAAAAGAAATGCAGCATGTACTAGCCAGACATCCTCAAATCATGTCGAAGTATGGAGAAATTCAAGGTGATCTTCAGCTGCGGCAGGTCATTCAATCTTTTTTAGAAAAGTTGGATGTGCCATCTACACCTGAAAATATTCTTGTAACAAGTGGTTCTCAGCAAGGGCTTGATTTGGTGGCACGTACGTTTATTGGGCCGGATGATGTGGTTGTCATGGAAGCACCGACCTATCCAGGGGCCATCGATGTCTTTATGGGCAGAGGAGCAAGAATTATTACCGTCCCTGTCGATCATGAAGGGATGAACATGAAGCAGCTTCAAAGCATTTGTGATAAATATAAACCGAAGCTCATCTATACGATTCCTACTTTTCACAGTCCGACAGGGGCCAGTATGTCAATGAAACGCAGAAAACAGCTTCTCTTACTGGCTCAAAGCATTGATTGTCTCATTGTAGAAGATGACCCTTATCGTGAGCTTTATTTTGAAAAAAAGCCGCCAGCACCTATTAAAAGCTTGGACCACGATGGACATGTCATTTATTTACGAGGATTAAGTAAAACACTGGCTCCAGGATGCAGAATCGGGATTATCACAGCGTCAGGCTCGATATTTAACCGTTTATTAGCTGCAAAGGCCAATAATGACTTAGGCAGCCCTCTTCTCACACAAAAGGCCATATTGCCGTTTCTGACATCAAAGAAAATGATTGATCATACAAAGAAGCTAAGGACCGCCTTGAAGGTGAGACGCGATTTGATGATGGATGTGTTAACGAAGCATGCACCGAAAGATGTAACGTGGCAAATTCCACAGGGCGGGCTCAATTTATGGCTTAGCTTCCCTTCCTGGGTCGATACACGAGCACTGTTGCATGAGGCACGTAAGCAGCAAATTACCTTTTTGCCTGGCTCTGTCTGCTATCCTGGAGAGCCGAAACAGAATTATATCCGCCTCAGCTTTTCCTATGTGAATGAAAAAGCACTGACCGAGGGAGTGGAAAAGTTATGTGATATTTTTCAGCAAGCTTTATCCACTCCTCAAAATCAGAAGCAATCGCTCTTCTTTTAACGCTAAAAAAACTGCTCTCATGTATAGAGAGCAGTTTTTTTATTAGAACCAACCTTTTACTGTGTCAACGATTCCGCCCCAAATGCCAGCGAAGAATCCACCTACACCGCGCATTGCAAGGATGAACCAGTTTGCTTTTTCATCGCCTGTTTTCGTCACAAGCTCAACACCTGATTGGTCTTTATTTAAATAGCCATAGTCCTTCTCATCACCAGAATAAGAAGTCGTCAGCGTTCCAACCTTCGTTCCTTTTTTAATAGGAGCTTCTAGGTTCTTTTTCTCGATATTTACTTTCGCTTTATAGCTCTTTTCGTCACCATTTTTTACTGGCACAGAAAATGCTTCTTTCGTCACAACAGGTACTTCTTTATCTTTGCCTTTATCAACTTCGATGTTTTCATGTCCTTTGATTTGTTGACCTTTTTTGTACATTTCTTTCATCGTGAAGTTTTTAAACGCATAGTCGAACAGTTTTTTCGCCACGTCGAAACGTGCTGTATGAAGATTACCTTTTGCATTCAAGATGACTGCGATAACACGCATGTCACCTTGTTTTGCTGTACCTGTGAAGCTAGAACCGGCTGAATCTGTAGAGCCTGTTTTCAGACCGTCTACACCTTTATATTCTTTCACAAGTCCTTTAAGCATGAAGTTCCAGTTAGGCATGTCCATTTCATCGTCAGTGCCTTCTCTGAACTTTGTTTTCGCAATACTTGATGTTTCAAGAATTTCTGGATGGTCTTTGATGAGATGCTGTGCTAGCAATGCCATATCTTTTGCAGATACTTCACTTTCTTCATCAGGACCTGTACCTTTTGGCTGTTGGCCATGTAAATCTTTATTTTCCAGACCAGTTGCATTCACGAATTTGTAGTTTGTTAAACCAAGTTCTTTCGCTTTTGCGTTCATTTTTTCAACAAATTTCGATTCTGATCCAGCGATCACTTCTGCTAAACCGATCGCTGCTGCATTTGCCGAATAAATAGCCGTTGCTTGATAAAGTTCTTTCACTGTATACGAACCATCTTTTCTCAAAGGAACGTTAGATAAACTGCGGTCCTGAGAAATTTCGTATACATAATCATCTGGCGTATACTTTTGATCCCATTTCACCTTGCCTTCAGCAATCGCCTCTAGTAATAGATACTCTGTCATCATTTTTGCCATACTTGCAATAGGCAGTCTTTGATCTGCGTTTTTACTATAAAGAATTTTACCTGTAGAAGCTTCAATAAGGATCGCTGCTTTCGCATTCACACTGAATGGATCTTCAGCAGCTTTTGCTTTGGACATTGGTGTAAATGCTGTAACAATCAATGCCAATGCAAGGATAGAGACCATAAGCTGTTTCAACATCTTGCTGTTCAATCGTCATACCTCCGTATTCATCTTTTTTCGACGTTTTTCATATATATGTAATCCACAAGGGCTTGTTTCAACACAACAGTATAAATTTTATCACAATAAAGACAAAAAAAATAGACAGAGTCATAGACCCTGTCAAATGTAATTTGATTGTCACAATTTATCAAGAAATTGTGTAGTTTGGTGATTCTTTTGTAATTTGTACATCATGTGGATGGCTCTCACGAAGTCCTGCACCCGTCATACGAATGAACTGTGCTTCTTCTCTAAGAGTGCGTAAATCCTGTGTTCCACAATAGCCCATACCAGAACGAATACCGCCAACTAGTTGATACACTGTATCAACGACTGGCCCTTTGTATGGTGTACGGCCTTCGATACCTTCAGGAACGAATTTTTTATTATCTTCTTGGAAGTAACGATCTTTACTTCCTTTTTCCATTGCAGCGACAGAACCCATACCACGATAAACTTTGAAGCGTCTACCTTGGAAAATTTCTGTTTCTCCTGGGCTTTCAGATGTACCAGCTAGAAGGCTTCCCAGCATAACAGCATGTCCGCCAGATGCTAATGCTTTCACGATATCACCTGAATATTTAATTCCACCATCTGCAATAATAGCTTTACCATGTTTTCTTGCTTCTGTTGCACAGTCATAGATCGCTGTGATTTGTGGTACACCAACACCTGCAACAACACGTGTTGTACAAATAGATCCTGGTCCGATACCGACTTTCACAATATCTGCTCCTGCTTCAAACAATGCTTTTGTTGCTTCAGCTGTTGCAACATTACCAGCAATGATGTTAAGAGAAGGATACGTTTCACGAATTTTCGATACAGTGTTTAGAACACCTTGAGAATGACCGTGTGCTGTATCAATGACAATGACATCCACATTGGCTTCAACTAATTTTTTCACACGTGTCATTGTATCGCCAGTGACACCAACAGCGGCACCAACAATTAAACGGCCATGTGCATCTTTAGAGGAGTTAGGGAATTCAATCACTTTTTCAATATCTTTGATTGTGATGAGACCTTTTAATGTTCCTTCGTCATCTAAAAGAGGTAATTTTTCAATCTTGTATTGCTGTAGGATTTTTTCAGCTTCTTCTAACGTTGTACCAACAGAAGCTGTCACAAGTTCCTCTTTTGTCATCACGTCGCTAATCTTCATTGAATAATCCGAAATAAAACGAAGGTCACGGTTCGTAATAATACCAACAAGCTTTTGGTCTTGTTCGTTGTTGACAATCGGCACACCTGAAATACGGTATTTACCCATTAAATGCTCTGCATCAAATACTTGATGCTCTGGTGTTAAGAAGAATGGATTTGTAATAACGCCGCGCTCTGAGCGTTTTACTTTATCCACCTGCTCTGCTTGCTGTTCAATGGACATGTTCTTATGAATAATACCAAGACCACCTTGACGGGCCATTGCAATCGCCATTTGTGATTCCGTCACTGTGTCCATTCCCGCACTGATAATTGGAATGTTTAGCTTTAATGTGCTTGTTAGCTCCACTGATAAATTGACATCACGCGGAAGTACTTCAGACTTTGCTGGAACAAGCAAAACATCGTCAAACGTCAAACCTTCTTTTGAAAATTTACTTTCCCACATTAGTAAATCCCCCTCTTTTCGGCAAAATATTATATGTAGATTATCAACTAGGAAACAGCATGTCAAGGAAGCAACAAACAGTTGCAATTTTTAGAAAATATAAAGAGAGTTGAGGAAGAAGATGAAAAGTTCAGGATGGAAGGATTTAAAACGTTTTTATTCGCTCGAAACCTCCCAAAAGTTTCTATTTCAACAATATGAGAAACGGAACATTCAAGATGCAAACCAGCAAGCCTATAAAAACTGTGAACGATTTATTTATTTTCTAAAACATGGCCATATGTTCTATGAACAGGCAGCGATCGCGCCTCTAGAACTTAAACCCATTTTATTGTTTTATGGAATGGCGCAGCTGCTAAAAGCATGTTTGCTGACAGTTGATCCCCATTATCCTTCTCAAACCTCTGTTTTAGCTCATGGCGTAACATCAAGAAAGAGAAAGAAACAGCATTACCGTTTTAGTGAAGATGAGGTGAAAATCCAAAGAAATGGGCTATGTATGCATGTGTTAAAGCATCTATTTCATTTAAATGGTCTTGAAGATGAGCGATTTACGATGATCCATCTCCTGTCAAAAATACCTGAAATGAGTCATATTCTTGAGTTTCAAAAGCAGCCCTCGACATTAGTTAAAGTGGAAAAGGTTAACGGAATGATGATTCAAGATCATATTCCATTACTTTATAACATGTCTGCTGAACGGTTTATTGAATACTTTGAGTTCCATACAACCTGGAAACTCAAACAGAGAGAGGCTAAAAAATTGACGTTTGATGTATTTCTTGAAGAAAACCCAGCACTTGCTACTCATCTTCATTATGATTTAGAAATGGATCAATGGTTTATACCGTCAACACGAGATGCTTTTCTAGGGATTCCTGAGATCATCAGCCATTACTTATTGATGTATAACCTTAGTATGATTGCCCGCTACGAAACAGAATGGTGGTACGAGCTGCTGTCTCAATACATTAGCGATGATTACGTCATGATTGAACGCTACATGGAGATTGCAGAAGAGAAGTTCCCAGCATACATCATGATGCTGTTAGAAGAAAAAACAAAAAAGACCAGTTCCGAATGGAACTGATCCTTATAGAAGCTTGGCGGCGTCCTACTCTCACAGGGGGAAACCCCCAACTACCATCGGCGCTGAAGAGCTTAACTTCCGTGTTCGGTATGGGAACGGGTGTGACCTCTTCGCTATCGCCACCAAACCTGATGGAGAGAATGTTCTCTCAAAACTAGATAACAATGTTCAAACTTCACATTAGAATATAGGTTAAGTCCTCGATCTATTAGTATCTGTCAGCTCCACGTGTCACCACGCTTCCACCTCAGACCTATCAACCTGATCATCTTTCAGGGATCTTACTTCCTTGCGGAATGGGAAATCTCATCTTGAGGGGGGCTTCATGCTTAGATGCTTTCAGCACTTATCCCGTCCGCACATAGCTACCCAGCGATGCCCTTGGCAGAACAACTGGTACACCAGCGGTGCGTCCATCCCGGTCCTCTCGTACTAAGGACAGCTCCTCTCAAATTTCCTGCGCCCGCGACGGATAGGGACCGAACTGTCTCACGACGTTCTGAACCCAGCTCGCGTACCGCTTTAATGGGCGAACAGCCCAACCCTTGGGACCGACTACAGCCCCAGGATGCGATGAGCCGACATCGAGGTGCCAAACCTCCCCGTCGATGTGGACTCTTGGGGGAGATAAGCCTGTTATCCCCGGGGTAGCTTTTATCCGTTGAGCGATGGCCCTTCCATGCGGAACCACCGGATCACTAAGCCCGACTTTCGTCCCTGCTCGACTTGTAGGTCTCGCAGTCAAGCTCCCTTGTGCCTTTACACTCTGCGAATGATTTCCAACCATTCTGAGGGAACCTTTGGGCGCCTCCGTTACATTTTAGGAGGCGACCGCCCCAGTCAAACTGCCCACCTGACACTGTCTCCCTGCCCGATAAGGGCAGCGGGTTAGAAGGTCAATACAGCCAGGGTAGTATCCCACCGATGCCTCCACCGAAGCTAGCGCTCCGGTTTCCAAGGCTCCTACCTATCCTGTACAAGCTGTACCAACATTCAATATCAGGCTGCAGTAAAGCTCCACGGGGTCTTTCCGTCCTGTCGCGGGTAACCTGCATCTTCACAGGTACTATAATTTCACCGAGTCTCTCGTTGAGACAGTGCCCAGATCGTTGCGCCTTTCGTGCGGGTCGGAACTTACCCGACAAGGAATTTCGCTACCTTAGGACCGTTATAGTTACGGCCGCCGTTTACTGGGGCTTCAATTCGCACCTTCGCTTACGCTAAGCGCTCCTCTTAACCTTCCAGCACCGGGCAGGCGTCAGCCCCTATACTTCGCCTTACGGCTTCGCAGAGACCTGTGTTTTTGCTAAACAGTCGCCTGGGCCTATTCACTGCGGCTTCTCGGGGCTTTAACACCCTAAGAAGCACCCCTTCTCCCGAAGTTACGGGGTCATTTTGCCGAGTTCCTTAACGAGAGTTCTCTCGATCACCTTAGGATTCTCTCCTCGCCTACCTGTGTCGGTTTGCGGTACGGGCACCTCTCACCTCGCTAGAGGCTTTTCTTGGCAGTGTGGAATCAGGAACTTCGCTACTAAATTTCGCTCGCCATCACAGCTCAGCCTTTACGGGAAACGGATTTGCCTATTTCCCAGCCTAACTGCTTGGACGCGGATATCCAATACCGCGCTTACCCTATCCTCCTGCGTCCCCCCATTGCTCAAATGGTGAGGAGGTGGTACAGGAATATCAACCTGTTGTCCATCGCCTACGCCTTTCGGCCTCGGCTTAGGTCCCGACTAACCCTGAGCGGACGAGCCTTCCTCAGGAAACCTTAGGCATTCGGTGGACGGGATTCTCACCCGTCTTTCGCTACTCATACCGGCATTCTCACTTCTAAGCGCTCCACCAGTCCTTCCGGTCTGGCTTCACAGCCCTTAGAACGCTCTCCTACCACTGTTCGTAAGAACAGTCCGCAGCTTCGGTGATACGTTTAGCCCCGGTACATTTTCGGCGCAGAGTCACTCGACCAGTGAGCTATTACGCACTCTTTAAATGGTGGCTGCTTCTAAGCCAACATCCTGGTTGTCTAAGCAACTCCACATCCTTTTCCACTTAACGTATACTTTGGGACCTTAGCTGGCGGTCTGGGCTGTTTCCCTTTCGACTACGGATCTTATCACTCGCAGTCTGACTCCCAAGGATAAGTCATCGGCATTCGGAGTTTGACTGAATTCGGTAACCCGGTAGGGGCCCCTAGTCCAATCAGTGCTCTACCTCCGAGACTCTTACCTTGAGGCTAGCCCTAAAGCTATTTCGGAGAGAACCAGCTATCTCCAGGTTCGATTGGCATTTCACCCCTACCCACACCTCATCCCCGCACTTTTCAACGTGCGTGGGTTCGGGCCTCCATTCAGTGTTACCTGAACTTCACCCTGGACATGGGTAGATCACCTGGTTTCGGGTCTACGACCACGTACTCATGCGCCCTATTCAGACTCGCTTTCGCTGCGGCTCCGCATCTTCTGCTTAACCTTGCACGGGATCGTAACTCGCCGGTTCATTCTACAAAAGGCACGCCATCACCCGTTAACGGGCTCTGACTACTTGTAGGCACACGGTTTCAGGATCTATTTCACTCCCCTTCCGGGGTGCTTTTCACCTTTCCCTCACGGTACTGGTTCACTATCGGTCACTAGGGAGTATTTAGCCTTGGGAGATGGTCCTCCCGGATTCCGACGGAATTTCACGTGTTCCGCCGTACTCAGGATCCACTCTGGAGAGAATAACATTTCAGTTACAGGGCTGTTACCTTCTTTGGCGGGCCTTTCCAGACCTCTTCGCTTATATCATTCCTTTGTAACTCCGTATAGAGTGTCCTACAACCCCAAGAGGCAAGCCTCTTGGTTTGGGCTGTTCCCGTTTCGCTCGCCGCTACTCAGGGAATCGCATTTGCTTTCTCTTCCTCCGGGTACTTAGATGTTTCAGTTCCCCGGGTATGCCTTCTCATACTCTATGTATTCAAGTATGGATACTACTCCATTACGAGCAGTGGGTTTCCCCATTCGGAAATCTCCGGATCAAAGCTTGCTTACAGCTCCCCGAAGCATATCGGTGTTCGTCCCGTCCTTCATCGGCTCCTAGTGCCAAGGCATCCACCGTGCGCCCTTTCTAACTTAACCATTTCTTACTTTAGAAAGAATCACTATGTGTGATGAACTTTGCATTGCATTCAATGTGAATGTATTACTTATTGTTATCTAGTTTTCAAAGAACACGTTGGTGGAGCCTAGCGGGATCGAACCGCTGACCTCCTGCGTGCAAGGCAGGCGCTCTCCCAGCTGAGCTAAGGCCCCGATTTAATAGAAGATGGTGGGCCTGAGTGGACTCGAACCACCGACCTCACGCTTATCAGGCGTGCGCTCTAACCAGCTGAGCTACAGGCCCATCTTTCATATCGAAGATATGATGTTGTAGGATCTTTTGCAAGTTCCTTCAAAACTAAACAAGACGAAAACGCACGCTGCTCCATATATCCTTAGAAAGGAGGTGATCCAGCCGCACCTTCCGATACGGCTACCTTGTTACGACTTCACCCCAATCATCTGCCCCACCTTCGGCGGCTGGCTCCATAAAGGTTACCTCACCGACTTCGGGTGTTGCAAACTCTCGTGGTGTGACGGGCGGTGTGTACAAGGCCCGGGAACGTATTCACCGCGGCATGCTGATCCGCGATTACTAGCGATTCCAGCTTCACGCAGTCGAGTTGCAGACTGCGATCCGAACTGAGAACAGATTTATGGGATTGGCTAAACCTTGCGGTCTTGCAGCCCTTTGTTCTGTCCATTGTAGCACGTGTGTAGCCCAGGTCATAAGGGGCATGATGATTTGACGTCATCCCCACCTTCCTCCGGTTTGTCACCGGCAGTCACCTTAGAGTGCCCAACTAAATGCTGGCAACTAAGATCAAGGGTTGCGCTCGTTGCGGGACTTAACCCAACATCTCACGACACGAGCTGACGACAACCATGCACCACCTGTCACTCTGTCCCCGAAGGGAAAGCCCTATCTCTAGGGTTGTCAGAGGATGTCAAGACCTGGTAAGGTTCTTCGCGTTGCTTCGAATTAAACCACATGCTCCACCGCTTGTGCGGGCCCCCGTCAATTCCTTTGAGTTTCAGTCTTGCGACCGTACTCCCCAGGCGGAGTGCTTAATGCGTTAGCTGCAGCACTAAGGGGCGGAAACCCCCTAACACTTAGCACTCATCGTTTACGGCGTGGACTACCAGGGTATCTAATCCTGTTCGCTCCCCACGCTTTCGCTCCTCAGCGTCAGTTACAGACCAGAGAGTCGCCTTCGCCACTGGTGTTCCTCCACATCTCTACGCATTTCACCGCTACACGTGGAATTCCACTCTCCTCTTCTGCACTCAAGTTTCCCAGTTTCCAATGACCCTCCCCGGTTGAGCCGGGGGCTTTCACATCAGACTTAAGAAACCGCCTGCGAGCCCTTTACGCCCAATAATTCCGGACAACGCTTGCCACCTACGTATTACCGCGGCTGCTGGCACGTAGTTAGCCGTGGCTTTCTGGTTAGGTACCGTCAAGGTGCGAGCAGTTACTCTCGCACTTGTTCTTCCCTAACAACAGAGCTTTACGATCCGAAAACCTTCATCACTCACGCGGCGTTGCTCCGTCAGACTTTCGTCCATTGCGGAAGATTCCCTACTGCTGCCTCCCGTAGGAGTCTGGGCCGTGTCTCAGTCCCAGTGTGGCCGATCACCCTCTCAGGTCGGCTACGCATCGTCGCCTTGGTGAGCCATTACCCCACCAACTAGCTAATGCGCCGCGGGTCCATCTGTAAGTGACAGCCGAAACCGTCTTTCATCCTTGAACCATGCGGTTCAAGGAACTATCCGGTATTAGCTCCGGTTTCCCGGAGTTATCCCAGTCTTACAGGCAGGTTACCCACGTGTTACTCACCCGTCCGCCGCTAACATCCGGGAGCAAGCTCCCTTCTGTCCGCTCGACTTGCATGTATTAGGCACGCCGCCAGCGTTCGTCCTGAGCCAGGATCAAACTCTCCGAAAAAGTACAAAACCGAAGTTTTGCTTTTCGCCAGTTTGACTGACTACCTATGAAGTATCATAGGATTTTTTTATAAAAACTCGAATTAACAGGTACGTTTTGTCTTGTTTAGTTTTCAAAGAACTTGTGTGTCACTCTCTCAAAGCGACCACTTAAATATATCATATATCTCTATCAACAGTCAACATTTTTCTTGAAAAACATTTTATTTTTTTAATAAGTTTTCACTGTAAAAGAGATAAAAAATAGAGCCTCTTTTTGCTCCTTTGAAAGATTAACACATATCTATGAAAAAAGCATTATAAATTTCAAAAAAACTCATGTTTTTTTAGAAAAAAATAAAGCCGGTGAAGAACCGGCTTTATTTTTACTCAGATTGCTCTTGATCTGACTCTATAGTTTCTACATTTTCTTCACTATTCTCTTCATCATCTTCTTGTGATTGTTCAACTAACGCCACTGTAGCGACATGTTCTTCATCACCAAGACGAATCAGGCGGACACCTTGAGTGACTCGACCTGTTGTCGAAATGTCTGAAACGGCCATACGAATGATCACGCCGCTTCCAGTAATAATCATCAAGTCCTCTTCAGCTTCAGCATTCGTCGCCTTCACTGCGACAAGCGGACCATTGTTATCAGTGATTTTACATGTTTTAAGGCCTTTACCGCCCCGACTTTGAACACGGTATTCTTTTTCAGGGGTTAATTTACCGTACCCTTTTTCGGTTACGATCAATACGTTTGCATCTGGCTCAAGGATTTCCATACCAACGACGATGTCATCCTCAGAAAGCGTAATTCCTTTCACGCCAGCTGCCGTACGTCCCATTTCACGAACGTCTTTCTCGTCAAAACGAATTAGCATACCCTTTTTCGTTCCAATGATGATTTGTTTTTCTCCATTGGTTAAACGGACTGCCATCAGTTCATCTTCGTCACGAAGACTTAAAGCGATAAGTCCATTGTTTCGAATGTTGGCAAACTGAGACAATGATGTTCGTTTTGATACACCGTGTCTTGTTGTAAAGAAGAGATACGAATCTTCATCAAATTCGCTTACTGGAATAATGGCATTAATCCACTCTCCCTTTTCTACTTCAAGCAGGTTAATAATCGGAATCCCTTTCGCCGTCCGTCCGAATTCAGGAATTTCATATCCCTTCGCACGATAGACCTTCCCTTTATTAGAGAAGAAGAGAATCGTATCATGGGTAGATGTTGAAATCAGCTGTTCTACGAAATCATCCTCATTGGTTCCCATGCCCTGAACACCTTTACCGCCTCTTTTTTGGCTGCGGTATGTTGATGCAGGCAAACGCTTGATATAACCATTATGAGTCAGCGTAATCACGATGTTCTCAACAGGAATCAGATCTTCGTCTTCAATTGTTTCAATACCTGCCGTCACAATTTCAGTACGGCGCGTATCATTGAAACGTTCTTTGATTTCTGTTAATTCTTCTCTAATGATTTCAAGAACTTTCTCATTGTCTGCTAAGATGGCTTTCAACTCAGCAATCAAATCAACAAGTCCTTTGTATTCTTCTTCTATCTTTTCTCTTTCCAAACCAGTTAAGCGCTGAAGGCGCATATCAAGAATGGCCTGTGCTTGTTTTTCGGACAAGCTATAGTTCTCCATTAAGCCATTTCTCGCGATTTCAGCAGTTTGAGAGCTTCTAATTAATGAAATGACTTCATCTAAGTGGTCAAGAGCGATTCTTAAACCTTCTAGAATATGAGCTCTTGCTTCAGCTTTTCGAAGTTCATATGCTGTTCTTCTGCGAATGATCACTTTTTGATGCTCTAGATAATATTCAAGACATTGTTTGAGGGACAAGACTTTCGGCTGTCCATCGACAAGTGCCAATAAGTTGATTCCAAATGATGTTTGGAGTGTCGTTTGTTTATAAAGATTGTTTAATAGAACGTGGGCGTTCGCGTCTCTTCGCAGTTCAATCACAATCCGCATTCCATTACGATCAGACTCGTCACGCAGATCTGTAATACCATCAATCTTTTTATCGCGCACAAGATCAGCGATTTTTTCGATCAAACGGGCTTTGTTGACCTGATATGGAATTTCATTGATGACAATCCGCTGCTTACCGCTGGATGTTTCTTCGATGATAGACTTTGCACGTAATGTAATAGAGCCCCGGCCTGTTTCATATGCCTTACGGATTCCGCTTCGGCCAATGATTTGTCCCGCAGTTGGGAAGTCTGGTCCTGGAATGATCTCCATTAGTTCCTGTGTTGTCATTTCTGGGCTTTGACTAATCGCCAGTACCCCATCAATCACTTCACCTAGTTGGTGAGGCGGAATGTTGGTTGCCATCCCTACAGCGATACCTGTTGCCCCGTTGACTAATAAGTTCGGGAATCGAGCAGGCATAACGATTGGTTCTCTTTCACTGCCATCGTAGTTATCTTGATAATCAATCGTATCCTTGGTGATATCACGCAGGATCTCCATTGAAATTTTTGATAGACGCGCCTCAGTATAACGCATCGCTGCTGCACTGTCTCCATCGACAGAACCAAAGTTTCCGTGTCCTTCAACTAGCATATTTCGATAGTTGAAGTCTTGCGCCATACGAACCATCGCTTCGTATACAGCGCTGTCACCGTGAGGGTGGTACTTACCGATAACTTCCCCAACGATACGTGCAGATTTCTTAAATGGTTTATCACTTGTCATACCTAGGTCATTCATCGCATACAAAATTCTTCGATGCACGGGCTTCAATCCATCTCGCACATCTGGTAATGCACGCGAAACAATAACACTCATTGCATAATCTAAAAAGGACGTACGCATTTCTTGACTAATATTCACTTCGCGTACATTTGGTGTATGTTGTTCACTCACTATAAGAACCTCCCTTTACGTATCACATGAAATAAATTATGTGGGAGTAAAATATGTATTTATCTTCACAAGACTATTCTCCATTATATCAATAATCTCGGCTTTATACACATTAATTTACTAGAAAATCAACGAAAACACGGAAAACCAGGACATTCGTTTCACACCCCTGTTTCTTGAAAAACAACCTTATTCCAAACAAGAAATAAGGTTGTTCTCAGGAGGGATTCATCTAAATATCAAGGTTTTTCACGTATTGTGCATTTTCTTCGATAAAGTTCCGTCTCGGCTCTACTTTATCTCCCATCAGCATTTCAAATGTCTCATCAGCATCGATCGCATCCTCAAGTGTGACTTGAAGAAGTGTTCTCGCATCAGGGTCCATTGTTGTTTCCCAAAGCTGAGTAGCATTCATCTCTCCAAGACCTTTATAACGCTGAAGTCCAGGCTTTGGTGTTTGAGGTAGTGATTTTAACAGCTCATCCAGCTGTTTATCGTTATACACGTACTCCACACGTTTTCCTTGCTGCACTTTATATAAAGGCGGCTGCGCAATATACACATAACCGTTTTCAATGATTTGACGCATGTAACGATAGAAGAATGTTAAGAGAAGCGTTCGGATATGCGCTCCATCTACATCGGCATCTGTCATAATCACAACTTTGTGATAGCGTGCTTTCTCTAAAGTGAAATCTTCTCCGATTCCAGTTCCTAACGCTGTAATCATTGCACGAACCTCGTTGTTCGATAAAATTTTATCTAGACGAGCTTTTTCTACGTTTAGGATTTTCCCTCTTAACGGTAAGATCGCTTGGAAGTGACGATCACGGCCTTGCTTAGCAGATCCGCCCGCAGAATCTCCCTCTACAATATAGAGCTCAGAGATGGAAGGATCTTTAGAAGAACAGTCCGCCAGTTTCCCAGGTAAGCTGGAGACTTCCAGCGCACTTTTACGTCTTGTCAGCTCACGAGCCTTTTTGGCAGCCATTCTTGCACGAGCTGCCATCAGTCCCTTTTCCACAATTTTTTTCGCAGAATCAGGATTTTCAAGCAAGAATTTCTCAAGTGCTTCTGAGAAAAGGGAGTCTGTGATGGTTCTCGCTTCTGAGTTCCCAAGCTTTGTCTTCGTTTGCCCTTCGAATTGAGGGTCTGGATGTTTGATGGAGATAATGGCTGTTAAGCCTTCTCGCACATCTTCACCGCTCAAATTCGAATCTCCATCTTTGAATACGCCATTTTTACGAGCATAATCATTGATGACACGCGTTAGACCGGTTTTAAAGCCAGCTTCGTGTGTCCCGCCTTCATACGTGTTAATGTTGTTGGCGAAGGAATAGATATTGCTTGTATAGGAATCGTTGTATTGTAATGCCACTTCAACTGTGATTCCGTCTTTCTCACCTTCGATGTACACAGGTTCTTCATGAACGACTTCTTTTGAGCGGTTTAAATGTTCTACATAGCTCTTAATACCGCCTTCGTAGCAGTATTCATTTCTCCGTTCTTTGCCTTCACGCAAGTCTTCAATGATGATGTTTACACCTTTTGTTAAGAAAGCTAACTCACGAACACGGTTGGCAAGTGTATCGTAATCAAATTCAATAGTTTCCGTGAAAATTTCTGGGTCTGGCACAAAGTGAGTGGTTGTCCCGGTTACATCTGTTTCACCAATAACCTCTAAATCTCCCACTGGAACGCCGCGTTTGAACTGCTGATAATGAATTTTTCCATCACGGTATACGGTCACGTCTAAGGTTGTAGATAATGCATTTACAACAGATGCCCCTACACCATGCAGACCGCCAGATACTTTATAACCGCTGCCGTCAAATTTACCACCAGCGTGAAGAACAGTCATAATGACCTCTACAGCAGGACGCCCCATTTTTTCATGAATTCCAACAGGAATCCCGCGGCCATTATCTTTTACTGTAATGCTATTATCTTTTTCAATTTGCACTGTAATGTCTGTACAATAACCAGCTAATGCCTCATCAATACTGTTGTCGACAATTTCCCATACAAGATGGTGAAGTCCTTTTGCATTGGTTGCCCCAATGTACATTCCTGGACGTTTTCTAACAGCTTCTAGTCCTTCGAGCACCTGTATCTGATTTTCATCATAACTATTATGTTGCTGTTCCATTGCCACGTACATTCACCTACACTTTTCTTAAACGATATATTTATATGAATTGAGTTTTTAGACTTCAATTTCAATCACAAACGAAGCACGTTTTTTGAGCGTGCTTGAGGAAAGAGGAGAGTAATAAACAGATTCAGTTGTGACGACAATGGATTTGGGCGTCCCTTGTGATAACGAAATGATATGTTTCTCTTGTTTTTGTAGAAATTCTTCTACAACAGAAGACGACCTCATTTTGTAATCAACAATTGCGACAATCTCTCGTGTAGAAACAACACAATCATCACCTAAATGAATATACAAGACTCACACCTCATTTATCAGTCAATTACTTTTCCACTGGCTACTCTGAAAATTTCCGCTTCTTTCAGGGTGGCATGATCAATGCCTTCAACACTTGTTGTGGTGACGAAGGTCTGTACACGACCTTGAATGGTATGGAGCAAATGAGACTGTCTGTAATCATCAAGTTCAGATAACACATCATCAAGCAGAAGAATGGGATATTCTCCGATTTCTTCATGTATCAGATCAATTTCTGCCAGCTTTAGTGAAAGAGCTGTTGTTCTTTGCTGCCCTTGAGAGCCATATGTTTGAACATCCCGACCATTCACAAAGAAAAGCAGGTCATCTCTGTGAGGTCCCCACAGTGTCACCCCTCGGTCTATTTCTCTGTCTCTTAGTTTCTGAAACGATTCTTCATAGCTATTCTTTATTTTCGACAAGTCTGACGCTTCTGATACCTCTATTGCCGTCTGGTATTGGAGCGTGAGTGTTTCTAGCTCTCTAGAAATCCCAAAATGCAGCGGCTGCGCCCATTTTTCGAGCTGTTTCGTAAAAGTCAGTCGTCTTTTGACAACTTTCGCTGCCGCATCAATCAACTGCTCTGTTAAAACCTCCAGCATCGCTTGATCTGTTTGCTTTCTTGTCTGCAATTGTTTCAAGTAATGATTCCGCTGAGAGAGGATTTTTTGATAGAGCGATAAATCATGCAAGTAGACAGCAGAAACTTGTCCAATCTCCATGTCGAGGAATCTTCTGCGGATTTGCGGGCTGCCCTTCACAAGACTTAAGTCCTCTGGCGCAAACATGATGGTGTTTAACGCACCAACATAATGACTGAGCTTCTGTTGTTCAATGTGATTGACCTTGCCCTTTTTTCCTTTTTTTGAGATTACGAGCTGCATTGGGAGTGGACCATTTTTTTTAATGACTCTACCTTCTATTTTAGCATAGTCTTGGTCCCATCGGATAAGTTCTTTATCATTTGACGTACGATGAGACTTTGCCATCGACAATACATAGATCGCTTCCATCAAGTTCGTTTTACCTTGGGCATTCTCACCGATCATGACATTCACCTTATTGTCGAATTGAAGCTCGGTGTGTTCATAATTTCGGTATGAAGTTAACGCCAGACTTTGAATGTACATGTATTGTCACCCGTTTCTAATTCACAACTTGAAATGTGCCGTAACCTTCAATCTCGACAACATCTCCTGGGTATAGTTTGCGTCCCCGTCTATTATCTGGCTCTTGATTAATGAACACCTCATGTTCACTCAAAAACCATTTCGCCATTCCGCCAGATTGGATGACTTCGGCTAATTTCAAAAACTGTCCTAATGTAATCATTTCTGTTTCAATGGTTATAAGATTAGGCATTGTATCGACCTCTTTCAATATCACTAATATCTAATTGTACTAAAAAACAAGACAAGAAGGAAAGGGGGAAAGCGAACTGGGATGAAAGAAAGCATGGAAAACGAGAAGAAAAGCTGCTGTGCACTCACACAGCAGCCATTTTAGATTGAATTAATATGTTCTTACCGGAAGAATCAATTGCAAGATAGAATCATCATTCGGCGTACGCAGAAGGAACGGTCTCATTGCACCAGTGAAGCTTACATGAATATCAGTTCCCTCTAATACTTTTAACGCATCAAGCATATATTTTGGACTGAAGGAGATTTTAAGATCTTCCCCTTTAATCTCATCTGCTTGAACCGTCTCCACCACTTTACCGATCTCAGGTGAATTAGAAGAGATTTCAAGGCTTTGTTCAGGATCAGCTGACAGTTTCACGACATTATTACGTCCTTCTCTTGCTAAAAGTGATGCACGATCAATGGCTTGAAGGAACTCTTTCGTGTTGACCACGACATCCGTTTTACTTTCTTGCGGGATCAGACGAGCTGTATCTGGATAATTACCATCCAGCAATCGTGAGAAGAACAGGACGTTTTGTGCTTTAAAAAGAACTTGTGTTTCTGTAATGACGATGCTCACAAGATCTTGTCCATCATCAAGAATTTTACTTAGCTCTGTTAAACTCTTCCCTGGAATCACGACATTATACGAACTTTCCTCGTTAATATCTAATTTCGCTTTTCTTAAAGCAAGACGGTGGCTATCCGTCGCCGTGCATATTAATTCACCTTGTTCCACCTTCCAGTTTACACCTGTCAAGATAGGTCGTGTTTCTGAGGTGGACACTGCAAAAACAGTTTGACGAATTAAATTTTTAAGCAGATCTGTTGGAATTTGAAATGCATGATGCTCTTCAATTTGTGGAAGATGCGGATATTCTTCAGCATCTAAGCCGTTTAGGTTAAATTCCGCTGAACCAGAGCGGATGATGGTCAGGTGATTTTGTTCTACTTCAATTTCGACAGTAGCCATAGGCAGTTTCTTTACAATTTCACTAAAGAAGCGGGCTTGAAGCACAATACTTCCCGGACGATCAATGGTGATAACCTCTAAATCTCCATCTCTTTGAGGAATGAAAGATTCAATTGAGATATCAGAATCGCTTCCTGTTAGAGAAACCCCTTCATCAGACGCAACAATTTTAATCCCTGTCAAAATAGGAATTGTTGTTCTAGAGGATACGGCCTTTAATACATCTTGGACACTTTGGACAAGACGATCTTTTTGAATCGTGAATTTCATAGTGGTCCTCCTAAATTTTCTTAATGACATGTATATATATTTTATTAATAAAAATCGTAGAAGTAATAGTAGGGCTTGTGAATATGTGGATAAGTCGAGAAAAAGAAAGGAAAGACAGCCTATCCACATGTGGACAGACTGTGTATGACTATGCTCTAGTTATTCACATTTTCCCGTACTCATTATATCAGCTTGGTTATTTTAATTGTTCTTTGATCTCTTTGACATGCTGCTGAAGCTGTTCATCTTCAACGATTAATTTCGAAATCTTCTCATGAGCATGAATGACAGTCGTATGATCACGACCGCCAAATTCTTCTCCGATTTTAGGCAGAGAGGAATCGGTCATTTCTCTAGAGAGGTACATGGCAATTTGTCTTGGATAAGCAACTGACTTCGTACGTTTCTTCGCTTTGAAATCCTCTAATCGAATATTAAATTGCTGCCCTACAATTCTTTGAATATCTTTAATTGTAATGACCTTAGGCTTTGATGAAGGAATGATGTCCTTTAGCGCCTCAGCTGCTAGATCTGCATTAATGTCTTTATTAATTAAAGATGAGTAAGCAACGACACGAATCAAAGCACCCTCCAGCTCACGAATGTTGCTGTCGATTTGATTGGCAATGTACAGCATGACTTCATTTGGAATGTCTAAGCCTTCTGCCTTTGCTTTTTTTCGCAGGATCGCGATACGCGTTTCTAGATCTGGCGGGGTAATGTCTG
This sequence comes from Bacillus sp. FSL M8-0166, assembly GCF_038008825.1. Classification (NCBI taxonomy): domain Bacteria; kingdom Bacillati; phylum Bacillota; class Bacilli; order Caryophanales; family Bacillaceae; genus Bacillus; species Bacillus sp. FSL M8-0166. The sequence goes on from NZ_JBBOZZ010000001.1 coordinate 2,767,282, forward strand.
TAATTAAGCCCCATTCAAATCGAGAGCGTAATCTGTCTTCAAGTGTCGGAATTTCTTTTGGAGGCCGGTCACTAGAAATGACGATTTGCTTACTTTCTTCGTGAAGTGTGTTGAATGTATGGAAAAATTCTTCTTGTGTTTGTTCTTTTCCTGCTAAAAATTGAATATCATCTATCAAAAGCACATCTACATTCCGATAGCGGTTACGGAAGTCGACAGCTTTGTTATCTCGGATTGAGTTGATAAATTCATTAGTAAATTTTTCAGATGATAGATAGACCACTTTGGCTGATGGATTATGGTCGATCACGTAATGACCAATCGCATGCATCAAGTGAGTCTTTCCTAAACCAACGCCCCCATAAATAAAAAGCGGGTTATATGCTTTTGCTGGTGCTTCCGCGACTGCAAGTGAAGCGGCATGAGCAAAACGGTTGCCTGAACCAATAACAAAAGTATCAAATGTATATTTTGGATTCAGCATATTTTGTGGAATGTCAACGGGCTCTTCTTTAGACATTTTTTTGATAGGAGACTTTGGCATGGCTTCCTCTTCGTCCTGATTTTGAGGAATAATAAATTTAATGCTGAGCTCTTCGCCTGTTAGTTCATAGATGGTATCAGCAATTAAGTGAAGATATCTTGACTCGAGCCAATCTCTAGCAAATTCATTAGGTGCCGTAATTGTAAGCGTATCTCCCTGAAGAGAATGGGCTTTTGTCGATTTCATCCATGTCTCAAAACTGGGTTTGCTCAATTTTGTCTCTATTTTTTCAAGTGCTTTATTCCACAGATCCAAAATATTTTCCATAAGGCTTCTCCCCCCTCCTTTTCTTTTTAAAATGACCAGTATCAAACTGTTATAGAACACGAAAAAGAGCAAATGGTCATCACCATTCGTGCACATACTTTGTTGAAAACAAATAATATAGTAGAAAAACGTCTTTTCGACAAATTACACAAGCTGTGGATAAACAATTCAACAGGCTGTGTAATAACTTTCCACAGGTTATCCACAGATTGTGGATAATATAAATGGGCCAGATAACTAATTAAGAGTTAAAACACAAATATAATATCAAAATAAACAAGATGGTGCAATGGGTGTCACAAACTTATCCACACACTTTACAGCCTGTTGAAAAAAAATTATCCACATCGGTTATTTGTGTGAAAAAAATGTCGATAATGGATGTGGATAGTCTAAATATGCCGGAAAAATATCCACATCCTTGTTTTGAAGGTCTTTTAGGAGGAAAAAAAGATTAAAATGCTGGAAACTGAAAAAGAAGGTTTCTTCGTTTGATAACTTATGTTATGCTTATAAGGTTGATAATAAGAGTTTTATCATTGATATTGACAATCGATGGGTTACACAAATATAATGAGTTAGACTGTCTTAAACAGCTATTCCTCAGGGAGGTGTCATAAATGAAAAGAACGTTTCAACCAAATAACCGTAAGCGTAGTAAAGTTCATGGCTTCCGCAGCCGTATGAGTACTAAAAACGGACGTCTAGTTTTAAAGCGACGCCGCAGCAAAGGTAGAAAAAAATTATCAGCTTAGGCCACTGAATAATGTCAGTGGTCTTTTTTACATAAAATCGTAAATGAACTGTCAGTTTTTATCGGAGTGGAAAAACATGAAGAAGCGAAACAGGCTAAAAAAAAATGAAGAGTTTCAAAAGGTGTTCAAAAAAGGTCAATCAATGGCGAATCGCCAATTCGTTATTTACCAGCTGGATCAACCAAATCAAGATGAACTGCGTTTAGGATTGTCTGTCAGTAAGAAGATTGGTAATGCAGTGATAAGAAATCGAATTAAACGACTGATCCGTCAGGTGTTTTTAGAGGAAGGTCATAAGTTAAAGCAAGAAAAAGATTACATTGTCATTGCACGAAAACCAGCGAGTGAATTGACCTTTGAAGAAACAAAGAAGTCTCTCCAACATTTATTTAGAAAATCCGCTGTTTATCAACAACAACCGAAAAAGTCTTCGTAATAGAAACTTTCGTTGAATCAATTTTTAAAAGCGCTTCCTTCATCTAGTGAATTAAAATGAAACCACCACTTTGCAAAGAAAAAATGTTACCATACTGAATAGGTGAGTCACTTTCGTAATCAATTCCAACTTAAATAAAGTTTGAAGTAATGGGAGGAATCTTGTTGAAAAGGCGATTATTACTAATATTTAGCTTGATTGGCGTATTGGTTCTATTGGCAGGATGTACACAGATCAATGAACCAATTACATCAGATAGTAAGGGATTCTGGAATTCTTATATTGTTTACCCCCTATCTCAATTAATCACGTACATGGCAAACTTAACTGGTGAAAACTATGGTGTAGCGATTATTATTGTGACACTGTTAATTCGCTTGCTTATTTTACCATTAATGATTAAACAGTTAAGAAGTACAAAAGCGATGCAAGCATTACAGCCTGAATTGAAAAAGCTTCGTGAAAAATATAGCTCTAAAGATCAAAAAACACAGCAGCAGCTACAGCAAGAAACAATGGCCCTTTTTCAAAAAAATGGCGTCAATCCATTAGCAGGCTGTTTCCCGATTTTAATTCAGATGCCAATCCTCATTGGTTTCTATCATGCAATTATGAGAACAGCAGAAATTAAAAAGCATACATTCTTATGGTTTGACTTAGGCAGCCCAGATCCATTGTTCCTATTACCGATTATTGCAGGTGTAGCTACTTTCATTCAGCAAAAGCTGATGATGGCTGGAAATCCTTCGGACAACCCTCAAATGGCCATCATGCTATGGGTGATGCCGATTATGATCATTGTATTTGCAATTAGTTTCCCAGCAGCACTTTCATTGTATTGGGTTGTAGGTAACATTTTCATGATCATTCAAACATTGGTGATTAAAACGCCTCAAGTAAAAGTTGATACAAAAGAAAAAGCAGGCGGGAATAAAAAATGAAGGAAATAACTGCTGTCGGTCGCACAATCGAAGAAGCAGTAGATTCCGGACTTAAACAAATTCAGCTACTAAAAGAAGAAGTAGAAATCACAATAGTAGATGAAGGAAATAAAGGATTTTTAGGATTATTTGGTAAAAGACAAGCTGTGGTCAAGTTAGTAGAAAAGATAAATGCACTTAAATTAGCTACACAGTATTTAGATAAAATTGTTAAAACGATTGATCCTAAAGCAAAGATTATTTCCAAACAGGAACCGAAAAAGATTTCTTTCCACATTGATGGAGATAAAACGTCATTAATGATTGGAAAAAGAGGACAAACATTGTACTCTTTAGAAACGTTGGTACAGCTAGTGTTTAATCGTTATTCTGATCATTATCACCATATAACAATTGATATTGGCGATTATAGGAAGAAACGACAAGAAGCACTTGAACAATATGCCGTCAAGACAGCAAATCGGGTTTTAAAAACGAAGAGAAAGGTTCATTTAGAACCTATGCCTTCGAATGAACGAAAAATTGTTCATGATGCGATTGCTGCATTCTCTAAAGAACTTGCAACGGCATCTGAAGATACAGGCAGCAAGCGTCATGTTGTGGTGCTGTATAAAAAATAGCAGAAAGGCTAAGATTCAGCAAAGCTGGATTTTAGTCTTTTTTTATTGAAAAATTGCTTTTTATAGAGGATTTATCCTTTATTTCTAAAAAATGAGTATGTGATATGAGTGGAAAATGCCATTCTTACAAGTAAGTAAAGGGATCAGGGCGTTTAAATTTATTGGATTTAGGTGTAAGATGTGAAGACAAGTTTCAAACGTCGTTATTCACATGTGGATAAGTTAAGTGTTAAAATAGATAAGATGCAAAGTTGTGGATAATTAGATATGGGATACTTTCACTTCGCTTTCATTTATGGTATCTTTAAATTTTGGATTAAGCGTTTTTGATATAGAGATGGACATTGTCCATTTAATAGATAACAGACTGTCTATTAAGTAGAGAAAGAGGTGAATGAGCGATGGATACAATTGCAGCAATTTCGACACCGATGGGTGAAGGAGCAATTGCGATTATTCGTTTAAGCGGGCCTGATGCGGTACAGATTGCTGATCGGATGTATAAAGGCCCTAAGGAAAAAAAACTTGTATCGGTGGATTCCCATACGATTCATTATGGTCATATTGTGGATTCTAGCACTGAGCAAGTAATAGAAGAGGTCATGGTGTCAGTATTAAGAGCGCCAAAAACATTTACGAGAGAAGACGTTATTGAGATTAACTGCCATGGCGGGATTGTAACGGTCAATAAAGTACTGCAGCTTGCTTTAAGAGAAGGAGCAAGATTAGCGGAGCCAGGTGAGTTTACAAAGCGAGCTTTCTTAAATGGAAGAATTGATCTTTCGCAGGCTGAAGCGGTAATGGATTTAATTCGTGCAAAGACAGATCGTGCGATGAATGTAGCGATTACTCAAATGGAGGGGCGCCTCTCCAGTTTGATTAAACGACTTCGCGGCGAGATATTGGAAACACTGGCCCATGTTGAAGTCAATATTGACTACCCTGAGTATGACGATGTTGAAGTAATGACGCATCGAGTCTTAGTTGAAAAGGCAACATCAGTGAAAAAGGAAATTGAGTCACTGCTAATGACTTCTCAGCAGGGGAAAATACTGCGCGAGGGCTTATCTACTGTCATTATTGGAAGACCGAATGTTGGGAAGTCTTCCTTGTTGAATAGTCTTGTACAGGAAACAAAAGCGATTGTAACGGATATTCCTGGAACAACGAGAGATGTCATTGAGGAATATGTAAATGTTAGAGGTGTACCGCTTCGTTTAGTCGATACTGCGGGTATACGTGAGACGGAGGACATTGTTGAGCGTATAGGGGTTGAACGATCTAGACAGGTCTTAAAAGAAGCTGACCTGATTTTACTTGTGCTCAATTATAGCGAGGAATTATCAGAAGAGGATATCAAACTATTCGAGGCCGTCTCAGGGATGGATATCATCGTGATCGTGAATAAGACAGATCTTGAGCCTAAGCTTGATATCGAAAAGGTCAAGCAGTTAGCGAAGGATCGTCCGGTAGTTACTACATCATTATTACAAGAAAAGGGGATTGATGAGCTTGAAATCGCGATTCAATCACTATTCTTCACGGGTTCAATTGAAAGTGGAGATTTAACGTATGTAAGTAATACAAGGCATATTGCTCTCCTTCAGGAAGCAAAACAATCCATTGAGGATGCTCTTGAAGGAATTGAAATGGACGTACCGATCGACATAGTTCAAATAGATTTAACACGCTGCTGGGAACAGCTAGGTGAAATTATTGGGGATGCTGTTCATGAAAGCTTGATTGATCAGTTATTCTCTCAATTCTGTTTAGGAAAGTAAAGGGAGGAACATGAGAAATGGGTTATGAAGCTGGCAATTATGACGTGATCGTCGTGGGTGCCGGTCATGCTGGAGTTGAGGCTGCTCTTGCTTCTGCAAGACAGGGCGCCAAAACACTTGTATTGACTATCAACCTCGATATGGTTGCTTTTATGCCATGTAATCCGTCAGTAGGCGGTCCCGCAAAAGGGATTGTCGTCAGAGAAATTGATGCTCTAGGCGGAGAAATGGCACGAAATATAGATAAGACGCATATTCAAATGCGCATGCTGAATACGGGGAAAGGACCTGCTGTCCGTGCGTTAAGAGCGCAAGCAGATAAGTTCCAATATCAGCATGAAATGAAAAAAACAATGGAAAATGAACCAAACCTGACAATGCTGCAAGGTATGGTAGATCATTTAATTGTAGAAGATGATGAATGTAAAGGTGTTGTTACTCAAACAGGGGCGAACTATCGTGCGAAGTCTGTTGTTTTAACGACAGGGACTTTCTTAAAAGGCCGTATTATTTTAGGAGACCTTTCGTATTCAAGCGGTCCAAATAACCAGCAGCCTTCCATTAAATTATCAGATCATTTAGCAGAACTAGGATTCGATTTGGTTCGCTTTAAAACAGGAACACCTCCTCGAGTGAATAGCCACTCGATTGATTATAGTAAAACAGAAATTCAACCAGGTGATGATGTACCGCGGGCGTTCTCCTATGAAACGGTTGAATATATTACTGACCAGCTGCCATGCTGGTTAACATACACGAGTTTAGAGACTCATCAAATTATTGATGAGAATCTTCACCGTTCTCCAATGTATTCAGGTATGATTAAAGGAACTGGTCCTAGATACTGCCCATCCATTGAAGATAAAGTGGTTCGTTTCAATGATAAACCGAGACATCAAATTTTCTTAGAGCCAGAAGGTCGTAATACTCAGGAAGTTTATGTTCAAGGATTGTCTACAAGTCTTCCGGAGGATGTACAGCAGCGCATGCTTTCAACCATCCCAGGACTCGAGAATGTACAAATGATGAGAGCGGGTTATGCCATCGAATATGATGCGATTGTGCCTACTCAGTTGTGGCCTACTCTTGAGACGAAAAAAATTTCTGGATTATATACAGCCGGCCAAATTAATGGTACGTCTGGTTATGAGGAAGCAGCAGGTCAAGGGATTATGGCAGGTATTAATGCAGGAAGAAAAGCATTAGGTAAAGAAGAAGTCATTTTAAGCCGATCTGATGCATATATCGGTGTTCTCATCGATGACCTTGTCACAAAAGGAACAAATGAACCGTACCGTCTCTTGACATCACGTGCTGAGTATCGTCTACTTCTACGTCATGACAATGCTGATTTAAGATTAACTGAACTTGGCCATCAAATTGGATTAATTTCTGATGAAAGATTCCAAGCATTCCAGCAGAAAAAAGAAGCCATTGAAGCAGAGAAAAAACGTTTATATTCTGTCATCATTAAACCAACAGCAGAGACTCAAGAATTTATTCGTTCACTCGGTGGAAGTGAGCTGAAGGACGGCATTCGTGCAAGCGATTTGATGAAGCGGCCAGAAATGAACTATGAATCTGTTGTGAAATTAGCTCCTTCTGAAACACCGCTTCCTTCTGATGTGTGTGAGCAGGTAGAGATTCAAATTAAATACGAAGGTTATATTGAAAAGTCACTCCAGCAAGTTGAAAAACTGAAAAAGATGGAGAACAAAAAGATTCCTGATCGTATTGATTATGACGCCATCAAAGGGATTGCAACTGAAGCGAAACAAAAGTTGAAAGAAGTCCGACCGCTTTCTGTTGCACAGGCTTCTCGTATTTCAGGCGTTAACCCTGCTGATATTTCTATCCTTTTAGTATATTTAGAGCAGGGCCGTATTGCGAAGATAGCAGAATAGAAAGGATGTCGGCATGAACATTGAACAATTTACAGCAGCACTAGAGGAGAAAGGGATCACCCTTTCTCCTGTGCAGCTTGAACAATTTGAAACCTACTTCCGCATGCTTGTAGAATGGAACGAGAAAATGAATTTAACGTCCATTACTGAAAAGGAAGAAGTGTATTTAAAGCATTTTTATGATTCAATATCAGCAGCATTTTTTATTGATTTTCACAAAGTGACGACGATTTGTGATATTGGAGCTGGTGCTGGTTTTCCAAGCATTCCTCTTAAAATTTGTTTCCCTCATCTACATGTGACCATTGTTGATTCTCTTCAGAAACGAATTACGTTTCTCAATGAGTTAGCAAAAGGATTAAACTTACAAGATACTACTTTTTATCATGATCGTGCGGAAACGTTTGGGCAACGTAAGGAAAAGCGTGAAAGCTATGATCTTGTCACTGCTAGAGCAGTTGCGCGTTTATCCGTCTTGAGCGAACTATGTCTGCCTCTAGTGAAAAAGGAAGGATTGTTTGTTGCCTTAAAAGCATCTGCCGCTGATGAAGAAATGCAAGCAGGGAAAAAAGCTGTCACAGTCCTCGGAGGAGAGGTTGTTGAAAAGCATTCCTTTGTTCTCCCTTTAGAAGAAAGCGAACGGAACATCATTGTCATTGAAAAGAAAAAGCAAACACCAAAAAAATATCCTAGAAAACCAGGAACACCTAATAAATCACCAATAGAAGGTTGATCATGTAAAAGGTCGGTTTTTCTTCAATATTTATGATTTTACAGAAGGAAAAAACATGAGAAAATAGAATTATAAAAAGGTAGTTTTTAAAGGTGGTGTAGGTTCATGAAGCATTCACTCTCACGCTTCTTCGGGCTTGGAGACAAAGAACATCCTGAGCGTGAAACCGAAATAGAGGCAGAGATTGCTGAGCATGATACATTAAAGGAAGAGATACAGGAGCTCCCGGTCGACACAATTATGCCAAACCGTTTTCAGCCACGCACCATTTTTTCAGAAGAAAAGATACAAGAGCTGGCCACGACGATTCATACGCATGGCATTATCCAACCTATTGTTGTTAGACCAACAGAAGAAGAAGGAAAATATGAACTGATCGCCGGCGAAAGACGTTGGAGAGCGGTACAGACTCTTCAATGGGAGAAAATCCCTGCTATTATAAAAGATTTTACTGATACGGAAACGGCATCTGTGGCGTTGATTGAAAATTTGCAAAGAGAAGAGCTGTCTTCTATTGAAGAGGCTCATGCTTATGCACGTCTTTTAGAGCTTCATGATTTAACACAAGAGGCGCTTGCTCAGCGTTTAGGCAAGGGACAATCAACTGTTGCAAACAAATTAAGACTTTTAAAGTTGCCTGAAGAGGTACAACAGGCCATTTTAGAGAAAAAAATCTCTGAAAGGCATGCACGTTCACTTGTGCCCCTAAAGCTTCCAGAATTACAAATCGCGCTATTGCAGGAAATCATCGAAAAGCAGTTGAATGTGAAACAGACTGAAGAGCGTGTAGTGAAGATGCTTGAACAAAAAACGGATCGCAAACCGAAGCCAAAACGTAAGGCGTTTAGTCGTGATACACGAATTGCGATGAATACCATTCGTCAGTCTCTCCACATGGTAGAAGACAGCGGACTTAAAATAAATACCGAGGAAGAAGAGTTTGAGGAATATATCCAATTAACGATTCGAATTCCTAAATAGAAATAAGCTGATGAGCGCTACTCGTCAGCTTTTTTTGTTTGTCATATTTCCTGCACACACCATATTTACATAATATTTATAAATTGGTAAAATATGATTTTCTTAGTATAAAGGAGGGGACAGCTACTGATGAAAATGAAGAAGACTATTTTCGCCATTATTTGTTATTTACTAATTTCTTTTTCTCTTTTTCCAAATGAAGCGACAATATACGCTGTGAAATCGCCAACGGCTCATGCGGATGAAGGCCTGATGACCAAAGAAGAATTAAACGTTCTGAAGAAGCAAGGTGTTGTTTCTAAAGATGTGACTGTACAGCAATTCAATCAAGAGCATGCGTCTTCCGACGATTCGATCGACTTGATTACAGCTGACGATGATTTGAAGAACTATGGTTTACGACAAAATAAGCAGGATGAGTTGGTGACGGATGAAAAACCGCACACCCTCAAGCAACTTTTAGGAAAGCCGTATCCTGGTACCGAAATTATCCCTAAAAAAGGAGATATCTTGGTGACAACCACTGATGCTGTGAAGGGTTTGGTTGGACATGCAGGTATCGTCATTAATGAGAAAAGCTATGCTTCTATTCCAGGGTTTCGGCAGCATCCTCAACTTGATTCCATTCATAACTGGTTTCGCTATAGTGCCAATACAAAGGTAATTCGGATTAATCAAGACGAGAAGGCAGATTTAGCAGGGGAATGGGCACACGATTATGTGAAAGGTCATCCGAAGGCTCGCTACTCCATCACCATGTCAATTCAATCATTGGACCCGACTTATTGTTCAAAGATCGTGTGGCAGGCCTATGGGAAAACAGGGGACGCTTTGGGACATGCGACATTTACCATTAAGACACCCTATGGATTTTTAAAAAAGAAAAGCTATAAAACAGTAACTCCTAAGGTCATTGTCAGTGAAGGCCGTAAAATAGGTGAATTATACTTTTGATATGTGACCCTCACTTTTAATAGAAGTGAGGGTTTTGATGTATGTCTATTTCTTAAAAAAGATATATTAATATATTTTTTAGTGTGTTTTCATTCGTTTTTTCATGTACGAAAATCAACTTTCACCGACGAATTTATAATAGGGAAACAAAAAAAGCAAACGTTTCATACTTTTTTTGATAGAATAGGAAGTATGAATGAATGAGAAACTTGTTAAGTTGAAAGTGGGTGACATCGTGGGAAAAATCATAGCGATTACCAACCAGAAGGGCGGCGTCGGGAAGACGACAACTTCTGTTAATTTGGGTGCGTGTTTAGCATACATAGGCAAACGAGTGTTGTTAGTTGATATTGATCCGCAGGGCAATGCCACGAGTGGTATTGGGATTGAGAAGGCCGACGTAGAGAAGTGTGTGTACGATATTTTAGTTGATGATGCAGATGTTCTTGATGTGATTAAGACGACAGAGGTCGAAAATCTTGATGTCATTCCTGCGACGATACAGCTTGCAGGGGCTGAAATAGAGCTTGTGCCTACAATCTCACGTGAAGTGAGGCTGAAGAGAGCACTTGAATCTGTTAAGCAGAATTATGATTATATGATTATTGACTGCCCGCCATCACTTGGACTACTGACGATTAATGCGTTAACTGCATCCGATTCCGTTTTAATACCAGTTCAGTGCGAATATTATGCGCTTGAAGGATTGAGCCAATTGTTAAACACAGTTCGTCTCGTGCAGAAACATTTAAATACTGATCTTGCCATTGAAGGTGTCTTGCTGACAATGCTTGATGCCAGAACAAATCTTGGGATTCAGGTTATCGAAGAAGTGAAGAAGTACTTTAGAGATAAAGTCTATCAGACTGTCATTCCAAGAAATGTAAGGCTGAGTGAAGCGCCTAGTCATGGGAAGCCGATTATCTTGTATGATCCACGTTCAAGAGGTGCAGATGTCTATTTAGACTTAGCAAAGGAAGTGGATGCGAATGGCTAAAGGTCTTGGAAAGGGTATTAATGCACTATTTAACAACGTAGACTCAAATGAAGAAACGGTTGAAGAAATTAAATTAAAGGATTTGCGTCCGAATCCGTATCAGCCAAGGAAAACGTTTGATGATGATGCGTTGTCTGATCTTAAAGAATCGATTCAGCAGCACGGTGTTTTACAGCCGATTATTGTTCGTAAATCGATTAAAGGATATGACATAGTAGCAGGTGAACGCCGTTTTCGCGCAGCACAACAAGCTGGTCTGACAACAATTCCTGCGATCGTTCGAGAGTTTTCAGAAACGCTCATGAGAGAAATTGCCCTTTTAGAAAACCTGCAGCGTGAGGATCTATCTCCACTAGAGGAAGCGGAAGCCTATGCGTCCTTGCTGGATCATCTAAGTGTGACGCAAGAGGAATTAGCGAAGCGATTAGGGAAAAGCAGACCGCATATTGCGAATCATCTCCGTCTGTTGACTTTACCGGATGACGTACAAAAGCTGATTGCAAATGGAACGTTATCAATGGGACATGGCCGGACATTACTTAGCTTAAAGAACAAAAAGAAGCTAGCGCCTTTGGTAAAGAAAATCGTGGATGAGGGGTTAAACGTACGTCAGGTTGAGAAACTTGTTCAGCAGTTAAATGAAAATGTTCCACGTGAAACAAAGAAAAAAGAAGCACCAAAGGATCGAGTGTTGAAAGAAAGAGAGTCTTTCTTACAAAACTACTTTGGTACTTCAGTGACGATCAAGAAACAGAAGAAAAAAGGGAAAATTGAGATTGAATTTCTCTCCAATGAAGATTTAGAAAGAATCCTTGAATTGCTTTCTACGAGGGAATCATCAGAGTGACCATCTTGATACGAGATGGTCTTTTTTATATTCTCCCAGTGATATTTTGAATAGGGGTGAAGAGAGACCGGCTTTTTTCTCTCGTCCAATCCATTTGGTCAATGTGAGATAGACTTTCAGAAAGTGTATTGGCCATTGACATGACTAGATGAAGACGTGTGTTTTGGAGAACGAAGTATTCCATGAAACCACTCACATTGACGATCCCATTAATATGAATATCTCCTACCTCTGGCAGCTCCTTTTGCACACCAGCTCCAGGCTTTAACGGCCCATCTCCAATTTGGAAGGAACCGACACTTTTCACTCTTCCTAAACAGGCATCAACCGCTACAATAAACGGGTGTTTATGAGCTTGTTCAATTTCAGCGAGCTTTTCTTTTAAATTGATTGCATGCACTGGGTCAGAGAGTGTTCCATATACATGAAGCTTTTTCAAATCTAGACCTGAAAGCTTTGTACCAACAAGTGGACCTAGAGAGTCGCCAGTTGAGCGGTCTGTTCCAATACAGACGATGGCAACGGGTCTTTTTCCTGCTTTCTGAAGATGCGAGAATAAAATACTTTTAAGCTGTTGAATGGCATTTGTATCCGTATGGGACACGTATTCTTTCACCCTATTTCTAAAAAAAAGACCGTTCTTGCTATTCATAGGTCTCACTTCCTTGTCATAGTAGTTAGTAACAGTATACGGAAACAAGCTTAATTCTATACCTATGAGGTGATGATTGTGTGGAAGGCTGGTTCAAGGTGGACGCTTTTAATTTTAGGAAGCTTAATAGGAGCGGGATATGCTTCCGGTCAAGAAATTTGGCAGTTTTTTGGCATTGATAGCGGACTAGCCATTCTACTGTTTACATTGATGTTTATGCTGTCTACCTATGTGGTGTTAAAAATCAGTTATGAGGTTCGTGCCGATCACTTTGTGCCAGTGCTGGAACGGCTTGTCGGACCATGGCTGGCCAAGGTGTATGACGTGTTAATTGTCCTTTATTTATTCACGACAACGACGGTCATGATTGCCGGAGGCGGGGTGACTCTTGAGATGTATCATGTGCCTTTTTGGGTTGGCATCGGCGCGTTCTGTTTGTTTTCATTTATGATTTTTTTCTGGGATGTGAAAGGGCTTTTATCTGTGAATGCTTTCATTATACCAATTTTGGTGGCGGGGCTCATCTATGCGTTTGTTTTTTATTATATGAACCATGATCATATGTGGCGGATTGATTTTGGGCAGCAGTACAATTGGCCTGCCAGCATTGTCTTTGCTTCTTTGAACATATTATCTGTTGTCGCTGTGCTGTCTTCGGTTGGTAAAGAAATGAAGGGGCTTGGGGAAGCCAAAGTGGCGAGTATATTAAGCGGTCTCATTTTTGGTGTGATCTCGTATGTGTATAACGAAATACTGGTTGATATTTCTGGAAGCCTTTCAGCAGAGGGAATTCCTTTGTTTACAGTATTAGAAGGGGCGCCGACGTCTTTGTTTGTGTTTATGACCGTTGTCCTTTGTCTAGCGATTTATACGACGACGGCAGCAGGTTTATTTGGATTATCCAGCCGGATGCTTTCTTTTGTACGAATGCCCCGCTGGCTGGTTGTATTGGTGATGCTTCTTTTGATGGCACCTTTAACATCTCTTGGGTTTGCTGATTTGATTGCTTTCTTGTATCCGATTTATAGTTTGTTGAATCTTTATTTGCTCGTCTGTTTAATGCTATATCCGATTTTAAGTAAAAAGATATTTTCTCGACCTAAAAATTATATTGATAAAATAAAATAAGTACCTCTCTTTTTAAGAGCTGTGCTTATTTAATCTGAATTGAATCAATAGCTTCTTTGATATCATCATAGACAGGCATTTGCTTGAGACGCTGGAGGCGATCCTCTAATTCTGAAATGGCCTGCCCCTTTAAATGCTGGGAGATGTGTTGTTTGACAATGGTCGTCTGGTTTATCATGTCTTCTGTTTTAGACAATTGATACTCCAAGTGCACGCGAGTATTTGCTAATTCGTCGTACAGCCGCATTTTGAGCAGCCGTTTTAGATCCTTTCGCTGTCCTTCTCTGCGCATGGCCTGAATGGCGGCAATTTCTTCAGGAGACTGTGTTTGTGTGTGTGGTGCCGATTGATTTTCGAATACAGACATGGAGCGGCGGGCACTCACATTTTGCAAGAAACGCTGGGCGTCACTAGGAGGTTTATTTTGATTGATCATGCGATGACTCCTTTCTTAATGAATACCCATTTGCACCGCAAGGCGTCTATCTGCCTTTGCGTAATCATCACCCATTGTGTACATATGTCTTGAAAGGGCAGAAAGCTCTTGTTCGTAATCCCTCAGGGTGTACAAGGCATTCAATTGTTTTTCGTGTGAATAAAAGGAGGAATGCGTCTGTTCCATCCTAACTTCCTCTACCAGTGCTTCCACATCACTATGACTTAATAAATCATAGTGGCCAAAGCCGACGAGTCCTTTGAGCTCTTGTTTTACATGATGGACGGCGTCTTTTACGCTTTCATCAATTCCATCGATTTTTTCAAATACAGTGTGCACTTCATGTTCAATAATACTTTGTAGATCATAGGATGAATTTTTCAGTAAATGGGATTTTATGATAATTTCAAGTCCGTTTTGTGCATATGCACGTCCAGAATGAATTTCTTGCAGCAGCATGGCTGTAAAACTTGTATTATGATCAAGCTGTTCATCTAAAATACGGGCAGATCCATTTGGGTGGAATGAATATCCATTTGCTTTGAATTCTCCTGAAATGAGAGCTAAAAAAGCATTTGTATCAAAGGATTCGTTCCATTCTATATTCATAGATGCAAAAGCTGATTTTAAAAAGGTGTCAATTTCCCTTTTTTTGTATTTCGCGGATTCTTGGACTGAGTCTTGCTGTCGTGGCGGTATGGTGTACTTGACTTGTCCAACTCCTTGATCATGACGATTGAGTAAACCGACGTAATGACTAGGCTGAATATATTCAGTCAACATGCGTGTATATTGACCTTGATTCGCCTTTTGCTGAATCGAAGGCGACAGGCTGCTCCATATATTTGGACTGTCAAAGGTGACGGCTTTTTTGACAGCTGGCTGTTCTGTTGCAACATAAGCACAAACAGCACCGGCAAGGGCTTGTCCAGTGAGATAGATACCTGCATTTGGATGCTTCTGACAGACTGTCTCTATGTATTCCTTCCCTTTAAAAAAGACATGATCTTGATTGCCGTCAAGGGACTTTCTTTCAATTGGATAGGCATAATCTGTTTTGAGCAATGTCTGTGCTGCGTTGTGTACATCTTGCGGCGATGTCACCGTCATTTGGTTTGGCAGCGGACAGTGAAAAGCAACGATGAATTCATCTGATTGTTCTGGCTGCATTGTTAAACCATATAATTTATGGTCGATCTTTAGAAAATCGTGGACAGTGAGCGTTTGCTGACCTATTTCTATCGTATGGTGCTGCTGGTAATTGTCTATATTTCCAGCATGATCGGATATGATTTTATATTCTTTATCAGTTAATCTATCCTTTCGATTGACCATCGTACCTGCTCCCTCACATAACATTTATGCAGATATCATAAATCAAAAAATATGGAAAAACCACAGCGTTCTACCAATAAAAACCTTTTGGCCTACAGTGTTTGTGACAATATTGAAAAAAAGCGGAGTTTAAGTAACTATTGGTCACAAATAAAATGATCTAAAAGAAGGGTTTTTTCTTTAATAAAGAATAGGATGAACGATTGAAAGAGACTCTTTGTTTTGTGCATTGCCCTCCATCGCCGTTTTTTTGTACAATAGATGCAATGAAGTGAGCAAGAGAGGTGAAGGCTGATGGCAGACAAAGCGTTTGGGTTACATGATGTTGTTGAAATGAAAAAGCCCCATCCATGTGGTGCCAATCGGTGGAAGATCATTCGTTTGGGCATGGATATCCGCATTAAATGTGAAGGCTGCGGACACAGCGTGATGATTCCAAGAAGAGATTTTGAACGAAAAATGAAGAAAATTCTCGTCAAGCATGAGGAGCCAACTGCTTAAGTAGGCCTCATGCTTTTTTCATTAAATTTGTCTTTTCTACAGCAGAGCCAGGTGCAATTTCCCGTTTTAAAGCATTGATTTATTCTTTTTGACGAAGTTTCTTCTATTGAAAATGCATGATGGTTAGCTTGTCTTTTCATGTAAACCTACTTATAATTGCTCTAGGTTCATATTACGCAGTATAACGAGCACGTTTGATATAGAGGAGATGAAAGAATGGCTTTAACAGCTGGTATTGTTGGCTTACCTAACGTCGGGAAGTCAACGCTATTTAATGCAATTACACAGGCTGGAGCGGAGTCTGCTAACTATCCGTTTTGTACCATTGATCCAAACGTCGGAATTGTAGAAGTTCCAGACGAGCGTTTACAAAAGCTAACAGAATTGGTGCAGCCGAAAAAGACAGTTCCCACTGCTTTCGAATTCACTGATATTGCGGGTATTGTCAAAGGTGCATCTAAAGGTGAAGGTTTAGGGAATAAATTCCTTTCTCATATTCGTCAAGTAGATGCGATCTGTCACGTTGTCAGAGCTTTTGCAGACGATAACATTACACACGTAGCTGGTAAGGTTGATCCGGTGTCAGATATTGAAACGATTAATCTTGAATTGATTTTGGCTGATTTAGAAACAGTTGAAAAGCGTTTGGCTCGTGTGAGTAAGCTTGCAAAACAAAAGGATAAGGAAGCGGTAGCTGAATTTGAGATTTTGTCGAAGCTAATGAACGCATTTGAAGCTGGGAAATCGGCAAGATCTGTAGAATTTACTGATGAGCAGCAAAAGCTTGTGAAACAGCTTCATTTACTCACATCTAAACCAGTTCTTTATGTAGCAAATGTGAGTGAGGATGAAGTAGCGGATCATGACGGCAACGAATATGTGCAGCAAATCCGCGAGTTTGCTTCTGGTGAAAACGCTGAAGTCATCGTCGTTTGTGCGAAGATCGAGTCTGAAATTGCAGAGCTTGAAGGAGAAGAGAAGCAGATGTTCCTTGAAGAGCTTGGCATCAAAGAGTCAGGTCTAGATCAGCTGATTCAAGCATCTTATTCACTTCTTGGCTTAGCTACTTATTTCACAGCAGGTGAGCAGGAAGTACGCGCTTGGACGTTTAAAAAAGGAATGAAGGCACCGGAATGTGCTGGAATCATTCATACGGACTTTGAGCGTGGGTTTATTCGCGCTGAAACGGTTGCATATGAAGATTTACTTGCTGGCGGAAGCATGTCTGCTGCAAAAGAGGCTGGAAAAGTCCGTCTAGAAGGTAAAGAATATGTAGTGAAAGATGGAGACGTCATTCATTTCCGTTTTAATGTATAGGTTCTTGTCATAGGCCAAGTGATTTGTTATAATATACAATTGTGAGTAATATAATTTATTGCTCCTTGCCCGTTTAGGGCCGCTTAGACCAAAAGGAGGTGCAATCAGATGAGAAAGTACGAAGTTATGTACATCATCCGCCCAACAGTTGACGATGAGGCTAAAAAAGCAGTTATCGAGCGTTTCAATAACGTGTTAACTTCTAACGGTGCGGAGATCACTGGAACAAAGGATTGGGGTAAACGTCGTCTTGCATACGAAATCAACGATTTCCGTGAAGGCTTCTACCAAATCGTAAACGTTCAATCTGACGCTGCAGCAGTTCAAGAATTTGACCGCTTAGCTAAGATCAGTGACGATATCATTCGCCACATTGTTGTTAAAGAAGAAGTATAAATCATTGAAATATATATTTAAAGGTGGTCTTTCAATATGCTAAACCGTGTTGTATTGGTCGGTAGACTAACAAAAGACCCTGAGCTTCGCTACACGCCTAATGGTGCGGCTGTAGCCACGTTTACTCTAGCTGTGAATCGTACGTTTACGAATCAATCTGGAGAGCGTGAAGCCGATTTCATTAACTGTGTTACTTGGAGAAGACAAGCCGAGAACGTGGCTAATTTCTTGAAAAAAGGAAGTCTTGCCGGTGTAGACGGTCGTTTGCAGACAAGAAACTATGAAAATCAGCAAGGACAGCGTGTCTTCGTGACAGAGGTTCAAGCTGAAAGTGTTCAATTTCTTGAGCCTAAGAGCGGCGGTGCTGGTTCAGGTGGATACAGCGGCGGTGGCAATAGCGGAGGCCAGTATTATGGCGGCAGCCAAAACGATCAGAATCCATTTGGAAATGAACCAAGTCAAAATCCATATGGCAATCAAAGTAACCAACAAAATCGTAATCAGGGAAATAGCTTCAATGATGACCCATTTGCGAATGATGGTAAACCGATTGACATCTCCGATGATGATTTGCCATTCTAATTGATCTGAAAAAAATGACTAAAGGAAAGGTGTGAAAACAAATGGCAGGTGGACGCAGAGGCGGTCGTGCGAAACGTCGTAAAGTATGTTTCTTTACTTCTAACGGTATCACGCACATCGATTACAAAGATGTTGATCTTCTTAGAAAGTTTGTTTCTGAGCGTGGTAAAATTTTACCTCGTCGTGTAACAGGAACTAGCGCTAAGTATCAACGTAAATTGACATTAGCGATTAAAAAATCACGTCAAATGGCATTACTTCCATACGTTACTGGTGAGTAAGTCGTTGACTTAAAAGCGGAGAGCCCCGAGCTCTTCGCTTTTTTTATTTGTCTCACTAAGAAACTCATCTATTTTTGCTAGAGCTGTTTTTGGCAGTCAACCTAGGGGAAGTATGTAAAAGTGACAGTTTATTCTATACAAATATGAGGTTGATCTGTCATATTGGTAGTCTAGTAAATAATTGCAGTCAGGGTGTGGGAAGATGATTGAATTTAAAAAGGTATCAATGCAATTTTCTGATGAGCGCTATGCCGTTCAATCTGTTGATTTGGAGATTCAGCAAGGTGAGTTTTTTGTATTGATTGGGCCTAGTGGCAGCGGGAAAACGACGACATTGAAAATGATCAATCGTCTCATTTCTTCTACAGAAGGTGAGATTTACATAAAGGGTCAAAAAATAAGTGATTATGATCTGTATGAGCTGCGCTGGGATATCGGTTATGTTCTGCAGCAAATTGCACTTTTTCCTCATATGAGCATAGAGGAAAATATTGCTGTGGTGCCAGAGCTCAAACAGTGGAACCGAAATGAGACCAATCAGCGTGTCGATGAACTCATGTTGATGGTCGGGCTTGATCCTGCTATGTATCGGCATCGAAAGCCAGCAGAGCTATCTGGTGGGCAGCAGCAGCGTGTCGGTGTGGCACGTGCACTTGCAGCTGATCCTGAGATTGTCCTGATGGATGAACCTTTTAGTGCGTTAGATCCATTAACGAGGGAGAAATTGCAGGATGATCTGCTTGATTTGCAGCGCCGTATTCAAAAGACCATTGTTTTTGTGACGCATGATATGCAGGAAGCTATGAAGCTTGGTGATCGGATTTGTGTGATGAATGAAGGAAAAGTAGTGCAGATCGGACGTCCTGAGGAATTGGTTCAACATCCAGCCAATGCCTTTGTACAGGAGTTTGTTTCAGGGGCTGTCCGTCATGTGGAACATCAAGCATTCGAACTGGAGACTTTGACTCAAGCAATGGCTCACGAAGCTCTTTTAGGCTATGAGGCGGTCTCAGCACATGCCACACTGGATGAAGTCTTGTCACGCTTGGCAAAGCACGAGGAATTGGCTGTTGAAAAGAATGGGGAGCGTATTGGACTAGTGAATCGTCAAGCAGTGATTCAGTTTTTAGCTGATTCTCCTAAAGAGAGGGGCGAATCACATGAATGATTGGACCCGTGTGTTATGGGAACGAAAAGAACAATTGGGGCACGCTTTACTTGAGCATATTCAAATTTCTTTTATTGCTTTATTTTTAGCGATTTTGATTGCCATTCCATTAGGTATCTATTTAACGAGGGTTCCAAAGCTAGCGGAATGGGTCATTGGGGTGACGGCTGTCTTGCAAACAATTCCGTCGCTTGCACTTCTTGGCTTGCTGATTCCTCTCGTGGGGATTGGGCAAGTGCCTGCGATTATTGCACTTGTGGTCTATGCCTTACTCCCTATTTTAAGAAATACATATACAGGCATTCAGGAGGTCGATCCTTCCCTGAGAGAAGCGGCGCTTGCTATGGGGATGAATCATCGGAAACGGTTATTAAAGGTGGAGCTTCCACTTGCCATGCCAGTAATTATGGCGGGTATCCGAACCGGGATGGTACTCATTGTGGGAACGGCCACTCTGGCAGCACTGATCGGAGCTGGGGGATTAGGAAGCTTAATCCTGCTGGGAATTGATCGAAATGATATGTCTCTTATTGTCATTGGTGCTATACCAGCAGCCTTACTCGCACTTTTATTTGATGTGGTGCTGCGAACCTTTGAGAAAATTTCCTTTAAAAAGACTGTGATCTCTGTAGCTGTTTTTGCTCTGATTGCAGGAGCAGTTGTCGCTGCCCCCTCGCTGTTTCAGCAAGAAAAGAAAGAAATCACCATTGGCGGAAAGTTAGGATCAGAGCCTGAGATTTTGATCTCGATGTATAAGCTTTTGATTGAACAGGATACAGATATTCAAGTGAACCTGAAGCCCGGTCTTGGAAAGACGTCCTTTGTTTTCCAGGCTTTACGCTCTGGTGATATCGACATTTATCCTGAGTTTACAGGTACAGCGATTTCCGAATTCCTCAAAGAAACAGCGAAAAGCACAGATAAAAGAAAAGTGTATGAGCAAGCGCGGCGCGGATTGGAATCGTCCTTTCAGCTCCGTCTTCTTGAGCCCATGGCATACAACAATACGTATGCTTTAGCCGTGCCGCAGTCACTGGCTGATCAATATGAGGTGTCCAATATTTCAGATCTAGGTAAGATCAAAAACCGTATAAAAGCTGGATTCACCTTAGAATTTTCTGATCGTCAGGATGGGTATCGAGGCATTCAAAAGGTCTATCAATTTTCCTTTGATGATGTCGTGACGATGGAGCCAAAGCTTCGGTATCGAGCGATTCAGAAAGGGGATATCAATTTGGTCGATGCGTATTCGACAGACAGTGAATTGAGACAATACAAATTAAAGGTGCTTAATGATGATCAGCATGTTTTCCCGCCATATCAAGGAGCACCTCTGCTCAGGCAGGAGACATTAACTGAATACCCTGAGATTGAGACCTCTCTCAATAAGCTTGCGGGTCAAATCACAGACGATGAGATGAGAGAAATGAATTATGAAGTCAATGTGAAGGGGAAGGATGCATTTCAGGTAGCGAAAGCCTATTTAAAAAAGAAAAAATTGCTGCAATAATCAAGGGAAAGCAGGGCTGTTTCATGCAAAACAGCTCTGCTTTTTTAAAAGAAAAACAAAAATCATTGACATTTACTTAAAAACATCATATCCTTAATTCGAGATAAATATATTTTTTTGATCTAATATCTCGAATTCGAGATAATATAAAGACGTCAGTAAAGACATAATGAATAGAGGCTTGTTACTTCAATTAGGAGGTCATGAGAAGTGAAAAAAACAGAAGGAATTCACCATATTACAGCGATTGTGGGTCATCCTCAGGAGAACGTTGATTTTTATGCAGGTGTTTTAGGACTTCGTCTCGTGAAGAAGACCGTGAATTTTGATGATCCGGGCACATACCATTTATATTTTGGAAATGAAGGCGGTTCTCCAGGGACAATTATTACGTTTTTCCCTTGGCCGGGAGCACAGAAAGGTCAAATTGGTGCAGGGCAAGTGGGCGTGACGACATATGTTGTACCGACAGGCTCTTTCTCTTTCTGGAAGGATCGCCTTGAGCAGTTTGATGTCTCTTATGAAACGGTTGAACGCTTTGGTGAAGCTTTTCTCTCATTCGAAGATCCACACGGCTTATTGATTGAGCTAGTAGAACGTGCGGAAGGAAAGCAAAACGAGTGGACATTTAATGGAGTCACACCCGATGTAGCCATTAAAGGATTTGGCGGAGCTGTTTTATTAACATCACAGCCGGAGCAAACGATGCAGCTGCTAGAGCAAACGATGGGACTTGAACGAGTCGGAGCAGAAGGAGACTATGTGAGATTCCGTTCGTTTGGTGAAATAGGCAATGTGATTGATGTGAACAAGACGCCTGTTCCACGAGGACGTATGGGTGTTGGGGTTGTGCACCATATTGCATGGAGAGCAACAGATGATCAGGACCAATTAGATTGGCAAAGACATATTGCACAAAGCGGGTATCAAGTGACACCTGTGCAAGACCGAAATTACTTCAATGCTATTTATTTTAAAGAGCTTGGCGGCATATTATTTGAGATTGCCACGGATCCTCCAGGGTTTGCACACGACGAATCAGTGGAAACAATGGGTGAAGCATTGAAACTGCCACCGCAATACGAGGCGCAGCGCAGTCAGATTGAACAAATTGTGCTTCCAATTGAAGTGAGAGAAGTTAAAGAGAAAGGAGATTCATGATGAAGCATCTTTTTCGAAAAGGAAAGAATGAACAAAGACCTGTCCTGTTATTACTGCATGGAACTGGCGGGACGGAAGAAGATTTATTGCCGCTTGCAGAGATCGTAGATCCTGATGCATCTGTTCTTAGTGTGAGAGGGAATGTGTTAGAAAACGGCATGCCGCGTTTTTTCAGACGTTTGGCAGAGGGTATATTTGATGAGCAGGATTTGATTGAGCGTACAGAGGAACTATATACATTTATCGGAGAAGCAGCCGATGAATATGGGTTTGATCGCCACAATGTGGTGGCTATCGGATATTCCAATGGGGCGAACATTGCTGGAAGCTTGTTATTCCATTATGGGGATGCCCTAAAAGGCGCCATCCTGCATCATCCAATGGTTCCAAGACGCGGGGTTTCATTACCTTCATTAGCTGGGAAACAAGTCTTTATAGCAGCTGGTGAAAATGACCCAATGTGCCGTCCAGAGGAATCACAGGAGCTGGAGCAATTGCTGCAGGGTGCAGGCGCATCGGTTACACTTCATTGGGAAAATCGCGGACATCAGCTAACGAGAGAAGAAGTCGATGCTGCTGCTTTATGGTATCGTCGTCAATTTTAAATAAGGTGGGGAATACAGGTGGGATTTTTACAGAAGCTTTTTGGGCAAAATAAACAAAAGGAGATGGAACAAATGGAAAACGTAAAATTAGCGATTATTTATTATAGTTCAACAGGTACAAACTATCAGATGGCGAAATGGGCTGAAGCTGGAGCAAAAGAAGCTGGCGCAGAAGTCAAAGTATTGAAGGTTGCTGAATTGGCACCAGAAGCAGTTGTAGCTTCAAATCCAGCATGGAAAGCACATTTAGACGAAACAAAGGATATGCCAGAGGTTCAATTAAGTGATTTAGAGTGGGCAGATGCCATCATCTTTAGCATGCCGACACGTTTCGGTAACCTGCCAGCTCAAATGAAGCAGTTCTTAGATACGACAGGCGGCTTATGGTTCCAAGGTAAATTGGCAAACAAAGCAGTGAGCGCGATGACATCTGCTCAAAACGCAAATGGCGGACAGGAGCAGACGGTTCTCAGCCTTTATACGACGATGTTCCACTGGGGAGCAATTATTGCCGCTCCTGGATACACAGATGATTCCTTATACGGTGCAGGGGGCAACCCTTACGGCGTAAGTGTCACTGTTGACCAAAATGGAAAAATCCAAGAGGATGCAGAAGCAGCTGTGAAACATCAGGCAAAACGTACAGTCAATGTAGCAGAATGGATCAAAAAAGGTCAAAACGCTTAATAGATGTAAACAAAAAGAATGCAGTCTCGCCGCTGCATTCTTTTTGTCATTAATAAGGATCTGATGGTGTGCTGTTGTTGATGGCTTCGTCCACGGCTTCGGCAGCACCTGTAGAGCCGATAGGTCCGCTTGGCTGCTCTTGTTTAAAGGCTTTTAAGCCGTCAGCGACACGTTTTCCGTAATCAGGGTCTGCTTTTGTAAAGTTTTCGATCATTTGGTCTTGAATGTCCTTTTGACATGTCGCAAGGGTATTGACCAAGTTCTTAATCAGTTCCTCACGCTCCCAATCATTAAAACGGCGATATGTTTCTCCCGCTTGTCCAAAGTTGTTCGGGCGGTCAATGGCTTCTCGTTTGACTTCACCCTCTACAAAAGGCGTATGATCCTTTCCATCCTGTTTGGCTTCTTTTAATCCCCCGAGGATCGACGGTTCATAATTCACATGGGGATTTTGCCCTTTGCCTTGATCGACATGGTATTCCATTTGTCCATCTCTTTGATTGGTGGCGACATGCTTTTTCGGTGCATTGATCGGCAGCTGTAAATAGTTTGGCCCTACACGATATCGCTGCGTGTCAGAGTAGGAGAAGGTGCGGCCTTGAAGCAATTTATCATCTGAGAAGTCCAAACCGTCTACGAGTACACCAGTCCCAAAGGCAACCTGCTCAACTTCTGCGAAATAGTTTTCTGGATTTTTGTTTAATACCATCCGTCCGATTGGTTTCCATGGATAGTCATCCTTGTACCAAAGCTTTGTCGGATCAAGCGGATCAAAGTCGAGGTGAGGGTGAACATCATCTTCCATGATCTGTGCATATACCTCCCATTCAGGATGATCACCTTGCTCAATGGCTTCATATAAATCCTGTGTGGCATGATTAAAATTTTCGCCCTGAATCGCTTGCGCCTGTTCTTGGGTCAGGTTGCGAATACCTTGTTTCGGTTCAAAATGATATTTAACCAGCACGGCTTTTCCTTCATGGTTTACCCATTTGTACGCATGGACACCTGAGCCTTGCATGTGCCTGTATGTTGCGGGGATGCCCCACGGTGAAAAGAGAAATGTCACCATATGCGTTGCCTCAGGTGATTGTGAGACAAAATCAAAAATACGCTCGCCGTCCTGACGATTGGTGACAGGATCTGGCTTAAAGGCATGAACCAAATCAGGGAACTTTAAAGCATCTCGGATGAAGAAAATTTTCAGGTTGTTCCCCACGAGATCCCAGTTGCCTTCCTCTGTATAAAATTTAATCGCAAACCCTCTCGGATCGCGTAATGTTTCTGGCGAATGACCGCCGTGAATCACAGAAGAAAAACGAACGAAAACAGGCGTCTTTTTCCCTTTTTCCTGAAACAATTTTGCCCTCGTATAGGTGGAGATGGGTTCATCCCCGAATGTGCCGTAGGCTTCAAAATAACCGTGAGCTCCAGCACCGCGTGCATGTACAACACGTTCAGGGATGCGTTCACGATCAAAATGACTGATTTTCTCTAGGAAATCGTAGTTTTCAAGCGTAGTGGGTCCTCTATTTCCAACAGTTCTCATATTTTGATTGTTTGTTACGGGATGACCTTGCCGATTCGTTAAGGTTTCTTCTGACTCTGAAGATGGTTTAGGCTGTTGATCTTCTTTCAATTCGAATCCCTCCTTCAATATCTCCCTAACAATATGGTCATGTTGTTCCCTATTTCATACAAGGATTGATATAATGATTGAAAACTTTCACGAGGAGCAAACCAGATGATTCGATTACACTGCCTTCACGCCCATCCATCCAATCAGTCATATATAGAAGATGTTTTTGGTGATACAGATGTTGATTTGCATCACACAGTCGATTCATCATTTATAGAACACGCCACTCAAGATCCTGCATTTGATCAATACAAGCAGCAAACGTATGCTATCAACAGATTAAAGCAAGAAAGTGAAGCTGATCTCATTCTGCTCACGTGTACACAATACATTGCTGCTCTAGGTGATCAGCAGCACCTTTTCAAACAACCGATTGTTCCGATCGATGAACCGTTATTTGAGCTGATTTGTGAGAAAAAAGGGCCTCTTCAACTAGTGTTTTCCAACCCAGATACAGTGGAAGGGACGATGCAGCGGCTTGAATCATATGCAACAGAGCGGGGCAAACAGGTTGAAGTGGAATTGGTTGTGATGGAGGATGCCTTTCATCTCTGTCTAAACGGTGATATGCAAGCCTATGATGAACAAATCAAGGAGCAGCTGAGAAGATGTATGAAGCAAAAAGGGAAAGACATTTGTGTGATGCAGCTTTCGATGGTTCATGCGGCACAGCAGATGGAGCGGGAGACAGGCGTTCCTATCATTCATCCGCTTTCTTCACTAAAACAGTTTGTTCATCAAACACTATCCGCTTGGAAAGAGTGAACCCATCAGGTTCGCTCTTTTTGTATAGGAACGTAAATGCGATGACATGTTAAAAAAATAACCGAGCGCAAACTATTTTCAAAAGGTGCGCGTCTATCCAATGTAAGAAATAACAGATGCGCATTTAAGATAAAGGAGCTCTTTGTAAAATGAAGAAACGAAAAATAGACGATCAATTTGCGGATTACGTCATGGAACATAAACACAGTTTTTATCGGTTGTCCTATAGTTATGTCAAAAACCCAGAAGATGCTATGGATGTTGTACAAGAGGCCATTCATAAAGCACTCAAATCTGTTCACCGATTAGAGGATGCGAGCAAGATGCATAGCTGGTTTTATAAAATCGTGGTGAACGCTGCCCTAGACTTTTTACGAAAGAAGAAGCGGGTGCAGGTGACAGATGATGATACGCTTGAATTCTTATCACAGGGCGAATCAGATGTATACGAGGATCAAGACGTCAAACGGGCTATAGAGGATTTGCCTGAGATGTATCGGGTCATCATTATTTTGAGATTCTTTGAAGATTTAAAATTAGAGGACATCGCCCAGATTCTCGATGAAAATGAAAACACCATTAAAACAAGATTATATAAGGCGCTGCGGCTTTTAAAAGTAGAATTATCACAGGAGGAAATATAAATGGATAAGTATTTGGAACATTTAAAAGATGAATATTTAGAAATTCCTATTCCACCGGAATATGATGCAATGGTTGAACGAACGTTAAAACGAAAAAATAAAAAACCTCATTTTCAGCAATGGACCATCGGACTTGTTGCGGCGGCTGCTCTTTTTGTCACAACTGTTAATGTCAGTCCACAGGCAGCAAGAGCGATTTCAGAGGTACCTGTCATTGGCGAGCTGGTGAAAGTCGTGACGTTTACAGAATTTAAAAAGAGCGATCAAGGAACGAATATTGACCTTAAAACACCACACGTTTCAGGACTTGGGGACGGAACATTACAAGACAGCCTGAATCAAAAATATTTAGCTGAAAACAAAAAGCTGTATCAAGATTTTGAGAAGGAAACAAAGGGTTATAAAAATGGCCATTTAAGTGTTGAGAGCGGATATGAAGTGAGAACGAACAATGATCAAATTCTCTCACTAGGTCGATACAAAGTGACGACTCAGGCTTCAGCGGCAGAGGAAATGACGTATGATACGGTTGATAAGAAAAACCACGTACTCATTACATTACCAAGCCTGTTTAAAGATGATCGTTATATTGATGTGATTAGTGAAAATATTAAACAACAAATGAAGAAACAGATGAAAGAGGATTCAAACAAAATATACTGGATTGGCAAAGAAGAAACAGATCCATTTAAGAAAATTAAGCCGGATCAAAACTTCTATATCAATTCAAAAGGAAAGCTTGTGATTTCCTTTAATGAATATGATGTGGCGCCTGGTTACATGGGTGTTGTTGAATTCACGATCCCAACAAGCGTGCTAAAGGATGTTCTCGTTAGTGATATGTATATTCATTAAAAAGAATATAGACAAAAAAGACTGCTGAATCATTCAGCAGTCTTGTCGTGTTTTATTAAGAAAGTGCGTCTGTCAGTGCAGGTACGACTTGTTTCTTTCTTGATACAACACCTTTTAGTAAAGCTGTGTTGTTTTCAAGCGTGACATTAAATGCTTTTTCTACTTTTGCTGCTTCAGCACCGAGTGCAAGAGCAAGGGAGTCATTTTCTAAAATGTCTGTGATGACTAAAACAAATAGATCAAGACCTTTTGCTGCAATGACTTCATTGATTTTCGCTTCAATGTCAGCCTGTCTTGCTGTCACTTCAGCGATATCTACTGTATTGACTTGTGCAATTTCCACTTTGCTTTTGCCTAGTGCGAATTCTTTTGCATCAAGTGTAATTAATTCTTGAACCGTTTTTTGGCTTAGATCAGCGCCTGCTTTGAGCATGTCTAGGCCATAAACTTCTGGATCTACCCCTGCGATTTTTGCAAGCTCATGCGCAGCATCAATGTCTTGCTGTGTGCATGTTGGGGATTTGAATAGTAAGGAATCAGAAATGATCGCAGATAAAAGCAAGCCAGCGATTTCTTTTTCAATCGTCACTTGGTTTTCTTTATACATTTTGTTTAAGATCGTTGCTGTACAGCCTACAGGCTCAGCACGATAGTAAAGAGGTTCACTTGTTTCAAAGTTGGCAATACGGTGATGGTCAATGACCTCAGTTACTTGTACTTGATCAATATCGCTTACACTTTGCTGGAATTCGTTATGATCGACAAGAATGACTTGCTTTGTTTCATTTGCAGCCGTTTCAATGAAACGAGGTGCTTCTTGTTTAAAGAAATCTAATGCGTATTGTGTTTCTCCATTGATTTCTCCAAGTCTGACGGCTTCTGCCTCAGTGCCGATTTTGTTTTTCAGATCAGCGTAAGCAATAGCAGAACAAATCGTGTCTGTGTCAGGATTTTTGTGTCCGAATACGAGTGTTTTTCCCATGTGAATTCTCCTTCTTACATTTATTGATGATGTTTCTATTCTAACAGCTTTTGACCCTGAATTCAGGGTTTATAGCTAAGAATAATCTAAAAAATTGTAACACGCTGTTTGAAAACTTGCATGTGCGATTCCATATCGGTGTTCCACGTGAAACGCTCCCAGAATAGCCTGCATTTTACTTGAGATTTACCGCTATGGTAAAATAAAGGTTGGGGCAAGACGTGAAGGAGCTTACATCGTACGTATACATAGAAGTACACATTGAGCAAGATATAGACAAAAGGATTGGATAGAGGTGAAGGTGTGAAACAAACAAAAGCGTTAGTAGAGGGCGCGATCATGATGAGTATTTTTGCGGTCATGATGCTGTTTTATTTATATGTGCCGCTATTATCCATTATTTTCTTTCTAGCTGCTCCGATTCCGATCATCCTCTATACAATCAGACACGGCTTGAAAAAAGGAATTGCTGCTGGCGCTATTGGCATAGTGATCAGCTTTTTAATTGGGTCTATGGCTGGGCTCATGAGTGCACCAATTCTGATTGCTGCCGGATTAGGCATGGGTGTTTTCTACAGCAGAAGGCAGCCTGGGAATGCCATCATTACAGGTGCGCTGATTTATTTATTCAGTATTCTCATCTCTTTTGTTGTCAGTGTTCAGCTCTTTCAAATCGATATCATGAATATTGCGAAAGAGTCGATTGAGCAAATGATGCCGATGGTAGAGAGTACTTTAAAGCAATCCGGCGTGTCTGAGAAGGACATTGCGAAGCAGCTGAAGCAGTTCAGAGAGTTGCAGGATACGGCATTAAGTGCTTTACCTATAGCGTTATTGATTTTGGTCACGCTGCTGGCTTTTGTGAATCATTGGTTCGTGCGGCCTTTGCTCAAACGGTTTGTTTCAGACATGCCGTCCTTAAAGAAATTTAAGGATATGCGGCTGCCAAAAAGCATGGTATGGTATTATTTACTCACATTGCTTTTGATGCTGATTCAGACGGAAAAAGGCAGCTTTTTATGGCTCGTTCAAACGAGTGCGTTTCAAATTTTATTTATACTGGTGCTTATTCAGGGATTTTCTTTTCTCTTCTATTATTGCCACGAAAAAAACATCTCAAAAGCGGTACCCATTTTCGCTGTCGTGTTAACGGTTTTCTTTCCGCCGATCGGTGTGATTGTGCGAATTATAGGGATTGCTGACATAGGCTTTGATTTAAGAGAAAAAGTAAAAAACAAATAATTCACTCTGAATGTTGAGGAGTTGATATCAGTGCCAAGCTTCTATAGAAAACCTGTCATCAAGTATCCGATCTTCGCGTTAATTGTTCTTGCGGTGATCACAGTCCTCCTCAACCTTTATTTTAATTGGATCATAGGAGCGGTTGGTCTTTTCGTCCTTGCAGGTGTGCTCTACTTCTTAAAGTGGGCAGATACGCAAGTGCAGAAAGAGATTGATTCATATATTTCAACATTATCCTATCGAGTCAAAAAGGTTGGAGAAGAAGCATTAATGGAGATGCCAATTGGTATTATGCTGTTTAATGACCAGTATTATATCGAATGGACCAATCCATTTCTCGCTTCATGCTTTCATGAAAGCACACTTGTCGGCAGATCCTTGTACGATACATTCGAGTCCATTGTGCCTCTTATTAAACAAGAGGTTGAGACCGAAAATGTGACGCTGAATGACCGAAAATTCAAAGTCATTATTAAACGGTCAGAGCGCCTTTTATATTTTTTTGATGTCACGGAACAAGTGCAGATTGAACGACAGTACGAAAATGAACGAACGGTGTTATCTTATATCTTTTTAGACAATTACGACGATGTCACGCAGGGCCTTGATGATCAAGTGCGCAGCGCTATTAATAGTGAAGTGACGTCTTTGCTCAACAATTGGGCACAAGAATACGGTATTTTCCTGAAGAGAATTTCGTCTGAACGATTTATGGCGGTTCTAAATGAGAGTATTTTAGCTGAGCTTGAAGCGTCGAAATTCTCCATTTTAGACGAGGTCCGTGAGAAAACAGGGGCACATAGTGCGACGCTCACTCTGAGCATCGGGATCGGTGCGTCCGTTCCTTCTTTGAAAGAGCTTGGAGCACTTGCGCAGTCGAGTCTTGACCTTGCCCTCGGACGAGGCGGGGATCAGGTCGCCATTAAACAGCCGAATGGAAAAGTGAAATTCTACGGTGGAAAAACGAATCCAATGGAGAAACGGACACGCGTACGCGCACGGGTCATTTCTCATGCTTTAAAAGAAATTGTATCTGAAAGCGGTAATGTCATGATCATGGGGCATAAGTTCCCAGACATGGACTCGATCGGTGCATCCATTGGGATTTTAAAGGTCGCCCAGGCCAATGGAAAAGAAGGCTATATTGTCATTGATGCCAACCAGATTGGCGACAGTGTTCAACGCTTAATTAGTGAAATTAAAAATTATGAAGAGCTTTGGTCACGTTTTATCACCCCAGAGGAAGCAATGGAGCTTGCAAAGGATGACACATTGCTTGTCGTCGTAGACACACATAAACCGTCTCTCGTCATGGAGGAACGACTGCTGAATAAGATTGAAAACGTCGTGGTCATTGACCATCATAGACGCGGCGAGGAATTTATCCGTGATCCTTTACTTGTTTATATGGAGCCGTATGCTTCATCTACAGCAGAACTTGTGACAGAGCTCTTAGAGTATCAGCCGAAGAAATTGCGGATTAACATGATTGAGGCGACTGCGCTTCTGGCTGGGATCATCGTGGATACGAAGAGTTTCTCTCTAAGAACGGGGTCAAGAACGTTCGATGCAGCATCTTACCTTCGTGCAAAGGGAGCAGATCCTGTCCTTGTGCAAAAGTTCTTAAAAGAAACCGTCGATCATTACATCAAACGAGCAAAACTCATTCAGCATACAGAGCTGTATCAAAATCAGGTGGCCATTGCTTCATTGCCATCTGACAGGTCGGAGTATTATGATCAAATTACGATTGCCCAGACAGCGGATTCCCTGTTGTCAATGAGTGAGGTAGAAGCGTCATTTGCTGTCGCTAGACGAGATGACGACACGGTATGCATTAGTGCCAGATCATTAGGGGATATCAACGTTCAAATTATTATGGAAGCATTAGACGGCGGCGGTCATTTGACTAACGCTGCTACCCAGATTTATGGTATAACCATTGAAGAAGCGGTAGGGAAGTTAAAGGCTGCCATAGACGAATATTTCGAAGGAGGGGTTCAAAGATGAAAGTCATCTTTCTAAAAGACGTAAAAGGCAAAGGGAAAAAAGGCGAAGTCAAGAATGTAGCTGACGGATACGCTCACAACTTTCTCATCAAACAAGGGTTAGCTGTTGAAGCAACTCCAACGAACCTAAGTGCATTGGAAGGGCAGAAAAACAAAGAGAAAAAGAATGCCATCCAAGAGCTTGAACAAGCAAAACAACTAAAAGAAACACTTGAGGCGTTAACAGTGGAACTCACTGCAAAATCAGGTGAAGGCGGCCGTTTGTTTGGCTCGATTACAAGCAAACAAATCGCTGATAAATTGCAAAAAGATCATCAAATTAAACTCGATAAGCGCAAAATCGAGCTGAATGATGCCATCCGTGCATTAGGTTACACAAATGTACCAGTAAAGCTTCATCCAGAGGTACAAGCAACGTTAAAGGTACATGTGACAGAGCAGGCATAAGCAGAAAAGAACCCGTCTCACGAGGAGGCGGGTTCTTTTTTTATGAAGGATCTGAAATATAGACACTGCGTCCAGCACGCATACCGGATAAAAACATGAAAAATAGGATGATGATAAAGATGATAATTGCTGGTGTCCATGTATGTGTGGAATCAAAAAGGATACCAATCATGAACGGCCCAACAGCAGCTAATAAATAACCGAGAGACTGCGCCATTCCAGAGAGGGCAGCTGCTTGTTCCATATTGGTTGTACGTAAACCGATAAATGTGAGGGCAAGACTGATACTGGCCCCTTGTCCAATGCCGATCAATAGAACAGAGATGACAAGAATAGGCGTCGATCCCCCGAGAAGAAGTCCAATCATTCCGAGTAAATACACAAGGACAAGGCCGGCGACAAGCGGTCTTTGTGTTTTTAATTTTTCTGCAAGAACGGGCGTTAAGAAGGTGGATGGCAGCCCAACAAACTGCATAATGGACAGCATCCAGCCAGCTGTCGACAGGTTCATTCCATGTGATGTTAAGATATCAGGAAACCAAGCGATGCTGCTATAGAAAAGGAATGATTGCAAGCCCATAAAAAAGGTCACTTGCCATGCGACACGTGAACGCCATATCGGCTGCTCTGTGAGCGAGATGCTTTTGACGGCCGCTGTATTCTGATGAAGAAGCTGCGGCGCCCAAACCATCATGGCGAGAAGGGCAAGTCCAGCCCATACAAGGAATGATGTATTCCAGCCGCCAGGCATTGTATGACTGAGCGGAACACTGACACCTGATGCAAGTGCAGCAAAGACGGACATTGAAGTCGTATATACACTTGTCATCAAGCCTGCATGTGCAGGAAATTTATGCTTCACAAGTCCCGGTAAGAGCACATTACAGATCGCAATTCCAACGCCGACTAGTGCCGTTCCAATCATTAAGAAGGTGATGGTGCCAAATGAGCGAATCACAATCCCAAAGAGAAGGACAGCAAGTCCAAGCCAGAGGGTTCGTTCATTACCAAGTCGTTTTCCGAGTTTAGGTGCAATTGGAGAAAGCAATGCGAATGAAAGCAGTGGTAATGTCGTGAGAAAACCCGCCAGTCCATTTGAAAGCTGTAAATCGGAACGAATCGCGCCGATCACAGGGCCAACAGATGTAATGGCAGGCCGAAGATTAAATGCAATGAGCAAAATCCCAGCAATCAGCAGGATGGTTTGTCCTGTACTGCGAGGTTGTAATGTTGACTTTTCTAGTTGTTGTTCCATGAATGTAAACTCCTTTATTTCTTTAAGAAGAACGATCTTTCTTCTGTTCAAGCTCCGCTAATTTAGCTAATAAGATGTGCTGCGGCATATGCATAATTTGTTCTAATGGTACATTGAGTGATGCAGAAAGCTTTTGTGCGGTATCGGCTGAGATTTGTAAAGGTCTCATGCGCAAATCCCTCCTCTTTCAAATCTATACGTTCCAATATATCATATCGGCTTTGTGCCATGCTGATAAAAAATTAGCGTTCTTTTTTATAAAACCACTTTAGGGCCGATATGAAATTTTTTTGAAATTGTTTCAGATGATGGCCCTCCCCTTGTTCGATGTGGTATTGCAGCTGCCATTCCTGCATCCCTTTCTGTAATAAAAGGTCATGTAGTTGTTTGGTGAATAAAGGCATGTGCTGTTGAGCAGATGTTTTGCCTTTTCCTTCTTCACTGCCTACAGACAAATAAATAAAGTGATCCACACACTGAATGCTGTGTTGTTTAGCAAACGATAGAAAATCTTGATACCAAAATGACCCGGAGATAGATGCGATGTTTTTGAAAAGGTCAGGGTGCATGAATAAGGTATAAATTGCAAATAGTCCACCTAATGAAGCACCTACGTGGCTATGTTCATGACAGGTCTCTTGAACTGGATATTCTCTTTTGATATATGGGAGCAAGTCATTCGCTAAAAAAGACACATACGTCTGTGCCTCGCCTTTAAAGTCAGGGAACCCAGATCGCAGTGATGACGCCTTCCAGGGTGTATATTCGTCAAGTCGATTGAAGGGGTGTATGCCGACGATGATGATTGGCGAGATGGTTTGGGTTTCGATCATTCTTTCGATCTCTAGCAGGTGTGTTCTAAACAAAGAAGAGCCATCTTGTACAAAGACAGCTGGAACATCAATAGAGGTGTCCTGCGGAAGGTAAATATCAAGTTGACGCCCGTTAAGCTCGTCATATAGAAACGTTCCGTTCATGTGTATCCTCTCCTAAAGGTTTTCAACTACGTTGAAAAGAAGACAAAGGGCTAAACATTTTAGCCCTTTGTCAACAATCTGATTGCGCAAATTGGCGCTTCTTTTTTTAATTGTTTTTCTCTAACCATTTGACGGCCTTATCAAGGAAGGTTGTTTTGCTTAGTGCTGTTCCTCCTTGAAGCATAGGATCAACGACATTTTCATTGATGTGCCCATTTTTCACAGCTTTTAGGCTTGTCCAAATTTTATTTTTCTCTAAGTCCTTCAATGCATTTGGATTCGATGAGTTTTCCTCTTTAGAGAACTGAACAAAAATATAGTCAGGATTGAGTTCGCCTAGGCGCTCCAATGAAATCAATGCTTGTGCTTTGGCTTTTTTGATATCACTTGGTACTGTAAATCCTAAGTCTCCATATAAGGTAGAGTTGAAGTATACGTCTTCAGGATATACGTACAGGTCGCCCTGTCTAATGCGCAAAATGACAGCTGTTTTGTTGCTGCTTTTGTCTTTCAGGGTTTCTTTCGCTTGTTTGAGATCTTTCTGATAATCAGAAATGATGTTTTTGGCTTCTTCACTTTTTCCAGTAAGTGTACCGAGCAATAAAATATTGCTCTCCCAGTCAGAAGAGACATGGGATACTGGGATCGTCGTTTGGACTTTATCCAATTTTTTAATTGTTGCAGGTGGGAACTTTGTTGATCCGAGTATCACATCTGGCTTTAGTTTTAGGATTTTTTCTAGGTTCGGTTCTGTTTTTTCGCCAATGCCTTCTGTTTTTGCTGTGATGTCTTTAAATAATTCAGGGAATGTGCCGCCTACAGTAGAAGCACCAATAGGCTCGATACCAAGTAATTTTGCATCTTCCATTGATTCAAGGCTTCCAGCAATGACAATTCGTTTCACTGGTGTTTTGAGTTTGTACGTTTGATCTAAGTAGTTGATATTTGTTTCTGCTGTTTCAGCTGACTTGCTTTTGGCTGTGTTTGAAGCAGGTTTATTTTCTGCAGCACCACAGGCTGCTGCGGTGATCGTCATGATACAAAGGATAAGCAATGCGAACCATTTTTTCATTTGTTTTCTCCTTTAACTGATAATTGTTCTCAATTAAAGATTGTATTAGGCTTTCGTCCTTTTATCCATAGACAATTCTCTGTCAAATGATGGACTTTTTACGGAAAAAAAGATAAAAGGTCCTGAATGACTCGTTGATGACTGGCTGCTGTGTATTCACGCCAAGGGTCAGAAGTGAGCGGATAGACTGCTTGTTGCGTCACAGCTTTGAGATTTTGCCAAGCCTCCTGTTGCTTTAACTTTTGATAAAAAGCAATGGTTTTTGGTTCTTTATGCAAGAAGAGGAAGATGGCATCTGGGTCTAGCTGTTGTATGGAGCGAATGCTGATTTTTTTTTCTATTAGCTGACCATCATTCTGAAACGCTGGCAGAAGACCAATGTCATGAAAAATCACTTCGGACATGGTGCGATTTACAGACAAGTAGAGCTGATCTTGAAAGATACGAAGAGGCAGGACGGTTTTTGGTGGATGATCGAAAAGGCATGCCTTTTTCGCTTGAATGACGAGTTCCTCGTAATGAATCAGCCATTCTTCTGCTTCTTTCGCTTCGTTTAGGAACATAGCTGTTTGTCTGAATTGAGTGCGCCAATCCAATTGTGTGAATGGAACAAAGTGAACAGGACAGATGGTTTTTAACACTTGTTTTTCTTCCTCTGTCACATGATCATTGGCAATGATCAGCTCAGGCTTTGCTTCCTTTAATTGCTGTAAATTGGCTTCAGCGTGCTCGTTGATCCGATGTGCACTCAGGTGAATCGGAATTTCTTCTGCATGATGCTCAAAATCATGTGCTGTCCATTTAGGGTGAAGAGGGGCAGCATATGGGATGATATGAATGGGTGTGAGCTGGCCGAGTATGGAATGGCCATAGGCTGCAATTTTTCGCTGACGGCTTCTCATATAAGTAGAAGGGGTCATGCCCGTTTTTTTCTTAAAGATGCGGCTAAAGTAATACGGATCTTGATAGCCGATTTCCAGTGCAATGTCTTTGAGCTTTGCGTTGCCTTTTGCCATTAATTGTTTGGCTCTAGCCATCCTTTTCTTGGTGATATAATCAGTGACACTCACATCAAAATGCTTTTTAAATAGCTCACTGTAATGATTGGCGCTGATGCCAGCCATATGAGATAGGCTTGTAAGGCTGAGGGGTTCTTCGGAATGTTGATCGATATATTGTTTTGTTTTGAAAAGGGCATGTGCCGTGTCACAAATATCTTCTTTATGCAGTGTGAAAAGCTGCATAATGAGCTGCTGAAAAAGAGTTTGGCTTCTAAAAAAGCTAATGGATTCAGGTCTTTGCCATTCCTCTGTCATATCGGACAGTAAAGAATGAATGTGTTCAATCGAACTAATATCGATAAATTGCCATTTATTCAGTAAAGAACGGGCGTGTTCCGTTGATACTTCTCCTATGTTTTGATCTTGTAGCGTGTAGAGCTGAAAGCGAAACAGATAGAGCTCGTGTTTTTGATAAGGCTCTGTTTTTAACATAAATGTTTCCCCCGGCTTGATCGTATAGAGTGTCAGATGGTTCAAACGCCATTTTTGATCGTTCAATGTGAGTAAACCGCTGCCGCTTATGCTGAAGAGGAGGCAGAATGTATCTGATAGCTGCTGCTCTGTATGTGGAAGCTCCGCATTATTTATTTTTTCAGTATATGTTAATCGATAGATGAATTGTTCGGCATTTGCCGATGTACATAATTGATTGTTGTTTCCCATAAAACCACCTGATCTCTTATTGGTTGATAAACATTCTCAATTAAATTGTAGCAGAAAGAGCTGAAAGATGGTGATGTTTATTCTGTCAAAAAAGCACCCTGATGGAGATCAGGGTGCGATGATTTATTCCGTTTTTCCATGTGCTAGTGCAGGTTCTTTTGTTAAGCTTAATGGCCGCAAGTCCTGCCAGTGTGTCTGGATATAATCGATGCAGGCATTTCTAGTGTCTTCACCAAAGACTTTTTCCCAACCATCTGGCACTGGTGCAAATGATGGCCAAAGTGAATGCTGTCCTTGTTCATTGACAAGCACAAGAAATACACCGTCTTCACGATCAAAGGGATTTGTCATTTGTCATCTCTCCTTTATTCTTAGTGCTTTTGTTTAACCCGATGCAGTGCGTTGTCTAAGATGACACCAATTTCTGCTAGGGGTTTAGGCTGGCACATGTCTTTGTGCCGGCAATGAATGTCGTGCTGTTCGATTGTTCCGTTGATATAAGGTGCCCATGCTTCGGGATCAATTGGTGTAAACCAATCTGGGATAATGGTAGATCTAAAGAATAATATGTCCCCCTGATAAGTTTTTGGCTGATATTCTCCAAGCAATCGAACTGAATTAACATAGGTTTCTTTTAGATTTCTAATGGCATCTTCACTTAAGCTAGCTAGTGCACTGCCATCTTTTTTCAAGATGTCGACGGCACTTTTCATCGTGAGCGGTTCACCTGTTAAGGTATCTGGATCATAACCGCCAAGCGCAAGAAGAGCGATGAGTGCTTCTTCTTCATCAGGTGCTTCTTTAATCGGCAAGAAATGGTTTGGATAGGCATCCAGCATCGCAACGAGTGCGATTTCTTCACCTTGCTGCTGGAGCTGAGTAGCCATTGCTTGTACAACGTTTCCGCCTAGTGACCAGCCAAGAAGATGATAAGGGCCTTTTGGCTGAATCGTTTTGATGTGCTTGATGTAATCCGCAGCCATATCATCTAATGTGTGCGGGTAGTCATCTTTTCTTGCGATTCCTCGAGCCTGTAATCCATAAATAGGGATGTCTTTTTCTAATGTATTCAAGAGACCTGCATAGCACCAGCTCAGACCACCTGCTGGGTGAACACAGAAGAGAGGATTTCTTTCTCCATTTGTTCGCAGTGGCAGCAGGATGTCTAGTGCGTTTTCATCGCTTCCTTTTTCTAGTTTCTCTGCCAAACTTGCTACATTTGGTGCTTCAAACAACGTTCCGATGCTTAGTTTGACACCAAGTGCATCACGAATGCGGCTGATTAAACGAACCGCAAGTAAGGAATGCCCGCCAATGTCAAAAAAGCGATCGTCTATGCTGATTTTAGGTAAATCAAGCACCTCTTCAAAGAGATGACATAGGATTTCCTCTTTCGGGTTTCTTGGGCCGCGGCCATCTGCTTGCTGCATATGCAATTGAGGTGCTGGCAGTGATTTTTGATCAAGCTTCCCGTTTGCTGTAAGCGGCATGGTGTCAATTTGTACATATGTCGCGGGCACCATGTAATCAGGAAGACTGGCTGCTGCAAAATGACGAAGGGTTTCAGTATCGAAACGGTCTTCTTCAGTTGTGACGATATATGCGACTAAGCGTTTGTCGCCAGGCTGATCCTCTCGCATCATGACGGCAACTTGTGCAACTGCATCGTGGCGTGCCAGTACGGCTTCGATTTCTCCAAGTTCAATGCGAAATCCGCGTATTTTAATTTGATGATCAGCTCTGCCGATGTAATCAAGAGCCCCTTCTTCTGTCCAGCGCGCAAGGTCGCCTGTGCGATACATCCTTGTGCCAGGTGCTCCATAAGGATCGGCAGGGAATCGATCTGATGTCAGGTCAGGTCTGCCTAGATAACCTCTTGCAAGGCCAGCTCCAGCTACATACATTTCACCTGTCGTCCCAGGGGGAACAGGCTGTAGGTATTCATCTAGTACGTACACGTGTAAATCAGGAATCGGTTCGCCTATTAAACTGCTGGAGTTCTTTGTGATCATATCTCGATTGAGTACATTATACGTAACGTGAACGGTGGTTTCTGTAATGCCGTACATGTTGATTAGCTTTGGCTTACAGTCTGAGTGACGGCTGTACCAATCTTCTAATCTGCTAAGCTCTAATGCTTCACCGCCAAAGATGACATAGCGGAGTGATAATGCTTGACCAAGTGTTTGTTGTTCCTTGTCTATCTGCATGAGCTGATAGAAGGCAGAAGGTGTTTGATTAAGTACAGTCACACCTTCCTCAACTAGGAGCTGCAGCATCTCTTCTGGAGAGCGAGAGATGGTATGAGATACAATGACAAGTCGGCCGCCATATAAAAGTGGTCCCCAAATTTCCCATACTGAAAAGTCAAAGGCATATGAATGGAACATTGTCCAAACATCTTCTTCATCAAAATGGAACCAATGTTCAGTAGATGTTAGAAGACGGATGACATTTTGGTGTGGGATGACCACTCCTTTTGGTTTCCCTGTAGAACCGGATGTATAAATAATATAGGCCGGATGCAGAGAAGATAGCGGCTCAATTCTGTCTATATCAGCCGGATTGTGATTTGGCGTAGTCAGCAATTGATCGCTCGTTTCCTTTTCGTCTAACAAAATCAAATCGCAATCAGCAGGCAGGTGCATTGCATCTGCTTTTGTTGTGATGCTGCAAACTGGTTTGGCATCTTGTATCATGTATGCCAGCCTGTCTGCTGGGTAATCAGGATCAAGCGGAACATAGGCTGCGCCTGCTTTATGAACGGCTAATAAGCTTACGAGCATATCGATTGATCTAGGCAGGGCAAGTGCAACGAACTGTTCTGGTCCAACGCCTCTTTCTATTAATAAATGAGCAAGACGATTGGCTTTGTTGTTTAACTCTTCATAGGTAAGCTGCCTCTTGCCATCCGTTACTGCGACTCGATCAGGGTATTGCTGCGCCGTTTTTTCAAATAAGGCCGGGAGACTATATGCTTGGTCTAACTGAGCATATGTCTTTTTGTCAGGGAGAAATGTTTGCCGCTCTTTATCTGATAAAATGTTCACTTGACCAATCGGCAGATGTGGACGCTCAGCTACCTCTGTTAAAAAGCGCTTCATTCTGTCAGCGATTGCTCGAATGGTGCTTTGTTTAAATACATCTGTACTGAATTCAAACAATCCTGTTAATCCTGCTGCTGACCCAGTTTCCGTTCTTTGTTCTGCCAATTCGATGGTCAGATCAAATTTAGCTGACCCTACTGGTTTCACGTAGAGGTCTGAGTCAAGTTGTGTCAGCTTCATTTCTGCCTTCGGTGTATTTTGGAACGCAAGCATAACCTGGAACAATGGATTTCGTGATCTGGACCTGGTTGGATTTAGGATTTCGACTAGCCTTTCAAATGGCAGATCCTGGTGCTCATAGGCTGCTAAGTCAACGTCTCTCACTCGCTTCAAAAGCTCACTAAAGGTTGGATTACCACCTGTATTTGTACGTAATACTAGTGTGTTCACAAATAATCCCACAATATCGTCAAGTGCATCGTCATTCCGTCCAGCAATTGGACTGCCAATTGGGATATCTGTACCGGCCCCAAGGCGTGTCAGTAATGCTGCAAGGGATGCTTGAAGCACCATGAACAAACTCACCTGATGCTGCTTTGCAAGCTCAAGGAGGTTCTGATGTAAAGCGGGTTCAATCGTAAAATCTATCGTCGCACCGTTAAAGCTCCCTTCCTGTGGACGTGGGAAGTCATAGGGAAGCTCAAGTTCTTCAGGCAGGTCATGTAAGGCACCTTTCCAATAGCTG
The DNA here is from genome assembly GCF_038008825.1 of Bacillus sp. FSL M8-0166. NCBI lineage: Bacteria > Bacillati > Bacillota > Bacilli > Caryophanales > Bacillaceae > Bacillus > Bacillus sp. FSL M8-0166. Next base: position 2,808,204 of record NZ_JBBOZZ010000001.1, read on the forward strand.
AGCTGCTTGGCAAATAGACTATCCGTCTCTTCTTCACTGCCCAACAGCTTCTGCTGCCAAATAGCATAGTCAGCATATTGAACAGGTTCCGCTGGCAAGGAGATAGATTTTCCTTGTATACGGGCTTCATAAGCAGCCGCTAAGTCTCGTGTCAATGGTGCAAGTGACCAGCCGTCACCAGCGATATGATGCAGCAATAGAAGCAGGACAGACCGATTTGCATCAAGCATGAATAATTCAGCTCGCAGTGCAGGTTCTTCTTCGATCTGAAAGCTATAGCGAATGGCTTCGTTTAATTGATTCTCAATTTGTTGATCGCTTGAAGCTGTGACATGGAGCTCAGGCTGAACACTTTTGGGGTGTAAAATGACCTGTCTTGGCATGCCGTTCTTATTTGGAAAAATGGTTCTAAGGGTTTCATGTTTTTCAGTGATATCTGCTAAAGCACCCATTAGAGCTGTTTGATCTAGTGTGCCTGTCAGCTGAATGACAAGTGGAATATTGTAAGTTGGACTTGGTCCTTCAAGGCAATGAAGGAACCAGAGCCGTTTTTGGGCAAAGGATAACGGAATCTCATCTGGCTTGTCTTCTACCTGAAGCGGTGGCCGAATGTCCTTCGCTTTGTCAATGTGCTGCGCAAGCTCAGCAACTCGAGGAGATTCAAAAATGGTACTCATGCTTAGGTCTGCACCAAGTGTATCGCGAATACGTCGAAGCAGACGAGCGGCGAGTAAGGAATGTCCTCCTAAGTCAAAGAAACTATCATCTATGCCAATTTGAGATAGACCAAGGGTTTCTGCAAATAAACTACATAACATGTCTTCTTGTGGTGTTCTAGGTGTACGCTCAGAACTAACTAAAGACATATTTGGTGCTGGTAATGCTTTGCGGTCGATTTTGCCGTTTGGTGTAAGTGGAAGTTCTGGCAAAACGACAACAGCAGAAGGCACCATGTAATCAGGAAGTAATGCAGCCGCAAACTGCCTGAGCTCTGAAGGGTGCAGAGAAGAGCCGTCTGTCAGCACAACATACGCACAAAGCAGCTGCTGTCCAGGTTGATCCTCACGAACGATAACAGATGTATGCTTTATGGATTGGTGCTGCATCATCACTGTTTCAATTTCACCTAGCTCAATACGGAAGCCGCGTATTTTAATTTGATGATCTGCACGGCTGATATAATCAATTGAACCATCTTCACGCCATCTGGCTAAATCACCAGTACGATACATTCTCGTGCCTTTTGTGCCGAATGGATCAGCGACAAAGCGTTCAGCCGTTAAATCATATCGTCCAAGATATCCTCTGGATACTCCTTCACCTGCAATATAAAGTTCACCGATTGACCCTGCTGGGACTGGGTTTAGTCCTTCATCTAAAATGTAAATGCTCGTATTCCAAATGGGTTTACCGATTGCCGGTCCACTATTTTCTCGATGTGCTGTGACATTTTCCATCGTAGACCAGATCGTCGTTTCTGTAGGTCCGTACAAATTAGTAATGTCACATTGAAGAGATTGCAGTGTGTGCAAAAGGGAGGCAGGGAGTGCTTCACCTCCAACAAGAACACGCATACCTGTGATCACATCAGGGTATTCATCTGCCAACGCATGCCATAACGTTGGTGTTGCCTGCATGATTGTGACATGATGAGAACGAATCATGTCTGAAAGCTTTGCTGGTTCTTGTATGGTTTCTTTTTTTGCTAATAAAATAGCAGCACCATGTAAAAGCGGGAGGAACATTTCCAGCCCAGAAATATCAAAGGCAATGGTCGTTACCGCTAAAAGCTGGTCTTCTTGATCTAATAAAAATGAATCTTGCATAGACAATATAAAGTTGATCACATTTCGTTTTGTTACAACAACACCCTTTGGTTTGCCTGTCGATCCTGACGTGTAGAGGATGTAAGCCGGTTGATGTGTAGAGCCCTCGCTCCAAGTCGGATTGAGATGCGGACTGTCTGCTATCTCCTGATGAACAGTTGAATCATCCAGCTGAACGATGTGCGGATGGTCCAAACCGTCTGCTGTCTCTTTGACTGTGAGCAAGCACGCTGGTTTGGCATCTTCTAGCATATAGGCAACACGATCGTTAGGATAATCAGGGTCTAATGGCAGATATGCGGCTCCTGTTTTGGCGACGGCTAAAAGACTTACGACCATATCGATGGATCGAGGCAGAGCAATTGCAACAAATTGTTCTGGTCCAATGCCATGTTTTTTCAAATAATGAGCTAATTGATTAGCACGTTGATTCAACTCTTCATAGGTCAAAGTAATTCCTTCAAACTGTAATGCTTTTGCTTGTGGTGTTTTGCGCACTTGTTTTTCAAATAGTTCCCGTAAAGATTCCTTTGGTAATTCTCGTTTTGTATTATTCCAGTGCTTGAGGATGTTCTCTTTCTCTTCAGACAAAAGAAGGTTGAATTGACTGATCGTCTGATCTTGCTCTAGTCCGGTTATTTCCTCCAGCAATTGCAGAAAACGCTGCTGATGAGCGTCAACTGCTTGCTCTTTGTAAACGGCAGGGTTTGCATCAAAGTCGATTTGAAATCCGTTCCCATCCGCGCGGTCATATATGTTAATCGATATATCATCTACGGGTCCTGCTGAAAGGTTATGTGCTTGACCAACGCTCTGATCGAACATGAGATCATAATCAAATGGCATGATATTGATTTGTGGGCCAAATAATCGCTGATTTCTTCCGATGAGTTTAAAGTCTCTCCGCATGTCCTCGTGACGATATCTTTGATGAGGGCGAATGGCTTTTAGTTCATCAGATACTTGGCGAACAAGTGCTGAGAGTGTCATTTCTGGTTTGCATGTTAAACGAAGCGGTACCAGGTTCATGACCATTCCAGGTGTTTGTAAGGCGCACGATCCAAGGCGCATCATAACTGGTAATCCTAAAACAATATCATGTGCACCAGTCATACGATGCATATATAAAGCGGATGCAGCAAGGATCATTTCATGCCACGTACCACCGAAGGTTTGAGCATTTTTTTTCATTTTGCTTACCTTTTCGGCATCGTAGCCAGCCGTTTTTCGGATAAAATGATCCGACGTTCTTGGGGCAAGTTCAGCAAGGCTGACAATTTCCGGTTGATCAGCAAAACGATTTTTCCAAAACGCTCGATCAGCTTCATATCGATTGGACTGTCGATAAGTGGTCTCCTCTTGGACTACGTCATGTAAGGCTCCAAATGTTTGAGGAGGCACAGGTGTCCCTTTCGATAAGGCTGAATAGACCTCAGCAACACGACGTGCAATGAGCGAAAAGGCGAATCCATCAATGGCAATGTGATGAATGCGCTGATACCAGATAAATCGGTCGTCAGCAAGTTGAAAAAGTATTTCACGGAATAATACATCTTTCTCTAAAGAGACTGGTGTTGAAAGATCGGCTTTCATCCATGCTTTAGCCTCATTAAACGGCTGTTTTTCATTTTGTAAATTGACATATTGAAATGGGATCTCTTTCTTAGATGTCATCCATTGCTTTGGACCGTCAGTATCCTCAACGAATTGCATATACAAGGAATCTGCTTCTAAGACAGTCTTTCTAATGGCTGCTTCAAATTGTATGGAATCAATAGGACCTTTAATCTCTATATACTCAGCTGTATTGAAAATAGGATTAGATGGATCAAGCTGCTGCGCGTACCAAATGCCTGATTGGGCACCGGTTAGCGGGAATGAATCGACTGACTGGATCGACAAGGGTCTATTCCTCCTTTACAAGTAATCGATATTTGGGATAGATGGCTGTTTTTCTGGGAAAAGAAGAGTCCGCCAATGAGCGAGCGTTGGATTTGCTGCAAGCTCAACGAAATTGACTGTCGCTCCTTGCTGCCTCCACTTTTCCGCTAGGCTCATCATTCTAATTGAATCAAGCCCAAGGTAGACGAGATTCTCGTCAAGCGGTATTTCATTTGGCTCGATTTGGAGATACTCAGCTACTTGGTAAACGATGGCCTCAAAGGATAAATCATCACTGTTTGCTTCTTGTCCTGTTAAGCGACTAATGATTTGGTTTGTTGTTGTGGTGACCGCACAGCGTTCAGCTGCATAGGTCATCGCCATTTTGTGATGCTTAAGTGAAAAGTCAGCGACGGCATCGGCGACAAAAAAGGTTTCAATATCGAGCATGAATGCTTCTGCGGCTGTCAGCATACAGCCGATATGTGCATATACGCCAGTAATGATCAGTTGATCACGCCCGCCTTCTTGAAGAATATCCAAAAAATTAGATTTCTTGAATGCGCTATAACGCCATTTTGTCAGCATTGTATCTGTTTCAGATGGAGCAAGCTGATCAATGATTTTTGTCAATGCTTCATCATCACCAAGTCCAGGTCCCCAAAAATCTGTTAATAAGGCACGATCCTTCGGGTCTTGGTCACCAGGCTGAGCTGTATAGACGACTGGAATGCCAAGTTCATTGCATGTATCACGTAATTGTTCAATATGCTGCACTAACTCTGTGATCGGTGAAGTATCTTGTTGAAATGCATTTAAAAAATATTGCTGCATGTCATGTATCAGCAGAACAGCACGTTTCGGATCTGGTATCCAGTTCACTTTATTTTCGGGTAAATCTTGTGTGCTTGGCATTGGATATGCAGGAATAGTAGGGATTGCCATGATTTTCACTCCTCATTTTTATACGTTGGCAGTATGGGTTGCAGCTAATTCTCTTAATGCTTTTTTACTGACTTTGCCTACACCTGTTTGTGGGAACGCATCGATCCATTCAATGCGGTCAGGAATTTTATAGGCTGCGAGCCCGCGTTCTCTTAGAAATGATTTTAAGACGTGCGGTGCTGGTTTGTTGTTTCCTTTCGCAATGACAAAGGCACATGAGCGTTCGCCAAGAAAAGGATCTGGCATAGACACCATGGCGGCATCATGAATGTCAGGATGGGCAAGTAAATGGTTCTCAACTTCTTCAGCAGCAACCTTTTCGCCGCCACGATTGATTTGATCTTTGTCTCTGCCTTCTACAACAACATTTCCTTCTTTGGTTAATCGCACGATGTCACCTGTTCTGTAAAAACCATCGGGTGTAAATGCTTTTTTGTTTTGTTCATCGGCTTTATAGTAGCCGCGAATCGTATAAGGTCCTCTTGTTAAAAGATGTCCAGCCACTTCATGCGGGACGGGCTTGTCCTCATCATCTACCACTAGCACCTCATCATATTCAGACATCGGGCGTCCTTGTGTATGAATAATGATATGTTCAGGATCATCTAACCTGGTATAGTTGACCAGACCTTCTGCCATGCCAAAAACTTGCTGTAACTTACATCCAAGGGCAGGCATCACTCGTTTTGCTGCCTCAGCACTGAATTTAGCACCACCGACTTGTAAGACTTCAAGACTCGATAAGTCATCTGATCGATGAGGAGCGGCCTCTAGCCAAATCAATGCAATTGGTGGAACGACAGCGGTAATGGTCGCCCGTTCTTTTCCAATGAGTGGAAAGACGACATCAGGGCTTGATCCAGGTGCAAGAACGACTCTTCCGCCTGCGTATAACGTCCCAAGGACGCCAGGCGAGCTTAATGGATAGTTGTGCGCAACTGGAAGTGTAGCTAGATACACACTATCTTGTGTGAGCTCGCACACCTCATTGCTTTTCCAAAGACTATAAATATAGTCATCATGTGTACGAGGAATAAGCTTTGAAAGGCCTGTGCTGCCTCCAGATAACTGAAGAAACGCAATATCGCTTGCCTCTACGTGAATTTGAGGATCAAGTGCTGGATCCTTGCGCAGATCATCCAAGTCAAGGAATTCCTCAGCTTCCCCTGCAACAATGACATGAGGTAATGAGGGAAGCTTTTCTTTCACTTGACGTGCGAGTGATCGATAATCAAAGCCGCCATCGATATCTGGTATGACATATGCGTCTGCTTCGGCAAACTCAATAAAATAAGTGATTTCACTGCTTCTATGAGATGGCAGCGAGAAGACGGGTAAAGCACCGATGCGAAATAAAGCGAAAATGACTTCAAAAAAAGCAGGAATGTTAGGAAGCTGTACGACAACTCGACTTCCCTTTTGAATTCCAAGCTGATGAAAACCGGCGGCAAGACTGCTGACACGCTGATCAAGTTCTTGGTAGCTCATATGCGTATCAGCGTATGTAATCGCTGTTTTATTTCCTAACGATGCGGCGCGTTCACGAAGCATACCGCCAAAGGTTTCCCCACGCCAACAGCCGTTTTCACGGTAGCGTTTTGCAAATTCTTCTGGCCATGTAGGTGGTTGAACAAACATGTTTTTGTCATCTCCTATGTATTTTTATAACTGATGGATGCCCATTGCATGAAGCATCGTGTTGAATTTTGCAGATGTTTCAGCTAGCTCTTCTTCTGCCTTTGATCCTTTGACCACTCCTGCACCAGCAAAGAGGCGGAGGGATTGACCCTCAGCTTCTGCACAACGAATGGTGACAATCCAATCACCATCACCATTTGCATCTGCCCAACCGACCATTCCTGTAAAAAATCCTCGATCGAAGGGTTCAATCGCTTGAATGGCTTCACGTGCATCTGCTGTAGGTGTTCCGCATACTGCGGGTGTTGGATGAAGGCTAAGCGCTAAATCTATTGAGGACACACTGTCATCTGCTAATTCTCCTTTTACGACAGTAGATAAATGCCACATCGTTTCAGTTTGTATGACGGATGGTGATGCAGGCACATCTAGTGTATGACAGTAAGGAGAAAGCGCTTTAGTGACAGCTTCAACAACCACTGCATGCTCGTGTAAATCCTTCGCTGAAGTAAGGAGTTCATCGTGGCGACGCTGGTCTTCTACTGGATCCGAACTGCGCGGCCGGGAACCAGCGAGTGGATTGGAAATCACAGATGAACCGGTTTTAGAAAGGAGCAGCTCAGGGCTTGCCCCAAGAAGTGTGCGCTTTTGGGAAGACTTCGGATCAGCTACATTTGCAGCAAACGTATAGCCATTCGTATTATGACGAGCCAGTCGTTCGAGTATTGTTTTCGTATGAATGTCTTGATTTGATTTGAGATGGAGAGATCGAGAAATGACGATTTTGCTAAGCTCTCCTTTTTCAATTTTAGCTAACCCTTCGTTCACACCATTCATGTAGACTTCAGGAGAAGGGACAGGTGTCACCTCATAGGATTGTGATGTCACTTCTGATTCCTCATCACCTTGTTGAAATTCGAGTGGATCACTAAACTGTACATGGACTGGTACATTTAAACGAACGGGCTGCGCCGGATCAAACGGGACAGCACCAGCCACAATCGGTGTTTGAATTCCAGCTTGTTTGGCATCTTCAAATACGTGCGCTACCCTTGTGGATAGTTCATTTAGCTGATTGGTTTCAATATGCTGGAAAATCCCTTCGGCAAGTATCGTGCGTTTAGGGGAAGCAAGGAAAAAAGCACCTGGCTGATAGTCTTGAAGCAATTGTACTTTTTCTTCGGACGACAATAATGAATGTTTCATGAAAAGGCCTCCTTTTGAATGAAATGCTAGATTCCGAGTGTTGCGCCGCCATCAATCGTGAGATTCTGCATCGTAATATGACTTGATTGCTCAGATGCAAAGAAGATTACTGCATCAGCGATGTTTTGAGGATCAGCGATTTTTTGTAAAGGAATACCGGTTTTATACGTCTCTAATGAACCTTTAATCACCTGATTTTCTCCTTGTTCATCAGGCCATAAAGCCCATTGCATAGGTGTTGCGGTAGAGCCAGGGGAGACGACGTTGCACCTGATTCCATAGGCAGCCAGTTCTAATCCAAGCGTTTTTGTAAATGAAGTAGCTGCTGCTTTTGAAGCGGCATAGGCAGCCATATTCATTCTAGGAATGGCACCTGCGTTAGAGCTGACGGTCACAATGACCCCTTCTGATCTTTTTATCATGTATTTGGAGACAGCTTGAGATACGTAAAACACACCATGTGTGTTGACTGCGAAAGTTTGTTGCCAGTCATCTGCACTAAGCTGGTCGATAGAACCCATTCGAAGAATGCCTGCTACATTGACCAGTAAATAAATGGGGCCAAGCTGCTTTTCAATTTGATCGACCATGTGCTGAACAGATGCTTGATCGGTAATGTCACCTGGATAGGCAAAGGCACGTATGCCTTCATCATTCATTTGCTGGACGGTGCTTTGCAGCTGATCTTCATTTACATCAACTGCTGCAATAATCGCACCTTCTTCGGCTAGTCTTTTTGCGACTGCTTGTCCAATACCCTGTCCTGCGCCTGTGACAAGGACAATTTTTTGAGATAGACCACTGTGTTTCATGTGTTCACTGCCTTTCCTTCATGTCTGTTGTTGTGAAAGGATCATCATGATAGAGTGCAAAACGAAAAGCGTCATTCATCAGCACCGGTAAAACGGACGTATGTCCTTCTTTAGGGAACTCGTGATAGGCTGTATGCAAGCCATATGAGGATAAAGGCAGCATACGATTTGCTAGTGAATTTGCATGATCATTCATTTGACACGGATGATGTTTTTCTAACTCACCTACACCTACAAGCAGCCTGACATCCATAGGCACCTGACGTATATGATTGGTGAATTGGTGTTCTTTTTCTAGAAATAATTTTTTGTTCCAGTGGATAGAAGGACTGCCTGCAATATATGTCTGATAAGCATCAGGGTGCTCAAATAGTGTGTGTAATACAAAAAGACCGCCAAGAGAGTGCCCAAACAGTGTTTGACGACTCTGGTTGATCGGAAAGCGCTGCTCGATATAAGGCTTTACAATCTTTTCTAAAAAAGAAAAGAACGCAGAGGCGCCGCCATATGTATGGGTGGAGAAATCCTTTCTTTTGCCACCAATGGAAGCGTCAGGCCCGGTTAGAGTGAGATCATAATGCCTGAGCGGATGATAGGGCGCTTCTGTCTGATAGCCAATTCCAACAATGATGGCAGGTACAACACCTGTTTTTTCGGGTCTTCTTGACTGTAAACGAATGGCTTCGACCATTGTGCCAAAAAGTGAATTCCCATCAAGCACGTACATGACTGGAAAACCAGCCGCTGGAGGAGTAGTATTCGGTTTAAATATAAAAAGTCTGTATGGGTGTGCTGTGAAATCCAGTTGCTCCGTCCCAGGTATAAAAAAAGGACGGCTTTCTCCGAAAAGAGAATCCTCAGTACCCATTCCTTCAGGGCGTTTGGACATGTGTAAAAAATCCCCTTCCTCAAATTGACTCTCATACGATGATAAAAGCAGGCTTGCGGATATAGGATGAGTGTAGAGATTGAAGAATGGTTCCTTCAAATGAAAATGATTCTCAATTATCACACAAGCAAATCAAATGATAATGGTTATCAATTATGAAGTCAAATGTTCATTAAGTTGTGTAATTGACAATCTAATCAAAATATTCAGAAAATAAAGGACTAAATAACTACCAATTGGCTGGAAATAGAGTGTGGCGGACCGTGTTATTTAAAAAGAGGAGAAATGCCAAAAGACCTTGACCGTCTAGGGATATTTACCATTTCCTTCTGTTTTATTCAGGAATATATATAGGTTTTTCTGCTTGAAATCATTTTGAGGAAAAATAAGTCTATAGACCTTCTTGTATTTTTAGGAAAAAAGAGGAGAATTTTTTGAAAAGCTGGTGATCATATCTCACAACTTATTCTATATCATGCGTAAATTCATATACAATTTTCTAAGGAAGACAAGATCGAAGGGAATGTAGGCAGAATGAAAACCCCATTAGGAAAGCTGAGGCTGAAATTGCTTGAAAATCAGCTCAAATTGAAAAATTCGTTTACAGTGGAAGAATATCTTGAAATGAAGCAATCATTACATGAAATACGGATGACATTTGCGGCCTATGAGCAATGGGATTTATACCAGCGGGCCACCGATATGATCACCATCCTCCTCTTTCAACACGCCCTCCAGCAAAAACACCATTAACACTTTCACTTTTTATGAATGAAAGGACTGTGCTAGGCATGGCGGAACTTCTCGATGAATAGTTTCTGCCGCAAAATATAGAAGCCGAGCAGGCCGTACTAGGTGATGTTTTATGAGTGGTGAAATATCATATAGCATCAAAAATGCGTCAATTAAAAAAGTAAGGGATGTCCCCTTACTTTTTGTCTGCAAACACCATTCAATTAGAATCCATCTGTGACATCATATTCGTAACGGATATCGGCTTTGACATTGTTCATAGTAGATCTCGCTGTAGCTTTTGCGTTGTACTTAAAGCTCCATTTTTGAGCCACTCTTAATTGATCTTCCAGAGAAATACGGTAAGAACCACTTGTTGCCGATGAAAAAAGTGATTCGTTCCAAATCTTGTTTTCATCAGCCATCAGTTTGTGTGTGACATTTCCTTGGTTAGGCGATTGGGTACTAGTTGTTGAAATCGATTTAACGATTGCATTTTTAGGGATAGAAGAATTGTTCGTTAAATCCATTGTAATGATAGAAGAATCAACTCCCAAAAAATTCAAAGAAGTATTCCCCAGGTTGGTAGCGGTCCCCGTAAAGTTGAATGTACTATTTCCAGATTTAATTCGATCTTGAATGGATACAGTAAAATACATATTTCCTGTATATGTGCCACGAGTTACTTTCACAAAATAAGTTTCTGAAGTTGAAGTAACGTCATCAGTATTAGCAAAAATAAATGGTGTAATTGAATCAGGGTTAATGACTCTAGACCTACCATCAGAATATTTCGAATTGTAAACCTCTATTTTCATCCCCGTATACTGCTTATCATATGAACTTCGCACATAAACTTTTTCACCCTTATTTATCGTGAACTGATAATACGCTTCATTTTCACCTTCAGGTAAGATTGTCGTATCTGAACGACTATTTTTCCAATATCCCATTGAGCTGGCTGTGTTAGGGCTGTTATTCCCCGTTATAGCCGCTTCCGCTGAATTAGGTGCAAAAAAACTAGCAACAAGCACTAATACCAATGCAGGTAATAAAAAACGTTTGAAGATAGTATTTGTCATATTTTAACCCTCCTTGTAATAATTACTATATCGGATCAAAACTAACAAATTTTAACTGAAATGCCGATATATTTAATAATCACTAATTTTTTAAAAAAGGAGAATCAAAATGAATATTAATACGTCATACACGGCAGGTGTTTCAAACAATCAGAACCGAATCGACTATAAAGGTCAATCAGCTATTAAAAGTACAAATGAGGTGATGACCGAAGCTGATAAACGAATGAAAATACTAGATGAAAAATACGAAAAAATAAATGAACAAAATAAACGATTCAAAGATCCTCATGGTCATATATTTGATAAGTATCGAAATCCAAACTCCCCTTATTTCAGAAATGATTTAACCAAACCGGAAAGAGAGGCGGCTTACTCTATTGAAATTGGATGGGCTAATAGTGGAACAGGAGGGCATTATAATTCTAATGATGCCGCCTTCCGTAATGAAAAACGGTATGACCCTACGCAAGAAAGTGTAGAAAAGAAAATACTCAATCGTCAAAAGGTCAACGAACAATTACAAGATTTATTCTCTAAAAACGGTATAACCATTCCTAAAAACACAAATCTAACTTTTACCATTGACCCGAACAATTTTAAATTGGTGGTAAGTGGTTCAAAAGACGAATCGCTGATGAAACAAATAGAAGAATTATTAAATACAACCAACAATACAAGAGAATTATTTTTCCATATCATGAAAAGCAGATCGGACGATTCTACTCAATTCACGCCTGATTCTCTTGCCAAGTTCCACCTTGTCAATCAAATCAAAACGGTCACAGGCTACAATTTGAAAGACTTAAACATTGTAAACGGTCAATTTGTAACGGATAACGGTACCAATATTTTTGATATATACAAAGAAGAACTTCTTAAAAATCCATACACATCACAAAATGCGCGCATTGCCGCTTCACATTACGGTGCACAGCTATTTGATCTAGCGAAAAACGGGTTTGATTCTATTCCAGATTTGGTGTTATCTATTGGTTACCAAAACGGCTCTTTACAAGACATTGGGCAAAAAGAAAATTATGGAGTTAAGAAAACGATAGATTAGAAAAACGCACCCGAACATGCCACGTTGGAGCGTCGATTACATGTGTGAACGACAACAAATCCAAATTCCATTAGCGATACAGAAGGACTCTATAACAATTTATGTTACGGAGTCTTTTCTATTGAAGTGCATTGTTTCACTGTTCAACGAAACATCCTCATGGTAATTTTGACTATAGTTGATGTTTTTCACTTTTTTATTGATGAAAATGTTAAAATGATGAGTAGCGTATTTTTATATGAAAGGACGGTGCTTGGCATGACGGAACTTCTCGATGACCGGCTGCCGCCGCAAAATATAGAAGCCGAGCAGGCCGTACTAGGTGCTGTTTTTTTAGAACCATCCGCGCTAACGCTCGCTTCTGAGGTATTAATTCCAGAGGATTTCTATAGAATGTCGCATCAAAAGATTTACAATGCGATGCTTGTACTTGGCGATAGAGGAGAACCGGTCGATCTTGTCACGGTGACATCTGAGCTTGCCAATACAGATTTACTAGAAGAGGTAGGCGGGATTTCGTATTTAACCGACATTGCGAACTCTGTCCCAACTGCCGCAAACATTGAATACTATGCAAAAATTGTAGAAGAGAAATCCATTTTAAGACGTCTGATCCGTACTGCGACAACCATTGCACAGGATGGATACACGCGTGAGGATGAAGTAGAAGACCTGTTGAGTGATGCTGAAAAGACCATTATGGAAGTGGCGCAGCGTAAAAACTCAGGAGCCTTTCAAAATATTAAGGACGTTCTTGTTCAAACATACGATAATATTGAACAGCTTCATAACCGCAAAGGCGATATCACAGGGATTCCAACGGGTTTCTCTGAGCTTGACCGGATGACAGCTGGATTCCAGCGAAATGATTTAATCATTGTAGCGGCTCGTCCATCAGTAGGGAAAACCGCCTTTGCATTGAACATTGCCCAAAATGTCGCGACCAAAACGGACGAAAGTGTCGCCATCTTTAGTTTAGAGATGGGTGCGGAGCAGCTCGTTATGCGTATGCTTTGTGCAGAGGGGAATATCAATGCACAGAACCTAAGAACCGGTAATCTGACAGAAGAGGACTGGGGCAAGCTGACAATGGCGATGGGCTCGCTGTCAAACAGCGGGATCTTCATTGACGATACACCTGGAATTAGAGTAAGTGAAATTCGCTCGAAATGCCGCCGATTGAAGCAAGAAAATGGTCTTGGCATGATCCTGATTGACTATTTGCAGCTCATTCAAGGAAGCGGACGATCAAGCGATAACCGTCAGCAGGAGGTTTCTGAGATCTCTAGGGCATTAAAATCGCTGGCAAGGGAGCTTGAAGTTCCGGTTATTGCTTTGTCTCAGCTTTCACGCGGGGTAGAGCAGCGTCAGGACAAACGTCCGATGATGTCCGATATTCGTGAATCAGGAAGTATCGAGCAGGATGCCGATATCGTGGCATTCCTTTATCGTGATGATTACTATGACAAAGAATCAGAGAATAAGAACATTATTGAAATCATTATTGCCAAACAGCGTAACGGTCCAGTTGGTACAGTATCACTGGCGTTCGTCAAAGAATATAACAAATTCGTCAACCTGGAAAGAAGATTTGACGATGCGGGTGTTCCGCCCGGTGCTTAAAGCCCAGCTCAAGAAGCTGGGCTTTTTTGATTGATCTACATCGAAAGAATGATTGAAAAAACAATCAAAATGAGGAGGAGAGAGAAAAAGAGAGAGCGTATACTAAAAGGAGAAAAGGAGTGAAGACTGATGAAATTTCAACAGTTTGAAGCCGCTCAATTACGTATCGCACGCCCAACCGTCAACATGAAAGAGGTTGTTTCTTTTTATGAAGAAGGCTTAGGGCTCAAACGAATAGGCTCATTTGATCAGCATGAAGGGTACGATGGTGTGATGCTCGGGCTGCCTCACCAGCATGTTCATTTAGAAATCACCAAACATGAAGAAGAAGAAAGCCTGCCTGTCCCGCATCCAGAACAGCTGCTTGTTTTCTATATTCCGGAAGCAGAGGAATTTCAGCAAATGAAAGAGAGATTGCTCTCATTTGGCGGACGGCATGTCACCTCAACGAATCCATACTGGGACCGGGGAGGAGCAACCATTGAAGATCCAGATGGGTATCGAGTTGTGCTGATGAACACAGATGGAATCACACCCGTTTAAAAAGGACTCCCTAGCATGGGAGTCTTTTCTGTTATGAACGAGGCGTGACACACAGTTTCAGCTCTTTCAGTCCATACATACTGCTGCTTGTCATTGGAACGTACGAGAGGAGCTCTAGTGCCTCATATCGTTCTATTAAAATCTTTATAGCTGTACATGCTTCAAGACGTGCCAGTGGTGCCCCTAGACAGAAATGGATACCGTGCCCGAAACCAATATGAGGGTTAGGGTGGCGGTGTATATCGAATTCATGTGCATTTGAAAATTGACGCTCATCCCGGTTGGCAGAAGCAAGAAACACAATCACATTGTCACCCTTTTTCAACACTTTCCCTCCAAGCTCTGTATCTTTTGTGACATAGCGGACGATTGTAGGAGCTGGTGCACGAAAACGGACGGCCTCTTCCACCGCACGTGGGATGAGTTCAGGTGATTGCGCGAGCGCTTCATACGCACCCGGCTGTTCTAACAAGCTGAAAATCATATTGGAGATCAAGTTGGTTGTTGTTTCGTTGCCGGCTAAAAGAAGAAGATTACAGAATGGAATTAATTCATCCGCTGCCAGCTTGTCTCCATTCTCCTCCGCTTGAATGATGAGGGAAATCAAATCATCACCAAGATTGTGACGCTTCTTTTCAATGGTGTCTGCAAAAAACGCCATCATGTCAGCTTCCCCTTTGTCACGTGTTTTCTGCCATTCAGCTACATCCTCCTCATTTTCACTTTTAGGCATGCTGACGAGAATATCTGACCATTCTTTAAAGGATTGTTTATGCTCTGACGGCACACCTAAAAGCTCTGCAATGACAATGACAGGAAGCGGATAGGAGATGTCCTGCACTAGGTCAATCTCTTTTTTCCCTTCAAGTTGTGCCATGAGTCCATCCATTAATTCATAAATACGAGGCTCCCACAATTTCATGACTCGAGGGGTAAAGGCTTTGCTGACAATGGAGCGGACGCGAGTGTGATTGGGCGGGTCCATCATCACCATTGTTTTCATCAGGGAATGCTTCCGCTGGTTTTTAGGAGGCTGACTCGAAAAGGTATCTTTATCGATTGTCACACGCTTGGCTTCCTCGTAGGTGAATACACTCCACGTTCGGCTGGCTTCATCAAAATGAACAGGTGATGTCTGACGCATGTTGGCATACCAATCAAATGGGTGATACGGGTCCTGCTTGTTTTTTCCTCTTAATAACGTTTTTTGCACGGCACTTGGGGACGTTGTTTCCATGATCATCACTCCTTATAGGTTGTCAGATGCTTCCTTTTTTTCATTGTGTTAGATTAAAGTTAATTCATCAGCCTGGAGGATTCAACCAACAGAAAAGCGAAATCTGTTGAAGAAAATAGGAAGGGGAGAGCGGCTTGTGGCGGACTGCTACAGAGGGGATAAGCGCGCAACAGAATCAAAGCAGCAATTAAGAAAAGCATTATTTCAGTTATTAAGCGAGAAAGAATGGGGGAAGATTTCTGTACAGGATTTGACGAAAGTGGCAGGCATCCACCGCACGACCTTTTATCAGCATTATGAGGATAAATTTGATCTTGCCCAGCAGGTGATGGATGAGATGTTTGATGTGATGAAATGTGCCATTTTTGCGCCTGTACAAGAAGATGATTTGGAAAAAGAGCATCCGGCATATGTATATATTTTTCGATTTTATCAGCATTTGCAAGAACATGAAAAGGAGTATCAAATTCTCTTGAAACGAGGGCGAGAGCTCAATATTCATGAAACGGTTCGTGCTTTTTTTGAAGAAAGCTTTTCTTTGGGGATAGAGGGGGGAGCAGGCTCAAAGCCTGATCCGCATCTCGTTCCTATCGACATGCAGAAGCAATTCGTTATTTCTGCTTACGTTGGAACGGCTGAATGGTGGCTGAGGACAGGTAGACCGTACTCACCAGACTTTATGGCAAATTCGATGATTCATTTAATTGAAAATCAATAGAAAGTAAGAACAATCAAAAACGTTGTTTTTACTCAAAATCTCCCTTTTTAAGCGCTGAAGAAGTGAGTAAAGCGCTTTTTCTTATATTTAAAACGAACAAAATTCGATTTCGAGATATTAATGTTCGGATTTTGCATTGACTTTTTCGTTGTGCATTGATAAAATAAATTTGTTTGAAAGAGATAACGTTTTGAAAGGTTAACGGAGGTGCACGATATGTCTTCAGTAGTCGTAGTAGGTACGCAGTGGGGTGACGAAGGGAAAGGGAAAATTACCGATTTCCTTTCAGAAAATGCAGAGGTGATTGCCCGTTATCAAGGGGGAAACAATGCAGGTCACACGATCAAATTTGATGGAGTGACTTATAAGCTACACCTCATTCCATCCGGTATTTTTTATAAAGAGAAAACTTGTGTCATCGGTAATGGAATGGTGGTTGATCCTAAAGCGTTGGTCACTGAGCTTGCGTATCTTCACGAACGGAATGTGAGTACAGATAACCTCAGAATCAGCAATAGAGCCCATGTTATTCTGCCTTACCATTTAAAATTGGACGAGGTAGAAGAAGAGCGGAAAGGGGCTAACAAGATCGGTACGACGAAAAAAGGAATCGGACCAGCTTATATGGACAAAGCAGCCCGCGTCGGTATCCGCGTCGCAGATCTATTAGATCGTGAAGTATTTGAAGAGAAGCTTACACGTAATCTAGAAGAGAAAAATCGTCTCTTAGAGAAAATGTATGACACAGAAGGCTTCAAGATTGAAGATATTTTAGACGAGTATTATGAATATGGCCAGCAAGTGAAAAAATATGTCGTAGACACATCTGTTGTTTTGAATGATGCACTAGATGAAGGCCGCCGCGTGTTATTTGAAGGAGCACAAGGCGTAATGCTTGATATCGATCAAGGGACATACCCATTTGTGACATCATCTAACCCAGTAGCTGGAGGCGTGACCATTGGTTCTGGCGTAGGACCAACGAAAATTCAACATGTGGTCGGCGTGTCAAAAGCGTACACAACACGTGTTGGAGATGGCCCATTCCCGACAGAACTCCATGATGAAATTGGCGATCAAATTCGTGAGGTTGGCCGTGAATACGGTACGACAACTGGACGCCCGCGCCGTGTCGGCTGGTTTGACAGCGTTGTTGTCCGTCATGCACGCCGTGTGAGCGGAATTACAGATTTATCTCTTAACTCAATTGATGTACTGACAGGGATTGAAAAGTTGAAAATCTGTGTCGCTTATAAATTGAATGGAGAAATCACAGAGGAATTCCCAGCAAGCCTAAATGAATTAGCGAAATGTGAGCCTGTCTACGAAGAAATGCCAGGATGGACAGAGGATATTACAGGCGTGAAGAACTTAAGTGAGCTGCCTGCAAATGCCCGCCATTATTTAGAGCGTATTTCACAATTAACAGGTATTCCACTTTCCATTTTCTCAGTCGGACCAGATCGTTCACAAACGAACGTTGTCCGCAGCGTGTACCGTCCATAAGAATAGATTGATGAGACACCAGTAAAATGACACATTTTACTGGTGTTTTTTTGTTTAAATATTCCTTAATTTCAGTAGAACGGGCTTCCGGTCATTACCAAAATATGATAACTGTATAGGAGGGAAGGAGCGTTCTAGTGAAAGAAAGAATACGATTATTAGATATTTTACGAGGTTTTGCCATACTAGGCACCTTGGGAACGAACGTCTGGTTTTTTGCGTATGCAGGGGATACCTTTGCGACAGATCAGATTGCGGATGAATATGAAAATGGCAGTTTTCTAGAAAGTCTTGTCTCCATGTTCGTTTATGGAAAAATGCTCTCGCTGCTCACGATCATGTTTGGTGTTGGATTGGAGCTGAAATACCAGCAGGCAAAAAGGAAAAACACGCCTTGGCCGGGTACTTATTTATGGATTCTTTTATTTTTATTCATCGAAGGCTTTGTCCATTTTGCGCTTGTGATGGAATATGATGTGCTTATGAGCTATGCCGTTACTGGGCTGCTTGTGGCTTACATTGTACGGGGAGGAAGCAGGCGCATCAAAAAGGGCATGATTTTCTCAGGTGTGATTCATCTGCTCGTTATGTCATGTCTGATGGTGTACTCCCTCTCTGAAATGGAGTCAGCGTCCGATGATCAAAGCGGTGAACCGGCGCTGGAAGAGCAGCTGCCAGAGACATGGATCTCGCAGGTTCAAGAACGATTACAATACTTTTTCATGTACCGAGAAGAAGCGGTCTTTATCATTCCAATGAACACATTTCTGTTTTTATTAGGTGTGCGAATGATGAGAGCTGGTGTATTTTATGCAAATGAACACGGACAATCTCTCCGGCAAATATTGTTCCGAATCGGACTGTGGGTTGGTCTGCCGCTGAATGCACTAGTCTTCGTTCCGAACGATCTAGTGGAATTTGTGGTGCGCTACGTCTTTTCACCATTCCTCTCTATTTTCTATATAGCTGTCATTGCGAAGCTCCTCGCACGCACGGAGTCATGGTTCATGTGGACTTGGTTTGAATATGTAGGGAAAATGGCGCTCAGCTGCTACATCCTGCAAAATGTCATCTGCTCCATTCTTTTTTATAGCTGGGGATTGGGTCTCGGCGGTCAAATCAATGCGCCCCTGATTGTATTGGCATGGCTGTTGATTTCACTTCTGCAAATCGCGATTTCAGCATGCTGCTTAAACGTCTGGGGAATCGGGCCAATGGAATATATCCGTTCACGGGCACTTCGCCGGGTGACGATGAAAAAAGCATCACAAAGGGGATAGACACAATGTTTTTTAAAAAAATGACGAAAAGAGAACAAGCGAATGCACATAAAGCAGCTGTAACAGCATTTGTTTTTTATCTTCTCGCATTAGGAGGGCATGCGCTGTACATGTATTTCCAGGATGATAAACCGCCCGTCACTTTTGTCATTCTTATGGCAGGTCTCTTTGTTTTTTTCACCGCAGATTGGCTATATAATAAAAGGCGTTCATAAAAAAAGCCCTCATCACGAGGGCTTTTTCCTTACTTCAGGCTTTTATATTGGCCTTTTAAATTTTTACGGATGTATTGAATGATTTTGCGTAGTTCGTTGGCATGCGGTCTGCCAAACGGACTTGTTTGTCTTTGCTGATAGAGCACTTGCCCTTTTTCATTTAATAAGAAATAAGCGGGTTCACCGTGCACCCCGTGGTCTTCATATGGGGCATCTTCCCCGTGATAGTGGACTTCATATGCTTTTAATGACGTGAGGTCATGGTCATACATGATCGGGAAGGACAGTCCCTCTTTATCCGCAAATGACTTCAAGTCATCAGGATTATCCGTTGAAATCGCCATCAAGTGAATATCCTTGTCCTGAAAATATGACTGCTGCTGTTCGAGCTCTTTTAATTCTTCGACACATACCGGGCACCAAGATCCTCTAAAGAAAATGATCAGGTGCCAGCTTTGATGCTCCTCTAAATGTTTGTCGAAATCAATGTGTTCGCCCTGTATTGTTGGAAGTGAAAAGTTGGGCATTTTATCTCCTAATTTGAATGAACTCATACTGCTTCCTCCTTTTTCAATGACAATGTCACTTGTTTCATGTATAGCCATTTTTGAGCGGGCTAAAACGTGCCTATGTGCTTGAGTAGGCAGAGGTCACCCGAAAAGGCGTATCTAATGAAGGCGGTTGCAGAAGTGGAGGCTTTGAAAGGAGAAATGAAATCCGACACTTTTTTTAAAAAAATGTCGAAAAACGTATTGCCATATGTAATTATTCTATGATATTATAAATCTCGTTGTTGCAAAGGTCTCTGAAACTTGTTAGGATGCGATGTTCCAGCTTTTTTAAAGCGATTGGTTTGGCGCAATACAGCTTCTTCAGATTCACTTTTCACAAACCGAGAGCCATTAGCTCAGTTGGTAGAGCATCTGACTTTTAATCAGAGGGTCGAAGGTTCGAGTCCTTCATGGCTCACCATGTATTGGCCCGTTGGTCAAGCGGTTAAGACACCGCCCTTTCACGGCGGTAACACGGGTTCGAATCCCGTACGGGTCATTGATTTACTTTAGCGTTAAGCTAATTTTTTCCTCACTTGCTTGAAGGAGCACCACGATTGCTTTTTCGGGCAAGTTACTGAGGTCCGGTAGTTCAGTTGGTTAGAATGCCTGCCTGTCACGCAGGAGGTCGCGGGTTCGAGTCCCGTCCGGACCGCCATTTATACATATTCATCTTTTTGATGATGGCTCGGTAGCTCAGTTGGTAGAGCAACGGACTGAAAATCCGTGTGTCGGCGGTTCGATTCCGTCCCGAGCCACTTCCAAACGCATCTGCAATCGCAGGTGCGTTTTTATTATGAAAAGAAGGCATAAAAAGGGAGAAGCCGGACCTAGGTAGGGCCCGGCTCCATAAGAAGAAGACGTTACATCTATATAGACGTCTGGTGATTGGAAAAGTTTCAATAAAAAAGGAAAAAGTCATCAATTTTTTTGGGCGGCGCCTTCCTATCCAACGTTTACTAGTAAAGAAAGCCGTTATTATTTTTATCTTTGCCTCGTAAAACGTTATAATAGACAGTGAGCCTTTTTTCCGTAAACGGAAAAGGCGTAATGTGACATGCAAAATGGAATGACATAGATGCTAAAAATGCAGGAGGAAATCACAATGGAAAAAAAGATTCTTGTCGTAGATGATGAAAAACCGATTGCTGATATATTGGAATTTAATTTAAGGAAAGAGGGCTATGAGGTTCATTGTGCATATGATGGAAACGAAGCCCTTGAAATGGTAGAAGAAATCAAGCCGGACATTATTCTGCTCGACATTATGCTGCCGAATAAAGATGGTGTTGAAGTATGCCGTGAAGTGAGAAAGAAATATGATATGCCGATTATCATGCTGACAGCAAAAGACTCTGAAATTGATAAAGTCATCGGCCTTGAGCTTGGCGCAGATGATTATGTGACAAAGCCTTTCAGCACGCGTGAGCTGCTAGCCCGCGTGAAAGCGAATTTGAGAAGACAAACCGCTGCTCCGCAGACGGAGGAAGAATCTGAATCAAATGATATTGAGGTTGGATCACTTGTCATTTATCCAGATGCGTATGTGGTGTCAAAGCGCGAGGAAACGATTGAATTGACACACCGTGAGTTCGAACTGCTTCATTACTTAGCGAAACATATCGGACAAGTCATGACACGTGAGCACTTGCTGCAAACTGTATGGGGCTACGATTACTTCGGAGATGTCCGTACAGTAGACGTCACAGTCCGCCGTCTTCGTGAAAAGATTGAAGACAACCCTAGCCACCCGAGCTGGATCGTGACAAGACGAGGCGTCGGCTACTATTTAAGAAACCCAGAGCAGGACTAAGATTCTTATGAGTAAAGTAGGTTTTTTTCGCTCGATTCACTTCAAATTGACCTTGATTTACGTGCTGCTGATCATCGTCGCCATGCAGATCATTGGCGTGTACTTTGTGAAGCAGCTAGAGCAGTCCTTAATTAATTCATATGATAATTCCTTGAATCAGCGAATCTACTCGTTATCGTATTACCTAGAACAAGATTCATCGAAAAGCAAGGCAGAATTAAAAGAGGATGCTCAAAAGATATTAAACGATTTTAACAACAAAGATGAGTCTAATGAAATCTCTGAAGTCAGCTATATTGATGAAAGCAGAGAGGTCATTGCCTCTGTAAATAACGGCAGCCAAGAGATTGCCGGCAAGAAAATCACTGATCAGATCATTAGCCGTATTTTTGCGGTTGGCAAAGACTATGAGAAAAAATTCTATGACCCTGAGTCAAATAAAAGGGTGCGTATTTCTGCGACAGCCGTAAAAAATGAGAACCAAGAGACCGTTGGTGTGATTTATGTTGTGTCTTCAATGGAAAGTGTGTTTAACCAAATGCGAACCATTAACACCATTTTGGCGACTGGGACGCTGATTGCACTTGGGACGACGGCTCTACTTGGTATCTTCATCTTCAGAACGATCACTCATCCTATTTCAGATATGAGAAAACAAGCGATTGAGCTTGCCAAAGGGAACTTCTCCAGAAAGGTCCGGAAGTATGGGCATGACGAGATTGGCCAGCTTGCGACAACCTTTAACCATCTGACGAGAGAGCTGGAGGAAGCTCAGCTGATGACGGAGGGGGAGCGGAAAAAGCTTTCTTCTGTCATTGCCTATATGACGGACGGCGTCATCGCAACGAATCAAAACGGTGCGATTATTCTATTAAACAGCCCCGCATTAGAGCTGTTAAATGTTTCACGTGAAACAGCACTAGAGATGCCGATCACGTCTTTGCTTGGCTTAGAGGAAACTCATACATTTGAAGATTTAGTCGAAAATCAAGATTCCATGCTGATAGAAATTGAACGCGAAGACCAGCTGTCTGTATTGCGTGTTAATTTCTCCGTCATTCAGAAAGAGCATGGGAAAATTGATGGCTTAATTGCGGTCATTTATGACGTCACAGAGCAGGAGAAAATTGATGCGGAACGCCGTGAATTCGTAGCGAACGTATCGCATGAGCTGCGCACACCGCTGACGACGATGCGAAGCTATCTTGAGGCGCTGGCTGAAGGTGCGATTGGTGATAAAGAGCTTGCGCCAAGATTCCTTAGTGTCACACAAAATGAAACTGAGCGCATGATCCGGCTTGTCAATGACCTGCTGCAGCTGTCTAAGTTCGACAGCAAGGATTATCAATTCAATCGTGAGTGGACGAACTTTATCAGGTTTATCTCGCTCGTCATTGATCGTTTTGAAATGACGAAGGAGCAGCATGTCGATTTTATCCGCAACCTGCCGCAGCGTGAAGTATATGTGGAAATCGACCAAGATAAAATTACACAGGTGCTCGATAATATCATTTCCAATGCCATGAAATACTCACCAGAGGGTGGACACATCACGTTTACCGTTGATCTGGATGAAGAGAAAGGCCTTGTGTTATTCAGCGTGAAAGATGAAGGAATCGGTATTCCGAAGAAGGATATGGATAAAATCTTTGAACGTTTTTATCGAGTAGATAAAGCAAGAACAAGAAAGCTTGGCGGAACCGGCCTCGGTCTTGCGATTGCAAAAGAAATGGTTCAGGCTCATGGCGGAGATATTTGGGCTGACAGCATTGAAGGAAAAGGGACAACGGTGACCTTTACCCTTCCGTATAATGAAGAACAAGAGGATGATTGGGATGAAGCGTGAGACCTTTAAAACCATAATATTGACAATCCTAATTGCGATCAGTCTTGTATTTACGTGGAATATCTGGATGTTCCAGCCCGTCATGCAGGATCAGGCAGATACCGGCACACAGGTCGTGGAAACGAAGAAGATTTCAAGCGACGAGCCTAGAAGTCTCATTGATGTCGTGAAGCCGCGCGAGATGTTCATCCATTCAAATGGAGAGCATTTTAAAGTGGATCAAAAGGAACTCTTTCAAAACTTTTGGAATGATGTGAGCCTTTGGGATGTCAAAGAGATTAATGATGTGTCGGATCAATATTCCGAGCAGAAATTTAAGAATTTCTTCTATGGACGCGAAGGACAAGGGAAGACGTTGGATCTTGTGTTCAATGATCCGATTCCGATTGATATTTTCCAAGCGCTCTTTAAATGGCCGAACAAGTCCATTGAATACAACTCGTTTGATCGGATGATCGTGCCGTTCGCCCAGCAGGATAAGGCCAATAAAAAAGTGTATTTGGTCTCATACAGCAAGGAGACGGTGCTTGAGCTGACAATTGAGTCCGCCAACTATCGTAATCTAATGGACAGTATCGCAGCCGCTCAAAACGAGATGCCGCGCTATGATCTTTATACATTCTCTACGAATTCTAAACGAGATTTCCTTCTTCCGAGAAAGCAAAAGCAGCTTGAAGCGAAAATGTTCTTTATCGAAACGATTAAGACAAACAAATTCAAAGACGCTTTGTTTACGGACCCGAGCCTTGTCGGTGAGGAATCTAATTTAAACCGGACGGTGTACACAGATGGCACAAGCCGCCTTGAAGCCAATCAAAAAGACCACCGCATTCAATATCAGCACCGCAATATCAATTCCAGTACTGTTTTCCAAACGGGGGATTTGATTAAGCGAAGCGTGAAATATTTCAATGATACGGGAAGCTTTACTGATGACTATCAATATTTTGGCATCAACAGCAACCAGCAGCTGTCCTTTAATATGTTTATGGACGGTCTGCCGATCGTTAACAGTACAAAGCATCCATTTGGGATGACCTCCCTTGAAGTCCAATGGGCGAATGATGACATTTTGAATTACAAGCGCCCAAACTATATTCTTGGCAATAAAGCGAGTCAAAGTGAACAGGTCAAGCTGATGAATGGGACAGAGCTGAAGGACTTGATCATCAAGCAGACGAAATATGATGACCTGGAGAAAATTGAACAGATTTTCCCTGCATATCAAGCTGCTTCAACTCCATCAGATCAAGATCAAGCAATGTTTGTCTGGCTGGAGCCTGTATGGTGTATGAAATATAACGGCAAAACCGTGATTCTATCGAATGATCTTTTGACAGAGGGGAGCGAGAATCATGGAGTGGAATAAGACCAAAACGATCTTTATCCTAGCCTTTCTCGTTCTCGATATCTTTCTAGGTTTTCAATACTTTGAGAAACGGTCAACCGATCATTTTGCGATTATCGAAAAAACGGATACGCTGGAAGAAATGAAGGCAGACGGGATCAAATATGGCAATCTATCAGATGAAGCGAAGATTGGATACCGCATTACAGCTGAAAAGAAGCAATATACGAAAAAGGATGTCGACGGATTAGCTGATCAAAAGGCGAAAAGCACATTCCCGAAAACAGACAAAGATGATCCTGTCACGCTGCTTGAAATGACCTTCAATAAACCAGTGGCCTTGCCGAAAAAGGATATCAAAACAGCGGCGACGAACCTAGTGAACCAGCGTTTGCTGGACGGGAAGAATTATAAGCTGTGGAATATAGATGAAGAGACAGGAAAAATCGTCTTTTTCCAAACGTATAAAGGGAAATACATCTTCCAAGAAGGCCTTGATGACACCGAAACTATCGGACAAATCACCTTAAATCTCAACGATCAAAACGAAGTCGTCTCATATCAGCAGTCGATGGTAACATCCATTAATGAAGTGAGAAAAGAAACCCTTGTCCCAGCACTTGAAACCGTGAAGGACTTATATACGCAAAATATGCTGAGTCAAAACACGACCGTGAAAAAGGTAGAGCTTGGCTACTATACGCAATACCCGGGGGCCAGCACGCAAGTCATGGTTCCTGTATGGCGGGTGGAGCTTGAAGGCGTATCAGCAGGTTCAAAGAAAAAGACAGAGGAAGAATATTTGATCAATGCCATTGATGGCTCAACACTTGATCATATAGAGAAAGATGACAAATCTTCAATGGAGTGAGAGAACATGAGCTTGCAGTTCAGTGTACTAGCGAGCGGAAGTACGGGGAACGCTTTTTATTTAGAAACAGACGAGCATGCCTTTTTGGTGGATGCTGGTTTAAGCGGGAAACAGATGGTCGAGCTGCTTGGTCAAATCGACCGCAAGCCTGAAGACTTGGACGGCATTTTTGTGACACACGAGCACTCCGATCATATTAAAGGGCTTGGTGTCATGGCAAGAAAGTACAAGCTTCCTGTCTATGCTAATGCGAAAACATGGAAGGCAATGGAGTCTCATATCGGAAAGATTGACACAGAGCAGAAATTCCATTTTGATATGGAGACCGTTCAATCCTTTGGCGGCCTTGATGTCGAGTCATTTGGCGTCTCACATGATGCGGCAGAGCCTATGTTTTACGTGTTCCATTATGGAGGACGCAAACTTGCCCTCATGACAGATACAGGCTATGTGAGTGACCGTATGAAAGGCATTATTAAGTCAGCCAATACGTTTGTGTTTGAGAGCAATCATGATGTCGGGATGCTGCAAATGGGCCGATACCCATGGAGCATTAAGCGCAGAATTCTGAGTGATGTCGGACATGTATCAAATGAAGATGCCGCTCTTGCGATGACAGATGTCATTGGAGATGCCACCTCACGCATTTACTTGGCTCACTTGAGTCAAGACAACAACATGAAAGATTTAGCCCGTATGGCGGTCCAGCAGACGCTTGAAATGAAGGGCTTTGTTGTGGGGGACGGCTTTGATTTATTTGATACGGACCCGAAAAAAGCAACCCCGCTTTGCGCCGTATGATTTTTATAATCGTATGATTAAGATAAGAGCTTCTTACCAACACTATATACATCATCTATTCACTGAAAGGAAGGAAACATAGTGGATTATCGCGATGTAGAGTGGAAGCCGAGACGAAGCAGAAAAGGATATTTTCTTTCTGGTTTGATCGGTGTATTGGTAGGAGCTTTTTTAATGGGATTCTTTTTCCCCTATGTATCTGGACAGAGCGGCAGTCCCTTTGGATGGCAGCAGAACGGTGATGGACAAACATCTCAGGGCCCTTTAAAGACTGTGAATGTAAACGTCAATGATGCTGTCACGAAAGTGGTATCTAATATGTCAGATACGGTGGTCGGCGTCATTAATATCCAAAAGTCGAGCTTTTGGGAGGAAGGCGGAGAAGCAGGCAGCGGGTCAGGTGTGATCTATAAAAAAAAGGGTGACACGTTTTATATTGTCACAAACCATCACGTCATCAAAGGCGCCAACCAGCTTGAAGTGAGCCTCCATGACGGGACAAGAATTGGTGCCAATCTTGTCGGCAGCGATCAGCTCATGGATTTAGCAGTTCTCACTGTCAAAAGTGATAAAATCAAGAAAACGGCAGCCTTCGGTAACTCAGATCATGTGAAGCCGGGTGAGCCAGTCATCGCCATTGGAAATCCATTAGGGCTTGAATTCGCAGGCTCTGTCACACAAGGAGTCATTTCAGGCACGGAGCGTGCGATCCCTGTGGACTCAAATGGAGACGGACAGACAGATTGGAATGCAGAGGTACTGCAAACAGACGCCGCCATCAATCCTGGAAACAGCGGTGGTGCCTTGATCAATATGGACGGAAAGGTGATCGGCATCAACTCAATGAAGATTGCTGAATCAGAGGTAGAAGGAATTGGGCTGTCCATTCCGGCGAATCTTGTCATCCCTGTCATAGAGGATTTAGAGCGCTACGGAGAGGTAAAGCGTCCGTATCTTGGCGTCGGCATGAAATCATTAGCGGATATTGCGAGCTACCACTGGCAGGAAACATTGAAGCTGCCCTCCAAGGTCACATCTGGGGTTGTTGTCATGAGTGTTGAGCCGTTATCTCCCGCAGGAAAAGCGGGACTAAAAGAGCTGGATGTCGTGACCTCCTTTGATGGTAAGAGTGTACAAAATATCGTAGATCTTCGTAAGTATTTATATCAAAAGAAGGTCGGCGACAAGGTAAAGGTGCAGTTTTATCGAAGCGGAAAGAAAAAATCAGCAGAGATCAAACTTTCTCAAACCGACCGATATGGCGGCTAACCAGTTCCAACTAGGAACTGGTTTTTTTGTCATGACTGACATATGATGAAGGAAAGGGGGCGGTAGGATTGGTTACACTACAACGGATGTCACAAACCGATTACGATGTATTGATGGAGAAAGCCATTCAGCGGTACGCGGAAGAAAAGGTACTCGCAGGGACATGGGAGAAGGAAGAATCACTTGCGAACGCAGAAGAACAATTTGACAGACTGCTTCCAGAAGGACTTCAGACGGAGCATCATGAGCTGTGGAATTTCTTAAATGGGGAAGAAGCGATTGGCTGGGTTTGGCTTTGCTATGACCCGAATCACCCACAGCACGAAGGGTTTATTTATAACTTTATTTTGTTTGAAGCTTATCGAGGAAAAGGCTTTGCAAAGCAGGCCATTGCTGCATTAGAGGAGCAGGCAAAGTCATTAGGTGTGCAAAAACTCTCGCTCCATGTCTTTGCTCACAATCAAATCGCCCGTTCGCTGTACGAGAAAACGGGATTTGCAGAAACGGGTATTTATATGAGTAAACCTTTATAAAAAAAGAAAAAGTACCGTGCAGAAAGCGTACGGTACTTTTTTATGAGGACATCATGGCATCCTGAGCCGTGACTCTGTATAAATCGACTTTGCATTTCACGAAAGCGCGAATGATCGCTGGAACTTGAGCTTCTGAACGAATTAACAATGAGGTCTCGTCATCACTGATCACAAGATCTGTTCCGACAGTTTGTAGGTACTGCGTGAGAACAGGTTTCACCTCATCATCAATCCATGCATGCTTGAAGGTTGCACGTATGTTTGAGGATGTGATGGTTTTCTCTTGAGGATGAGTATGTGGGGACACTAATTTTCCTTCAGAAATGAATGCCGTTTTGGTACAAATACTATTGGTGAACCTTGGGCGGTCAGCTGTTAAAAAGACGGTTTTTCCTTCATCCTTTAATGCTTCAATGACCTGCTGAATGTGCAAAATCGAATCTGCATCAATATCGGCAAAAGGCTCGTCAAGTAAAATAAATTCCGGCTGATGGGCGATGGCCTGCGCCATTCCAAGCCGTTTCTTCATACCAGGTGTAAAGGCACCGACCTTCTCCTGATGATAGTGATGTAAACCGACAAATTCGAGCAGTTCTTCATAATCACTCGTTTTCTGGCGTGTTCCGGTGATTTTTGATAAATAGGCAATATGCTCAAGAGCCGTGAGTCCTTCATATAAATCCGTATATTCAGGCAGAACACCGATATGCTGTCTCACTTTTTTTAGCGAAGGCTTATTCATCACTGTAAACGTACCAGAGGTAGGGCGGGATATGCCGGTAATGATATTGAAAAACGTCGTCTTACCAGATCCCTTTGGTCCAATGAGTCCGAAGATATCGCCTTGATTGACATCAAGGTTAATATGATCTATTGCGACTTTTGTACGGTATTTTTTTGTGAGCCCTTTTGTATGAAGCATCTACACATCCCTCCTTTGAAACAGCAGTGCAGTTCCAATGAGTAAGATAACGGTCAATGCCGTGTTCATTAGGACATAGGTCAGCGGTTCACTCCAGCGCGCATAATAATAAGGCGTCATATATTTGAACCAATGAATCATTCGTTCTGAAGAAAGAACAGAAATCAAACTGACGATTGGGAAAAGAAAGGAAAATAACATGCCGACAAACATTGATTTCTGCGGTGTTGGAAAGAGCATGGACAAAAATAAAGCACATGAGATACCGACACTGATAAAGGTTAAGATTTTTAAGGCATCTGAGAACAGAAAACGGTGTGAAATCACCATATTCAGGACATATGTCGTCATAATACAGCTAAGCCAAAACAGCATCAGTCCAAGATATTTCCCGATGATAATGTTCAAACGGGTTGTTTTACTGACGAGAAAACGAATGGTTTTCAAATGAATCTCGCGGCTCAAAATATCATGAGACAACAAAAAAATAAGGAAGAAACCAAATAAAAAAATCACCAGTTCATTCCCAATAGAATAAGGATCCTTTGCCAGCTCCCATTTTTCCTGATGAGCAGCGATAAACGGAAGACTCGAAACAAAAGTAGATAAAATGAAAATAATAACAATTGTTAAAATAGATTTTGTGCTTTTGAAGAGCTGCTTAAACTCATTCATACAGATGGTCCACACACGCTGTACCTCCCTTCACCTTTATTATACCCCTAGAAAAGAAAGACACCATATCTTGCTCTTTAACATTTGTTTAAATTTCATAAAAAGAAGACTCTTCCAGCATCAGTTGACTCATTTTTAAAAATGTTCAGAAAAATATCTTGATTTATCAAAAAACATCATGTATGATAGCTTTAATTCAAGATAATTATACAGGCAATGACGAGAGAAAGTACAATCATCAATTTTTCCACAGAGAGCTTCGGCAGCTGAAAAGAAGCAAAAATAATGATTCGAAAAATGGTCTCTGAGCCTCGTGCTGAACATATCTATGATATTAGTAGGTGACGACGAGAGTTGGTACTCGTTATCAAAACCACAGTATATGAGCCAGATTGGAGCTTTGTACTTGTAGAGGCTGTTTAGCGCGAGCAAACAGTAAATAAAGGTGGTACCACGAGACAAATACCTCGTCCTTATGATTCAAAGATAAGGATGGGGTATTTTTTATTGTCCACTTTTTTCATACAATTGTTCAAATGTTCCACGTGAAACACCACATCCATTTTTTCAAATGAAAGGGAGATTGACATGAGTGAACATGCATTGGTTTTACAATCAGATTTCGGCATTGATGATGGAGCTGTCAGTGCAATGTACGGAGTGGCAAATACGGTCAGCAGCGGCATCCGCATTTTTGATTTAACACACAATATTCCGCAGTATGACATTTGGGAGGCTTCTTATCGCCTGCTTCAAACCGTCACATACTGGCCGGAAGAGACGGTATTCGTTTCCGTCGTTGACCCTGGCGTTGGATCAGAGAGAAAAAGTCTTGTCGTCAAAACGACAAGTTCACACTATATCATTACCCCAGATAACGGGACACTCACGCACGTCGCGCAGGATATTGGCATTGTGGAAGCCCGTTACTTAGATGAAACCATTAACCGGCTGCCAAAGTCGGGAAAATCACATACATTCCATGGGAGAGATATTTACGCTTATACAGGGGCGAGAATTGCATCAGGTGTGATTTCTTTTGAAGAGGTTGGGCCAAAGGCGAATATTGATGATATTATCCATCTTCCAGTCGTACAGGCTTATGCGGAAGAAGATGTGATCACAGGGACGATTGATATTTTAGATGTGAGATTCGGAAACCTATGGACAAACATTCATCACACGCTATTTGAACAGCTTTCAATTAATTATGGGGATGCAATAGAAGTTACCATTGCCAACGGGCCGAAAAATGTGTATAAAAATATCATGACCTATGGACGATCTTTTGCCGACTTAAAAGTAGGCGAACCACTCGTATATGTCAATTCACTCGACCATTTAGGCGTGGCGATCAATCAAGGGTCATTTGCAAAGGCTTATAACATCGGTACAGGCACAGGCTGGCGCCTTTCGATTCGCAAAGCTCCGCGCATTATATACGAATAAGAGGAGGATACATCATGGCAGGAAAACAACTTTCAACGAAAACTGTCGTTGCCATTGGAATTGGCGCAGCCGTCTTTGTGATTTTAGGACGCTTCGTCTCCATTCCAACTGGAATTCCGAATACACAAATTGAAACCTCATACGCATTCCTTGCATTAATGGCCGTGCTCTTTGGTCCTGTTGCAGGCGCACTGATTGGTTTTATTGGTCATCTCATTAAAGATGCGACCACATTTGGCCCTTGGTGGAGCTGGATTATTGTTTCGGGTGTGGTTGGTTTATTGATCGGCTTTATTTCTAACCGTTTAAAAATAGAAGAGGGAGACTTCGGCTGGAAGAAAATCACGCTCTTTAACGCCGTACAAGCAGGCGCACAGGCATTAGGCTGGTTTATCATTGCCCCAGTACTCGACATTGTGATCTATGCAGAACCTGCGAACAAAGTATTTGTTCAAGGCATCGTGGCCGGAATCTCAAACATCATCACAGTTGGTGTACTAGGGACCATCATCATTGCGGCTTATGCGAAAACGAGAAGCAAAAGCGGCAGTCTATCGAAAGAAACATCATGAAGCAAGGTGGAACACATAAATGAAGAAACCGATGATTCAATTCGAACATTTCGGATTCCAGTATCGCAGTCAGGCAGAACCAACATTAAAGGATATCAACCTGACCATCTATGAAGGCGAAAAAGTCCTCATCGCAGGCCCGTCTGGATCGGGAAAAAGCACACTAGCCCATTGCATCAATGGGCTAGTTCCTGCGTCTTATAAAGGTTCTATGGAAGGAAGTCTTCACATCGGCGGGAAAAATGCTGAAAAAGAAAACATTTTCTCCCTCTCACAGCTTGTCGGAACGGTGCTTCAGGACCCTGATGGACAATTCATCGGGCTGACCGTTGGAGAAGATATCGCGTTCACGCTTGAAAATGATCAAGTCACACGCGAAGAAATGAACACACGTGTCGAGGAAGCTGCCAGATTAACAGAGGTAGACGGCAAGCTGGCATCGTCCGTGCATGAGCTGTCAGGCGGGCAAAAACAACGTGTCGCCATTGCGGGCGTACTTGTCAACGATGTCGACATTTTACTGTTTGATGAACCACTTGCAAGCCTTGACCCCGCAACAGGTAAAGAAGTCATCGACCTCATTGACCGGCTGCAAAAACAAACGAAAAAAACCATTGTGATGGTTGAGCACCGATTAGAGGACGTCCTTTTCCGTCATGTGGACCGCATTATCGTTGTCAATGAAGGAAAGATTGCAGCGGATATGACCCCAGATGAATTGCTTGCCTCAAATGTTTTAGAAGAGGCGTATTTGCGTGAGCCTTTATATGTGAAAGCGATGAAATATGCAGGTATTCCGGTTGAAGCAGGAGATCAGATCGCTAATTTACAGCATCTCACCTTAAATGACGAGGCAAAAGAGAAAATCGAGCAATGGATGGAAGCATCTGAGCCGTCAGTTGAGCAGAATGCAGCGCCGGATTTACTAGAAGTGCGCGAGCTGAGCTTTGACTATCCAACAAGACCAAATACGCTGAGCAACATCTCTTTTACCGTCAAAAAAGGAGAAATGATCAGCATCGCAGGAGCCAATGGTGCAGGCAAGACGACATTGTCCAAGGTGCTCTGTGCATTTGAAAAGCCAACGAAAGGGACAATTCTTTTAAATGGTGATGACATCACAGGAGATACGATTAAACAGCGCTCCGAACGAATCGGCGTCGTCATGCAAAACCCAAATCAAATGATTTCAAAACAAATGATCTTTGATGAAGTCGCACTTGGTCTCGTTTTAAGAGGCGTAAAGGAAGACGACATCAAGGAACGGGTGGAGCGGGTCTTGAAAGTGTGCGGACTGTATCCATTTCGGAACTGGCCGGTCTCAGCCCTCAGCTTTGGACAGAAAAAACGCGTCACCATCGCGTCTATTCTTGTTTTAGAGCCAGAAATACTCATCCTAGACGAACCAACCGCAGGACAGGACTTTAAACATTACACAGAGATGATGACGTTTTTAGAGCAATTAAATCAGCAGGGTGTCACGATTTTCATGATCACCCATGATATGCACTTGATGCTCGAATACACGACAAGAACCATTGTCATTTCAGATGGAGAAAAAATCGCAGATGATACACCTGCCAAAGTGCTGACAGATCAGCTGCTTGTCCAAAAGGCGAGCTTAAAGGAAACGTCGCTGTATGAACTGGCGCTGAAAGCAGATTGGCCGAATCCAAATGAACTCGTAGATCGCTTCATTGAGGTTGACAGAAAGGAACGAATGACATGGCTGTAGACATGCTGTCTTATATCGACCGCCCGTCGCCGATTCACCGGCTGACAGGTGCAACCAAACTCATTTGCTTTATCCTCTGGTCATCCGCAGCGATGCTCACGTATGATACAGGCGTTCTAGTCTTTATGTTAGCCGCCAGTATCGTATTCTTTCAGATGTCGAACGTGCGATTTCGTGATATCTCCTTCGTGGTGATCGTCCTGGCGATTTTCCTAGTGATCAACAACATCGCCATTTACATCTTTGCGCCCCAGCAAGGTGTCGCCATCTACGGAGCAAAGCACGAGCTGTTTCATATTGCCGGCTGGTACAATGTCACACTTGAACAGCTTTTCTATCAATTGAACATTACGCTAAAATATGTGACCGTGATGCCAGCAGCGCTTTTATTTATTGTGACAACAAATCCAAGTGAATTCGCCTCATCTCTCAGCCGAATCGGCGTCAGCTATAGGATTTCCTATGCTGTAGCGATTGCCCTGCGCTATATTCCGGACATTCAGCGGGATTTTCGCACGATCGCCATTTCTCAGCAAGCAAGAGGCATTGATTTATCGAAGAATGAAAAATTGGGGAAACGAATCAAAAATGCGTTGTCGATTGTGATGCCGCTGATTTTCTCCAGCTTGGAGCGGATTGAAACGATCAGCAATGCAATGGAGCTGCGTGGTTTTGGGAAACATAAAAAGCGAACATGGTTTACGGCAAAAGACTTTCAAAAAGCAGATTATGTGGCGTTAATATTTGTTGGTGTGGTACTGATTGTTTCGTTAGTGATTACATTTGTTAGAGGAACGAGATTTTATAATCCGTTTTTATAGAAAGAAGCCTTCACAGGAGTGGAGGCTTTTTTTGTTTGGTTTGTGGATAAAAGGTGTGAGAAATGGTAAAAGACTATTAACATGTGAATAAATCGGTTATATTGAACAATGAGCGAAACACTTGTGAATAACCAGAGAACCTATTGGAGGAATCAGAAACTTATGAACAAAACATTTTATGCGTGTGCAGAACACATAGAAACCGTATTAGACATGTACATAGATGATCACGAAACGCCACCGGAATTCAGAAAAATCGAACATACACACAGTTTATCCACAACCTGTGAATTGTGCGATGAACCTGCAATATATATAGTGGGGAACGAATGATCGGACACAAAATACACAAATTTTATCCACAATTGTTGATAACTTATATGAATAACTTGTTCTTAAGGTGGGGATGACCTGTGAATATATCAATTATCACAGTAGGAAAATTAAAAGAGAAATATTTAAAGCAAGGCATAGCCGAATACACAAAACGATTACAAGCTTACGCAAAAATCGAGATCATTGAGCTCGCGGACGAAAAAGCACCCGAGAATCTCAGCGATCAAGACATGAAAATCATCAAAGACAAAGAAGGCGAACGCATCCTAAGCAAAATCAACCCAGACGCCCACGTCATCGCCCTCGCCATCGAAGGAAAAATGAAAACTTCCGAAGAATTAGCCGATACAATAGATAAGCTGGCAACATACGGAAAAAGCAAAGTATGTTTCATCATAGGCGGATCCCTTGGCTTAAGCGACGCCGTCATGCAGCGCGCGAATGAGAAACTGTCGTTTTCGAAAATGACGTTCCCGCATCAGTTGATGAGGCTGGTGTTGGTGGAGCAGATTTATCGGGCGTTTCGGATTGTGCGGGGGGAGCCGTATCATAAGTGAGTGTAGTTTTTAATGAATCATCAATTACAGTAGTTTTATTGTACTTGGTGGTTTGTTTTTGTTACTCAGTATTAATATTTTGTGGCTATATTAGATGTGGGCATAACAAATAGTAAAGAAAAGATTTAAAATAAGAAAGGAAAATGGATTTATCCATTTTCCTTATGTGTTTTACATAGATGACTGCTGAAATTATTTATATATAATAAGCGAACTTATTTGGATTATTTTTTCTTTCTAAAGAGAAGAAGTAAAATAAATATGGGAACTAATAATAGTAGAGTTTTTTTGTTAGTGCTTTTTTTAGAGCGTATAGATGGTAGTTGCTCTTCTTTTTCAAAATTTGGAACTTCTATTACATCGGATTTTTTGAAATCTAAATTCTCTATTTCCTTTTCTCTTTTCCTTGTTATTTGTTTTAATGTATTATTGTTGAATTTTTCATATACAACATTAAAAATTATTCCAAAAAACACCAACTGTAATATGAAACTAATTAACATCTCAATCAATACAATATATCGTATGTTTCCTTTTGGTATAACATCGCCATATGAGCCACCAAAAAACGTTGTTGCACTAAAATATAGATAATCATCGATAAAATTAAATGAATCTAATTGGTTATTTACATAAATATAATCTCCTGTTAATATTACAGAATCAGAAATAATATGACTGTAAGCAAATGTTTGTTCTAACGTGTGTATAGAACGTGGTTTATCAAACACACTATATACATTTGAAAAATAAAAAATAACTATTATAATAGCACCTATTATCAGTAAAAGAAGTTTTTTTATAGTTAAATTCTCTTTAAATTTGAATATATATTTAATTAGATAATAAAAAATAAATATATATAAACTGAAAATAAGAAGTAGATAAAATTTAGCTATTAATTCATGTTGGAATGAAATAATAATGGAAGGACAAGGAAAGCTCATTAACGAAAATAGCCCGTAAAACAGCCCCTTCCAGTTAGGTAAGGACGATAATTTTTTAAAAGCAAATAATAATATTATCGTATTAATAAAAATTATAATGGATATTACTATATAGATGCTATTAGACATGCTCAATTCCGATTTACCCGAACTTACAGTTTTAAAATTAATACTCCAAATTCCTACCTGATTTTCTTCTGCATTTTTCTGCTCTAATAAAAATTTCATTTTATAATCGATATCAATGTTTTCGTCTACCAGTGCAAAACCTTTCGAAATTATTAGCTGGTTAACACTATATTCGTCTTTATCAGAAAAAAATATTAAATACTTATCTTTTTGAACTTCTTTGATATATATATATTTATTTAGAAGCAGTTTTTTTATTTCTTCAATGGCAAGTTCTTCGTTATATGTATTACCTTCTAGAGTATAGTGTTCTAAATCACCTACAGAATTATAATTAATTTCAAATGGAAGCATATCATTTTTCTCTTTAAAGGTTTTATATTCTTTATAAATACTATCTGAAATACCATATAATTTTATTTTACTTTGATTATTTATTTCTATTGTACTTACATCGATTACTTTTGTAATCTTTATATTTTCTTCTGCAGACACAGGATGTGAGAATAAAAATGCAATTAAGAAAATAAAAAAAGTTGTTACATATTTCATTAAATACGCCCTCTTAATTTATTTTTTATTTACAAGATAATTAATTACGCATATATTAATTATTTTGTCATACTTCAAGAAAAATATATAGTAGAGTTAATCGGGAAAATACTAGATTCAAAAATCGCACTTCAAACAGTTACGTTGAGCCTTATCATAAGTGAGTCGTTTTGAAAAATAGTAATTTTATATTATGAAGGCTAATTAAAGATAGCGCATCTTCTTATAAGATTGCTACCTCGGAGTAATTGTTATTTCATTATTGTGTTTTGAAAAGCAACAATTCTATTTTCTAAATGCGGAAGCATAAACATCATTTAGCATCGTAATTACAAGGTTAAAGAGACTTAACAATCCTAAAAAAAGTATGTTAATGAAAATAACTTTAATTATTTCTACATATTCTTTTTTTAGAGGTAGATTAATATATGGACCAAAAAGTGAAAGTAATCCCGTAATTAAAAATAGTAATGCTGTAAATACAAAAGGTCCCAAAAAATCAATTAATGCTTGTCCTTGCACAGCTTTGCTGTTTTTTTTATGTTTTGCTAATCTTTTCAGTTCCTCTTCGCTGAAGGCATTTTTCCCTGCAACAAATAAAGCCAATGTCAATGTTAATCCTGTTGATGATACTGAAAAGTAAGTTCCTATTTGAAATGAGGAAAAATCCATAAAATCAAAAAATGTAGCGCCTGTTAGTGATATTAATACAAATAGAATCCATATTGCATATAGATAGTTGGGCATTAAATTGCTTTTTGATTTCCAAATTATTTTTAAAGGATTATTATAAAAATTTTCTTTCATAGGTCACCTCTCCTTTCTTATGAGGTTTCATCAATCCTTGTTAGTGTTTTGATTCTTTTAAATATATTTCTCCCTTTAGATATTACGGACTTCAGATATCCTTGTCTCGCCTCATTCTCCAATAATTGTTGAATGGGGGGATTATTTAAAGGTTTACCATCAGCACCTAGGAGCTTAGTCTCAACTTCTTTTGCTTCCGCTTCTTGTAAAATATTATGTCTATCTAGAGGTGGATTACCATTAGGATAAACAATAACATAACTTATTTCACTGTACTCGCCTTCTAAGGAAATAGAATCATAAATAGGATTTATGTTAATTTTTCCTAAGTGCTTGTTTGCTGAGCTGTTGCTATTTACTAGTTTAACTAAGTCATTTATGTAGTTTAATGCTGCTATTTCAGAAGAGCTTTCTACGAGTATATGTTCAGTTCTTGGATTATAAAAAGATCTTAGATTCAATGTATTAATTACATTATCCTCTTTATAATTTTCTAAATAAAACTTTATTTTATAAAATTTCCTTAGGTGTGTAATGCCTGTTCCGACCTTACTGTTCGTTTCTATATTTTCAAATTGATCTATTTTTTCATCTTCAATTACTTCGTACGCTTTTATTATACCAGGATATTTATTTTCCAAAGTTCTTCTAGCACTCATACATATTTCATTTAGATTTAAAAAATCTTGGGAATAATGAATCTCATGCTTTTCTTTATAATGTGATAGTATTTTGTTATATAGTTTGAATAATTTGATAGTATTAATTTCTAAATCTTCAAATGAATTTTGGAAATCCTGTTCATCATTTTTTTCTGGAATCAATTCAAATAAATTTTTATTCTCCTTGATCTGTAAAACACTTTCGAACCCGAGCGGTATAACTCTAGAAAGTAAGTATTCAATTTCATTGTTATCTTTATATTTCAATAAAATATTTGGTTGAATATTCAATTTGAAAACAAAATAGCTCACAGAGACTGCCCCTTTCTTAATAACTCAATTAGGAGAATAAATGAATTAGATTCATTGTCGAACTAAACCGTATAAATTAATCAAATTATTGCTTCTATATTAAGATGTAGATGAAAAATAAAATATTTAGACAGATAAAACACACAAAATCGATAAAATAAAAAAATATCAAAAAAGTTAATATAAGGTATTATATTAATATATATACAATACCATAAAATTACTTAAATTTGAAGGGTTAATATTATACATAGAAATGAGAAAAGGTATTGTATAAAATACTTTGTAATAGCTCGAGTATTTCCTGATTTTTAAGGAAAATTCTAAAGAGGTATAGTATCTTTCTTTATAGAAAACGTCTCTGTTGAGTAGGATATCTAAAAAATTCTATTATTAATTTGAAGGTTTTTTTGATAGAATTTCATCTAGTTATTTAAAGGAAAGCCCCAAAAATTCTGACTTGAGTCGAAAATAAACTATTGTAAGCTTCTAAGTCAATAATTTAAAAAAACCATATTATTCCGATATATGATGTATAAGGACAATAGAGGGGTGGAGTATGAATGGCAATCACATTACCAGAAAGTATTAAAAGTACTGCTACTGCAGGAGAACGAATTTTATTTCGAACATTAAAGGAATATCTACCCGAGGATTATATTGTTCATTTTGAGCCTAATATCAATGGATTTAGACCAGACTTTGTGATAATTGGTCCTGATTTAGGAGTATTAGTTTTGGAAGTAAAAGATTACACTAAAAATACAATAAGAGAGCTAAACGACAATACCTGGGGCATTTTAAATTCTTCTGGTGATTTACATAGAGTCAAGAGTCCTCTAGTTCAATCAAGAGAGTATGCTTTTAAAATAAAAGAAGTGCTTGAAAAAGACATTGATTTAATCAATACAGAAGGGAAATATCAGTTTAAATTAAAGTTTCCTTATGGTTATGGTGTCGTCTTCACTCGACTTCATGAAGAACAACTTTTTAAAAATAAAGTATA
Organism: Bacillus sp. FSL M8-0166; assembly: GCF_038008825.1. Taxonomy (NCBI): domain Bacteria; kingdom Bacillati; phylum Bacillota; class Bacilli; order Caryophanales; family Bacillaceae; genus Bacillus; species Bacillus sp. FSL M8-0166. Next base: position 2,847,917 of record NZ_JBBOZZ010000001.1, read on the forward strand.
TGAGGTTATTGATCCACATTTTATTTTATCCCGTGATCAAATTGATCCGGATAATGATCATTTTGATCCTGAGATTTTAATAGAAAAATTGTTTGATATGTTTCATGTGCCTTTCAAGTTAAATACACCACTATCATCTGACGAATTAGAAAGGATTCGTTATCATCTATACAAAGAAATACGTGTTGGGGCAGATGTTGAACCAGTCCCATATCAAGCCAAACTGTTATTATCTTTTCGAAACATCAAAACGATGGATCTGCATCAAGAAAACTTGGCTAAACAGATTGGTGATAAACATCGGCTAATTAGAGGAGTCGCAGGAAGTGGTAAAACCTTAATCTTAGCGACCCGAGCAAAAATGTTAGCAGAACAACATCCAGAATGGAAAATATTGATACTCTGTTACAATGCAGCTTTGAAACAAAATATTAAACAAATGGTTCATTCTAAATTCACCGAATCAAGCGAGGTTTTAACATCAGAGCCTAAACAAACACCGAATTTAAAAAATATACAAATTCTAAATTTTCACCAATGGATTAAGAAAGACCATGGAATTACTGATATTGAAATCGAAACGTATATTGAAAAGATAGAAAATGACGCTTCAACTGTTACAAAGTATGATGCCATTTTAATAGATGAAGGACAAGATTTTAAAGGGAGCTGGCTGCATCTCATCAACTTATGCTTAGATCAAGAGACACAATCTTTGCTTTTAGTAGAAGATAGAGCACAAAATATCTATCGGAAAAATAGAAGCTATGTGAAAGATACGGGGCTTGATTTTAGAGGTAGATCTAGAATCTTAAATATAAATTATCGTAATACGTCACAAATTGTGACTTTTGCATGGAAATTTTACGATAGCCATAGAGCTTTAGATCATAAATTAAAACAAGAACAGACAGAGACAATCGAAATCATCCCTCCAAAAAAGACGAAACGTCAAGGGCCGGAAGTAGAGATTTTAGGATGTAGTACATTTAAAGAAGAAATAGAGGAGGTTATTAAACAAATATTGAATCAACACTTCGAGAAGAATGTACCTTACTCTGAAATGGCCATTTTGTACCGTATTCAGGGAAAGAGCAGCCAATATATATCAGCAATTCAAGATGCATTTAAGGAAAGGAATATTCCTTACAATTGGATAACTGAAAATAGAGCAACAAAACATAATTTTAATCCAAAGGAAGAGACGGTAAAAATCTGCTCTCTTGATAGTAGTAAAGGTCTCGACTTCCACACAGTATTTATTGTTAAGGCTGATTTAATGCCATATAAGTTTGAAAAGAACCAAGACAAAGAAGTACCGTTAATGTATATAGGAATGACTCGTGCTAAAGAGTATCTATCAATATCTTATTCAGGCGTCTCTTCGTTTACTCAGTATTTTGAAGATGTAGAGGGTAAAGAGCCGATATTAGACTATAAATAAAATTCTAAGCTTATAAGAGATTTTTGTTTATTGAACTGGTGTGTCTAGGGTTTTTAAATATGAAGAAATCCAATTAAAGATATTAGTGCGAATCTTAGCTAAGAGGAGATGAATTTATTCATCTCCTCTAGCACATCCCATAAGTTCCTATTGTTTCTCTTTTACCAGCTTGATGGTAAGAAAGAAAAGAATGAATAAGATAAAATAATTCATTGGATTTTTAAATATGCTCATCTCTAGTGAAATCTGTAATAGAATCCAGAGAAAAAAAATGATTAGTATAGATGGAATGATGATTTTATACACCATGATCACCTTCCCTTTAGGATAAAAAGAGAGTACCCTTTTTGCACTTCATTAAAAACAAGATGCAGCAGCTCCTGTCATTGCTCCACCAACAGTACCTGTGATCGCACCAACTGCACCAGCGCCTACAGTTCCGATACCAGGTATCGTGACAGTTCCTACAGCAGCACCAGCAAGACCAAGTGTTCCACCTCCGGTTACTGCCCCACCACTAGTACCTAGAATACATTTTCCAACAGATTGAGTACTGATTTTCCCGCTTGTTTTTTCACTCACAACTTTAATTAAAATCCCATTTTTAATTTTTTCATAATGCAAAGTAACAGGTTGATTGTTTTTATCGGTCGATGTTTTAGGAAGAACTTGTTTTTCATTCGTTATTTGATCTTTCAATATCGCATTTCCTTTAGAATCGATATGAACTTCAGCATGATCGAACGTCATCTTTAATTCACTATCATTAAGGTTCTCCACTTTATACGTGGCTTGTGACTTTGTGGCATTTGCATCTTTAGGTGAAATTGGTAAAGCCACGGCGTTCATCAGAAATAGAGAGGCTGCCAATTTGATTAGGGTGCTTTTTAATTTATTATTCATCACTTATCATCCTTCTTTGGATGCCATACTAACATAGCTATACACGCTGTTAAATGATGAAAAGATAAAATCAGTAAATAATAATGTTTTAAATGAAATGTAATAATGACTTTTTTCTTATTTTTTATAAGTTTATTATTTAAAGATTTTCTCTATTAAATATCGTAGTATTGATTCAAGCTGCACTTAGATCAGATGCTGGAACAGCAAGTGGCCACAAGAGAATTGATTGAACATATTTCCGTGAAGACGAAGGATAAAGAAGATCGAAAGTTAGCTAAACACTTATTAAAGAAATAAGATTCGATTTACCATCGCACAACTCTCAATAGGGATAAAATCTAAAATATTAGAAAGCAGGCACACCATGCACACAATCAAAAAAATAGGCCAAACCTTCTCCTACATCCCACCAATATCTCGAACCGACCGTCCCATCCTAGGCATGGTCGTAGGCAATAACAAAACCTTAATGATCGATGCCGGTAATTCAGAAGATCATGCGAACTATTTCATCCAAAAAACCTTAGAACACAAGAGCGCCACGCCTGATATGGTTGTCCTCACGCATTGGCATTGGGATCATATTTTTGGTCTGCCTGCGCTGCCTGATTCGATTTCGATTGCTTCTGCAAAAACCAGAAAGGAAATGGAGAAGTTTGTTCCGTTTTCGTGGTCAGATGAGGCGATTGATGAGCGGGTGAGGGAAGGAACGGAGATTGAGTTTTGTGCGAAGGTGATAAAAGAAGAATAAAGAATCATCGAGATATTCAGGTGGTTTTACCGGATGTGACGTTTGACCAGCGGATAGAGATTGATCTTGGCGAGGTTACTTGTGTCGTGCAACATGTTGGAGGCGATCATGCTGCTGATTCAGTGATCGTGTATGTGAAAGAAGAAAAAATCCTGTTTCTTGGTGATTGCATTTATCCGAAGATGTATGCCGAAATGGTAAGGTAACTAAACTAAAAAAGTCTCATTTGAGCTATTTCCCTCAAATAAGACTTATTAATTTCTACGGAAAACCTACAACATCCTCTGCATCACGAACTGTGACAGACATATTTTTAGCATTAATCATAATGACACAATCCCATGTCGGCTTTATTTGCAGTTCATCATTCTCATCAATACGGATAATCCCTTTGAATTCAACCGTTTGTTCTAGAAAAACCATTTTCTTTTCTGTATCATCTTTGACTGCTGTTAACTGTTCAGGATAGTGAACTGTCCAATCATAAAAATCGGTTTTCTTCATAGTTCCTCCTTTTATTCACTAATAACATCTAGTGATGCTTTTCGTGTAGGAGTGCCGATTTTCCAAGCTTTTTTTGTTTCCATTATAATCTATATGATTCGCTACATCTTTTGTTATTACCCATTTACCATTTTTGAACGTACCGCTTGTTTTTGGGGCTGGCGTTTTTCCCTGTTTGTCTTTAAACTTTTTTAAATCAACTTTACCCTCTGATTTTTTTAGCTGCAGCATCAGCATTTTTCTTACTGAAATAATAACTAATCTTATTATAGAGTCAAGAACCAGCTGCAATGGTAACTCCACCAATAACAACTGCACCAGAAGAGTGATGGGCAATTTCTAATTTAAATGTAGTTCTAGAGAAATTCCAACATAAAATAATATTTTAAGAACCTTGGTAGAGGTTGGTCTCCACCAAGGTTTTTTAATAACCTCATTTAAAGGCATCACGGTGCCGTACCATAGGAAGAAGGAAAATAGAAGTTGTAAGGGATCTCAAACAATACATGTTGACATATCGTTATTTATCGATATAATGGGGTGTATGGAGCCAATAGAAGTTTTTAAAGCCTTATCCAATGAATCCAGATTGCAAATTTTACAATGGCTAAAGGAACCTGATCGTCATTTTACACCTCATGAAGGGATTGATATGAATACTACAGGGGTATGTGTTAGTCAAATAACAGATAAATTGAAAATGACGCAATCAACAGCATCTCAATACCTTTCAATTTTACTACGAGCTGGATTAATTACGACAGAGCGTATAGGTAAATACACGTATTATAAAAGAGATGAAAATGCCATAAAAAAAATTGTTAAGATTCTAGAAAAAAATATTTAATAAATGAACTGAATTCATACATCAGAATTCAGTTTCATTTATTATATACAAATCGACTTATCGTAATATGTTTTTTTGTCCATACATATTAACAATTCTAGATATGTGAATGTATTATATATAAGGAGTGATCTACATTGTCAAACACTGTAAAGATTTACATTTTAGCTATTGTAAGTTTTTTAGTTGGTACATCAGAGTATATCATCTCTGGTATTTTGGATAATATTTCTGAATCATTAGGGATTACGATAGCTGCAGCTGGCCAGTTAATTACGATTTTTTCTCTTGTGTATGCCATCTTCACCCCAGTATTAATGGCTTTAACATCGGGAATGAATAAACGCAAGTTAATGTTATTTTCACTTAGCGTTTTTATTCTAGGTAATATTCTTGCATTCGTCCTCCCTGGGTATCAATTATTTATTGTGTCAAGAATTATTATGGCTCTTGGAGCGGGGATGGTCGTAGTTACTGCATTAACAATTGCTGAAAAAATTGCACCAAAAGGTAAGCAAGGTACCGCTATTGCTACAGTAGTAATGGGATTTACAGCATCATTGATCATTGGAGTCCCACTGGGCAGAATGACTAGTGATTTCTTCGGTTGGAAAGCTGTATTCGGAGGAATAGCCTTACTTGGATTATTAGCCATGGTGATAATTTCTCTTACGATTCCAAAAATCCAAGGGGATAAACATGTACCTTTAATTCAGCAACTCGCTCTTTTTAAAAAACCAAAAGTAGTGTTGGGATTAGCCATCACCTTTTTCTGGCTCGGTGGTTATTCAATTGCCTATACCTACCTATCCCCTTACCTTTTAAATATATCAGGTGTAAGCAGCAAATTGCTGAGTGGAGTTCTCCTCGTATTCGGGATTGCTAGTCTAGTTGGGTCAAAGTTTGGTGGGTTTAGTACCGATCGATGGGGTGTGAATTTTACTCTGATTAGTGGAATGACATTACATGTCATCATGCTCATATTGCTCTCACTAGTTACGCATTCTTATGTTGGAGTATTGCTTATTTTAATATTATGGTCATTTGCTGCATGGTCATCTGGCCCGACTCAACAATATCACTTAGCTACAATGGAGCCAGAGTCATCAGGTATACTATTAGGTCTCAATCAGTCAATGATGCAATTGGCGATGGCTGCAGGTGCAGCGATTGGAGGTATCTTTGTAGAGAAAGTTTCTCTATCTTCCGTTACTTGGGCAGGTGCTTTAGGCGTTGCAATCGCGATCATTGTAACAATATTGGCTTCACGTGCTACTTCGAGTAATGAAATTCGATATACTTAATCATAAACAGTAGAACGATGGGGAAAAACGTGTTTCAATTTAAATATAATGACAGAAAGTAGGAAGCACCAATGCACTCAATTAAAAAAATAGGTCAGAGATTTTGGTACATCACACCAGTATCACTCACCGACCGCCCCATCCTAGGCATGGTCGAAGGCAATAACAAAACATTAATGATTGATGCTGGTAACTCAGAAGATCATGCCAAATACTTTATCAAAGAAACCTTAAAACACGAGAACGCCAAGCCCGATCTCGTTGTCCTCACGCATTGGCATTGGGATCATATTTTTGGTCTGCCAGCGCTGTCTGATTCGGTTTCGATTGCTTCTGCAAAAACAAGAAAGGAAATGGAAAACCTTGTTCCGTTTTCGTGGTCAGATGAGGCGATTGATGAGCGGGTGAGGGAAGGAACGGAGATTGAGTTCTGCGCCAAGGCCATCAAAGAAGAATATAAGAATCATCGAGATATTCAGGTAGTTTTACCGGATGTCACGTTTGACCGTCGGATAGAGATTGATCTTGGCGGGGTCACTTGTGTCGTGCAGCATGTTGGAGGCGATCATGCGGCAGATTCAGTGATCGTGTATGTGAAAGAAGAGAAAATTCTTTTCCTAGGTGATTGCATTTATCCGAAAATGTATGCCGAAAAAGTTCATTATACGGTGAAAGAAATATTGCGTCTTTTAGATGAGTTAGATGATTTTGATGCCGATACGTATATTCCTTCACACCAAAGACCGTGGACAAAAGAGGAGTACCGTCAGGAAACAGACAAACTTCGGATGATAGCGAAATTCACTGATCAATGTGGTGGAGATCAGCAGGAAATCATGAAAGAATATCAAAATTACGTGAACAGAGAACTGAAAGAAGATGAATTAGAAACCATTGCTTACTTTGTAAATGGGTATTAAATAATAACTAAAAAAAGTCTCATTTGAGTGATTTCCCTCAAACGAGACTTTTTTTGCATCACGTATTGTGACAGACTTATTTTTAGCATTAATAAATAAAAAAATCCCAAGTAGGCTTGAGTGTTTTCTGATACAATTTTTTATCAAGTCTTCCTTTACTAGAGAGGTAACTTACAGATGGACAAAATAACTGACCCATACGACACTTTCAAAACCAAAATATCCAAGTATCCAATCGAACAAAATCATTGGCAAGCCTTCAAAGATGGAACAACGATTAAACAATTAAAAGCGGGTACATGCATGATCAAGGCTGGCGATCAGGTGAAGCATGCTTATTTTTGCATAACGGAGCTCTTCCGTCTCTTCTATTTGTTACCGGATGGAAGGGAGTACAATGTGGCTTTTACGTTGGAAGATGATTTTGCTACTTCTTATGCAAGTATGATCAACGGGCAGCCTTCTCCTTATTCGATTGAAGCGATGGAGAATTCGATCGTGATTGAAATTCCGTATGATCTGCTTCAAATGTTGATGGACAGAAGTCATATGTGGGAGCGGTTTGTGCGGGTTAGTGTGGAAAGGCTGTATACGAGAAAGGAAGAGCGTGAGAGGGAACTGCTATATTTGCCCGCAATTGAGCGATATCAGGCGTTTTTATTGAAATATCCCGGGTTACATCAACGTATCGCTCAATATCATATTGCCTCATATATCGGTATTTCTCCGGTTTCGCTGAGCAGGCTGCTCCATCCTGCTGAACATTAACCTATGTTAATGCACATTTTCTAGATCTGACGTACAATCATCGCATCATAAGAATCGGGGGTATGATGATGAAATATATGATGGTTGTTTTATTAGAGTTCTATCCATCTTGGCTTGCTTTACCACGAGAGGAGCGAAGAACCCATGCGGCATCGCTGCAAGAGTTGATGCAGAAATATGAGGAACATGTGACGGTGCGCTTTTTTGATGCTGAAGCTCTTTCAGGTAAGGATTACACAGATTTTGTTATGTGTGAAACTGATGACCTGAAGTTCTATCATTTTATGTGGGAAGAGATTAGAGATTCTATTCCGTACACAAGTGGTTATGTCAAAATTAAAGAGGTTATCATGGGAATGGAAGATGCTTTTCAAACATATGAACAAGAATCTCTGAAAATGGATCAGTAATCGAAAACCACCTGATAGCAGGTGGTTTTTTGTACATTCTATTTTTTGGTATAATCAGGGGTAAGGGAAGAACGGATAAATTTTTGAACTGAATCGGAGGTACATATGAAACAGCTTTATATGAAGCAGAAAGTATTTAGTCTGAGCGGCAGATTTACGGTAAAAGATCAGCAGGAGAACGATGTGTATGTGGTCGAGGGCAGTTTTATGAAGATGCCGAAGACGTTTACCATTTTGAATACAGAACAAGATGAAATCGCTGTGATTACGAAGAAAATGTTTACCTTTTTACCGAAGTTTTTAGTAGAAGTTGATGGTCAAGAGGTATTGACGATTAAAAAAGAGTTTACGTTTTTTAAAGCAAAATATTCAATTGATGCTGCTGGGATCGAAGTGCAAGGTAACTGGTGGGATATGAATTTCCAGGTGCTCCAGAACGGCGAAGTGATTGGTCAGGTGAAGAAGGAATGGTTTACTTGGGGTGACAGCTATAAGGTTGATATTTTGAAAGAAGAAATGGAGCCTGTGATGATTGCGCTCGTTGTTGCGATTGATTGTGTGAAAGCTGATGAAGCAGCATCTAGGTCTTCGTCGTCGGCAACGACGAATTAGACTCTTAAAGTATAATGAAATGAAGAAGAGTGGTAGGACTTTACTCTTCTTCATTAATAAGTAGAACGAATCATATTTCCTTACTTTTCAATGGGATATTTCTCTCCATTTTTTATTAATTTTTCTTCAATTATTTCTTTCACATTTAGATGAAGATCTGAGCAAAGCATTAGTGAATATATTAAGATATCGGCTATTTCCTCTCGGATGTTTTCTTCGTTCGCCTCAAGAGCTTCTTCATTACTTTTCCATTGGAAGTCTTCAAGCAGTTCAGCTGCTTCTATCGAAATTGAGATGGCCAAGTCTTTTGGGTTATGGTATTGTCTCCAGTTTCGATCATCTCTAAATTGGTTAATTGAATGTATTACATCTTTGATCTCAGTCATATTTGCCTCCCCCTTTTATCTCTTGTAATTTCCTTCTCAATTTTTCATCTGTTGCATAAATATACAGCCCGTGAATGCCTCGCTTCATCAGAACGTTAATCGAGTTTAGTATAATCTTTTCTTTTGCCTGTTTGATTTCCTCTGGAGACATGTCACTTCTTGATGTGAATGCACCTGTATCTTTATAATTTGACGTGTCAATTAGAAGTTCATCCTTTTTTTCATCATAGCTAATAGAAGGGCCGAGTATGACGCCAACATAATTTAAATCAAATCCTTGAACCGTATAGATTGAGCCCACTTCTCTAACTGAATCTGCATGTTCAGCCCATGTCCATTTATCACTTGTGAAATTCCATGGCATATTGATACCGTCTTCATCTACGATATAGGCAGCTCCATCTTTTTTATGTAAAAAGTCAAAGGTAGATACAATGCGGGATAGGCCTACCTCATCATCCTTCTGTTGAATGGCAGTTTTAAACTTGCTCGGCTCCTCAAAAATTTTGAGTTCGAAAGAATCCTGTTTTTTAGGCAGAGGTAACAATCGTTTTGAGACAAATTGATCAATCCAGTTTAACGTATCTGAATCAGCATACATACGCATCTGTTCTGTGAGTTTCACAGTTCTGGCTTGATATCTATTAGTAATTTCCTCGAGTAATTTTTCATTCCAGTAGCTTTTAATTTTGAGTACCTGCTTTGGATCAAAAATGACAATGGTTATTTTACTTCGTTTGATAATTTCCTCTAGTTGGTTTTGGTAATGGAAGTTATTGTACTTATCATCTTTTGTTAATAAAAGGTGGGCTTCATCAATTAACACGATGTCAGCCATTTCACCTGACTTTGTCATCTGATTAATAAACGAGGTTGGTCTCATAATTTGTTTCTTTTTCAGATTTGGCAGACTCTTTGCGATGTTTTGATATGTTTTAAGCATTTCCGCATGATTCACAAGTAAATAGTTGTTCTTTTTGTTTAAGACAGAGTCCATATCATTTGATAAATCTTGAATCGTATTAAAAAGGGAACTCAGTAAAACACTCTTCCCAGTTCCTGCATCACCTTCTATCGAAATCACATGGTGACCTGACTGTTTGATATGTTCATTACAAAAAGATAAGATTTCATGCTTAATTTCTACTTGTTGAGGTGATAATTCTTTATAGGGAGAAAGTTTATAAATATCTCTATTTTTTAAGGTTTCAATTGAATTAGTAACGATCTTTTCTTTTTGAAGTTGCTCCCATATATCTTTGAAAACAGTTTCATTGTAAAAATCTTTTTGATAATAATGGTGCATTTCCCTCGATCGTGTCTGACTAACATTTTTTAATTGGAAACGATTTTCTGCAATAAAGTAGTTTATGAGATTTGTCTCAATATTGTAAGAGGCGGATTGATGGAATCGTTCATGTCCAATCAGAATTGTTTTAGTTAATTTGTTCTTTTTTGGGTCTTTCAAATGATCCTTCAAACGTCTGCTAGCTTGGACTGACTGACCGATATAAGCAGAGGGTTTCTTCTTTTCATCATAAAGAATGTAGACAATAGGTTGATTATGGAATACGGTTGTTCGTAAAGAAAGAATTCGATCTGTAATAAAATCGCGTTTTTCAATAAAAAGTTCACTCATATAGCTAGCCCCTGTAGTCTTTTTGACTATTATCGTATCATAAATTTAGCAAAATATCTCAGTGATTATAGGTGGATATTGAATCCCTCGACAAATTAGACATGTTGAGTTATTTTTCATAGAGAGATAGGTTTCTTTGATTTACTGGTAATGGCGGGAAGTTACTAAACCCAAATGAACTTTATAACTAGCAGTATATTTTTCGATTTATCATATGAACATACGAGGTGAGCACACTGATCACATTCCAATACAAAGTATTTCTAACAGTCGTCGAGTGCGGCAGTTTTACAAAAGCCGGGGAGAAGCTTGGGCTGACGCAGTCTGGGGTGAGTCATAATATTGCGAAGCTTGAGTCGGAATTAGGGATTGTGCTGCTTCGGCGGAATCGAAATGGGCTTTCGTTAACGGACGCAGGTGAGCGGGTGATGCCGCATATCCGGCAAATCATGCATCATGCGGCATTGCTTGAGCAGGAAGCGGCGCTCATTCAAGGGATGGAAGTGGGGAGTATCAAGATTGGGACATTTCCTAGTTTTTCTTCAAATGTCCTTCCACGCCTTATTCATCGTTTTACGCAAAGCTATCCGCATATCAAGCTGGAGTTATGTGAAGGCGGTTATGAGGAGATTGAGGAATGGATTGCTTCAGGCACGGTTGATGTTGGTTTTTTAACGCAGTCATCGAGAGAATTTGAGACCGTTCCACTTTTTCAGGATGAGTTGGTGGTGCTCATACAAGAGAATCATCGCTTTCATACGAAGAAAGTGATTGAAGTTGACTCGTTACATGATGAAGCCTTTATCATGCCGAAAGCGGGCTGTGACATACTCGTCAAGAAGCTGTTAAAAGAAAGAGGCGGCGTGAAGCCTCATGTTTTGTTTGAAATTGAAGACAACAATACGCTCATTTCTATGGTTCAAGAAGGGCTTGGGGTCACGATCATTCCAAAATTAGTTTTGCCGCCGCACATACCTCATACGAAAGTCATTCCACTGGAGACGAGCGTCTTTCGTGAGGTCAATCTGGCGCTCAAATCATTCAAAGCAGCTTCCCCATCGGCCAAGAGGTGGATCGAAACGGTCAAAAATCATTTTAAATAGAATCAGCTTGAACAGGAAGTCCCAATTCAAGCTGATGTTTTATAAAGTCAACACGCCGCGGATCGTGATGACAGCTGCGCCTGCCACTTTGATCACCAGTTTTGATTCATTCGGAATGACTGTGATACGAAGCATGCCAGGTCTGCCGATGGCATCCCCTTGGGCAATGTTCAGGCGAGTGATTTCTTGCTGAGAAATGATACCCTCCAAATAAAGATATCCAGCCAATGCCCCGTTTGCTGCCCCCGTCACAGGATCTTCCGGTATACCAATCCCAGGTGCAAAATCCCTCGTATAAAGATCGCATTCTTTTGAGGGGTGAAACGTATAAAGGTGGGTTGTCGAGATGCCATGCTCTTTATTCATTTTAGCTAAAGCCGCTAAGTTCGGTGCCGCTTGATCAATGTCCTGTTGGTGCTTCATTGGAACAAGAAGATGCCAGTTACCGGTGTTTGCTAATTTGATAGGATAGGAGGAATCAATGCGGTCACTGCTCACACCAAGCATGTCACTAAGCTCTTCTAAATCGATGACAAAATCTTGCGTCTTCGGTGTTACCTGCGTCATTTCCACCTCAACGACCTTACCGTTTTCTTCATTCCATACAACAGGCACATTGCCGATCTTTGTTTCTAACACGACCCCTGATCGCTCTTTAGCCAGCCCTAGCTCCGTCGCCAGAAGCCAAGTCAATCCAACAGTCGCATGCCCGCAAAAATTGACCTCTTCCGTTGGCGTGAAGTATTTGACGCGATAATCGGCTTCCTTATCATGGGCAGGCAGCAAGAAGACAGATTCCGGTAAATTCAACTCCTTGGCGATGCTCTGCATGTCATCCTCTGTTAAAAACTCACCATCCAACACCACCCCAGCAGCATTTCCTCCAAATTTCTCAGTTGTAAACGCATCGACGTGGTACACTCTAATGTCTCTCATCTGACGAACCCTCCTATACATTTTTGTTATGTTTATCATAAGTTTGTTTTATGCATTCGTAAAATGAATCTTTTTTATGTTTTAAATCGGAAGTGTTCATGTAAGAGAGGGAGTTGTCGCAGAATAATAGTCTAAGTAAAGTATAATGAAAGAAAAAATGAAGCGAGGGATGTGACATAACTACAGGTGGATATATCAATATCGGACTCGTTTTTTATGAGACCATTCATATACCAAATACTTTTCGTCAATTGATTGATTATCTAGCTCAAAAAGACATGTCTATTACGAAAGTAAAGTCTAGTCAGGACCCTGACGGAGAAACATGGATTGAACACAGTATTAAAGAGAACATTATCAAAGAAAATGACTTTTCAGGTTATTATATAGAATTTGAATTGTCGGGGTCGAAGCTAAATGATATGACCATTAACATACAAAAAGAAGCAGGTTTCGTAGGGTTCGTTCTCAGTTTAAATTGGACAGAGGTTGTTTCTCATGATGTCATTCTTCAGCAGGAGATCGTACGCTGTCTTGTAGATCTTTATCATACGATTACGTTTGAATATGCGTTCATTGGACATGAAATTGAAGTCGAGATTCATCCAAATGAGTTTGAAAAGTGCCTGCTAGAACAGCATGCTTTTCCAATTGCTCTAATTGGTAAAGGAGATCACATAGACATTTATTATGGTGATGTGGCGATTGATGGCCTTTCTTCTCAAGAAAGAAGGATAGAATGTTTAAAGGTTAAAAGCTAATAGTAAAAAAGCCTCCTGATACTCACAGGGGGCTTTTTCCATCCATCATCCATAATAATTATTCGCTTGAATAAAAAATTGGGATTGCATGTAGTTATATGTGATTTTCGAAAAGTCGAAGGGCTGGCCGTTGGTGAGATGAAAGACCGTCTCGACGCGGAGAGCGGGATCGTCTTGTTTGAGGCCGAGGTGCTTTGCTTCGGTTTCGTTTAGTTTGCCTACTTGTAAGTACATATCGGAAAAACCGACTTTGAGTCCAAGACCTTCACTGACGAATTTAAAAACAGAGTCGGCGGCAATTTCTGTGTTGAGATAAGGAATGATCGTTTTTCGGTAATAGGATTCTTCTAAACATAAGGTTTGTCCGTTGATGTAACGAATTCGTTTTAGATAAAAAACATCCTCTTCTTGTTCAATGTTCAAATTAAGTGCAGCTTCTTCGGACGGCTTGATGGTGTCTAGCATTAAAACCTCTGATGTCAGTTGAAATTCCTCTAAATCTTTTTTAAACCCTTGGTTGGATAAAAGGCTGATGTAGCCCTTGCGCCGGTGTCTTCGAACAAAGATGCCGCTGCCCCTCACTTGATAGATAATTCCTTTTTTTTCGAGTAATTCTAACGATTTGATAATGGTACTTTTGCTCACAGCAAATTGGCTCATGAGTGTTTCGAGTACAGGGAGCTTATCCCCTTGCTGCAGCTCATGGGTGACAATATATTTTTCAATATCGCTCGCAATTTGTTGATACTTTAACATGGCCATTCCTCTTTGTTTTCACGATTTATTGTTCTTGTATTATAGCACATACCAAATTTCCTTTGATATGCCAATTGAAATTATATATGTATTGATAAATTGTACCGGTATAATTATAATGTACATATATTAGCAGAAAATGTCCCAACTTTAGCAGGCCATATTGATTGGTGTCGCAATTACGCTGATTTTACCAGTTGTGCTCATTCAAATGTTTGGTTATGGGGAAGATACAGTGGAACAGACAGCCGGTGCAACGTCTGATAAAGATCGAGTTGGAGAAAAATGAATGCTTCAATGAACAATGAAGAAACCATTCCTGCACCGCTTGCAGGGAAAGTGCTCCCGTTATCTGAAGTGCCGGATGCTGTATTTAGCTCTGGGGCGATGGGCAAAGGATTTGCGATTGAACCGACAGACAATAAGCTGTATGCACCGTTTGACGGCAGTGTCGTCATGCTTGCGCCGACAAAGCATGCGATTGGACTGCGTTCAGAATTCGGTGTGGAGTTACTTGTTCATGTAGGAATTTTTACGGTTTCCCTAGATGGCTCAGCATTTACTCTTCATATCAAAGAAGGCAGCAAGGTGAAGAAGGGTGACTTGTTGATGACATTTGATCAAGAAGCCATTGAACGCAAAGGATTAAAAACAATCACACCCGTCATCATCACCAATACACAAGCGTACGAAGATGTGATTGTAGAAGAACAATCGACATGTCAGCCAACAGACGTCAAGATCACAATTGTGAAATAGGAGGAATGAATAATGACTTTACCAAAAGATTTTCTATGGGGCGGCGCATTAGCTGCACATCAATTCGAAGGTGGATGGAACGAAGCAGGAAAAGGCCCAAGTGTTGTAGATGTGATGACAGCAGGTGCTCACGGAGTACCGAGACAAATAACTGAGACGATAGAAGAAGGAACATTTTATCCGAATCATGAAGCGATCGATTTCTATCATCGTTATAAGGAAGATATCGCGTTGTTTGCCGAAATGGGTTTGAAATGCTTACGTACATCGATCGGCTGGAGCCGGATTTTCCCTAAGGGAGATGAAGAAGAACCGAATGAAGCAGGCTTACAATTCTATGATGATGTATTTGATGAACTGCTCAAGCATGGCATCGAGCCTGTGATTACGCTGTCTCACTTTGAGATGCCGCTCCATTTAGCAAGAGAGTACGGCGGGTTCCGCAGCCGAAAAGTCGCTGAGTATTTCGCGAAATTCGCAGAAGTGTGTTTCAATCGATACAAAGACAAGGTCACATACTGGATGACATTTAATGAAATCAATAACAAAATGGATGTCAACAACCCACTGTTCCTTTGGACAAATTCAGGGGTATCAGTCAAAGAAGGCGAAAATGCCAAAGAAGTCATGTATCAAGCAGGACATCATGAATTACTTGCAAGTGCATGGGCAGTAGCCAAAGGAAAAGAAATCAATCCTGCTTTCCAAATTGGAGCGATGGTATCTCACGTACCAATCTATCCATATTCCTCAAATCCAGAGGATGTCATGCTTGCAGAGGAATATATGAGGCAGCGCTATTTCTTCCCAGATGTACAGGTTCGCGGCTACTATCCGAGCTATGCGCTAAAAGAATTCGAACGCGAAGGCTATCACATTCCATTTGAAGAAGGCGATGAAGAAAGCTTAAGAAAAGGGAAAGTGGATTATCTAGGCTTTAGCTACTACATGTCGACAACGGTTAAAAGTGATACTGTGTCTGATCACAACGGAGACATTGTCAACGGAGCCCTGCCGCATGGTGTAGATAACCCTTATATCAAATCAAGTGACTGGGGCTGGTCCATTGACCCGACAGGCTTAAGGTATACATTGAATCGTTTTTACGATCGCTATCAAATCCCGCTATTCATCGTAGAGAATGGATTTGGTGCAATAGATCAAGTGGAAGAAGACGGTTCTATTCACGATCCAGAAAGAATTCAATATCTCGCTTCTCATATCGAAGCACTGAAAAAAGCCATTGAATACGACGGTGTGGACCTTATTGGCTACACACCTTGGGGCATCATTGATATCGTGTCATTCACAACAGGTGAAATGAAAAAACGCTACGGCATGATCTACGTTGACCGCGACAACGAAGGAAACGGCTCGATGAAGCGCCTTAAAAAAGATTCGTTTACTTGGTATCAAAACGTCATCGCAACGAACGGTGAAGAAGTGTAATAAAGAAAAATAGAAGCCCGGATGAGCGTGGTATATGCTTGTTCGGGTTTTTCATTGTTTATGTTTTAATAGAGCCTGAATACAAAAAAGAATAAAGGAGCATTTATTTATAAAAAAGCATATAAAAGAACATGGGGTTGGGCGTTTTGACTCAGATTATCAAATAGCACAAGCCTGGGATAGATTACAAAAAGGTACTTATAAAAAGAATGATATTGACTTGTTAAATCACGAACTTTTTGAATCAAAGTTTGAAGGGATATTCAAGACAGATTACAGGACCGCACATGATAAAACAGTTGAATCTGGGCGTCCATGGTATCCACCAAAGGAGGAATAAAATTGGCTTCGTATGTTTTATTATTAAAGGAATATGAGGATGAAGAAACTGTAGTTTACAAATTTGGACCTAATGAAGAGGTAATGGGTAAAATAGAGTTAAGTAAAATAACTAGGAAGTTTAGAGAGTTAGAGAGCTTGCCAGATCAAAATATTCCCAATGAGTTTTATTTTGATCGAGCGGCTCAAAGGTTGGCAGTATGCCTTGTAAGAGAAGGTGGCATATTTCCAGAAAAAACGGCTTTTGAATCTTAGTACCCACAAAAACCTTGATGGATAGTATCCTTTCAAGGTTTTTTTATTAAGAAAAACAAAATTCATCTTGGTTGAAAGGGTAATTAAATAAAAAAGATCGTACTTTATTTGATTGTGTGATACTTGAAAGGAGACATTTTAAAAGATCAAATATAAACGTAAAAATTTTGTTGGATTTAAAAAGAAAGGTAACTAGTATGAATAACAACAAAAAATCAAAAATCGAAACCTTAAAAAGAAAAAGCAGAAGAAAACACTTAATAAACGAATTAAGCTATATGACACTTCCAGAACACCCCTTTTTAGACATCGAAGAAAATCAATTGTTTTGTCAGAAGGTGTTTGCTTTCCTTCAATCGAGAGAACATAAAATCCAAATACATGGAGAACACTATCAAGAGCATATTGAAAAGTCTGTACAAATGTTAAAGGAATGGGTCAGCCAGGTGAAAGTAACTCCTGCACAAGCGCGATTCATGTTTTTTCGAGAGCATGAAATTGAAGCACTTTAATTGAATGTGAAAAAAGTCTTTATTCATTTAAATCGCCTTCTTGAGCAAACAAAATTTTTAAGTGGGTATGGGGATTTTATTTTAGTGGCAGAGAATTTCCGTTTTGGATTATGCATAGAGAGAACCGAATATTTTTATGAGTTAAGTATTTGGGGGCTGTAAGAATGAACGATGTACAGAATTGTTTTAGGAGTGAAATGAACCACTCCTTTTTTCTATCGATGGTGTCATACGCTTGATCGATGAATTCCCTTCAAATTTAAGCAATTCACTATCTTTACCTTTCGCATTCGTATAAAATAAGAGCAGTGAAAAATTGAAGAAATGCTTGATACATGAAGGGCGTGTAAGCTGTGAGCTCCATGACATGATGAGATGTATGAACGTGAAGGCTGCAAAGCTGTTCTTCCTCACATATGAGATCTTGTAAGCGTAACCATTATTTGTCACTTCATTGCGATGGTGTTGAGGGGTGTGTCAGGATGAGGAATCCGTATGTGAGAACGGCTTCTAGTCTGTATATTAATTATTTTTTATTAGGTATGGTCAATATTATTTTGGCTTCAAATATGCCATTTTTAATCAAACAATTAGATACCAATAGTGCGGGAATTAGTTATATGATTTCGGCGCTTGGCATTGGCAGGGTGCTCACGTATGGTTTATCAGGCGTACTGTCAGATCGTTTTGGGCGAAAGCCGGTCATTTTGGTTTCGGGTGTGCTGATGGCGGTGTTCCTCATCGGAATCCCATTGTCTCCGAATTATCAAATCGCGTTTGCGTTTGCGATTTTGGCAGGGGTCGCGAATTCGGCAATGGATGCAGGAACGTATCCTGCGTTAATGGAGGCTTTTCCGCAAAACTCGGGATCTGCGAATGTGATGGTGAAGGCCTTTATATCCATTGGGGCAACCATTTTGCCACTGGCGATTTTCTTTTTAGCAGAGCATGATTTGTTTTATGGAATGGCATTTTTTGTTCCTGCTCTGATCTATCTTGTGAATGTCTTGATGCTGTGGACCTTGCCATTTCCGAATCATCGCAAGGTGGAGCAAGTCCAGGTAACGGAGCATGACGGACTTCCGCGCTTCTCGACAGAGCCTACATTTTGGAGAGAAGGGATCGCACTCATTGTGATCAGCTTTACGTCAAATGGACTGTATGCGTTGCCGCAAATTTGGCTTCCTACGTACGGTGAGGCCATCTTAGGGATGGCATCGGGCAGTGCTGTAAAACTGCTCAGTTACTATAGCATGGGCGGGCTGCTGTCTGTCGTGATGCTCGCATTTCTGCTGCGCCGCTTTGTCCGTCCGGTCACTGTACTGCTGATCTATCCAATCATTACACTTGTCTCCATTTGTGTGCTCTTGGTCGTGAAATCACCAGTCATAGGAACCGTCAATGCTTTTGTATTGGGATTTTCAACAGCAGGAGTTTTTCAGCTGACGTTAACTGTGATGGCAGAATTCTTCTGGAAAAACAAAGGAACGATGACTGGGATTATCTCCACAGCGGGCGGCGTGTCGGCTATCGTTATCCCGGTCGTAACAGGTTTAATTCAGAGTCACGCGTCCATTTTACAAATCTTTATGTTCGATGCAGTTGTGGCTGTTGCGGCCATTATCGGCGCACTGTATATCCTGTATCGATACCGTCAAATCATGGTACATGATTAAAAAAAAGACGACCTCCGCTGGAAGTCGTCTCAGGGTGTAGACAAGCCCTCGCATTCTTTGTCAGGGCCGGTACTCACGAATGTTAAATTAATTTCGCTTCGTTCCTATCACGCTGAAAATAAAACAAAGGGCTAAAATGATCATCATTTTAGCCCTTTGTCTTTTTTTGTTTTAGAAACGGTCATTTTCAAAAAGAATTTGTTTTACTTGATCAACTGGCATATCTTCACCAGTAAAGAGTTTGTAAGCTAGTGCACCTTGCCATAGCATCATTCCAAGACCGTTAATGGTTTTGGCGCCAGCTTCCTGTGCTTGCGCAAGAAGCTTTGTTTTTTGCGGGTTGTATACAACATCTGTCACGATCAAATCTTCACGCAGTACATCAAGTGTATCATCGATGATGCTGAGCTGGTCTAGTGGTTTCATGCCAAGGCTTGTCCCATTTGCCAGGATCGCACTTTCTGCTACTTCACGGCGGAACGCGTCTTTGTCTTCAAGTGGGAAAATGTTTGCTTTGACACCGAAAGATTTCATTTCGTTGTTGATGTAATTTACATTTTCTTCTGCTTGAACAAAGTATTGATCATTACGAGCAAAAATACTAATTTCACGAATACCGGACTGTGCAAGCTGAATCGCAATCGGAGTCGCAGCCCCGCCAGAGCCAACGAGAGTGACTTTCTTGCCGGCTAATTCAACGCCATGTTCAATCAAGTTTCTCACATATCCAAGACCATCTGTGTTGTAGCCGATGAGCTTACCATCTTTGTTCACAACAGTGTTACTTGCACGTGTATGTCTTGCAGAATCATCTAGTTCGTCTAAGTAATCCAGTACTTTCATTTTGTTCGGCATAGAGACGTTAAATCCAGCTGCACCCATTGCTTTCATACCGTTTACGGCTGCTTCTAGTTCATCATTCCCTACTTCAAATGCAAGGTAAGCATAGTTGATACCTGTTAGTGTATAGCCAAGGTTATGCATACGTGGTGAAAGGCTGTGCCCGATTGGTGTAGCAAGAAGACCGACTAATTTTGTTTTTCCATCAATATTTCGTTCATGTATGTTTGTCATGATTGACATCTCCTTTAATTATCTAAATAATTTTTTCATGCGTCCAAGAACAAAGACCGCTAACAATACGCTAATAACTGCGATGATCATATCGAAAAATAACGTCATTTTAATATCGTACGTGCTGACCAATCCACTTGTAATGAGCGGCACGAGAATAAACGCTGAGCTTGCCGCAATGTTGACATAGGATGAAGCCGTTGCTTTGTTTGTCGGGAATAATTTCATCATAATACTCATCGCCAGCTGGAAGATTCCCGCTGTAAATAGTCCTAAGAAGAAGGTGCTGACAATGACAATGCTGTACGTTTCGATTTGGAAAAGTGAAAGCATTGCAAGGAACGCCCCAATTGGATAAATAATCGCCACCATAATCGGTGAAATGAATTTATCTAAGACAATCGAAAGCAATAGAACAGATACCAGTGCACCAATACTAAAATAAGATAGAAGCTGTGTGGCTTGTTCTGTGCCAAGTCCGATTAATTTTAACCCGAGCTGCGGAAGCCATGTCTGCCATACGACAAACAATGCAGTCGACGTGAATCCCATAAGTACAACAGCTAAACCTTCCCCAAGCATTTTTGGTTCTTCCTTCAGCTGGTCCTGTACTGGAAGAGCCTCTTGTGAAGAAACTTGCTTATGGTTCGGGAATGGCATAAAGATTAAGTAAATTCCTACAAGTAAATAAAGAAGCCCTAGTCCAAAGAACGCCCAGCCCCAGAAGATATCATGTGCCACTAGGAACGCCAAGATAAATGGAAGAACAGTCGCCCCAATGGATACAGACGCTTTCACTAAAACAGAAGCCGAACTTGCTTTTTTCGGAAATGACTCTGTCAAAGCAGGATAGGTTCCTGAATCAAGCAGTGAGTTGGCAATCCCTGCTGAGATCGCAAAGATAAATGCCAGTGTATAACTTGTTGTCGTTGGAATACCGATTAAGAATAATAAGTAAAGAAAATTACCTGTAATAATGACAGGCTTACGTCCCCAGCTGTCGGCTAACCGGCCTGAGAAAAAGAGCGCAATAAGTTTACCAATTCCGATCGCCGATACAAGCAAGCTGATTTTCGGAATATCTACATGGTAGCGTTCAGATAAGCTGTCCATGTTGGAAGCTACAATAATATTGATCATGCCAAGCATGAAGTAATTTAAATACATGCCAAGTGACGATTTTATATAAGGATTTTTCATGTTCCCACTCCTATATTTGAAACCCCTTTAAGGTCAAATTCTTTGTATACCCTTTGTTATTGTTTCCTTAAAAATGAATAATATGAAGCCCATCACAACACCCCTTATGTGATTGATGAAAAAATAATGAATATTCATCTGTTCTTTAATCAAGTACATCGTTCTACTAAAATGTAAAAAATAATAACAGCCTTGATTAGGAAGTGAAACTTTACGATTTGATCAGAATCATAAAAAATCACTTTTAACTGTTTTTTGATAGAAATAACGATATGATGAAATAGGTATAACGATATACTAAAAGAAGCAACGAGATAAATATACTCCTGCATTTTAAATGTGTCAAGTTTATGACTTTGTGATTTAAAAAAAGAAAAATGAAACAAAGAAATAGTTGACTTGATCAATGAAAAAAGAGAATTGCTGCACACAATTCTCTTTTCATTATGAGGAAGAGGTTTCTCTAATATGAAGTTGAGGCTTTAAAATCAATCGCTGCAGCTCTTCATCCTGCTCGTTCATTTTATGATATAAAAGGTTCGCTGCTTTTACCCCAATGGATCGGGGGAAGGAGGAAACAGTGGTGAGCGGTGGATGGTACATCTCCGCTTCGGGAACATTATCGAATCCAACCACATCAATATCTTCACCAGGCTGGATGCCCCGTGCTGACAGTGCTTGAATGACCCCAAAAGCGACTAAGTCACTAAAACAAAAAATAGCAGTAGGGGGCTCGGGCTGATCCATCACTTGGGCGAGTGCTTCTTTCCCGCCTTCACGAGTAGGCTCTATATCAATAATAAGAGAATCATCAATCGTCACATTTTCTTCGTCATGGGCTCTTTTGAAACCTTTCATCCGCTCAATCCAAGTCGATGAGGTCTTGATGCCCCCTAAGAAGGCGATGCGCCGATGTCCCTTTTGAAGAAGATGATGAACCGCCATCCAAGTACCTTGTTCATAATCAACACCGACATAATCACATTGCACATCTGATAATTCACGATTTGCCAGTACTTTTGGGGTGCGAATTTGATTTAATTGTTTGACTGTTCGAGCAGAACTTTTCGAAGCGGGGTTTAAAATAATCCCCCCCACTCGGTGCTCTACCATGGTGGAAATGAGCCGCTCCTGTTTATCGACACTGTCAAATGTCGTACCAAGTAAAACAGTATAGCCCAGTGATTCAAGCGTGGTTTGCACGCCAATTAAAAATTCCGAAATAAAGGTGTTAGAAATATCCGTCACAATCACACCAACGATATTTGAGCTTTTTGACCGCATGTTGGCAGCAACGCGGTCGTATACGTATCCTAAGTCCTCCATGGATTGCAGTACTTTGTTTCGAGTGGCTTCAGAGATTCTAGGATTATTTCGAACAACGAGTGATGCCGTTGAAGTCGAAACACCGGCATGCTTGGCGACTTCCTGTAATGTGACACGCTGTTTGTTCATTTTTTTCATTTATCTTCACCAACTTCAATGGATTGCCTAACTTTGTTCATCATCAAGAGGGATTTCTCTATCAGACGAGCCGAACATCTTTTGATTTATTATACATGAATCAGGGGGGATTGATGAAGTGAAGACATATGAGTAACGCCGTAAATCATAAAAGATTACCATTGACAGCTTTCTGATTGAGGCGTAAAATATGAAATTATTCAGAAATAGCAACATTTTAATTAAATAACGAAGGCTATGATTGCTGTGGGTCACACTATAGCAGGAGCAGCTTCTGGAGAGACCGCATGTATGTGCGGCGCCGAAGGGTTCACAATCTCAGGCAAAAGGACAGAAGAGTACGAAATATTGTATTTGTGGTGCATGGATGATGCCGTGTATTACTTTTCTCTATTTTGCTATTCTTTTATGACCGTGAGATTGGAGCGCATCCAATCTCTTTTTTTATGGACTTTTTTAAAGGGTTCATTATTTCAGTATAAGATCGTGTCGTAGGAGGGTGTTAGCATTGGCACAACAAGAATTAAAACGAGATTTATCAAACCGTCATGTGCAATTGATTGCCATTGGCGGAACCATTGGAACAGGGCTGTTTTTAGGCTCTGGAAAAGCCATTCAATTGGCAGGTCCATCAATCATTTTTGCTTATTTAATTGTCGGAATGGCCATCTTTTTTGTCATGAGGGCACTCGGAGAATTGCTTTTATCGAAGGCGGGTTATCAGTCATTAACGGATATTGCGGAGGACTATCTCGGCCCGTGGGCTTCCTTTGTGACAGGGTGGACATATTGGTTTTGCTGGATTATGACAGCGATGGCGGATGTCATTGCGGTCGGGGTGTATGTGCAGTATTGGTTTGACATCCCGCAGTGGATTCCTGCCATCATTTGTTTGTTGATTTTACTAGGATTGAATCTATTGACGGTGAAGCTTTTCGGAGAAATGGAATTTTGGTTTGCACTCATTAAAGTGATTACAATTCTATTATTGATCGGGGTTGGAATGGTTCTTTTAATCATTGGTTTTCAAACAGATGCCGGACCGGTGACGATAACGAATTTATGGTCTCAAGGCGGGTTATTCCCGAATGGTGTCACAGGCTTCTTGCTGTCATTCCAAATGGTGATTTTTGCGTATGTGGGAGTTGAACTGGTCGGTGTGTCCGCAGCAGAAACAGCCAATCCCCAAAAAAACATCCCTTCTGCGATTAATAAAATTCCATTAAGAATTCTATTTTTCTATGTGGGTGCGATCTTTGTCTTACTATGTATTAACCCCTGGACTGAGCTCAGTGCATCAGAAAGTCCTTTTGTGAAAACCTTTGGGCTCATTGGGATACCAGTAGCAGCGGGGCTCATTAATTTTGTTGTGTTGACGTCTGCGGCATCAGCTTGTAATAGCGGCATGTTCTCGACGAGCCGTATTCTGTATAATCTCAGTCATCAAAAGCAGGGTCCAGCTTCCTTTGGACGTTTGAACAAGCACGCTGTCCCAAGTAATGCGCTATTCGTTTCAACGATTGTGGTATCGGTCGGTGCTCTTTTAAGCAAGCTGATTCCCGAACAAGCCTTTGGTATTGTGACAACGATCAGTGCCATTTGTTTCATTTGGGTATGGAGTATTATTTTAATTTGTCATTTGAAATATAAAAAAACACGGCCTGAACTGCATGCAGCATCTACCTTTAAAGCACCGTTCACACCTTTTGTGAACATTTGTGTTCTTGCGCTCTTTGCAGCCATTCTCGTGATCATGCTGTTTGCGGATGCAACACGTCCGGCGCTGTTATTGACACCCGTATGGTTTGGTTTCTTATTTTTGATTTATGCACGAAAGAAACGCCGTGCATCATAACTGACAGAAAAGCACAGCCTTTGTAGTAGGCTGTGCTTTTGTTCATTCAACGATTTCTAATCCTGAACATATAATTTGCATTCAAAATAATTAAAACAAGTCCAATCACGATGATTGAGAAGAGCTGAGAGTGATTGGCTCCAAGGGAATACACAATCAAAATAAACATGGCACCGGTCAATAAGATATTCATCATTTGATACGTGTGAAACAGTCCGCCAAGCATGACATGCTTTTCCCCTTCGTCTGAAATGGCGAGCAGCTTTTTACTATAATCTTTGTCGGATGGACTTGGCAGGTTTCGATTAGGATAGACAAGTTTGAGGACGGATACTGCTGCATAAGAACTGATAATGGTGATGATAAATAAAGCAGCATTGACCAGAATCAGCCAAATGGGCTGCTCGGTGACGATCGCGATACCGATGGCAACAATGGAAAAAATGGTACTTACCGTATTGGCTAAAGTCAAATCAGTAAAGGTCCGATATTGCTTTGCCTCCAGTTCATCCTCCTCATCCCCAGAGACCGAAAGAGACACTCTTTTTTTCATACGTGAAATCCCTGAAAAACAATAAATAATCAATAAAATCGTCAATCCACTGATGACAAGAATCGCTTCAAATGCAACATCAAGAAGTGTCATTTCAAATTCGGCTGCCAGCAGACAGTAAGCACCGAGAAAGCCAAGGAGAGCACCTAAGAGCATTTTGTATACAGTTTTCATGAGAGTTCATCCTCCTCGAATAGAAAAATACGTTCAATGGGTTCCTGAAAAATTCGTGAAAGCTTAACAGCGAGTAAGAGAGAAGGCATTAACTCATCTCGTTCCATTAAGCTGATGGTCTGACGAGAGACCTTTGCACGCTTTGCAAGCTCAGTTTGGTTTAAACCATCACGCGCACGAAGCTCTTTTAACCGATTTTTCATTCTGTCACCTCAATTTTGCTTGAAATCTTCCCTTGATTGTAAAGTATTATATTCATTTTGACAAGTAAAGTTGTCAAAATGATAAAAATAATTGTCAGAAAGATCATCTTTATTCAAAAGGTGAACCATGATACGCTAAAGGAAAGAGAAACAGAAAACAGGTGATGTCCGTGTTCATTGATCAATTAAAAAATGACTTACATCAATCACAACCGTTGTTCATTGGAGAAGAGACAGCGTTCAAAGCAGCAGTCCTTATCCCTTTGGTGCAAGTAAATGGAGAATGGCATATATTATTTGAGGTACGATCGCTGACCATGAGAAAACAGCCGGGGGATATTAGCTTTCCTGGGGGCAAGCTTGACGGCAGCGAATCAGCACAGGAGGCTGCACTGCGAGAAACATATGAAGAGCTGGGCATTCCGCCAGAATCGGTCGAGATCCTTGGACAGCTTAGTCCTTATATCGCTTCTCCATCCTTCGTGGTATACCCATATGTCGGTATCATTGATGAGCAAAAAGTGAAGCACTCCTTTAATCAAGAAGAAGTAGAGGAGACTTTTACCGTGCCTCTATCATGGCTCAGCCAATATGAGCCGTACTTACATCATGTATCCATTCAGCCAACACCAGGAGAGGACTTCCCTTATGAAAAAATCATGAATGGTGAAAAATACAGCTGGGGAAGCCGTTCGATTGAGGAATGGTTTTATGATTACGAAAACTACACCATATGGGGATTAACAGCCCGCATATTAAAGCATTTTGTGACCGTTACAAAAAGAAATTCCTAGAGAATCGCTCTCTAGGAATTTGTTGTATTCAGACGTTCCTTCGCTGTTTGTTGTCCTTTACTTATTGAAATAGGGGATTTTGCTTGGCTCAGTCCGTAGGAAGGCATGTTCACGTAGATGGATTCATACGAGCCGGCTTGAATTTGGTACGTTTCATGATAAATTCCGACCGCGTCATTATTTCGTGCTCTTTGGTTAAATTCGTTCCAAGCAGCCAAATGCTTCTCCATCTTGGCATAAGCAAGGAGGTCATCGGTTGATTTCCAATATTGAATCATCGCTGTCGTGCGTAATCCAAAGTAATTCTCTGTCCCAAGAAACCCAAGCTCATCTTGATGGGTATACAGCTCCTTGATCATGCCAGGCATTGCCATGAACACAGGCAGCCATTGATGAATGGCCCAGCGTTTGTTGATCCTCATTCCGATGATGAACACAACAATCGAATCAGAATTGTCCGTTGTAAATCTGCCAGCACGTATGTCTTTTTTCATTCATTTACCCTTCCTTCTTCATCGAATGGAATGTTTCCACGCACCAATCAATTCCTGCTTGAGCCACTCTTTTCCCATAATCTAAAGTAAACAGCCAATACTTCGCATCCGCTTCATCTGGATAAAGCTCTTGAATGTTTTGTTCAATTGAAACATAAGTTTCATAACGAATACGGAGCTGCCTCTCATAATCCTGTAAAAGCGCTAGTTTATTCTCAAACGAAAGATATTGACCGAAGAATAACTTTAATAACACCTCATTACGCTCTGTTGGTAACTGATCGAGCGGCTGCGCCAGCCACTCTCTTAACGTGTCCAGTCCTTTTTCAGTCAAATGATATTCCCGCTTGTCTGAGCGGCCAGAAGCAGCAGCAGGTGAAACTTCCGCAAGGCCTTCCTCGACTATTAACTTTAAAGCTGGATAAATTTGGCCATAACTGATTTTCCAAAAATGATGCAGGCTTCCATCAATTAATTGCTTCACTTCGTACCCTGACTTACAATCAGTCGTTAAAATACCTAAAATCGCATACGTCGTATCATTGTATTTTTTCATATCTTCACACCTATCTAAAAGATATATCATTTAGATATATAATAAATGATATAGAGTGGCAGATACAAGGGGTTGTTGAAAAATAAATTTGATAAAGGGGGTGATAATTTACCTGATTTTGTTAATTGGGAAGATGGACCATTCATATATATGGATGATTATTCATCAGATCATATATTGGAGGGGTACGTATGAGTAAATCGAAAATATGGATTGTGACTGTACTGACGGTATTAATCGTTGGTGCAGTCAGCTGGTCAGCCTATCAAGCAATCGGAAAAAAGAGTGCATTGGATCAATCCTACGCCTTTGCGCATAAGACAAAAGAGGGTGTGAACTGGTTCAAGGTAACGGAGAGAAAAGGGAAAGTCACAGGTTATCTGAATGAAACCATTTTGGAGGAAAACCCAAAAAGACATTTTGATCCTAACCTATTTATCAACAAATATAAATTAACTGGCAAAACTGTTGAAAACGGTTACGAATTTCAAGTGAAGCAAGGGAAAGAGACGATCACATATAAAGTTCACCTTGCTGAAAAAGATCTTTCTGTGAAAAAACAAGGTGAAAAGCAAAGCATCACATACAAAGCAGTTGATCAAACAAAACTACGTGCTGTTCAAAAGGACATTCATGACCGATATGATGAATTGATGGAGGACACTGAGAATAGATTTCATGATTATGTAAGAAACTTCATTAAGAAAGTAACAGGCGCTTATGGTTATCTGTATACGGCGGAGGATGGTTCATACCAGCTATTTCTAAAAGTAAAACGGATGTATATGCAGTCTGAATGGGCAGGTTCTTTTCTAATGAGAACGGTCCCAGGAGATGGTGGTGAACCTTATAAAGAAACGAAACATACAGCCGGTGGTGTTTCAGATGGAATAATGTTTGATTTGAGTACTTATCCAGCAATTGAAAAGGGTTTTATTTTAGGGGAAACTGACCGAGATGCAACATCAATTAAATTTCCTTTTAAAATGGCAGGCGGTACAATAGAATTTAAAGCAGTCACAAAAGAGGAATATCAAGAACAAACGGAAGCATTCAAAAAGAAGGCTGAAGAACAGAAAAAATAGATGATGATAAACCAGATGGGTCATTTTAAACTTATCTGGTTTTTTAGATGAAAATAGTTTTTGGTGAATGATAAAAGGATATTTATTGTATGGAGGTTACTTCAACAATGAAAGAAGAGTAATTTAGGTATATAGACCTTAATGATTTTCAGAAAAATAAATGTTGACGCTTTCATATAATCAATATATACTAAAAACAAATCCAATATGAATAAATTAGACATGTGACTGGTCATGCAGGCAGGATCTAAAAACGATGAATTTCTATTATTTGTCGTTTTAGGTCCTTTTTTTATTGCCGAAATATAGGTCTCATGTATGAGAAAAGGGGGAGAAAAATGGATTACACACAAGTTGCCAAAGACGTTTTACAGCATGTAGGCGGCAAAGAAAACATTGCGCACCTTGAGCACTGTTCAACAAGACTTCGCTTCACGCTAATTGATCAGAAAAAAGCGGATGTACCAGCACTAGAAAAAACACCGGGTGTTATAGCTGTCAGAATGTCAGGACAATGCCAAGTGGTGATTGGGAATGATGTCATTGAAGTGTATCAAAAGGTAACAAGTTTAATAGGCAGCAGCTCATCAAACCAAGACGTGCCATCCAATCAGCCAAAAGAAAAAAGAAAAGCAGGCACAGTTCTGTTAGATTTCATTGTCGGTGTCTTCCAGCCTCTTGTACCAGCTATCGCAGGCGGAGGAATCTTAAAATCATTTCTTCTCCTTTTCTCTTTATTAGGCTGGATGGATGCAAAGGGACAAACCTATCAAATACTAAACATGGTAGGGGACGCACCACTTTACTTTCTGCCTTTACTAGTCGCTGTAACGACGGCGAATAAATTAAAAGTAAATCCACTGGTCGCACTATCAGCAGTCGGTGCGCTCCTTCTTCCGAACATGACGGCTATGCTTACTGAAGGTGCGCAATTGATGTCATTCGACGTGAAAAATATAGCTTATGCGTATCAAGTGTTCCCAGCAATCCTTTCTGTATTGCTTTACGCGCAAATGGAAAAATTCTTTACGCGGTTTTCACCAAAACCAATTCGGATTTTCTTCGTTCCGATGATGTCATTGGTCATTACTGTACCAGTTACGTTACTTCTATTAGGACCGATTGGTTTTACAGCAGGACAAGGTTTTTCATCAATTATTCTTGCAATGTTTAATACAGTAGGCTGGGTAGCTGTCGCAATTTTAGCAGCGGTCCTCCCATTCATGGTCGCATCAGGCATGCACAAAGCAATGGTCCCTTATGCAGTCACAACGATGGGAACCCTTGGGAAAGAAGCACTTTATTTACCGGCATCACTTGCGCATAATATTGCGGAAAGTGGAGCGTGCTTCGCTGTGGCACTACGCACAAAAGACAAGGTGCTCAGATCAACAGCCATTTCGGCAGGGATTTCAGCATTTTTTGGTATCACAGAGCCGGCGTTATACGGTGTAACACTTCAAAATAAACGAGTCCTTGGAAGTGTCATGATAGGTTCGTTTGTTGGGGGGATTTTCATTGGATTAGTTGGTATACAAGCTTTTGTGCTTGTTGGCCCTGGATTAGCAAGTATGTCGATGTTTATATCAGATGAGCTTCCGCGAAATCTGATGTTTGCTATCATTGGAGCAGTCATTTCGTTTATTGTCGCCTTTATCGCTGCTTTTGTATTAGGTAAAGATCGAACAGTAGAAGAAAAGACAAAGGACCAAACTGGGTTTGCTGAAAAAATTGGAGCAGGAGAAACATTCAAAAGTCCTGTGATTGGTCAAATGATCTCTCTATCTGAAGTGAAAGATGATATTTTCTCTTCAAAGATCATGGGAGACGGAATTGCCATTGTACCATCAAAAGGAGCACTTTATGCACCAGTAGATGGTGAGGTGACCTTGCTGTTCGAAACAAACCATGCACTTGGTATGAAGACGGACCATGGAGTTGAAGTATTATTCCACATCGGCATTGACACCGTTCAGTTGGAAGGACAGTATTTCCATCCAAAAGTGCAGGCTGGAGATCGTGTTCAAGCGGGTGATTTATTGATTGAATTTGATCTAGAAAAAATCATGGAAGCAGGATATGATCCAGTAACACTTGCTGTAATCACAAATACAGATCAATATGATATTAAGGTACAGCCATTACAAGAGGTCAATCGTCAAGATACATTGATGGTTGTTACACAATTAGGAGGCTAATTATATGACAAAAATCAAAGGTTTTCCAAAAGGATTCTTATGGGGCGGCGCTATTGCTGCTAACCAGGCAGAAGGCGCCTGGAATATAGGTGGAAAGGGACCGTCTGTTGCAGATATTGCAATGTACCGTTCCAACTTGAGTGTAGAAGATTATGAAGGTCATCTTGCTGTTACCACTGAAAATATAGATCGTGCGATAAAAGATCCAGACGATAAAAAATACCCAAAACGCAGAGGTGTTGATTTCTATCATCACTATAAAGAGGATTTGGCTCTCTTTGCTGAAATGGGATTTCAAACACTTCGCATTTCTATTGCATGGAGTCGTATCTTCCCTACTGGAGAAGAAGCAGAACCGAATGAAAAAGGGCTGCAATTTTATGATCGTGTCTTTGCAGAAATGAAAAAACACAACATAGAACCGATCGTGACACTCTCTCATTATGAAATGCCTTTAGCGCTTAGTGTGAAATATAACGGCTGGGTTGAAAGAAAAGTAATCGACCTCTTTGTGAAGTTCGCCAATGTTTGTTTCGAACGTTATAAAGATGATGTGAAATATTGGCTCACCTTTAATGAAATTGATAGTATTCACCGCCACTCTTTCATTACAGCGGGAATTATTCCTGATCGCTGCCCAGAAGGAAAAGTAGAGGAGACGGTGTATCAAGCACTTCATCATCAATTTGTCGCATCTGCTCTCGTAACAGCAGATTGCCATCGTATCATCCCAGGAAGCCAGGTAGGATGTATGCTGACAAAATTGACAACGTATCCGCATACGTGCCACCCGAATGATGTGGAACAAGCTTTGAAACAAAACTTAGAAAACTATTTCTATGCAGATGTACAGGTGTTTGGCGAGTATCCAGCGCTGATCAAGCGCATGCTTGAGAGAAAAGATATTCATATTCAAATGGAAGCAGATGACCTTACCATTTTAAAAGAAAACACAGTAGATTTTATCTCATTTAGCTACTATATGTCTTTAACGGAATCAGCCCAAGAAGGTTTAGAAGAGACAGAAGGAAACACAATTCGTGGGGTCAAAAACCCTTATCTTCCTTCAACTGACTGGGGCTGGCAAATTGATCCGGTTGGTCTGAAAATTTCTTTGATCGAATTGTATGATCGCTATCAAAAACCTCTTATCATTGTCGAGAACGGCATGGGTGCAAAGGATGTAGTTGAAAGTGATGGCTCTATCCATGACGACTATCGTATTAACTATTTTAAAGAGCATTTCCGTCAAATGAGAGAAGCGATTGAAGAAGGCGTCGATCTCTTTGGATATACGAGCTGGGGCTCGATTGATATTATTAGTGCAGGTACATCACAAATGTCAAAACGCTATGGCTTCATTCACGTCGATCAAGATGATGACGGGAACGGGACATTAAAACGATCTCGAAAAGACTCATTTTATTGGTACCAAAAAGTCATTGAGACAAATGGTGAATCGCTTGATTGAACACCACAATCATGAAAACAGGTGATGACGATGTTTA
Source organism: Bacillus sp. FSL M8-0166 (assembly GCF_038008825.1). Classification (NCBI taxonomy): domain Bacteria; kingdom Bacillati; phylum Bacillota; class Bacilli; order Caryophanales; family Bacillaceae; genus Bacillus; species Bacillus sp. FSL M8-0166. The sequence goes on from NZ_JBBOZZ010000001.1 coordinate 2,880,112, forward strand.
AAATCAAAAAAGTTTTAAACTCGAGCGTGGTCCTGGCTGAAGATCAGAACCAACAGGAGATGGTTTTGTTCGGCCGAGGAATTGGCTATGGACAGAAACCAGGTCAAATGATCGAAGAGAAAAAAGCGGACCAAGTCTTTATGTCAGTCGATAACATGAGAGCAAAAGAATTTCTTCAACTGCTAGATTCGATGCCTCAGGAGTTTATCGATTTAACTCAGCACATCGTCCAATATGCAGAAAAACGTTTAAACTCAACTTTAAATTCAGGTGTTTATTTTACCTTAATGGATCATTTGAATTTTGCAGTGGAACGTCATAAAAAGAATATTAATATTACGAATCGTGTGTATTGGGAAATCAAAAACTACTATAAGGAAGAATTTGAAGTAGGGAATTACGCACTTGAGTTAGTCAATGACACATTGGGCATACAATTACCAAAAGAAGAAGCTGCTAATATCGCCTTTCACTTAATTAATGCATTAAGTGAGAAATCCGATTCGAAAGATGGTATGAAATATGCCAAGATGATCGGGAGTATTGTCAATCTTGTACGCTATACGTTGAATATGAAAATGGATCAAGAGAATATTCATTACAGCAGGTTCATTACACATGTGAAATTCTTTGTAGAAAGACTTTATGCAAATAAATTATTATCAGATCAAGAAAATGAGTTATTTGAACAAATTGCACACTTGTACCCTCAAGCGATGGATGTTGCTTTTAAAATCAAAGATTATATTAAACAGGTGCATAGTATTGTCATTCCTAATGATGAGCTTACTTATCTTGCGGTACATATACACCGCCTCATATCTTATCAGCAACTAAAATAAATGTCGAACCACTTGCCTTCTGATGCGGCGAGTGGTTCTTTGTATGACCAATGTTTATATTAAGTTCCGATAGGTCGTTCTGTTGTACCAGGATCTGAATCATTTAATGAATTGAAAGCCCCTGTTTGTCCTAAAACAACGATGGTCAAAGTGATAATCAATAAACTCATTTTTTTCATTAGAATTCCCCCAGTCAATGATAGGATGTTTCATGCGATCAGCTTCCTTTAAAAAGAGATAGGCTTGATGAATTGCTCCCAGCTCTTCAAAGTGTTTTGCAGCTAATGCACTTAATTCACAGGCTCCTTCAGCATCTTTTAATTTTTTAAGAATGCTGATTTCATCGAAACAGGCTTGGGCTTTTTGAGCCATATCTTCAGTGAAATATAGATGGTAAAGCAAATTCATTTTTGCTGTATAGATGGGGCATTTCTCTGATTCATGTTTTTGGTTCACCAATTCGAAGTAATAGAGAGCTTGTGTCCTTTCATCGATAGAAAGCAGCTCTTTCATTAACATGTACATGGAGTGATGAAAGTAACACGAAGAGAGATAGTCTTCATCACTAAGAGCCTTTTCTAGGGCATCGATACATTTTTTTGATTCGCCAGCTTCGGCGTACAAAATGCTGATATTATGATAAAGCTGTGATGTTAGAAAATGATCGTTGAGACTGTCTGCGATGTGTAATGCTTTTTTGTAGTAGTCTTCTGCTCTTATAAAGTCACCAATGTCCATATAATTAGCAGCGGCGATGACAAAGGCTGCAGCTAGTCTTCTCTCATATCCTTCATGACTTTTGAAAATATCAATAGCATTCTGAATATAGTGTAGAGAAATCAGGCTTTGACGAAGCAGCATATATAAGTTGGCGATTTTCGTATGGAATTCTGCTACTTCTATTTCATCAGGAATGTGTTGTAGTTTTTTCTCGGCAATTTTAAACAGTCCAATAGCTGATGCATAGTCTCTTTTATATGAAGCGTAAAGGGCTTTGTATAGGTAAAAATAGTATTCAATTAAGTCGTTTGTTTTAGAGGGGCAATCTGGCTCTGTCTGTTCTTTCAGTTTTGTACCTCTCCGTTCATATAACATGAGTTTATACTTGCCTTCTAGCAATGAGTAATAGGTCAAGACCTCCTGATTCTCTTCCATTTTTTGAAGTAATTCCTTTACTTCTGTATACATTGCTTTTGCACTGTGTACATCATGCTTGCGGATTGCAATTCTCCAATCATTTAAACGATTCCCCACCTGTTCAGCAGAAATGATAGCCATGGAAATTTCACCTCTTTAAGTTCCTTTCACCTGTTTCACAAAAAACGATATCACAATTTTTGGTAAAATATAATCGTTTCGGTGAGGTGATTGACAAGAGGTAATAAAAAGGACCTAAGGTCATGTGATGTACGATATTGTAAGTGTGATTGCTTGGTAGCACAAATGAATAAAATCTCTTTTTGGAAGTCTAAAAAAGGGATATATACAATGGATTTTATGATGATGTACGAAAATATCACTCGTATATTTGGAATAAAGCAATTTTAGCTATTTCAGAGGGAAAATGGAAGGTCGATCTATGAAAGAAAATCAGGTATGATGTTGCTAGATCATGAGATAAGAAACTGATAGATGCAGACAAAAGTAAGTATTAAACACAAACTCTGACCTTTTAGAAAGGATGTTGAAATGAAAAAAAGATTTCAAAGCTTAAACAGACAAATCACAGTCATTATCATGACTCTGTTACTTGTTTTAGTGACTCTTTATATGTCAAAGAGATACTTTTATAGCAAAGAAATTGAGCTGCTGACAGAATCTTGTCAACAAGCTGGGGGCAAAATCATCTTAGAAACAAATAGTTTATCTATGGATTACTCGTTTGAGTGCCAGAAAAAGTAAAACAGGCAGTTTCCTGCCTGTTTGTTCTCAAATTAAAAACCTAAATCTTGCAGCCATTGATTTAATCTCATTTCTCGATTCTCGGCAGTTGAGTGATCATATCTTCCTAGTTGTAAACTGGCTGCAATTTCTCCGTCATTCATAAACATGATTCTTTCAGAACGAAGAGCCACCTTGGGGTCATGTGTGACAAGCAGCAGTGTTGCTCCTTCAGAGTGGATTCTTGAAAAAACATTCATCACTTCTTTTGTTGTACTGGAATTAAGAGCACCTGTTGGTTCATCAGCGAAAAGTATGTCTGGTTCATTCATGAGCGCTCGGCAGATAGAGGCTCGTTGAAGTTGTCCTCCCGATACTTCTGTTAAATATCTATTTGCTAAATGATCAATATCAAGTTTTTCCATTAAATATTGAGCTCGTTCATTCACTTCTTGTCTTGGCTTTTTCTTTGCTAAATAAGCTGCAGCGATGATGTTGTCAAATAGATTAAGATTTTTTAATAAGTGGCTGTGCTGAAAGACAAACCCCATCTCTGTTAAGCGCAGAGCAGTTAACTGTTTGTCTGTCATTTCTGATAGTGATCGGCCTTTATATTTGATTTCTCCCGTTGAAGCTGTTTCTATGCCGCTAAGCTGATAAAGTAATGATGTTTTCCCACATCCAGAAGGTCCCATAATGGTCACGAATTCCCCACGCTTTATCGATAAATGAATATCCTTAAGAATGGTTTGTTTTTGTCCTTTTACTGAATTGATATGCAAAGACAATCGCTTCGTTTCAATCAAGTGTTCCATGTGAAACATCTCCTTATAAAAGTTTTTGCCTTGTCGTTGGACTAGAAAAAAACGTCTTCGATAACCAGGTGGTCAAAGCTAAATTGACAATAAATAGTGTGAGTGGATACACAAACGACACCCATTGTGGTGACAGCCACTGAAGGCTCGACGCCCCTAATGATGCTCCACCGACACTCATCAAAGCAGGACCAATGGTATTGACTGCGATTGTTCCAATAAAGGCGCCAAAAGAGAGAACAACGATAAAACTTGTTATATATTGTGCTGTTATATCTGTTTTAGAAAATCCAATTGTTCTTAACATGTGGTTTCGGCTCGAATCTTTCGCCTTTAACATGTGCAGAAACATGAATAGCATTAAGCTGGCGGTTCCAAAGGCAGCTAAAGCAGCAAAAAATGCAATGACTTTTACAATAGCTGCTGTGCTACCGATCGTTTGATGAACGTATTCTTTCATATCTGTCACTTTTGCAGGAGATACCTTTTTTTCAAATATTGTCTTTTTCTCTGCAATATTTACTCCTGGTTTTAGTTGGATTTGAATGGTTTGCCAAAGAGCTGTTTGAGGAAATGGCTGTGATATTGCTTTTGCTGTTTTGCCTCCATTGGTCACGTCCTGATAAATACCTGTCACCGTTCTTTGGATTTCATGCCCATTATTTACGAGAGTGATTCTTTCTCCTATCTTTTTCTGAAGTGAATCTGCATTTAATACGGATAAGGAAATTTCTTCATTCTTTAAAGGCTGTCGTCCTTGTAAATAGTTGAGGGGAAATGCTGAGAGCTCACCTGTTTCTAAGTAGAGCGTTTCTAATGTGTTCTCCTTTGATTTCACCTGAAGAGAAGTAGTTTCATAGATGGCTGCTGTTTGAATACTCTGATCTTCACGAATCATTGATTCTATTTCGTTTGTCTTTTTCGCTAGATGATTTCCTTGGCGTATATCAATTCGAAGGTCACTTTTACCAGAGCCAAGGTATGTGATGAAATCCGGTGATTGTAAGGTATGCCATAGCTGAATAGGCATGAGCATTAAAAATGTACAGAGTGCAATAATACAAGAAATCGTTGTGTACAACTTCTTTCGTGATATCAGGTCTTTTAAACCAAGCCAAATATTGATTGGTATGAACCTGCTTTTCTTGAGGTGCATAGGTATTCTTTTCTTATGACCCGGTGAATTGATAACGCCTTGAAGTGCTTGAGCAGCTGATATTTGACCAAACTTTCTTAGGACAGCATAGCTGCAAGAGATGACGCTCATTGCCGTCGCAATAGAAACAAAAAGCGGGATTAACCAATGAGTAAAAGAAGGCTGATTCCCCATGTATCGGTGAATATTGGCCGTAAACATATCACCAAATATAAGCGTTAACACATATCCTGCTATACAACCTGCACAAGCAAGCACGGCATACTTACCAACGTATAATTGCTTGATTCTTGTTAAAGGGATCCCAAGCACCTTCAGTATGCCAATTTCACGTTCATCCTCTTCTATAGAAGCCGTCATAGCAAGACGGAGAGAGAGAAGGGCTATACTGATGAGCAGCAGGCAAACAAGAAGGAGAATGGCAATGACCATTCCATCTGTCAATGCATTCAGCATACGCAGCAAAGGTAATGTGACAGCTGGGCCCTGTTGAGGCAGCTGTGATGATTGATAGATTGCTTGAAAAGTATCTGTCTGCGCGGCATCCTGTAGTAAAAATTCGATTAAGTACTCTTTTTGTTGAAACACTTGATTTATTGCGTCCCAATCCTCGTTATGAAGAAGAAATCTTTTTGAACTGACAAGACTGGGGTTCATTTGTGCATCTCGCAAGAACGCTTTGATGCGAAAGGTGAATTGATTAGCTCCTTTCTCAAGCAGTAACGTTTCACCTATGTTGAGATGATACTTTTGTTGAAAATAAATTGGGACAGCCACTTCACCTTTATTGACAGTGAGCTTTTCGTTTTGTTCGTTTAAAAGAAAATCAAAATGACGATTTTGCTTCACAAATAAATGATCCATCACACCTGCTTTGGCAGGCTCATGTCCGAACCTGATGTTTGCATGTTCAATTGGTATCATTGGGACGATTTGATGGGCTTTTACCATGGGTTGCTTGCTTGAAAATGCTTCAATGTCTTTTTCATTTAGGTCGCCGTCATGCATTTGGACAAAATCTGGCGCTTTAGCAGAATGGAGCAGGCCAGAAATGGAACCATTCAGCTGTACGATCATTTGAGCTGCACTTGTTGCGAGAAATGAAGTCATCATGATGCAAATGGTTAAGCCGATTGAAATAAGACGGTGACGGGTTAAGTCTTGCTTTATAAACGCTAATCTCATGAGGCTGATTCTCCTTCATGCTGAAGCATATTTTTTGTTAAGCAGGCTAGTGCAAACATGAAAGTACTGACGATGAGCACCGTCACATACATGGTGGCTGAAAACGTATTGAACAAGAATCCATACATCATTTGGCCAAGCGGAGCAGCACATTGAGAAACCATTGTCAGATTGGCCATCACTTTTCCTAATTGATGATTTGGTGTTTTCTTTTGAACATGTGAAATCACAACGATTGAGATCATAGTTAGCAGCATAGCAATTGGAAGACATCCTGCTAAAAAGAGAAAATAAGCTGGATAAGTACCAAATTGAAGAGCTGTTTTGGATGTTGAGAACGCCACAGGCAGTAAGATGATTGCGATGACAAGAAGCCAGCGATATAAAGTAGGAATGCGCCAATGCATCGCTAGAAGCCCCACTAGCAGAGCCCCTGCGATGACAGCGAACTCAATTAAACCCATGCCTATTCCATACATGATGTCACTGCTCTTCATTGTGACCCTTAAAATGATTGGACCCCCTACGATAAAAAATGGTGTAAGGATGAAATTTAACATTGCAGCAAGCAGCATGGCTCTTTTTAAAAATGGCTGGCTGCCAATATAAGAAAATCCTTGTTTCATATCTTTTATGAGCACTTTGCCCATGGACTCTGTCAGCGGACTAGGGGAGAAGGAAATGTTTAACCGTAAAAGCATGCAGGCTGATAGAAAAAATACGATGGCACTGGCACCGATGATAGATTGACTTCCAATCATTCCGTATAAAACTCCGCCGATAATAGGTGCGAGAACACCTGAAAGCGCCTGAACGCCATTGACGATGCCGTTGGCTTGTTCTAATTGCTCTTGTTTCACTAGCTGTGGAATGCTGGACATCACAGCGGGAGCATAAAACGTACTCATCACACCAAGCAGTATCATGACAGCTCCAATCATATAGAGTGAATCATTTCCCGAGAATAACCAAAAATAAAAGGCAAGAATCATCATGCCGGTGAGAACATCAAACAAAATCATTAAGTTCCTTCTGTTAAACCGGTCAGCGATTGCACCAGCTAACGGAGAGAGAAGGAGCGGGATATTGGATAAAGCGAAAAGTAAGGCATATAAATCAACTCGATGCGTCATATCCAGTACGTGTAAAGATAGAACAAACCGAATGAGAGAAGATCCGAAAACGGAAATAATCTGTCCGAGAACGAGGTAGATAAAGTGGGATGCCCCTCTTTTGGATAACAAAGACATAAATATCACTCTCCTTTTAGACCGACCGTCAGTCTATAATGTATGCAGGATTGGTATTGAAGTGACCAATCACTGATTATTTTCATCCGGCTCCCCAGATAATCGCTTCAGCAGGAAGGAAAAGCTTCCCTTTTCTGCATGCAATGAGGATTCGAGTATATCGATAAAAGCTAAAGCGCGTTGTATACTTTCTTCGGCTGTCCATTGAAACAGGCCTTCATCAAATATGACCTGTGCAGAAGCAAGAAGGAATTCAACCGTTTCTTGAGGATACTTCGTTTTGAATGTCCCTTCCTCTACACCTTGCTGAATGACATCTGCCAACACTGGTGATAGTTCTTTAATGGCTTTGATTAAGCTTTTTTGATGCATTTCTGCATTAGAAGGCTGATGGAACTGATCGATCATCCCCTGTTTATGGCTTCCTTGCTGAGGTGATTGCGCCATGATGATACGAAATAGTTTGTCAACGACTGGAAGGTCTGGGTCAGCTGCAATACGCTTTGCCACGATGATATCTTCTTTGATGATCCTGTCAATAATGGCATCCATTACTTCTTCTTTGGATGCAAAGTAGTAATAAAAGGTGCCTTTTGCAATGCCAACGGCTTTTAATATGTCAATAATCGTTGTTTTCTGATAGCCTTTGGTTGAAAAAAGCGCTTCTGCTGCGTTTAATATGTCATTTTTACGTTCCTCAGGATGTTTAACGGTTCTCATAAAGCCATCCTTTCTTTTAACTAGACTGTCGGTCGGTCCTTGATTTGATTAAACACTTTTCAACGTACCTTTGTCAACAGCTGGTTTTTGAACACTTTGTATTTATTGTGCAATGTCACTATGATACATTGAATGAAAAAACCTTCAGGAGAGATGGGAAATGCAATTTTTAACCAGTGAATTGGCTCAAGAAATGGTTGAACGTACGATGCATATTTTACATAAAAACATCAATGTGATGAATGCAGATGGTGTCATTATTGGTTCTGGTGAACGAAACAGGATTGGCCAGAAACATGATGGTGCACGACTTGTGCTGACAAGCGGGAACAGTGTGGAAATTGATCAGGAGACCTCTTTGCGTTTGGAAGGAGTGAAACCCGGGATTAACTTGCCTATTTGTTTCCATGAACAAGTAGTTGGTGTGATTGGGATTACTGGCGAGCCAGAGGACATTCGGCATCATGCCGAATTGGTAAAGATGGCGGCTGAACTGGTGTTAGAGCAATCTTTTCTGCTTGAGCGGGTTCAATGGCGTCATCGAATAGAAAGTGAAATTGTCAATCAGTTGATTTCATATTCTGATGTTGGGGATCATCAGCTAAAAAATCGAGCTGCTTGGCTGGGGATGGATTTAGACAAGCGCCGAATGGCTATTGTTTTTCAGCCAGTTCCATCCTCAGAGGATGCTGTTCATAAATTGATGCATGCGATTCAATATGATAAGAAGGCGGATGATTTACTTGGCATGACCTTTTGTCATGAATTGATTCTTTTAAGTCAGCCCATACCTGAACATCGATTAAAGCAGGTGGCAGGTCATCTGCAAAGAACAATGCAAAAAGCAGTAGGAGGCCAAGTGTTAGTGGGGATAGGGACTGTCGCTGACGACATCAGCCAGCTGCCAATTTCTTTTCAGCATGCGAGAGATGCCCTGAGGTTAGGGAAGGCTCTTGATTCGGAAGAAAGTATGTATTTCTTTGAGTCTTATCAACTGGAAAGCTTATTCATGATGGCGGGAATTGCTGAAAAGAACAGTCGATGGACTGACTTTTACAAGCCTTTAACACAAGAAGCAGAGCTCGCCCATACATTAAGGATTTACATTGAAGAGGGCGGTGATTTGCAAAGAATTGTTGATCGTTTATTTATTCATCGGAATACATTGCGTTATCGGTTAGACAAAATTCAAGAATTGACCGGAAAAGACCCTCGTCATGTAAAACAGTTAATCGAGCTTTATATGGCGCAGCTTTTGAATCAACTATCTTGATTGTGCAAATGCACAATTCGGTAGAGTGGTCAGTTAAAAAAGTTCATCCAGATTCACAACACAATCCCTTAGGGTAAACGCTTACAATTGGAGAAAGATATTTTTAGGGGGATTGAGAATGGGTGGAGATGTGACGGTAAGTACTCTGGGAGCCATGGCGGCGCTTGTGATCGCGATTGTTCTCATTCTAAAAAAAGTATCACCTGCTTATGGCATGCTGGCAGGTGCATTCATAGGCGGTTTGGTTGGCGGTGTAGACATTGTTCAGACCGTCAACGTCATGATGGAAGGTGCTAAGGACATGATTCCGGCTGTCCTTAGAATTATGGCCGCAGGTGTACTGGCTGGTGTTCTCATTGAATCAGGTGCAGCGTTATCTATCGCTGAGGCCATCGTGAAAAGGCTTGGAGAAGCGAGGGCACTATTAGCACTCGCACTTGCAACGATGATTTTAACAACAGTGGGCGTTTTTGTAGATGTTGCAGTTATTACGGTAGCGCCAATCGCCATTGCCATTGCCAAACGCGCAAAGCTCTCAAAAACGGGGATTCTCCTTGCTATGATTGGAGGCGGGAAGGCAGGAAATATCATGTCACCGAATCCGAACGCTATTGCCGCTTCAGACGCTTTTGGTGTACCTCTGACTTCAATGATGGCTGCAGGTGTCATTCCGGCTGTGTTCGGGTTGGCTGTTACATATGTATTAGCTAAAAAGCTTGCAAACAAAGGGACACCCGTTCTTGAAGAGGAAACCGGGCAAAGTAAAGTTCAAATACCTGCTTTTTTTCAAGCACTGGCTGGTCCACTGGTTACCATTTTATTGTTGGCTTTAAGACCACTTTTTCAAATCAATATAGACCCAATGATCGCCTTACCGATTGGAGGGATTGTAGGTGCTCTTTTCATGAAAAAAGGGAAATTTCTCAATGATTATGCGATGTCGGGGCTGCATAAAATGTCAGGTGTCGCGATCATGTTATTAGGGACAGGTACATTAGCGGGAATCGTATCGAATTCTTCCTTAAAAGATGTGTTTATTCAGGCACTTGATGCATCGGGTTTACCTCCATATTTACTTGCACCAACTTCAGGGATATTTATGTCAGCCGCGACCGCTTCGACAACAGCAGGAACAGCGGTAGCAAGTGGTGTGTTTAGCGGAACGCTGATTGGGCTTGGTGTGTCTGCTCTTTCAGGGGCAGCCATGATTCATGCTGGCGCAACAGTGCTTGACCATATGCCGCACGGGAGCTTTTTCCATGCAACAGCAGGAAGTGTTCAAATGGATATCAAAGAGCGTTTGAAGCTCATGCCTTTTGAATCGTTGATCGGTTTGACGTTAACCGTTGTATCGACCATTATTTTTGGCGTTTTCCAGCTGTTTGGCTGAGGACATGATAAGAAAAGAGGGGCTTTAGGATGAAAATTGTGATCGCACCAGATTCATTTAAAGAAAGTTTGTCTGCTTATGAGACAGCATGTGCCATTGAACGAGGATTTCGTTCTGTTTTGCCAAACGCAGAGTATATCAAACTGCCAATGGCAGATGGAGGAGAGGGGACCGTTCAATCGTTGGTTGATGCGACGGGCGGGCACATTGTTCATCATGTGGTCACGGGCCCGCTTGGTGAACCTGTGGATGCTTTTTTTGGCATGTTAGGAGATGGTCAGACTGCTGTCATAGAGATGGCTGCAGCCTCTGGTTTACACCTTGTCCCGCGAGAAAAACGTAATCCGTTATGGACCACATCAAGAGGAACTGGAGAATTAATACTTGCAGCGCTGGATAAAGGAGCGAAGCATGTGATGATTGGGCTTGGCGGAAGTGCAACAATTGATGGCGGTGTTGGGATGATGCAAGGATTAGGTGCAGCTTTCCTTGATCAAACAGGACGAGACCTAGCGCCAGGCGGCGGAGCACTTCATCAATTAGCTTCAATTGATTTATCTGGACTCGATCCAAGACTGCAATCCGTAAGGCTAGAGGTGGCTTGTGATGTGGATAATCCTTTAACAGGTGAAAGAGGAGCGTCTGCTGTTTTCGGCCCTCAAAAGGGGGCAGATGAAGAAATGGTTCAAGTGCTAGACAAGAACCTGGAACATTTTGCAAAAGTAGCTGAAAAACAGTTCAATGTATCCTTTGGAAAGGCAGCAGGGGCAGGAGCGGCAGGAGGTCTTGGTGCGAGTTTATTAGGCTTTTTAAAAGCTGATTTGCAAAGAGGAATCGATATTGTGCTGAAGGCTGTTCATTTTGATGACGTCATCAAGGAGGCAGACCTTGTCATTACGGGAGAAGGCCGAATTGACCGGCAGACCATTTATGGAAAAACGCCAATAGGCGTAGCCAAAGCAGCGAAGCAGTATAATCTGCCTGTGATTGGCATCGCAGGCTCGCTTGCAAAAGACAGTGCAGTCGTACACGATCATGGAATTGATGCACTGTTTAGTATCGTTCCAGGTATTACTTCTCTTTCTGAGGCGATACGAGATGCGGATCTTCATGTAGAGAGAACAGCTCGGAATATCGCGGCTGCGTTAGAAATTGGAAAAAATAAGTAAACGATGAAAAATGTTTCCTTTTCTATCACATTCCTTTTATAGAAATGTGGTAAAATCGATATAAATGATGTAGAAAGTTGGAGGAAACAAAAATGTCTAATCTACCGAATTGTCCTTCGTGCAGCTCACCTTATACTTACGAGGACGGCAGTCTGCTAGTTTGTCCTGAGTGTGCGCATGAATGGTCACTTGAACAAGAACAAGCGGCAGAGGAACAGCTTGTGGTCAAAGATGCGAATGGGAATCTGTTAAGTGATGGAGACACGGTCTCTGTCATTAAAGACCTAAAAGTAAAAGGTTCTTCATCCGTTTTAAAAATAGGAACGAAGGTCAAAGGCATTCGTTTAGTTGAAGGCGATCATAACATTGATTGTAAAATTCCTAGCTTCGGCGCAATGAAATTAAAATCAGAGTTTGTGAAAAAAATATAATGTATGAAAAGAGGCTGTAAGAGGCCTCTTTTCTTTAATTATAGGTGAAAGGAATAATTTCAAACAAAATTCCATACATATATACCTGTTGAAAAAGGTTCATTTTTTAAAAAATCAAGCCTCTTTTCACATAAAAATTCGCAGTTTTCTTAACCCTACCTTAAAAAAGGCAGATGATTCGCTAAATTTTGGCTAATCCCCTTCACAACTTTTGGGCATTGCTGTACCATATGGAAGTGTTCTTCTATTTTTGACGGATCATGGTGCTTATCAGGAAATAGAATGATAGATGATACTTAGACAAAGAAGGAGAGGTAACGTGACGAACGTTTTAGAACTGCATAATGTATCTAGACATATTCGCGGGAAAAAGATTGTTCAAGACTTAAGCTTTTCTGTCCAAGCGGGCGAAGTCTTTGGCTTCTTAGGACCAAATGGTGCAGGGAAAACAACAACCATTCGTATGATGGTCGGTCTTTCTCCCATTACATCTGGTGATATTCTGATTAATGGTCATAGTATTCAAACCTCCTATCAGCATGCCATCCAAGATGTCGGTGCCATCATTGAAAACCCGGAAATGTATAATCATTTAACGGCAAGACAAAATCTTGTTCACTTTGCCAGAATGAATGGGAAAGTGGATGAAGCGCGAATTGATGAGCTGTTAGAGTTAGTCAGCTTACAGCATGTGAAACATAAGCGTGTTCGTACATTTTCATTAGGAATGAAACAGCGTTTGGGCATTGCGCAGGCACTCATACATAGGCCGAAACTGCTAATCTTAGATGAACCGACTAATGGTCTTGATCCTGAGGGAATTCGAATGATACGAGATTACTTAAGAAGGCTTGCGAAGGAAGAAGGGCTGGCTGTTATTGTTTCAAGTCACCTTATGTCAGAGATGGAATTGATGTGTGATCGCTTTGCGATTATCCAAACAGGAAAGCTGATTGCCATTGAGGATCAGCGTGCTGAGACGAAGCAGGATGATTTGGTTAATTATCGAATGAAGGTAGCAGCCGGGGAGCTTGAAGAAGCACAGAAGCTCATTGGTGCATTTGAGGAAGGCGTCACTGTAAGAGAAGAGGAGCAGTACTTATTCTTCTCTATGCTAGAAGAAAAAATGCCAGAATTAATTCGTCATTTGATCAGCGCGACTATTCATTTGTACGAAATCAAAATCGAAAAACAAACCTTAGAAGATAAGTTCTTAAGCTTAACAGGTAAAAAGGAGGCAGACGTATGATTCGCCTCATTCAAAACGAGTGGATGAAGATCAGTTATCGTGTTGGTACTTGGATTATGGTTGGGCTTCTTGTTTTAGGTATGGTTGCCACGCTGATCTTTGCAGTGAAAACAAATGACGGAGATCAAGCATCAGGTGATTGGAAGACTGAGCTGCAAGCGATCAATAAAGCAAATAAGCAAGAATTGAAAGAGGATAATATAGGTTTTTATAAGAGATCCCTTGAAAACGATATAGCGATCAATGAGTATCGAATCAAGCATAATTTGCCTCCTGCGGATCAATTCGGTAAAAATGCATGGACTTATGTGAAGATCAATGCTGATTTGCTTCAGCTGGTCGGTGTATTTGTGATTATCATTGCAGCGACGATTGTCTCGGCTGAATATAAGCATGGTACAATTAAATTATTACTCATTCGTCCACCATCAAGAATGAAAATTCTTTTATCTAAATATTTTACCGTTCAACTTTACTCTCTATTTCTGATCGCGGTCCTATTTATCCTGTCATTTATTCTAGGTGCGATCTTCTTTGGACTCAATCATGATTATGTGTATTTGTCCTATCAAAATGGTAAAGTCATTGAACAATCTCAGCTTGCAAATATGGTTTCATATTATTTGGCACATTGTGCTATGTTTGTTGTACTAGGGACACTTTCTTTTGCCATTTCAACGGTATTTAGAAGTGAGGCCCTTTCTATTGCGATTAGTGTGTTAGCTTATATTGTTGGAGCATCCATCACAAGCATTTTGATGTTCTTCTTTGATTGGGCGAAATACTTATTGTTTGCCAACGATCCTGTACAATATTTCGCGGACACACCTACTTTTATCGAAGGTATGTCCCTAGGATTCTCACTAACCGTCCTAGTCATCTATTGGGCTATTTTCTTAGCTATTGCCTTAATCGTCTTCCAAAAGCGAGAAGTGAAAACAGGTTAATTTAACTTTTTAGGAGGTTTACACATGATTAAACGTAAAGGTGAAAAAATTATGGGGATTATTAGTATTGTCCTCAATGCCATTGGTGTTGGGTTTGGGGCATTAATCCTTTCTGTGGGTCCATCATTTTATGATGAAATCAATGAAGTATTACAAGAGGAAGGAGAAACCTTGCCGATTGAAACGCTTCAAGCTTCTGTCAATGCATTTGGTACTCAGTTTATGATCGTTTCCGCAATTGCGGCTGTGCTGTCGATTGTCGGTGTGATTCTTTTGAAAACAGACCGCCGTGCCGTGCTTTCAGGTATTCTCTTCTTGGTTTCTGCTGTGACTCTTTTGATTGGAACAGTTGGCCTTGCATTTGCTCCAATGGTTCTATTGTTTATCATTGGATTGATGTCTCTTATTAGAAAGCCGAAAACAGACATTCACACAAGTGAATATCCTTCATAATGAAAGAAAAGACATGCGCATATCCGCGCATGTCTTTCTTTTTAAATGATGCCAATCAGCATCGCCACGAACAGAAGGATAATACTGAATCCCCACATCCAAAAGAAGGAGTAGCGGATGTGTTTCCCCATATCAACCCCTGCAAGACCTACAGCGAGCCAAACAGCGGGAGCAAGCGGGCTGACAAAGGTTCCGATGATGTTCCCAATCATCATGGCATATGCCGCTGAAGTACCTGGCACGCCAACTTCAGATGTAATGGATTCAACAATTGGCAGAAGGGCGTAATAATAGGCGTCTGTACTTGTCAGCATATCAAGCGGCACCCCAAGCAGCCCAACAATGATATGTAAAAATGGCAGCAAGAAGGCTGGTAAAATGTGAATACTGTCCACCGCAATGGCTTTCAGCATCCCTGTGCCTTCAAGAATTCCTAAAAATGATCCTGCGGAGAAAATGACAGCCGCCATCATCAGCGCACTAGGTGCGTGTGCCTTGATCCTTTCCATTTGCAGATTCACATTCGGAAAGTTAATCAATAGTGCGAGAGACAGGCCAATCATAAACATAAAACTAGCTGGAATCACGTTCAACACGAGAAGTACCACAACACATAAAAACAGAACAAGGTTCACCCAAATGAGATGATAACGCTTTAAAGAGGCGTCTCCAGTTTCACTAATAGACTGAATGGCACGATCCCAATCTGCACCTTCAAGTTGAACCGCAGCTATTTCATTTGCAGCAATTTTCACCCGAATTCGCTTTTCTTCCCTTTTTCCTAAAATGAATGCCATTCCTAACACGAGCACAACGCCAATGAGCTGAATTGGTATGAGCGGCACCCAGAGTTCAGAGGGGTCCATATTCAGGACACTGGCTGCCCGTCCAGTCGGTCCAGCCCATGGAATCATATTGGTTAATCCGGCGCTTGTCCCGATTAATAACAGCAGTAAATAAGGGCTCATATGTAATTTTTTATAAAGTGGAAGCAGTGCAGGTACAGTTAATAAAAAGGTCGTAGCCCCTGCTCCGTCTAAGTGTGCGATAATCCCAATCAAAGCAGTTCCCATTGCAACTGTGACAACATTTCCTTTTGTCAGTTTGATTAAAGTTTTAATTACAGGTTCAAAGAACCCTGTATCTTGCAAAATGCCAAAAAATAAAATGGCGAAGATAAACATGGTCGCCACCGGCAATACTTTGATAATCCCTTCCTCAAAGAAGGTTTGAATGTCATTGATCCCAAATCCCGCAATGAGCGCCCCTATTAAAGGCACCATAACCATGGCGACAATTGGACTTGCTTTCCCCCAAATCAGCAGCACAACAATCGTTAAAATAATCATCAATCCAACAAACGTTAACATAAGCCCCTCCCCCTACAATAAACCGTTTACATTTGTCTGTACTTTTCATCCAATGCATTCCCACATGTGCATTGAAAAAAAGGGTATCAAAAATATGAGTATGAAGCAACCGCTTTCATACCTATACAATGGTAAAAAAGGATGGAGGGACCAGTCGTGGTGCGGCATCAAATATTGCAAAAAAATTTAGATAAAAAATAATGATTAAATTCATCATATTTAGTATGGGTATTTGGACTTATTTAAATCAAAAAGCGCCCAATAAATGGACGCTTCTTTTAAACTATTTTTTCAAGATGACGTACTCGTAAGGATCAAGTTGAAGCTGCTCAGGCACTTGCTGTCCAGTCAGCATATTCTCATAGCTTGCCTCTGAATCTAGTGACATGTTCTGCTGCTCTTCTGTAAAATTCATCAAAAACACATAGTCCTGCGTACCGTCTGTTCGTTTTTGTACACTGACTCCTTCTGGAATTGCAGTGGATAGGACAGGCTGTATGCCAATACCTGCGATAAGGTCTTCGTAAAACTCATCATAAAAAGCCTGCTCATTTTCTGAGGCCATATAGTATGCTTTCCCTTTTTCTAATGAACGGACAGTCAGGGCTGGCTGTCCTTCGTAGCAGCCATTCTCAAAATGCCCTAGCACAGAGGCCGTTTCAGGGTGTATGGATTCGCAATATTGTCCGACATGATAGGTGCGTCCATTCCCTGTGGTTATTAACACATGTTCATCTGGCATCAATGTGTTGATTTCCTCAGCCCAAATGCCAAGTACGTGGCGGAGAGGACCAGGGAAACCGCCGAGGAAACAGAGGTCATTTTCATCAACCATGCCGCTCCAATAAGTTGCGATAAAAATGCCGCCCTCTTTGACAAAGGCTTCAATTTTTTCTGCAACGCCTGGTTTGATCATGTAGAGCATTGGTCCAATGAGCACACGATAGGATGAGAAATCCTTTTCCATCCCGACAATGTCAACAGGGATGCCTTTTTTCCAAAAGCTTCGATAGTGAGTTTGACAAGCCTCTACATAGCGTTTGTTTGTATTATTTAAGCCTTGCGCATCATCAATGGCCCAGTGATTTTCCCAATCGTAAATGATGGCAACCTCTGGCTGAACGGATGTGCCCGCAATTGGCTGCAGCTGCTCCAGTTGTTTCCCTAGATCAGCTACCTCTTGAAACACGCGCGTATGTTCATGACCAGAATGATCGACAACGGCTCCGTGGAATTTCTCAGAGGCGCCTCGGCCTTGCCGCCACTGGAAATAAAGCACGGAGTCTGATCCGTGGGCAACTGCCTGCATGGCAGAAAGGTGTGCCATGCCTTTATGTTTGACCTTGTTCACTTCATGCCAGTTCACAAGGCTCGGCGTACTCTCCATGACGAGAAACGGCTGTCCGTCCTTTAAGGAACGATACAAATCATGTACAAAGGCAACGTTTGATGCTAATTCGGCCGTTGTTTCTCTGCCGCTGTGCCAAGCAGGATAGCTATCCCATGAGATCACATCGACCTCTTTTGCAAATTGATGATAATCCAGCCCAAGAAATGGACGCATATGCGGGTAGTCGCCCATAAAGTTCGTGGTGACTGGGATATGAGGCGTCAATTCCCGCAGCGGCTCGATTTCATTTCGATAAAAATTGATCGTTTGTGCTGTGACAAAGCGCTTCCAATCCAGGTTCATGCCGTGAATCATGTGCTCCCCGTGCGGTGCAGGTGACTCGATTTGTGACCAATCGCTATACGTGTGGCTCCAAAATCCCGTCCACCATGCTTGATTCAAAGCCTCAAGATCATGATTGTATTTGTCTTTCAAATAGTCTCGAAATGCTTCCTGGCAAAGGTCGCAATGACACTCACCGCCGTACTCATTCGAAATGTGCCACATGATCAGTGCTGGATGATCCTTGTAACGTTCCGCCAGCAGCCGGTTGAGTGTATTCGTTTTTTCTCGATAAACCGGAGAGGTGAAGCAATGATTGTGGCGCAGTCCATGTAAGTTACGCTGACGATTCGCTTCGACGCGCAATACTTCTGGATATGTTTGTGACAGCCAAGCAGGTCTTGCTCCGCTTGGCGTTGCGAGAATGGCGTGTGCCCCCTGCGCTGCCAAGCGGTCCATGATGTCATCCAGCCATGCAAAGTCATACTGACCTTCTTTTGGCTCTAGCTTACTCCATGCGAAAATGTTGATGGAGAATGTTTGACAGTGTGCAAGCTTCATTAATCGAAAATCTTCTTCAATGATTTCTGGCATATGGAGCCATTGATCTGGATTGTAATCGCCACCATGCAAAAAGCCTTTCACATTTGGGTGAACGAGTGGGTAACGCTTTCCCATTTTGTCACGTCCTATCCTTTTAGTTACGGTGTCATTTGTTTAAATACATCAAGAGAAGGCAGTGCTTTTCCGTTGAAATCAAACATCGCTTGATTTTCCCACGCATTTCCGACAGTACCGGTTGTTTGGATATAAGCCAGCCCGTATTGACTAGACCACGGAGCACCTTTCGCTGGAATCCAAAGCGGCTCCCAATAAAAGAACCCCTTCCCGCGGTTGTTGTTTACTTGTGAAATTTTTTCGGATAGATCTCGTATAAAAGATGCCTGGCCTTGAGGTGAGGCGGGATAGCCGGCTGTATTGACAGAGTCTTGGTTAAATGAGTTTTCTAGGTTGTCACCGTTCGCTGTCGTAAACCCATAGGCGGTTTCCACCACGATCACGTCTTTGTTATAGCGGGCACTAATATCATTCATATTGGACGTAAGACCGCTAAAACCGCCGTCCCAATACGGGTAATAAGATAAACCGATCGTATCGAATGAGACGCCTCGTTTTGTGATTTCATCAAACCACCAGCGGGATGCACCATTGTCTCCGCCATGTGCAAGATGAAGCAAGATTTTAATGTTTGAATCGACAGAGCGGACGGCATTTGTGCCAGCCTTTAGTAAAGCAGCGAGCCGGTCAAATTCACCACCGCCTTCACCCCAGCTTTTTCCGTTGGGCCACAGCATACCTGAGTTCAACTCATTCCCGACCTGAACCATATTCGGCAAGGCATTTTGCGCTCTCATCGCTTTGAGCACATCGCCTGTGTAAGTGCCGACCGCTTTTTCTAAATCGCTTTGTGAGAGGGACGCCCACGCTTTCGGTTTGAATTGTTTACCAGGGTCAGTCCAGAAATCACTGTAGTGAAAATCAAGCAGCACTTTCATGTTTTGTGCTTTTGCGCGTTTCGATAAAGCGATGGCTGTATTGAGATCATTTGTGCCGCCGTTATAGGCACGGCCTTGATTGTCATATGGATGGTTCCACAGTCTGATACGTACATAGTTGACACCTTTATCTTTTAATAGTTTGAGCGGGTCAACCTGCTTTCCGTTCTGATCGTAGTATTTGCCGCCGCTTCTCTCCACTTCTGCAAGCATGGAGATATCAGCTCCTTTGATGAAATCACCTTGCAGGCCATTGATCGGTTTCACAGAAATCGTATCGGCCCTTGCTTCAGGCAGAATACCTAATCCCATCAGAAAGAAAACGACAACAGTGACAAGCAACCATTTCTTCATCAAATCTCCCCTTATCCTTTTGTCCCGCCTTGTGTAAGGCCGGATACAAATTGTTTTTGTAAAACAAGAAACAATAAAGCAACTGGAATCGCAATGAGTAATGCCCCGGCTGCAAAGGTCGTGTAGCTGGCACCCATTTTATCTGACACAAGATTGTACAGTCCGATTGGGAGCGTATACATTTCGGGTGAGCGGACAATGACACTGGAAATGATGAAATCACCCAGTGGACCTGTAAATGAGTTGATTGCGACAACGGCTAAGATGGGCTTAGCGAGCGGCATAATAATTTGGATGAAAATGCGGAAATGCCCTGCGCCGTCCATTCTGGCTGATTCATCGAGATCCTTTGGAATCGCATCAAGATAGCCTTTCATTAAATACGTATTCATCGGAATTTGTCCACCTGCATAAATCAAAATCAGGGCAAGGTGGCTGTTAATGAGTCCAAGCATTTGAGCAAGAACAAAAATCGCAATCAGCGCTGAAAATTGAGGAATCATTTGCAGCAGCAAAAAGAGCATCAGCCCATTTTTCCGTCCTTTGAAGCGGAATCTAGAAAACGCATAGCCTGTAAAACTGACAAGAATCAGCGTTAACACCATTGTGGCAATACTGATCTTCATGGAGTTCCAATACCATTTTGCATAAAGTGCTCCCTGACCGAAGAACAGCTCGGTGAAGTGGCTGAACGTTGGATTCTTCGGAAACATGCTTGTACTCATGAGGCTGTTCCCAGGATTAAAAGAAGCACCAATCGTCCAAAGCAGTGGATATAGAATACAAATGGAGGCAATGAAAAGGATAAAATAAGTGATGCTCAGGCGAATGAGCTTGTTTTGTTTTGATCCCATATTACATCATGTCCTCCTCTTTGAATGAATTCGTTCTCTTAAACTGCCAGAGTGCAATGGCGATGACAAAGATTGAAAGTAAGATTGTGACTGCTGCAGCGAGTGCATATTGAGAAGACTGCATCGTGAGTTTGTAAATCCAAGAAACCAAGATGTCCGTTCCCCCAGCAGTTGAGCCAGCCACAGGCGGTCCTCCGCCATTAAATAAGTAGATGATATTAAAGTTGTTAAAGTTAAACGTATATTGCGTGATTAATATAGGCGCAATGGAATAAAGGACAAGCGGTAACGTGATGGACCGGAACTTCTGAAAGAAGTTTGCCCCATCAATGGTCGCAGCTTCGTATAGATCCTCTGGAATCGCCTGCAAAACGCCAGTTGTCATAATGAAAACAAAAGGAAATCCAAGCCAAGTCTGCATCGCAATGAGGGCAATTTTGCTCCAAAATGGATCTGTCAGCCATGGTTTTGGATCAATCCCAATCGATGCAAAAAGTGTGTTGTTAATGGCTCCAAATGTATCGTTGAACAGTCCGGCAAACACCAAAATGGTCACAAAACCCGGAACAGCCCAAGGAAGAATCAAAATCGTTCTAAAAAACCGTTTGCCTTTTAAATCTTTTTGATTGAGCAGAACCGCTAAGAAGATGCCGACAGCACATTGAAGGGTCGAAGCAGCCAACGTCCAAACGACGGTCCAGCCAAGTACATCAATGAAGGTGTCTCTCCAAATATCAATTGAAAAGATATTTTGAAAGTTCTTGATCCCTACCCAATCGATCAGATTGGCAGGAGGCGAGTGGTATAAATCGTAGTTCGTAAAGGCAAGCGCAAAGCTGAACATAATAGGAAAGACAACAGAAAAAAGAAGTAAAAAGAAAGCAGGAGTGCTCATTAAGTAAGGAAAGCCTTGGTCGATCAGCTGATGATATTGAGCTCGGATGGAATGGAGCGGAACCCCTTGATCACGTTTCTTTCCGTTCATAAAAGCATCACGCATCATGAGTACGTAAAAACCGATACCAAAACCAGCTGTTAACAGCGCAATAATTCCTTTTGCCAAAAGAAAAACAGAGTTGTCACGAGGCAGCATCGTACCAAGTGTGAACAGCCCCCAAAAGCCAATATTGAATAAATCATAAAATACGATTAAAAAAGAGACGCCGAACAGGAAAAAAAGTGCCCCTTTGCCGTACTGTTTGTTGTATATCTGCCCCATCCCGGGTATAAAGGAGAACATTAGCGCCCGTCTCCGGTGTGTCTTTGATTCCACTATGTGTGTGCGGTCTAGTTCAAGGTTACCCGTCACGTCTAACACCTACTTCATATGAAATTAGATCAAATACGGGCAGCTTGATAGACTTAAAGGCTACCCGTGTTTAATGATTATTTAGAATGATTTGCTTTAATTTGAGAGTCGATTTGATTGACCGCATCATCAAATGCCTTTTTCACATCTGTCCGTCCGGTTGCAATGAGACCTAATGCGCTGTCAATCGGCTTCCACACCTCTGCCATTTCAGGGGTATTCGGTGTCAGCGTGGCATATTTCGTTTGTTTTGAAACAGCAGCCGCATTGGCGTTTCCTGTGATGATTGGATCCTTCATCAGCTTTTTCACTGGTGGAATTTCCTCTGTCACTTCGAATCGCTTCTTCGAATTTTTTTCATTCGTGATAAACTCAACAAATTTCTCAGCAAGTTCTTTATTTTTAGAATAAGAGGAGACGTTGTAGCTCTTTACACCTAAGAATGAGCTCATATGCTTTCCGTTAGGGAGTGTTGGCAGCTCTGTTACGCCATAGTCAATTCCAGCTTCTTTATATGGACCAAATGACCATGGACCAGAAATGACAGCTGCCGCCTTTTTCTCTGTGAATAAGGAGTTGAGGACATTGATTCCTTGTTCACCAATGATGCCTTTCGGGAAAAGTCCTTCGCTAAAGAATTTTTGAATGTATGCTCCGCCTTCGATGGCGCCATCGTTGTTAAGGCCAATATCATTGACATCATAGGAGCCATCGCTTTCCTGCTTGAAAATATAGCCCCCTGACCCGCCTAACACACTTTGTGCATAGTAAATTTCATCCCATTTCGCTACAAAACCGTATTTCCCGTCTTTTGTCAGTTTTTTCGAAAGGTCATACCAGCCATCAAGTGTAGTTGGTGCCTTTTTGACAAGGTCTTTGTTATAGAAAAGCACTGTCGTTTCAACGGATTTCGGAAGGCCATACAGCTTGCCGTCTACCGTTTGTGATTGAATGGATTCGTCTGTAAAGGAATTGATCACTTTTTGATCAGGTTTGATTTCCTGTAACAGCCCCTCAGTGACGGCTGATCCAATTTGATCGTGAGGCATCGTGATGACGTCTGGGCCTGTCCCGGCTGCTCCATCAAGGCGGAGAGCTTCGATTTGGTCGGCATACGCTTTTTCGACCACTTTGATTTTCACATCGTTTTGTTTTTCAAATTCTTTTACAGCGTCTTGAATCCCATCAGACTTTTTGACATCCTCCCATACTAGCAAGGTCTTTGTACCTGTAGATGCTGGCTGAGTCCCGCTTGAATTGTCATCTCCTGGCCCGCATGCTGAAAGCAGAAGCACAGCAGTACCAACAACTGCTGATAATGTCGCCCATTTTCCCTTTTTCATTGGTAATCCCCTCTCGTTCTTTTTTCACAGATGATAAGAAAACGCTTTCTTAATGTGAGAATATCAACATAAGTAAAAAAAGTAAACATATTTTATTAAATTTATTAAGTAAATTTTTTTACTCGTATAGATAGAAAAGAAGCCCTCCACTTTGGCAGGACTTCCAGTTTGTTTATATGGTGCTTTTCCGAAAGACAGGCTCTGAGGCAATCAGCACAGTTTTAGGTAGTGTTCTGCCGTCCACAAGTCTTTCTAAAAGTAAATCCACCGCTGTCTCACAAAGTAAAGACGTGTGGATATGATACGTGGTGAGCGGCGGCGACACATATTGAGATACATGAATATCGTTGATACTAAAGACGCTGACGCGGTTCGGCAGAGAAAATCCGCGCTCATTTAACGCTTGTAAGCAGCCGATGGCGAGAGGGTCACTAGCGACACAAAAAGCGGTGGGCAGATCATCACCAAGCTCATCAATCGCCTTCATCATCAGCGAATAGCCTTCATCTACTGAGAAATGGTGGCCGATATAGACCAATCGCTCATCAAGCATATGGCGGGTCATCATGTACTCACGGAAAGTCGTTTCACGGATATCTGGAATGTGCACATTTGTATTTAAATCAAGGTCTGTGCCGCCAATGAATCCAATGGATTGGTGCTCTTTTTCGATAAAAGAATCGATGATCTTTTCAACAATTCGTTTCAGGTTCGGCTTTACAGAATCAAAACGGTCTTCATCTGGCGTCGTATCAATAAAGACAATGTGCGGAGTGATTGCATATAATTGGTTAAGCTCTGACGTTTTAAATCGGCCGATGGCGATCATTCCTTCTGTAGCAGGATCAATGGAATGAAGCCCATCAGATGGATTGTAAGCGGTGACATTTAAGCTCCGAGTATTGGTGAGTTCCTCAATACCGAGTCGAATGGATTTGAAATAAATATCTTCAAGCTCTTCCTTCTCGGTCATCCAATAGAGAAAGGCGATTTTTTTTAATGAATGTTTGAATGTCTTCTTTTGGTAGGACAAAGCTTCTGCGGCGGCATATACTTTTTCGCGTGTTTGATCGGTGACAGATAGGTTGGGATCTTGGTTCAGTACGCGAGATACCGTTGCAATGGATAAGCCTGCTTTTTCTGCAATGTCCTTTATTTTAGCTGCCAAATCAGCACCTCCTATAGAAAATATCTCCTCTTAGTATAGAGTCTTTAAAAAAATTAGTAAATATTTTTATTAAATTGTTTTCGTTTAGGCGGTTCTTTACGTGCTGGAAAGGAATTAGTAAGATATATATAGGTAAGGTGTTGGATTAAGATTTCTGATAGGAGAGGGACCGATGTATTACGATGCACTGAAGACATTTGTGACAGTGGTGGAGGAGAAGAACTTTACAAAAGCAGCCCAAAAGCTGCGAATTTCTCAGCCGAGTGTCAGTCTTCATATTAAGAACTTGGAGCAGGAATTCCAGACCGTTCTGCTGAATCGTTCGCCAAAGCAATTAACCGTTACACCAACTGGGGATATGCTGTACCATCGATCAAAACAAATTATTCGTCTCTATGAACAGGCGAAACAGGACATTTATGAGCATCATCATTTGGCAAGAGGAAAGCTGACCATCGGGGCGAGTTTCACAATTGGTGAGTATGTGCTGCCGCAAATATTGGCGGAATTTCATCAACTCTATCCGCATGTTGATATTGAGGTGGTCATTGATAATACAGAGGCGATCGCCAGACATGTCCGTTTATTCCATGTCGACATTGGGTTGATCGAAGGACAGACCAATGACAAAGAGCTTTCTGTAGAAACTTTTCTAGAGGACGAGCTTTATATTGTGGCGCCATTAGATCACCCTTTTGCCAAGAAAAAAGATGTCACCATTGATCAATTACAAAACGAAACATGGATTACGAGAGAAGAGGGATCAGGGACAGGAGAATATTTACAGCATGTCCTGAAATCAAATGGACTGAAAGCGCGAACCTTTGTGACCTTTAGCAGCAATCAAGCGATTAAAGAAGCTGTGATCCATGGAATGGGTCTTTCTGTTTTATCTAAATATGTCCTCCAGCGAGGCAGCATTGGCGGTGAATTGGCTGTTATTTCTGTGAGGGGCATGGATTTCAAACGAAAATTCTCCTATGTCGAGTCACCGATGACCGGGGGAAATAAAAATAAGGAATTGCTCGTTGAATTGTTAAGGAAAGAGAAAAAAGAAGCTTCTCCTCAATAGGAGAAGCTTCTTTTTTTATAACCCTTTGATTTTGATTTCATCGACTGGAAGGAAGATCTCACCTGTATCTGTGTATTTCATGGTGACCTGATCACCTTCTTTTAAATAAATGACGAGAGGTTCCTTTTCAGATGACATGGTGTAGCTTTTTCCATCGTCTAGCAGGAAGGTGACGGTTGTATAGTCACCAGTCTTTTCTTTGTAGACTCGTTTGACCTTCCCTGCTGCTTCTTTCTTTTCCTGCTTAGAGGAACTGTTAACAGTACCGCCGCCTTTTTGAAGAGCTGTCTTATAGGCTCTCAGTGCTTCATTTGGTGTAGAAGCGTACGCAGCGATTTCTGGATTGGCTGCAGAAACAATAAAGTAGTTTTGCAAGAATCCATTTGAATCGAGAACCGGTGTGAGCCAGCTGGCTTCCCCATAGAAATTATAGAGAATCGGCATGCGGCCTTTCCATTTCTTCTCGATGAATCGTTTCTCAATAATTTGCAGAGCGCCCTGAGAATCCATGTAGGATTCTTCAAGATTTCCGGTATAATAAGTCGCTTTTCCTGTCCGGGCATTTGTCAGAGCATATCCGAGCATGGAATCAACGCCCTCTTTCGGACTTGTGAAATCTGTGAAGTAATACATATCTCCTTTTGAATCAAATACCGGGCTCACATTGGCTTCGGTTCCTTCATCGGAAGGCAGCTTTACATCTGACTTTCCAAACATACTATTCCAGAACCCGTGAATATAGTTTCCGAAATAGCTGTTTTGCAGACTGACCGCCTCTGGTGAAACAGCACCGTCGATAAAGGCAGGTACTTGATCTAGAGCATATTTCTTTGTCGCACCCGTTTTGGCATCAACAACGACCACACCGGAAGCTTTAAAGCCGTTTCGGGCAGAGATGAAATCGCCATACGTTTGAATGTAATAAGGCTTGCCGTCATCATTGATTTCCAGCTGTGTGCCGCCGTAGAAAATCAAATCTGGGTACTGGAGACGGATATGCCGCTCAATTTCTTTGTTGAAATAGGAGGAAGGCGTATAGACCATCTCCGTTTTCACGAATTTTGGATTAGCAGATGAGTCGGTCGCACTTAATGTAAAGTATCCCGGCGTGCTGCCTGCACGAATCCATTTAAAGAAGTCCGAGAATTCCACTGGAGCGATGTATACATACTCACCGTTGACCTTCTGAATTTGCAAGCTGCCAAGCTCATAGTAGCTTGTGTTTGGAACCTGTCCGAACGATTTCTTCATTTTGTTCCGAGCAAATTGAGGCGGTACACTAGCAGGTGTTTCTTTCTCATCAAACGCTTTGATTTCTACTTTTTGCTCCATTTTGGAGACATCGAATTTCTCATTCGCATTGAATAGGAAAGCTGTCGCCATGTAAACACCGAGCAGCAATAGAATAAGAAACAGCACACCTTTGATCTTACGCTCCAATCCAACCGACAAAAAGGCGCCTGCTGCTGTCACAACAAGTCCAATCAGCCATAGAGATGAAGGGTTACGATCTAAATTGGTGATGTAATAGAAAACAAAAATACCGATTATGAACAGTAAAGCAAGGCCTGCAATCCACATGAGCGGCACCTGCTGCTTTGTTCCTTTCTTTCTAACGATCAACCTGAGCGGTGTGAGCAAAAGGGTCAAGACAAGACCGATCACAACCGAAAATAACAAAATATATCCCACAAACAGATCTCCTTTCAAATCAATCACTCTTTTAGTATATACGAGTGAGGCGGGGAAAAGATTCATCGGATAGAAGGTTCATCTAAATGCCAATCGAGTTGATGGCAGATTGAACATCTTCTTTCAGTTCGTAAAACTGGAGTCTCTGTTCAATTTTTTCTATTAAGGCGTCAATGGCTTGACCTGACATATGCGTATGGATGCGCTGTTGTTGTTTATACACTTTGACTAGAAGTTCATCAATTAGATCTAAAATTTTTTCCGCTTCTTGACGGTCTTCTGCAAATTCATTTTGAAGCTGATGCCGGATGGCTCTGATAAGTGCTGTTTTCTGTTCTTCTTTGATCTTTGCTTTCAAAGCCGCCAGCTCTGCTGGTGTCATGTCTTCTGTATGAAAGTTTGTCTGAGAGAAGACGGAGCTTGTTGTATGCGTATCTGTCATTCTTTGCAAAAAACGATCTGCATCTGTTGGTTGTTTCTTTGAAAATTCCATTTGTCGTTCTCCTTAAGAAATACCCATGTTCTTTGCCAGGGTCGTATCTGCATCGTGGTATTGTTTTCCTAGCTCGCTCATATCATCTGATATTGAGTCCAGCCATCTTTTTAAATTCATAGCGTTATCAATCGCTGTCTCATACTTTTTGACCGAATAGAACTCATTCTCAAGACCCTCTGTTTTTAAGTGGCGAATCACAGCATCCACATCTGAAGCCGTCAGCTGATCATATGAACCAAAGCCAACAATTTGTTTATACCTTGAGCGTACCCGTTCCACAGATTGATCCACTTTGTCATCGAGTTTCTCGATTTTGCGAATGATTTGCTGCATATGGTGATCGGCATATGTCGAGAATTTACGCCCTGTGTTCATGAGCACGTGGGACTTAATTAAAATCGCCACCACACTATGAGGATCAACATTTGATTGACTCAACTGCTGTAACATGGCCGTGGTAAGTGATGGATTTTTTCTCAACATATCATCAATGGTTTGAACGGAGCCGTCTGGCGAAAAGGCATAACGATCTAAGCCATGGCTGCCAGCGAGGGCTTCAAGAAATAAATTCGCATCTAGTGAAGGATTGACACTCATTGCCCGATTGAGGAGGTCTTTCATGAATTGGACGGCTTTTGAGGAGTCCTCGGAGTAATCGACGCCTTCGGGGAGAGCGGCATCATACATCACTTTCACTCGACCGATTTCTGTCGTATGCCGATTTAAAAGAGAAAGCCCGTCATTGAGATTGATATATTCTGTTAATCTGCTGCGGTAATCGCCTTTTAATGCTCTAGCCTGTAGACCATCCGATAGATTTGGATAAATATTTGGATTCTCAAATGTGACCCCGCCTTGAATAAAGTCGTTTTTGACAAGAACATAGGAAGCATTTGACCCGCCGAGTGAATGACCTGTCACATACATTTTGGCATTCGGCATTTTCTTATGTATTTCTTTCGCATATCGATCCGCTTGAACCATTTGATTCTCTGCACCATGCTCAAATGGAATATTTTTAATTAGATACTTAGTATCCGAAATCATCCAATCTTGAACAATTTCATTTGTATAGGCGGTTGTGCCTGTTGTCAACTTAGTCGTCACTTCCTGTGAACCCTTCGATCGACTAAAAGGAGGCAGCTTCGTCAAAATGGTAGAAAGAAGATCATCTGACTCTTTTTTTCCATGTTTTTTAATGGTATCTTTATATTGCCCTGCACCAATCGGTTCTGAGCCACGGTAGGCGATGACGGCGTTTTTGATTTTGGTGAGGTCTTTGCCTTTGTTTGAGTTACGATAATCTTCTCTCGAGACAAGGGTTAGTGCATTAAGGCCTTTTTTGGTTTCTATATGGTCGACGACATACATGGTTTTACCGCTTTTTAAGCGTATATCTTTTTTATGGGTATAATTGGTAATATCATAAGACTCTGACGATATATCATTATAATCTTTATCGCTAAGTTGATTAATTGAGCTTTTTGTGGTCAATTTTTACACTCCTGTAATATTTATCATATATATTATAGAAAGATATAAATATCTATAATAAGTGTAGTATTTAAGTAATCTCTAAAGAAGAATATTATAACTTTTAAGAGGTGGAAGATATTTCATATGAGAAATAAAATTTCGATTATAATTATTGTCTTGATAATTATTACTATCATTTCAGTTACACTGATTCTTTTAAATGGTAAGCAATCTCAAACAAATGAATCTGGAGGAAAGGTTATCGTGGAAGAAAAAGAGAAAAATGAACAACAGAAGGCAGAAGAGTTCGCAGAGGAAATGAAGCCGAATATAGAAAAGCGTTTACGTAAAATGGATATTCATAATTTTATCGAAACCATATCTTTTAAAAAGGGAGTAACCATTAATCCAATGGGATATATAAGAATTAGAGGATACGTGAATGGTGAACCAGAAAGATTTGAGTTCTCTGCATCATTAGAATATAGATCTAAAGAGGTGGGTTCTATGAGCATTTCATCTGATTTATCAGACCGTTTCGAGAACTGGGATGATTTTGATCCGCAAGTGAAAGAAGATTTTTTGAATAGTCTCTCTAAAAAGGAACGTGAACAGTATCTAAAGGACATTGGAGAAAAAGAGTAATAACAAGCAAGTAATTTCCGAATAACCCTGAATAGTTGAAACAGGCATATGCTATCATTCACCTAACAACACTTTCAATTAAGGGAGAGATTTCAGCTATGGCAAATACAAAGAAATTGATCTTAGATGTAGATACTGGAATCGATGATGCGATTGGAATTTTGCTGGCAGTGAAAAGTGAGCAGTTTGATATTTTGGGGATTACAACGGTATGCGGGAATGTGTCTGTCGATGCGGCTACATTGAATACGTGTAAAGTGCTTGAACTGGTTGAGGCAGATAACATTCCTGTCATCAAAGGTTCAGCAACCCCTCTTTTAAGAGCGCCTCATTATGAACATCGGGTACACGGAGAGGATGGAATTGGCGGTGCTTTAAAAGATGCCCGGCCAAAGAAAACAGCAGATGCTGGTTTTGCGCCTGATTTTATCATAGAACAAGTGCTGCAGTATTCGAAGCAGGCCACGCTTGTGTTGACAGGACCTTTAACGAATTTGGCCCTTGCGGTGAAAAAATGCCCTGAGCTGATTCATCATGTAAAAGAAGTCATTTTTATGGGTGGTGTCGTGAAGGATCAAGGAAACGTCACACCAGTTGCGGAATTCAATACATATGCAGACCCAGAAGCAGCGAAATTGGTGCTGGATGCTGGGTTCCCTTTATTGACTCAAGTGGGGTTAGATGTCACGAGACAGGTCTTGTTAACAGATGAGAGAATCGATGCCATTCAAAATGAAACGTTGGCAGCTTATATCAAAGAGAGTACAAGCATTTACCGACAGCGCTATTTTGAGCGAAATGGTGTGTGGGCGTGTGCCATGCATGATCCGCTTGCTGTAAGTCTTGCCATTAACAAGGAGCTTGTAAGCACACAGGCTTTTCATGTAGAAGTGGAGACGAAGAGTGAGTTTTGTGACGGCCAAATGATCTGTGATTTTCAGCACCAATGGGGGAAAGAGAGCAATGTCCAAGTGTGTACAGATGTAGATGCTGAAGCTTTTTTTGATTTATTGATCAAAACGATGAATTCATAAAAAAGAAGTCTGTGCAAACAGGCTTCTTTTTTATAAGATGGGAACATGAGGAAATGTATGCGCTCACATGAATAAGGGAGGAGTGAAGTCAATTGGCTTCTGTCAGTTTAAGTAGTATTGAAAAAATACGAGCAGCAAGCAGAGGGTTGCCGCCAAAACTGAAAGGAATTGCAGAACATATTACGAGTGAACCCGGCGACATTATTCATTTGTCTATTGTCGAGCTTGCCAAAAAGACAGCGAGTTCAGAGGCGACGATTTTTCGTCTTTGTAAAAGGCTTGGATTTGAGGGCTTTCAAGATTTGAAGATTGCAATTGCCCAGGAAATAGATCAAACAAAGCCTGATTATGTAGATGAAGAAATGAGTCTTGATGATGATACAGCCGTTTTTATGCAAAAGGTTTTTCAGGCGAATATATCCGCATTAAAGGATAGCTTTCAATTGTTGAATCCAGAGGATGTAGAAAAAGCGATAAAAATCATTCATGAAGCAAAGCGCTTAGAGTTTTATGGGAGTGGCGGGTCCGGCCTCATTGCAACAGACGCTTTTCATAAATTTATGAGGACAGGCATCAACTGTATTGTTCACACCGATTCTCATTTTCAAGCGATGTCTGCTGGTCTTCTCGACCAGCACAGTACAGTGATCGGTATATCTCATTCTGGCCGTAATAAAGATTTACTCGATGCGATGAAAACAGCAAAGGAAAAAGGAGCGAAAACCATCGGTATTACAAGCTATCAGCGCTCTCCATTGAGCCAGCTTGCCGATGTCACGCTGTATACTTCGACGCAAGAAACGGCTTTTCGAACAGAAGCGATGTCTGCAAGGCTTGCTCAGCTCACTGTCATTGACGTACTATACTTTGCACTTGCTCACTTAAGACAGCAGGAAACTTTAACAAATTTAAAACAAATGAGAGAAACCATTTCACAAAAAAGGGTGTAATGGTTTCAAAAATAAATTTTTCTATTAGTGAAAAATGCCGTTGTGGTAACGATTTTGAGCTTTTAAGTGAAAATAATTTTCTTTTCAGTCGTTGAATGTCGAAAAAATTATTCCTATAATGGGAGTTAACAGGTATATCAAAACAATAAAATATGATTTCAAATCAATGATTGGGCGTGATACAGATGAAGGGAAACCAGGCGGTAATTGGTTTGGATATTGGAACAACAAGTACAAAGGCGGTTCTGTTTGGACCACAGGGAAAAGTGATAGCAAAGCATTCAGTTCCTTATGATCTCATTCAGCCCCAGCCAGCATGGGTTGAACAGGACCCTGAACATATATTAGAAGCCGTCATTGCAAGTGTCAGAGGTGCGTTGACGAAAGCAGCAGTTGATGCAAAACATCTCATAGGCGTCGGGATTAGTACAGCGATGCATTCCTTGATTGTGATGGATAAGGATGGCAAGTCGTTAACGAACAGTATCATTTGGGCAGATAACAGAAGTGCAGAGCAAGCGAAGCGAATTACTTCGGACATGGACGGCTTCCAAGTGTATAAAAGAACCGGCACACCGATCCATCCAATGTCACCGCTTTCAAAAATACGGTGGATCAAGGAAATGGCACCTGATGTCTTCAAGAAGGCAGCGAAATTCATTTCCATCAAAGAATATATTCTTTATCATTTCTTCGGTCAGTATGTCGTCGATTATTCAATCGCTTCAGCAACGGGACTGTTCCGTTTGGAAACGCTTCAATGGGATGAGCAGGCGCTTCTCATTGCTGGAATTGATGCCAGTCAATTGTCTGAACTTGTTCCCACGACGCATCAGCTGAGAGGGCTTCAGCCAGAGATCGCCCTGCGAATGGGGATTGCAGAAGATACACCATTTGTGGTTGGTGCGAATGATGGGGTTCTAGCGAATTTAGGTGTGGGAGCGATTGGAAAAGGTGAGGTGGCTGTCACGATTGGGACAAGCGGTGCAGTCCGTACGGTCGTGGACAAACCAATAACAGATGAACAATCAAGAACGTTCTGCTATGCGCTGACTGATAAGCATTGGGTGGTTGGAGGACCGACGAATAATGGCGGGATCATGCTGAGATGGCTGAAGGATGAATTCGGTTCCTCGGAGGTGGAGGTAGCAAAGCGCCTTGGAGTGGATCCTTACGACCTTATGATTGATATTGCGAAAAAAGTTCCAGCCGGCTCAGAGGGATTGCTGTTTCTGCCATTTTTAACAGGTGAGCGTGCACCTTATTGGAATCCAAATGCGAGAGGCACTTTCTTTGGGATCGGTCTTCAGCATAAGCGCGAGCATTTTATAAGAGCTGTGTTAGAAGGCGTCATCATGAGTGTTTTCTCAATCGGTGTTGCCTTAAGGGATTTAACCGGTTCAGCAAAGGATGTCAGGGCGTCGGGCGGATTTGCGCGATCTCCGCTGTGGCGGCAAATTTTAGCGGATACGATGGGCAGGGAAGTACTTGTTCCAGAAAGTTACGAGGCATCAGCACTTGGTGCGGCTGTCCTCGCACTTCATAGTTTAGGTTATATGGAAGAGATAGAAGAGGTTCAAGATTGGATTCGAATCTCTGCCCGTCATGAACCAAATATGAAGAACAATGAAACATACATAGAACTGTTTTACTTATATGAGCGTCTCTATGACAAACTGAAGGATGAATTTGATGTCATTAGTGCGCTTCAATTAAAACAAAATCATTAAACATCAGGGAAAAGGTGGGAGAGCATGCTTTTATTCATCGTGATTGCGGCAATTGTCCTTTTACTCATCCTCATAACAGTTGCTAAGTTGAATCCGTTTGTGAGTTTAATTATTACCTCTATGTTAGTCGGCTTTGCCACAGGGATGGATTTACAGGAAATCATTCAATCTATTAAAACGGGATTAGGCAATACGTTATCATTGCTGGCCATAGTTCTAGCGCTTGGAACCATGCTTGGGAAAATGATGGCTGAATCAGGTGGAGCTGAGCGGATTGCTCACACATTAATCGGCCGGTTTGGGACGAAAAATGTGCATTGGGCGATGATGTTTGTTGCCTTTATTGTAGGAATACCTGTCTTTTTCCAGGTCGGATTCGTTCTTCTCATTCCTTTATTGTTTACGATTGCGATTGAAACGGGCATCTCGCTCGTGACAATTGGGATTTCGCTCATTGCTGGCTTGTCTGTCGTTCATGGTCTTGTGCCGCCTCATCCAGCTGCCATGGCAGCTGTCGGCATCTATCATGCCAACGTGGGGAAAACCATTTTCTTTTCCATTATTGTCGGTTTACCGACAGCTATTATTGCTGGGCCGCTGTATGGAAAGTGGATTGGAAAGCGGATTCATAAACCAGTTCCGGAGCTGCTGAGAAAGCAATTTACTGAACGCAATGAAGATCGAAAACTTCCCGGCTTTGCAAATACGATGTTTACGATTTTGGTGCCAGTGATTCTAATGCTTCTTGCCACACTGGCGGATATTATTTTACCAGAGGACAATATTTGGTATCAGGTATTTAAGTACATTGGAGATCCAATTACAGCTCTGCTGATTGCAACGGTGTATTCTTTCTTCAGTCTTGGTTTTGTGCAAGGGATGAGCCGTGATCGGGTGCTTTCCTTTAGTAATGAGTGTTTAGGACCGATTGCTTCCATTCTGCTTGTCATTGGAGCAGGCGGGGCTTTCAATAATGTGCTCATCGATTCGGGTGTTGGTGATTATATTGCAGATTTAGCCAAACACTCGCCGATCTCGCCAATTTTGCTTAGCTGGCTGATTGCTGCGGTTATTCGTGTGGCAACAGGATCTGCTACGGTCTCCATGATGACCGCAGCTGGTATTGTCGCACCGATTGCTGCATCTATGCCGGATGTGAGCAGAGAGCTTCTAGTTTTAGCAACAGGAGCGGGTTCGTTGATTTTGTCTCATGTCAATGACTCTGGTTTTTGGCTGATCAAAGAGTATTTTGGTATGACCATTAAAGAAACGTTTTTGACATGGACGGCTATGGAGACGATCATTTCCGTTAGTGCCATTGCATTTATCATGATCATTAATATGTTTATATAGCGAAACACAACAGCCTGGTTCTGCGGAATTGGGCTGTTTTTGCTTGTGGCAATACCACTTTTTTTAGATTGGGGTAAAATGAAGGTACTGAGAAGTGGGAGGCGGACACGATCGAACCATTAAAACATGTTTATCATGAATTATTTATCGAAGAATTAGCGGAGAAACTTGCACAAGCATCGACTGGATTTGATAGTGAAAAATTCCAGCGGCTTGTGTTTCAAAAGGATTGGCAGCAGCTTGAGTTAAAAGGAAGAATGAAAAGAGTCACTGAATCAATGCATGCCTGTCTGCCTAAGGATTATGAGCAGGCAATTGAGGTGCTGCGTCAGACAGCCCCGCATTTTTCAGGACTTAGTGCGCTTGTATTTCCAGACTACGTCGAAACATACGGCCTAGCACATTGGGATATCTCGATCAAGGCGCTCGAATTCTTTACGCCTTTTTCCACTTCTGAATTTGCCGTTCGGCCTTTTCTGATTCAGGATCAAGACAAAATGCTGGCGCACATGCTTGTATGGTCACAGAATCAAAATGAGCATATTAGGAGGCTTGCTAGTGAAGGATGCAGACCACGTTTGCCATGGGGATTAACTGTTCCTGCGCTTAAAAAGGATCCTTCGGTTACGCTGCCTATTTTAGAAAACTTGAAGTCGGACCCAGCGCGCTATGTGCAAAAAAGTGTAGCGAACCACTTAAATGACATTTCTGCGATTCAGGCTGATCTGATGAAGAAGACGGCTAAAAGCTGGTATGGAACGAATGAACATACGAACTGGATCATCAAACATGCTTCCCGTACCTTACTAAAAAAAGGCGATCCAGATATCATGGCTTTGTTTGGCTATGGGGATGATCCATCTGTTCAAGTAACGGATTTGAAGGTAGTGCAAAACCCTATTCGTATTGGAGAGAAAATGACCTTTCAATTTACACTTCAGGCTGCTAAGCCACTAAAGCTGCGTGTAGAGTATGCCATAGACTATGTCAAAGCTCGGGGTACCCGGAATCAAAAGGTATTTAAAATCACAGAGTTTGAAACAAGTTCAGCGTTACATAGAGAATTTATCAGGTCACAGTCCTTTCAAAATATGACGACGAGAAAGCACTATGAGGGAACCCATACTTTAACGATTATCATCAACGGCATTCCAAAAGCGTCGGTTGATTTTGAGGTAACAGAAGATAGCAGCTCATGAAAAAACCCGCCATTCCGGCGGGTTTTGGTGTTTAAGCCTTCTTTTTCATTAAGAATGAAGCGATGATGGCAGCGACTAAGAAACCGATGCTGATAATGGAGCTAGGCAGGTTTTCTTGTCTGAATAGGAATAAAACAAAGCTCAAACTGAGTACAAGACCTGCAAATAAAGTCAAATACGGAAACAGCCACACCTTGAAATACGGCTCCTGTGGATATTTTGGACGCAGCTTCAGATGTGCCATACAAATGCTGATCCAAATGAGTGAAACAGCAAAACCAGGAATAGCCAGCATATAGCTGAAAATTTGGTCTGGATATAAGTAAGCAAAAAATGTTCCGATCAGAAGAAATAAAACGGTGACCCATAAACTCAAAATGGGTACGCCTCTTTTGTTGACCTGTGCCAGTTTTTTCGGACCGCCATCTGATTTAGCCAGAGAATGAATCATCCTCGTCGTTCCATAAATTCCGGAATTCGCCGCAGATAGAACGGCTGTAATCAAGACGAAATTAATGAAGTGAGAGGCGCCCTGCATACCAGCAGCAGAGAAGACTTGGACAAAAGGACTGTTATTTGGGTCAATTTGATTCCAAGGAATGAGTCCGCAAATGATCAAAATCGGCAATGTGTAAAATAATATAATCCGCCACAT
Source organism: Bacillus sp. FSL M8-0166 (assembly GCF_038008825.1). Lineage (NCBI taxonomy): Bacteria > Bacillati > Bacillota > Bacilli > Caryophanales > Bacillaceae > Bacillus > Bacillus sp. FSL M8-0166. The sequence continues at coordinate 2,916,801 of NZ_JBBOZZ010000001.1, forward strand.
CATACTTTTGACTACTCCAGGCAAGACCTTCTCCGCATCCTTTGTTTCAGTAATGGTCAGCCCGATCAATTCAGAGCCCCCATAAGAGAAAATAACCACTAAAAGTGATGCAAAGATCGCACCCCATCCGTTCGGGACGAAGTTTTGATAATTGGTAAGCGCTGGTGTGCTTTGTTCGTTTGGAATGATCCCAAATAATAATGCTGCACCGAGAATAATAAAGACAATAATAACGAAAATCTTCATTCCAGCGAACCAAAACTCAATTTCACCAAAGTATTTTACATTATTTAAGTTAATTCCGATGACTAACAGTGAGCAAAGTAAACATAGTGACCATAACGGCACGTTCGGCAGCCAGTATTGAAGCAGACTGCCAGCTGCAATAATCTCAATGACACATACAGTGAGCCACATAAAACAGTAAACCCAGCCGACGACAAATGAAAAACGTTGACCAAGCGCAATTTGTATAAGGTCGCGAAGATTATTTCCCGGATAGACAATGGCCATTTCGGCTAATGCTGCCATCACAATGAGGAGCAGCAATCCGGCAAATACATAGGAAAAGATGACCCCAGGACCCGCTAAACCGATTGTATCGGCACTTCCTTTAAAGATTCCTGTACCAATGACCCCGCCCATTGCAATCATGCGAATGTGACGCGGTGATAAAAGCTTTTTTAATTCTTGTTGCTCCTGATTCGCGCTCATGACGTTCTCCTTTTTTAAAAATGCTTATGTTCCATTTTCTTTTTTCAAGACGTCAGTGTCAATATAAAAAAAGAGATTTTTCAGACAAAATAGACGGTTGATTCTATCAATTTACCCACATATCTCCATAAAACACTTCCTTCATCCAAATCCAACATATGAAACCTCATGAAAAAATAAACATTTGCCTTCATTCTGACATAAACAATTTGCAGTTTTTGTCGATATATCATTTGTATTACTAAAGTCCTAATAAAGAATTGTTTATAACTGTAAAATATTTCAAAAGCATTAGAGTTGAAAGGAGTTATGAAAAATGTTTAAGAGAAAAGCAAATGATTCATCGGCTGGAACCCTTCTAAGTGAAAGCAGCCAATTAGTAGAAAGAATTGAAAAGGGAGACCTTTCAGCAAGATTAGATACTGCTGCATTCTCTTCTAGCCAAACGATAGAAGCAGTGGCACAAATTAATGAAGCTTTGCAAAAGATGCAGGATGCCAATGAAAATATTCAAATGCGGCTGGATTTAGTGACAAAAGCCATTCAAGTTGGCTTATGGGATATGGTCGTTATCGCTGGAGACCCGGTCAATCCAAAAAATGAATTCACATGGACGGATGAATTCCGCAGAATGCTCGGCTTTCAAAATGAGCATGATTTTCCGAATCTATTAGACAGCTGGGCATCTCGAATTCACCCGGATGAACAAGAATATACCCTAAATGCCTTCTCTGCGCATTTATTGGATCATTCTGGGCGTACGCCTTATGATATCGAATATCGCTTGAAGTTGAAAAACGGAGATTATCGCTGGTTCAAAGCAACTGGAACGACTGTTCGTGATCGAAATGGTGTCCCTCTTCGTGTGGCAGGAGCACTTTTTGATATTCATGATCAGAAATTGAAAGAAGAAGAGCTGCAAGCATTCGTCACAAGATATGACTTAATCAACCGTGCGCTTGTCGAAGCTCCTTGGGACATGGTGGTAGAGGCTGGCGATCCAGTCAATCCAAGTAACGAATTCTGGTGGTCTCCGCAGTTCAGAAAAACGCTTGGTTTTACTGACGAAAAAGATTTCCCGAACGTGTTAAGCAGCTGGAGCGATCGTCTGCATCCTGAGGATCAAGAAATGGCTCTCCAAGCTTTTGCAGATCATTTAAATGACCACTCTGGCCGCACACCATTCGACATTGATTACAGATTACAAAGTAAAAATGGTGAGTACCGCTGGTATCATGCAGGTGGTGAAACCATTCGTGATGAAAAAGGTGTGCCTCTTCGTGTGGCAGGAACCATTCGTGACATCACGTTAGAAAAAAACAAAGAGGAAACAGCGAATGAAATGGCGTCACAAGTAGAACAGCTTTCAAGTTCTATTAGCGAGATGGTATCGGGCATTAGCTCTGTGACAAATCAAGCACAGGAGCTTGCTGTTGCTCAAGAGCAGTCAACATCTGCCGCAAATCTAGCAAAAAATAGTGCTGATGAGACGAAAAATATTTCTGACTTAATCAAAGAAGTGGCGAACCAAACGAACCTGCTTGGTCTAAATGCTGCAATCGAAGCAGCTAGAGCTGGTGAACAGGGCCGCGGATTCTCTGTTGTTGCAGATGAAGTACGGAAGCTGGCGCTGCATAGTGCCAATGCAACGGAAAATATCGAATCCAGTTTAACGGAAATGAAAACACAAATTGATGAAATTCTTGATAATATCTCGAATATGACAGCTCTTACGCAAACTCAGGCTGCTTTAACAGAGCAAGTGAATGCTGCAGTCGATGAAGTGAATCACATGTCTCAGCGTCTTGTGGCATTTTCAAAGAGCATTTAATCGTCAAAAACCGCCCTCTCGTGTAGAAGGCGGTTTTTTCATTAAAATTGATCTGCTGGGAAGACAATACCTGCATCTTTTCTTGCAGCGTCAAGGACTTTCATCACAGAGAGACTTTCATCAAGCAGGGCATAGCACTGTTCATGATTTTTTGTTTCAATGATCTGCTGGAAAGCCTCTGCCTCATAAAACAGACGGTTTGGATTCGTTTGTGCATTGAGAGAGATGACCCTGTCATCAACATGCAGCAGCACTTCCTCGCAGCCATTCGCCCCATTTTTCACATGAATGAAGCCTTTTTCTCCTTGAATCAATGCAAAGTTCATGCTGCTTGTATCCTTGCTGCCGACACTTGTCGCAATAAAATCATTGTAAGTGAACGTCAAAACACCAGATGTATCAATACCGTTTGGATGGCGGTTTGCCTGATAGCGGACCTGCTCCGGTGATCCAAAGAGGTTCATGATGAAATGGACATTATAGATATTAATATCCATCAACGCTCCTCCAGAGAACTCAGGGTTAAAGACATTTGGCGTTTCGCCGGCAAGCAGCTGATTATATTTGCTTGAATATTGACTATAGTTGCATTGAACCAGTTTGATTTTACCTAATTGATGAAGGTGTTTTTTGATTAAATGATAGTTTGGCATATGAACGGTTGTAATGGCTTCAAATAGGAGAAGCTGCTTTTCCTTTGCGAGAGCGATTAAGGCTTCCAGCTCTTTAACATTAGAGGTGAAAGGCTTTTCGCATATCACATGTTTTCCGTGTTTCAATGCAGCCGTTGCATGCTCGCTATGTAAACGATTCGGTGATGCGATGTAAACGGCTTCTACGTTTGGATCTTCTAGCATAGCGGTTAGATCTGTATAAGTTGTCTGTACCCCAAATTTGTCTGCGAGCTTCTTTGCCGTTGCTTCTTTTCTTGAATAGACAGCGTGACAAGAAGCACCTTCGAGCTGTTCAATCGCTTGCAGGAAGCCTTCCACAATGATACCTGTTCCGATGGTTGCGATGTTCATTCTCCAAAACCCCTTCCACTCGTTTAAGCTGTCTCTAGTATAACCGATGTTTTCATTGGACGTGTACTGAGATACCTGAGCGAAGGTGTGCCAGTGACCAACACCGGCACACCTTTGACAGCCCTTACAATCAGCTGATGTTTGCTAATGTTTGCTTTGTTAACAATTGAATGGCAGCCTTCCTCTTTTTTAACTCTTGAATAGAGTGTTGAATATCTTCGACTTTTTGCTCGAGCAGCTGTTCAGCTTCTGTTTTTGACTGTTTTTCGAAAAGTGATTTGATAATTTCACGAATTTCTTTAAGGGAGAAATCTAGCTTTCTCGCTTCGGTGATAAATGATAACATGAGTACATATTTTTTATCATATAGACGATAGCCGTTATGTGCTCTCTTTGGTTCTGGGAGCACCCCCTCATTTTCGTAAAAACGAATGGTTTCAATATGTACACCAGACATTTTTGACAATTTACCTCTCGTAAACGTAATCATTCCCTGCACCTCCTTTCTTTGCTATCCATCATACAATTAGATTTGCTAGTTTCAAAATATTCTCCGATGAACATTTGTTCCTTTTCATATAGGTAAAATGGGAGAACTGATCTATTCACAGCAGATTTCATAGAATACGTTATAATAGATTAGGAGAAAGTGATTTTTTGTTACAGATATGAACAAGTAGACATCGTGAGGAAAAAACGATAGGCTAAATTAGGTAAATAGTATGATGAATAGCATGTGATCATGTAGATGATCACTCAAAATAGTGACAGCACGTTTTTGCTGAGAAAAGGGGACCAGTGAATGTATAAATTAGTCGCAATTGATATGGATGGTACGTTATTAAATGATCAACATATGGTGACGGATGAAGTGTTTGAAGCCATTCAACAGGCAAAGGCAGAAGGAATTAAAATTGTTTTATGTACAGGCCGGCCAATTGGCGGGGTGAACCGCTATTTAGCTGATCTTCAGCTTGATCAAGAGGGAGATTATGTCATCGCCTATAATGGGGCGCTTGTTCAAAACAGCCATACAAATGAAGTGGTGTCAGAGCTGACATTATCCTATGATGACTTAACTTCTTTATATGAATTGAGCCGTCAGCTGGATACACCGATGCATTATTTCGATTCAGCCAATTTATACACACCAAATCGCGATATTAGTGAATACACAGTGCTTGAATCCTACTTAACAAAACTTTCGCTTAAATATTTACCTGTTGAAGAGGCAGATTCATCGATGAGACTTCCGAAGATGATGTATATTGATCAGCCAGAACGTTTGGAAAAAACGATACAAGCCATCCCATCTGAAGTGAAGGAAAAGTATATGATGGTGAAAAGTACAGATTTCTTCCTTGAAATCCTGCATCCTGATGTGAGTAAGGGAAATGCCGTGAAGCTTCTAGCGAAGGAGCTGGGAATTCCTCGTGAAGAAGTCATGGCTATTGGGGATAACGGGAACGACGTCTCAATGCTAGAGTTTGCGGGCTGCGGCGTCGCTATGGGAAATGCCATTGATGATGTCAAAGCCGTAGCTGATGTTGTAACAAAATCTAATAATGAAGCCGGAGTAGCACATGTCCTGCATGAGCTGGTTTTAGGAAAATAAGAAAAGAGCGGTCTGCCAGTGCGGTAGCCGCTTTTTTATATATTGGAGAAAAAATAAACAAGCATACGTCTGCTGTTTATTGGTGGACAGCTTGGAAAGCGGTCTGCCTATCGATTCCCCTTCTCTGATCAACAGACATTGCCTTCCACACTTCATGTGCCAGCTGTGACGACAAGGCTTTGTTTTGATTCACGTCTAGCGACGGGTGCATTGGCCTTCACAAGGAGCCTTGGACTGACGTCGTTCCTTACATTACCGAAGATGAAGGATCGAGCCATTTCAATGATTCAATCTTCTCAAGTGGGAACAGATCAATATGCGGTCAAAGTGGAAGCGGCAGGGACGGATGGGAAAAAGGTTCATCATGCAGCGCTTGGAATAAAAGGGCACGACGAGTCTCAAGCAACGGCTCAAGTCGCCTGTGCTGCGGCTCTGCATTTATTGAGCAGGCTGTTTCAACCAGGTATTTTTCATATTGAAGAATTATTTTCACTAACATTTGAGAACGGTCATTTTGCTTTGATGGATCAAAAAACAAAGAAAGAGCAGGCATTAGCGGTGAGGGCCAGCCTTTTGACGGCCGGCATAAAAGAAGACTAGCATTTTGCTAGTCTTTTTATGATGACGTCGATACATCCCCTTTTTTCTTGATGCTCGCTGTGATGAGCTGTGTCAATGTGTCAGACCCTTTTTTTGAAAGGTGAACACCATCAGGCTGAAAATAGGATGGCTGTCCTGTGGCAGCTGAATGCCAATCAACCAAGGTAACATTTTGATGTTGATCAGCCACTCGCTGAATTACCGCATTCACATCATTTTCCCATGACCTTGGAACTCTCGTATTCACTAGGAAAATATGTGCCTTTGAAAAGTTTTGAATGAATGCTTTCAGCGTGTCCTCGGTAAAATAACCATTTGTGCCAAGTTCAATGATAACAGCGGCATCAGATTGATTAAATGATGAGTATTGAGGGGCGATGCTGACGGCTTCGTTCATCTGTCTGCCAACTTTCCCATCGATGGTGATTTGTTTATATGCTTTTTCAAGATTCGGCGCAATGTCTAACATGACAGAATCACCAATGGCAAGGACCTGGTGAAATTGTTTTTGATCAGCTGCTTTTTTCTCGTTCTTTTCTTTCTTTTTCTTCGCTTTTGATTCCGATGGTTCAACTGTTTTTTTCGGTGCTGTCTTAATTTGCGTCACTTCCTTCACATGTGGGGATGAAGTGGACGAGTTAGACATGCCAATGATAAATAAGATTAAAAGAGCTGCGGTAATTCCAAGGAACACCTTATTAGATGTAGACCACTGTTTGATTCCTTTTTTCCAAATAGACCAAGAGGAAAAATATTGTCTAAAGCCATGCTGGCGGATCGGCTGTTCGATGAAGCGATAGGAAGCCTCAGCAACCAGTAAAATGGCGATGAGCTGCAATGTGACACGCGATATGGAAGGCTGTCCAATTTCAATGACCGGTGTGGTCAGTACGATAATGGGATAATGCCACAGATAAATACCATAAGACCGCTTACCAAGCCAGACGAGCGGCTGAAACGACAGCCATTTCCCTATAAGACTTGCAGGGTGGCAGACGCACGCAATTAAAATGGCCGCATTCAGACAGAATAAAAGCATGCCGCCCTGATAGAGAAAGCCGTCGAAATCGTCCACTGCATAAACACAAAGAAGGAAAACCGCAAACGAACCGAACCCGGCAATATGTAAAATACGTCTGCCAACAGGAAGTAATTTTTTGCTGGATAGTCTTTGCATAGGCCACACAAATGCCAGACTGCACCCAATCAGGAGCGCAAATGCACGAGTATCTGTTCCATAATAAACCCTGCTTGGATCGGTATCTGGTGAATAAAGAATCGCCATCCATAAGGCGGAGACAAGTGCAAGTCCAAAGGTGATCATAGTTAGATGGGATCTGTTTTTTACCCATTTCAGCCCTGCAATCAACAGTACCGGCCAGATGATATAAAATTGCTCTTCTATTGCCAGAGACCACAAATTTTTCAGCGGAGATAGAGCACTGAAGCTATCGAAATAAGAGAGTTGGTGAAAAATGTACCACCAGTTACTGACATAAAAAAAGGACGATATGGCATCGCCACGAATGGACAATAATGCGTTTGAACCAGCAATCGTGCACCAGCTGACAGTTATAAAAATCATGACGTAAGCGGCTGGAAGAAGCCTTCTGATTCGTCCCATCCAAAATGGCAAAAGCTCTTGATAGCCTAAATCCTGCTTATGTAACAAGATCGTCGTAATCAAGTAACCAGAAATGACAAAAAACAAATCAACGCCAAGAAACCCGCCGCTTGCGGGTCCGATATGTAAGTGATAAGCAATGACTGCCAATACAGCAACGGCTCTTAGTCCATCTAATCCTAAAATATAACGAAAACGATTTTCCTTGCTGTTCATGAAAATGAATCCCCCATCAATGTCAAACGCTTCTTTTTGTTGTTCATTCAAAAGAACAACGATTCTTTTATTTTATATAAGATTAGACGAATCAGCATTACATTTTGTTGGCGAATTTCTGTCTTTTTTAAAATTTTTTATACGAAAAAAGAATTGGTGGGTTAAGAGATGTCGAATTTGATACTCAAAACCAAAATCCCTGTCATAATAAAAGTAGAAGGAAAGGGGATGTGTTGAATGCGAACGATCGAAAATGATCAGTTATTGGTTCAGATTCATGAAAAGGGAGCGGAAGTCAGGGAGGTGCTTGACAAGGAAAGCGGGCGTCACTATATGTGGTCTGGTGACCCAGCTTATTGGGGCAGGGTGTCGCCTGTCTTATTTCCGATTGTTGGGCGATTAATGAATGATCAATACAAGATGGACGATCAAACCTTTGAGCTCACGCAGCATGGATTTTTGCGTGATGTGAATTTTGATTTATATGAAGAAACGAAGCATACGGTGACCTTTCAATATGAATCAAGAGGAAGGCACGTGAAGCAATACCCGTATGAATTTACAGCGCGAATTCGTTATGAACTATTGAAAAATGGGCTGACGATTTCCTGGGAAATTGATCATGACGGAGAGGATACGATGTACTTCTCCATTGGAGGGCACCCAGCATTTCGTATTCCTCTTGTTGAAGGCGAGCAAACAGCAGATTATTCACTCACATTGACACCTTCCATTGAACATCTCCCTGTGCAATATGAACTGAGGAATTCACTTGTCAGGGAGAAAGAAAAAGGCATTCAGCTTGAGCCGATCCAGCTTCGGCCAGAGCTTTTTCAGCATGATGCGATGATCTTTAGTCATATCAATCGAGTGTCATTGACTTCAGGATCAGGTCACGGAGTTGAGGTCAATCTCACTGGCTTTCCTTTCGTTGGCATTTGGTCACCTTATGATCAAGAAAAAGGAACGATGGCTCCTTTTGTTTGTATTGAGCCTTGGTATGGCATCGCCGATATGGAAGGGACGAATGGGCAGTATAAAGAGAAGTTTGGTATTCAAACATTAGAAAAGAATGAGACCTTTCATGCCGCTTATACAATTTTCTTCAAATGAACATTTGTGCATGATGAGGTGAACAATTTGTTATGATAGAAGAAAAAAGGGGGCGTATAAATGGATCGAGAGAAACAACAGCTGAGTATTGAAGCGGCAAGGCTCTACTATTTGTCTGATTACAGCCAGCAGGAAATTGCCAAACAGCTCGACCTGTCGAGACCGACTGTATCTCGGCTGCTTCAATATGCGAAAGAGAAGGGGTACGTCCAGATTACGGTGATGGATCCGTTTGAGGATTTAAATGAGCTTTCTTCATTGCTTAAGGAAAAATATGACCTGCTCGAAGCTCATGTGGTGTTTTCGCCAAAGGACGACTATCCAACCATCACCGATTATTTGAGCCGATTTGGTGCAGATTACTTGCAAGAGACGGTGAAAGACGGCGATATCGTTGGCGTGAGCTGGGGAACGACTATGTATCAAATTGCACAAAAGATACAACCTAAACAGGTAAAAGGTGTAGAGGTTGTCCAGCTCAAGGGCGGAATCAGCCACTCTCACGTGAATACATATTCCGCGGAAACCATCCAGCTGTTTGCTGAGGCATTTCAAACAGCACCGCGCTATCTGCCGCTTCCTGTTGTATTTGATAGTGCTGCTGTCAAAGAGATGGTTGAGCAGGACAGGCATATTCAGCGAATTATCGAAATGGGCAAGCAGGCGAATATCGCTGTGTTTACTGTTGGAACGGTAAGAGATGAGGCACTTTTGTTTAGACTAGGTTATTTCCGTGAAGAAGAAAAAGCGCTCCTCAAGGAATCCAGTGTCGGAGACATTTGCTCGCGTTTTTATGATCAAGATGGACGCATTTGCAGTGAAGCCATTAACAATCGCACAATTGGCGTGGAGCTAGATGAATTAAGGACAAAAGAACGATCCATTCTTGTCGCTGGCGGTCATCGAAAGGTGGCTTCTATACACGGCGCACTAAGAGGAAAATATGCGAATGTATTGATCATCGATCAGCACACAGCGAGGGATCTTTTAAATGTCACAAAATAGATGAACAAAATTTCATAAGTATGTTTACAATTGTTCATCCGTCATATATGATGAAAGTATCATAATTAAAAGGAAGTGTGAAGCATGACGATAGCAAAGCTCATTGATCATACAGCACTAAAACCAGATACATCTAGAGCTGCAATTATGCAGCTACTTGAAGAAGCAAAGACTCATCAATTTGCATCTGTTTGCGTGAACCCAACTTGGGTCTCTCTTGCGTCGAAAGAACTAGCAGGAACAGGTGTTGATGTATGTACAGTCATCGGTTTCCCGTTAGGCGCCAACACAACAGCGGTGAAAGCATTCGAAACAAAGGATGCGATTGAAAACGGTGCAACAGAAGTGGACATGGTCATCAATGTTGCGGCATTGAAAGACGGCGAATATGATGTGGTTGAACAAGATATTCGTGCAGTTGTAGACGCAGCAAAAGGCAAAGCATTAGTAAAAGTCATTATTGAAACATGTTTACTTACTGATGAAGAAAAAGTCAAAGCTTGTGAGCTTTCAGTGAAAGCCGGCGCTGATTTTGTGAAAACATCGACTGGATTTAGTACAGGCGGTGCGACTGCTGAGGACATCGCATTAATGCGTAAAACAGTAGGACCTGACATCGGTGTGAAAGCATCAGGCGGCGTGAGAACCAAAGAAGACGTTGAGGCAATGACAGCTGCAGGTGCCACCCGTATTGGCGCAAGTGCAGGCGTTTCCATTATCAAAGGGGACCAATCAGCTCCTTCGAAAGACTATTAATTCATACGATCCTATGGTAGGATAACATTCATGACTCATAAATGATGAAAAAGTCATATGCGGAAGGATCTCACTTCTGGGAATTTCTTCCGCGTTTTGTTTACGAAATAGGGTTTGTTCCATACAAGCACATTAATGTAAACGAATTCATTCAAGGAGGAAAAACATGAAATACGTGATTGGTATCATCGGTTTGCTAGTGATTCTCGCCATTGCATGGCTGGCTAGTAATGGGAAAAAACGAGTGAAATTCCGTCCAGTAATTGTCATGATTGTACTGCAATTTATTTTAGGTTATATTCTGCTCAATACAGGTGTTGGAAACTTCCTAGTCGGAGGCTTTGCAAAAGGATTCCAAATGCTTCTAGGCTATGCCGGTGAAGGAATCAACTTCGTATTTGGCGGGTTAATGAATGATAAAGCGTCCACTTTCTTCATCAACGTTTTACTGCCGATCGTCTTTATCTCGGCGTTAATCGGTATCCTGCAGCATTGGCGTATTCTTCCGCTTATCGTACGCGGAATCGGATATTTGCTTAGTAAAGTAAACGGTATGGGGAAACTAGAATCTTACAACGCAGTAGCGTCTGCGATTTTAGGTCAATCAGAAGTCTTTATTTCTATTAAGAAACAGCTTGGATTATTACCTCAGCAGCGTCTTTATACATTATGTGCATCCGCAATGTCGACGGTATCGATGTCGATTGTTGGTGCGTACATGCAAATGATTAAACCAGAGTACGTGGTTACAGCACTTGTGCTGAACCTATTTGGTGGATTTATTATCGCATCAATCATCAATCCATATGAAGTGTCTAAGGACGAAGACATGCTTGAAGTCGTCGAGGAAGAAAGACAATCCTTCTTCGAAATGCTTGGCGAATACATTATGGATGGTTTCAAAGTAGCGATTGTTGTTGCTGCAATGTTGATTGGATTCGTTGCATTAATTGCGATGATTAACGGTATCTTTACAGCAGTCATTGGTGTTTCTTTCCAAGAAGTACTTGGATATGTCTTTGCTCCATTTGCGTTCCTTGTTGGTGTACCTTGGAGCGAAGCGGTACAAGCAGGAAGCATTATGGCAACCAAAATGGTATCCAACGAATTTGTTGCGATGCTCGCTCTATCTGGAGACGGTCTGCATTTCACTGCTCGTACAGAAGCGATCATTTCTGTATTCCTTGTATCATTTGCGAACTTCTCTTCTATCGGTATCATTGCTGGAGCAGTCAAAGGCTTAAACGAAAAGCAAGGGAACGTCGTCGCACGATTTGGATTAAAGCTGTTATTCGGTGCAACTCTTGTCAGCTTCTTAACAGCAGGCGTTGTCGGTTTAATTTTCTAATTTAAAAAAAGGAATGGTGAAAACAATGAGAATGGTAGATATCATTGCGAAAAAACGTGACGGAAAAGAATTATCTTCAGAGGAAATTTCTTTCTTTGTCAAAGGTTATACGGATGGAACAATTCCTGACTACCAAGCAAGTGCCTTGGCTATGGCGATTTTCTTCCAAGATATGACGGATCAAGAACGTGCAGACTTAACACTCGCTATGGCGAATTCAGGAGATACAATTGACCTGTCTGCCATTGAAGGTATTAAAGTAGACAAGCACTCAACAGGCGGTGTAGGCGATACAACAACGCTTGTACTCGCTCCTCTTGTTGCAGCACTAGATGTACCTGTTGCGAAAATGTCTGGGCGCGGCCTTGGACATACAGGCGGTACAGTGGACAAGCTTGAAGCGGTCAAAGGCTTCCACGTAGAAATTACAAAAGATGAATTCATCGAGCTTGTGAACCGTCATAAAGTAGCGGTCATTGGCCAATCAGGCAACCTGACACCAGCTGATAAAAAGCTGTATGCTCTTCGTGATGTGACCGGAACTGTTAACTCAATTCCGCTTATTGCAAGCTCCATTATGAGTAAGAAAATTGCTGCTGGTGCAGATGCCATCGTACTTGATGTGAAAACAGGCGCAGGTGCTTTCATGAAAACACCAGAAGACTCTGAGAAGCTTGCAAAAGCAATGGTTCGCATCGGAAACAACGTAGGCAGACAAACGATGGCTGTCATCTCTGATATGTCTCAGCCGTTAGGATTAGCGATTGGAAATTCTCTTGAGGTGAAAGAAGCGATTGACACACTCAGAGGCGAAGGTCCAGCAGACTTAAACGAGCTTGTGCTCACATTAGGAAGTCAAATGGTCGTTCTTGCGAAAAAGGCAGACACACTTGATGAAGCAAGAGAAAAGCTGATTGAAGTGATGAAAAACGGCAAAGCACTTGAGAAATTCAAGGAATTCTTAGAAAACCAAGGTGGAGACAGCTCGATTGTGGATCAGCCTGAAAAACTGCCGCAAGCACCTTACAAAATCGAAGTACCTGCCAAAGAATCAGGTGTCGTAGCTGAAATCGTCGCGGACGAAATCGGTGTTGCAGCGATGATTCTTGGAGCAGGACGCGCAACAAAAGAGGACGATATCGACCTATCTGTCGGCATCATGCTGAACAAAAAAGTGGGCGATCGTGTTGAAAAAGGAGATTCACTTGTGACTCTGCATGCGAATCGTGAAGATGTTGCAAATGTCATGGAGAAAATTTATGACAACATCCGTATCGCTGATCATGCCGATGCACCAACTTTGATCCACACGGTCATTACTGAATAAAGAAAAAGGACAAAAGTGATTCGTCGCTTTTGTCTTTTTTTATGGTCATTTTTAAGCTCGTCTTTTTCTATTGAAATAAAAAAATTCACTTTATGAAACAAACCTCTTGCAATCATCAAACAATGGGTGTATATTAATTGACGAGTCAATGATTGATATATCAAGTAATTGATTTCTGAATAGAAAAGAGGGGATGGCATTGACTGCATTTTGCTCTGAAGAGGCAGAGGTATTATATCGTTTGCAGTGCGTGAACCGTATGATGGGCGTGAAGTTCGAAGCATGTACGGGCATCAGTCAATCAAGACTTGAGTTGCTATCGCTGTTATTCCAAGCCGATGAAATCAGCCAATCAGATTTGCAGAAAAAAGTAAATATTGATGGTGCAGCTGTGACACGTCACTTAAAACAGCTAGAAACAAAAGGAATGGTCACACGCAGAAGAAAACCAGAAGATAATCGAGTCACACTTGTCCGCTTAACAGAAGAAGGCAGAACAAGAATCGAAGCTTCTAAAATAGAAAAAGAACGATTTATCTCAGAAATGCTTGAAAACGTAAGTGAAGAAGAACGAAGGCTTCTCACTGATGTGCTCATCCGTATCCAACAAAACATCGAAAAGATTCAAACAACCTAAAGGAGTGTTACACATGGCAACAACATTAAAAACAAACGATTTTATGGAAATTATGAAAGGGCGCCGCTCTATTCGTAACTATGATCCATCTGTGAAAATCAGCAAAGAAGAAATGTCAGAGATTCTAGAAGAAGCAGCAACTGCACCATCATCAGTAAATGCACAGCCTTGGCGCTTCATGGTCATTGACAGCCCAGAAGGAAAAGAAAAGCTTGCACCACTTGCAAAATTCAACCAAACACAAGTGTCAACATCAGCAGCTGTCATTGCAGTTTTTGCAGATATGAAAAGCGATGAATATTTAGAAGAAATTTATTCAAAAGCTGTAGAACATGGCTACATGCCGCAAGAAGTGAAAGAAAGACAAATTGCTGCATTAACTGCACACTTTGAGGTTCTTCCAGAGCAAGTGAACCGCGAAACAATTTTAATTGACGGTGGGATTGTGTCTATGCAGCTTATGCTTGCTGCACGTGCACACGGTTATGATACAAATCCAATTGGCGGATTTGATAAAGAAGTCATCGCTGAAACATTTGGCTGGGATAAAGAACGTTATGTACCAGTAATGCTGCTATCAATTGGGAAAGCAGCTGACGAAGGCTATGCATCTTACCGCTTACCGGTTGATCGTATTGCTGAGTGGAAATAATATCTTTTCAAAAGGAGACGATCACATGATTATTATTCATGCAGGGATGACCATTCATCCAGAAAAAGAAAACGTATTTTTAGAAGAAATCAACGAATTAATGAAAGCTTCACAGGCTGAAGAAGGCAATGTTTCCTACAAGCTGTTCAAGGATACAGAAAAGGAAAATACCTTTTTAATGGTAGAAGTGTGGAAAGATGACGCTGCGGTTCAGAGCCATAATGCAAGTGCTCATTTCCAAGCTTTCGTAGCGAAGGCAAAAGAATTCTTAGCCGCTCCCCTTGACGTGGTTGCCTTTCAAGGCCAGCAGCTTTCATAGAAAAACAACAAACACCCTAGGCGGTTATCGCCTAGGGTTCTTTTATTTTCAACATATGGTTCCACCCATTACAATCCCGTATTGTGCATTTTCCACAAAATTTCTGAAAATAAAATGTTTTTCGACTTAAATATATTGGAATATGCTAGAATTAGATATTATTTATTACCAAATTAGGGAGGAACCAATATGAAAAAAGGGAAATGGACGAAAATTGCACTAATTGCTGTCCTAAGTTTTGGCACATTGACAGCTTTCAGCACCCCTCTATCTGCCCACTCCACAGAAAAATCAACATCCTCAGATGGCGGTCATTATTCAGGTATTCCATTTGACTCAAGTGTCGTGAATGAAGACCGTCTCATCAAAGCCTTGAAAAAACAAGGAAAGATTAAAAAGAATGCCAATGAGGCAGAAACCCAAAAAGCATTAAAGAACTATCTAAAGAAAAAAGAAGAATCGGCTATGAAACAAAGTGCCAGCACATTAACAGAAGAGCCTGAATTCCTGAAAGAATATAAACAAGAGGTACATAACAAACTTGCCAAAAAGAAAAAGTTAAAGAAGCATAAAGGAAAAGAAGGCAATCAAGTAAAACCGGTCAAAAAGGAAAAGTATAAAGGTGACGTCCGCAATGATAAGGTATTGGTTTTATTAGTCGATTTTAAAGATTATAAGCATAATAGTATCAAAAAAGAAGAGACTGATATGTACTATGACAAGTACGATCAACAGCACTACCAAGATATGCTTTTCGGAAAAAATGGCTACATCGGTCCAGATGGGAAACGAAAAGTATCCATGAAGCAATATTATGAAAAGCAGTCCGGCGGCAGTTACACAGTCAGTGGAACAGTTGCAGGATGGTATACAGCAAAGCATGAAGCAGCTTATTACGGCGGGAATGTACCTGACGATTCAGGCAGTGACGGCAGACCGCGCGAATTGGTGAAAGAAGCACTCGAAGCAGCAGCAAAAGATCCGAATGTTGATCTCGGCGAGTATGATCAATGGGACCGCTATGATATTGATGGCGACGGTGTTTATAACGAACCAGACGGCATCATTGACCATCTGATGGTCGTTCACGCCGGTGTAGGTGAAGAAGCAGGCGGCGGACAACTCGGCGCTGATGCGATTTGGTCACACCGCTGGTCACTTGGTGATGTATTTGAAATTCCGGACACTGAATCTGAAGTCGGACAAGGCGGGAAATTAGGCGCATTGGATTACACCATTGAGCCTGAAGATGGCGCAGCAGGTGTATTCACACATGAATTCGGACATGATCTTGGTCTTCCTGACGAGTACGATACACAGTACACAGGCACAGGAGAGCCCGTTTCTTACTGGTCGATCATGTCAAGCGGAAGCTGGGCAGGTAAAGTTCCTGGTACGGAACCAACAGGCTTTAGCCCATATGCGAAAGAAATGCTTCAAAATCTGCATGGGGGCAACTGGCTTTCTGGACAAACCATCGATGGTAAAACATTAAAGAAAAGCAAAACAGTATTAATTGATGAAGCAGCAACAAAAGGAACGAACCATGATGCCGTTCGAGTCGATTTACCAGATAAAGAGATTGTCGTCACGACACCTGCTCAAGGGAAATATTCATACTTCAGCGGAACGGGTGACAATTTGAATGCAACCATGACGACAACAGGTATTGATTTGTCGAAGGGAAGCAAAGCAGAGCTGACATTTAAAGCATGGTACGATATTGAAGAAGATTATGATTATGCGTATGTAGAAGTGCGTGAAACGGGGACTGATCAATGGAAGACCATCGCGGGTAACATCACGAATGATCGAAATGAAGCAGGTGCAAACGAAGGCAATGGCATCGACGGAAAATCAGAAGGCTGGGTAGATGCATCCTTTGACCTGTCTGCTTATGCAGGGAAGAAAATCGACCTGCAATTCCGTTACACAACTGATGCAGGCTATTCACTTCCAGGCTTATTCGTAGATGATCTGAACGTCACAGCAGATGGAACGAAAGTATGGTCAGATGATGCCGAGGGTACATCTACTTTTACCTTTAATGGATTCTCAAAATCTAATGGAAAACAATATGCAGCACAATACTATTTACTAGAGTGGCGCTCTTATGCTGATGTCGATAAAGGCTTAAAGCATATTAAACGCGGTGCAAGTCTGATGAGCTATAATAACGGTTTGGTCGTGTGGTATGTCGATCAATCATACAGTGATAACTGGGTTGGAAAGCATCCGGGGAACGGCTTCCTTGGCGTAGTAGATGCAGACCAGCAAGTATTAAAATGGAGTGACGGTTCCATTGCCGCCACAGGGTTCCAAGTACATGATGCAGCATTCTCTCTGAATCCAAGTACGAAGCTGAATATAGATTATACAGCAACAACGGGCTTAACTTTGCAAGATCGCTACATTCGCCCGGCTCGTACATTTAGTGATAAAAAGAACTATGTCAATCCAAACAACCCAGATGCAGGACGCGATGTACCGACATATGGGTTATCTTTTAAAGTCGTTGGACAAAGTAAGGATCGTTCTGTTGGAAAGGTATTAATTTCGAAAAGTAACTAAATAGAAAGCCGGATTCTATCATTGAATCCGGCTTTTTGATATGTGAGAAAAGGATTGTGAGGGCACGATTGGTTTTTTATCGAATGTCTGTTCTTTTTTATTTTGATATCCGAATGAAACCATTATATAATAGACACTGGAAGGTTTTTCTTTCAACCATGATTCTTTTTAGCTGTTAAAACAAAGGAAAGGATGAGCGTTACCAATGAGTTGTGTCACTGCCAAGCAATTAAAGGTGATTCGAGGAACGATGCAGACTTTTTGCAGCCATTTGGAGTATGATGGCCACGGTAAGCTTCATATCAATACCATCATGGCTTTTATTAAAAAGGAATTCGGCGTGAGAAAAATGAAAGACATTCCACAAAGTCGCTTTACAGAAGTGCTAGAATTAATACAAGACTTTGATTTATACACGGACAAAATAGAGATTCGTGAACGTCTATCAGAAAGGAATTAACTAAATTGAATATTTTAGCAATGATCTTAGTAGGAATTGTCGCATTAGAACACATTGTCATCATGTTATTAGAAATGTTTTTTATGGAATCAAAGATGGCGAAGAGATCTTTTAAGCTGCCAGAACACTTGCAAAAAGATCCAAATGTCAAAGTAATGTTTGCCAATCAGGGGCTTTATAATGGGTTTTTAGCGGCAGGACTCATTTGGGGGCTCATTCTTGGATCGAATACCGTTGGATATATGATTCAGCTGTTTTTCATTCTTTGTGTGATCATCGCAGCAGTATTTGGCGGTGTAACATCCAATAA
This sequence comes from Bacillus sp. FSL M8-0166, assembly GCF_038008825.1. Lineage (NCBI taxonomy): Bacteria > Bacillati > Bacillota > Bacilli > Caryophanales > Bacillaceae > Bacillus > Bacillus sp. FSL M8-0166. The sequence continues at coordinate 2,934,924 of NZ_JBBOZZ010000001.1, forward strand.
ATCAATTATCATCAAACAAGGAGTACCAGCGCTGCTTGCACTCATTGCACTGATGCTGGCGATCTAATCTTAAATAAAGCCGCCCCTAGTGAGGGCGGCTTTTATCTTTTTCGAAGACCCATCAAACGAATAATGGATGTTAGACAAAGGGCAACGGCAACGGCCAAAATAATTTTTCCGTACATGACCCCCGTTAGGTTCATCAAAAAGACGGCCAATATTATACAGAGCGTGATGATGATCATCACAATCGAATAGGTTTTCATCTGTTTTCCACTCCTTTAAAAATCCCCTCATGTGACGAGAGATATGTCAATCTTTCCTCATATCATATCACTCAATGACAATTTTACATGAAATTCCCTACCGATAGAATGTGACTTATGGATTAGATTTGGAGTTATACCATATTTTTTAGAAAATCGGGTATAACATAAAGAGCTGACCCGAAGTCATATTGCTTGATATTTAATTGTGCAAAATATAAAATAGCCACATGATAAATCGAAAGGATGATCAAGATGAGTAAGAAAGTGTTATTAGTATCGACAAGCAGCCCGGAAATGAATGGACATCCAACAGGCTTATGGCTAGAAGAGTTGGCAGAGCCATTTCATATTTTTAAAGAAAATGAACTAGAAGTACAAATTGTCTCTATTCAAGGTGGCACTGTACCAATTGACAAAAATTCAATTCCTGAAGGTGTCCCAGCGCAATATCAAGATGTGTATGAATTACTTCAAGACACAAAGGCGCTTACAGATGTGAATCCAGCTGATTATGATGGCATTTTCTTTGCTGGAGGACACGGCCCTATGATCGACTTTGCGTCTAATCAACTGGTAGCGGATGCGATCTTAGCGGTTTCAGATAAAAATGGTGCGATCGGAGCCGTTTGTCATGGCGTTTCAGCATTCGTTGATGTGAAGGACCAAGATGGCAAATCATTTATCGAAGGTAAAAAAATCACAGGCTTCACAAACGAAGAAGAGGAAGCCGTGCAGCTGACATCAAAGGTTCCATTTTTATTGGAAACAAAACTTCGTGAGCAGGGGGCAACGTTTGAAAAAGGAGATGCCTTTGCGCCATTTGCTGTAGTTGACGGTCAAATCATTACTGGACAAAACCCAGGATCAAGTGCAGAAACAGCACGCTTGTTTGTCAAAACTATTGCATAAAACGATCAAAAACCAGCCGTTACTCATGCGGCTGGTTTTTTTTGTTATAAAAATGTCCTAAAAAAGACCAAAACAATGATTAGAATAATGGTAAAATAATCACAGGGTAAAAAACCCAAATGAGGAAAAAGGGGATGTTCCTGTGAGAGTATTTTATGTCAAAATCACCGCCGCTTTACTGTCCGTTTTACTCGTCGCAACAGGTTTGTTTTCACCAGCATTAAAAGCAGAAGAAGCACCGAAATCAAATGGAAAACAATCACTACTGACGGAAAAAGCGATTCAGCAAGTGCAAGAGTCGTTTGAAAAGCAGGATAAAGGGACTGCGGTTCAACAGAAGCAAGTAAAAAAATCATTTAAAGTAGATAAGAAAAAGGGAATAAGTATTAAACGAAAAGCGGCTGCAGATGGAAAGATGCGGACGTCTGCCGTTCGCTCTATTGATGGGCTGGCTATTAATCAATCGGCAGTTTTAAACGAGGAAGATCCAGTTGATTTATGGTTCTTAAGCACATCGTCCCCTCAGGCACTTATCAGTAGGATTACCTCTCCAAATGCTGATTATTTTGTTCAATTATTTGTTATTGATTTTGAAGCAGGACAAGCCTATCCAACGGATCTTATTCAACCGGCAGGCAGTCTGCTTGCGTTAAGCAATTTACCAGCGGGTGATTATGCGTTTGGTATTACCAGCGGTGGAGACTTTGGAGACTCATATACATTACAGGTGAATGCAAAAAACCCACCAAATTTCACAGGTGCTGAATCCCTGTCATCAACATTGCAATACTTTGTCGCTGCGTATGCCAATGGGGATGTTTTCGCAAATGGTACAAAAGTGTATAACAAACAATCTAAGACCGCCGATTATAAATGGGAGCGTGTGTTTTACTTCTCATATGATGGAAAATATGACCAGAGAACTCATTCTGTTGACAGTGTGAAAGTGAAAAGTATTTCGGCACCAGTGTCGTACTCTGCTCCATACGCAAGTTCCTCAGAGGCCATTCTCGTCTACTTAGATGTGGAGACTTTATTTATGTATCATGAATCATCGTTTGCTAGCGGGCAGTACTACCATAGTAGCTTTGTTGATACTCTCGGAAAGACAACGCCAAGGCGTTTAGATATTGATGATTTGACAAATTACGGTGATCATATTTTAGCTGTAGATTTAAAAACAGGAAAGCCGATTGATTTCTTCAGTGTGTTGAATTTCTACTATGCAGCTGGGATCGAGAAGCTGCCAACAATCAGAACGTTGAATTAAGAAAGGCGGTTGACATCAAATCGCCACATGTGTAGAGTAAAGATAATTAAATGACAAAAGTCCACTAGGGGAGTCATGTATGACTGAGACAAGAGAAAATCTTGGACCCTTTGAACCTGATCTAGTTCGTACTAGCGGAGGGAAGTGGAGCTGGACCTTGTCTTATTCATGAATGAATTGATAAGAAGGCCGCTCCATTTGGGGTGGCTTTTTCATTTATTCAACTGAAGAAGAGGAGGCTTTTTTTATGACATTTTCAACTCAATTAAGACAAGAAGCAGAACCATTATTTGAAGCGATTTATCAGCATCCGTTTGTGAGAGGACTTGCAGCAGGAGAACTCGAAAAGGAACAGATCATTCATTATGTCAAACAGGATGCAGAATATTTAAATGCCTTTATTAAAATTTATGCGGCAGCCGTTAGCAGATGTACAGACAGAGAGGACATTACCTTTTTCCATCAACAAATGGCTTTTGTCCTTGATAGTGAGACACACCCTCATCAAAACCTTTGCCGAGTGGCAGGAGTAGCATATGATGAGCTCCAAGGTGCTTCTTTGGCTCCGAGTGCTCATCACTATATTCATCACATGCTGCAAGTTGCGCAAGAAGGCACGCTTGGTGAAATCATCGCTGTCCTGCTTCCATGTCCTTGGACATATTGGGAAATAGGGAAACGAATGCTCACTGATGTGCAGCCAGACCCGTCACATCCGTTTTATGAGTGGATCACGTTTTATGGAGGATTAACTGATTCTGTCACAGGTGAGCTTTGCAAGCGGCTTGATCAATTGGCGGAAGCAGCAAGTGAGAAGGAAAAGGAAAAAATGAAACAGCACTTTATCTTAAGCTGCCAGCTCGAGTACAAGTTTTGGGAAATGGCCTTCACTGTTGAAGAGTGGCCAGTTCAGCTGGAGGTGCATTCATCATGACGTGGAAGATGAAAGAAGTCGTCCTTGCGGTGATTTTATCCGTTGCGTGCGGTGTGATCTATTTAGGATGGTCCACGCTTTACTTACCGATTACAGCACTTGTTGGCCCAGCAGGAGGAAACATCATGTTTGGAATATGGGTCATTGCCAGTCCAATCGTTGCGTATATCATTCAAAAGCCGGGGGCTGCCCTGATTGCGGAAACAGCCGCCGCGGCTGTGGAATTATTGACAGGCAGCCACTTTGGACTTTCGGCTCTGCTGATTGGTGTATGCCAAGGGCTTGGGGCAGAAATCGCCTTCGCTCTTTTTGGTTATAAACGGTATCGCATGTGGACATTGATGCTGTCTGGTGCCTTTGCCGCTATCGGAGCGATGGCATACAGTCTAGTGGCAAATGGCTTTGGATATTACACGCCTCAAGTTTTACTTATGACGCTTGTGACTCAAATCATTAGTGGAATGATACTTGGCGGATGCCTTGCGAAAGTGGTGGTAGACGCACTATCCAAAACTGGTGTATTGAATCAATATGCCATCATGAAAGAAAAACGAAACAAAGGTGAACAGCATGAATTCATTTCTCGCGTGCAATGATCTGACTGTCCGTTTTTATGAACAGCCTAAGCCAGTTTTGCATCAAATCTCCCTTACGATTCAAAAAGGGGAAAAGGTGCTTATTTTAGGACCGAGCGGAAGCGGGAAATCCACGCTCATTTCGGTTCTGGCTGGAATCATTCCAGAGCATGTGGAAGCAGACATGCAGGGCGAAGTGGTGTTACAAAGACATACAGGCGTCATGTTTCAAGATCCAGACTCTCAGTTTTGCATGCACCGCGTCAATGAAGAAATTGCCTTTAGCTTAGAGAACCGTTCCGTCCCTCGTGAAGAGATGGATGACATTATTCAGCAGCTCATGCAAAAAGTCCAACTGGATGTCGATCCGCATACAGAGATTCACACTTTATCTGGCGGCATGAAGCAGCGATTGGCACTTGCTTGTTTACTGGCATTACAGCCGGATGTTCTATTCTTTGATGAACCAACCGCACAGCTTGACCCGGCAGGTAGAATGGATATATTTCAACTGCTGCAGCAGCTTGCTGCCGATCAGCAGCAGACCATGATTTTTGTAGAGCATGTGCTTGATGGTGTCATCGAATGGATGGACCGGGTGATTTTATTAGATAATCAAGGCAGCATTTTAGCAGATGGAGCTCCAAAAGATGTGCTCACGGCATATGAGGAAGAAATGAAAGAGGCAGGGATTTGGCGGCCAAAATTATTTCCCGAGAAATGGTCCACGATTGTTCAAGATCCATTTCATCCACTGAGTCAAACCCTTATGCAAACCTTTGAAGCAAGAAAAGAGCAGCATGCAGAAATGCCGTCAATCAGCCGAAAGACCATGATTCGTACAGACGATCTTCAATTAAGCTACGGGAAAAAGAGGATTATGAGTCACCTTCAGCTGGATATCAAAGCAGGAGATTGGGTGGCGATTATTGGAGAAAATGGGAGCGGTAAAAGTACATGTCTCAAACATTTGATCCGCTTAGAGCCAGCTAAAAAAGGTCATATTTTCTTAAAAGAAACAGACCTTAAAAAATGGTCTGACCGACTACTCTATGAAAAAGCAGGCTTTGTATTTCAAAATCCGGAGCTTCAATTTATACAAGACACAGTATTCGATGAAATTGCCTTTGGCGGCAGACAACGAAACTGGCCAGAATCAGTCGTACAAGAAAAAACGGTACAGCTGCTGAAAGAGTTCGGTTTAGAGAAGCATGCAAAAGCACATCCCTTCACCTTAAGTTTAGGGCAAAAAAGAAGATTGAGTGTTGCCACGATGCTCCTCTTTGATCAAGATGTATTGCTGTTAGATGAACCGACTTTCGGGCAGGATGAAAAAACGGCGAAGGAATTAATGAGGCGTTTAAAAGAGCGTCAGCGCCAAGGCACTACCATTGTGATGGTCACACATGATATGGAGCTTGTGGATGAGTGTGCCGATCAAGTGCTTCTTTTTCATCAAGGGAAGCATGTGTATGATGGCACCCCTTATGATTTATTTTCAAATCAAGAACTTGTCGATGCTTATCAGCTGAGAGCACCTTTACATTATCGCTATGCGGCTGAAAGAAAGGACGTGCTGACGATTGCAAAGTAATCACTCCTTTCTCTCCACTGTGAATCCAGTCATGAAATTACTCGCTCACCTGCTTGCGATGTGCTGTCTTATGGCGATTTCCGACCCTAAAACAACCTTTATCATTTGGCTGTTTGCTCTTGGCATTGGAGTTGTTTTAGGTGGGTGGAATATGAAGTATCTCGTTACAAGGCTTGTCCCTTATCTGCTCTTTTTTATTCTCGTGTTCTGGATGATGGCGGCCTTCGGCAAGGGGGATCATACCGTTTGGAAGTGGGCGTGGTTTCATATCACAGAGGAGAGTTTAAGAAATGGGCTCACCATCGCTTTCAGAATGCTTGGATTTGTGACATTTGGTCTCCTTTTTACGTCCACAACAGATTTGACGGCATTTATGATGAGTCTGATTCACCAATGCCGAATGTCCCCAAAATGGGCGTATGGAATGCTTGCCGGCTTCCGGTTTATTCCGTTATTTCAAAGTGAATTAAAACAAATGAAGGCTGCACATAAAATCAGAGGCTACAAGCAAAAAAACAGCTGGAAAGCCTTTATGCGTTATGCATTGCCCCTTTTTACGCAAGGCGTACGAAAATCAGAACGCTTAGCGATTGCAATGGAAGCGAGGGGCTTCACAGGGACGAGAGAGCGAACGTATTATCATATCATCAGCACCTCATGGATTGACTATATGTATCTTTTTCTCATTGGTATCAGTGTCTTTATGTGCATTTCCTTTGTTTAAAAAACACCCACATTCTCTTGATAGAATGTGGGCTTTTTATATGTCTTAGGTCATTTGATTGATATTAGTGCACATTACAGGCTGTAATAGATCATATAACGAACCGATAAAGAAGGTGTACTGAGAAAAAGAGAGGGTGGACGTAAGCGAATGTCACAGAGAATCGATAACATAATAGATGCTTTACCAATCATTGGACTCGCTATGAGAGAGCAGCTAACCTTTTCTGTTTTAGGGAAAGAGAAGGTTCTTTATTATCAGCAGCATGGGAATATTAATTTAGGATTTAAAGCTGGTGATACAGTAGATGCTGGATTCCAAAACTTTGCGATGCTGAAAAATGGGAGAGAACCATCGTTTATCCAAATTCCGAAAGAAGTATACGGGATTCCAATGGATATCGTAGCCGTTCCAATTACTGATGAATCAGGTCAAGTGGTTGCTGCCTTCTGTGTGGCCTATGACCAAACGAATCAACAACGATTAGATCACATCATGACGGAAAGCAACGAAGCTTCCGAAAAACTAGTCGCAATGGTACAGCAGGTTGCCGCACATTCAGAGGAACTACAAGCGACAAGTGAACAAATTCTACAAAATACGAAAACCACTGTCGAAAATTCCTCTAAAATCAATCAAGTGTCCAATCTCATCAAAGGTATCTCTGATCAAACAAACTTACTTGGACTCAACGCATCAATAGAAGCTGCAAGAGTAGGGGAAGCAGGAGCAGGCTTTGGAGTGGTCGCAACAGAAGTGAGAAAGCTGTCAACTCACGCGAAACAGGCGACGACTGATATTGAAACAGCCCTAAAAGATGTGCAGGGATCGATCAAAGGAATGGAAGAAGAAATTGCGCAAATTGTCGCTTCTTCTGAGCATCAGGCAGAGCTAGTAGGCACTTTTACAAAAATTATTGAAGGTCTTCACGAAACAAACGAAACGATGAAAGCATTAGCAAACGACTTAGTAAACTATCAAGTGAAATAAAAGAACGACAAAATCTCCAGCTGAATCGGAGGTTTTTTTACATGTTAAGAAGAGAAACTTGTTAGGATTTTGACCGATTTATCACTGACAGGCAGGGTACACTTCTGTATGATTGAAAAAGAGATACAAGTTTTGTCATTAGACCTATTCAAGGAGGAAGATCATCGTGACACAATCAGCAAAGCTGCAGGAAATACTTGCACCCTACCGTCAGTTGTTAGATGAAACTGAAAAACCAATGATTCAATTGCAGATGAAACAAGGAAAAACAGGACCATACGACAGCAAAATAGCTGGTGATCCTTACTTCCCCAAAAACGACGAATATCCAGTTGACGGCGAAGGACATCCTATGAAACTTTTGGCACAAATTAATTTCGGCCAGCTTCCCAAGCTGAAGGATTATCCAGAAACAGGACTTTTGCAAGTTTTTATTTCTGTGCATGATGATCTTTATGGGATGAATATTGACCATAAAACAGAGCAAAAAGATTTTCGCATCAAATTTATTGAGGAACCTTTCTTGGCAGAAGAAGAGTTAATGACTGATTTTTCTTTTGTGAAAATTCCAGATGATTTTTATTTTCCTGTTACGAAGGAAGGCGCGATTACAGGTGAATTAGCAAGCGAAACGATCAGTGTAGAAGATTTCCGTTTTGAAAAAGTCACAGGAAAGAACAGCTGGGACCTATTCGAAGATGCAGATGGTGTTAATGGCGATGAAGCAGATGCCCTGCTGGATGAGTTTTATGAAACAGCGAGTGGCTTTGGTCACAAATTGGGCGGGTATCCAGGGTTTACACAAGAAGATCCGCGTACCTATGTAGATCAAGAACATACCGTTCTGTTATTACAAATTGACTCAGATGATGAAGTAGATCTGATGTGGGGAGATTGCGGTATTGCCAACTTTTTTATCAAACCAGAAGACCTTAAACGAAAAAATTTCGAGAATGTCGTCTATAATTGGGACTGCTCCTGATTTTGTAAAAAACACACTTTAAACACTCTATATAGAGTGTTTTTGTATATGTTTTTAGACATTTTTGCCCCTATTTCGTCATTTTTGAGAGGTAATATGTCATTCTTTCTAGTTGACCGTATCAAAAAAAAATGTAAAATCATCTTAAAGTCCTCTTTTTTGAAAATAATAATAACATGACATATCAATCAACGATAAAATGCTCGAAAAAGCGGAATGTACTGGGGGGTATCAATTGATTATTTCGAAAGTAATTAATAATAATGTTGTCAGTGCATATGATGACGAGCAGCATGAGCTGGTCATTATGGGCAGAGGGATCGCGTTTCAAAAGAAAAGTGGAGACCCGATTGACGAAGAACGTATCGAAAAAGTATTTTCTATTCAAAATAAAGATATATCAGAAAAATTCAAAACCCTGCTTTATGATATTCCAATTGAGTATATGCAAGTGTGTGAGGCGATTATTGAGCATGCGAGAACAACCCTTAACAAAAATTTAAATGACAGCATCTATGTGACGCTGACGGATCATATCACCTTTGCCATTGAACGTCATCAAAAAGGAATGGACATCAAAAATGCCTTGCTCTGGGAAATCAAACGGCTGTATAAAGATGAGTTCAGATGCGGTTTAGAAGCTATTCGGATCATTGAGAACAATCTCAACATCCATCTTCCTGAGGATGAAGCCGGCTTTATTGCCATGCATATTGTCAATGCAGAGCTCAATGAAGAAATGCCAAACGTTATTCAAATCACCAAACTCATTCAAGACATTTTAAACATCGTTAAGTATCACTTTCAAATTGATTTGGACGAGGAATCATTAAATTATTTCCGTTTTGTTACGCATTTGAAGTTTTTCGGGCAGCGTCTGTTTAACGAAACACAAATGGAAAATCAAAATGAATTTCTGTATGAAGTGGTAAAAGAGAAAAACACCGCAGCTTTTCAGTGCGCAGAAAAAATTAACAATTATGTTCAAAAAGAATACAACCGAAGTCTCATAGAAGATGAAATGCTATATTTAACTTTGCATATAGACAGAGTAATAAAAAGAAAATAAATTTAAAAAGAAAGCGTTGACATCACAAAATTAACATGATAATTTATAACTATAAACTAAATAACCCACAATCTTTTAGGATTGTTACTGGTCAAGCAGGCAAAACCTAAATCATTGTCCCTATCTTTGATAAGGCATGATTTAGGTTTTTTTATATCTAAAGACTTATAAAAATTAAATAACGATCAATCGCTATGAAGGATTGTTACTGGTTAAGCAGGCAAAACCTAAATATCGATTAATGTCTGAATTGCTATATCTCGGACATTAATGGATGTTTAGGTTTTTTCTATATCAAGATTAAATCAACGATTGGAGGGTAATACAATGAACCACAAACAAACAGCAAAAGAAGTGCTAGAACTTGTCGGCGGTGAAAAGAATGTTAAGCACGTCACGCATTGTATGACAAGACTTCGCTTCAACTTATACGATGAAAGCAAGGCAGATAAAGAGAAGCTGCAATCAACAGACGGCGTCATGGGCGTGAATCAAAGCGGAGGTCAATATCATGTCATTATCGGCAATGATGTCTCAAATGTCTATCAAGAGATGATTGCTGACTCAGGTCTATCAACTGATGTAAAGTCAAGCGGTACAGAAGAAGCGTCAAAACAAAATGTGATATCAAAGCTTTTCGATTTTATCTCTGGTGTCTTCACACCGATTCTTCCGGCAATCGCTGGAGCCGGTATGATCAAAGGAATTTTGGCACTGATGCTCACGTTCCAGTGGATATCAGATAAAAGCAGCACGTATGCCATTTTAACAGCTATCGGAGACGGAGCCTTTTACTTCTTACCGATTCTACTAGCTGTAAGCGTAGCCAAAAAAATTGGCACAAATCAGTATATCGCGGCTGCCATTGCAGCAGCAGCACTGCACCCGCAGTTAACCGCTTTACTGGGCGCAGGAAATACAGAATTTCTAGGCTTGCCAGTGGTTGCCGTTGTGTACTCTTCATCGGTGATTCCAATTCTACTCACCATCTGGCTCGGCTCATATGTTGAAAGATTCGCAGAAAAATATAGTCCGAAATCATTAAAGATCATCCTTGTTCCAACGGTCACACTTCTTGTCGTTGTACCAATTATGCTCATCGCGGTTGGACCGCTTGGCGGGATTATCGGAAATGGCCTTTCAGGTGGAATTGATTTATTGTTTAAACATGCAGGTATTTTGGCAGGACTCTTGATCGGCGGATTCATGTCACCATTGATCATTACGGGCATGCACTATGCACTACTTCCAATCATGATCAACAACATTACGTTAAACGGTTTTGACTACATTCTTCCAATGATGTTTGTAGCGAATATGGCACAAGCAGGCGCAGCATTCGGTGTCTTCTTAAGATCAAAAAACAAAACATTCAAATCATTGGCGATGTCTACAAGTATCACAGCCTTAATGGGTATTACTGAACCTGCTATGTATGGTGTGAACATGCGATTGAAAAAACCGTTCCTTGCAGCCCTCATTGGTGCAGCAGCAGGCGGCGTGTTCATGTCAATCTTTAAAGTAAAATCATATGTGATATCTGGATCAGCAGGCCTCCCAGGTCTCCCAACATTCATTGGACCAACATTTGTCTACTCAATCATCGGTTTAGTGATCGCCTTTGTCGTAGCAACGATCATGACACTTGTTCTAGGATTCAAAGATGTACCAGTGAAAGATGATACAAAAGCAGACAAACCAGAAGATAAGAAAGACACAGCAGCACTTCAAAATGAAGTGGTACAAAGCCCGCTTGAAGGTCAACTAAAGCCGCTCAATCAAGTAAATGATGCAACATTCTCTAATGAAATCATGGGAAAAGGTGCAGCCATTGTACCAACAGTTGGGCGTGTTGTAGCACCGTTCAACGGCAAGGTTGAAACCATTTTCCACACAAAACATGCCATTGGTTTGAAGAGTGAACAAGGTACAGAACTTCTCATTCATGTCGGGATTGACACGGTAAAACTTGACGGAAAGTATTTTACAAGTCATGTGCAGTCTGGTGATCTTGTTAAAGCAGGAGATGTGCTCGTTGAATTTGATATCAAGGGTATCCAGCAAGAAGGCTATGATGTGACCACACCTGTTATTGTTACCAACACAAACGATTTTGCACAAGTTGATGCGAAAACAGATGGAGCGATTACAGTGAAAGAGACACTGCTTACAGTCAGTGTAGAAGAAAAAGAGGAGGGTATTCAACATGAACAAGTTAGAAAAAACATTTCCTAAAGGTTTCTTATGGGGCGGCGCTGTTGCAGCCAACCAAGTTGAAGGCGCATATAATAAAGATGGAAAAGGCTTATCGACAGCTGATGTATCGCCAAATGGTATTATGCACCCATTCGATGAATCAATGAAAGACCTTAACTTATATCATGATGCAATCGATTTCTACCATCGCTATAAAGAAGATATTGCACTCTTTGCAGAAATGGGATTCAAGTGCTTCAGACTATCCATTTCTTGGCCGCGTATTTTCCCAAATGGCGACGATGCGGAACCGAATGAAGCAGGCCTCGCTTTTTATGAAAAAGTATTTGATGAACTGCATAAGCACGGAATTGAGCCAGTTGTCACAATCTCTCACTATGAAATGCCGCTCGCACTTGTGAAAAACTACGGCGGATGGAGAAACCGTAAGCTTGTGGATCTTTATGAAACATACGCGAAAACATTGTTCACTCGCTTTAAAGATAAAGTGAAATATTGGATGACCTTTAATGAAATCAACGTTGTATTACATGCGCCTTTCACTGGCGGCGGACTTGTATTTGAAGAGGGTGATGACGAGAAAAGCATTCAATATCAAGCAGCGCATCACCAATTTGTTGCAAGTGCTTTAGCTGTCAAAGCAGGACACGAAATCATTCCTGATGCGAAAATCGGCTGTATGATTGCAGCGATGACAACTTATCCGTACAGCTCAAGACCAGAAGATATGTTTGCTGCAATTGAGCAAGACCGTAAAACATTGTTCTTCTCAGATGTACAGGCAAGAGGTTATTACCCAGGTTACATGAAACGTTATTTCCTTGAAAATGACATCAACATTGAGTTCCAAGACGGGGACGAAGACATTTTAAGAAACCATACAGTTGACTATATTGGCTTCAGTTATTATATGAGCTTTGTGACAAGTACAGATCCAGAGATTCTTGGACAAGTGACTGGTGGTAACTTATTTGAAGGCGTGAAAAACCCTTATCTAGAAGCAAGTGATTGGGGCTGGCAAATTGATCCGAAAGGGCTTCGTACGACACTGAATCAGCTGTATGACCGCTACCAAAAGCCATTATTTATCGTAGAAAATGGATTGGGTGCTGTCGATCAAGTAGAAGAAGACGGATCAATTCAAGACGATTACCGAATTGATTACCTCAGAAGCCATTTGCTAGAGGCGAGAGAAGCCATCGCAGACGGAGTAGACCTAATCGGTTATACAAGCTGGGGCCCAATTGACCTTGTCAGCGCATCAACGGCTGAAATGAAAAAACGCTACGGCTTCATTTATGTTGACCGTGATAATGAAGGAAACGGTACATTAGATAGAAAGAAAAAGAAAAGCTTCGATTGGTATAAACAAGTGATTGCGACGAATGGTGAACATTTGGATGCATAAAAGAAAAAGACAAACCGCTCATACTGCGGTTTGTCTTTTTTTCGTCTCTGGGGGACTACGAAGTCCACACTTGATCTGCAATCTCAATCACATGACGCAGCTTTTCCCATTGCTGCTCTTCTGTTAACAGGTTGCCTTCCTCTGTTGAGGCGAAGCCGCATTGTGGACTCAAACAAATTTGGTTAATGTCCACATATTGAGCTGCTTCCTCAATGCGTTTTTTAATCTGTTCAACCGGCTCAAGCTCTCCGTATTTTGAAGTGACAAGGCCTAGTACGATTTGAAGATTTGGGTTCTTCACATATCGAAGGGGCTCAAATCCGCCAGAACGATCGTCGTCAAACTCTAAAAAGAGACCATCAAGATCTAAACCGGCAAAAATTGTTTCTGCCGCTGCTTCGTAACCACCTTCAGCTGCCCATGTCGATTTAAAGTTACCTCGGCAAATATGCATGGTGATCACCAAATCCTCTGGGCGGTCGACAACAGCTTCATTGATTGTCTTCGCAAACGATTCACGAAGTTCATCTTCTTCACGGCCAAAGGCTTTGATTTGTTCGTGGCCTTTTTCAGAAAAGAACACCGCCCATGCTGTATCGTCCAGCTGCAAGTAGCGGCAGCCTACATCATAAAAAGCACGGATGGCTTTCTTATACGCCTGTGCCACATCATGGTGGAATTCCTCTAAGCTGTCATACACCCCTTCTTCAAGCTTTCCACGGAAAAAGAGCATATTCGGACTTGGAATCGTCATTTTAGCCGTATGATCACCAGCGATGCTGTGAAGGAAACGGTAATCCTCCAGCATTGGATGATCTGTAAAATCGATCTTGCCTGTTACCTTGATACCTCTAGCTTTTGTCGTCGTATTATGAAATTGAATGCCCTGATCTGCTTCAAATCCTTCAACCCCATCGAGTCCTTCAAGAAAGTCAAAATGCCACCATGCACGTCTGAATTCGCCATCTGTGACAACCTCTAACCCAATTTCTTTTTGTTTCTCTACAATACGTGTAATTTCTTCGTTTTCAATTTGTCGGAGCTGCTCTGCTGTCAGCGTACCGTCTGCTTTTTTCTTGCGTGCTTCCTTGATGCGCTCTGAACGAAGTAAACTTCCTACTTGATCTGCGCGGAATGGCGGTTTCGTTGTTTTCTTTCCAATGGTTTGTACTTGTGTCATGCTGAATCCCTTCTTTCTTCAGGTTAAAAAATCAAATAAAAAAGCTCTTCCTTGGATAAGGAAGAGCATCATATACTGTGAGAACTCTGCCTTATCTTCAAACAAGCATCTGCTTGCTTAAGGAATTAGCACCATTCTGTTCCTAGGAACAGCGGTTGCCGGGTTTCACAGGGCCAGTCCCTCCACCACTCTTAATAAGGTTACCTTTTGATTCAATTTTCTTAATAAACACAATTATTCAACCTTTTGAGGGAAAAGTCAATGGTTTTTACAATTTAATTTCTTACATGAACAAATCAGCAACAAGAACACCAGCTAGTCCGACAAGTGAAAGCACGGTGACCATCAATGTCCACGTTTTAAAGGTTTGAGCCATCGACAGGTTAAAGTATTCTTTATAAATCCAGAAACCCGCATCATTCACATGAGAGAATGTAATACTGCCGGCACCTGTTGCGATCACCATTAATTCAGGGCTGACACCCGTTAGGCCAATCAGTGGTGCAGAAATGCCAGCCGCCGTGAGACCGGCGACAGTGGCTGATCCTAAAGAGACCCGAAGGACAGCAGCAATGAGCCAAGTCAGAAGCAGGGGAGAAAGTGTGCTTCCTTGCATGATCCCTGCAATGTATTGATCGACGCCGCTATCAATGAGCACTTGTTTAAAGGCGCCGCCGCCTGCAATAATTAATAGAATCATAGCAATAGAGCCGATAGAATCCGTGATGGACTTCATCACATCCTGCATGCTCTTTCCTCTTCCAAGCCCAAACGTGTAGATGGCAAGCAGCACTGAGATTAATAGTGCAATCGCCGGTTCGCCTAAAAACTCAGCGGTTGGCAGCAATGGGGAGGATGGGAAGAAAATTTCTAGAAATGCTCTGAATGTCATAAGTAATACAGGCAAAACAGCGGTGAAAATGCTAATGCCGAAGCTAGGCATTTCTTCTTCTGTGAATTCCTTTGGATTAAATAAGTTCTTTGGGATATGTGCGTGCAACTGATCTTTTTTAAATAGTTTCGTAAACAGAAGTCCGCCAACTAAAACAGCAGGAATCGCTAAAATAATCCCAACCAATAAGGTTTGTCCCATGTTTGCTTGAAAGACATTCGCAATGGCAGTCGGCCCTGGGTGAGGAGGGAGGAAGCCATGTGTGGTGATGAGTGCAGCGACGAGCGGCATACCCACATACAGCACAGGAAGTCTTGCAGCTTGAGCGATCGTAAAGACTAATGGAATTAAGATAATGAATCCGGTTTCATAAAATAGAGCAATTCCAATCACAAATCCAGTCAGCATCGTCGCCCATTGGATTTTTCCGATGCCAAATCGGTCAATGAGTGTCATCGCAATACGCTGAGCACCACCAGAATCAGCCATCAATTTACCAAGCATCGCTCCAAAACCGAGAACGAGTGCCAGGTGTCCGAGCGTACTGCCCAGTCCTTTTTCGACGGAAGCAATCGCTTCTAGTGGTGTCATCCCTTCTAAAACAGCAACAATTAAAGAGACAATAATCAAAGAAATGAAAGCGTTTAACTTAAAGACAACCATGAGTAAAAGCAATAACAAAACGCCAAGTCCAATAAACACTAACGACATGATCTTTCCTCCTTTGTGATGCATAAGGGGGCGCAAACACCCCCTATGCCTTATCCTTCAAGTATGTCTACAGCTTCTTTTAACGTATCCTTTGACCCAACATTTCCCGGGAAAATCACATAAGACATGAAAGGGAATTTACTTTCTTCTCCTGTTTGCCAAACGGGGATACCTGGTTTGATTTGACCTGCCACGGTCGCACGTTTCACGCTAAGTCCTCTTGTCCCAATATCGCTGGAGGTAATTCCACCTTTGGCAATGAGATACTTAGGACGAATGGTGAGGCGCTGGACAATACTTGTCACAGCATCACTAATCTGTACAGAGAGCTTTAATTCTTCCTCTTGACGATCATCCCCAAGATCAAGCCGTTCTCTTCTTGTATAAACAGCCACAGATTGACCTGCTGCCAACATTGCTTCAGTTTGCTGAATGACGCGGTCAATTTCTTCGAGAAAGGCTTCAGGCTCTAACACGAGGTGGGTATTAAATTCAATAAAAGCCATCTCTTTATTTTGTTGCAGCGCTTTTAATTGTTCTGTTGTTTTTTTCACATGAGAACCGATCATAATGAGACCACCATGCGGGCTTTCTTCTTGTATCAAGTCATCTCTTGTTAATAAGGCTTGATTCCCTATACCGCCAAGTACTTTTGTGAGCGCCGCTGCACTTCTGAACATCAGCTGCTGTCCTGCTCGAATGGCTTCAATAAGAGCGGTGACAAAGACTTTGACATCATCATAGTCCACCGCGTTTACAACCACTTTTTTGAAATCCTTCACACCCATGAGCTGATGTTTTATTTGATCAATGCGTAAAGCCCGCAGATCAGCTAACGAAATGTAGGTAGTGTTCTTTTTTGTGAACATTCCTTCTGACTTTTCTTCAATCCATTCTCCAAGATGAGATGATTGAAAGCCGAATGTACGGTCTCTTGCAAATTCTGTGTCACCAGCAGGAACTAATTCGTGTCCTTCCTGTACGTAATGAATATTGTCGATCGTAAAGCGTCCACCTTCTTGGAAAAAAGGAAGAAGGATTTCACCATCGAACTGGCGGGAGCTTTGATGTTCAATGGTCTTTTTGAGTACTTCAGTTTCAAGCGGAAAGTGTCCGCGAAGAGTAGAATCCCCTCGGCTGACAATGATGAAGTCCTGATTAAGCCGTTCAGCCACCTTTACAATGGTTGCAGCGATTGTTTCGTGCGCAGCGGCAGTTTCTTTCTCAGTCATACTGCGAGAATTGGTCAAAATAAAGAACATGCGGCTGTCTTCAAGAAAACCAGCTTCCATGCTTTCTTCTGACCAATCGGTGAAAACAGAGACGCCATGTACGGTTTGAATCCCTGTTGGATCATCGTCTAATACAATAACTTTATGCTGAAAGCTGCTCAGTGCTTGTTCGTATGCTGATTGAATGGCCTTTGAATCTGCTTTCGGAATGGCATTCAGTATGTCAGTGCTTTGTTTCATGACCATCTCATCCTTTCTTTACTTCGACATGAGCCATTTTTTCGTAATATTGAACGATGCCGCCATGATCAAGCCCGGATTTTCCGTCCGCTTTGAGGGCGTGGAAGATTTCAAGCAGCTGACTAGAAAGTGGGAGAGGAACACCGATATCATGAGCCGTTTCCATGACGTTGGTTAAATCCTTCAAGTTGATGTCGATGCGTCCGCCAGGTTCAAAATTTCGTTCTAAGATGAGAGGGACCTTTGCATCGAGAACGGCGCTCCCTGCCAGCCCGCCGCGGATCGCTTCATACATTTTATCAATGGCAATGCCTGATTTAGCGGCTAGAACGAGCGCCTCAGACATGGCGGCAATATTTAAGTTGACGATGATTTGATTGGCTAGCTTCGCTGTTGTCCCGCTTCCATTTGCCCCAACTAATACGACCTCAGTGCCCATCGCAAGAAGGGCATCCTTCACTTGCTCAAAGATGGATTCTTCGCCGCCAGCCATGATGGCAAGTGTTCCATCTATTGCCTTCGGTTCTCCGCCGCTGACAGGTGCATCGATAAATTCCACCTGATGCTGTTTGGCAAGAGCAGCTAAAGCCCTGGAGGTTACAGGAGAAATTGAGCTCATATCTACGATGACAGTGCCAGGTGCGGCTGTAGTTAAAATGCCATGATCACCTGAAACGACTGCCTCTACATGCTCTCCTTTAGGAAGCATTGTGATGATGATATCGCTTTCAGAAGCTGCCTCAGCTGCTGAAGCAGCACCTTTTGCTCCGGCTTCTTGTAACGATCGAATCGCTTCCTCATTTAGGTCAAAAACCGTTAAAGTATGACCGGCTTTTAATAGATTGATTGCCATAGGTTTTCCCATAATACCTAGTCCAATGAATCCAATCTTCTTTGTCACATTGTCCGCCTCCTATATAGAAAACCCTTACAAAAAGCGCTTTCTTTTTTGTTTGTTAGTATATATACTATCTATCAAATATAATAGTAGGAAATAAACTATCGCTCATTTAATGTACATGACGTGATAGGAACGTGTCAACGGAAAATATGATAAAAGTCACAAAAAAAGACCGGAATCAGCTCCGGTCTTTTGCGTTTATGTTTTATTTTTAGCTACAGCTAATCGAGATTGTTTCACGTTTTCAATGGCATTTGATCCTAGCTCTAAAACAGCAGCGACGTATAGTACATCAATGATCACAAGCTGGTTGATACGGGAGATCATGGAGTCCGATCGATAGGTTGTCTCTCTGGAAGAGCTAAGCAGATGAAAGTCAGACTGCTTTGCGAGCTCAGATTTCGGATAGCTGGTGATAGAAGCAACCTTTGCCCCTTTTTCTTTTGCAAACTGTACGGCGTCAAGAATTTCTCTGCTCTCTCCTGAATGGGAGATTGCGACGATAAAATCGTATTCCGTGGCGTGTGTTGCAATCATATTCATCATATGCGGATCACTGCATAAGCTCACTTCAAAACCAAGCTGCAGGAACTTATGATAAGCATCTCCAGCAATAAAGCTGGACGCACCTGCTCCAAAAAAGACGGTTTTATGTGCCTGTTTCATGTGTTCAATGAATTGTGTGACGGCATGATCCTCTAAAATATGCTTCATATCTTGAATAGAGTTTGTTGTTAACTCTATGACCTTATGTTTAATGTCAGCTACACTATCGGTTGCCTCGATCTCGCCGTATATGGATTGAGGGGTATTGGTCGCGATATCCTGTGCGACATGGACACGAAACACTTGATACGATTCATAGCCAATTTTCCTTAGAAACCGAAAGATCGTCGTTTCACTTGTGCTGCATTCAGCAGCGAGTGCACTTATAGAATGAAGCACAACTTTCTGAGGGTTTTGTAAAATGTAATTGGCAATCTTTTTCTGGGTTGGGGACAAACTATGAAACGTCGTCCGAATGTGACTAAAAATATTCTCTTCTATGATAAACACCACACTTCATCTAGCATTCTACATTAAGCATACAGGAACTTATGAAAACGGTAAACAAACCCGAGGTGGAAAAAGGAAGAATAATATGGAAAAAACACTTCTTTTGGTTCTTTTGTCATGGTATACTCATTTGGTAATAGACAAAAATGGGGGTTTTTACTATGACAATGAAAAAAGGCCTAACGATCAGCCTGCTCATTTTCTCACTGATTGTTTCCTTGTTTGCGCCAATTGGATCTGCGGATGCCAAACAAGCAAAAAAAGCAAAAGTAAGTACACACTATTATAAAAAGAAAAAAACGTTCAAATATGCACAGGTGAAGAACCTAAGCAAGGCGCATATGAAAACCATCAATCGTGATTTAAAAGAAGATATCGCCTTCTCCTATTCTACTTACTTGTTCTTAAAGGACGAAGCGAAAAAAGAAGGCTTTGGGAAGATCACGTACGAGAGATCGTTTAAAACGAAATTTAACAATGGGAAGAAATTAAGTATTTTAAACTATGATTACATGAATGATGGTGGAATGCACGGAGACACGATGGTTTCCAGCATGAACTATGTGTTAACAAAGAAAAAAACAAAGCAGCTGTTCTTGACAGATGTTGTGAAAACAAAGAAAAAGCGTACGAAAGTAAGAGATTATATTTATAACTACACAAAGAAACATAAAAGCAAATTCTATGCGAACCTGAAAAAAAGTGACATTGAAATCAACTACAACACGCAGTATTACTTCACGAAAAAGGGAATCGCTGTTGTCTTCCAGCCATATGAAATTTCACCTTACTATGTAGGAATTCCTATGATTCAAGTTCCTGCGAAGGTATATAAATAAAAAGAAAAACGACCACCGATTCTGGTCGTTTTTTGTTGTTTATTCAAACAAAAAGAGCCCCTCATGAGGCTCTTTTATTTGGATTTATACTTGTTTAGGTGCATCGTTTAGTGGGTGACGGCGTTTTCCGTTGTAGTGGCGGCGCATACGAAAGATTTCAAACTCCGAAAGCTCTGCGCTTTTTCTTTTTTGGGTGCGGTTATCTTTTTTGAAAGAGAATAGTAAGTAGCAGCAAAGTGAAGCGATAATCAATAAAATCATCATATGACATTCCTCCAATTCATCCTATTCTTTAAGTGTAGACAGGGTGAGTGATGTTTATAACTGAAAATAAGCAGCAGAATCAGTTTAGTTCTTAAGGTTCATTCTATCTGCTATTTTGGGTCTAAAATACTGGTTGTTTTTAACTATTATATTTCCAGTTATTTCACTCGTCAAGAAGAATTTTTTCTGGGGTTGTCTCTATTAGTACGAATAAGTGTCATAAAAGTTTCAGAAAATTGTAAACTTTTATTAAAAAACCGTTCCCGAACAGGAACGGTTGTAAACATGTCTATGCTTTTTCTTCAAATAAACGGGCAATTTCAACGATGACTTCGGTTGCTTTTACCATGTTTTCAACGGAAATAAATTCATATTTACCGTGGAAGTTTTCTCCTCCAGTAAAGATGTTTGGCGTTGGGAGACCTTTATATGAAAGCTGGGAGCCGTCTGTGCCGCCGCGGATTGGTTCAATGACAGGTGTTACTGAGCGGTTTTCCATAGCTTCATGAGCAATGTCTACAATATGTTTTACCGGCTCAATTTTTTCTCTCATATTATAATACTGATCCTGAATGCTAAGGGTGATGCTGTTTTCTCCGTAGGTGGCTTTTAAGTCATTTGCTATTTTTTCAAACAGTGCCTTGCGATTGTTGAATTTCTCTTTATCAAAATCACGGATAATATATTGCAGCTCAGCCTCTTCTACTTCCCCTACAAATTTCGTCAGGTGGAAAAAGCCTTCGTAGCCTTCTGTATATTCTGGAGATTCGTCAGAAGGCAGTTTGTTGTGAAAGAGCATCCCAATTTTCGCAGCGCTGACCATTTTGTCCTTTGCTGTTCCTGGGTGGACGTTGTTTCCTTTAATAGATACTTTCGCGCCCGCTGCGTTGAAGCTTTCATATTGCAGCTCGCCAAGCGGTCCGCCGTCAATTGTGTACGCATAGGAAGCACCAAAGGCATCAACATCAAACTTGTGCGGCCCTCTGCCAATCTCTTCATCTGGCGTAAAAGCGACGCGGATTTTTCCATGCTTGATGTCTGGGTGTTCGATGAGGTAATGCATAGCTGTCATAATTTCTGCGATACCTGCTTTGTTATCTGCACCAAGCAGGGTTGTGCCATCTGTTGTGATCAGCGTATGTCCTTGGTACTTTTGTAAATTTGGAAACTGTTGTGGAGATAAAACGATATGTAGATCTTCATTTAAGGTAATGTTGCCGCCTTGATAGTTCTCATGAAGCTGCGGTTTTACATTTTTGCCGGTGAAGTCAGTGGCTGTGTCAATATGAGCCAGGAAGCCGATGGTCGGCACGTCTTTGTCTGTGTTAGACGGGATTGTTCCCATGACATAGCCGTTTTCATCCATAGTCACTTCTTGAATCCCAATGGATTTCATCTCTTCAACAAGCTGTCTCGCTAGGTTCAATTGTCCTTCAGTAGATGGGCAGCTTTCCTTTTCTGCATCCGACTGCGTATCTACCTTCACATAACTTGTGAAACGCTGAATCATTTCCTCTTTCATCTATACGTCACTCCTTTTGTAGAATACGTCCATTTTATCACGTCTTGAATGCGCTTCATAACAAGAAAGGCTTTCTCTGGCAATTAGAGAGGAAAAAGGCCTACTTTCATTAGGTAATGTGTTGAATGGTTCTTTAGGGTGATTTTTTTGGGTGTCTTTTTATTTATAATGAGGACATATAAAATCATCCATTTGTACGTTAAATTGGGAGAAAGGGGTGCGAAAGTTGGATTCTAGTCAAACGCTGGCACTCGCTCAAAAGTTTCAGGAAGCGGCCGATGAGATTCGGCAGTCCAAGCAGCTGCTGGAAAATCGGCTGAAGGCAGTAGGATCAGGCTGGCAGGGAGAAGCAAGGAATAAATTTGATCAAAGCTTTGAAGAAACAACGGCACGCTATGATCAATTTGAAAAGGATTTGCTTGAAACAAGTCAGGAACTGCGGGATGCAGCGGTCAAAATTGAAGAGCGTAAAGCTGAAATTGCCAGAATGGAAGAGCTTGAGCGAAAGAGACGAGAAGAACGGAGAGAAAGAAACCGAGAAGGGAGATGATGTGATGGCACGTGACATTGTGGTTGATCCAGATCAGCTGACAGGGCTGGCGAATGATTTTGTAGGCGAGCTGTCAGCCATTGAAACGAAGCACCGCGATTTACATAGTGAACTGGACGGTCTGATTTTAGGCTGCGATCCTCGGTATAGAAGCTGTTTTTCTGGTGTCGGGGATGCATGGGGAGCAGGACAAGCATTAATCAGCAAATTGAGCAGTGATGATATTGCGATTCGTCATGCAACGGATAAAATGGTTGAAGCAGATGATATATTGCGGAAAATGTACAGCATCTATGATCAATATGGTACACTCACGAGTTTAGCTGGTATCGTGATGATGCAGGCGAAATATTACGGGCTTGGGATGACAACCTTCATTAAAGAGAATGGCCGATATGCAGCGCAGCATTCAAAGCTGCTGCTTGATCTGACCAGCCGGGTAGAAGGAACGAGATTTGACCGGTTAGCAAGGATTTGGCTGAGTAAAAAAGAATTATTAAAACGATCGAACTGGCCGATGGCTGACTTGGTCCATAAGAAATTCACAAAATTTTATCCTGACGATACAGTTGCGTTCACAAACAGTGTCCGTGATTTTACAAAAGGAAGTATTAATTGGAAGGACACGGCTGCTATTAAGTCTGTTCTGAAAAATGGTGCAAGATTTGCAAAAGGAAATGCCATCATTGCAACGGTTGTCACTGGTGCAACAGAAACGGTAGGCTGTGGATTGAAAATTGCCGAGAACTATGCAGAATTCGGTGATCAGCCAGAAGTCCTTAAGCGTGAAAATGCAAAGGCTGTTGGAAATGCAGTGAACAATACGGTCTTTATCGCTGGCGGTTCTGTCGCAGGTGCCGTTGTCGGGGGCGCTCTTGGAAGTTTTGCAGGTCCGATTGGAACTGTTGTTGGCGGAGCCATTGGTTCAGCAGTAGGTGGATTTATTGGAGAAAAAGTCGCCAAGCTGACATCCGGTTTTGCTGAACAGGTTGCAGTGAAATTAAAGGACCCGATTCATGCGGTCGTGGATAAAGGGAAAAAAGCATTCGAACTGGCGGGTCAAGGTGTGAAAGCAGTCAATGATACCATTGATCAGGCAAATCAGGTGATACATAAAGGGATAGAAAAAACAAAAGAAACCGCAGATTCGCTCATAAAGGGTGCAGGCGATTTCTTTAAGGGTGCATTTTCTTTTGGATAAGGAGAGATCAAGTTGGATCAGCTAAGTCTAAGTATTGAGGAACTCATCTTTAGTTTTTACAGTGAAGGCTATTTTGAACAAGGTATGTCCTTAAAGGAGGCCTATTATCCTGAAGTAGAGGACGAGCGCTTGGGGTTTTTATTTGAAATTGCGTGCCGCTCTTTGCTTGCAAAAGGTGTACTGGAATTTCGAAACAGACAATACCGTTATAAAGCGGAATACCGTCATTTCATCCAGGCGATGAATGATGCCTCTCACACGATCAAGGCATCTAAATTTGGAGACACAGATGAAGAAGTCAGCACCTCTTTTCACACAACACAGGCGGGTGTATATGCGCATCATACGCTTTATGATCAACAAGTGCATCAGATTCGCAAACTGAGCGGGGATCAGCAGGCAGAGGAGCAAGTGACAGCCTTTTTCAACATACAGATGAATGATCACCCTGAACCTGTCATCAGCCTGCAGGCAGAGGAATTTGAAATGCTGTTAGAGCAAGCAAGCAAAGCGAAAAATGAATGGCCATCCTTCCTGAATGAAGCAGAGAATCAAGAGCTCGTGAAGGCATTTGTGTCTGATATACAGACGAGAAAAGGAAAGATGGATTCCCTCATGAAGGTCGTCTATGACAAAAATAATACGCCGGATGTGGAGTCCATGATATTTGTGATTCCAGGTGAGAACCAATCGTGGCTTGTATCAGGATTAAAAGAAAATCGATTTCGCATTGAGACGGCTCATCGAGACGGGTTACGTTCTATATTCTAATGGAGAAAAGGAGAATGACGCTTGAATCCAAGTGAAGTAATAGAAGTAAGGAGCAGACCTTTTTTAAGAGTATGGGCATTCTTAGCAACGGGCGGCTTCGGTATCATCGGTATTTGGTTATTTTCAGAAGCCCTTACATTTGAATCGAACTATACATTGTTTTTATTTTTAGGCGGGCTATTAGGTATTGTCTATGGCTGGATCTCCTTTTTGATGATTTTGCCGGCTTTTACGAAGAGGGGAAATGTGATTTTTCGCATTCAGCGCGGGGAGAATGGCGCTGTGCTGCATCGGGAGCGAACGATCCCTTTTCAAGATATTCAATCAATTGACATGCGCAGGCATCGTTACAGTATAAGAGGATTTCTTTTCATGGATGTGCTTATTCGGAAAGTAGATGGGAAATTGATCAAAATTCCGGCGTACAGCATTTTAGATGAAGAAGTATTTGAGCAAACTGTCAAACAGGAGATCTATCCATATTTACATCAGACAGCCCAAGAAAATTGGAGACAGCAGCATGGCCAGGGAGAAGAGAAGACCGACTAAGCTGTTTTTGTCAGAATTCTATAGGGTGAGGTGCCACTTTTTCGAAAAAATCGTGTATGATGTCAGTAAAGACTGAACACTCGGAGAGGTGATGAGAGATGGATAAAGAGATGGTAATCGACCTCGTCACAGAACAAATGGCACGGATTCGAAAAGAAAAGAATTATACGCAGGATCGCATGGCGGAGGTACTTGGTCTATCGAAACGGCATTTACAGCAGGTTGAAAAGAACAGGCTGCGTCTCAATTGGACGCAATCCGCAGCCGTATGTGCATTATTCAGAGATAGTGATATTCTGAAAGGGACACTAGGGGATGACCCGCTTGAGATTCTGGAAGTTGTGGCACATGATGAATTACATCTATCAGTTGAGCGTACGATTGGCGGAAAGGTTTGGTGGAGGACGTCTGTCAAAAAAGGCACATTTCGCCTTCAGCAAAATGTACTTAGTCAGCATTACCGCATCTTAGATGAGGAGAATTATCGCTATTATAGTTCGTTTAATAAAGAAGAAGCGAAGCGGCGGCTAGAGGAATTAAGCCGGCTGTCTTCTCCATATTGATCAAAAGCTGATTGGAAAAGGAAAGAGAGGCACTTGTTTATAAGGTGCCTCTCTTTTCTGTGTTTATACTTTTAGAGTGTTTTTCGCCCGAATAAAGGCAACAAGCTGTTTGATTTCTTCATCATTTAGGGGAACGCCGTCTACATGAATGGTTCCTTCTTTTGCTTCCGTCAGTTCAATTTTGATATCAGAGATTTTGCGTTGTATCTCTGGCTCGTCCGTTCTACCAAGTAAAAAATCAATGGACGTATCATACAAATCAGCCAGCAGCTTCACTGCTTCAAGCGAAGGTCGTCGGTACCCAGATTCGTAACCGGCATAGGTGCTTTTGGCGATACCTAGGCGATCTGCCGTATGCTGGAGAGACCATTTTTTCTTTTTTCTAAGGGTGGTTAAACGATCGAGTATCATACATGAACGCTCCTTTATTTACAACAACAGTATATCATATTTTGACATAGAATGTACGCGTTATGCGTAACAATTTCTTGATTAATTCGCGTTATGTGACTATAATGGCAATGAAGGTACGCGTAAAGCGTATATTATAGAATAGCACAAGCTAGCTTATAATATGTGTGACAAACGAAGTAATTTTACGAAAGAGGTGGACCTGTTGAAGAAATTATTGCTTTTAACGACTGGTGGGACGATTGCATCTGTAGAGAGTGAAAATGGTTTAGCTCCAGGTGTTAAAGCTGAGGATCTTTTGAGCTATTTAAACGAAATTAATGCAGAATATACAATGGACACAAAGTCCCTAATGAGTATAGATAGTACAAATATGCAGCCTGAATACTGGGTTGATATCGCAACAGCCATTTATGAGAATTATGATCAGTATGACGGGTTTGTCGTTACTCACGGAACCGATACAATGGCCTATACATCAGCAGCGCTGTCTTATATGCTGCAAAATCCTGATAAGCCGATCGTGATTACAGGTTCACAAATTCCGATTACTTTTAAGAAAACAGATGCGAAGAAAAACATCACAGATGCGATTCGCTTTGCATGTGACGGTGTTGGCGGCGTGTATGTCGTGTTTGATGGCAGGGTCATTCAAGGAACACGTGCGATCAAACTAAGAACGAAAAGCTACGATGCATTTGAAAGCATTAACTACCCATATATTGCATCAATTGAAAACCATCAAATTGAATACAATAGCAAAGTAAAAAGAACACCAATGAAACCGCTTAAATTAGATGCATCCTTGAACACAGATGTGTGTCTGTTAAAATTGCACCCAGGCCTGAAGCCTGAGTTTTTAGATGCAGTCAAAAGCATGTACAAAGGCGTCGTCATTGAAAGCTACGGCAGCGGCGGGATTCCTTTCGAAGGAAGAAACCTTTTAGAAAAGATTAACGAACTGCTGGAAGAAGGCATTTCTGTTGTCATCACCACTCAGTGTCTTGAAGAAGGAGAAGACATGAGTGTGTATGAGGTAGGACGCAAGATCAATCAAGAATTGGTGGCACGTTCAAGAAATATGAATACAGAAGCTATCGTGCCGAAACTGATGTGGGCACTAGGCAAAACAACAGATCCAAGAGAAGTCAAAAAGATTATGGAAACGCCAATCGCAGAAGATTTAGTGATTTAACTATTCTATAGAAAGCAGGTCATAAGAGATGGTTCAAGCAACTTATCGCTATGAGAAGGATTTTCTTGGTGAAAAAGAAATTCCAGCAGACGTGTATTATGGGGTTCAAACCCTTCGTGCAAAAGAGAATTTCCCGATTACAGGATATCGGATGCACGAGGAACTAATTAGAGCCTTTGCCATCGTGAAAAAAGCAGCAGCTCAAGCCAATATGGAAGTTGGACGTTTATATGAGGGAATTGGAAATGCCATCGTTCAAGCGTCTGATGAAGTCATTGAAGGCAAATTGCACGAGTACTTTATTGTCGATCCAATTCAAGGCGGCGCAGGAACGTCTATGAATATGAATGCCAATGAAGTGATTGGAAACAGAGCGCTAGAAATCATGGGACATCAAAAGGGTGAATACATTCATTTAAGCCCAAACACACATGTGAACATGTCGCAATCAACGAATGATTCATTCCCAACGGCGATCCATATTGCTGTGCTCAAGCAGTTAGACATTCTTCTTGAAACGATGCAAGTCATGCAGGACGTCTTTCAAAAGAAAGCGAAAGAATTCGATCATGTGATCAAAATGGGTCGTACGCACCTGCAGGATGCTGTTCCAATCCGTTTGGGACAGGAATTTGAAGCTTACAGCCGTGTGCTGAGCCGTGATATTAAACGGATCAACCAATCAAAGCAGCATTTATATGAAGTCAATATGGGTGCAACAGCTGTTGGGACAGGCTTAAACGCAGATCCCCGCTATATTGAGATCGTGGTGAAAAAGCTCGCTGATATTTCTGGTCTTCCTCTTGTAGGCGCAGAGCATCTCGTGGATGCAACGCAAAATACAGATGCTTACACAGAAGTATCCGCCGCTTTAAAAGTATGTATGATGAACATGTCTAAGATTGCCAATGACCTTCGCTTAATGGCATCTGGTCCGCGCGCAGGTCTTGCTGAAATCGCATTGCCAGCCCGCCAGCCTGGATCATCCATTATGCCTGGGAAAGTCAATCCAGTCATGGCAGAGCTCATTAACCAAATCGCATTCCAGGTCATTGGGAACGACCACACGATCTGTCTTGCCTCTGAAGCAGGCCAGCTTGAGTTAAATGTGATGGAGCCTGTTTTGGTCTTTAACTTGCTCCAGTCTATTAGTATAATGAATAACGGATTCCGCTCATTCACAGATCATTGCTTAGCGGACATTGAAGCAAATGAAATACGTTTGAAAGAATATGTAGAAAAAAGTGCAGGCGTGATCACTGCCGTGAACCCTCACTTAGGCTATGAAGCAGCCGCTAGAATTGCAAGAGAAGCCATTTTAACAGGACAATCGATCAGAGATCTTTGCTTGCAGTACGATGTTTTAACGGAAGAAGAACTTGATATTATCTTAAATCCATACGAGATGACAAAGCCTGGCATTGCGGGTGCAGAGCTCCTAGAGCGATAATAATATCAAAAATTTTATTTTATTAATATGTGGAATTGCCTGTGAAAAAGAGAAAAACAGGCAATTCACTTTCTTTCGAATTGACACACTTTTTTCACATTAATTTGAAAACGCTTAACGCACGCACAAAGGGAGGAAACAACATTGAAATCGGTTCGCTTGCCATCTATGGTGGAGATCATCGCCGTGCTAGGTTTATTTTTGGCGATTGTCTTATCATTTACTATTTATTTTGACTTAGATATTCAACTGGCTTTATTTATTTCTTGGTTTCTAGCAATTGGGCTTGGTCTTCATTTAGGACACGCTTACAAGGATTTACAGGGTGCTATTACAAAAGGGATATCAAATGGATTAGATGCTGTTTTGATTTTACTTGCTGTAGGTGCTTTAATTGGAACTTGGATCGCTGGCGGAGTCGTACCGACACTGATCTATTATGGTCTTGAATTTATTCATCCAAATATCTTCTTACTAGCAACACTCATTATTTGTGCCATTATGTCTGTCGCTACAGGGACGTCTTGGGGAACAGTTGGTACAGCTGGGATTGCCATGATTGCCATTGGTGAAGGTTTAGGGATTCCTCTCCCAATCGTTGCAGGTGCCGTCTTGTCAGGTGCTTATTTTGGAGACAAGCTTTCTCCACTGTCAGATAGTACAGTTCTCGCCTCGTCCTTATCAAAGGTTGAAGTTCTGGCGCATGTAAGAGCGATGATGGTCTTATCCATACCTGCCTTTGTTATTACAGCTATCATGTTTACGGTCACTGGTTTTATCTATGGAGGACGTAATATTGATCAAGAAAAGGTTGAATACTTAAAGAATGCGTTGCTCGATACATTCAATATTAATGTATGGATGCTCATTCCAGCTCTAATTGTCGTGGTTTTACTTGTCATGAAAAAGCCTGCTCTGCCGGTTATTGCAATCGGTGCTTTGTTTGGGGCGATCTGGGCCTTTGCGTTTCAAGGTGCGAATCCTAGTGATGCAATTGGTGCAGCATACAATGGATTTTCAATTCAATCAGATGTAGACTTTCTAAACCAGCTTCTCAATCGTGGTGGAATGGTCAACATGCTTGGCTCTTTGGTAGTGATTATCCTCGGGCTTGGTTTCGGGGGAGTATTGGAACATCTGGGTGTATTGAAAGTCATTGTCTCAACCTTTGAGAAAAAACTGCACAATGCGGGAAATGTTACTCTTTCCACTATTCTTGTTGCATTCTTTGCTAACATTTTTGGATGTGCAATGTATGTATCAATTATCCTTACACCAAAAATTATGGAAAAGAGCTACGATAAATTAAAGTTAGACAGACGAGTTTTATCCAGAAACTCTGAGGTCGGTGGTACGCTTACGTCTGGTATGGTTCCATGGTCAGATAACGGAATTTACATGGCAGGAATCCTCGGCGTATCGACATTCTCTTATTTACCATTTATGTGGTTGAGCTTTGTCGCCATTGGTCTTGCAATCATTTACGGATATACGGGTAAATTCATTTGGTACGTGAAAGATCAACAAGAAAGAGAAGAATCGGCCTCATAAGCCGTTTGCAAAAGCCGCTCCTGAACGGGGCGGCTTTGTTTGTCCTAGGACCGAGAGACTATATGTCACATATAGCGAATGAAAAGGAATTTAGACCTCCTATAAAAGAGGTCTAAAGGGGTAGTGTGAAGCAGAATGAAAGCATATTTATCCCATAAAAAGGGCACAAATCCCTATTTAAACATGAGTCTTTGAACCTTATAATAACAATATTGGAAAAAGTGCTATTTCACCTTACGCTCGTTTAGAGAGACTCTAAGCAGCGTTTTTATTTTTTGACAGGAGGAGGAACCCATATGAGCTTATCGGATATGCTGTCTGCCCTTAACGGTGGCATTTCAAATAAAAAAGCAGAAATTGAAGAGAAAATCGCTCGACTCAAAAAGGCGAAAAGCAAGGTTGAACGTGAACAAGATGCGGCAGAAACGGATTTAAAGCAAATCAAGAAGCCAAAGCTTGGGACCTCTTGGAAAGGTGAGCGAAGCCAGGATTTCAAAACAGACCGAAATGAAGCACATGATGCGCTGCAAACGATCGTGAATGATAAATACCCACGCTACGTGAGCCGCATCGAATTCAAAATCAGTACATTAGAAGCTGAACAAGCTGCGTTATCCTTTGCCAGTTCCTTAGCTGGAGACGCCGCACGTCTTGCTGAAAAAGGAGAAGACGCAGTAGAGGACGCAAAACGCTTGATCTCAAAAGCATGGAGCAGCTTGTAAGAGAGCTTCATGCTGAACAAATCTGGAGGATATCAATGGGACAAATTAAGTTAAACTACCAAACAGTCATGGATAAACTAGATGAAGTCTCCCAAGCAGTCGAAGCTTTAGCGATGAAAAAAGCAGCAGATAAAGCGGGTGAAAACAGCCTTGAATTTGTGACCAAGTGGACGGCACGTGAAGCAGAGGTGAGCGAAATGGTCTCAAGCTTTAAAGAAGCTTTAATTAAAAATGTTCAGGATACACGCTCTAACGTGAAAACATTAAAAGAACAAGACGAAGCGATTGCTGCAAAATAATCAGCACAATCGCTTTTATTTATGGGTACCATTAACATGATGTAAAATATAGTCTCAAAGACTCATATAAAATTAGGGTTGTAAGACCTTGTATTATTCCGTTTTTCTTCCAAACGCGTCACTAAAAGGACACCTTTTCCCTATTTAAGGCTGAGGCTTTTCGCCTTATACTATACTTAATGAAAGCAGAACGATAGAAATGTCAGGATTGGAAAAATCAAGTGAGTCGATAGTTTCCAAAGGCGCTCACGCCGTGCTTTCGTATGAGGTCAGATAGAGGTGGATGACATGAGTTTATCCGAGATGCTGCACCATCTGCATATGGGAATTGAGAACAAACGTGCAGAATTTGACGAAATGATCTCTCGGTTAAAGACAGCCAAAAGCAATATTCGAACAGAACAAGATCTTGCCCAGTCAGATATCAAAGAGATCAAGAAGCCTGCTCTAGATTCGTCATGGAAAGGTGAGAGAGGAACCGACTTTCATCGCCACCGGAAAGACGCTTATAGTGTGATGCACGACATCATCAACAATGAATATGAAAAATATATAACAGAGATTGATCAAAAAATCTTGCACTTTGAATTGAAAAAAATGGAGCTGGCCGTTGCCAGTAATTTTGCAGGAAGAGCTCAGGACGTGATGGAAAAGGGCGAGGATTTTGCAAAGGATGTTAAACATTTGATTGAACGGGGCTGGAAAGCTCTTTAAAACCATAAATGAAACAGCCGTCTCATAAAAGGGCGGCTGTTTTTTTGTTTAGTCACATCCACCACCGCCGCTATCACCTGAATCACTCCCGCAGGAGGCATCAGAAGCGTGATGGGTATACGAATCAGTATAAGTACTTGTCGTTGAACTATGATGTGCAGAACGCTTAGCAGATGCACGTTTATCCTTTGATGTGAACAGGTTGGCAATGATGGCTCCTAAAAAAACTAATATGACAACAAACATAAAAGTACCCATAATGCATCCCTCCTCTAGTTTCATATTCATACGAATGAGCCATATCAAGGTTCCCGATTTGAAAGAAAAACTGGGCAAAGAGTTCTATTTTCGTTTATGATGATAGGCAAAAGTAAATGTCAAGGGAGGAGAGCCCATGCTATCTCTACGTCAGGAGGAGCTTCTGAAACGATTGATGCAAGCGGAGCAGGAACTGACAAGTGAAGAAATTGCCCGTGTGATCGGAGTCACATCACGCACCATCCGAACAGATATGAAAGCGCTTAAAATGATCTTAGAAGAACATGGTGCCGCACTGCATATTAAACGCGGGGCAGGGTATACATTGAGCGTTGAAGATTATGGGGCATTCCGTACATTTTTGAAAAAGTCACTGAGAGTGAGAAATGAGAAAAAGGAACAGTTCATTCCTAATCAGCCTGAGGATCGCGTGGCTTATCTATTGAAAAGACTGCTTCTGTCAGAAGACTATATTAAATTAGATGGATTGGCAGAGGAATTATTTGTGAGTGAATCTACAGTGAAAAATGATTTGAAAGCTGTCAGGCACTTGTTTTCATTGCATGGACTTTCTATATCGCACCGGCCTAAATATGGCCTGCGTCTGACAGGTGATGAAATGAAATTAAGATATTGTATGGCCGAGCATGTATTTCAGCAGGAGCACGCGACCTCTGCACTGTTACCCGAAGAAACATATCAGTTGATTCAGGACATCGTGCGTTCACGTACAAAAGCCACCGGACTTCATCTATCAGAAATCGGTTTAAGTAATTTAGT
The DNA here is from genome assembly GCF_038008825.1 of Bacillus sp. FSL M8-0166. Taxonomy (NCBI): domain Bacteria; kingdom Bacillati; phylum Bacillota; class Bacilli; order Caryophanales; family Bacillaceae; genus Bacillus; species Bacillus sp. FSL M8-0166. The sequence goes on from NZ_JBBOZZ010000001.1 coordinate 2,967,716, forward strand.
GACCCACATTGCCATTGCATGCAAACGAATTGAAGAAAAAAAGCTGGTTCAGATGCCAGAAGCGGAATTGAAAGAAATTCAAGTGCAGCCAGTTTTCCAGATAGCTCAACAAATGTCAGAAGATATTCGCCGTGTATTAGCGATTGATTTTCCGTTATCTGAAATGGCGTACATCGCGATTCACTTAATGGGGGCAAAGATGATGGCATATGGAGAGGCTGGTCATACGTTATTTCATCTGCTGGACGAAGATCATTTTCGTTTCACTCACCAATTGCTTGCTTATGTAGAGGAGCACATGTCACTTGATATTCAGTTTGATAAGGAGCTGATCGTTGGATTAAGTCTTCATTTGCGTTCCGCCATTCATCGTTTTAGATACGATATGAACATCCGAAATCCTTATTTACCAGACATTAAAAGGCATTATCCCATTGCGTTTGAGGCGGGTATCTATATGGGGAGATGGCTGAAGGAAAAAGAGGGTGTCGAGATCCCTGAGGATGAGATCGGATATTTGGCGCTCCATATTGGGGCTGCAATCGAGCGGACAAAATCACAGCATGTGAGAAAGACATGTCTTATTGTGTGTGCGACGGGTGTTGCCAGCAGTCAGCTTCTTCTTCATAAACTCACAGCGGCTTTTAGCGGAAGGCTGGAGATCGCTGGAACTGCAAGTGTCGGGGAACTTCCTTCGTATGATTTGAGAAGCATTGATTTTATTATTAGTACCATTCCGCTTCAGAATACATTGACGGTGCCAGTGATTGATGTACATACGATTCTAACTGACGATGATATTGTGCGGCTGAAACGATTTGTGCAGAATTCACAGGATACAGGGGTTTTGCGGTATGTGACTCCGGCGTTGACATTTTTTCAGAAAGATCTCCAATCAAGGGAAGAGGTTCTTCAATTTTTCGTAAACGTGCTAAAGGAGCAGCATCGAATCCCAGACGAGTTTGAACAATTATTGCTAGAAAGAGAGCAAGTGTCACCCACATCTTTCGGTCATTTGGTTGCGATTCCTCATCCAATTAAACCGGCAACAGATGACACGTTTTGTGCGATCTGCACGTTGAAAAAACCGGTGCTGTGGGGAGAAGATCGAGTACAAGTCGTATGCTTGTTAAGCATCCAGAAGACGTATCAAAAAGAATTACAGTCGCTTTATCAATTTCTTGTGCGGCTGACAGAACGGAAGGAAGTGGTGGAACAACTTATCAAGGCCGCTTCATTTGAAGAACTGACGGCTGCGCTTCAAGTATTGGAGCAGCCAAATGAAAAAACGCGTCACCCATTTCCGCATCTGTGAGGAAAAAGATTAGATGTTAATGAAAGCGCTTTTAAAATAACATCAAAAAGGAGGATGATCACGAGTTTTTGCAAAGGGGGAGACGGATATGAGCTTCAAGGAGAAAGCGGCAGATGTCATGGGGCATGTGGCTTATCGCATCACCAACCAGAAATATATTATGGCGATTAAACAGGCATTTGTCACACTGATGCCGATTATCATTACAGGAGCTTTTGCTGTACTGGTGGCGAATATGATCATGAGCCCGGAAACAGGGCTTGCTCATTTTGAGATATTCAGGTTTTTAGCAGAGCTTCAGCCTATTATGAAGGCAATCAATTATGCCACGCTGAACTTTTTAACCATTGGGGCTGTGTTCCTCATTGGGATTGAGCTTGGGAAAATCAACGGGCACAAATCTCTGTTCCCAGGGTTGATGGCATTGATTTCATTTATATCTGTTATTCCAACGACACTTCTTCTTGAAGTCGATGGATCGATGCGTGAGGTTGTAGACGTGTTGGCAAGACAATTTTCCGATCCAAAAAGCTTATTTTTAGGGATGATCATTGCGATCGTATCAGTGGAGATTTTTTGTAAGCTGACCAAGGTGAAATGGCTTCAAATCAAGATGCCGGATTCGGTTCCGTCGAATGTGGCGACATCTTTTTCATCACTTTTCCCCTCGATCATTACAATTACGATCATTAGTTCATTCGGCTTTGCATTTCATCGTTTGACAGGCATTTATTTGCACGAAGCAGTGTATAACGTGGTGCAGCGCCCGTTAGAAAGTGTCGTACAGGGGCTGCCTGGTATTTTAACGTTAATGTTTGTGGCGCAATTTTTCTGGGTGATCGGCATCCATGGCAACCAGATGATTAAGCCGATCCGGGAGCCGCTCTTATTAGGATCGATTGCAGTGAATATGACAGCATTTCAAGAGGGAAAAGAGATCCCGAATATCATCACGATGCCGTTTTGGGATGTGTATATGAGCATCGGTGGTTCAGGTGTGACCATTGGTCTTTTGATTGCGATTTTTATTGCTGGGAGAAGGGAAGAGATGCGAAGCATTGCCAAACTCTCATCTGGACCCGGACTGTTCAACATCAATGAACCCGTTATTTTTGGATTACCTGTGATGCTAAACCCTGTGATGGCGATCCCATTTATCGTCACACCGCTTGTGACAGGTACGATTGGGTATATTGCGACGGCTACAGGATTCGCTGGAAAAGCGGTCGTGATGGTGCCGTGGACGACACCGCCGCTTGTGAATGCATGGCTGTCCACCGCTGGCAGTATGGGAGCTGTCATCACACAGCTTATCTGTATTGTGGTTGCTGTGTTCATCTATTTACCCTTTGTACTCTTGTCTAACCGCAAGCCAGAAGCGGCACCAGATTCAGAATAAAAGGAGGGGCTTCACATACAGACGAAGAAAAGGGAGGCGGCGACATGAACAGAATCGAGATTCCAAGTGATTTTATCCTAGGTGCTGCGGCTTCTGCTTGGCAGACGGAAGGATGGAAGGGAAAGCGGGCGCATCAGGACTCTTACATCGACTTATGGTATAAGGAAGGATATGACGTGTGGCACGAAGGCTATGGTCCGGCTGGTGCGACAAATTTTTACGAGCGCTATCCTGAAGATGTAGCCTTAATGAAAGAGATTGGGCTGACACATTACAGGACATCAATCAATTGGTCGAGATTTCTCATAGATTACGAGAATGGGATAGTGGATGAGGCCTATGCTCGTTACATTGATGATCTGATCAATGAATTAATCGCAGCAGGTGTAGAACCAATGTTTTGCTTAGAGCATTATGAGCTTCCTGCCGTTTTGCTTGAGAAGTATGGCGGATGGTCATCAAAGCATGTCGTCGAGCTGTTTGTTCTCTATGCGGAAAAGGTGTTTGAGCGCTACGGGGACCGGGTCAAGCATTGGTTTAGTTTTAATGAACCGATTGTTGTCCAAACACGTGTTTATCTAGATGCCATCCGATATCCGTTTGAGCAAAATACGAAGAAATGGATGCAGTGGAACTATCATAAAGCACTGGCAACAGCAAAAGTGGTGAAGCTGTTTCAGGAGATGGGTTTGAAGGAATCGGCAGGAGCCAAAATCGGCGTGATTCTCAATCCAGAAGTGACGTATGCAAGATCGTCTGCCCCGCATGACCGAGAAGCAGCACGTATGTATGACTTGTTTTTTAATCGAGTGTTCTTAGATCCCTCCATCAAAGGGAAGTATCCAGAGGAACTGATCGATGTGTTGAAAAAGCATGATATTCTTTTCGATGCCACAGAGGAAGAGCTTCAGATCATCAAGAATCATACGGTGGATGTCGTCGGGCTCAACTTGTACTATCCGCATCGTGTCAAGGCGCCGAGTAAGGCTTGGAACGAAGGGACGCCTTTTCATCCATCCTATTATTACGATATGTTTGAGCTTCCAGGGAGAAAAATGAATCCTTTCAGAGGCTGGGAAATCTACCCGAAGATTGTCTATGATATGGGGATGAGGATAAAAGAAGAATACGGAAATATTGAGTGGTTTGTGGCCGAAAACGGCATGGGTGTCGAAAAGGAAGAACGGTTTAAAAAAGAAGACGGCATCATTGATGATCAGTATCGTATTTCATTTATCAGCCAGCATTTGAAGCGGGCACTTCAAGCAAAAGCAGAAGGATCAAATTGCACAGGCTATATGCTTTGGGCATTTACGGACAATGTCTCGCCGATGAATGCCTTTAAAAACCGCTACGGATTAGTGGAAATTCAGCTGGAGAACGAACGGAATCGTCAGTTGAAAGCATCTGCGTATTGGTATCAGACATTAATCAAAACAAGGGAACTGAAGGTTGAAACAGAAGTCATCTATCAATAGGAGTGATGGGAAATGAAACGAATCATTCTCGCTTGTGCAGCAGGAATGTCGACGTCCATTGTGGTGTCGAAAATGAAGGCTGCCGCAGAAGCTAAAGGGCTGGATTACTATATTTATGCTATACCAGAAGGAGCCATTGCAGATGAACTAGAAGAGCATGGAGAGGATGTACAGGCGATTTTACTTGGACCGCAAGTAAGCTTTATGAAAAAAGCAGCTGAAAAAACGGCGGCACCCTATCAAATACCTGTCGATGTCGTCAATGTAAGATTATACGGAACAGCAAACGGAGAAAAAATTCTAGAGCATGCACTGAAACTAGCAAATGAATCTTGAATAATTGGAGGAGAAGCAGATGACGGTATTAGAGGAAATGCAGGGAGCAGCCTTTCAAATCATTGCCCATGCAGGCGAGGCAAGAAGTCATTATGTAGAAGCGATTCGTCTAGCAAGAGCTGATGATTTTGAAAAAGCGCAGCAGTTGATCGAAAAAGGGGAGGAAGCGTTTCGAAGCATCCACAACCTGCATCTGTCGCTGATTCAAAAAGAAGCAGTAGGTGAACAGCTTCCTTTTTCTTTACTGCTGATACACGCAGAAGATCAAATGCTCACAACAGAGACCATTCATCTGCTCGCCATCGAAATGATCGAAATGTGTAAAAAAATGAATACCCTGTCAAAATAGATGTCAATGAATAACCAATTTCTGTTATAATCATTCGGTAGATAAAGAGAAAGCAGGATTGGTGAATGAAGAAAACATGTATATGGTTTGCAGTTGGTCTAGTCATGCTGCTCATTTCGGGCTGTATGGGAATGAAGGAGCAGGCGGAAGGAAGCCAGCAAGCCGTCAAAGAGGAAAAGGGTCCATTACAAACAAAAGACATTCAGCAGAAAAAAGAACCAGCAGTGATAGAGACACAAAACTGGATGAAGCAAAAGGAGCCGGTCGAGCTTCCGATTTTGATGTATCACAGTATCTCAAGCGGCAACTCGTTACGTGTGCCAAAGAGCGAATTTGCATCTCATATGAAATGGCTGAAGGACAACGACTATGTCACACTGTCGCCAAAAGAGGCATATCAAGTTCTCACGACCAATTCGATACCAAGTGAAAAGTGTGTTCTCATCACATTTGATGACGGATATACCGATAACTATACGAAGGCATTTCCGATTTTAAAGCAATATGGAATGAAAGCGACGATTTTCATGATTGAGCAATCCATTGGCCGTCCGCATCACTTAACCGACGCTCAAATGGATGATATGTTGGCGAATGGTATTTCAATAGAGAGTCACACAATTCATCATTTAGAGCTCAATCGTCTATCACAGAAGCAGCAGGAAGAAGAACTAAAAGGATCGAAGGCATTCTTTGATCAGCGGTTTTCTCAGCAAACGATCATGGTCAGTTATCCGGTCGGACGCTACAATGAGGACACGCTAAAGCTGGCGAAGGAAGCCGGATATGAAATGGCTGTCACCACTGAACCAGGACATGCGAAGAAGGAACAAGGCATGATGTCCTTACACCGCCTGCGTATTTCAACGGGACTTTCACCCGAAAGCTTTGGCAGGCTGGTAGAAGGGAAGTAACGATCAATGTTTCACATGAAACATTTTACGACAAGTTTCGCGGGACATGAATAAAACTTGTTTAGGATTTAGATAGATTCATGCAATATAAGGAATCAGTTTTTTAATATACTGATTCTTTTTTATTTAGCTAAACAAGGTCATACAGTTGCCAATAGAAAGTAGGAGGGCATAAAGTACATCAGATTTTTAAGTTATATAGATTGTTGTTCAGTTTATTTGATCAATTGAACAACAAAAAAAGCTGTATCATTTATTTTAAACATTGTGCAGGAATAAAAAAATAAATTTAGCTCACTCTAATTTAAAATTACTGTAACTAAAGCTCTTATAGTTTTTTACACATGAAGGTTAAAAAAGTATGCTTATCTATGGTAACAAATTGATACTTATGGTAACATGTAATTGCACAAGTTTTTTGTTCAACTCGGACTAAGTTGAACTAGTTTTCAAACTGAAGCACGAGAGCTTCAAGGTGAATTTCTTGAACGTCACCATATAACTGAAAAGAAATTTAATTTGAGCACTCGGCTGACTACCGTGTGCTTTTTCTATGTATAAATTTATCATGTGATGAATATACTGAAGTAATATAGAAAAAATAAAGCAGCCCTCCAAAAAACAGAAACGAGATAGAACCAGCATTACCTTGACTAGGGGTAATGAAGGTGCCACTTTATTTTTCATTATCATTTTAAGGGTTAATTCAGAACGGTCTCTTATCTAACATCCATGCTATGAACTGGACTAGAGTTCGGATTGAATTTAAGATAAGTAGCCAAAGCTTGTACTTGCAGGTACAAGCTTCTTTCTTTTTGTTCTTGCGTCTCTCAACGCGTGAACGCACAAGTTTTGTTCTCAAACTGACCCCTCCGTTCTCGGCATAAAAACACCTTTAGTATAGAAGGGGGGGACTATCGCTTGCTACACGTTTCTATGTATATTTTACCATCCTTTCTATTAAATGACGAATGGCGCTTTGTTGTTTCCTCTTCGTTTTCATCATTTATCAAAAAACTCCATATGAGCTTTTTCTTCCTTGTAATAATCCATTCGGTCTTTTAAGGTTCCTGTATGAAACTCGAATTTATGTCCATCAGGGTCCGTAAAGTAGATGGACTGACGATCCTTTTTATCTCTCGGCCGGCTTGGTAAGATGTTGACGTTCAAATTTTTTAATTTGTTGTACATGTGATCTATATCCTCTTCATCAATTGAAAAAGCGATGTGTGTGTATGAGTGATGGATATCTTGGCGAGGAATATCCTTTTCTACATTGAGGGCAAGCCATAGCCCATTCAAATCGAAGTAAGCTGTCGTTCGGCCCTTTGCTAACAATGTGGCGTCAAAGACCTTTGTGTAAAAATCAATAGATGCCTCTAAATCAGAAACAGAAAATAACAGATGGTTTATTCCTTTTATTTTCAAATCAATCACCCCATTATAAATGATGAGAAAAAAGCTTGCAGATCCGATCTACAAGCTTTTTATTGATAAACGGGATATCCCGTCATTTTGATATCTTTTCCGATTGGTTCCACGGTGAGTTGATCCAGTTCAATGGCATCACTCATGAGGCGTATGCCTTCGCCTCCGAAAAAGGAAGGAGAAAGTCGTCCGCCTATGAGCTTAGGCGCCATATAGATGATCAATTTATCTACAAGCTGCTGTTCTAAGAACGAGGCGTTAATCTGGCCGCCGCCTTCAATCATGAGAGAGGAGATATTTTTTTCTCCCAGCACTTGAAGCACTTCTTGCAGTGGCACCCGCGTGTCGCTGTCTGTCATAAAGACACGGACGCCAGCTTCTTCTAAAGCCGCTCGTTTTTCCTCATCGGCTTGCTTTGTTGTAAAGATCCATGTAGGTGCCATCTGATCGGTGACGATCTTTGCTGTCAGTGGTGTTGACAGCTTTGAGTCTAAGATAATTCGAATCGGATTGTTTCCATTTGGAATCCGTGCAGTTAATGAAGGATCGTCGTGAATGACGGTTTGAGCACCGACCAAAATTGCATCATTGATACTGCGGATATGGTGAGCATCATAACGGGATGTCTCAGATGTAATCCACTTGCTGTCAGACGTGGCAGAGGCGATTTTCCCATCTAAGGTAATGCCCGCTTTGAGCGTCACGAAAGGTGTTTTTTTCGTAATAAAGTGATTAAATACTTCATTCATCAGAATGGATTCCTGTTCGAGTACGCCTGTGATGACTTGTATGCCTGCGTCTTGTAAAATGGCAATCCCGCGGCCAGCGACAAGCGGATTCGGATCAAGTGCCGCCACGACAACAGTTTCGACGCCGGCTTTCACAAGTGCTTCCGCACAAGGGCCTGTGCGGCCATGGTGGGAACAAGGCTCGAGGGTCACATAAATGGTGGCTCCTTTTGCCTTGTCTCCAGCCATGTTGAGTGCATGAATTTCAGCATGCGGTTCACCGGCTTTCATATGAGCACCGACTCCAACAATTTCATTCTCTCGCACAATCACAGCCCCGACGAGCGGATTCGGAGATGTTTGACCTTTCATTGCCCGTGCATTATCAAGGGCTAGCTTCATATATCGCTCATGATGTGGCAATCGTACGCACCTCTTGCTCCGCCTTCATGTGACCTGAGCGGTTGATTTTTGTCTGCAAGTATTTTTCGTTAAATTCAGAGACATCTCCCCAAAGCGGAATGCGTCCAGAAAGAGATAAACCTGCATGGCTGATCGCATCTGTCTTTTTCGGGTTATTGGTAATGAGTCTGACCGGCTTTGTACGAAGTGTTTGAAGAACGGCAATGGCTTCTTCGTATTGACGTGTGTCATCTTCAAAACCAAGTGCTTCGTTCGCTTCTACTGTATCGTAGCCGTTTTCTTGAAGAATATAAGCCATGGCTTTACTGAAAAGACCAATGCCGCGGCCTTCATGATTGGCTAAGTAAAACAGGGCTCCTGCTCCATTGTCCTCAATCATTCGCATAGACTGCTTCAATTGGAATCCGCAGTCGCAGCGCTTGCTTCCGAAAATATCGCCAGTGTGGCAAATGGAATGCATGCGGATAAGGGCTTCGTCAGCGTGCTCAAAATCCCCATATACAAGAACGCTTGACTGCTGATGATCAGCAAGCTGGCGGGACGAGAGGCTTTCAATTAAAGCTTCATCTGACAATGGCTCTTTTCCATCGTCTTTTAACCATGAATACCAGTTGAACATGACGGTTCTGCCGTCTAAATTCACTGGCAGTTTAATGGGTCCAGTGATATATATATACCCGTCTTCTTGCTGTACTCGTTTGATTTTATCTTTTAATATGGCTGTTTTAAGCTCTGTGTGTTTGTCCATATTCTGCACCTTCTTTTTAGTCTGTTTCTTCAATCTGTAAACGAACGAGAACGCCAAATGGATCAACAAATTCGCTGCTTTTTCCTGTCGTGTTGACTTGAGTGCCTGCTTTTGTCAGACGTTCGATGACGGATTGTCTGTCTGCTTCTTCTGGGAAAACCAGTGTATAGCTTCTAATTCCTGAAAAACGTGGATCAATGGCTCCTTTTCGTCCGCGTCCCCATGCATTAAAGGCAAGGTGGTGATGATACACGCCACCAGCAATGAATAAGCTTGCTGTGGGAGCCATTCGGATATGAAAACCGAGCGTGTTCACATAAAAGGAATCGGCTTCTTCTGGGTTGAGATGGAAATGCAAGTGTCCCATGACTGTACCAGCCGGGAGTCCTTCCCATGTGGTATCAGCGGCTTCTTGCAGGAGACCATCTCCATCAAGCGGTGCATTTCCGCCACCTTTCAGTTCTCCATGCTCACCTACCCAAATGTCCTCAGGGCGATCAGCATAAATTTCTACGCCAATGCCGTCAGGATCACTTAAATAAATGGCTTCACTGAAAAAGTGATCGCTTGCTCCAATTAAAGGATAGCCTTTTTTGATCACATGCGCCAGCCATGTGCCCAGGTTTTTTCTGGTAGGTAATAAAACCGCAAAATGATAAAGTCCTGGCTCATGATCAGGCTTCTCTTTCAGCTGCACATCTTCTTTTAGCACAAGGATTGGTTCCTTTGCGTTGCTGCCAAGCGTGACAGTAGAATCCGTCTGTTCTAATAAAGTAAAACCTAAAATGTCTGTATAAAAAGGCAAAGAACGCTCAAAGCTGGACACATGTAATTCTGTTACACCTAATCTTACCTGCTCGATTGTATTCAAAGCTCGGTCATCTCCTTCATGTTATATGCATCTGCATGTTCAATGGTTTATTGAAAATTGATAAAAATGAATACCTTGTTACTTTTAGTAACTAAACTATATAATAGTTAGTGACTTATTTCAAGTAATTAATTGTGTTATAATGAAAAAAAGAGAAAAATAGCAGGAGGGAGTAAGATATGGCTCAAGTAGATGGCTGCCCAATTACAGATGCCATGGAGATTCTAGGCAAGAAGTGGGTCATTCTCATCATCAATCAGCTTCTGACAGGACCTAAGCGTTTTTGTCAGCTTGAAAATGAAATGAACATCAGCGGAAGATTACTATCAGAAAGGCTGAAGGATTTAGAAGCTGAGGGACTTGTTGAGAAAAAGGTATACCCTGACATTCCAGTGCGGATTGAATACGAATTAACAGTGCAAGGGAAGAAAATTGAACCGATTATTCGTGAAATGTATGCTTGGTCTTTAGATCGTAAAAACAGCAAAATAGGGGAACATGTTCCTTCTTAATCCATTTCGATCAGTGTGTCTGATCGAAATTTTTTTGTGTGATTTTCCAGAAAACTAAGACAATAGTATGAAAAATGTTGACAATCATTTCATGCATTATATAATATCAAGGAGAAGAGGGTTCTTTTCCCTGTAATGGAATGGAGGTTATGCCATGGTATTATGAATGGGACAGATTGCCTAAAACATGTATCAATCCATCATTTAGAAACAGACATCTTTGACTTTTTGGAAGCAAAGATTTATTTTTTCGACCCAATTGATAATGATTATCATAATCATCTATAAGTGTGTTCCAACACTTATGAAGGTTATTTTTTTTATTATCTATTGAGAATAATTATCAATATCATTTAGGAGGGTTCACATGAAAGTCATTCGTTCAACATCACCCGTATTATTATTCCTTAGTTTTGTTCTATTATTTGCTCTAGCTCCTGTTAGCTCAGCCTCAGCAGCTGGCTTAGCAGATGGTCAATATTCAGCGCAATATGTGGTTTGGAAGGCTGATAGCGATTCGACTTCAACAGCGAATACGTATTTTGAAAAACCAGCCAAGCTTGTCGTAAAGGATGGAAAAATCAAAGCGCAAGTTACGTTAACGAATAGCTCTTGGATCACAAGCTTTAAAACGCTCGATCAAGGTGTCTACAAAGATGCCAAGGTAATCAGTACAAATACAGCTGCGAATAAGAGAACAGTCGAATTCAATGTGAACAGCCTGACTGAGGCCGTACCAGCAAAAGTGAGTGTGACTGTACCGGCCATCGGATATACAGGCAATTACGATATTCGCCTCAAGTTTGATGCGGCATCTGTTCAATAGAAAGGGAGGAAATTCGCTTGATGAAAAAAAGGATGAGGCTGTCAGTCTTCATGGCCGTTTTTTTACTGGCACTTATGCTGCCTTTTTCAAACGCACAGGCTGCCGCATTAAAGGATGGTACATACTCCGTCAATTATACAGTGCTAAAAGCTGAAGGAAATGCGGTCTCAATGGCAAATGATTACTGGCTAAAACCAGCAAAAGTGATAGCGGAAAATGGGAACCTGACAATACAAATGACAATTAAAAATAGCAGCTGGGTAACGGAATTTAAAGTACCGGGAAATGGCGGCTATGTCGATACAACCGTTCTCTCAACAAATAAAAAAGCCAATACAAGGCTCGTTCAGTTCCAAGCTCAAAGCTTGTCTAAACCAATCAAGTCCAAAATTCACGTCACTGTCAAATCAGCTGATTATGATCATGATTACACCATTCAGCTGAAATTCGATGAAAGCAGCATCAAGTCACTTTTGTCTAACAGTGCAGATCAATCAGCGGGTGCAGCAGAAAGTCAGCAGCCATCAAAAGAATCAACGAACAAAGCTGATTCATCCACGAAGAAACAAGAAGAAAATCCCCAAACTGGTGATACAAGCCAGACAGGGTGGCTCCTTGTGCTTGTCTTATGTTCAGGCGGGTTTTTAGCAAGAAAGTGGATCATCAAGCATTAACGGAAGGAAGTGTCACCATTTGAAACGTCTTTTTCATCTAAAGGCAGCCATTCTGCTCGTTTTATTCAGTTTGTTGACTGCGTTTCAGATTCCTCAAGGAACAGCTCAAGCGGCATCATTCGTTGATGGTGAATACACAGTCGGATTCACCATTTTAAAAAATGGCAGCACAGAAGCGTCCATGATGGATACCTATACAGAAAAGCCAGCTAAGCTGATTGTGGAAAATGGCAAGAAAACAGCCTATGTCACACTGAAGCAAAGCAAAGAAATAACAGATTTCAAGGTCGAACAAAATGGTGCTCTCGTTACCACTGAAACGGTCAGTGAGGACGAAACAGCCAATACACGTGTGATCAAATTTGATGTCGCCGACTTATCAGACAAATTAAACGGCTGGGTGAAAATTTACTGGGATTTAGGCGGCTTTATTTATGACGAAGCATATGACGTACAGTTTGCATTCGATCAAAGCAGCTTAACACTCGTTACACCTGCAAAGCCAGACGATAACGAAACAAAACCAGATGATCAAAACGGTACAAAGCCCGACGATAACGAAACAAAGCCGGATGATCAAAATGGTACAAAGCCAGACGATAACGAAACAAAACCAGATGATCAAAATGGTACAAAGCCAGACGATAACGAAACAAAACCAGATGATCAAAATGGTACAAAGCCAGACGATCAACCGACAACACCAGGCAATAACAATGGCACAAAACCAGATGATTCCGCGCAAAATCAACTAAAAGATGGCGTATATCGTATCAATTACAGTGTGCTAAAAGGGGATACGGATGAGTCATCTCGAATGAGTGATTACTTCTCACATCCTGCATCCTTAACTGTCAAAAATGGAAAGCAAACCATTTCCTTTACGGTGAAGGACCATAAGTCTGTCGCTTCTTTGAAAACAGAGAAAGACGGTTCTTATCAAGAAGCCAAAACAGTCAGCAAGGATGAAGCAAAGAACACAAGAGTGGTTTCATTTGATGTAGATGATTTGAAAAAAGTGGTCAAAGGAAAAGTACACATTGTAGTAGCAGCCGCTAACTATGATCAAACCTACGATATTCGTTTTCAATTTGATCCAAAGAGTATTTCTCCAGTGAAGGACGGGCAGGTGGTAGAGGAAGAAAAACCAGCAGCACCAGAAACACCAAAACCAAACACACCATCACCAGAAACAAACAACAGCGGAGCAGATCAAGAGACGGCTCAGCTAAAAGATGGTGTATACAAACTTCCTTTCTTAATGAAGAAAGCAGACAAGGATGAGCTTTCTCGCATGAACGATTACGTCGTGAGTCCTGCGACACTGGTTGTGAAAAATGGCTGCCATTTCGTTTCATATACAGTGAAGAACAGCTCAGCGATCACGTCATTCCAAGTAGGAACAGGCGGAAAGTTTGAAGAGACACTTGTCGCGAAGACAGATCAAAAAGCAGATACACGCGTCATTCAATATGAAGCAAAAAGTTTAAGCGGAGCTCAGGCTGCACGCGTAAAAATTGATATTCCAGCTGCGAATTATCATGAGCAGTACGATGTCAAACTTGTCTATGACACAAAAGGAATCGCTCTCGGTGAGGGAAGCGGAATTTCAACAGTCATTGGAGACGACGAGAATATCGGCTTTGTCAAAAATCCAAATGAGCAAGATTCACAAACAAATCAACTTGAGAATGCAGCACCTGAGGAAACGGGTGCGGAGCAGATGACATTTACGCCATCAGATGATCAAACCAAATCTGAGTCTGGACAGCTGAATCCGAAAACGGGAGATACCTCTCTTCTTTGGATGTATATTCTTTTGTTCGGCGGGTCGTTATTCGTACTCGTCAGAAAATATCAAACACGGACAAGATAGACTGTTTATTTTAAGTGAGATGCGCCATTTATGTCGGCGCATCCACTCTCTTTTTTCGAAAGGAGGCTTCTGTTTTTGAAGCATCGAATGTTATGTACCTTGATCGCTGCCTTCAGTGTATGCATGATCTTATCGGGCTGCTCACAGTCAGCTGAAAGCTCAGCAAAAGGCAAAAAAAGCGCTGAATCAAGTGAGCGCATTGTAGCCACGACTGTAGCTGCTGCGGAGATCATGGATGCTTTAGAGGTGGATCTTGTCGGGGTGCCAACAAGTCAAAAATCCTTGCCAGCTCGTTACAAAGGACTGCCGGAAGTCGGCAACCCAATGAGCCCGGACATGGAAATCATCCAATCACTTCAACCGACAGATGTCCTGTCTGTCACAACCCTTCAATATGATTTAGAGACACCCTTTCAGCAAGCAGGTGTCCCTGCCACATACCTAAATCTCGAGAGCATGGCTAACATGGAGAAGGCTATCACGAAGCTCGGAGAACAGTATGACAGAAAGAAACAAGCCAAGCGCATTGTGTCTGACTTTGAGCAAAAAAAGAAAGATATACAAGAGAGGACGAAAGGAAAACGCAAGCCGTCCGTTCTAATTTTACTTGGTGTGCCAGGCAGTTATTTGGTGGCGACAGAGAATTCATATATTGGTGATCTTGTACGTATCGCAGGAGGAAAGAACATTGTGAGAGGTGAGAAAATGGAGTATTTGGCATCCAATACGGAGTATTTACAAAAAGCCAATCCAGATATCATTCTTCGGGCCGCACATGGGATGCCAGACGAAGTCGTCCGCATGTTTGATGAAGAATTCAAAACAAATGACATCTGGAAACATTTCAATGCGGTCAAACAAGACCGGGTGTATGACCTCGAAGAAAGCTTATTCGGCACAACAGGCAATTTAAAGGCAGCAGAAGCATTAGATGAATTGACTCGTATGTTGTATCCGTCATAAGCGGCGAATCTTAATGATAAAAGGACGTTCAAGATGAAAAAAACAGGGATTTTATTTCTGGTAGTCAGTCTATTACTGATCTGCGTGTTTGTTTATTCTGCTATTACTGGGAGCATTCATGTCACCCCAATCGAATTACTGGAAGGGCTCATCACCGGTCAACATGCACAGGTAGAAATCATTAAAGATTTGAGAATTCCCCGCATGCTTATCGCGATGTTTACAGGGGCCGCCTTATCTGTCTCCGGTGTACTGCTGCAGTCGGTCATGAGGAATCCGTTAGCTGATGCCGGCGTCATTGGCATTTCATCAGGAGCCAGCTTCTTTTCATTAATGGCGATTACAGCGCTTCCTCAATTTTATTTCTACTCTCCTTTATTTTCGGTATTAGGCGGGGCTATTGCGTGTTTCCTCGTGTACGTCCTGTCTTGGAAGGGTGGTTTAAGCCCGATCCGCATGATCTTGGTTGGGATCGCCATCAATGCCATGTTTACTGGGATGGCTGAAGCATTTGTGACCATTTGCAGCTATTTCAATATCACGATTAATCAGTCAGGACAATCGAATCTTACGATGAAAACGTGGGGAGATGTCCGTTTAATCGGTGTCTATGGTGTCGCCGGCCTTGTCGTTGCACTCTTCTTCAGCAGGTGGTGCAACCTTCTGGCTCTTCAGGACAAGACAGCGAAAAATTTAGGATTGCGTGTGACCAGAATGCGCCTTTTGATTTCCATCACAGCCGTTTTACTTGCGGCGGTGACAGCTGCAGTAGCGGGCGTGATAGCCTTTGTCGGCTTGCTCATTCCGCACATTTCAAGAAGGCTTGTCGGCTCGGATCACCGGGTACTGATTCCATTTTCTGCGTTAAGCGGGGCTTTGCTTATTTTGACGGCTGATACGCTTGGCAGGACGCTTGTGGCGCCAAATGAGATTCCTGCTTCTACGATCATGGCCGTGATTGGCGGGCCGTTTCTGATCTTTTTATTAAGAAGGGGGGACCGTCTCCATGGACATTCGTGAGGTGTCATTCTCATATGACCAGCAGAAGGACATCG
This sequence comes from Bacillus sp. FSL M8-0166, assembly GCF_038008825.1. Lineage (NCBI taxonomy): Bacteria > Bacillati > Bacillota > Bacilli > Caryophanales > Bacillaceae > Bacillus > Bacillus sp. FSL M8-0166. The sequence continues at coordinate 2,983,611 of NZ_JBBOZZ010000001.1, forward strand.
TTCAATCGGTCACTACACAGATTGAAAAGGGGAAAATCACAACCATTATCGGTCCAAATGGCTCGGGAAAATCCACACTGCTTTCCTTAATGGCGAATAATCATTGTCCAAATAAAGGGCAGATTCACTTAGACGGGCAAGCGCTGAATGCGTTCAAGCCAAAGGAGCTGGCAAAAAAGCTCGCTGTCGTCCATCAGCAAAATGAAGCGCCGCTTGATTTAACGATCGAACGGGTCGTGGCATTCGGCAGAACGCCGTACCAGACGATGCGCGGAGGAGACAAGGAAGAGGATGAGAGAGCAATAGAGTGGGCGCTGTCCAGTACAAAGCTAACGGAAAAACGAAAGGTGCCGCTCGCCTCACTGTCAGGTGGAGAGCGGCAGCGTGTATGGATTGCGATGGCACTTGCGCAAAAAACACCAATCCTTTTCTTAGATGAACCGACAACTTATTTGGATATTTACTATCAATTTGACATTCTTGAGCTGATCCGTGAGCTGAATGCCATGCATGGATTAACCATTGTCATGGTGCTGCACGACATGAATCAGGCTGTCCGCTACAGCGATATCATCATAGCGATGAAGGATGGACAGATTATCAGTGAAGGACAGCCAAACGATGTGTTAACAGAGGAAAACGTGCGGCACATTTATGATGTGTCTGTCACGATTAGACAGGATGCAGAAACAGGGATGTACATCGTGCCTGTTGGTATATAAGCTGTGCAAAAAGCAGGTGAGACAGTGTGAAACGAGGAAAACGGCTCTGGCAGCGGATGCTGACGATTGTTTGTTTAGGAGTGTTTATTTATAGCGGTACAGCCATCGGCTTCGAACTTTTCGGTTATTATCAAAATCGCCAGGTGCTTGCAAAGGCCCAGACGATGTATGGACATGAAGAAATGAATGAAAAACGGGAGCCGGGAAAGATCCGTTCGTCATTCGATGAGCTGCGGAAGGTGAATGAGGACATTGTCGGCTGGATCAATATGAAGGACACGATGATTCAGTATCCGATCGTTCAATCTCGCGATAATGCGTTCTACTTAACTCGCAATTATTTGAAAAACGACACCCGGGCAGGCAGTATCTTTATGGATTATCGTAATGATGTCCTGCATGAAAGCCCAAATACAGTGGTGTACGGCCATCGGATGAGGGATGGATCCATGTTCGCTGGACTCACAAACTATCTAAAAAAAGATTTCTTCCAAGAGCACCGGACATTTCAGTACGATACGCTGTATCAAAGCTATGAAGCGGAGATTTTTGCTGTGTATGAAACGACGGTGGACTTCGACTATATTCAAACCGATTTTCAAGATCTTGGCGAATATGCGCACTACTTGCAAGCTGTGCGGAAGAAATCAATCTATCAAACGAAGACAGACGTGTCCACAGATGACCTCATCCTCACCTTATCGACCTGTGATCATGTGCTTGCACCTAAAAACGGGCGTCTCGTGGTACAGGCAAAGCTAAAGAAAGTTTACTAGAAAAGGAGAGACAGGCGGTTGAAATTTTCACATGTGATCTTGGCGGGACTCGTCTTGATGCTTCTCCTCGGCGGATGCAGTCAGGCAGCACCTGTAGAGAAAGGGAGCGGGCAAGGAGCACTGAAGATAAAAGATTTTACCGGAAGAACGCTGTCGTTTGATGAATCCCCTCAGCGTATCATCGCTTTGTCGTCCGGGGACATGAGTATTGTGTATGCTTTAGGCGGTGAGGCGGTTGGCCGGCCAACTGCCGAGTTACCAGACAGCTTACAAAAGGCAAAGTCCGTACAAACGATTGGCACAACGCATCAATTTGATGTAGAGCTGATCACAAGCTTAAAGCCTGATGTGGTGCTTGGAAATGAACAATTAAACAGCAAGGACATCTCTACAATAGAAGGAATTGGTTCACAGCTTCTTTTGACAAGCGCCAATTCAGTGAAGGACATCCAGCGTCAAATCTCGTTATTTGGGGAGTTGCTTGGGAAGCAGCAAAAGGCTAAAGCACTCAATGATCAAATTGATGAGCGGAAAAAGCAGGTCAAGCAGCCTAAGAAAAAAGTGAAAACACTCGTTGTGTACGGTGCACCCGGGACATATATGGCGGCGCTTCCTCAATCCTTAAGCGGAGATTTACTGCATATCGCTGGGGGTGCAAACATCGCTGAGAATGAACCGGCACTCGAAAAATTTCCTCAATACGCCCAAATCAATGCAGAAAAGGTGATCGAAGCCGATCCCGATCTCATTCTACTCATGACACACAGCAATCCTGAAGATGTGAAAGCGGGCTTTATGAGTGAAATGAAACAGAATGCAGCATGGCACGATGTATCAGCTGTCAAAAATGGCCGTGTGGAGATTCTGCCTAGTGATTTATTCGGGACGAATCCAGGCGCAGACGTGATAAAGGCGATTGATGAACTAGAGAAGAGATTGAAGCGATTGTCATCATGAACATGAATGCAGAGTTAGATTTTCAAAAAAGACAGTCGAGACGAAGATGGCTTATACCGGGACTGCTTTTCTCGCTAGGTGTGGGCATATGTCTAGGGCTTGCATTAGGTTCTGTTCAATTATCGCTGCCAGATTTGATCGCTGCTTTGACGGGATCTGGCCAGCCTGTCCATGAAAAAATCGTCATGGATTTACGCCTGCCGCGCGTTCTCATAGGTTTCATCGTTGGGGCCTGTCTCGCAGCATCAGGGGCAATTTTACAAGGAGTTGTCCGAAATCCACTCGCTGACCCCGGGATCATCGGTGTGACTGCCGGCGGCGGGTTAGCCGCTGTACTCAGCATGATTGTGTTTCCACAATTCACATATCTGCTTCCAGCAGCTGCCTTCCTTGGCGCTTTATTAGCGGCACTTGTTGTGTATATTTTGTCGTTTGACCAAGGGGTTTCACCACTGAAATTGATTCTGGCGGGTGTGGCAGTCAATGCCCTGCTTGGTGCAGTCATGAATGGGTTTATGGTGCTTTATAGTGAGCGTGTGCAGGCTGTTCTGCCTTTTTTATCAGGAGGATTAAATGGACGAAGCTGGCATCACCTGAGCTTTGTGTCACCCTATGCGCTTGCTGGATTGTGTCTTTGTTTTTTTGCGATCAAGCCGGCAAATCTTCTTTTGCTTGGTGATGAGTCAGCGCAGCTGCTCGGACTTAGAGTCGAGCGAACCCGATTTTTCTTAATTGCACTGGCCGCGCTTTTAGCGGGTGCAGCTGTAAGCGTGAGCGGTTTAATTGGATTTGTCGGTCTTGTCATCCCTCATTTTATCCGCCTTTTAATTGGAGATGACTACCGGTACCTGCTGCCGATCTCAATGCTTGGCGGCGGCGTACTTGTGGTCTTTGCTGATACAGCAGCACGGGTATGGTTTACACCGGTTGAACTGCCTGTTGGTATTCTGCTTGCCTGTATCGGTGCACCTTTCTTCCTCTATTTATTAAAAAAGAAAGGGAGGGGTTAAGTTGGATGTGATTGCGATGGATGACGTGAGTCTCAGTCAAGGAGGCTTTCGGCTGTCGTCTATTTCAGCAGCTGTGCCTAAAGGAAGTGTAACAGGAATTATTGGACCGAATGGGTCAGGGAAGTCGACGTTTATTAAAGCGGCCGCACGTCTTACGCCGATTGAAAGCGGCATGATTTATATTCACGATATACCGCAAAAAGAAATGACAGCACAGGAGATTGCACAGGAAATCGCCGTTCTGATGCAGACGAGAACTGCTATCCCATCGATGACAGTACGTGAGCTGGTTGCTCTTGGACGCAGTCCGCATCGTTCGATCTGGAAAAAGAGCTCGAAGACAGATCAGGAAGCGATAGAGTGGGCGCTTGATGTGACAAATAGCCGCGTGAATGAAAACAGGATGCTGCATACATTGTCAGGCGGAGAAAGGCAGAAAGCGTATATTGCAATGGCACTGGCTCAGAAGACAGAGACGATTATTCTGGATGAGCCTACCACTTACTTAGATATTGCGCACCAGCTTGATTTACTAGAGCTGCTCAAACAGCTGAATGAAACGCATGGGATCACCATTTTAATGGTTCTCCATGACCTGCAGCAGGCAGCAAAATATTGTGACCGCCTGATTGCAATGAAGCGTGGTCAGGTTTACCAAATAGGGACACCAAACGAAGTATTAACAGAAAACTTTTTCAAAGAGGTCTTTGGGATTCAGGCAGAGGTTCACCTAGATGGAGAGCATCCGCTCATTATCCCAATCGCTTCGATCCAACAACAAAAGGGAGATGAACCAAACATGATCATTGTAAACAACCAGGTTAGAGTAGAAAAAGGCAGTGCAGACCACCTTGTTAAGCGTTTTAACAAGCAGGGACAAGTAGAATTCATGGAAGGATTTTTAGGCATGGAAGTCTGGGTCACACAGCAGACAACCGATTACGATGAGGTGACCATTCATACCCGCTGGAATCGAAAAGAAGACTTTGTGAACTGGACAAAATCTCAGGCATTTGGAGATGCACACCCTCACGGAAAAGCGAAACCTGAAGGCCTATTAAAAAACAAAATTACGTACTATGAAGTCCAAGTGACAAGACCTGCTTTACAGAAAAAAGCCTAAAAAAAGAAACACAGCGCTGCGGCCCACATGCAGCGCTATTTTTTTGCGATTTTTTATTTTCCGTCACATATTTTTGACAAAGTATTCAAACAACTGACACAATACCATCCAATTTTTAGGTAAAATTTACTTTATTTTTGAAGCGTATGGGTGTAAAGTACAGGTATAAATAACTAACCGAATGAAAATCAAGAGTAAAATTTCACCGAGTGAACCATTTCAAATGGACTTTTATTTGTGAAACATTGAACAAATAGTGAATATTTTGTGAAATGGTGAGCATGAATCGTTCGGCATGTGAAAGTAAGGGAGGATGTAAGGCTGTGAGTGAGCTGTTTTTAGCAAGATTTCAATTTGCTTCAACGACATTATTTCATTTTATTTTTGTTCCTATGTCAATAGGTTTGGTGTTTATCGTCGCATTGATGCAGACCCTTTATGTCGTCAAGAAAAAAGACATCTATAAAAAGATGGCGAAGTTTTGGGGTCACCTGTTCTTACTTAACTTTGCAGTAGGTGTGGTAACAGGGATTCTGCAGGAATTCCAGTTTGGGATGAACTGGTCAGATTATTCAAGGTTTGTCGGTGATGTCTTTGGTGCACCGCTTGCCATTGAAGCACTTTTGGCCTTTTTCCTTGAATCTACATTTATTGGACTTTGGATATTCGGCTGGGATCGTCTGCCGAAGAAGATTCATTTATTGTGCATTTGGCTTGTTTCCCTTGGTACGATCTTTTCGGCGTTTTGGATTTTACTCGCCAACTCATTTATGCAGGAGCCAGTTGGATTTGCCATTAAAAATGGCCGTGCAGAAATGAATGATTTTGGCGCTCTTGTGACGAACCCGCAGCTTTGGGTTGAGTTCCCGCACGTTCTGTTTGGTGCGCTGGCAACAGGAGCTTTCTTTATTGCGGGAGTTAGTGCCTATAAAATGATCAAAAAACAAGAAATCGCCTTTTTCAAAAAATCATTCCAGATTGCAATGGTCCTCGCTTTAATTTCTGGCTTAGGTGTAGCGTTCTCTGGACATGATCAAGCGAAGCATTTAATGAAATCACAGCCAATGAAGATGGCAGCAAGTGAAGCCCTTTGGAAGGATAGTGGAGATCCAGCAGCTTGGACACTATTTGCCAACATTGACACAGATAAAAAAGAAAACTCTGCGGAGATCAATATTCCGTTTGCCTTAAGTTATTTGGCATATTCGAAGTTCAGTGGAGATGTTCCAGGCATGCTGACACTTCAAAAAGAATATGAAGCAAAGTTTGGCCCTGGAGACTATATTCCGCCAGTGAAAACAACATTCTGGAGCTTTAGAATCATGGTCGGTGCCGGAATGCTGATGATTTTTGCTAGTATGATTGGCTTGTACTTGAGCTTTAGAAAGAAACTCGAAACGAACAAATGGTTTTTACGCTTCATGGTAGGGATGATTGCGTTCCCGTTTATTGCGAACTCAGCAGGCTGGATCATGACTGAAATCGGGCGTCAGCCGTGGACCGTCTTTGGTATGATGACGACGGCTCAATCGATTTCACCGAACGTATCGTATGGCATGCTGTTATTCTCAGTCATTAGCTTTACGGCGATGTATTTGATTCTTGCCGTTTTGCTTGCCTACTTATTCATTCGAGAAATTAAAAAAGGTGCACATTCTGAAGAGGATACAGATCAAAAGGATGAAACGGACCTGTCTACAGATCCATTTGATGGAGGCGCATATCATGGCATATCTTAATGAGATTTGGTTTATTCTTGTCGCAGTATTGTTTGTTGGATTTTTCTTCTTAGAAGGATTTGATTTTGGTGTCGGGATGTCCATGCAGCTGCTTGGAAAGGATGCGCACGAGCGCCGCATTTTAATCAATACGATTGGTCCTTTCTGGGATGCGAATGAGGTCTGGCTGATTACTGCCGGCGGCGCTATTTTCGCTGCATTTCCTCACTGGTATGCCACGATGTTCAGCGGATACTATATTCCGTTTGCGGTTCTCCTCTTAGCGCTCATTGGGCGCGGAGTTGCCTTTGAATTCCGAGGGAAGGTTGAGAAAGCCTCTTGGATCAAGGCGTGGGACTGGGTAATCTTCTTTGGCAGTCTGCTTCCGCCGTTTTTGCTCGGTGTGTTATTCACGAGTATTTTACGCGGGATGCCAATTGATCAAGACATGAACATGTACGCTGGTTTTACGGACTTTGTTAATCTTTACTCTGTGATCGGCGGGTTAGCTGTGACGGTTCTTTGCCTGCTGCATGGCTTGATTTTCGTCACACTTCGTACAGAGGGTGACTTAAGAGATCGTGCAAGAAAACTAGGTCAGCGTGTCCTGCTCATTGGACTTCCTGTTCTTGTTATATTTGTCGGTGTGTCCATCATTGAAACAGATATTTATACCGTACGCCCGATCATCACCATTCCGTTAACTGTGCTGATTGTGGTTTGTTATGTAGCTGCTCTTGTTTTGATGAGAAAAGAACGTGATGGCTGGACATTCTTATTTACAGGTGCAGGCATCATGGTGACGGTGGCCATGCTGTTCACTGCATTGTTCCCGCGCGTCATGATTAGTTCGATCGACCATGCGTTTGATCTCACGATTCAAAACGCTGCATCTGGATCTTATTCACTGACGGTCATGACGATTGTTGCCGTTTCTTTGCTGCCCTTTGTGCTTGGGTATCAAATTTGGAGCTATTACGTCTTCCGTAAACGTGTAAGCGGTAAGGAGCCAATGACCTACTAATGGATAAACGTTTGCTTCAATTAAAAGGAATGAGAGGGCTTCTTGCCCTCTTAGGTATTGTGTCACTCATCCAAGGAGCAAGTATTATTTTCCAAGCACAGTGGCTGGCACATGCCATTACAACGCTGTTTGACGGGAAAAGCCTCTCGCAGGCAGCGCCTTATGTCCTGCTGTTTCTTGCTGCCTTTCTTGTGCGGCACGGTCTCACCTTGATTCGGGAGAAGGTCATGTTTACCTACTCTTCCCGAATTGGAGCAGACGTCAGAAAGCAGCTGCTAGACCAACTCTTTCGATTAGGGCCTGCCTTTGCAAAGAAAAAAGGGACAGGAAAGCTTGTCACCTTAGCAATGGAAGGAATTGCTCAATACCGTCAGTATTTACAGCTGTTTTTGCCGAAAATGGTGAACATGGCAGTGATTCCGGCAATGGTCCTTATCTATGTGTGGACATTAGATGAAACATCGGCCGTCATTTTAATTGTGACACTGCCAATTTTAATTATTTTTATGATTTTGCTAGGCCTTGTTGCTCAGCGTAAAGCGGCCAAACAATGGAGATCATATGAGAAATTATCCAATCATTTTACTGACTCTCTCCGCGGCCTTGAGACGCTGCGTTACTTAGGTATCAGCAAAAAACACTCTCGTAATATTGCGGAGGTGTCAAAGCGATATCGAAAAGCGACCATGAGTACACTGAAGGTCGCCTTTCTGTCATCGTTTGCGCTCGATTTCTTTTCGATGCTATCGATTGCAACTGTCGCTGTTTTTCTTGGCTTGCGATTAATTGAAGGAGAGCTTCTGTTATTGCCGGCTTTGACGGCGCTGATGCTGGCGCCGGAGTATTTCCTGCCGGTACGTGAAGTGGGAAATGATTATCATGCAACGTTAAATGGAAAAGAAGCGAATGAAGCCATGCAGGTCATTTTAGAAGAAAAGGGCTTTCGCACGCAGGAGACACAATCGGTGCAGCTGAATAAGTGGGATGAACCATCCGTGCTCACGCTGCAGGATGTTTGTGTCCAGCATGATGAACTTGCCCCTTATTCCATTCAGGATGTAGATTTCACTGTCAAAGGGAAGAAAAAAATCGGCATCATTGGTGCCAGTGGTTCAGGGAAATCGACGTTAACCGATGTCCTCGGCGGCTTTGTTGAACCGTCTTCGGGTCAAATCACGCTAAACGGCCAGCCGCTTGTTCATTTACAGATGAAGGAATGGCAAAAGGAAGTTGTCTATATGCCGCAGCATCCCTATTTATTTCACATGACATTAAAGGAAAACATTCGTTTTTATGAACCGAATGCAACAGACGAAGAAGTGGAAAGAGCTGTGCATGAGGCTGGCTTATCTCAGTTGGTTACGCAGCTGCCAAACGGTCTGGATGAGGTCATTGGAGAACAAGGAAGAGAGCTAAGCGGCGGACAGGCGCAAAGAATTGCGCTTGCTCGAACTGTGCTGGGTCAGCGTTCCATTATGCTGTTAGATGAACCAACGGCGCATCTCGATATTGAAACAGAGTATGAACTGAAGAAAACAATGCTTCCACTGTTTGAACATAAACTTGTGTTCTTAGCGACACACAGGCTCCATTGGATGCCGGACATGGATGAAATTATTGTCATGGATCAAGGAACCATCGCAGAGATGGGGACGCATGAATCATTAATGCAAAGAAAAGGCGTGTATTATCAATTGGTACAGGAGCAAATGGGGGCGGTCACACATGGTCAGTAAAGGCTGGTTTATACCTTATATCAAGGAGAATCAAAAGCTGTTTGCCTTGGTTTTATTTTTAGGAGCCATTGCGGTATTCTCTGCTTCTATGCTGATGTACACGTCGGGATTTCTCATTTCAAAAGCCGCGACAAGACCTGAGAATATACTCATGGTCTACGTCCCGATTGTGGCTGTACGTACCTTTGGTATATCGCGCTCTGCTGCCCGATATGCAGAAAGGCTGGCAAGCCATCAGCTCATTTTGACAATGATTGAGAAAATGCGTGTACGCCTTTATGACATGGCTGAACGAAGTGCCAAACAGACTAAGCTTGGGACAGGTGAAATGCTTGGTCTCTTGTCAGATGATGTGGAAAGATTGCAGGACGCTTATTTAAAAACCATCTTTCCATCTATCGGTGCACTGCTTTTATATGCCGCATCCATTGGAGCACTTGGCCTTTTCTCATGGCCTTTTGCTGGACTGATGCTGCTTTATATGGCACTTCTCGTATTCGTTTTCCCATACGTCACAGTGCTTGTGAACCGGGCAAGACAAATTCAAATGAAAAAAGGCAGAAATGAACTGTACAGCCATTTAACAGATGCAGTCATGGGCGTTAGTGACTGGCTGTTCAGCGGCAGGCAGAAAGATTTTGTGGATGGTTATGAACAAAAAGAAGCGCAGCTGTTAGCGCTTGAAGCAGCCAAACACCGATTTATCCGCGTGCGTCAATTTTTTGCACAGCTCTTGATTGGAGGAGCTGTCGTGCTTGTCGTGTATTGGAGCGGCTCGGTCGTTCAGTCAGGATCCATGTCGCACACACTGATTGCAGCCTTTGTGCTTGTGCTGTTTCCGTTAACAGAAGCCTTTCTTCCGCTGTCAGATGCGGCAGGTGATATTCCCGTTTATCAGCATGCTGTCAGCAGATTACATCATTATGAAAAGCAGTCATATGAAGGAGAAACTGAGAGTGAGGCAGTGGATCAGTCAACCCTTTCTCACGATGAAGCTGTCTGTTTTGATCAAGTGTCCTTTCGGTATGACACGTATCCATATGTACTTCAAGACCTGTCATTTTCTCTGAAGCAAGGGGAGTCACTCGCGCTCTTAGGAAAAAGCGGTGCAGGCAAATCGACCATTTTAAAATTGTTAGAAGGGGCAGTCGTTCCAAATCAAGGAGCTGTCAGCATTCAAGGTAAACCGGTTCAAAGCATTCAAGAGAAGGTGTCTGCCTATGTGTCTGTGCTCAATCAACAGCCTTATTTATTTGATACGTCTGTTTTAAACAATATTCGTTTAGGATCTCCAGAGGCGACAGAAGAGCAGGTAAAAGAAGCAGCAAGACAAGTGCAGCTGCATGATTACATTGAGTCTTTGCCAGAAGGTTATCGCACAGGTGTTCAGGAGACAGGGGTTCGTTTCTCAGGTGGAGAAAGACAACGAATGGCATTAGCCCGGATTTTGCTGCAGGACACACCAGTTGTTGTATTAGATGAACCAACTGTCGGACTTGATCCACGGACAGAGCGTGAATTGCTTGAAACCATCTTCCGTGTGTTAAAAGGGAAAACAGTTATTTGGATTACCCATCATCTCACTGGCTGTGAGGCGTGTGACCGCATCATGTTTATTGAAGACGGGCGTATTGAGATGCAGGGTCAGCATCAGGATTTACTAAAAGAAAACACGCGTTATCAAAAGCTGTATGAAATGGATCGTCCGTTTGCTACAATATAAATGAATGAAATGATAAGAACGTTCGGACAGGAAATCTCTGCCCGAACGTTTTGTGGTTTAAGGGTTTACTTTACCAACACCTGCATTTGATATCACTTCTGATTTGACATTGTTCACGTTAAGCAAAGAGTAGTTATAAGGAGGGTTATACGTACCTGTTGAAGACGTTGGCAGACTGCCTGTACTGTTAATATAAGAGTTGTTGATGACATGCCATGTCCCAACTTGACTGCTGTCCCAGCTTCCGATCGCATTTTTGGTGTTTTCAAATACGTTGTGTTCAATTCTCATCTTCGCGCCCATACGTGAGTTAATGGCAGTTGTCAGGATGTCTTTATAATAGTTGTTAAAGACATGTCCTTCCCCGAAGCGCATAGACGGTACACGAGAGTTCAGGTTTTCAAAGCGGTTGTTATGGAACGTAATTTTACGATTGTAGTTATCGTTATCGGAGCTGCCCATGAGCATTGTTTTCCAGCTGTCATGTACATAGTTCCACGAGAAGGTAATGTAGTCAGAGTCATTTTTTACATCAAATAAACCATCGTAGTCATCCTTCCCAGAATTCAATGTGTTGTACAGTTCATTATGATCGACCCATATGTTTTTAGAACCGCCTTCAATCCCGATGGCATCTTTGTCACCGATTTTGCTGTGATGGATTTTCAAGTTGCGGATGATGATGTTATTGGCACGCCAAACTTTAATGCCAATCCCATTAAATTCGCCGTTCGTCCCTTTACCGACGATTGAGACATTATTTGTATCTTTCACATCGATTTTATTGGCTGATGTATTAGAAGGGGTAATCGTCCCGTCTACAACAATTTTTAATTTTTCGTTTGTTCCTTTATTTTTGAGGGCAGCCAATAGTTCATTTCCAGTTTTGACTGTCACGGTTTTACCGCCTTCACCGCCTGTTGTGCCGCCATTTAATGTGGAGAAGCCTTGTTGATTAAAGTTGGCCATAATAGAAGGGCTTTCTGGGTATTTGGCTGCTGCCTTTGCCTCCCCGTTTGGTGCAAATAATGAAGTGACGAGACCAACAGCTAATACACCGGCTAACATTGGAACTTTTCTCTTCAAAGTCAACATCTCCATTCTAATTTGTTTTAATGAAAACGTTTCCAAAATAAGCTGTGATTCAACCACTCCTCCTTCCTTCACAAGCATCGCCTCATTCGGAATGTAGGAAGAGCATAGCATGCAAAAAGGTATCATCGGCTAAGAATAGACGCAGCATATTCCATGATTTTCTAGGAAACTAAGCCAATGATTATTTCATTTTCATCTTCATGAGATAAGGACCATTGTCGATAGGTATGAGGATGACATCTTGATTATGGAGAGGAGGCTCTCCGTTTGGTAGAAAATCAAGATGATTATAAACGCATCATTTTGTTAGAGAAGAAGGAATGCCATAATCATTACATAAGAAAAAATTGGATATAAAACGAGAATCATAGAAGATATGCTAAAAAATAAGGTCTATTTTAAACGATATTGTCATCCGTGTCGTCTCATGAATAAGAGAAGAAAAGGAAGGAGGGGCGTGTTTGGAGCAGACAGAAGAGACATTATTGATTCAGCGGGCAAAACAGGGAGATGATGCCGCGTTTACAGCCCTTTATCGGCATCACTATTCCTTTCTTTACCGATATATGTTGAAGCTGACCCTTCAACAAGAGCTGGCAGAGGAAATCATGCAAGAAACGATGCTGAAAGCGTATATGAAACTTTCTTCATTTAGAGGAGATGCCTTATTTTCAACCTGGCTCATTTCGATTGCATCTAGGCAATTTTTAGATCACCAGAAGAAAAGAAAACGTGAACAAATGAGAGAAGGAAAAGCGAATCAGGAGGCCATACGCCGCTTTAAATGGGACGTTCAGCAAAAGGGGAACACATGGCATGACATGTGGGATGCTTTAAATGAATTAAAGGCTCAGGAGAGAGCACCGATTATTCTGCACTATTATTATGGCTTTACCTATCCAGAAATTGCTTCAATGCTCGGAATGAGAGAAGGCACTGTGAAATCGAGGGTCCATCATGGATTAAAGAAAATTCGAAAGGAGTGGGATTTATGAAGGAAGATCGTTTGACCGAACGTTTAAAAGAAGAGCTGCGGCAGCTAGACGAACAAATTGAAGTGGAAAAGCCAAGTGAGCAGGCGGTCATGATGATGCTGAAACAGGCGAAGGAACAAGAGAAAAGGCGTTTTAAACAAGAAGTACTGGCATACGTTCTGATCAGTTTGACCATTTTGGCACTCTTTGCAGCTGCCATTACCCATTTGCCTATCATCTTCATTCTTCTCCAAATAGTGAGCGTACCCATCTGTTTTGTTGTTGGCTACAAGGAATATCAACATATCAAAGGAGGGTCTTCCTTATGAGTCAGACGGAAATGATCATCTTATTGTGCGTCTTGCCGTTATTGTTTGCACAGGGCTTTCTTTTATTTATGGATGCAAAGAAAAGAGGGCGTTACAAGTGGTTTTGGGGAATTGTCGGTCTCATTAACTTTCCATCGTCTTCTATTTTATATTGGCTTTGTGTTGTGTTACCTGATCGAAAAAGAGGCGGGAAGCTCCGAAAAGATTGAGTGCATCCGATCAAACTTTTGACCCTTTTTTCGATGGAAAACCAGCTAGAAATTCATCATGATTCATGTATTTGTCAAAGAAAGCGGGACGAGAAACATCCGCGTGTTCATTTCTAGCACATTAGTCATTCCTTGAGCGCTTATTTTTAAGACAATCGCTGCGGCTGCTTGATCTATCTCAATTCGGCATCATTTTCATCTGTTATCAATATTGATCAGATTTTACAATTGGTGTTAAATTAATCTCAATATGCGTTAGAAAATCTAACAATTAAAAGTGTGGAGATATCTACAAGGAGGCAGATGCGACATGTTGACCTTAGATCGAGCAGCACAAACAGCACAAAGCTACATCCACCGTGTGTTAGAAGAGGTGGAAAAACGAAATCCCGGCGAGGAGGAGTTCCAGCAAGCCGTAAAAGAAATTCTGGAATCACTCGTCCCAGTTTTTGCGAAGCACCCAGAGTATGAAAAACAGGGCATTTTAGAACGGCTCATTGAGCCTGAGCGGCTTGTGGTATTTCGAGTGCCATGGGTAGACGATGAGGGCAAAGTACAAGTCAATCGAGGCTTTAGGGTTCAATTCAATAGTGCCATCGGTCCTTATAAAGGAGGCATTCGTTTCCATCCAACCGTCAATGCAAGCATTATCAAGTTTTTAGGGTTTGAACAGATCTTTAAAAACGCACTGACTGGTATGCCGATTGGCGGAGGGAAAGGCGGATCGGATTTTGACCCTAAAGGAAAGTCTGATGGAGAAATCATGCGTTTCGTTCAAAGCTTTATGAGTGAACTCGGCCGATATATTGGACCTGATCAAGATGTGCCAGCAGGTGATATTGGTGTAGGAGCACGCGAAATTGGCTATATGTTCGGACAGTACAAGAAAATGCGCGGTGCTTATGAAGCGGGTGTACTCACGGGGAAAAGCCCTGGATTCGGAGGCAGCTTAGCGAGAAAAGAGGCAACAGGCTACGGACTGGTGTACTTCATGGAGGAAATGCTGAAAGCACATGGGCTCCAATTTGAAGGGCGTTCAGTTGTTGTGTCGGGTTCAGGAAATGTGTCTATTTATGCAATGGAAAAGGTAATTGAATTAGGCGGTAAGGTTGTGGCTTGTAGTGATTCAAGCGGAGCGATTTATGATCCTCAAGGGATTTCACTTGAGACCATCAAGCAGCTGAAGGAAGTCGAGAATCAGCGGATTGGGGCATACATAGACATTCACCCGCATGCCGAATTAATTGAAGATTGCGAACAAATTTGGTCCGTTCCTTGTGATATTGCGCTGCCATGTGCAACACAAAATGAAATATCAGAGGCGCATGCACAGCAGCTTGTAGCAAATGGTGTCATCGCTGTAGGAGAAGGAGCCAATATGCCATCCACTCTTAAGGCGGTCAAAGTATTTGAAGAGAATCGTATTTTGTTTGCGCCAGCAAAAGCGGCCAATGCTGGAGGAGTAGGTGTATCAGCACTGGAAATGGCACAAAACAGTGCAAGAATGTCTTGGACATTTGAAGAAGTAGATGATCAGCTGAAACAAATGATGCAGTCTATTTATCGTCAGTGTACAGAGACAGCAGACGAATATGGACACTCAGGGAACATCATGGTTGGAGCAAATATTGCAGGATTTCGTAAAGTGGCAGATGCCATGATCGCACAAGGCGTGATTTAACTCCTGCTCTCCCGCACCTGTTTATTTCATGACAAGATGGGGAATCGTCCTTTAAGAATGACAATAAGGAGGCGCGGGAGAAATGAAAAAATGGCTGAAACAAATTGTCAAATGGGCACCTGTGATTTATCCAGTGGTGAGAAAAATATATAAAGAGCGAAAAGCATCTAAACGTCGTAACGTATCAGCCGGATAATCCGGCTTTTTTTTATGCAAACATACAGATCCTGCGTTGTAAGAAAAAAATAAATGAATCGAATGATCCATTTCATCCCTCTCTCCGTTAAGTACATAACAAACGGAAAGAGGAGGAAATAAAAGATGAACATGAAGAAAGCAATGTTAACCATTCCACTGAGCGCAGCGTTACTATTCCCAGCGGCTCATAGCGCAAGTGCACACGAAGGACATATGCATGGGGAGACGAAAAAGACGTCTTCGTCACAAGAGGTGTCAAATAAAGCAACAGATCTTCGAGCAGCGCTAGATCAGCTGTTTTCAGAGCATGCCTATTTAGCAGTGATCACGATGCAAAAAGGAATTGACGGCAGTAAAGACTTCGATCAAGCAGCGGCGGCTTTAAAGGACAATACGAATGACTTATCAGATGCAATAGCCTCCGTGTATGGAAAAAAAGCAGGCAAACAATTCAAGGACATTTGGTCAAGTCATATCGGCTACTTTGTTGACTATGTACAAGCCACAGCGAAAAAAGATGATGCAGGTAAAAAGAAAGCGATGAAGCAGCTTGATCAATATCGAATGAAACAAGCCGATATGCTCGATCAAGCAACAGACGGCAGATTGAAAGCAAGTGAGCTTGAAGAAGGCTTGAAGATGCATGTGAATGAACTGCTAAAAGCGTTTGACAGCTACACTGAAAAGGATTTTGATACGACCCATGAAACGGTTAGAAAATCCATTCATCATATGTTTGAGGTAGGAAAAGGCGTTTCATGGGCCATCACAGATCAATTTCCTGGGAAATTTGATCAAAAGTCAGTGGATACACCAGCAGCGGATCTTCGTGAAGATTTAAACTACTTGTTCTCAGAGCATTTGGCGCTTGCGGTAGTTGCCATGCAAAAAGGAAATGATGGCAGCAAGGACTTTGAGCAAGCAGCAGCGGCTTTAAATGAAAACACAAATGATTTATCTGATGCGATTGCATCTGTTTATGGTAAGGATGCAGGAAAACAATTCAAAGACATTTGGTCAAGCCATATCGGTTATTTAGTTGATTATGTAAAGGCGGATGCATCAGGGGATCATCAAGCAAAAGAAAAGGCTGTCAAAGATTTAGATGCGTATCGAATGAAGCAAGCGAAATTCCTAGATCAAGCGACAGATGGACGTTTGAAGGCAGCTGATTTAGAGGCTGGTTTGAAAACACATATTGATGAGCTGATCAAAACATATACGTCTTACCATAATGGCGAATATGATCAGCTTTATCCGACAGTGAGAGAGGCTTATGGTCATATGTTCATGGTTGGTCAAGATGTCGCAGCAGCGATTGTTGATCAGCACCCTGAACTGTTTAAATCGAACATGCCTAATGAAATGCCGAAAACAGGTATGGGAGGCACAGCCGGTCCTTTAGGCATGTCCTATGAAGCATTTGCGGGAATGATCGCAAGTTTGATCCTAGCAGGCGGTGCAGCAGGTGCATTCTTCCTCATTCGCCGTAAGGCATCAAATTCTAACTCATAAAGACAGACGGGAACGTGCACAATCGTGCCGTTCCTTTCTTCAAAAGGAGGCCGGCTTAGATGAAGAATTGGCTGCTCAGTATTCTTTCGCTTCTCATCATCACAGGCTGTTCATCACAGGCAACGGATGAATCGTCATCCTCAAAAAACATACCAGCTTCTAATGAAATGACCACACATCAAGCTGAGAAACAGAGCCACTCACACGATACATTAAAAGATGCGCCGTCTGGTATTGTTCCAGCTGAAATTGCCATTCCCGCGATTGATGTCAAAGCAAAAGTGGAGAAAACAGCTTTATCAAAGGATGGCAGCATGGGTGTCCCTCAGGATACAGACAACACGGCTTGGTTTGAAGATGGTCCAAAGCCAGGAGATAAAGGGAATGCTGTCATGAATGGCCATGTAGATAATAAATGGGGGCCATCGGTTTTTTATCGATTAAAGGAGCTAAAAAAGGGAGATAAGGTGATCGTCACGTCCTCATCAGGAAAAAAGCGAACTTTTGAAGTCATAAAAGTAAGAAGCTATCCGCGTGAAGAGAAGCCCAATGCGTTTTTTGGATACGCTTTTACACGGAATCTCAATTTAATCACTTGTACAGGGACATTTGATCATGCAGCAGGTACGCATAAAAAAAGATTGGTTGTCTTTACCCAGCTGATCTCTTCATAAAGAAGGCGGATACACGAAGGTGTACGCCTTTTTTTCGTGGTTTTCGCAAGTATCTTCCAAAAAGATTCATAGGACATTAGATATGGTTAGTTGTATAAATAGGGGCATTTGTCATATAAATGAGTTGGCAATTTTTATTTCTTTTCAGTAGAATATGAGTAATGAAGAGAACTGCAAGCGTATACAACCTGTCCAGACAAGGCAGATTCTCCACCCCTACATAAGGAGGCCGATCTGATGCTGAGTAAAAGACTGGCGCACATCTTAAGTCAGCTCATGGCAGCTGAGACCCCACTCACAAGCGCTGCGCTTTCTGCCAGCTTACAAGTGACAAGCCGCACCATTCGTACAGACATTAAAGAACTGAACGACCGTCTTGCCCCTTATCGAGCGGCTGTAACTGCTGTTAGAGGAGCTGGCTATGAGCTGTTGATCAACGATGAGAATGCCTTTCGCCGTTTTATGAAGGAGGAGGTCGAGCAGGAAGAGCCGCTTGCTGTGCTGCCAGAGGAGCGTGTTCGGTTTATTTTAAAAAGGCTTCTTCTGGCAGAATCCTATGTGAAGCTAGAGGATTTACAGGGGCAGCTGTTTATTAGTAAATCAACGATGAGCAACGATGTGAAATCGGTCAAACGTAAGCTGGAGCCCTTTGATCTGAAGCTGGAAGCGAAGCCAAGCAAAGGCTGCCGAATCAAGGGATCAGAGATGAAAATCCGTTATTGCATGTCAGAATATTTATTCAATGAACGTCGTTCTTATCAAACGATGCTGAACACAGCGGTCACGATTTTGCCAAAGCATGAACTCGAATTGATTCAGAGAACAATGATCAATTATATCAATGAGGAAGGCATGAATCTATCAGACATTTGCATGAATAATTTAATCGTTCATGTTGCCATTGCCTGCAAACGAATTAGACACGGAAACTATGTATCTGTTCTTCCAGAGGAAATCAACGACATTCCGCGGGCAAAAGAATACAAGGTCGCTAAAAAAATGGTGGAGCGTCTAGAAGGGCTGCTGGACGTCTCATTTCCACAAGAGGAAATCGTCTATATCACCATTCATTTGCTAGGAACAGCCAAAATGGTACAGTCCTTTTCTTCGAGCGGTCAAAAACAAATTGTAGATGATGACACGAGCCGGCTTGTACAGCTCATGCTGAAAGCCATTGATCAAAAATTGCAGCTTGATTTGGCCGGCGATACGGAACTAATGATTGGACTCAGTCTGCACTTAAAGCCTGCCATAAACCGATGTAAATATGGAATGAACTTAAGAAATCCGATGCTTGATGAAATAAAAGCGGGGTATCCCCTTGCTTTTGAAGCGGGGATTATCGCCAGCAGAGTCCTTGAAGAAGAGGAGGGGCTGAGTATTCATGAGAACGAAATCGGATATATGGCGCTTCATTTTGGTGCGGCTTTAGAGCGGAGGAAAATGGAGATCCCGCCGAAGCGGTGTCTCATTGTCTGTGCGTCTGGTGCAGGGAGTGCAAGGCTGCTGCAGGATCGTTTGCGGTCACAATTTGGGTCAAAGCTGACCATTTTAGGAACAGCAGAGCTATATTCGCTTCCGCATGTCTCTTTACATGCCTTGGATTTGATTATTACAACGATCCCAATTCATATGGATTTACCGGTTCCAGTCATTCAAGTGAACACCATTTTGGGAGGCGGCGATTTTTTAAAAATTGAAGAAGCCCTGACGAGTGAAACAAGAGTGACATTGGCCTCTCAATATATGAAAAAGGAATTGATTTTTACAAAACGCGCCTTTCACACAAAGGAAGAGGTCATCACCTTTTTAACGCAAAAAGTCATCGATATGGGCTTAGCACCAGCAGAGCTTACACCTTCTGTCATGGAAAGAGAAGAGGCTGCCCCTACCTCTTTCGGGCATTATACAGCGATCCCGCACCCGATGACGCCGCTGACAGATGAGACGTTTTGGGCGATATGTACATTAGAAAAACCAATCATTTGGGGAGAAAAAAAGGTTCAATTTGTCTGCCTGCTTTGTGTCGAAAAAGAGAATGCCAAAGATTTAAAAGGCATGTACCGCCTGCTGGGGGAGCTTGTGCATAATGTGAAATTCATTCAGCACCTTATCGCCTGTGACACATTTGAAGACATGCTTGATATCATGTATAAAAAGGCTCCTTCGTACAAGAACTAACTGTGTGATCTTAACTTTTTCCGCTTCCTAAAGGAAAAAGTATGGGTGTTTATGAAAGCGGTTTCATAATATGATGAATGTGTAAAGAATAGCTTCACACTTTGAAAAGGGGGCGTTTACACATGAACATCTTATTGGTTTGCGCAGCAGGTATGTCCACAAGCTTACTTGTCACAAAAATGGAGAAAAGCGCACAAGAACAAGGAAAAGAATATCGTATTTGGGCAGTATCTGGAGATTCTGCGAAAAATCATATTGATCAAGCCGATGTGCTTTTATTAGGACCTCAGGTTCGATATTTATTACCACAAATGAAAAAGCTCGGAGAAGAAAAAGGAATTCCAGTAGACGTCATTAATACCGTGCATTATGGCGTATGTAATGGCGCCGAGGTTTTAAAATCTGCTGAACAGTTAGTGAACGGATAAAGGGGGCGGAGGGGATGAATGGATTCAACCGATTTCTAGAAGAGAAGGTCATGCCGTTTGCTGGGAAGATTGCCGCTCAAAGACATTTACAAGCATTGCGTGACGGAATTGTTTTAACCATGCCTCTCATTATTGTCGGTTCACTGTTTCTCATTTTAGCCAACCTTCCGATCCCAGGATACAGCGATTTTATGGCAAGTATCTTCGGAGCAGAATGGGCCACGAAACTATCCTATCCTGTTAATGCAACCTTTGACATTATGGCACTTGTTGCAACCTTCGGGATTGCTTACAGGCTTGCTGAAAAGTATGCCGTTGATGCACTATCATCTGGTGCGATCGCTGTTGCGGCTTTCCTTTTGGCTACACCATATCAAGTACCTTTCACACCTGAAGGCTCAACAGAAGCTATCCTAGTAGGCGGGGGAATTCCTGTCACACTGATGGGCAGTAAAGGTTTATTCGTTGCCATGATTATTGCCATGCTTTCAACCGAAATTTACCGCTTTATTGTACAGCGGAACATCGTCATTAAAATGCCTGATGGTGTACCGCCAGCAGTCAGTAAATCGTTTATTGCACTTATTCCAGGTTTTGTGGTCATCACACTGATCTGGGTCGCTAGACTTGTGATTGAGATGACACCTTTTGAGAGTATTCATAATATCATCACGGTCTTAATTGGCACACCGCTATCGATTCTTGGTGGAAGCTTAGGCGGCAGTATCGTTGCGATAGGTGTGCAAATGCTCCTCTGGGCATGTGGTATTCACGGAGCCACAATTGTCGGGGGCGTCATGGGGCCGATTTGGCTCGGTGCAATGGATGAGAACCGCCTTGCATTCCAAGCAGGAGAAGTGCTGCCGAATATTTTCACAGCGCAGTTCTTTGAAATCTTCATCAACGTCGGCGGAAGCGGCGCAACGCTTGCTTTGGTGCTGACCATGATCTTACGTGCCAGAAGTAAACAAATGAAACAGCTTGGCCGCCTTGCCATTGGGCCAGCCATCTTTAACATCAACGAACCGATCATTTTTGGAATGCCGATTGTGATGAACCCAATGCTCCTCATTCCGTTTATCCTTACGCCAATCATGATGATCATCACCACATATATCGGAATGAGCACAGGGCTTGTGGCAAAACCGGCAGGGATTGCTGTCCCATGGACCATGCCGCCAATCATTTCAGGCTATCTCGCCACAGGAGGCAAAATCTCTGGTGCTGTCATGCAGCTGATTAACCTTGCGCTGTCATTTGCTCTATACTATCCATTCTTTAGAATGTGGGATAAGCAGAAATTGAAAGAAGAAAGTGAGCTAGAAACAAAAGCCTCAACTGATGAAAATGTCGTCAGCATGTAATAGAGGGAACAAGGGGGATGCGGCCGATGGAAATGGAACAAATTGTGTTTCAACTCATCCTGCACGGCGGGAATGGCAGAAGCTCCGCGATGGAGGCCATTACATGTGCAAAACAAGGAAACTTTGATGAGGCGAAGCAAAAATTGCAGGAAGCACAAGACGCGTTAAATGAGGCGCATCACGCACAGACAGAGCTGATCCAAGGAGAAATCAGGGGCGAAAAGACGGATATTAGCCTCTTAATGATTCATGCGCAGGATCATCTCATGAACGCAATGACCGTCAAGGAGCTCGCAGCGGAAATCATCGAGCTCCATGAAAAAATGAAGCAACTCGGAGGTGTCAATTCATGAAAGAAGGAATTAAAATTGTCACAATAGGCGGTGGATCGAGCTATACGCCTGAGCTCGTCGAAGGGTTTATTAAACGATATCATGAATTGCCTGTAAAGGAATTATGGCTTGTGGATATTGAAGCGGGTCAGGAAAAGTTAAACATCGTGGGCGCTCTGGCGAAACGTATGGTAGAAAAAGCGGGTCTGCCGATTGAGGTACACCTGACTCTTGACCGCCGGGAAGCCTTGAAGGACGCAGATTTTGTGACGACACAATTTCGTGTAGGACTGCTGGAAGCACGGGCAAAGGATGAGAGAATACCGCTTAAATACGGCGTCATCGGTCAGGAAACGAACGGACCAGGCGGTTTATTTAAAGGCCTTCGGACCATCCCAGTCATTCTAGACATTGTGAAAGATATGGAAGAGCTTTGCCCAGACGCATGGCTTGTGAACTTTACAAATCCAGCGGGCATGGTCACAGAAGCTGTTTTACGCTACACGAATCTAAAAAAAGTGGTCGGTCTATGCAATGTGCCGATTGGGATCAAAATGGGGATTGCCAAGGCGCTTGAAGTGGATGTAGAACGCATCGAGGTACAGTTTGCCGGTCTCAATCACATGGTCTATGGATTAGACGTATATTTAGACGGGGTCAGCATTATGGATCAAGTGCTTGATGAACTAGGAAATCCGAACAGCCAGTGGTCCATGAAAAACATTGAAGCGAAAAACTGGGAGCCTTCTTTTGTGAAAGGATTAGGGGTCATCCCATGTCCATATCACCGCTATTACTATAAAACGAAAGATATGCTGGAAGAAGAGCAAAAGGCGGCTCAAGAAAAAGGAACACGAGCAGAGGTTGTGCAGCAGGTCGAGCAGGAATTATTTGAGCTCTATAAAGATCCTGATTTGTCGATTAAACCACCGCAGCTCGAAAAAAGAGGCGGGGCATATTACAGCGATGCGGCCTGTAACTTAATCAGCTCCATCTATAATGATAAGCACGACATTCAACCAGTCAATACAGTGAACAGAGGGGCGATTGCCAGCATTCCGGCTGAATCAGCGGTTGAAGTAAACTGTATCATTACGAAGGACGGACCAAAACCAATAGCAACAGGTGATCTGCCTGTATCTGTGAGAGGGCTCGTTCAACAAATCAAGTCATTCGAGCGTGTGGCAGCAGAAGCGGCTGTAACTGGAGATTACGAGACGGCTCTTGTGGCAATGACGATCAACCCGCTCGTCCCATCTGACGAAATTGCAAAGCAAATTTTAGATGAAATGCTCGAAGCCCATCGTGAGTATTTACCGCAATTCTTCAAATCAGTCAATGCTTAACACAAAATGGCCCCTTTAATGGGGTCATTTTTTATGATTGTCCCATATGGAAACTGGAGAAAGAAGTGTATGATAGAAAAAACAGCATGTATGGCTTCAAAGAAAGGACTGTTGAAATATGGTTGCAATTGGTTTAATGCTTTACGGCTTTGTCGTACAGCCTGTGATGAGTTATGGCACAGTGATCTTGTTTTTATATGGCCTTATTGCTTCATTTGTTGGTCTCATTCGGCATAGGGGCTATGTGTGGATCTATGTTCTCCGCCTGCTTGTTTGTTTCACCATTCCAGTGACCAACCTGTTGATGTATTTCGCAACGATTGGAGGAGATGAAAGAAAGTTTGATTTCCAGCCGATGCCGCTTGTTTATTATCTTGTCTTTATTATAGAAATCATGATCATCTTTTTGCCAGAGATCTTTTTACTGATCGAAAGAAAGCGGAGCATCAAAGGGAAACAGTGGATATACGCAGGGGCGATTGTTGGGGTATCGGTCTTGTTTTGGTGCACGATTTGATGGGAAGCAGACTGGTCAACTAAGTCTATTTCGCCTTTTGTTTCTGTAACTTCTTTCGTCTGACCTTTACAAAAGAGATGGAAAGAGCAAGGATAGAAATCCCAAGAGCCTTAAATAGAAACCGGGTGAGGAACGGTGAATCGTCGAAACCAGTAGCGACGATCATCGACCCGATGCAGATCCCAAAGAACGCTAGTAAATAAGTAAAAAACATACCATCACTCTCCTTATGCATGGATTCATGTGTATTTACCATTATAAGGGATAAAGGAGAGGTAAATAAACAAAAAAGAACCCTTCATGATTGAAAGGTTCTTTTATATGTTTATGCTTGCTTGACGACTGAGTCAACTTCAACTGTCCAGCCGAAGATGTCTGGCTGTGTCCCTTTTTGGATGCCAGTAATGGCTTCGTACAATTTCTTCGATACTTCGCCTGTTTGACCATTTTGGATCACATATGGCTGATCATGATAAATTAATTCCCCTACAGGAGAGATTACGGCTGCCGTTCCAGTCCCAAAAATTTCTTCAAGCTCGCCAGATTGATGTGCTTCAATTAACTCATCAATTGAAATTTTTCGCTCTGTTACTGGAATTCCCCAATGCTTTAACAGCTCAAGCACAGAGTTACGTGTGATGCCTTCTAAAATGCTGCCGTTCAATTCAGGCGTCACGATTTCTCCGTTGATTTTAAAGAAGATATTCATACTGCCGACTTCTTCAATGTATTTTTTCTCGACCCCATCAAGCCAAAGAACCTGTGAAAATCCTTTTGTTTCAGCAACTTGCTGTGCCTTAAGGCTTGAGGCATAGTTTCCAGCTGTTTTGGCATTTCCTGTTCCACCCTTAACGGCACGGACAAACTCATTTTCAACTGCAATTTTGACCGGATGAATGCCTTCTTTATAGTATGATCCCACTGGAGATAAGATAATCAGCAGCTTAT
Source organism: Bacillus sp. FSL M8-0166 (assembly GCF_038008825.1). Taxonomy (NCBI): domain Bacteria; kingdom Bacillati; phylum Bacillota; class Bacilli; order Caryophanales; family Bacillaceae; genus Bacillus; species Bacillus sp. FSL M8-0166. The sequence continues at coordinate 3,008,191 of NZ_JBBOZZ010000001.1, forward strand.
ACGTGCTAGACGGTGCAACGCCTAAATATGGCTCAGTGGAAATAATGAATGGACGAATATACAAGGAAGTGCCCTCTGCATCAGGTACCCAATCCTTATCAATGCGAATGAGTTCATTTAAGCCCTCTAATACTGTTTCTGTATCAATTTGCGGAATACAGAGGCGGTCATTGGATCTGTTTAAGCGTTCCATGTTTTTTTCCGGACGGAATAAGAGAATTTTTTGATCCTCAGAAACATAAGCCTTTAAGCCTTCAAAAACAGATTGACCATAATGGTAGACCATCGAAGCTGGGTCCATTGGAATGGCCTGATAAGGGATAATTCTTGGATCGTACCAGCCTTTATCAACTGAATAATCCATCACAAACATGTGATCAGTGAAGATTTTTCCGAATTCAAGTTGATCAGATTGAGGTTTTGGTTTTTTTGTTGAACTAAGTTCAACGCGGATGGGTTGTTTTGGCATTGTAAATCTCCTTGCTGTTTGATTATTTGAAAATTCTAATAATATGAAATAATTATGATTCTATTCTATACCTTCACAAAATATTAGCAATAGGTTTTCTAGAATTCAGACAAGAAAAATCTGTTAAAGCGCTTTCCTTCTCTCTGCTGTCAGTTTGGCTCATGTCACCCCTTTTTAAAAAAGAAATAAAATCCAAATTCATTATTAACTGATTAATCTGACAATTTAAAAACGAATGGTTTTCCTGTAAGATATTCTTTCAACCATACACCTTTTGACTAGTACATTGCAAGGGACATTGTCATATTTTAATCCTCTTTTTTTTAACCGATAAAGGAAGAAGAGAAGAGAAAGGAGCATACAACAAGATGAAACGAGCGATACCAGGCATTTTACTCATTTTATTCATGACCGTGATCAGCTTTGGCTGTCAGGCGATGACAGATGAGGCTGGAGCTAAGCAAAGCACAGCCTATTACTTAGCGGTAAACGGAAACGACAAAAACCCGGGAACAAAGCAAAAACCTTTCCGTACACTGAAAAAAGCAGCAAGTATGGCAAAGGCTGGGTCAACCATTTACATGAGAGGCGGCACATATAAAGAAAAATTGATTGTCCGCCATTCAGGAACAAAGAAAGCACCCGTTGTCTTTCAAGCCTACGGAAAAGAAAAACCTGTGATCAGCGGGGCTTCCCTTAAAGGAAATCAAACCGATGGCGGTCTTGTCACGATCGATCAAAAGAGCTACATCACCCTCAAAGGCCTGACTGTAGCACATCTTAAGACGAATAAAGAAGATTTGACACCAGTTGGTATTTTCATCAAAGGAAGCGGCAAAGGCGTCAAACTGCTTAATAACCGAGTGTATGACATTCAGACGAAACATGAAGATGGAAATGCACATGGAATTGCTGTCTATGGGACAAAAGCTCCTGCAGCCATTGAAGACATTGAAATCAAAGGAAATACCGTGGAAAAATTAAAACTGGGCTTCAGTGAAGCGCTTGTGCTAAATGGGAACGTCAAAAAGTTCCGTGTGACACATAACACGGTCCGGCACACTGATAATATTGGCATTGATTTAATTGGTTTTGAGAACGTAGCACCCTCTAAAAAGTATGATCAAGTTAGAAATGGAGTCGTCTCAAGAAACAAAGTATATGAGATTACGAGTGCAGGGAACCCGGCCTATGGAAGCGACATCTCCGCTGGCGGAATTTATGTTGATGGCGGAAAAGACATTGTGATCGATCATAACATCTCACATCACAATGACCTGGGGATTGAAGTCACAAGCGAACATAAAGGAAAAATGGCGGATCGCATCCGCATCGAACACAATCAAGTGTATTTGAACCGTTATACAGGCATTTCTATTGGCGGCTATGATAAGAAGCGGGGCGGTACAACCAATACGACGATTTCACATAATACTTTGTACAAAAATGACACAGCCGGCTTAGAAGGCGGCCAATTGCTGATGCAATATCAAGCAGTGAACAATCGAATCACGAATAATATCATGACAGCTAGTGCCTCGCATTACTTAGTCGTGAATCTTTATCAGGTAAATCAAAAGAATACCTTCCAGAAGAACGTTTATGATGACCGCAAAGGTGCGAAAGCATCACAGTGGATTTGGCGCGGGAAATGGATAGAAGGCTACAAAACCTATCTCTCTAAAAGCGGTCAAGATAAAGGATCAGCACATCTCAACCCACAATTTGTGAATGAGAAAAAATATGATTTCCGTCTGAAGAAATCATCACCTGCTAAGAAAATCATCGGAAGCTGATGTTATTTTAGAAATTTTCAAAAAAGTCATTGACATTGATGTGACATCACATTAAAGTAAAGAAGACATTTCAACGAAAACAAATTTCATAACGGATCTCTTATCAAGAGAGGCAGAGGGACTGGCCCTATGACGCCCGGCAACCGTTTCTATTTTAGAAATTGGTGCTAATTCCTGCAAAGCTGTTACAGCTTTGACAGATAAGAGAGGAAGACTTCCCGATACATGTTTCATGCAACGGTGATCAAGCCTCTCTTTCCAAGAGAGGCTTTTTTCGTATCAAATGCCTGTTTTACAGGCGTATTTCCACTTTTTTACCTAGTTTTCCGATGTGAAAAATCAAAACAACTTGAGGAGGAACAGCAATGAAGCGTAATCATTTTACATCATGTCTTGTCTTATTAACGGCATTAACCGTCCTGTTAACAGGCTGCGGCACTGGATCAAGTGCAGGCTCAAAGGCAAATACGAACGAAAAAGTCTCTTTTGACAATGTACCGAAGCGATTTGCAAAGGGACAGGGAGCAAAAATTAAAGTCATCCGCAAAATTGGAGGAGACGATCATACAGCTCAATTTTTAGCTGGAACCAAGGCAGAAGGTGAAGCACTCGGCTTTACGGTAGATGTCTACACCGCAAATGGAGATACAGCGAAGTTCCATGATGCCATCTCTCAGGCGCTTGAAGAAAATTATGATGGCTTTATCATCTCTCACGGGGACGACGAGGCGACAGTCGCTGATGTGAAAAAGATCACAGCGAAAGGCATTCCAGTTGTAGCATTTGATTCGAATCCTAAACTGAAGGACATCAAAGGGGTCACAGTGACGTCTCAAGATGACGAGCAATTAGCAAAAAAATCATTAGACGCGCTCGTGTCTGATTTTAAAGGAAAAGCAAATATTGCGTACCTCTGGGTAGATGGATTCCCGCCAATGGTGAGACGAAATAAGGTCTATCAAGAAACGCTTAAACAACATTCAGGGATCAAGGAGCTTGACCGCTTTGGTATAGCCTCCTCTGATACGTCTGTTCAAACGCAAAATGCAGTAGCAGCCATGCTGAATAAGTATCCAAAGGGCAAGCTGGACGCTATTTTTGCCACATGGGATGCCTTTGCCATTGGGGCAGCAAGAGCGTTAAAGGAAGCAGGGAGAACAGAAGTGAAGATTTATGGGATTGATGTGTCAAATGCGGATCTTCAAGAAATGACAGCGAAGGACAGTCCATGGAAGTACACAGCAGCGGTTGATCCGAAGCTCATTGGCGCAGTCGACGTGAGGATTCTTGCGAAGAAAATAGCTGGTGAGAAAACACCATCTTCCTATGACCTTGAGGCCTCTCTCATCTCGCAAAAGCAGCTTCAACAAGCAGGAAAAGCCATTAACATGGTCAATCTTGCAGACGAAGTGAAGGGATTCGGTTCATCGACTGCTTTTGAGGAAGATTGGATGAAGACCTTGAAGAAGCATTATACAAAATAAGCGACGTGCACTCTCTATCCATAGAGGGTGTTTCGTTTTTCAGATGATATCAAGAGAGGGAGGACACCTATGACAGCGCCGCTTGTTCGTATGAAGAATATTTCAATTGAATTTCCAGGGGTCAAAGCGTTAGATCAAGTGAATTTCACATTAAAAAAAGGGACGGTTCATGCACTGATTGGAGCGAATGGTGCTGGGAAGTCAACGTTAATGAAGGTTCTTTCTGGCGCTCATTCACACTTCGACGGAACCATCCACATCAATGGTCAGGCGGCATCCATTCAAACCCCAAAGGATGCATCCTCATATGGTGTGCAGACGGTCCATCAAGAAGTGGATACGGCTCTTGTTCCCTACTTAACTGTTGGTGAGAATATGATGACGCATGAAATTGAGAAAAAAACATTTGTCAGTTGGAAAGAGCTGCATCGCAAGGCGGCTCAACTATTAAAAGAAATGGACATCAACATCTCCACAAAACGACTTGTCAGCGATCTGACCCTTGCCGAAAAACAGATGGTGCTCATTGCCAAGGCCGTTTCCATTAAATGCAGCATTTTAATCTTAGATGAACCAACGGCTCCGCTTAGTCATGCAGAAACAAGCAAATTATTCTCAATGATTGATCGGTTGAAACAGAATGGGACGGGGATCGTGTTTATCTCTCACCGCATGCCTGAAATTTTCACCATCTGTGATGAACTGACTGTGATGCGAAATGGAACTGATGTCGCAGCTCACCTTGTCAAAGACACAAATCCGCAGCAGGTCATTGAAGAAATGCTAGGTGCACCATTAGAGGAGCAATTCCCGTCTCGCAGGCCACTGAAAGATGCACCTATTGTGCTTGAAGTGAAAGAGCTAAACGATCAACATAAATTAAACAACATTCACTTTTATGTCAAAAAAGGAGAAATACTCGGGATCGCAGGACTTGTCGGTGCTGGTAAAACAGAATTGTGCAAAGCCCTTTTCGGTGCCTCAGAAAAAAAGACGGGGACCGTGCAGCTTCATGGTCAAACCATTCGCATCACATCGCCTCATCAAGCGGTGAGAGCTGGAATGGCCCTTGTGCCTGAAGAGCGGAGAAAAGAAGGGATTTTGACCGAAGAGAGCGTGGGGTGGAACTTAACGGCTGCAAGTCTTCATTCATTTTCACGGATATTCAGCTTCTTACATCGTTCGAAGGAAAAGCGGGAAGCAGGCGAAATCGTCAAACGGCTTGGTGTCAAAACGCCGTCTCTTGAAGCAAAGGTGAAGCACCTGTCTGGTGGAAATCAGCAAAAGGTTGCTATCGGAAAATGGCTGCTGGCTGAGGCAGATGTGTATCTCTTTGATGAACCAACCAAAGGTGTAGACGTTGGAGCGAAAAAAGATATTTTCACTTTGATTGCAGAGCTTGCCGCCCGCGGAAAATCTGTGATTTATGCGTCGAGTGAGCTGTCAGAGATTGCAGGTATCGCTGACCGAGTATACGTGTTATATGATGGCAGCATTGCCCGGGAAATGACCGCACCGACGACTGAAGAGGAGCTTTTATATCATTCAACAGGAGGACAATCATGAGCGAACAACAAATTCCAGCCCCTGTGCAGCAAATCAAAAAACAGCGGCCATCCTTTCATCTGTTTGATTTCTTTTATCGATATGGCACGATCTTAACCATTGTCGTGTTGATTGTGGTATTTGCGGCAGCGAATCCAGCGTTTTTGCAATCAGGAAATATCATCAATATTCTACGGTCTATCTCAATAGTGACCATCATTGCGGTGGGTTTAACCATCTCATTAGCAGTAAACGGCTTTGATTTATCAGTTGGATCAGTCGCTACGCTATCAAATGCGATTGTCATTTCTATGTTCGTATGGTTCTCGCAAAACCCACTGACTGCAATCCTCTCTGCACTAGCGGCTTCTATCATTGTTGGATTGATAAATGCATGGATGATCGTCAAAATGAAAATTCCAGATATGCTCATGACATTAGCCATGATGTTTATCATTCAAGGGCTGGCTCAAACGTATACGAAAGGGGCGACCATTTCTGAAAATATGGTGCTGCCCGATGGTACGTTCTCAACGGGAACGATTCCTGCCTTTTTCAGCAAAATCGGACAGGTGCCATATATCATTCTTATTATGGCTGCCATTGTACTATTTGCGCATGTTTTCATGACCTACACAAAGCACGGCCGATTCATGTACATCATCGGTGGGAATAAGGAAGCGGCTCGATTGTCTGGCATTCATGTGAACAAATACAAAATGGCGGCCTATCTGCTTTCTGCGTTATTTGCAGCGATCGGCGGTATCGTGCTGGCATCAAGGGTGATGACAGCAGAAATTAATGCTGGTGCACCATATTTAATGGATGGAGTAGCGGCTGCTTTTATCGGCTTTTCCGTCATGGGAGCAGGTAAGCCAAACGCATTTGGTACTTTTATCGGGGCTGTACTCATCGGGATCTTACAAAATGGGCTGGTGATGATGTCTGTCCCTTATTATGCAATGGATATTGTGAAAGGCTCTGTGCTGGCCCTTGCACTGGCGCTGACATATTACAAACAACGAGGCTAACTGCGTATTTTTTAAAACCATTCGAGTCCTCTCTCCGTCTAGTAAACGGAAAGCGGTGCAGCCGCCGTTTCCCAAAAGGAGATGACAAAGAAAATGAATATGTCAGCAACTCATGTAGAAGATTTGAAAAATGTCATGGAAGACTGGAAAAATGAACTATTAGTATATAAATTTGCGTTAGATGAAATGGACACAAAGTTTTCGATTATCAGCCAGGAGTATAATTTAATCCATGGACACAACCCAATAGAGCATACAAAATCACGGATCAAATCCTTTGAAAGTATAGTGAATAAACTAGCAAGAAAAGGATGCGACATCACGACACAATGTGCCAAGGAGCAGATCCATGATATCGCAGGTGTCCGCATCATCTGTTCTTTTATTCAAGATATCTATAACATTATGGATGTATTGAGGCAAAGAGAGGATTTAAAGATCCTTGAAGTGAAGGACTACATTCAACATCCGAAACCAAATGGCTACAGAAGCCTTCATTTAATTGTTGAGATACCTGTTTACTTAACGAATCGTGTGGAGCATGTGAAGGTTGAGATTCAGGTGCGGACCATTGCGATGGATTTTTGGGCGAGTCTAGAGCATAAAATCTATTATAAACTGCAAAACGATGTTCCTCATCAGCTGACCGATGAACTGAAGGAAGCCGCAGATATTGCCCATTACTTAGATGAAAAAATGCAAAATATTAAACGAGAAATTGATTAGCACATAAAAAAGCAGCTGTTTTGATCACAGCTGCTTTTTTCATATTAAGGGTTGGTTCCACGGTCCCTCTTTTGAATGATATCTTGAGATTGTGCAGATTGGCTGTCTTTTTGAATGAAAGTAGCAACAGAAACACCTGTTATCAAGAGCGTGAAAATCGCACTTGTGATAAGCCATTTCTTCATCATACATCACTCCATGTTCTTAACAAGTTTTTAAGGACAATGCCTTGTTTCTAAAATAAGAGGATTCTTCATGAAGCCCAAGATCCGTTAAGTAAGCAGCTGCATCCTGACAAATAGCTTCAAGATCAACAAGGAAATTCATCGATTCTAATTGATCGCAATAAGCCTTGATTTGCTCAATCATGTTGTCTGGCTGAATCATAAGTGTTTCTAAAATGGATAATTTAAGTGAAATGTTTCGTTGTTTTAAGTTTTCTGCTTTTTGAAGTGAAAGCTGTACATAATAGTGGAACAAACCAGGCTTTTTAAGCTTAAATAGTGCCTTTGTGTAGGCATACATGGCGAGTAAATAGCCGCCTGGAGAAGAAGTTTCGAATGTCTCTATCATTAAAGCCTTTTCTAGGAGCGGCACAGCTTCACTGTATTCATTTCTTAGACTCTTAATAAAGGCGGCATTGCAATAGGCGTGGCCAAGTAAATCTGGATCTTCCATCTGTTCTAGTGAATGAATCACTTCTTCAAACAACGCTTCTGCCTCATCATATTTCGACTGATCCGCATAATTCAAAGCAAGCATCATTTGACAGCTGATTGATTTTTTCACATAACATGGATCTGCGTCGTAAATAGATGAAGCCATCTTTAAGTGGTGGATGGAGAGAAGCGTGGACCTAATATTATAGTAAAGACACCCTGTTTTATAATGAAATTCGGCTTTTTCAATGTCATCGTGTACGAGATCTAATTTATCCTCGGCCAATTTTAAATGGTGAAATGCGGTATCCTGATTGCCTCTGCGCATTTCATACATCCCTTTAAAGAAATAGAAATAATAGCTGAGCATATCATCCGTACGGATGGCATTTTCATCAACAAAAAGACTATGATCTAACGAAGCTGTATCTTCTATTAGATCTTTAAAACGATACTCTAGCAGTTGATAGTAAAGTAAGACGTCTTGATTTTCTTCCATTCGATCAAACGCTTGAAGAATGTCTTCTTTTAACTGGATGGCACCTTGTATTTCTCTTTTTTTCATCATGACATACCAATCATTGAGCATATTCGCTACATCAACGGACGACAAAACACTTGCTTCTGCCAATTCATATCCTCCTTTCTTCATCTATCAATATCCGTTCTTCTGAATCAACTTTCCATATTCCAGTATCTTCTTATATTTTAAGCTCTCTCTAGCAGTTTGTAAAACATGTTTTTTGATGTAAATTAAACCAGTAGTGAAAGAAATAGGGAGTCGGCACTCATTTTGTATACGCTTACATATTTTTAGGTAAAAAGAGGGTTTTGGAAAAAATATATTACAATATCAATAAAGAGAGGGAGCCAGTTGTTTAGTTTGCTTACGTAGACAAGAAAGAAACATCATTTATCAAGGCGCTGCCTCGTTTTTTTGTGAGATTATCTCACATTATAATTGTGAATCACTCTTCTTTTAGAATAAAATGAGTTATTCGCAAAAAAGTAAAATTTAAAGAGACTATTGATCTAGAATTGTATGGATCTTTGGTATTGATAAAAAACATCACACACTATAGCTTTAGCGTGGTATAGTATTATTGTTATTGCGAATATTTAGACAAAACTGACAATGGGGGTCGTGTTTTATGAAAAAATCGATGTTATTGATCATGGGACTAATTGTTGTGCTTGTCATGGCAGCCTGTGGATCAAAATCGGAAAGTGGATCGGGAGAAGGCAAAGGCACATATAAAATTGGGATAGATACAACTTATCCGCCATTTGAATTTGAAAAGGGCGGTAAATATGAAGGGATAGACGTTGATTTAATTAATGCAATCGCGAAAGACCAAGGGTTCAAAGTGAAGCTTGAAGCCATGGACTTCTCAGGCATCATTCCAGCGATGCAAGCAGGACAGCTTGATGTTGGAATGGGCGGGATGAGTATTACAGATGAGCGTAAGAAGAAAGTGGATTTCTCAGATCCTTACTTCGACGCTGGGCTGACAGTTGTTGTGAAAAAGGACAGCAGCATCAAATCAATTAATGATTTAAAGGGGAAAAAGTTAGCTGTTAAAAACGGGACGACTGGTGCAAAGTTCGCATCTGATAACGCAGATAAATATGGGTATGAAGTCGTTCAATTTAATGACAGCCCATCTATGTTCCAAGAAGTGTCAAACGGAAATGCAGATGCCTTAATTGAGGATTATCCTGTCATTACGTATGCGATCGCACAACAAGATTTAAAATTGAAAACAGTTGGAGAACGCTTGAATGGAGACCAGTATGGTATCTCTGTCATGAAGGGGAAAAACCAAGACCTATTGAAGAAGATCAATAAAGGCCTTGAGAACCTAAAGAAAAACGGTGAATATGACAAAATTATTGATAAATATTTGAAGTCATAACACAAGCGAGGCGCGCTCCGAGCGCGCTTTCTTTATGTGTCAGCCGTATGTGAATTAGGGAGGGAGAAACATGGATACAATTATTAATGCATTTCCGTATTTAATGGATGGTTTGCAAACCACTTTATATATCTTTGTTGTTGCCATCATTTTAGGGTTTATCATCGGTTTAATTGTGGCATTATTCCGTCTGTCACCATTTAAAATCTTAAATTTCATCGCACTCGTCTTTGTGAATGCCATTCGAGGCACACCATTTATCGTACAGCTATTCTTCATTTATTTTGGTCTGAATACACTTGAGTTCATTTCGCTTGATCGAGTGCCAGCAGGGATTATTACAGTAGCAATTAATGCAGGGGCTTATTTCTCAGAAATTATTCGTGCAGGGATTCAGTCTATTGATAAAGGACAAACAGAAGCTGCGCGCTCTTTAGGCTTTACAGGGGGACAAAACATGCGCTTTATCGTCCTTCCGCAGGCATTCCGCCGCATGCTCCCAGCGATTACAAACCAGGCCATCATCAGCTTGAAGGATACATCTCTCTTATCTATTATCGGGATTGCCGATATTATGCAGCGAGGACAAGTTCAAGCATCGGCTACATTTGATCCTTTGAATGTCTGGCTTATTGTCGGTGTCATTTATTTCGTGATCATTTATTTACTTTCTCTACTGGCTAGCTACGCAGAAAGGAGATTTGATATCAAATGAGTATGATTACGGTGAAAAACTTAAAGAAATCCTTTGGCGATCACGAAGTGTTAAAGGATATTAACGCAGTCATCGAGGAAAAGGAAGTAGTGTGTGTCATTGGTCCTTCTGGATCAGGGAAAAGCACGTTTCTAAGATGCCTCAATAAATTAGAAGATATCACGGCTGGAGAGGTCGTTGTCCACGGACATACGATTACAGATCCAAAGGTGAGTATCAATAAAGTACGACAAGAAGTAGGCATGGTGTTTCAGCACTTTAATTTATTCCCTCATAAAACCGTTTTAGAAAACATCACAATTGCACCAATAAAGGTAAAAGGCATCGAGAAGAAGGCAGCAGTCGAAAAAGCGTTAGACTTGCTTGAAAAAGTCGGCTTAAAAGACAAAGCTCAAAGCTTTCCTAACCAATTATCTGGTGGACAAAAACAGCGTGTCGCCATTGCAAGAGCCTTGGCAATGGACCCGAAAGTACTATTATTCGATGAGCCGACATCAGCTCTTGATCCTGAGGTTGTGGGGGATGTATTAGCTGTAATGAAACAATTAGCTGTCGAAGGCATGACAATGATTGTGGTCACACATGAAATGGGCTTTGCAAGAGAAGTAGGAGATCGTGTCATCTTTATGGATGGCGGATATATTGTCGAGGAAGACAAACCGGAAGCTCTCTTTGGAAACCCGCAGCATGAGCGTACAAAATCATTTCTTAGTAAGGTGTTATAAAAAAGAGTAAGGGCATGTATATGCTCTTACTCTTTTCTTTATGAATAAATGGGGGAGGATTAGCGGCCCCATTTCCTAGGAAATATTAGCGCTGGAAGAATTCAATCCATTCTTGGTCTGGTCCTCTAAAAAAGAAGTAGCAATATCCGTTTGGTAATGTCGTGATTTCTTCATCAATTAATTCAATTTGCAGCTTTTGAATACGATTGAACTCAGCATGAATATTGTCTGTTGTGAAAGCGAGATGATGGACCTTTCCTTCAGATGGCAGGTCACTGCTGTAGCCTTGGATGAGCTCAATTTCCGTTTCGGTTTCATCTTTAAAACCGAGAAATGCAAGCTCAATCACTCCATTTGTATGAGTGACGCGGTCCTTTAATTTCATCCCCACCACTTTTTCATAAAAATCGATCGACTGATCAATATTCGAAACCATAATACCTGTATGATCTAAGCGTAATGTCGTCAAACGAAGTGCCTCCTCTATGTCATGTTGATATTTTTCTCCTCATCTTATCATAATAGAAGTAACGTATACATTCATATGGTAGGATAGAGAGAGTCAATTTAGGATAAGGATGACACAAATGAAAAAAATCTCATTAAAACAAACATTTGCGGAACAAGTGAAAAAAGGATATCCGCTCATTTCCAAAGATGCAGTATTGCATGTGAACGGTGTACGGGAAGGCGAGCTCATTGAATGGGTGGATGAGCGGGGCGCTTTTTTAGGAAAAGGGTATTATGGTGTACAAAATAAAGGAATCGGCTGGGTACTAACCTTTGATGCGAACGAAAAAATAGATCAAGCTTTTTTTGTCTCTAGGCTTGAGCAGGCAGCGAAAAGCAGAACGCATTTATTTCGTGATGCACAGACGACTGCTTTTCGTGTGTTCAACGGAGAGGGGGATGGAATTGGCGGCGTCACGATTGATCATTATGACGGATTCTACCTCATCCAATGGTATAGCGAAGGAGTCTATACATTAAAGGCAGAAGTATTGGATGCACTTGAGCAAGTATATCCAGACTATAAAGGCATTTATGAAAAGAAACGATTTGATACGTCTGGACAGTATATAGAAGATGATGATTTTGTGAAGGGAGAGAAAGGTGAATTTCCTCTCATCGTGAAAGAAAACGGCATGAACGTGGCGGTTTACTTAAATGATGGCGCGATGACGGGTATTTTCCTTGATCAGCGTCATGTGAGAAAAGCGATCCGAGATCGTTATGCAAAAGGAAAGACTGTGCTCAATACGTTTTCTTACACAGGTGCTTTCTCAGTGGCAGCTGCGCTTGGTGGAGCGAGCCGTACGACAAGTGTGGATGTTGCAAACCGCAGCTTGAAAAAAACATCTGAGCAGTTTGAAGTCAATGATATTGATGTGGACGGACAGGATATCAAAGTCATGGATGTCTTTAAATATTTTCCGTTTGCAGCGAAAAAAGGCTGGACCTATGATCTCGTCATCTTAGACCCGCCTTCCTTTGCACGAACGAAAAAGCACACATTCAGTGCGGCGAAGGATTATAAGAAGCTATTAAAAGAAGCCATCCAAATCACAGCTGAGAACGGCGTCATTGTGGCATCAACGAATAGCAGTGCATTTGGCATGAAGAAATTTAAAGGGTTTATTGCGCAGGCTTTTAAAGAAGCAGGGCAAACCTATCGGATACTTGAAGAATATACCCTTCCTGAGGATTTCCGTACAACGAAGAATTATCCTGAAGGGAACTATTTAAAGGTTGTCTTCATACAAGCATAAGAAAAAGCCATTTTCCAATAAGGGAAATGGCTTTTTTTATAAGGCAAACGACATGAGGATAGGCGCTGCACATAATGTAATAATGGCTGAAATAATCATTGATACACTTGAGATCGTCCCTGAGACGGAGCTCATTTCAAAGGCCTTCGATGTTCCTGCACCGTGTGCACCCGTTCCAAGCAGGACGCCCATGGCAATGTCATTATCGATGCGGAAGTAACGGATCACCATTGGACCGATAATCGATCCAAACAGTGCAGTTAAAATGACAAACACAGCCGTAACGGACGGCATGCCGCCGATCATTTCTGACACACTCATTGCTACAGGTGTTGTGACCGATCTTGGGACAAGGCTCTCAATAAGGCCTGTGTCTAGATGAAACAACTTGGCGATAAAAGCCGTTGATAAGATCGCAATGACAGAGCCGCAAGCCACATTCAAAATAATTTCTACTGCATGCTTCTTCAAGATATGAAAATACTTATATAAAGGAATGGCAAAAGCAACAGTCGCAGGCTGCAGCATATTCGTGAGCCATTTCCCGCCTTGATTGTAAGCATCGTAAGGAATGTTGACGATTAACAGCAAGACGACAAGAACAAGCGGAGTGATAAGTAATGGGGAGACATAGACCTTCGGATGCCGTTTGTACACCGCTTTTGAACCGAGATATAAAAGAACTGTTAAAATCAGAAATAGTCCGCCAACTAACATAGCTTTTTCCGCTCCTTTCGTTTCGCAATCATTTGCGTCATGATACCAGTTGAGAGCATGACCACAAACGTACTAAGTAAGACGACAAGGACAATACTTGTGCCAGATTGAGAAAGCAGTTTTCCATAATCAATGACACCCACTGCTGATGGAATAAAGAAAAGCAGCAGTTCTCCGAGCAGCCATACGGCGCCAAGTTCTATCCATTTTAATTGAATGATCTTAAAATGAAGTAATAAGAAAATGACAAGAATGCCTAAGATCGTGCCCGGAATTCTTAAATGCAAAAAGGCCGCCAGCACATTCATGAATTTCGCAAAAATAAACAAGGCCATAATCTGAAGGGCAGCAATCAGCGGCTTTTTGAGCAATTTCACTTTCTGTTCACTCCTTTTTCTATATAAATTGTTCACTATTTCACAAAAACATGACAACGTTCCAAGTGATGAGCTTACTTTAAAGTGTACAGCACGTTTAGTTATAGGTAAAATACATATATCGAATAGTAATTATTCCTTTTGTCTATAGGAAGGATGAAGCATGTGGACATCAGACATTTAACATATTTCTTAGAAGTGGCAAGGTTAAAGAGCTTCACGAAAGCATCGCAGTCTCTTTACGTATCGCAGCCGACCATTTCCAAAATGGTCAAAAACCTGGAGGATGAGCTGGGGGTGCAGTTGTTTTACCGAAATGGCCGGCAGGTTGAAATGACAGATGCTGGACAAACCATGTATACACAGGCGAGTGAAATCACACAATCATTTCAGAATTTAACGAGCGAATTAAATGATTTAATGAATGTGAAAAAAGGGCATATCCGAATCGGACTGCCGCCGATGATTGGCTCAAGTTTCTTCCCGAATGTCATGGGGGAATTCCGCCAGCAATATCCAGATGTCACATTTCAATTGGTTGAGCACGGCTCTATTAAAGTAGAAGAAGGAGTCGAGGATGGGTCGTTAGATATTGGTGTCATTGTTCTGCCTGCAAATGATAAAATTTTTCATACGTACACCATTATTAAAGAGAACATGAAGCTCGTGACGCATCCATCCCATCCGATGGCTGGCCGTGAGGAGGTACATTTAGCTGATTTAAGGGAAGAGTCTTTTATTTTCTTTAGAGAAGATTTTGTTCTGCATAGCCGGATTTTGAATGAATGTATGAATGCGGGATTCCGGCCAAATGTCATTTATGAAACGTCTCAGTGGGATTTCATTAGTGAAATGGTAGCTGAAAACTTAGGGATTGGACTTCTGCCAGAACGAATCTGCCGTGATCTTGATCCTGAAAAGGTAAAGGTCATTTCCCTAAACCCGTCGATCCCGTGGCATTTAGGTGTCATTTGGCGAAAGGACCGCTATTTGTCGTTTGCGGCAAGAGAATGGTTAAAGCATACGAAATCCTATGTGTGGGATGCAGAGTAAAAGGGAGGACGATACGGATGAAAACAAGCTGCGCGTCTCAATTATTGGAGAAGGTTCGAGAAAAAAATCCACTCGTTCATAATATCACCAATCAAGTCGTGACGAATTTTACAGCGAATGGACTGCTTGCTTTAGGTGCTTCGCCGGTCATGGCAAACGCCAAAGAAGAAGTGGCTGAAATGGCGCAATTAGCGGATGCACTAGTGCTGAATATTGGCACACTGACCAAGGAAACGGTGGAAGCCATGATTCTCGCTGGACAAGCCGCCGATGAAAAAGGTGTACCTGTTTTGTTAGATCCTGTCGGCGTCGGTGCGACAACGTTTCGAACGAATGCCGCTAAACAGCTGTTAGAGAAAGTAAAAATCACCGTTGTCAGAGGAAATGCTGCTGAAGTGGCTCATTTACTTGGAGTGGATGGCTGGGAGTCAAAAGGCGTTGATGCGAAAGCGGCGAATGGAGATGTATCGGCATTAGCCAAACAAGCGTCCATTGCACTTCAGACAATAGTGGCAATCACAGGAAAAGTCGATGTGGTGTCAGATGGAGATGAGGTGCTGTCCATTCATAATGGACATGAATGGCTCACCAAGGTGACGGGAACCGGCTGTTTGCTGACGTCTGTCATCGGGGCATTTTGTGCAGCAGGTGAACAGCCGCTTCATGCGTCGGCCGCTGCATTGCTGTTTTATGGTGTCGCCGCTGAAAGGGCAGCTCTGCACACAAAGGATAAAGGACCGGGAACTTTTCAAATTGAATTGTTAAACGCACTATCACACACATCCGGAGATGAAGTGCTGACGTTAGGGAAAATAGGGGGAGTTTCACATGACAAAGGCTGAGCAACAGCAAATCAAACAGCAATTATCGGTTTATTTTATTATGGGCACAACGAATACAACGAGGCAGCCGCTTAATGTTGTGAAAGAGGCCATTCAAGGCGGAATCACCATGTTTCAATTTCGTGAAAAGGGTGAAAAAGCTTTGCAGGGTGATGAGAAGAAACAATTGGCTCGTCAAATTCAAGCGCTTTGCCAAGAAGCAAATGTTCCTTTTATTGTGAATGATGATGTACAGCTAGCGATTGATCTTGATGCAGATGGCGTTCATGTTGGACAGGAAGACACAAATGCAAAAGACGTCAGAGAAAGGATCGGGAATAAAATATTAGGCGTGTCGACGCATAACCTAGACGAAGTAAAACAAGCCATGAAGGACGGAGCAGATTATGTCGGTATGGGCCCAGTCTATCCAACGGAAACGAAAAAGGATACACGCAGTGTCCAGGGTGTGTCTTTGATCACTGAAGTCCGCCGTCATGGCCTTCAGATTCCGATTGTAGGTATCGGAGGGATCACATACGATAACGCTGCACCAGTGATACAAGCTGGGGCAGACGGTATAAGCATCATTAGTGCTATTAGCCAGAGCGCCGATCCAAAAAAAGCAGCAGAAGAGCTGAAATCACTTGTTGAAACAGAAAAAGCATCTCTTTAATCTGAAGGAGACATGGATTGAATCAATTCATGTCTTTTCTTATGTCGGGGAAAATAGACAGGAGAAGAATCGTTATGTATAATCAAATAGTTCGATCATTATCGAAATGACAGGTAAATAAAGGAGAATGAACATGGATGTACTCGATACGTATTTTCGCCGGTATGATGAAGTGGGAAGAGGAGAGGAGCAATTGGAGGAATTGCTGGCATTGTTTTCTGACGATGTCAAAGTTGTCATAAATGGCGACAACAAGTCTGGTATCCAAGGATTCACACAAATTTTAGAAAAATTTTTCCACGTACATGAAGAGATTAAGCATATGTGGGATGGATGGATTAAAAGAGAAGATGGAAAGTATGAAACAAACTGGGCCGTTTGTGGAAAACTTTCGGATGGTCGTGTCTATACAGCAGAAGGAATTGATATTGCAGAGCTGGACGACCAAGGGAAGATCGTTTATTTCGAAAACGTTCGGAAAAATCCAGAGTTATTACAGATCTATTAAAAAGCCGGCTGAGCAGCCGGCTTTTCCTTATCAATCAGTATCCATATGCATGCCTGTATGTGCCTTTACTTGAATTTCCGTAAAGGTGTCTTCATCTGCTTTTTCAGACGAGAATATCGTGCCTAAGTATGCGGCAAGGAATCCGAGTGGAATCGAGATAATCCCAGGGTTCGACAGCGGGATGAGCGGCTCTCCTGTGAAGATGGCTGCTCCTGATGGGTCCCAGACGCTTGGGCTGAGTGAGACGATGATCAGTGCGCTCAAAAGACCTGTTAAGCTTCCTGCGATGGCACCCGTAGAGTTAAATCGTTTCCAAAAAACAGTGAAGATAATCAAAGGTAAATTCGCACTTGCCGCCACTGCGAAGGCAAGTGACACAAGAAAAGCGACGTTTAAGGACTGGGCAAATAATGCAAGAATGATGGAAAGAATGGCCACGCCGATGGAAGCAAAGCGTGCCGCCTTCACCTGCTCCCGCTCACTCGCTTTTCCTTTGCGGATAATCTGACTATAAAAATCATGCGCAAAGGCAGACGCGGCGGATAGGACGAGACCAGTTACCACCGCCAGAATAGTCGCAAAGGCAATAGCGGAAACAAAGGCAAATAACAAATCTCCTCCAAGAGCTTGGGCGAGCAGTGGAGCGGCCATATTTCCGGCTGCATCTGCTGCTGTGATCGCTTCTGTTCCGACAAAGGCAGCAGCGCCGAAGCCAAGGAAGACTGTCATTAAATAAAAAATTCCGATGATCCAAGTGGCAGAAAGAACCGATTTTCGCGCAGAAATCGCATCTTTGACCGTATAAAACCGGATCAAAATGTGCGGCAAACCTGCTGTTCCAAGCACTAAAGCAAGGTTCAAAGACAGGGTTTCTAAAGGCACATCATATTTATTTCCCGGGTGAAGAAATGCCCCACCAAGCGGGGTCGCTGTTTTCATCTGTTCAAACATCTTCAGCAGACTAAAATCAAACTTTGCAAACACAAGCAGAGAAATAATTAGAGTCCCAAGCATGAGAAGCACAGCTTTTGTGATCTGTACCCAGCTGGTCGCAATCATGCCGCCAAATACGACATAAATGGTCATCAGGACACCTACGATCAGTACCGCGATCCAGTAATCAATGCCAAGAAGCAGTTTGATTAATGCACCTGCCCCAACAAGCTGTGCAATCATATAAAAAGTGGAGACTGTAATAGTATTAAAGGCGGCAACCCCTCGAATGGCAGGGCGCTTAAATCGTGCAGCGATCATATCGGCCATCGTATATTTCCCTAGATTTCGAAGCGGTTCAGCCACAACGTAAAGAACGACAAGATACGCTACTAGAAAACCAATGCTATAGAAAAAGCCGTCAAACCCGTTTAACGCGATCATTCCAGCAATCCCTAAAAATGATGCAGCGGACATATAGTCGCCAGCAATGGCAAGACCGTTTTGAAACCCAGTCAGACCTCCGCCTGCTGTGTAAAAATCACTCGCATTGCTTGTTTTTTTCGCAGCAAAATATGTGATGACCAATGTGAGTCCTACGATCGCTACGAACAAAATAAAAGCGGTCATGCTCATTCGTCATCACCTCTTGATTCAGTTTTTAAAGCGCTTACATAATTGTCGAACTTAGCTGCTTTTTTCGCATAAAGTCCACATAAAACCCAGGTCATAACAAATTGTGTGAGGGCGAATAACCAAGCCCATGAGATGGCGCCAATTGCCGGCGTATTCAAAAAGGTGAAGTAGGATGTAGCAACCGGAAGTGAAAAGTAAAAGAGAAAAAAGAAAATCGTCATCGGTACGATAAATCTGCGTTTTTCCTCAAGAAGTTTTCGAAAATCCTCTGAAGCGGCAACCTTCTTATAATGAACTTTTTTGTCTGCCATTGTTTCCTCCTTTGTACGAATTAGGGACAAGGTACTCCAATGCATATGAGACGATCTGGCTGTTTATGACAGTATATCATAAAAAAGGCACCCGAAAAGGGTGCTTTCTATCGATAATTTGCAAGAAATTGTTCTCTCGCTTTTTCATATGCTTCTGCGTCAAAATGATCTCCGCATTTATGAATACACCAAGGCTCTTCTTGTCTTGCAATCCCAACCTCATAGCCCTGCTGAGTGAATTCAAAGGACTGCGAGACATCATAAAAATGAAAGCCGTCGAAAAGGTCTTCACGCCATCTTACGTCATACTGTGTCGCCATAAAGAGACCATCAATGGCCGCAGCTTTGATATAATTTTGCGCTTCGGGCTGCTGACGGCCTCTTTCAAACGAAAGCAGCTGATAGGTGTCGTGGCGATATTCAATGACTTTGCCCCTGCAATCAGAACTCTCCCACCAAATTCCATTGTCAGGCACGCTTTCTGCTCCAATCACTCCAACCATGCCAAGTGATGGATTTTGTAAAAAAAGCGGGATGAGCTCAAGCAGCATATGCTGTTTGACAATCAAGGTATCCTGATGGAGATAAATTTTAAACTGAGCTGGATGAGTGATGGCTTCATTGTATGCAGAGGTCATACTTGATGCCTGTCTGATTGGTAAGACCTCCACATGGTATCCATGAGGAGCCGGAAGTGAAGCGAGCTGCCGGAAGCAAGCCTGAAACATAGATTCATCATTCACACATAAAACAAACAGGATGGTGGGATTACTCATTGAATGGAACCGCCTCGACCACATATTGATAGGCTGTAGCGGCCTCGTGAAAATCAGAACGAATGCCGTGTTTCATAAGTAATTCATGTAGATCATTCAACACGCTTGCATAGGAAGGATGCTGTACGCGAATGGCCTCGAATTCGCGAATGCGAAAACCCGCTGAATGAAAGAGTGCATGTATTTCGTGAAGGGTGAAGAAACGTAAATGTGTTTGATCCATTAACCCTGCATCTGTATAAGTAAATCTGCCGGCTAGTAATTCTAAAACCGTTGAAATATGGCCGATATTTGGAATAGATGACAGGATGGCCCCTTCTTTTTTAAGAAAGGGTTTCACCTTTTTTAAAACGGCCCAAGGGTCCAATAAATGCTCGAGGACGTCACCGAAAATAATGCAGTCAAATAGTTCATGTTCATAAGGGAGAGCCATCTGTTCAATGTTTCCGCAAAGAACATGATCCAGCTCTTGCTCAGCCTCTTTTGCTGCATCCTTAAATGACTCAATGCCATAAATGGTCCGGCCCTTTTGTTTCAGGACTTTTCCAAGCTTGCCTGTGCCGCATCCGATATCTAATAAAGACGTCCATTCCGCGCGAATACGACTGACGATGACCGGGTTTACCCCATGATAATACTGATCCTTTTTTTGGTGATAATACGAAAGGGAACCTGAACTCACGCTCTACCCACCTTTCTGCTTTCTCGTTGTTTTCATGCTTAATATATGGGTGGGCAGCTTGGTTTTATAACGAGAGAAGGACAATTTTCATGAATGGCGGCTAAAAAGGAATCATATAAAGAACAGGAAACGGACTGTCCTCCTAATATAGAAAGACAGAACCCCATTGAGTGGAAGGGATTGGTATGGAGAGGTGTTCAACTATTGTAGCGTATCGTCATGAAAGGATTTTCAAAAGGTCAATTGACAGGTCAGAACTTTTAGCCAAAGCAGTCTGAAAGACAAAGGATAACGGCGTTGATTTACGGTTTGTTTATCATCTTCTGATCACCGTTGGATGTTAAAAAAGCTTGTATTTCTTCGATGCCTAGTCCAATTTTTTTCGCTTCCTCAATCAAATAAACCCACTCTTCGTCAACTCTTCTTTTCACTTGCGTATCCATAATATCCTCCAGTTCAATAAGACATATTCACTGCAACCAATGACTTGAACAAACCGTCTAGTAACTGTACGTGTGGTTGAAAACAGCGCAAAATAAATTTTGTCGAAAAATGATGACATTTAACCTATTTTGTAAAATCTATCACCTACCACGTCCCTAAAAAAATGACTAAAAAACCCATAAATATTGAAATCTTACTTCTAATAATAAACAATTGTAAAGTCAGTTGAAAGATTATAAATTAAAATAATGATAAAGACCTAAAACATTTGACTCATATAAACCAATTGTGTTGACATTTGCCATCGAGTAGAACAAATTTCATCTTTTCAGGACGCACATATTGTTCGTTTGGGAAGTTCTTCTCAAGATGGTATTCTAAAAGAAACAGAAACCACCAAGAAGGAATGAAGAAAGACATGTATAGCCTTTTTCAAAAGTATCGAGAAGTTGTCATGTATCTTGTGATGGGTGTGTGTACAACCATTGTCAATATCGTCAGCTTCTATTTATTCGTTGAGATGTTTTCCATGGATTACAAAACAGCTACGGTTGTTTCATGGGTATTTGCTGTTCTCTTTGCTTATATCACCAATAAGAAGTATGTCTTCAAGCAAAAGGCTCGTGACACAAAAAGCCTCATGCGTGAGCTTTCTTCATTTTTTAGTGTCCGTCTCATGTCTCTAGGTGTAGATCTGGGGCTGATGATTTTATTTGTGAGCCAAATGGCGCTCAATGAAACCGTCGCAAAAATTCTCGTCAACTTTGTGATTGTGGTGGTCAATTATGTCGCCAGTAAGTGGTTCGTCTTCAAGAAAACAAAAGAAGATGCGATTTAACACATAAAAAAGATAGGTGATGTTTAATGAGCAGCAGGCCAGACGACTTATATGATGCCATATATCAACAAACAGAAAAGCAGCATGAACAAGTGCTGAGGCTAGTCAAAGAAATGACCGCACATCCAGAAGCGTTTTCGGAACAAGAAAAGGAAAAGATCAACCGAATGGACATTGCGCTTCAAACGGCAACGGACATTTTAGAAAACTTAATGACCCCTGACACGCAAATGACCATTGTATTAAGACAAGGGAGAATTCATGTTGACCTGTCAAAAGCGTAAAAGAAGCAGCCAATGATGAAGCGGCTGCTTTTTATTATGCATCGCTTGTTTCCCGCAGTTGCTTTGGAGACATGCCGATTTTCTTTCGAAAGACTTTATTCAAGTAATTCGCATTTCGGTAGCCGCACTGTATGGCGATTTCTTCAATTGAGTATTTCGTTGTTTTTAATAATGTTTCCGCCTTCTCTAACCGGATATTGGTTAAGTAATGAATAGGTGTGAAGCCAGTGGCCTTTTTGAATTCCCTCGTAAAATGACTTTTGGATAAACGTGCCGCAGCTGCCATATCGTCTGGGCCAATTTCCTCGTGAAAATGATGGCTGGCAAACAAGGCCGCTTGGACGATGGGCTCAGGCCATTTCTCCATTTGTCCCTCAAGCTTTGGCAAATATGAATACAGTTCCATGACAAATTGATAAGCAAGGCTAGACCCCTCAAATGGATTGGTAATCCGTCTTTCACTGGCTTCATCATAAATTTTCTTCAGCAGGCGGATCGGTTTGGAATTAGGATGAAAACGCATGACCTGCTTTCCTTGATCAATAAATTGGTCAAAGCAAAGATCGCAGGCTTCCCCATAAAGCGTCAAATAGAGAAATTCCCAATGCTCACTGTCCTCTGGAAAATAATATTGATAGGCACTTGGGCTTTTCACAAGAAAGGCCTGCCCCGGCAAGACTTTGAACCGCTTCTGTCCGATTTCAATCATGCCGTGTCCAGACAGTGTGAGCTGAAAGATGCACTTGCCCTGATCCTTCCGCTCCACGCCATTCCAGCTGTATAACGAAGATGATTGAACCTCCCAGCCAACAGACCATATTTGTGCCGGCAATGTAACATCAGAATGGTGAAAACGAAATGCAAATGCTTCCTTCTTCAAATTGGAAAACCTCCTTCACAGCAAAAAACAACCTTTTTCTATTTTGAATCATGGTACACCTCATATCACATCGTACCATTCACAGCAAAAAAAGGGTATTTTTTAACGATTTTTTTACCATTGAACTTACGCTGTTCAGGCAACTAAAATAAGAGTATCAGAAGAGAAAAGGGGAATGGATATGATCGATATGTTACGCACGGCATTTCACCAGCAATTTGGGGATAGAGCAGAACTTCGCTATTTTTTTGCCCCGGGAAGAGTGAACTTGATTGGTGAACATACAGATTACAATGGAGGTCATGTATTCCCTTGTGCGCTCACTCTTGGTACATATGCAGCATGTGCAAAGCGGTCAGATGGCCGTGTGAGAATGTATTCCTTGAACTTTGATGGCGATGGTGTGAAAGAATTCGACCTTTTTGAAATCGCTTACTTGGAGTCGGACGGCTGGGCAAATTATCCGAAGGGCGTGTTCAGTCAGTTTATCGAAGCAGGGATGAAGATAGAAGAAGGCTTTGACATTGTATACGGCGGCAATATACCCAATGGCGCAGGCCTGTCTTCCTCTGCCTCCATCGAGCTTGTCACCGCCGTCTGCATCAATGAATGGCATTCATTCGGCGTTTCAAATGCCCGTCTTGCCCTCCTTTCGCAGCGTGCAGAAAATGAATTTATTGGCGTCAATTGCGGCATCATGGATCAGTTTTCAATCGCTCTTGGAAAAGAAGATCACGCCATCTTGCTCAATTGCGATACTCTTGATTTTGAATACAGTCCGTTTCGGCAAGAGGGGCTGGCGCTTGTCATTGCCAATACAAACAAAAAGCGGATACTGGCAGACTCCAAATACAATGAACGCAGGTCAGAGTGTCAATCAGCCTTAAACGATTTGCGAAAAGAAATCGATCTTGCCCACTTATGTGAGCTCACGGCAGATGAATTTGCCGAGCATGCCCACTTGATTCAGGATGAAACATGCCGCAAACGTGCAAGACACGTGGTGACAGAAAACGATCGGACCATAAAAGCAGTCAAATTTCTGAAAGATGATAAAATGGAAGAAATAGGTGCACTTATGAAGGCATCTCATCTCTCTTTAAAGAATGATTATGAAGTGACTGGGTTTGAACTGGATACACTGACAGAAGCCGCTTGGCTCCACCCTGGGACGATTGGCTCCCGTATGACTGGTGCAGGTTTTGGCGGCTGCACGATCAGTATTGTGAAAGAAAAGCAGCTGGCATCATTTATAGAAGAAACGGGTGCGATTTATCAAGAGAAGACAGGCATTCAAGCCTCTTTTTACACAGCTGGAATTGGAGGCGGCGCAAGAGAACTGACGAAGGAGGAAGTGTCATGACAATTTTAGTGTGCGGGGGAGCAGGGTACATTGGCAGCCATGCGGTAGCGGCTCTTTTAGCGAAAGGCGAACAAGTGGTGGTAGTGGATAATTTGCAGACAGGCCACAAAGAAGCTGTTTTGGAGGGAGCTGTTTTAGAAGAGGGAGATTTACGAGATCAAGATTTTTTAAGACAGGTTTTCAAAACGCATCAAATAGAAGCGGTGATGCACTTTGCCGCAGATTCACTTGTCGGTGAGAGTGTGACAGACCCGCTAAAGTACTATGACAACAACGTTGGAGGAGCAACAGCTTTACTTCAGGTGATGAATGAATTTGATGTGAAACACATCGTCTTCTCTTCAACCGCTGCCACATATGGTGAACCAAAGCGTGTGCCGATCGTTGAAACGGATGAGACGAACCCAACCAATCCTTATGGAGAAACGAAACTAGCGATTGAAAAAATGCTGAAGTGGTCTGAGCAGGCATATGGAATAGAATACGTCGTGCTTCGCTACTTTAATGTAGCTGGCGCTCATACAGAAGGACTTGTCGGAGAGGATCATCAGCCTGAGACACACCTCATTCCGATCATTCTGCAAGTCGCTTTAGGAAAACGAGATCAGATCATGATTTACGGTGATGATTATGAGACAGAGGACGGCACGTGTATTAGGGATTACATACATGTGATGGATTTAGTAGAGGCGCACATCTTAGCTGTTGATCGTCTGCGCGCTGGAAAAGGAAGTGCAACATACAACTTAGGGAATGGCACAGGTTTCTCCGTGAAGCAGGTAGTAGATGCTGTAAGAAACGTTACGGGGCATGCGATCCCAGCACAGGTGGCTAACAGACGCGCGGGAGATCCAGCAAAGCTGATTGCTTCTTCTGAAAAAGCGCTCCAAGAATTAGGGTGGACACCTCAATATGCTGACCTTCATACCATCATTCAAAGTGCGTGGGATTGGTTTCAGAAGCATCCAGACGGCTACCAGAGTAAATAACGCATAACAGGCAGGCAAGAGAGGGGACAGAGAGAATGGCGGTTGATATTTTTGAAAAACTGGAACAGCTGATTCAATACGGAATCAATCAAGAGCTGATCACACCACTAGATATCGATTATACGAGAAATCGGCTGCTTGAGGTGCTTGGACTGGATGAAGCTGAGCCAAGAAAAGTCTCAGGGGATGTGGAGCTTGAAGACATTTTAATGCCGATGCTGGATTGGGCAGTAGAGACTGGCCTTATCCCTGAGGGGACGGATACGTATCGCGATTTACTAGATGCGAAAATCATGGGATGCTTGGTGGCGCCTCCAAGTGTCATCTACGCAAAGTTTGAAGAGAAACGCCAGCATGAAGGGCCAGAGGCGGCTACAAGCTGGTTCTATGAAATGCAGCAGCACGCACACTATATTCATACAGGCAGAATCGCCAAAAATGTACAGTGGTTTACACCAACAGATGATGGCGAGCTGGAGATCACAATCAATCTATCGAAGCCGGAAAAGGACCCAAAAGCAATCGCTGAAGCCAAAAAGCTTAGTCAAAAGCAATATCCTCTTTGTCTCCTTTGTAAAGAAAATGTTGGGTTTGGAGGGCGGATCAACCATCCAGCGAGACAGAATCACCGGATTATTCCTGTGACACTCACAGATGAATCTTGGTTTCTACAATTTTCACCTTATGTGTATTACAACGAGCATTGCATTGTGTTCAAAGGCGAACATGAGCCGATGAGCATCACCAAAAAGACCTTTGAACGATTGCTTTCTTTCATATATATATACCCGCACTATTTCATCGGATCGAACGCCGATCTTCCGATTGTCGGGGGCAGTATATTAAGTCATGACCATTTTCAGGGCGGTGCGCATGAATTTCCGATGGCGAAAGCAGAGATGGAAGATGTCTTTTCTCTGAATGCCTTTCCGGATGTGAGGGCTGGGATTGTGAAATGGCCGATGTCTGTCATCCGGCTTCGAAGCAGCGACCGGCAGAAGCTCGCAGACGCAGCAGACTTTATCTTAAACGAGTGGAAAATGTATTCAGATGAAGAAGTGGAGCTGCTAGCTCATACAGGAGAGACGCCGCATAATACCATTACACCAATTGCACGCCGCCATGGAGATGACTATGAATTAGATCTAGTGCTGCGTAATAATCGTACAAACAAGCGGCACCCGGCTGGAATTTTCCACCCGCACGAAGAAGTCCATCATATTAAAAAAGAGAATATCGGATTAATTGAAGTGATGGGCCTTGCCGTTCTTCCTGGTAGATTAGCAGAGGAATTAAGCCAATTAAAAGAAGCGCTGTTATCCAAAAACCCCCTTGAAGAAATCAAAGCCCGCCCTGCTATCACGAAACACGAAACATGGGCAAAGCGTCTGCTTGAAGAGAACACCTTTACAGAGGACAATACAGAAGCCATTTTACAAAAAGAAATCGGCATGATTTTTTCTCGTATTCTCTCACAGGCGGGTGTGTTTAAAAGAACCGAGCAAGGGAAAACAGCTTTTAAACGTTTCATTCATACACTCATATAGGCAGGTGATTAGATGATTGAACAAGTAAGAACATTAATGGAAGAAAAACAGCTCGACGGTGTCTTGATTCAAAAGAGAAATAACTTCTCTTGGCTGACAGGAGGAAGAAGAAATCACATTGTGTTAAATACACCAGAGGGTGTGTGCAAGCTGCTCGTGTTAAAAGACGATCTCGTCCTCATTGTGAATCAAATGGAAGAAAAGCGGATCATTGAAGAAGAGATGGCGTATATCGATCACCCCTTTCAAGTGGTGACGATGGATTGGTTTGAGGATGATACGGCACACATTCAAACACTCACAAAAGACAAACGAATCGGGTCAGACATTCAAATGGATGGATTCGAATGGATCGAGCCAGATTTGTCGCAAGTCAGATCCATTCTTTCCGCATCACAGCTCCGCCAATATGAAACGCTTTGTCATGAAACAGCGGTCATTGTAGAGAGTGTCTGTAAAGAAATCGTTCCAGGACAGACGGAGCACGAAATCGCTTCGCTTGCGGCTCAAAAAGCGATCGCGCAGGGAATGACGATAGAGGTACTGCTTGTGGCAACAGATGACCGGATTCATCAATACCGTCATCCAATTCCAACAGACAAAGCACTTCAAAAGCATGCGCTTGTTGTCCTATGTGCTGAACGGCACGGACTCGTGGCGAATGTCACAAGGTCTGTTTACTTCGGTCAGCTTCCAAAGGAGCTTGAAGAGAACAAAGAGCGGCTTGCACGAATTGACACGGTCATGAATGCCGCCACGCGCCCTGGTAAGACATTGGGAGATGTATTGAAAGCAGGTATTGCTCAGTATGAAAAAGAGGGCTTCCCTGATAGCTGGAAAAAGCTTCATCAAGGAGGAAAAACGGGCTTTGTATCTAGAGAAATCATTGCAGTTCCTTCATCGAAGGGAGAAATTCAGCTGCATCAAGTCTATACTTGGAATCCTTCATTGCCTGGATTGAAGTCAGAGGATACGATGGTCGTAGAGAAAGAGGGGAACCGCTTTTTAACCTATACAGGCAAGTGGACATACATTGACATTGAACATGAAGGGGACATCTATAGACGCCCTGATATTTTAGTGAGAGATGAATAACTGCAGAATGCCGGCGCTGAGCCGGTTTTTTGCTGGAAGTCATTTAGCGGGATTCCACATATTCATCATGATTGCCAATTCTTACACCGCATAGTCAGAGGATCGATACTTTCTTTTCTTGTCAACTTGCGTTAAAATAAGTAAGGTTTTTGTTAAATGTGGGGATACCTATTTTGAAATTGTTTACCTAGATAAAATTTCATTAAGTTAAATTGAAATTTGACCAAACTTTTTTATTGTGGTAAACCTAAATTTGACAAAGTTCTTGATTGTTTGTCCTTTGCCTTCAACTCTCAACTTTTCAAAATCCTAGAAATTTATTGTGTGTGCAATAATATAAATTTATGTCGAATTTATGACATTTTAATAGAAATCTGTTGAAAAATAAATGAACTTTTGAAAAAAGGGAAGCTAACTCTAACAGATTTTGATAGCATTACAAAGGGAAGAAAAGTTTTCGAAGGCAGATGGCTTTTCACAATTATTCAGCAATTTATACATTATTTAAGGAAGGATGGTGATCTTCTTGTTCAGAGCCATTAAACCTATGCTTTTATTAGCAATGCTCGTGAGCGTATTTGTTTTAGGAGGTTGCAGCAATATCGCTGTCTTAGATCCTAAAGGACCAGTCGCAGCACAACAATCAGACTTAATCCTTTTATCTATTGGATTCATGCTCTTTATCGTTGGCGCGGTATTTGTTCTCTTTACCATCATTTTGGTTAAATACCGTGAGCGTAAGGACGTTGGGAACGCCTCTTATAATCCAGAAATTCACGGGAATACGCTTCTAGAAGTTATCTGGACAGTGATCCCAATATTAATCGTTGCTGCTCTTTCGATTCCAACTGTAAAAACAATTTACTCTTTGGAAGAGGCACCTCAAGCAACAAGCCATAAAGATCCACTTGTCGTTTACGCGACAGCTGTTGATTGGAAATGGATCTTTAGTTATCCAGAGGAAAATATTGAGACAGTGAACTACTTAAACATTCCAAAAGATCAGCCGATTTTATTCAAAATCACTTCCGCTGATACAATGGCATCACTATGGATCCCTCAGCTAGGCGGGGAGAAGTATGCGATGGCTGGAATGGAAATGGAACAATATCTTCAAGCTGATGAAGTAGGCACATATGCAGGAAGAAACGCCAACTTCACAGGTGATGGCTTTGCTCAGCAAAAATTCAAAGTCAATGCGATGACGCAGTCTGACTATGATAAATGGGTAAACAAAACGAAAAAAGAAGCACCAAAGTTAACGAAGAAAACGTATGACTATTTGATGCTTCCTGATGCTGCAGATGTGCAGACATTCTCATCAACGCATTTATCCTTTGCGAAGCATGGAGAGGATTCTGAATATGCACTCCAAGCACGCAAACGTTTAGGTTATCAAGCAGTTTCTCCGCATTCCAAGACAGATCCTTTCGAGAATGTGAAGAACTATAAAAGAAAACTAGAAAAAGAATAAACTGACTAAGGAAAGGAGGAGGCCGTTATGCATTTAAAATGGGATGAGTTTTTTGTAACTGGAGACCCATTAATACTTGGTGCGCAAATTTCTATCGCTCTTACCTCCATTGCCATCGTGTTTGTTTTAACCTACTTTAAAAAGTGGAAATGGCTCTGGAAAGAATGGCTGACATCAGTTGATCATAAAAAGCTTGGAATCATGTATATTCTTGCTGCTGTGATTATGTTCTTCCGCGGTGGGGTAGACGGACTGATGATGCGCGCGCAGCTGGCGCTTCCTAATAATACGTTTTTAGATTCAAACCACTATAATGAAATCTTTACAACGCATGGTACGATCATGATTCTATTCATGGCGATGCCATTTTTAATTGGTTTAATCAACGTCGTTGTTCCTCTTCAAATTGGTGCACGTGACGTTGCATTCCCTTATTTGAACAACCTTAGCTTCTGGACATTCATGGTCGGAGCAATGCTGTTCAACATTTCCTTCGTTATTGGAGGATCACCAAGTGCAGGCTGGACGAGTTACATGCCGCTCGCCGGAAATGATTTCTCACCAGGACCTGGACAGAACTACTACTTGCTCGGGCTCCAAATTGCAGGTATTGGTACACTTATGACAGGTATTAACTTCATGGTGACCATCTTAAAAATGCGTACAAAAGGTATGACACTAATGCGTATGCCAATGTTTACATGGACAACATTGATTACGTCTGTCATCATCGTTTTTGCATTCCCTGTACTAACAGTTGCTTTAGCACTTATGACATTTGATCGTTTATTCGGTTCTGCATTCTTTACACTCGAAGCAGGCGGTATGCCAATGCTTTGGGCGAACCTTTTCTGGATTTGGGGACATCCTGAGGTATATATCGTCATCCTGCCGGCTTTCGGTATTTTCTCAGAAATCTTTGCGACGTTCTCAAGAAAGCAGTTGTTTGGTTACAAAGCGATGGTTGTCTCGATTGTGGCAATCTCTGTTCTTAGTTTCCTTGTGTGGGTTCACCACTTCTTTACAATGGGGAACAGTGCAGCGGTTAACTCATTCTTCTCGATTACAACAATGGCGATTTCTGTACCAACAGGTGTGAAAATCTTTAACTGGCTCTTTACGATGTATCGAGGCCGTATCAGCTTTACATCACCAATGCTTTGGGCACTTGGTTTCATCCCGAACTTCGTCATCGGTGGTGTAACTGGGGTTATGCTTGCGATGGCAGCTGCGGATTACCAGTACCATAACACGTACTTCCTTGTATCCCACTTCCACTATGTATTAATCGCAGGTACTGTATTTGCTTGTTTTGCTGGTCTTGTTTTCTGGTATCCAAAAATGTTTGGTTACAAGTTAAACGAAAGAATCGGCAAATGGTTCTTCTGGGTATTCATGATCGGATTTAACATCTGTTTCTTCCCGCAGTACTTCTTAGGACTGCAAGGAATGCCAAGACGTATTTATACGTATGGACCAGAAGATGGCTGGACTGCACTCAACTTTATTTCAACAATTGGTGCATTTATGATGGGTATTGGATTCATCATCCTTTGCTACAACATTTACTACAGCTGGAGACACTCAAAACGTGAAGTGTCTGGAGACAGCTGGGGAGAAGGACGTACACTTGACTGGGCGACATCTTCTACAATTCCGCCGCATTATAACTTTGCAGCACTTCCAGAAGTGACAACACCAGATGCATTCCATCATTGGAAGCAAAACAATGTGGACGTTCATCCTGAAAAAGAATTCAAGAAAATTCACATGCCGCATAATTCAGGCAGACCGCTGATCATGTCTGCATTCTTTGGACTTGGTGCATTCGGTCTTGTGTTTGAATGGTACTGGATTGGCGTTATTGGCTTAATTGGTGTATTCGCAACGATGATTTTACGTTCATTCGAATATGACAATGGCTACTATATTCCTGTTGAAGAAGTGATTGAAACAGAGAAAAAGAATAAGGAGGCGCAGAAGTAATGGGACATAATGATAGCAGCTATGCAAATGCACCGCTTGAATATCAGTCTGAAACCGGACGTTTAAACATCCTTGGTTTCTGGATATTCCTTGGCGCGGAAATCGTGTTATTCTCAACACTTTTTGCGACCTACTTTGTTCTACATGGCAGAACAGCTGGCGGCGTTTTACCAGCTGAGCTGTTTGATATGAAGCTTGTATTGATCATGACATTCCTGCTATTGGTTAGTTCATTTACATGCGGGATTGCCGTTCATGAAATGCGCCGTGGAAGTACAAAAGGGGTTGTCATTTGGACGATTCTCACACTGCTTCTAGGTGCAGGCTTCGTTGGATTTGAGATTTTTGAGTTCTTCCATTATGTACATGAGGGTGCGAGCATCCATACAAGTGCGTATTGGTCTGCATTCTTTGTACTTTTAGGAACTCACGGACTACACGTATCGATCGGTATCTTCTGGATTACCGGGATCTTGTTCCAAATTAAAAAACGTGGATTAACTCCACAAACAGCAGCGAAGATTTTCATCTCAAGTCTATACTGGCATTTCCTTGATGTTGTATGGATTTTCATCTTCACAGCTGTTTACTTGATCGGATTAGGGGGGCTTTTGTGATATGGCTGGAAAAACACATTCCTCAGCAGAGCACGAACACTTCCCTTGGAAACACGTAGTTGGCTTCATCCTATCCATTGTGCTGACAATCTTAGCATTCTGGATTGCCATTGGAGCCGAAATTGGCAGTTCCGCAAAACTATGGATTATCTTTGGTTTTGCGTTCATTCAAGCATTCTTGCAGCTGTTCATGTTTATGCATATGACAGAGAGCGAGAACGGAACTGTTCAAGTCGGAAATACTTTGTTTGGTCTTTTCTGTGCGATTATCTTTGTCATCGGATCTGTTTGGATCTTTGCGGCTCACTACAGCCACGGAGAGAACAGTAAAGACGGTTATTCACCGTCTGCGCCAAAGCAGTCTGAGCATTCAGAGAAATAATAAAAAAACCACTCATCTCTTGAAGGTGAGTGGTTTTTATCATGATGGTGATAACGCTTCCAATAGTTGGGCGATATCTATCTGCTGCTGAATCTTTTGCGAATGAATGGAAGTCCGTAGATGAGGAACGCTGCAATGTGAGCCAAAATCACGTTAATGGCAAAGAATGCGATCATGAAGGTATGTCCTGCTGGAGATAAACTGCTTGTCATGTAAAGACCGAAGAAAATCCACATAATCATAATGGGTGGAATAGATGCTAATGCAATTTTTCTGTTTTCCAGCCATAAAAACAGGGGTGTAGCCGTTGCAATACATAGGTACGCAAAGAACATATCCATCGTATCCAACTCCTTTGTAAGTTGATGTTCAAATCAAATGAGAGGTCAGGATGCAATTGTGTCTGTTTTTAGGAGATATTGTGAACATTTTGTTACAGGTATTATACCACAATTGACTTTGAAGTAAACGCAATTATTGGAAAATAGGCCTTATTCCATACAAAATGGTTTTGTTCCTCAATCCTCATTGCAGCTTAAGCTAATCTGATGTTTACTTGTCTTCTTGCCACATAGGTCATTGAATTTTCCCCTTAAAATCTGTAAAATAATCTTTTTAAAGGACTTGAGATCGGTTGAATGAAAAGAGTGTAAAGGAATTTTTTCCTATTGTTAGGATGAAAAGTATTTCATTTTTTGAAAATTGAATGGAACCTTTCGGATGTATCTTCCGTCATATTTAAGGTGAGTTGATTTTGTGAAAATTTCAATCTAATATAAATAAGGGCTTTTATGTTTTGTAATAAGGGTGGTTAGTTCATGAACAAGCAGAATACATCTCCTTACTATCAAGGAGATTTGATTTTTATATTTTTAGCCTTCTTTGCCATCAGTGTCATTGCGATTTATGCTGCGGGTCAATTTGGGCAGTATGGATCTAATGCATGGACCAGACAGATCATATACTATATGGTCGGGGTTATATGTATTGTAGCCATTAATTACTTTGACTTGGAGCAATTAGAGAAGCTGAGCTTATATATATTTATAGGCGGCATTATGCTGTTAATTCTTCTAAAAATCGCTCCTGCACAAATTGGAGGTCATGATTTTGCTCCAATCAAAAATGGTGCAAAAAGCTGGTTTGTGTTACCTGGAATAGGGACATTTCAGCCTTCAGAGTTCATGAAAATTGGTTTGATTATGATGCTCGCATCTGTCATTGGTAAGTCTACACCTAGAGGAAAGCGGACATTAGAGGATGATATTTTCCTTCTATTAAAAATTGCCGGAGTGGCAGCTGTACCAGTTGGACTGATCTTCTTGCAGGATGCAGGAACGGCTGCTGTCTGTATGTTTATTGTCGTTGTGATGGTGTTTTTATCAGGGGTCAATTGGAAACTGATCTCTCTCATCGGTTCAGTGGTTGTGCTTTTAGTTGCCTCTGTTTTAGCTGTGATCATTTTATTCCCTGATTTTGCGAAAACAATAGGCATTCAGCAGTACCAAATCAACAGGATTACTGCCTGGCTGCCTGATAGTTCTTCGACAGCCAACCAAGCACAGACGCAGGATGCATCTGGATCTGATAAATATCAAGTGGAGCAGGCGATTATGGCCATTGGTGCAGGGCAGATTTTTGGGAATGGCATTAAAAACTTAAAGGTCTATGTCCCTGAAGCACAAACGGATATGATTTTCTCCATTATAGGTGAAGCCTTTGGCTTTATTGGCTGTGCGTTTGTTGTGATCATGTTCTTCTTCTTGATCTACCGGCTTGTCGTACTGATTGACCGTATACATCCTTATAGCCGATTTGCGTCATTCTTCTGCGTAGGATATACAGCGCTGATTGTGATCCATACGTTCCAGAACATTGGGATGAACATAGGCGTGATGCCTGTAACAGGGATTCCGCTCTTATTTATCAGCTTTGGAGGAAGCTCTGTCTTGTCCGTTCTCATTGGATTCGGGATCGCATATAACGCAAGTGTTCAATTAACGAAATATCAAAGTTATTTATTTAAATAAAACGGGTAAGGGCAGTCTAAGTATAGGCTGTCTTTTTTTATGTGAGTTTTCATTTTTGAAATTCCCTATGTCTTTGCCTTATGATAGAAGAAGTGAAGGAGGTCTTCGAATTGAACAAAACGATAGAAACCATATTAAATCATCGATCCATCCGTTCGTTTACAGACGAGCGTTTGACAGAAGAAGAGGTGTTGACACTGGTCAAAAGTGCACAGGCTGCTTCGACATCAAGCTATGTACAGGCGTATAGTATTATTGGGGTGACAGATCAGGAGAAGAAGGCCAAGCTTGCTGAACTGGCTGGGAATCAGCCATACGTTGAGAAGAACGGGCATTTCTTTGTCTTCTGTGCAGACTTGAAACGCCATGATCATATTGCAAAAAAAGCAGGGAAGAATCATCAGGAGGCGCTTGAGAATACGGAAGCCTTTCTCATTAGCGTCATTGATGCGGCATTGGCTGCACAAAATGTCAGTGTTGCTGCAGAATCAATGGGACTTGGGATCTGCTATATTGGCGGACTGCGTAATCAGCTGAGAGAAGTCTCTGAAGTACTTGAAACGCCATCTTATGTGCTGCCGTTATTCGGTCTAGCTGTCGGCCATCCAGCCAGCCAGTCGTCACAAAAGGAACGGCTGCCAGTTGAACTAATCTATCATGAAAATTCATATCAGCAAGATGAAGCGCATGTGGATCGTTATTTAAAAGAATACGACGATCGTATTTCAGCATATTATGAAGCACGGACAAACGGCGAGAGAAAAGATACTTGGTCTGAGCAGATGCTGCGAGGCTTTAGTCAGCCAAAGCGTGCCTTCCTTGGAGAATTTGTGAAAGAGAAGGGCTTTAATCGAAAATAAATAAGACATCCCCCTTTCAATTTAAGAGAGGGGGATTTCTGTAAGAGGTGCAGCATGATGAAATTAAGTATACTGGATCAATCTCCTTTGATTGGAGGCGCAACAC
Organism: Bacillus sp. FSL M8-0166; assembly: GCF_038008825.1. NCBI lineage: Bacteria > Bacillati > Bacillota > Bacilli > Caryophanales > Bacillaceae > Bacillus > Bacillus sp. FSL M8-0166. The sequence goes on from NZ_JBBOZZ010000001.1 coordinate 3,043,411, forward strand.
CTGCTGAAGCACTGAAGCAGACGGTTGAACTGGCGAAGCAGGCGGAAAAGTGGGGCTATCACCGTTTTTGGGTATCAGAGCACCATTTTTCAAATCGGCTTGCAGGATCGAGTCCAGAGGTGCTCCTCGGGCATTTATCAGCCGTTACGTCGCACATACGCATTGGCTCAGGCGGCGTCATGCTTCCCCACTACAGTGCCTATAAAGTAGCAGAGAATTTCAGGGTTCTCGAAGCGCTGGCTCCCGGCAGAATCGATCTTGGAATTGGACGTGCTCCTGGTGGTATGCCCATTTCCTCCATTGCCCTTCATCATGGTGAGCGAAAGCGTCTAGGCGACCAATATCCTGAGCAGGTAGAAGAATTGAAGGTCTATTTACATGATCTAGCGGATGAATTTTACCCGCTGCCTCATTTGACTGCTTCTCCGAAGGTAGAGACTGCGCCGGAAGTATGGATGCTTGGTTCCTCAGGAGGGAGTGCAAGGCTTGCGGCGAAAGCAGGTGCAGGCTACACGTTTGCTCTTTTTATTAATGGTGAAGGCGGAGAAGACTCTGTGGAGCAATATATCAACCGGTTTGAACCTTCAGTATTCGGTGAAAAGCCGCGTGTCAGTCTGGCAGTTTTTGTTTTATGTGCCGAAACAGAGGAGCAGGCAGAAAAACTGGCTGTCAGCTTAGATTTATCTTTACTCGCCAATGAACAGGGTCTGAATCTTGGCGGCTTTCCTTCATATGAAGAAGCGCAAGCGTATTCCTACAGTCCATATGAACAAAAACGAGTGGCTGCCAATCGTCAAAGGATGGTCGTTGGAACACCAGCATCTGTGAAAAAGCAGCTGACCACACTTGCGAAGGCTTATCGGACAGATGAATTGATCGCTGTGACCATCACACATCACATGCAAGACCGGCTCACATCGTATCGTTTATTAAAAGAAGCTTTTGATGCATAACGTATGTATATTTATCGCCTGCGCAGCCAATAAAAGGGGAAAAGAAGTATCATGGTGAGGAAGAAGGCGGCTGACACCAGCAGACTGAGCGGGTAGATACAGGAAGCATAAACAGACAGCTCGCATGCTTGATGAAAAGGACGAGGCTGCTTCGTATGTAAAAAGGTTAGAAAATAAACCAAGGTGATCGTCAGAAAAAAAGCAGTAAAAAAAGAAACGATCCAAAGCAATATCAACATGAGTTTCTCTTTCCTCCATATATGATCGAAAAGCCTTGATGAGCTTATCCGCTCATACAAGGCTTTTCTTGTGATTCACATTTATTCAGGGTAAATTTCGAAAGGTTCCTTCGTTTGTACGGTATCTGATTTCCCTTTCAAACTTGCATACGCAAGCATTGTATACTCACCAGCTTCAAGCTTCTGTCCTTGATTGATCGTGATATTCCATTTTACGCGGTGCTCTCCTTTATCAACATGTTGATAAACACCAGCTTCACCTAAATACTCTCCATCTGTCGAGTAGACAAGGAATGCAAGGTTCTCAGCGCCGCCAGGCAGATAGCTGCTAATGACATAGCTTCCAGCACGGTTGTCAGGCTCTACAGAAACAGAAGTGACGCGCGGATAATCTGGCTCTTTCACAATCAATAAAGTAGGGATTTCCGTGACCTTTTTGCCATTTTCGCGAATGGTTATGCTGCCTTGGTACGTCCCTTTTTTGGTTTTTCCGTAATTCACCTGTACTGCGGAAGTAAAGGATCCAGTGGAATTCCCTTTGACGGTGATTTTTTTCGTTCCGTTTGTACTAATGCCGCTGCCATTGAATTTGTAATCAATGGTATACGTTTTCGGTGCTTTTGAAAGGTTTTCTACCTTGAATTTCTTCGTTTTGATTTGAACGCCTTTTTCCTTTAAGAAAGTGCCGTATGAATAGCTCGCATCAGAAACGATAGAAGACGCTTGAAGTGATTCTATGATTCGAACGCTGCCTGTTCCTTGTGTGTTATGAGGGAATGGGCTGCCATTTGCGTCAAACAGTTTTTCTGCTGTATTCATCAGCAGTGCTTTGATTTGTTCAGTTGAGTACGATGGTTTTGCTTGTTTGATGATCGCTGCAACTCCTGCCACATGCGGAGATGCCATACTTGTTCCTTGCTTAGAACCATATCCGTAAGGCTGAGAAGGATCATGCGTTGGGATCGTACTCACAATGCTGACGCCGGGTGCTGATAGATCAGGCTTAATCATCCACGTATCCACAACCGGTCCGCGGGATGAGAAGTCAGCGACTTGCTCACTAAGTTCTTTGACAAATTGAATGGAGAAAGCCGTTGTATTGTTTCCAGCCTCAATGGCTTTGATAAGCGCTGTTCCTTCAGCTTTTGACAGCTTAATCGTAGGAAGTGCGAGACCTGGTACATCGACTGGGATTTCTCCATCGGTATTGTTATACATCACAACGCCGATTGCACCAGCGGCTTTTGCATTGTCGACTTTATCCACAAAAGCAATGGCACCCCGTTCAATCACGGCCACCTTTCCTTTAACATCGATGTTGTCAAATGCCTTTTCGTCACCGATTCCTGCTTGAACGAGTGTGACTTGTTTCTGGTCAAGCGCTTTTAAATCACTTTCTTGGTAGTAGCCCATGACTTTTGCAGTAGAATAGTTCGGGAATTTCACATTGTAAAGGCTGTACGGAAGCTGAGTTGCTCCGACAGAAATGGCATCTCTTGACGTGCCGGGAGAACCGACTGTCCAGCTGTTCGGACCGCTGTTTCCATTGGAAGTAACAGCGACAACGCCTTCAGACATAGCCCAATCAAGTGCGGTGCTCGTTGCGTAATCAGGGTTATTGACACTGTTTCCAAGAGAGAGGTTCATGACATCTGCTCCGTCAGTAACAGCCCGGTCGATGCCTGCAAGAACGTTCTCAGTTGTTCCAGATCCACCTGGTCCAAGTACACGGTATGCAAGAAGCGTGGCATCCTTTGCGACCCCTTTAATTTGTCCATTTGCTGCAATCGTTCCTGCGACATGTGTGCCGTGATCTGTGGATTCGCCTCTAGGATCTCCTTTAGGTGTCTCTTGCGGAGAATAATCATTATCAACAAAATCATAGCCTTTGTATAAACCGAAGTTTCCTTTTAAATCAGGGTGGGTATAGTCTACTCCAGTATCAATGACTGCAACTTTGACCCCTTTTCCAGAAAAGCCGGCATCCCATGCTTTTGGTGCACCGATAAATGGAGCGCTCTTATCCATAAGCGGGGAGACATCTTCGTTTGGAAGCTGGATGCTTTCCTTTTTCACTTCATCGGTTTTATATGTAACATCCGGATAAACGGCTTTTACTCCATCAACTGCGAGCAGCTTCGGTATTTCGTTTGCAGGAAGTTTCATAGAGAAACCAGAGAAGACTTTTTCATATTCTTGACGAACACTCGCTTTATCTACCTTTTTGAGTGCTGCGTTCTTTACTTTTGTTCGAGATTTTTTGAGGGAGGCTTTTGTTTGTGCTTCGCCTTCTTGCTTGGCTTCAACTAAGGATTTTTCCTTTAATTCAACAATGACAGTGGTTTGTTTTTTCGAGTTGACATTGATTTCACCGAAGATTTCTGCTTTTTCTAGTTCCATCTTTTTGTTAGATGGAGCAGCAGCAGCCTGTTGACCGGTAAAGAATGTGGATAAAATAAAAATAGTGGAGAACAATAGAACAGAAGAACGAGATATTACCTTTTTCATTTATTTTCCCCTTTCTAGCTGTGTTTTTAGGGAGATAGCCTTTCTTTTTGTGGATAAATAGGAAAGATTCACTGCCCGTTATTAAGTATTCAATATGTTGAAAACAATTCCTTTACTAAAATGGTCTTATTTTACATAGTTATAAAGAACTATTTTGTTTATAAAGTCGCACTTATGCACAAATATCTGTTGATAACTCTATTATTCAGATACATATATGGAAAATAAAAAATTCACATACACAAAATCTAGTAAGAGGGTGTTGATATGTGGATAAACCCTGTTGATAAGGTGTGCTTATCTTTGGGATAGTGTGTGCATAAAATTTTCAATGAAACATCCAGGTACATGATGATCTTCTGCACTTTTCAACAAAACTTCTGAAAACTAGTTGGTTTTTTCACCCAGATTGTGACAAACCTCTCTTTTTTCTCGGGATATGATAGGAGCAGTTGTTTTGCTAGAGCTGCTAGATTCTAAGAAAAGCGGAGGGATGTTCAGTGAAGAAATTAAAAAACTGGTTGAGCGTATGGTTTGGTTTCATGATGAATGTGCTTGTGAACCCTGGTGTGATGATGAAACAGCAAGGGTTTCAGGCGGCTGCGGCGGCTGCCGGATTCTTTCAAGTGGTGAAAGAGAGAGAGCTGGAGAAGCTGGCAGAAGAACATAAGAAGAAACGCAGGGCAGAGAAGCGGTTTACTCAAAGTCTGATGATGCTTGAAGAGAAGACGATGCGAGAGGCGCGTGCTGGTCCGCTCTTACCTTTACAGAAAAAGTGAAACAGGGTAAAATCCCACATAAGAAATGTTATCTGCTGGGAGAGGATACCCCTTGAAGATATATAAAATATTAAATAACAACGCTGTGGTCGTGAAGGAGGGTGATCAGGAGAAAATTGTGATGGGACCCGGAATTGCTTTTCAGAAGGGGAAAAATGACGTCATTCCTCTTCAAAAAATAGAGAAAATCTTTGTTGTGCGTGAAGAAAATGAGAAATTCAAACAAATTCTTGCCACATTGCCAGAGGCGCATATTGAGGTGGCAGAGCATATCATCAGTTATGCTGAGGGTAAACTCATGATGCCGCTCAGTGATCACATCCACATATCACTGACTGATCATTTGTCCTTCGCCATTGAACGCCTTCAAAAAGGCATTGTGTTATATAATAAATTGCTTGGTGAGATTAAAGTCTTATATAAGCAGGAATATGAGATTGGAAAGTATGCCATTCGTTATGTAAAGGAGCGGCTTGGGGTTGAACTGCCGGACGATGAGGCAGGATATGTAGCACTTCATATTCATACGGCCAAAATGAATACGGAGTCTATGAAAAAGACCGTGAAATATACAACGATGATCAAAGAAATGATCGAGCATATTGAAAGCTATTTTCAGCATTCAATTGATGAGGATAGTATTTCTTATCAGCGGCTTGTGACACATTTGAGGTATGCATTAGGCAGGTTGGAATCGAATGAGGCATTTCAAATCATGGACGATGACATGCTGATTTTTATCCAAACAAAGTATGATACGGCTTACCAGTGTGCACTTGGACTCGCTGATTTGTTAAAAGATGAATATGGACTTCATCTCCCTGAATCGGAGATCGGCTACATCACGCTGCATGTCCAGCGTCTGCAGGAAGCCGAATTGGTTTAATTGTGATGCCTGCATGCAGGCTTTTTTTTATGCACACTACTCTTATTAGTGTATATGGGTCATTGGATTTGAAAAAAGAGGTTGACGCATGTCACAGTCTTATACTATGATGAAAGCGTAACCAAAATTTGATATCGCGGGATTGTGACTGTCAGGCAGGCAAGACCTAAAATTTGCGTAACGAGGGGACGTGTATGTCCTTTACTCGTTGGTGAATTTTAGGTCTTTTTTGCTTTAAAAAAGGAGGAGACAACTTGGATTATCAAAAAACAGCCAAAGAATTAACAAAACTGTTAGGCGGCAAAGAAAATGTCATCAGTGCTACGCACTGTGCAACAAGACTCAGATTGGTGGTGAAAAATGAGGATTTGATTGACAAAGAGGCCATTGAAGAACTTGAAGGTGTGAAAGGGGCTTTCTCAAGTTCAGGACAATTTCAGGTCATTTTTGGAACGGGATCTGTCAATAAAGTATACGAACCATTTGCTCGTGAGACTGGTCTTGAGACAGGCGACGAGAAACAAAAGCCTGTCAGCCATGATGAAGCAGTGAAACAAAAAATGAATCCACTTGCGCGTTTTGCAAAGACGTTATCGAATATTTTTGTACCGATCATTCCAGCAATTGTTGCGAGCGGTTTATTAATGGGTCTCTTAGGCATGATGAAAGCTTTCAAATGGGCTGACCCAAGCTCTGCGATCTTCCAAATGCTTGATATGTTCTCAAGTGCAGCCTTTATCATTTTACCGATTTTAATTGGGGTCAGTGCAGCGAAAGAGTTTGGCGGAAATCCGTATTTAGGGGCTGTCATTGGGGGAATTATGATTCACCCGAATCTGCTTAATCCGTGGGGATTGACGGAAGCAAAACCTGAATATATGCATTTATTCAATGTTGATATTGCTCTTCTTGGTTACCAAGGGACGGTCATTCCAGTGTTATTGACCGTATATATCATGTGCCTTGTTGAGAAAAATTTAAGAAAGGTCGTTCCGAACAGTATTGATTTACTTGTGACCCCATTTGTCACCGTGATTGTAACTGGATTTGTGACATTTATTGCAGTTGGTCCGCTTGGAAGAATGCTTGGTACAGGAATTTCGAATGCACTGACATTTATTTATGATCATGCAGGGTTTTTAGCAGGACTCATTTTCGGCGGTGCTTACTCTTTAATTGTGCTCACAGGGGTTCATCATAGCTTCCATGCGATTGAGGCAGGATTGCTGAATGATATTGGGCGTAACTATTTGCTTCCAATTTGGGCAATGTCTAATGTCGCCCAAGGCGGGGCAGGATTGGCTGTCTTTTTCTTAGCTAAGCGTGCAAAAACAAAAGAAATTGCCCTTCCTGCTGCCTTCTCTGCTTTTTTAGGAATTACTGAGCCTGTCATATTCGGTGTAAATCTCCGCTATCGTAAACCATTTATTGCGGCGATGATCGGAGGCGCATTGGGCGGGGCATTTGTAGTTTTCACGAAGGTAGCCGCCAACGCTTATGGATTAACAGGCATTCCGATGATTGCGATTGCAGCACCATTCGGTGTTCAGAATGTGGTCAATTATGTGATTGGTATGTTAATCGCTGTTGCTGTTTCATTTATTCTCACCATCATTTTTAAAGTAAAAGAAGTCGAAAAATAATCAAGGAGTGGTCACAGTCATGACAACAACTGACGCAGCACTTCGTCAAAAGATAGCAGACCGTATTCGAAACTATGAGCATTTGGTCAAAAAGGATGTGTACCGGCAGCATTTTCATTTGATGCCGCCAGTCGGTCTTTTAAATGACCCGAATGGACTGATTCAGTGGAAAGGAATTTACCACGTCTTTTATCAGTGGCAGCCATTCAAAACGGGGCATGGTGCAAAATTCTGGGGTCATTATACATCGACAGATCTAGTCAATTGGCAGCACGAAGAAGCCGCTCTTGCCCCAAGTGATTGGTTTGATCAAAACGGCTGTTATTCTGGCAGTGCATTTATAGATGATGGCCAGATGCATGTGATGTACACTGGAAACGTTCGGGATGAACAAGGGAACCGTGAGACGTATCAATGTTTAGCTGTTTCAGAGGATGGTATTCACTTTCAGAAAAAAGGTGTCGTGGCAACGCTGCCGGAAGGGTTCACCGCCCATTTTCGAGATCCAAAGGTATGGAAGCGAAATGGCCAGTGGTACATGGTCCTTGGTGCACAAAGCTTAGACCTGAAAGGACACCTTGTCTTATTTACCTCTAATACGTTAGAGAATTGGACGTTTCAAGGCACGATTGCAGGCAGCGGAAAGAATGGTTTAGACAATTTCGGCTATATGTGGGAGTGTCCAGACCTGTTTGAATTAGACGGCCGGGATGTATTGATTGTGTCACCGCAAGGACTCAAGCCGGATGGCTTAAAATATCACAACACACATCAATCAGGCTATTTTGTTGGCACATTAGATGATCACTCCTATCAATTTACACACGGAGCGTTTGAGGAGCTGGACCGCGGCTTTGACTTCTATGCGCAGCAAACCTTTCTAGACGAATCAGGCAGACGTCTTTTAATCGGGTGGATGGGGGTGCCTGATCAAGGAGAAGAGCATCATCCGACGATTTCTTATCAATGGATACACTGCCTCACGATCCCGAGAGAGCTCTGTTTAGATGATGACGGACATCTGATTCAAAAGCCAGTAAGTGAACTTCAATCCATGCGGACCAATGAACAAGAGCATGTTTTTCACATTAAACGTTCTGTTCATTCCATCCCTGTAGATGATATTACGAGCGCAGAGGTATTCATTGATCAAATTGACACACAAAAAGGGTTTGAATGCTGTATCCGTGCAGCTGCACGCATCATCTATGATAAAGAGGAAGGAAAGCTGACATTAGAGCGGGATCGATTTGAAGATCGATCAAAGGAAGTGCGTGAAGCAGCAATAGAGGAATTACGCGATCTTCATATCTTTATTGATTCATCGTCGATTGAGATATTTGTAAACGGAGGCCGAGAAGTTTTTACTGCACGTTACTTTCCTTCCCCGGGAAATAAATCGATCTCCATCAGTGGAAGAAATGAAACAAAGCTGACATTGAAGACATGGCATTTACAAAAAGAAGCAGGTCGTTGATCCGTATCCTACAAGTGATGATCAATATGATGTGAAATTGAAAGAGAAAGATGCGATGTAGAATACATTTATCTATCAGATAAGTGAGGTGCGGGAAATTGGGTACCCCAATACCGCATCCTCATTTTCCTTGTTAAATTTTCAGCTGAAATTTTTCCACCCGTTCCTGCTAAAGTACCTTATCTAAATTTAACTTCAATCCTATCAGCCCGTTTAAATAGTTCTGCTTCTTTTGACCAATCAGTTTTGAAAACTAACCCCGCCTTCCTCAGGATTAATCGCTGTTTTGACATCATTAGCTGCTTCAGCCAAAGAAAGCCTTGCATCTTATTCCACTGATCATAAGTGGAATTTTTATTTTCATTGTTTTTTTTGCTTTTGGATCAATGGTAACCACTACGTCTACATCCCCCTCGCCATTAATTCCATTATATTTTCTTGATAACTATCAGTTAAAACGATTTTTCCCATGTGCTTCACTGTTCGTTTTACTTTATCTGCTGTTCTTTATAAAAAAGGTTTACTTTATTAATTATGAGTGATAACATACATTTAAATTATTTGTAATGAATATTACTTTTATATAAAATAAAGTAATTTTTATTACATAAGATAAATCATATAAATTTTTTTATGATGGATAAGGTGTGTTCTGTCTCTAAAATGAGAGTTGTTACAAATGATTTATAATCCTTTGGAGATAGGGGTTGCGTCATTAATTTTATTTTTGAAAGCGCTATCTTATTGGTTATGTATGACAGTGAACAGATTAAAAATTCTACTTAGTTGATTGTTTCTACTATCCAAAAAGAAGAGGAGTGTATGTTGGTCGGTGATTTAGCACCAGTGGTTGGATGTTATCAATGCATGTAAAGAAGTTGCTATTGCAAACAATTAAATAAATTAATCTATTAAATCTATATTAAGTTAAGGGGTGTATTTGCATGGGAGTATGGAATTTTAAAGGCGGTTCTATTTGGTCAGAAAAGGGGTTCATTCCAAATAAGTCTACAAGCATAACAGTTACTCATGAGGATGATAGGGATATTCATTTATCTGAATCTAGCGTAATTGTACCGGGACTAGTCGATTTTCATTGTCATGTATGGGCACCTGGAGCAGAGATTGGTGTGACAGATAAACAATATCTTTCCTCAGGAGTAACTACAGTTGGGGACGCAGGTACTTTTGGCTATGACGGATGGGAGGAAGCAAATCGTTATTGGGAAAACAGCCCGTTAACAGTACGTTCTTGGTTATCAGCTTTACCAGAAGGGCTAACCAATCACCCCAACCCTAACCCAACCAAGCCAGAAAGTATTTCGTTGGATCGAATTGTTGAAGTTGCATCTTTAGCTGAAGATTGTTTATTAGGAATTAAGATTCGTTTAGGCCAGGTGGATAAAACGACTGACCGGTCTTTATTACGCTTAGCAAGAGAAGCAGCCGATCGAACCGATTTACGAATGATGGTTCATTTAACTGGAACTCAACTAGATATTGAAGAGGTAACACAATATTTTAATAAAGGAGACATTCTCACCCATCCATTTCAAGGAAGGGATGGAAACGTGTTAAATACGGCCGGAAAGGTAAAAAAAGAATTTCTAGCTGCAGTGGAAAGAGGAATAGTATTAGATATCGGTCACGGTAGAAAACACTTTAATTGGAATGTTTTTTATAAATGCTTAGCTGAGGGAATTAAACCAGATACGATCAGTACAGATTTAACAAGCGCGTCATGGAGAAAATACCCTGTTTATAACATGAGCTACATCATTTCTAAAATGATTGTAGGTGGTCTGTCTCTAGATGAAGCTTTTAGAGCAGTTCTGGTAACAGCTCCTAAATTGTTAGGAATTGACGATTTTACTTCTACTCCAAATCACCTTGTGGTTCTAGATTCTACTTCTACTGAGACTGCTTTTCCCGATGTAGATGGAGAAACGGTGTTAGGTAACATTAATTATCAACCGAAACATGTAATATTTAACGGTAAACCAGGCATTGAGAGCAATTTCAGTTGAAAATAAACGTTTTAGACACGATGAAAGAAAGTTTTCATTTTGTTCGCTGTCTTGAGGAAACAACAGGAGGGTAAATGGAGATACTCTTACACCTCTTACAGAACCGTAAGAGTATCTCTTTATTTTCTAAACAAATGTAAGCGTTATCAAAATTTCTTTTTATTATTTTAAAAGGAGGAATTTGATTGGAAAATTCTCAATTGAATTTCGAAAAGAAGACGATTCGAAAGGTGACACGAAGAATTATCCCGTTACTATTTTTACTCTATATTATTTCTTATCTAGACAGGGCAAATGTGGGATATGCAGCATTGGAAATGAATGAAGCACTAGGACTAACAAGTAAAATGTTTGGTCTTGTTACAGGTATTTTTTTTATTGGTTATTTTCTCTTTGAAGTACCAAGTAATATTTTAATGCAAAAATTTGGGGCAAGAGTTTGGATTACTAGGATTCTCTTTACTTGGGGCATAATCTCTATGGCAACTGGGTTTGCTCAGAATGCTACCCAGCTCTATGTTATAAGATTCCTTCTTGGAATAGCAGAAGCAGGTCTATTTCCTGGCATTATACTATACCTTACTTATTGGTTCCGAGCTAAAGAAAGAGCAAGTACAATTGCGATGTTTATGACAGCAATCGCAGTTTCTTATATAATTGGAGCTCCCGTTTCTACCTTAATTATTGATCATATTCATTGGATGAATGTACCAGGATGGCGTTGGATGTTTATTATCGAAGGCGCCCCTGCTGTTATTTTAGGGTTTGTAACATATTTCTACTTAACAGACCGGCCAGAACAAGCAAAGTGGTTAACAGCCGAAGAAAAAAATTGGTTGATGTCAGAATTAAGAAAGGACGAGGAGCTAAGAGAAAAGAAAGGCCAACAAACCTCTAGTCATAAGACGGCCTTGACTGATCCTAAACTGTGGTACCTATCCTTAATTTACTTTGTATATACTGCAGGTACACTGGGCGTCGGTTATTGGATGCCCCAAATTATTAAAGGATTATCTAGCTATTTAACAAACACCCAGATCGGCTTCATTGCTACAATCCCTTACATTATTGCTTCAATCGTCATGAATTACTGGTCAAGACGTTCAGATCGCACTGGTGAAAGACGTATACACACAGCTTTACCGTTACTCGTAGCTGGTTTAACGTTACTCAGTGTAGGAATGGTGGCCAATCCATTTATTGCAATGATTTTCATCACCATTTCATTGGCAGCCATGTATTGTTTTAAAGGTCCTTTTTGGTCATTACCAACTATGATATTGAGTCCAGCCACAGTAGCTGTTGGAATTGCAGTCATTAATTCAATTGGAAATCTAGGAGGTTTTGTTGGCCCTTATGCAGTTGGATGGCTAAAAGATTATACAGGAAAAATGCAAGCCGGTTTGATTTTCTTGAGTATTATCTTAATTATCGCTTTTATTTTAGTATTAGCTATGAAATTTGAGCAAAAAAGAACTGCCTTAAAGAGTCAGAAGGAAATAGGGGAAATCCGACTTGAAAAATAAAGAAACATGGGTTTCTCTACAATCTGAGCAGATCAATGATCTGCTTTTTTCTAGTGAGATCAGCCTGTATCTTAAAGCCTATAACGTGTATATACAAGGTTGGCCTAAAGCGGTTTGATGACGTTTTACATATATGATAACAGGTGGAATTATGGTATGATTTTAAAATATATACAGCTGAGGCTGACGTTTATCCAAATGCGGTAGGACAAAAAGGGGTTGTTTACTTGAATTCAAAACAGCAGCCGACGACTAGAAAACGCTTGGAGACAATGGCAGATCATGTTGAAGATAAACGTGAAGAATATAAGGAATTGCTCATTCAAGTTCAATCTATTCTCGGTGAACCTTCTTTAGAGCAGGAAGAAGTGAAAGAGAAGCTGTCAGATACGTATAAACAAATGAAAGAATATGCTTTATTTGTTGAATCCATTGAAGCCTTTATTCGAAAAATGGCGAAAGAGTCCGATCAGCAAAAATAGGCATGAATGTATGAATAAAAGAGTGTACCTGGGTGTGGGTACGCTTTTTTGTTTTAATAGATTATTCAGAAATTAAAATGAAAGCGTTGACATTTCTTTTGTCATGATACAAAATAAATAAAAATTTATCTGAGCATTTACAGGAGGAACGTTATGAACCATACAACCAAGAAATGCCTGATCACCTTTATCATTGTCCTATTTTCTATGAGTTTTCTCAATCCTTCCGTTTCATCTGCCCGAACTCAACACACGTCATTTTTTGCACCTACTGCCTCTGTACCATCTGGTCAATATTATCGCTCACAAGAGGTGGTTCTCCATTCTCCGGTGCCAAAAGCTTCTCTTTATTACACAACAGATGGCAGCCAGCCGACAACTCAAAGTCAGCGATATAAAAAGCCTATTCATATTGATGCCAGTACGACTTTAAAAGTAAGCGCTTACAAAAATAGGCATCGACTTGCTACATCTACGTACAATTATCGTTTTGTCACACGAGAGGATATCGCATCATCTTTTTTATCTTTTGAATATCAAGGAATGCCTTATCGGTTGTACATTCCGAAAAATCATAAGAGGGGTAAAGCCTATCCTTTAGTCCTCTTCTTACATGGAGGCGGGGAGAGAGGAACCGATAATCAAAAGCAGTTACTTGCGAACGATGGTGCAGTTTTATGGGCTTCTCCTGAAGTTCAAAAGAAACATCCTGCATACGTACTAGCACCTCAGGCGCGAAATGCTGTGGATGGGGGCTTTGCTTTAACAAGAAATTCGCAAAATGAAATCGACCTCACAAACGTGTTTCAGTTTTCACCAGATTTACACAAAGCTTATGAAGTGCTTCAGCATGTTTTAACTTCTTATAAAATTGATAGGAAAAGGATTTATGCGACTGGTTTATCTCAAGGTGGGTTTGGCTCGTATCAGTTGAACATCACATATCCTCGTTTGTTTGCAGCGATGATTCCTATTGCTGGGGGTGCAGATCCGAGCAAGGCGGGAATTTTAGCGAGCAAGCCAATATGGGCATTTCATGCAGAGGATGATTCCATTATCCCTATCAGCTATGCGAGAAATACAATTCAAGCTATTCAAAAAGCTGGTGGAAGGCCACTTTATACCGAGTATGCAAGCAAGTATGGGTATGATCATGCATCATGGACGCCTGCTTATGAGACCCCAGGCTTAACGGATTGGTTATTTGCACAGAGACTCAGCTTACGATAAACAAAAAAACCGATTCACCCAAACGGCGGATCGGTTTTTTTCTGTTTTATTTGTCAAAACGATGAGCAGAATGCTTTGTTGGTCCGATGTATTCGTTTAGCTGGAAAGAGCCTTTGATGGCAGCCGTGATGAATTCTTTTGCTGCATAAATGGCTTCTTTCACGTCTGATCCATTCGCTAGTTCAGCTGTGACTGCTGCTGAGAATGTGCAGCCTGCGCCGTGTGTGTATTCTGTGTCAATTTTATCTGTTTCAAGGCGTTCGAAGGTTTGTCCATCATAAAGCAAATCGATGGCTTTGTCTTCGCTTAGCTTACCGCCTCCAGTGATGACCACATACTTTGCACCAAGTTCGTGAATGCGTTTTGCTGCTTCTTCCATTTGTTCGATCGTTTTAATCTCGCCGATCCCGCTTAATTGACCTGCTTCGAAAAGGTTAGGTGTGATGACAGTTGCCAGTGGCGTGAGCTTTTCACGCAGTGCTTCCGCGTGCTCTGGGTAAAGGACTTCGTTCGCACCCTTACAAACCATAACAGGATCAATGACGACATTTTTTAGGTCGTATGTTTTAATGGTGTCAGCTGCAAGCTCGATCACTTCGACGGTAGGAAGCATACCCGTTTTCAGTGCATCGACACCAATGCCTTCTACAATGGTAGAGAGCTGCGCACGAATTGTCGCCGTATCAATTGGAAACACCTGATGATCCCAATGATTATGTGGGTCCATTGCAACGACAACGGTTAAAGCTGTCATCCCGTAGACGTTTTTTTCTTGAAACGTTTTTAAATCTGCTTGGATACCTGCACCGCCGCTTGAATCCGAACCTGCGATGGTGAGTGCTTTATTCATAGACATAGTTGCTGAACCTCCAATGTGATGTGTAACAGTTACTGTTCTATCCTTTATTATAATCAGCTTTTCCATTTATCACAATGAAACGGCATAAAAAAGCGTCCCTCTCTTCGGAACGCTTCTTTTTCTTACCTTTTACAAATCACCAATTTCCCTTTTTTCAGTTCATCTAAAAGTGTTAAGGCTAACTCTTGATCGGCCCCAGCTGACATCATTTTGGCCATCAGTTCATCATCCCGGGTGCGGATGACATTGGCGACTTGATCCAAAATCCCTTGATCGACCGCAGTCATGCTTTTGGCGTCTGTATACTCCGTTACGGTATCAGAGCGTTCTGGGTCGTACGCAAAAATAAAAACAGCGTCCTTAGACGAACCCGATGAATGAATGTTGTCGATGGTCTGTTTCGCTTCTTTACTATTTTCAACCGTGATATATTTCATCATCATCACTCCTTTTCATCAAAAATTCCCATTTTCCCGTCAAATCAAACCGCCTTTTATATCATGAGAAGAAAGTCAATTTATGTTTTAATGGAAAAAGACGAATCTATTAAAGGAGTAAGCTGCATATGAAGATTTCCTTATTAATTGTGACACATAACCGGCTCAGCGCACTGTGTGAGCTGCTTGAATCCATTACAAGACAAACCGTACAGCCTTTTGAAATTGTCGTCGTCAATGATGCAGGAGAGCGAGTCGACATCATTCAGGAACTTTACTCTGAGCTTCCGATCCGCTTGATTCATTTAGATGAGAATGTCCAGCATGTGAATGCCAGAAATGTGGGGGTGCGGGAGCTGACAGGCGACGTCATCATGCTGAGCGACGACGATGATTACTTCACACCTTGTCATATCGAACGCATGAGCAAGGCGCTGGAGGATGCCGATTTTGTCTTTTCTGATGCAGAAATTGTGTCATTTGATGAAAAAGGCGCGACCCGTTTCCCGCTGTCGAGACGTTTGTTTGCTTATACAGCGGATATTGAGGATATGCGTGTCTTTTCTACATATGTTCCTTCGGGCAGTATGTACAAACGCTGTATACACGATGAGATTGGCTATTTTGATCCAGCGATGCATCATTATTGGGACTGGGACTTCTTTTTGCGTGTATCACAGCATGCCCGAGTCAAACGAGTGCCCGCGGCCAGCGTGATCTATGCGTTTTTTGACGGCGGTGGAAATCAGTCTAGTGATCTTGGTGAAACAAGGAAGAACTACTTAGATGATTTAAGTGAAAAGCATGAACTGGGCGACCTGCCGACAGCGAACTTTGCTATATTATTAGAAGAACCAGCGATGAAAAAGCGAGAATCAGAGAGTGAGATTGTGTGGGATGGAAAACCGATGATCTCCAGACTAGCGCAGCAAGTAGAAGGAGGAAAACCACAATGAAGCCATTTTTAAATGATAGCTGGTGGGCTGTGATGAAAAGTGAATTTGAACAGCCATATTATCAGGAATTACGTGAATGGATGAAGCAAGAATATCGCACGCAGACCGTTTTTCCAAAACCAGATGACGTTTATCGTGCTCTTCATTTAACGTCATATGAAAAGGTCAAAGTGGTGATTTTAGGACAAGACCCTTATCATGGCCCAGGGCAGGCACATGGATTAAGCTTTTCTGTTCAGCCGGGCGTCAAACACCCGCCTTCTTTGAGAAATATTTTTCAGGAGCTAAAGGATGATCTTGGCTGTCCTGTTCCAAACCACGGCTCACTTGTCAGCTGGGCAGAGCAGGGTGTGCTGCTCTTAAACACTGTGCTGACCGTGAGAAGGGGAGAGGCGAATTCTCATAAAGGCAAAGGCTGGGAACGAGTAACTGACCGCGTAATTGATGTGCTGAATAAGCGTGAGCAGCCCGTCGTTTTTGTGTTATGGGGAAGACATGCTCAAAACAAGAAAGAACGAATTGATCAAAACAAGCATTACATCATTGAGTCACCTCATCCAAGTCCTTTTTCTGCAAGAAACGGCTTTTTTGGCAGCCGGCCGTTTTCAAAGGTAAACACGTATTTAAAGCAAATGGGAATCGAAGAAATCAATTGGTGTATCAAGGATATTGAATGAAAATAGGACGAGGGGAGAGCCCCTTCGTCCTGTTTATTTTAAAAATTTGCGGACCAAGTCGAGTCCGTTTTTCGCATTTGGATAACGGAAGGAAAAATCGAAGCGATTGGTTTGGCGCAGGACGCTTTTTTCATGCGTAAAAGTAAAGAAGCTTTCCTTCCCGTGATATCGTCCCATGCCGCTTTCGCCGACGCCTCCGAATGGCAGGTAAGGGGTAGCGACATGCATAAGCGTGTCATTGATACATCCTCCGCCAAATGAGAGGTTGTCTAGAATATAGGATTCTGTTTCTTTCCTTGTCGTAAATAAGTAAAGTGCAAGCGGCTTTGGCCTTGCTTTGATCATATGAACTGCCTCATGCAGAGAATCAAAGGTCATGACAGGCAGAATCGGTCCGAAAATTTCCTCCTGCATGACAGGATCTTCCCATGTGATGTGGTCTAAAATGGTCGGAGCGATTTTGAGCTCCTGTTCATTGCGCTGTCCACCTGTGACGATCGTTCCATTTGAGAGAAATTGTGTAAGCCTGTCAAAATGACGCTGACTGACATTTTTTCCAAAGTGGGGATGTGTTTCGGGATGTTCACCATAAAAATCACGGATACAGGCAGTCATTTCTCGCAAAAGTTCCTCTTTGATGGATTCATGAACGAGCAAATAGTCTGGTGCAATGCAGGTTTGCCCTGCATTGGTGAATTTTCCAAAGGTGATCCGCTTCGCTGCCAGCTTGATGTCGGCATCAGGCATGACGATGCAGGGACTTTTTCCGCCAAGCTCAAGTGTGACAGGGGTCAAATGCTTTGCGGCGGCTTCCATGACGACTTTGCCAACTGCCACACTTCCAGTAAAGAAGATATAATCAAAGGGCAGTTTCAGCAGCTCTGTACTGACATCAACACCGCCCTCTACGACAGCCGCATGGTCTTCTTGAAATACATGTTTCATGATAGTGCTGATCACTTGTGAGACTGCTGGCGTCAGCTCAGACGGTTTTAAAATCACGGCATTTCCCGCAGATATCGCGCCGACTAATGGAGAAAGGGCTAATTGGAAAGGATAGTTCCAAGGAGCAATGATGAGCACATTTCCATAAGGTTCCTTGATGATCATGCTTTTTGATCCGATATGAGTCAGGGGTGTTTTCACGCGTGTTGGCTTCGCCCATTTGTGAAGGTGTTTGATGGTATGATTGATTTCTTCATACACCATCCCGATCTCTGTTGTATAGGCTTCCTGTTCGGATTTATGTAAATCATGGGCTAAGGCCTGTAAAATATCCTTTTCATGCTGTTTGATTGCTGCTTTTAAGTCTTGAAGAATGCGGATGCGTTCTTGAACCGCCGGCTTCTGAAAGACTTTTTGTTTCTGAAATAGAGCAGTGAGCTTGTCCATTATTTAATCCTTTCATAGACGATTTTGTTCCTTTTATTATGTGTGAATGAAGATGACTGGTCAAATAAGAGAGGCGTGAGCGCACTGCTTTGAAAAAATGAACCCATTTGGTTTGTTCATTTGGTAAAATAATGTTGAAAAGAGATTTTTTTAGATTGGAGGGTCTACCCTTGAATATTCATATATCAAGTCTGCTTCAAAAAATGGAGGAAGCGGTTCAAAAAGCAAAACAAAGTGGAAATGATGAAGAGGTGAAACGTCAAGTGGCGGCCATTTCTTCACTATGTGATGTCATTCTCGACGCACCTTCACAGGTGCAGATGCCGCAGTCGCCGGCCATCTCACCACCTCCATCGATACATACACCATCAGCACCATCTGTGTCTACAGATCAAGCCATGCTGGAGAAACTAATGGGCACAAGTGGTGCGAAGAAATTTCAGCAAAATGATGAGGGGCAAAAAGAGAAGGATGGGAACGGCGACTCTATTTTTGATTTTTAATGGTCTTGTCACGACAAAGGGAAGGTGATCGGTTTGAAACTATTTTTGGGCGCCATTCAGTGGATGGCATTTTTTATCGCAGCTTCTATTGCCGTACCAATTGCGATTGCACAAGCATTTGAATTGAACCAAGTGCAATCGGCGGAGCTGATTCAAAGTACTTTCTTTTCACTTGGTCTTGTGGCGATGGTGCAGTGTTTATGCGGCCATATGCTGCCGATCAATGAAAGTCCAGCAGGGCTTTGGTGGGGTGTGTATACCCTTTATGCCGGCATGACAGGTACAATTTTTGCGACGTATCCTGAAACCCTGCAAGCATTACAAGGGGCTTTAATTTTTAGTGCTGTTTTCTTTTTTATTTTTAGTCTATTTAAAATCATCAATTGGCTCGCGTCTTTATTTACGCCAGTCGTTACAGGCATTTATCTGCTGCTGCTTGTTGTGCAGCTAAGTCAGCCAATCATGAAAGGGCTGATGGGCATCGGCTATCGGGGAAATCAGGTGGATGGGCTTGTCTTTTGCTTATCGATCTTGATTATTATCCTCACCTTCATGATCAGCCGATCAAAATGGCATTACTTGAGGCAGTTTTCTGTGTTATTCGCACTTGCAGGCGGATGGCTGTTATTCGCTCTACTCGGATTGGCGAAGCCGGTTCGAATTCCAGAACAAATCATCGAGTTTCCGAAGCTGTTTCCATTCGGCATGCCGGTCTTTGACAGTGGATTGCTTGTCACGTCCTTTTTTATAACGATTTTACTCATTGTGAACATGCTGGCAAGTATTCGAATTGTGGAAAGCTCAGTGAAGGCATTTGGTGAACTGCGTGAGCGGAAGAGAGCACGCCCTGCTGGTTTTGTCGCAGCATTTGGTCATTTACTAAGCGGGCTCATCGGTGCGATTGCGCCTGTACCTATTTCGGGGGCAGCAGGATTTATCCAGACAACGAAAATTCCATCGAGAAAGCCATTTTTCATAGGAAGTCTGCTCATTGTACTCATTAGTTTATTCCCGCTGCTCATGAGCTTTTTCTCCGCATTGCCATCACCTGTGGGGCTTGCTGTAAACTTTGTGGTCTTCTCTTCTATGATTGGGATTGCGATGTCGGAGTTTGATCAGTATGAGAAAGAAGAAGTCCCGCGGATTCGCTTTGTCCTTGGGATTGCCGTTTTAGCAGGCGTAGGGGCGATGTTTGTGCCTCAGGGAGCCTTGAAAGGCATGCATCCTGTGCTCATTTCATTATTAAGCAACGGTCTTGTTCTAGGCACGCTCATTGCGATCGTGGTCGACCAAGTCTTGTTACGAAAGAAAAAGAAATCCGACAATCTCGTGTCAACGTAATGGGAAAGTTGAATGTCGCCCTTCACCCGCGCTATGATAAACATAATTGACGAGATAAGGAGAATGACGAATGAAACTATTTTTCATTTTAGGTGCTATTAACGCCATGCTTGCTGTTGGACTTGGAGCCTTCGGTGCGCACGGTCTGGAAGGAAAAATCCCTGAAAAATATATAGAAATATGGAATAAAGGTGTTCAATATCAGATGTTCCATGCCATTGGCTTATTTGTTGTCGCTTTTCTTGCAGATAAGCTGTCAGGTGTCTCCTTGGTTCCTGCCGCTGGCTGGGTGATGCTTGCAGGCATCCTTTTCTTCTCAGGAAGCCTTTATGTGCTGGCATTGACTCAGGTGAAGATTCTAGGTGCCATTACCCCCATTGGCGGAGTGGCGTTTATCGCCTCTTGGATTATGCTTGTCATTGCAGCAGCAAAAAATTTATAAGCCAAAAAACCGATGCCCCTATGAGAGCATCGGTTTTTTTCTTAACTCCAGTAAGGGGTATAGTTGGGCGGTGCTTGATAATAAGGGACGTAGTGAGATGGAGGGACAGGATGCGTTTGAGACTCTTCCTCCCGGTGGCAAAATGGTCCGATAAACACGCTTGGTTTTACCGGCTTTATCGCCTGCTTCCACTGTGTTTCGTTCATGCAATAAGTATGGGCCATGATGTGAGAAGGTGTGAGGGTGAGAAGGTCTGAGCCTAGGATCACTTCAGGTGTAGATGCGTTAAAAATGGCTAACAAATGAGTTCTGTCTTGGAGAGCGACTTCATAGTGCCACCAGCCTTGAGGCACGTTTGCTACCTGTCCAGGTGTGATGGTGTAGGTGTGCAGTTTTTTTGTAAATGGATTCAGTATCGATACGGCAGCAGAACCGGCTATACAATAAACAAGCTCTGCGGCATTTTGATGATAATGAGGCTCTACGACTTTGCTTTTACTCAAATATATATCCAGCAGGGACACTCGATCCAACGAGTTTAATTGTTTTTTTCCTAACACATTAATCAGGTTATGCTGATCGTATTTCACAAGGGGGCTTTGACTCAGATCGTATGAAAATTTGACATTTGGTGATGTATAATCCAGCTCAACAGTCATTGATGTCACCTCTAGGCTTTTGATAAAAACTACTAGGCATCTTATGAGCAGCGCCCCAGAGGTGTGACAAAAACCTAGACAAAAGAAAAAAGCAAGGGCGCCTGCTCCTTGCTTTTGCGATATGTGGCGTTATCTACCTCGGAGAATACGTAGACATGGAGTATGGATAGTCGTATTGAATTTCCCCATCAAACGTAATGTAATCAAGATAGATCGTTAATAGTAAGTATCGTGTTCCTGTCTTGTTATCACTAATGATAATGTGGTCACGTCCTGCAGCTTCAATGACGCCTCTAAAAATCTTCGAATTCCATTCTTTGCTTGCCTCAAATGTCATATAAATCGTGGCTACCTTGCCGCGGTTCAATCGTAAAATATTTTCAATATAGGACTGCTCGATTGGCAGCTGACCAGTGACATTCTGCTGATAAATCGGTCCAGAAGGAATCTGATAAGGCTGACCGCCGCCCTGCGTTCCCTGGCCTCCTTGTGAAGTGCCGGTAGACGGCATTGGCGAAAACCCCTGCTGCATTTGACCCTGCGTTTGGGGAGGGACTGAATAACCCATCTGCTGCGCAGGATACGGATTTGCTCCATATTGTTGCTGGCGAAAATCTTGACCTTCGAAACCCGAACCTTGCCCAAATTGATTTTTCAATTTCATAACGTTCCTCCTCTTTCCTCATGGTGTTCTAAACAGAAGGCGCTAAAGCACCTGTTGTTTCCATAGCATTCTTTCTCTCTTTCACACTATGAGACAGGAGGGGAGAATATGTACATTGACCGAAAAAAAGGAACTGCTATGCAATTCCTCAGCGTGTAGACAAACCTTCGCATCCGTTGTCAGTCCTGCGCGCTGGTGCTCACGAATGTCAAATTCGCTCCGCTCCAGTGCTCAAACTTCCTAGACTTCAAAGGTTTTCTATCACGCTGAAAAGAAGACAAAGGGCTAAAATAAAGACCATTTTAGCCCTTTGTCAGCAATCTGAGGAACTGCTCTACAGTTCCTAAAGTGTAGACAAACCTTCGCATTCTATCGGTACTCGTTCTTTTTACGTGATCCAGTTTACAGCGTGCTGAATATCAAATAAAAGTGTCATGATGAGAAAAAACGCGGCGAGCGGTGTGATCACAATGATGAAGGCTTGCCATAATCTGAGCTTCATCACAGCGACAATGCCTAAAACAGCCATTCCAAATATCCACGTCTTTGCATATGCTTCCGTAAGAGGTAAAAGATTGAGATAATACCATACTTCATAATGCTGATCTAAATATGGTGAGACTTTAACAAACGTATACGGACCGAGCATCCCAACTGTGAAAATCCAAGTAAGTGAAAATAAAGCAGAAGGGAAAAAAACCGTCAGTGTGCAGGCTTTGAGTATATCTCGATACGCCGACTGGCAGCCGAAAAAGAGACGGCCTAACCATTTGATCAGGAGGACACCGAAAAATAGAATCATATTGCCTGCCAAAATACCATATCCCGCTCCTTGTAACAGAATAAAAGGGAATGGAATATGATTGCCCATATACTCGCTAAAATACCCTTCGTAGATCCAGCCCGTACCGGCGATACTTGCAAGGAGCATCATCAGCCAAATTGGAATATTGGAATGTCGATATGAGCGAATAATCGTTTTTGTCGCGACGAAAATTTTAAAAAATCGAAAAAATCCTTTTACTTCCTCTTCTTGGGAGTGATCATTCTTCATAGCTTCCAATGTTCTTTACTCCTTTAATACACACAAATGATTACTTATATTACCAAAAAATTCGCATTTTTCAAAGATAGATCAATAAAAAAATACAATTTTATAAAAAATAGGTCACTCTACAGTCTCTTTAAGAGGAGACACATATGATAAACATAGTTTGAAAGAGACCGAGGTGAAAACTTTGACAAAAGTAACTGTCATTATGACGAGCTACAACAAGGCGGCTTACGTCGGCAGATCGATTGAAGCGGTCTTGAAGCAGACGCTGTCAGACTTTGAACTTTTTATCATGGATGATGGATCAAACGAAAAAACCCTAGCTGCGATTGAACCGTTTCGCAAAGATCCCCGTGTTCATTTTATCCAAAGCGGTGTCAAAACGCTGGAAGAGAGAACAGCGAAAACTCGCTACGCCGTGCTGATTAATCAAGCATTAGAACTGGCAAAGGGCGAGTATATTTCCTATGCCACAGATGACAATGTCTACGCCTCGAACCGTTTAGAGAAGCTCACTCATTATCTAGATGCCCGCCCAGGTGAAGATATTGTCTATTCCAGTTCTAAAGTGATCTATTTAAATAGCAAAAAAGAGCCAGTGAAGGAAACAATTCGGCCAGCGCAAACAGTGCAATGGAATGCCCCCTGTGCCATAGATCATTGCTCGGTCGTACATCGTGCATCCATTTTATCAAAAATTCATGCTGAATTTGGGTCTTACTGGGACGAGAGTCCGCATTTTTATCGAATAGGGGATGCCCGTTTCTTTTTTCGGTTAAATCATTTTTATCCGTTCTATCCCTTTGATGAAATATTAGATACAAATTACATCACAGAACAGTCAATTCATTATCAGCTGGCAGAAGAAGAGAAAAGTGCCTTTATTCAAGCACTTCCCGAGCAGTCTACCTGCTGGGAGCTACGCAGTATATTAAAACAAAGAAATGGGAGGTGACCTGAAGTGTCGCACTATATTCATCATTATTGGCAAGTGTACTTTGAGTATGTGAATCTGATGAAGGATTTGTCCTACAAGCAAATTCCTCTTGGGTTGATCAGTAATTTTTATCAATATATCAGTCCAGAAGTGAGGGAACGCATGGAAGATGAAGTGTTCGGTCAAGAACTGACAACCGCTTGTCCATTACCGGAAGAGATTCAGCCATTTTTTGATCAGCATAAGCAGCAGATCAAGCGGATCGCTTATCGTCCTGCGAATGGAAAGGTATTGCTTCACTTTGAACACCTGCGTTTTACTGAACAAAATTACACGCGGTTCCATCCAAACCAAACGGTGGTGCTCGCTCGCTGGAAGAAGGCGGATTATTTCGGATTACCTGTCATCAGTAAGCCGGAATTAGCCGGAGAGGTTAATAAAGAAGCCCATGCTGAATATATTGAAAAAGCAAATGTTCTCCTTAAACCTTACGCTCACCACCCTGTCTTTGGCAATGTCTTTTTTAGAGAAAAACTGCGGAAGGACATTGTGCAATTTATCGATGTCATTGACCAGACAGAAGTGCTATTTCAGATGCAGCCGATTGCAGCTGTCATTGTTGGAACGACGGAGGATGCTTACAGCCGAGTACTCGCTTTGCAAACAGTGAAACGCCAGCTTACGAGTATCTGTCTTCAGCACGGCGCGCTTATGGGAGACGAAGCCTTTTTACCGATTTTCACGACTTGCCATGGGGTGTTTGGAAAGTATGAAAAGGACTGGTATGTAGACAAAGGCTGTCAGCCGGAACAGGTGGAGATCACAGGTCATCCGAGATTTGATTTGGTGAAGGAGCGAACGCCGCTTCAACAGGATCTCATTTTTCGTAAATTGAACTTCAGTCCGGCTAAAAAGACTGTGCTTGTGGCAACGCAGCCGTTTTCTGAGGCCTTCTATGGCGATGTTCTTAAAACGATCGCCAAACGGAAAGACATTCAGCTGATCATGAAGCCGCATCCTTGGGAAATTGCCCGAAATCGATTAAACGACTATGTGTCTATTGAACGAGCGGGGAATCATGTGAGATTGATAAAAAAAGAAATCGACCTGTATGATCTGCTGCCATATGTGGATATCGTGATTACGCTCACATCAACAGTTGGTCTTGAAGCCATGCTTTTTGAAAAGAGTGTGCTGATCGGGAAAATGACAGAAGGCAGAAGATACCCATATTACGAGTCGCTTGGCAGCTATCATATGGAAAACCCTGTTGAACTAGCTGAGAAAGCCATTCGTATTTTGTCGGATGAACAAGAGATGAAACTGGCAAAACAGCAAGGAGCTCAATTCATTAAACAACATTATCCGCATGCGCGATCGACCGATGTTCTGCTTTCTCTGCTTAAAACAAAAACAGGTGTAGATTTTCAGAGATGAAGATAGGGGTGTGCAAGCGATATGGAAAAAAAGAGAGAACAATTTCTTCCGTATGCTCTGCCTTTCATTGAGCAGGAAGAAATTGATGAAGTCATTGGAACATTAAAGTCCGGCTGGCTGTCAACTGGACCAAAAGTAAGACAGTTTGAAGAAGAATTTCAGCAGCTGACCGGTGCAAAACATGCGATCGCTGTCAATTCATGTACGGCTGCTTTATTTTTAGCCTTAAAAGCTAAAGGGATTGGGAATGGGGATGAGGTGATTACAACGCCTCTGACATTTTGCGCAACAGCCAATACGATCATTCATACAGGGGCAGCTCCTGTATTTGTCGATATTGACCCAGCGACACTCAACCTCGATGCAGAGAAACTAGAAGCGGCCATTACACCACATACAAAAGCGATTGTCCCTGTTCATTTTGCTGGTCAATCGTGTGATATGGACCGGATTTTAGCGATTGCCAAAAAGTATGATCTATTTGTACTTGAAGATGCTGCCCATGCTCTTTACACAACGTACCATGGTCAGCCAATTGGATCGATTGGTGATGCGACCGCTTTTAGCTTTTATGCAACGAAAAACCTAGCGACTGGTGAAGGCGGTATGCTGACAACAAATGATGATGCGCTTGCGGCTCGAATTAGAAGACTAGCGCTCCATGGGATGAGCAAGGGAGCGTGGAATCGTTATGGAGAAAAAGGAACGTGGTATTACGAGGTCGAGGAACCAGGCTATAAAATGAACATGTTTGACGTGCAGGCATCGTTAGGGCTTGTTCAGCTAAGCCGCCTGGATGACATGCAGGCACGGAGAGAACAGATTGCGAAAGCATACAATCAGGCTTTTCAAAAAGAAGCGGGTCTGATTCTGCCGCCTGTGCATCAAGAAGGAAGACATGCATGGCATTTGTATGTACTGCAAGTGAATCCAAAAGAAGCATTCATCACGCGTGATGAACTGATTGATCAGCTGCAAAAGGAATATAAAATCGGCACGAGTGTTCACTTTATCCCTGTTCACTTGCATCCATACTATCAACAAACGTATCACTATTCACCAGAGGATTTCCCTGAGTCACTCGCATACTACAAGCAGACGCTCTCACTGCCGCTCTATCCGAGTATGACAGATGAAGATGTGCAGGATGTTATCACAGCGGTGTTGTCTATTTTAAAAGAACAGAAGGCATCATTATGAAGGTCGTTCATGCTGTAGATGATCAGGTGCTGGCCGCTTGGCTGGAGAAATACGGCCAACAAGCGGAACAAATGAACGGCTTCAAGCAGTTTGCTCTTGTCAATGGCGCCCAGCTCAAGGCAGTCCTGTTATATGAATGGTCAAAATGGGAAAGCGGCATTTTTGATCAGCATATTTTTCATGTGAAGTTTGTGGACGCGGAGTCGGCGTCTGCTTTTCAAGAATTGATGGAGCGTTTCATCAATTGGATGAGAACAGAAAAATGCGATTTTTTCTTTTTACGTCTTGAAGCGTCTGATCATGAAAAAAACCGCATCGTCCAAAGGCTGTCACATGTGTACTATGTGGGCGGTCTCACTCGTCTTGAGGCGCCGCCTGTTCAAATGGAGATACCATCTACAGGTGAAGATGTGGTCATCAGTCTGCCGGATGAAAAGGATTACGATGAGGCGGTGTCACTTGCTCATCAGGCTTTTATGAAAAGCCGGTATGCACTTGATCCTTTTTTAGATCAGAATGCCGTCCAGCATTTCTTTCAGGAATGGATGAGAAACAATTTACTCGGACGTGCAGATATCAATCTCGCAGCAAAGGTGAACGATGAAGTCATTGGTTTGATTCAAGGGGTGACAAAGGGCAATGAACTGGTACTTGATTTATTGTCCATTAGACCGGATGCACAAGGAAAAGGGATCGGAAAAAAGCTGGTTATGGCGGTGATAAACGCCTCTTATGAGAGAGGGCATCGGTTTATGTCTGCAGGAACTCAGATGCATAACACAACCGCGATTCAGCTGTACGAAAAGCTGGGCTTTAGAACAAAAAATGCCTTCTTGTATTACCATGTGTGGCCGAAAAAAGGAGAGAGGTAAGATGGCGCATTTCTATATCGGAGATCGCAAAGTGGGGGATGGTGCGCCTGTCTTTATCATTGCAGAGGCAGGCATTAACCATGATGGAAAGCTAGATCAGGCGCTTGCTTTAATTGATGTGGCAAAAGAAGCAGGTGCCGATGCAGTGAAGTTTCAAATGTTTCAAGCTGATCGGATGTATCAAAAGGAACCGGGTTTGTACGAAACAGCCAAGGGAGAAGAGGTGTCGATTTTTTCTTTAGTGGAACAAATGGAGCTGCCGCCAGAATGGCTCCCGGTGTTATTGACACGTTGTGAGGAAAAAGGGCTGATATTTTTAAGCACAGTGTGTGACGAAGAATCTGCGGATCTATTGAATCAAACCGATCCGCCGGCTTTCAAACTGGCATCCTATGAAATCAATCATTTGCCTCTTATGCGTTACACGGCATCTTTTCAAAAGCCCATCATTTTCTCAACAGCCGGGGCAACCATTTCAGATGTCCATGAAGCATATGAGGCGATTACAAGCGTGCAAAATCAACAGGTTGCTATCATGCATTGCGTAGCAAAGTATCCAGCACCTAGAGCTTACACGAACCTGCGTGTGCTTCAAACCTTAGCTGCGGCATTTCCCGAGGCAGTCATTGGCTTTTCTGATCATAGTGAGCATCCAACTGAAGCTCCTGTGGCCGCTGTGAAGCTTGGGGCAGCAATCATTGAAAAGCACTTCACAGTCGATAAAACGTTACCTGGGGCTGATCATTCCTTTGCTCTTGATCCTGAAGAATTGAAGGAAATGGTTCAGCATATTCGAGCGGCAGAAAAGCAGCGGAATCTAACAGAAGCTGACACTCATTCAGTGCCAGAGGAGCTCCTTGGCAGTTCTTATAAAACGACAACAGCCATTGAAGGCAAGATTCGTGAATTTGCGTATCGAGGCATTTTTACGACAAAAGGCATTGCAAAGGGCGAGACATTGACCGCAGAAAATCTAGCCGTGTTACGTCCAGGCCAAAAAAGCCAAGGTCTGCATCCGCGGTATATGGCGGTTTTACTTGGTGCAAAGGCTGTCAGAGATATCCCAGCCCATACAGGGGTTTCGTGGAAAGATGTACTCGTGCAGGAGACGTCAAATGATCAATGATGTGCTCTTTGTCATACAGGCGAGAATGGGTTCAACAAGGCTGCCAAAAAAGGTGATGAAACCGATCGGCGGTATGGCGCTGATCGACCTGATTGTTGAACGGGTAAAGCAATCAGCTCATTACAATCACAAAACGCAGAACCTCATGATCGCCACAACAGTTGAGGCAGAAGATGATCTGCTGGCTCATTACTGCTTATCAAAGGGCTATAAAGTATTTCGTGGCAGTGAGACGGATGTACTGCAGCGATTTGCGCAGATTGTCCGTCATTTTGAACCGCAAACCATTGTGCGTTTAACGGGAGATAACCCATTTATAGATCCGGCCCTTTTGTCGAAAATGCTTGAAAAACATAGACAAGAGAAGGCTGATTACACGTATACGACTGGAACACCACTCGGTATTTCCGGGGAAATGATCGACGCACCGATTTTAAGTGAAATCGACAATTTTCCCCTTACGCAGCCAGAGCGTGAGCATGTCACGCTCTATATTAGAAAGCATCCTGAGCAATTTCATCTGCAATTATTCACACCGCCCAAAGAACTTGCATATCCTGCTTATCGATTCACGATTGATACAGAAGAAGATTATGTGTTTGCGACCCGTTTACTAGAGAAAGCTGGCGGCTCCATTGCTGTGCCTGCGGCTGAGCTCATCACCATTTGCGAACAAGACCCTGATATTGTTCGGTTGAATCAATTTGTGAAACAGAAGGATGCTGAATGAACAAGAAAATCATGATTGTTGTGTATGGTGGTTTTTTAAGAGGGATGGGGCATGTCGTCAGAATGAAACGGCTGGCAAATCAACTGCTTCAAGAAGGAAACGACTTATATTTCTATACAAATGAACAGATCTGTGTAGAAATGCTCTCAGATCCAGATTGGCACGTTCATTTGGTGCAGGAGTCGAAGGCATTCCTTCAGATGGAGCAGGACATAAAAGAGCTGAATCCTGCTCTTCTGCTGATTGATGTACTTGATTGTGACCTTCAATTTCTTCGATTGGTCAAAGCGTCCTCCGGCTCTGCAAGGCTGGTTTTATTCGAAGAAAAAAGAGCAGAAGCCTGTCAGCTTGCCGATGCTGTCGTGAACGGCATTTATGGTGGTCTGGATGAAAAGCACATGCAAGTAGATGGGACAGAATATTTTTATGGAACACCTTATTTATTGTTAGATCAAGAGATAAGCCGATTAAAAGACACATATGAGGTTCGAAAAGAATGCAAAAAGGTGGTCATCAGCCTTGGGGGCAGTGACCCGCGCGGATTGTTATCAAAGGCTGTATCAGCACTCCTCGAAGCGGACCACTTACACATTTTAGCGGTTACAGGAAAAGCCTCCCGCATCGAAGAACAAATAGAGGCTGAGCATATTCAATTCATTCGTCATACAGATCAATTACCTGCGCGTCTCTCGGAAGCTGATCTGGCAATAGTTGCTGGCGGGATGACATTATACGAGTCAGTTTGTATCGGAGTGCCAAGTATTGTCCTTTCACAAGTAGACCACCAAGCAGTGACAGCCGCTCGTTTTGCGCAAAAGGGAGCCTGCCACCATCTTGGATTAGGTGAACTTGTGGATGAAAAAGATATACGATGTGCTGTGGAAAGACTGTCCAGCAGCTACTTTCTCCGCAGGAGCATCCATCTCAATGGACGGACACTCATTGATGGAAAAGGAACTGAACGAGTGAAAAACATTCTTATACACCTCATGAATCATCACCAAAAAGAACATAAGGATGTGTAGATGTGAAGGGAGTTATTTTAGCAGGAGGAAAGGGATCACGACTGGCGCCTTTAACGAAGATTTTCAATAAACATTTATTGCCGGTTGGTCCATATCCGATGATTTATTGGTCATTGTTCAAATTAAAGGAAGCAGGGATTTTAGATGTGATGGTCATATCACAAGAAGAACAAATCCCGCTGTTTCAAAAGCTGCTTGAAAGCGATCAGGAACTTGGGATGAACATCGTATATCAGGTACAGCCTGAAGCGTCTGGGATATCAGACGGTTTATCCTATGCAAAGCCCTTTGTAGAAGAGGAGAAGTTTGTGCTGATGCTTGGTGATAATGTATTTGAAGATTCGCTAAGCCCTTTTGTTGAAGCTTTTCAGCAGCAAGAAAGTGGAGCCAAGGTTCTGTTGAAAGAAGTGGCAGATCCACAGCGATTTGGCATTGCAGAAATTGATGCTGCCCGCCAACGGATTTTATCAATAGAGGAAAAGCCGGAGCATCCGCGCTCATCCTACTGCGTCACGGGCATCTATTTTTATGATCAAGAAGTCTTTCAATATATTGAGAAAATCTCGCCGTCAGATCGAGGCGAATTAGAGATTACAGACGTGAACAATCTCTATATCTCAAATAGCCAGCTGACCTATGATATGTTAAAAGGGTGGTGGATTGATGCAGGAACACATGAATCTCTCCACGAAGCATCTGCGAAAATGTTTGAAACGATGAAGAAAAAAGAGGGATCCGAATGACGAAGTCTTATTTAATTACAGGCGGAGCGGGTTTTATCGGACTGAATTTTGTGAAGCTGATGCTTCAGGACACAGATGTCCGGCTCACCGTTTTTGATAAATTAACGTATGCCAGTCATCCAGAGGAGATGGATGAATTATTAAAGTTGTCTCATTTTCGTTTTATTCAAGGGGATATTACCCTTCAGCATGAGCTGGATCAAGCATTTGATGAAGTCTATGATGCGATCATTCATTTTGCGGCAGAATCGCATGTTGATCGCAGCATTGAATCAGCAGAGCCTTTTATTCAAACAAATGTCCTTGGAACGTATCGTATGCTTGAAGCGGTCTTAAAAGGAAAGGCGAAAAAGCTCATTCATATTTCAACAGATGAAGTATATGGAGATTTGGAGCCAGATGATCCTGCTTTCACAGAACAAACACCACTCTCACCGAATAATCCTTATTCAGCAAGCAAGGCGAGTTCAGACCTGCTTGTGAAATCCTATATCCACACTCACCAATTACCCGCAATGATTACACGATGCAGCAACAATTACGGACCGTATCAGCATGAGGAAAAATTAATACCGACCATTATTAGAAAAGCGGTCAATGGAGAGAAAATCCCGATTTATGGAGACGGACAGCAAATTCGCGATTGGCTGTATGTAGAGGACCATGCGAGAGCTGTGAAGCAGGTACTCGAAAACGGCACAGCCGGGCAGGTATACAATATTGGCGGCGGCAATGAGAAAACAAATCTTGATTTAACCAAAACTATTTTATCGCAGCTCGGAATCAGTCATGATCAAATTGCGTTTATTCAAGACCGAAAAGGACATGACAGACGGTATGCCATTGATGCCAGTAAACTAAAAGGCGAGCTCGGCTGGACGCAGGAGACGTCATTTGAAGAAGGTATCAAAAAAACGATCAATTGGTATCAAACCAAATACGATCAGAGCGAAGAAGGGTGACGGATGAAAGTTTTAATCACCGGTGCAGGCGGCCAATTAGGGAAAGAATTGAGCAGACAGCTCAAGGAAAAAGACATGACCGTCATTGCCTTAACGAGGAACATGCTCAATATCGCAGACCAGCAGGCAGTCAGACATGCGATGAGACACTTTCAGCCTGATATTGTGGTCAGTGCAGCAGCCTATACATCTGTTGATCAGTGTGAAACAGAAACGGAAAAGGCATATCTTGTGAATGGCATTGGCGCTTACTATACAGCACTGGAAGCAAAACGCGCAGGCGCTGATGTGTTACATGTCAGTACAGATTATGTGTTTGACGGGCAGGCGGACACCCCTTACCAAATCGATGCACAAGCAGACCCTCAAACCATTTATGGAAAGAGTAAAAAGCTTGGTGAGGAATTGATTCAGCTTGTGTCAGACGAAGTGAAAATCATTCGTACCTCGTGGCTTTATGGACATGAAGGGCATAACTTTGTGAATACCATTCTTCGGCTCGCTGAAACGAAAGATCATTTGCGCATTGTGAACGATCAAATAGGGTCTCCTACTTATACAAAGGATGTAGCCGAGGCCTTGATTCATTTGTTTGATCAGAAGGCAGGCGTGTATCATGTCAGTAATCGAGAAAGCTGTTCCTGGTTTGATTTTGCGTCAGAAATTGTGATGAAAAGCGGCCTGTCCGCCACAATTGAGCCGATTTCCACGGAAGAGTACGGCTTCCAAACGCCTCGCCCAGCCTATTCTGTCTTAGATCTTCAAGCGATTGAAGCCACAGGCTGGCAGCCGAGGCATTGGAAGGATGCACTTTACGAATATTTGCAGAAAGAAGGGAGATGGCAACAGCATGATTGATGGTGTTCAAACGAAAAAACTCATGAAACATTGTGATGACCGCGGCTTTTTTGCAGAGCTCATTCGAGATGATGAACCGATGCTGAAACGCTTTGGTCAGGCGTCATGGTCGAAAAGCTTTCCAGGCGTGATCAAAGCCTTTCATTATCATGAAAAACAAGACGACGTTTGGTTCTTCCCCGCAGGTCATGCGCAGGTCGTGTTATATGATTTGCGTAAGGACTCTTCCACAAAGGGGCAAACCGATGTGTATTATATGGGGGAAGACAATCCGATGCTGCTTCTCATCCCAAAGGGTGTCGCGCATGGCTATCGTGTACTAGGTGAGACGCCGCTGCAAATTGTGTATTTCACAACAGAATCGTATGACCCGAAAAACCCAGATGAAAAGAGAATTGCCTGGAATGACGAAACGATCGGGTTTAATTGGGAAACGACATTTAAATAGAGAACGGGGGCCTTTCGCAGGAGAAAGGTCTTTTTTTGTTGAAATACATTCTATATGTGTCATTTTATGTATATGTACTAAGCTGATAAGAAAAGGGATGTGGATGAATTTGTCTAAAAGAATTGCATTTGTAACTGGAGCAAGTACAGGAATTGGAAAGGCCATCGCCATAAAGCTTGCCGCTCAAGACAATGTAAAGGTCATCATCAATTCTAGAAATCAATCCTCGCTAGAAGATGCGCTGCAGCACATTGGGCGTATGGCAGAAACAAAGGAGCCGGTGGCTCTTTTCTGTGGCGACATGTCAGATGAAGGGGTGAGGGCTGAGGCTTTTACGGAAATAGAAAAAGAGTTTGGCAGACTGGATGTGTTGATTAATAACATTCCAGGGGGGAAGCCGGATACCTTTGATTCGTGTGATAGCGAGCAGATGATGGCAGTATTTTCTCAAAAAGCCATTGCGTACATTGATACGATGAAGCGTGCGGCAGCGATGATGAAACGACATGAATATGGCCGGATCATTCAAATTGTCGGGAACCTATGGAAGGAACCTGGTGACCAAATGTTTACGAACAGTATGATGAATGCAGCAATTATCAATGCTAGTAAAAATGCTGCCACACAGCTTGCACCTTCAGGGATCACAGTGAATTGTTTAAACCCAGGATTTATTGCTACAGATCGGTATGAACAATTTATCGGAAACATGATGCGTAAACAGGCATTATCGCGGGAAGAAGCTGTACAGGCTGTAGCGTCAGGAATTCCAATGCAAAGAGTGGGCTCAGCGAGTGAAATGGCTTCATTGGCCGCTTTTATCGCATCAGAGGAAGCCTCCTATCTTACAGGGCAGCAAATATCTGTCGATGGTGGAGCAATGAAAAGTATATAGCATCAAAAAACCCGCTATATGCGGGTTTTTTGATTAAAGCGGATCGGAAGAATGCGAAGCCGGTCGATAAACAGGGCGAGCTGTTCAATTGGAGCAACCATTGAGATGCGGACATGACGGCTTCCATGTGCTCCAAACACACCCCCAGGCGTGACGACGACATCAGTATGTTCGAGTAAATAGTCAGCAAATGCATGAGAATGTTCAAAATCATCAGGGATTGGAGCCCATAAATAAAAGGCGCCAGCTGGACGTTCGATGGACCATCCTAGCTGCTTTTCTGCCTGACGGATGAAGAATTGAATTCGTTCAAGGTAGACCTCTTTTAATGATTGTATGTGACGGTCATCACTTTGCAAGGCGACGGTTGCGGCTTGTTGAAATCCGCCATACATACTGACAAACACATGATCTTGGAAGGCGTTAATGGCTTGGATGATTTCCTCATTACCTACAGCAAAAGCGACTCTCCATCCTGCCATATTAAATGTTTTGGATAGAGAATATAATTCCACTCCTACGCTTTTCCCAAGAGGAGCGTTCAGAAAGCTAACGGGCTTTTGTTCATAATGAAATGAACCATAGGCAAAATCATGAATGACATGCAGTCCGTGAGCTGAGGCGAAATCAGCAGTCTCTTCAAAAAATGCATCATTTGCCACAGCACCTGTTGGGTTATTCGGATAATTTAAGAAAAGAACCTTTGCCTTTTTTAGCACCTCCGGATCAATTGAAGAGAGATTCGGCAAATAGCCATTTTTCGATTCAAGTTTGATGCAGTAGGGCTTTGCGTCTGCCATCAAGATCCCAGAATGATATTCTGGGTATCCTGGATCGGGGACGAGGGCAACGTCCCCAGGGTCAAGCAGACACTGACTCATGACATAAAGGCCTGTTTTTCCCCCATTGAAAAGGGCAACTTCTTTCTGTGGGTCTATCTCAGTGCCAAACTCCTTTTTGTAGAAATCTGCAATGGCTTGCTTGAAAAAGTCGAAGCCTCTAAAAGGTGCATATTGCTGAAATTGCAAAGTGTCTGCTGCCTCTTGAAGGGCGCTTACGATATGTGCAGGAGTAGGAAGATCGGGATTTCCCTGACCAAGGTTTATGATGTTCGCTCCGTTTTCTGCTTTTTGCGCAATTTTCTCAAATACGGTTCCAAATTTCTGTTCTGGCAGCCGTTCAATTATGTTAGATGGTAAGATTTCCACCACGTTACCCTCTCTTTCTATCCCTTCACTAATTCATCCATTAACTGAATTGCAGCTTGCTTCTGTAAGTTGCGGATGGATGCGGCAACATCCTGTGAGGATGACCCTTTTAATTCAAGCGACACGATGCCGTTAAAGGCTTCAAATAAAGATAAATCCACAAAGGTGCCTTTGGATGGGACGGATTCACTGACGATCACAGTATCTCCAACTAAAGCATCCTTTGGAATATGGACATGATCAATGGTGATATGTGTGGCCTCTGCCGGTATGTGTCCGCTTTCTTTGAAATGCTGAGGGTATAAATGGCAGTCTGCTAGATAATGCGTATGTCCAGAAAGCAGCTCTTTTGGCAGCTCCGCTTTTTTTCCATCGACTAATACATCGATCAGCAGCTTGGCCATATCCACCCCAAACACTTTTTTGATATTCGGAATCATATTCCAGCCAGCAAATCTAGCTGCTGATTCGATTAGTCCCGTTTCTCGATTTTTCATGAGCTTGATCTCTGTATGGGTCGCACAGTTTTCAAGGCCTAGCCCTTCATTTGCCTTCTTTGCTGCCTCAATGATGATTTGCTGGGCTTCATTGTCTAGGATCGAGGGAGTGATATGAGCCGTTTCTGTAAAACCGATTTGAGGGGTCTTGTCATGAATGACAAAAGGGATATATTCTCCTTCCACGACAAACCCTTCTATACTGACATAATCAGAATAGCCATCCCCTTGATACCAATCCTCGTAAGCACCCTCTAAGTACGTTTCAGCGACAAATGGTGCTTCATATGTTACAGCGTTTGGGACGGGAATTGTTTGTAAGTAGGATTGTACGTTTAAAAAGAGATCATCACTGCCGGCTCTGTCATGAAAAAGGGTCACGCCAATGGAGCTTGCTAAATATGTAGGCTTTAAAATAAGCGGTGTCCCGATATGTTCAATAGCTTGCTGGAAATCAGCTAAAGTAGTGACAGGCTGAGTTTTCACCGCTTTGACACCAGCAGCGTTGAATGCAGCCCTCATTTGGCTTTTATCACGTGCCATTTCAGCTGCTTTTACCCCAGCGCCGCGCAGCCCCAGCCGCTCAGCTGCTTTTGCCATTGGTGCAATGAATAATTCATTATTGGTGGTGATGGCATCAGCTTTGAAAAAGGAAGCCACACGGACTAGGTCATCCACCACTTCTTCCTCTGATTTCAGATAATCATCATGTGCCCAGTAAATAGAATCAGGGTGTTCAAAAGAAGGGTGTGTCTCAAAATAATCACGATCTTTGATGACGGCAATGGAGTATTTTTCGATTAGTTCAGCGTGACCCTTTGTAATGGCAAAGGGTCTAGGGATATAAGAAACGATATGATAAGATGCCGCCACGCTTTCATAAAACATATGGGGCGGGCATCCTCCTAAGTCAGCGATGACAAGTACGGTTTTTTTACTCAATGAAAGCACTCCTTTTTATCTAGCGGTGTAACCGCCATCTACTGTGACAACACTTCCAGTCATATAGCTGGATAGATCAGAGGCGAGAAACAGCATCACGCCCGCAATTTCCTCGGGTTTTCCGAGACGAAGTAATGGGTTCACCTTTGCTTTTTCCTTTTTGACAACCTCAAGACTTTCTGAATGATTGTCTAAAAAGGATTTTTCATTTAATGGCGTATCAATGATGCCTGGGGCGATACAATTCACCCTGATTTGATGAGCAGCATAGTCGATCGCCATCGATTTGGTGAGCTGGATGACGCCGCCCTTCGTTGCGTTGTATGCAGGAATGTCAGGCCAGCCAACGAGACCTCCGACAGATCCAGTATTAATAATACTTCCGCTTTTCTTCTCAAGCATATGCGGCAATGTATGCTTACTCATAAGAAATACACCAGTCAGGTTGACCTGTAGAATGTGGTTCCAATCCTCCAGTGTCATCTCGTGAACAGGTGAGACAATTTCGATGCCTGCATTGTTAATCAAAACATCAATTGTCCCGAATTGGCTCAGCACGGATTGAACGGTTTTTTGACAGTCAGACTCATTCGTAATATCTGTTTTGAAAAACGCTGCATGTTCATGAGGCAATGATTCAACGAGTTGTTTACCGCTATCTTCATTGATATCAGCTACAGCTACTTTTGCTCCGTGTTCAAGGAAAAGCTTGACGGCGGCAAGCCCAATCCCAGACGCACCTCCTGTAATCAGGACGACTTTTCCGGCAATGTTCATTTCTTCACCTTAGACGCTTTTGGCTTTAAGCGGTTATAGCGTGGAGGGAAGAAGAGATTAATAGACTTTGATGCTTCTGGTTTTGGATTAATGGCGCCGTGATCTTCTTTTGGATCACAGAAGTAAGTCGTGCCAAATTCCATCTTTTCTGTAAAGCCTTCAATCGTCATATCGTACCCACCGCTAATGCAAATCCCGATTTGTTCATTACGGTGCTTATGAAAAGGCATTTCCCCGCCATTTCCCGGAATGTTGGCAATCATAAGCTCCATCCAGTCCTCCACAAAAAAAGTCACTTCCATGCCAGGAAGTAAATCACGAGTTTTGAAAATGTCTAAGAAATAAGTAGGAGGAGCCGTATATTCTTCACCATCTTTTAATCTCTTAATATCAATGGCGATCACTTCTTCATCTGTCAGATTCGATGCGCCGTGAGGTACGAATGGTGGTGCAATATAGGCTGATTCTAATGGGGTCAGCAATTGGGTCGATTGGCCGACCGTCATTTGAAGCTCGCCTTTTAATACGATGCCGATTTGTGCTTCTGGATGCTCGTGAGGTTCGATGATTGTGTGAGGAGGGACGTATGAAATTAACACTTCCGTATCGCCTCTGACAGTAGAATATTGGATGACACCATTATCCCATTCTCGTTTTTTCGCTTGAGGAAAATATAATTCTTGCACCTTTTGTTCAGTTGTCATGTTACATCTCTCCTTTTCCGAATATAGACCAGCTCATAGGAATGCTTTTAAATGTTCGAATGAAGGTGAGCCCGTATGTAGCTCTAGCCACCTCATTGGTTAAAGCGAAATCAAATTCACCGTCTCTTACTTTTTGTGCGGCTGTACTTGTAGAATTGACAAGCTCAAATTCAGCATTTTGATGAATAAAATATTGAATCAAATTCACAGGTGCAGGATGAGAAACAATTTTTAAATGGTGAAGCATTTGTTCTTGAAAGGGGAAATCTGGTCTGACAGCCAAACCATACATGGGCGTGTCACATCTGAATATTTGTAAAAGCTGTAGGTCAGGTCTCATGTAGAAGTGTTTAATTCCTTCGTATGCGTGTGGAACGAGAGTGTATTGGAGTGCGTTAGAGAGAGTATGTTCAATGCAAGTTTCGAATGTGTCGTAAAGGGATAGTTTCGTATGAGTGCCGAGTGTAGTGGTGGAATGAGAGATGAAATGTTTTGCTGCATATTCACTGCTTGTCCCCTTAGGGCCTAATGTATTGACTGTAAACATCTTAGGTGAAACGATGGGCTCTTCTTTGAAATGAAAAACATCATTCTTTAAGATCATGTTTACCATCCAATCTTTTTCAAATTTTTACTAGATTATAAAAAATAAAATTGGCAATTGTCAACAAAATTTATAAAAAATGTATTTTATGATGATATTAAAAATTGATCTAAAAAACTGCACATATCGAGATGTGCAGTGAAATGAGCTCACGTTTCAAATGTTTTTTTATGTTTCTGCTGTAAGGTTTTTTCACGTTTATAGCTGACGAAGCTGATGAGAAAACCAACAAGCGTAATGAGTGCACATACAAGCCCTACCGTATGATAGCCGAAATGGACATAAACAGGTCCCATCAGAGCGGACCCAAGCATTACGGCAAGATTGGAAGCAAGGCTGTAAAAAGCCATCACTTTGCCTCGGTGGGTTTGGGAGCAGTCGCTCAGGACGGTGCTCAAAAGCGTGACAGATAAACTTTGCATGGCACCCCAAATAAATAAAGCGAAAATGAGCAATGTCCATGAGAACGGTGCATAAGGAAGTAAGGCAAGAACGAGCGTAATGCCGCCCAGCACAAAGAAAAGAGACCGCGTTTTGCCAAACCAATCTGCTAATTTCCCAGTAAACATACTCATGGAAAAGCCAACACCATAAGCCATGATCAGAAGTCCAGCAGTCGATTGCCCTCCGGAAAACAGACTTTGCAGGTAAGCTCCTAAAAATGAGTACATGCCATAAAATCCAAGCATGTTACAAAATGTCACGGTCAAATAGGCAGGGACTCGGTCGATTTTTAAAGCCCCCCATAAAGAGCCTGATTTCTCCCTAGCTTGAGGAGCCTTCGGATCAGCTGTTGCCACTTGTTTTCGTGATTCAAGGATGACGAGCAGCAGGACAACGAGACTCATCATGGCGAAAATCCAAAATGTCCAGCGCCAGTTCAAACTTTGACCGATAAAGGCGCCAATGGGCACACCAAGGACAAGAGAAAGAGACCAGCTCGATACAATGAGCCCCATCACTTTGCCGCGATACTCGTATGGAACCCGGTCGCCCACAAGAGCATAGGCTGTTGGCACAAATACACCAGTCGCCAGCCCAGAAATAGCACGGCCTGCAAAAAACACGGCCAAATTTGGGGCAGCAGCACACATCACTGTTCCAATCAAAAAGAAAGACAGCCCAATAATCAAACACAGCTCTCTTGAATACCGGTCCCCTAAAGGAACGAGCAGCGGAGCTCCAACCAGCACAGCTAACCCATAAATGCTGATGGAAAGAGCGAGAACATCAAGAGAGTGCTGAAAGGAGTTTGATAAATCAGGCAGCAGCGGTGAAATCACCAGCTCTTCCGATCCCGCCGCAAAAACGCCAAGTGTGAGTGCGATGGCAAGTGTGATGGGAAATGTTTTAGAAGCCTGGCTGTCTAAAGATTCTTTCATCAAGTGATCCCTCCATACTTGCTTTTTCATTCAATTCCGTTAAAATAAATTCTACCATTATTTAGTTTTATTTTACATTTCGCATCATAAGTATTATCATAAAATACTTTTCAAATGGAACGATTTTTGGATAGGAGAGGTACGAATGAAAATCACCGATGTAGATGTGCATATTTTAAATGAATTGAGAGAAGATGCCCGCTTATCCATGAGGGAATTGTCCAAACGAGTGAATTTATCAGCACCTGCGGTAGCAGAAAGAGTGCGTAAATTAGAGGATGCAGGGATTATCGAAGGGTATTCTGTTCAGGTCAATTATAAAAAATTAGGGCTTCTGATTGACTGCCTGCTGGAAGTTACGGTGTTAAATGGGGAGTATCAGCGTTTTGTGGCTTTTATGAACGAGCACCCACGCGCCTTTTTTGCTTATCGAGTGGCAGGGCAGTCTTGCTTTTTCATTAAACTGTCAGTTTCTTCTCTTGAAGAAATTGAAGCCTTTATTCAAGAAGTGTCTGGATTTACAAAAACCGTATCCCATATTGTCTTGTCAGAGCACTCTTTTTCTCATCCCATTCAGGAACGTGTGAAACCAATAGAAGAGCCAGAAGTGACCGTGGTGAAATAAAAAGTTTCAGATTGTTGACAAAGAGCTAAAATGATCTTTAGTTTAGCCCTTTGTATTTTTTCAGCTCAGCGTGATAGAAAACCTTTGAAGTCTAGGAAGGGCGAGCACCGGAGCGCAGGACTGACAACGAATGCTAGGGTTTGTCTACACGCTGAAAGGACCTGTCTCAGGTCCTTTTTCCTCGTTTATCTGACTGATAGCTCATAATCGTAATGATAAGACCAATAAATGTCACAGCTGCAGTAAATAACGGAACAAGCTGTAAATGTGTGATTTCGATAGCAAGACCGCCAAGCGCTGCACCAACGGCATTCCCAATATTAAAGGCAGAATGGAGAAATATTCGTATAGTAATAATTTGAGATTAAAGGAGTTAATTCTTTTGAAGCTTTTAAAAGTAATAGATTACGCAGCATTGATGGATATGCACAGAACAAGAAGTAAAGAAAGTCACTATAATAATTTGCCTATTGACGTAGGTAATAGGGATCGTTTTTTTAGTGCTCAGCCAATTGATTTACAATTTCACATCGATAACCATACAGCAAACTTAAAAAGTGGAATATTTTCTTTTCATTCAAGCATCAAATCTGGTGAAGATAAGAATGATAAGGTTTCTGGGGAAGTGTTTTTACGAAAAGAGTCAAAGCACAGGCCCAATGTAATCTTCGTACATGGATGGCGAATGGATTCATACGACAGAATCAAGAAGATTTATCACGATAAGATCGTTAAAAATTATGATTGGAATATGTATTACTACACGCTGCCTTATCATTTCGATAGGGAACCACAAAATTCAACATATTCTGGTGAACAGATGATTAGCGCCAATATAAGTCGAACCGTGCAATCCTCCCAGCAAGCTATTGTTGAACTTAGAGGGCTGATTAAATGGATCAAGGAAAATGAAGGTGGGGAAATAATCGTAGTTGGTATTAGTTTAGGAGGGTGGCTAACAAACTTATTAGCAACAGTCGAGAAAGACGTGAATATTGTCGTATCAGCTTTTTATGCGAACAATATTGCACATTCTATTTGGAATACTCTTCCTGGTAAGTATATACGAAGAGATCTGGAGGAACATGGAGCAACGTATGAAGAACTCGACAAAGCTTGGGACATTATGAACCCTAGTAAAGCAAAGCTTCTCGTAGACAAAGAAAATGTACTCTTAATATCAGGAAAATATGACATGTATATCGACATAAACGATGCTGATACTCTGTGGAATAGCTGGAATCAACCTAAAAGGCACATATACAGTTGTGGGCATGCTGGGATTGTTCTATCTAAAAATAGAATAGCAGGTGACACACTTCA
Organism: Bacillus sp. FSL M8-0166; assembly: GCF_038008825.1. Taxonomy (NCBI): domain Bacteria; kingdom Bacillati; phylum Bacillota; class Bacilli; order Caryophanales; family Bacillaceae; genus Bacillus; species Bacillus sp. FSL M8-0166. The sequence goes on from NZ_JBBOZZ010000001.1 coordinate 3,085,440, forward strand.
ATTTATTGAAAGTAGGCTAAAGAAATAAAATGATGTTCATCCTAACTGCATTGTTGTGGGTCATGAGTTTAGTTTTGTTTCTTACTTATCCTGAAAATAAAAAAACAAGATGGGGCAGCTTTATTGCAATTATGATTTTCGGCCTTGTGTTCTCAGAAATAATCACAAGTAAAAAGCGAAGTTTCATTTGGAAAATAATTTTGTTCATACCCGTCATCATTATGCAGATTTACTTTACGGAATTTTCTCAATGGCAAACACATCATGTAGTTCTTTCTTTATGGGTCGTACCGTATGTCTTTTTATTTTAATAGGTTTGATGGTTTATGCAGCATATACAGAAAAGAGTATAACAAGCAAAAGACAAAAGGTTTATACATGTCTAGTTGTTGTTCCAACACTTGATGACAAATTCAGTCATGCCAATCGAAAACGCACCGAGCGTTAATGCAAAAATAGCGATGGGGAAGTTTTTCATGATGTGATCACCTTTCTAAACAAATACATAAAAAAGCTTCGGAGAGATCCGAAGCCTTAAGAGTTTATCATACATGGAAGTAAGACGCCAGCTGCTCGTTTGCTAATCGGTTTCCAACAAAGAAGGAACCAAATTCGCCGTAGCGTGCACTGACTTCATCAAAGCGCATTTCATAAACCAATTTTTTAAATTGAAGCACATCATCAGAGAAAAGGGTAACGCCCCACTCATAATCATCAAAACCAACAGAACCTGTAATGATCTGTTTTACTTTTCCAGCATAGCTTCGGCCAATTAAGCCGTGGCTTCTCATAAGAGATTTACGCTCATCCATGGAAAGCATGTACCAGTTGTCATTGCCAGAACGTCTTTTATCCATTGGATAGAAGCACACGTATTGAGAAGAAGGAAGCTCTGGGTATAAGCGAGCACGTACATGCGGATTCTCGTAAGGATCTCCGCCATCGCCGCCTCCAGCTAAGTAGTTGCTGAGCTCAACAACTGAAACATACGAATAAGCTGGAATCGTAAACTCTGCTAGCCGTGTCTTGTTGAATTCGAGTTCAATTTCACCTAGTTCTTCCATTGTCGGACGTAAAATCATGAGCATAATATCTGCTTTTTGGCCGACAATACTATAGATTGTTTGGCTTCCAGCTTTATCTTGCTCAGCTGTCTTCCATTTTTCCAATAGACCTGTGAACTCATGAATGATGGCTTGGCGCTCATCACTTGTCAGCAGCTTCCAAGCTGTCCAGTCGATCGTTCTAAAATCATGCAGTGCATACCAGCCATCTAGTGTTTGAGCTGCTTCATTTGTTGTATGTTGTTCGCTCATTTCTTTCACTCCTATTAACAGTTTTCCATCTGTTCCAACTATAACATAGTTTGTCCAAATGGAGATGTGATCAAAACTTGAACGAGGAAGACAGCTTTTGTCAAAATTGATTAAATTAGTTTGAAAAATAAGAATTTAATTTGTAAGCGCTATAATATAAGTTGGTAGTTTGAATTTAGGTAGAAGAAGAGTATGCTTAAAAGAGAACGCTTTTTTTGTAAAATCAAGGAGGGTATTGAAGTGGCAGATATTTTTTCAACAGTTCAGGAAAAGGTTGCAGGTAAAGGAGTTAAGATCGTTTTTCCTGAGGGAATGGACGAACGCATTCTAACAGCCGTTCAAAAACTAGCAGATGGCAAAGTATTGCAGCCAATTGTGGTAGGAAAAAAACAAGAAGTTGAAGCTAAAGCAAAAGAATTAGGTCTTACACTTGATGGTGTTGACGTGTATGATCCTCATACATATGAAGGTTTTGAAGAGCTTGTACAAGCTTTCGTAGAAAGACGTAAAGGTAAAGCAACAGAAGAGCAAGCTAGAAAAGCATTACTAGATGAAAACTACTTCGGTACAATGCTTGTGTATAAAGGTCTTGCAGACGGACTTGTGAGCGGTGCGGCACACTCCACTGCTGACACAGTGCGCCCAGCACTTCAAATCATTAAAACAAAAGAAGGCGTAAAGAAAACATCTGGCGTCTTCATCATGGCTCGCGGCGAAGAGCAATATGTGTTTGCTGATTGCGCAATCAATATTGCACCAGACAGCCAAGATCTAGCTGAAATTGCGATTGAAAGTGCAAATACAGCCAAAATGTTTGATATCGAACCACGTGTGGCAATGCTTAGCTTCTCTACAAAAGGCTCAGCAAAATCAGACGAAACAGAAAAAGTATCTGAAGCAGTTCGCATTGCAAAAGAAAAGGCACCTGAGCTTGTACTTGATGGAGAATTCCAATTCGATGCAGCTTTCGTTCCTTCAGTAGCAGCGAAAAAAGCGCCGGATTCCGTCATCAAAGGCGACGCCAGCGTATTTGTTTTCCCTAGCCTCGAAGCTGGAAACATTGGCTACAAAATTGCACAGCGCTTAGGTAACTTTGAAGCTGTAGGTCCAATCCTGCAAGGCTTAAACCAGCCAGTAAACGATCTTTCAAGAGGCTGTAATGCCGAAGACGTTTACAACCTTGCGCTTATCACAGCAGCTCAAGCACTATAATGATCTCGACAAAGGCAGCCAGTACGATAGATTCGTGCTGGCTGTTTTTTTGATGACAAATGTGTACAATATAGGGGGAAAAGAAAAAATCTGATCGTAGATAAAGCCGATAGAATGGGCAGGTGCTATAATGGACGATTTAATACATAAGCTTCAGCATAAGGTCGCAGGATTAACCGAGGCACAAAGGAGAATTGCAGATTATATCGTGCAAAATCCAATGGAGGTTGCGTTTTTAACTGTAGATAAATTGGCGTCAAAAGTAGGGACTAGTACAGCTACCATCATGAGATTCTCTGCTGCTGTAGGGTATTCCGGTTTCTCCGAGCTTCAAAAAGAGCTTCAATCAAATATGAAGCATAAAGCTGCCCCTCAAACGAGACTTGAAGCGAACCTCAAGCATTCAAATAAAAGTAAGCTCCTGCATAATCATGTCGAGCTGCAATTTCAAAATATCCAGTACGCTTTAGACAATATCACGGAAGAAACCTTTCAGCATATTGTTGAAAAAATAGCCAGCTCCCGCCAGGTTCTGTGTACAAGTGTCCGAAGTGGAAGGCCTGTTGGCGAGTATCTGTCACTCGGAATCAATCGGCTGTTGGGAAACTGTCAATATATTGATGCGGACAAAAGTGACTGGGTGGATGATCTCGTTCATTTTCAATCTGATGATTTCATTATAGCGGTCAGTTATCCTCGCTATGCAAAGCGTTTGAAGGACTTGATGGAGGCAGCGAAGTCATATGGGGTGGAAGTGCTTTTAATTACAGACAGCTACAGCTCTCCTCTAACTAAGTATGCACAATATGTATTACCATGTTCCTCAGCAAGTGTGGGCTCTCATAACTCTGTCGTATCTGCTATTTTTATCGTAGATTATATTTTAAGTGCCTTAGCCATTAATGATCCTGAAAGGACAAAACCACGTTTAGATCAAATCAATCATATGTTAACGAAAATGAGTTATCACACAACACATTAGTCGTGTGATGACTCATTTTTTTAATTTAATTTTTTTGAAAGCGCTTTACTAAATAAAATCGAGATGGTATGATCGTATCACGAAAGTAATATATATTACTTTAATTAAATTAAATGTAATGAATATAACTAAAAGGGGATGATGGATACAATGAGTACTGTTCAATTCGTGTCAAATGATCTAATAGATCGGGCAAAAAAACTGAACTCGACCTTGCTGTCAGATGTGATGGGATGCACCGGCGCGATGGATCATCAAATTAAACCTGTTGCAAGAGGCATGAATATAGTAGGGACAGCTTTTACCGTTAGCTTACGGCCGGGGGATAATTTATTTCTTCATCATGCGATCTACTCTGCGAAAGAAGGAGATGTACTGATTGTTGATGGAAAAGACCATAAGGGTCATGCATATTTAGGGGAATTGATGGCAGGTGTAGCAAAGGCTGCAGGAATAGAAGGAATCGTGATTGACGGGCTTGTTCGCGACAAACTCGCTTTAGAGGAGCTGGCTTTTCCAATATACAGTAAGGGGTTTATGCCGAACGGACCTTTTAAAGATGGTCCTGGGGAATTGAATCAAACCATCTCGTGCGGCGGTGTCAAAGTAGCACCAGGTGATTTAGTCATTGCTGACGATGATGGAGTCGTCATCGTTCCACAGGAGAAGGCGGAACACCTGTTGACACTAGCGGAAGAGAAACAAGCGTATGAAAATCAGAGATTAAAAACGATTCAACAGTATATGGACGAAGGAAAGCAAGACATCAGTCTCTTAGCACCTGCATGGCTGGCAGGCAAAATGAAAAAATTTCAGGAATAGGGGAGAATCGGTGATGAAAATAGGGTTTATCGGTTATGGAGAAGCAGCATATGAGCTCTCAACGGGATTGAAAACAGAAGGATTAGATCAATTTTACGCGTATGATGTACTATTACAAAATGAGAAATTAGCTGGCGCATTGAAAGAAAAAGCATCGCAGACAGGAGTTCAATTAACCAGCAGTATCAGCGAAGTCATTGAGAAATCTGATATTGTCATTGCCGCTGTGCCAGCAAATAAAACTTTAGGAGTGGCCCAATCCGTTTCGGGAAGTTTGAAAGAGAATCAAGTATATGTGGATGTGTCGGCATCAACACCAGACATCAAAAAACAAGTGGCAAACGAAATTGAAAAGCAAAAAGCTTTATTTGTAGATGCCGCCATGCTAGGATCTCTTCCAGTCAACAAACACAAGGTTCCAATCACGGCAAGCGGCAGTGGAACAGACCGATTCATAGACGTCACAAAAGCATATGGCATGAATATCACAAAAATCAGTGACCAGCCAGGAGATGCTTCGGCACTAAAGCTGATAAGAAGCATTTATATGAAGGGGATTGTTGGACTCTTAATTGAATTTTTGGAAATTTCCAAAAAATATAATGTGGAACATCAAGTGATTTCTTCTCTGAGCGAAACAATGGACAGCAAGAGCTTTGAAGAAACAATGAACCGTCTTGTGACAGGAAGTGCATTGCATGCAAAAAGACGGGCAGTAGAGCTGCTTGGCTCTATTGAAATGCTAGATGAAGCAGAGGTTGATGCCAGTATGTCTCGGGCAGCACAACAAAAGCTTGAGAGATTAGCAGACTTTCACTTTGCTGAACGATTTGACGGGGCAAAACCAGCCAGCTGGGAAGAAGTCATTGACGTGATGCAGCAAGGGTGATCAATTGTAAGCGTTTTATTTAACAAAGGGGAGGCGAAAAAACGATATGGGTTTTATTGCGTTGATTGTATTCATAGCTGTCATCATTATATGGAATGTCGTCGTGAAACGGAATATGGGAGAAGCCATGCTATTAGGCTTTATTGCAACCACATTATTTGGCGGATTGGATGCATTAAGACTTTTCTGGGATGGATTAAAATTTGCATCTACATATGAGGTGCTCTATGCAGCTGTCGCATTTGTATTCATGGCCTATTTAATCGAAAAGCTGGAATTAATTCATGCACTCTTGCGAATCTTAAATTCGGTTGTAGGAAAACTTCCTGGTGGAGCGGCTTATATGAGTACGTTAGGTTCAGCAGTCTTAGGTGCTCTTTCAGGTTCAAATTCTGCAAACACAGCTGCGACTGGCTCTATCACGGCCTCTTGGATGATTAAATCAGGCTGGAGCCGAACCCATACGGCCACGATTTTAGCAGGGAATGGCGGACTTGGGGCGGCACTGCCTCCGAACTCTTCAATGTTTATCATGCTGGGGTTTGCACCAATTGCAGCCCTTGTATCCGAAGGAGATTTATATATTGCGCTTTTAATAGGAGGACTGTATCAAGTCGTATACCGATTTATTCTTGTTTATATTCTGGTGAAAAAGAATAAAATTCAGGCCATGCCGCCAGATGATATTCTTCCTTTTAGGGAAGCTGTGAAACAAGGGTGGAAGTCGATCTTTATTTTTTTCGGTGCCTTGATTCCTATCATTATCACAATTGGTCCGCTGGCAAACTACTTAAAAAGTAATCCAAACATCGGACCAGAGGCAATGGATCAAATTTCTTTAATTACGTGGATTCCAATTCTCATGATGTTGATTAGTTTAACGATCGGGAGAAAAAAAGCGTCTGCACTTGATTGGTCTCAGTTTTTCAAGTCGGCCATTCCTAAGTTTACAACGATCGGTGCCTTGATGCTGTTTGCTGTTGCTGCTAGTCAGGTGCTTGCTGAATTAGGATTGGCAGAAGATTTGACGCAAATCACATCAGTACTTACCATTCCGAAGTGGCTCATGGTGCTCATTGTGGGAATTCTTGTCACACTGGTGGCTGGACCATTATCTTCAACGGCCACGTTAACAGCTGTTGGGCTTGTCTCATTTTCAGCTTTAGTCTCAGTCGGAGTGGACCCAGTTGTGGCTGTTGTCGCCATTCTTGCTTTTTCATCAACAGAAGGCGCTTCCCCGCCGGCATCAGGATCGATTTTCATTGCTTCTGGTCTTGCAGGAGCCAGACCGGAGAAAACGTTTATACCGCTGATTCTCTACTATATGCTGCCGATCGTGGGAATTGGCTGGCTCATTGGAATGGGAATACTTCCAGTATAGAAAGGAGAAACACATGAGAGCATTGATGGAATTTTTATTTAAAGTGCTGCTTGTCCTGTTCTTAACGTCAGGAGCCCTGTTGGTATTCGGTCAAATACTAGGGATTCTTTTGCAAAAGGGAGATATGATTATTGCGAGTACGAATCTATTCAAAAACCCAACACTAGTGTTAAGTGCCTTTTTTAGTCTTGTTGGTTTCTCTCTCCATTATATTCCTGAAAAGAAAGACACCTCAATTAGCGATCATCCATCAGCATCAGCAGGGGATTCGCTCAAATAAGCAATAAAAAGCTGGATTCAGTAAATGGATCCAGCTTTTTTGTGCGCGAGAAATAGGTATTAAAACCCAATACATACGATTCATTTTTTGGTAAATTCACTTTCAATCATATGCCTCTCGTGCTAGTAAATGGTAACATAACGGAGGACTATTTAAGGAATAGAGGTGTTTGACCATATCTGGAGCAATCATTGGTTATAAAGCAGCCTTGTATTCGTTAAAGGCAGATATATCTATAAAAAAAGAACAAATCATTGAACTCAGCATGTGCCGAAAAGAAATCATAGAGGCAAAATGGGCCCTGGCAGATGCCAGCAAGAAAATCACTCATCCAGATCTGTCATCACATACATGGTTTGGCCATTTGGCAGACACGTTTGATGACATTCGAGATGAAATGGCTTCCGCTAGTCAGGAAATAAAAGGTGTACAGCTAACCAATCTATTAAATCGAATCGATGAGAAAATCAGTGATTTCACATCGGAGATTCATTCGTTAGAACATGAAATTCATTCGGTTGAAAGAAAAATAGAGAAAGAAAAGCAGCAACAACTGGAAGAAAAAAGAGGGTAGTCACATGACGAGAGAAATTAAAATAGATGCCAGTCAGGTCAAACAAGTATTACAGCATGCAAAACAATCAGGCACTCAAATGAATGCAGCCCTTCCAACAACCATCAAAGGAAGAAATCAGCTCCTGACGGCAGACACATTAGAAAAGATCAATCAGCAGCTGAACGAAATTAGTACATCCTATATAGGCATTCTTCAGAAACAGCTTGCACAAACAGAACAAGTGGTGAACACCATGATTGAAACGGACAAGGCGCTTGCTTCCAGCAGTAAAAGAAAATAAAGGAGAACGCAATGAAAACCCTTGACGCCTTTGCGCTAATAAACGGAATAGATCAAACGCTGAATGCGTTAAAGCAGCAGTCACAGCAAATCAGCTCCATAGAAAAACAAATCAATCACATTATCTCACTCGATGGCGAACTAAAGGGAGAGGCGGGACAAGCCATCCGCGCCTTTTATACAGAATGCCATATTCCCTTCCTGCAATTCTTTCAGGTCGTCATTGAGGAATATAGCGCTGCATTGAAAAACACAAAGCAGGCTCTTCATGCACTAGAATCAAACGGGCACGGCTATATATCACAAGCATTTATTGAACACGAACTTGATCAGGGCTTAAAAAAAGCTGAACGTACGATTTCTGAAATCGTATCAGAGGTAAACCACGCCATCGGCAGAGTTGGTCATATTGTTCATCTGCCAAGTGTAGACGAATCAGTGTTTCAGCAGAACTATCAAAAGGCATGGCTCGAGACATCAAGAACCATTGGTCTGCTTCATGCATTTGACAGGGAGCAGACAAGTGCTTTACATGAAACCAAAAGTTCTCTTCAAACAATGAAGCAATACATAAATACCTTAAGTACCATGTTCACCGGCCCAAAAATCGACATCACGAGCTATCAAAAGGGGTCTATTTTCAAAGATGAAAAAGAAGAAAAAGTAAGCAGCACCATCAGTGGATTGAAGGATAAAATAGACAACCCAAAAGACAATCCAATGATGATCATGATGAAGAAACTGAAAGAGAAAGAACAGGCGAATGTGGAGACGGTTGTTCGTAATGACACCTATAAAAACATCAGTAAACAAGTCACAGCAAACGATCCATCGCTTACCACATTGCAAAGGGAAGCCGTGAACGGGAAAAACAAGATTCATAGAGACATCAGGGTCATAAATGGTAGACTATACAACGTAAAAGGCATTAAAAAGTTAAAAGAATTCGATATCGCAGATGAAGTCGTCACGGACCCGTCGGATATTGATTTTATTGGCGGACGATACACCGTTTACGCCAATAAACAAATCATCCGAACGTATATCGCAAATGGCGAAAAAAGAATAGAAGAAGTCGACAAAATTCCAGAAAGCCGCAGCCATGGCAACGCTAAACGCATATTAGACGGTGAAGTCGTCTCAACCACCGAAAACATCATCCTAGAATACAGCGGCATCTACGACGGCTACCGAGCCGTTACTGGCAAAGAGCCAGAAACCAGCCAAAACATCAGCAGCACAGACCAAGCCCTATCCGCAGCCTCTATCATTCCAATGACGAAGATAGTGAAGGTTGGGAAATATGTTTTTAGGTTGGATCAAGGGAAGAATGCGGTGACGAGGGTTGAGAAGACTGCTAAAGGTGCGGGTGACCTGATTAAATTCAAAGGTGATCAAGCTATTATTCATTATGAAAAGCATAGTAAAGAGATAATGGATGCAATGGGTAAAAATCAATACAATATCAAAAATTATCTTAAAGATGCAAATCACGTTATTCAGAAGGGGAAATATGTACCAGAACTGAATGGTTATGTGAGGCTTGTTGGTGGAAAGGGAAGTGCAAAATATGGATTTGTTGGGCTTGATAGAAAAACAGGGAATATTACCACATTTCATATAAAATCAGTTAAAGAACTTTCTAAAAAAGCACCAAGTTTAGGGATAAAAACAAAGAAGTAAAAAAGGGTGAGTGTATTGAAAATAAAAAAAATAAACTGGATTTCACAAGAAGCTTCGGAAGCTGAAGTGATTGTAACAGATGGTGAACTGGAAATAATGTGTTTTGCCCAACCATTAAATTACCTTGAAGAAAGTGAACTATTAGAGCCTATTTATTGTTTAGATGTATCAGACTTAGTGAAAGCTGAATTGTCAGAGTATAGAATTGAAAAATTAGATGATAATTTTAGCTATAGTTTTTTAGGACAATTAATTGATAAGCATGATGAAAAAGTGAGAGTAGGCGGATTTTTATTAGAATTGGATAACAACTTACCAGGAGATATAAATGAAGGCGATTTTATAAGTTTTAATTGTCAACGACTTGATATTTATTAGTATGAGATGGTGTTTTTAAACCCTTAAAAGTCTATAAACTTTTAAGGGCTATTTGAAATATAATGATAGTTGAATCTGTATACCTGCTGAAGAACGATAATGATCAGATACACTCAGGGATGGCTTGTTGAATTGATAAGAGAATAAAAAATGCAGATTCTTTAGGAGCGTTCAATGAACAAAAAACAACAACTAACGAAACAAATCCAAACAGTCATCAACATCCTAGAAAAAGAATATTCACAAGAAATCAATCAAGGTGTTCTCCAATTAATATACAAAAGATATAAGGATGCACAAAGGATCATTCAGAACAATGAAGATCTCCAAAAAATTTTGATCATTGGCGGGGTGAGGGCTTATTTGGATAGTTATAATGACTATCTAAACCCCTTTCTAGATGAATTACATAAAGCAGAGAGTTTGCTTAAAGAAATGCTGTCATAGATAGGACGGCTGTCTGTAGTAATGGAATCAAGTTTTGTATCGGGCAGCAAAACAAAGAAAGGAATGCATATGGAACATAAACAACACAAAATCAAAAAAACACCCAATTGGCTATTAAGTATCAGTATTCTGATTGTTATAGGAACAGCTTTGCTGAAAGGAGTTTCTCGCTCAGACGCTGATTATCGCGGTTTCCCTATTGATTGGCTAGTTCTGCACGGACATCATACTTTTGAATTTCTATTGTGGGGTTTTATACTCGATGTGGTCATTTTCTATTTTCTTTTAAGAATGCTCCTTCGTTTGTATAAAAGGGTCATGAAATTAACTTAGAGGAGGCTTTTAAAATGATCAATTTACCTCAAATCCCAAATCTGCACGTAAACAAACCAGCAAGTGACTTACATATCAAAGAGGCAGAATCCCAGCTATACATTGTCCTGCCCCGTGCTTATAAGGAATTGCTGAAACAGACAAATGGATGTTCCTTTGGCGGTGAGGTGCTGCTATACGGGACGGAGGACATGGTGGAACGCAATAAAACATGGGAGGTTCAGCAATATGCAAGCGGCTATGTGGCGATTGGCGACGATGGCGGCGGGCAAGTATTTCTCATGCGGCTGGCTGAAGAGGAGAAAAAGGTATGGATCGTGGATGCTGGTGTAATGGACCCTCAGCATGCAGAGCTGATGGCCGAAAATTTTCTGAAATGGGTGAGTGAGGGCTGTATCATAGAAGCGTAATCCAATAAAGGAGATGTTCACACTGCCTTGGAATAGATGGATTACTGCTGGTTTTGTGGTTATGATACTGTTTTAGTGATCTCTGTATATTTCAACATGAAAAGCAAGAACAAGAAAATCAAATCATCCAACTGAAACGCTCTGTGACGCCAAATGTTATGGAGCTTTTTGCATTCTCCCTCCATTCATCACATGTTATAATAAACACAGTTTATGAACGAGAGGATATGCAGGAGATGAAAAATGAACCTATTGAGTTACTGACACAGCCGAAATGGCGGATCATCGATCAGTCGAGTCTTGGTCTTTATGTGGACCCGAAGCAATCCTTTGCGATGGATGATACACTTTGCGCGTCGGTGGGAAAGGGCCTCTCACCAGCGACAGCCCGTTCTTGGGTGCATCACAATACGATTGTGCTTGGGATTCAGGATACAAGACTTCCATTTCTCCAAGATGGCGTAAAGCTGCTTGAGGAAGAGGGCTATCGTGTGATTGTGCGCAACTCAGGCGGTCTTGCTGTGGTGCTGGATGAAGGTGTACTGAATGTGTCTTTAATCTTTGCGGAACAAAACAAGGGCATTGATATTGACCGCGGGTATGATGCGATGGTGGAACTGATCCGCCGAATGCTGTCGATGTATGAGGTGGATATCGAAGCCTATGAAATTGTCGGCTCCTATTGTCCAGGCAGCTACGATTTAAGTATTAATGGAAAGAAATTTGCAGGCATTTCTCAGCGTAGATTACGCGGTGGGGTCGCTGTGCAAATTTATTTGTGTGCAGATGGAAGCGGGCGTGAACGTGCCGACTTGATCCGCCGTTTTTATGACGCCGCCTTAAAGGATAAACGGCAAGAAGTGAAGGCAGTATTTCCTGTTATACAGCCGGATACGATGGCATCTTTATCAGAATTAATCGGTGAACCTATTGATTGTACATTTCTCATGCGCCTATTACTAGAGGAGCTTCAAAAGCTCAGTGATCAGCTGACAGCTTCGGGCCTGAATGCAGAAGAACAGCTGGAATTTGAGAAAAACATGACGCGGATGATTGAGCGGAATGAAAAGGTGTTTTCGTAAACATCAGCCCTTTCATCTTGAAAAGAGTAGAGGTGAAATGATGAAAACAAAGCTTGAGAAAGCCATTGAACTTCGAAAAAGTGGACATCTTCAAGAATCAAATGAAATGCTGTCTCATCTTGTAGAGGAGTATCCAGGCAATGCCTCTATTCATTATCAATGTGCCTGGAGTTATGACCTGTTAGGTGAGGAAAGGCAAGCTGTCTTTTTTTATGAAAGGGCCATTGAGTTAGGATTGTCTTCAGAAGAACTAGAAGACGCTTTACTAGGGTTAGGAAGTACATACAGAACTTTAGGAGAATATGAAAAGTCAAAACAGATATTCCTAAAAGGGATGGAAACTTATCCGGACAACAAAGCCATTCAAACGTTCTATGCCATGACTTTGTATAATTTGAAAGAACATAGCAAAGCGATGGAAATATTACTGAACTGTTTAACTGAAACGACAAAAGATCCTGCTATTTTAAGTTATCGAAAGGCGATTGATTTTTATTCAAATCAGTTAGATACGTTATGGAAATAATAGTTGATTTGGCTGCTTAAATAGATTTGGAGGGGCAATGTTATGAAAGAATCCCCTCCTTTGTTATGAAATTTTATATGTAATAGTCATTTATGGCGTAAGAAAGAAGGTAAATTTGTTGTCATTATTCACCACGTATTACCCGCTGTTTATGCTTTGTGTTTTGTCTGTGTTGTATGTGATGTATCGTATTCAGCCGATGGCCTCTACTGTTAAAAAAATCATCATTGTGCTCTGTGTGTTAACAAATGCCGCATATATTTGCTGGCGTCTCTTCTTTACACTGCCGCATGAAGGTACATTTAATATGATAATGGGCATCTTGCTTGTTGCCTGTGAATGCATTGGATTTTTACAGCTGCTTGTGTTTTATACACTTGTTTGGAAGCCTTCAAATCGGAAACAAGTCACGATCAGTGATCTTGACAGGCTGCCAACAGTTGATATTTTCATAGCTACATATAATGAACCAATTGAAGTACTGAAACGCACGGTTGCAGGTTGTTTGAATCTCTCTTATCCAAAAGGCAGCGTCCACATTTATTTATGTGATGATGGCAAAAGGGAGTCTGTAGAGCAGCTTGCTTCTGAGTTTGGTGTTCATTATCTGACAAGAACAGATAACAAGTTTGCTAAGGCGGGTAATTTAAACCATGCGATGTCTCAAACGAATGGAGAGCTGATTCTCACACTTGATGCTGATATGGTCCCCCTTCCTGCCTTTTTAGAAAAGACAGTGCCTTACTTTCATGATGGAGCCACTGCGTTTGTTCAAGTTCCACAAGCATTTTATAATGAAGATCCTTTCCAATATAATATGTTCTCGAAAGATCGAATTCCAAATGAACAGGACTTCTTCATGCAAACCCTCCAAGCTGGTAAGGATCGGTTCAATGCTGTTATGTATGTCGGGAGTAATACTGTATTTAGAAGAACGGCCTTAGAGGAAATTGGCGGATTTGCTACTGGAGTGATTACAGAAGACATGGCGACCGGAATGCTTCTCCAAGGGAATTTCAAATCTGTGTCTGTCGGAGAAGTATTAGCCGTCGGTCTGGCACCTGAAAGCTGGCTTGATCTGTTAAAGCAGAGAGACCGGTGGTCGAGAGGGAACATTCAGTGTGCCCGTAAGTTTAATCCATTGAAAGTTCGCGGCTTAACGCTTATGCAGCGAGTTCTTTATTTAGATGGCATTGTGTATTGGTTTAACGGTTTGTTTAAAATGATTTACATTCTTACACCGATTTTGTTTTTATTGTTTGGTATTCAAAGTTTCTGGGCAGATTTCCAGTCCATTTTCATGTTTTGGCTGCCGGCGTTTTTTAGTTCGTATTTAGCGTTTAAACTGGTGTCGAATCAAAAAAGAAGTATGTTTTGGAGTCATATTTACGAAAGCTCTATGGCATTCCATCTGGCTGGTGTGGCTTTAAGTGAGCTGTTTTTGAAGAAGAGGGTTGAATTTCTTGTCACACCGAAGGGAATTCAAACGGACAAGAGACATTTCCATTTGAAAACGATGATTCCTCATTTGATCTTCTTGCTGCTCTCATTGCTTGTCCTTGTGAAAATAGGATACGATGTGAAGGTAAATGGGACGATGAATGCTGACCTCACGTTGATTAATATTTTTTGGGTGCTTTATAACGGTGCAGGTCTATTCATGGCACTCATTGTGGCGTTTGATCGTCCGCGTTATCGAAAATCAGAGCGGTTTGTCATTGAAAAAGAGGGGCAGCTCCGTTCTGATCATCAAGATGAGCCGATTGCTTGTTTTCTACTAGATATGAGTGATTCAGGTGCGCGTCTATCCATTCCACTTGATCAAGCTCCTTCTCTCTATCAAGGACAAACGCAATTGTTCTTTTCAGAGGAAGAAAGTGTGGCGTGTGATGTGGTTTGGAGCCATCCAGAGGGAGACAAGCTGATGGTTGGTGTTGCTTTTACTGACACAGAAAAATCAGAGTATCTATCGCTGATCCGCTTCTTATTCACACGAGAGCATATATCGATAACGGATCGTGAGAAAAAATCCTATGCTGTTCGGACATTTCTCCGCTTTGTAAGAGAAACGAAGAAGGTACCAAAGGCTCTGCAGCGCAAATGGATGAGAAGACCATTGCAAGGTGTGACAGGTACGCTGTCCTATGAGGGCCGGCTAGAAGAGAAGGTGCCGGTGAACATACATGATATTAGTTTATCTGGATGCAAAATCGAGTCTGAAGCTTCAATTGAATTACATGAGAAAGTGCTGATCACCATTGACACAGAATCTCTGATAGATCAGCCGGCGATTGCGGTCTGGACATCACAAAAACGCGGCCGCACAATGGCCGGACTCAAGTTTGTCCAGCCTGAAATCAAGCAGATAGAAGAAAGAGAGGGAGTGGTTTCTTGAAATCCAAAAACGGCGGTTACCTCTATTTACTATGGCTTCCTGTCCTCATGGGAGCCGGCTACGGCATTTCGCTTTTAGTGCCATTTCTTCAGCCTGTACTGACACTTGGCATCGCAGGTCTTTATATTTTTATGTTTGGTGATTTTCAGGTAAGGCAGGTCAGGTATATTTTTATGTTTGTGTTTTTGATCAATGTTCTTTTTAGTGTGATGCTATTTCTGGGTATTTAAAAAAGTGCTTCCCGAGGCGGGGAGCACTTTTTGTTATTCTGCCATTTTTTCGAGGTTGCCGTTCCGGTCCATTTTAAAGGTTGGTGCGGCACTATCGTCCTCTTCAAACAAAACTAGTTTTCTTGCACGGTTCATGATTTTGACGAGTGTTTCATAATCTTCTTGAATCGTGAGCTGAT
Source organism: Bacillus sp. FSL M8-0166 (assembly GCF_038008825.1). Lineage (NCBI taxonomy): Bacteria > Bacillati > Bacillota > Bacilli > Caryophanales > Bacillaceae > Bacillus > Bacillus sp. FSL M8-0166. The sequence continues at coordinate 3,100,841 of NZ_JBBOZZ010000001.1, forward strand.
CCTTTTCAAGCTTTTTCACTTCAGCTTCTAGCTGCGAGACTTTATGAGAAAGCTCATTGTTTTCTCGTTTTAAGCGGCTGTTTTCCATACGTAAGGCAGTGGATTGCTGACCATCGCCTTCATAACGGCGTAAGAAATCAATGATATCGTCGATGGTTAATTCTTGATGCTGCCTAAATGGATTTGCTTCCGGCTTTTTCTCTGCGGTATTTGGGGCAGGAGCAGCCTGTGACAATAAATGTGATAAACTAGCTAACTCTTCATTGTAGCTTTGATCCACAAACTGAAGCTGTTCTGCTGTTTCAGCAGCTGGTGCAAATGTTTCTTCCTGTGCTGGCTCCAGTTCCTGTGAGAATTCCTCTTGAGTAACCGTTTCTTCTACTTGCGGCTGATAAAGTAATCGTTTTTTCGCTGGCTGGCCATTGCCAAGTGCGCGCATCCGTTGTTTTCGCTGTTTTTTGGCAAGTGCCAACGCTTTTTCATATTGATGTCTGACGACAGCATTCCATCTAAATCCGCATGCCGCTGAGGTGCGGTTCAGTTTATCTCCTACTTCTTCAAACGCATTCAGCTGCGTGCTGCCCTCTCTGACGTGACGTAAGACGGTTTCTGCCAGGAGGAGATCATTTTCCTCTGACCAAGCATCTTGTCTTTGTTTTGACATGTGTTTAAACCCCCATATGATTTGATGGTATTAGATTAGCCAAGTTCAAGAAGGTTTATACAAGTTTGCTAAAAGGATAGTGGAAAATACTAGCTTTTATGTAAGCGGGTGATTGGGGTGGCAAAGCGTCTTGCAAGTCCAGCCGCTTCGATGTACAATGTTGGGTGGTATATTATCCACGATTGGCTGTCCAACTGTTTCATATAGAATGAAGTATCATCATTGAAAGGAAGCGTAAGACCATGGCTAATGAGTTTCGCGTATGTGACGATTGTGATGCGACGAACCTAAAGACGTTATTGCCTCGACTCAAATCGGTTGACCCTGATGCAAAAATTGAGATCGGCTGTCAATCCTATTGTGGCCCAGGACGAAAAAAGGCTTTTGCGTTTGTGAACAATCGCCCATTATCCGCACCAACAGAAGATGAATTACTCGAAAAGGTTCAAAAAAAAGTCAAATAAATGTCACTGAATGTGTTCAGTCGACCTAAAAAGAGGTCCGTCCCTGTCAGGTCGGGCTTTTTACGTCCGTGCAATCTTTGAGAACACATTCACCAGCAAATTCAAGGATGTTTTCGGGAAAAGTTACCCGATATAATAGAAACACGTCTTAAAAAAAGAGGGACGAAACGATGGCGTATCCAAAAGGGAAATTATCTGAGGAAAAGGTATTTAAAGATCCTGTGCACCGTTATGTTCACGTAAGGGATGCATTAATATGGGATTTAATAGGAACAAGAGAGTTTCAGCGCCTGAGACGAATTAAACAGCTAGGAACTACTTATTTGACGTTTCATGGTGCAGAACACAGCCGATTCAATCATTCACTCGGTGTATACGAGATTGTGAGACGAATTGTGGATGATGTGTTTAAAGGGCGGCCTGAATGGGATGAAGGAGAGCGAGAGCTTGTACTTAGTGCTGCTTTGCTTCATGACCTCGGACATGGTCCATTTTCTCATTCCTTTGAAAAGGTCTTCCACTTAGACCATGAATCGTTTACAAGAGATATTATTTTAGGGCAGACGGAAGTCAATGAAGTGCTCCGCCGGGTGAGTGATGATTTCCCGAAGCATGTGGCTGAAGTCATTGCCAAAACGTATCAAAACAAACAGGTGGTCAGTTTGATCTCAAGTCAAATTGATGCCGACCGAATGGACTATTTGCAGCGTGATGCTTACTATACAGGTGTCAGCTACGGCCACTTTGATATGGAACGTATTTTACGTGTGATGCGCCCGAGAGAAGATCAGATTGTGATGAAGCAGAGCGGGATGCATGCGGTTGAAGATTATATTATGAGCCGCTATCAAATGTACTGGCAAGTCTATTTCCACCCAGTGACACGCAGTGCGGAAGTCATTTTAACGAAAATCCTTCATCGGGCAAAAGAGCTGCATGAAACTGGTTATATTTTTACACATGCCCCAGTTCATTTTTATTCAATCTTTGAGGGGAATGTCACCACAGAGGACTATATTAAGCTGGATGAATCCATTGTCTTATTTTATTTTCAGGCGTGGGAAGATGAAGAAGATCACGTGCTGGCTGATTTGTGCCGCCGTTTTATGAACCGCCGATTGTTCCAATATACAGAGTTTAATCCAAATGAAGAAATGACGAAATATTTCCAGCTGACCGCCTTGTTCAAGGAGGCAGGAATTGATCCTGACTACTATTTAGTGGTCGACTCTTCCTCTGACTTGCCCTATGACTTCTACAGACCAGGGGAGGAAGAAGAGAGGCTGCCCATCCACCTTTTGACGCAAAGCGGTCATATTAAAGAATTGTCGAGACAGTCAGATATTGTTGACGCCATTTCCGGTAAACGAAGAACCGATCATAAACTTTATTTCCCGATGGACTTAATTGTAGATATGTCGGAAAAAGCTGAAGAAAAGAAGGCGATCATGAAGCTGCTTGGTTTGGGATAAGGAAGTACTGAAAAAGGAGATGTCGGGAATTTGTTGAAAGAGCATGCAAAGTTGATGAAGGTATTCTCTGAATCAGGGGAAATCGTTGGACGGAAGAAGCTGCAAAAGATGATTTACATAGCAAAAAAGCTAGATTTGCCTTTTTACGAGAAATACGATTTTCATTTTTATGGCCCCTATTCAGAGGAGTTGACGCTCAGAATTGAAGAGCTGTGCAACCTTGGATTCTTGGACGAAATGAAGGAAAAAAAGGGCGGATACTATCAATATCGCTATTCGCTGACGGACAATGGGAAAGAGTTTCTCGATCAGTGTGAAGTGGACATGCCCGACCTCAAAGTGCTGACGCAGCAGATGAACGAGCAATCGTCCCGTTTCCTAGAGCTTGTCTCAACGATTTTATATTTTGATGACCTGCCAGAAGATGAAGTAAAGGAAAAGGTCTTTACCATTAAAAGCAAGCAGCGTTATACGGATGAAGAATTTGAGGCTGCCCTTGCTTATATTGATCAGTTGAAGGAATTGAACTAACGAGAAGAACCAGTGTGTGATGGCTAATGGCTAGAACAGACTGGTTTTTATTTTGCACAGAAACAAGTCGACCGCATGGATCGACTTGTTTTTTATGAATGGTGATAAGAGAATCTCGCTAAAAATTGTTTTGTACGTTCTTCTTTCGTCTGTTCAAAGACTTCTTCCGGCGTACCTGATTCGACGATGACCCCATCCTCCATGAAAATCACCCTGTCGGCAATATCATAGGCAAAGTTCATCTCGTGGGTGACGATGATCATGGTGACCCCGGTTTGTGCTACCTGTTTAATGACATCAAGCGTTTCTCCTACAAGTTCTGGATCTAATGCAGAGGTCGGTTCGTCGAACAAAATGACTTCTGGATTCAAAGCCAGTGCCCGTGCAATGCCAACTCGCTGCTGCTGTCCGCCAGATAATTGATGCGGATAGGCATCCTTTTTCTCTAGTAATCCGACCTTTGTGAGTAATTGGAGAGCTGTGTCATAGGCTTGATCTTTTGGTTGTTTACGGGCAATGACTAAACCTTCCATGACGTTTTCAAGTGCTGTTTTATGAAGAAATAGATCGTATTGCTGAAAGACCATGGCGGTTTTTCTGCGAAGTGCGAGAATGTCTTTAGGCCTTGCTTGATTGAACTTGACAGTCGTGTGATCAATGCTGATTTCTCCTTGGTCCGCACGCTCAAGAAAATTCAAGCATCGCAGAAAGGTTGATTTTCCAGAACCGCTCGGACCTAAAATGACGACCACTTCGCCTCTTTCTACCGTTAAATCAATTCCTCTCAGAATCTGGTTTTTACCGAACGCTTTATGCACCTGTTTGATGTCAATCATGCCAATCGTCTCCTTTTGTTTTTGTATCCATATTTCTCATATCCGGCTGTAATGGCTTCGATAGAGGCACACAGTGCCCAGTAAATGAGAGCAACGGCGATGTATGCTTCAAGATAACGATAGTTCACATTGGCTTTGATTAAAGCGCCGTTTAAAATATCGACCACAGACACCATAGAGACGAGAGAAGAGGCTTTGATTAAACTGATCAGCATGTTGTTCAAAAGTGGAAGGGCGATGGGAAAGACTTGCGGTATGATGACCCTTCGTAAGACCTGTTTGCTGGTGAAACCAACGGATAGAGCAGCATCAATTTGCCCCTTTGGAATAGATGCAAGAGAGCTTCGAAATATTTCAGATAACCCGCTTACGGCATATAAAGTAAGGGCGAAAATGGCAATCCATCGTCTGTCCAAATCACTGAAACGAATCTGAAGAGAAAGAGATGCAGCCAAACGATCCAGCGAATCGGAAAAAAGGAGATAAGATACGAGCAGAATCAGGACAACAGGAATTGCTTTAAAAATAACCACAAACCATTTGAACAATGGAGACAATACAGGCACTTGATAAAAACGGATAAGGGCAATACCAAATCCAAAGACAGAGCCAAATAATAGCGGGAGAAAGCCTAATAACAGCGTCGTTGGCAAATAATGAAGTGCAGCTATAAAGGCCTGCAGCATAAAGGCAACATCAAAATCCACTCAGATCGCTCCTTTCTTATGATGTAGTAAAGTCTCCGCCCAATATTTTCTTAGACAATTCAGCGAGCTTGCCGTTATCGATCAGTTTTTGTAATGCTTGATCAATGTCTTTTTGAAGTTTTGTATTGTTTTTTTGATATAGATAATACGTTTTAGATACGTTTACAGGCTTTCCAGAGGTGACTAGATTGGCATTGAATTGTTTGTTTAGTTTGTTGACGTCATACTTTGTGAGCAAGGCCGCATCGACTGTGCCATTTTGAAGGTTTTTGACGAGAATTTCGTTCCCGCCATCTCCGTAGACAATGTCAATTTTCCGATCATGCTTTTCGTTATATTGCTCCAGAAGATAAGCGAAATTACTTCCTGTAGAGGTGTGCACTTTGTGTCCAGCCAAATCGTCAAGGCTTTGAAAATCATGACCGGATGCCTTATCAACAACCACATAGCTTGTATAATCTGTGTAGCCAACTTTTCCAAATAGATATTTCTTCTGGCGCTCATCATTGATTTCATATTGATGGGCAGCGAGATCTACTTTACCAGCATCTAAAGCGGGCAGAATATTTTTAAATTCGAAGGATTCATATTTAAACTTATATTGTGGAAGCAGCTGATCCACTTCATCTAATACAGCCTTCTCATAGCCTGTTAATTGACCGTTTTCATCTAAGTAAACGAAAGGCTGGTAAGCGTTCCCTGTGCCAACGATGATTTCTTTCGCATCTGGATCATTATTCGCTGCTTCTGCTTTGACTTCATTCGATTGTTCCGTATTTCCGCAGGCAGCAAGCAGCAATGAGCCAAGTGTAAGCAGACCAATGATGTAATATTTTTTGAATTGTTTGTTATTTTTCATGTGAAATCCTCCTCGTTTTACTTCGCGCGCTTTTCGACTGTGAAGGCCGTTTCGGGTCTTTTTAAGGAAACGAATGTCGTCTGACGCTGTTTTCTTGTTTTCGGTGTATTGATCTGTTTTTCTAATAGATCAAATGCTTTTTCCAGCAGCATACTTAACATAATAAAAATAACGGCAGCAATAAAGTATCCTTCTAATACGCGATAGTATAAAGCCCCTAATGTTTGGACCTTTCCTATAATATCCATCACGCCCAGTGTAAAGGCGAGGGAGGTATTTTGTAATAAGTTGACAATGGCCACGCCAATATTCGGGAGCGCGATTCTCCCTGCTTGTGGAATGAGTGTCCTTCTATAAATCTGCCATTTCGTCAGCCCAATGGAAGCAGCTGCTTCATATTGAGATGCTGGGACACTCGATAAGGCTGATCGGAATATTTCTGAAAAATAGGCAGCTGTATTGAGTCCATATGTAATATAAAGAAAGATCAATTTGTTCCACATGGAGATATCAAGGCCAATTGCTGCGAGCACGCCTGGCAGACCATAAAAGACAATAAACATTTGAACCAGGATAGGCGTTCCGCGAATAAATGAGACATAGACTGCACTGAGTTGATGCAGAACAGGAATGCGCTCAATTCGAAAATAAGCAAGGATGAATCCAAGAAAGCTGCCAATCAAAGTGGCAAATAAAACAATCAGCAAGGTCGTCGGAAGGGCTGATAATACTTTAGGAAAGAGTGTGACCACATACTCCCATTTGAAAAACTCACCCACGTTGAATCACCTCCTATGTAGAAGTCGTTTCGACTTTTTCTTCTGCGGGTGGTGCCCCTAGAATGGCTGGATCAAAGCGTTCAGGGATAAGCACTTTATACATCAAAACACCTAAATCTCCATTTTCAGCCTCGCGTTCAATATATTTTGTATATCCTTTTCGTTCGTACATCTCTAAAAGCCAAGGGTGTTTCCGGCCAGAAGTGCCCAGTGTATATGCAGGCGCTTTATATGTCTGCCGGAGCAAGGTGTTTTCTACATAATCGAGCAGCTTATTTCCAATCCCTTGACCGGCTAAATCAGGAGCTGTCGCAAACCACCAAACAAATGGATAGCCTGAGACCGGCTCAGTGCTCTCCCAAGGAAAACGTATGGTGATGGTTGATATGAGCCGGCCGTCTCGTTCTAATACAACGGCAGCGGACTGTGTAATGTTTTCTGTGACCATTTCAAGTGTGGCGTTCGTGGATGGCCAATCGATGCCCATTTCCCCAAGCGGTTTAAATGCACTGGACAGCAATTCTAAAAAAGCCGGCGCATCTTCTTCGGTAGCGATGCGAAAAATATCTCGACTCATGACAAACCTCCATTCAAAATGTAATGTCAGATTAACGCTTTTCTTAAAGTCTCGATATCTGGATTCAGCAATGCTTGATACACGTGAGGATCATGACTGATCTCAACTACAGGCACATAGCGGACACCGTATTTTGCTTCTAAAATGTTTCTGTAATCATCATGTTCTGTGACATCAATCGTTGAAAAAGGGATCTGCTGATCGTTGAAGTAGGATTGAATGTCCTTGCAATAACTGCATCCATTTTTGCTCCATAATATGATTTTTTGATTGTTTGACATTAGACGTTCACCTCTTGATTGATTGGTTTTTGGTTTGTTTGTTCTTGATCAAGTGCTTCTTTTAATAAAGTGATAGACGTGATCCTTTCATCAATATTTACGATCGGCGACAGCACGATGAATTCATTGATATCGTATGACTCGGCTAGCTCAGTCAGCCTGTGATGAACGGTTTCTTTTGTGCCAGCAGTATAGCCGGTTTTTTGTACATGAATGTTGTAGTGTTCCTTCTCCATTTCTTTCACCAGTTTTTCTGCATCCTCTAACGATGTGACATTAAGCTTTCTTCCATCGGAAAAGGAGACCTTTACTGTTTCCTTTTGTTTGATGTGCGAGAGTGCTTGTTCGTGATCTTCGGCTACAGAAACGGTGATGGCAAGAAGGAACTGCTGGCGAGTGCCCGCTTTCTGATATGTTTGGAAGGTCTCTCTTGCTTCTTTTAATAAGGCTTCATCTCCATTAATGAAGAAGGCAAAGACAAAGGAGATACCAAGTTTTGCTGCAAATTCAGCGCTCTCTATACTTCCCCCTAATAGGAACATGTCAGGTGAAAAACGAGGGATGGGCTGAGCATTCAATTCATTTGTGTGTTCCGTCAGATAGGTTTTGAGATCCACTAATTTTTGAGAAAAATCCTTCCGTGACGCCTGATAATCTTCCTGAAGAGCTTGTGTCGATAGGTTCAGTCCTCCCGGTGCTTTCCCAACACCTAAATCGACTCTTCCAGGCGCTAATGATGCTAGGACATGAAATGTTTCAGCCACTTTGAACGGGCTGTAATGCTGAAGCATGACACCGCCAGACCCAATTCGTATGTTGTTTGTTTTTGCTAAGAGATAGCCGGCAAGAGCTTCAGGGGAAGAACCTGCTACTTGAGGGTTATTGTGATGTTCAGACACCCAAAACCTGTGATAGCCAAGCTGATCCGCTGCCTCAGCCAATCTGACAGTATGCTGAATGCCCGTCTCTGCGTTCTCGTTTTCACCGACAAGGCTTTGATCAAGAATACTAAGGGTGAACGACATTGGCTGTTCCTCCTATCAGACTTTGATATTGAGATAATGCGAGGTTTAACCTGTTTGTGGCATCTGAATCAAGTAAGTAATCACCTGACTCCTGCTTTGTGACCTGTTGATCCACGACATACACGCCAGCTTGAACAACCGTTGCACCAAGTTGATGAATAATCGGTTTAAGAGCATATTCAATGACGAGCAGGTGACCATAGGTTCCTCCTAAAACGAACGGAAGGACGGGTTTTCCTTGTAACGCTTTTTGTGGAAGTAAATCTAAAAACGTTTTTAAAATACCGGAAAATGACGCTTTGTAGACAGGCGTTAACACAATGACACCGTCACTCTCATTCACAAGTTCAATGGCCTTGACAACCTCTTCGTTTGAAAAGTCCGCACGTATTAATGCGCTGCTAGGCAGCTGGTGAACTTGAATGATATGCACATCGATTCCATTGATCGTTAAATGCTGCTGAACATACTGCAGAACACCGGTTAATCGAGATTGGACGGAATGTCCGCCTGCTATAATCGTTACTTTCGTCAAATCGTCTCCTCCATTTCTAATAATTCCTTCTAAACAACTTGGAATAGTTGATAATATAAATTATAATAAGGCAAACCAATTGAAAAGTATAATTAGTAATCATAAATACACGATTCAGTTATTTAAAATATAGAGAAAAGAGGGGTTTTATGGAGATTCGTGCGATCCGCACCTTTGCCACCATCGTGAAATATGGGAATTTTTTAAAAGCAGCAGAAGCACTGAATTATTCTCAGCCAACCATTACCTTGCACATCAAGCATTTAGAAGAGGAAATTGGAGAGAAGCTTCTAGAGAGAGGGAAGACCTTAAAGTTAACAGCATCAGGACAGCTTTTTTATGAAAGAGCCAATTCTTTACTCAATGAATATGAGAAACTGACGAAAACGCTCCAAGATTTAGAAGTGGGCATTGCGGGATTAATTCGTATCGGTGTTTCTGAGCCTACTGCCAGTTTAGAGTTCCCGGCGCTCCTTGCAGAATTCAAGGAAAGATTTCCGAATGTAGAATTTTCTGTGCAAGTAGCAGATGCAAATACATTGAGTTCCTTGCTTTCCCATGATGAGATTGATTTTGCGATTTGCGGCGCACCAGAAGCTTCGATGGAAAATAGCTATAAGCCGCTTTTTCAAGATGATATCGTCCTGCTGGTCCCGTCTTCCCATCGATTGGCGGAAAAAGATGCAGTGGAGGTAACTGATTTAGAAAATGAGACTATACTATTCACACCTCACAATTGCCCCATCCGTATCCAAATTGAACAACAAATCGTCGATGTCATTGGGACAAATTATAAGAAATTAGAGATTACTAGCAGTATGTCCCATAAACACTATGTTCAGGCGGGCTTAGGAGTCTCTCTGTTTACACGAACGGCTCATTCTTTTACACTCCCCGGTACGAAGGTATTAGAAATAAAGGGCATTCAAGTTTCCCCGCCAGTTGGTCTATTGAGGAAAACAAATGATACACCTGGAAGAGCTGTGCTCCAGTTTATTGATCTCATTGAAAGTCGGTTGCACCAACAGCACCAACCATCATAAAAAGAGGGGTTAGCCTTTATGCTAGCCCCTCTTTCAAGTTTATTTCACTGTTTGTTTCAGAAACTGATTCTTCTTAATCGGCAGACCCAAGTTTTCGCGAAGGGTATGAGCTGGATAATTTGGGTCGTAATATCCTTTTTCTACTAATATCGGAATGACGTGCTCCGTCCATTCGGATAAACCACTAGCTAAAATTGGAGCGCCAAAAATAAATCCATCTGCGGCATCCTCTTCGATCCATTGAATTAATTTGTCAGCTACTTGTTCGTAAGTGCCGAAAAAGGCACTTTTTGGGGTGGTCACTTGTAAAGCGACTTCTCTTAAGGTCAGGTTTTGATCTTTGGCCATTTTCTTAATGGACTCTGTTGTGGATTGGAAGCTGTTTGACCCAGCGTCACCTATATCCGGAAAAGGTTCATCAAGCGGGAATTGGCTGAAGTCCAAATGGTCAAAGAATCGGCCGAGATAATGCAGAGCTTCTTCAATAGAGACTAGATGTTTAATGGCTTCATATTTTTCTTCTGCTTCTTCGACTGTTTTTCCTGTAATCGGGTGGATGCCAGGGAATATTTTGATATCGGATGGTTTTCGACCAAACGCTTCGGCTCTATTTTTCACGTCGCGGTAATAGGCTTTTGCCTTTTCAAGTGAATCGGCATTTGTAAATACAGCGTCTGCTTCTTTTGCGGCTAGATCTTTTCCAGCCTCTGAAGCGCCTGCTTGGAAAATCACGGGCTGCCCTTGTTCAGAGCGCTCAATATTTAAAGGACCTTTGACAGAAAAGTGTTTCCCATGATGGTTTAAGGTGTGCAATTTATCTCGGTCGAAGAAGACACCTGTCGATCGATCTCTTACAAAAGCATCTTCTTCCCATGAGCTCCAAAGCCCGTTCACTACATGTAAGTACTCTTCTGCAATTTCATATCGAAGTGAGTGGCTAGGATGCGAACGGATGATGTGATTTTCAGCAGAGCCCTCTAATGGGGAAGTTACAACATTCCAGCCTGCCCGGCCTTTACTTAATTTGTCCAAGGAAGCAAATTGTCTGGCAATGGTAAAGGGCTCACTGTATGAAGTGGATACAGTACCCACAAGTCCAATCTGTTTGGTGACTGTGGCAAGCGCAGATAAGATGGTTAATGGTTCAAATCGGTTTAAGAAATGAGGAATCGAATGTTCATGAATATATAAGCCATCTGCGACAAAGACAAAACGGAAACCCGCTGATTCTGCCTTTTTGGTCATCGCTTGATAATAATCAATGTTAACACTTGCATCTGCTGGAACCGATTCATCCTTCCATGCATTCATGTGCCCCCCTGGGCCATGTAACATTAATCCAAATTGTATGTGCTTTTTTCCAGACATGCCGATCGTCCCTTCTGCTTTGAGGTAGCAATGTTTTATGTTTTTCATCATAAGGCAGAATCGCAGAGAAGTATAATTGGTATCAGTAAAGTGTGACTTTATCTTTTCTAATATCATTTTTTGTTTCTTTCAGATGTGTCATTAGGTCCATGACATTATTTCTTAAAAACTGGGGTGTTTACTAAGTAAATGACCCAGACCAAAAGCGCTATTTTTCGATGAAATGTGTGTCAAAATATCCGAAAAATTAGTGAAAATGACGTAATTCGACTTTCTTCCTGTGCATCTAATTCCCTGTTTTTGACTGAAGAGAAGGAAAATGGTGAATTTTCAGTGAATATATAACTTTGTGAAAAACAAAGGAGGGATAGGAATGAAAAAGCGTTCAGTCTTTTTGTCATTTTTATTGGTAGGTAGTTTGTTACCGGGGGTAAGTTCAGCTTCAGCACCAGTAGCGAGTGCAGGTCATGGTCATGATCATGGTCATGCGCCGTTCGAAACCCATATTAGTGAGGGGTTGCCAAAAGCAAACGATTTTAAAGATTTGAAGACAGCACCTCCAATTGAACGAGATGTGACAACAAAGGTATTAGATGAGTCTGGTAAGCAGGTAGGCTCGAGAACCTTTAAGGCCAATACAGGAGATTCAATTTCAACAAAAGCAAGTACAGGCAGTCAGAAGGTCACTGTCTATGCGGTTGCTGATGCGCAGTATCGTGCGAAATATAGTGACTGGCAGACACGGATTGTCAGCATCATCGAGCAAGCAGATGTCACGTTTAACCGTGATCATGATGTCGACTTTGTCGTACAAGCAGTAGGATCTTGGACGTCTTCGGGATCAAATGCAGAGCAAATTTTGTCTAACCTTGCGCGCAGCTTTGATGGCAGAGGATACGATTTTGTCACTGGATTTACAGCAAATCCAAACTTTGATGCTGGCGGAATCGCTTATGTCTACAATAGTGCACCAAGCGGAAGTGCATTCGCCGTCAACCTTGACCAAGGAACAGCGAATACAGCAAAAGCGGCTACGCATGAATACGGCCATAACTTTGGCTTACCGCACGACCCTCAAGGAAGCGGCATTGTCTGCTTAATGAATTATGATTATTCCTACACAGTCGATTTCTTCGATGCGGCTCATAAAAATCAGGTGAACCGTAACAAAGCGTGGTACAGATAAGAATGAAGACAAAAGGACAAACACCGGAAAAGTGTTTGTCCTTTTTATATGCTTACAGGTCGCTGATGCGCTTTCCTGCTACGGCATAGTGTTCTTTTTTCATTTCTTCAATAATGACAGAGACTTTTTCTGCCCCTGCGCCTGTTGTTTCAACAACGGCATCAGTGACTTTCTCCATAAGAGCTCTTTTCTGCTCGTCTGTTCTTCCTTCAAGCATTTGAACGGTGACAATCGGCATGGCGAAAACCTCCTTTTTCCTTTAATACTACGCTTCCCTTTAGTTTAAGGGACTTCTTATAGTATACTGAATGAAGTAAATCATTGTATAGAAAGAAAGAGGGATTCATGCCTTTGAACCAATTTCTTGTTTATCCATTAGAACTTATTCCATATGTCGCCATTACGCTTGTTGTCGCATTTACGATGCACGAGCTGGCGCATGCATATGTTGCGTACCGTTTCGGAGACCCGACGGCTAAGAATCAAGGGAGACTGACGCTCAATCCACTGAAGCATCTCGATGTATTCGGGACGATTTTGATCTTTGTGGCCGGGTTTGGCTGGGCGAGACCTGTACCGGTGAATCGTTACCATTTTAAAAAACCACGCTTAGCAGGGATTTGTGTCTCCATTGCTGGGCCATTAAGTAACTTGGTGCTGGCGTTTTTGGGCTTTCTTGTGTATGTGCTTCTTCAGAAATTTGGCGGGGAGTGGATCATGCGCTTTGAGCCGGGAGTCGATAATTTCTTTTTAATCTTTATTAACTTAAACGTCATCTTGTTCCTATTTAACTTATTACCACTTCCGCCGCTGGATGGGTATCGAATTATTGAGGACGTCGTCAGTCCCCGTATCCGGGCGAAAATGACGCAATTTGAACAATATGGGATCATTATTTTTCTCATATTCGTGATCACACCGCTGGGACAGTTTGTTTTTGGTCCATTGATCGGAATGCGGGATCAAATCATATACTGGTTTAATCTTATTTTGAAGCCGCTGCTTTAGGAGGTTTAAAGAATGGAAGGTAAAAAGAAGAAACCAATTGGTTTTAACATCATTAAAAAAACAGATGCAACCGACGGACATGGAGGCTTTGGGGCAGGCGCTCTCAGTCTTGATAATATCTCGCCAGTCATCATTGATGTAGAGGAAAAGGAAGCTGTCATTGATATTGGTGCTATGCATGCAAGAAGTGCCGTCGAAAAAGGAATTAAATTTTTGAAAACAAAAGAAGAAGTGCCGAACGGAAAACCGTATTGGCTCGTATGGGTGACGATTGACCGCAGAGAAGAAGGTCCTTATTATGCAGGTGTGACAGCTTGTGAAATGACCGTTGACCGTTCGATCCGCCGCGGGTATAAGTCACTTCCAGAGCATGTGAATTTAATGGATAAATCGATGAAGCGAAAAATCGTCGTTAGTCATATGGATGACGTATCCAAAAAGGTGCTGGCTGATTTCTTGAAGGGGCATAATGAAGCGCTATGGGACGCATCTACAGATGAATTAAAAGAAGGATTGGCTGTCCCTGAATAATTGTGAAATTTTTGTGAAGATTGGCGGATGTCTACCAATTCCATCCGTTTTTTGAGTAAACTGGTGTTAAAGCTAGGACATGGAGAATCCCGAGAAGCAGGTCTCGGGGTTTTTCATGTCTTTTTTAACGTTTCAGCCACTTTTCCCACCATTTCTTTGGCTTTTGATCTTGAACAGGTTCCTGCTCAGATGCTTTGTCCTCAGCACCATAGCAGACACTTGTCGGCTCCGTTCCTTCTATAAAATAGGTGAATACCTTTGATTCACATCCTGGGCCTGCGAGATCTCCGGTTTTTGGATTGATATATACCCCTTTGACACCGTCAGGCGGCATGAAGGAGGAGGCTGGCTGCTTCGAGAGGGCTGATTCCATAAAGGAAGCCCATATTTTTTTCGCATAGGCTGTTTCTTCGACTGAGTCAATGGTGCGGCCTTTATCATAGCCTGTCCACACACCTGTGACGAGCTGGGGAGAGAAGCCGATCATCCAGCTGTCGGCTCCTGTTGTCCCGGATTTTCCTCCGTATGTTCTTGTAAGGTCCTTCATAATGGTGCGGCCAGTGACACTTGTATAGCCGTTTAATTGATCATTGAACATTCCTGACATCATGTCGGTGGTGACAAATGCTGCTTTTTCATCTAGGATTTGTTCTCGTTTTTGTTTCTCTTCAAAAAGCACATTGCCTTTTGCGTCGGTTACTTTCGTAATAAAGGTTGGCTTGACGCGTTTTCCGCCATTGACCAGCATGGCGTAAGCATTGGTCATTTCAATTGGTTTCACAGGAGACGTGCCTAGGGCAAGAGATGGTACTTGATCTAGTTTTTCCTTGATTCCAAATGTCTTGCCAGCACGTACAAGCTGCTCCATTCCTAAAAATAGATGGGTTTTCACAGCGTAAATATTATCAGACAGCGCTAAAGCTTGAAGCATTGTAATGCCGTCATTGGCGTAATAGCCGTGATAATTGCTTGGTGAATAAGCGGCACCGCTGCCTTGATCATCCAGTTCAAAAACCGTTTCCTCACTGCGCATGACGGTTGCGGGTGTAAACCCGTTTTGCAAGGCAATGTAATAGAGAAGGGGTTTCATGGTTGAACCGGGCTGTCTTTTTGCTTGTGTCACCCGATTGAATGGACTTTTCTCATAATCTCTCCCGCCTATGAGGGCGAGTACATGCCCTGTTTGGGGATGGATGGCAGTAAAGCCGATTTGGATATCTGATTTGGAATTCATCGTGTTTTTTAACGTCTTTTCTGCGATTTTCTGTAATTCTGGATTGAGGGTCGTTTGGATATGAAGCCCATAGGTTTCAATCTGTTCCTCTGTTAACCCCAAGCTTTGTTTCAACTCTCGAATCACATCGTCATAAAAATACGGGGCTTGCTTTGCTTGCAGCTGCTTCTCTTGCAAAGGGCGATAGGACAGTTTTTCTTTCGCAGCATTATCGGCTGCTTTTTTCGTAATCATGCCATCCTCTTGCATTTGTCTTAAAATCATATTCTTTCTTGCGCTGGCTTTCTCCTCATTCACATAAGGGGAATAGAGAGAAGGCCCTTTTGGGATACCGGCAAGCAGGGCAGATTCAGCGAGGGTTAAATTTTTCGCTTTTTTCCCGAAATACAGACGGGACGCTGCTTCCACGCCGTACGCTCCGTGACCATAATAAATGGTGTTCAAGTATCCTTCTAAAATCTCATCTTTTGTATAGTTTTGTTCTAAACGAATCGTGTAAAAGGCTTCATTCCACTTCCGCTTCCACGTTTTATCATGATCTAAATAAAGGTTTCGTGCATATTGCTGGGTGATCGTGCTGGCACCTTGTACCTTAGCCATGGCACGAATATCGGCCACCGCAGCACCTGCCATCCGTTTCACATCAAAGCCATGATGCTCATAAAAGGTTTTATCCTCAACAGCGACAACTGCCTGTCTGATATGAGGAGACATCTCCTTTAACGGCACCCAATATCTCTTTTCTCCAAAGCTGGATTCTCCAAGCTTTGAGCCATCGGCTGCATAAATGGTCGTGGATTGGGGAACTTGAACAGAAGGGGCACCTTGCCATTTGGCAAGTAAAAGAATCGTCAAAAAGACGGTACCTGCAAATAGAAAAGTGAGCAAGCCGATAAAAAAACAGGCTCGAATCGTTTTCACGGTCATGCGGATTTTTTTATTACTCATGATTGTGTCCATGCAAAGCCCCCATTTTGACGGTTTTTTATCAGTATGGAACAAAGAAAACTGTTTTAAACAAGCGATTGCAGGGAGCGAGATTTAAAAATGAAGAGAACTCATGCGGTTCTTTACAATTTGATATGAATCCACTATACTTTTTTCTTGGACAATCGATATCGTCATAGCCGATAAAAGGCGCTAACAATAGATGTTTGTTTATTATTGGATGAGAGGAAGATGAACAATGAGCGAACTTTGGTATACAGAGAAGCAGACGAAGAATTTTGGTATTACATTGAAGGTGAACAAAACCCTTCACACAGAACAAACAGACTTTCAGCATTTAGAAATGGTGGAAACAGAAGAGTTTGGCAATATGCTGTTTTTAGACGGTATGGTGATGACATCTGAGAAAGATGAGTTTGTATACCACGAAATGGTGGCACATGTTCCTCTTTTCACTCATCCAAACCCGGAAAATGTTCTTGTCGTAGGCGGAGGAGACGGCGGTGTCATTCGTGAGATCCTCAAACACCCAAGTGTGAAAAAAGCGACACTTGTTGATATTGACGGAAAGGTCATCGAATACTCGAAGAAATTCCTTCCTTCTATTGCTGGAAAACTAGACGATCCTCGTGTAGATGTCAAAGTCGGAGACGGTTTTATGCACATTGCTGAAGCTGACAACGAGTATGATGTGATCATGGTGGACTCAACTGAGCCAGTTGGACCAGCCGTGAACCTGTTCTCTAAAGGATTTTACGCAGGAATCGCAAAAGCACTCAAAGAAGACGGTATTTTCGTTGCACAAACGGACAACCCTTGGTTCACACCTGAGCTGATTACAAATGTACAG
This sequence comes from Bacillus sp. FSL M8-0166, assembly GCF_038008825.1. NCBI lineage: Bacteria > Bacillati > Bacillota > Bacilli > Caryophanales > Bacillaceae > Bacillus > Bacillus sp. FSL M8-0166. Next base: position 3,117,739 of record NZ_JBBOZZ010000001.1, read on the forward strand.
CGTGATGTAAAAGAAATTTTCCCAATTACGAAGCTTTACACAGCGAATATTCCAACGTATCCAAGCGGTCTTTGGACATTCACCATCGGTTCTAAAAAATATGATCCACTTGCTGTAGAAGACAGCCGTTTCTTTGATATTGAGACGAAATATTACACAAAAGAATTGCACAAAGCGGCATTCGTTCTGCCGAAATTTGTGAGCGACTTAATCAAATAAATCAAGCGAAATGGAAATGCGCAAATGACGGTTTGCGCATTTTTTGAAGCGTAAAAGGAGGAATCTTGCATGAGATTCGACGAGGCTTATTCAGGAAAAGTGTTTATTGGAAGTCAGCCGACATGGGAAGATGCAAAGGTCATTTTATACGGCATGCCGATGGACTGGACAGTTAGTTACCGCCCAGGTTCACGTTTCGGTCCGAACCGCATTCGTGAAGTATCGATCGGTTTAGAGGAATACAGCCCTTATTTAGATCGTGAGCTGCATGAGGTGCCATTCTTTGATGCGGGTGACATCCCACTTCCTTTTGGGAATGCACAAAAGAGCTTAGATTTAATTGAAGAGTATGTCGACAGCATTTTAGAAAAAGGGAAGTTTCCATTAGGAATGGGCGGCGAGCATCTCGTGTCTTGGCCGGTTTTCCGTGCGATGTATAAGAAATACCCTGATTTGGCCATCATCCATATGGACGCACATACGGATCTTCGTGAGGAATATGAGGGTGAGCCGCTTTCACATTCAACACCGATTCGTAAAGCTGCAGGGCTTATTGGACCTGAAAATGTATTTTCATTCGGTATCCGTTCTGGAATGAAAGAAGAATTTGAATGGGCAAAAGAAGCGGGTATGCACATTTCTAAATTTGAAGTACTGGAGCCATTGAAGCAAGTATTGCCAAAGCTAAAAGGGCGTCCAGTGTATGTGACGATCGACATTGATGTACTTGACCCAGCTCATGCACCTGGTACAGGAACGGTAGATGCTGGCGGTATTACATCAAAAGAGCTGCTTGCATCCATTCATGCAATTGCAGGATCTGACGTCCAAGTAGTCGGGGCAGACCTTGTCGAGGTAGCACCTGTATATGATCACTCTGACCAAACAGCGAATACCGCGAGTAAGCTTTTACGCGAAATGCTGCTTGGGTTTGTGAAATAATCAGTTGATAGAGGAGCTTGTCATCTCATGTGGACAAGCTCTTTTTTTACATTGGTCAAAAAATAAAGGAGGCAGCTCATGTTTTCGTCAATATTGATGGTGGTCCTCGCTTTATGTGTGTTAGGGGCAGGCTTTCTCACACTGAAACGAGAGCTCGCAGCTAATCCGCCTGTTTTTGCTTCGAAAAAGGAAGCAAAGGAAGAAATGCTGGGGCTGTTTCACGATCGAGGCTTTTTCTATCTGACGGCCATTGCGTTATTCATGCAGGTGGTATTTAAAAAGGATCAAATCGCACCATTTGCTTTTTTTCAGGCATTTTTGGCAAGTTCAGGCATACAGGCTCTTTTTTACTTAATGAAAAGAAAAGACTTAGGCGTAAAGGCTGGACTTGTCGTATTGGTCAGTTTCATTTTTCTTTTTTTCTAAAGGCATGGCTGAAGATGAAAAACGAAGTTTAATCGCCGTGAAGAAGAGAAATGATGGTATGATAGGCGATCATGATTATGGTATACTATTTTAGTTAAACGGGTCTTAGCAAAGGAAGTGCAAAATGACACAAAACCAAATTTCAATTCATGTAAAGTCAGTGATGAAACCAGAGACGGAGCCGGCTGAAACGATCGAATTCCGCACGACTGGAACGTATCAAGAGAAGAATGACAAAACGTATCTCACTTACCATGAAGAACATGAAATGGGTCAAGTAAAAACCGTTGTGAAAATGAGTGAAAAAGAAATTTTTGTCATGAGATCAGGGGCTATTCAAATGAAGCAGCGCTTTCTTATTGGAGAAACGACCGTCACACATTACACAATGCCATTCGGTACACTTCAGTTAGATGTGCACACACATGGTATTGACCTCGATGTGGACAAGGGACTGCTGCACATTACGTACGATATGCTGACAGGAGAAGATCAAAAGCATTTACATACATTATCGATTTCGTATAAGGAGGATTTACGTTCATGAATATCGCAGAACAGGTCAAAGATGCGTTAAAAGAAGAAATCATTGCGGCAGTTGTCAAAGCAGGACTTGCCGATGAAAGCCAGGTGCCAGATGTCCTTTTAGAAGTGCCGAAAGACAAAACTCACGGTGATTACTCGACCAACATGGCGATGCAGCTTGCCCGCATTGCAAAAAAAGCACCTCGTCAAATCGCAGAGGACATCGTCAATGCGTTTGATAAAGGGAAAGCTTCCATTGAAAAACTGGATATCGCAGGTCCAGGGTTCATTAACTTTTATATGAACAATCAGTATTTAACAAAGCTCATTCCAGCTGTCCTTGAGGCAAAAGAAGCTTATGGCGAAACGAATACAGGCGGCGGTCAAAAGGTGCAAGTCGAATTCGTCTCAGCCAACCCAACAGGTGACCTTCACCTAGGACATGCCCGCGGAGCAGCTGTAGGAGATTCCCTTTGCAACATCCTTGATAAAGCAGGGTTCGATGTGAGCCGTGAATACTATATCAACGATGCAGGGAATCAAATCAATAACCTCGCTTTATCTGTCGAAGTACGTTATTTTGAGGCACTCGGTCTTGAAAAAGAAATGCCTGAAGACGGCTACAGAGGAGAAGACATCAAAGGCATCGGACAAAAGCTTGCGGATGAATTTGGTGACCGTTTTGTTCATGAGCCGGAAGAAGAGCGTATGATGTTCTTCCGTGAATACGGATTGAAATACGAATTAGAGAAATTACGTGTAGACCTTGAGAATTTCCGTGTGCCATTTGATGTATGGTATTCAGAAACCTCTTTATATGAAAACGGAAAAATCGAACCAGCGCTGGAAACACTTCGCGCTAAAGGCTATGTTTTTGAAGAAGACGGCGCAACATGGCTGCGTTCAACTGATTTTGGTGATGACAAGGACCGTGTGCTGATTAAAAAAGACGGCAGCTTCACTTACCTGCTTCCAGACATCGCATATCATAAAGACAAATTGGACAGAGGCTTTGACCAGCTCATTAACATTTGGGGAGCGGACCATCACGGCTATATCCCTCGAATGAAAGCGGCGATTCAAGCACTTGGATATCCAGCTGACAAGCTTGAAGTAGAAATCATTCAGCTTGTGCATCTTTACAAAAACGGTGAAAAGATGAAGATGAGTAAGCGTACAGGAAAAGCCGTCACAATGCGTGATCTGATTGAAGAAGTCGGCTTAGATGCGACTCGTTATTTCTTTGCAATGAGAAGTGCGGCGACACATATGGACTTTGACCTAGACTTAGCCATTTCTACGTCTAACGAAAACCCTGTGTACTATGCACAATATGCGCATGCGAGAATTTGCAGCATGCTGCGTCAAGGTGAAGAAAAAGGCTACGAACCAAATCTTGAAAAAGCCGATTTCTCTCACATTCAATCGGAAAAAGAATACGATCTTCTGAAAATCATTGGCAGCTTCCCAGAAGTTGTAGCAGAAGCAGCTGAAAAGCGTATTCCGCACCGCGTGACGAACTATATTTATGACCTTGCATCAGCCCTTCACAGCTTCTACAATGCCGAGAAGGTCATTGATGTAGAAAACGAAACAAAAACAACAGCACGTCTTTCACTCATGAAAGCAACACAAATCACGCTTGCTAATGCATTGAAATTAATTGGTGTATCGGCTCCGGAGAAGATGTAATGAAATGAAAGAAAGCCCCACTCTATTGGATGAGTGGGGCTTTTTCATATAAAAAACCCGCTATCCTCAAGAGACAGCAGGTTTCGAAAATTAACCAAGCGTATTAATAATGTTAGAGATAGAATCGAATAATTGGCTAAGTACATCAGAAAACATATTTTTGCCTCCTCTCTTTTCTTTTTACATCTACTTAACGAAGGGGATGGAGGGTTGGATCACTTTTTCTAAAAAAATTATTTTAAAGAAAAAAAGCACCGCATATTCGGGGTGCTTTTTTGCCTTTAGTTATGAATAAATGCGCAGCTTCACGTCTCCATTTGTACACGCTAGCTGAACGTTTCCACCAATCGGGAAGGTGAAGACTGGCTGTGTATGTCCGATATCGACATCGTAAATCACAGGGATGTGTTTGAGCATTGGGTGCTTATCTAGGATGAATCTTAAATGTTCCTCTGTCATCTTGGATGTTTTCTGAAAGCGTCCGATGATCAGCCCTTTGATTGATTGTGCATGCTGCAAGAGGGAGGTAAGGTCTCTGGCGAACGTTTCAGGGAACACCAACTCATCATCCTCCACAAATAAGATGGCATCCTTTACATTCGGCATAAACGATGTCCCTTGCAGTAAGTTCAGTGTACAAAGGTTTCCGCCAAACAAGGCGCCTTCAGCTGTTCCTTCCTGATAGATTTTCCATTTCGTCGGATGAAACTGCCTGTTCGCTTGATCGAGATACCATGCGTCATCACTCCATTTTGTTGAAGGAATCACATCAAACGGTTCGCCGCCGTTCATCAAGCAAGCTTGAAACATAGCGGTCTGCTCCTCCTGTCCCTGCTCCATTTGAAAGCTTGAGAAATGGGGGCCTGAGTATGTCACCATTTCACATTTGGCTGTGATGGCGCTTGCGAGTGAAGTGATATCACTATAGCCGCAAAGGACTTTAGGATGCTGTCGGATCAAGTCGTAATCAATATAAGGCAAAAGCTCATTACAGTTAAAGCCCCCAATAGCTGTCAAAATACCATCGACCTCATCATCTTTGAACGCCTTATGCAGATCAGACAAGCGGTGTTCAATAGACGATGAGGAATGAAGGTCACATTCAAACACGTGCTGTCCAAAAGAGACAGTGAAGCCTAAAGACTCCAGACGTTTTTTCGCTTGAGAAATTCCTTCTTTTGATAAAATGCTGGCACTTCGGCTTGGGGCAATGACACGAATATGGCCGCCTTTTTTTAAAGGAGAGGGTGTATGCATAAACAAATCTTCCTTTCCATCACATATTTCTCCATTATATCGGATCAAATAGCGCAAGTCTGTAAAGGCTAGGAAAAAGGAATGGGTCGTGCGTTTCATACAAGCTGTGCAAAGGGTATGGAAGAGAAAAAGACAGAATGAGGGCGGAGAATGTGAAAAAGAGAAGACTGGAATTTTTATTTTTATATTTTATGATATTCGGGGCATATGTGGTGTATTGGTGGTCTGTGCCGGCGTGGAGCGTTCAGCTGTACGCAGCGATTTATATCGCCATTATTTTATTTAGTATCATCTCACTCATGCTGGAGAACCGTACATCACAGCACACGTTGTTATGGATATATGTGTTGATTTTTTTCCCGATCATTGGCTATATGTTCTATCTGTTCTCAGGGCAGCTCTATGTAAAGGGTCATTTATTCAAATCAAAGAGAATGTATAACCGTGAAAAATTAAGAAGAATCTCTGAGCTTGAGAGCAAGCCGGATGAATCACGTTTAACCGATAATCAGCGTGCTTTTTTTCAGTACACAGAAAAAGCAACAGGCATGCATGTGAACACAAATAGTGATATGGAGATTTTAAAAAATGGGGAGGAGACGTTTCCCCGGATTTTTGAAGAGTTAAAAAAGGCAAAATCGTTCATTCATATAGAATATTATATGTTCAAATCCGATTTCCTCGGCCACCGGATGATGGAGATTTTGATTGAAAAAGTGAAAGAAGGGGTAGAGGTCCGCTTTATATATGATGCGGCAGGCAGCATCCGCTTCTCCCGAAAAGATATTAGACGCTTGAAGCAGGCAGGGGTCAAGGTCGCTCCTTTTCTGCCTTTAAAATATGGATTCTTTAATCAAAAATTCAATTTCCGAAATCACCGGAAAATCGTCATTATTGATGGAGAGACAGGGTTTGTCGGGGGGTTAAATGTCGGCAAGGAGTACGTAGGGAGGGATGAAAAGATCGGCTTTTGGCGTGATACGCATGCCATGTTAAAGGGTGAGGCTGTTCAGACCCTTCACTCCGTTTTTATGCTGGACTGGGAGTATGTATCAGATGAAGTATTAATTGATGATCCGAGATATCATACGCCGCATTCTGTGACAGGCGAGGATGTCATTCAGGTTGTACCAACTGGACCTGATATGAAAGAAAGTATGAGTGATTTATATGATGCCCTCATTTCTAATGCGACACAATTTGTCTGGATTGCCACACCTTACTTTGTACCAAACGAATCGATTCGCACTGCGCTCAAAATCGCTGCCACAAGAGGGGTGGATGTGCGGGTGATGGTACCGGAGATCAATGACGGTTTTCTCACGCAATATGCCACACGATCCTATTTTTCTGAGCTTCTAAAAGAGGGCATCAAGGTGTATCACTACCAAAAAGGGTTTATGCATCAAAAGGTGATGATCGCAGATGGAGAACTCGCCTCTGTCGGCACCGCGAATGTCGATATGAGAAGCTTTCAGCTCAATTTTGAGGTCAATGTCTTTACAGCCGCCAAAAAGCCAATTGAGCAATTAATGGCCCACTATGAGGAAGATATGAAGGAATGTGAGCAAATGGGTCCTGTTCATTTTTATAAAAGAGGCTTAAAAGAGCGGTTGAAAGAATCATTTGCCCGGTTGTTTTCTGGCGTATTATGAGGATTTCCAGTCAAAGAAATCATTTCCTGATCTAGTATTTTGAAGAGGATTCCTCTATAATTGAAAATGATTATCAATTATAGAGGAAATGAGGTTCTTTTACATATGCTAAAACGCTTTTTCACCTATTACAGGCCCTATCGCGGTCTGTTCTTTTTAGATTTCTTTTGCGCTGTTGCAGTTGGACTGATGGAACTAGGTTTCCCGCTGATCGTGAACTACTTCATTGATACATTATTACCAACAGGGAACTGGACGGTCATTGCCTGGACCGCACTTGTTCTGTTTATCATTTATGCACTCAGCTCGGTTATGCAGTTTATTGTGTCGTACTGGGGGCACATGCTTGGCATCAATATTGAAACAGATATGAGGAAGAAGCTGTTTGATCATTTTCAGCGTCTCTCATTTAAGTTCTTTGACAACAACAAAACGGGTAAGCTTATGTCTCGGATGACAAATGACCTCATGTACATTGGTGAGGTGGCTCATCACGGACCTGAGGATTTGTTTATTGCGATTATGACGATTCTCGGTGCCTTTGCTGTCATGCTGATGATTAACTGGCAGCTTGCTATTTTAACCTTCTTGATCATGCCTGTCATCATCTGGCTTGCCCTTCATTTTAATAAGAAAATGACGCAGGCGATTACACAGCTGAACAATGACATTGGAGACTTTCACGCAAGGGTTGAAAACAATATTGGCGGCATTCGTCTTGTTCAAGCCTTTGCCAACGAACATTTCGAGAAAAAGCGTTTTGCTGAAAACAACAACCGCTTTCGGAAAGCGAAGCTTCTTTCATATAAAATCATGTCGGTCAATGGCTCAATCAGTTACATTCTCACACGTCTTGTGACACTGTTTGTCCTTCTGGCAGGGACATGGTTTGTTCTGCAGGGTCAATTAACGGCAGGTGGATTTATCGCGTTTGTTCTGATTACAAACGTCTTATTCAGACCGATTGATAAGATTAACACAGTGATTGAAATGTATCCGAAAGGAATTGCGGGCTTTAAAAGCTATGTCGACTTACTTGAAACAGAGCCAGATGTGAAGGATACAGAGGGAGCTCGTGATGTATTCGGACTGAAAGGTGAAATTGAATATCGAAACGTGACATTCGGCTACGATGAGCACAGCCATGTGTTAAAGGACATCGATTTGAAGATCAAACAAGGAGAAACTGTTGCGTTTGTCGGGCCTTCAGGAGCCGGGAAATCGACGATTTGCAGCCTGCTGCCACGTTTTTATGATGTGGATAAAGGGGACATTACGATTGATGGAGTGAGTACAAAATCGATGACCCTGTCTTCTTTAAGACAGCAGATCGGCATTGTGCAGCAGGATGTCTTTTTATTCTCAGGCACCATTCGTGAAAACATTGCGTACGGCAACCTAGAAGCCAGCGATGCGGAGATTTGGGAGGCTGTACGGCGTGCGCATTTAGAGGAACTCGTTCAGCGTTTCCCAGAAGGATTAAATACAGTCATAGGCGAGCGCGGCGTCAAATTGTCAGGCGGTCAAAAGCAGCGCCTGTCGATTGCGAGGATGTTCCTAAAAAATCCTTCGATTCTTATTTTAGATGAAGCCACATCAGCGCTTGATACAGAAACAGAAAAAGCCATACAAGATGCACTGAGCGAACTGGCTGTCGGCAGGACAACACTCGTCATTGCCCACCGCCTGGCAACAATTAAACACGCCGACCGTATCATCGTCGTGACAGAGGAAGGCATCCAAGAACAAGGCCGCCACCAAGACCTCATCCAAATGGGCGGCGTGTACAGCAGACTGCATGAAGCGCAGTTTGGTCATTAAAGAGAGAAAGCCCTTTTGATAAAGGGCTCAGCGTGTAGACAAACTCTCGCATTCTTTGTCAGTCCTGCGCGCTGGTGCTCACGAATGTTCAATTCGCTCCGAGCCAGTGCTCGTCCTTCCTAGACTTCAAAGGTTTTCTATCACGCTGAAAAGAAGACAAAGGGCTAAAATAAAAATCATTTTAGCCCTTTGTCAACAATCTGAGCCCTTTTGATAAAGGGCTTTTTTTGTTAGGATAGAAAAAATACGTGTAGGAAGGATCTGATGGAATGAAGGGGCTTCGGCGATTACAAAAGGGCGATAAAATCGGTATATTTTCACCTTCTAGTCCTGCATCAGCCACCTCGCCTCTTAGGTATCAGCGGGCGAAGAAGTGGCTTGAGCAAAAAGGATTCATTGTGGTTCCAGGATCATTAACAGGGAAAGAGGATCACTACCGTTCAGGCACAATTCAAGAACGAGCAGATGAGCTGAATGAGCTGATGGCTAGAAAGGACTTGGCGTGCATCATGTCAATGATTGGCGGAACGAATTCAAATAGTTTACTGCCTTATCTTGATTTTGAGCTGCTGAAACAACATCCGAAAATCATGATCGGTTATTCAGATGCGACAGCAATTCTTCTAGCGGCTTACGAAAAAACGGGACTGCCTGTTTTCTACGGGCCGGCGCTTGTTCCTTCTTTTGGCGAGTTTGAACCGTTTGTTAATTATACATATCAGTCATTTGAGGACATCCTGATGTCCCATCAAACCATTCCTTATCAGATTGAAATACCGCCTTTTTGGACAGATGAACGAATCAATTGGGAAGAAAAGACGCGTGACAAAAAACAGCGTCCGAATGATTGGCTGTGCGTCATAGAGGGACAGGCAGAAGGCAGATTGATCGGCGGGAACTTGAATGCGATGTACGGCATATGGGGAAGTGAGTTCATGCCAGCCGTGAAAAACGGAGACATCCTTCTCATTGAAGATTGTATGAAAACCGCGTCAGTTGTAGAAAAGAACTTCTCTTTATTGAAAGTAAATGGAGTGTTTGAACGGGTATCAGGGATTCTTTTAGGAAAACATGAGCTGTTTGATGATGAAGGAACGGACAAAGAACCTTACGAGATTTTACTTGAGGTGCTCGGAGAGACAAAAAGACCGCTCATCGCTGATTTTGACTGTGCCCATACGCACCCAATGCTTACGATGCCAATCGGGGCACAAGTGAAAATGGATGCTGCTTCTAAACAAGTTTGGTTAACTAAAGAGTGGATATAAGAAAAAGAGCAGCCTATGGCTGCTCTTCTTTATGAAACCGTCTCTTTTTCAAACGGCTGAAGGAGATCTTGCGCTTTTTTCCCCTCTACGACAATTAAGTAGTCAGATTCTAAATGAGTGAGCCTGAAGGTTTCAAGCTCTACGATGTTCTTAATGCTGCACATTGTTTTTTTAGAATACACATATAAACGATGCTGAGCCTGCTGGCATTTTTCATAAAGAGAAATAAGCTTATGTAAATTCAACGCTTTCGCAGCGATTCGGATTGAATAGATTTGAGACATCTTCATATCCTCCTGTTAATTACTTTCTCACAATAGCTTTGTTACCCCCATTTGCACAAAGGTAAACCTTTCTCTATGTTTTCCACTCAATGGTTCCCCCGCCCGTTCGCCGATTGCCCCTTATCGCAGACAGTTCTTCGACTAGACGGAGCAGAGCCTGATCCTTTAATTTTGCTTCAATCATAAAATCTACATCACGACCATACGGTTTTAATGCTTGAAAAAGCGGTAAGACAAAGTTCATATCTACTCCATCTGCATGACTGCGTATCGCTTTTTCTGATTTAGGTGAAGACAAATGGATTTTGGGCGGAATGCCAGTGTTTGTCCAAGTGTCGAACATTCTTGGCAGAATGTCATCGAGTACGGCGTCGTCATCTTTATTTGCCACGTGATGATGGTAATCAAAAACAAACGGAATGTCATGCTTTTCACATACACCAAGCGTTTCGAGCGACGTATATGTTTTGTCATCGTTCTCAAGTGTCATTCTCGCCTTAATATGAGGTGGAAGCTGTTTGATATTTTCATCAAAGCGTTGAAGAGCCGATTCTTTATCGCCGTACGCCCCGCCTACATGAATGTTCATGTAGCCTTCCTTCTCGAGCTTCATCGCCTCAAGCATCTGATAATGGTACGTCATATCGATGACGGCATTTTCTGTAATCGAAGGTTTTGGGCTGGTAAACAAGGTGAATTGATTGGGGTGAAAGCTCACCCGTAAGCCGTGCCGTTTCACCAGCTTGCCTATCTCAAGAAATTCTTTGTGAAAAGGTGTCACGAAGTCCCAGCGCACCTCGGGATGGGTCGCGAGCGGGACGATCGAGCTTGAAAAACGGTAAAGCGGGATATCATGAGCAATGGCGAAATAAAGCGTTCTTAATGTATTCACGAGATTGGCCTTCGTTGTTCGCAATAAAGCCTCTTTTCTTTCTTCCTTAGAGAGCTTGCTGTATCTAGCAAAGGTCAGCGACTTGGCAGGAGAAGCTTCCCACAAGGTGACGGCATTAGATACATAACCAAATCGATAACGCATAGGTCATCTCCTTTATAAAAAATACGAGAACATGGCGGCAACCCACTCAAGCGGCCGTGTGAAAAGCGGGCGCTTTGACATTGTTTCTTCTGTCAGGATCTCAGATACTTCCATATGTTCCCGAATCTTTTCCTCTACGTGTGCAGTAAAGGCGGGATCATCAATGGCCACATCTACTTCTTCGTTTAAAAACAAGCTGCGTTTATCAAAATTCGCGGTACTGATCATACAGCGGCTGCGATCAATCAAAATGGCTTTCGAATGATAAAATCCTTTATAAAAACGATAAACAAGGCATCCAGAGGCAATGAGGTCCTTCAAATAATGAAAGCCAGCCTCTTTGACAAGTGGATGATCCGCCTTCATTGGAATCATGATTTCAACTGTGACGCCCCGCTTTCGTGCATCAAGCAGCGCCTTCAGAAGAGGGGCTGATGGAATAAAATAAGGCGTACAGATGATGATCTGTTTCCTCGCCTGCTGAATATCTTGGAGAAATAAAGCTTCTAAAGAAAAACCAGCAGTCGCGCGTGTTGTGCATTGTAATGTTCCCGGTTCCAATGCAGGGAAAACCTCATATTGCAGCTGATGAATGCCAGACGACCGGTACAAATCATTCAGAAACACATGCTGGAGATCTGCGACAACCTGTCCAGTCATCCGCAAATGATAATCCTTCCAAATGCCAAACCGGCCTTTCTTCCCAACATATTCATCGCCTATATTAAATCCGCCAATATAGCCAATCTTCCCATCAATCACCGTGATTTTACGGTGATTTCTCATGTTTAAACGATAAATCAAAAAAGGAAAACGAGGCTTATTTAAAAAGTAAAATTGAATGCCGCTTCTTTCTAGCATGTCAATCGCCTTTTGATCAAACGGATAGGAGCCCAATCGGTCGGTCAGCAAAAAGACGGAAACTCCTTGCTCCGCTTTGGCTTTCAATGCTTGTAAGACCCTTTGACCAATCTTGTCGTTCTTTACAATAAAGAACATCATATGAATAGAAGAAGAGGCTTGCTGTATATCGGTAAGCAGCTGATCGAAAAATGGTTCGCCATCATGATAAAAGGCGGCATCGCCGCTTGTTTGGTCAAAAGACCGTTCAAATGCGTGAGTAGAAAAATATTTTTTTCCCATATAAAGGTCTAACAGTACGAGCAAAACGATGGCAATGAGTACGAGTAGGATGATCAATGCGATCATGAAACTTCCTCCTTTTTTGCATATTTCAATAGTGTACCCAAACGTGTAAAAAATATTGACTGAATACTCATTCATTATTTATGATAGAGGTACAACATGGAAACGGAACAAAGAGGGTTTGGGGAATGAAAGGGGGAGCAAGATGAATAGCCTTTTAATCATCAACTTGATCGCATTTGCGGCGGTGACCGCTTACGCTGTGTATTTGTTTGTTTATCTCATTCGTACACGAGCCGCTTATATTCGTCTTGGTAAAAAAGAAGAGTTTCAACAAGACATGAAGAAACGCTTAGAACGAGTTTGGGTCAACGTATTTGGGCAAAAGAAGCTGTTAAAGGACAAGAAGAGCGGCATCATTCATGTGCTGTTTTTCTACGGATTTATCCTTGTACAGTTTGGAGCTCTTGATTTTATTCTGAAGGGGCTTATTCCAGACAGCGGGCTTCCTTTAGGTCCACTGTACGGCGTCTTTACGTTTTTCCAAGAGATTGTCACACTTCTCATTTTAGTGGCCGTTGTATGGGCGTTCCATAGAAGATACGTGGAGAAGCTTGTCCGTTTAAAACGAGGCTTCAAATCGGGTCTAGTGCTTTTATTTATTGGCGGCTTAATGCTGACAGTCTTACTAGGGAACGGCATGAACATCATCTGGCATGGACACTCTCTATCACCGACTGAGCCAATCGCTTCTGGTATTGCTTTCTTGCTGGGCGGAATTTCACCTCTTGCGGCTGCGATTGTTTTTTATGCCGCATGGTGGGTGCATCTTCTTATTTTGCTGACATTCTTAGTATATGTTCCACAGTCAAAGCACGCCCATCTGATTGCAGGGCCTGTGAACGTATTTGTCAGCAGATTAGACCCGCCGGGCAAGCTGCAAAAAATCGATTTTGAAGATGAGACACAAGAGACCTTCGGTGTGGGAAAAATTGAAGACTTCCGTCAGTCTCAGCTCATCGATCTTTACGCCTGTGTGGAATGCGGGCGCTGCACGAATATGTGCCCGGCAACAGGGACAGGGAAGATGCTGTCTCCGATGGATTTGATTTTAAGGTTAAGAGATCATTTAACCAATAAAGGGGCCGCTATTACATCAAAGACACCTTGGGTCCCTCAGCTTGCCTTCAAGCAGACAACAGGAAACCAGCTGGCACTGCAGGCGAGAGGAGCAGGTGCCGAAGAGTCGGCTGCCAGTTCTATATATCATCCTTCTCTTATTGGAGAGGTCATTACAGAAGAAGAAATCTGGGCATGTACGACGTGCCGAAATTGTGAAGACCAATGCCCTGTCATGAATGAACACGTTGATAAGATTATTGATATGCGCAGATATCTTGTGCTGACCGAAGGAAAAATGGACGCGGATGCACAGCGTGCCATGACAAGCATTGAGCGCCAAGGGAACCCGTGGGGATTGAACCGGAAAGAAAGAGAAAATTGGCGTGAACTGAGAGAAGATGTGCATGTGCCGACAGTGAAAGAGCTGAAAAAAGCAGACCAAAGCTTTGATTATTTATTCTGGGTTGGGTCAATGGGGGCATATGACAATCGAAGCCAAAAGATTGCACTTGCTTTTGCAAAGCTCCTCAATGAAGCGGGAGTATCCTTTGCCATCCTAGGCAATAAAGAGAAAAACTCAGGCGATACGCCAAGAAGACTCGGAAACGAATTTTTATTCCAAGAGCTTGCTGCAAAAAACATTGAAGAATTCCAGAAAAACGGCGTCACAAAGATCGTCACGATTGATCCACACGCCTACAACTTATTTAAAAATGAATATCCAGACTTCGGACTTGAGGCAGAAGTGTACCATCATACAGAATTATTGGCAGAGTTAGTGAAAGAAGGGAAAATAACGCCTGTACATGAAGTGAACGAGGTGATTACTTTCCACGACTCTTGCTACCTAGGCAGATATAACGAAGTGTACGACCCGCCAAGAGACATTTTAAAAGCCATTCCTGGTGTGACGCTGAAAGAGATGGAGCGCAACCGTGAAACTGGTATGTGCTGCGGTGCAGGCGGGGGCTTAATGTGGATGGAAGAAGAGACGGGTACCCGGATTAACACTGCACGAACGGAGCAGGCGTTACAGGTCCAGCCGTCCATCATCAGCTCAGGGTGTCCTTATTGCTTAACGATGCTGGGAGATGGGACGAAGGCGAAGGAAGTAGAGGAGCAGGTAGGCACGTTTGATGTCGCAGAACTTCTTGAAAAATCAGTGTTTGGTGAGCCTGGAAAGCAGGTGTCATAAACATGACAGGCCGATGAATTGGATGTTCATCGGCTTATACATGGCGCTGTTTCATCAGCTGCCTAAATGATATGTAAGCGGTAACAAACAGGGAGGGGCATACATGAGTACGACGGTCATTGTATCTGGAGCAAGAACACCTTTTGGAAAACTAGGCGGCGCTCTCAGTGGTTTGACGGCCGCAGAACTAGGCGGTATAGCGATCAAGGCTGCACTGGAAAGAGTTTCGGGTTCTCATGAAATAGATGAGGTCATTATGGGAAGTGTTTTACAAGGAGGGCAAGGGCAGATTCCTTCAAGGCAAGCAGCAAGATATGCTGATCTTCCTTGGTCTGTTCCAACACAAACCATTAATAAAGTCTGTGCATCAGGAATGCGCAGTGTGACCGCAGCAGATCAAATCATTCGAGCCGGAGATGCTGAGGTCATCGCGGCGGGCGGTATGGAATCCATGTCTCAAGCTCCTTATCTGCTAAAAAAAGCGCGATGGGGCTACAAAATGGGAGATGGTGCAGTACAAGATGCGATGATTTTAGATGGGTTAACCTGTTCGTTTACAGGCGTTCATATGGGTGAGTATGGAAGTGTGGCTGCAAAGGAGCTCGGCATCACGCGCGAAGAGCAAGATCTGTGGGCACTAAGAAGTCATGAACGGGCCATCGAAGCGCAAAAAAACGGCTTTTTTCAACATGAAATCACCCCCGTCACCGTCAAAACAAAAACGGGAGAACGGCTGATCACAGAAGATGAATCTCCGCGGCGTGATACGTCATATGAACGGCTGTCAAAGCTCATGCCTGTTTTTGATCAGAAGGGTACCATCACCGCTGGAAATGCACCAGGTGTCAATGATGGTGCAAGTGCGCTTCTTTTAATGAAAGACACGTATGCTGTGCAGCATGGCGTAAAGCCAATGGCAGTCGTTCTCGGTCATGCTCAGGTTGCTGTAGAGGCGAAGGATTTCCCGAAAACACCAGCCTTTGCCATCGAGAAGCTTTTAAAGAAAACAGGAAAGCGCCTAGAGGATATCGATTTGTTTGAAATCAATGAGGCCTTTTCAGCTGTGGCTCTGGCATGTGAAAAAATAACCGGGATCGACAGGCGGAAAATGAATATCAACGGAGGGGCTGTCGCACTCGGTCATCCGATTGGGGCAAGCGGAACACGCGTGATATTGACATTGATTCATGCATTAAGACAAAGAGGCGGAGGCATTGGCATTGCAGCGATTTGCAGTGGAGGCGGTCAAGGAGATGCCATCATGATAAAGGTAGATTAAAAGGGAGGCGTTTATTGATGAGTATAGAAGAGACCGTTATGGTCGTTGGGGCTGGTCAAATGGGATCAGGCATTGCCCAAGTGTTTGCTCAGTCAGGCTATACAGTCCTGCTCCATGATGTATCAGAAAAGCAGATTCATCGAGCGATTTCCTCCATGACCAAACAACTGACGAAGCGGGCAGAAAAAGGAAAGCTGGCACATCAGGCAGTCCGAGATATTACGCAGCGGCTTGCCGTTTCCACAGATTTAAAAGACATGCAGCAGGCTCATTTAGTCATAGAAGCCGCATCAGAACAAATGAGTGTGAAAAAACAAATATTTGAAACACTTGATCAATTTGCAGAGGCGGAGGCAATATTTGCGACAAACACGTCTTCCTTGTCGATCACAGAATTAGCAGCTGTGACGAGCAGACCGGAGAAAGTGATTGGTATGCATTTTATGAATCCGGTTCCTGTCATGCAACTGGTTGAAGTCATTCGAGCGCTGCAAACGAGTGATGACACATATCAAGTTGTTTATGAAACAGCGAAGACATTAAACAAAACCCCAATTGAAGTGGAAGATTTCCCAGGGTTTGTATCAAATCGTATATTGATGCCAATGATCAATGAAGCCATTTACACCCTATATGAAGGCGTAGCAGATGCAGAAAGCATTGATGGTGTCATGACACTTGGGATGAATCACCCAATGGGGCCGCTTCGTCTAGCTGATTTCATCGGACTGGATACATGTTTATTTATTATGAATACCCTTCACGAGGGACTTGGAGACAGCAAATACCGACCTTGTCCTCTTTTGAAAAAATACGTGAATGCAGGCTGGCTGGGCAAAAAGACAAAGAGAGGTTTTTACACATACCACGACCACTCATAGGGGGAGTCAAGATGGATGTTTTGCTTACGGATCAACAGCGTCTCTGGAGAGAACAGACAGCAGAATTTGCACGCCAGCGTATATTCCCTGAAGTAGAAGCCATGGAACAAGGCCGGTTTCCAAAAACCCTTTTAAGTGAAATGGGGCGGCAAGGCTATCTTGGGATTCCAATACCAGCTTCGTATCAAGGCTTAGGAGCAGATTTTACAACGTATATCATCGCAATCCATGAATTATCGAAAGTGAGTGCGACCATCGGTGTCATTGTGTCCGTTCATACATCTGTTGTGACGATGCCTATTTTGACTTTTGGAACGAAGGAACAAAAAGAATCTTATGTCCCGCTGCTTGCATCAGGAGAGAAGCTGGGAGCCTTTTGTCTGACTGAACCAAAGGCTGGATCAGATGCCTCCAGTATCCAGTTAAGAGCAGAGCGGATGGGCGGCGATTATGTATTAAATGGGACAAAAATCTTTATCACAAGCGGCGGAGAAGCAGAGCTATATCTTGTCTTTGCGGTGACCGATCCGGCTTCTGCGAGAAAAAATATATCGGCGTTCATTGTCGAGAAAGATACGCCGGGATTTACGATTGGAAAAGATGAGAAGAAGATGGGGCTTCACGGTTCAAAAACAGTCACGCTTCATTTTGATGACGTGCGGATTCCAAAGCATCAGCTGCTCGGTGCAGAAGGAGAAGGCTTTCAAATTGCCATGTCTAGCTTAAATGCAGGGAGAATCGGAATTGCGGCTCAAAGCCTTGGCATTGCAGAAGCCTCTTTAACCGAGGCAGTGACCTATTTAAAGCAGCATCCAGCAGGTCTTGAAACGACCATTCGACTGGGCGATTTGGCGGCGAAGCTTGAGGCGGCCAAACTGCTCGTCTATCAAGCGGCTTCTTTCAAAGAGGCAAATCGTCCGGTCACAAAGGAAGCATCAATGGCAAAGCTATTTGCGTCAAAAACAGCGGTGGAAATCGGTACAGAAGCGATCCATTTGCTGGGCATGGATGGTTATACGAATCGTTATCAAGCAGAACGTTACTTTCGTGATGCGAAAATTTGTGAAATCTATGAAGGAACAAGTGAAATTCAAAGGCTGGTCATCTGTAAACAGCTAATATGAAACGAGGTGGCTCATGATGCAGTTCCAATTAAGTGATGAACATGAAATGATTCAAAAAATGGTGAGAGACTTTGCGAAAAATGAAGTGGAGCCAACAGCAGCAGAGCGAGACGAAACAGAGACATATGACCCATCTATTTTTCGCAAAATGGCGGAGCTCGGTTTAACGGGTATCCCTTGGCCGGAAGAAGCGGGCGGAATCGGCAGTGACTATTTAGCCTACGTCATAGCAGTTGAGGAGCTTTCAAGAGTGTGCGCCTCTACAGGTGTCACCCTGTCCGCTCATACATCTCTTGCTTCATGGCCAATCTATACATTCGGAACAGATGAACAAAAAGAGACTTATTTAAAGCCGCTTGCAGAAGGGCGGAAGATAGGAGCATATGCGCTCACCGAGAGCGGTTCTGGTTCAGATGCTGGCGGAATGAAAACAACGGCCGTCAAGGCAGGCAGTGAATACGTCCTGAACGGGGCGAAAATCTTTATTACAAATGGAGGCATTGCAGATTATTATATTGTGTTTGCCGTAACAGACCAAGAAGCTTCGTCTCGAAATACAACTGCTTTCATTGTAGAAAAAGAGACACCTGGTTTTTCCGTTGGCAAAAAGGAAAGCAAACTGGGCATACGTTCATCGCCAACAACGGAAATTCGATTTGAAGATTGCCGAATTCATGAAAGGAACCGGCTTGGTCAAGAAGGAGAAGGGTTCAAAATAGCCATGATGACACTCGATGGCGGAAGAAACGGCATTGCTGCACAGGCGGTAGGGATTGCTCAAGGCGCTCTTGATGCGGCGGTTCAGTATGCTAAGGAGCGTAAACAATTTGGCAAACCAATCATTCAGCAGCAAGGGATCGCCTTTAAGCTGGCTGATATGGCAACAGCGATTGAAGCATCAAGGCTGCTTACTTACCAAGCGGCATGGCTCGAAACGAAAGGCCTCCCGTATGGAAAGGAATCAGCCATGTCCAAGCTCTTTGCTGGTGATACAGCGATGAAGGTGACGACAGAAGCGGTTCAAATCTTCGGCGGGTACGGCTACACAAAGGATTACCCAGTCGAACGATACATGCGTGATGCGAAAATCACTCAAATTTATGAAGGAACTCAGGAAATTCAGCGCCTGGTTATCTCACGGAAACTGCTAGATATGTAGAAAACAAGCAAAGACCGCCTGAACGTGAGGTGGTCTGTTTTGGTTCTTCATGCAGTTTTCAAATATGAGCGCATTGTCAATGTTCATCCATATGACCATAGTGTTATGTTAAAATTAGGGAAAATATCAATATGGAGGTTATGATGATGAACTCAACATTTATGGCCATTTTAGCAATCACCACGATGATCATCTGGATTATGGTGTCCGCGGAGCTTTCGAAATCTCCAAAAAAGCAGGAAGAAAAAGAAAACAGCCGCAGAAAACTAATCGTACTTATGTCTGCGGGAATGTTATTCACGATTCCTGTCGTTGTCTCATTAACTCAGAACATCCCATTTTAAAACAGACGAGAAAAAACTGAACGACAAAAAGCATGCCGCACACAAGAACAAGTCCAATTTAACGCAGATGATGAAGTTATAGGTGCGCCCCGTGAGAAAAATCAAAAATTAACATCAATAAAGGTGGCATAAACTCCTCTAATTTGTTTATAATGAGAGGTATGGTTTGTCGTAAGAATAAGGTATAAATACTTATTATTTCACTGATAAATGGATACATACATGTAATAGAAAGGGAGTGTCTGACCTTGAGTTTGAAAGAATACTCACAGGAACAGCTCAAACAAATGTCTTTAGTTGAACTTGCATATGAAATTTTCAGAGACAGCAAAACACCAATTACGTTTTCCGAGTTAATAGATGAAATGGTCCGTTTGCAAGGAATACAAAAATCCGATCTTGATGATCGACTTGCTCAATTTTATACAGACTTAAATATAGATGGCCGCTTTATTTCGTTAGGTGATCAGAGATGGGGACTTCGCAGCTGGTATCCAGTTGATCAAATCGAAGAAGAAGTTCAGCCAGCTGTGAAAACAAAAGCGAAAAAGAAAAAATCAAAAGCAGCTGTCGTTGAAGAAGACTTCGATGAAATCGAAGAGGAAGAAGAAATCGACGAGCTTGAAGAAGACCTTGATCTTGTTGAAGACGACGATGATCTCGACCTAGACGATGATGAAGAAATTGATGAAGATCTTGAAGACTTCGACGAAGATGATGATGAAGATGATGAAGATGATGACGGCTTAACGGAGATTGATGAAGACGATTTAGACGATGATGAGGAAGAAAAATAACCCTCTCAAACCGGTCCTCAAAACAGGACAAAACCGTCTTGACTTTCGAGAGCGAACTATGTAGTATGTATTTTGGGCTCTCTAAAAAAGAGTACGTAAAGATACGTTCATTTACGCTCCCTTTCATTTATTTGAAAGGGAGCTTTCTTATTTTTCAAGAGATTTAGGGATACACTCTAAAAAGGATGAAGCTGTGCATGTCTAGACATGCAAGGGTAAAAAAGAGAGGAGCATACGAAATGACAAAGTATATTTTTGTAACAGGAGGAGTTGTTTCCTCACTTGGAAAAGGAATCACGGCTGCATCGTTAGGCCGCCTTCTGAAAAATAGAGGGATGGATGTCACCATTCAAAAATTCGATCCATACATCAACGTAGACCCAGGGACAATGAGTCCATACCAGCACGGTGAGGTTTTTGTCACAGATGATGGTGCTGAAACAGACCTTGACTTAGGTCACTACGAGCGTTTCATTGATATTAACTTAAATAAGTACAGCAACGTCACAACTGGTAAAATCTACTCTACTGTTCTGAAGAAAGAGCGCCGCGGTGACTACTTAGGTGGAACAGTACAGGTCATTCCCCACATCACAAATGAAATCAAAGACCGTGTGTACCGTGCCGGAAAAGAAACGGGTGCAGATGTGGTCATTACAGAAATCGGCGGAACAGTAGGAGATATCGAATCCCTTCCATTCCTTGAAGCCATTCGTCAAATGAAGAGTGACATCGGACGTGAAAACGTGATGTACATTCATTGTACCCTCGTTCCTTACATCCGTGCAGCGGGTGAATTGAAAACAAAACCAACACAGCATAGTGTGAAAGAACTTCGCAGTCTTGGTATTCAGCCAAACGTTATTGTGGTCAGAACTGAAATGCCATTGGCACAAGATATGAAGGACAAAATTGCGCTATTTTGTGATATTGATACAAAAGCTGTGATCGAATGTCAGGATGCAGACACGCTTTACTCCATTCCGCTAGATTTACAAAAACAAGGACTGGACAAGCTAGTATGTGAACATATGAAACTTGACTGCCAAGATGCGGACATGACGGAGTGGACAGCGCTTGTTGATAAAGTGCAAAACCTTTCGAAACAAGTCACAATTGGTCTTGTAGGGAAATATGTTGAGCTGCAAGATGCTTATATTTCTGTTGTTGAATCACTTCGTCATGCTGGTTATGCGTTTGATGCAGATGTTCAAATTAAATGGATCAATGCAGAAGAAGTGACGGCAGAGAATATCGCTGATTTCGTACAAGATGTTGACGGCATTATTGTTCCTGGAGGCTTCGGAGACCGCGGAGTAGAAGGGAAAATCATTGCCACACAATATGCCCGTGAAAACAAAGTGCCATTCTTCGGAATCTGCTTAGGAATGCAAGTGGCATCTATCGAATACGCGAGAAACGTATTAGGCCTTGAGGGAGCTCATTCAGCGGAAATTGATCCTGAAACAGCATTCCCAATCATTGACCTTCTTCCAGAACAGAAGGATGTAGATGATCTAGGCGGAACACTTCGTCTCGGTCTATACCCTTGTAAATTAAATGAAGACTCAAAAGCATTTGCTGCATACAATGACGAAGTGGTCTACGAACGCCACCGTCATCGCTACGAGTTTAATAACGAATTCAGACAGCAAATGGAAGCAGCAGGCTTCGTCTTCTCTGGTACAAGCCCAGATGGACGTCTTGTTGAAATTATCGAGCTGAAGGATCACCCTTGGTTCCTTGCTTCTCAGTTCCACCCAGAATTCGTTTCAAGACCGACAAGACCACAGCCATTATTTAGAGATTTCGTTGGTGCTTCACTTCAAGCATCTGAATCAAAATAAAACAAAAAACTGCCGAGAATATCACTTCTCGGCAGTTTTTTTATTCGTATTCCTCCACGATTTCTTTCACAGTAAACGATAGAGCGTGGTAGACGTATAAGCAAGTCATTAAAGCAGGATAACCAAACCTTGTCCCATCTTCAGCGGGCACAAGCGGTTTCTTGAGCTGAAAATCAATGTGGACATCACAATGTTCTTCAATCGTAGACGGCTCCTTTTGTGCCGGCCCTACACCAACAATGGGGGTACCTTGTTCGTGCAGTTCTTTTACAAGAGATTGAATTTCCAGATCTTCTGGGTCTGAATAAAATAGCAGGACCCTGTCACTTGGATGAAGTAAGCTGCGTTCCTTTTGATCGAGCGGTAGTACCTTTGCACCGGGAAACGGCTCCTTGCTTTCAGATGCCTCTAAGGCGACAGCAGCCAGTTCATTCTTCCCGTGAAAATAAACGGCATGTCCACTGACAACGGCCTGTGCAAGAAGGCGTGCACCGTCCTCAATCGCTTCAGCCTGCTTTTCTCCAATACGTGAAAAAATACCTGATAACTGGGTCGTAAAAATTTTTAACAAGACTCATTTCCTCCTTCGGTCAGATCATTTTATAATAGAATATAAAGAGAATATTAGGAAAAATGCTCAGAAAATGTCGTAAAGTAAACTATTATAATTAAAGGAAATGTGAAAATCAAACAGAATTATTTAACAACAGCTCTTTTTATGGCGAAAAATGAAAGCAATGGGGTGTAACAGATGAATGAGAAAATTTTAATTGTCGATGATCAGTACGGTATTAGAATATTATTGAATGAAGTGTTTCATAAAGAAGGCTATCAAACCTTTCAAGCTGCCAATGGACTTCAGGCATTAGATATTGTGAAAAACCATAGACCGAACCTTGTCCTGCTTGATATGAAAATTCCCGGAATGGATGGTATCGAAATTTTAAAACGGATGAAATTAATTGATGAAGACATCCGTGTCATCATTATGACAGCTTATGGTGAATTAGATATGATCCAAGAATCCAAAGAACTCGGTGCATTGACGCACTTCGCTAAGCCTTTTGATATTGATGAAATCCGAGATGCTGTCAAAGAATACCTGCCGCTTGAAACAAATGGCTAGATGGAAATGATTGAATCGAGTCATTCTGTTGCCGATTTGTCGAATAATTGGTATTCTAGAAAAGAAGAAGAAAGCGATCTGACTTTGAAAGTTTACATATGGCGAGAAATTCTGGTCATGCTAGGGTGGAGAGCTTTTTTTAGCAAGCAAATTAGCTACATAGGGAGGATTTTTCATCATGCCTTTAGTTTCAATGACAGAAATGTTGAAAGACGCAAAGGAAAAAGGTTACGCTGTTGGACAGTTTAACTTAAATAACTTAGAATTCACGCAAGCGATTTTACAAGCTGCTGAAGAAGAGAAATCTCCTGTTATCTTAGGAGTATCTGAAGGAGCAGGACGCTACATGGGCGGCTTCAAAACAGTTGTCGCAATGGTTAAAGCGTTAATCGAAGAATATAATGTAACAGTTCCTGTTGCGATTCATTTAGATCACGGTTCAAGCTTTGAATCTTGTGCAAAAGCCATTCATGCAGGATTTACTTCTGTCATGATCGATGCTTCTCACCACCCATTCGATGAGAATGTGGAAACAACTGCGAAAGTCGTTGAACTTGCACATTTCCATGGTGTGTCTGTAGAAGCTGAACTTGGAACTGTTGGTGGGCAAGAAGATGACGTCATCGCTGAGGGCGTTATTTATGCTGATCCAAAAGAGTGCCAAGAGCTTGTAGAACGCACTGGTATTGACTGCCTTGCACCTGCATTAGGTTCAGTACATGGTCCATACAAAGGTGAACCAAACCTTGGTTTCGCTGAAATGGAAGAAATTGGTAAAACAACTGGTCTTCCACTTGTTCTTCACGGCGGAACAGGTATCCCAACTGCTGACATCAAGCGTGCAATTTCACTTGGTACAGCAAAAATCAATGTAAACACTGAAAACCAAATTGCTTCTGCGAAAGCAGTACGCGAAACACTTGCTGCAAAAACAGAAGAGTATGATCCACGTAAATATCTTGGACCAGCTCGTGACGCAATTAAAGCGACTGTTATCGGCAAAATGCGCGAATTTGGTTCTTCTAACCAAGCATAATTTGATGAGAACCGAAAGCCGCCTGAGTCACAGGCGGTTTTCTCCATATCTTGAGAAAGCGCAATCAAATTTACATTTCAGACAATTTATTGATAGGAGAGTGGCACAGTTATGTTATTTTTCGTAGATACAGCAAATATTGCAGACATCAAAGAGGCGCACGAGCTTGGCATTTTAGCAGGCGTCACAACAAACCCTAGTTTAGTAGCGAAAGAAAAGGACGTATCATTCCACGACCGCCTTCGCGAAATCACTGACGTGGTATCAGGTTCTGTCAGTGCAGAAGTGATTTCCCTAAAAGCAGAGGAAATGATTGAAGAAGGAAAAGAGCTTGCTGCCATCGCACCAAATATCACGGTCAAAATTCCAATGACTACAGATGGTCTTAAAGCTGTCAAAGCATTAACAGACCTTGGAATTAAAACAAACGTCACATTGATTTTTAGTGCAAACCAGGCACTTCTTGCAGCTAGAGCTGGTGCGACGTATGTCTCTCCATTCCTCGGCCGCTTAGATGACATTGGCCAAAATGGTCTTGATCTCATCAGCGAAGTGAAAACTATTTTTGATGTTCATGGATTAGATACACAAATCATTGCTGCATCCATTCGTCACCCGCAGCATGTGACAGAAGCTGCGCTTAGAGGTGCTCATATCGGCACAATGCCGCTGAAAGTCATCAAGCAGCTGACGAAACACCCATTAACGGATGCAGGCATTGAGCAATTTTTAGCAGACTGGAATAAATAAGTGATTGTGGCAGGCGGGATTGTCTCTCGTTTGCCGCAGTTTTCCTTATAAACGCTAAGAAATGTTTTGTGCAAAGAAGAGAACATCACAGCCTCGCAAAGCTTCGATTATTTTTCTTCCGACAAATTTCGTTTAACCTGTATTCTTTCTCTTGATATTGGCTAAATTTTGGACAAGACCTTTTAAAGCGCGACATCCACAAACAGTATAACTCCAACAGTGATCTTCTTTAAGAAGGGAGACAAATATGGAAAAGTTAAACATTGCCGGCGGTGACCCCTTGCGCGGGACCGTACATATTAGTGGTGCGAAAAATAGTGCTGTGGCACTGATTCCTGCCACGATTCTCGCTGATTCTCCAGTAACCATTGAAGGCCTTCCGCATATATCAGATATCGACACATTGCGGGATCTGTTAGAAGAAATTGGCGGAAAGGTCACTTTTGAAAAAGGTGAAATGGTCGTCAATCCTGTTTCCATGATCAGTATGCCGCTTCCTAATGGAAAAGTGAAGAAACTGCGTGCATCCTATTATTTAATGGGAGCCATGCTGGGCAGATTCAAGCAGGCTGTCATCGGACTGCCAGGAGGATGCCACTTAGGACCTCGGCCGATTGATCAGCATATCAAAGGTTTTGAAGCACTTGGAGCCGAGGTGACAAATGAGCAGGGTGCGATTTATTTGCGCGCTGAAAAATTAGTCGGAGCCCGGATTTATCTTGATGTTGTCAGTGTAGGTGCGACGATCAACATCATGCTGGCAGCCGTACTGGCTGAAGGAAAAACCGTGATTGAAAATGCTGCAAAGGAACCCGAAATTATTGATGTAGCGACACTGCTTGCAAGCATGGGAGCCAAAATCAAAGGTGCGGGTACCGATGTCATTCGAATCGAAGGTGTAGAATCTCTTCATGGCTGTAAGCATTCAATCATCCCTGACCGCATCGAAGCAGGAACATTTTTAATAGCTGGTGCAGCGATGGGAGATGAAGTTGTACTTGATAATGTGATCCCAACTCATTTAGAATCAATTACGGCGAAACTTAGAGAAATGGGGTTCACCATTGAAACGAGCAACGATCAGATGCTGATCGTTGGCAGAAACGAAGGACTCAAGCCTGTAGATATCAAAACCCTTGTGTATCCGGGCTTTCCGACTGACCTTCAGCAGCCGATGACGGCGCTGTTAACAAAAGCGAAAGGCACGAGTGTGGTCACAGATACGATCTACTCAGCCCGCTTTAAGCACATTGACGAATTGCGTCGAATGGGTGCAAACATGAAGGTCGAAGGAAGATCTGCTATTATTACCGGACAAACGCAGCTTCAAGGAGCAAAGGTCAAAGCAAGTGATCTGCGTGCAGGTGCTTGTCTTGTTGTCGCAGGGTTAATGGCAGACGGTGTGACCGAAATCACAGGGCTTGAACATATAGACAGAGGATATAGTCTGCTTGAGAAGAAGCTTGAAGGCTTGGGTGCAACCATCTGGCGTGAAAAGCTGAATGACCAAGAAATAGAAGAACTTCAAAATTCATAAGGCTTTGACTGTGAGAGGAGATTTGGACAAAAATGGAAAGAAGTTTATCGATGGAACTAGTACGGGTGACAGAAGCAGCCGCATTAAAATCTGCCCGTTGGATGGGCAGAGGATTAAAAGACGAAGCAGATGATGCTGCAACAAGTGCAATGCGTGATGTATTTGACACCATTCCAATGAAGGGAACAGTGGTCATTGGCGAAGGAGAAATGGACGAAGCACCAATGCTTTATATTGGGGAAAAGCTTGGGAACGGATATGGACCTCGCGTGGATGTCGCTGTTGATCCATTAGAAGGAACAAACATTGTGGCAAGCGGCGGCTGGAATGCCTTAGCTGTCATTGCAGTTGCAGATCATGGCAACTTGCTGAATGCACCTGATATGTACATGGATAAGATCGCAGTAGGTCCAGAAGCGGTAGGCTGCATCGACATTGAAGCGCCTGTCATTGATAATCTTCGCGCTGTTGCAAAAGCGAAAAACAAAGATATTGAAGATGTGGTTGCAACGATTTTAAACAGAGGTCGACATGAGAAAATTATTGCTGAACTGAGAGAAGCAGGAGCAAGAATTAAACTGATCGATGATGGGGACGTTGCAGGAGCCATTAATACAGCATTTGATCACACAGGTGTTGATATTCTATTTGGTTCAGGCGGAGCGCCTGAGGGTGTCCTTTCTGCTGTTGCATTAAAGGCACTTGGCGGTGAAATTCATGGTAAGCTTCTTCCTCAAAGTGAAGAAGAACTAAGACGCTGTGAGAAAATGGGGCTGGATGTTGGTAAAGTCCTCAGAATGGAAGATCTCGTAAAAGGAGATGACGCCATTTTTGCAGCGACAGGTGTAACGGACGGCGAATTACTTAAAGGTGTTCAATTCAAAGGCTCTGTTGGAACAACACATAGTGTTGTCATGCGTGCGAAATCAGGTACGGTTCGTTTCGTAGACGGCAGACACAGCTTAAAGAAAAAACCGAATCTTGTCATTCGTCCGTAATCTGAAAGCGGGTATTCATTACCCGCTTTTCATATAGGTGTCAAATGTATATCATTTTCTTTTTAAAGTTGAATATTCTCTGCAAATGAGGTAAAACTAAAGAGTGCTGCGAAATTTTCTGCGAATTTACTTCTTTTAAGCTTCAACAAAGTTTAAATACTGCCGCATCATGACGATATACTCATTATCCTTCTCTATGTTGACAAAGCTCTATTTCACATTGTTCCTATCTTTCACGATAAAACGAGTGGGAGCGTTACCATGAGAGCGAGGTCATTCCAACAACAACGGAATTAAAAGCTAATCAAATACAATGGTCATGCATTTGTAAAGAAATACATTGACTAGAAAAGTGTGGTGTCCATATTGAAAGATGTTTCGATTTCATCTTTGGAAAATATGAAATTAAAAGAGCTGTATGAGTTAGCAAAGCGATACAAAATCTCTTATTACAGCAAACTAACAAAAAAGGAATTAATTTTTGCCATCTTAAAGGCGAACGCTGAGCAAGAGGATCTCTTATTTATGGAAGGGGTTCTTGAAATTATTCAGTCTGAGGGATTTGGTTTCTTAAGACCGATTAACTACTCCCCAAGTTCTGAAGACATTTATATTTCAGCTTCACAAATCAGACGCTTTGATTTACGAAATGGAGATAAAGTGTCTGGAAAGGTACGACCTCCAAAAGAAAATGAACGCTACTATGGCCTCCTTCATGTAGAAGCGGTAAATGGGGACGACCCAGAATCAGCAAAGGAACGTGTTCACTTTCCTGCACTCACACCGCTATTTCCTGACCGCCAAATGATTCTTGAAACACAGCCTAATCACCTGTCTACTAGAATTATGGACATGATGGCGCCAGTTGGATTTGGACAGCGTGGTTTAATCGTTGCACCGCCTAAGGCTGGGAAAACCATTTTGCTTAAAGAAATTGCCAACAGCATTTCTGAAAATCATCCAGAGGCAGAGCTGATTGTCCTATTGATTGACGAACGACCAGAAGAAGTAACAGATATCGAACGTTCTGTTGCAGGGGATGTTGTTAGTTCAACCTTTGACGAAGTACCGGAAAACCACATTAAAGTAGCAGAGCTTGTATTAGAGCGTGCGATGCGTCTTGTTGAACATAAAAAAGATGTCATCATCTTAATGGACAGCATCACAAGGCTTGCTCGTGCATACAACCTTGTGATTCCGCCAAGCGGCCGAACGCTTTCAGGCGGTATTGATCCTGCGGCTTTCCATCGTCCAAAACGCTTCTTTGGTGCTGCGCGTAACATTGAAGAAGGCGGAAGCTTGACGATTTTAGCCACTGCACTTGTTGATACAGGATCACGTATGGATGACGTGATTTATGAGGAGTTTAAAGGAACTGGGAACATGGAGCTTCATTTGGATCGTTCTTTGGCCGAAAGAAGAATCTTCCCTGCGATTGACATTCGCCGTTCTGGTACGAGAAAAGAAGAACTGCTTGTGCCAAAAGAGCATCTTGATCGTCTATGGGCGATGAGAAAATCGATGTCAGATACACCTGACTTCGCTGAGAAGTTCATGCGCAAAATGAGAAAAACAAAGACAAACCAGGAATTTTTCGATATTTTAACGCAAGAATGGAAACAAGCCAATATGTCTGCATCAAGAAGATAGCTTCCCTGAAAAAATACATTTGCAATCATAGACTCACACTGTTATAATTTTATCATGTGCGTTTCAGAATTTATTTCTGAGATATTAACTCTGTTTCCGAATTGGATTCAGGGCGGAAGGAGATGACAGTAGATGAAAACAGGAATTCATCCTAACTACAAAAAAGCTACAGTCAAATGCGCTTGTGGAAATGAGTTTGAAACTGGATCAGTAAAAGAAGAGGTACGCATCGAGATTTGCTCTGAGTGCCATCCTTTCTATACAGGCCGTCAAAAATTCGCTTCTGCTGATGGACGTGTTGACCGCTTTAACAAAAAATACGGTCTTAAGTAATAATAGATACAATAAACAGGCAGGAATCCGTTCTTGCCTGTTTTTTTACGTGGATTGATGGAACTTTAAAACGGGGGAGAAGACCTTATGTATGTGATGAAACAAAGCGGTTGGCTTGAAGTCATCTGCGGCAGTATGTTTTCTGGAAAGTCGGAAGAATTGATTCGGAGAGCCAAAAGGGCCACCTTTGCCAAACAAGAAGTAAAAATATTCAAACCAGCGATTGATAACCGATATAGTACAAGCTCAGTTGTGTCACATAACGGTTCATCATTAGATGGGATTGCAGTAGCCTCACCAAAAGACATAATAACGCACATATCAGAAAGAACCGATGTCATTGGCATTGATGAGGTGCAATTTTTTGATGAGACAATCATTGACATTGTCACTCAATTGGCTGACCAAGGCTACCGAGTCATTGTTGCAGGCCTGGATCAAGACTTCAGAGGAGAGCCATTTGGTGTTGTTCCGCATTTAATGGCATGTGCAGAGCTTGTAACAAAACTTCAAGCAGTTTGTTCGGTATGCGGCTCCCCAGCGAGTAGAACACAACGCTTGATCGACGGTAAACCCGCATCCTATGATGATCCTATTATTTTAGTAGGTGCGCAGGAATCATACGAAGCACGATGCAGACATCACCATGAAGTACCAAAACTTGATGTTGGTACAACACTTGACAATTAAAAAAATAGCAAATGCCGCTGTGTTTCGTTTTTCGAGATTTTGGCTGGACACCCATCATTTGTACTTAAATAAATTAAATAACACTACGATTAAATTATCTAATTTTCAACGCTTGCGTTTTGTCATAAGCAGGCATAAAATGACTAACTGTAGTGTAAAGCATTTAAACGAAAAGTTCGATTTCTTGTCATAATTTTTTTGATTAAGGATTTTTCTCCTTAATCATTCTTTGGATTAATAGTTCACTTTATTTATATTTTAGAAAGAGGGTAGTTTTTGATGAACAACGTGAAGAAAACAAAAGAAGGGTACCTCGAAACCACTTTGACAGGTAAAGATGTATTATCGATTCCAACGTTGAACAAAGGCGTTGCTTTCTCTGAAGAAGAAAGACAAGAGCTTGGACTAGAAGGGTTACTTCCTCCAACGGTTCTGACTTTAGAACAGCAAGCGGAAAGAGCGTACAAGCAATTTCTAGCACAGCCGGATCGTCTTCGTCAAAACGTATACTTAAGTGATTTACAAAACCGTAACGAAGTATTGTTCTACAAGCTTCTAACAGAAAAGCTTCGTGAAATGCTTCCGGTTGTGTACACACCAACTGTTGGTGAAGCGATTCAAGAATACAGCCATGAATACAGAAGACCTCATGGTGTCTATCTTTCAATCGACGACATTGACGGCATAGAGAAAGCATTTGAAAACTTGCACGCAACTGCTGGAGATATTGATCTCATCGTTGCAACTGACTCTGAGAGTATTCTTGGAATTGGTGACTGGGGTGTTGGTGGTATCAACATCGCAATCGGTAAATTAGCTGTTTACACGGCTGCAGCAGGTATTGATCCTAGCCGCGTGATTCCAGTTGTATTAGATGTTGGAACAAACAATGAAAAATTATTGAATGATCCATTATACATCGGGAACCACCACAAACGTGTACAAGGTGAGAAATACGAAGAATTCATTGATGCTTACGTGAAAGCAGCACTTAAATTCTTCCCGAAAGCATTGCTTCACTGGGAAGACCTTGGAAACAAAAATGCGCGTAACATCATGAAAAAATACAACGATAACATCTTAACGTTCAATGATGATATTCAAGGTACTGGTGCCATTACTTTAGCGGGTGTTCTTGCAGCTGTCAAGAAAACTGGTACTCAATTGAAAGATCACCGTGTTGTCATCTTCGGAGCTGGATCAGCTGGTATCGGAATCGCAGATCAAATGCGTGACACAATGGTTCTTGAAGGTCTAACAGAAGAAGAAGCAAACAATGCATTCTGGACATTAGACTACAGAGGATTGCTAACAGATCAATTTGAAGATGAAGTACTTGATTTCCAAAAACCATACCTTCGTACATCTGATGAAGTAGAAGGCTGGGCACGCGATGAAAAAGGACAAATCTCATTTGCTGAAACTGTACGCCAAGCGAAGCCAACAATCTTAATTGGTACATCAGGTCAAGGCGGCGCATTCACTGAAGAAATCATTAAAGAAATGGCAGCTCATACAGAGCGACCAGTGATCATGCCAATGTCTAACCCAACACCGCTTGCTGAAGCAGTGCCAGAGGATTTATTCAAATGGACTGACGGCCGTGCACTTGTTGCAACAGGAAGCCCGTTCGAAAACGTTGAGTATAACGGAATTGAACATGAAATCGGACAATCAAACAATGCGTTTGTTTTCCCTGGACTTGGTCTTGGTTCAATCGTAACAGAATCAAAAATCATCACAAAAGGCATGTTCGTTGCTTCTGCGAATGCAATTGCTGAAATGGTTGATCATGAGAAACCAGGTGCTGGTCTACTGCCAAGTATTGATAAATTGCAAGAAGTGTCAATCCATGTGGCTGTTGAAGTTGCGAAAGCAGCAATTAAAGATGGTGTAGCTAGAAGAACGCCTGACAACATCGAACAAGCTGTGAAAGACGCAATGTGGATTCCTGAATATAAAAAAATTGTAAGAGCATAATAAAATGTGTAACGCGGCATTGCTTCGGGTAATCTAAGCAATGCCGCAATAAATAAGAAACATGTAAAGGATTTAAGGAGGAAGAGTAAGATGGACTTTTTAAATATTTTGATCCTCCTAGCACCGATTTTTTTCGTTATCGCGCTGGGTTGGTTCGCAGGACACTTCGGCAGCTATGACGCTAAATCTGCAAAAGGTGTAAGTACACTTGTAACAAAGTATGCTTTACCAGCGCACTTTATCGCCAGTATTCTGTCAACACCAAAAGATAAATTCTATAGTCAAATTCCATTTTTCGTTGCATTGATTTTCGGAATCGTTGGTTTTTATATCATTATCCTTTTAGTTACGAAATTTGCTTTTAAATATGATTTAACAGATTCTTCTGTTTTCTCGTTAAACTCAGCACAACCGACCTTTGCATTTATGGGGATTCCGGTCTTGGGCAGTTTATTTGGAGCTCAAGAGGTTGCAATTCCGATTGCGATTACCGGAATAGTTGTAAATGCAATGCTTGATCCAATTGCAATTATTGTGTCAACTGTCGGTGAAAAAACAAAAGGAAAAACAAAAGACGGCGAAAGCTTCCTAAAAATGACGACAAAAGCAATTTTGCACGGTTTATCAGAGCCGCTTGCACTTGCACCGTTAGCCAGTATCATTCTTGTTCTTTTAGGGTTTAAACTTCCTGCACTCGGACATGAAATGTTAGAGGAAATTGGCAGTGTTACATCAGGGGTTGCGCTATTCGCAGTTGGTGTTACTGTTGGTATCCGCAAAATTAAATTAAGCTTGCCAGCCTTCAGTATTGCATTGCTAAAAGTAGCTGTACAACCAATACTTATGTATTTTATCGCTGTTCTTATGGGTCTTTCGGCGGATGAAATTACAAAAGCTGTATTACTTGTAGCCTTCCCAGGTTCAGCTGTTGCAGCGATGATCGCAACACGATTTGAAAAACAAGAGGCGGAAACTGCATCCGCATTTGTCATCAGTGCCATCATGTCACTCATCACATTACCGATTATTATTGCACTTACCGTATAATATAGTAAAAAGGCTGCCTCATTAGGCAGCCTCAGCGTGTAGACAAACCCTCGCATTCGTTGTCAGGTCTGCGCTCCGGTGCTCACGAATGTCAAATTCGCTCCGCTCCGGTACTCGTCCTTCCTAGACTGCAAAGGTTTTCTATCACGCTGAAAAGAAGACAAAGTGCTAAAATAAAGAACATTTTAGCACTTTGTCAACAATCTAAGGCTGCCTCATAAGGCAGCCTTTCTTAGCGAAATGAATGAAACAGAGGGAAGAGTACACGCTTTTTTTTGATGTCAGGGTGTGCGATTTCCTTTTTTTCTTCTACTTGTGACGGTTGTTTTAAGGATGCGGCGAGTCGGTCAAATTTAGTGGATAAATCTTCAATTTCCCTGCGGTGCTGGAGCAGCTGATACGATACACCTTCATCTGCCTTTTTAGCTAGTTTCCGTTCAAGCTCTTGCAGGCGGTCTTCTACATCAGTGATGTGTAATTGCTGCTGAATAAGCTCTTTCACTTGCTTTTCTAATGCTTCAATCCGCTGTATGGAGACATCGGTTTCGGCAGCAGGTGCTGATTGACGAACGGTTTCTTTATGGATTGGCAGTTGAATGTCTTGGAGGATCACACCTTCACTCATTTGGTGTTTGACCTCTTTGAGCAGCTGCATGATATCTTCATGAAATTCATAGTGTCCAAGTTCATTCCGGGCGACAGGGATGTTGAGCTGTTTGACCCAACGCTGAATCGTTTTTGAAGAAACACCAATTTCTTTTGCAACCTCATTTGTATTCAAACCAAATGCCCTCCCTTTTTTCAATTACAAGTACCATTCTCTTTAAGGAGGACCTGTTCCTTCACGTTAGACAAAACAAGTAACCAATCGCCAAAGATCGTGTTTTCTAGCGAAAAATTGCAGGAAATCAATTGTTTTGGAAATTTTTTTGACTGTCATACCCCGCTATACTATAATTAGACTGTTACGCACAAAACAGAGGTGAAGACCATGTTAGACCGTTTAAAATCAATTGAAGAACGCTATGAAAAGCTAAATGAATATTTAAGTGACCCTGAAGTGGTGAACGACCCTACGAAGCTTCGTGAATATTCAAAGGAGCAATCCGATATTCAAGAAACTGTTGAGGTATATAGACAATATCGTGCGGCATACGACCAGCTGAATGATGCGAAAGCAATGCTGGAAGAGAAGCTGGATGCCGAGATGCGCGACATGGTCAAAGAAGAAATTTCAGAGCTCACAGAGGAAACGGAACGTTTAGAAGACGAGCTGAAAATCTTGCTGATCCCGAAAGATCCGAATGACAACAAAAACGTTATTGTGGAGGTTCGTGGTGCAGCGGGTGGAGAAGAGGCTGCTCTTTTTGCCGGAAACCTTTACCGCATGTACAGCCGTTATGCTGAAATGCAAGGCTGGAAAACGGAAGTAATGGAAGCGAGTGTCACAGGCACAGGCGGTTATAAAGAGATTATCTTTATGATCAGCGGGAAAGGCGCATACTCCAAACTAAAGTTTGAAAACGGCGCACACCGCGTGCAGCGTGTTCCGGAAACGGAATCAGGCGGACGGATTCATACATCAACAGCGACAGTTGCTGTATTGCCTGAGGCTGAAGAAGTTGAAATTGATATCCATGAAAAAGACATCCGTGTAGATACTTTCACATCTAGCGGACCTGGCGGACAAAGTGTCAATACGACCATGTCTGCAGTTCGATTAACTCACCTTCCAACAGGTGTGGTTGTATCCTGTCAGGATGAGAAGTCGCAAATCAAAAACAAAGAAAAAGCCATGAAAGTACTGCGTGCGAGAATTTATGATAAATTCCAGCGTGAAGCACAGGCTGAATATGATCAAACGCGTAAATCTGCGGTTGGAACAGGGGATCGTTCAGAGCGTATCCGTACGTACAACTTCCCGCAAAACCGTGTAACAGATCACCGTATCGGGTTGACGATTCAAAAGCTTGATCAAATTTTAGAAGGAAAACTTGACGAGGTCATTGATGCATTAATTATGGAAGACCAAGCAAGAAAGCTTCAAAATGCAAAATAAACAACGAACAATTTTTGAAGCCCTTAAATGGGCTTCTTCTTTGTTAACGGAAGCCGGTAGAGACCAAAATGCAGCAGAGCTTCTTTTGATGCATGTGCTGGGCTGTAGCAGAAGTGAGCTTCTTGCACGTTTTCATGATTCGCTGCCTGAGGAGCAAGATCAACTGTTCAGCAAGTTTGTTTCGCAGCATAAGACAGGTGTCCCTGTTCAGCATTTAACGGGTGTTGAATTTTTTTACGGACGTCCTTTCGAGGTGAACAAGCATGTTCTTATTCCTCGTCCTGAAACGGAAGAAGTTGTTTTGGCGGCGCTCAATTTGGCAGGTGACGTCTTCCCGCCCGATCAGCCGCTCAAAGCAGTTGACGTTGGCACAGGAAGCGGAGCAATTGCGATTACGCTGGCTCTTGAAAAAAAATCACTATCTGTCACAGCGACTGATATTTCGCATGAAGCACTTGCGGTAGCAAAACGGAATCAAAAAGCGCTCGGTGCAGACGTTCATTTTTTACATGGAGATTTACTTGACCCGGTTATAGCTCAAGGCATCAAAGTGGATGTGTTTATTTCCAATCCACCCTATATTGCGGCGGAAGAAATGGACAGTCTGTCTGAGGTTGTGACGAAACATGAGCCGGTCAATGCGCTGACTGACGGACGTGATGGCTTGTGGTTTTATAAGCGTCTCATTCGTGATCTTCACAGCGTGCTGAGTGAGCAGGCAGTTGTTGTCTTTGAAATTGGACATACGCAAGGTCAAGATGTCACAGCGCTTCTCGTGCAGGCATTTCCTAAAGCGAATGTTTGCATCGTCAAAGATATTAATGGAAAAGATCGAGCTGTTTGCGCGCACATTCAAAACGGAAAGTCCGGCTGAATAAAGCCGGACTATTTTATTATGTAAAGATGAAACTTATGGTAAAAGAGAAACGTATAATATAGAAGAATGAACATTCTGATCATGATTTTTTACATAAATTTGTTTTGAAGGAGCGAATGGTGTGAACAAAAGGTATGCGATGGTGTTGGTCATCGTCAGTGTACTATTGATTGTGAGTGCTTGTGGTAAACCGAGCTTTAAAAAAGAGGCAGCAGCATTTGGAGAAAGCTATAAAAAAGCACAATACACAGTGAATCGAACGGATGACCTATCTGACATGAAAGA
Source organism: Bacillus sp. FSL M8-0166 (assembly GCF_038008825.1). NCBI lineage: Bacteria > Bacillati > Bacillota > Bacilli > Caryophanales > Bacillaceae > Bacillus > Bacillus sp. FSL M8-0166. The sequence continues at coordinate 3,154,126 of NZ_JBBOZZ010000001.1, forward strand.
GAAGCTGAAGGTTTATTTAACCGAACATGAATATCAAGAATATACACAAGACAGCATGTTCCCGAGCATATTAGAAGCGGCGAAGGATCAAGATTGTCAAATTAAGCTGAAGAAAATTATGTTTACGCCTTCAGATGAAAGCGATGACAGAATTGAATTTAACTATGAAATGGTGATCCAATTTATTGATCAAAAAGAAAAGGTCAAAAAAGAAATAGAGAAAAAAGGGACCATGACTGTCATCAAAACAGAATCTGGTTTAAAAATCAGCCGAGATTGGGATGGGAGACTGTACCCTTCTGACTACCAATCCTCACTCAAAAGTCGTTCTTAATGAGAACGGCTTTTTTGTTTTGACTCATAATCTATTAAAAAAATCATGTTGACTGTTTATGAGATGAGTTTCCTGGACACAATGTTTGTAGCGAAGAGAAAAAGTGGGGGGAACACACAATGTTTAAAAGTAAAATGATGATTTGTCTTTATATGTTTCTATTATTATGCGGTGCTTTTGCAAACCTTGGCAAGGAGGAGACAGCGGCTGCTTCTGCAAATCAGCCTGTTGTCATACCAGATGAAGCGATTCGATTACGCATTTTAGCAAATAGTGATCGTTCAGCGGATCAGGATGTGAAAAGAAGTATTCGTGACGAGGTCAATGCTAATATGACGGAGTGGGTCAAAGACCTCACATCCATTGAAGAAGCAAGACGTGTCATTCGATCAAAGCTGCCAGAAATCAATCGTATCGCCAAAGCGAAATTGAAGGAACAGCACATTGATCAATCCGTATCGGTTAGTTTTCAAAAAGCTTCATTTCCAACAAAGCTTTATGGAAATTTCGTTTACCCTGCTGGGAAATATGAAGCCATTTTAATTACGCTTGGAGAAGGGGATGGAGCCAACTGGTGGTGTGTGTTATTTCCGCCGCTCTGCTTTATCGATTTTTCAAACGGAGAAGCCATCGCCTCACCAGAAGGGGATGATGATAAACAAGTGACAGCGCAGCAAACGAAAGAGTCTGTCAATGAAGTGGTGAAAGAAGAGGAAGAAGAGACAGGTGAAGTGAAGTTCTTTTTGTTCGAATGGGTCTCTAGTCTTTTCTCTTAAAAAAGGTATAAATCGGTTTTTGCCTCATAGAGTTGAAGTAAGAGATCAAAAAGAGGTGAAAGCATGTATTATCAATTAAGAATAGCCACAGAAGAAGATATCCCGGCGATCAATGCTTTTCTTGAAAAGGGACAAGCGAAAGGCGGAGTAACGCTTACGGATCGTACGACATTTGTTGTGATGGAAGATGCGGACGGTCAGCTGGCAGGCTGCTTAGGTCTTGAACAGCTCAATGAACAAGAGGGATTGCTGCGGTCTCTTGTCATATCAGATAAGCTCGGTCAGGGACACATTGTCTCTTTGTTCCAAAGTGTTCAAACGCTCGGAGAAAAAATGGGTGTGGATACTTTTTATGTCGTCGCAAACCATTCCTCCTCCCATGATTTTTTGGCATTAATGGGCTTCGCGCCTTTAGAGGAAATTCCAGAAAGCATATGGAGCTCTGCACATGCAAAAGAAACATTGGGGAAAGAACAGGCTGTGGTCCTGCAAAAAAAAGGCAGTTAATCACAAAATGATGGACTTATACACATACTTATCCACTACAAAACAAGCGTTATCCACAAATTGTGGACAACGCTTGTTTTATTGATCATCATCTTTTATACTTTCAAAAGGATAATTGAGATATATCAACAGTTTTATCTTTTTTAAAAGGAGTTTGTATGATGTTAAATACAAAAAGGTGGTCTGTGGATTTAGAAAAGGATTTATCCACATACTATCCACAAATTAAACAGGCGGCCGATCTGCTGCAGCAAAATGAAGTGGTTGCTTTCCCGACAGAGACCGTTTACGGACTCGGGGCAAATGCGAAAGAGACAGAAGCCGTGATGAAAATTTATGAAGCGAAAGGGCGTCCGAGTGATAATCCGTTGATTGTTCACATTGCGGAGGTTCAGCAGCTTCATGAATTTGCACAAATAGAAAGCGAAAAAGCGAAGGCGCTGATGGATGCCTTTTGGCCGGGCGCCTTAACCATCGTTCTTCCGTGTAAGCCGGGCGCTTTATCAAAGCAGGTCACAGCAGGTTTATCCACAGTAGGTGTGAGAATGCCTGACCATCCCATTGCGCTTGAGCTCATCCGAGCAGCTGGTCTTCCAATTGCTGCACCAAGTGCCAACCGTTCAGGGAAACCTTCACCAACACAAGCTGACCATGTAGCGAGTGATCTCCAAGGGAGAATCGCTGGGATTGTGGATGGCGGTTCAACTGGAATTGGTGTTGAGTCAACAGTTGTATCCTGTGTCGGTGAGACCCCGGTGATTTTAAGACCAGGCGGGATTACAAAAGAAGCATTAGAAGAGGTAGTCGGAACGGTGAGTGTGGACCCAGGGCTGACAAAAAAGGACGAGGCGCCTGTATCGCCGGGAATGAAATACACACATTATGCACCTGAAGCCCAGATGTATATCTTTCATGGAAGTGATGAAGACATGCAGCGTCACATTCAGAAATACAGAGCTGAAGGTATAAAAGTCGGAGTGCTGACAACAGAGGAAAAGAAATCGCTGTTTGCGGCAGATGTTGTGTACAGCTGTGGATGGAGAGAAAAACCTGAAACGGTTGCTGCAAACCTTTATCGTGTACTGAGACAATTTGATGAAACAGATGTAGACTTGATTATTTCAGAAGCCTTTTCAGAGCAAGGAGTCGGTTCTGCCATTATGAACCGTCTGCAAAAAGCCGCAGGAGGGCGTATACTCCCTTCGTTCCAATAGTTCTAACCTTTCTTGGACAAACATAGGTTAAAGGAGAATGTGTGTCCAAGGGGGATTTACATGAACGAACTAGCTGGCGAATTGCTGACACTCAGCATCATGGCTTTTGCACTTGGGATGGATGCTTTTTCGGTTGGACTTGGTATGGGGATGATTCAGCTGAGGTTCCGCCAGATCATTTATATTGGACTTGTCATTGGGATATTTCATATGTTTATGCCGCTTTTTGGCATGCTGACAGGTCAGCTCTTATCTGGATGGCTCGGTTTTCTTGCCACCTATATCGGCGGGGCGCTGCTTTTGGTGCTGGGACTCCAAATGATCGTTGCTTCTATCCGCAAAGAGGATAAGCCCTTTATCGCACCTGTTGGGGCTGGTCTCGTTCTTTTTGCCACAAGTGTAAGCTTAGACAGCTTCTCCGTTGGTTTAAGCCTCGGGATTTACGGTTCCCGGGTGTGGATGACTATATTATTGTTTGGTTTTTTTAGTATGCTCCTCACATGGCTCGGATTATTACTCGGTAAACAGGTTCGGTCATGGGTTGGTTCATATAGCGGCGCGCTTGGCGGAATCATTTTACTAGCCTTTGGTATCAAATTATTATTTCCGCTTTAGCCAATCTCCTTACATAACATGTAGAGTGAAATGCTATATAATAGAAGAAAAGGAGGGCGAAAGATGAAAATCTTATTTGTTTGTACGGGAAATACATGCAGAAGTCCAATGGCTCAAGCCCTTTTTGCTTCAATTGCAGATGAAAAAGGTTTAGAGGTCACTGTGAAATCAGCGGGCATTTTTGCCTCCGATGAAGGGAAGGCTTCTCCTCAAGCGATCGAAGCATTATTTGAGAAAAGCATTCCACTGAATCACTCATCATCAAAATTGACAGAGGATCTTCTACGCGAAGCTCATTACGTCTTCACGATGACGATGCAGCATAAACAGTTGATTGCAGAGCAATATGCGCATGCAAAAGGCAAGGTCTTCACTTTAAAGGAATTTGCGACAGGAACAGAAGGCGATGTATTCGATCCGTTTGGAGGAAGTCTTTCTGTTTATCAGGAAACACGTGATGAACTAGAAGCCTTGCTGTATCAGCTCGCTGAGAAGTTGAAAAAAGATCATCATAATAGATAACCTGAAAAACCGTTGCCTCAACGGTTTTTCTGCTATTGTTTGCAAATCACTAGGCAGAGGTTAAAATATAACTGTAAATAAAGAATGAATGTAAGACATAACAGATCAACTCACCCTTAGGAGGAATTGCCTGATGAAAGTAGCCATTGCATCCGATCACGGCGGAACGAATATTCGTGAAGAAATCAAACAACTGATGGATGAATTGAAGATTGAATACATTGATATGGGTTGTGAATGTGGATCAGGTTCTGTAGACTATCCAGATTATGCTTTCCCTGTAGCCAATATGGTGGCAAACGGAGAAGTCGACCGCGGCATTTTAATTTGCGGGACAGGCATCGGCATGAGTATCTCGGCAAATAAAGTAAAAGGAATTCGCTGTGCATTGGCACATGATACATTTAGTGCAAAAGCAACGAGAGAACATAACGATACGAACGTTCTTGCGATGGGAGAGCGAGTGATTGGACCGGGATTAGCACGTGAGATTGCGCACATTTGGCTGACGACAGAGTTTACAGCAGGACGCCATGCTGTGCGGATTGGCAAAATTGCTGATTACGAAGAAAAGCACCTATAAGGAGCGCTTAACATGAACATTGGTCAAGATTGGCTTGAAATGTTAAAAGAGTTTCATCAAACAGTTGAATTGCGTGCCGGGCAAATCTTAGTCATTGGCTGCAGTACGTCAGAAGTGGCTGGTGAGCATATTGGTACTGCAGGAAGTGAGCAAATTGCTGCGTCCATCTATCAAGAATTGGATCAGCTAAGACGAGAGACCGGCATTGAGCTCGCCTTTCAATGCTGTGAGCATCTGAATCGTGCCCTTGTTGTTGAAGAAGAAGTGGCTTTCCGTTTTAACCTGGAGATTGTAGCTGCTGTACCTGTCCGTAAGGCGGGTGGTTCGATGGCGGCTTATGCGTATCAGCAAATGGAACATCCTGTATTAGTCGAATCCATTGAGGCGCATGCTGGAATTGATATAGGCGACACGTTAATTGGGATGCACTTAAAGAGAGTCGCTGTACCTGTCCGCCTCAGTCGTCATCAATTAGGACATGCACATGTGACTTTTGCGAAAACACGTCCGAAGCTGATTGGCGGAGAACGAGCCGTTTATACAAGATCATAGCTTAGATATATTTCTAATATAATGTTGAATGATGAAGACGCTTTACCACTTGAATATTCGGGTTTTCATAAAAAAGAAGTCGATTTTCCAAAAAAAACTTTTACATTTTACTCAAAAACCGTGTACAATGAGATGGTGAAAACATCGAATGGAAATAGATTGGAGAGGATTTCGCTGATGAAACATTTACCTGAGCAAGACGCACAAGTATTCAAAGCAATTCAACTAGAGCGGAAACGCCAGCAGGACAAAATCGAATTAATTGCATCAGAAAACTTCGTAAGCGAAGCAGTCATGGAAGCACAGGGCTCTGTATTAACTAACAAATACGCTGAAGGCTATCCTGGTAAACGCTACTATGGCGGCTGTGAACATGTAGACGTTGTGGAAGATATCGCACGTGACCGCGCAAAAGAAATTTTTGGCGCTGAGTATGTGAACGTACAGCCTCACTCAGGTGCTCAAGCAAACATGGCCGTATACTTTACAATTCTTGAGCATGGCGATACAGTACTGGGCATGAACTTATCACATGGCGGGCATTTAACACACGGAAGCCCTGTAAACTTTAGTGGTGTACAGTACAACTTTGTAGAATATGGTGTAGATAAAGAAACTCAGCATATCGACTATCAAGATGTACTTGAAAAAGCACGTGAACATAAGCCGAAACTTATCGTTGCGGGTGCAAGTGCATACCCGCGACAAATTGATTTCAAAAAGTTCCGTGAGATTGCTGATGAAGTCGGTGCTTACTTTATGGTCGACATGGCTCACATTGCTGGTCTTGTTGCAGCAGGTCTTCATCCAAATCCAGTTCCTTACGCAGATTTTGTGACAACGACAACTCACAAAACATTACGCGGACCTCGCGGCGGAATGATCCTATGCCGTGAAGAGTTTGGTAAAAAGATCGACAAATCAATCTTCCCTGGTATTCAAGGTGGACCACTGATGCATGTCATCTCTGCAAAAGCTGTTTCTTTCGGTGAAGTATTGAACGGAGATTTCAAAACATATGCACAAAACGTCATTGATAATGCAAAACAACTAGCTGAAACTCTTTTATCTGAAGATATTCAGCTTGTATCTGGGGGAACAGATAACCATCTTGTTCTTATCGACTTGCGTTCTCTTGGCATCACAGGAAAAATTGCAGAAAACGTTCTTGATGAAATTGGTATTACAGTGAACAAAAATGCAATTCCTTATGATCCAGAGAAACCATTTGTCACAAGTGGTGTACGTGTAGGTACAGCAGCAGTAACAAGCCGCGGTTTCGATCAAGAAGCCATGAAAGAAGTCGGTTCCATTATTGCGCTTGCGCTAAAACATCATGAAGATGAAGCGAAATTAGAAGAGGCGAAAAAGCGTGTATCTGATCTTACGGCCCGTTTCCCTCTATATAACGAATTAGATTATTAAAAAACAGACCCATTTGCCTATTTTTGGCATGTGGGTTTTTTTTGTAGGATTTGCGAATCATATTGAAAGATGATGTCTTTTTATGTAGAATTGTAGGAAGTGTGCAAAGTTCACCGGAAGATGACAGAAAAGGAGTTGTAGCAAGCAATGGCAAAGGTTTATGTATTTGATCACCCGCTTATTCAGCACAAACTTACATATATTCGTGACGTTCATACAGGAACAAAAGAATTTAGAGAGCTAGTGGATGAAGTCGCAACATTAATGGCATTTGAAATCACAAGAGATTTACCGCTTGAAGAGGTAGATGTAGAAACACCTGTACAAGTAGCGAAATCAAACGTGATCTCAGGGAAGAAACTCGGTGTTGTGCCAATTTTAAGAGCAGGTCTTGGAATGGTAGACGGGATATTGAAACTCATTCCAGCTGCTAAAGTGGGACATGTCGGTTTATACCGCGATCCGAAAACATTAAAGCCTGTTGAATATTATGTGAAGCTTCCATCTGATGTGGAAGAGCGTGAATTTATCGTAGTAGACCCAATGCTTGCAACTGGCGGCTCAGCAGTCGAAGCGTTAAACAGCTTGAAAAAACGCGGTGCGAAAAACATTCGCTTCATGTGTCTAATTGCTGCCCCTGAAGGTGTAGAGGAAATGCAAAAGCATCATCCAGATGTTGATATCTACATTGCAGCATTAGATGAGAAACTAAACGAAAAAGGTTACATCATCCCAGGTCTTGGTGATGCTGGTGACCGTATGTATGGAACGAAATAAGAAAGTCTTAATAAAATCCCACATGCAAACGTGCATGTGGGATTTTTGAAATATATGACAAACGGTTGATACCGTTCTTAGAAAAATCAATGTATACTGAACATTGGCTGTTTTTTTCAATGAATGTCACATCTCTCCTAAAGTTTGATGAAATTGTGAACATTTTGTGTGCTCTATCACTATAGAAAAGTTTTTTAACTTTCAACGGATTGACACAACATAGACGCTATTGTATGCTAAACGAGGGTATTATGGTAAGGTTTTCATAGCCTATAGCACTCTACTAATCCTCATTGTGAACCCTTTAATAATCAGGGTTTGTATCAGCGAATGAAGCAGCACCCCATAGATCTAAAGATTTCAAGTCTGATTGTGTAATTAGACCGATGGGTGATTGATTTTTTTCGAACAGGACGGCTTATCAAAAGCGTCTTCTACGCAGTTTTCATCACCATTTATCACCTTTTTTACAATACTTTTCATCGGGAGTCAGATGAATGAACGATCCAAACGCGATTTTCCGCAGACAGAGTAAATACATGTTCTATCTATTGGCAATTTTTGTGTTTGGCTATGCCATGCCTGGTTTTAAACCACTGTTTCTTGGGTTCATTATCGGCACAATTTTTGCTTTCTTTAATTTATTCCTACTTATACGGAGAATGCACGCTTTTGATCGAGCGGTGAAAAAAGGAAAATCCATTCGTTCAATGGGAAGTACAGCCAGGTGGGCCAACGCGATTCTCGCAGTAGCGATTGCTTGGCGTTACCCTAATGAAGTTCATCTGGCAGGTGTTGTTATAGGATTAATGACAATATATCCTGTCATTATGATAGATTCCTTCATTCAACTTAAACGTTCTACTATGGAAGAGAGGTGAATACTCTTTGGGTCACAGTTCAAAAACTACAGAATTTTTAGGGTTAACGTTCAACTTATCCAACGTTCTCATGATTACGATTGCTAGTATCATCGTTCTTCTCATAGCGGTGCTGACTACTCGTGTTCTGGCTATTCGTCCGACAAAGGCGCAGAACTTCATGGAATGGATTGTTGATTTTGTTCGAAATATCATAGGTAGTTCGATGGACATGAAAACAGGAGCCCCATTTCTAGCGCTTGGCGTTACATTACTCATGTACATATTTGTTTCAAACATGCTTGGACTGCCATTCTCGATTACAGTCGATCACAACTTATGGTGGAAATCACCAACTGCTGATCCTGCAATCACAATGACACTAGCAATTATGGTCATGGGTCTCACACACTACTATGGCGTCAAGGCAAAAGGAGTCAAGGAATATACGAAAGACTACTTTAGACCAATTCCGCTTTTAGTACCATTGAAACTTATTGAAGAATTTGCAAACACGCTAACACTTGGTTTGCGTCTTTACGGAAATATTTTCGCTGGAGAGATTCTTCTTGGTTTACTTGCAGGACTTGCGACCAATTTCTACACGCAAAACATTGCACTAGGTATCGTTGGTACATTAGGTGCCATCGTGCCGATGATTGTATGGCAGGCATTCAGTTTGTTTGTCGGAACAATCCAGGCATTTATCTTCACCATGCTGACAATGGTGTACATATCCCATAAAGTCAGCGACGAACACTAAAAAATTGAGAGTCCAAAAAGGACGTTATTTTAAAGGAGGAGCTTTTTAATGAATTTAATAGCAGCAGCAATTGCAATCGGTTTAGGAGCACTAGGAGCAGGTATTGGTAACGGTCTAATCGTATCTAAAACAGTTGAAGGAATCGCTCGTCAGCCAGAAGCTGGTAGAGAACTAAGAACACTTATGTTCATCGGGGTCGCTTTAGTTGAGGCACTTCCAATTATCGCTGTCGTTATCGCATTCTTGGCATTCTTTGGTTAATATGTGAGAAGCGTTCTAATATGAATTTTAATGGCGAAGATCAGATTAGTTCGAAACTTCGCCATTCCTTTATGTTTTGTTTCTTAACATATTATTTAAAGAAGGGAGTTGCCGTACTAAATGTCTCAGTTACCAGTGGTTTTAGGAGCAGGGGGCTTAAGCTTCAACGCCGGTGATATGTTATTCCAGCTTATCGCTATGCTCATCTTGCTTGCACTTTTAAAGAAATTTGCGCTTAAGCCTTTATTAGGGATTATGAAACAGCGTGAAGATTATATAGGTAATGAAATTTCAAGTGCTGAAGAAAAGCACGTTCAAGCTGAAAAGCTTCTTGAAGAACAACGTGTCTTATTGAAAGAAGCACGCGAAGAATCACATACACTCATCGAAAATGCGAAAAAGATTGGTGAGAAACAAAAAGAAGAGATCATTCAAGCAGCACGACAAGAATCAGAGCGCTTGAAAGAGTCTGCTAGAACTGAAATCGTGAAAGAAAAAGAACAAGCTGTGGCTGCACTGCGTGAGCAGGTTGCATCACTATCTGTGCTGATTGCATCTAAAGTGATTGAAAAAGAACTTGATGAGCAGGCACAAGAGAAATTGATTCAAGAGTACCTTAAAGAGGCAGGCGAAAGCCGATGAGCGTAACTATTGTCTCTAAGCGTTACGCTTCTGCTCTTTTTGACATCGTTCTTGCTTCTTCGGCAGTAGACGAAACTGAAAAAGAGCTGAATGAGATCAAAAAAGTTCTAAAGGCTGATCAAGAACTCAATGACTTCCTTGTTCATCCAAAGATTACGGCAGACAAAAAGAAACATTTGATTGCCGAAGCTTTCAAAGGTGTTTCTACTTATGTATTGCACACAATGTATTTATTGATTGACCGCGGACGCACGAATATTTTCTCTGAAATGACGTCTGAGTTTGTGAAACTTGCAAACCGCACGAAACAAATAGACGATGCGGTCGTGTATTCAGTGAAACCGCTGAGCGGTGCTGAAATTCAATCTTTATCTGAAGTATTTGCCAAAAAAGCCGGAGTCACATCACTGCGTGTTGAAAATGTGATTGACAAGGATCTAATAGGCGGAGTGAAAATCCGTATCGGAAACCGCATTTATGACGGCAGTGTCAGCGGAAAGCTTTCCCGCATTGAACGTCAGCTTGCAGGCGAAAATCGTTAGAAGGGGTGAAACCTTAGTGAGTATCAAAGCTGAAGAGATTAGCGCGCTGATAAAGCAGCAAATCCAAAACTATCAATCAGAAATTGAAGTAAAAGATGTCGGTACAGTCATTCAAGTAGGGGACGGTATCGCGCGTGTACATGGCCTTGACAACATTATGGCAGGAGAGCTGGTTGAGTTCTCTAACGGTGTAATGGGTATGGCTCAAAACCTTGAGGAGTCTAACGTAGGTATCGTTATTTTAGGACCTTACAAAGATATCCGCGAAGGTGACGACGTGAAACGTACAGGTCGTATCATGGAGGTTCCAGTAGGTGAAGAGTTAATCGGACGTATTGTGAACCCGCTTGGTCAGCCTGTTGATGGACTAGGTCCAATCTTAACAAGCAAAACACGTCCAATCGAAAGTGAAGCACCTGGTGTTATGGATCGTAAATCTGTACATGAGCCGCTTCAAACAGGAATTAAAGCAATTGATGCCTTGATTCCAATCGGCCGCGGACAGCGTGAATTGATCATTGGTGACCGTCAAACAGGTAAAACATCTGTTGCAATTGATACGATTCTAAACCAAAAAGATCAAGACATGATCTGTATTTATGTAGCCATCGGACAAAAAGAATCAACGGTTCGTGGTGTTGTTGAAACACTTCGTAAGCATGGTGCGCTTGACTACACAATCGTTGTCACAGCTTCTGCATCACAGCCAGCTCCACTTCTTTACCTTGCTCCTTATGCAGGTGTAACGATGGGTGAGGAATTCATGTATAACGGCAAGCACGTACTTGTTGTCTATGATGACCTTTCTAAACAAGCGGCAGCTTACCGTGAGCTTTCATTATTGCTTCGTCGTCCTCCAGGTCGTGAGGCATTCCCTGGTGATGTTTTCTATCTTCACTCTCGTTTATTAGAACGTGCAGCGAAGCTTAGTGACGAAAAGGGTGGCGGTTCTATCACAGCATTGCCTTTCGTAGAAACGCAAGCTGGTGATATCTCTGCATATATCCCAACAAACGTTATTTCCATCACAGATGGACAGATTTTCTTACAATCTGACCTCTTCTTCTCAGGCGTACGTCCAGCGGTAAACGCAGGATTGTCTGTATCCCGTGTAGGTGGTTCTGCACAAATCAAAGCGATGAAAAAGGTAGCAGGTACACTTCGTTTGGATCTTGCTTCTTATCGTGAGCTTGAAGCATTCGCTCAGTTTGGATCTGATCTAGACCAAGCGACTCAAGCGAAATTAAACCGTGGTGCAAGAACAGTTGAAGTCTTAAAACAAGACTTGAACAAACCGCTTAAAGTTGAAAAACAAGTAGCGATTCTTTACGCACTCACAAGAGGATACTTAGACGATGTCGCGATTGCTGATGTCAAACGCTTCGAAGCTGAGTTATTCATGTACATTGAAGAAAACCATAAAGGCTTGTTTGACACAATCTCTCAAACAGGAAATATGCCTGCTGATGAAGAGTGGAATACAGCAATCGAAGGCTTTAAACGTACGTTTGCACCAAGCAACTAATTAGTAATCTTTCCGAGAGAAAAAGATTCTCTTTTTCTCTCTTTTCACGTAAATGAACACGGATTCCTGAAAAAAGGTGGTGAAATCTTTGGCCTCATTACGCGATATAAAGTCAAGGATCACGTCAACGAAAAAATCGAGTCAGATCACAAAAGCGATGCAAATGGTATCAGCTGCGAAACTGAATCGTGCTGAAAACAATGCGAAGTCTTTTGTTCCTTACATGGAGAAAATCCAGGAAGTGGTTGCTGCAATCGCAACTGGAACAAGTGCTAAGCACCCAATGCTTCTTTCAAGACCCGTCAAGAAAACAGGGTATCTCGTCATTACATCTGATCGAGGGCTTGCAGGACCTTTTAACAGCTCGATTTTGCGTGCCGCTTACCAAACCATTCAATCTCGTCATCAATCCGCTGATGAATATGCGGTGATTGTCATTGGTAAAATCGGACGCGACTTCTTCAAAAAGCGTGGTATTCCAGTTATTTCTGAAGTAACAGGGCTTGGAGACGAAGTAGCGTTTGCTGATATTAAAGAATTAGCAAGCAGTACAGTTCAAATGTTCTCTGATGAAGCGTTTGATGAACTTTACATGTTCTACAACCACTTTGTCAGTGCGATTTCACAAGAAGTAACAGAGAAGAAATTATTGCCGCTAACGGACCTTTCGGCCGCAGCGACACCAAATAAACGTTCCGCATCTTATGAGTTTGAGCCTTCTGAAGAAGAGATTCTTGAAGTTCTCCTTCCTCAATATGCAGAGAGTTTGATTTTCGGTGCGCTTCTTGACAGCAAAGCAAGTGAACATGCTGCAAGAATGACAGCAATGAAGAGTGCAACAGACAACGCAAAAGAATTGATCGACAGCCTGACACTCTCTTACAACCGTGCTCGTCAAGCAGCGATTACACAAGAGATTACAGAAATTGTCGGCGGAGCAGCTGCCTTAGAATAGAAATAATTGTCAGGAGGGAATGCAATGAAAACAGGACGCATCAGTCAGATCATGGGACCAGTCGTAGACGTTCGTTTTGAAGACGGTCACTTGCCTGAGATTTATAATGCGATCAAAGTTTCGCATAAAGCGGAAAGCGAAAGTGAAGTTGATATCGACTTAACTTTAGAAGTAGCACTACATTTAGGTGATGATACAGTGAGAACCATCGCGATGGCATCAACAGACGGTGTGAAGCGCGGTATGGAAGCTGTAGACCTTGGAAAACCAATTTCAGTACCAGTTGGTAACGTAACACTTGGACGTGTATTCAACGTACTGGGAGATAACATTGATTTAGATGAGCCACTTGGTGTGGAAGCGCAAAGAGATCCAATCCACAGACAAGCGCCTTCTTTTGATCAACTTTCTACAGAAGTTGAAATTCTTGAAACAGGTATCAAAGTTGTTGACTTGCTTGCTCCTTACATCAAAGGTGGAAAGATCGGTCTATTCGGTGGAGCCGGTGTAGGTAAAACCGTTCTGATTCAAGAATTGATCAACAACATCGCACAAGAACACGGCGGTATTTCTGTATTCGCTGGTGTTGGAGAGCGTACACGTGAAGGAAACGACCTTTACTACGAAATGAAAGATTCTGGCGTTATCGAGAAAACAGCCATGGTCTTCGGCCAAATGAACGAGCCGCCAGGTGCACGTATGCGTGTTGCCCTAACTGGTTTGACAATGGCAGAGCATTTCCGTGATGAACAAGGTCAAGACGTATTGTTCTTCATCGATAACATCTATCGTTTTACACAAGCAGGTTCTGAAGTATCAGCCCTTCTTGGACGTATGCCTTCAGCGGTAGGTTATCAGCCGACACTTGCAACAGAAATGGGTCAGCTGCAAGAGCGTATCACGTCTACAAACGTGGGATCGGTTACATCGATTCAAGCGATCTATGTACCTGCGGATGACTACACGGATCCAGCTCCAGCAACTACGTTCGCTCACCTTGATGCAACGACAAACCTTGAGCGTAAGCTGACTGAAATGGGTATTTACCCAGCGGTTGATCCTCTTGCTTCAACATCTCGTGCACTTGCACCTGAGATCGTTGGTGAAGAGCATTATGCGATTGCGCGTGAAGTGCAGCAAACATTGCAGCGTTATAAAGAGCTTCAAGATATTATTGCCATTTTAGGTATGGATGAATTATCTGAGGACGATAAGCTTGTGGTACACAGAGCGCGTCGTATTCAATTCTTCCTATCTCAAAACTTCCACGTAGCAGAGCAGTTCACTGGCCAAAAGGGTTCTTATGTGCCATTGAAAGAAACTGTTAAAGGCTTCAAGGAAATCTTGTCTGGTAAATACGATCACCTTCCAGAAGATGCATTCCGCTTAGTTGGACGCATTGAAGAAGTGATTGAAAAAGCCAAAGAGATGGGTGTAGAGGCCTAATCTGGTCCTTAGGAGGGTAAAAGCATGAAGACCGTTCAAGTCAATATCGTTACTCCCGACGGCCCAGTGTATCAAGCGGATGTGGAAATGGTCAGTGTAAGAGCAGAAAGCGGTGAGCTTGGTATTTTAGCTGGCCACGTTCCAATGGTTGCTCCGCTAAAAATCGGTGCAGTTCGCTTAAAACATAGTGGATCAACTGAATTGGTTGCAGTAAGTGGCGGATTTGTTGAAGTCCGCCCTGAACAAGTAACGATTCTTGCTCAGGCCGCTGAAACATCAGATAAAGTTGATGTCGATCGTGCTAAATCAGCGAAACAGCGTGCTGAAGAGCATTTGAACCACCCGAATGAAAGTGATGTACGCCGGGCGGAACTCGCATTAAAACGGGCGTTAAACCGTTTAAATGTAGCAGGGAAATAAAACAGAAAAACCTTCTTATCACAATGATAAGAAGGTTTTTTTTAGGATGACATAAGAGATTGATACATCGACATATAAGGATGAGATGCTTGCTTTTCTAGATATAAGTTCTCGCAAAATTGCGTACTACTATGCCATGTTTTATTGTTTCTGCGCAAACCAAGCGTATATTGATGCGGAGAGTCCATATAAGGCCGCACCACCCAGTCAGCATCTGCATGATGACGGATGACAACCTCTCCTAAATACACACTCATCATCGCTTCTAATGCATCTATTGGCATTTTCCACTTAGCGAACAGCTGCTTGGTCAATGCATCAAAGTATAGTGATTCTAACTGATACAGGCTTTCCTCAGAGTCATCCAAAGAAATGTTATGAAAATGACACAATTGTGCTAATTCTTCTAGCTGTGTCTGTCTATAATCAAAGTAGAAAGCAATGGCCTCCCATTCATGATCAAATGAGGGAACCAATTCTCCGTACAAATCAACAAAGTCAGGAAAAGAATCTTTCAATGTGTTCAGCTCCTTCCACACGCAGTATATCATCTCCTTGGCATCAGGATAAGAGGGGATTCACACTAAATGTAGCTCTTTTTTCCAAATGATTCATCTTTCCGATTTTCGAGGATATAATGAAAGGGAGTTTTCCTTTACAGAAATAAATAAAAGGAGGATTCAACTGTATGGAAGACGTAGGACAACAAGCAATCGTGGGCATTGTGATCCACCTATTTTTTATCGCGGTTACATGGTGGGCACTGCTTGCTGTAAATATTGATCCACTCATTAAAAAAGGGAAAATCGTTCAAGCAAGGCTGCTGATGATGCTCATTACCATTGCCATCGCATCTGCGGTCAGCAATTTCTTCCTTGATTACTTAAACTTCTCCAGACAAATTCCTTATATGTTCTAACATAAAAGGTTTGGTCACTGCCTTCTGCGGGAACGTAAAAGGAAGGGTCAAAAGGCTCGCCTTTTGTTGACTTTTCCACGTATGCATTGACCTCCTTGCGGCAACACTTGTAGCAAGGGGGAATGACAAGTGAGAAAGTATTTGAAAGGTTGGCCATTATTTGCGTTTATTCTTTTTTTTGTTCTGATGATTCAAGGAGTTCGTGCGGAAGAATCTTCTCCGCTCGCTCAAATAGCAGAGGGGCTGAAAAACCAGCAAATCGAAGTCGATGGGTGGACCCTTCATGCCAAAACAAATGTAGATATTTCATCCGAACAATTTTCAAAAAAAGTGAAACGTTTGAAAGACGAACTACGACAGTATGAGTGGACCGAAAAAAAAGAGCAACATGTCACCAAAGTCACAGGAATTTACAAAGATGAAAAAAATGATACAGAATCGAAAATTTTACTCGTGAAGACCGACACAAAATCCAACCAAAAGTCGTATTTATTATATGAGCAAAAAGGTGCTCGCCCACTGAATACCTGGGAGCATACATATGATCAGTTCGTACGTCATGCAAAAAGCATATTACAAGAGAAAATTGTAATTTTTACTTGTCTCGATGGTCATGTAAATGGTATGATGGATGTTGTTTTGCAAAAAAAAGCTGAAACGTTAGCAAATGAATTTCAAGCAAAACCAGTTGAGTATCTCGTTGAGTCTAATTTTGTGTCGCTTTCCGCTTACACAGATAAGTGGGAACAGTTCATTATGACTTCAAATGATAAAATGAATGTTCAAATTGCCATCAGAAGTTCGGAAATGAACGAAAATCATACGATTACGGTTGGCACACCAATCGTAACGACTGAATATTAATATAGAGAATTTGGGACGCGGAGGGGAAGACCTTGGAAAAAATCATCGTCCGCGGCGGTCAAAAGTTAAACGGCACAGTTAAAGTAGAAGGCGCAAAAAATGCCGTTTTACCAGTTATCGCTGCATCTTTGTTAGCAAGTACAGAAAAAAGCGTAATTTGTGATGTACCTACGCTCTCCGATGTATATACAATCAATGAAGTGTTACGTCATTTAGGAGCAGAAGTACATTTTGAAAATAACGAAGTATCAGTTGATGCATCTCATGCACTAGAAACTGAGGCTCCGTTTGAGTATGTCCGTAAAATGCGAGCATCCGTGCTTGTCATGGGACCACTTTTAGCAAGAACAGGTCATGCAAGAGTTGCATTACCTGGAGGCTGTGCGATTGGTTCAAGACCAATTGATCAGCATTTAAAAGGCTTTGAAGCAATGGGAGCTAAAATTCAAGTAGGTAATGGTTTCATCGAGGCTGAAGTAAAAGGCCGTTTAAAAGGTGCAAAAATCTATTTGGATTTCCCAAGTGTAGGGGCAACTGAAAACATCATCATGGCAGCAGCATTAGCTGAAGGAACGACAATTTTAGAAAACGTAGCAAAAGAACCTGAAATTGTTGATTTAGCGAATTACATCAATGCCATGGGCGGTAAGGTTCGCGGTGCTGGTACTGGTACAATCAAAATCGAAGGTGTGGAAACACTTCACGGTGCAAAACACAACATCATCCCTGATAGAATTGAAGCAGGTACTTTCATGGTGGCAGCAGCCATTACAGAAGGAAATGTTCTTGTAAAAGGCGCAGTGCCAGAGCACATGACATCACTTGTTGCAAAAATGGAAGAAATGGGTATTCAGATCATTGAAGAAGAAGAAGGTTTAAGAGTCATTGGACCATCTGAGCTCAAGCCAATCGATCTAAAAACAATGCCGCATCCTGGGTTCCCAACGGATATGCAATCTCAGATGATGGCGCTATTGCTTCGTGCGAACGGAACAAGCATGATCACAGAAACGGTGTTTGAAAACCGCTTTATGCATGCTGAAGAATTCCGCCGCATGAATGGCGATATTAAAATTGAGGGTCGCTCTGTCATTATCAATGGGCCGGTTCAACTTCAAGGTGCTGAAGTGGCAGCGACTGATTTAAGAGCAGGAGCAGCACTTGTACTTGCTGGATTAGTGGCAGAAGGTCATACACGTGTCACTGAGTTGAAGCATATTGACCGTGGTTATGTGAACTTCCACCAAAAGCTTGCAGCAATCGGTGCAGATATTGAAAGAGTAAACGATGAATCAGCAGATGTGACACAAGAACAAGTTGTATCAGATCTGAACGCTTAATCATGAAAGAAATCAGTGTGTCCATTGGGCATGCTGATTTTTTTTAGAATCATAGAATGCCTATTTCACGAAGCTTATCATTAGTGTATCCAACCATCTTAAATTTTATTCATACAGACGAACAGTAAAATCCATCGAAGAACAGCCTCATATCTTCATAAAAGACTTGTCCACTAAATGAAAGAAGCTGTCATATTAGCTTGTCCCTGTCCATAGGATAAAAGAGATTCAATGACAAATGGGGGCAGCCAAATATGAAACCAATGATATGGACAATCGCAGGAATATGCATCATCATTTTAATGATTCCAACATTACTTGTGTTGCCGACGTTCCAAGGGAAACCGGAGGCCAGCCAGCACGTAGCAGCAGAACCATCAGTAAAAAAAGAAGTCAAGGGTTCAGTCAAATTGAAGCAATCACCCGTCGCTATCCCCGTCTATCGCTCAGCTCATCAGCAGGTAGAAAATATCCCCTTAGAAGAGTATGTGATCGGTGTCGTAGCATCTGAAATGCCAGCTGATTTTGAAATGGAAGCACTCAAGGCACAGGCGCTCGCAGCAAGAACGTATATCGTCAGACAAATGATCAGTGATAAGACTGTCAAATCACCTAAGGGCTCTCTTGTAGATGATACCCAAATGTTCCAAGTTTACAAAAACAAACAGGAACTCAAGAAAATTTGGGGGAAAGCGTACAATTGGAAGTTAAAAAAGGTCACGGAAGCTGTCGCCAGTACACAAGGAAAAGTGCTGACTTATGACGAGAAACCAATTGATGCTTCATTCTTTTCAACAAGTAACGGAAAAACGGAAAATGCCGAGGCCTATTGGAAAAACGAAATCCCTTATTTGAAAAGTGTCTCAAGTAAATGGGACGAAAAATCGCCAAAATTCCAAAACAAGAAAACCATCTCGGTGAGTGAATTTCAGCAAAAATTAGGTGTGACGCTCACTCAGCAGGCTCAAGTCGGACAGATTGTCGAACGGACACCAGGAAATCAAGTAGCGAAAGCTGTGATCAACGGTAAAACGCTGTCAGGACGAGACATTCGGGAATCACTAGGCCTTCATTCAGCGGACTTCACATGGGAACGCCAAGGCCAGCAGATTGTTATTACAACAAAAGGATATGGGCATGGTGTAGGCATGAGTCAATATGGTGCGCATTATATGGCGCAGGCAGGCAAAAAAGTAGATGCCATCGTGAAACATTATTATAAAGGAATTCAAATCGAATCAGCCGATCGTTTTCTCAACACATATATGGCTAAAAAATAAAGCAAAGGTGCCTCAGAAATGAGGCATTTTTTTTTGTATTCAAAGAGGTTTGAACAGAATGTGACAAATTGCGACTTAAGACGCACCGAAGGAAAACTTAAACATTTACGTCCCGATAAGAACTGATGGCCGATACAAAGCCCCTCAAAAGGAGGAGAAATCGAAAGGATAATTGACACGTTAGGTGAAAATATCTAGACATCTGACAGAATTTTAGTGATTTTGATGAAAGAGAAAAAGGGACCGAGTCCTATACCATTCCAAGACAGAATATTTTACGATTAAGATGTTTCAATTAAATACATAAGGAGGAAGGAAAATTATGTTGAAAAAAGTATTCTCAATCGTAACCTTAGCTGTATTGACATTATCTATGTCAATCTCTTCACCAGTATTTGCAGAAGCATCTACAGTCAAAAAACATAATAAAGATGTAAGAGTCACAATCTTGCTTGATGCAAGTGGAAGCATGGCAAGAAAAGTTGAGGGAGAGCGCAAATTTGATCTCGCAAAACAAGAGGTATTTAAATTTGCTCAGTCACTTCCAAAAGACGCTAAAATTCGTATGAGCTTGTTTGGTTCTGAAGGAAACAACAAAAATTCAGGTAAAGCTCAATCATGTGAAGTCATTAGAGGCGTTTACGGCGTACAGCCTTATGAAAAGGACAGCTTCGAAAACTCTTTAAACGGACTTGGGCCAACTGGCTGGACACCAATTGCACGTGCACTTGAAAATGCAAAGCAAGCGGATGAACAGCTTACTGCAGGAACAAAGCATATTGTGTACTTAATCACTGATGGTGAAGAAACTTGTGGTGGAGATCCAGTAAAAGTAGCAAAAGAATTGCATAACTCAAAAGGATCAACTGTTGTAAATGTGATCGGATTAGACTTTAACGATGGCTATGAAGGTCAATTGAAGCAAGTAGCCAAAGCTGGTAAAGGCCATTACTACCAAGCAAGCACTGGTAAAGAAATGGGTTCTATCTTTACAGCAGAATCATTAAAACTACACGAATAACTTGCTGAACAAAAGGGAAACGATTGATTTATGCTGTCGTTTCTCTTTTTCTGTACAAAAGTAAAAAGGGAGGTTTTTATTGATGAAAAGAAATATCGTATTAACCATTTTGGCTAGTCTTGTCCTGCTTCTTTCTTCACCAGCTCATGCTGTAACAAAACAGGAGCCGCCTGCGCATGTGGTGATATTACTCGATTTAAGCGGGAGCATGGCACAATCAGTTGAAGGAGAAAAGAAAATCGATATCGCCAAACGGTCTATTCAAAGCTTCGCGAGCATTTTATCAGAAGATACACAAGTTCTGCTTCGCGTTTTTGGTCATGAAGGAACCAATAAAAATGCAGGGAAAGCTGTTTCTTGTTCAAGTTCTGAAGCCGTTTACGGATTTGGATCATATGAGCCATCAACATTTCAGCAAGCACTGAATGTGTATAAGCCAACTGGCTGGACACCACTTGCAAAAGCATTAACAGATACAAAACAAGATTTTGAAGATCACCAGGCTGAAGGGAAAAATATTGTTTATGTGGTCAGTGATGGTGAAGAAACTTGTGGTGGAAGCCCTTCACAAGCAGCAAAGGAATTACATGAAGAAGGAATTGATACAATCGTCAATATCATTGGCTTCGACGTGAATGAAAAAGAAGCAAAAAGTCTAAAATCTGTTGCAAAAGCGGGTGGAGGACAATATCAACCGGCGGCAAATGCTGAAGAATTGAACCGCATTCTTCAACAAGAAGCGAGCGCTTTTGGTCGGTAGAGAATGAAATGGCAGCTGGGGAAAACACCCCAGCTGTTTTTTAAGTTGACGATTAATTCAAAGTCGTTTCTAATTCATCAATTCGTTTCTCCACGTAATGCTGATCCTTTCTTGCATGGAAGGTTTCAGCTTTTTCTAATATGGCAGCCGTATTATATTCGGGAATCTGTGAGTAGCTCTCATATACACCCTTAGGAATTAAAACGTTTCCTTCAGGCCAATAAACTGCGATATTGCCACGTCTCAACTCTCCGAATTGAGCCACTCCTTGATAGGACCCATATTGATTAAAGAGAACAACTGGATCACCTTCTTGGACGTAAAGCTCTTTTGCATCTTCTTCATTCATTAGGATAGAATGTCGTTTTCCACCATTAAAGGCATCCTTTTCACTGTAGATCATGGAGTTGAATTGCTTTCCTCTTCTTGTCGTGATATTGAAATGTCCTTCGGTTTTTCGATATTGAGGCAGCTGGGCAGGAAGAAGATGTCCCTTGCCGTCTGGTGTTGGACACACGCCATCTTCACAAAGCCATGCGCCTCCCCATTGAAAAACGTCTCCTTTATGACGTAAATGCTGGATGCCGTCATAGTTTCGATTGGCGATCGCAATCTCACGACGAATGTCTTCAGCTGTTTCAAAATGAATTAGTTCGGCATCTTCTGGCCGGACTCTTTTCGCAAGATCAATATAAATGTCCCATTCTGCTCTTGCTTCCTCAATACGAGGTCCTTCAATTTCTGGACTGAAATATACCATGCGTTCCGTACTGGTTGATGTGCCGCCCCCTGGTTGTTCATACCTTGTCATAGCAGGCAGAACAATCACCGCTTCTTCAGCGTCTACCAGCGTAGATGTATTCAAAATGATATCTTGGTGGACACGGAGTTCAAGTTCAGATAATGCTTTTTCAATCGCTTCTGGATTTGGCATCGTTTCTAAAAAGTTTCCGCCACTCGTAAACAGCATTTTAAGTTTTTGTGGATGGTCTTTTGGGAGAGCCATCTTCTCAAAGGATTGCCCAATGGTGTCACCATGCCATTTAGGAATGTCAAATCCCCATATATGTTCAATTCTTTCAATATTCTCTTCATCAAAATCACTACCCGGTAAAACGAATGGATCAGCACCCATCTCACCGGAACCTTGGACGCCGCTATGCCCACGGATTGGCATGACACCACAATGTTTTCTGCCGATAAATCCGCGCAGCATGGCAAGGTTGGCAACCTGTGATATATTATCAGTTGCAAAGCGGTGCTGTGTAAGGCCCATACTCCAAATAAAAACGCCTGAATTAGCATTGGCAAGGAGTATCGCAAATTCCTTCATTCTTTCTTTTGATAAACCTGATGATGCTTCTAGGTCTTCCCACTTCAACTGTGTGACATGCTGCTTTAAATCCTGTATGCCAGTTGTATGGTTTTGAATAAATTCGTGATCAAGAGCCGAATGGGGAGCATGCTGCTCCATGTCAAACCAATGTTTGATGATGCCGTTCATAAACGCAATATCTCCGCCTATATTGACTTGGTAAAAATCATCTGCAATTTTTGTACCGAATAAAGCACTCTCTGGAATAGAAGGAACCCAATACTTTTCCATAGCAGGCTCTTTATACGGATTGATGACGATAATTTTTGTTCCCTTCTTTTTAGCAGCGTACATATATTTAGTGGAAACAGGCTGATTGTTTGCTGCGACAGATCCCCAAAAAATTAATACATCCGTTCCAATCCAATCACTGTAATTACAGCTTGAGGCACCGATGCCAAGGGACCGTTTAAGAGCGGTTTTACTCGGTGAATGGCAAATGCGAGAAGCATTATCAATATGATTTGTCCCCATAAATCGAGCTGCCTTTGCAGCGGTATAATAAACTTCATTTGTAATTCCTCTGGCGGTTAAATAGAAAGCAAGCTGCCGTTTATCAATTGATTGGATTTTAGCTGCAATTTGATCTAATGCATCATCCCAAGAAATACGTGTAAAGGCATTGTCCCCTTTTTTTCGGATCAATGGATAAGGAATCCGCCCAAGCTTGCGAAGAGAGGTGCTGTCCATTTGCTTTAGCTGATGAATATCTTCAAACCATTTTGGATCAATAGCTGGCATTGTGTTAAGACGAAGCACATTTAGTCTTGTGGTGCATATATGAGGTCCTGCGAGCGTTTGATCATACAGTCCTGAGACACCAAGGGCACAGCCGTCACAAACGCCCTGCGTTAAAATACGGTACGCATAGGGAAGGTTATCTTTGTTCTCCCATGCCACTTTCATTGTATCTCGAATGTGTTTCGGTTTCACTTTGCCAAGCCCCATTGGTGCAAAAGAGGCCCATAGCTTTGGTGAGGGTTTTTTATTGAGTTTAACAGGCCCCTTATGTTTTGTTTTCCCCATGAGATCATCACCCTCCTATTACTTTGTAAAGCGTTTTCATATCTAAAAATTACCTTTAGAATGTGATTCTGTCAAATTCAAATTAAGGTCGGGCTGAGACAGAGGAAGCAGCAGGAGGGTTTTTTTCTCTCAGCTGCTGAATATCCTTCCGAATAAGAAGTGATATGATAAAAGCGATGAAAAATAAGCCAGAGAACACCATAAGACTTTGTGTGTAATTACCTGTTATATCTCGGATGAAGGATGAAAATAGAGGTCCTGCTAAACCCGCAGCGGCCCAAGCAGTCAAAATATAACCGTGTATGGCACCAAGCTGCTTTGTACCAAACAAATCCCCAATATAGGCTGGAATTGAAGCAAATCCTCCTCCATAGCACGTATAAATGATCGCCATGACGATTGAAAAGATGAGCGGTTCTTTTAAATAGGGGAGTAAAGGAAATGCAATGAGCTGGATACTGAAAAAAATCGTATACGTATTCGGCCTTCCTATATAATCTGAGAACGATGCCCAGCCAATCCGTCCTAAACCATTAAAAGCACCTAAAATGCCAACAAGAGTAGCTGCAGCACCTGCAGTGAACCCAACACTTTCTTGAGCAAGAGGTGATGCTACTGAAATAATAGCAATTCCGCATGTGATATTAATAAAAAGCATAAGCCACAAATAATAAAAACGTCTTGTTTTGATCGCTTCATTTGCTGTAAGCTGTGATAAATCTTGTGGGATTTTTCTTTGCTTTGTTTTGAATACGTCAAATTGTTTGACGTCATCAGGTGTTGGTGGAGATAAATAAAGAGATGAGATCACCATGATGATAAAATAGGAGATTCCAAGAATATAAAAAGTATTTGCGATATTTACTTTTTCAATGAGAAATTGAATAATTGGGCTGCAAATAAGAGAAGCAAACCCAAATCCCATAATAGCTAAACCTGTTGCAAGTCCTCTGCGATCTGGAAACCATTTAACTAATGTTGATACAGGTGCAATATAGCCTACGCCTAAACCTATTCCAGCGAGAACCCCATAAAATAAATAGAGGAGAGGCAGTGAGGACATGTGGACAGCGAATCCTGACCCAGTCATTCCGATGCCGAAGAAAATAGCTGAGAAGAGCCCCGATGCTCTTGGACCATACCTTTCAACGAAATGTCCCATGAAAGCAGCAGATAAACCTAAAAATAAAATAGCAATACTGAAGGTCAGACTTATTTCTGTTAATGACCACTTAAAGGCTTCATGTAAAGGATTCGTAAAAACACTCCAAGCATAAACAGACCCAATAGATAAATGAATTCCTACAGCACTTGTTGCGATGAGCCAGCGATTTTTCGATTTGTTCATTTTGTTCCCCCCATATAAAGCAATCAAGAAGTTTGATAAGATAGAAATATGTTACATTTTTATGACTTTTTAAAATAATATCACAATTTGATTGGATCATATAACTAAATTTGCGTTGAAAGGAAGATCATACAATGAATCCTTCTGTTAAAACGAAACGAGTCATACACCAATACCATGAAGGCCAAATCACCTGCAAAACTGATGAAATTGTAGAGGAATTTCCTTTAACTGTGATGGTGAATGGAGAAGAATTTGTGACACTTGTTTGTTCACCAGAACATCTGAAAGAATTGGTTATCGGCTTTTTGGCTTCAGAAGGGGTCATTCGATTTGAAAATGAGATTAAAAGGTTTACAATAGATGAAAGTATGGGTTTTGCCTATGTTGATTTAGTTCACTCAAGTGGATTTCATTCATCAGATTTTACAAAGCGAGTGATTGGTTCATGCTGCGGGAAAGGAAGACATTTTTATTTTCTTCAAGATGTGAAGACGGCAAAAACGGCCATTGATCGAATCAGTATTTCTGCTGAAACCTGTATGCATCTCATGAAGTGTTTGCAAGAAGAAAGCCAATTATTTCAACATACTGGTGGAGTGCATAATGCTGGACTGTGTGATAGAGAAAAACTATTTATCACTAGAACTGATATAGGAAGACATAATGCTTTAGATAAAATTTATGGATATTGTTTACTTCAGCGAATCCCACTTAGAGATAAAATTCTTGTGTTTAGCGGCCGGATATCGTCGGAAGTTCTATTGAAGGCAGCAAAACTAGGAGTATCTATTGTCATTTCAAAATCAGCACCTACTGAGCTAGCACTTAAAATGGCAGAAGAATTAAATATTACGACAGTTGGGTTCGTCAGAGGAAAGTCCTTTAATATTTACACTCATCCTCAGCGTATTACAGAATAGGAGGCAAAGTATGGTCAGTATTTTGGATAAAAGACATCGACCATTGCGCGATTTAAGAATATCAGTCACTGATCGCTGTAACTTTAGATGTACGTACTGTATGCCTGCTGAAATTTTTGGACCAGATTATCCTTTCTTGAAAAAAGAAGAACTACTTAGTTTCGAAGAAATTGAACGACTTGCTACCCTTTTTGCAAAGAACCTAGGTGTGGTAAAAATACGCATTACGGGCGGGGAACCTTTAATGCGGAAGGATCTGCCTGTCTTAATAGAAAAGCTCGCAAAAATTTCAGGGATTGAAGACATTGCGATGACAACCAATGGAACACTTTTACCTTTATATGCTGATCAGTTAAAGAAAGCAGGTCTTAATAGAGTTACTATTAGTTTGGATTCATTAAATCCCGACCGTTTTAAGCAAATGAATGGAAGGCATATTTCTATCCAAAAAGTGTTTGATGGCATTGAGGCCGCAAAAAAGGCTGGACTTGCTATCAAGATTAATATGGTTGTTCAAAAAGGTGTGAATGATCAGGATGTCTTACCAATGGCAGCTTACTTTAAAAAAGAAGGACACGTTCTCAGGTTTATTGAATTTATGGATGTTGGTAATACGAATAAATGGAACCTAGAGCATGTCATGACAAAGAAAGAAATAATTGAATTAATTGATTCAACATATCCTATCAAACCAGAACCTCCTCAATATGCAGGCGAAGTAGCCAACCGATTTTTTTACAAAGATGGTTCAGGAGAGATAGGCATTATTTCTTCCGTTTCAGATGCTTTTTGTGGAACATGTAACAGAGCAAGACTATCTGCACGCGGGGAATTGTTTACATGTCTGTTTGCATCATCGGGTTTTGATCTGAAACAGATGATTCGTACGACAAATGATAATGAAGAATTAACGAATAGGTTAAAGGAATTATGGTCGAATAGACATGACCAATATTCAGCTGAGAGAGAGCAGAAAAAAGATCAGAAAAAGGTTGAGATGTCATACATCGGTGGTTAATGACAACAAAGTATCATGATCATGTATTTTTGAAAAGAAGAGAAAATGTCATAATCGTTGCTGAAAATCCTTTTTTGAAAACAGGTCATTTTATCTTATGAACTCAGTCATTATAAAAAACCAGCAGAATCTCTGCTGGTTTTTAAATTGCTATTTTGCACCTCGAAAAGATTGAGATAAGATTGGAAAATAGATTTTTCATCATTGTGTGCTGCTTTACTTTTACGAGTGCTGTGATAAGATCAAATCATTCTTTACCAGCTCGATTTTTTAATTCCGGGGATATGACCCTTATAGGCAAGCTCACGAAAAGCAATCCTAGACATTTTAAATTTTCGTAAATAACCTCGGGGGCGGCCTGTTAATTCACAGCGGTTTTTTAAGCGGATAGGGGAAGAGTCTCTAGGTAATTTCCGTAAAGCATCATAGTCACCTTTTTCTTTTAACTCTTTCCTTAATTCTGCATATTTCAATACAAGTTGCTGTCGTTTTTTTTCTTTAGCAATCTTAGATTTCTTTGCCAATTAAAACCCTCCTGGCCTAATTTTGTATTTTCCATTGAAAGGGGTCCTCAAATGTAGTCCAATCTTGATCAAATTCCTCAGGTGTGAGCAAGCATTGATCAAGAGTACGAATGATTTCTGCTTTAGGCAAATCTACACCGATAAACACAAGTTTTGTATGGCGATCACCAAATTCTGCGTCCCACTCATCAAGAAGCTCTGGTTCCCGATTTAATATCCGTACTTTTTCTTGCTCAGGCAAAGCAGCAATCCAGTATGCAATTGGTTCAATCGCAACAGATTTCCCAGCTTGTGAAATTAAAATGGTTAAATCATGATGTGTGGCAAGCCAAGTAAAACCTTTCGCACGAACGATCTGATCGGGCATTTGATCTAACCAATTATTCAGCCTGCCAGTATGAAAAGGAAGTCTTCTTTCGTAAACAAAGGATGAAATTTGGTATTCCTCTGTTTCCGGCTTATGCTGAGCATGTCCTGCGTTGATCTCTTTGATCCATCCAGCAGAAGCACTTGATTTTTCAAAGTCGAATAAACCAGTATTCAAAATGTCATCTGGCTGTACTTTACCTTTGGAGGTTCTGATGATAGATGCCCCTGGTTGCAGTTTGTTCAGCACATGCTCAAGCCGATCTAATTCTGAGGGTGATACTAGATCACATTTATTGATAATGAGCACGTCACAAAATTCAATTTGATCAATGAGTAAATCTGAAATTTCTCGTTCGTCGTCATCGGAAACCGCTTCTTTACGATCTAATAAACTCTCTCCTGACTGGAAATCAGTCCAGAAACGATTTGCATCTACTACTGTGACCATCGTATCTAGCCGGCAAAAGCGGGTCAAATCTATTCCCATTTCTTCATCAATATAAGAAAACGTTTGAGCGACGGGAATTGGTTCACTAATACCGGTTGATTCAATGACAATATAATCGATATTACCCGCCTTACAAAGGCGCTCTACTTCGATTAACAAGTCTTCTCTCAATGTGCAGCAAATACAACCGTTAGATAATTCAACTAGTTTCTCATCTGATCGAGAAAGCTCGCCGCCTTGTTTGACTAGTTCTGCATCAATATTAATTTCGCTCATGTCATTGACGATGACAGCCACTTTTAATCCTTTGCGATTTTGAAGTACATGATTTAATATCGTTGTTTTTCCTGCTCCTAAAAAGCCGCTTAATACTGTAACAGGTATACGCTTATTCATTTGTTTTTGTCCTTTTAAAAACGATCATTTTGTTTTCCGCCTCACTTAAAAAGTAATCATTACGATTTATAATCTAAAAAATTTATTTTGTTTCTCTATGAAGGGTGTATTTCTTTAATCGAGGAGAATATTTTTTTAACTCCAATCGGTCAGGATTCGTTCTTTTATTTTTTGTTGTGATATAGTTTCTGTCACCTGTTTCAGTACAGGCCAAGGTAATTTTAACGCGCATAAGTAATATGGTCCTCCTTTAATTCGTAATAGTTACGATTTGTATTTTAAAATGATCAAGACTGAATGTCAAGCATAGGAGGATAATCAAAGCCAAATGATAAACAAAAGGGGTATCGAACAACCATTGATACCCCTCTCCATTAATAAAAGTCACCGAGTTCTTGTTCGTAATCACCTTCATACTGCTGGACATCATAAGGAATTTCTTGGAGGAAGGCTAACCCGCCTAATATAAGAATCAAAACGATGGCAATGAATGAAAGAATAACTGCGGCAATACTTGAAATGGCAAATAGTGTCTGCATTTTCATCATCTTAGCATATTGTTCTAATAATTCTTCGTAAGAAGTATCAGGAGCCTGAATCAATTGTTCAGCTGCTTTTACAGATTTTTGTACATGGATTCCCATCATAATGAGGAAGACGCCAAGGGCTGCAGGAAGAACAAGCCAAAAACCAATAAGAATAGCCAGACCGCCTGAAATATAGAGAAAGATACTACCAACCTTTCCCCACTTTACGATTGAATGAAGAGATTGAATGATTTTCTCAGTTTGTTGCAATGGTGTTCACTCCTTTATGTATTCACTCTTTATCATACTTGAGTAAGTAGTGCTTTAGGAAGAGTGAATGTTGATTGATTAAATTGTTTCTCTCTTCACTACACTTTTTACAGCTGTGACTTGCGTCATAAAAAAAGCGTCTCTTTGCCAGGGAGACGCTCGTTTTATAATTCTTTTCCTAGGATATCTAAATCGTACCTGCTGCCGTCCATTTCTGCGATGCGTGGCAGGTGGCCCCATGTCTCAAAGCCGTGCTTTTTAAACAGTCGAATGCTGGCTTCGTTGTGCCCGAAAATAAAGGCAAGTAACGTTCGAATGCCTAATGAGGGTGCTAACTCAATGGCTTCTTGTAAGAAAAGTGAGCCTAAGCCTTTTCCTCGATAGTCTTGGTTCAAATAGATACTCATTTCAACGGTCCCGTTGTATGCAGGTCTTCCGTAAAACGTTTCAAAGCTCAGCCAGCCGTAGATATTTCCATCCTCATCTGTTTTCACATAGAGAGGTCTTTTGTCGGAATGATTTAAAAACCATTTCCGGCGGTCTTCGACAGAAACAGGTTCTGTATCAGCGGTCACTTCTCTAGAAGCAATGGTTGAATTGTAGATATCAACAATCGCTTTGAGGTCATCTTCTGTTGCTATCCGGTTGAAAGTTTTCACAATTAAGTCCCCCATCTTTTTTTCATTTATCATACATATTATTGATGCGATTGCGCAAAATAAAAAGAAAAATGATTTCTTGTGTATATATTTTTTGAAAAGTGTTCAGAATGTTGCTGAGGTGATGAAAAATGAGAGAGGAAGAAAAGAAACGTACTTCCAAAATCACAAAAGTTCAGCAATTTTTCCGTAAGCGCTGGGTATTCCCTGCTATTTACTTGGTCAGCGCAGCGGTCGTGTTAACAGCCGTTCTTTGGTATCAAGCGGTATCAAAAGATGTGAAAGACCAACTATCTGATGGAAATCAAACAGGGCAAGAACAGCGTGATGATGCCGTTGAAGTTGGAAAGCCAATTGAAAATGTTGCAATGCCGGTCAAGAATTCTGATAATGTTTCTGTCGTGAAAAAGTTCTATGAAGCAGATGCTGATCAAAAAGAAAAAGAAGCAGCACTTGTAAACTATAATAACACCTATACCTTGAGCAAAGGTATTGATCTTGCAGATAAAGATGGCAAAGTGTTTGATGTCACAGCTGCTCTTAGTGGAACAGTGGTTCAAGCGAAAAAAGATCCAGTTCTCGGTCACGTTGTTGAAATTGAACATGAAGATGGATTATCGACTGTTTATCAATCGTTGTCACAAGTGAGTGTCAAAGAAGGCGATGAAGTGAAGCAGAATGATGTCATTGGTGCTTCTGGTAAAAATCTATATGGTGCTGAAAGCGGCAACCATGTGCATTTTGAAATTCGTATGGAAGGTTTAGCGCTTAATCCGCTTAGCTTCATTGACAAGCCTGTTTCTACAATTGAAAAAGCAGCGCAAGAAGTGACGGAACAAGCAAAAGAACCTGCTCAGCCAAAGACTGAGGAAAAAACGAAGGAACCTGCTGCTGAAGATAAGGCTAAAGAGCCAGCTGGAGAAAAATCTGAAGAAAAGTCTGATGAGAAGGGGAAATCCTCTGATCAAGAGAAATCTTCTGATTCCTCTAAAGACAGCAGTCAGTCAGAAGAAACAAAACAATCTTAATGTCTTACAAGGTCCTCTGTGTATGTGAATATGCAGAGGTTTTTTTCTGTTCAAAAAGATCCTCCGCCACTCGGCGGAGGATAAACTATAGGGCGGCAGGTCCTTCTTCACCTGTCCGAATGTTGATTGTATTCGCTATCTCATATATAAAAATTTTCCCATCCCCTGGTTCGCCTGTACGAAGTACCTTTTGAGCTGTTTCAACGACCTGTTCGACAGGTACTTTGCTTAGGACGATTTCAATCTTTAATCGTTCGTATACGTTGCTTTCTTTTTTAACGCCGCGGTATAGCTCTGTATGTCCCTTTTGTAAGCCGCAGCCGTGTACATTTGAAAAGGTAATTGAGGTGACACCAATTTTTCCAAGCTCCACCTTTAATGTTTCAAAATTAGCTGGACGTGTGACAATCTCCACTTTATACATTTTGCTCATAGAGACACCCCTTTTTCTTTAATCTTGATAAGCTTTTTCACCGTGCATGGTTAAATCAAGACCCACTGATTCTTCTTCTTCGGTTGCACGAATTTTGAAGAAGACATTGACCACTTTGATGATCACGTATGTCACAACGGCAACAAAAGCGTACGTGGCAACAATCGCGACCACTTGCTTCCAAAGTAAGCTGGGATCTCCGTAAAATAAGCCATTGGCTCCGCCGTCATTGACAGAGGTTGTGGCGAAAAGTCCTGTTGCAATTCCTCCCCAAGTACCGCCAATTCCGTGAAGGCCGAATGCGTCCAGTGCGTCATCATAGCCAAATTTGGCTTTGAGTGAAAAGACTCCCCAGAAACAGACGATCCCGCCAATGATTCCTATGATAATAGAAGCAAACGGTGTAACAAAGCCTGCGGCGGGTGTAATGGCGACAAGACCTGCGATGGCTCCAGAGATCGCGCCGAGCATGGTCGGTTTTTTGTTGATCATCCACTCTACTAACAGCCAGCCGATGATTCCTGCAGCAGCAGCTGTATTGGTGTTAATAAAGGCATACATGGCCACGCTGTCTAATGTAAGAGCGCTTCCCACGTTAAAACCAAACCAGCCAAACCAGATGACAGCTCCGCCGAGAAGGGTGTAGATTAAGTTATGCGGAGAAGAGCTTGCTGCTTCTTTACGCTTCCCGA
This sequence comes from Bacillus sp. FSL M8-0166, assembly GCF_038008825.1. Classification (NCBI taxonomy): domain Bacteria; kingdom Bacillati; phylum Bacillota; class Bacilli; order Caryophanales; family Bacillaceae; genus Bacillus; species Bacillus sp. FSL M8-0166. The sequence goes on from NZ_JBBOZZ010000001.1 coordinate 3,186,065, forward strand.
GCACAATCGCAACGACAAGACCCGCAACACCGGATGAGATGTGAACAACGTTTCCGCCTGCGAAGTCAAGCGCACCCATCTCGCCAATCCAACCGCCGCCCCATACCCAGTGTGCGACTGGAGCGTATACAAATGTGACCCAAAGGAGTGTAAATACAACGACTGCTGAGTAGCGAATCCGTTCAGCAAAGGCACCTGAAATGATGGCTGTTGTTAAGACGGCAAAGGTCATTTGGAACATCATGAACAATGAATGTGGAATCGTATCACTATAGGAACCAGGCTCAAAGCCTACGCCTTTCAGGCCCACCCAGTCTAAGCCTCCGATCCACGCATTGCCTGGTGCAAATGCCAAGGAATAGCCGAATACGATCCATACGATTGAAACGATCGCTAGTGATGTTAAGCTGTGCATGGTCGTGCTTAACACGTTTTTACTTCTCACGAGTCCTCCGTAGAATAAAGCTAAACCCGGTGTCATTAACCACACGAGTAGTGCGCAGAAGAACATAAATACTGTATCACCCATTTGCATGCTGCATTCCCCCGAATCATTCAGAATTATTGTTTTCTTAATTCTTCATTATAGAGAGAAAAGTCATATATAACATATACATGTAAGTTTATCTGACATGGTTTTTTGGTTAAGTTCAATATAAATGGATGAAAAGTTCGTAAAAAATGAGCAAAAACGAAAATTAAGCACTAAAAATGAAGGGCGTTTGACCTATAAAATGGAGCTGAGAAACAGTTTTGTACGTTCCTCTCTAGGAGAATCAAACAATTCCGAAGGGACGCCTTCTTCGACGATGCGGCCTTCGTGCATGTAGACGACACGATCGGCAACTTCTTTCGCAAAGCCCATTTCATGTGTGACAATGACCATGGTCATGCCTTCTTTTGCGAGGCTTTTCATCGTTTGCAGCACCTCGCCTACAAGCTCTGGATCAAGGGCAGACGTAGGTTCGTCAAATAACATGACATCAGGCTTCATGGCGAGAGATCTGGCTATAGCGACACGCTGTTTTTGACCGCCTGATAGTTTAGAAGGATATACGTTGGCTTTATCCGCAAGTCCGACTTTTTCTAACAAGGTACTGGCTTCAGCGATGGCTTGTGCTTTCTTTGTTTTTTTCACCATAACAGGCGCTTCGATGATATTTTCAAGCACAGTTTTGTGCGGGAAAAGATTAAAATGCTGAAACACCATTCCTATTTTTTGTCTCATTTCGTTTAATTGATTGCGCTTTGGATGAACAGGGCTGCCATCGATGATGATATCTCCATCATTTTTTATTTCTAAAAAGTTCATACAGCGGAGCAAGGTGCTTTTTCCAGAACCGCTTGCACCAATTAAGACGACCACATCATTTTCATATACGGTGAGATCGATATCTTTTAAAACATGAAGCTCTCCAAAGTATTTATTGAGTTTTTCAACACGAATGATTTCCTTTGATTCTGTCATGCTTCTCCTCCTATTGGTCACTGGCTGATAGTTTCTTCTCAAAGGTTTGGACAGCGAATGTTAACAGCAGGACAAGAACTAAGTAATAGACGGCTACAACAAGTAAATACGTCATATTGTCAAAGCTGTTGGAGCCTTGCGTGGTGGCGACGTTAAATAGTTCATTGACACTGATAAAGGCGGCGAGTGATGAGTCTTTTAAGCCGATAATGAACTGGTTGCCAAGAGGGGGAAGGGCACGCCGCATCGCTTGCGGGAGAATGATGCGCCTCATTGTTAAAAAGCGACCCATGCCAAGAGATCGTCCCGCTTCTTTTTGCCCCTGATCGATGGATTGGATAGCGCCTCTGAATATTTCTGCTATATAGGCGCCATTATGAAAGGCAAGCGCAATGGAAGCAGCCCAGAAGTCGGGTATATTCAATTCTGTGAGGCCGAAATATAGGATGAAAATTTGAACAATAAGTGGTGTTCCGCGTACAAGAAAGATATAAGCATTGGCGATATAACCGAAAACGGCTATGCGGGATATTTTCAATAAAGCAAAGAAAAGCCCGATGAACATACCGATGAAGATGCTGATCACCGTCAGCTGTAATGTGATCAGCATTCCTTCTAAGAAAATACCTCTAGAATCAATCAGTGTCTGAAAAAAGTGTGATAGGGTAGGCAAAACAATCATCTCCATTTGAAGAAAGTGCGCCTATAAAAAGGGCGCACAATCGTGGTTTTAATCTTGTTTGACCGTGATGTCTTCATCAAAGTACTTTTCGCTAATTTGTTTTAATGTTCCGTCTTTTTTTAGTGCATTAATCGCATCGTTGATCTCTTCTATGAGCTGTTCATTTTCTTTTGATACAGCAATTGCCTGCTCACTTTGTCCGAGTCTTTCCTGCGCTGCGATTTTCAATTTTTTCTTCATGGCTTCTGCACCTGTGGCGAAGTCTGTCACGACTGCATCGTGTTTTCCGTTGGCTAGTGCTTCTAAGGCAACGACATCACTATCATAATATTTTGGTTCTTGCCCGCTATGTTCCTTTGCAATATCAGCGTAGGACGATCCTTTTGATACAGCAATTTCTTTGTCTTTTAAGTCATCAGCATGCTGAATGTCTGATCCGGGTCTTGTGAAAATTTGCGGACCAGAGTAGTAATAGGGCTTAGAAAAAAGGACGTGTTTTTTTCGTTCCTCATTGATGGCATGACTTGCAACTGCCGCATCAAATTTGCCTGCTTTCACGCCTTCGACGATGCCTGCGAATTTATATTTTTTCTGTATAGGTTCGAGACCTAGTTTGTCACTAATCGCATTGCCTACGTCGATATCAAAGCCGGACATCTGATTTCCATCCATGTAACTAAACGGATGAAATTCACCTGATGCTGCAAAAATAAATTTTCCATCCTCCAAAATTGGCGACCCTTTCGCTGTAGAATTACGTTTATCTCCGTTCCCATTTGTTTCATTTGAACCACACGAAGACAGAAGTAATACTGCAACCGAGAAAAGGGCTGGGACCCAAAACCGTCTTTTTTTAATAATAAGCTTCTCCTCCTTTTCAGCCGTTCTCCATATAAGGAGAAAGTAGGCTTTTAAATATGTGTAGCATCTTACCATTTGTTCCTCATATTCTCAATTTTATATGTGTTTTTCCAACATCGTCCTTTTTAGAATGTATGTCTTGCTTTTCTAAGAGAGAACTTGAATTGATTAGGGTAAAAAAGGGAAATGAATCTCATAATAACGAAAGGATTGGAAAAAAACATGACAGATCACAAAAAGGAGGTCACTGTATGAACAAGTGGAAAGACAATCGAAAAGTTTTTTTAACCGCTATTGCCTTTGGAACGATGTTGAATCCGCTGAATTCATCAATGATTTCTTTGGCCTTGCATCAAATTCAGCATGAATTCGGTTTGTCGTTTACGACCGTATCTTGGCTTATTTCTTCTTTTTATTTAGCCAGTGCAGTGACGCAGCCGGTGAGCGGCCGGATTGGGGATCATGTCATGAGCCGGAGAACCTTATTTTTATTCGGTCTGGTTCTTGTCGCAGTCTCAGCCATCTGCGCGCCGTTTGCCCCGACGTTTGCGGTGCTGATTGTGATCCGTCTGTTACAGGCGATTGGAAGCAGTGCCATTTATCCTTCTGGTGTCGGACTCATTCGGGATCATATTCAAGAAAGACAGGCTTCGGCGTTAGCGGTATTATCCATTTTTGCTTCAGCGATGACGGCGCTTGGACCGACGCTTGGCGGATTTCTGATGACCATTGGCGGCTGGCCGGCCATCTTTTTAGTGAATCTGCCGTTTATTTTGATCAGTTTCTTTCTCGGCCTATTGTTGTTTCCGAAGGAGCAGAAGAAGAGAAAGCTGCGCATAGGCGAAACCGTGCGAACACTCGATTTGCCAGGGATGCTTCTTTTTACCGTCTGCATTGTTCTCCTGCTTTCATTTTTATTATCACTGGGTGATGGCATTCAATATGTTCAAGGCATTCTTTGTCTCCTGAGTGCAGGCGCTTTTATCTGGTGGGAGTATCAGGTGGATGAACCGTTTATTCAAATACGGATGTTCAGGGAGGAGCAGCGGCTGTCACTTGTGTATGTGCAATTTATCATCTTAAATATCTTTTTCTATTGTCTCTTTTTTGGTTTGCCCAGTTATTTTCAGGATGAGTTAGGCTGGCGTGTGGAGATGACGGGTCTTTTTATGCTGTGTATGTCAGGGGTGAGTATTATTGTGTCACCGCTGACTGGAAAGTGGGTGGATCGCGGGGATGAACGCCATCCAGTTTTAGCGAGTGCTGTATTGATGCTGGCTGGAGCGTCTGCCATGACTTTCTTTTTTATTCCTGCGCCATTATGGGGAAAAGGATTGGTTCTGGCGCTGCTTGGGCTCAGTTATGGAATTGGGAATGTTGCGCTTCAAGCTGCGATGCTCAAGGCTAGTCCTCAGCAAATGATTGGCACGTCCTCTGGACTTTTTCAAACATGCCGCTACCTTGGTTCTATTCTGTCGTCTGCTGTGCTTGGTATGCTGTTTGGGGATGAAATTGCTGGTGCTCATTTTGCGCAATTAGGCTGGACGTTGATCATCATTTCTCTTATTGGCATTGGTGTCAGTCTTTATTTTTCAAGTATGGTCAGAGGGAGACAGCCAATAAAAAAAGCGGCGCGATAAGTGGAAGAAGAATCTTCATCACGTTATCGCAAGGCCGCTTAAGAGTTGGACAGGTCTGAGCCCTGATCCTTTGTCTTCCTTCTGAAAATTTTCCCTGCAATTGTCTCGTAAAATGTTACGATACGATCAATTGGAGAGTCAAAGAACTTCCATAATTTATTCATGATAAAGACAACCACAATCGATACGACCAAGCTGCCTAAAACATCAAATGGATAATGATGACCGACCCAGATGCGGGAGAATCCTGTAAGTAATCCAAAGACGAGCAAGATGTTGCCGAGCTTTTTATTACGAGATCGAATGGCTAATGAAAGAGCCAGTGCACCTGTTGTATGGTCACTTGGGAAGGAAGCGTCTGCTGAGTGCGGGATGAGTGTGTCGACCTTATGCGCCACAAACGGCCGCTCTTCATAATGAAACAATGTAATGGCAAAGTTGACGATAAGTGCTACAATGCCTGTTACACCGGAAAAGAAGACATGCTTCTTAAATTTGTGATTCCCTAAAAACCAGCAAATCAATAAGACAAGGGCGTACACAAGAATGGCCTTTTTCGTAATAAAGATCATGGCCTGATCTAAAAACTCAGAATGGTGAGCCATCCCGTGTATGACTTTAAACAATTCGTAATTCAAAACATCACCTATACTTTCGCTTAATGCTAACTATTTTTCAACAAAGCCTGTATGCTCTATTTGGAATATCCTATATTTTAGCATGTTTCCGGCGAAGTTTAAAATAGTACCCTTTTATTCTGAAAGGGAGACCTTTTGTGCTTTTGCTTCCTGGGGTTTTCGTTCGCTCCAATAAAAAACGCCCATACTCAGTAAGACCACAATACCCGCAATGAGGTACACATTTGAAAAGTCTGTGAAACTGACAAGGAGTCCAAAGACAAATGAGCCGGCAGCAATACCTGTATCATACAGAGTGAAGAAAGTAGCCGTCGCATACCCCGTGCGGTGAGCTGGTGAGTGCTGAATCGCAAGTGTTTGTAAACATGGCACGAGCGAACCGTAGCCAAGTCCAATCACAGCGCCTGATAGAAGAAGCATTGTGGCTGAATGTGTCGCTGTCAGCATCCATAAACCAATGGCAAAAAGGGCAATCGAAGGATAGATCACAACGTGAGCTCCAACGCGGTCAAAAAGTCTGCCTGTAAATGGACGTGATCCAAGCATTGCAGCCGCAAACACAATGAAGAAATAACTGCTTGCACCCATCAAATGGAGTGAATTGGCATATACTGAAATAAATGAAATAATCGGCGAATAACAGAAAGAAATAATAATACCGACGGCCGCTGTTTTTAATGCGCCTTTTTCAAACAGGTGAGAAAACGTGAATCGGAAGACAATGCTTCCACCATTTTCAGGCTCTGGCTGTCTAATCAGCATCGTAAAAGCGGCTCCGATGGTCACGATAATGGAAAAGAGAAGAAATAAGGAATGGAATCCTATTTTTCCTACTTGGTTCAGTGCGATAAACGGACCGATGACAACAGCGAGGTTCATAGACATCACAAAGTATCCGAGTCCTTCCCCGCGTTTATGTTTCGGGATCATATCAGCCGCAATGGCACTGGCAACTGTCGTCAAAATACTAAAAAAGATCCCTTGTACGAAACGCAGCACAAGGAGCGTTTGGAATTGATCAATCGGAATGTATAAATAAGTGAGTAAGGCAAAGGCTGTAGAAGAGAAAATCGCCATCCGTTTTTTGCCGAATTTCTCAATAATGGCGCCAGAAAACGGTCTTGTCACAATAGCAGACAATAAGAAGACCGTCACAAGGAGACCGCCCTGTGATTCTGTTCCATTTAGTTCATCCATTGTGTAAATGGGCAGTAATGTCAAAAGGGCATAAAAAGAGGTGAACGTAAATAAATTCACCAGGACAATCATGATAAAGTCTTTTGTCCATATGCGTTCGTTCATGATGTATGTCACTTCCTATTCAGTTGATAATTTGTGTAAAAGTGTATGGAGGAGTTGTTTTTCTTCGTAGGTAAAATCTGAAAGACATTCTTCTTCAAATTGTTCCATCGTGCGTTTGATTTCTTCAAATCGGGCTTTTGCATCATCTGTCATCACGATGAGATTCTCACGTTTGTCTTTTCCTTGTACACGTTTCACCCAGCCGTTTGCTTCTAAACGGGTGACGGTTCTGGTGATCGTCGGTGCTTCGACGTTCAAATATGTCCAGATGTCTTTTTGGGTTTTCGGGCCGAATGTATCCAAACAAAAAAGCACAGTCCACTGGGACATGTACAAGTCATAAGCAGCAAGCGCTTCGTTCGCCTTTTTAGACAGCAGCCGTGCGCCTTGATGTATTTGATGTAAACACTCTCTATTTAACGTATCCATATGCTCACCTTTTTTAAATATTTAGCTAGGTAAATAAATTCACCTTTTCTATTTTACGTGCTGAACCCTTTCTTGTAAAGTGGAAATTTTCGCGCCCCGAAATGATTTTTTGTTTTGCCTTTTCTGATAAATCCCTTGTCCCATCTTCATTTTTAGCATATTCCCTATTCAATGCTAATACACTGTTACAAACCTGACAAAGAGAGTGTTTGAGGTGAGGGATCGTGTTTGGCATTTACTACCTAATGGATGAGAAATTACAACGAACAAGCGCCGCTGAAAATGGATAATCTTCATACGGATCTCATTTCACACTTCTCACATCCATTTTAGGGAGGTCGAGTGGTGTGCACGATTACATCAAAGAGCGAACAATCAAGATAGGAAAGTATATCGTGGAGACAAAGAAAACCGTTCGTGTTATTGCGAAAGAATTTGGAGTCTCTAAAAGTACTGTACACAAGGATCTAACAGAAAGACTGCCAGAAATTAATCCAGATCTGGCTAATGAAGTAAAGGAGATACTGGATTATCATAAATCAATCCGCCACTTGCGAGGAGGAGAAGCCACCAAGTTAAAGTATAAAAAAGAAGAAATTTTAGAAGGCGAACCTGTGAAACAGTAAGCTTAGTTCTTTGTTCATAAACATAATATATATATCTTCCTCATATCGGTAGTTTCTAACCACAAATTTTGTAAAGACTTTTGTAAAGAAATATCTTTTTTTCTGCAAATTATGATAGAATATATAATTAGGGCAGAATGTGGTATTTGCTATGGAAACAGATTTTCAAGGAGGATATATATAGATGTTTGCTAGGGATATTGGAATTGATCTTGGTACTGCAAATGTACTGATTCATGTCAAAGGAAAAGGAATTGTGTTAAATGAACCATCTGTTGTAGCTCTTGACAAAAACAGCGGGAAAGTTTTGGCTGTTGGAGAAGAGGCTAGACGTATGGTTGGACGTACGCCTGGGAATATTGTTGCGATTCGTCCATTAAAAGACGGCGTAATCGCTGATTTTGAAGTAACTGAAGCGATGCTCAAGCATTTTATTAACAAATTAAATGTAAAAGGGCTGTTCTCTAAGCCGCGTATGCTCATCTGCTGCCCGACAAACATTACATCTGTTGAGCAGAAGGCGATCAAAGAAGCTGCTGAAAAAAGCGGTGGTAAGCATGTATTTCTTGAAGAAGAGCCAAAAGTAGCAGCAATCGGTGCTGGTATGGATATTTTTCAGCCAAGTGGAAACATGGTCGTAGATATTGGAGGCGGAACGACAGATATCGCTGTCATCTCAATGGGTGACATTGTAACCGCCTCTTCTATTAAAATGGCTGGAGACAAATTTGATCTGGAAATTCTTAACTACATTAAAAAAGAGTACAAGCTGTTGATCGGTGAGCGCACGGCTGAGGATATTAAGATCCAAGTTGCAACGGTATTCCCAGACGCACGTCACGAAGAGATTTCGATTCGTGGACGAGACATGGTGACAGGATTACCAAGAACGATTACCGTCACAAGCAAAGAAGTAGAAGAAGCATTGCGTGAATCTGTATCTGCGATTGTTCAGGCTGCGAAGCAAGTTCTTGAGAGAACACCGCCTGAATTATCAGCTGATATTATCGATCGCGGCGTCATCATTACAGGTGGCGGAGCTCTTCTAAACGGGCTTGATCAATTGCTTGCCGAAGAGCTGAAAGTACCGGTTTTCGTTGCTGAAAATCCAATGGACTGCGTAGCAGTTGGTACTGGTGTGATGCTTGATAATATGGACAAGCTGCCAAAGCGTAAACTCAGCTAATGATTCCCCTCATTCTTTTTAGAAAGAATGGGGGATTTTTATTAAAGAACCCTGCTAATGAGCCGATATATTTCATAGAAGATTGTGTTTAGGTCATGTGAAAGAATTTGAATGAGGTGAGCACGTGTTAAAAGGACTATACACCGCAACATCTGCCATGATCGCTCAAGAGCGGCGGACAGAAATGCTTTCAAATAATATCGCCAATGCGAATACGCCAGGCTATAAAGCGGATGAAGGGGCAATGCGTGCATTTCCAGAAATGCTGCTGAGCCGAATGGAATCAGGACGTTTCCAAACATCCTCAGGCAAAGGCTTTAGTGTTCCACTGCAATCGCCGATTGGCGGAATCAATACTGGGACATATATGCAGGAATTAATCCCTCAATTTACACAGGGAACTTTAAAAACAACAGATCAAACAACAGACGTAGCACTAGTTGAAAATAATGTACCGATCAATCCGGAGACCAATCAGAAGTCAGCGCTATTTTATGCGGTCAACACACCGGAAGGCGTTCGTTATACGAAAAGCAGCTCCATTACATTGAACGCACAAAATCAGTTGACGATTAATGGCCGCGCTCTTCTTTCCGTGACGGGTCAGCCGATTACGGTTCAGAGTGAGAATTTCAAAGTGAATGCAGATGGTACTGTGTCTGAAAATGGCCAAAATCTTGGTCAAATCGATGTACGTGTTGCGATGGATACAAGAAACCTAGCGCGTGAAGGAAATGATTTATACCGTACAGCTGATAACCAGCCACTGCCAAGTGCAGTCAATAACGGTCAAATGTCGTATACGTTAAGCCAAGGCGTATCGGAGCTCTCGAACGTGGATGTGACGAAATCATACACAGATATGACAACTGCCTACCGAGCATTTGAAACAAATCAAAAAGTGGTTCAGGCGTATGATAAAAGCTTAGAAAAAGCAGTGAATGAAATTGGCAGAGTGTACTAATTAAGAAATGAAAAAGAAAGGAGGATTCTCATGCTTAGAACGATGATAAACGCAGCTGTATCGATGAATGAAGTGCAAAAGCAGCTTGACATCATCAGCAACAACATCGCGAACAGTGAAACAACAGGGTACCGCGCGAAAAACACCCGTTTCTCAGAGCTGATCAGACAGCAGTTTAATCAGGTAGATGAAAAAAATGAGCAGGTGGCAAACAGTCGTCTGACACCTGCTGGGTTAAGGCTTGGAACGGGGACAATGGTCAATGCGTCCATTAACTCGCTGCAAGGCTCTATTAAAGAAACAGGACGTGATCTTGATGTTGCATTCGGAGCGCCGTCGCAGTATTTGCAGGTCAACGCCGGCGGTAATATCCGTTATACAAGAGATGGTTCACTTTACTTACAGCCGGGCAATAATCGTAATCAAGTGCAGCTTGTCACGAGCGAAGGCTATCCGATTCTTGATGAAAACGGAAATGCGATCGTCTTAAATGCGAATTTCCGTGATATTTCAATCGATAAAAATGGACGGCTTACGGCGATTTCAAGAGATAATCAACCGAATCAGCAAGTGAATCTAGGCGTTGTACAAGTCAATAATTCGTCAGCACTTGTCTCTGAAGGAGATAATTTGTTCTCGGTCGACGGAACCTATCAAGGTGCATTAACAGCACTAAATGGAGCAAACCGAGGGGCAATTCAGCTTCAGCAAGGTGCACTGGAAACGTCAAATGTGGACATGTCGAAAGAATTAACAGACCTCATGACAACACAGCGTTCCTATCAGATGAACTCAAGAACGATCACGATGGGCGATCAAATGCTGGGATTAATTAATACAATTCGATAATTAGCAGGCTGGTATCAGCCTCTCATGATAAAAAAGGCGGCTCGCTCAAAGTCGCCCTTTTTTTTATAAAAATCTGAGACATCAGCAAGCAGATCCTCAAGATCAATCCAGGCTTCTTTTCGTTCAAGACATGTGACGAGCGTGGCGATCTGCTCATCTGCCTTTGGCGTTTGGCTGTAGAGAAGAGATAAGATTTGAAACTTCATTCTTAATATATCAAACTGGGAAGCAACAGCTTCTTTCAGCCCTTTTTGAATATACTTCATCCCTTCATCGGTTAAATTTTCTTTAAAACAGGAACGCACAGTTTCGTATAGGCACGATACATAGGAGTGTGCTGACTTTCGGTATGCTGGGAGACGAAGCGCTTTTTTGAAGTATTCCAGCGCTTCCTTGTGACGGTTTTGTCTCGACTGAATAAAGCCAGCATCATAATAAACGATACCAAGCAGCTCTTGATCATCAATCTTTTTCACGTAATCAATAATCTCAATGAAAATATCTTCCGCTTCCTCATATTTTTTTTGGTCGCTATAGTTAAGAGCGAGCACAATTTTACACCGATAGATGCTATGGATGTCTTCGTGCTTTGCAAAAATATCCATGGCTTTTTGAACATGACGAATCGATAACAACGAGTAACGGTTGTTATAATAAACACCGCTTGTACGGAAATGGAACTCTGCTTCCTCCAGCTCATCGTTAAGTAATGGCAATCGCTCCTCTGCTTTTTCGAGATAATGAATCGCATCATTTTGATCACTTTTTAAAGATTCATATAATCCGAGAAAGAAGTAAAAATAATATTGCAGTTCTTCGTTCATTTCATCTTTGTGGGGCAGCAGTTCATGTTTGAGTTTTTCTAAGTCCTCTGTCTGATTCATCCAGAGCTGATGACGAAAAAGCATCAGCTGATAATGGAAATAGAGCTCCTGTTTTTTTGATAATTTGCGTTTATATTTTAATAGTGTTTTTTTGATTTCTTCAGCTTTCGAAAAATGTCGATGCTTTAGCATTGTATACCAGGAATGGAGAAGTTTTTTTATGGATTTATCGCTCATAAAATTCATTTTTACCCTCTTATTCAATCAATGATGTAATATATATTACCATATTTGTGAAAAAACAATGAGTGTAGTGTGGATTATATTTGATGACAATTGGTAATGATAGATTCTATTTTTTACCATATACGTAAGGAGAATATTGAAAAATGCCAGCATTCATAATATACTTCTATAGGAATCAAATGAAGATCAGCGATATAGAAAAGAAGGAGAGATCAAGATATGCTTGATGCTCAGCAAATTCAAGACATTATTCCACACCGTTATCCATTCTTATTGGTCGACCGTATTTTAGAGGTTGAGGGAGAAAAAAGAGCGGTTGGAATTAAAAATGTCACAGTGAATGAAGAATTTTTTAATGGCCATTTCCCAGGATACCCAGTCATGCCGGGTGTGCTTATTGTAGAAGCACTCGCACAGGTTTTTGGTGTGATTATGTTAGGCAAGGAAGAAAACAAAGGGAAAATTGGTTTGTTTGCAGGGATTGACGGATGCCGCTTCAAAAGACAGGTCAAGCCTGGTGATCAGCTTCGTTTAGAGGTAGAAGTGACGCGTCTCCGCGGACCGGTTGCAAAAGGAAAAGCAGTAGCGACAGTAGATGGCGAAGTGGCATGTGAAGCAGAACTGACATTTTCTATCGGTCCTAAAGTATCATGATTTTCCTGGCGGTTCATCAAGGATGAATCGCTTTTTTATTTAAAAACGTTCAGTTAGAACGGATAAGGACTTGCAATTTTGACAAAAAAACGTCATATTAGACAAAAAAAGATGAAGGTGATAAAGGATGCTGAAAGAATTTAGAGAGTTTGCCGTCAAGGGAAATGTCATTGACTTGGCTGTAGGTGTCATCATTGGGGGAGCATTTGGCAAAATTGTCACTTCTCTTGTGAATGATTTAATCATGCCGCTTGTCGGTATTATTATTGGAGGGCATGATTTTAGCGGATTATCCATTAAAATCGGAGCTGCTCAAATTTTATATGGGAACTTTATTCAAACAGTGGTTGATTTCTTAATTATCTCGTTTTCCATTTTTATCTTTATTCGTTATTTGAATAAGTTAAAACGGAAAAAGGTTGAGGAAGAAGAGGTTGTGGAAACGCCGGATCAAACGGAAGTTCTGCTAACTGAAATCAGAGATTTATTGAAAAATCAAAGCCAATCTAAAGATGTGCAATAGAAAAAGAGCGGCTGATCCCGCTCTTTTTTATGTGTTTTGTTTAAAAGCATCCAGTAGTTTTTCTCCTGACAGCCCCTCTTTGACGAGGTCTTTTAATACTTCTTCAGTTTCTGTTCTGTAACGATTTGTAATCATTTTACCATCGAGTAATACAGAAATGTTTTCTTCTAAGGCAACGATGTTTTTGACTTGGACAGATAGATGAACAGGGCGGTTGTTTTCTTTTGTGATCGTCACAAGAATTTTCACTTCTGTGTGCTGCTGAAAGAGCACCTCAAACACCTGTCTATGTTTCTTTGGAATGAGTGCCTCGATCATCCAGTGATTTTCACCGTCTTCTTTATTAATGATTAAACCGTCACGAAGGGGAATGCTGGACATTTTATCTTGCTGTGGATCAAGTTCAATTTTTAAATCAATCAGCCTAAAGGTTTTCATATTTATCACCTCACAAGCGTTCATTATTCGTAAGTATCATTATAGCATACAACATCTGTATAAATGAAACCGCTGCCTGCTTAGAACTAGCTGCACATGAGTGAAAGGAGATGTTTTATGTCTTATCAATTGCGAAACATACATATAGGCGAGGAGAAGGCAGAGAGTAATATACGTGTTTATTCGTGGGGAGACATTCTTTCATTTTGTGATGTGTATATGGAAGAAGGGGAGTCACTCACGTTTCAATACGTCACCGAGGATCAAATGGACTGCTTTGAGTTTCAGCTGTCGGTTCATGATGGCCTGCTTTGTTTTTATTGGTTTGCGTGGGACGGATCTGATTATATTCACATGCCATCTAGTAATTGGATTCATTCAGATATTTTTTATCAATTTATGAAAAATAAGTATTTTATCAAACAAAACAAGATGATGTTTTATACGCAAGCGGTAAAAAACAGAAAGTAACGAGGGTATAGAGAATTTGAAGGTCTATTTTGCCATTTTCATGTTTTGTCCCATACGGTCTTTCTCCGTAGACTAGGGGTAGCTGAAAGGAAAGGAGGCAAGTATCTAATCAAAGGTAACATCTATCATCTGACAGCCCCCCTCTAGCTAAAGCTGATAGATGCTGCTTTGTGCATATGAACACTGCGTAATAGAACCCAATGCTTCTTTGTATAGGTCATGTGTCCCCTTGTGAACCCCCTTTGTGTGTATCCGGTCATATCGCGTGGCCGGATACCCTTTTATTCGCGGTTTAACCGATCATATCTTGCAAATAGTGGATACTCATTTCATAATGATGATGGATTTTGTTAACGGTATGTCGGTTGGAAATAAAGAAAAAAAGGAGAGAACGATGACAAACATTCAATTAATCGCAACGGATTTAGATGGAACTTTATTGAACAGCGAACACAAAGTGAGTCAGGAAAACGAGCAGGCATTAAAGGAAGCGGCTGCGAATGGAATTGAGGTTGTCGTTTCCACAGGGAGAGCGTATTTTGATGTGAGGTCTATTTTTGATCAGCTTGGTATGAATACATGGGTGATTAGTGCCAATGGAGCTGTGATTCATGATCCAACGGGACAAGTGTATCATTCAGCTGCTTTACAAGAAGAAAAGGCTAAACACATATTGTCATGGCTTGAAGAACGTGATTATTATTATGAAGTCTTTACAAACGAAGCCATTTTCACACCGAATCGCGGCAGAGAGCTTCTTGCGATTGAATTGGACCGCTTAAAAAGTGCAAATCCAGAAACGGATCAGAATGTCTTAAAGAAAGCGGCAGAAGTTCAATACAGCCAGTCAGGTTTTTCTTATATTGATACATATAAAGAATTGTTTCGTGAGGATCGAAAGCTTTCATTTTACAACATCTTAGGTTTTTCATTCTTTCAAGACAGATTGAAAGACGGATGGGATATGTTTGGTGATGATTCAGATGTAACATTGGTCAGTTCGGCTGATCATAACTTTGAAATTGGTTCAAAGGACGCGTCTAAAGGGCAGGCATTAACAAGGCTGACAGAAAGACTAGGTATTCCTTTAAGTAGGGCAGCGGCTGTAGGAGACAGTTTAAATGATGAATCGATGCTTCAAGCAGCTGGTGTTGGGGTTGCGATGGGAAATGCGAGACAGGATATAAAAGAAATCGCTGATCACGTCACGTTATCAAACGATGAGCATGGTGTGGCGCATATGATCCGGCACCTTTTGAAATAGATGAATCAGATGTCATAGTATAAATCACATAGGAAGAAGCGCATTCTACAAAAGAGGAATTCAGAACCACTTCTATTTACACCTGATGTGGAACATCATATAATTTAATTATGAATAAAACCCGCTTGTAAGGAAATTAAGGAGAGTAAACGAATGGCGCTGGAATCTTATAAGTCCGAAAATCTGCATTTAATCAAGGAAGCCTTGGACTATACTCAGGTTGGCCTGACGGTGACGGACCCGTCTTTACCTGATAATCCTTTAATATATGTGAATAAGGGCTTTTTAGATATGACAGGCTATCAAGAACCCGAAGTATTAGGGAGGAATTGTCGTTTCCTTCAAGGAGATGAAACTGAGCAAATTGCTCTCAAACAAATTAGAACAGCCATTGAGAACAAAGAGGCTGTTACTGTTCAGCTGAAAAATTATAAAAAATCTGGACAAATGTTTTGGAACGAGTTAAGTGTCGCTCCTCTTTGGATTGATGAAAATGAAGGAAAACGTCTTTATTTCGTTGGTCTGCAAAAGGATGTTACGAAAGAGAAGGAACAGCAGGAGCTTCTTGAGCAATCAATTGATGAAGTGCTGAATATTTCTGTCCCCATCGTTCCGGTGAAAGATGGTATCTCTGTGTTACCGATCATTGGTACGTTAACAGCGCCAAGATTTGATAAGATCATTTCAACGGTCTCCACCTATATCTCTCAATCCAAGGATGATTATTTTATTGTCGATCTGTCCGGATTATTAGAAGTGGATTCATTTGTGGCAGATGCGATCTTTAAGCTGAACGATTTGATTTTAATGACGGGTACTGAACTCATTGTGACGGGAATTAAACCGAATCTTGCAATGAAAATGGGAGAAATGAGAGAGGACTTCCGTGAATTAAATACGTATATGAATGTGAAATCTGCATTGAAAAAACTGAACATTTAGCATACGTTTATATGAAATGAAAAAAGAGGACTTTTCATTAAGCTTGAGAAAAGTCCTCTTTTTGCTGTGATTAAGATGATTGAGCGGCGGCACTTAAGGTAAATAAATCTTCTAGTTCGTTTGTCGATAGCTCTGTAATCCAGCTCTCGCTTTGGATAATTTGATCATTTAATGTTTGTTTTGTTTCGAGCATTTGATCGATTTTTTCCTCGATTGTGCCCGTTGTGATCATCTTATGGACGTGAACAAATCGTTTTTGTCCAATCCGATAAGCTCGGTCTGTCGCTTGGTTCTCCACAGCAGGATTCCACCATCTATCGTAGTGAATGACATGATTTGCGGCGGTTAGGTTGAGTCCTGTTCCTCCTGCCTTTAAAGAGAGAATTAAGATGTTGAATTCTTTCTTCTGGAAGCGGTCCACCATTTTGTCCCGTTCCTGTTTTGAGAGGCTGCCATTTAAAAATTGGACCGGTTCTCCAAACATCTTTTCTGCCAGCTGCTTGATCATGTTGCCCATTTCAATATACTGCGTAAAGATGAGGCAGCTTTCTCCTTGCTCATGTATCGCTTTTAACAGCTCTGCGAGTTTATCCATTTTTAACGAACGTTTCAGCAGTTTCACATCTGTTCCACTCTCTTTTAAATAGAGCGCAGGGTGATCGCAAATCTGTTTGAGTCTGCCAAGCATACTTAAAATAATGGCTTTTCGCTGCATCCCTGTTAATGATGCCATGTGTTCAAATGTATCTTTTACGAGCTGTTCATATAATGATGCCTGCTCAGCAGATAGCGGTATGAATTCTTTTTCTTCGAGTTTCTCAGGCAGGTTCAGGGCGACCTCTTCATCTTGTTTTGTTCGTCTTAATAAGAAGGGCTTGATCAGCTGCTGCAGCTGTTCAATTCTTTTTTCTTCACGGTCTTTTTCAATCGGAAGGACGAACTTTTTATGGAAACCGGTCAGGCTGCCGAGATATCCTTTGTTGACGAAGTCGAATATGGACCAAAGCTCTGTCAAACGGTTTTCCATTGGTGTCCCGCTGAGGGCAATGTGATGCTGTCCTTTGAGCTGTCTAATCGCTCTCGATTGTTTCGTATGGGCGTTCTTGATATTTTGGGCTTCGTCTAAGCAAATGGTATTCCACTTTGCTGCCGTTAATTCATCACGATCAGAATGTGAGAGTCCGTAAGACGTCAGGACAATATCTGTTGACTCGTATGCTTTTGTGAAGTTCTCTCCCTGTGGACGTGCTGGGCCGTAATGCAGGGCAACATTCAAATGTGGTGCGAATGTTTCGAGCTCTCGCTGCCAGTTTCCTAAAACAGAGGTCGGCGCAATGATGAGAGACGGAGCGGCATTTTGCTCCTGCTCCTTCAAATACGTGAAATACGCGATCATTTGAATCGTTTTTCCAAGGCCCATATCATCTGCTAAACAAGCCCCAAATCCATGAGATCTTAAAAATAATAGCCAATTCACGCCATGCTGCTGATACGGACGCAGTGTGCCTTTGAAGGACTCACTCATTTCGTAAGAAGGCAGCTCGTGCGTATCATTTAATTGGTGGACAAGCCCTCTTAATTGCGATGAAAGTTCAAATTGAATATGGGCAAATGCTGAACTGTCCAATAGCTCTGGAATCGATTCAGAGGAAGCTTCTTGATCTGCCAGTTCGCGTGACAAAATATCAGACATGTGAAGCCCTTCATTTTCGGCACGCTCCATCCACTTTTTCATTTGCTGGATGAAGGTCGGGTCTATTTTGATCCATTGTCCTCGAATGTTGACAAGGCGTCGTTTGCTTTGGACAAGCTCGTTGAACTCATCTTCTGTCAGTTCAATGCCGTTTGTCGCAAAGCGCCAATTAAAGTCCATTAATGCATCCATTCCGACATGCGATTCGCCTCGCGGTGTAGAAGAAATCCTTGCTTTTAACATCATCGTGCTGTCTTTGACAATTTGCCACCACGATGGGAGCAGAATCTCAATGCCCATATTGACAAGTGTTTCACTTGCTTCTGATAGGAAGAGCCACGCTTCTTCTTCTGACATGAGTGTGGTGCCAGATGTGAAAGAAAGCCAAGGTACAATTTGACTGAATCGTTCCATCTCTCTTGAAATTTTATCTTGATACGGATGCCAAGACCTTTTCAATGAACGGATGCCTTCAAAAAAGTGAAGGTCGCTGTTTTTCTTATCACGCAAAAACAATTCGATTTTCCAATCATCTCCGTCAAAATCCGGCTCGTTTAAGCGCAAGCCGACAGTGAACGGCGTCTCGTCATCAATCCAGCCAATCGTCTCGAGGAAATCCTGCTCATCTAAAAAATGTCCTTGGAAGGATGAGAGCGCAGGCGATTGTGCGGTTATGCGGTTCCATTTGTGCTGCAACGCATCATCATACTGAATGTAATCCTGTACAGCAAAAGAGAACCAATCAGCCGTATAGCCATCTAATAGGCCTTCTTTGTCTTTAAATCGAAGTTCGCCTTTTGTCCACGCCTCGTAATCGGGAACGAAATCTTCGTCCTCGATGAATTCGTAAATGGTGGAGGCTGTCTTCATCAGTGGTTCCGTTTCATCCGTTAATGTCACATGACTAAACGTATTAAATGAATTTTTTCCTAGCAATTCAACGGTCATCCAAGGGCTTAACAGGAAGGCAGGAGTACCAATAAAGCTGACATCTTCTAAGAATGTTCCGTAGAAAGAAGATTCGTGCCATTGGAAAAGCTGCCTCTTCATTTCATTAAGCGGAACAGGGTGTCCGTCCTCTGCTTGCGCTGAAATGGTGAAAGAGAAATCTTCTGTTTGTTCTGCATGAATGACAATTTGTTTATGGCGTGTCATCAATCAATTTTCCTTTCTTCATTTCCTCTTGGAACGCACGCAGCCGTTTTGTTGAATCTTGCAGCTGCTTTACATACCTTTCCCAGATCGCGGTTTTTTTCGTTTTATGATAAAGCGTGCGCAGTTTCTTCAGCATTTTCACAGACTCTCGATAAGCACTTCGATTCTTTTGATCGAGAAGCAGTGAGATTTCACGGTGGTACGATGGAATGAGGGCTTCCGGCTCCTCTTTTGCAATCTGTTTGATTAGATCCTTCTCCAGTTCACTAATGGAGAAACCAACAAGGCTGTGAATCTCAATCCATTCTGCATAACGCTGCTGTGCATACAATAGCTGACTGTATTCTGTAAACGCATAGGGCATACAGATTTGGAGGTAGCGTTCATATAAATGATGATCCTTCGTCTGCTTAAAGTATGCATCTAAATAAAAGAAGAAATCACTGACGGCTCCCCGCAGTTCTCTATAGGAAAGGTCTAGCTGGCAATATTCCTCTAATATATAGGTGATTTCATGATACCAGAGCTTGAGACGCTTCCAGTCCTTTCGGTTTGTGAGATCCTTCAGCCAATTAAGCACATTTGGCAGCATATCAGCATTAAGCAGCTGTAATTGCTGAAAGAGGCTTTCGTCTTCTTTCAGTAAATAATCCATGTGCATCAGCCCGATGGTACGTTCAACCGTTTGTTCTTTCTTCTGGGCGTTCTTTAGTAATTCTGTTTCTTTTTTGACCCATTTCCCTCTATTTAATATGGTGCCCCAAATCTCCATAAAGACCGCTACTCGTTCATGCTGGAAAGGTCCATTGATTTGAAGAAGTGTGCGAACGGCAGTTGGTGTGTTTTCAAGAAACGGATCGAGGGAAAAGGAAAGGGCGTATGTCTTCAAATGATCCACTGAATCGAAAATGGTGTTCATGAGCTGTTCCACATATGGATTCATGGAATAAAAGTCCTTTTCGGCATCAAGCCGGCCGAGGTCGATCAGCTCATGAAACCTAAGCCATACATCGATAGACGTATGAATCGCATATAAGCTCTTGAATTCAGGTGAAGCAGGTGCGTGTTTTTTTAGGATCGATAAATAGCCGTAATACAAATGCTGCGGTGTTTGCTGGTGCTTTGGTGTCCGTTTCAGCCAGAGGTTAAATTCCTCTTGGAAAAAAGTCAGCCAGCTTTGGAGTGATTGTTCGTCTGGGCGCTTCACTTGGAAGTGCTGGCGAATCAGTTCTTTGCTGCGCTGTAGTTCATCTTTTTCTGACCAATTTTCTGTAAATCCGGTCACACTCTCTACTTGAGCGTATAGCGAAAAGAAGACAGCAAGAATGTGTTTGCAAAGTCCATCTGCTGGACATGAGCAGCTGCTTCTCACAGGAAACAGCACATGAAGGTGAACCTTTGCTGCCACGACGTCATGTACATAAGCTGACCATTCGGTATCAGACTCTTGCTTGAGCCGATATACGCTGTCCTGTCTATAAGTAATCAATGCTTTTTTGATGAGTTGTTTGTTTTCATCTGTTGCAGGAAGAAGTTCTTTGATCTGTTCGGCAGTTTGTTTGATTTCTTCTTCGTTGATGTTGTGCTGAAGCATTTGATCCGCTCCTAACCAAGTAAAAGATTCCAATTCTTTTATTATAGCTCAATGGGGATTTATAAAAAAGTTTTTCATGAAAATGGTCATAAATTTCAAAAGCTGTCGAATGATGTAATAGAGTATTGCATAAACCAACCTTACAGCATATAATAATGAAATTAGTGGAATCGAAAGGATACAGACATGGATAATAAGGGTTTAAATCAAGAAGAATTTTTAAAGATTTTGATGTACGCTCATGATATTGGTGAAAATTCAAATGATGTCACAACAAAAGAAATGCTTGAAAATCTGATTGCTCATATTCGAAATGGTCTTGTTTCATAAAAGTGACCCCCTGCTAGTGATGGCAGGGGGTTTTTGTATGCTTTTAAGAATGGAATGAAAGCTCCCGGCATACGATGTCATTACAAGCATAAGGAG
This sequence comes from Bacillus sp. FSL M8-0166, assembly GCF_038008825.1. Lineage (NCBI taxonomy): Bacteria > Bacillati > Bacillota > Bacilli > Caryophanales > Bacillaceae > Bacillus > Bacillus sp. FSL M8-0166. The sequence goes on from NZ_JBBOZZ010000001.1 coordinate 3,206,940, forward strand.
TATGGGGAGCTGATGGTGTCATGAATATTGCGATTGCAGGCTGTGGGTATGTGGGGCTTGTGACAGGTGTGTGTTTAGCGGAGGCAGGACATGATGTGGCGTGTATTGATATTGACCGCCGAAAGGTCATGCAGCTGAAACAGGGAACTCCCCCAATGTATGAGCCCGGGTTAAAAGAGCTATTGAAACGCAATCTTGAGCAGGGACGTATTCATTTTCACGTAAATGGAGCGGAAGCCTACCCGCGGGCAGATGTGTTAATGATTGCAGTCGGCACCCCGCAGCAGGCAGATGGCCAAGCTGATTTACAGTATGTGTTTCAGGCTGCGAAAGAGATGGGGATAAAAGCAAAGTCAGGTGCGATTCTTGTGGTGAAAAGTACGGTGCCTGTCGGAACGGGGGATCAAATCGATCAGTTGATCCATCAAGAATTAGGACGGAAGGAACCATTAGCGGTTGCATCTAACCCAGAATTTTTACGAGAAGGCTCTGCCATTTCAGATACATTGAGGGCGGACCGGCTTGTGATAGGGGCTGAAACAAAAGCCGTATTAGACGAGTTAGAGAAGATGTATGCTGATTTCCACCTTCCATTGGTGAAAACAGACCGTAAAAGTGCTGAAATGATCAAGTATGCATCAAATGCATTTCTTGCGACAAAAATCAGTTTTATGAATGAGATTGCCTCCATTTGTGAAAAAACAGGTGCTGATGTCGAATGGGTGGCGCAGGGAATGGGGCTTGATCAGCGGATCGGTTCTTCCTTTCTCAGAGCGGGCATCGGCTATGGAGGTTCTTGTTTTCCAAAGGATACAAATGCACTTGTCCAAATTGCAGGGCATGTGTCCCATGATTTTGAACTATTAAAGGCTGTCATTAAAGTAAATAATGAGCAGCGGGCAGGTTTTATCCGAAATATTCAGGAGCGGCTGGGGGCAGCTCTTGAAGGGAAGCGAATTGCGCTTCTTGGTCTGTCCTTTAAACCGAATACAGACGATGTGAGGGAGGCACCGTCTATTCCGATCGCTCATGAGCTTCATCAATTAGGTGCGAAGCTTGTGGCATATGATCCTGTTGCTGCTCGGCGTGCAGCTCGCGAGCTGCCAGATCAAGTCTTATTCGCTCAAACGATTGAAGAAGCGATCAAGGATGCCGATGCGGTCTGTCTATTAACAGAGTGGGCGGATATTCAGTCGTTTCCACTCGCGTCCTATAAGAAATGGATGAAGCGGCCGCTTATTTTCGATGGTCGAAACTGTCATACACTTGAAGCGGCAGAACAAGCAGAGGTCGAGTATCATTCGATTGGGCGCAGATCAGTTTCGCCAATTTATATGTAAAAGAAAACCGATAACAGTGAATGTTATCGGTTTTTATGAATGCGGCAGAATGAATCCGCCATATAAAAATGCAGCCACAATAAGAAAGGCAGGGTGCAGTTTGAATTTGGTCATCAAGAAAAAGGAGATCGCGGCAATGGCGAGCGATTGCGTCCAGCCGATAGCTTTCACTGCATCTCCGCCGATTTCCCATGTTAATAAAAGCATCATCATCGCAATGACAGGCTGAACGGATAAGGTCATGCCTTTTACGACGGGAGATTGACGAAAGCGGTCAATGAGCTTGAGCAATAAAATCAGCCCAACAGCGGACGGCAGGACAGTTGCAAGCAGTGCCACGATAAAGCCTGGCCAGCCCATAACGTCATAGCCGACATATGCTGCAATCTTCGTAGCGATAGGCCCCGGCAGTGCATTGGCTAAAGCCAGCATATTGGAGAATCCTTCGTTCGTCATCCAATGAAAATGATTGACGATTTCTTCATAATTGAGCGGGATTGATGCAGGGCCACCGCCATAGCCTAATAGATTGGATAAAAAGAATGCCCAGAATAAAAAGAGAATCAGCATCATGAAGACACTCCTTTCTCTTTATTTGGCCGATTCCAGCGATTTTTCAGTTTAAAATGAAAAGCGCCATAAAATAAAAAGATCATCACAATGATTCCTGGATGAATGGACAGCATCTGCAGCCCAATAAAGGCAAGAAGGAATAGAGCGATTCCGAAGATCATGCCGAAGCCTTTCAGCGTTTTTTGTCCAAACTCATATGCCATGATGCCGAGCAGCACGGCAATGACAGGTGTCACAGCGCCAATCATATTTTGAATGATTTGTGAGGAGCTTAAGACGCTGACAAGTGTGACGAGTGCTACCATGGCGAGACATGTTGGTAAAATATGAGCAGCTGTGGCGACAATTGCGCCAGATACGCCATTTAATCGATAGCCGAGGTATGCTGACATTTTCGTTGCGATCGGGCCTGGTAATGCATTGGCGATGGCGAGTGTTTCTCCGAATTCGTCATCGTTGATCCATTGGTATTTCACCACCGCTTCATGGCGAATAAGCGGTATGACGGAAGGGCCTCCGCCAAAACCGAGAATACCGGTTCGCACCATAGCGATGATGAGTTCGATATATGATTGCAAGTGGTTCAACTCCTGTCTACAATTTCATGCCCATGCGGCTTTTGTATCGTTTAATGAGCATTTGGCAGTCCACACTGACAACGCCTTCTAGCGGGTATAGCTTTTTTGTCAGGAATGTCTCCATTTCCTGTTCATGTTGAAAAATGCCATGCATATGCAGCTTACTTGGTCCTGTCATGTGATAAAGACTTGTGACAGCTGTTTCCTGTTCAAGCTGAAGGGCAACCGCTTCTAAAAATTTCGGCTCTACCTCTACATTAAAGAAGACAGAGACATGAATGCCAACCTTCGCGGGGTTAATTACAGCGGTGAATCGTTCAATGACTCCTGCTTCAATGAGCTGCTGAATGCGGGCTTGCACGGCAACACGTGACAGACCGACTTGTTTGCCGAGATCTGTATAAGACATGCGCCCGTCCTCGTGTAATAGGGATAAAATTTGTTTATCTCTTTCGTCTAATGTTAGGTTCGGAATGCTATAGTCTTTTGACACCATATAACCACCTTTCTTCTGTTGATATTCTATCATATTTTATTACGAATAGAATGAATGATTTATCATTTACTATCGAAACGAAAAAATCACGTGCAATAAATCATCTTTATGCATAAAAAAACACCCCGGAATCATCGGGGTGTCTTCATTTATTGATCCGGGCTGCTTTCTGCACTGGCAATTTGCTGTGCAAGATCAGCACGATCAATGTCTGCTTGGAAGAATTCCTGCGTATTTGGCAGGTGTAAATTCATATGGCGTTTTTGAGAAATGCGGATGGTGACTTGATCAACGGTGTAATCAAATACGTGTCCGCCAACACTTCGATCATCATCAATGAAATGAAGATGATATCCACTTACCGCAATGCCGTGTGCGTACTGCGGTGTACGGAAGCCTGCGATCGTACCTTGAATATCCTCGAAGTCGAAAATAGGCTGTGATTTGACTGCTTCTACCATCGGAACATAAGGTTTTTCCTGTTTTTCAACCGTACGTGTTTGAACCTTTTTGAATGATCCATCAATGCGGACCGCATAAAAGATATTTTTACTTGGTAAAATGCGGTCAATTTCTTCTTCCAGCTCTTTGGACGTCATAGTTGCATCAATTCGATGAACGATATCTGTTTCAAAGAATGCTAAAGAGCAGAATGGTGAATAATCTTGATCGGTGACCGGTGTCGCGGTTCCATCCGAGCGCAGCCGGTAGAATGCGCCGTCAAAGCCGATCAGCTCTCCATCTAATTGATTGAATGTACCGATGCCAAAATCACCGTGTTCAGGAATATGCGCGAGGGAGAAATCTCCATCGTATACGGCTTCCAGCAGGGAGGTCATTGTCGATACTTGATAGACCTCTTGCTGTTTGTCATGCTGTCTTGTGTCATTCTGTTGATTCATTGGGTGCATCATACCCATAACCGCTCACTCCTTTAATGTAATGTATCAAAGTCTTATCTGACGTTCATTGCGTGTTTTTTGCGAAAGACTTCTGGCCATTTTTGACTGGCGAGGTCAGGGTTGTCTTGATAGTCAATCGGAATATCAATAATCACGGGTCCTTCTATGTTTATACCCTTTTGAAGGACGGTTGAAAGCTCCTCAGGTGAGTTGACCCTTAATCCAGTCGCTCCAAAGCTTTCCGCATATTTCACTAAATCGATCTGCCCGAATTCAACGCAGGATGTGCGGTCATATTTCATTTCCTGCTGGAATGCGACCATGTCGTATGTGCTGTCGTTCCAAACAAGGTGAACGAGGTTTGTTTTCATCCGGACAGCTGTTTCTAACTCCATTGCAGAGAAGAGAAAACCGCCATCACCTGAGACCGAGATAATCTTTTCATCTGGATTCATGATAGAAGCCGCAATTGCCCATGGTAATGCGACGCCTAATGTTTGCATGCCGTTACTCACTAGGAATGAGTTCGGTTCATAGACGCGGAAGTGACGGGACATCCAAATCGCGTGAGATCCGATATCACACGTGACCTTCATGTCATCAGGAATCAGACGTCTCAATGTATGAATGACATCCAGCGGGTGAGATCGATGACTTTCTCTTTCTGGTGTCTTTTCGATGTCGCTTAATAGCTCCTGTAATTCAGTGACTAATTCTATCTGCTCTTTGCTTAGAGAAAGGGGAACACTGTCATGCGCTAGATGTTTGACGGTTTCAGAAATATTGCCTACAAGCTCAAGCGCTGGCTCATAAAAATGGTCAATATCTGCCTCCATGTCATCAACATGGATGATCTGACGCTGCTGCGGCTGAAGATTCCAATGTTTCGGATCATATTCAATTGGATCAAAGCCAATGGTCAAAAGGACATCTGCTTGTTCAATGAGAAGGTCACCCGGCTGATTACGGAATAAGCCGATTCTGCCTACATATTGAGACTCGAGCTCTCTTGAGAGAACGCCGGCTCCTTGGTACGTTTCAACAAATGGGATACCAAGTGTTTTTAATAATGCTCTTGTGGCATTTGCAGCAGCTGGACGACTAGCTTTCATTCCCACAATCGCAATAGGTAAGTGTGCATTTTGAATTTTGGCGATAGCCGAACTGATGAGAGCATCTGGTGCAGGACCTAATTCTGGAGAAGGGTGAGCAGACACTGGTGTTTGTGTGGTGTGTTCTGTCACGACATCTTGTGGAAAGCTGATAAATGCTGCTCCAGCCTGCCCTTTTTGTGCCGCGCGAAAAGCATTTGTTAATGCTTCTGGTATATTGTTTACGTCTTGTACTTCAACGCTATATTTTGTGACTGGTTTGAATAATGCCGCATTGTCGAGTGATTGATGTGTTCGTTTCAGACGATCTGCACGAATGACGTTTCCGGCGATTGCGACAACGGGATCACCTTCTGTATTGGCTGTTAATAGACCTGTTGCTAAATTAGATGCACCAGGACCTGATGTGACGAGACAAACACCTGGTTTGCCAGTTAAACGTCCGACAGCAGCTGCCATAAAGGCTGCATTTTGTTCGTGTCTGCATAAGACAAGCTCTGGACCTCTGTCTTTTAATACATCAAATACAGCGTCAATTTTTGCACCTGGAATCGCAAAAACATGGGTCACACCTTGAGCAATCAGCGTATCGACAATCAACTCTGCTCCTCGTCTTGTTAGGGGTTGTGCTTGAGATTTCATTTACCCCGCACTCCTTTCGGCAAGTAAAATTTTTTATGAAAATATATTTTCATGATATGATTTACTATACATTTCATAAAATAAATTTTCCAATATATGTTTAACGTGGTTTTGATATGTTTCACGAATAAGTGTGTGAGGAGTGAAAGGATGGAACTGAGACATTTGCAGTATTTTGTCACAGTAGCGGAGGAGCTGCATTTTGGCAGAGCAGCCGCACGGTTGAATATGACACAGCCTCCACTTAGTCAGCAAATTAAGCAGTTTGAGGAAGAATTGGGTTTTCCTTTATTTCACCGGTCGAAGCGGGTGGTGGAGCTAACAGCAGCTGGAAAGGTCTTTTTACATGAGATTCGGGGAGTACTGCAACAGCTTGATAAAGCCGTTGATCATGCCCGTCATACAGCAAGAGGAGAGCTGGGGAAAATCATCATAGGTTTTGTTGGAACGGCGACATATGATATTCTGCCCCCTGTTGTACGTGAATTCAGGGAGCTGTATCCCTCTGTCAGTATTGAGCTGCAGCAGCTTTCTGTTCCGCAGCAGCTAGAGGCACTTTTAAATGGTGAGATTGATATCGGTTTTTTACATCCTACATCGCCGCATGAAGAATTAGTGAGTCGTTTGATGAAGCAAAGTGAATGTATTTTTGCGATTCCAAAAAATCATCGATTGGCTAATAAAGAGACGGTCGCGATTGAAGATATCCGTCATGAACCGATTATTTCTTTATCACAGGAATCATGGCCGTCCCTTTATCAGCACTTTATCCTGCTATGTGAAAAGTACGGGTTTTCTCCAAATATTGTGCAGGAAGCGGCGGAATATCAAATGATCATTGGCCTTGTCACAGCAGGGATCGGTATTGCAGTGATTCCAAAATCAGCCCGGCGTTTATTTAATCTGGATGTTGTATATCGGTCCATTGAGGATGAACAGCTTCTGGCGGAATGGACGATTTCCTATAGACGTGAAAATCATAATCCTGCTTTATTTCATCTAGTCCACCATATCCTGCATCGCATCGAGCTGGAATAAGAGGTATAGAGAAAGGGTTATGGTATGATGTCGTTACATTAAAAGGAGGCGTACCTGAATTGATTACATTGCTAATGGATCAGTTGTCACGAAAAGAGGCATATAAATTATTATCTGGATCTATCGTTCCAAGACCGATTGCGTTTATTACAAGTCTATCTAAAGAAAATGTTGTCAATGCTGCACCATTTAGTTTCTTTAATGTCATCAGCGGACACCCGCCGCTCATTGCCGTTTCTATCGGACGACGTGAAGGTCAGATGAAAGATACTGCGCAGCATATCATTGACAGGGAAGAGTTTGTCGTCCATGTGAGTGATGAAGCCATAATAGAAGATATTAATGAAACAGCTGCTACGCTGCCGCGGGAAGAGAGTGAACTGGATCGAACTGGTCTTCATCAAATAGAGAGTCATGTCATTTCTGTGCCGGGGATCAAGGAAGCACGCATTCGTTTTGAATGTCAGCTGGAAAAACATCTCACTTTTCAAAATGATGAAGGGGAGATCACGGTCGATCATATCATTGGACGGGTTGTATGTGCGCATTTAGATGAGGCTGTTTATGATGCAGAAAAAGGATATGTTTCTACTAATGAACTGAAACCAGTCGCGCGCCTAGCAGGTAATGATTATGCTCATTTAGGCACGTCATTTGTGCTGAAAAGACCACAGTAATAGGAAAAACCCCCGAGGGAAATCGGGGGTTTTCTGTTTATTTCTTCTGTTCTAGTTTGAGTGGAGCTGCGATGTTCTTTTGTACTTTTTTCCCTTTTAATACGTCGTTTGCAGCGCCGACTGCCAGTTGACCGATCAGCTCTGGCTGCTGCGCAACTGTTGCAGAGAGCTTTCCTGCTTTGATCGAGCTGAGTGCATCTTCGTTTCCGTCAAAGCCAACGACAAGAATGTCTTTCCCAGAACTTTGAATCGCTTCTAGTGCGCCAAGAGCCATTTCATCATTGTGGGCGAAAACGGCTTTGATGTCAGGGTTTCCTTGAAGGAGGTTTTCCATGACATTCAGTCCTTTTGTCCGGTCGAAGTCAGCAGCTTGTTTTGCTGTCACTTTTAGATCTTTATCTGCTATTTGATGGAATCCTTTTCCACGCTCACGTGTAGCGGAAGCGCCTGGTACGCCTTCTAATTCAGCGACTTTTGCTCCTTTGCCAACCTTGTCGATGATAAATTTAGCTGCCATTTCACCGCCTTTGACGTTATCTGAGGCGACAAGTGCTTCTACCTTTCCACTTTCGGCTGAGCGGTCTAATGTGATGACAGGTATATCTGAAGCGTTTGCTGATTCGACAGCGGTTGATATGGCAGATGAATCCGCTGGGTTGATGAGCAATGCGTCGACGCCTTGCTGAATAAGGTCTTCTACATCACTTGTTTGTTTAGCTGAATCATTTTGTGCATCTGCAATCACGACTTCAATGCCAAGCTTTTTCGCTTCTTTTGTCACACCGTTTTTCAGAGAAACGAAGAATGGGTTATTTAACGTCGAGATCGACAGCCCAATTTTGATGTCTTTTTTCTTGCCATCCTTTGATGACTTGGCCCACTCCGGGGGTTCAAGTGAGCAGGCAGAAAGCATGAACAATGAGAGAGTCAGGATGAGAATAAGATATTTTTTCATAGCGGCTGCCTCCTTAAGCAGATTTCTTTCTGTCTAGTAGGACTGCAATCAAGATAACAATCCCTTTCACAACAGATTGATAGAATGATGAAACACCAAGTAAGTTCATACCATTGTTCAGGACACCGATAATGAGCACCCCGATGAGTGTGCCGACAATTCGTCCTCTTCCGCCGGACAGGCTTGTCCCGCCAAGTACGACGGCAGCAATGGCATCAAGCTCATAGGACGTACCAGCTGTTGGCTGCGCTGAATTTAGGCGAGATGTTAAGATCGCACCTGCTAAGGCAGACATGAAGCCTGCTAATGAATAGATCATAATTTTCACGCGTGGTACTTTGATTCCTGAGATGAGAGCCGCTTTTTCATTCCCGCCGATCGCATATGTTCTTCTGCCGAAAGGTGTTTTATGAAGCAGTACCCAAAGTACGATAAAAGTGAGAAGCATCGTGATCGCTGGAACAGGAATGCCTAAGAAATATCCGCGGCCGAATAACTGAAAGGCATAGTTAGAGCCAAGCCCAGTAATCGGGTTTCCGTCTGTATAAACGAGTGTCAAACCTCTGAAAATCGTCATCGTGGCAAGCGTTGCGATAAAAGGAGCCATTTTTCCTTTTGTAATTAAAAGACCGTTGATCATCCCAAGAACGGCACCGATGATACAGCCGACGATAATGGCTAAAATCGGATCCATGCCAGAAACGATAAAGCCGGCAGTCAGGGAACTGGATAGTGCGAGAATGGCACCGACAGATAAATCAATGCCTCCAGTTAAAATAACAAACGTCATCCCAAAGGCAATGAGGGCATTAATGGAGATTTGTCTCAGTAAGTTTAAGATGTTTAATGGCTCTAAAAAGGCCGGGTTTAAAATAGAAACAATGGCGACAAGGATGATGAGTCCTAAGAATGGCCCAAGCTTTTGCATGATGTGATCAAATCGTCCATTTGAAGTAAGTGGTTTCATGTTACTTCCCTCCTGTAGCTAGTGTCATAATTCGTTCCTGTGTAGCTTCTGTTTTGTCTAATTCTCCGCTGATAGTTCCTTCATGAATGACGAGCACTCGATCGCTCATCCCGAGTATCTCTGGGAGTTCAGAGGAGACCATTAAAATGGCAACGCCTCGATCGGTCAATTCATTCATTAACTGATAGATTTCTCGTTTCGCTCCGACGTCGACACCTCGTGTCGGTTCATCTAAAATCAACACCTTTGGCTGTATGCCGATCCATTTGGCGATGACGACTTTTTGCTGATTTCCACCAGACAGGCTTCGGGCAGAAATGTCAGAGGAAGCCGTTTTAATCGTTAGTCTTTTGATGAGCAGGTCGACAAAATCCTGTTCAGTTTTCTTATCAATCAGTCCCTTTGGAGAGAAGCTTTTTAAGTTTGGCAGACCGATGTTTTCTCGGATGGATGCATCAAGCATCAGCCCTTCATCCTTGCGATCCTCTGTGATAAAGCCGATGCCGAGCTTGACGGCATCACTTGGTTTTTTAATAACAGCCTTTTTCCCATGAACCCATATTTCTCCTTGGTCAAGAGGATCGAGGCCAAACAGCGACCGCATCATTTCGGTCCGGCCAGCACCCATTAAGCCTGCAACACCGACGATTTCTCCAGCTTTAACTGAGAAGTTGATATCTTGAAATTGTCCTTTTCTCGAGGCTTGTTTCACCTCAAGGACAATGTCTCCTGTAGAAGGCGTTCGCTCGGGATATCGATCTGTCAATTCCCGGCCGACCATTTTTTTGACGACTTCATGGAAATTCGTTTCAGGTATGGCTTTCGTATCGACCGTTTTCCCATCACGCATGATCGTAATTCGGTCACAGATTGCAAAGATTTCCTCCATACGGTGAGAAATATAGACGATAGAAACGCCTTCTTTTTTGAGAGATTCAATGACTTGAAAGAGCTTTTCAATTTCACGTTCCGTTAGAGCTGCTGTCGGCTCATCCATGATGATGACCTTCGCCTCGGTCATTAATGCCTTTGCAATCTCAATCATCTGTTTTTGTCCAACAGAACAGCTGCCAGCCTCTTGATCAAGCGAGAGATTCACAGACAATCGGTCCAGCTGCGTTTGGGCGAGGACCTTCATTTTCTTTGTGTCTAGCAGTCCGAGCTTCGTATAGATTTCTTTCCCGATGAATAGGTTCTCCAAGACGGTCATATCCGGCCATATGTTGAGCTCCTGATGAATGAAGGCAATGCCGTGCTGTTCCGCTTCTTTCGGATTTTTGAAAGCGGTTTCTTTTCCGTCGATTTGAATCGTTCCTTGATCTAAAGAATAAAGACCTGTCAGCAGATTCATTAAAGTTGATTTTCCCGCACCATTTTCACCCATGAGTGCATGGACTTCACCTGTGATGAGGTCAAAGGAGACCCCGGAGAGAACGGTGTTTTTGCCAAAAGCCTTATGGATGTTATGCATCTCAATGTTCATATCTGGCTCCTCCTTTAAAAGATGACACCGGCATGAAGAATGCAGTTTGCGTATGGGGTGGCTTCACCCGTTCGAATGACTGCTTTTGCCTGTTTGGTCATGTCTTTGAATGTCTCGTGGTCTACATCATGTAATGGCTTTGAGAACGCTTTCTTAAGAAATAAATAATCTCGTTCATTGGCTTCTTTGATTTCGCTAGCTACAGTCATGTTTTCAACGGCCATTTCCTGAAGAAGGAGGGAGGTGACCTCCTGAAAGGACGGTGTGCCGATCGATAACGCCAGGTCGATTTTGACTGGACCTTCTGGAATAGGGAGGCCACAGTCTGCGATGACAATTGTATCTGTGTGGCCAAGGTCAGCAAGTACCTTGGCGATATGGCTGTTTAGGATGCCGTTTTTTTTCATTTCTTTTTCTCCAATTCTTTTCTTGTTGGCATGCCGCCTTGTGCACCAAACTTTGTGACGGACATTGATGCTGCAAGGTTGGCAAAGGCAAGTGCGTCATAGAGGGATTTGCCTTCTGTTAGGGCGACAGCTAAGGCTCCGTTAAAGGTATCGCCAGCTCCTGTTGTATCGACTGCTTCGACAGGTACACCTGGAACTAACACTTCTTTCGATCCGTCAAAATATCGAACCCCATTTTTCCCTTCTGTGATCAGTAATTTGTTAGGGTATTGACGCAAGGCATCTTCGATTGGCAGACCATCAAACATCAGAACAGCTTCATGTTCATTCGGTGTAATGTAAGCAGCCTGCTGTAAAACCTGCTGCGATACTTTGCGGGCTGGTGCAGGGTTTAAAATCACAGGGATTTCTTTTTCACTGCAAATGGCACAGACCGCTTCGACCGTTTCTTCAGGTATTTCCTGCTGGATGAGAACCATCCCAATATCATCAATTGTAGAAAGAGCATCACTTACATAGTCAGGAGTGACCTCATTATTTGCCCCTTTGACCACAACAATGCTGTTATCACCTTCTGCTAAAATGATATGAGCTGTGCCGCTCTCCATTTCGGTAACCGGTTTCATATATGAGGTGCGGACACCTTGTGTTTCTAAATTGCTGAGAATATCTTGCCCATAAGCGTCATCACCAACTCGGCCGACCATATATACATCTGCACCGAGTCTGGCACTTGCGACTGCCTGATTGGCACCTTTTCCGCCTGGGACGGTTTTAAACGATTCGCCTAAAACCGTTTCACCGGCATTTGGCCGTTTATCTGATGTGACGACTAAATCCATTGAACTGCTTCCTACTACAACAATATGACTCATTGTGAATCCACCTTTCTTGTGGTCTCTCGTTCAATAAAAGAGACGGGCATTTGAATAACTGGTTGATCTATCGGTTGTTTCTGAATCGCTTTGATTAATAGCTGTGCCGCTTCTTTTCCCATCTCATAGGCGGGCTGCCTAATGGTCGATAAGGAAGGGAAGAGCAGCTCGCTTTGCGGGATATCATCAAATCCAATGATTTGAACGTCCTCTGGAATGGCTTTTCCGATACGAAGCGCTTCATGGATGACCGCTGTTGCGACGATATCATTGCTGGCAATGATGCCATCTGTTTCAGGGTACAGCTGGAAAAGGGCCTTGGCGCTTTTTCGGGCTTCTTGAAAGGAAAATGAAGCATTTGACATCACATGAAAGTCGACACCTGTTTCCGTGAGAACATCGAGTGCGCCTTTGAATCGCTGCCGCGCTGTTTGCAGATGGGCAGGTCCTTTTAGCAGTGTGATCTGCCGGCTGCCGCGTCTGATTAATTCCATTGCCGCCATTTTCCCGCCAGCTGCAGCATCTGCAAAAACAGAAGGTGCATGTGGAACGGTTCGATCTAAGAACACAACAGGTAGATCACCATCAGTGTATATATCTGATTCAGGTTCATTTGTGACAGCGATGACACCGACCACTTGATTTTGTTTAAAGGTTTGTAAGTAGGCCATCTCCTTCTCTCGATCTTCATCACTGTTCCCGAATAATAACCGAAAACCGTGCGCATGAATTTCATCCTCAACGCCTCTAGCCAGCTGAGGAAAGAAGGGGTTTGTAATATCAGGCAAGATCAAACCGATTAAGCGTGATTCTCTTTTGAAAAGGGATCTAGCCACTTCATTGGGAAAGTAGTTCAACTCCTGCATCGCTTGTGTCACGCGGGTTTTCGTATCTGAATGAACATATCCAGTATCATTGAGCACGCGTGAAACAGTGGCAACAGACACTTGTGCAGCTTTTGCAACATCTTTAATTGTAGCCAATGGAGAGCCTCCCTTCATGAATGTGTAACCGTTTACACACATAGATTATCACGAAAGCATCGAAATGACAATCTAAAATAAATAAAAAAAGAAAAGAAAGATGGCTTCTTCCTTTTCTTTAACTAATAATACCTGTTTGTGTAATATTCACTTTGATTTTTGGAATGATTTTTACTTTCGGATAATCGGTGACCCAGTTCATTTTCATATATTCATCATAGTGTTTTACCCGATATTTTCTGCCGAGACTTAGGACATCAGAATTTGCCTCTTGCAGGGCTGCGATGATTCTTTCGGCGTCTTTTGTCAAAATCGCTGAGAGCCGTTTATTTAACATTTCGATTTTCTTATCTGTATCTAAATTATCTTTCGGATATTCAAGAACAGAGGTGTTAAATTCAAACTCAAGAGAGAAGGTTACGTTTCGATGATCAGAATTGACGATTTTAATGTCTCTCTTTGAATCAGTTACTTGAATGGTAATATAATTGTTTTCCTTTGATTTCATATCATTTCTTACTTTTTTAGTGAAGTTTGCATAATTGCCCATTTTACCATCCATGATGGTGAGCAGAATGGCATCCTGAGCATAGAGTTCACCTTTCTTCTTCTCATTATCAAATAAAGCAACCCCCCTCACACTCGTTAACTTTTTTGATTTATCGTAGTAGAGCAACGGCAGTGTGAAGTCCTCGCCGGTTTGCAGCATTTTGGACCGGACATTTTGAATGTTTTTAGGTGCAACTTGGGAGGAGTGTGATGCAGAAGTGATCAGGTTGTTTAAATAGTCGCTCACAATGAGTTTTTCCTTGAGCAGAGAATTAATTAAGTCCACACAGCTCCCTCCTTGAACCACCGCCATGTTAGCGAGTAAAGGGCTTTTGGGATCGCGATAAAACATATCTAAGTAAGGGAGCAGCCTGTTTTGGGCAAATTCATCACCGATCAGCAGCACCCGCATTTTCGACATATCAATTTTTTGGTCTACACTCCGGCTAAAGTTGCTTCTTGCTTTTCTTAAAGTAGGCGCCTCGGTTGTGAGAACAGTGGTTAAATAACTGCCAGAATTCCCTTGCTGCATACTTTGAGACTGCTGCACCTTTCGATAGGTAATCGAATATCTCGCATTGTCATCCTCTCCTTGATCAACAGCTGAAGTTAAAACAAGAGAGATGTCTTTTAATAGGTTTTGATCCCAGCAGCCAGGCATGAAAATGAGGGAAACACACATAAGCAGTGTCAACATGTACCTATGATGCATGTGATTTCACCTTCTTTTTGCGGTGTTTGATCAAGATGATCACGGCCATCATGATCGGAAGCGTGTATATAAATGAATATTGTGCAACGGTGGTAAATTCATTAAAGCGCTGAATTCTAAAGTTATCAGTTGAAAGAAAACAGCTGGCAGCATAAATCAAAATGGCGAAATAGTAGACATATTTTTTGTGATTTTTTTTCTTTAAAAGAATGGACACGCCATTTGCACAAAAGTACAGATAATTACTCAGTGTAGCTAAAATGACAAAGAACCAGAAACTGAGAAAAATTAAATCTGTCCTCTCAATGACTCCGAATGTAATGGTTTTTAATAGATACAAAACAGGATTTGGAATCACATCAAGCTCAGCCGGGCTGAAAAACATAAAAGAAATCAATGTAATAAATAGGTAATAAAGCGTCGTGCATATATTTGAAATGGTCATCACTTTATATCGTTCCTTAATGGTGCCCTTCATCAGTGGAGAGATGATCAAAATCATCTCAAATCCATTCATTGACAGCACTACGTCCTTCAATCCAAGTTGAAATTGGGAGATACCCGTTTGGAAAAAAGGCAGGAGGTAATCAATATTGGTTCCTTTCAATGCATAGAACATCAATAGAGAGAGCATGAGCAAAAAAGGAGTTAAGATAAAGTTAAACCTGACAATGGCTGTAATTTGCTCCTTTGCGATATAGATAATGCATATCATCAGTAATAGGATAATCACCCAGTTTGGTGTGAGCGGGAGTACCCATATGCCAAGAATCCTTGTGAATATAGAAAGGACAACGATGCAAACCGAGGCAAAGTATACCGTATAGAGCACGACCAAGGCGTGTCCAATCCATTTTCCAAAGACCTCAATCAGCGCTTGGAAGAATGACGTTTGTGGATACTTGTAGATAATATAAAGAAAAATCGTATTGATGATTTGGATAAAGAAACACGCTAAAATAATCGCCATCCAGCCATCGTGCCCCATGTCTTTCATCAGCAAATGGGGGAGTGCTAAAATACCAACACCAATTTGAGACTGGATGATAAAAAAGACCGCTTGAGGGGGAGATATTTTATTTTTCATTTTTCTTTGTCCACCCTCTCAGTTGTTCAACTTGTTTTTTCTTTTGCGGATTTAAATAAACAGGACGATTTTTGTACATCCACATTGGGAGGCGAATCACAGTATCTTTTAAATCCTGCCAGTTAAATGGAGCAACAGGTGATAAGTATGGCACCCCTAGTGATTCAAGGCGGCATAAATTCATGAGCATGAGAGATAGTCCGAATGAGATGCCGATAAATCCAAACATTGATGCCATAAACATAAGCGGGAAACGAAGCATCCTGATGGTGGACGTCATTTCAAACGACGGAAGTACAAATGAAGCGACGGCCGTCACAGCGACTACAATCACTTGGACATTCGAAATAAGTCCTGCTTGTACAACCGCATCCCCGATAACCAAACCTCCTACGATTCCAATGGTTTGCCCGATTGGTTTAGGCAGACGCACCCCAGCTTCACGTATAAGTTCAATCGTGATCTCCATCAGTATGGCCTCTATCAATGGAGGAAAGGGAATTCCGATAATAGAGTTCTTCATCGTAATGGCTAGTTCATCTGGGACAACCTCATAATGAAACGCAATAACAGCAATATAAAAAGATGGCAATATGACTGCGATGATGCAGGCAAGATAACGCAGAATACGAATAAACGTAGCAGGAATCCAGCGGCTGTTATAATCATCTGGTGACTGAAAGAAGCTAAAGAAGGTGATAGGCAGAATGATGGCCATTGGACTGCCATCCATGAGTACGACGATCCTGCCTTCAAGGATCGCAGATCTTACCTTGTCTGGACGTTCTGTGTCAATCAGCTGCGGGAAAATAGAAAATGAATCTTCCTCAATTGCCTCAACGATAGAGCCAGGACTTATCAGTGTGTCTACTTTAATAGAAGAAATCCGTCTGTTGACCTCTTCAACCTTTTCTTGATTGGCAATATCAGATATATAAACCGTCGCAAGCTTTGTTTCTGATTTTGTACCGACCTTATGATATTGAATGGCGAGCTTCCGATCATTTAAATGCGAACGCAGTAAGTAGATATTAGTATTAAGACTTTCAACAAATCCATCATGTGCGCCTGCGATAATACTTTCAGAAGAAGGTTCAGAAATAGAGCGCAGCGGAGGCTGTCCGACAGCAAATAGCTTGATTTGCGAGGAGTTTTCATCAAGAAAGGCAATACTTCCTGCAATAATACTGTCTGTAATCAGTGTCAAGTCGCCTGTTTCAACTGTGCTAAGAGATTTTATATAATCCTGTTTTCCGGGAGAGCCTAACAAGTTGCCGATAATGAAATCATTTAGTTTTCCTTCATCTATTCTTGTTTTAATAAAAAACAGTGCAGATTTCGTTTCATTCACCATCAACTCTCGGTACTCAAAGTCGCCGCTTTGCTGAAATGTTTTTTTCAAGATACGGATTTTTTCCTCAAAGCTGCCTGATAAAAAATGCAGGCGTGTTTGCTCATTGGCGTTTGGCATCTTTAGCCTCCTCTCACAGATTTTTTAACCATAGTGTAAGCGGAGAAGCGAATTTTATTCGTTTCCGTTGGGGAAAGCATGACATGAACTGACAACTTTCAACTAAATTCACATTAAAAATGTTAAGAAATGATGAATCTTGATAAAAACAAATGAATAATGTTTCAGTGTTTAGGTCATAAGGTGTGAATATCGTAAAGAGAAGGTACACCGAAATGATCAACCTTTTACATCTTATCCCAATTTTTTGTGACCTAAAAATAAGCAGATGACTTGATTTTTTTAGAGGTGACCTTTGTCATAGGTCAACGCGCAGCAATCTGACCAATGAGAATGACTTTCTAACCTATTCGTTCAAAAATATAAAACATTCCAAAACACGCACTATTCATTTAAAGCGCTGATATGACTGATGTTATAGAGAAGAGAGGGCTCTAAAACATTGATTCAAAATACATCTTTATAATTGTCAAAAAATTTAGGGAGAAAAGGACAAAAGATTTTCGGATCATTGATGGTAACGCTTTCTCTCGAATTCAGCAGAAATTCAGACTGATTTTTGTCCGCCTTTTGGCCTTTTCATTTGAAGGATGAGTAGGCAATTAAGCCTTCTGATTAGAGGAATTTGGCATACGAGGAAGTGAAAGATTATGTTACATAATACCGATTGTGATTTTATGCTGAACAGATATACTGTTGATTGAATTTACATATCACACTCATAAAAAAAGGAGATGTAGATAAGCGATGTGGTTAATCGTTATAGCCTGTGTCATCATGTTAGGGATTGGCTTTATTGAAAAGAAGCGTCATCAGAAAAATATCGATGCCCTGCCGGTGCGCGTCAATATTAATGGTATTCGCGGAAAGTCTACCGTCACAAGATTGACAACCGGTATCTTAATGGAGGCAGGTTATAAAACTGTCGGCAAAACAACGGGAACGGATGCGAGAATGATTTATTGGGATACGCCAGAGGAGAAACCGATTAAAAGGAAACCGCAAGGACCGAATATCGGAGAGCAGAAAGAAGTAATGAGAGAAACAGTTGAAAGAGGAGCAAATGCCATCGTCAGTGAATGTATGGCGGTAAATCCAGATTACCAAATTATCTTTCAGGAAGAGCTGCTTCAAGCAAATATTGGCGTGATCGTAAACGTTCTTGAAGATCATATGGACGTCATGGGGCCGACACTTGATGAAATAGCAGAAGCCTTTACAGCGACAATTCCTTACAATGGACACTTGGTTATTACGGATAGTGAATATACGGATTTCTTTAAAGAGATTGCGAAAAAACGCAACACAGAAGTCATTGTTGCAGATAATTCCAAGATTTCCGATGAGTTTTTGCGGAAATTTGAGTACATGGTTTTCCCAGATAATGCTTCACTTGCACTTGGTGTTGCCCAAGCATTAGGGATTGATGAAGATACGGCATTCAGAGGAATGTTAAATGCGCCGCCTGATCCAGGAGCAATGAGAATTCTTCCATTAATGGACGCGAAAACGCCTGGACATTTTGTAAATGGATTCGCGGCAAATGACGCATCCTCTACATTGAACATTTGGAAGCGTGTGAAAGAAATTGGATATCCAACAGATGAACCGATTATTATCATGAACTGCCGTGCGGATCGTGTAGATAGAACGATCCAGTTTGCGGAGGATGTACTTCCTTATATTGAAGCAAGTGACCTTGTCTTAATTGGTGAAACAACAGATCCAATTGTAAAGGCATATGAGGAAGGGAAAATTCCGGCTGACCACTTACACAACCTTGAATATCAATCTACAGAACAAATTATGAATATGCTTGAGAAAAAGCTTCATAATCGAGTGGTTTATGGAGTCGGCAATATCCATGGTGCCGCTGAACCGTTAATCGAAAAAATTCAAGAATACAAAATTAAGCAGCTTGTCAGCTAGGAGGAAATATAGAAAATGTTCGGATCAGATCTTTATATCTCGTTAATTTTAGGTGTTCTACTTAGTTTAATCTTTGCAGAAAAAACAGGAATCGTACCAGCTGGACTTGTTGTACCAGGTTATCTAGCGCTTGTATTTAACCAGCCAGTTTTCATTTTAGTCGTTTTGTCTGTCAGCTTGCTTACGTACGTCATCGTTCGCTTTGGTCTATCAAAATTTATGATTTTGTACGGACGCAGAAAGTTTGCTGCGATGCTGATTACAGGGATTGCCTTAAAGCTCATATTTGATTTCTTCTATCCAGTGGTCCCATTTGAAATAGCAGAATTCCGCGGAATCGGAATCATCGTCCCTGGATTGATTGCAAATACGATTCAAAAACAAGGTCTTACGATTACCCTTGGAAGCACGTTACTTCTAAGTGGTGCAACATTTGCCATCATGTATGTTTACTATCTATTTTAAGATAAGGTGTGTCCAATGATGAATAAAAAATTGAGCTTTCAGGAAAAGCTGCTGAAAATCACAAAGAATCAAAAGAAAAAGACGAATAAACACGTGCTGATTGCTTTACCGATCGTTATTGCTTGTACATTTCTATTTACGTTTATCGGGCAAGCACAAGTGCCAACTGTACAAAAGAATCCAGAAAACATCCTGACCGCTTCGTTTGTCGGTGACATTATGTTTGGAAGAAACGTAGAGAAAGTAACAGACCGCTATGGAAAACAGCACCTCTTTCGCTATGCCAAGCCATATTTTGATGTGTCAGATTATGTGACAGGCAACTTTGAGCATCCAGTCGCTTCAGATAAGGAGCAGGCAGCCCAAAAGAATATTCATTTAAAAACAGATGAAGATTCTGTCCAAGCGTTGAAGGATTTAAATTTCTCTGTCTTAAACTTTGCGAATAACCATGCGGCAGACTATGGTGAAAAAGGGCTGAACAACACGATTAATGCCTTTGAACAAGCCGGCATGGATTATACAGGTGCAGGTCGTAACCTCCAAGATGCGAAGCAGAACATTTCGTACAAAGAAGTAAATGGTGTCAAAATTGCTACACTTGGTTTTACAGATGTGTATGGGAAAGATTTTAAAGCAACGAATCGCCAGGCGGGTATTCTGCCAGCCGATCCATCTATCTTTATTCCGATGATTTCGCAGGCTGCTGAAAAGGCAGATATTGTCGTTGTTCATGCTCACTGGGGACAGGAGTACAACAATGAAGTAAACGATAGACAAAGAGAATTGGCAAGAGCGATGTCTAAGGCCGGTGCTGATATCATTATCGGTGCTCACCCGCATGTTCTTGAACCAATGGAAGTCTATAATGGAACGGCGATTTTCTATAGCCTAGGAAACTTTATTTTTGACCAAGGCTGGTCAAGAACACGTGATTCTGCACTTGTTCAGTATCATCTGAATGAAGATGGAAAAGCGACATTTGAAGTTGTCCCAATGTACATCAAAGAAGCAACACCTGCTCCAGTAAAAGCAGGATCACTAGAATCAAAAGCCATTATCCGTATGCTGACCAATGGGACGAATGCGGATTGGAAAGAAAAAGACGGACACATTTTCTTTGAAGTAGATCACGCTGATAAAGTTAAAAACTTAAAAGAAAACGGAGGGAAAGAGAAGAAATGAAATTCCTAAAAGCAAGCTGGCCGTTTGTTGCATTAATTTTAGTCTTTGTCTTTATGTCTGCT
The DNA here is from genome assembly GCF_038008825.1 of Bacillus sp. FSL M8-0166. NCBI lineage: Bacteria > Bacillati > Bacillota > Bacilli > Caryophanales > Bacillaceae > Bacillus > Bacillus sp. FSL M8-0166. The sequence continues at coordinate 3,227,428 of NZ_JBBOZZ010000001.1, forward strand.
TTTAAATTTAGTGACAGTCTGACAGATCACGAAAAACAAAAGATTTCGGTTGAAATGCAGAAAATTGAACAGCAAAAGCAGTCAAAAGCGGAAGCTGGTAAATAACCTAAAAAGGATGAAGGGGCACGCATATCGCGTGCTCTTTTTTTGTCGAAATAGGGTGTAAAATGAAAGGTGTCATGCCGAAACTATAGAAGAAAGGAGGGAAAGGATCATGAAATGGAAAGGAATGTTGATTGGAGGGTGTGTGCTCGTAGGGCTGATGTTCATGTCCCAATCAGCAGTATCTGCTCAAACACCATCTCTTTTGGAGCAAGCGGAAAAGCTGATTGGAACACCTTATCATAAAGGAGGAACGGATCCAAAAACGGGCTTTGATGCATCTGGGTTTATTCAATATGTGTACAAGACATCAGAAACATTTGATTTGCCGCGAAAGGTCATCGACCAATATCAGATTGGAAAAAAGGTATCATGGGAAAAAGCCCAGCCTGGTGACCTTGTGTATTTCCGAAGCCTTGAAGAAACGAAGGATATCCCGACACATGTGGCGTTGTACGCTGGTAACAATCAGGTCATCCACATCACGCTTAGTCAAGGTGTGGTGAAAACAGATGTCAGCAAAAGCAAATATTGGACTGATCGATTATATGCGGTCAAACGACTGCCCGGCACGCAAGAAATTTCTAATGACCCTCTTGTGAAAGATGCGATGACATATTTAGGTATTCCTTACGTATTTGGAGGAGCAGATCCAAAGACTGGATTCGATTGCTCAGGATTTTTACAGTATTTATTTGAAAAATCACTTGGGATTTATTTACCTCGAAGTGCTGAACAGCAGTGGATCGTAGGAGAAAAAGTGGCATTAGGCGATATTCGCCCTGGGGATTTTGTCTTTTTTAGCAACACATATAAGCCCGGAATTTCTCATGTAGGTATGTATATTGGAGGCGACCGCTTTATTCATGCGAGCCGTTCTGAAAGTGTGACAATTTCTTATTTGTCTGAATCGTATTGGCGCGAGAAATGGACAGGTGCGAAACGATTAACAGATCTGGAGCTTGCGAAAGAGGACCCTATCGTATCAAAAGCCGCTACGTATATTGGTGAAGTCCCTTATGTCAAAGGCGGTACGAACCCAAAGCAAGGATTTGATACAGCAGGGTTCACGCAGTACGTGTATCAAGAAGTGCTTGGCATTGAGCTGCCTCGCTATGCATCAGGTCAAGTTAAAGCAGGTACACCTGTGAAACGTTCTGAGCTTAAGCCGGGAGATCTTGTCTTCTTCAGCGGAAAATCATTGATGCCGGCGATATATGCAGGATCAAATCAAGTCATTCATGTGACTGTCTCAAACGGTGTTGTCTTAACCAATATGAAAACAAGTACGTACTGGAAGGACAAATATGAAACGGCTGTTAGAATCAAAAAATAAAGAAAAAGCCCGATCAACAATTATATCGGACTTCTAGAATTCTCTCTAGGCGCTGATCAGACAAGCGTCTTTTTTTCATGGAATTGATTTTGTAAAAGAAGATCAATAAAATAAGCGACACCATCTTCATGATTTCCTTTTGTGATGTAGGTGCTCTTTTCTTTAATGACATCTACCGCATTTCCCATTGCAATGCGGTGGCCTGCTTCTTCAAACATAGAAAGATCGTTTGGGCTGTCGCCAATTGCATAAATATGTGAGCGGTCTACACCATAATGGGCTGCGAGCTTTTTCAGGGCATGTCCTTTTCCAGACTCTTTTGGCAGCACCTCAATAATATGTTTTCCAGACGAGGTCAATGAGAGCTCGGGCATATCTGCCAGAAGATTTCGAGCTTCGTGCAGTTTTTTCATATCAAACGAGAAGCAGAGTAATTTATAGGTCGGTTCATTCGACTCAAAAATCTGACGGATATCATCCACTGGTTTGATGCCGAATTGTTTAAATTGCGTCATGGCTCCTTCCCATAGATCAGCGAGATCCTCATTTGGGTTTGCGCTTTCGATCAGATCAAATTCTGCTTTCAGCTTCTCTTTTCCATCAAAAGGAGAGAGGAGGGCATCATCTGTATAGACTTCAAAGTAAATGTTTCGTTCCACTAATGCCTTTGCAGCCCGCTTGCCCGCTTCTTGGTCCAGTGTGATTCGGCTGAAGAGCTCGTATCCCTCTGTATGAACAGTCCCGCCGTTTGCCGCAATAATGGGGATGTCCAAATCGCCAAGCAGCTCTTTTACATCAAAAGTTGCCCGCCCTGTACAGATGGTTACAATATAGCCAGCATCCTTCGCACGAATCAATGCCTCTCGGTTTTCAGCGGATATTTCACTTTTTGTATTTAAGAGTGTACCGTCTAAATCAATTGCAATCATTTTTTTCATCGCTGTCAAATCCTCCTTCATTCATGCAATAGCCTCTTCAAAGTATGTACGATTTCCTTCAATCTCATAAAAAAGGATGGTTGATTCCTCACTATCAAGGCTAAACAAAAATGAGCGAATGATCAAGGAAATAAGAAAAAGCGCCCCAAAGGGACGCTTCTATTTATGATAATTCAAGCTGCTTCTTCAATTCAGTTTTCACTTCGTTCAGCTGGTTTTGATCCAATTGGAAATAATAAACCCCGTTTGGCTGGTAATCAGTTCCTTTAAGCTGAATGGTATCAACCGATTTCAATGAAGTCAATAGAGGGAAAAGACCGACTAACTCCTTCATAGAAAGCGTGGTTGACACATTATCACCGAGTGTATCAATGATATTGTCGTATGACGGAATAGATGTTAATGATTTTGATTTATCAAAAATGGCTTTTAACACTTCCATTTGCCGCTGTCCACGCATTAAGTCACTATCTGCTTTTCTTGTTCTCACATATGCGAGCGCTTGATCACCATCTAGTGTATGAGTTCCAGTTTGAAGCACAACCTTGCCTTTTGTATCTTTTTTAATCTGTTTCACAAGGTAATCATCCTTGATGTTAATAGGAACACCGTTTAATTCGTTAACGATTTCTTTAAATGCTACGAAATTACTTTGGATGACAAAATCGACCGGAATATCTAGTAAATCTTCAACTGTACTCACTGTTAAATCTGCACCGCCAAATGCGTGTGCGTGAGTAATTTTATCAAAACCGTGGCCTGGAATATTAACGTATGAGTCCCTAGGAATGCTTAATAATTTAACGGTTTTATTTGTGCGGTTAATGGTCGCTAACACCATTGCATCGCTTCGTGCTTGTTTCACTGTTTCGCCCGGTCTGCTGTCAATTCCAAGCAGCAAGACAGAAAAGCTGTCTTTTCCTGGATCGAATGCTTCAATTCGTTTCACAGATTGTGCACCGCGATCTAGAGATACTTGTGCCTTTTTGGCAGCATTTGTTACTTTGTAGTAGGCATAGCCAGTAACAGAAGCGGTCGTCAGTAAAAGAATACCAAATATAAATAGAGTGACTTTCACCCATGGTTTTAAACGCTTTTTCCCTTTGCGTTTACTTCGTGATTGATCCATATATTTTAAACCCTCGCTATGATTTTTATAGTAAAGATGTCCTTCTTTATGCTTACAAACTAAAACAAATATACCTTAAAACGGGATATAGTGCGACATTTTTTTCACTAACGCTTAATTGACGTTTCCTTCTCGTAAAAAGTTTCAAAGATATACAAATGAAATATATTTGTCATAAAACATCGAAATGTTTGAAATGACAGGAAGTGAGGAAAATGACTTTTCATAGAGTACAGAGACAAAAGTGGGGTTATGATCATGAAAAATCGGAATGGATGGCTTTATTTCTTCGGCGCCCTTGGCGGTGCTTTATATGGCTATGATACAGGTGTCATCTCTGGCGCCATCTTATTTATGAAAGAAGATTTAGGTTTAAACGCTTTTACAGAGGGGCTTGTCGTCAGCTCAATTTTAATCGGGGCGATGCTTGGTTCTTCTCTTTCTGGAAAGCTGACAGACCAATTTGGGCGAAAAAAAGCCATCATCGCAGCAGCTATTTTGTTTATTATTGGCGGATTTGGTACAGCCTTTGCCCCGAATACGGAAGTGATGGTCTTATTCCGAATTGTACTAGGGCTCGCCGTCGGGTGCTCGACAACGATTGTTCCATTATATTTATCTGAACTTGCACCAAAGGAATCACGAGGGGCACTGTCCTCTTTAAACCAGCTCATGATCACATTTGGTATTCTTCTTGCCTATATTGTGAACTACGCTTTAGCGGATGCAGAGGCATGGCGCTTGATGCTTGGAATTGCGGTTGTTCCTTCTGTTCTTTTATTATGTGGGATTTTGTTTATGCCGGAAAGTCCCCGCTGGTTGTTTGTCCACGGACAGGCTGACCGTGCAAAGGAGATATTATCTAAACTCAGAAAAAGTAAGCAAGAAGTTGAAGAAGAAATTTCAGATATTCAAAAGGCGGAAAGTGAAGAAAAAGGCGGTTTTAAGGAATTATTTGAGCCATGGGTACGCCCAGCATTGATTGCCGGTGTCGGTCTAGCCTTCCTGCAGCAGTTTATCGGTACAAATACGATCATTTACTATGCACCAAAAACATTCACAAGCGTTGGCTTTGGGAATTCAGCGGCGATTTTAGGAACCGTCGGAATTGGTGCAGTGAATGTCATCATGACGTTTGTCGCCATCAAAATCATTGACCGTGTAGGACGTAAAGCGCTGCTCCTATTTGGGAATGCGGGAATGGTTCTTAGTTTAATTGTCCTGTCAGTGGTCAACCGATTTTTCGAGGGGTCAACTGCTGCAGGATGGACAACCGTTATTTGTTTAGGTCTCTTTATCGTCATCTTTGCTGTCAGCTGGGGTCCAGTCGTTTGGGTGATGCTCCCAGAGCTGTTCCCAGTACATGTCCGGGGAATCGGTACAGGTGTCTCGACCTTCCTCCTTCATACGGGAAATTTAATCATCTCGCTTACATTCCCAGCTTTATTAAGCGCGATTGGCATCAGTAATCTCTTCTTCATCTATGCGGTCATCGGCGTAGGCGCCTTCCTGTTTGTGAGATACTTAGTGACCGAAACGAAAGGGAAAAGTCTTGAAGAAATTGAAGAAGATCTAAAAAAGAGAAATCGTGCCGTCGCAGGTGACGAAGGAAAAACGGTGTAAACAATGGCCAGCTGCTGCAAGCAGCTGGTTTTCCTATGTTAAACAAACGTTTAATCAAGAAAGGACATTCCCTCATCTTCTGAACGTGCTGCCTATCACATACATATGGAACAGGCGGGTGAAAGGTGGAAATGAGATGAAAGGGAAAACAAGCATTGTCATGCTGACGTACAACGAACTGCATTTAACGAAAACATGTATCGAGAGCATTAAACAGCATACGAGCAGCGACCAATATGAACTCATCATCGTCGATAATGCGTCAATTGATGGCACGAAGGAATATGTAAGAGAGCTGGAAGATGTGATATTTATTGATAATGAAGAGAATCAAGGTTTTGCAAAGGGCTGTAATCAAGGGGCAAAAGAAGCTTCAGGAGACAGCATTCTCTTTTTAAATAATGACACGATCGTGACGGAAAACTGGCTTACTCCATTAAAAGAGGCCTTATTCGCATCAGAACGGATTGGGATGGTGGGGCCAGTCTCCAATTATGTGAGCGGCCCTCAGATGGTCCAGCCGTCGTATACAGATGTAAAGGAGCTCCCAGCCTTTGCTAAGGAATATACGGCTAAGAGAAAAGGTCAAAGAACTTATGTGCACCGGCTTGTGGGGTTTTGCCTGCTCGTGAAAAGAGAGCTGATCGAGGATGTGGGGTTATTTGATGAGCGGTTCGTTTATGGATCATTTGAGGATGACGATCTTTGTTTACGTTCATTACTGAAAGGATATCAGCTGCAAATTGTCCATGATTCATTTGTGCATCATCATGGTCATGCTACCTTCAATGCCAATCAAGAAACGAACATCTCAACACTGTTTACTGAGAACAGACATCGATTTTTAGATAAGTGGGGCATAGATCTAAATTTGATCACTCCTCATCCTTATTTTGCGGAATTACTCCCTGAGGACGCTGCACACGTGCTGGATGTTGGGTGCGGCGCAGGGGCAACCGGGCTTGAATTAATGAATCGTCAGTCTGTTGACATGTACGGGGTAGAGGCGGATACATTAAAAGCAGCTGTCGCAAAGGCGTATTATGAAGAAGTCATCGAGGCAAATGCGGATGAATACCCATGGTCAGAGAAAGAGGCCTTTTTTGATGTGGTCATTTTTTCAGATGTTTTAGAGCATGTGTCAGATCCTTGGCACATCATTGAGCAAGCGCACGCATCTTTAAAGCCAGGCGGCGTCATCATTTGCTGTTTGCCTAACATGATGCATGCAGAGGTGCTTCTCCCGTTAATGACAGGGGATTTTACGTATCAAGATGTTGGAATTTTAGACCGAACCCATATGCGGTTCTTCACACCAAATACGATGCGTGCGCTTTTCCCAGACCAATTGTTTGAACGCGTGATCGAACAGCGAATCAATGTACAGATTGATCAAAACGTCCAATTGTTTTTTGACGAAGTAGCAAGAATAGGGGCGTCACTTGGATTTCAAACAAACGCTTTGTCTGATCAAGTGACGCTATACCAGATTCTAATGGTTGTACGTAAAAAAGGCGGTTCCCCTTCGGGATAACCGCCTTTTTGCATTACCATTTGAAGCTTTTTGTTGCGCCTTCTGCACCAAAGTTCAAGATGCTCACTTTTATATCATATGTTATGTCTGCTTCTTGAAATAGTGTGTCCCATTCGTCTCGATGCTGATCCCAATATTCAGGATACTTAATACGAAAATGCCGGCTTAAAAAAATGGGATCAACACCTACTTCATGTTGCATATGACTGACCGCTTTTTGAATGCGTTCTTTAATTTTACGAGAAAAAATCCGCTCAAATCGTTTAATGTACTGTTCATCGTATGAGTTTTCAGGGGGATATTGATCCTCTGATAATTTTCCATTTGTTTGTACGCTAATGTGAAAAGAAATCTTTCCATCTTTCAGATATGGTTCAACCTTGGTTTGGGATTTCTTAATTTCATACGTGATCGGAAAGCCTTTATAGGTGGCAGGTACAACGCCGCCCGAAATACCATCCATCACCCAATTTAAAGATTGGACATCTTTCGCTGGAATAAAACCGATCAGCTTCCGCGTTTTTCCATGAATGATCCCTGCCCCATCATAGGCGAGTTCGCCGTTTACCACATCCACACTCTGCACAAGAAAGCTTATACCCATCTGAAAGTAATCAGACGCCCGGCCAATACGTGTTGGCAGTAAGATCTTTCCATTAAAACTTCGGTTTTTGGATGTTTCAAAGATATGCTCAACCGGTACCTTCTGTTGAGATTTTAACTTTTGATTGATCACTTTTGCTGCATCATCTCGTGACACGAGGAGATAGCTGCTGCGCCGAACCTCATCATCTCGAATAAAATGATTAAGTGTTCCTTGAATATCGTGATGCTCCGCTTGATTTCTGCCAAACAAGAAGATTTTCAGGTGATCACTATAGATCGGCGGGTCCTTCAAGGCGACATTACTGACAGCCTCCAGCACATTTTTTCCCTTCGAGACGACATTCACATAGCCAGGAGAATCGGCTTCTTGTGTTCCACCTGTTTTCGGTACAAGGTTTTGGTAGGTCAGCTTAACTCCATTCTCATCTTCCTCATCAATGCCAACACCACGTACAAATGATAGTTTTTCAATATCCTTTAAGTCCCAGCAGCCTGCTGATAAAAGGAAAAGGCAACAGGAAAAAAAGAATAACAGTATACGCCTTCCTCTCATGCAGAACGACCTCCCCATTTTTTGCGTATCATCAGCAGGATAGCTGTAATAAAAGGAATGGCTAAAACCGCGAACAATGCGTAGCCGAGTAAAGTAGAGAAGTAAAAGACTTCATTGATATTTCTAGGGAAAAGTGAGAGTGCTGATGTAATTAAAAATAGCAGCCATAGCAGTCTCGTTATATTGGTTGTTTTAAAAACGGTGAAGCAGCCTTTAATCGCAAATTGGAAAAAGCCAAGCATACAAATGAACTGCTGGCACGTCCAAATTGTCAGTAAGAAAATATCAAATCGTTCGATAAACACCCCTTCAAGTTCAAGCGCTTGAATGAGGGAAACCGTCGGCCAAGTGAGAGATTTCGTTTCTCCTACTGTCATGGAGCCAATCACTATAAAGAGGGTGAGGGAATATACAAGAGAAGTAATTCCAACCCCGATCGCAGCCGCCCATTTTGCCTTAGACCATTTGTCTTTATAAATGAGCGGGACAACAAACAAAATCACTTCAAACCCTGTAAATTGAATAAAGGTTTGAGAGAACAGGTTACTAAAATCTTTAAAACCATGCGCCATCACAGGGCGCAAATAATCAAAATCAAATATTTTTAAACTAAACAGCATGAGGGCTATGTAAATGACCATGGTGATCGGATAAATATAGGTCACCATTTTGACGACTGGAAAGATACCGCTTTTCAAATGATAGATCGCCACAAGTAGAAAAATCATGACAATCACGGTCATGGGAGTCGATTGCAGCAGGAAAAACTGAACCACTTCGCCGAGAACACGTGCCTCAAAGCCGACAATGCCTAGTAAATAGGCGATCAGCATTAAATTAAAGATCGTGCCAAAAAATGCCCCTGCTCCTTTTGTATTTGACTCAAAAATCGTGTCTGGTGCATTCTTTTCGGCAATCCACCCCAACAAAAAAGCAACGAAAGCAAAGATGACTCCCTGTATTAATACAATGATCCAGCCATCAGGGTATCCTGAATTGGCAGAACTGCGTGGAATGGTTAAAATTCCAGCGCCTATCATTGTAGAGCTGCAGAGGATGGTTACTTGTAACAATGATAGCCTTTCAGGTCTGTACATCGTTTAATCTCCTTGTCTTTTGAGATTTTTTATTTTTGCTGTTTTAGGTCTGGATTTAAATAGTCCGATTGGTAAACGAACGTACGTATCCTTTAAATCTGAAAACGGTGAAGACAATACTGGTGTGAAATAGTCAAAACCAAAGGTCTTTAACTGCATCAAGTGACAAAGTACAAATAAATAACACATGATTAAACCGTATAATCCAAACAATGCTGAACTAAAAATGGCCATAAACCGCAAAATACGCAGTGGGAAACTAAAGTCATATGACGGTGCCGTGAAGTCAGCCAGTGCGGTCAGCGACACAATAATCACCATTAAGGCACTGACGATATTGGCTTGGACAGCTGCCTGACCAATAATAACGCCGCCAATGAGTCCAATTGTCTGTCCAATGGCTCTTGGAAGCCGTAGTCCAGCTTCCCGCAGAAGCTCTATCGTAAAAGACATGAGAATGGCTTCGACAACAGGAGGGAAGGGAACATTCTGCCGGCTGCCTGCGATGGTGAGTGCCATTCTTGTCGGTAATAAACCGGGATGATAAGAGACAAGTGCAATGTAAAGCCCGGGTAAAAAAATCGTGAGCAGCACGGCAATATAACGAAGTAAACGCAAAAGAGTCGCGCTTGTCCACCTCTGATAATAATCCTCCGGTGATTGCATTAAAGCTGTAAGTGTCATAGGTAATATGAGGGCAAAAGGAGTCCCATCGAGCAAAACCGAGACTTTGCCTTCAAGCACAGATGCAATCACCCGGTCAGGACGTTCTGTGTTTTGAATCTGTGGAAAAATGGAGATATGGCTGTCCTCAATCAACTGTTCAATATAGCCGGTTTCAGGGATGTCATCCATTTTGATTTCGGCCATGCGTGATAGAACATCTTCTACTAGTTTAGGATCAGCAATATCACGAACATACACTAGAGCAGCGGATTTTTTATTGCGAGTACCGATACTCACCTTTTGAATCACAAGATTAGGGTCATTTGCCCGTTCACGGAGTAAAGCCGTGTTTTTTTCAAGATTCTCAATAAATCCGATCCGTGGTCCTCTTACAAGAACTTCAGATTGCGGCTCTTCTACTTCCCTAAATTGAAAAATATTCGTATGGAGTGCAAGCGCTTGAGCCGCTCCATCTACAAATAAAATAGCCTTGCCGCTATATAATTGCTCGATGGCAAGGTTCATATCATCCAGCACATCACTTTGAATGCCAAAGAACGTTTTTGAAAGGGAGGAAAGTGTAGTAGAACCAACCTCAGTGATGTCCAAATCCTTTTGCATTGGTGAAATGATTTGCTTAGAAAGCAATTCAAATTCTGTGAGTCCTTCAACGTACACGAGACATGCAGAAATAGTGGAAGGACCAAATGAAAAAGAGTGGAACACGATATCATCACTTCTTCCGGCAAAGCTTTTGACACGCTTAATGACGGACGTTATATCTTGTTCAATACGACTTTTCATAATACCTCACCCTCATCACATGTTTTTTATAGAGTGACTCGGAAGGTGGAGAATTATGCAAATAGAAAAAAGAGAATCCCCGAATAGGAATTCTCTCGTATATTTATCTCGCAAGCCAGCCCCCGTCAACAGCTAAAATGTGGCCGTTCATATAATCAGAAGCTGGTGAGCTAAGGAAAACAGCAGCACCGGCTAGATCCTCAGGCTTTCCCCAGCGTCCGGCGGGGATTCGTTTGAGAATCTCTTCATTTCGATTTTCATCGTCCCGAATGGCTTGTGTGTTATTGGTCGCAATATACCCAGGAGCAATCGCATTCACTTGAATATGCTGGCTCGCCCATTCGTTGGCAAAAGCTTTCGTCAGCCCTGCGACAGCATGCTTGCTTGCTGTATAGGCGGGGACAAAGACGCCGCCTTGAAACGATAGAAGGGAGGCGATATTGATGATTTTCCCTTGCCCGTTTTTCAGCATCTGCTGTCCAACCTTTTGCGTGAGGAAAAAGAGACTGTTGATATTCACATCCATGACTGTATGCCAATCTTCCTCTGAATAGTGAGCCGCCTGCTCTCTTTTGATCGTTCCAGCATTATTGATGAGAATATCAATCGTATGCTTCTTTAATATGGCGTCGACATCCTGCTTTGCAGACTGAGGGCTAGAAAAGTCAACCTGAACCGCATGAAATGATCGGCCTGCCTGTTCGACAAGCGCCTTTGTTTCTTCAAGCGGTGTGTGATGATATGTGCCGATGATATCTGCACCTGATTTGGCAAGCGCCACGGCAATGCCTTGCCCAATGCCGGTTCCGGGACCTGTTACAAGGGCTGTTTTTCCTTCAAGGGAAAAGAGGGACGCTGCATATGATGTTGTCATCATCCTCGTTACCTCAGCTGATCCATTGGGACAAAGTCCATATCTTTGAACGTATAGTTTTCGCCCGCCATTGCCCAAATAAATGAATAATTCGCTGTACCTGAGCCTGAATGAATGGACCAGGCAGGTGAAATGACTGCTTCCTCGTTGGCCACAACAAGATGTCTTGTTTCAGATGGCTCCCCCATAAAATGAAAGACTCGTGCATCCTCTTCGATATCAAGATATAAGTACACTTCCATCCGGCGATCATGAATATGAGCGGGCATCGTGTTCCATGTGTTATTGGTTTCAAGCTGAGTGATGCCCATCATGAGCTGACAGCTTTGGATGCCGTCTGCATGGATGACTTGATACAGGTTTCGCACGTTGGAGGCAGCTGCTTCCCCTAAGTGGTTTGGTGTTAATTCAGCGATGGCTGCTTTTTGCGTAGGATACGCTCTATGAGCCGTGGCTGATACTAGATAGAACTTGGCCTGCTCGCCTGATGAACTAGCAAACTGTACATCTTCGTGACCAAGACCAATATATAAGAAATCTTTATGCTCCAGCACAAAGGTCTCACCATCAACAGTGACCGTTCCTTGTCCGCCGACATTCACAATCCCGATTTCTCGTCTTTCAAGAAAATACTCCGTCCGTAAAAAGTCTCCAGCATCTAGTGTGATCGGCTCTGCTGCCGGCATGGCTCCGCCAATCACCACGCGGTCCTCGTGTGAGTAATAGAGCTTTAATTCACCACTGACAAATAGCGTAGGAATATGAAAATGACGACGAAGTTCCTCTGTTGTAAAACGTTTGACCTGCTCAGGATGTACAGCATAACGATTTTCCATTTGGATAAGCCTCCCTTTCCATCTGAAACAAATATTGATATTTATTTGGTATCGGTTTCAAGGAAAATTTTAGAGGAAAAAGAGAGCGCCGTCAACCGTTAAGTTGAAATCGCTTTCTTTTTCTCTGATTAGACGAATTTTTGTTATCATCATGCAAAAAAACCTTCTGAAAAGCATTCAATTATGATATGCTCTTTTTAAGTTTATTTGAAATCGGTTTCGAACCAAATGAGAAGATCCATTGTGGGAGTTTTTTGAATGAAAGAGAAAAAGCAAACGAAAGTGACCATTAACGAAGTTGCATCTTATGCAGGGGTCTCAAAATCAACTGTATCCAGATATATCAATGGCAGAACAAATGAAATTTCTTCAGAAAAGGTAAAAAAAATCAAGAAAGCCATTGAGGAACTCCATTATCGCCCGAGTCAGCTTGCTCAAGGACTGAAAGTCAGAAAAAGCAAGGTCATTGGGTTTATTGTAGCCGACATTACGAATCCATTCTCTGTGGCAACACTTCGCGGGGTCGAAGAGATTTGTGATGAATATGGATACAGCATCATGGTGTGCAACACAGATAATCGTCCAGAAAAAGAACGGGAAATGCTTCTTAAGCTGAATGCACATTATATTGAAGGGCTCATCATCAATACGACAGGACAGAACAATGACATTCTGGAGGATTTTAAGAAAAACGGTGTGCCGATTGTTCTTGTGGACCGAAAGCTGCCTGAACTGAAAGTCGACACAGTGACCACGAACAACCGTGATATCACAATCCGGCTGCTTCAACAAATGTATGAGAAAGGCTATGATCACATCGCTTTTTTTACTGAGCCTGTCGATGGAATCAGCCCTCGTGAAGAACGAAAGGAAGCATATGAACAGACAGCTTTGAGTAAACATAAGAAGCCGATCATTGCAGAAATTGATTTAAAGCAAAAGGAACAAATGCTCGAAGAGATTGTCCGTTTTTTACAATCAAACGAACAGAAAAAAGCGATTTTAGCCGGTAATGGATTACTCATGCTGAAGCTGATTAGTGAACTTGTAGAGCTTGGGGTGAAGATTCCTAAAGAGATAGGCATTGCAGGGTTTGATGATACAGAATGGTATAAGCTGATTGGACCTGGAATCACAACGGTCGCCCAACCATCTCATGAAATGGGGAAAGCAGCCATGCAAAAAATCAAGACACGGCTTGAAGGGGATGAAAGTGCGCCCCAAACCATTCAGCTTGATGGAGAAATCATAGTAAGGAAATCTTTATAAATGATAGGCAGAGAAGAGTATACATACGTGCATGCTCTCTCTTTTTTAACTAACTTGAAACCGGTACCGAGAAAGGGGAGAAATGAGTGAAAGCATTGGATGCGGTCACATTTGGGGAATCAATGGCGATGTTTTATGCAAAGGAAGTCGGAGAGCTTCATCAAGTGCATACATTCCAAAAGGCGCTTGCTGGTGCAGAGAGTAACGTGGCTGTCGGCTTGGCGAGGCTGGGCTTTCATGTGGGCTGGGTGAGCAAAGTCGGAGCAGATTCACTTGGCACATTTATTTTAGAAGAGCTTCAAAATGAAGGGGTCGATACAAGTGCAGTGCTCCGTTCAAATGATGGGTATCAAACGGGAATCTTACTTAAATCAAAAGTGATGGATGGAGATCCTGACGTCACATATTATCGGAAAGGCTCTGCTGCGAGCACAATGAGTCCAAGCGACTTTCCCGCCGCCTATTTCAAACAGGCAGGCCACCTTCATATGACTGGTATTCCGCCTGCCATATCCAGTGAAATGAGAGCGTTTTCTTTTCGTGCCCTTCAAGAAATGAAGGAAGCGGGCAAAACCATTTCATTTGATCCAAACCTTCGGATTCAGCTATGGGAAGAGGAGGAAGATATGATTCAGACGGTGAATCATATCGCTTCGCAAGTGGATTGGTTTTTTCCAGGGCTTGCAGAAGGGCAAAGGCTCACGGGTTATCACGAGCCAGAAGAGATTGCAGATGTTTATTTGCAAAAAGGTGTCAAACTAGTGGTCATTAAGCTAGGGGCAGAAGGTGCCTTTTATAAAAGTGCAGCCGGTCAAGGAATTGTGAATGGATTTTATGTGCAGGAAGTCGTAGATACTGTCGGTGCTGGTGATGGATTTGCAGTGGGGGTCATCAGCGGCTTGCTTGACGGCTTATCAGATGAAAAATCCATTACAAGAGGCAATGCAGTCGGGGCACTTGCAGTGATGTCTCCTGGCGATAAGGATGGCCTGCCTACCCGGGAGGAGCTTCAAGCTTTTATGAAAGAAGCCAAGCGATATCAAAGGCGGGAGTACATGAAAGGGGATGAGAGATATGGGAAAGTCAGCAAGTTTGAGCGTTAAAAAGCAGCTCGCGTCTTGTAAATTGATCGCAGTGGTGAGAGCGGGTAGTGAAACAGAAGGCATTGCAATGATTGAGCGTTTAAAGAAAAAAGGAGTCCGTGCCATTGAAGTGACGTATACTACGCCAAATGCTGAACGCATTATCGCAGCCTTTCAGCAGGAGCAGGACCTCATTGTAGGTGCGGGAACAATTACGACGCTGGAGCAGGCACAATCAGCCATTGAGGCAGGCTCACAGTTTATCGTCAGTCCAGGATATCTTCCTATGATTGGAGAACATCTCTCATTTTACGACACACTCTATGTACCAGGGGTTCTTACCCCAAGTGAAATCATGCAGGCGAAAGCAGATGGCTACTGCTTGCTCAAGCTTTTTCCAAGCGGCTCCTTCGGTTTGTCCTATATGAAAAATTTACAAGGTCCATTTCCAGAGATTGAGTTTATTCCTACGGGCGGTATTCATCCAGCTGATGTTCCGAAGTGGCTCAAAGCAGGCGCGGTGGCTGTCGGTGTCGGAAGTCAGCTTGAAAGCAGTACAGCAGAGGAGTTACAAGCAGTTCTTTCTTCATAAATACTTGTAAAACGAATAAACAACTGGCTGATGGGTGCCGGTTGTTTGTTCGTTTATCTGACATAACAGCAGGTAAACATTCACTCCTTCACGTACAATGATCGTGAAGGAGTGATGGAAATGTACATTCTACAAGATGAACTCACGGATGGACGAATTGACCAGCTGATTACCGCACATATAAAAGAGATGAAGGAGCATTCGCCGCCAGAAAGCATTCATGCCCTTCCATTAACTGATTTAAAAAAACAGGATGTTACCGTGTGGAGTGTGCGGGATGGAGAAGAGCTTCTTGGCTGCGGAGCATTAAAGGAGCTGTCAAGTGAACATGGGGAAATCAAATCGATGAGAACCGCAGCCCTCCATATGCGAAAAGGTGTAGCGAGGTATATGCTGAATCATCTTCTCCAAGAAGCAAAACGGCGCGGCTATACACGTGTCAGCTTAGAGACAGGGGCAATGGCTTTCTTTGAACCAGCAAGAAAACTATATGAGAGCGCTGGATTTCAGTATTGTCCGCCTTTTGGTACATATCAAGAAGATCCAAACAGTTTATTTATGACAAAGGAATTATAGAGGTCGAGAGAGTATGCTTATAAGCAGCTCTTTTTTTATGCGGAAATAGTGGAAAGGAGGAGGATGCAGTGAAATTATCTAAGTGGATTGGAATGGGCGCATTTCTCACATTTTGTATGGTATCTGTCATCTTTTTAACGTTATTAGGTCAAGATTTATTTAAAATTGAAAGCGCTTCTGATAAAGCGGCGTCAACGTATCAATATCATTTTGTTCTTGTACCGGAGGAACTTGATAACGAATACTGGCAGCTTGTACAAAAGGGAGCAGCTGATGCGGCAGACGTTCATCACGTATATCTAGAATATTTGGGTCCAAAGCAAGCGGATGTAGACGATCATCTGAAAACCATTGATATGGCGATCGCTGGGCATGTTGATGGCATTATGACGCAGGGACTTGATGCGAAAAAATACAAACCGCTTTTTCAGAAGGCGAGGGAAAAAGGCATTGATGTCGTCACCGTCGATACGGATGCAGAAGGGAGCAAGCGTCAAGTGTATGTAGGAACGGACAATTACTATTCAGGCTTTATCGCAGGGCAGGCACTCATCGCAGATACAAAAGGTGAACAGTATGTAGGAATTGTCACAGGCAGGCTTGATGCCATTCATCAAAAGCTGCGCGTCAAGGGTTTTCGAGATGCCGTCTCTGCTGAAAAACGCATTCATATTGCTGGAATAGAAGAATCAGCCATTACGAAGTCAGGTGCCTCAGGTGCCGCTTATAAACTATTAAACGATCATGCGAAGCTCACCGCATTTTATGGCACAAGTGCATTAGATGGTGCAGGCATCATTCAAGCAATCGCACAGTATCGATCATCCACTGATTTTTATGTGCTTGCATTTGACACATTGCCTGATACGATTCAGGCGCTTGATGATGGAACAATTGATGCCGTGGTCGTGCAGCATCCTTATGAAATGGGCTATCAAGCGGTTGAATCGCTTGTTCGTTTGCAGCAAGGTGAAAAAGAAGAACCGCTCCAGTACACGGGAACGAGTGTGATCCGGCGCGGGGATCTGCCTCTTCAGCAGACAGACAGAAAGCAGGGAATGCAGCCATGAGAAAGATTCGAAGTAAGCTGTTATTGGCATTTTTAATCCTTGTGCTCCTTGGCAACGTAGCCGCTTTTTTTGTCTACTGGAGCAGTTCAAAAATCACATCAGAATATAGTAGGAGCTTCCGCTCTTTTCTCCTGCTCAATGATATATCAACAGAGGCGAAAACGATGTATGAAAAGGTCAATGCCTATGCCATTGAAAAGGATCGGCAGTTTGCCAAAGAATATCTTACGTCAAAACAGAAAATGAAATCCTACGATCAAGCGCTGCGAAAGGATGCCGGGCTTCATGCGGCGATTCCTTCAATTGAAAAATATCAATATATGATGCGGACGCTCATCAATGAAAGTGATGCGACCATGACACATGTGAAAGAAGGGAAAATCGAAGAATATGCTGCAAGTGTGAAGGAAGTGAGAACTGTCTCCTCCTATATACAAGAGCAGACGATGACCCTGCTTGATGATGAATTATCTGAGTATCAGGTGCTCTATCAATCTCTTCAAAAAAGGCATCAAACCTATGCGCTCTTTACCTTGTGCCTGTTTACATTATCAATCGGGGTCGCCTTATGGATGGCGTACATGATTGCTGGCGGGATATCAAGACCAATCGTTCATCTGTCCCGAAGCGTAAAAGAAGTATCAGAAGGAAATTTTGATGGAGTGAATTTGCATGTTACCTCAAAGGATGAAATCTCTGTTTTAAATGAAGCCTTTCAGCGAATGCGGCAAGAGATGAAAATGATGATTGAAGAGATAAAACAAAAGGCAGCATTGGATCAAAAAATCAAAGACATGAAGCTAAAAACGCTGCAAAATCAAATGAATCCGCATTTTTTATTTAACACATTAAACATCGTTTCACGTATGGCTTACTTAGAATCAGCGGAAGCCACATCGAGGTTGATTCAATCTGTTTCCACGCTGATGCGGTATTCGCTGTCTGCTCTCAGTACATCCGTTACATTGGAACAAGAAGTGAAAGTGGTGAAAGAATATTTTCATATACAAGAAACGAGATTTTCCGATCGTATTACGTGCAAAACGTCCATCGATGAATCGTGTTTATCTGTACATATCCCAAGTCTCACCTTACAGCCGCTTGTTGAAAATGCCTTCATTCATGGCGTCGAGCCGAAGGAGGAAGAGGGACTTGTCGAGCTCTCGATCTATCAAGAAGGCGGCTATGTAATGATTCGGATTCGGGACAATGGGATGGGCATCAATGAACAAGAGAAAAGAAGATTGCTTTCAGAAAAAGAAGAGGAAGATCCGAACATATTGAGTAAAGGCCACTCGACAGGAATCGGTCTTCGAAATGTGATGTCAAGACTGCGCTTGTTTTACGGGGTACAAGATGCCCTGCAAATTGATTCAAAGCCAAACGAAGGCACCACCATACAATTGGCTATTCCGATGAAGGAGGGACCAGCATGCTGAACGTGCTGATTGTCGATGATGAAAAAATAGAACGACTAGCGATGCGGAAGTTCTTAACCGAATGGCTTCCAGAGTGTCATATAGCAGGAGAAGCTGAAAATGGAAAGAAGGCGGTTGAATGCGTGCGATCTGATTCCATTCATCTTGTGCTCATGGATATTCAGATGCCTGGAATGGATGGACTGACAGCGATCAAACAGATCAAAGCAATTAGTCCTCATACAAAATTCATTATGCTGACAGCCTACGATACATTCGATTATGCCAAGCAAGCGATGCAGGAAGGGGTGAAACAATACCTCGTCAAACCAGCTGACAAAGACGAAACCATCGCAGCCATTCGATTTGTAGCAGCAGAGATTCAGCAGGAGACGTCTCAGCGGCAGGCGGCAGCGGCCGATCAGCGGTCAAAGTGGCTTGAAGCCCATGTCATGAACGGTCAATCTTATACCGCCATGGAGTTTCAACAACTATTTTCCGAATATGAAGCAGGTCTTATCATCGCTGTTCAGGGGACAGGCGGGGATCAGCTAATGATTCATTTACAGAAATCAGCACGATTTCATACGGTACCGATTCAAATGGGGAGTGAACTACTTACATGCCTCATTTATAGTCATCAAGGATCAGGCCAGCTAAAGGCAGAGATCCTGCAAGCCATTCGAGCTGCCATGACAAGCGGTCAGCCTTCACCTGTCGTTGGCATAGGGCATCCAGTCTCAAACCCGCTTCAACTTCAGAAAAGTGCAGCAGAGGCGAAGCTTTCCTATTATCAGCGAAAAAAGAGTGGCGGCGTTGTTCGTTATGGCTTTTACCAAACAGAGGCGAAGCCCGGTCCATTGATTCATCTGCCGGAGCTTGCAGACAGCATGATGCAGGCGCTGGAAGAAGGGAGAAGGGAAGATGCGCTGGCTCTATTTGATGCCTTTCAATTAGAGGGGGCGACGATTTCACAAGTAAAAGAACTGCTGATTCTCTTCAAATCACGTCTCCGTACAGACCTATCGATATTGACAATCAGCACCGCAGCTGAATGCCGCCAGTGCTGTGAACACCTATTTGACGTGTATGAAGCCAGAACCCAGACCATAAATGACATCGAACGGGCAAAGCGTTACATCAAAACGCATTATTGTGAACAGATCACGCTTGAGCAAACGGCCGCTTATGTTGATTTAAGTCCAACCTATTTCACAAAACGATTTAAAGACGAGACTGGTCTGACATTTAAAGAGTATGTGACAGCCTGCCGGCTGGATAAAATCAAAAGGCTTCTCATAGACAGCTCGCTTAGCTTAAAAGAAATTACCTATCAGGCAGGATATACAGATCCTAATTACGTCAGCCGTGTGTTTAAGAAGATGGTCGGTTGTTCACCGAAGGAATATCGAAATCAGGCCGTAAAAAAATGAAGAATTTCATAAAAAAGTGAAGAAATTTGCCTGAAAAAAAGCAAGGATCTTCCATTATACTTATTTTGATAACGCTTACAAAATAGGGATGGGGGATCAATTATGAAGTTCAAATTAGGATTTATGCTGCTGGCAATCTGTATGCTTATCGTCACTGCCTGCAGTTCATCGACGAACTCAGATGCAAAAAAAGAAGGCGGAGCGGAAAAGCTCGAAATTTTCTCTTGGTGGACAGGAGCAGGTGAGGAAGACGGGCTGAAGGCACTCATTCAATTGTTTGAAGAGGAGAATAAAGATATTCCAATTGAAAATGCAGCTGTTGCAGGTGGTGCTGGTACGAATGCAAAGGCTGTTCTGACTAGCCGGATGCAGGGGAATGATCCGCCTGCTACGTTTCAAGTGCATGGCGGGGCGGAGCTGAATGAGAGCTGGGTCGCGGCAGGCAAAATGGAGCCGCTGGATGATTTATATGAAAAAGAAGGCTGGAAAGACAAATTTCCAAAATCACTGATTGATCTAGTCAGCAAAGATGGGAAAATCTATTCAGTGCCGGTGAACATTCACAGGGGCAATGTGCTTTGGTATAACAAGAAGGTATTTGATGATGCAGGCTTAGAGCCGCCAACGACATTTGATGAATTTTTCAAAACAGCAGATGCATTAAAGAAAAAAGGGATCACACCACTTGCACTTGGAGATAAGGAGCCTTGGGCAGCGACTCATTTGTTTGAAAGTGTTTTGCTGGGTGTTTTAGGGGCAGATGGTTATCAAAAACTTTGGGCTGGCGACATGAAAATGGATGACGCAAAAGTGAAGGAAGCGGCAGACATCTTTGGACGTATGCTTGAATACGTCAATGATGATCACAGCTCACGTAACTGGCAGGATGCCTCACAGCTCGTGGCAAAAGGAGAAGCGGCAATGAATGTCATGGGTGACTGGGCGAAGGGATACTTTGTGAATGATCTTGATTTGAAGGTGAATCAAGACTTTGGATACGCGGCGACTCCTGGAACGAAGGGAAGCTTTATGGTGATCACCGATACATTTGGACTGCCAAAGGGGGTTAAACAGCCAGAAAACGTGAAGAAGTTCTTATCTGTTTTAGGTTCTGTGGAAGGACAGGATGCGTTTAATCCGCTAAAAGGATCGATTCCAGCACGTGTGGATGCAGATGTATCAAAATATGATGAATACGGAAAATCGGCGATGAAGGCATTTAAAGAGTCAAAGCTGGCGCCGTCTCTTGCTCATGGCTCAGCTGCTGAAGAAGGGTTTGTGACAAAAGCGAATCAAGCCGTCAATATCTTCGTGACACAAAAAGACAGCAGCCAGTTTGTTTCATCTTTAAAAGATGCAATGAAATAAAGACGAAGGAGGCGGCGGCTAGGCACCGCCTCTTTTTTAAAAAGGAGTGTAGCTTCATGCGCATAGACACATCGCCGATGACAAAAACACCTGTGCCCAAAGTCAAACGTATGCGGAAAAAATGGAATGGAGATCAGCTGCTGGCGCTGCTCTTTTTAGCCCCGTCAGCAGTTTTATTATTCATCTTTGTTTACGGTTTTATTGGCTGGACAGGATATGTGTCATTATCAAACTGGACCACGCTTGTTCCTGATTTCTCTTTCGCGGGTCTTCGCAATTATTTCATGCTGTTTCAAGATTTCCGCTTTCAATCAGATCTTCGAAACACGGTCTTTTTCACTTTATTTTTTATTGGGGCTGTCATTGCCTCTGGTCTCGCACTTGCGATTTTACTAGACCAGAAGATCAAGGGGGAATCTCTTTTTCGGAATTTATTCTTCTTTCCGATGGCCCTTTCCTTCGTTGTTACAGGAGTCGTATGGCAATGGATTTTAAACCCGTCAACTGGGGTGAATTTATTTTTGAAAACGCTCGGTATCCAGCCTAAATGGTACACGGATACAAACATATTGGCCGGATTTGTCTGGGGGAAAATTGAGTTTGGTGTACCTGCGGCTATGATTGCTGTTGTGATTGCAGCTGTTTGGCAAATGACAGGCTTCTCTCTGGCGATGTATTTGGCGGGTCTAAGAGGAATTCCAGAGGAAGTAAGAGAGGCTGCTAGAATGGATGGCGCAACGGAGTGGCAGATTTACTGGAAAATCATTTTCCCTCTTTTAAAACCGATTACTGCAAGTGTCGTTATCATCATGGCTCATATTTCTTTAAAGATCTTCGATTTGATTTACTCGATGACAGGACCGGGTGCGAACTTTGTCACGGATGTTCCAGGCGTGTATATGTTTGAAATGACCTTTAGAGGAAACCATTATGCAGGCGGTGCCGCCATTGCGGTTGTCATGCTGATCTCTGTTGCGGTCTTTATCGTGCCATATCTCCTGTCGAGCCGGAAGGGGGCTTCATCATGACAGCCAGATGGTTTGTCCGTCCAGTCCTTTATGCTTTATTGATTTTGTGCAGTCTCTTTTTTCTGATGCCTGTTTATGTCATGCTCGTCACAAGCTTGAAGCCATTAGGTGAAGTCACCCTTGAGCGAATGTGGTCGCTGCCATCTACTATCGATTTTTCAAGCTATCAAATCGCGTTTGAAAAGCTGGCGCCCAATTTAATGAATTCTCTTTATCTTGTCATTCCTGCTACTTTATTGTCAGCTGTTTTAGGTGCAATGAATGGCTATGTCCTATCAAAATGGCGTTTCAAAGGATCAGAAGTCGTCTTTACGCTGATGCTGTTTGGGATGTTTATTCCATATCAAAGTATCCTGATCCCACTCATTCAATTTTTGCGTGAAGTCGGATTGTATAATTCAATTCCAGGGCTTGTGCTCGTCCATGTCGTATACGGACTTCCGATCACAACGCTCATGTTCCGAAATTTCTATGTGAGCATCCCAGATGAAATGATTGAATCGGCGAAAATGGATGGCGCAGGTTTTATCGGGATTTTCAGACATATGATTCTTCCGCTTTCGATCACAGGATTTGTTGTGGTGGCCATTTGGCAGTTCACAAATGTGTGGAATGAATTTTTATTTGCAGTCACGATGACCACTGCGGAGCATCAGCCGGTGATGGTTGCCTTGCAAAATCTATCAGGCAGTCAAATTGTGCAATGGAACGTCCAAATGGCAGGGGCGATATTGGCTGCGCTGCCGACACTACTCGTCTATATTCTTCTTGGAAAATACTTTGTCAAAGGGCTTCTCGCAGGCTCTGTCAAAGGGTAAAACATTTTTTGTGATATCGTTTTCATTCGGTGTACTGAAAGGATTGACTTCTCTTTAGATAGCGTCATAATAAAAGTTGAGACTTACTAGTTTTCATCAAGCTGGGTAAGGATTATCAAAGGGTAGCAAAGGGAGGAGTCATCCTGAATGAAGCAGTCACCAATTTTTTTACTGCCTGAATTGAAGGAGAGAATATGGGGAGGTACAGCCTTAAGGGATCAATTTGGCTATGATATTCCTTCTGATCAAACGGGAGAATGCTGGGCAATTTCTGCTCATCCAAACGGGCCAAGTGTCGTGCAAGACGGTCCATATAAAGGGAAAACGCTGATCGAACTCTGGGACAATCATAGAGAATTGTTCGGGGGGATAGAAGGCGACCGCTTCCCGCTGTTAACCAAAATTTTAGATGCAAACCAAGACTTGTCCGTTCAAGTTCATCCAGATGATGATTATGCGGAAAGACATGAAAATGGCGAGCTTGGAAAAACAGAGTGCTGGTATATCATTGATTGCAAAGAAGGAGCAGAAATGATCTATGGGCACAATGCAAGAACAAGAACTGAGCTTGTAACCATGATGAATAGCGGGGATTGGGAAGGTCTTTTGCGGCGGGTGAAGATTAAGCCTGGTGATTTTTATTATGTGCCAAGCGGTACCATTCATGCGCTTTGCGAAGGAACGCTTGTCCTTGAAACGCAGCAAAGCTCAGATACAACCTATCGCGTATATGATTATGAACGAAAAGACCAGGATGGCAACGAACGTGAACTTCATTTTGCGCAAGCCATTGATGTCACAACGGTTCCTCATGTAGACGGGTATGCAGATGAATCAGTTGAAACACGCCGGGGAGTGACCATTCGTACATTTGTCGAAGCAGAATATTTCTCTGTGTATAAATGGGAAATTGATCAAAAAGTAGAGCTTTCACAGGACTATCCGTTTTTGCTATGCAGTGTGATTCATGGAGAAGGGTCTTTAGAGCATGACGGAAACATATATCCACTGCCAAAGGGCGCTCATTTTATTCTGCCGGCTGAAACAGGAAACTTCTCAATTGAAGGATCTTGTGAACTGATTGTGTCGCATTTATAAGGTAAAGAGGACTTCGAGGGGGTCCTCTATTTTTCTATTGCATAAATGACTTGAAAGAGTACTTGTTTTTGTCGATAAAGAGATTAGTAGACTATTATGCAAAGTTAAGAGAGGGACAGGGAACGTGAAAAAAACCATCAAGATTATGTTACTCGCAGCTGCCTTTGGTATGACATTACACACGGGTAAAGAAGCGCAAGCAGCCTCCTATGTCGATCAATCCATTTATACGATGAACACCTCAAAAGTATTTACAACTGAAGCAGAAGTGAAAAAAGCAGTGGAAACACTGAAGAAAGACAAAAAGTGGACAGCCACTTATCAAACCTCAGGAAATACGTCGACCTATCAGCTCACTGCTTCAGGTTATGAGTCGCAAGCAGCAGCGAATGCAAGTGCAGCTGCATTAAAAAAAGAAGTGGGCATGAGCGGTACGGTGTCTCCAGTAGGTGACCGCCTTCCTTTACAAAAGGTCGTATCTGACCCAGTCAATGATGAAAGTCAGGCGAAAAAGCTCTCACTTGAGCTAACAAAAACATCAGGGCTCAATAGCTCCTATGAAGTCATCAATCAAAGCAGACCTTCTTATCAGGTCATATCAGGAACCATTGATTCTGAAACGAAAGTTAAAAATATTCAAACCGAGCTGCAAAAGCAGGCAGGCGTCACCAGTACATACCAAACCGAAACGAAAGCTGGCACTGTGTATCAGCTGATTTCAAGCGGTATTGTTGGACAAAGTAAGGCGAATACCATTCTGCAAGGGTTTCAAAAGGAATCAGGCTTAAAAGCAGTGCTTCAAACGGTGACAACGGGTAAGCCGTATTACATCGTCACATCTGCTGCACAAGCGAGCCAGTCGAAAGCACAGACGCTCCTTACTCAGCTGCAAAAAGAAGAAAAGATCAGCGGGAAGGTTCAAAAGACAGGTGCCTTAAAAAATGTCTACAGCTTTGAATCAGGCTATTTCAAAGACAACAAACAAGCAGCTTCAGCTGCGGCTCAGATTAAGAAGCAAACCGGTGCTGCAGGTACTGTCCAGCGAGTGGGAAAAACAAAAAATTATATCGTGAAGCTCAATCAATTGAACGATACAGCTTACTCAAAAACGGTGGCCTTTTTCAAGAAAAAGAAATGGCGCTACACGTCCAAAAAGATTTCTTCTACACAGCCATATCAAGTAGTGACGGGGAACCTTTTAGGAGATGATCAAGCGAAAAAAGCAGCGGCTTTCTTCCAAAAGAAAAAAGTATCTGCCACAACGAAAAAAACAGGCAAGGTATCAGACAGCACGTATCGACTTGTCGTCAATCAAGCAGTGGACCAAGCGAAAGTGAATAAAGGTGCCGCATACTTAAAAACGCAGAAGCTGACAAGCAGCATCAAGGCAAGTAAGGGACAAGCTGTCAGCAAAACGTATAGTCTCAAGACAACACCTGTATATGAACAAAGTAAAGTGAAGCAGGCTCAAGAGATCATCAAGAAAAATGGCATTGCCAGCAGTACAAAAACGCTGACAGAAGCGGTCAAGCAATACCGTATCACGACAGAGCCGACAGTGAATCAGACAAAACTGAATCAAGCACTCAGCTATTTGACGAAACAAAAAATGAAGGCTGCTGCTCAAAAAACAGGTGCAGCCGATTATGCTCAATATCAGATCAAAACAGGTGTCATCTCAACAGCTGCACTTCGTGACCAAGGCATGGCATTTTTCAAAAAACGGAATGAAACTGCTGCGTATACAACAATAACGAAACCAGCTTACAAAATCAACATTACGCAGCAATTTACAGGGTTACCAACTGTAAATGAAGCCATTGCTTTTGTGAAAAGCCAATATGGCTGGACAGCCACAGCCGTAAAAATTAAAAATGGCCCAATGGTCATGCAAACAAACTACAACCTTACTGTCAATGAGATGGTCAACAAACAAATGAAGGTATCACCACAGACAGATGGTGCGGCTTATGTCTATGCACCATATGTAGACCAAGCAACATCTACGGTGAATACGGACGGCTTAAATGTCCGTTCTACACCTGATTCGAGCTCTGCAAGCAACATTGTGGCACAGCTGAATAAAGGAGCAAAAGTGAAACAGCTTGGAAAAGAAGGGAACTGGATCAGGATCAACCTCGGCTGGAGAAATGCAAGTGCAGCAGAGGTGCAAAAATATGTAGATCCAGCTAATATTGCAGAAGGCACGCAATCTTATTTTCAATTCCTGAAACTCTCTGAAACTGCGAATCTCAATCCGGCAGAGGTCAATTCAAAGATTTTAGCAGGCAAAGGGATTCTTGCAGGTAAAGGACAAGCCTTTATTACAGCAGCAAAAACATATCATATCAACGAAATTTATCTTATTTCTCATGCGCTGCTTGAAACGGGTAACGGAAGTTCCATTTTAGCGAATGGTACAATGTTTAATGGAAAGAAAGTATATAACATGTATGGCATTGGCGCATATGACAGCAATCCGAACTATCTTGGTGCAAAGTATGCGTATGAACAACAATGGTTCACGCCAGAGGCTGCCATTATTGGCGGAGCAAAATTCATTGGCAACAGCTATATCAATAATGCCACATACAAGCAAGATACAATTTATAAAATGCGCTGGTCAGCTGCAGCGACTCATCAATATGCAACAGATATTGGCTGGGCTTCTAAGCAAGTCACTCGCATGTATAGTTTGTATAACCTGCTTGATGACTATACGCTGTATTACGATATCCCGGTGTATAACAAATAAAAAAACGTCCGTGCTTCCTATTGAGAAGCCGGACGTTTTTTGTGTAAGAGCAGCTGCTGTTCAATAAATGAGAGGAGCTGCTGACTTGATTGTCCCTTTGAATATTGGTTCCATTCCTCAGCAAAGGTTTTGATTCGTTCTTTATTGGTTGATGCGTTTAGGTGCAAAAGCTCCTGCAAGAGCATGTCTTGAGTGGCGCAGGCCTTTCCAGGAATGATGTCTTCATACCGATCGACTAAGCCGCGTTTCTCCCGATATGTGTCTAAGTCATAAGTGAAGAACAAGACAGGCTTTTCGAGCAGTGCATACTCAAACACAATCGACGAATAATCTGTCACCAGGACATCACAAGCACAAAGCAATGGATAGAGCGGCTGATCGGACACATCAAATATCCATTCACCGTCTGTTTCTGCTTTCGCAAAATGTTTGACCGCAGGATGAAGCTTGACGAGCAGAATGTAATCGCCATTCAGGTCAGTTTGCAACTGCTCTTTTGAAAAAGGCAGGACAAGACCGTCCATTGCAAAGTCTCGATAGGTCGGTGCATAGAGCAGGATATTTTTCCCTTTTGGCACATCATTCAGCTTCAAGGAAGGCTGGTGCTGTTCATAGTACACATCCGTCAGTGGTACACCAGTTGGTAAAAAGCGTTCATCATTGACCCCAAACGAGGTCTTGAAAATCTCACGCATGTGATCTGAGCCTGTCACGATGTAATCGAAAGACGCATAGACACGTTTGAAGCGTTCAATGTCACGTGGGCTCCGGCCAAAATTTGAAGCATCTTCAAGCCCGAACTTTTTCAAAGCTCCATTGGCATGCCAAACTTGAATACAGGTGGTAGAAGGCCGTTTTCTGAGCACACTCGTCATGAGAAAATAATTATCCGTCACGACAACCTTGCTTTTAAACATCGTATACATACATTGAATGAGATGGAGAGGATTTTTTTCATGAAAATAGCGAAATGACAGATGAGGCCCGTCCTTTTCTATCGCAGAAGCATGCTTCGTATAGAGGACAGTGAGCTTCATTGTCATGTTCGCCTGTTGTTGATAAGTATGAATGAGAGCAGCCGCATTCTCTTGGAATGAAACAAGCAGCGTCACCTGGTTTTCACGCGGTTTCACGCCGCTCATCAGCCATCCAATGAAAGAAATAAAAGCTGCGTAACATGAAATCATCATTGAGCGTATATTCATCATTTATCAGTCTCTCACAGCTGCTTCGTCTGATCCTTTACTTGCTCAGGATAGTAACGTTTTTTTCCTTTGCTTTCCTTTAAGACGGCAAAAGCGTACTTAGGAATATTCAGCATTCGTTTCCATCTCCATGGATTCACAATCAATCTGTACAGCCATTCTGTATTTGTCTTAATCATCCAGCGTGGTGCACGCTTCACCGTTCCGCTAAATACATCAAAGCTTCCGCCTAAACCGATGCAAACAGCCTGCGGGAATAAATGGCGGTATTCATAAATAAAGTTCTCTTGGTTTGGATAACCTAAAGCAACGAACACCATATCAGGTTTCGAGCGCGCGATTTGCTTCGCTACGAAACGTTTATCGGCTTGATATCCGTCACAGCTTCCTGCAAGGACCACATTTGGATATTCCGTATCAATTCGCTGTTTCACAGCCTCAAGCACTTCTTTTTTTGCACCATATAAAAAGATTCTTTTAGACTGCTTGTTTGCTAGATCAAGCATAGACATGAAGACATCAAAGCCGGCAATTCTCGACTTAAGCGGACTTTGGGTCATGCGAGACATCAATACGACGCCTACACCATCCGGCAGTACATAATCCGCAGACGAGACGACTTGATGGTACGCATGATCCTTCATGACGGCATAGCCTATCTCTGGATTGACAGTCGCAATCATGGCGCCTCTTCTCTGAGAAATATGGTGCTGATTCATATAGCTGATAAATTCATCTAAGTCGCCGTTTACATAAGAAAGGTTAGAGACCACTTCTGTTTGCATTGTTTAGACCTCCTTTTTATCTTGTTATCTATGAACGTTCATTGTAAATTCATTCTTCGTCTACTCATCATTTTATCACAGATGCTCCATGAAATATTAACAATAACTTTACAAACCTTTAAATTTCATGACATTTTCATCAATTCATCTGGACGATCCTTTGTGAAACATTGATTCCTCGGACTTTTCCTCCTGCGCCCAATAAATTGGAAATAGTTTGTCTTTACATTTTCTTAACCTTTCATAGGCGTTGTGATATAATGAAGTTCCGAAGAGCGAAAAAATGATCGATGATAATAGGATTACGGATAACATTACTGCTTGAAGCAGACGAATAAGGATGAAAGAAAGGAGTTTATGTTTGCAATGAAGAAAGTTATTACTTACGGTACATTTGATTTATTACACTGGGGGCACATTAAGCTGCTAGAACGTGCAAAGCAGCTTGGAGATTACTTAGTGGTGGCCATTTCTACAGACGAGTTTAATTTACAAAAATCAAAAAAAGCTTATCACAGTTACGAGCATAGAAAGCTGATTCTTGAAACCATTCGTTATGTAGACGAAGTCATTCCAGAAAACAGCTGGGATCAAAAAGTCCATGATGTGCAAGAGCATGATATTGATGTGTTTGTTATGGGAGATGACTGGGAAGGCAAGTTCGATTTCTTAAAAGAACATTGCGAAGTCGTATACTTGAAGAGAACCGAAGGCATCTCGACAACCCAAATTAAAGAAGAAATTGCTGGACTTTAATAGATCAAAAAAGTACTTCTTATCTTTTGGTAAGAAGTACTTTTTCATGTAAAATACAATGAGAAAGTCAACAATATTATGAAGGAGAGCTTCCTTTGTTTCAAAATTGGATGAAGAAAAAAGTTGAAGACACATTGGATCAACCTGAACAACATGAAACAATGACATCAGTTGACATGCCTGATATGGACTACTACTTTATTATGGGTGATGTACCAAAACAGGATGAGAGCTTAACGAAGTCTTTAAAGGCAAGAATAAAGCCATTGGCTGATCAGCATAAACGTACTGCAATTTTAACTTTGAATTATGATACAAATGTGAAGGAACGTATTCACCGCATGGAAGAGATCTTTTCTCCTGGGGTTGACATCTTGAATGTGTATGAACACTATATTCTACCGGAAAGCGGTAGTAAAAGACGTTACTCGGAATTTATTGTCGGTGAATCATCGCATTCGATCAATGAAGCAGTGATTCCGGCAGATGAATCCACGATTCAGGTGACGAGATATGAACGATCTTCTTCTCCCATTTGTTATATTGAACAATATAATGAAGAGCAGCAATTGGTGAAAAGGGAAGAATATAATTGGCAGGGCGTTTTATGCAGAGTACAAAGCTTTGTTCCACATACAGGTGCACTATACTTAGAGGAATTGATCAATGACGATGGCAGCATTTATATGGAGTTCATCTACCATGGAGATGTAAAAAAGAATCCAGTTCGGCATATCAATTGGTATAAAAAAACAGGAATTCAAACATTTACAAAGAAGACGGATATTAAACAATTATGGCTATCCAGCATTCAATCACAAAATGACCGTTTGAAACTGATGATCACAGAGGACCGTGATCAAGACCGCCACCTGTTTAAAATCGATCAGCCTGAAACAGCCTATTACGCTGCATTTGTGCATCACGCACATTATGAAGAAGATATGCATCAAGTCAATTCTCAATATGGAGAATTATTTAAACAAATAAGAAAACAGCAAGTGGATGCTGTCTTTTTTGGGGATACTAAGCATAAAGAAGATGTCGAGAAAGTCTTGGGAGAACAAGCCTATTTTTATCTTGTTCCTTCTGACGAAAAGACTGTTTGGAATACGGCGATTCATCATATGCTCGAAAATCGTGAGCATAAAGATGAATTGAGAGGGATTGTGGACCGCATGAAATGGGTCTTGCGTGATCTAAGCTCTGAGCATCATGTTCTTCATCTTCAACTCGAGTTAAAAGATGAAATGGGTCATGCGGATCATGTGCAAATTGATTTCGCAGGATATGATCGAGTGAATGGAGCTGAAATCATCTCTCAAACAATCGATGAGAACCATCTAGTCAGCTTCCCAATCGGCCATTTTCAAACAAAGAAAAACATTGAAATCAACCAAACGAAATTTGTGGATTTTTACATTCGTTTTAAAACAGAAAAACTTCAAGAGGTTTTGCAGCGTCTAGAAATAGAAGGTGAGCTGCTTACGAATAAACCATCGTCCATCGATGGATGGTCATATCAAACGAAACAAGGCAACTATTCTTGGAAAGTGAAATAGTGATATAACACAACGGTAAGATTTCTGAACAGAGGAGATTAACGATTAATGATTGAAGAGGGAATTCATAAGAAGAGTGTCGTTGAAGGGTTAAAAAATCACCATGATAAACTAGAAATGCTGATTCGCATCAACGATGACATGCCATTAACAGATAGAGAATTTTATTTGTTCATGAGGGAGAGAGTATCAAAACAAGAACTCTTCCTTCCGCTTGTTCATCAAGAAGAGAATTTATTCAAATTGGAATTGAATGAAGCGTCGCTGCCGCTTGCGTTAGAGCAAGGCCAGACATATAACCTGTATGTCACGGATTATCTGAGCGCAAACAAAGAAGAGGATGAAGACGAGCTTGAGGACTCAGCCTATGATTCTGATTCAGAAGAAGAGGAAGAAGAAGTAAAAGAAGCGGATCTCAATACAGATATTGAATCTGAAGAGAAAACGTCATACTATAAACGCCGTTTAAAAATGGAAATAGAAAAGCCTGAGCTGACTTTTTTAGAAAATAAAGACGCCATGCTGTATATCATTCCATACCGCACAGACAAAGGGAATGCTTCTTTGAAAATCAAGCGTGAGCTGAAGGTTGTGAAATTCAATCATATCGAGCTCAACAAAGGATGTATGTTATCTTTGTCCGGTTATGCAGGCGTTCTAAGTGCAGAACATCCGTATGAGATCAAAGAAGCAAAGCTTCTATTGAAGAAAAATGGTGAAGAACCAATTGAGCATCGTTTTCCGGTCAATATCACCCATATAAAAGATGAAGTGATCGAATACCGTGATGACCAACATGTACCACAGCTTTATCAATTTTTAGCAGAAGTTCCTTTAGAGGAATTGACCTATTCTTTGAACAAACGCCTTGTATATCGCTTCTATCTTGAATTTATCTGCGATGTGAACGGAGCAGAGGAAACGTTAACAACCACTTCTTTAGTGCTTGGAGACCGCTCGAACAAACTCAAAGGACTTGTTCAAATTCATAAACGAAACGATGTACCAATTCGATATGAAGTGTACCGAAAGAAAAAGAGACAAACACTTGGCATACGAATTAATGATTACACAATGAAAACACGTGCGAAGTATTACGTCAAAAGCAAATGGAAGAAATTCAAAAAGCAGATCGGCAAAATCAAAAAAGTCCGTAACCGCCTTGTGACAAGAACGTTTAAAACGACCTTTAAGCTGGCGAGTAAGCTGTCTGTGAAAAAGAAAACTGTTGTATTTGAAAGTTTTAACGGAAAACAATTCAGTTGTAACCCGCGTGGGATTTATGAGTATATGAAAAAACATCACCCTGAATATACGCTGATCTGGAGCGTTAAAAAGGGTCATGAAGCACCGTTTAAGGAAAAAGGCATCTACTATATCAATCGTCTGTCATTGAAATGGATTTTTGCGATGGCAAGAGCTGAGTATTGGGTCGTAAACAGCCGTTTGCCGCTATGGGTTCCAAAGCCAGATCACACAACATACTTGCAGACTTGGCATGGTACGCCGTTAAAACGTTTGGCAATGGACATGGACGAGGTGCATATGCCTGGAACAAACACGAAGAAATACAAGAAGAATTTCACGAAAGAAGCATCGAATTGGGATTATCTCATTTCTCCTAATGCCTACTCGACTGAAATCTTTACACGTGCGTTCCAATTCCAAAAGACTATGATTGAGTCAGGATATCCGAGAAATGACTTCCTTCACAATCAAAACAATGAAGAAACGAAGAGATCACTGAAACAAAAAATGAACCTGCCGCTCGATAAAAAATTGATTTTATACGCACCGACATGGAGAGACGATCAATTTTATAAAAAAGGGCAGTACAAATTTGATTTAGACCTTGATCTGCATGAGATGAGAGCTGCAATCGGAGATGAATATATTATCATTCTGCGTATGCACTATCTAGTTGCTGAAAACTTTGATTTAGGGCCATATGAAGGCTTTGCCTATGACTTCTCTCATTACGAAGACATTAGAGACCTTTATATGATTTCAGATCTGCTCATCACAGATTACTCATCTGTGTTCTTTGATTATGCAAACCTCAAACGTCCGATGCTGTTCTATGTGCCAGACATCGAAACATATCGTGACAAATTGAGAGGCTTCTACTTCGACTTTGAACAAGAAGCACCAGGACCGCTTGTAAAAGAGACATCAAGCGTGATTGAATGGGTAAGAGAAACAGAACAACCGACCTTTAAACTACCAGAATCATTTGCACCGTTTTATGAGAAATTCTGTTACTTAGAGAGCGGGGAGTCATCGAAGCGGGTGGTTGAAGTAGTCTTTAATTCGCAACGCTTTTGATTGTTTTCTTATAGATAGAAAAACACCTTTGGAAGGTATCAAGTTCAATACTTGACCATTATCCAAAGGTGTTTTTAAAATACATATAATTTTATTCTGTATATAAGTGGTTAATTAGCTTTTGTACAGACATTTTTGTAGAAGAGGTCTAGCGCCTCGCTATTATACTTTTCGTAATCAAAGGATTTTTGTTCCATACTATTCTGGATAAAATCAGACATACCATTAAATAGCGCAGTTTCATTATTATCAACTAATAATCCATATCCACCCTCTAAGACGGAATGTACTCCAGTTACATCGGTAGCTATAATTGGTTTTTTTAGAATCATTGCTTCCATGAGAACCAAGCCTTGCCCTTCATAATCTGAAGATAATACAAAACAATCACATTCATCTAGTAAAGAAAATGGATTTTCGAGTTGTCCAACAAAAAACACACAATGTTCTAGATGTAATTTTTTTGTGTGATCCTTTAATTCTCTTTTTAAAGGCCCTTCACCCACAATATACAATACAGCTTTTGGGTATTGCTTGTGTAATTGTGAAAAAGCAGAAATTAATTTCTTTTGCCCTTTTTCAGGAGATAATCTTCCTATAGTTATAAAGTTGATATACTCCTTATTTGGAAGTGGTATCCCAGATAGATTAAGACCGATGGATTCGTTTTTATCATTTTGATAAGTAATTAAATATCTCTCATTATTAAATTCTATAATCTCTTTATTTTCTTTCATTTGAAGTACTTTGTTAGGCGAGATTACATTATTAACAAAAACCATTTTCTCTAAAGCATTAGGAATATAAGGGCTTAAGTTCAAGTGATTTTCTATGTTAGTCGATTCGGCAACTGAAACAATTCTATCGAAAAACTTGTACAGTGAGAAAATTACTTTTAGGTTACCACGATGTTTATATTTGTGATTCACTTTCTTATTATACTCTTTCATCATGTCAGCATGCAGGAAAATACTTTTGACTTTAAAATCTCCGAATGCGAAAAGAAGAGTCCAAAATTTGTTATATCCTCCAAAATCTATTCCTACATCAAACTTCGTATTACCAATAATTCTCTTTAATTCTCTCTTGTATGAGTTTACCGAGTGTATTTTAACATTTTGTTATCGTATATACCACGGCGGAAAATTAGGTTCTGTTTATATGTTTCTATTAATGTTCTATTAACAAAACCAGGTCTATAAATAATATGAACATTAGGATGTAGCTTTTGTATGTTCATCCATTTATCTTTATGATAATTTGAGTTATCAATGACAACAACTTCATATTTGTTGTAATCAATCTGATCAAATAAATTAGTCGCTGAAACGGTTATACCATTATTGTAGAAGCCTCCACAATAAAGAAGTAATTTTTGTTTATTGCTTTCAACCTTGATTAAATCATCTTGATTTTTCTTTTTGAATATTATGTCAATGAGTCGATCAGTAGCATTTCCGTCATCATAAGAGCAGTATTCATCTAAAAACTCTTTGTATTGTTTTTCAAATTGCTTATTGAAGTTATTTAAACTGTTTAGTTGGCCTAAGCTGTCAATTAAATCAATTATACTTTCACAGATAGGTCCTGGAAGTTTTGTTATATCTAAATAAAAACCTCTCTCTGATTCGTATTCACGTAAGTCAGGCATATAGAAAAAGACAGGTCTTTTTAAAGGTAGGAAATCGAAAAAGATACTTGAATAATCTGTAATTAAAATGTCTATAGCAGATAAAAGTTCATTTGTATCAATCCAGTTTGGAACACAAAGATGTTCAAGACCGCTCTGTTTAAAAAATTTATAAGAAAAGTAATGAGATTTTAAAAGTACTAAGTAATCATCGCCAAGCGCCTGCTGAATTTTCACAACTTCACTATGCAATGTATAGCAAGTATCCTCTTCGGCACCTATTGTTCCTCTCCATGTTGGAGCATAAAGTACAATTTTTTTATTAAAAGGTAGGTCTAATCTTTCTTTCACACTTTCACTGCTTGTGTTTAATGTTAAATCTACTCTAGGATAACCGATATTTGCAATTTTCCCAGTAAATATCCCAAATACATCATTTGATTTTAGTAACTTTTCATACGTAAAAGTATTCGGGCTAATAAGGTAATCACAATGAAGCAAATTTCTTTGGATATTTTTATGACCAGACATTGATCTTTTATTAATATCCTTCCCTAAAGTTTTTAAAGGAGTTCCATGCCATGTATTGATATAAACTTGCTCTTCTCTTTTAATAAAATAAAAAGGAAATGACGTATCATTAACTAAATATTTAGAAGTTGCTAAATATTTTAGATATTCGTTGCTATCAACTTTAACAAAGGAAATATTAGAAGTTTTCTGCTTTAATTCTGCAATCATTGGATCATTAAAATCATTAATGACCCAAACATGATGTAAATCTTTAAAAGTACTATCTTTCATCAAGCCTAGAAAAATTGCGTAACAATTTCCAGAAATACTTTTGCCATGATAAGCTTCATATAGAATATAATTACTTCTAACCGGATTTTTCTCTAAATAGGAGGTGTATTTACTTCTAATACGAAGTCGTGAATCTCTGGAAAACTCAATTAGTGGATTTAAAATAAATTTAATCTTTCTTGTAACGATTTTTTTGAATTGCTTGATTCTCATTAATGTTAAGCCCCTTCATTTAATATATATAATAGGAAAATGATATTTATTTTGGAAATGCAATTATCCTGATAATTATATTCTAATGGCAATTATAAAGCAATGATATAATAAGGTAATTAGTAACCTAGAATTGCTGAAAATACCAGCGTTTATTTTGATCAAATTTCCCTACTATTTAATATACTCATTAGATTTGAAAAGTGAAATATTTCTCAACATCTGTTACAATTATGAGCGGTGATTTTTTTAAAAGAGGCAATCCCAAAAACTTATATCTAAGGAAGATTAGAATGAACGCATTGTTTACAATATTAAGAGAGCAAATCAGCTCACTTCCGCTGGTTATGCGACTTGCTGTTTATGAAACAAAATCAAAATATCAGATGAATTATTTGGGTGTTTTGTGGCAGTTTTTAAATCCATTAATGCAGATGCTGGCTTACTGGTTTGTTTTTGGTATGGGCATTCGCGGAGGACAGCCAATTGCCATTGGAGACATGGAGGTTCCATTTATCATCTGGATGCTTGCCGGTTTAATCCCTTGGTTCTTCATTAGTCCGACCATTCTTGATGGATCAAACAGTGTGTTTAAACGCATTAATATGGTATCGAAAATGAATTTTCCGATTAGTGCGCTGCCGTCTGTGGTGATTATGTCAAACTTGTTCAGCTACTTTGTTATGATGGGTGTCTATCTGATTGTGCTGATTTCCTATGGCATATACCCTGACGCGCATTGGCTGCAATATATATACTATCTTATTTGTATGATCGCGTTTATGTTTTCGTTTAGTTTGTTTAATTCCACGATTAGCGTACTCGTGAGAGACTATCAATTTCTTTTACAATCCGTGACACGATTACTTTTCTTTTTGCTGCCGATTTTTTGGAATATCTCAGAGAAGCTCACTGGAGACAAAGCATGGATTGGGGATATATTAAGATTGAATCCTCTTTTCTACATTATTGATGGTTTTAGAAATAGTTTGTTAAAGGGAGAATGGTTCTTCCATGATGTCAAATACACACTTTATTTTTGGCTGATCACGCTTCTTCTTTTAACAGTCGGTTCATTGCTTCATATGAAATTTAGGGATAAATTTGTCGATTTTCTTTAAAAAGTAAGGAGATTATACGATGAAACTAAAGGTTTCGTTTCGAAACGTATCCAAGCAATACGTCCTATATAAAAAACAGTCGGATAAGATCAAAGGGCTGTTTTTACCTAATAAAAATGAAAAAGGTTTTTTTGCTGTTCGCGATGTGTCCTTTGATGTATATGAAGGCGAGACGATTGGTTTTGTAGGGATTAACGGATCTGGGAAATCGACAATGTCGAACCTTCTAGCGAAAATCATTCCACCGACAAATGGTGAAATTGATATGGACGGCCAGCCTTCGTTAATTGCCATTGCGGCAGGGCTGAACAATCAATTAAGCGGGAAAGATAACATTCGCTTAAAATGTTTAATGATGGGACTGACGAATAAAGAGATAGACGAGCTTTATGAAAAAATCGTAGAGTTTGCGGATATTGGTGACTTTATTGACCAGCCTGTAAAGAGCTATTCAAGCGGAATGAAATCGCGCCTTGGCTTTGCCATTTCAGCGCATATCGATCCAGATATCCTGATTATTGATGAAGCGCTGTCTGTTGGAGACCAAACCTTCTATCAAAAATGTGTGGACCGTATTACAGAATTCAAAGAACAAGGAAAGACGATCTTTTTTGTCAGTCACTCTATTAGCCAAATTCAAAAAATCTGTGATCGGGTGGCTTGGATGCATTATGGTGAGCTTCGCATGTTTGATGATACGAATAAGGTCGTGAAGGAATATAAGGAGTTTGTTGACTGGTTTAACAAGCTTTCTAAGAAAGAGAAACAAAAATACCAATTGGAACACAAAGAAGGTAGAAAAGGCGTACAAAAGACGAAAAAGGTGTCTCGTTATCAAGAGAACGGAAAACGGCGTTCACTGTTCGGACCCGCATTTCAAGTGACAGTTTTAGCGGTCTTAACGTTATTGCTTGCCTTATCGATGTTTTCAGATCGCCCGCTTCGTACACTGGCGACATTTGGTGCAATCCCATCAGATAAGACAGAAGCGCCTCAGTCGAAGAACACGCAGACCAAAGGAGCGCCCGATATGAAAAAGGTGGATCAACAGGTGATTGTCACGTCTGATCCACTCACACTTTACAAAGACCAAGCCATGAAAAAAAAGGCGGATGTCACCTTGCCATTTGGACAAGAAGTACAGGCTGTGGCTGAAAATAAACAAACTGTTCAAATTAAAACAGCTTCAGAAACGTATTTTGTCAAACCTGCTGCGCTTCAAAAAGCAGAGGAATTAAAGTCATTATCCATTGGACCAGGACAGTTTAATTCCTATGTATCGCCTGCATCGGCAGGGTCGTATGAGTATTTACTTTCTTTCCTTGGGAAAGAAGAATCTGTGCTTAAGCAGAGAATGCAAACGCTGATTTCAGTCAAAAATGATCAAGGTGATACGATTGAGAGATTGACCACAGAGAAAACAGACTATGTCATTCAAAAGGGTCAGGCAAACACCATTGTGTTTCGCGACATTATGCCAATCTCTCCTTCCACACTTGGGCTGACAGAACAGAATGTCTGGATGAATGAGAAACGAACAAAATTCGCAGTGAAGGGCGAAAACAACCTGTTTGTCATTGATAATGAACAGCATACACTGACTATTTCAGTCATTAAATAAAAAAGCTGCCGATGCCGGCAGCTTTTTTAATTCACTTCTTCTTTTTCGAGAAGCTGTTTCATAAATGGAATGAGTTTCTTTTTCAATTCTTCATCCTGAAGAGCAAACTCAAGCGTCGTTTCAATGAAGCCTTGCTTCTCGCCGACATCATATCGTTTCCCTTCGAAATCATAGGCAAATACGCGCTGGATGTCATTCAGCTTTTGAATGGCATCTGTCAGTTGAATTTCTCCGCCTGCACCAATCTCTTGCTGATCGAGGTACATAAAGATCTCTGGCGTGAAAATATAGCGCCCTAAGATGGCTAGGTTCGATGGTGCTGTTCCTTGCGGCGGCTTTTCAACAAAGTTTTTGACTTGGTAGCGGCGGCCTTCTTGTGTAAGAGGGTCGATGATCCCGTAGCGATGTGTATCGCTGTCTGCTACTTGCTGAACACCGATGACAGATGAAAGAGTTTTTTCGTATTCATCCATCAGCTGGCGAAGCCCAGGTGTTTCGGCTTGAACAATGTCATCACCTAATAAAACAGCAAAAGGTTCATCACCAATAAAGTTGCGTGCGCACCAAACGGCGTGTCCAAGTCCTTTAGGTTCTTTTTGCCGTATGTAATGAATGTCAGCAATGTTAGAGGATTTTCTCACTTTTTCTAAGAGCTCGCTTTTTCCCTTTTCCTCAAGATTACGCTCTAGCTCTGGTGCAAAATCAAAATGATCCTCAATGGCTCTCTTTCCTTTTCCAGTGACGATAATAATGTCTTCGATTCCTGATTCAACAGCTTCTTCAATAATATATTGAATGGTTGGTTTATCAACGATTGGGAGCATTTCTTTAGGCATCGCTTTTGTTGCAGGGAGGAAACGTGTCCCAAGACCTGCAGCTGGTATTATGGCTTTACGTACTTTTTTCAATGAACTTTGCACCTTCCTTATATATAGAAAAAATGATTTGACTTCATTTTTCATCTTTCATAAAGTGTAACTTACAAATGATAGAAATGACAAATGATTTACGATAAATGTATGATCTGATTCAATATCTATTGTAAAGAGTTCGTGTAAATTTTTATGTTGAAAAGAGTAAAGGCAATGTAAAAATTGAAAATAGAATGATTAGGATTCGCTCCTATTCTTTTGTATAATACACTTATGATAAATGAGAAGGAAAGAGGCATCGACTATTGAAAACACTACATGTAATGACTGTATTCGGGACGAGGCCTGAAGCAATTAAAATGGCACCCCTTGTCCTTGAACTGAATAAACATCCGCAAATCAAATCCTCAGTCACTGTGACTGCGCAGCATCGGCAAATGCTTGATCAAGTGTTGAAAGCTTTTGACATTCAACCAGATCATGATTTAAATATTATGAAAGAACGCCAGACATTATCTGAAATTACATCAAATGCACTATTGAAGCTAGATCAATTATTCCAAAAAGAAAAGCCTGATATTGTGTTAGTTCATGGAGACACAACAACAACGTTTGCGGGTAGCTTGGCCGCATTTTATCACCAAATTTCAGTCGGTCATGTTGAAGCGGGTTTAAGAACACATAATAAGTACTCACCGTTTCCAGAAGAATTGAATCGTCAAATGACAGGAAGCATTGCGGATATTCATTTTGCTCCTACCCATGAGGCAATGCAGAATCTTTTAATCGAAAATAAAAAAGAAGAAACTATTTTTGTGACAGGGAATACTGCGATTGATGCATTGCAAACAACGGTTACAGAGCAGTATCAACACCCTATTTTAGAGAAAATAGGTACAGATAAAATGATCTTGTTAACGGCCCATCGCAGGGAGAATCTCGGTCAGCCGATGAAAAACATGTTTAGAGCAATTAGACGTATTGTAGAAGAGTTTGAAGATGTTCAGGTTGTATACCCTGTACATTTAAACCCCGCTGTTCGTGATGCGGCTCAGACAGAATTCAGTGATCTTGATCGTGTGCACTTAATTGAGCCGCTTGAAGTCGTTGATTTCCATAACTTCGCTGCTAACTCACACTTTATATTAACGGATTCTGGCGGTGTACAAGAGGAGGCGCCATCTCTAGGGAAGCCAGTATTAGTGCTTCGTGATACAACAGAACGCCCTGAAGGCGTGAAAGCTGGCACGCTTAAGCTCGCAGGTACAGATGAAGAGACCATTTACAACATGGCAAAACAGCTGCTAGTCGATCAGAAAGAGTACGACAACATGTCGAAGGCGTCTAATCCATATGGTGATGGACAAGCGTCAAAACGAATTGTCGAAGAGCTTCTCCATCGTTTTGGATTAAGTGAAGAAAAACCAGTTCCATTTCAATCATAAAAAAGAAGACTACATTTCTGTAGTCTTCTTTTTTACTGCTCTAAACTTTCCTTCAATTCCTTCTTCACATTCGCAAGACTGCTGTCATCAAGCTGGTAGTAATAAATATTATTGATACGTGCGCCCGATCCTTTCAGTTCGTGCTGTTTTACATGCTGTCTTGCATCACGATAATCATTCATCATCGTCCACATATCGTCAAATGACATGTTTGTCTTCATATTGTTTTCCACGACTTTGAACATATCGCCGAATTTCGTAACAGATGAAATGTTGGCGCCTTTTGCAATGATGCCTTCAATGACTTGGCGCTGTCTTTGCTGACGACCGAAGTCACCCTTTGGATCTTGCTTTCTCATTCTCGTATAGGCAAGGGCTTGATCCCCATTCAGGTTAATCTCTCCTGTACCAAATGAGTGGCCGTCATAGCTAAATGCAAATGTGCTGTTCACCGTAATACCGCCAAGTGTATCGACAATATCCTTAAAGCTTTCCATATTGACTTTAACGAAGTAATCAACAGGTACATCAAGCAGTTCCTCTACAGTATCTGCTGCCATTTGTGTACCGCCGAATGCATAGGAATGGTTGATTTTATCCATTGTGCCTTTTCCGACAATCTTCGTATAGGTATCACGCGGGATGCTCACCATCTCGGTCGTTTTCGTTTTCGGATTTACTGTCATGTATATTAACGTATCTGCACGGCCTCGGTCATTTTTTCGTTCATCGACACCCATGACTAAAATAGAAATCGGGTCTTTCTTACTTAAATCGACATCTTTGTCACGCTTATCTGACTTCTTTAAATTCTCCTGAATGCCTGCGACGGTCGATGCTGCTGTGTTCCAAAGATGATATGCGTATCCGCCAGTTGCTAATACGAATAAGCCAATAATCGATAAAACAATCCAAAGAACCTTTTTTTTCTTTCTTTTTCTTTCAGCTCTCATAATGTCCCTCACCTTTTCTATGATTCTTCCATGATTATAGGTTTACGAATCTTGATAAACAAGTTATTTTTTTACTCTGAACCTAGATATAGACGTTGTAACAAAAAAAAGGTTTCAAAAAACCTTAAATTTACCTTAAAATAATAAGTTATAAGACGATACAAAGACATGAGGTGAAAAAAATGAAGAAAATCGTCGTTTTACCGTTCTTAATACTGCTACTAGGTATCGTGCTTACAGCATGTGGAACGGCTGAGCAGTCCTCAGGAGAAAACAAGACAAGCAGTTCAACTCCTCAGGTACTGGAAGAGAAAGCAGAATTTATTGGAATGGCTGATGCACATACAGTCGAAGTGAAAAAAGTGAATACGACCTTAAGCTATGAATTTACGGATAATTTTAAAGATGTGTTAAATGAATTTAAACCAGGAGACACAGTAGAAATCTCTTACATTATTAATGACAGTGGTCAAAAGGAAATCCAGAAGATTGAAAAACAGAAGTAAAAAAGATGGGCGGGATGAACAAAATTGAAGAAAACAGGCATTACACTAATTGTCCTAATAACACTGACTCTATTAGTTGCACCCCTTCAGTCTGCCATGGCCAGCTCGACAATTTCAGTGAAATTGTCTAATTATATCGGAAACAAAACAAGCATGGATATTTCAACAACTGGGGAATACAAGCTATCAGGATCAAATGTTGCTGTGACGAAAAGATATGATGGCAAAAATAGATACGAAGTAGCCAACAGTATTGCATCTGCAGGATGGAAAAATCCTTCAACTGTTGTCATTGTGAGCAGAGATGCGTTTGATCATGCGATTTCTGTATCACCGTTAGCATACAAACTGGGCGCACCTATTTTGTATACGAATATTGAAAAGCTTACGAAAACAACAGAAAACCAGCTGAAGAAAATGAAGCCGGATAACATTCTGATTGTCGGAAATACGAAAAGTATTTCAACAGCTGCTGAGAAGTCTATTAAAAAGTATGGCAAAGTCAGACGCATTAGTGGAAAAGACAAGTTTGAAATCTCCCAAAAAATCGCTAAAGAAATGGGTAACTATAAGCAAGCTGTCGTTGTCGGCGGGAACTCATTTATGAATGGGATTGCCATTGCATCCTACGCATCGAGAAAGGGCTACCCTATCCTTTTAACAAAAAAAGATTCCATTCCGTCTTATAGAATGCCAAGTAAAGTGATCATCATCGGCAGTACAAAAAGCACTGGACAAAAAGTTGAAAATCAAATCAAAAAAACCTCACAGGTGACAAGAATCAGCGGTGCCAATCGCTACGAATTATCTGTGAATATTATAAAGAAATTAAATATTAATGCAGATAAAGTTTATTTGGCAAAAGCCTCTAGCTATATTTATGCTATGCCGCTGTCGCAATTGGCTGCAAAATCTAACAGTACCGTTGTGTATGTGAAACCCGATTCTGTCACAGCGTCTTTAAAAGCACTGCTGAAAGAAAAAGGTACATATGCTTATCATCTTGCTGGTAGCACAAGTGCGATTAAAGATAGCTTGAAAAATTCATTAGCCAAACAAGTCTATCTGAAAAAAAATCAAAACTACCA
The DNA here is from genome assembly GCF_038008825.1 of Bacillus sp. FSL M8-0166. Classification (NCBI taxonomy): domain Bacteria; kingdom Bacillati; phylum Bacillota; class Bacilli; order Caryophanales; family Bacillaceae; genus Bacillus; species Bacillus sp. FSL M8-0166. The sequence continues at coordinate 3,270,919 of NZ_JBBOZZ010000001.1, forward strand.
ATTGAATATTTCTAACGGAAAAATTTCATTAAAAGGCATAAAGACGTATAACACGGTAAGAGTTGTTCCTGAGAAATATTCAACGAAAAATGTCCTTCAAGTTGCAGGGAAGCCGTACTTAGGCAGTGTAAACTTTGCAATTGAATCAGGGTATATCAGGCCGACTCTCGAAAATATTCCATTTGAAGACTATCTAAAAGGTGTAGTACCAAATGAAATGCCTGCAAGCTGGAATGTTGAAGCGTTAAAAGCACAGGCGGTTGCCGCTAGAACGTATTCGGTAAAAAGTATTGGAAAAGTCGTCCCTGATACAACAGCCTTCCAAGTATATGGGGGATATAACTGGTACACAAATTCGACAAAAGCTGTCGATGCTACAAAAGGAAAGGTTCTGAAATACAACAATCAGCTCATTTCAGCAACCTATTACTCTAGCAATGGCGGTTATACAGAGGCAAGTGAAGAAGTATGGGGAAATGCACTGCCATACTTAGTGGCCAAAAAGGATCCAAAAGATCCAGTCAATCCATGGACACTGAAACTCTCTAAGAAACAACTAGGCACGACATTGACTGCCAGCACAGCAGCATCTGAGTGGTCTAAAGCAAAAGAGACAAATGCAGCTGACCTTGCCGGCCTGAAATCATGGCTGCTCAAAAACAAAGAAACCGCTGCATCTGATATGAAAATCGCATCCATCTCAAGCCTGACGTTCTCAGGGAAAACAAAAGGCCAGCGAGCGAAGACGGTATCGATCAAACTGACATATCACCTGAAAAACAAAACAGGCACGTATGCAGTAAACAAAAGCACAACGGCAAGTATGAAAATGACCGAATTTAGATCCGTTATGGGCGCAACAAAGGTGAAAAGCACGTTTGCGTCAGTCAAAAACAATACAAATGACTTCACGATTTCAGGAAAAGGGTATGGCCACGGCATTGGTATGAGCCAATACGGAGCCAAAGCGAGAGCTGAATCTGGAAACTCATATTCTTCCATACTCTCGTTCTACTATCCAGGAACAAAACTAACAAACTATTAAAGGGTAAAAGGAGGACATAGAAGATGCGCTCAATGATGAAAACAGCCATCCTCAGCCTCATCGCCATTTTCGTTATCGTTCCAACAGCATTGGCAGACAATTCAGTCTCACGAATTGATGGCGGGAGCAGATATGCTGTAGCGGCAAACGTAGCGAAAAAAGGATGGGGAACTGCAAGTACAGTCGTTTTAGTAGGGAAAACTGCGTATGCAGATGCAACAGCAGGAATTCCACTTGCACACCAAAAAAATGGACCAGTTCTTTACACAAACAGTAAAAGCCTTTCGGGTGATACAAAAAAAGCCTTAACTTCATTAAAAACAAAGACGGTGATCGTTTTAGGCAGCACATCAAGTGTGTCAAACAACGTGGTCAACCAAGTGAAGAAAATGGGCATCTCCACACAGCGAATTTCAGGAAAAAACCGATATGAGCTATCTGCCAATATCGCGAAAAAAATGAACAAGCCAGCAGGCGTCGTTGTCGTTGAGGGTTCTTTCTATGCACATGGGATTGCAATTGCACCTGTAGCAGCTCAAAAAGGATTCCCAATTCTATACACAGATAAAAAGGGACTTCGTTCTGAAATCGCTTCTGTTGCAAAAGCAAGCAACGTGAAACAAACCATTGTAGTCGGCGGAGAGAATTACGTCACAAAAGCAGCTTATAACCAATTGAAATCTCCAACGCGAATCAAAGGCTCGACTCGTTATGATGTCGCGGCAAATATTGTGAAAAAGTATAATATGAGCGTCAATAATACCTATGTAGGAAGAGGATTTGGCTATGCCACTTCATCTTCTGCTGCAGGAATCGCAGCGAAGCAAAACAAAGCATTGCTTCTAACGAATGAAAAGACGCTGCCAAAAGTAACAAGAGCAACAGTGAGCAGCAAGAAAATCACCAAATTTACTGTCGTAGGCAGTACAAATACAGTGACACCAACTGTTGTGAACCAGTTGAAAAACCCGGCTGTTGGTAAAAAAGTATTCATTGATCCAGGTCATGGTGCGCATGATTCAGGAGCTGTAGGATACGGATTATATGAAAAGAATTTGAATTTAGATGTAGCAAAGCGTTTAAATACGAAATTAAACAACGCTGGTGCACTTGTTACCATGTCAAGAACATCAGACACATTTGATAGTCTTCAAACACGAGTGAGCAAAGGTGCGTCAGCAAATGCAGATATCTTCATCAGTGTCCATGCGAACTCAAATGATAACAGCAGTGCAAATGGAACAGAAACGTATTATGACAAAACCTATGCGGCTGCAAACAGCCTGAAGCTGGCGCAAAACATCCAGCCTAAAATGGTCAGTGCACTTGGTACAAGAGATCGTGGTGTGAAAACAGCTGGCTTCTACGTCATTAAATATTCTAAGATGCCGAGCGTTCTTTTGGAAACTGGTTTTGTTTCCAGTCCAGTTGATTCAAACATCTTGAAATCTGCTACGTATAAAGATCGATTAGCGTCAGGCATTTCAAGCGGCGTGTCAGGTTATTTTAGATAAGAAAACACAAACCTGAGGGGTGCCTCAGATAGGCTGCTCGAGAACGTACTCGGCAGCCTTTTTTCAAAAGTTCATGAAGTTCCTAGGTGAAGGGTTCAAACCAAGGAGGTTGACTTCATGCGTTTTGATATCAAATGTATTTTACTGATTGCTATTTCACTATGTTTATATACACCATCCGTTTTTGCTCAGCACACTCTATCGAGGATAGAAGGAAACAATCGGTATGAGGTGGCGGTAAATGCCGCGAAAAGGGGCTGGCAGGAAGCGCCTGCCGTTGTGCTTGTGGGCGGTGATGCTTATGCAGATGCCCTGAGTGCTGTGCCTTATGCCTATCAGCAAGGGGCCCCAGTCCTCTTAACGAATGCTGGCAGTCTTTCAGGTGCAGCAAAGACAGGGTTGCAGCAGCTGAAAACGAAGCGGGTAACAATTCTTGGCGGGACTGCGAGTATTTCTGAAAAAGTCGTGAAGCAGTTAAAAGCGATGAATCTATCCGTATCCCGTATTCAAGGAAAGAACCGCTATGAATTGGCGGCAAATGTGGCTAAGCAGATGAAGAGTGCTAGTGCAGCTGTCGTCGTGAATGGTTCTGCTTATGCTGATGCTGTCGCGATTGCTCCATACGCTGCCAAACAAGGCTATCCCATTTTATTAACAGATGCAAAAGGATTGCGCCAAGAAACAGCCAATCTATTAAAAAACAAAGCGGTCAAGCGGACCATTGTGATCGGCGGAGAAGCAAGTGTCAATAAAACCACTTTTCAAAAGCTTCCATCACCAGTAAGAATAACTGGAGCCAATCGGTATGAGGTAGCTGCCCAAATTGCTAAAACGTATCCAATGAAGACAAGTCAAACATTTATGAGTCATGGGTATGCCTATGCAGATGCGGCAGCTGCGGCAAGTATAGCAGCGAAACAGGGACAAACTCTTCTTCTCACAGACGCTCAAACGGTGCCGAATCCCATCAGAAAAGTCATTGGAGCAAATCAGATGTCAGCTTTTTCTGTGGTAGGCGGAACATCAACCATTCAAACCAATGTCATCACGCAGCTGAAAAATGCGGTGTTAGGCGAAACGATTTTTATTGATCCAGGTCATGGTGCGCAGGATGCTGGAGCGATAGGGAATGGCCTGCTTGAAAAGAACATTAATTTAGAAGTCGCATTAAAGCTTCAGTCGAGGCTTCATCAAGCGGGTGCCCTTACTGTCATGTCGAGAACATCTGATACATTTGACTCCTTGCAGACACGTGTCAGTAAAGGAGCGCAGGCCAGTGCTGATATATTCATCAGTATCCACGCCAACGCAAATGATAACAGCCGTGCGAATGGGACAGAGACGTATTATGATACGACATATGCGGCTGCTAATAGTATCAAGCTGGCACAAAAGGTTCAGCCTCAAATGGTCAGCGCCCTTGGAACAAGGGATCGAGGAGTGAAAACAGCAGGGTTCTACGTCATCAAATATTCCAGAATGCCGAGTATTTTGCTAGAAACCGGCTTTGTGACAAGCCCAATTGATGCGAGTATTTTAAAATCATCCGCTGCAAAGGATCGGCTGGCTTCTGGAATTGCAACTGGTGTGTCCAACTACTTTAACGTAAAATGAATCATGAATGATGTGTCAAGTTAAAAATACATTTCATTTTTGGTTATGTTTGTTATAATTGAAACATAGAAGGTGAATGGTTTACACATAAATCTTCAAACGACAGCAAACCGACAAATCATGAAGAGGTGACGATTTTGAAAAAATTAATCACAATGCCGTTTCTAGTATTGCTTCTAGGTGTATTGCTCACAGCGTGCGGCACAACAAATCAATCAAGCGATAACAAAAAGGAAGACAGCAAAAAAGAAACAACCGAAGCAGCCGATCAAAACAAAGATAAGGCTGCAGACGAAAAATCAGAAGATCAATCATCAAAAAATGAAAAAGCAGATGATCAAAGCAAAGAAACAGCTGCTAAAACAGAAGAACCAGCAGGTCAATCTGATGAAGAGGCAAAAGACAGCTCAAGCAAAGAAATCACAAAAGAAGAACCTGCTAAAGATCAATCAAAAGCTGACTCAAAAGGTGACTCTAAAACAAAGAAAGAATCAACGACTAGTAAGAAAAATGAAGTCACCAAAGAAGGCACATATGTCGGTTTGGCTGATGGACATACAATTGCTGTCAACATTGATGGGAAAGAAGTAGCTATTCAATTCGGAAATACATTTTCTAAACAAGTGAACAGCTTAAAAGAAGAATCAAAAGTGAAAGTAACCTATACAAAAGATGCAAACGGAACACTTCGATTGAAAACGATCGAATCTGTAAAAGCAAAATAAAGAAAAGACCCGGAGACCCGCAGAATTGCGGGTCTTTTTTACGTTGAAAAGGGCATAACTTGATATAAGTGCACATTCTTAACACAGTTTTACAAGACTTAACAGCGCATTTACATTTGCTTAATGTTGCTCTGCTAAACTGACTTTCATAGAACATCTCTTTACACAACAACTACTTTGAATGGTGAGGTGCAGGTCAGTGAGTGCAGAGAAAGCGATGAATCTTTACAGAGAATATGAAGTGAGACGAAATCACTCTTTTGCCCTAACAGAACATATGGTTCGTTATTTATTTGCAAAACGTTTCATAGATTTAATGTTCTCGTTCATCGGATTGATGTTGAGTACGCCAATCATTTTGCTGTTTGCTCTTTTGATTAAGCTGGAAACACCAGGGCCAGCCTTTTATATGCAGGAAAGGGTCGGGAAAGACGGTGTTTACTTTAAATTATGGAAGCTCAGATCGATGAGAACTGACGCAGAAAGCGGAGGAGCGAAATGGGCGCAAAAAAATGACCCGCGTATCACCAAAGTGGGGGCATTCATCCGTAAAACAAGAATTGATGAACTTCCGCAATTTATCAATGTGTTAAAAGGAGAAATGAGTATCGTAGGTCCTCGTCCGGAAAGACCGATGTTTACCGCAGAATTTAATCGGACGATTCCAGGCTTCACAAAAAGATTGGCGGTAAAGCCGGGGCTGACAGGTCTTGCTCAAGTAAATGGCGGATATGAAATGAGTCCAAGTGAAAAATTAACACACGACTTACAGTATATTCAAAACTTGACATTTTCTCTCGACACGAAGATTATGGTAAAAACGTTAAAAGTCATCATGACTGGTGACGGAGCCAGATAAGTAAAGTAGGGAAGAGAAATGGCAAGTATGAAAAAACGCATGATAGGCGGGGCAAAATGGACAAGCTTGTCCGCATTGATCATCACCATCATCCAAATCGCACAGTTCGCCTTTTTAGGGAACGTGATGTCACTCAAGGAGTTTGGACTTGTTGGCATGATCACAACTGTCACAATATTTACGCAGATTTTGCTTGATCTAGGAATTGGGGCAGCGATCATTCAAAAGGAACAAACGACAGAACGTCAATTATCTACATTATATTGGATCAACTTGCTCACAGGGATTCTCTTGTTTTGTCTGCTCATCCTGCTAAGCCCAATGATAGCCGTTTTTTATAACCGGCCAGAGCTAGAGGGTCTGCTCAAGCTATTATCGATCATGTTTCTGATCGCACCGATTGGCCAGCAGTACCAATATATGATGCAAAAAGACTTAGCCTTTAAAACATTAAGCACCATTGAAACCATTGCGACCATCATATCGCTGCTCGTTTTACTCGTTTTCGCCTTCTTCATGAATCCGATTGTCGCCTATGTCATTTCTCAAGTACTGCTGCAATCAGGAAAAGGTCTTATGTATGCAGCGGCTTATTGGAAGAAGTGGCGTCCAGCACCTGTTTTTGCATTAGGAGAAGTGAAGGAATTTTTCTCATTCGGTGCATTCCAGCTCGCATCCAGACTGGTCAACCGAGCAGGATCAAACATCGACATGATTTTAATCGGCCGGTTTCTTGGAGCGGAAGCGTTAGGTATTTACAGCTTGGCGTATCAAATTGTGACAATACCCGTGCTGAAGATAAATCCGATTGTGACGAGAGTGGCTTTCCCAGTTTTCGCAAAAAGTCAGCGTGATCACTCCATGCTGCGAGAGGGCTTCCTAAGTATGACGAATATGCTCGCATTGGTTAGTTTTCCATTATTAATCGGCCTTGCTGCCGTATCAGACAGCTTTATAGAAGTCGTGTTTGGAGAGAAATGGCTAGTAGCTGTTCCGGTTTTAAATATATTGTGCATTGTCGGCCTGCTGCGTGTGCTGATGAATCCAAACGGTTCAATCCTTCTTGCAAAAGGGAGAGCGGACTTAGCCTTTTATTGGGATACGGGGATGCTCATCGTGTATGGCTGCGCATTATATGCAGGTGTCACGACAGGCAGTCTCCTCACAGTAGCTTGGATCTACTCAGGTGTCAGCCTGCTCAACTTTATTGTCGGCAGATGGCTGATGGCATATGTCATTCAGCTTGATATGAAGGTGTATTTAAAATCACTTGGAAAGCCCGCTGTCATGACGCTGCTCATGGCTGTCTGTGCGGTAGCTTTACATCAAGGGATGAAGCTGACATCAGCAGATATTTCACTTCAATTACTACTGACTGTTTGTGTCAGTGCTGCATTGTATGGCTTGCTGCTCATCAAAATGTATCCGCAGGCTGCAGGCAAATTATTGAGAAGAGGTCGTTCGTCATGAAGGTGCTATGGCTGACAAGTGTATATCCTAGTGAAAAACATCCGAGTGAGGGCGTGTTTCATGAAACGCAAGTGCAGGAGCTGCTCAAACAAGGAATAGAAGTAACTGTCATTTGTCCCAATCCAGTGAATCCGCCGGTATTACGGATGCTCAAGGCATCCTATCGGCAGAAAAGAGATCTGCCTGAACAGGAAGTGAGAAACGGAGTGACGGTATACAGACCGCCTTATCCAGCGCTCCCTGGACAGCTGAAATGGGCGCAGCCGAGTAAACGAATAGCGGCTTCCGTTCTCCGAGCAATGCAGCGTCATCAGCTGTCACCAGATTTTATCCATGCGCACTTTGCCATGCCGTCTGGCGGAGCGGCTGCTGTTATTCAGAAAGAAACGAAAATCCCTTATCTTCTGACCTTACACGGCAGTGATGTGAACGTATATCCGAGCTATAGCAAAGGGGCACAGGCAGCCTTTGAAACGGCGGTGAAGCAGGCATCTGCTGTTCTGACAGTGAGTGAGGAGCTGGCTAAAAAGACAAATGAGATGACGAAGGTAGAAGCAAAATGTCTTCCGCTTGGTATTCCGCTCCAATCATTTTCCAGAACGGAAGAAGATCAAGAAGGCATCAGAAAGCACTTAGGTTTACCGCTTCAAGATAAGCTCGTTGTTTTCGTCGGGCGATTAGTAAAAGAGAAGGGTTTGCTTGAATTAGCTGATGCTGTCAGCAGTATGGATGGGGTGAAAGCAGTCTTTGTCGGAAAAGGCCCCCTTGCAAAAGAGCTCACAGAACGGGCTGAAGCATCCATTATACTTCCAGGGCAGGTGCCGAATGAGCAGGTGAGAGACTACTTAATGGCAGCTGATCTGTTTACACTTCCTTCCTACAGTGAAGGAATGCCAACCGTCGTTCTAGAAGCGCTCGCTTTAAAAGTACCTGTCATTGCAACACGGGTTGGTGGTCTTCCATCCTTATTTTCTACCTATCAACACCTGCTCGTTGAACCTCGTTCGACGCGTCAGCTGAAAGAGGCGATTCACGCCTGCCTTTATGAAAACAGATGGAATGAGCAAGTGAAGAACGATCTTCATGAAATGGTTCATACAGAATATTCATCAGAACATAATGCGAAGCTTCTCATTCAGCAATATGAGAAGGTGCTCAATCAATCAACACCCATCGTTTAAACAAGATGAAATGTGCAAAGAATGATAGATAGATAAACAGCTTGGAACGGACAATATGCTTTTATTGAGAGGATGAAAAATGTTGAAGAAAATTGCTGTGATTGGAACAGGGTATGTCGGGTTAGTATCGGGTACTTGTTTTGCTGATATCGGAAATCGTGTCATCTGCTGTGACATCGATGAATCAAAAATCAACAGCTTAAAAAGTGGTGTCGTTCCCATTTATGAACCAGGTTTAAAGGAATTGATTGAAAAGAATACAGTAGAAGGAAGACTGTTTTTTACAACGAATATTCCTGCCGCTATTAGGGAATCAGAGATTATCTATATTGCCGTAGGAACACCGATGACACCACAGGGGGAAGCGGATTTAACGTACGTGAAAGCCGTCGCTCAAACGATCGGTGAACACCTGAATGGCTATAAAATCATCGTCAATAAAAGCACAGTGCCCGTTGGAACAGGCCGTCTCGTTCAAGCCATTGTTGAAAAGGCATCGCGCAGCAAATATCCTTTTGATGTCGTATCCAATCCAGAGTTTCTCCGAGAAGGCTCTGCGATTCAAGACACGATGAATATGGAGCGGGCAGTCATTGGTTCGACTAGCACTCATGCCTCCACCATCATCAAAAGGCTGCATGATCCGTTTCAAACAGAGGTTGTGGAGACCAACTTAGAAAGTGCTGAAATGATTAAGTATGCTGCAAATGCCATGCTTGCCACAAAAATCTCATTTATTAATGACATTGCAAATATTTGCGAAAGGGTAGGCGCTGACGTTGAAAAAGTCAGTGAAGGAGTTGGATTAGACAGCCGCATCGGGCATAAATTTTTAAAAGCAGGCATTGGATTTGGGGGATCCTGTTTCCCGAAAGACACGATGGCTCTTCTCAAAATTGCCGAAACATCCGGGTACCGGTTCAAGCTGATCGAATCTGTCATTGAAACGAACAACAACCAAAGAGCCCACCTTGTCAGCAAATTGATGAGTGTGTTCGGTGATATTAAAGGAAAAACCATTTCTGTCTTAGGCCTCGCATTCAAACCGAATACAAATGATATGCGTTCAGCGCCTGCATTAGATATTATCCCAATGCTGAGAGAGCTAGGGGCTTTTGTGAAAGCTTATGATCCGATTGCTTATGTGGAAGCAGAACGGGAGCTTGGTCCGCAGGCGGTCTTCAGCAATGATCTGTATGAAACAGTAAAAGATACGGATGCCTGTCTCATCCTAACAGAATGGGATGACGTACAGAAGATGGATAAAGACCAGATCAAGCAGCTGCTTCGTTCACCGATTGTAATTGATGGAAGGAATTTGTTTGATCCAGCAGAAATGAAAGAGAGAGGATTTATTTACCAGTCTATCGGCCGCCCGAGTGTATGGGAAGCAGAATTGGTATCGAAGGCACAATAACAGGGGGAGCTTGGATGAAGAAAGTATTGGTTACTGGGGGAAGCGGATTTATTGGATCACATACGGTAGAGGCTTTACTAGAAAAAGGCTATGAGCCCATCGTTCTTGATAACTTTTCAACTGGATCTCGAGAAAATATTGCCCATCTTTCCGTGCAATGCATGGAGGCAGATGTTACAAAGCCAGCGACGATTGATTTGATCAAACAAATCGCACCGGATTATATCATTCACCTTGCAGCACAAGTAAGTGTAGCCGTTTCCGTTCAGAATTTCGTATATGACGAAGAGGTCAATATAAAAGGATCTCTGCACGTCATGAAAGCCGCGGCTGAAGCAGGAGTGAAGAAAGTGATCTTTGCCTCATCAGCAGCTGTCTATGGAGACCCGGTGTATCTGCCAGTGGACACCGCTCACCGGCTGAAGCCTGGTTCACCTTATGGCTTAGCAAAACTGACAGTAGAGCGCTATTTAGAAATGGCAAAATCACTCTATGATGTGGACTATTGTATTCTCAGATACAGCAATGTATATGGTCCGCGCCAAGACGCACTTGGCGAAGGCGGTGTTGTCTCTATTTTCTCTGATAAGTTTGCAAAGGATGAGGCCCCTTTTATCTTTGGAGATGGGGAACAAACAAGAGACTTCATCTATGTGGGTGATCTAGCGGCAGCGAATGTTGCGGCTTTAACAGCCCAATCAAACGTTTGTTTAAATATCTCGTGTGGTGATTCCATCACTGTAAATGAACTGTTTCAAACGATGAAACAGGTAACGAGATCACAGCTTGAACCGATTTACAAGCCGCAGCGTGCAGGAGATATCGTGCATAGTACATTGGCAAATGAGGAAACGAAACAAGTCTTAGCATGGGAGCCTGTTGTGAGTTTACAGGAAGGTTTGGCTCGTACCATTTCCTACTATAAACAGGAAGTCAAGGCTTAATCCCTCAAATCGGATGGGTTGCTTAGGAGGAAAATGGGTATGAGTGTGAAACAAACAGCATGGCAAATCATGATCGGATGTATATTATTTGCAGCAGGGCTAGGACTTCTACAAATGGCGTCTGCGCAGCCCGCCGGGTTAAAAAAGATCGTCGCCATTCCGGTCCTGCTTTTGGTCCTGACAGCTTTTCTCGTGTTGATGAAACTATACATGAACGGTGAGCAAGTGTTCATGTCAGCCATTTATCTTTTAATTGCATTGACCTTTCTCAACAACGCTTTCTTTTCAATTAGTGCCGGGTTCTTTAGTCTTTTTCTCTACCGTATCATGCTCATTGCCGCCTTTGCTTTATTTATATGGCGGATGAGAGATAAGGGGACGTACATATCGCAGTGGCAGCAGATTCGTGTAAAAGGGATTCTTGGTTTTTTCGCTGCATGGTTTCTTTACGGGCTCATCTCACTGCTGTGGGCTCATTCGGTCACAGACGGTCTCAAATATATGTCCCTGCTTGCGATGGGGATGGGATTTGTCTTTCTTGTGGTCATGTACATTCAGCGAATGGATCAAGTGATCACGTTTTATAGCATTTGGCTCGTCATGACTGTATTTGTCATGGGGATAGGGTTTTATAATCACTTTACTTTGAACCATTTACCGAATACTTCATTGTATCTTGGGCCGGCGTATAAACAGCACTATCCTACAGCTGTCTTTTTTAATCAAAATGACTTCGCGACGTTTTTATCGATTAGCTTTTTCTTATATTTAGCGTGTATGCGGCAAATGAAAAATGGTTATATCAAAGCATTTGGATTATTTGGTGCCATCGCAGCACTGTATCTCATCTTGTTAACAGAATCCCGCGCCAGCCTGCTTGGCATATTTGCAGGAGCGGCCATCTATGTGTGGCTGCTAATGCCGCGCTTTCTCAAAAAGTGGTCACTCATCGCAGCAGGCGGACTTGGTGTTATCTGTATCGCTGTTTTTTCAGCCAAGATTTATTCAGTCTTTTATGACTTGTTTCTCGCTTCTCAGGTCGCGCATTCTTTTAGTGAACCACTCCCATCCAACATTGCGAGAGCGAATTTGATCAAAAATGCATGGCATTTCTTTACGGATTCATACGGGTTCGGTGTCGGAGCGGGGAATGTATCTTACTACTTAGCCCACTTTTCGATCTTTGATACAGATCAAGTCGTTGAAGTGCACAATTGGCTGCTGGAAGTGATGACGAACTTTGGATTTGCGGTCATGCTGGGCTATATTTCAGTCTACGCTTATCTCATGTTCACGCTGTATAAACAATACCAATGGGCTGACACAAGATCAGCAAAAATGATCATTGAAGGTTTGTTTGCTGCCATGCTGAGCTTTCTCGTTTCAAGTATCAGTCCTAGTTCTGTCTCGAATTTATATTTCCACTGGGTCTTTTTAGGACTCGTAATCGCAGCGGTGAATATGTTGAAAAACAAACAGCGCTTGGTAAACCGTGTGTGATGCTGCGCTAGTATGGCTACACTAATGAAAAAGCAAATACGTCAATGTTGGGAGAATGAACATGTCTGGTTTCATATCTAGAATAGGGAAGCGAATCAAAAAGTATATTGTATGGCTTGTGCTGCTGCCTGTCGTATTAGGCGCTTTTGGATTCTTTTTTGCCAAAGGAACAGTGCAGCAGTCTAGTTACACAGCTGCCGTTACCTTCACACTTGGTAAATATGATGACGGAGTGTATAACAATATCGCAGAAGTGACATCTCTATTAAAAAGCGATGCATTTTTGAATGAAGCGCTCAGTGATGTTAAAGAAGAAGAAAGGCAGGATGTGAAAAGCCGCCTCATCCTCACCAATCAATCAGATACACAATTACAGCTGTCCTTCACAGATGCTGATAAGGATCATGCTTTAGCTGTCGTGAAGCAGGTGTCGGATACATTTCTGAAGCAAGACAAAGCATTATTTACAAAAAGGCAGCAGGTGATTGAAAGTAGATTATCTGCTCTAGAGGACGAATCTGTCAGCAACGATTCCAAAGTAGATAAAGAACGATTTTTATATGAATTGGAGTCTACAAAGCTTGGAATGAAGCAGGCGAAGATTGTTGATCCTGCCCAAGTTCTTGATGAAGGCAATAAAGGCATGTCAGCGAAAAAGCGGGCACTGCTTGGACTTGTCATTGGCTTTAGCATCTCGCTCATGTTTGTGGTCTTACCCGAAGTGTTCAAAGAATCTTAATGATGAACTGGAGATGAGTCTTAGGTGAACAATCAACCGTTAGTATCAATCATTACACCGGCCTATAATGCGGAACGTTATTTAACGGATACAGTTCATTCCGTCCTTGCCCAAACCTATTCTAATTGGGAACTGATCATCGCAGATGATTGTTCAACAGATGGAACAAGGAAGCTGCTTGGGGACTTAAGTGAAGCAGACGACAGAATCAACGTCATTTATTTAGAGCAAAATGGGGGAGCCGCTATCGCCAGAAACGCAGCCATCAAACAGGCAAAAGGCCGCTTCATCGCTTTTTTAGACAGCGATGATAAATGGAAAGAGACGAAGCTTGAAAAGCAGGTAGACTTCATGCTGACAAACGATTATGCCTTTACATTCACGGCATATGACATCATTGCAGAAAATGGAGAACCGTTAGAAAAAACTGTCACTGCACCAGCAAGATTAACTTATGATGAAGCCTTGAAAAACACCATTATCGGCTGTTTAACGGTGATGCTTGATGTACAGAAGATAGGACATATAGAAATGCCGAACATCCGCACAAGACAGGATCTAGCTACGTGGCTGTCCATATTAAAAAGAGGATTTACAGCCTATGGTATGAGTGAACCGCTCAGTGAATACCGGATCGTTGGAAACTCGATCTCTAGTAACAAGTGGAAAGCGGCGAAAAAAACGTGGTTCGTCTACAGAGAAATTGAGCAGCTTCATTTTGTCAAAGCATCTTGGTGTTTTATGCACTATGCGACAAATGCTGTGAAGAAGCGCTTATAAACAGAAGGGAAAAAAGGTGATAAAGGTGAAAGCAGACTCGATCATACATGTTATCGTAGCGACGGGAGAATGGGGACAGGACGGCCTGAGGTACAGAAGGCATCGACTGGCGGAATTTCTAGCATCTGATCCAGAAACGAAAGAGGTCATCTGGGTATGCCCATCTGCATCCCGTCACACAGCTCCCTTTCAGCCCATAACCGATCGAATGAAGCAATTGACCATTCCTGATGTGCTCAAGAGCAAATTTTTCCGCTTTGGCCGATATCAAGACATGTTCTATATGCATAAATTGTCCCCTCTTCTTGAGCATTTGCGGCAGGAGGAAAAGAAGGGAATCGCTGTTTGCTTATGGTATACGTTTCCGGGCTTTCCGCTCTTATCTTCTTTATTTGAATGGAAACATATTGTCTATGACTGCAGTGACCTGTGGGGAGAGCCGATAAGCGGCAAAAATAATTTACTTTCTTATATGAGGCAGCGTGTCATTGTCAAAGCAGAAAATCGAATCATCAAATACGCACACAGCATTACATGCTCTTCTCAATACTTACACGATCAAATCAAAAAACGTCTTATGGGCGAACCAAAAGATGTGTTTACAGTGGAAAATGGCGTCGAGTATGATGTGTTTGCGAAAAGCAATCTTCCGTGTAAGGAGGATGTGCTGCAAGGAAGAGACGGAACTGTTCTTGGTTTTATTGGAGGCATCAAGCCGAAGCTGGACTTTGACATGATAGCAGAAGCTGCTCGCATGCAGCCTGATTGGACATTTTTATTTGTCGGTCCGGATGGAACAAATGGCGATCCATCTTTTCAGCATGCACTTAAACTGCCGAATGTGATTTGGACAGGTGCTGTTGCACCAGAAGAAGTGCCTGCGTATATGAAACTGATTGATGTAGGCATGATGCCGTACAAACAATCTCCTTACAATCAAGCCGTGTTTCCGCTCAAGCTATATGAATTTTTAGCCGCAGGAATACCGGTTGTCGGTTTAAATCTTCCGTCAACGGAAAGGCTAAAAGAGAATGATGTGTATGAATATTTAGAGGGCGAAGATCCTGCACTCTTCGTAGAAGCCTGCCAAAAAGTGATCAGCAAAAAAGACGACATGACCTATAGACATCTAAGACAAAGCCGTGCGAAGAAAAAAGATTGGCACGCGCTGTTCACAAACATGGTGGAACTAACGAATATTAAAGAAAACGCATAATTCATCAGGGATTGTGCGTTTTTATTTGTTTCTTCTTCACAGGGGGAGCTTGTGATCATCCTCTATTCAATTGTATAATGGAAAGAGCGGCCAATATACAAAATACAGATTTCAATTTAGAAGGAGACTGACCTATGGATTACGAACGCGCCTTATTAGCGTTTTTTGTCTCTCTGGCTACAGTTTTAATTGTGACACCAATCGTCAAAAAGTTTGCAATTAAGATTGGTGCAGTGGACCAGCCGAATAAACGAAAAGTTCATGATAAAGTAATGCCTCGAATGGGCGGTTTGGCAATTTTTATTGGGGTAGCGGCTGGAGCATTAGCAGGCGGGCTGTTTCTACATAATAAAATTACAGCAATTTCAGTTGGTGCCGTACTCATCGTCATTCTAGGTATATTTGATGATAAATATAATTTAAGTGCAAAATTTAAATTTCTCGTACAAGTTCTTGTTGCTTGTCTGATTGTAAGCACGGGCTTAAAAATGGACTTTTTCTCTGTTCCTTTCTTAACAGATCGAATTGAGTTAGGCTGGATGGCATATCCCCTAACCGTGTTATGGATTGTCGGAATTACAAATGCCATTAATTTAATTGACGGTCTTGATGGACTGGCTGCCGGTATTTCTGTCATCGGTTTATCAACCATTGCCGTGATGGCATTTTCAGCTGATAAAGTTCTGATTCTTTCTTTATCTCTTGTTGTCATTGGCAGTACCATCGGCTTTCTCTTTTACAACTTTCATCCGGCGAAGATTTTTATGGGTGACACCGGTTCGCTCTTTTTAGGCTATATGATCTCGGTACTGTCACTTTTAGGGCTATACAAAAGTGTCACTTTGTTTAGTGTTGTGGTCCCAGTGATCATCTTAGGTGTCCCTATTTTCGATACCACCTTTGCCATCATTAGACGAATATTAAACAAACAGCCGATCTCAGCACCTGACAAATCTCATATTCATCATAGACTGATGGCCTTTGGCTTGTCTCATCGCATGGCTGTCATCGTGATTTATATGATTGGCTTAGTCTTTAGCTTAAGTGCGATTTTGCTGACAAGCGCCACCATTTGGCTATCACTGATTATTATCTTTTTACTGGTCATGTTCATGCAAGTGATTGCGGAAGTCACAGGTTTGGTGAATGAAGAGTTCAAACCATTTACGAAATTTTATAAACGAATGGTCAAAAGACAGTAAAAAACAGCCCGTTCCTAGGAACTGGGCTGTTTTTATTATTGTCCAGGTGTGCTGGTTGAAGAGTTAGGTGTATCACTTGACCCTGTTTCACCAGAGGACGGATTGGTTTGTGAATCTGTTTCAGTTGAAGATTCAGCAGGAAGCTTTAAATGCGTCCGTAATTCATTTTGTACGTTAGCTAGATTGGTTGGATCTGGCTCAAAGTAATACGTGCGATTTGGCCCTAAATAAAGGTCTGATCCTTTAATAGAAAGCGTTTCTGTGTCGTCTCCTTTAAATCCGCTGTAGATTTGCTGAAGTGCAAGACCTTCTGTGATACGGAAATTGGTCGTAATGTGATCACTGACTTCTTTAGCAATGTTATCGACGTTCGCAATGTTATTTGGCTTCGCCATTTGATCAATCATTGCACGTAAAATTTGTTTCTGACGATCGTTACGTCCGAAATCACCACGTGGATCTTGTTTTCTCATCCGTGCGTAAGCAAGTGCTTCTTCCCCATTTAAATGCATATTGCCTTTTTTGAAGTAAATCTTTTTCGATTTTTTAACATCACTTTTTTCATCGAAGTCAAATGGAACATCAATATCAATTCCGCCGACCTCATCAATGACATCCTTGAATCCGTCAAAATCAACGGTTGCATATTTATCGATCGGAATATGCAAGAATTGTTCGACAGTTTCAATCGTTTCGTCTTTACCACCTTTAGCAAATGCTGCATTGATCTTTTCTTTACTTCCTGTCGTATCACTTGCAAGCTGTACGCGTGTGTCACGAGGGATACTAACCATTTTCATCGTTTTGTCTTGGGGATTAATCGTTGCGACAATGAGTGAATCTGAACGGCCATGATCACCCTTTGTGGCATAATCCTCAATTCCGACAAATAGTACAGAGAAAGGTTTTTTCTTAATATCAATGACAGCATCACGAAGCTTCGATTTCTCTCCGCGCTCTAGTTCATCATATGTTTTGTCAGCAGCTTGAAGTGTATTGACGATTTTATATACCGCAAATCCGCCCATGCAGATGATAAGAAGCAAAAATAAGACCAGAATACGTTTGATAATTCTCTTCTTCTTACTCTTTTTCTTTCGTACGCGCACTTTTACTCGTTGTGCCATTCATCTGTCTCCTTTATCGGACCAATGTCCTTTTCTAAATAAATCAGTTCGCCTTCTTTTGTAACACTCTTTCCATTTGTCAGCTCAGTCATCCACTCAATGAACTGCTCTGTTTGTGTTTCTTCGACATATGTCTCAAAAATAACATCTTCTGCATAATGGATTTCTTTTAGCTGAAAAGATGAGGCTCTAAGCTCATTCTCTACCTTTCCAAGCCATGTATAATCTATTGTTGTGTGCATTGTACGCATTAAACAGCGCTCTACCATACCAACGTGGTTGATAGCTTCTGATACAGATTTTCCGTAGGCACGAATCAATCCACCGGCACCAAGCTTAATACCGCCGAAATAACGAGTGACCACAACGACTGTATCTTTCAGCTTCCGTTTTTTTAGCACTTCAAGCATCGGCACACCTGCTGTACCGCTTGGTTCACCATCATCATTCGCTTTTTGAATCAGGTCATGTTCACCAATGAGATAGGCTGAACAATTATGTGTGGCATTCCAATGTTGTTTTTTAATGGATTGTATAAATGCTTGTGCTTCTTCTTCTGAGACAGCACGCTGTATATGACAAATAAAACGTGATTTTTCAATGACGATCTCATGCTCGCCACGACTTTTTACTGTAAGATAGCGATTCAGCAAAAGACATACCCTCCTGACAAGCAAATTGTAAGACTAGTGAAAATTTGCATTGGTTTTAGAATTTTACAGCGTATTTTGTTATGATGATAGGAGCGGAAAAAGGGTCGTCATAAAAACTTCATAATTTATACGCATTCTTTCATTATAATTCGACATAAAATGCAGATCAATGACATTTATAATAAAAAAAGATGACATCACTGTTACGGGAGGGAAAAGCCATGACAACACCCAAAATGGATCCGAAATTATTGGATTCAATCATCATGAAAATGCTAAGTACAGTTGATGGCAGCAAGGACGAAGTATTTAGAATAGGCGAACAGTCCCGTCAACAATATGAAAGCCTAGTAGAAGAGCTCAAGCAAATCAAGCAGCAAGTAAACGAAGTAATTGATTTTGGGGATAAGCTGGAAGTCCATACAAGACATGCTAGAAATCGCTTATCTGAGGTCAGCAGAAACTTCAACAAATTTAGCGAAGAAGAAATACGTGAGGCCTACGAAAAAGCACATAACTTGCAAGTGGAACTAACCATGATCCAGCAGCGTGAGAAGCAGCTGAGAGAAAGAAGAGATGATCTGGAAAGACGATTATTAAGCTTACAAGACGTCATTGAACGTTCTGAAACGCTTGTGAGTCAGATTACAGTTGTTCTCAACTATCTCAACCAGGATTTACGCCAGGTCGGTGTTTTACTTGAAGATGCTCAAGCAAAACAAGATTTTGGTCTCAGAATTATTGAAGCCCAAGAAGAAGAACGCAAAAGAGTGTCTCGGGAAATTCATGACGGCCCTGCTCAAATGCTGGCAAACGTGATGATGCGTTCCGAATTAATTGAACGAATTTTTAGAGACCGCGGTACAGAAGAAGGCTTTAAAGAAATTAGAAGTCTCAGACAGAATGTGCGAAATGCACTGTACGAAGTGAGAAGAATCATTTATGATTTAAGACCGATGGCTTTAGATGATTTGGGTCTGATTCCGACACTGAGAAAATACTTAAACACAATTGAAGAATATGATGGGAAAACCAAAATTACGTTCCAATGCCTAGGTGATACAGAAAGCGAAAGAATTGCTTCTCAATTTGAAGTAGCACTGTTTAGACTAGCCCAAGAAGCTGTCACAAATTCATTAAAGCATTCTGAAGCTGAAGAAATCTCTGTCAAAGTAGAAGTAACGAAAGACTTTGTGACCTTAATTATTAAAGACGATGGAAAAGGTTTTGATATGAAAGATGTGAAAACAAACAAAAACAAATCCTTCGGTTTACTTGGCATGAAAGAACGCGTAGACTTACTAGAAGGTAAAATGACCATAGACTCAAAAATAGGTCTAGGGACATTCATCATGATTCGCGTGCCATTAACATTGCAAAATAAAATTGTAAAATAGAGTCAAAAGACATATTGACCATAAAGTTCAGGTGTAGAACAATAAACATGGGGAGGCGTAGCTTGTGACTAAAGTAAATATTGTAATTATTGATGACCACCAATTATTCCGTGAAGGTGTCAAACGGATTTTAGATTTTGAACCTACTTTTGAAGTAGTTGCAGAAGGAGACGACGGTGACGAAGCTGCACGTATCGTAGAACACTATCATCCGGATGTTGTCATTATGGACATTAATATGCCGAATGTAAATGGTGTTGAGGCTACAAAGCAGCTTGTTGAGCTTTATCCCGAATCAAAAGTCATTATTCTATCTATTCATGACGATGAAAACTATGTAACACATGCATTGAAAACAGGGGCGAGAGGCTACCTGTTAAAAGAAATGGATGCAGACACACTCATCGAAGCAGTGAAAGTTGTAGCTGACGGAGGCTCTTATTTACATCCGAAAGTCACTCATAACTTAGTAAATGAATTCCGACGCCTAGCGACTAGTGGCGTTTCAGCACATCCACAGCACGAGGTATATCCTGAAATTCGCAGACCACTTCATATTTTAACTAGACGTGAATGTGAAGTTCTTCAAATGTTAGCTGACGGAAAGAGCAACAGAGGAATTGGTGAATCGCTCTTTATTAGTGAGAAAACAGTCAAAAACCACGTGAGTAACATTTTGCAAAAAATGAATGTAAACGACCGAACACAAGCTGTTGTTGTAGCTATTAAAAACGGCTGGGTAGAAATGAGATAATGTTCCGGACAAGTACTCCTTTTTCGCCTGTTTTTGGTTCTCTCACATTTTAGCTGGAGAGAAATGGTGGGCAGGGTAGGAGTATTTTTCGGATATAGCGGGCTTGCCTATTGATTAGGCAGGCTTTTTTGATTACTATTATAAATCTAATGAAAAAATGATCATTCTTTTAAAATAAAAAAGAGTAACTTAACAAATAAGGAAGGTATTTAAGAATGAAAATAGCCGTTGTAACAGACAGTACTGCTTATCTACCACAAGAGCTGCGTGATAAACATGATATTCATATGATTCCCCTCAACGTCATCTTTGGCAGCGAATCCTACCGTGAAGAAATAGAAATGGACTGGAAGACATATTATGAAGAAATCAAAAAACACAAAGATCTTCCAACAACCTCTCAGCCTGCTTTCGGTGAATTAATAGCCTTATATGAAAAACTAAGTGAAACATACGACGCCGTGATTAGTATTCACCTTTCAAGTGGAATTAGTGGAACATACAATAGTGCTGCCTCAGCGAATGATTTAGTTGACGGGATTGACATTTATCCGTTTGATACAGAAACAAGCTGTATGGCACAAGGTTTTTATGTGTTAGAAGCTGCTGAAAAAATCCAAGAGGGTGCTTCTTTAGAAGAAGTGTTAGCACATCTAAATTACCTGAAAGAAAGTCAGCGGGCGTATTTTATGGTAGACGATTTAACTCATTTGCAAAGAGGCGGCAGATTAAATGGTGCTCAGGCTTTTATTGGAAGCCTCTTAAAGGTAAAGCCTATTCTGCATTTTGACAACAAGCTAATTGTTCCTTTTGAGAAGATTCGCACACGTAAAAAAGCCATTTCACGTATTTTTGAATTATTTGATGAAGATGCATCACGTGGTGTTCCGATGAGAGCAACTCTGATACATGGTAATAGAGAAGAAGAAGCAGAAGAATTAATTGCGCACTTATCCGAAAAATATCCTCATGTTGAATTTTATAAAAGCTACTTTGGCGCCGTGATCGGCACCCATCTAGGTGAAGGCTCTTTAGCCCTTGGCTGGGTGATTAGATAAATCCTAAAAACCTCTTTTCTTATGGAAAAGGGGTTTTGTTTTTCTATTTTACCTGTTGGACGAAAGGTCATGTCTTTGCGCATAATAGGCAAACATCAATTGAAAGGTGTTTGGTGAAGTTGAACATGGACAAAGCAATGAAACTAAAGCAGCAGCTGCATTCACGCCATCTGCTCACTGTTGAAACAAGGTGCTCACAGTCCAATTTAGATTGGCTGGAGGAGAAAGGCTTAGTCAATCGAACACCTGCCATTGAGAGGAAAGCAGGTGGTTTTACATGCTGCCGGTGTGGTGTATCACATAAGCGGTACTTTGCTCACTCTCCATGTGAAGTGTGTCAAAAGGATTGTGTGTACTGTAGATCATGCATCATGATGGGAAAAGTAACTGAATGTGGATTTCTTTATGAATGGACAGGTCCACAAATGGTAGAAACATATCGAGCCGAATTAACATGGCAGGGAGAGCTGTCTAAAGGACAAAAAAGAGCATCAGAAAGAATGATCGAAGCTATTAAAAACAAATTTGACCTACTCGTCTGGGCGGTTTGCGGGGCAGGGAAAACGGAAGTGCTCTTTCATGGAATTGAATATGCATTAAATCAAGGAATGAGTGTCTGTATTGCGACACCTAGAACAGATGTTGTGCTTGAACTCGAACCACGGCTTAGAAAAGCATTTCAAGGGATAACAATAGCCGTACTTTATGGAGGCAGTTCACAAAGGTTTCAAATAGCACCGCTTGTGATCACCACAACCCACCAGCTGATGAGATACAAAAATGCATTTGATGTGCTCATTGTAGATGAAGTCGATGCCTTCCCTTATTCAATGGATGAACGTCTCCAATTTGCTGTTCTAAAGGCGATGAGAAAGAACGGAGGGGTAAGGATTTATTTAAGTGCGACACCCTCTAAAAAAATAACGAGAGAGGTTTCTCGTGGAAAACTGGAAGCGATAAAAATTCCTCTGCGTTTTCACCAGCAACCATTACCCGTCCCGACCTTTCAATGGATCGGACATTGGAAAAAGAAATTAAAAAAGAAGCAGCTTCCTTCTAAAGTGATGAATTGGATGCAGAGACATATTGCAAATAAGAGAAGAGTATTACTTTTTGTTCCTTCAATTGCTGCCATGAAGAAGGTAACGAAGATTCTTCGAGAACACTCCTTAAACGTGGAGGGAGTATCTGCCGAGGATCCAGATAGGAAACAAAAGGTTCAGCACTTTAGAGATTACGCATACGATGTACTAGTTACAACCACTATTTTAGAAAGAGGCGTAACCATTCCGAATGTTCAAGTGGGGGTACTAGGTTCGGAATCTACTATTTTTACAGAGAGTGCACTTGTTCAGATTTCTGGAAGAGTGGGCAGACATCCCGATTATTGTACAGGAGATGTTTTCCTTTTTCATTTTGGTTTAACGAGAAGTATGAAACAAGCAAAGAAGCATATCGTAAGAATGAATGATACGGCTGCAAAAGAGTTTTCTGAAAAACAGTGTGGCTTCAACTAAATCATGGTACATTATATTCACAATACACAAATGGCAGGAGAGACAAAATATGCTACTCAATGCAAAAGAAATACTACTCAAGGAAATTCTCTATCAATATCTCAACCAATTAAACATGATTTGTCATTGTGAAAAGTGTATAGAAGATGTATTAGCAATTTCACTGAATCAAGTGAAACCACAATATATAACAGATATCGATAAAATATCTTACAGTAAATCTGAGATGGTCGATAAACAGAAGAATACGGCTATGCTGGTCATTCTGACAGAAGCAGCTTCCAAGGTCTCCGCATTTCCAAGGTGCGAAAATCGCCTGCTGCTGAACAAGGAAACCAATTGATTTGCTCAATTTGCGATGGGCATTTTGTGCCTGCTTTTACATGGAAATCATTACTTCTATTAAATGATGATCGGCTTTGTGTAGCATGTAAGAATCACTTAGTAAAGATTGAGCGTCCTATTTGTCCAACCTGTGGAAGGGCGCAGTTAAATGATCAAATGTGCCAAGACTGTGATAGATGGAATGAACGCCCTGATTCTACTAAAGTCCTTATAAAAAATAGGTCAGTTTATACTTACAACGAGTTGATGAAAGATGTCCTTGCCCGCTTTAAATTTCGGGGTGATACGGCTTTAGTTGAGCTGTTTAAACGAGATGTACAAGCAGCATTTAAACGTTCCTTCTGCATAAAAGACCCATTGCTGATCCCGATCCCTTTAAGTAATGAAAGACTAAAAGAAAGAGGGTTTAATCAGTCCGTTGTCATCGCTTCCTTGATAGGTAAGCCGATATTGCAGCCACTCGTGAAAATACATCAAAGTAAGCAGTCCAAAAAAAAGAAAAATGAACGCCTAGATCAAAAAGGATTGTTTCAAATAAAGCAAACAGATGTGATTGTTCAAAGGGATATTATATTAGTTGATGATATCTATACAACGGGAGCAACCATTTATGATGCGGCAAGAATTTTGAAAGACGCAGGTGCCAAAAGTGTTTCTTCTTTTACGTTGATACGTAGTTAAAAATCATGATAATTAACCGATAATAAGAAAAGAAAATAACGTAAGGGGTTTTGGTTATGAATCAATTGGCAAACTGTCCACAATGTAATCAGCTATTTTTAAAAACCACCATCCAAACGGTTTGTAACAAATGCTTTGAAGAAGAAGAACGTTCATTTGATATTGTATATAAATTCTTGAGAAAACAAAGTAATAGACAATCAACCATCGCTGAAATAGTAGATGCAACAGAAGTTGATGAAGAATTAATCTTGAAATTTATTCGTTTGAAAAGACTGCAAATTAGTCAATTTCCGAATATTAATTATCCTTGTGAAAGATGTGGCAAAGCGATCAGGAAAAACAAGCTATGCAGCCAATGTGAACAGGATATTCATTCGCAAATCAGCCAAATGAACCAAGAAGAGGAGCGTAAAAGGGAGATTGAATCTAGGAAAAAAGACACCTATTATGCCATTAATCCTAAAAACGACTGATTCCCTAAACTAAGTTGCAGTTTGGTCGATAAAATGGATAGAATCAAGACAGACTGTAACGGAAAGCGAGAGGAATCCCGTGAAAATTAATCGATATGGAACACAACCAGTAAATCCTTACAAGAAAACATATGAGAAACAAACGTTGCAATCGAATCAAGCTAACTCAACTGATAAAGTCGAAATTTCTAAAAAGGCAATCGAAATGCAAAAGGTGCCGAATATTATGAGAGAACGCCAAGATAAAATTGACCAAATTAAAAAAAGCATTGAAGCCGGAACATATCAAGTAGATACAAAAGGCATTGCAGATAAAATGCTGAATTTTTATAAACAACAATAACAAAAGGGAGCAGCGTGAATGTCAGTTAAAATAATTATTGAAGAACTGCATCGTCTCTATGGATTGCATGAACAGCTTTTAAAGCTATCTAAGGATAAAACAGAAATGCTGAAAAGTAATGAGATTGATGCTCTTTCAGAGGTTCTGAATTTAGAGCAAAAGTATATTCAGGCCATTTCTCAATTAGAAGAAAAACGAATTGAAGCGACCGTTCAATTTTTACAAAGTGATCAATCGCCAACCATCACTGCATGTATCGAAAAGGCTGAAGGTACAGATCAAGAAGAGCTCATTTCATTATATGAGAAATTAAATGACATCATGGTGGAACTAAAAGATGTAAATGAACTGAACAAACAGCTTATTCAGCAGTCACTTCAATTTATTTCACTGACATTCGATCTGGTTAACCCTAATAAAGAAAATATGAATTACGGACAAAATGGTCTTGAGAGTTCAAAGCCTAAACAGCAAAGGGCTTTGTTTGATTCAAAGGCGTAAACAAGGAGGATACCAATGGGTTCTACATTCATGGGACTAGAAACGGCAAAAAGAGGAATCACAGCCCAGCGTGCAGGGCTTTATGTCACATCAAACAACGTCTCCAATGCAAATACGGAGGGCTACTCAAGACAAAGAGTGACCTTTAAAGCAGAAAATCCTTATCCAGTCATTTCTGTTTATGATGGCAAGACGTATGGTCAAATGGGGACAGGTGTACAAGTTGGAACGGTTGAAAGAATTCGAGACAGCTTTTTAGATCTGCAATATAGAGATCATAACAACAACTTGTCTTACTACTCAACGAAGTCAGATGCCCTTTCACAGATGGAAGGGGTTATGAATGATTTGACGGATGAAGGCTTGAACAGAGCCTTTGATAACCTTTGGAAATCATTACAGGTGCTATCGGAAACTAAAAATGCTGATACGGCTTCTGCACGTACAGTTGTTAAAACAAGTGCACAGGCTTTAGTTGACCAATTCCGTCTGCTCAATTCTTCTTTAACAACGATACAAAAGAATTTGAAAACGGAACTCGATTCAACAGCCAAAGATGTAAACACTCTTTTATCTCAAATAGATGAAGTGAACAAACAGATTGCAGCAGTTGAGCCAAATGGATATCTTCCAAATGATCTTTATGATACACGTGATACTTTGGTAGATCAATTATCCTCACTTGTTGATATTAAGGTCAGCTACAATCCACCTGGCGGTAATGCACTCAAAATTGCTGAAGGAACTGTCAACATCGACATTATCGGTGCAAATGGACAATCTGCAGGAAACATTTTGAATGGTATTACGAACGAAAAGTCTGAACTGCAAATCTCTTACGATAATACAACGGGACTTGTTAACTCACTTCAATTCGGAACAACAACTATTGCAGCGGATCAATTACAAGTAAACGGAAAAGTAAAAGCACTTGTTGAGGTTTACGGCTACATGTCAAATGGTGCTGAAAAAGGCATGTATCCAGATATGCTTGCAGAGCTGGATGAAGTAGCACAAGTATTTATGGATACATTTAACGATGTACATAAGCAGGGGTACACGTTAACTGGTGCAAGTGGACAAGACTTTTTTGACATCGAGAATAACAATGATTTGAATAAAGGTTTGGCAGCTCGTATTAAAGTGAGCGATGTCATTTTAGCATCAACAGATAATATTGCAGCATCTCTCAACCAAACACAAGGTGACGGTTCGAATGCTACGAAATTAGCTAATATACAAGACTTAAAGTTACCAATCGGCGGCAATACAACGACCATTCAAGATTACTACCAAAATGTCATTGCTGAGATGGGGATACAAGGGAAAAAGAACATGACGCTTGAAAGCAGTTCAGCTGCTCTTGTCAATTCAGCCAATGAACGTAGAATGTCGACTAGTGCTGTCTCCATCGATGAAGAAATGACGAATATGATCCAATTTCAGCATGCATATAATGCGGCTGCGAGAATTATGACATTACAAGATGAAGTATTGGATAAGGTAATAAACGGCATGGGTGTCGTAGGAAGGTAGGGATAACTGATGCGAGTCACACAAGGTATGATTTCTCAAAACTCACTTCGAAATATTAGTAAAAGTTATGAAAAACTTTCTAAAATTAATGAGCAGGCACAAACAGGCAAACGTTTCACGAAAACGTCTGATGATCCTGTTGCAGCAGTGAAAAGCCTTCAATATAGTACTGCCTTGTTTCGAAATGAACAATATAAAAATAACTTAAATGAAGCACAAAACTGGATTGATACATCGGAAACAAGTGTCACTGAAATCATTGATATTATGTCAAATATACGAGATAAAGTGCTTGATGCGGCAAACGGAACAAAGCAGCCCGAAGATTTAGCAGCTATTGGAGTGGAAGTTGGCCAGATGAAGAAGCAAATCATTGATGCGATGAACACTCAAATGCTAGGTAAGTTCGTATTTAATGGAACAAGTACAAATGTCAAGCCAGTTGTTGAGAATGCAGACGGTACGTATACATTTAATTTCGAAAATTATACAGATGCAAATGCTGTTCAAGCGAACATTTCTGATGGTATCACTTTAAATGTAAACTCAAATCCAATTTCAGCGTTTGGTGGACAGGCCAGCGGTCAAAATGTTATTGAGATGCTGACTGATTTAGAAAACTCATTGAAAAATGGAACGTTCGCGAATTCTGATGATGCATTAGCAAGTATCGATCAGTTTAAAGAAGTGATGAGTGCTGAACGATCTGATCTAGGAGCGCGTTCGAATCGTGTTGACTTAGTAGGAAGCCGTTTGACTTCACAATTTGAAGTACTGAAAAATGCCAAATCAGATAATGAAGATGTTGAAAGTGAAAAGGCAATTCTTGATCTTCTTCAACAAGAGACGGTAAATAGAGCTGCTTTAGCGACAACAGCTAAAGTCATTCAGCCATCCCTTGTTGATTTCTTAAGATAATAAAAAGCATCCGATGGGTGCTTTTTTGCATCATGGAGGTGAACATATGCAAATCCCTAGATTGTTAATGCAGCAAACCTATGCAAAGCTTCAAATGTCGACAACTCCTTCCCGGCAAGAAGTAGAGCAGCCACGAGCGGACCTTGAGATTCAGCAGCCACGAGCTGTCATGGATATCAAAAGGACACCATCGAAATTAACCATTGATCAAACCGAGGCATTTGCCGACATGGACATCAAGTCGATTTTTAGGCGTTCTGAGGAATGGGCAGCAGAGGGAAAGCGTGCTGTTGGAGAAGGAATGGGCCGAAGAGCGGAAGAAGGAAGTGAACTCGTCAAGATCGAGAATGGTGGGAATGCGATTGCTGAGTTTGCCAAAATCAATGGCAGTCCTCCAGCAAAGCAATTCACCATTGGAGTAATACCTTCATTCTTTAGTGTGAAAATTCACTATCAGCCTTCTGAGCTTCAAATTGATGTGGAGCCGCAAAAGGCAGTCATAGAGGCAACACCTCATAAACCAATCGTTAACTACCAGCCAGGTAAGGTCAATATTGATATGTTACAATACCCAGAATTAAAAATAGAAGTTGACGAAACGGGCCAAAATGGTGATAAGGTATAGTTAAGAAAAACGAAAAAGGTCGTGAATTATGATCATTCAAACAAAATACCATGGTGAAGTGACAATCAAAGAGGAGCAAATCATCAACTTCTCTAATGGGATACCAGGATTTCTGGATCAAAAACAGTTTGTCATTTTGCCTTTATCAGAAGAGTCTCCATTTTTAGTTCTTCAATCATTGAAAAACGCAGCATTAGGTTTTATCGTCAGCAGCCCATTTTTATTCTTCAATCAATACGAATTTGATTTAGACGAGACGGTTGTAGACATTCTAGAAGTAGAAGATGCCAATGATGTGGAAGTAATGGTTATTTTAACAATGGAATCATCTATAGAAAAAACAACAGCCAATTTAAGAGCGCCTATTATTGTGAACCGGAAAAACATGAAAGCCAAGCAGGTAATTTTGCATGATTCAGCCTATCATACAAAACATTTGTTAGAGGTGGCATCCTCATGTTAGTGCTGTCTCGTAAATTAAACCAGTCGATTCAAATAGGCGATGATATTGAAGTCAAGATTATTTCAATCGAAGGCGATCAAGTGAAAGTCGGGATAGAGGCTCCTAAGCACATTGATATTCACAGGAAAGAAGTGTACCTGTCAATTCAAGAAGAGAACAATCGTGCAGCGAGTTTATCCTTAGATCTCCTCTCTCAATTATCCTCACAAAAAAAGTGAGGATTTTTTTATCGCATTCAGCTGCCCTTCTCCGTGTGAAAGCGTTTCGATACAGATGTTCATGGTCTATAGGAAACTTTAACAAATCGGTCCATCTATATTTAATTTGAAAATTCAAAGCCGATATAAAAGATAGATTAAAGCACAGGAGCTGAATAACTATGTCTGTTGGTAAGTTGACATCGCTAG
Source organism: Bacillus sp. FSL M8-0166 (assembly GCF_038008825.1). Lineage (NCBI taxonomy): Bacteria > Bacillati > Bacillota > Bacilli > Caryophanales > Bacillaceae > Bacillus > Bacillus sp. FSL M8-0166. Next base: position 3,299,926 of record NZ_JBBOZZ010000001.1, read on the forward strand.
AGCCAATTATCGATGCATTTCAAACCCGTGTTTCTAATAACCAGAATGACAATGTAAACACTGACTCACAAGCAAGTGGCAGGGCTGTTTCAAAAGAAGAAATTGAAAAAACTCTTCAAGGGGCAAACCAGCTCATTGAGCCTACTCAATTTCATCTTCAATTCGAATTACATGAAAAACTCAATGAATACTATGTCAAAGTCGTAGATAACCAAACAGAAGAAGTCATTAGAGAAATTCCTTCCAAGGAATGGCTTGATTTCTATGCGGCGATGACAGAAATTGTCGGTTTATTTGTAGATAAAAGAATGTAAATGAAGGGAGAACATAAACAATGGTCAATCGAATTACAGGATTCTCAAATGTGTTTGATATTGATGAAATCGTCTCAAAGCTAATGAAAACCGAACAAGCACCACTGGATAAAATGACACGCCAAAAACAAACACTTGAATGGCAAAGAGACAGCTATCGCGAGGTTAACTCGAAAATCAAAGAATTAGGTGATTTGATTAATAGCTTAAGCTTAGGGTATCCAAGTACATATGGCGCCAAAAAAGTGACAAGCTCAAATGAATCTGCTGTCACAGCAACTGGATCAACTAATGCGACCTCTGGCTCTATTCATGTCACTCAGCTAGCGACAGCTTCTGTCTTCAAGTCCTCTGGTACATCTGGATTTACACCTGCAAATGGTACGTTTACGTTTGAAGTGACGACACCAGATTCAACAAAACCAAAAATGGTAACAATCAATACTTCTGATACCGATACAATTGATGACATCGTGAAAAAGCTGAACAACTCGCAATTAGGTGTGACGGCTTACAAAGGCCAAATTTTTGATGGAACTAGCTACGTGGATACGATCGCTCTTACTTCTCGGACAACGGGTGAAGGTGTCAGTATAAAAGCAGCTGATGGCAATTCGGCTTCATTCTTCACTCAATTAGGTTTTCAAGTAGATGGAGATAACAAATTGGTTGCGACCACTCAAGGACAGAAGGCGCAATACGAGATTAACGGCCTGAAAATGGAGAATAACAACAATACCTTTACACAAGCTGGTATTACGTACGAGCTTAAAGGAACAACGGATAAGCCTGTCAGCTTAAACGTTTCAACAGATGTTGATGCAATCTTTGATAAGATTAAACAATTTGTTGATAAATACAATGAGCTTGTTGAGCAAATTAATGGTAAAGTCAATGAAAAAAGAAATAGAGACTATCATCCTTTAACAGCAGAAGAGAAAAAAGCAATGTCTGATAAAGAAGTGGAACTATGGGAAACGACCGCGAAGTCTGGCTTGCTGAGAAGTGATTCTATTTTACGATCTGGAGCTTCTAAAATAAGAAGTGATTTTTATGCTGATATTACGACTAGTGATGGGAATAAAATTCACCTCACACAAATTGGAATTACTACTTCAGATAAATATAAAGATGGAGGAAAGCTTGTAATTGATGACAATAAACTAAAAGAAGCCATTGAAGCAGATCCACAGAAGATCAGTCAAATGTTCATATCAGGTAGTTTAAATGTGGATTCAAAGGATAAAGAAAAAGCGCAGCAGCAATATAAAGAACAAGGAATCATTTATCGTGTCCAAAATTCCTTATCTGCCTTCACGAAGAGCATTCAAACAAAGGCGGGAAGCACAACAATGGAATTAAAGGAATACGGACTTGGTAAGGACCTTGACTCTTTGACCAAACGAATGAGTACGTTCCAAGACCGTTTGAAGATGGTTGAAGCCCGTTACTATACGAAGTTTAACGCCATGGATAGTGCAATTCAAAAGCTAAACAACCAATCTGGCTACCTTTCTCAACTGCTTGGACAATAATTGGAGGTTTATAACATATGGCAATACAGAACCCTTATGCCGCCTATCAGAAAAATTCTATTGAGACCGCAACACCTGCCGAGTTGACGCTTATGCTTTATGAAGGCTGCTTAAAGTTCATCAGAATAGCGAAGCATGCCATTCAAAAAGAGGATGCAGAAACGAGAAACTTGAACCTGAAAAAGGCTCAAAACATCATTCAAGAATTAAATGGCACCTTAAATCGTTCCTATGACGTATCTAAGAGTATGGCAAGTATGTATGATTACATTTATCGCAGACTGATAGAAGCCAATCTTCAAAATGACGAAGAGATATTGAATGAAGTAGAAGAGTACGTAACTGATTTCCGTGATGCGTGGAAGGAAGTCATTCAAACCGATCGAAAAGGCCGTCATCACTCTATCGGGGGCTCTCTATGAGTATTGTAGACCAGCTGCATGATCAAACATTAAAAATGGCAGCCGAAATAGCGGAAAATCCGCAAAGTGACACACTGGTTGAAGACTTTGATGCCTTTTTAATTGAGAGAGACGAATTAATGAGAGATATACAGCATGAATTGACGGATCAAGAAAAAGAGAAAATCCGAGAAATCATTCAAACAGATCAACAGATGGCGAAACAATTAACGGTTATCCAAAATGGGATAAAAGCAGATATTCAAGCCATTCAAAAAAAGAAAACAAAACAGCTGAATTATCAAAATCCATACCAGCCCATAACGAGTGACGGCGTATACTACGATAAACGGAAATAAATAGGTGAGACCTGTGGCGTATCGTTCAAATGACTATATTTTATTAACCACATATTATGAACTTCTATATACGATAGAAGAGAGTCTAAAATATTTAGATGAAATTGAGAAGGATTTTGACAAAACAGAAGGGGATCGGATCTTTAATGATCTGATCCATGCCTTCTTTCATTTAGACACAACACATCCTCTTCTGCTTTCAATTATTGAAAATGAACACTTTGCCAAAACGATTCGTTCGTTTGATCAAATATTTTTAAGTTTTGATATACTAGCTTTCTATACATTCCCTTCAAATCACTTCCAATCATTCCTGAAATCATATTTTATACCTGAATATAGAAAGTGGATGGATGAAATACATGCCTGTATGAGGCCGTATGTCATTCATTAATTTTTGTCCAATTCAGACCATTCGGAGGAAATTATGAGACTAAAAAATCAATTTTTATTTGGGCTTATTGTCATATGTGTATTGTTTGTCAGTATGTTAGGATTCTCAAGCTTTCTCTATTACAAAACAGATCAATCCTATAAAGCGCTATTAAGCAAGGAAGTGAAGCTTTATCAGACCTCGCTGGAATTAGAAGCGCTTCTGCAAAAGCAGGAAGCACAGATTAAAACATATGTCGTCGTGCAAGATGCAGAAAATTTGCAGAAAATTGAGCAAACATATGAAGATATTAATAAGAAAACAGCAGAAGCTTCGAAAATGAGTACGGTCAAACAAGCAAAAAATCTATTAGATCAAATCTCAGAAAAAAATTATCTCTACTACACCTCAACAAATCGATTATTTAATTCATTAAATATGCAAAATCAAAAAGAATTCAACACCCGCCTCAGTCAAGAATTACAACCTATCGAACAAGAAATACATACCTTTACAAAAGAATTCGCTCAAAATCAGCTAAAACAACGTGATCAAAAAATCGATCAGCTCAATCAAGATAGTAATCAATTATTGCTTACACTCATTCTTGTCAGTGCAGCGATTATTGTTGGCCTTTTGGTGATTGGGGTCAGATTCGTTCATCGCATGACAAAACCAATTGTTTCTGTTACAAATGCTGCAAGAAGGATGGCAGGTGGTGACCTTACCCTTGAAGAGGTTGAAGTGACCTCTAAAAATGAGATTGGTCAACTCGGCACAGCCTTTAACCAAATGACAGCTCATTTGCGTCAGCTTATTTTGCAGGTGCAAAGCGGATCAAGACAGCTTGCTGATTCTGCTGCTCAATTTGAGGAAACCATCAGTCAAACGTTATCGGCTAGTGAGCAGACATCTAGCTCGATTGAACAGGTCAGTGAAGCTTCACGTGAACAATCAGATGCGGTCGGAAAAGTTGCATCCGCCATTCAAGAAGTGTCGACTGGCATGCAAAATGCAGCTGTACACACATCCGATGTTTCGGGTTACTCAATTTCAGTGACTGAAAAGGCTGAAGAGGGTGCTGCCCTTATTCAACAGTTTGTGAAACAAATGAGTTCTATTAAAGAGTCTGTGAATGACCACCATTCCACAATGACCCATGTACAAGCGCAGTTTACAGGCATTCAAGACCTGTTAGGTCACATCCATGCCATTGCTGACCAGACGAATTTGCTTGCTTTAAACGCAGCCATAGAAGCAGCAAGGGCGGGAGAACATGGAAGAGGCTTTGCAGTTGTAGCAGATGAAGTGAGGAAACTGGCAGAAGAATCTAGTCAGCTGACAGATCAAATTAGTCAATTACTCGAGAACGTGAACAAAGATACAGAAAAGTCATCACAATCGATGACGAAGGTTGAGCGTGATGTAGCAGAGGGTGTAAAAGTATCACAATTATCTGAACAGAGCTTCCATGAAATCTTGGAATCTATTCGTGATATCTCAATAAAAGCAGAAGAGCTGTCAGCCACTGCAGAACAAATCTCTGCTAGTACAGAGGAAATTTCTCAAACGGTTGGTGTCATTGAAGAAGGTGCCAAACGAAACTCAGAAGAGACAGAGTACATGTCTGCTGCTGTTGAAGAATCATTAGCGGCCAATGAAGAGATGAAAGCCGCTGCGGAGGATTTAAAATCCTTATCTCAATCGCTGAAAAAATCGATTTCATCTTTTACCATTTAACGAACGCTGGTCTTTTTCAAGAATCAGCCGAATATATATTCATCACCTATCAAGCAACAGTTGAAGCACCGCAAAATTCGACAAATTTCAATAAATATTCACATTTTTTTACGTTTGAGCAGGAGAAAAGGAGGGAAAAGTAGAAATAGGTTTACATATCCTTAATTTTAAAGGAGGCGTTCTTTACATGAATTACAATGTCAGAGGAGAAAACATCGATGTAACACCTGCACTAAGAGATCATGTCGAGAAAAAAATTGGAAAGCTGGAGCGTTATTTTGAAACAGATGTAGATGCTTCAGTCAACGTGAACTTGAAGTTTTACAACGATCAAGAATCTAAAGTTGAGGTTACCATTCCAATGACTGATCTAGCACTTCGAGCTGAGGTGCATAATGAGGATATGTACAATGCAGTAGACCTAGCAGCCAGTAAATTAGAACGTCAAATTAGAAAGCACAAAACAAAAGTAAATCGTAAATTCCGCGAGCAAGGTGCCAAAAAGCACTTATTTGCTGGAGGAAATGGTACGGCTGAAGTAGCAGTTCAAGATGACGAAGAGATTGATGAAACAGAAATCGTCAGACAAAAGCGTTTCAACTTAAAACCGATGGATAGTGAAGAGGCTATTCTCCAAATGAACATGTTAGGTCATAGTTTCTTCGTTTTCACAAATGCTGAGACAAATTTGACCAATGTGGTTTATCGCCGAAATGACGGTAAATATGGACTCATTGAGCCAAACGCTTAAATATCAGTTGATGCGGATTCAAAAACAACCTAAATAAAGTAAACCCGTTCCCTTCATAAGGGGCGGGTTTTTTGTGCGAAATTATGGCAAATTCTTTGGAAATGAAAGAAGGTATGGTATGATAAATGCAGGTAAATATGGACCTGTCAAACTTTTGGACATGCCGAAAAATTGCATGAAATAGAGGAGCGTTATTATATGCTTGGAATCTTAAACAAAGTGTTTGATCCTACGAAACGTACGATCAGCCGATATGAAAAAAAAGCAAATGAAATCGAAGCTCTCGCTCAAGATTTTGAAAAATTATCTGACGAGGCTTTAAGAAATAAAACGATTGAATTTAAAGAAAAACTTGAAAAAGGACAATCCGTGGATGACCTGCTGGTTGAAGCATTTGCTACGGTTCGCGAGGCATCCCGCCGCGTGACAGGAATGTACCCATTTAAGGTGCAGCTCATGGGGGGGATCGCGCTTCACGAAGGCAACATCTCTGAAATGAAAACAGGTGAAGGTAAAACGCTGACATCAACAATGCCTGTTTATTTAAATGCTCTTTCTGGAAAAGGCGTCCACATCGTGACAGTCAACGAATATTTGGCAAGCCGTGATGCGCAGGAAATGGGCAAAATTTTTGAATTTCTTGGTTTAACGGTCGGCTTAAACTTAAACAGCTTAGACAAAGATGAAAAAAGAGAAGCGTATGCCGCTGATATCACGTATTCAACAAACAATGAACTCGGCTTTGACTATTTACGAGATAACATGGTGCTTTACAAAGAGCAGATGGTTCAAAGACCACTTCATTATGCCGTGATCGATGAGGTTGACTCCATCTTAATTGACGAAGCGAGAACACCTCTTATTATTTCTGGACAAGCTGCGAAATCAACAAAACTTTACGTACAAGCCAATGCATTTGTCCGTACATTAAAAATAGAAGATGATTTCACGTATGATATTAAAACAAAAAGTGTGCAATTGACTGAAAGCGGAATGACGAAGGCGGAAAAAGCATTCGGCATCGAGAACCTGTTTGATGTCAAACATGTCGCGCTGAACCATCACATTGCTCAGGCGCTGAAGGCACATGTTGCGATGCAAAAAGACGTGGATTATGTGGTAGAAGAAGGCCAAGTAGTCATCGTTGACTCCTTCACAGGACGTTTAATGAAGGGACGCCGTTATAGCGAAGGTCTGCATCAAGCCATCGAGGCAAAAGAAGGTCTTGAAGTGCAGAACGAGAGCATGACACTAGCAACAATTACGTTCCAGAACTACTTCCGTATGTATGAAAAGTTATCGGGTATGACGGGTACAGCAAAAACGGAAGAAGAAGAATTCCGTAACATTTACAACATGCAGGTTGTGACAATCCCGACCAACCAGCCAGTCGTTCGTGATGACAGACCTGATTTAATTTACCGCACAATGGATGGTAAATTTAAAGCAGTAGCTGAGGATGTTGCGCAGCGCTATATGACAGGACAGCCAGTTCTTGTCGGAACAGTAGCAGTTGAGACATCTGAGCTTATTTCTAAGCTGCTTAAAAATAAAGGCATTCCTCATCAAGTGTTAAACGCGAAAAACCATGAGCGTGAAGCACAAATTATTGAAGAGGCTGGTCAAAAAGGTGCTGTGACCATTGCGACAAACATGGCAGGACGTGGTACGGACATCAAGCTTGGCGAAGGTGTAAAAGAACTTGGAGGTCTGGCTGTTATCGGGACAGAGCGTCATGAATCACGTCGTATTGATAACCAGCTTCGCGGACGTTCTGGCCGTCAAGGAGACCCAGGGATTACCCAATTCTATCTCTCCATGGAAGATGAATTGATGCGCCGATTTGGTGCAGAGCGGACGATGGCGATGCTTGACCGCTTTGGCATGGATGACTCTACACCAATCCAAAGTAAAATGGTGTCTAAAGCCGTTGAATCATCTCAAAAACGTGTGGAAGGGAACAACTTTGATTCCCGTAAGCAGCTTCTGCAATATGACGATGTGCTTCGTCAACAGCGTGAAGTGATCTACAAACAACGTTTTGAAGTCATCGATTCTGACAACTTAAAATCAATTGTCATCAATATGATCCAATCTTCAATTGAGCGTGCTGTGGGATCTTATACGCCAAAAGAAGAGCTGCCTGAAGAGTGGAAACTAGATGGTCTTGTTGAATTAATCAACACGAACTATTTAGACGAAGGTGCCATTACGGTCAAAGATATCTTCGGTAAAGAAGCAGATGAAATCACAACTTTCATCATGGATCGTATTAAAGAAAAGTACGATGCAAAAGAAGAAACATTTGGCGAAGAACAAATGCGTGAATTTGAAAAAGTCATCGTTCTTCGTGCGGTGGATTCGAAGTGGATGGACCATATCGATGCAATGGATCAGCTGCGTCAAGGTATTCATTTACGTGCGTATGCCCAAACGAATCCGCTTCGTGAGTACCAAATGGAAGGATTTGCGATGTTTGAGCATATGGTTGCTTCAATTGAAGATGACGTGGCCAAGTATGTCTTGAAATCAGAAATCCAAAACAACCTAGAACGTGAAGAAGTGGTTCAAGGTCAAACAACGGCTCATCAGCCACAAGAGGGCGATGAGGAGAAGACAGTGAAGAAGAAGCCGGTACGTAAAGTTGTAGACATTGGCCGAAACTCTCCATGTCACTGCGGAAGCGGCAAGAAATATAAAAATTGTCATGGGAAGACAGAATAAGTAATGGAAAGAGGTGAAAACCTCTTTCTATTCATGTCAGCCCCCATACATCTATGAGGTGAAGGATATGGAATTAGTAGAAATTAGACAAGAGCTTGAAAATATGGCTAGCAGGCTAGCTGATTTTAGGGGGTCTCTTTGACCTAGAAACAAAAGAAGCCAAAATTGCAGAGCTTGAAGCGACGATGTCAGAGGCTGATTTTTGGAATGATCAGCAAAAGGCTCAAGGCGTGATCAATGAAGCCAATGCACTGAAGGATTCTGTGAATTCCTATCATGAGCTCAGTGAATCGCATGAAGAACTGCAAATGACGCATGACTTATTAAAGGAAGATTATGACGAGGAGCTTCATGCAGAGCTTGAAAAAGAGCTGAAGAACTTAACGAAGCAGTTTAACGAATTTGAGCTGCAGCTTCTTTTAAGCGAACCTTATGATAAAAACAACGCCATTCTTGAGCTTCATCCAGGTGCAGGCGGTACTGAATCACAGGACTGGGGTTCTATGCTTCTGAGAATGTACACTCGCTGGGCAGAGCGCAGAGGCTTTAAGGTCGAAACGCTTGATTACCTTCCTGGTGATGAAGCAGGAATTAAGTCTGTGACTTTGCTCATCAAAGGCCATAACGCGTACGGTTACTTAAAAGCAGAAAAAGGTGTCCATCGTTTGGTCCGTATTTCTCCTTTTGATTCATCTGGCCGCAGACATACGTCCTTCGTTTCCTGTGATGTCATGCCGGAATTCAATGAAGAAATTGATATTGATATTCGGACAGAGGATATCAAGGTGGATACGTATCGTGCAAGCGGAGCAGGCGGGCAGCACGTCAATACGACGGACTCTGCCGTTCGTATCACACACATTCCAACCAATGTCGTCGTGACGTGCCAAACAGAAAGATCACAAATTAAAAACAGAGAACGTGCGATGAAAATGCTGAAATCGAAACTTTATCAAAAACGGATCGAAGAACAGCAGGCAGAATTGGATGAAATCAGAGGAGAGCAGAAAGAAATTGGCTGGGGAAGCCAAATCCGCTCTTATGTATTCCACCCTTATTCTCTTGTGAAAGACCATCGAACCAATACGGAGATGGGAAATGTTCAAGCGGTGATGGATGGAGATTTAGATTCATTTATCGATGCTTACCTACGTTCGAAATTATCATAAAAACTCGGCTTCTTGCCGGGTTTTTTTAATTGTGAGAAAATATAATGAATATAAAGGAATACATACGACATACTGATTCTATATCCTTTGTATGATGAAATTAGCAAATAAAGGGGGAAATATTTTGGGATTAACACCATTGCAAGAAACGTGGGATTTAAATGCCTTTTTTAAAGGAGGCAGCTCTTCACCAGAATTTAAGACATACCTGCAAAACATTCAGCAGCTATTAGATGAATTACGACAAAAGGTAGATGCCTTTTCAAAAGAAGATACACACATTGAAAGCAAATTAATGTCTGTCCTTGACACGTATGAAACTACATATAAAAAATTGTCTCAAGCAGGTTCATTTGTATCCTGTCTACAAGCTCAAAATACGAAGGATATGAAGGCAGGCAGCCTTCGAGGTATGATTGCCAAGCTGGAAGCTGATTTAGGAACCATCCTTGCACTGTTTGATCAAGCGCTTGCTGCTATCTCAGCAAACAAGTGGGAAGAACTGATCAATTCTGCAGCCTTTTCAGATGTCCGCTACATATTAAATGAGCGAAGAGAGCGTGTGAAGGATCAATTACCTGTTGAACAAGAAACGCTGATTCAAAAGCTAGCTGTAGATGGGTACCATGCGTGGGATGAGCTGTATTCCAGCTTAGTAAATAAAATCACCATTCCGTTTGAACAGCATGGTGAAACGCAGATGATCTCTGTAGGCCAAGCGGAAAATGCCATGGATGATTCAGATCGTGAAGTCAGAAAGGCTGTTTACCATAACTTAGAGCATGCATGGACGCAAGACGAACATTTATTTGCTAGTACGCTCAACCACCTCGCTGGTTTTCGTTTGCAAGTGTATGAATCAAGAGGCTGGGATCACATTTTAAAAGAACCGCTTGATATTTGCCGGATGAAACAAGAAACACTTGATACGATGTGGTCTGTGATTGATGAACATAAACAGCCATTCATTGATTATTTACACCGAAAAGCTGACATGCTTGGGGTGGAGAAGCTGAGCTGGTTCGATGTTGGGGCTCCTATCGGCAGTGAGACCAAAATCTACCCTTATCAAGAAGCAGCTGCTTTTATTGTGAAACATTTCGCTGGATTTGGAGAAGAGCTTGCTGCTTTTACAGAAAAAGCCTTTAACGAACGCTGGGTAGAAGCTGAGGATCGTCCAAACAAACGGGTAGGCGGCTTTTGTACAAATTTCCCTGACAGCGGAGAGTCACGCATTTTTATGACTTTCTCAGGAAGTCCATCCAATGTGGCGACACTAGCGCATGAGCTTGGTCATTCGTTCCATCAGGAAGTGATGCAGGATGTTCGCATTCTGAATCGCAAATACGCAATGAATGTAGCTGAAACAGCGTCGACATTCGCAGAAATGATTGTGGCTGATGCTTCATTAAAAGAAGCGGCAAATGAAGAGGAGCGTCTCAGCTTGTTAGAGGATAAGCTGCAGCGCAGTGTAGCATTCTTTATGAACATTCAATCTCGTTTCTTATTTGAACAGCGATTTTATGAAGAGCGTAAAAAAGGAGAAGTGCCGGCTGACCGGTTGAATGAACTGATGGTCGAAGCACAGAAGGAAGCATTCGGTGACTCATTAGATGAATACCATCCGCATTTCTGGGCGTCTAAGCTGCATTTCCATATCACGAATGTTCCATTTTATAATTTCCCATACACCTTTGGATACATGTTCTCGTTAGGAATTTATGCAAAAGCATTGCAGGCTGGTACATCGTTTGAAGAGAAATACATTGCATTATTAAAGGATACTGCTTCAATGACAGTAGAAGATTTAGCCAATAAGCATCTAGGCGTGGACCTTACCCAAAAAGAGTTTTGGGAAGAAGCCATTCGTTTGGCTGTAGCAGATGCTGAAGAATTTTTAGAAGCGACAAAAAAATAAAAATGAAAAGCTCCCATTATGGGAGCTTTTTTGCTGGCTTCAACCAATCAAGCATTGTCTGAATGAGATCATTTTGCTGCAATATGGCTTGAATGTCCGCAGGCTGATCACCTTTTTGTTTGCCGTACATGCCAAACTGCGCATGGTTGCCGCCTTTTATCTCATGGTAAACGGTTTGAGACGGCAGATTTGTTTTCGATTTTTTGATTTTCTCTTGTGTTGCCAGCCCATCTTTTTCACCTGAAATAGAGAGGACTTTTAGTGACGATTGTTTCAGGTCATCTGATGCTGGATAAGACGCTAGGAAAAAGAGTCCATCAAGCTTGCTCTGATTTTTTTCTGCAAACATAGAGGCAGCTGCCCCGCCAAGTGAATGTCCCCCAATATACCAGTGTTTGATCGTTTGGTGATCTTTGATGATGTCCTGCGCTTTGTTTGGATTGAAGATCGCAAAGGAAAATGGCATGTCAGGGATAAAGACAGAGTAGCCTTTTTTCATCAGCGTATCCCCGATATAGGCATACGCAAGTGGTTCCACCTTTGCCCCAGGATAGAGAATGATGCCAGTATCACTTTTTGGTGCTTCAAATGTATAAACATCGTTTGTATGTTCCACTTGCTCAATGTTCACCTGTTTTTTTAATGCTTCTGATGGTCCATATGTAAAGCGGCTCCATGTATAGAAAGCACCAAAAGCTAAGATGATCAGTGCAAGTAATGTCATACCTGTTATCTTCAGTATTTTCTTCATCGCATGCCCCTTCTTTCTCATGTACATATTAAATATACCATCATTTACTCCTATGCCAACCGGCAAGTACGCTGATCCGTCTGTGTGATAAAGTATTAATCCATTAGCACTGCATTTGGCTGTTATTTACAATCGTTTTAAGAGGGCTTAAAATAGGTGTGCATTCAGAAGTAACGGAGGAAGAAAGACATGAAGCAGGGACATTCACCATTTTGGATCGAAGTGAAAAATTATTTGTTCATTTTAATCGGATCAGCCATCGTGGCGATTGGATTTAATACGTTATTATTGCCGAATCAGATTGCAGCAGGCGGTGTGAGCGGAATTAGTACCATCATGCAGTCATTCGGCTTTGAAGCGGCGTATGTGCAATGGGGGCTTAATATTCCGCTGTTTATCGCTGGCTTTTATTTATTAGGCGGTACATTTGGAGTGAAAACACTCGTCGGCTCGATTTTTTTACCTTTCATGGTGTTTGTCACAAGACATATTGCACCTGTCACACATGAAGCGCTGCTAGCGGCTATTTTTGGCGGAGTGGTCATTGGGATCGGAATAGCGCTCGTGTTCCTTGGGAATGGATCAACGGGTGGAACGGCACTCGCTGCCAAAATCATCAATAAGTACACAGGACTCACGCTAGGCACCTGTTTAGCGATGATGGATGGCTTGATTGTTCTGGCTGCGATGACGGTCTTTGGAATCGAAGAGGGGCTGTACGCGGTCATTGGTGTGTTTATTTCTAGTAAAACGATTGATGTGGTACAGGCTGGCTTCAGTCATTCGAAAATGGCGATGATCATTACAGGGCATGAAGACGAGGTCAGACAGGCAGTTTTTGATCAAATTGACCGCGGTGTGACGAAGATCTCTGCAGTCGGAGGATATACCGATCATGACCGACCGATTTTGATGTGTGTCGTTGGGCAGTCACAATTCACAAAGTTGAAACAAGTGGTAAAAGCAATCGATGCATCAGCATTTGTCATTGTGATGGATGCAAAAGAGGTGCTTGGTGAGGGTTTTAAAAGGGCGTAAACAAGGATATAATAGCGTTGACCAAATGATTGTAAGGGAGGGAAATAGATGAAAAAAGGCGGATTAACGATGCTATTTGCAGCGATGCTTCTTGTTCTCGCGGCTTGTGGAGGAAATTCAAGCAGCAGTGACAAAGAAGGCAGCAAAAGTGCATCATCTGTGAGCAGTGGTGAGGAGATCTATCAGCAAAACTGTATTGGCTGTCATGGGAAAGACCTATCTGGCGGAGGCGGACCAAGCCTGAAAGAAGTAGGGAAGAAATATAATGAAAGCCAAATCGCAGATATTGCGCAAAACGGTAAAGGCTCTATGCCAAGCGGAATGGTAGATGAGAAGCAAGCAAAAGAAGTAGCGAAATGGCTTGCAGAGAAAAAATAAAACCTTTGTCTAATCGACAAGGTTTTTTTGTTTTTATATGTAGAAAAAGACTTTTAGATAGTATGAAAACGCATTATATTAAATTTTATTTAAAAAATAAGGGTATAAAGGCACGTTTTTCGGTTTTGATTGTTCTATTTACCTTTTATTTATAAGTTTTGAAATATAAATGTAATACCATTGCGTCGATTCATGACGTATAATTGGAGTTGTTGAAAATTAGACGATTCAATTTTTTCATCTTATTGGATGAAAAGGACATAAATTGTTAGTAAGTATCGAAGGGTATGTGCGTGACCATACATAAGTTTTTTGACGAGAAGTGTCAAAACATCATGATAAGCTGTTAGTCAGCGAATAAGAAAAGATTAGGTGATTACATGATTCAAATGAAGGAAGTCTACAAGATCTATCCTAATGGCGTAAAGGCGATCAATGGAATCAATGTCTCTATCCATCCAGGAGAGTTTGTGTATGTTGTTGGTCCCAGTGGTGCTGGTAAATCCACTTTCATCAAAATGATGTATCGTGAAGAGAAGCCAACCAAAGGGCAAATCTTAATTAATAACAAAGATTTAGGCTCAATGAAGGAAAAAGAAATTCCTTACGTAAGAAGAGAAATTGGCGTAGTATTCCAAGATTTCAAGCTGCTTCCAACTCTTACTGTGTTTGAGAACGTAGCATTTGCTCTTGAAGTGATTGGTGAACAGCCTCATATCATTAAGAAAAAAGTGCTTGATGTTCTCGATCTGGTCCAGCTGAAGCACAGAGCGCGCCAATTTCCTGATCAGCTGTCTGGCGGTGAACAGCAGCGTGTATCTATCGCTCGCTCGATCGTCAATAGTCCTGAGGTCGTCATTGCAGATGAGCCGACAGGAAACCTTGATCCAGACACTTCTTGGGAAATCATGAAGACGCTCGAAGAAATTAATAACCGCGGAACAACAGTGGTTATGGCGACACACAACAAAGAAATTGTAAACACCATGAAGAAACGCGTCATCGCAATCGAAGATGGAATGATTGTGCGTGACGAAGCAAGAGGGGAGTACGGAATTTATGATTAAAACTCTCTCGCGGCATTTACGTGAGAGCTTCCGTTCACTAGGAAGAAACACGTGGATGACTTTTGCATCAATTAGTGCGGTTACTGTCACATTGATTTTAGTTGGGGTTTTCCTTGTGATTATGCTCAACTTGAATAACATGGCATCGAACGCTGAAAAAGAAGTAGAAGTAAAAGTATTAATCGAATTAACGGCGAATCAAAAGCAGCAGGATGAATTAAAAGCAGAAATTGAAAAGATTCCTGAAATCAGTAATGTGAAGTACTCATCTAAGGATGACGAACTGAAAGCACTGATTAAAAGCTTTGGAGAAAATGGACAATCCATGGGACTTGTTGATCAAGAAAATCCATTAAACGATGTGTTTATTGTGAAAACAACAGATCCTCACGATACACCAAAAGTAGCGAAGAAATTAGAAAACTTAAAGGGTACATATAAAGTAACCTATGGGAAAGAAGAGGTCAGCCGACTCTTTAATGTAGTCGGAGTAGCGCGTAATGTCGGCATTGTGCTCATTATTGGGCTGTTATTTACAGCTATGTTCTTAATCTCCAATACGATCAAAATTACGATTTTTGCTAGACGTAAAGAAATTGAGATTATGAAGCTCGTAGGTGCAACGAACTGGTTTATCCGCTGGCCATTCTTCATTGAAGGATTATTGCTTGGTGTATTTGGTTCCATTATACCTATTGCTCTATTGCTTGGCACGTATCAATATGCAGTGGGCTGGATCGCACCGAGAGTACAAGGCTCATTTATTTCAATGCTTCCATACAACCCGTTTGTCTATCAAGTATCACTGATCCTGCTAGTGATCGGTGCAATCATTGGTGTATGGGGAAGCTTAACGTCTATCCGTAAATTCTTAAAAGTATAAATATATTTTGATGGCAGCATTCGAGAATTCTATAGAAGATGTGACCGGTTGATCCAATTCATCCGGTCGGCTCTTCATGTCGACAGTTGTCATGGGAGGGGAATATCGTTTTGAAAAGAAAGCTGATGATGGCTGGAATGGCAGCGTTTATTGGAACAACGTGGCTATACATTCCAGGGAACGAGAATCGTGCATTCGCATACGAAGACCTAGATCAAAAACGTCAACAAATCGAAGAGAAAACATCGAAGACTGAATCAAGCTTGAAGAAGAAGAAGTCAGAGCTGGCAAAGCTTGAAAAGAAAGAATCAAAGCTAAAGAAAGAAATTGAACAAATTGACCAAAAGGTAAGTACTGCAACTGAAAAAGTCGCTGAAAAAGAGAAAGAAGTTAAAAAAACGAAGCAAGAGATCAAGAAGCTAAAAGAAGACATTCAAGTCATCAATGAGCGAATTGAAAAAAGAAAAGCCATTTTCAAAGACCGAATTCGTTCTATGCAAAAAAGCGGCGGTACGATCAACTATTTAGATGTGCTGCTAGGTGCTCGCAGCTTTAGTGATTTTGTCGGTCGTGTTGGGGCTGTCACAACCATTGTCGAAGCAGACAAAGACATGATTACAGAACATGAAAATGATTTAAAGCTGGTGGAGCAAAAAGAAGCAGAGCTAAATAATCAGCTAAGTGGACTTGAAACATCTCTGAAAGAGCTAGAAGCACTGAAAAAAGATTTATCTAAGAAGCACAAAGAAAAAGAAAACATTTTAGGTGATGTGACAGATAAAAAAAATCATGCACATGATGAACTAGGAAAGCTTGAGAATGAACAAGAAATCCTAGCGAATCAAAAAGCGGCTGTGAAGTCTGAGGAAGCACACCGACAAAAGGAAGAAGCGAAGAAAGCAAAACAAGCAGCTGAAAAAAATGCACCTGCATCTCACAGCGGCGGCTCAGATCAAGTATCTGATACACCAGCAAGCAGCTCAGGCTTTATTAAACCAGCTGCTGGCCGATTCTCATCAGGCTTTGGCGGACGTTCTGGCGGAAACCACTTCGGATTAGATATTGCAGCAAAGGGCACAGTTCCTGTCTATGCAGCAGCATCTGGAACAGTCACGAACTCAAGCTACTCATCGAGCTACGGAAATGTTGTGTTCATTACGCACAATATCAATGGACAGACCTATCAAACCGTATATGCCCACCTGTCTACAAGAAGTGTGTCAACAGGACAGAGAGTCGAACAAGGACAATTCCTTGGCTATATGGGAAATACCGGCCAATCGCATGGTCAGCATCTTCACTTTGAAATTCATAAAGGATTATGGAATGGTGCAAAATCAAATGCAGTCAATCCAGCGCAATATATCCGCTAATCAAAAAGCCGATAACATGATGTTATCGGCTTTTTTGGTCTAGATAGAATTAAAATAGCAGCAGTAATCCGGCAATAATAGGTGTTAACAGAACAGCTGATTTCAATAAGAGCTTTGGTGCAAGGCGTGTGAATTTCGCGCCGATAAATGCGCCTAATACGGTCCCTATTAAAATTTGGATCAGCAAGATAAAATCAACATAGCCCTCTGAAATATATCCAATTCCACCGCCGATGGAAATCGGAATAATGACAAGCATTGTCGTGCCAACCGCTTGCCTAATCGACAGCTTCAGTAAAATCAAAAGTCCTACCTGAATAAATGGCGCAGACCCGATACCAAACATGCCTGACAGCATCCCTGACACAAGGCCTAAAATAATGCCTCTTGTCATTAACTGACGTGAAGAAAGCGGCTGCTGTTCAGCCTCTTCATTAAGAACAAATAGTTTGATCATCATAAAAACAGCGGATAAAAAAAGCATCCCTGCTGTTAAATAGTGCAGACTCTCTTCTGGAATAAAAGGAGCAACCTTAGCCCCAGCAAAAGAAGCAATACAAGCCAGAGCTCCGACAATTAAACCAGATTTCAGCTGAATGTTCCCTTCCCGGTAGTGGCTGTATGCACCTGATAGTGTCGTAAATGCCATGGCGGCTAATGACGTCCCGAGTGCTGTATGGATAGGGATATCAAAAATTAACGTAAGCAATGCGATGACAAATCCTGCCCCGCCTGCTCCTACAAAACCTAATAAAATTCCTAATAAAAGCATCGTCAAGATAATATACATAGCGAAGACTCCTTCTCAATCATAACAAAATAAAAATTACACCTAATAAAATGATTCGTCAAGCCTTCACGGGAGAATGTCTTTACATGAAATCCCTTCTTCTGGCATATAATAACTCAGGTCATCAGGAAGAGTTGAAGAAGGAGGCCAAATATGAAAAAACAAATCGCATCTATTATAGCAAGTGTCGTTCTCTTAATAAGTGCAGGTGTGATGACTCATAAAGAGGGGGAGTCACCGCAAGCAGCCGCTGCAATAGCTGGACAAGCTCAATCAAGTGATAAGGCGAAAGAGAATGGGATGGAAAAGATCGAGAAAGCCTATGACCTTATTTCGAATGAATATGTAGAGGAAGTGGATCGGCAAAAGCTGCTAGAAGGCGCGATCCAAGGAATGCTTTCGACGTTAAATGATCCGTATTCAGTATACATGGACAAGCAAACCGCAAAGCAATTTTCTGATTCGCTTGATTCTTCCTTTGAAGGGATTGGGGCAGAAGTAGGGATGGATGAAGGAAAGATCATTATCGTCTCCGCCTTTAAAAAATCCCCTGCGGCAAAAGCAGGTCTAAAGCCGAAAGATGAAGTCATAAGTATTGACGGTGAGCCAATGAAAGAAAAAAGCTTAAACGATGCTGTGCTGAAAATAAGAGGAAAAAAAGGAACGTCTGTCGCCTTAACAATTAAACGAAACGGGATTGAAAAAGAGTTAACGTTCCATATCAAACGAGAAGAAATCCCGCTTGAAACAGTGACTTCCTCTGTAAAAGAGGTAAATGGTCATAAAACAGGCTATATTGCGATCTCCAGCTTCTCTGAAGATACGGCGAAGGATTTCACATCAAGTCTGAAACAGCTTGAGAAAAAGGGCATAGAAGGCCTTGTACTGGATGTGAGAGGAAACCCTGGCGGCTATCTGCAAAGTGTGGAAGATATTTTGAAGCATTTTATTACGAAGGATCAGCCCTATATTCAAATCGCAGAACGGAATGGCGACCGGAAGCGATATTTTTCAAAACTGAAAGAACAAAAGCCTTATCCAGTCAACGTCTTAATTGATAAAGGGAGTGCTTCCGCTTCTGAAATACTTGCTGGAGCCATGAAAGAAGCTGGAAAGTATGAAGTCGTCGGTGATGTCTCCTTTGGAAAAGGTACTGTGCAGCAGGCGGTTCCGATGGGAGATGGAAGTAATATTAAATTAACACTGTATAAATGGCTCACGCCAAAAGGCAATTGGATTCACAAAAAAGGCGTCGTACCGACAATTGCGATTCATCAGCCAGATTACTTTACCGCAGGTCCGCTTCAGCTCAAAGAACCGCTTCAGCTTGATATGAACAATGAAGAAGTAAGACAAGCGCAGACGCTGTTAAAGGGGTTGTCATTTGACCCTGGCAGAGTAGATGGATACTTTGATGAAGAAACGAAAAAGGCCGTACTTGCCTTCCAAAGCACATACAATCTCAATAAATCAGGTGTCATTGATTTGAAAACAGCGAAAATGATGAACAAAATGGTGGATGAAGTAAAATCTTACGAAAAAAATGACCTTCAATTGCAGACTGCACTAAAAGCACTATATCTTAAAAAATAAAGAGGCGAATAATAGCCTCTTTTTTTGGTTCATAAGTGTCATGAACATGTAATAATTTATGCTTAAAAATAAATTATATCGAGAAATATATTCATTTATTTTACAAAAAACATAACATTCCTTCAATTTTACCCGATAACATATGTATATAAGAGACTTTCTGTTGATTTAAACATGTCATGAAAATGAAACTTTTGAAAGTTGTATGTTACATAAATAATTCTTACAATAAAAAGTAGCACTCATTTTAAATATTTTATTTTTTGCGGATATTCAGCTTGAGCATTAAGCTGTACCGAGGTTTGCGCTTTTCTTAAAAGAACTAGTAAATGGGGGTACACAATTGAAAAGGGCAAGTATTGTGAGAGAGAAAAAATATTACGAGTTGGTAGAGGAACTTAAGAGTCGTACGAAAGATGTGACGTTTTCCGCTACAAAGGCATTAAGTCTGCTCATGCTGTTAAGCAGGTACTTGGTCAATTACACAACGGTAGAATCAGTCGACGAAATCGATGAAGACTGTGCTGAGATATACTTCAATTATTTAATGGATAATCATAAGAGACTTGGTATAAACTTAACCGACATCAAGAGGTCGATGCAGCTGCTCGGCGGCATACTAGATGTAGATGTCAATCACTACTTAAAAGATTTTTCACTGTCGAATGTCACACTTTGGATGAATCAGGAGAAATAAACCTGATGTCAAGCATCGATTTATTTGATAGAATAAGAGAAAATGCTTGACTTGGGCGGTGAACGATAATGAGCTCGGAGTGGATGGGAGCCGGATTAAAAGCGGTCGGTCTGTTTTTAATCCATCCTCTTTTTTATTTCATGATATTAATCAGCCTATTGCATGGCTACATCCGCGTAAAGCGGGAGAGAAAAGCGTTTCAAACAAGAATAGAAGATGTATACGATGAACTTAAATTTACATATTCAAAGGGATGGATTCTAGGGATTTGCCTATCTGTCATTTCAGTAGGCTTAGGGATTGCCCTCCCCCCTGGATTCATCGTGCTGATTGCAGCGATGACCATCGTTTTCTCTTTATTCTTTAAGGCGAGTGCGCTTTCGTCTGCATACACACTCGGTTTCAGTTTTATTGCGGCACTTGGACTGATGCAATTCCAAGTGAGTCATTCTTGGCTGCCGCAGCTCTCAATGATGAATGCATCAGCCGTTGTCATTCTGCTAGGACTTCTATTAATGACCGAGGGAATTCTAGCCTATCGAACGGCGCATTTACGTACATCGCCTGCTATGGTGATGAGTGCGAGAGGACTATTAATTGGTCAGCAGCGGGCAAACCGTCTGTGGCTTTTACCGCTTGTTTTGCTGATGCCGGCAGGTGAATTCACTTCTTCTCTGCCATGGTGGCCGGTGCTTCAAGTGCATGATCAAAGCTTTTCATTTATTTTGATTCCATATATCATCGGATTTGGTCAGAGAATTCAAGGCTCACTGCCAATTGTTAGTATTCAAATTACGGCACGGCGTATTCTCATGCTAGGTCTCGCTGTCGCTTTATTAGGCGCTGCAAGTATTTGGTTTGAACCGATTGCTTGGGGAGCTGTATTGATTGCGGTGATAGGAAGAGCCTTTCTCTCATGGAAGCAGAGGGTCAATGACAATGCTGCCCCATTCTACTTCTCTAAACGTAATCAAGGGCTGATGGTGCTGGGAATTATTCCAAATACACCAGCGGCTGATTTAAAGCTTGAGATTGGAGAAGTTATCACAAAGGTGAATGGAATTGAAGTCAAAACCGTTTCGGAATTTTATGAAGCTCTTCAAACCAATCGTGCTCTAACAAAGCTCGAGATCATTGGCTTAAATGGTCAGACAAGATTTGAGAAACGTGCTTCTTACGAAGGGGAGCATCATCAGCTTGGCATCTTGTTTGTGAAGGATGATCCACAGCAAGAGCCAACGGCAATTTCATCTTAAAAAAAAGCTGCTAGAGATGGCAGCTTTTTTCTTTTGGGCGCGCTTCTTTCCCGTAGAATTCGCCCCATTCACGCATGGCGAAGATGATAGGCTTTAATGTATTTCCAAGAGAAGTGAGTGAATATTCGACACGAGGGGGGACCTCCTCATAAACTTCTCTATGAACAACGCCGTCCTGTTCAAGCTCACGCAATTGCAGTGTGAGGACACGCTGAGAAATTCTTGGCAGCAGCCGGCGCAATTCATTGTAGCGTTTTGGACCGCAAGTCAAATGATAAAGGATCACCCCTTTCCATTTCCCTCCGATGACACTTGTCGTCACTGAAACGGGACAGCCATGATTGACAATACTGACTGGATTGGATGGTGCACTCATCTTAACACTCCTTTCTAAGACAAATTTGGTGATACACGAACAAGATGGTAACTAACGAACAAAAATGTGCGTACTTGAATCACTCGAAGCTTTTCTTATACCATATAGATATCACATCACACATTCGGGCTGTTTGTTTTCTTATCATAACAATTTCTATATGGGAATGGAAAGAAATTGGATTGATGAAACAAACGCCCTAATTGGTCAATAGAAAGGATGAACACAATGCGAGACAAAGAGCAATTAAAAAAAGAAATCATTGAGGCGTATGAGTTCCGCCATGCGACAAAAGAGTTCGACCCAACGAAAAAAATATCAGAGGATGATTTTGCGTTCATTTTAGAAACAGGAAGACTTTCCCCAAGCTCTGTAGGGTTTGAGCCTTGGAAGTTCCTCGTTGTTCAAAATGAAGCATTTAGAGAAAAATTAAAAGAGTATACATGGGGAGCGCAAAAGCAGCTTCCAACTGCCAGTCATTTTGTGATCATCTTGGCAAGAACAGACGCCCGTTATGATTCAGCATATGCAGAATACATCAACAAGCAAATCAAAGGAATGACAGACGAAACGTTCGAGATGGTGAAGGGACGCTACCAAGAATTCCAAGAGAATGACCTTCATTTGTTGGAAAATGAACGTACGCTCTTTGATTGGGCTTCAAAACAAACGTATATTGCCCTCGGAAACATGATGACAGCCGCTGCACAAATTGGCATTGATTCATGCCCAGTCGAGGGGTTCAGCTACGATGAGATTCATCGTATTCTAGATGAAGAAGGGCTGCTTGAGGATGGCCAGTATGACATTTCTGTTATGGCAGCCTTTGGTTATCGTGTGACTGAGCCGAAGCGCGGCAAAACGCGCCGTCCGATGGATGAAGTAGCTGTTTGGATTCGTTAAAAGAGAATGTCTGAAAAAGGATGTTGACAATTGCGTGGTTAGTCAGTATATTTAAAAAATAAAATCTTTGATGAATATACAAATTGACTATAAACGCTTTGACTTGAGAATAGTAGATGAACATCCGTTTTTTTAAGAGAGCTGCGGGGTGGTGCAACGCAGTAAAACGAATCATTGAACTCGCTCAAAGAGCGGTAAGACTGAATGAATAGTAAGTCTTTACGTGTGACCTCCGTTAACGGGTTTTAAGTTGGATTCAGCTATGGCTGAATCAATTAGAGTGGTAACGCGGTTGCAAGGTCAGTCGTCTCTTCAAGGAGATGACTGGCCTTTTTATATGCTTTTATCCAATATTTGTCTGAAGATTGAAATTTAAAGGAGCTATAGAAAATGGAAAAGGAACATGTGCATTTAAAACGAACGATGACGTCAAGGCATATTATGATGCTCGCACTTGGCGGTGCAATTGGTGCTGGTCTGTTTAAAGGAAGCAGCTCTGCTATTGATATCGCAGGTCCTGCTGTCATTTTGGCATATATGATTGGTGGTCTTATTTTATTATTTATTATGCAAGGACTTGCCGAAATGACGGTTGCACGACCTGGCGCAAGAACATTCCGTGATTTAATTGAACCTGTCTTAGGCAAATATCCTGCTTATTTCTTAGACTGGATATACTGGAAAATGTGGGTGCTGAACATTGCAGCAGAAGCGATTGTATCTGCGATCTTTATTCAGTACTGGTTCCCACATGTGCCAATTTGGACACTTGTGTTAATCATTTCACTTGTTGTGACATTGATCAATGTTTGTTCCGTTAAAATGTTTGCTGAGACGGAGTACTGGTTAGCTTCTATTAAAATTGCTGTCATTATTTTATTTATTATCATTGGGTTAACAATGCTGTTTGTCTCATTTGGTCAGCATGCAGCACCTGGATTATCCAACTTAACCGACCACGGAGGATTTTTCCCGAATGGAACGGGCGGCTTAATTGCGGCCATGCTTGTTGTGGTGTATTCATATGGCGGGACTGAAATGATTGGGGTTACATTAGCAGAAACAAAAAACCCTGAAAAAGTCATCCCAAAGGCCATTCAAAGTACATTTGTACGAATCATTGGTTTCTATGTACTGCCGTTCTTCATCATCGTCAGCTTGATTCCTTGGAATCAAGTAAACAATGAGCAAGTGAGTCCATTCGTCACCGTGTTTGCAACGATTGGCGTGCCATACGCAAGTGACATCATGAACGGTATCATTTTACTAGCGATCTTGTCTTCTATGAACTCTGGACTGTACGCATCCTCAAGGGTACTTTATACGCAAGCGATGGATGGACGTGTATGGAAGGGCTTCTCAAAGCTATCAAAACAGCAGGTGCCTGTCAGAGCGATCCTAGTGTGTACATCTACATTGTATGCCGCTGTGTTGATTTCTCTTTTTGTAGGAAGTCAAACCTTTAATTATTTAATGGGATCTTTAAGCTATACGGTCTTATTCATCTGGTTTATTATTGCTGTCGGGCATTTAAAATCTCGAAGTGTAGTAGAACCAGGAGGATATCGTGTGAAGCTGTATCCTTTCACAACATGGTTTTCTGTGATTGCGATCATTGCCATTTTTATCGGTGTTGTGTCAACAACTCCAATTGCCCAAACGATGGTCACAATGGGCATTTATCTGATTATTACTCTTTCTTTCTTCATCAACAGAAAGCGGTTTGAAACAGCTGTTTGATTTAAAAGCGTGCAGGACGTTCTCAAGAGTCTTGCACGCTTTTTTTGTGACAGTATTTCGTGAACTGAAGCATTCAGCTATCCATTTTGAAAAATAGAATATGTGATGAAAAAGGGATTAAAAATAGTGATTGTTAAAAAGAGCTGTTCAAATGTAGACAGCTGATTCTCATGGGTAGTCTTCATCTCATTTGTAATTTGGTTGGCACGTCTTCAGTGAAAGGAGTATTTGGCAGCTGAATGATGGCTGTCGTACCAATGCCAGGCTCAGATTGAATGTCGAACGTCCCATGATGTTTTTTGATGATTTGATAAACAATAGCTAGTCCAAGGCCAGAGCCGCCATCCTTTCTTGTTCGTGCTTTATTTACACGATAAAATCGCTCAGAAACATGTGGAAGATCTCCTTTTGGAATACCGTTGCCTTCGTCAATCACTCTCAATTCAGCAACACTTTGGTGAACTTGTAATTCAATCGATATTGATTTTCCAGATGGCGTGTAATGAATGGCATTGTCCAGTAAATTACGTATCACTTGTTGGAGACGGTCGCTATCACCATAAACAATGCAATCCTCTTCAAGCGTTCGTTTGAGTGTAATGCTTTTTTTGTCAGCGAAGAAGGCCATTTGATCAAGAACATCGTGGATGAGCTGTGCAAAGACGATTGGCTCCATCGTAAGTGGATAAGAGTCACCTTCTAACTGTGCAAGATCTAAAAGGTCGTGTACAAGCCGGCTTAAACGTGTGGCCTCATCTTGGATGATTTGCATTCCTTTTTTTTGATCAATGATCCCTTCTTCAATTCCTTCTGCATAGCCTTTCATATAACTTAAAGGCGTTCTAAGTTCATGAGAGACATTCGCAAGAAATTCCCTGCGGTGCTGTTCAACTTTTTCGAGGGTTGAAGACAGTTTATTAAAGGAGCGGCTAAGCTGGTTTAACTCATCTCCTTTTTTGGTTACGGCCATTCGTTTTGAGAAATCACCAGATTCCATTTCCATTGCAATTTCTTTCATTTTATTAATTGTCCGCACTACTTTATTAGAGCTCTTATATCCGACCAAGAATATCAGGAGCAGAAGCATTAAGATGGATATGCCAAGCGTCAATCTAATTTGGATAAAGGGTTCATATACATCTGATAAGGGCATGGAGAGGAAAATAGTTCCCGATAGATCATCATTGCTTGAGAAAACAGGGATGGCGATGCCAAGAATATCTTGGTGAAACTTTGGGTGTTCTCTAATTAACACGACGGTTTCACCTTGAAGGAGCTTTTGGCGTTCCTTGAACGTAATGAGATTATCATTTGTGTCCGTATCAAAAGGAAGTCCACTTGAAAGCTCCATTGGATCATCTGTAAAAATAATGTTCGCCTGACTTGAGTCATTTGCCCATTTCATTCTGTCGGTAAAATACGTGTCTTTCCCGTGTGTGTGATAGATTTCTGCCAGCTTCTTACCTTGCAAACTTAAGGAATCGATCTGTTTATCAATATATAAATGCTGGTATAAGTAAAAGGTAAGGGCAAGCGCTGAGGCTGCAACGATTCCGATCACTGCAAGGATTAAGAAGAGTACTTTCTTTTTAATCGATAATGGCTTCATTCTTCCTCCTCAAACTTATAGCCGACACCCCAAACGGTTTTAATATATCGTTCTGCTCCTTTTAACTTCAGTCGCAGCGTTTTGATATGTGTATCGACTGTTCTTAAAGAGCCGCTCGTTGAATGTGATTCCCACAATTTTTGATAAAGGTGTTCTCGTGAAAACACTTGTCCTTGGTTGAGCAAAAGAAACATGAGTAAATCAAACTCTCTTCTTGTTAAATTAATGGGCTGTTGATGGAGGTAGATTTGTCTGCCATCTTGATCAATCTCCATGTCACCAATCTGTATTCGGCTGCGCTTTAGCGAAAGACCTCTAATTCGTCTCAGGGTTGTTTCAATTCGTGCTGCAAGCTCACGCAGACTGAAAGGCTTCATGATGTAGTCATCCGCTCCAATTTCAAGTCCTCTAATTCGGTCCTCCTCATAACTCCTCGCTGTTAAAAATAAAATCGGTATTTGAGAAGTTTGTCGAATACGCTGACAGACTTCAAATCCATCCATGTCAGGCATCATGATATCTAATACAACAAGATCAACAGATTCCTTTTCAAGCTGATGCAAGGCATCCTTTCCATTATTCGCAGTGATAATGTGAAAGCCATGTCTCTTTAAAAAAGACCCGATTAACTCAAGCATATCGAGCTCATCATCTACGATTAAAATACGCATTTGTTCCTTCATTTCTTTTCCTCCAACACGATAGCATAAGGTCCTGATGGTACATTCAGTTGATTTTTCATGATAAGTGAGTGTTTATCAATGATGGATACTGAGTTGTCATCCAAGTTACTCACATAAATTGATGTCGTGTCAGCGGTGATATAATTTGGATTTTGACCAGTTTCAACAGAAGCAAGCTGCTTATTTGTTTTGGTATTTACTTTGTATAGCGTATGATCTCCATGACATAGTACATATAAAGTAGAAGAATTTTTCTCTGAAAAAAATGCAACAGGCATAACGCCCAGCTTTATTTCTCGCTGTTTTTTGCCTGTTTTAGGGTCATAAGCAAAAATTCTCTTATTTAAGGTACCTTGTTTACCATGGCCGCCGATCCAAATAGACTGTCCATCAAAATGAATCCCAGAGGGCCGATTAAGTACAGAGAACGTACGTATATTTTTTTCCTTTTCAATATCTATGACGGAGACAGTATGACTTTCTGCATTTAAAACAAATAAAATACCTGATGAAGAAAGAGTCATAGAAGAAGGTGATTTTCCGGTTTTCACAGTCGATTTTATTCTTTTACGCTCCGTATCAATAAAATAAACGACATTTTTCTGTGAGTTGGCAGCGATTAATGTATGAGAAGCTGCATCATATGTAAGGGAAGTCAGTCCTTTATCCACATCCATATAATCTGTTGCTGTCCCGTTTTTTAGATTAATTTCGATAAGGGATTCTCCCTCTTTACTTGTAGCGATGATGACGTCTTTATTGATTTGAATAAGATCAGTGAGTGGGTGCTTTAAATCCACAGAAGAGAGCATTTTATTTTTTTGTATATCAACTATTGAAAAGGAGGCTTTTTTTAATTGAGAGATGACAGCGATGGATTGAGAGCTGCCTGGCGGCGTAAATTGCCGTTCTTTTCCACAGCCTGTCAGGAATAAAAGTAGAGCTGATAAACAGATCAAAACATATTTCACACGTTCCATTCTTCCGCTCCTTTGCGTTCTCTATTTTCAAAATCATACCACAAAAATTGTGAAAAAAAATTGAAGTTATCCATGCTGAAGGAGATGAAAAAAAGCTTTTAGGTGAGTGAGGGAGACAATTTGCACCTGAAGTTCCTTTTTTGTCTGGTCATATGCCATTTTTTCTTCTTTAAAAGATGATTTTCAGGATTTGATGAATGCAATCACTATAGCTTACAGTGATACAAATGATGAAAACTCCCCGCTCTAAATAGACATAGAGCAAGGGAGTCATTAGGCAGAATGTTCAGAAGATGGAGAGGTTGATTTTGCTTTTAGGCGTTGAGATAAAAAGAAACCAAGAATGCCTGCACCCATTAATACAATAAATAAAGATTGAAAACCACTCATAATCCCAATCAATGTAGACGAGATGATACTGCCAAAATATCGAAAGGTAGAGAAAATACCAGATGCTGAACCAGATAAGCTTTGATCAACTGATGTTAGAGAAGCCATCTGCATACTGGTCATACCGATCCCTGATGAAATTCCACCTGCGACAAGTGTCACGATAAGCAGAGGTAAGGTAGGGTACTGACTCAGTGTGATTAACATGATGCCAGATAAAGTGAGACAGAGAAATGAAAAGCGGATCATTTTTTTCGCGCCTTTTTTCGGATGGAGTCTTGCCCCTAACAAGCCGCTAATAGACATGCAAAGAGAAAATACTGATAGAATAATACCGCTTTGTGTATGAGAAAGTGCAAGTTGTTGTTCCATAAACAGCGGCATAATCAGAAGGATGGCATACATCACAAAATTACTTAGCATGATTGACAGGTTCGCATTTGTAAATGAACTGTTTTTAAAAAGTGACAAATCGATGATCGGATTCTTTACTTTCCGTACATGTTTAAAGAATAAAGGAATCACGATCAACGCTAGAATTCCATAGATCAAGTATTCATTTAGCAATTGGCTTTTTGTGCATAAAATGAGTGTGGCAATCCCGATGGTTAAGTACAATGAACCAATGATGTCTACACTTGCTTGTAAGCGTGTATGCTTTGTTTTTGGAATGAGGAATACGCCGGTAACAAGTGTAAGGAACAAGAATGGGATATTGACAAAGAATATTGAGTGCCAATCAAAACTCTGAATAAGAATCGAACCAATAAAAGGTCCAAGTGCGGCACCAATACCAGCTCCAAACCCAAAGTATCCCATTGTTTTAGACAGTTTTTCGGGGGATACTGTTGCACGAATCAATGCAATGCTATTCGGTGTTAAGATAGCGCCGCCAGCTGCTTGAATGGAACGAAAAGTGATAAGAAAAGTTAGGTTAGGTGCTAAAGCACATCCAATTGAGCCAATTAAAAAGAGCATGACCCCAATTAAATACATTCGCCGGTGTCCGTATATATCTCCTAACTTACCAGCAATAGGCTGAGTGACTGCCATGACAATAAGGTAAATCGTGACAACCCAAGTGATGTTTGCAAGGGATTGATCATAATAAGTTGATATGGATGATAGAGCGACAGCGATCATCGTGGAGTTGACTGGAACTAGTATAGCTCCAAGCAACAAAGAATAGATGATGAAACTCTCTTTTTTTAACCTCAATGTGTATACCACCTTTTGTAAAAAAGAAGAATTTCACCCTTTAAGCGGGAGAAATTCCTCTCATGAAAATGTGTGTGCATGTTTCAATAAAATCTTCTTTTTGTGTGAGAACGAGTTGAAAATCTTGCTCTAGCTGCTGAATGAAAAATCCGAAATACGTACTAATGAAAATGTCTGCATAAATGTCTTCATTTCCTTTTAATACATGATGCTGGGCACCCATCTTTTTGAAATATTGTATCAGCATTTCTCTTAGTTCCTGAGGATAAATCTTCTCATGACTAGTTAAATCTTTATACATAGCCGGTTCTCGCATGCTGATATAAATAAATTCTTTTTTGGAAGTCAAATCTTCAAGGAAATAGGTACCGAGAAACTTTAAATCGGTGTATAAATCGTCTTTGAACTCTGCTTCTAGGGTTTTTGTCGGTGTTGATTTCATTTTCATAATGGCAGCAATGACGCCGCGTTTGTTTTTAAAGTTGCGAAAAATAGTTGCTTCACTCACATTCGCTTTTGTCGCTATTTCTTTGGTTGTTGTTTTTTGATAGCCCTTTTCAGTTAATAAATCCATTGTTGCGCGAATGATTCGTTGATTTGTAGATTTTAACAAGCATACTCACCTCAGGTTATGAATGTGTTTGCAACAAAGTAAGTATACCGATAAAACCTATGACCGCCAATATCATCCAAAATGATAAGTTTATGCACGTGAAAGCTGCTTTAATATCTGAATGCGTCCATTGCTGCCATCTACTGTCACAAGGTCACCGGATTGAAGTGTTTCAGTTGCTATTCTAGTACCTAAGACAGCTGGCATCATATACTCTCTTGCAATAATAGCTGAATGAGATAAAATGCCTCCAGCATCGGTGATGACTGCTTTCGCATCTCTAAATAAGCTCGTCCATAAAGGTGTGGTCGTTTTACAAACTAAAATATCATCCTTTTGGAATTGTGAGAATTCTTCAGCACTAGTAATCACTTTTACTCTTCCGGAAACAATACCGCTGGATGCGCCAATTCCATGGATCACATCTTGTGTGTTGTTTTGATTTTCTCTTAATGAACCAAGCATTCTTTCCACTTGCTGCAATTCAGCTTCAGTTGGTGTGCCGGTGTAAGCTGGTGGTTGAATGGCTTCATTTTCTTTCATTTCCATTTTTCTTTGCTGGATAACCGAATCGAATGAGATAGACGTTGTGAGCGCTTTTTGTACCTCTTCATCGTAGAGATACCAAAGATCTTCTTGATGAGGAATGGCTCCTTTTTTTGCGAGAAGCTCACCAATTTTTAATAGATATACCCGGGCTTTTGCATCTAACATTGCATCAATGTAGAAGTGGTGGTCATCTCGGATATTCGCTGCTTGAAGGGCAAATTGATACAGCGTCTCAAATTTTGTTTTAAACGACTCATCCTTCACTTGACTCATAAAATGTTTATACGTCTCTTGTCTTTTGATAACTGCTTTTGCAAATTCTTCATCAAAATCACATTGGGACTGGATGTTATTTCTGATGATATCTAATATAAACTCCGGGTTTTCTGCCCAAGTCTCATCCGTAAGGTCATGACTTTTAACAGATCGCCAGCCGTAAACTTTGAGAAAATCCTCCAATTTCGAAATAAAATGCCTTCCTTTTTCCGAGTGATTGAGTGCATATAACAGGTCCGGGTTCTTTTCATGATGAATAAATGCCTGATGAAGTTCTGGATCTTGAAGGACATCCTTTGCCATATCAGATAGCAGCTTGTCTGTTTCAAGAGATTTGTTCATCACGCCTATCATCATTTCGTGCAGCAAGACGACTTGTGTTTGATCACCGGTATACGTGACAAGCATGTCTTCAATGATGGCTGATAGTATGACTTGCGGTATGACGATATCAAAATGATCATCATATGCTTGGATATAAAAATCCTTTAATTCTTCAAAACCAATGATGGCTTTTTCAATGGTCATAGGTTCATTCATTTGGCGATCGAGTTTTTCATAAAATGGAAAGAAATTTCTCTCTAGAATCTCATACATCCGTTCACTTAAATGCGGAAATAACTCAAATATACGTTCATCAAAAACGGGTGCAGCTCCCTCTTGCGCTTCTGGCAGATCCGGTGCTGAGTATAGATGGCCTCTGTAAAGCTTAATATCTTTGATGTTCATATCAGGTACTTGATACTTTTCTCCATTTTTCTTCATCCCGCTTTTTAAGGCTGGTATGATCAGGCTTGAGAAAAGAGGGCTCGTTGGACCAGGCATATGATCATCCATTGAAATCCAGAAATCCTTCAGCTCTTCTGGCTTCATTTGAAAAGAAGCACCTGCTGTTTCATTTACTGTTTTTGGAAGAGTTGTAGTAATCGGCCTTGCTTGAAGTAAATAAAACGACCCATCTGCAATTCCAAATTCGATATCGACTCCATGTCCGTAAAGTTCTTCTACTTGTTTCGTGATTTGTGTGATTTCTTTCAATTGATCATCGTTCAGGCAAAACTGGCCAGCCATTTCCTTCGATACAGGCTCCTCGATGACACCTTCTTGGAAAGGAACAATTTGCAGCTCTTTCGCCCCAAGTGTTTTTTCAATCGAAAAGTTCTCTTTATCTACAATAAACGTGTCTGGTGTCACAAGACCGGAGACAATTGCTTCTCCCAATCCGTAGCTTGCGGTCAGCATCATTTCATTTGTTTTCCCCGATACTGGATTCTCACTAAAGATGACACCGGAGACGTCAGAATGGATCAATCCTTGAACGACAACGGCCATGAGCGGCATCTCTTCCTCATTTTCATTCATTTCTTCCTTATATTCTGTGACTCTCGCTGCAAAATAAGAAGACCAGCATTCTTTGACCGCTTGTAAAAATTCTTCATTTGCTTTGATATTTAAATAGGTCTCGTACTGTCCTGCAAATGAGGCGCCTTCGAGATCTTCAGCAACAGAAGAGGATCGGACTGCAACTGAGGGGTAAGTCTTCCGCAATGATTGAAAGGACGAAAGCAGCTCTGCTTCCATTTGTGAAGGAAACGATGCTTCTTTGATTTTTTGAGCAAGGTTTTGTTCTGCTGGCTGCAGATTGTGGTATGAAAGAAAGCTTGCAAAGCTGTTGGTTTTAATAATAAATCCATCTGGGACTGGCAGGCCTTGATTGTTTAATTTGATTAAATTTAGTCCTTTTGCCCCTGCGAGTGATGCGGATTCTTCAGCCGCATGAAATAAAACTGAATACATGGGAATGCCCCCTTATCCAAATAGCCAATGATTTGTATGTCTCTCTATTTTTCAAAATGATAGTGCGCACTATCATTTTAATGATAGGATTTATTGGATGTAACTGTCAAAGACGGAAAGACCTATCTTTACAAAGGTGACAATCTCACTAATTTCCTTCTTCTTCTACAACAAAAGTCTCCGAACATGAAGAAAAAAGGCGAAATTGAAAACTGTGAATTGTTCAATATGCCAATCTTTACTATAATCAAGGAAGTAGACCATGAAGAGGGAGGGTTTTTGTGATTACAAAAGCCATATTTGCACTAGTTTTTCCTTTCTTGCTCGTTATTTTATTTTCAAAGGTTACTTACAATCATTACGTGGGCATTGCGTTAACAGCAGCGCTTTTATTTGCTTCGTACATGAAGGGCTATACAGAAACCTACTTTATTGTGGGATTAGATATTATTTCTTTAGTAGCTGGGGCTTTGTTTATGGCTAAGAAAGAAATCGAAAAAAGAGAAAAAGCTGAAGAAAATCAATGATGTCATCGCCATCAAGAGCATGATGGCTGAAAGCTGACATGTTTTAATCAAGAGCTGTGCTTACGATTTCTAGTAAGCGCAGCTTTCTTTTTCTGCTCATCGAATATCTCACTCCAAAATGTTCCATACTGAAAGGAAGGTTTTTTTAAGAGGGTTATTTGCCATGGGAGAGAGGGTATGACTGTATTGGAAATAAAAATCAAGTAAGAGCCGAACTTTAGTTCGTATTTTTGTGTTCTTTTATGATAATATATTCATTAGATAGATTTCGTAACGAAACGGAGGCTTTGATGTGAGTGACCGCTTTGAATTAGTTTCTAACTATCAGCCCCAAGGAGATCAGCCAAAGGCGATTGAAAAGCTTGTTGAGGGGATCCACCAGGGGAAACAGCATCAAACGCTGTTAGGTGCTACAGGTACGGGAAAGACCTTTACTGTCTCCAACCTGATCAAAGAAGTGAACAAACCGACTCTTGTCATTGCGCATAATAAGACACTTGCCGGTCAGTTATACAGCGAATTCAAGGAATTTTTTCCGAATAACGCTGTTGAATATTTTGTAAGTTACTATGATTATTATCAGCCAGAGGCATATGTGCCTCAGACCGATACATTTATTGAGAAGGATGCCAGCATCAATGATGAGATTGATAAGCTGAGACACTCGGCTACGTCCTCGTTATTTGAGAGAAGAGATGTCATCATCATTGCCAGTGTGTCCTGTATTTATGGCTTAGGTTCGCCAGAGGAATACAGGGAGCTTGTGCTGTCTTTGCGTACTGAAATGGAGATTGAACGCAATCAGCTTCTTCGTAAGCTGGTGGATATTCAGTATTCTCGTAATGATATAGATTTTCAGCGCGGAACCTTCCGAGTCCGAGGAGACGTCGTTGAGATTTTTCCTGCTTCACGAGATGAGCATTGTATCAGAGTGGAGTTTTTCGGTGATGAAATTGAACGTATTCGTGAAGTGGATGCGCTGACTGGAGAAATACTTGGCGATCGTGATCATGTGGCTATTTTCCCAGCATCTCACTTCGTCACAAGAGAAGAAAAAATGGAAAAAGCAATTATTAATATTGAACAAGAGCTTGAAGAACAGCTCGAAAAGCTTCGTGAAAATGGAAAATTGCTTGAAGCGCAGCGCCTTGAGCAGCGGACAAGATATGACCTTGAGATGATGAGAGAGATGGGCTTTTGTTCAGGAATCGAGAATTATTCAAGACATCTGACCTTGCGTCCTCCTGGTTCAACACCTTACACACTGCTTGATTATTTCCCAGATGATTTTATGATTGTTGTCGATGAGTCGCATGTGACGATTCCGCAAATCCGCGCCATGTACAACGGGGACCAAGCAAGAAAGCAAGTGTTGGTTGATCACGGATTCCGCCTGCCATCAGCACTTGATAACAGACCGCTCACCTTTCATGAGTTTGAAAAGCATATCAACCATATTGTGCATGTATCAGCAACGCCTGGTCCGTACGAGCTTGAGAAAACACCAGAGGTCGTGGAGCAAATTATCCGCCCAACAGGTTTACTTGATCCAATTATTGAAGTGCGTCCGATTGAAGGACAAATTGATGACTTAATTGGAGAAATTCATGCACGAGTTGAGAAAAATGAGCGTGTGCTCGTGACCACGCTGACGAAGAAAATGTCTGAGGATCTCACAGATTACTTAAAAGAAATCGGAATCAAGGTGAATTACCTGCATTCAGAGATTAAGACCCTTGAGCGGATTGAGATTATCCGTGATCTGCGTCTCGGTAAATATGATGTGCTTGTTGGAATCAACCTTCTTCGTGAAGGACTGGATATTCCAGAAGTGTCGCTCGTGGCCATTTTAGATGCGGATAAAGAAGGCTTTTTGCGCTCTGAAAGATCCCTCATCCAGACGATTGGCCGTGCAGCGAGAAATGCAGAAGGCCGGGTCATTATGTATGCAGACAATATGACGAAGTCGATGGACATTGCGATTCAAGAAACGAAACGAAGACGAGAACAGCAAGAAGCATATAACAAGAAATTTGGGATTACCCCGCAAACGATCCATAAGAAAATTCGAGATGTTATTAAGGCAACAAAGATACATGAGGATACAGAAGAATACGAAACAAAAGCAGCACCAAAGCTTTCGAAAATGAGCAAAAAAGAACGAGAAAAAGTGATCGAAAAAGTCGAGATGGAAATGAAAGATGCAGCAAAAGCGCTTGATTTTGAAAAAGCAGCAGAATTAAGAGATCTATTGCTAGAGCTAAAAGCGGAAGGATGATTGCCTGATGGCTATGGAACGAATAGAGGTGAAAGGTGCTAGAGCCCACAACCTTAAAAATATTGATGTCAATATCCCGCGTGACCAGCTAGTGGTCATTACGGGATTATCTGGTTCAGGAAAATCGTCACTTGCCTTTGATACCATTTATGCAGAAGGTCAGCGCAGGTACGTTGAATCTCTTTCAGCGTATGCACGCCAATTTCTTGGGCAAATGGATAAACCGGATGTAGATGCCATTGAAGGTCTTTCTCCGGCGATTAGTATTGACCAGAAAACGACGAGCCGGAACCCTAGATCAACAGTTGGTACTGTCACTGAAATTTATGATTACTTGCGTCTCTTGTATGCTCGAGTCGGAAAACCTATTTGTCCTATACACGGGATCGAAATTACGTCACAAACGATTGAGCAGATGACAGATCGTATTTTAGAATATCCAGAAAGAACAAAATTGCAAGTGCTTGCGCCAGTTGTATCCGGCCGCAAAGGAACACATGTGAAAGTACTTGATCAAATTCGGAAGCAGGGCTATGTGCGAGTGAGAGTCGATGGAGAGATGGAAGACCTTTCAGAAGATATCGAGCTTGAAAAGAACAAGAAGCATTCCATTGAAGTGGTCATTGATCGAATTGTGGTCAAAGAAGGCGTTGCTGCTCGTTTGTCTGACTCTCTTGAAACTGCGCTGCGGTTAGGCGAAGGCCGAGTGATGATTGATGTGATTGGACAAGAAGAGCTGTTATTCAGCGAACATCATGCTTGTCCGCACTGCGGATTCTCTATCGGTGAGCTTGAGCCGAGAATGTTTTCATTTAATAGTCCTTTCGGTGCCTGTCCGAGCTGTGATGGGCTTGGTTCTAAACTGGAAGTCGACCCTGAGCTTGTCATTCCTAATAAGGATCTGACTTTACGGCAGCATGCCATTGCACCATGGGAGCCGCAAAGCTCGCAATACTATCCGCAGCTTCTTGAGGCTGTATGTACACATTATGGTATCGACATGGACATTCCAGTAAAAGATATCCCATCGCATTTATTTGATAAAATTTTATATGGAAGCGGATCTGAACGGATTTATTTTAAATACGAAAATGATTTTGGTCAGGTACGTGAAAATGAAATTGAGTTTGAAGGCGTTCTTCGTAATATTGAGCGGCGTTATAAGGAAACCAGCTCTGATTATATTCGTGAGCAAATGGAAAAATATATGGCCAATCAGCCATGTCCGACATGTAAAGGGTATCGTCTGAAAAAAGAAACGCTGGCGGTTCTCATCAATGGCAAGCATATCGGGGAAATCACCGATTTGTCTGTCTCTGATGCCCTTGATTTCTATGAAAAAATCGAGTTATCTGAGAAAGATATGCAGATTGCTCAGCTCATTTTACGTGAAATCAAAGAGCGTTTGTCCTTCTTAAATAATGTGGGATTAGATTATCTGAATTTGAGCCGGTCGGCTGGCACACTATCAGGCGGGGAGGCGCAGCGGATTCGCCTGGCAACTCAAATCGGGTCAAGGCTTACAGGTGTTCTTTATATATTAGATGAACCATCCATTGGTCTGCATCAGCGCGATAATGACCGGTTGATCGGGACGTTAAAAAACATGCGCGACATCGGGAACACACTGATTGTCGTGGAGCATGATGAAGATACTATGCTAGCCGCTGATTATTTAATAGATATTGGACCTGGAGCAGGAGTTCATGGAGGAGAAGTGATTTCTGCTGGAACGCCAGAAGAAGTCATGAAGGACCCGAAATCCTTAACAGGGCAATATTTATCTGGTGAGAAATTTATCCCGCTGCCAATTGAGAGAAGAAAACCAGACGGCCGCTATATTGAAATAAAAGGTGCAAAAGAAAACAATCTGAAAAACGTGAATGCGAAGTTTCCTCTGGGCGTCTTTACAGCTGTAACCGGAGTATCCGGCTCAGGGAAAAGTACGCTTGTGAATGAAATTCTATTAAAATCACTTTCACAAAAATTGCACAGAGCGAAGGCGAAGCCAGGGCAGCACAAAGAAATCAAAGGAATGGATCATTTAGATAAGGTCATTGATATTGATCAATCTCCAATTGGCCGTACACCAAGATCCAACCCTGCCACGTATACAGGTGTCTTTGATGATGTGCGGGATGTGTTTGCACAGACCAACGAAGCAAAGGTACGAGGCTATAAAAAAGGCAGATTCAGCTTTAATGTCAAAGGCGGCCGCTGTGAGGCGTGTCGCGGGGACGGCATCATTAAAATTGAAATGCACTTTTTGCCAGATGTGTATGTGCCTTGTGAAGTGTGCCACGGGAAACGTTATAACCGCGAAACACTCGAGGTCACATATAAAGGAAAAAACATTGCTGATGTGCTTGAAATGACCGTGGAGGACGCACTCCAATTTTTCGAGAATATCCCGAAAATTAAGCGGAAGCTTCAAACGATTTATGATGTTGGGCTAGGATACATTACACTTGGACAGCCTGCAACGACATTGTCAGGAGGAGAGGCGCAGCGCGTGAAATTGGCATCTGAGCTTCACCGCCGTTCAAACGGAAGGTCTCTTTATATTTTGGATGAGCCGACAACTGGACTGCATGTGGATGATATTGCCCGTTTATTAAAAGTGCTTCAGCGTTTGGTTGAAAACGGAGATACGGTGTTGGTCATTGAGCACAACCTTGATATTATCAAGGCTGCTGATTACCTTGTTGATCTCGGACCAGAAGGCGGTGCAGGCGGCGGAACGATCATTGCTTCTGGCACTCCTGAGCACATTGCAAAAGAAGAAGCATCTTACACAGGTCAATACTTGAAGCCTATTTTAGAGCGTGACCGTAAGCGCATGAAACAGTTGGTTAAAGAAACGGAAAGTGTGACTTCTTCATAAAGAAAACCCCTCGATAAGAGGGGTTTTTCTTTTACTGCACATCTTCCTTCGGCATTAAATTACTGAGGTGCGTTAAATCCTTTAAAATATGGGTGCTGCTGCTGTCGAGCAGTACCTTTAAATAACGGATATCACCATACTTTGGATGAGACGGATGAATGGTCTCAAGCTCCTTGATCATATCGCTGTTCATGCTTTTCTGTTTCTGTATAAGGTCTAAAAGCGTTTGAGCCGTATGTTTTGAATTATGATGATCTGTCAAAATAATTACCCCCTATAATGATAATCACCATCTTTTCAACATATTTTAAAGGGTAATCTGTGAAGAATCTACTCTTAGGTGCAAAAAGAAATAATTTGTGTCTAAGGTCATATGTAAATCGAATGATTTTGAAACTTTTTATACGCAATA
Source organism: Bacillus sp. FSL M8-0166 (assembly GCF_038008825.1). Lineage (NCBI taxonomy): Bacteria > Bacillati > Bacillota > Bacilli > Caryophanales > Bacillaceae > Bacillus > Bacillus sp. FSL M8-0166. The sequence continues at coordinate 3,338,271 of NZ_JBBOZZ010000001.1, forward strand.
AACGTATGAGTTAGAAAGGAATTTTCGTTATGAAGGAGCGAATATATATGAATAGAGATCAGTCGATTATTGCTTCTATTTGTTACTTTAGTGTATTTTTTATGCCGTTTATCGTACCGATCGTGGCGTTTTTTGTAGTAGATCAAAAGCAAACGAAGCGGCACGCATTGCGGGCATTATGGTCACATCTTTTGCCGGTCGCAGCGTGCATTCTGTTGATTTTTGGGTCTATCCCATTTTTATTGACGACACAGGCAGGTGACTCGCTCATTCCAGTCATCACGGTGTTCATCTTGTCTTTTTTAGTAGTCATTGGCTTTTTGATCTCTGTCATTTGGAATATCATTCAAGGGATTAAAGTACTTCAATCCATCAAATCTTAGGAGGGCTTTGTATGAATGAAAAAGAACGAATTTTAAAATTAGTAGAAGACGGAGTATTATCAGCAAAAGAAGCAATTACGCTGCTGGAAAAACTAGAAGAAGGTCAGTCAGTCTCATTAGAAAAGTCTGCGGCTGATCACACCTTTCATGAAGAAAAAGCTGGAGCAGAGAGCAAAGGAAACGGCACCGAAAATCTTGGGGCAAAGCTGTTTGGCTGGTTAGACTCTGCGGTGAAAAAGGTAAAAGACGTGGATCTTGATTTGAACTTTGGACAGTCCGTTGATGTTGAGCACATTTTTCAGTTCAAGGACGCATCGCTTTCCCATTTAGATATTCAATTGGCGAACGGCAGCCTCAACGTGATGCCTTGGGACGATCGAGATATTCGAGCAGAGTGTCATGCGAAAATTTACCGTGCAGAGGATGGGGAGCAGGCAAGACAGCAATTTCTCAATCAATTGGACTGCGGGCTTGAGGGAGATAAATTTTTTATTCGAACCGAAAAGAAGACGATGAAAGTCAATGTTACATTATACGTACCGCGTATCCAATACGATAAGATCAAGGTCAAGCTGTTTAATGGACCGATTCGCGGGGAAAAGCTAAAGACAAAAGAACTTGCCGCGAAAACGACAAATGGGGTTGTCTCTTTTGCTTCGTTACAAGCAGAAAAAGTCGGAATTGAAACAGCAAACGGACAAATCAAACTGGCAGATCACGAGTGTGGTATGATTGAAGTAGAAACCATCAATGGGCTCATAGACCTGCGCGGGAAAAGTGAATCAATTGATGCTCAAAGCTTTAATGGAAATATTGCTGTTCAGCTGTCAGATGAAAAGTGCCGTTCCATCTATGCGAAAACGACAACAGGCAGTGTGGACGTTCAGATTCCGCGTGAATGTGCAGTAACCGCTGAGCTGAAAAGCAATCTCGGGTCTATCTCTCACGAATTACTTGATGCAGAGATGATTAAAGAAAAAAATGAAACATTACAAAAAGAGAAAATGATCAAAGCCAATCAACAAGCGGTGCACAGTATATCCATTTTTGCAGAAACAAAAACAGGCTCAATACAAGTAAAGCACCAATCAGACAAGGAGTGATTCTACATGAAGAAGCTTTATCGTTCAGCAACAGATAAAAAAATAGCGGGTGTTGTTGGTGGACTTGCGGAATATTTAAGTGTGGATGCATCCCTGCTTCGCATTTTAACCGTCATCATCGGATTTTTGACAGCATTTATGCCGATCTTCCTGATCTACTTCATCTGGTATTTTGTTGTTCCGGAAGAAGGCACTAAATAAATGCTTAGATGGATCGTCAGTATTTTAGTAAATGCATTACTTTTAATCGTCATTGCGGGATATTTTGATTCGGGCATTCTGCCTGGGCTCGGTAGCGTGTATATTGAAGGGTTTGGCGCAGCCATTGTGGCAAGTATCATTTTGTCCTTGCTCAATATTTTAGTGAAGCCGTTTTTGATCATTTTAACGCTTCCAGTGACCGTCCTTTCACTTGGATTGTTCTTATTTGTCATCAATGCGATTACACTCATGATGACATCGAGCTTTATGGGAGATAGCTTTAACATTGATGGGTTCGGAACGGCCATTTGGATGGCTGTCATTTTATCCATTTTCCATCTGTTGATACAAAAAGGAATTGTAGAGCCGTTAGCGAAAAAAAGCTAACGGTTTTTTTGTGCAAATTTGTATCGTTTCTCCGTTCCATCTGACATAAAAACGACCTTCAGGAGACACAATATCCGAAGGGAGGCGGTGCAAGATGGTGAACGTGAGCAGACAAATCATGCTTTTATGTTTTTTTAACATTCTTTTTTGTTTCAGTCAGCCTGCTTCAGCAGGGCCTTTTCTTCAAACAGAAGTGAATGTACCGGACAAGCCTTTTTCTCCTTTTATCTTTGACCAATTTCATGTGGACGTCCGCCCGGTTCTAGGAAAAAGCCATGATCTACAGTTTCGTGCGTCCATTAGTGACCAAGAACAGATTTTGTCTGCGAACTTGTACTATAAACAAAGTGATGAACTGGGGTACCGCTTGATTCCAATGGAACGGCTGCCAGGAATGAAGCCAGAATTTACAGCGAAAATTCCGCCAGATCAATTATGGAATCCAACCGTTCGTTACTATACAGAGTTCCTTACGCAAAAATCAGTGATCAAAACGGCTGAGAAATCGGTTCATTTGAATGGATTTGAAGAGGATCTTTCGCATATTCCGGACTTATTCATCACAGAAATTGTCGTCAATTCAAAAAACCGAAAAGGCAAAGATGCTTTTGAGTTTATCGAAGTGTATAACACGACACATGCGCCTATCTCTCTTAAACATTATCAGCTCCGCTACCGCAATCCTGCACAGGGCATCGAAATGGATGATGTATATTCCTTTCACACAAATCCAGTCACCATTTCACCTGGAAAACCTTATGTATTCTGGCTGAGAAAGAAAGGGCAGGAGCATTTAACTGCAGCGGACTTTAATGCCATGTACAAAAGCCAATTAAAAGAGGGCGAGCATCTATCCATTATCGAGAGCAAAGGGCTGTCCAACTCTAAATCTCGTCTTGTTTCAATCACAACAAATATAGGTGAAGAGATTTCTTCTGCCGCATTTCGTTTGAAGCCATTATGGTTTAGCGAGCATAAATCCTTGCTGTTTAAGTATCCAATGGATGGTACTACGCAGATGAAGCTGATCTCGAAAATTGAGGAAGAACCCACTCCAGGTAAAGTGCTAAAAGCACAAATTCCATCTGAGAAAAAGGAAATTACTCAAGATATCCATAAACCTGTGATTGAAGATATGACGGTAAGGAAACCGGTGAAACCAACTGAAAGTGTAGAGATTAAAGCAGATGTCCAAGATGATCAGGCCGTGAAAACCGTCAAGCTGCGCTATCGAACGAATCGAAAAGATCCGTTTAAGGAAATACTGCTGCAAAAAGACCATAATGACCGGTTATTTCATCATATTATTTATTCACCTGAGTTGATTGGGAAAGAACAATTGGAATATCAGCTTGAAGCGTCAGACGGCGAAAATGAAGCCGAGACGTTGAAAAAGACGATTGATGTGGAGCAGGTCAGCAAAGCCCACGGTCTCCGATTCAATGTAGAAGAGGGAGATACGGTTTCAGGGTTATTTTCATTAAAGGCAACGTCTGATCAGAAAAAAAACATCGAATTGAGGATAGATGGAAAACGGAATCAGCAAGTATCCTCTGCCCTTGAAGCAGATCCATATATCGCATTCGATGTCAAAGGAACAAATTTATATTTTAAAAATGGTGTGTCTATAGGTAAGCGTTTACTTTCTATTTTTGATGATTCGACAAAAGTGTATCGTACCTATACAATGCCAATACCCGAAGAAGAGATAAAAAAGGCAGGTCTCCAAACGATCTCTTTCCACGCTGGCACCAAGTCTTCTCCGATGGACCGGCTTCCTGGAGAGAATCATGATGATTTTGAATTGAAAAACGTCAGGATGATCTTATCGAATGGAACACAAATTCCGCCAATCAATGCGAAGCCGCAAAAAGAATGGAGAATGGGAGACAGCGGGAACGCAAAAAAGGTTAGAACGTTTCAATTTGAGATTCCACAAGAGGCTTATGTCTCAACCTATATAAAGTGGGACACAAAAAGGCTGAAAGAAGGGCCGCACCTAATTGAGGCCAAAACCCCAGACGAGCATGCTTCAGTACGTGTGAAAGTTGATAACACTGGGCCGAGAATCAAAATCAACGTACAAGCAAAGGATCAATATAAAGGCGCCTTTACATTAAAAGCAAAAGTAACGGATCGTTGGAGTGACATAGAGGAGTTGAAGGCATATGTAGATGGCAAACCAGTTTCTTTGCCATATCAGACCTCCTCTAGTGAATTAAAGCCTGGGAAGCACACGTTTACGATCAAAGCAAAAGACGCTGCTGGGAACATGTCGACGTTGAAAAAAGAGTTCAAGACGGTACATGAGCATCCTGAAACACCAGAACGGGTGGCAGATAAGACGAAAATGAAATCATCAAAGCAAACTGTGCTAACCAAGGATCCAACGAATGATAAGTTAGATTACTCTTTTTATCGTGCCTATCAATATACATCGCTGCATCCTTCAATGAAGATTTTTAAATATGCAGCAGAGACAGAACCGCCAAAGAGTTATCTCCAAAAAGGGGAAATGATTTTTTCTGATCAAGAAAGGAACCGCATTGCATTTGTTGATGGGAAGGCAGTTGAAACGAAGGATTTACAGCGTTTTCCTTATCACCGGTTTCAAATTAAGGTTCATCATGATGTGCGTGAAAAGGATGTCGTCGAAGCTGTATGGAAAGGGAGTTCACTGTCAGGTAGAAAGGTGACAATGTACGCATGGAATCACCAGCAGGAAAAGTGGGATAAAATCACTCATCACTTTGCCAAAGACTCAAAGGAATTTTACCTGAAAGGGCTGCTGTCAGTGAGACAGTACATGAAGAATCAAACGTTTGATTTGCTAGTACAGGATGAAATCAGCAAATCGCAAAAGCCATATAAGATGGTATGGATGTCTGACACTCAATATTATGCAAAGAGCTATCCTCATATCTTTAAACAAATGGTCGAATGGATCAGAGATCAGAGGGAAAAATTAAACATTCAATATGTGTTCCATACAGGCGATATTGTGGATGATTCAAAGGATAAGCAATGGCACCGTGCTGATACATTTATGCGTGTATTAGATGAGAATCACATTCCCTATGGTGTTTTAGCAGGAAATCATGATGTTAGACACAAGGACGGTTTATATGCGGAATACGGGAAATATTTCGGGGAAAAACGCTTTGCTGATAAGCCTTACTATGGTGAATCCTATCGAAACAATAAAGGTCATTATGATCTCATCTCTGACGGCGGCAATGATTATATGATGGTGTACATGGGCTGGGGGATTAAGCAAGATGAAATTGATTGGTTAAACCGTGTAATTTCTGAGCATCCAGATCGTATCGTCATTTTAAATTTCCATGAGTATTTGTTAGTGAGCGGCAACCGAAGCCCGATTGGTGACCTCATCTTCCACCAAGTGGTGAAACGCCATCCTAATATTGTGGCCGTATTTAGCGGTCATTACCATGGAGCAAGCAGGAAAGTAGATGAGCTTGATGATGACCATGATGGAAAAGTAGACAGGAAAGTATATCAAATACTCGCCGATTATCAGTCAGGACCTGAAGGTGGTCAAGGGTTTATGAGGGTGATAACAGCCGATCAAGAAAAAAATCAGCTTCACTTTACGACATACTCTCCTTACTTGAATCAAGAGCATTTTTATGATCCTAAAACGTATGGAGATCAAGATGAATTTTCAATCGATGTGGATTTGACACCGAAAATGAAATCTGTCAAAACCAATTATTTTGAACTCAATGTGTATACGAATGTTCTTCTAGGAGAGGCGCGAGGCATAAAAAGCGGCAAAAAAGCGAGCTTTGAGTGGAAGGGCTTAAAGCCAAATGAAGATTATTATTGGTACACTGTAGCAAAAGATCGTTTTCAAGGAAAAGCCATCTCACCTATATGGAAAATTCATACAAAAGATGATGATGAAACAAAATTTCTTAGGAAATAAAAAACAGTGCTCCGTGTCAGGGGCACTGTTTATCTTTCCATTGTATGAATGAGCTTGTAACGATCCCCTCTATAAACAGAAACGACATACTCAAATGGAATGTCTTGTTGAAAAAAAGTCGTTCTTGTTATTGACAGCACAGGATCGCCTGTTGAAATAGACAGCAAGTTTGCTTCTTCCTTTGACGCAACATTGGCTTCAAGTTCCTGTTTTGCATGGGCAATGACATGGCCAGTGTGAGTTTCTATATATTCATATAAAGAGCCAGTTAAATGTTTCTTTGTTAAATCTCCGGCAAATCTTTCAGGTATATAGCTCGTTTCAATCGCCATCGGTTCATCATTTGCAAGGCGTATCCGTTTGAGCTCAAATACTGCATCGCTATTTGACAGATGTAAGACTGGCAGCAAGTGCTCTGGACATGCGGTTTTTTTGAAGTCAATCAGCTGGCTTGATGCTTTGAGTCCACGCTGGCGCATATCCTCTGAAAAGCTTGTTAAGCCTTGAAGCGGCTGTTCAAATTTTTTTCGGCTAACAAAGGTGCCTTTTCCTTTTTGTCGATACAAATATCCTTCGTTCACAAGATTCGATAAGGCTTGTCTGACAGTCATTCGGCTAATACCAAAGCGTTCGGCATATTCTCTTTCAGAAGGAATGAGTGTATCAGGTGCTAATGTTCCATCCTCAATCTGTTTTTTCAGGTTCTCCATAATCTGATGGTACATCGGAATAGGTGACTGCTTATCAATAAACATGTGAAAATCCTCTCGTTTTTAGCGTAGTGATCCAGCTTCTCGATCAATCAAAACCGTTACATCTTCATGAAGTTTCAGTGCAGATGCTGGGAAGTCTGGATGAATCTCTGCCTGTTCTAAATATTGTATCACTTTCGCTTTTGATTTTCCTGAAGCAAGAAGGAGAATCTTTTTACTTGAAAGAATGCTCGCAATTCCCATCGTGATGGCATGTGTAGGTACCTCATCAATAGAAGAAAAGTATCTTGCATTGGCCTGTCTTGTGTTTTCATCTAACTGCACGACATGAGTCTTTGAGTTGAAAGGTGTACCTGGTTCGTTAAAACCGATATGTCCATTTTGACCGATTCCAAGGAGCTGAAGATCGATACCGCCCACATTCTCAATGAGCTGGTCATATCTTAAGCATTCCTTTTCTAAATGAGCTGCATTGCCATTTGGAAGAAAATACTGATCGTGAGGGAGATCAATATGATCAAATAAATGACGTTTCATGTAGGTCATATAACTATTTTCGTGTTCTGGATCAAGTCCTGCATATTCATCTAAATTGATTGTTTTTGTTTGCTTGAAAGACAATTGACGCGCTTGATGAAGTTGAATTAACTCTTTGTAAGTATCAATCGGTGTACCGCCCGTTGCTAGGCCGAGTACGGCATCGGGTTTAGCAGCTATTGTCCTTGCAATAATGGCAGCTGCTTCTTTTCCTAATTGATCTTTGCTTTCAAATTCGATGATGTTCATTAGTGGTTGGCCTCCTTTTTTACAAAGACGATTTGTCCACGGCAGATCGTCATCATCAGTTCACCAGATTCATCCCAAATCACCAAATCTGCTAGTTTTCCAACTTCGATCGAACCTAGCTGTTGGTCAAGTCCCAGCTGAGCGGCCGCATTGGTTGAGGTCATCTTCGCAATTTCTGTCCACTCACAATCGGTGAGCTGTTTCATTCGTTTGACGCCATCTTTCATTAACAAAATCGATCCTGCAAGTGTACCATTGTCCAGCAATGCTTTTTCGCCGCTGACTGTGACCGTCTGACCGCCAAATTCGTACGTTCCATTCCCGAGTCCTTTTGCACGCATCGAGTCTGTGATCATGATTAAACGATCACTTCCTTTCGCCAAATACGCAAGCTTGATGGAAAGAGGATGGGAGTGAATCCCATCTGTGATCAGCTCGGTATGAAGGTTCTCATTCGTAAGTGCAGCACCTACAGCGTTCGGTTCACGGTGCTGAAATGAACTCAGTGCATTATAAAGATGCGTTACATGGCGTGCACCATGCTTAGCTGCTAAATTCATCATGTCATGATGGGCATTCGTATGTCCAATAGAAGGGATAATGTTCTTTTCCTGTAATAGGGAAAGAAATGCAAAATCTGTGTCTTCCTCAGGCGCAAACGTGACAATTCGAATGAGCTGATCAGAAGCATCCAGCCATTTTTTAAAAAGCGGGATGTCCGGCTGTTTAATCCATTGAACAGGCTGTGCCCCTGCCTTATTTTTAGAAATAAATGGACCTTCGAGATGGATTCCTATACATTGTGCCTGACTTCCTGCTTGTGCTTCATTACTTTGTTTCCACTGAGCGACATTTTTAAGTGCTTGCTCAATCTCATGATGGTTTTGTGTGATGGTTGTCGCTAAAAAACTTGTCGTTCCTTCTGACGGTAGGTTGTCAGCGAGTGTATTCATCGCTTCTGCCGTCGCATCCATCATGTCTGCACCATAGCCTCCATGGATGTGAATATCAATCATTCCGGGGAGTAAATAAAAGTTTTCCCGGGAAATATATACTTTTTCATAATTTCCTGTCGGTGGTGATGTTGAAATATAGTCAATCTTGCCATCGCGTAAACCGACAAAACCGTTTTCAATGATCTTTGTCTTTGTCACAATATGAATATTGGAGAGCAATAAAGAACCGCTCATGTTTGAGCCCCCTTATTCGTTATCTTTGCTTTAAGTTTACTCTTTTTAAGTATAGTTGTCTATACCAGTTAGAGCGGTGAAACAGGAACAGGATAAAATACTGTTTTGGGTTCATCATTGAAAGTGATAAAATAGAGCTGTATTTCTGAATCGCCTGTGATAAAAGGAGGAAGAAGCGTGCCGAAAGTTCGTACGAAGGACATAATGGAACAATTTCATCTTGAACTGGTAAGTGGGGAAGAAGGGATTAATCGTCCCATTACAATCAGTGATCTTTCCAGACCAGGTATTGAAATGGCTGGTTATTTTACATATTACCCAAAAGAAAGAGTTCAACTTTTAGGGAAAACAGAGCTTTCTTTTTTTGAGCAGCTCCCAGAACGCGAGCGAAAGCAGAGAATGATGTCTCTTTGTACAGATATTACCCCTGCAATTATTTTGTCACGAGATCGTGATGTCCCGAAGGAATTAATTGAAGCATCAAATGAAAATGGCGTGCCCGTTTTACGATCTAGCCTAAAAACGACAAGACTTTCGAGTCGATTGACCAACTTTTTAGAAAGTAAACTTGCACCAACGACTGCTATTCATGGTGTGCTCGTAGATGTATATGGTGTAGGTGTATTATTAATTGGGAAAAGCGGAGTAGGAAAAAGTGAAACAGCCTTAGAATTAGTGAAGAGGGGACATCGGCTGGTCGCAGACGATTGCGTGGAAATCCGTCAAGAGGATCAGGATACGTTAGTCGGGAGCGCACCAGAGCTGATTGAACATCTTTTAGAAATCCGCGGGTTAGGCATTATTAATGTGATGACCTTATTTGGAGCAGGCGCTGTCAGAAGCTATAAGAGAATTACGATTGTGATGAACCTTGAGCTTTGGGAACAAGGCAAACAGTATGATCGTTTAGGACTTGAAGAAGAGAAAATGCGAATCATCGATACAGATGTACCGAAGCTGACGATCCCTGTACGGCCAGGTCGAAACTTAGCTGTCATCATTGAGGTGGCTGCGATGAACTTCAGACTGAAACGTATGGGACATAATGCAGCGGAACAATTTACAAGTAAACTTGCCGATGTCATTGAAGACAATGGGCAGGATGAATAGGAGTTGACTATATGAACGAAGCAATTCAGCCAATTGATCCGATCGCTTTTCAGCTTGGACCTATTTCGGTTCATTGGTATGGTGTGATTATTGGGGTCGGGGCCTTGCTTGGACTCTGGCTCGCACTGAGAGAATGTGAAAAAAGAGGAATCAATAAAGATATGTTTATTGACTTAATCTTATTTGCCATTCCAATAGCGATTATTTGTGCACGAATTTATTATGTATCCTTCGAATGGGATTACTATCAGCAGCACCCAAACGAAATCATTAAAATTTGGAATGGTGGAATTGCGATTCACGGCGGGCTGATCGGTGCCGTGCTGACAGCCATCGTTTTTACAAAAGTGAGAAAGGTATCCTTTTGGAAAATAGCTGACGTCGCAGCACCTAGTATTTTACTAGCGCAGGCAATTGGGCGCTGGGGGAACTTTATTAACCAAGAAGCGCATGGTGAGGCAGTTTCAAGAGCCTTTTTAGAAAATTTGCATCTGCCTGAGTTTATCATTAATCAAATGTATATTGATGGGACCTATTATCAACCGACGTTCTTATACGAATCGTTATGGAATCTTGCCGGTGTTGTCATATTGATTTTACTACGCAGAACATCGCTAAGAAGAGGCGAAATCTTCTTGTCTTATTTAATTTGGTATTCAATCGGCCGTTTCTTCATTGAAGGGATGAGAACAGACAGCTTAATGCTGACAGAGCATCTTCGAATCGCACAGATGATTTCGATTGCGATATTCGTAGTGGCTGTACTACTGATTTTCTTTAGAAGAATGAAAGGATACGCATCGATTCCGTATAAAGAGAACAACTCATCGAATTAAGCAGGGGGGATCAGAAGAGATGGGAGAGACATGGAAAAACGGCTTGAAAGCAGGGCTATCGACAACTTGGACACTTGGCAAAGTCATCTTTCCAGTTACCATTCTCGTCAGTATCTTACAGCATACGCCTGTAATGGCTTGGATCATACAATTCATTCGGCCATTTATGGGGGTGTTTGGTCTTTCGGGAGAAGCGGCTATTCCGCTTGTATTAGGAAATATGCTGAACTTGTATGCGGGGATTGCAGCCATTTTGACATTAGAGCTTCCTGTGAAGGAAGTGTTTATTTTGGCAGTGATGCTGTCCTTTTGCCATAACCTGATCATCGAATCGACAGTGGCAGCAAAGGTTGGACTGAGAGTATCTGTGATTTTGTTGGTCAGAATCAGTCTTGCTGTTATTTCGGCTATTGTCATTCATCTCGTTTGGCAGGGAGGCGAGGAGCCGGCGCAATATGGACTGCTGACGGCAGCTCAGGCGGCTGATGTGCCTTCTAGCTGGTACATGATCGTCCTTCTTGCTTTACAAAAAGCTGTACTCGGTGTGCTCCAGCTCGCCTGTATCGTCATCCCTCTCATGATCATCATTCAATTCATGAGAGATTTAGGGTGGCTTCATACGCTGTCTAAGTGGCTGTCACCTTTTACTAGAATGCTTGGAATGAAAGAGAATACGTCTATGACGATGGTGGCTGGATTAACGATTGGTCTGGCGTACGGAGCCGGCGTGATGATGAAGGCAGTGGAAGAGGACGGTGTGAGTAAAAAGGACTTAACTCTTGCCTTTATTTTCCTCGTTGCCTGCCATGCGGTGGTCGAGGATACGCTGATTTTTATTCCACTTGGTATTCCAGTATGGCCGCTTCTTGTCATACGCCTGATTTCTGCAATTTTATTGACAGCTGCTATTAGCTATATTTGGCGGAAACGGGAACTTGCAGCTGTTAGAAAGGAAGTTATATGAACGAATCGACGATCAACACAGTGCTATTTGATTTAGATGGCACATTAATCAATACAAATGAATTAATTATTGCTTCATTTCAGCATACGCTGGATCATTATTACCCTGGTCAGTACAGCCGTGAGGATATTCTTCATTTCATTGGCCCGTCCTTGTTTGATACATTCTCTGCGATGGACCCTGATTTGACGGATGATATGATTCAGATGTACCGCACGTTTAATCATAAACAGCATGATCTGCTTGTGACTGAATATGAGACCGTTATAGACACATTGAAAGTCCTGCAGGATCGAGGATTTAAGCTTGGTATTGTCACAACGAAGATAAGGGATACGGTTTTAATGGGATTGAAGCTGACCGGTTTGGAGCCGTTCTTCGAGGTCATTGTGACGCTCGATGATGTACAAAATGAAAAGCCGCATCCGGAGCCTGTTCAACTGGCATTATCAAAGCTTGGCAGTGATCCGCATGAAGCGGTGATGGTCGGTGATAATTATCACGACATTTTGTCTGGTCAAGCGGCAGGGACAAAAACGGCAGGTGTTGCTTGGTCTATTAAGGGAGAAGAGGCCCTTTTAAAGCATCGCCCTGATTTCATGCTGAAGAAAATGAGTGATCTCCTGGCGATTGTTGGAGCTGATTAAGTTGAGAAAAACAGATCGTTATCCTGTAAAAGGGGTCAATTCGCTACGACAAGTCTATCGGACAGTTCCCTTTTTCAAAGTGGTGAAAAACTTCATTTTTATTCAAATGGCAAGGTACACGCCTTTTATGGGAATGAAAAATTGGATATACCGAACCTTTCTTCGTATGAAGGTTGGCGAGGATACGGCGTTTGCCTTAATGGTGATGGTTGATCTTATGTTTCCTGAGAAAATCACTGTCGGTCGAAATAGTGTGATCGGCTATAACACGACCATCTTGTCCCATGAGTATTTGATTAAAGAGTACAGACTTGGGGAAGTCTATATTGGTGATGAAGTCTTAATTGGAGCTAATTCAACTATTTTACCTGGTGTGACCATTGGGGATGGAGCGATCGTATCGGCTGGTACACTTGTTCATAAGGATGTGCCAGCAGGCTCATTTGTTGGAGGAAATCCAATGCGCATGATTTATACGAAAGAAGAAATGGAAGCACGTCAATCTACGTCTGCTGAGTAGCTCGGCAGACTTTTTTGTTGACAATGCGACATGGTGTAACTATAATGATTACAACAGAGGTGAGAAAACATGAAAATCAGCAGCAGATTTACTGTCGCTGTCCATATTCTGGCCTTGCTATCACTTGAAAAAGGATCATTACAGACATCGGAGGATATCGCGGGAAGTGTGAATACAAACCCAGTGGTCATCCGCCGCATTATGAGTAAATTAAAAAAGGCAGGCCTAATCTCAACGAGTCTTGGCAAAGGTGGTTCTCAGCTGAACCGCAGTGAAGACGACATCACACTGCTCGATGTGTATAAAGCGGTTGAAGTCGTGGATGAGGGAGAATTGTTTCAAATTCATGAAAGCCCAAATCCTGACTGTCCGATCGGTGCAAATATTCAAGCGGTGCTTGAATTAATTTTATGCCGCGCTCAAAGTGCGATGGAGCAAGTACTTGCTGAGATCAAATTAAGTGAACTAACGCATGTGCTAATCAAAAAAATTGGATGATCTATTCAATTTTTTTTACCTCTGTTGTAACCGTATTAGTTACACCTTTCTTTATCAACATAAAACCATATTGCAGGAGGATTTAACATGAAAATTGGAATTATTGGCGCAACAGGTAAAGCAGGACAAGAAATTTTGAAAGAGGCTCAATCAAGAGGACATGAAGTAACGGCAATCGTCCGTGATGCACAAAAGGTGACAGATTCATCACTAGCTGTACTTGAGAAGGATGTGTTTCACTTGCAAGCAGAAGACATCAAAGGCTTTGATGTGATTGTAAATGCATTTGGCGCACCTGCTGGAAGGGAGCATCTTCACGTAGAAGCTGGGAAAAAGCTGATCGATATTTTAAAAGAGGCACCTGAGACTCGTTTGATCGTTGTAGGCGGAGCAGGAAGTCTATTTGTAGATGAGGCGAAAACAACAAGACTAGTGGACACACCAGAGTTTCCAAAAGAGTATGCTGCTACGGCTTCACAGCAAGGAGAAAACCTAAAAGATCTTCAACAGACAGAGGGATTAAAATGGACCTTCCTCAGCCCAGCTGCATTCTTTCATCCAGCTGGCAAACGTACAGGTTCTTACGTAAAAGGGAAAGATCATCTGATTGTCAATTCTAAAGGTGACAGCTATGTAAGCTATGCTGACTACGCCATTGCGCTGGTTGATGAAGTGGAGCAGGCAGCCCATGTTGGAGAACGTTTTACCGTTGTATCTGAAGCTGAATAAGCAAGAATTGTCTTTCATCTATGTGTGGGATGCGTATTGTGGCTGGTGTTATGGATTTTCAAACAGTATCCGGACTTTGCATGAAAATCATCCGGAGATATCACTAACACTTGTGTCGGGCGGTTTATTTGTGGGGGAAAGAAGTCTTCCAATAAAGGATTATCCACACATTTCAGAAGCAAATCAGCGTATTAGTCAGCTGACTGGTGTCGAGTTTGGTGAACGTTATCAGGAGCTTTTAGCAAACGGAACGTTTCTTTTAAACTCTGAGGCTGCGGCTATTGGTTTTTCTGCATTAAGATCCATCGCACCTGAGCGCGCATTGTACTTGGCTTCATCGATGCAAAAGGCTTTTTATCAAGACGGAAAAAGCTTGAGTGATGAAGAAGCGTATCGGGAGATCGCTTTGGCGCATCATCTTGATCCTGACGCAGTCATTGAACGCATGAAAACAAAAGAAGCGATGAATGATGCGTATGCCGACTTTGCGAAGGTTCATCAACTTCATGTGAACGGCTATCCTACACTTTTATTAAAAAGAGGGGATGAATACTTCAGCCTGGGTGGAGGTGCGATGACAGCTGAAAAGCTTGAAGCCCGCCTGAAGGAATTACTAGAAAAATAAATCATTAAAAACAACCTCTATCTGCATAGAGGTTGTTTTTTTACGCTTTTATGATAATCGCCTGACTGCCCATCTGTTCCCAAGAATCTTCAAACCGATCACGGTCGACTTTCTGATTCTTTTCTCCGTATGGATTATTCAAGTAGACATGCTCCTTGTCATAGCCTGTGATGACCACGCTATGCACATTAAAGCTTACATCTATTTTGCCATTTGGTGTATTCCAAGTTTCGATGTTATCTGTTTTGTCAAAGGTGGATGTCGTAATCACCCAGACAGGATAGCCCTTTTCAAGTGATTGATAGATGGCCTTTTTAACAGGCTTTCCGGTTAAGTCGACAACTTGATCGCCCGCATATTTTTTCGCAAGCTGATAAATCGGTTCATGGTAAACACCAAGACCCGGTCCTTTCTCCATATTGCCTACAAATCCGTCATGAGGGTCTCCTTTTAAGCCATTTTCATAAGTGAGCGGAACACGTTTTACTTCATTTGCCAATTCGTTTTTCGTTACATGCTCATAGCCGCTGTAATGAAGCAGCATCGCTAAGCTCGTGACTTCGCATCCGTTATAAAGCCTTGGTGCATCCATTTGATTGTAGAGGATGACGTCCATGGCTTTTTTGCTTCCTTTTAATGATTGATGTGTGGTTTCTGCTTTTTTCGTTGAACGAGTTTCTTCAGCCGCAAGTGCCGTATCGTTTTCTTTTTCTTTTGCTGCTTCTTGCGGCGAAGCTGTTTTCTTGACTTGGTCGATTTGTGAAACGTATATAAAGCCGAAATAAACAAGACATGCGCACAACAAAGTTAAGATTAATGTCTGGATGAACTTCACTGTAATCTCCTGTGTTATTGAATATTTTTAAGTATTATAGCACGTTCTTTCACTGAACATGCAGAAAAGGCACAGGTGTCACTTGAATGTAATAATTACAGAATATGTTGATGAAAATAGGGAGAAATAAAAATGATTGATTTAATCACTTTATTTTGTTAGCATATTATCATATTAGCGAACTAAAGGATTCGGAATTTTTCGTTTTAATGTGTTGGAGGTGCGGAAGAACATGTTTATGTTTGAGAAACCATATGGTATGCGGGATTCATTACCTGGATTGTATGAGACGAAGAAAAAAGTGAGACATTCCTTAACAGAGGTCATGACTGGTTGGGGTTTCCGTTTGATGGAGACACCAACGCTTGAATTTTACGATACAGTCGGTGTTCAATCGGCGATTACTGATACACAGCTTTTTAAACTGCTTGATCAAAACGGGCAAACCCTTGTACTAAGACCTGATATGACGGGTCCGATTGCAAGAGTGGCGGCTTCCAAGCTTCACCAGCAGGCGTATCCGCTTCGTGTTGGGTATGCAGCGAGTGTGTTCCGTGCCCAGGAAAGAGAAGGCGGAAGACCGTCAGAATTTGAGCAGGTCGGAATTGAATTGATTGGTGATGGTTCGATTAGTGCAGATGCTGAAGTCATCGCGCTTGCCGTATTTGCCTTGAAAAATGCCGGGCTTCAATCCTTCAAAATCGCGATCGGGCATGTCGCTTTAGCAGAGACGTTATTTGTCGATGTACTCGGAAATACAGAGCGTGCAAACGTCCTTCGCCGCTTCTTATATGAAAAGAATTATGTAGGATACCGTCAGCATGTGAAACAATTACCGCTTTCCTCCATCGATAAAACCAGGCTGTTACAGCTTTTAGAGTTAAGAGGCGGCCAAGAGGTCATAGAGCGGGCAGAGGAAATCGTCGTTTCACAAGAAGGAAAAGAGGTGCTTGCACAGTTAAAGTCGCTTTGGGAGACACTTGAAGATTACGGCTGTACAGAATATATCCGTTTAGATTTAAGCATGGTGAGTCATATGAGCTATTATACGGGTATTTTGTTTGAAGTATTTGCAGATGATGTTGGGTCGGTCATCGGAAGCGGCGGTAGATATGATCAATTGCTTGCTCATTTTGATGCACCTGCACCAGCTACAGGGTTCGGACTTCGACTAGACCGTCTTCTTGAAGCGCTCGATGCAAAAGAAATCGTTGAGCCGCAGGAGGCTGTGATTTTTAGCAAAGAACAAAGACTGGAAGCTTTTGCTTTTGCAGAAAAGGAGCGGTCAAAAGGGAAAAAGATCGTCCTGCAAGACTTAGCGGGGATTGAAAATATTGACGCGATGACCAAGGCATTTGAGCAGGTGACTTATTTTATCGGGGCTAGAAAGGAAGAGTAAAATGGGTAAAGTGTTGACGATGGCGATGCCAAAGGGCCGGATATTTGAAGAAGCAGCAGGGCTGTTAAGACAGGCGGGGTACCAGCTGCCGGAGGAATTCGAGGATTCAAGAAAATTAATCATTGATGTACCAGAAGAAAACCTCCGCTTTATTTTAGCTAAGCCAATGGATGTGACCACCTACGTAGAGCACGGCGTGGCGGATGTTGGCATTGCAGGGAAGGATGTCATGCTCGAAGAAGCTCGTGATGTGTACGAAGTGCTCGATTTAAACATCAGTAAATGTCATTTAGCTGTTGCTGGATTGCCGGGAGCGAGCTGGGGTGGTGTCGCGCCGCGTGTGGCGACAAAGTACCCAAATGTCGCATCATCCTATTTTAGAGAGCAAGGGGAACAGGTGGAGATCATTAAGCTGAATGGTTCCATTGAATTAGCACCGCTCATTGGGCTTGCCGATCGCATTGTGGACATTGTCTCCACAGGTCAAACACTAAAGGAAAATGGCCTTGTGGAAACGGAGCATATTTGTGATATCACGTCACGTTTTATTGTCAATCCTGTGAGCTATAGGATGAAGGATACGGTGATCGATGAAATGGCGCAGCGTCTTGCAAGAATCATTGAAGGAGAAGGGGAGGAATCATCATGAACATCACCTGCATACAAGAAGGTGAGACAGATACTCTCTCACTCAAACGGTCTTTAGATACAGGAACAGAAGAGCAGCGTCAGGCTGTTCAGCGCATTATACAAGAAGTGAGAACAAATGGTGATGAAGCTGTACGGTCTTTTACAAAGCAATTTGACGGGGTATTGATTGAAGATCCACTTGTCACAGAAGATGAAATGGCAAAAGCCTGCGACCGCTTGGACAAAGAGATGGTTCAAATTATTCAAACGGCAATAAAGCATATTCGCACATACCACGAGCGCCAGCTGACGTCCTCTTGGTTTTATCACCAAAAGGACGGCTCAATGCTTGGACAAAAGGTAACACCGCTTGATGCGGTAGGTGTGTATGTCCCCGGCGGCACAGCTGCCTATCCATCATCTGTATTAATGAATGTGATTCCTGCGCTAGTCGCTGGCGTTGAACGAATCGTTCTTGTGACACCTCCTGGGAAAGATGGCCGTCTCTCTGACGCTGTACTGGCTGCTGCGAAGGAGCTTGGTATTTCTGAGATGTATAAAATGGGCGGAGCACAGGCGGTTGCGGCACTTGCCTATGGAACGGACAGCATCAAGCCTGTTGATAAAATCACAGGTCCAGGGAACATTTATGTCGCGCTGGCAAAGCGGGAAGTATTTGGTCAGGTAGATATTGATATGATTGCAGGCCCAAGTGAAATTGCAGTTCTAGCAGACGAAACAGCAGTCGCGCATGAGGTAGCGGCGGATTTACTTTCGCAGGCAGAGCATGATGCGCTCGCATCTAGTATTTTGGTGACACCGTCTAAGACACTTGCTGAAAGCGTGCAGGCTGAAGTGCGAAAGCAGCTGGATACTTTGCCGAGAAAATCAATCGCAGCAAAATCCATACAAGATCATGGCCGTATTTACGTGACAGAATCAATCGATCGTGCAGTAGACGTCGTCAATCAATTAGCACCTGAGCACTTAGAGGTGCTGACAGCATATCCAGAATCACTTCTTGGTCAAATCAAGCATGCTGGGGCGATTTTCTTAGGACGCTATAGTCCAGAGCCGGTGGGCGATTATTTTGCAGGACCGAACCATGTGCTGCCAACAAACGGAACAGCTCGATTCTCCAGCCCGCTTGGTGTGACTGATTTTCAAAAGAAAACGAGCATTATTTCATATAGTCAAGAGGCATTTGAAACACACAGGGAAAGCATTGCGGCTTTTGCCAGATTAGAAGGGCTTGAAGCACATGCAAGGTCGATTGAAGCGAGAAAGCGGGAGGAATCGTAATGAGACAGGCGAAAACATCGAGAAAAACAAATGAAACGAACATTTCATTAGCGCTAGAAATTGATGGAGAAGGAAAAGCGGATATTCAAACAGATGTCCCTTTTATGACGCACATGCTTGATTTATTTACGAAGCATGGACACTTTAATTTGACTGTCGATGCGAAAGGAGATACGGATGTTGATGATCACCACACAACAGAAGATATCGGCATTGTACTTGGGCAAATGTTTAAGGAAGCGTTAGGCGATAAAAAGGGAATTAAGCGGTATGGATCAAGCTTTGTTCCGATGGATGAAACACTTGCCCAGGTCGTGGTCGATTTAAGTAATCGTCCTCATTTGGAAATGAGAGCGGCCTTTCCGAGTCAAAAGGTTGGTACCTTTGATACAGAGCTAGTACATGAGTTTCTGTGGAAATTTGCACTTGAAGCCCGGATCAATCTTCATGTCATTGTTCACTACGGAACCAATACACATCATATAATTGAAGCCATTTTTAAAGCGATGGCACGTGCCTTAGATGAAGCAACAACCATTGATCCACGAGTGAAAGGGATACCGTCAACAAAGGGGATGCTCTAATGATCGGAGTCATTGATTACGGAATGGGAAATTTGTTCAGCGTATCAAAAGCACTGGAACGAGCAGGTGCCCGCTATATCGTCTCCTCTGATGTGGAGGAGCTGAAAAAAGCAGATGCTTATATTTTGCCCGGAGTAGGTTCGTTTCGTGATGCAATGCAGCTGTTAAAACAGACAGGACTTGAGGCGTTTATCCATCAAGTCGTAGAGGAAGGAAAGCTGTTATTCGGCATTTGTCTTGGCATGCAGCTGTTATTTGAAGAAAGCGAAGAGGCAGGACACACAAAAGGATTGGGGCTGTTAAAAGGGCGTGTCGTTCTTTTAAAGGATCGTGATCAGGACGGGCAAAGGCTGAAGGTACCTCATATGGGGTGGAATGAGCTCACATTTCATCAGCCCTCCCCATTGTTTGACGGTGTACCAGAAGGATTTGCGTACTTTGTTCACTCTTATTATGTGAGTGATATGAATACAGATGAGCAATTAGCAAGCGCGGACTATGGTGTTCAAGTACCAGCTGTTGTTGGCAAGGGAAATGTGCTTGGTGCACAGTTTCACCCTGAAAAAAGCAGTACAACAGGAATGGCGCTGCTCAAACAATTTATTCAATTAGCAAACGAACAGAGGGTGAGCAAATGAGTGAGTTTACATTATATCCAGCGATTGATATGAGAAATGGCAAATGTGTACGTCTTGTGCAAGGAGATTATGATCAAGAAACCATTTATGGAGATTCACCGCTCGACATGGCCGCGCAATTTGTAAAAGAAGGAGCAAAATGGATTCATCTTGTCGATCTAGATGGTGCAAAAGAAGGAAAACGTGTCAATCATGAGCATGTGCTGGCGATTGCTTCCTCCTTAGATGTGAAGGTGCAAATCGGCGGCGGTATTCGGACAGAAGAAGATGTTGCCTTTTATTTAAAGAGCGGCGTAGATAGAGTGATTCTCGGCAGCTCAGCTGTATCTAACCCAGCCTTTGTGAAAAAAATGCTGGCGCAATATGGAGAGAAAATAGCGATTGGGATTGATGCGCGAAATGGCTTTGTATCGACTGAAGGGTGGCTTGAAACGTCTAAAGTGAAGGCGGAGGAACTCGGCAGGGAATTGGCAAAGGAAGGCGCAGAGGTCTTTATTTTTACCGATATTCAAATGGATGGAATGCTGTCTGGTCCAAATGTGGAAAGCACGGTTCGCTTAGCAGAAGCAACCGGCAAACAAGTGATTGCTTCAGGTGGTGTCAGCGCAGTAGCTGATCTTCAAAAGCTGTCAGCGCAAAAACAGTCTGGTGTGTCTGGTGCAATCGTTGGAAAAGCACTTTACACAAAGCAGTTTACTTTAACAGAAGCGTTTGAAGGGCTTGACCGCATATGATGACAAAACGAATCATCCCATGTCTTGATGTGAAGGAAGGGCGTGTTGTCAAAGGGGTGCAATTCCTAGGCTTAAAGGATGCTGGTGATCCGGTCGAATTAGCGCAGATCTATGATGAGGAAGGGGCGGATGAACTCGTCTTTCTTGATATTTCTGCTTCTCATGAAGGCCGGAAAACGATGGTGGATGTGGTCAAACAAGTCGCGTCCACTCTTGCCATACCATTTACGGTGGGAGGCGGGATTAACCATCTTGATGACATGAAGCGTATATTAAGAGCGGGTGCAGACAAAGTATCTGTCAACACAGCAGCTGTGTTAAGACCGGAACTGATTTCAGAAGGTGCTGACTTTTTTGGTTCCCAGTGTATCGTTGTCGCAATTGATGCAAAATACGATGAAGAGCAAAAAGCATATATGGTCTATACACACGGAGGGCGCCGTCAAACAGATTTAGAGGTCAGCGACTGGGCGAAGGAAGCTGTGCAGAGAGGTGCAGGAGAGATTTTGCTGACAAGTATGGATGCCGATGGTGAAAAGACAGGCTTTGATCATCAATTGACAAAGCTTGTATCAGAGGCAGTCACTGTGCCAGTTATCGCTTCTGGCGGCGCTGGCAATGCCCAGCATATGCTGGAGGCATTTACAAAAGGAGAAGCTGATGCAGCATTAGCAGCTTCTATTTTCCATTATAAAGAAACCTTCATTCATGAGGTGAAGACATATTTGAGAGAACACGGGGTGAAGGTCAGATGAAACAGGCAAATGAATTAACTTTTAATGAAGCAGGCCTGATTCCTGCAATTGTACAGGATGCTCAAAGTAAGGAAGTATTGACGCTTGCGTATATGAACCAAGAATCCTATGAAAAAACGCTGGAGACCGGTGAAACATGGTTTTATAGCCGGTCGAGAAACGAGCTTTGGCACAAAGGCGCCACCTCTGGACATACCCAGCAAGTGACTTCTATTCGATATGACTGTGACAAGGATGCTTTGCTTGTCCTTGTCGCGCCAAGCGGCCCAGCCTGCCATACTGGCAGCTATAGCTGTTTTTCGGAAGAAGGCGTGAAGCGCCAAAGCGAAGAGCAGGATCGTTTTGCAATTTTAAATGAACTTGAACAGGTTATTGCAAAGCGTCAGGCGGAAATGCCAGAAGGTGCTTATACAACCTATCTATTTGAAAAAGGGGTCGATAAAATCCTGAAAAAGGTAGGGGAAGAAGCGTCTGAGGTGATCATTGCAGCAAAAAACCGGGATCAAGAAGAATTGAAATGGGAAACTGCTGACCTCCTCTATCATCTTCTTGTATTATTACGTGAACAGCAATTGCCGCTTGATGATGTATTAAAGGTATTAAAAAAGCGTCATCAAGGTGAATGAAAAGCCGGGGATAACCCTGGCTTTTTCATTTTAAATGAAAAACAAATCCTTCCTTTCCTTTTGTTCTATGTGACGACTAGTGAAGTATGTTATACTACACACGGTACACTGTTCGAAATGGAGGGTATCGGTGAGTAAATACACTTCTCAAAATAATCACACACAAGTCGTCCAGCTATTTCAAGATGGGCATTACTTTTTTCATAAAGGTCTTAAAGCATATAGAGAAAGAAATTTGTCTAGGGCAAGTAAGCTGATACAGCGGGCCATCGTACTTGAGCCTGAAAATGTAGAAATGCTGTCACAGCTTGCCATTATTTATACTGAAATGGGTCATTACCAGCAATCAAACGAACTGCTTGATTTCATCCTTGAACACATCGATGAAAACATGTCTGAGTGCCACTATTTTAAAGCCAATAATTATGCCAATCTCGGACTGTTTCATGAGGCATATAAATCAGCTACTGCTTATGCCGCACTGGAAGAGAACGGGGAATTTGCGGATGAAAATGACGACCTCCTTGACCTGCTCGATATGAGCGGCGAAGAGGACGAAGATTTTCCTTATGATCAGGATGACCTGATTGTGAAGCAGGATCAAGCAAACCATTTGCTAGAAAGCGGCAGACTCGATGAAGCCATTGAGATGCTGGAACAGATGATTGTTGAGTATCCAGAATTTTGGTCAGCGTATAATAATCTCGCTTTGGCCTATTTTTATTCTGGCCGAATCCATCAGGCGAAAGAAATGTTGAACCGGGTCCTTCATGAAAATCCCGGTAATCTGCATGCCCTTTGCAATCAGCTTGTCTTCTACCATTATGAAAAAGAAGAAGAGAAGGTCAACATGTTAGCGAAGCAATTAACGCACGTGTATCCAATACTAAGTGAACAGCGTTATAAGCTTGGCGCAACATTTGCCCTTGTGGGAGAATTTGAATGGGCCTTTAAATGGCTTTATTCTTTGTACAAAACAGGTTTTCAGGGAGATAGTACATTTTTATACTGGCTGGCAAGCGCAGCCTATCATACAGGCCACAAAACGCTCGCCCAAACGGTTTGGGATAAGATGGTCGAAGAAGATATCGACGCAGATGAAATCAAGCCGTGGCAGGATAAACCTGAGGAGACTGAGACAATGGTCTCGATTGAGGAACGGCTGACTGCGTATTATGTCAGTAAACAAAAAGGGGAACGTGACGTTCTGCAGTCTGTCCTTGATGCACGCGCAGCGAAAACGGCCTTTGAACAGCAATTTATAGAACTGCTTTTGTATGAAGATGAAATGAAAGAAAAGTCTTTTTCAGAAGATGCCGTTTTTGCAAAACAGGCGGCATCCAGTTTGGAGGAAGCGGTTCAGCCTGACAGCCATATGCCTTATTTTTGGTTATTCCATATTATTCAGCAGGCACGTGCTTCTGGTATTGATAAGAAAAATGCGCCTGCCTGGGCAGCCGCATCTTATTATTTATGGATGAATGAACAAGAAGAATCAGCTGTCAGCAAAAAAGACGTTGCGTCCGCTTTTCAGATCAGTGTTCAAACACTGTCAAAATACGAACGAGAGATCTGTACGTTAATCGATTAAATAGGTAAATAGATTCAGAACATCCCAGCATGGCCGAAAAGGTCATGCTTTTTTCTTGGATAAAAAGGTGGGATTTGCAAGGAATTGGCGAAGTATGACAATCACGACATGTTTTTGAAACATAAATGTAATAAAAATATTAGCTCATTTTGTCGATGTCTCATGTATAATGAAAATCGTGGATTAAAACAAAGATAGATATTTAAATATTTTACTATACATAATGAAACACCTAGTGATAGAAACAATCTGGTCAACATCTGACTGAACAATCAGGAAGAAAGACATAGAGAGCACAGATTGATCGCAGAGAATTTGCTGCTTTCTAATGTCGCTTGGGAAATTGTCAAAGGAGGAACTATTCGTGAAAAAGTTTATTACTTTCGGTTTAGCTTCGGTGATCGGAGCGAGCGGTTTATTTATTCCATTTACGCATGAAGCAAACGCACAGAACTTTGAACAAAAGAAACAAGAACTAGACAGCAAGCAATCTGAGGTAAACAAGAACCTTCAAAAGAAAAAAGAAGAGCTTTCAAAGCTTGAAGCAAAACAAGAGGCACTTGCACAAAAGCTTAAAGATATTGACGAGAAAGCTTTAAAAACAAGTGATCAAATCGAAGAAAAACAAAAAGAAAATGAAAAAACAAAAAAAGAAATCAAAGCACTGAAAAAAGAAATTGCTGATACAGAAAAACGTATTGAAGAAAGAAACGAGTTCTTGAAAAAGCGTGTACGTGCCATTCAAGAGAGCGGCGGTTCTACGAAATACATAGATGTATTACTAGGAGCAAAAAGCTTTAGCGATTTCATCAGCCGTGCAGGTGCAGTATCTACACTGATCAATGCAGACAGTGAAATCATTAAAGAGCAGGAAAAAGACAAAGCTGAGCTTCAAAAGTCTGAAAACGAATTAAACACAAAGCTTGAAAATGTGCAAAACACACTTGCAAAGCTTGAAACGCTTCAATCAGACTTGAATAAACAGCTTGATGAAAAAGACAAGCTGTTCAAGCAAGTGAAAAAGCAAAAAGGAAGTGCTTTTTCTGAAATCAGCGAGTTAAACAGTGAGGCTAACAGCATTGCATCTGAAAAAGACGCAACAGTAGCTGCACAAAAACAAGCTGAAAAAGAAGCAAGAGAAGCAGCTCAAAAAGCAAAAGAAGAAAAAGCACAAAGACAACAGCAGCAGCGTCAAGCTAGTGTCCAAGCGGAAGACAACAGCTCAAATAACGATAGCAGTCCGTCTTCAAGTAACAGTGGATCATCTAATGACAACAACAATAACACCAACAGCAGTTCACCAAGCAAAAAGCCATCTTCTGGCGGCGGATCACCTGTCAGCAGTAACGTTGGCGGAATCGAAGGTGCGATCAGCACAGGTTCTACTATTGTTGGACAATCACCGTATAAATGGGGCGGCGGCAGATCACAAGCCGATATTGACGCACGTCGTTTTGACTGTTCTTCATTCGTTCGCTGGGCATTCGCATCAGCAGGCATCAACCTTGGACCAGTTGGTGGTACAACAACAGATACGCTTGTAGGTAAAGGAAGAGCTGTAAGTGCATCTGACATGAAACGCGGAGACCTTGTGTTCTTTGATACGTATAAAGTAAATGGACACGTTGGTATTTACTTAGGAAACGGTTCATTCTTGAACGATAACAGCTCTCGCGGTGTTTCAGTTGACTCAATGAACAACGTATACTGGAAAAAAGCATTCAATGGTGTTGTAAGAAGAGTTGTTGAATAAATCATTACTTTTTATATAACCGTAAACAAGCTTCCTTAAACAGCAGTTTAAGGAAGCTTTTTCTTTTTTTGAAGATATGAGCAAATGATTCGCTTATTGCCCGCAGATTTAATAGGATATGGGTAAGGAATAAAAGCTAAGAGTGGAAATGATGCTCTCTGTCATGAATGGAAGCATCACCCAAGGGCATTCTAATAAGAAATGCGAGCAGCAATTGAAGAGGGAGTGACAGTTGTGTCAGAAGAAAAAATCTACGATACGATCATCATTGGAGCGGGTCCTGCCGGAATGACAGCCGCTGTTTATACATCACGGGGAAATCTTTCAACGTTAATGATTGAAAGAGGAATTCCAGGCGGACAAATGGCGAATACGGAAGATGTCGAGAACTATCCTGGCTTTGAAAGCATTTTAGGGCCGGAACTTTCAAATAAAATGTTTGAGCATGCGAAGAAATTCGGTGCA
Source organism: Bacillus sp. FSL M8-0166 (assembly GCF_038008825.1). Classification (NCBI taxonomy): domain Bacteria; kingdom Bacillati; phylum Bacillota; class Bacilli; order Caryophanales; family Bacillaceae; genus Bacillus; species Bacillus sp. FSL M8-0166. Next base: position 3,364,224 of record NZ_JBBOZZ010000001.1, read on the forward strand.
GAGTATGCATATGGCGATATCAAAGAAATCGTGAACGGTGAAGAATACAAAATCGTCAAAGCCGGCTCAAAAGAATACAAAGGACGCTCTGTCATTATTGCGGCAGGAGCTGAATACAAAAAAATCGGTGCACCAGGTGAAAAAGAACTTGGCGGACGCGGCGTATCATATTGTGCAGTATGTGACGGCGCATTCTTTAAAAACAAAGAGCTTGTCGTCATTGGCGGCGGAGATTCTGCGGTAGAAGAGGGTGTGTATCTCACACGTTTCGCTTCTAAAGTAACGATTATCCATAGACGCGATAAACTTCGTGCACAAAGCATTTTACAAGCGCGTGCCTTTGATAATGAAAAAATTGACTTCATGTGGAACAAAACCGTGAAACAGATCAATGAAGAAAACGGGAAAGTCGGCAGTGTGACATTGATTGATACGGTAACTGGTGAAGAAGAAGAGTTTAAAACAGACGGCGCCTTCATCTATATCGGAATGCTGCCACTGTCTAAACCATTTGAAAATCTCGGTATTACAAATAAAGAAGGCTACATCGAAACAAACGAAAGAATGGAAACGAGAGTGGAAGGAATTTTCGCTGCTGGTGACATTCGTGAAAAAACACTTCGTCAAATTGTGACAGCAACAGGTGACGGAAGTATTGCAGCACAAAGCGCACAGCATTATGTAGAAGAGCTTGCTGAAAAACTCAAAGCAACGAAATAAAAGGCTGTCGTAAATCCTTAATATAGCGTCATGGGCTTTTAACTGGAATGTAACACGGGTGAAATAATTTTCCGTTATGATAAAACTAGTAATTGACCCCCTTTTATAAGGAATACATGTTTGGCACGGATGTAAATCCGTGTCCTTTTTTTTGCCTAAAATCAGAAATTCACGAGATGTTCACAAATGACGCATGGAGAACCGTTAGATGCTGTAAAATAAAGAGTAGAGAAATTGCCCGTGACATCTTTCAAACGAAAACCGGTCTGTTTTCAGGGAAGAACGGGCATGTTCATTGTGGGAGTCAGGTTGAACCTGTATAATAAGTTAAAGACATAAAAGAGTAGGTGACAGCTGATGCAACGAGTAACCAATTGTGTGCTGCATCACGAAGATCAAGTTCTCTTGCTGCAAAAGCCAAGACGGGGCTGGTGGGTAGCGCCGGGCGGCAAAATGGAAAGCGGAGAATCGGTCAAGGATTCAGTCGTTCGAGAATATAGAGAAGAAACTGGTATTTATATTTTAAATCCGCAGCTAAAAGGTGTTTTTACCTTTATCATAAAAGAAGGCGATCAAATCGTTCAAGAGTGGATGATGTTCACCTTTATGGCAGATTCATTTACTGGAAAAAACGTAACAGAGTCAGAGGAAGGCATTTTAAAATGGCATGACGTAAAAGATGTGCCTCATTTGCCGGTGGCTCCAGGAGATTCCCATATTCTTGACTTCATGCTCAAAGGAAAAGGGCTTCTGCATGGCACTTTTACGTATACACCCGATTTTGAGCTGATTGCTTATCGGTTAGATCCTCAGGGAGAATAATACATGAACCGTTTTCATAAAGAAGGAGAGGGAGCAGGCATGAATACACACAAACAAGAAGATATTCAGCTTGTGATTATTACAGGAATGTCAGGTGCGGGAAAAACCGTCGCCATTCAAAGCTTTGAAGACTTAGGCTACTTTTGCGTTGATAACCTGCCGCCATCACTTTTACCGAAATTCCTAGAGCTCATGAAGGAATCGAATTCCAAGATGAGCAAGGTCGCTCTTGTGATGGATTTGCGCGGCCGCGAATTTTTTGACAGCTTAATTGCCGCCTTAGATGAAATGGGTGATCTTGACTGGATCACGCCAAGAATTCTATTTTTAGATGCAAATGATAAGGTGCTGGTCTCAAGATACAAAGAAACGAGACGTTCGCATCCCCTTGCGACAACAGGTTTGCCGCTCGAAGGAATTGCAATGGAGCGCGAGCTGTTAGAGGAGTTAAAAGGCCGGTCTCAAATGATTTTTGATACATCGGATTTAAAACCAAAACAGCTGCGAGAAAAAATTGTCACGCATTTTGCCACCAATCAAGGACAGGTGTTTACAGTAAACGTGATGTCCTTTGGCTTTAAATACGGCCTGCCGATTGATGCTGATCTTGTCTTTGACGTGAGATTCCTGCCGAATCCTTACTATATTGAGAGCATGCGTCCACAGACTGGAAACGATGAAGAAGTGCGCTCCTATGTGATGAAATGGACTGAAACACAAAAATTCACAGAGAAATTAATCGATCTCCTCAGCTTTATGCTTCCGTCCTATAAACGAGAAGGAAAGAGCCAGCTTGTGATCGCCATCGGCTGTACAGGCGGACAGCATCGATCTGTGACGCTGGCCAACTATTTATCCGAGTATTTTAAAAACGATTACTATACACATGTCACTCACCGGGACATTGAAAAGAGAAGCAGAAAATAGATGACGACACTACCAAAGGTGGTCATTCTTGGCGGCGGCACTGGCTTATCTGTTTTGCTCAGAGGGCTAAAAACGAAGCCAGTGGACATTACCGCTATTGTAACGGTTGCTGACGACGGAGGCAGCTCAGGCAGACTGCGGCATGATTTGAATATTCCTCCTCCAGGAGATATTCGAAACGTCCTTGCGGCTCTCTCTGATGTTGAACCGCTTGTAGAAGATTTATTTCAGCACCGTTTTAACAAAGGGAATGACTTAACAGGCCACTCTCTCGGCAACCTCATTCTTGCGGCCATGACAAATATAACCGGTGATTTTTTTCATGCCGTTACTGAAATGAGCAAGGTTTTAAATGTGAGAGGTAAAGTATTGCCAGCAGCGAATTCAAGTGTTGTTCTTCATGCGGAATTAGAAAATGGGCAAATGGTGACAGGAGAATCGAAAATTCCCACCTATGGTGAGCGAATTAAACGAGTGTTCCTCACACCCGATACGATTGAACCGCTGCCAGAATCCATTCAAGTCATTCGTGAGGCGGATTTGATCGTCATTGGGCCCGGCAGCCTGTATACAAGTATTTTGCCAAACTTGCTTGTCCCGCATATTGGAGAAGAAGTGATTCGCTCTAAGGCGAAAAAAGTGTATATTTGCAATGTCATGACGCAGCCGGGGGAAACGCTTTCCTACAGTGCAGCTGATCATGTACAGGCATTAAATGATCATATGGATCGTCCATTTATCGATACGATTTTTGTGAACAATAAAGCAATTCCAGAAGAAATCAAAGCAAAATATGCAGAGGAACAGGCACAGCCTGTACAATTCGACACAGATGCACTGAAAGCAATGGGACTAGAAGTGATCCCTGGAGAAATCATTACATACGACCAGCATGTCATTCGTCACGACACGCTGAAAGTAGCCTCGCTGCTTGTCGACCTGCTGCATCAGAAAAAATAGGAATGGGGGTGGCAAGGATGTCATTTGCATCCGAAACAAAAAAAGAGCTGACTAATCTGGACGTGAAGGACTGCTGCACAAAAGCAGAGCTTTCTGCCCTCATCCGTATGAACGGTTCATTATCTTTCTCTAATCGAAAATTGATTTTAGATATACAGACAGAGAACGCAGCCATTGCAAGACGGATTTATACGCTGCTCAAGAAGAAATACGATGTGACAGTCGAACTGCTCGTCCGTAAAAAAATGAGATTGAAAAAGAATAACGTGTATATTGTCAGACTGGTAGAACGAGCGAGAACCATTTTAGAGGATTTAAAAATATTAGGTGAGCAATTTGTATTTGAGCGCAATATTTCAGAAGAGCTTGTGAAGAAAAGATGCTGCAAGCGCTCCTATATGAGAGGTGCTTTTTTAGCAGGCGGTTCTGTGAATAACCCAGAAACGTCCTCCTATCACCTTGAAATTTTTTCACTATATAAAGAACATAATGATGCCCTTTGTGAGCTGATGAATCAATTTCATCTCAATAGTAAAACACTTGAGCGCAAAAAAGGGTACATTACGTACATGAAGGAAGCAGAAAAAATCACGGAATTCTTAAGTGTTGTGGGCGCTCATAACTCACTGCTTCGCTTTGAAGATGTGCGGATCGTCCGAGATATGAGGAACTCCGTCAACCGGCTCGTCAATTGTGAAACAGCAAACTTGAATAAAACGATTGGTGCATCACTGCGTCAGGTCGAGAACATTCAATTCATTGATGAAAAAATTGGACTTGATGCCCTGCCGGAAAAGCTTCGTGAAATTGCTAAACTGCGAGTCGACTATCAAGAGGTCACGCTGAAGGAACTTGGAGAAATGGTGGAAAGCGGCAAGATCAGCAAGTCAGGGATTAACCACCGTTTAAGAAAGCTAGATCAAATCGCAGAACAATTACGAAACGGACAAGCTGTTACACTCAAATAGGAGAATGAAAAAGGGAGGCAGATCATATGGTGGAAAAAACGGTCACCATCCAGCTGAAAACAGGCTTGCAGGCACGTCCAGCCGCTTTGTTCGTACAAGAAGCCAATCGCTTTGGTGCTGATATTTTTCTAGAGAAAGATGGGAAAAAAGTCAATGCGAAAAGCATTATGGGTCTCATGAGTCTAGCGATCAGCTCTGGGGTTACTGTCACACTGATTGCAGATGGTGCGGATGAACAAGAAGCCATTGAGGCGTTAACAGATTTTATCAATCAAGAAAACTGAGTCTCTTCAAAGGCTCAGTTTTTTTAGGAGGGATTGTCATGATTCAATCAGCTTTTTTACAGAAGATCGGATATGAAGGCAAGTCCATCACCTTTAAAGACTTGCCTGTATTATTAAAAAAAATGGCTTATACCTTTCCGTTCGAAAATAGATCTGTTCTGAACAAACAATCCTACGCTTTGAATCAAGAAGGGTTGAAGCAGCATCTTCTTGAAGAAAACAGAGGAGGTCTTTGTTACGATCTCAATCCTCTCTTATACTATGTGTTAAAAGAGGCAGGGCTCTCTGTACAGCTTCTTCAAGGCACAGTGTATAACAAAGAAGCGGATACGTGGGCAATTGATGGTACGCACGTAGCCATCATGTTGAAGCATCACAACGAACGCTTCCTCATTGATGCGGGATTTGGTGTGAATTTACCTCTTCAGCCTGTGCCTTTTACAGAAGATTGGGTGGAAGGAGCGTCAATTCGGTTTCGCGTCAAAGCTGAGGAAACCGAAAAAGGGACACATCTGCTCCAATTAGATAAGGGAGATGGCGCTGAAACAGGCTATGCTTTCACGTTGAACGAGGTGGACGAGGCTGTATTGGCCCAAATGAGACACGAGATTTATGAAAATGAATCCTCTCCATTTAACAAAAGACCGCTTGCGTCAAAGCTCACGCCAACAGGACGTGTGATCGTTACTGAGGATCATGTCACCACACATGAACATGAAGAAGTGTCGAAAAAGCCGCTTCCGATTCCTTTTGAGGATTACGTGAAAAAGCTTATACCGTAAATCATATTAAAAGACAGCCCTAGATCAAACAGGGCTGTCTTTTTTATTGATTATCGAATACGTGTGAAAGTCGCGTAATGGTCTGTTGTTTTGTAAATGAGCCAGTCGCTTGAATACACAAGACGGTCAGCATTGCGGAAGCCTGAAACGTAGTTGATGTCTGCCTCACGCCATGTTCGGCCGCTTGCTGAAGGAAGGCGTCCTTCCCGGTTTGAGAAAATATCTCCACCAATGCTTTTACCTGGCGCAACCTCTGCTAGATTTCCCTTTGATGCCACCCATCCGAGCGCACTTGCTTGTGATTTCGTAATGTAGTTATCAGGCAGTCGTTTGTAGCGAATTAAATAATCTGCTACACCATCAAACGTATTAATGACGGCAAGGGTACGCACATCTGGCGTGAGCTGAATAGAAGCAGTTTCAGTTGTGGCTGTTGGTGTAAGAGGTGTTTCTGCATGAGCTTGCTGCGGGACAAATCCAGAAAACAGAATAGCAGCGATCAGAGCGAACATAGTAAAAACCGAACTCAATCTTTTCATCTTCATCCTCCTATTAAGGAAATCGGATGCCGTCCTCTTGATGCTTGTCTAGCTCATATTATAGCACCCGAACATGAAGGAAATGTAAAGAATCAGGATCTTTGCTAAAATGAGTCTTTTCTCCTGATGTCTCCTAAAGAAATAAATAAAAAGACGCAGTTTCTGCGTCTTTCAGCGTGTAGACAAACCCTCGCATTCTTTGTCAGTCCTGCGCGCTGGTGCTCACGAATGTCAAATTCGCTCCGCGCCAGTGCTCGTCCTTCCTAGACTGCAAAGGTTTTCTATCACGCTGAAAAGAAGACAAAGAGCTAAAATAAAGATCATTTTAGCCCTTTGTCAACAATCTGAAAGACGCAGTTTCTGCGTCTTTGCTGTTCAAGATGAAGCAAGCTCCTTCACAACATCAACAGGCGCCCTCCCATCTATTCCATGAATCACATTATGAATGGCTCGTTTCAGCATGAGATCCCTTGTTGTTTCAGTAGCGGAACCGATGTGAGGGGCTAGGGTGACATTGTTCATCTCTTTGAAAGGATGATCCTCTCGAAGCGGTTCCTGCTCATACACATCAAGACCAGCGCCTTTGATCCATCCCTCCTGAAGTGCTTGAATGAGGCTTTTTTCATCCACTGTTTTCCCGCGGGAAATGTTTACAAATAAAGCCGTTTGCTTCATTAACTTCAATTCTCGTTCCCCAATCATATGATATGTTTCCTCGGTCAGCGGTGTAATCAACACGATGATATCAGCTTGTTTTAAAAGATCATCAAATGCACAATAGACAGCGCCATACGCCGATTCAGCCTTTTCATTCCGGCTTCGGTTATGATAAAGAACGTTCATATCAAAACCATGTGCTGCCCGTTTGGCCACTTGTTCTCCGATACGTCCCATGCCAATAATACCTAGCGTTTGGTGATGTACATCAATGCCAAAGATCTCTTCTTCCTGTACGAATTTCGTCCATTTTCCTTCACGGATAAAACGATCCAGCTCGGCGATTCTTCGCGCAGAAGAGAGAATGAGCGAAAAGGCAAGGTCAGCCACGGTATGATCGAGCGTATAAGGAGTGTGCGTACCAATCACGCCTCTTTGCCTCATCGCTTCTATATCGAAATTGTCATAGCCGACAGAGTTATTACTCACCACCTTGAGTTTTGGTGCGTGATCTAACAGCTCTTGATCGATTTTTGTTCCAGACGTTAAAAGACCATCAGCGTGCTGCAGCTTCTCAAACAAAATGTCTCTTGGAATAGGGTCTTTGGATTGCCAAACCTCGTATGTACAATGTTCCTTTAGCATTTTCTCAAAAGAAGCAGGTAAGGGTTTGGCGACAAAAATGTGTGGTGTCACAGTCAATTCGCTCCTTTCACATGGTCATCTTACTCCTTTTATTATAAAGCAACCATTTCGGCAGAACACGTTTGAATGTTAGCAGCTCAATATTTAATATACTGAAATAACGGTAAAGAAAGACATTTACTTATTAAAAAAGTATATTCATATGCCATCTGATGCATTTTTTATCTATATAAAAATAAGCTGATGGTAGATGAGACATGTGAAATTGCAAGAATTTATGAGAGATTATCTGACAAACTGGAAAATAGATCGAGACTTTTTGATAGAAAATTTATTATATTTGAAATGTATTAAACGGGATGGTCATTTTCTACTAAACCATTTTATTGTCTTTTGGTTTTATGAGAACAATAGATTGAAAACAAACCCGCGAATCCGTTGGGATGCAGCGTAAAATAGAGAAAATGATGATATTTCTTCTCATCGTTTTCTCATTTTTTTCTTTTTTTTCTATCATTTTTCTTCTCTATGCTTGAGAACACAAGAAAGAAAAGGGGGACAGGCGCGGGCTTACGTTACTTAAAAAAGATGGGAGATGGCAAAATGGGATCTAAATTAGAACAGATTCTTCAGCACAATTCAGAGTTTGTGAATGAGAGACATTATGAGCCTTTCAAAGCGGGGAAATTTCCTGAGAAAAAATTGGTCATTTTAACGTGCATGGATACCCGTCTTTTGGAATTATTGCCGCAATCTATGGGGCTTCGCAACGGGGATGCGAAAATCATTAAGAATGCAGGCGCCATTGTGACACATCCGTTCGGCAGTGTAATGCGGAGTATCCTGCTAGCCATCTATGAGCTAAAGGCAGAGGAAGTATGCATTGTAGGGCATCATGAATGCGGAATGGCAGGTCTTGCGGCGGACCCTTTACTTGAAAAGGCGAAAGCACGCGGAATCGAAGAGAAATGCTTAAGCATTGTGAAAAACTCAGGAGTCGATTTAAAGGGCTGGCTGACAGGCTTTGATTCGGTTGAAGAGAGCGTGACCCAAAGTGTGAAATTAGTGAAAGAGCATCCACTGATGCCAAGTGATGTAGCTGTTCATGGACTGGTGATTGATCCAGCAACAGGCAAGCTGGATGTCGTTGTGAAAGACAAACAGATTGACGCGCAGTATACCTAAATCATCTACACATACTTGAAGGAGGCCAACACATACCATGCGTTTTTATGGAAGATTTGAAGGGTACAATTCATCAAAGTTTAGACGCGATTTAATCGCTGGGCTTGTCGTGGGCGTTGTGGCAATTCCTTTAGGCATGGCATTTGCCATTGCATCTGGTGTCGGACCAGAATATGGATTATACACAGTCATCGTTGCCGGCATTTTGATTTCATTGTTTGGTGGTTCAAAGTATCAGATCGGCGGGCCGACTGGGGCGTTTGTTCCCATTTTATTCGGGATTGTCAGCCAGTACGGTATTGAAAACTTGCTCATTGCCGGTTTTATGGCAGGCTGTATGCTTGTATTATTCGGAATATTCAAACTAGGGAAGCTTATGAAATTTATTCCTCGTCCGGTTATCATCGGTTTTACTGCGGGCATTGCTGTCATTATTTTTTCAGGACAGATTGCCAACTTCCTCGGATTAAAGGGTGTTGAAAAACATGAAAGCTTTTTCCTCAATATGAGAGAAATTGTGGTCCATCTTGGGACCGCAAATAGTCTCGCCATCATCACAGCCGTCATCGGGCTCATCGTGATTTTGGCGGCACAAAAATACATTCCCAAAATACCTGGTGCTCTATTAGGTCTATTGGCTTCAACGTTTCTAGCCGTTCTCTTTTTTCAAGGACAAGTTGAAACGATTGGCTCTGCATATGGTGAAATCCCTCGTCAGCTGCCAACCTTCGCTTTTCCTGAATTGACGATTGAAAAAATGATATACCTCCTGCCTCCAGCAATTGTCATTGCGCTTTTAGGCGGCGTGGAATCGATTTTATCCGCAATGGTCGCTGATAATATGAAAGGTTCTAAGCATGACAGCAATAAGGAGCTTGTCGGGCAAGGAATTGCCAATATGGCGGCACCGCTTTTCGGGGGAATTCCAGCGACGGGAGCTATTGCCCGAACGGCCACCAACATAAAAAATGGCGGGGCAAGTCCGATTTCTGGTGTCGTACATGGCGTTGTCGTCTTGCTGATCTTAATGGTATTTGCGCCGTATGCGTCGATGATTCCACTTGCTGCAATGGCACCGATTTTAATGTTTGTTGCTTGGAATATGAGTGAGAGAAAAGAGTTTATGAATATTGTGAAAGTGAAAAATGCCGATTCGCTTGTACTTGTCGTGACCTTTCTGCTCACGGTCATCGGTGATTTAATTATTGGCGTCACCGCTGGTCTCATTTTAGCGTTTATCGCTTTTATCAAAAAAATGAGCCAGACGACCAATATTCATTCCAATGTCGCCGTTCCTCAAATGGAAACAGCAGCTGCTTTAGAAAAACAGACAGACGAGAAAGGGATCAGTATGTATTCCATTGAAGGGCCGCTCTTTTTCGGAACAACAGATTCATTGGAAAATTCGATTTTGGACCATGTTCAAACAAAACCGAAAACGCTCATCCTGCTTATGAATAAAGTCAATTACATGGACACATCGGCAGAAGCGGTTCTAATGAATATCTCCAATCGGTTAAAGCATCATAATGGAAAGCTGATGATTGTTGGACTTCAATCACAACCTAAGGAGCTTTTGCATCGAACAGGTCTATTCCATCATATCGGAAAACAGCATTTCTTTGAACGAACGGATGACATTTCACCACAGCATCTTTAAGGGGTAAAAAAACACGTGACAGCTTGGTCACGTGTTTTTTACTGGCTCTTTTTCTCCAGAAAAGCGTTTGTTGAGTTTTTGTTGATGAGCGCTGAAGACCTCTTCTATTGTGACATCATATTGATCCGCTAAAATGAGGAGATTTGCTAAGACATCTCCCATTTCTTCAATGAGTTCTTTTTTCAGCTCAGGTGATTCCTGTCTCTGCTCATCAGGCCGGTCTCGTCCGATTTCTATTGCTCTAACAGCACGAGCGAGTTCTCCCGTTTCTTCCATTAAGAAGCCTAACCGGATAAACGGCCCGTATTCTGTCCAATTTCTCGTTTGATAAAAATCCTTGATCCACTTCTCCATCTCGGTTGTTTGCATTCTCTATCTACAGCTCCTTATATGGTATTCACTCTTTTGATTTTACACTATATATAGAAGAAACGGCTGTTTCTTTACAAATCATTATAGTAGAATGAGTGGGTGAAGAAATCATAGAGAGAGATGGAGCTGTTTTGATGAAAACGATTTGTGTGTTTGCTGGTTCGAATCCAGGTGTAAATGATGTCTACAAACAAAAGGCTGTGGAGCTGGGTGCTTATATGGCGAAGCAGGGCATTCGTCTTGTTTATGGCGGGTCGCGTATTGGGTTAATGGGCGCTATTGCCGATGAGGTCATGAGACATGGCGGACAAGTGATCGGTGTCATGCCTAAGGGGCTTTTTAGAGGAGAAGTCGTGCATCAAGAGCTGACAGAGTTAATTGAGGTAACAGGCATGCATGAACGAAAAGCGAAAATGAGCGAGCTGGCCGATGGGTTTATTGCGATGCCAGGCGGCTTTGGTACATATGAAGAATTATTTGAGGTGCTGTGCTGGGCGCAAATCGGCATCCATCAAAAGCCGATTGGATTGTATCAAGTGAATGACTACTTCAACCCGCTCATGGACATGGTGAAATTTAGTGTACAGGAAGGTTTTTCGAATGAATCACACCTTCAATTGTTACATGCTTCGAGTGAACCGGAGAAATTGATCACGCAGATGGCTTCTTACCAAACACCGTCTCTTCAGCAGAAATGGACGGAACTGTCTTAAAGTATGATGAAAACAAAAAACCGTCTGTTCAAGGAGCAGACGGTTTGTGTTGTGATCATTATTTTTGGTCATCTGTATTACGGGTCAAGACTTTGTCAATGAGTCCGTATTGAAGTGCTTCTTCCGCTGTTTTGAAGTTGTCACGATCTGTGTCGCGCTCAATGACTTCAATTGGCTGACCAGTACGTTCAGCAAGTACTTGGTTCAGTTTATCGCGTAAAGAAAGGATTCGTTTTGCCGCAATTTCAATTTCTGTTGCTTGACCTTGGGCACCGCCTAGTGGTTGGTGAATCATGACTTCACTGTTTGGAAGAGCATAACGCTTACCTTTTTCACCAGCAGCAAGCAGGAACGCACCCATAGATGCAGCCATACCAATACAAATAGTTGATACCTTTGGTTTAATAAATTGCATCGTATCGTAAATGGCCATACCAGCTGTGATTGAACCGCCAGGGCTGTTAATGTAGATAGAAATATCTTTTTCTGGATCTTCAGCTTCTAAGAAAAGCAGCTGTGACACGATGGAGTTGGCAACATTGTCATCGATCGCAGAACCAAGCATGATAATACGGTCTTTTAAAAGACGAGAATAAATGTCGTAAGCTCTTTCCCCACGATTTGTTTGCTCAATGACTGTAGGTATTAAATTCATAATGTTCCTCCTTCACCTTTTAGGTAAGTATGTAATTCAATGATACATTTTTGGTCAATAAAGGTCAAACAAAACGCTGACCTAAATTCAAATACCCCTATCCATTTTCCCCAAAATCATTCCAGTTCAAACCAGCATATTAGTCTATGTATCCAAAAGAAGAAAATACATCATCACGACGAATGATTAATCATTGCTTTCTTGCAGCATTTCCCTTATAATTTGATATGCTGACGTTCAAAAACATATCGTGCGCTCGTAGCTCAGTTGGATAGAGCGGTGGTTTCCGGTACCACGTCTGCCGGGGGTTCGAATCCCTCCGAGCGCGTACTTGACCTTGCTAGGTAGATAAGATAAAGGTCTGTCATGAACCCCTCTTCATATGGAGAGGGGTTTTTGTGTGCTCAATCGGATTGATCGTTCTTTTCTAATAAAGCTAGGAGAAGCAAGTGAAAAAATGATCTTGTTGCAACACAGCAACATCTATCCGAGTATAATAAAATAACCCCCATTCTTAACATAAGAGTGGGGGTTATTGCTTTAGAATAAAGGGTTATCTGCCTTTCTGGCCTTTCCTGTAAATAGCCGCAGATATAATTGTAAGAAGAACAATGATAAATCCAATCACGGATACAGTATTTTTTATTGTATTGTCATTCACAGTGAAGTTTGTCACGATCATTGCTGCCAGACAAAGAATGATAATTAAATAACTGTATTTCTCCAAGACTTTCACAAAATATCCCTCCAATATGAAGCTGAAAATAATATTATGACTAATTATACAAAAATAAATAATAAAGGGTTATATTGGATGTTTGCTCGTGAGAAGGCGTTATGTTCATGTCCCTCCATGAAATACTGGACGTAAGACTCATTTCTTCCCTTTTCAGGCGTATTTCTTGAGCCAGTTCACTGTATATGATTAACATGGAAGAGAATTGACAATGAGGAGGGATTTCTTGTGGCGAAGATTTTATTGATTACGTTTCCAGCTGAAGGACATGTGAACCCTATGTTAGGAATCATCAAAGCATGGGCGGATCGAGGCGATGAAGTGCATGCGGTCACAACTGTACATTATGAGGAACGAATTAAACGCTTAGGCGCTCACGTACATATACATCCAGACTATATTCGGACATTACATGTGGAAGAAGGAGATTTAGATTCTATGCAGCCGTTCTTTCATGCCATGCTGCAAACATCATATGATATTTTAGAGGTGGTGGAAACACTTTCCGAGAAGCATTCATTTGATTTGGTCTACTTTGATATGTTTGGGGCAGGGGAGCTTGTTCGAGATTACCTGCACATTCCGAGCATCGGTTCCAACCCATCTTTTGTGCTGCAAGAGGCGCATTTTGATACACCGTTATACAGAAACGATGAGAAAGCCGATCATCTGTTAGAAAAAATACAAGAGCGTTTTGGCGTTCAGCCGACGCGTTTGATGCAATTCATGAAAAACCGTGGAGAACTGAATATCGTGTATACAAGTGAATATTTCCAGCCGTCTGTTGATTCATTAAACGATTCGTTTGTCTTCATTGGACCGAGCTTTCTAAAAAGAGCTGACCAGCATGATTTCCCGCTGGAAGCACTTGAGCAAGAAAAAGTCGTTTTTATTTCCATGGGTACCGTTCTTGGGGATACAGAAGCATTTTTTAATATGTGTATAGATGCTTTTGCAGACTTTGACGGAAAAGTGATTATCGCAACAGGTGAAAAAGTAGATCGTTCTCTCTTAAAAGAGGCGCCTGCTCATTTTCTGATCGAACCTTATGTGCCGCAGCTTGAAGTGCTCGAACTGACAGATGTGTTTATAACGCACGGCGGGATGAATAGTGTCAATGAAGGTATTCATTACCACGTTCCGATGGTCGTCATTCCAGTCGACAAAGATCAGCCGATGGTGGCACAAAGACTGACCGAATTATCTGCTGCTTGTGCACTTGATAAAGATCAGCTGACAGCAAAGCAGCTAAGAGAAACTGTTGAGACGGTTTTAGGCAGTGACACGTACCGTGCGGGGATTGAGAAAATTGAAGAAAGCTTCCAAGCAGCAGGTGGAACAGAAAAAGCATTAAGGGTGATCGACCAATTCGTGCAAGCGAAACAGACTCAATAGATAACGTTTTTTCAAAGGTGGCTGCCCTATTCAAATGGGACCCCGCTTGACAAAAAATAACCAATCTTTTATCGTATACGTAACAAACGACGGAAGGGTGACCCAATGCAATGAAGTACTAATCCTATGACCTGTAAGCAAAATGAACGAACGAAGGCAGTGAGCAAACGATCGGTTTGCCATGTTTGCTGCGTTTTCATTTTTTAGCTTCAGAATAGGATGGTACAGCTTGGGAATCAAAGAGTAAGGTGATTGATACGTGGGATGTGTGTGTTCAAATATGAACGGCACACCATACTGGATCAATCCGCTTATTTTTGTACACCATTTTGCCTCCTATTCTGAGAATGGGAGGCTTTTTCATGTCTCCTGATATGAAAGGAGAGGATTGGATGTTATTAAAAGCCAATCAGTTAAAGGTATTTCGAAAAGATCGCTTGTTATTTGATATTGAGGAGCTAGCCATCCATCAAGGTGATCGTATTGGTCTTGTAGGGTCAAATGGCACCGGGAAAACGACTTTAATGAATGTGCTGGCGGGGCAGGAAACACCAGACAGCGGCACAGTTGCAGCCACAGCGGTCTGTACGCTGCTTCCTCAATTGAAACAAGGAGACGGCAGACAGAGTGGCGGTGAAATGACCCAGACTTATATTGAAAGAGCATTAAGCCGGCCGTCTGCCCTTTTATTAGCAGATGAACCGACAACTCATTTGGATACAGAGCATATTGAGTGGCTGGAAGAAAAGCTGCGTCATTATCAAGGTGCTCTCATTGTTGTTTCACATGATCGTGCTTTTTTAGATGCAATATGTACGGAGATTTGGGAGCTGGATCATGGACAGCTTCATCATTACAAAGGCAACTACACGCATTTTGCACAGCAAAAAGAGCTGGCACATCGTCAGCAGGTGGAAGCGTACGAAGCTTATACACAAAAGAAAAAACAGTTAGAGCATGCGCTGGAAAAGAAAAAGAAAAAGGCGGACAAAGCGACAAAGCCCTCCCAAAAGGTGAAATCCTCAGGGCCTAAAATTGCAAAGCCCTACTATGCAAATAAGCAAAAAAAGTTGGAGAAAACAGCTAAATCCATTGAAACAAGGATGGAGAAATTAGAAAAGGTGGAGAAGATAAAGGATATTCAGCCCATTCAAATGACTCAGCATACGATGAAGGAAGTAGCAAGCCGTACCATTTTGCGAGTGGAAAATGTAGAAGGCAAGGCGGGGGGTAAACTGCTTTGGAAGCAGGCGAATGTGGAAGTGAGGGGCGGAGACAAAGTTGCCATTATCGGAAAGAATGGGAGCGGCAAAACGACATTTCTCCGTATGTTAGTGAATGGACATCCCGGAGTTACTCGCTCAGAGGCTGTCAAGCTAGCCTATTTCCGTCAGGATCTTTCAGGACTGAAGGTAGATGAATCGATTTTACAAAATGCGCTGAAAGAGGCGGTTCAAGACGAGACAGTGGTTCGAACGGTTTTAGCGAGACTAGGATTTAGAGGGGATGATGTGCACAAGCCTGTTGAGGTATTAAGCGGGGGAGAACGGGTGAAGACCATGCTTGCGTCCTTACTCGTCAGTGATGCCAATGTTCTCATGCTGGATGAACCGACGAACTTTTTAGATTTGGCGGCAGTTGAAGCACTTGAAGGTCTATTAAAGGATTACCCAGGTACCGTTGTGTTTGTTTCCCACGATCGCAGGCTGATTGAGGAGGTTGCCACTCGTATTTTCCATATTCACGAGGAACGTATTGAAGGATTTGACGGCACATATGAAGCATATAAACAAAAGAAAGAAAAACCAGCTGTGACAAATAGAGAAGAGGAGCTTCTGTTAATTGATATGCAGCTGTCTGAAGTGCTCAGCCGTTTAAGTATTGAGCCGTCGCAAGAGCTTGAAGAGACATTTCAAGCATTATTGAAACAAAAAAAGTCTTTGGAGTCATAAAAGAAAACCCCTGTTTACTCTACAGGGGTTTGTTCATGTCGTTCTTTTTTTAATTGTTCAAGTTCACTCACTGTGACGAGCTGGTAGCCTTGTTTGGTAAGTTCATGGATGATCTTTACGGCAGCTTGAGCTGAGCTTTCATAAATATCGTGCATTAACACCGTTCTGCCATCTGCTGCATGTGAGAGAACGCGGTTTGTGATCTGCTGGCTGTTGCGGATTTTCCAATCCTCAGGATCAACATCCCACAAAGTGACCTTCATCCCAATCGCCTGATTGATGTCTTGGTTTGTACCGCCATATGGCGGTCTAAAGTGTGTAGGTGTATATCCGCTAGCTTTCTCTATCAGCTGCTGGGTGTCCTTCACTTGTTTCACGGCTTCTTCTAAAGGCAGTCTTGTTAATAAAGGGTGATTGTAGGAATGGTTTCCGATCTCATTCCCGCCTTTTAGAATGTCGGCAAGCATTCCAGGATAATATTGCACCCTGCTGCCTAATACGAAAAAGGTGGCATGTCCTTTATTTTTCTTCAGCGCATCTAAAATTTTTGAGGTTGTCGCTGGATTCGGTCCATCATCAAATGTAAGTGCGATGGCTTTTTTATTCGGGTCAAGCTTTGATTTTTGCGGCAGCTTGACGGCTTTTCTTTTTGGGTTCGGTTCTTTCATTTCATTTTTATTTTTGATTTTATCCATATATTCTGGCTTTAATATGTCCTTCAGCAATGTCTTTTTGATTGCGAGTGTTTGCGGCCCAAGATCCTCCGCGGCTACTTGAGATGCAGGGAAATAAAATTCTACATATTTGTCTTTCAAGGCAAATTGACTGAAGTTTTGAGCATCAGGGGCTGTTCCTTTCTGAAGGAGAGGCTGATCCTTAGATAAGGTTTTATCCTTTCGAAGCTCCGTATATGTAATATAGGATAATTTCTTTAAATAATTGGTTTTAGGCAGAAATAAATCTTTTGTGTCAAGAAAGGTTTTTTTCTGAAAATCAAAGTTAATCGTGAGATGATTGGTGGTTCCATTTTGCTGGCCAGTATACGTATAGGTTGTAAAGCGAATGGCAGCAGACTGCTTCGCATAATGCACCATTTCATAATCAATATTCAGTTCATAGCGTTTATTTTCATCGATATCTTTTGCTTCACTGAATGTTTTTTTGAAATGCTCTAATGCTGAATTGGCATAGCTTTGAATCTTGTCATCTAGCTCTTTTTGATGAAAAAGAGGATAGTTGACTGCATATCTCATAAATTTCCCGTCATTTACGAGAGTGACAATTTCGACGTTTTTATAGTTTGTATCCTGCTTTACATTTTTCTTCTCTGTACCGCTTGCTTGTTGATTTTGAAAGAAAGCAACTGCTCCAATGACGACTGCAAGCGCAAATAGGACGATACTCCATTTTCCCTTTACTGACACAACTTTCAAATCTCCTCTCATGACGGGTCATTCTTTATTAGTTTGACATCTGTTTGTAATATTTTTATAACATTTGACTTACTTTTGTAATTTTAGGGGATATTCATGCGAAATGTCAACTATTTTCCTATTAAACTATGAGAAAAAATGATAGGTCGTACTGAGCGGCAAAAAGAACCTCCCACCCCGATGCTCCGCACATACCTTCATTAATTAAAAAAAAGGGTGTACATTGATTTTTTAGAGGCTGACGGCTATAATTTTGTTGATTATGATTCTCATTTTCAAACTGACTTTTAATGAAGAAAAGGATGACACCGATTTTGCAGGATAAGCGAACTCAACAAAAACGATCATCACATATTCTGTTCTTTTTGATATTTTTTCTCGCCGTCATTGGTTTAGCGGCTGCCATGTTTTTTGCTGTGTCATACGGTGCAAAAACATTGTCTCTGCAAACGGTTTGGACAGCTGTATTTGACTACCAGTCAAATGTCACAGAGCAGCAGATCATCCATGAATTAAGACTTCCTCGTGTTTTAGGGGCAGCTCTAGTGGGAGCGGCGTTTGCCGTAGCGGGTGCTCTTATGCAGGGCATCACAAGAAATCCACTGGCAGATGCGGGGATTTTGGGCATTAATGGGGGTGCGATGTTTGTGGTCGCTCTCTGTTTTGCTTTTTTCCCAGGAATGCCTTATTCAGCACTGATGTTTTTTTCCTTTATTGGTGCTGTGCTCAGTACGCTGCTGATCTTTGCGATTGGGGCGGCTGGCGGCGTATTGACACCGCTGCGACTCACTGTAGCAGGAGCGGTTGTAGCCGCATTGCTTCATTCGCTCAGTTCTGGTATCGCGATTTATTTTGACCTGAGTCAGGATCTTGCTTTTTGGTATGCAGGCGGGGTAGCTGGTGTGAAATGGCCGCAGCTGACGATTCTTGCCCCGGTCATTCTGATTGTGATCGTATGGGCCATGCTATTAGGTCGGTCACTTTCCTTACTATCGCTCGGTGAAGATACAGCGGCAAATTTAGGGGTGAAAACACGACAAGTGCGAATACTAGGAATGACCGCTGCTGTGTTATTAGCAGGGGTTTCTGTATCAGCAGTCGGATCGATTGGGTTTGTCGGTCTCGTCATCCCGCATATTGCACGAAAGCTTGTTGGTGTAGACTATCGTTTTGTCATTCCAATGTCAGCGATATTAGGCGCAATGCTGCTTGTCTTTGCAGACCTTGCCAGCCGTACAGTCAATCCGCCAAGAGAGCTTGCCATTGGCGTGATGGTGGCACTTGTTGGTGTTCCTTTCTTCTTATACATTGCCAGAAAAGAAGGGAGGAACCTGTCATGAGAGAGAAACAGCGTGCTCTTGTCGTGACAGTCGTTTTGCTTTGCCTGAGTGTGGCTGTTGTGCTGTATAGTTTAAATACCGGTACGCTGAAACTAAGCCCTGTCATGGTCGTCAAGACGTTATTTGGCTTTGGAGATTTCCAAAGTGAAACGGTGCTGTTTGACTATCGTCTGCCTCGAATTGTGGTGACGATGTTAGCTGGTATTGGTCTTGGCATTGCTGGCGGCATTTTGCAGAGCTTATCCCGTAACCCACTGGCCGATCCTGGGATTATTGGATTGAATGCAGGGGCAGCATTTGGCTTAATTGTGTTTGTGACATATTTTCACGCACTTGAAGGCAATCCGTCTCTTCTTATTCCGCTCTTTACGTTTGGCGGCGGACTGCTTGCGGCAGCGGTCATCGTGCTTCTTGCATATGACCGGCATGAAGGGCTTGTTCCTATCCGACTGATCTTAGTTGGCATTGCGGTTGCTGCGGGATTTAGTGCATTGACCTTATATTTGTCATTGAAGCTGGATGAAGATACATACACGTTTGCTTCAAGATGGCTTGTGGGCAATGTATGGGGGAGAGACTGGATTCATGTGCTGGCACTTCTGCCTTGGATTGTATGCCTTGTGCCGCTTACGCTGATGCAGTCAAACACGCTCAATGCATTGACATTAGGAGATGCTGTTGCCTCAAGTGTAGGTGTACGTGTCCAGCGTAAACGTCTCCTCCTTTTGACCTTAGCGGTTGGACTGGCGAGTGCAAGTGTTTCGATGACAGGCGGTATTGGCTTTATTGGCCTCGTCGCCCCGCATTTGGCCAGACGGCTTGTCGGCTCACTTCATCAGTATTTTTTACCAGTTAGTGCGCTGCTTGGCTTGTTGATTTTGGTCAGTGCCGATACAATCGGACGTTCCATCTTTGCCCCAAATGCCATACCAGCGGGTGTGGTCGTGGCCTTTATCGGTGCCCCATATTTTCTCTATTTATTAACTAAAACGAAATAAACACGAAAGAGGAACTCATCATGAAAAAAATACTAGTGTTTGGATTAACGCTCTGTTTCTTACTGCTTGCCGCTTGCGGACAACAGGAAACAAAGAATACAACAAATCAAAAGGACAATGGAACACCAAAGATTGCTTCCTTGTCTATTCATTTAACAAATGACTTGTTAGCACTCGGTATCAAGCCGGCGGGCTCTGTTGTAGGAGGAGACTTAAAAGATTTCCTTCCACATGCGAAAAAGCAGTTGAGTCATACGAAGAAGCTCGGCATTGCATCTGATCCAGATATGGAATCACTGCTTGCGTTACAACCAGATGTCATTTATGTTGATGAAGAATTAGCCGGACAAGACTTATCGAAATATAAGAAGATCGCCAAAACAGAAGTGTTTAACTTAAATGATGGCACATGGCGGGATCATTTGAAAAAAATCGCCAAACACGTCAATAAGGAAAAAGAAGCGGATCAATATATTAAGAATTACAATCAAGAAGCAAAAGAAGTCAAATCGCTCATTAAGAAAAAGATTGGAAACGGAAAAGTCATGGCGATCCGTGTGACAGCAAAGGAGCTTCGCGTATTTAGCATGAAGCGCCCAATGGGTCCTATTTTATACGAGGATTTAGGCCTGACACCTGTCGATGGTGTGAAAAAGCTGGACAGCAAGCGCCCATTTGAAGTGATTTCTCAAGAGGTTCTTCCTGATTATGATGCTGATGCTATCTTTGTCGTTGTGAACCGTGATGATAAAGCGCAGCAGGCATTCAAGCAATTAGAAAAGACTCCAATTTGGAAGGGTCTAAAAGCAGTGAAGAAAAACCAAGTCTATCCGATTGCCGATCAGCCGTGGCTCGATTACTCAGCTCTAGGCAATAAAATGGCATTGGATGAAGCAAAAGAGATGTTTTCTAAATAAAGAGCAATTGAAATCAGACATCATTCTGCATATAGGAATGATGTCTCTTTTTTTGATTCGTTCTTCTATTCATTCGGCTGCTGCATACATATGAGAGAGAACGAGCAATACCGCCCGTGCGAAGAGGAAAGGGAGGGGTTACAGTTGGAGGTTCAAAAAATTAGTGCAGGTACAATCGCAAGGCTTGTGCTGCTTTTACTGGCGCTTGTTAACAGTGCGCTAACCGCTGCGGGAAAAAGCCCAATTCCTATTGATGAAGAAGGCGTTCAGCAATTCATCACGCTGGCTTTTTTGGGGATTACATCACTATGGGCCTATTGGAAAAACAATGATATAACGAAAAAAGCACGAACAAAAAAAGAAGAATAAGAGAAAAAAGAGCCTTTCATAATCAAAGGCTCTTTTTCATCGAAGCGTCAAACGCCTCTCCCCGCAATCATTCTTCCTGAAAGGCTTACGCCCGGCGTTCTCCCATGTTGTTGAGGAATGCTTTTACTTCCTCAATGCTTAAGCCAATCGCTTTCGCTTCACTCATTAGACGCTTCCACTCTGCGATATTTGAATCAGTCAGCTTTCTATGGGTGACATGTAACGACTTTTCTTCCTGCTCCTTTCGGTACGTTTGGAGCAGCTGATAGAGCTCTTCTTTAGGCATGCCGGCTTGGACGGCACTCACAATATGCTCCCGCCATTCGTGTTCACCACCCTCAGCGTAATGAAACATCATTGTCTCTGCATCAAACAGTTCTTGTAAATCAATCTCTAGTGAAGAGGATACCTTTTTTAAGAACTGGACAGATGGATTCCTGTGGACACCACGCTCAATTTTGCTCAAATATGACTTAGAGACATGAGCATCCTCAGCCAGCTGCTGAATCGAGTATCCTTTTCTCTTTCGGTAAATGCGTATCACCTTGCCTATCATTCGATCAATGATCTCCCTTCTCCCCGGCGAATAGTTCTGCGACCTTTTCGTTCATTATAAGAAATAAATTGTTCTTTATAAAATTCAAAAACGTAAGAATCAGGAAGTAAACAAAAGAAAACGAACGATTTCGTTCTTTAAAAAGAACTATAAGACCTATTATGACATTTTTCTTTGCGGGTATTATCTTTTATAATCCAATCATTAACAAAAAGAAACCATATATAACCTTTTTATGATGAAATCGGGAGGTATCTATGAATGAGAATATAGGTTTTAAGCAGCTGTTTTCTGTCATTAAAGAGAAAATGGCCCTTTTGATCCTGATTGTCCTGATCGTAACGGGCATTTCAGCCTATTATCAGTTCTATGTCTCGACTCCTGTATATCAGGCAACCACTCAAATTCTTGTTCATAAACGCAGCAATGACGCACAAGCAGATTTAAACGATATTCAGATGAACCTTCAATATACACGTACCTTTCAAGTTTTATTAAAAAGCCCAATCGTCATTGAAAAAGTAAAAGAAACACTCCATCTCACAGAATCAGCAGAAGGACTAAAACACAAAATTGCCACAAGTACAGAAAATGAGTCTGAGGTCATCAATATTTCTGTACAAGATGAGGATCGCGCAAAGGCAGTTGCTATTGCGAATACCGCAACAGAGGTGCTGCAAGAAGAAATCAAAAAAACCATGAATATGGATCGTATTAATGTTTTGTCTGAAGCCAAGCAGTCCAACACGATTCTGATGAATTCAAGGAAATTCGTTCATATCGTTCTGGCACTAGGCGCCTCATTATTAGGGGGAATGACACTCATTTTCTTCATGAATTTACTCGATGATACTGTAAAACGAACACATCAAATAAGAGAAGAGATCGGATTGCCGTCGCTTGGCAGTGTCTATCAAATGCAGGCAGACAGGAGGGCCAAAAAAGACAAGCAGTCCGTCATAACGGGAGGACAGAACATTGATCTTTAAGAGGAAGAAAAGAGAAAAGAGAGATTTATCCTGTATTTCTGTATTAAATCCCCACTCTGTCATTGCGGAACAATTCCGTACGATCCGAACAAACATCGAATTCACATCGATTCAAACAAGGCTGAAATCTATATTGGTGAC
The DNA here is from genome assembly GCF_038008825.1 of Bacillus sp. FSL M8-0166. Taxonomy (NCBI): domain Bacteria; kingdom Bacillati; phylum Bacillota; class Bacilli; order Caryophanales; family Bacillaceae; genus Bacillus; species Bacillus sp. FSL M8-0166. Next base: position 3,386,939 of record NZ_JBBOZZ010000001.1, read on the forward strand.
CTCCTCCTTGCCGAAGGAAGGGAAATCATTTACGGCTGCAAACTTAGCAGCTGTTTTTGCACAGCAGAACAAGCGGGTGCTGCTCATGGATGCTGATTTGCGAAAGCCGGCCGTTCATGAATATTTTGACCTGGATCATCACACCGGTTTGACGAATGTGCTATTAAATAATTGCAGCTTGGAAGAAGCCATTTTACCGACACCGATTGAGCATTTAGAGCTGCTTCCGAGCGGAACCATTCCGCCGAATCCAGCTGAGCTGCTCTCCTCTTCTGTGATGAAGCAGCTCTTTTATGAGATTGAACAGCAATATGACATGGTGATTGTTGATTCCACGCCGCTTCTGCCAGTTGCAGATGCAAAGATCTTGGCGAACCGGACGGATGGGAGCATTCTCGTTGTCTTAAGCGGCAAAACAAAGATAGCTGCTGTGAAGAAATCAAAAGAAGTATTAGAGGGAACAACAAGTAAACTGCTTGGAGCTATGCTAAATGGCAAGAAAGAGAAAAAGGGCAGGCTGTACATGTATTAAAAAGATTGATAGGTGATGTCTCCTAATCTTTAACAATGGAGGCACTCGATCCTGCTGTGGGCATAACCGGTGCCTTAGATGCTCGTCATCAGTAGTGGGGTGTGAGGACGGGTTTGATGCCCATGTTATGTAAGAATAGTGATGCTTTAAAAAGGGGGAGGAGCGTTGACTTACGCCCAAAGATTATCAATCATCGTAGCACTAGATTCATATCTCATCTTAGTTGCCGTCTTTTTTGGCTTTCAATTTGTCCAAGAGGCGGCTTTAACCGTTTATACATTTGAAATGCTCGCCATTTCTTCGCTCAGTCTGCTCATTGGGCACCATATATTTGCCTGCATGTTTCATGTGTACAAGCAAGTATGGGCTTATACAGGAGTAAGAGAGCTATTTTCTTTAATGAAGACCTTTGTGTGTTCTTTTTTATTTTCGATGACGATGCTGTACCTTTTCGTGCAGACATGGCCATTTCGGTTTTTATTCATCGTATGGCTTTTTCATATCTTATTCATCGGTGCATCTCGTATGGCTTCTAGGCTATTTCATGACGGGGCAAAACGGCTTCAGACAGAAAAGGAGCGGGCATTAATTATTGGCGCCGGATCAGCGGGGACGATGCTCGTTCGTCAGCTTCAGCAATCGAGTGATGTACATATTGAGCCAGTCGCCTTCATCGATGATGACAAGACGAAGCATAGGCTTGAAATTATGGGTCTGCCTGTCATAGGAGGAAAAGAACAAATTCAAACAGCTGTCGTCATGATGGATATTCAGAAGATCATCATCGCCATTCCGTCCAAAAGCAGCCACACCTTAAAAGGGCTGTATAAGGAATGTGTAGCGACCGGAGTCAAAACACAGATCATGCCGGAAATGGAGCAGATTTTAAAAGGAACCCATGCGCTGAATCAATTACGGGATGTACAGCCAGAGGACTTGTTAGGAAGAGAACCGATTCAATTAGATACGAGCCGTCTAACTGTACATTTAAAAGGAAAAACGATCATGGTCACAGGGGCAGGCGGATCGATTGGGTCAGAAATCTGCCGTCAAATTTGTGTGTTTGCTCCTCAAGCGATTGTACTTGTGGGACATGGAGAATTTAGCATTCATTCTATTTTACTAGAGCTGAAAGAATTGTATGGAGGCAGCATCAGACTCTATCCACAAATTGCGGATATTCAAGATAAACAGAAAATGAGTGAAATCGTTGGTCAATTTCAGCCGGATATGATTTATCATGCTGCGGCACATAAGCATGTTCCGCTCATGGAGATCAGTCCGAAAGAAGCCGTGAAAAACAATATTATCGGGACGAAAAATGTCGCAGAAGCCGCACATGAGCACGGCATTGAAACATTCGTCCTCATCTCATCTGACAAAGCGGTCAACCCTGCCAATGTGATGGGAGCCACAAAGCGGTTTGCTGAAATGCTGATCATGCAAATGGGGGCAAGCAGCGAAACAAAATTTGTCGCCGTTCGATTTGGAAACGTACTCGGAAGCAGGGGGAGCGTCATCCCTATTTTTAAGAAACAAATTGAGCAAGGCGGGCCGGTGACGGTCACGCACCCAGCCATGACAAGATATTTTATGACTATCCCAGAAGCATCAAGGCTTGTGATTCAGGCAGGTGCACTGGCAGAAGGAAGACAGATTTTTGTTTTAGATATGGGGGAGCCAGTGAAAATCGTGGACCTCGCAGAAAACCTCATTCACCTCTCAGGCTACACCACAGACCAGATTCCGATCACTTTCACAGGCATTCGTCCTGGAGAGAAAATGTACGAGGAATTACTCAACCAGCATGAAAAAGCACAGGAGCAAATCTTCCCGAAAATTCATATCGGCCATGCGCTGGATGGTGACCCATATGTGCTGAACCGCTTTATCCATGAATTTGACATGATGAGTGAAGAGCAAATGAGACAAGCATTATTTGCTGCCATTGAGTCGCATGATATGTTGTCCGATCAGATGAAACGAGAGGAGGAAGTGCTTGCCAATGAAGAAAAAAGTCTTGTTTTGCGCAACGGTTGATTATCACTTTAAGGCCTTTCATCTTCCGTATTTCCGGTGGTTTCAGGAACAAGGATGGGAAGTGCATACAGCGGCAAATGGCCAGCTGGAGCTGCCCTATGTGAATCAAGCTCACTCGATTCCGATTCAGCGTTCTCCATTTCATGTACGCAACCGGCTTGCGTATGTAGAACTGAAGAAGCTGTTAGCGAAAGAGCATTATGATTTCATCCATTGCCACACCCCAATGGGAAGTGTCATTGGCAGGCTCGCAGCCAAAGGCATGCGCAAAAAAGGAACGAAGGTTCTTTACACGGCACATGGCTTTCACTTTTGGCAGGGAGCGCCGCTTCAAAACTGGCTGCTCTATTATCCAATTGAGAAATTTCTCGCCCGCTATACAGACGCTCTGATCACCATTAATGGAGAAGATTTTAACAGAGCCGACCGTCTATCAAAAGAGCGGACATCTGTTTATTATGTGCCCGGTATGGGTGTGGATATGAAGCGGTTCGCACCTGTCGATGAAAAAGAGAAGCAGCGCCTTCGCGCAGCCTATGGCTTTTCCTCGGAAGATTTTATCGTGCTGTGTGCTGGCGAATTAAACATGAATAAAAATCAAGGAATGCTCATCAAAGCATGTGCACAGCTGTCTAGGAAAATACCAAATATGAAGATCGTGTTTGCCGGGGAAGGGACCATGAGGCCAAACTATGAAAAGCTTACCCGCCAGCTCCATCTTGAAAAGCATATCCACTTTGCTGGGTTTTGCAAACAAATGGAGGAATGGATGCATATGAGCGATGTGTGTGTTTCCACCAGCTTGAGAGAAGGGCTCGGCATGAACCTGCTTGAAGCGATGTCTGCAGAAAAACCCGTGATTGCAACGGAGAATAGAGGGCATTGTGAGCTTGTCAAACATGGCGTCAATGGTTTTTTAGTTAAACCGCAAGATGTGAATGGTTTAGCTGATTATTTGCAGCAGCTCTATGACAAAAAGGATCAGCTGCTTCTCATGGGAAAAGCGGGACGCTCTATGGCTCATGCATTTGCACAGGAGCAGACGGTCAGTGCAATGGAAGAAATTTATACAATCTATATGGATCAAGCAGAGAAGGTGATACAGCATGCGTAAACCAAAGGTGTCTATTATCATGGGCGTCTACAATTGCCAAGAGACAGTAGAAGAAAGCATTGAATCCATTCTTCATCAAACCTATGAAAACTGGGAGCTCATCATATGTGATGACGCATCAACAGATGGCACTTATGAGAAAGTGCTGTCTTATACAAAACGACATCCTGAAAAAATTCGCTTAATCCGCAATAAACAAAATCAAAGGCTCGCTGCCAGTCTCAATCGCTGCCTGACTGAAGCGAGGGGAGAGTTGATTGCAAGGCAGGATGGCGACGACATTTCTGTGCCTGTTCGTTTAGAAAAACAGGTTCATTTCCTCGATACATATCCTGAATATGATGTGGTCGGTACGGCGATGACGGTTTTTGATGAATCGGGAACAAAGGGTGTGCGGGCACTTGTTTCAGAGCCTGATCGGAAGGTGATGGCAAGAGGGACTCCTTTTTGTCATGGGACCATTATGATGCGGGCTTCTGCTTACAAGGCTTTACATGGATATCGCGCTGTGAAAACAACAAGGCGGATGGAAGATATCGATCTTTGGATCCGCTTTTTTGCTGCTGGGAGGAAAGGTTTTAATTTACAAGAGCCGTTATATCTGGTGAGAGAGGATGAAGCGGCCTTTCAGCGGCGAAAGTTTCGATATTCGATGGATAATGCCTGGCTCGTCTTGAAAGCATGCTGGGTATTAAAGCTGTCGCCGCTTGACTATTTATTTGCTCTAAAACCGGTGGTCCGTGCCTGCTTGTCACCGAAGGTCATGAAGCTTTATCATCGCCGGAAGCTGGCGTCGTCTATGTTGAAGAGGAGGGCGATTCGGGATGAGTGAGCCAAGGCGCGTGCTTCATATTGTGGGCGGGATGAACCGCGGCGGAGCTGAAACGATGATCATGAATATCTATCGTGCACTCGACAGGAATGTCCTTCAATTTGATTTCATTACCCACCGGCAGGACGTCTGTGATTATGATGAGGAAATTCGCCGGCTTGGGGGACGCATCTTTTACGTCCCGAGTATTGGAGCGTCCTCTCCGGTGACTTTTGTGAAAACATTGACAAAGACGATCAAGCAAACAGGACCTTATCAGGCAGTGCATGCACATACGGATTTTCAAACAGGCTTCTCCGCACTTGCTGCCAAACTAGCGGGTGTGAAGGTGCGCATTTGCCATTCGCATAATACAGCGTGGAAGCAGTCGCCAAACAGGCTGGATCATATGATGCTTAAAGGATTTCGCCAGCTGATCTTTGCGTTCTCTACACAGCTTGTTGCATGCGGCGAGGATGCTGGTGTCTTTTTATTTGGACAGAAAAAAATGCAGAACGGACAAGTTGAGGTGCTGCCAAATGGGATTGATTTATCCCTTTTTTTTCAGCCCAATCCAGACGAAAAGGCAGAGATCAAAAAGCAGCTTCATCTTCGCGAAAAAAATATGGTCATCGGTCATATTGGGCGGTTCCATGAGCAAAAAAATCATGTTTTTTTTATAGAGCTGGCCCAGACCTTAAAGAAGCAAGGGGTTTCATTTCAGCTTGTCCTCGTAGGGGATGGACCGCTGAAGCAAGTAGTCGAATCGTATGCGGAGAAGGCAGGCTTGATGGATGACATTGTCTTTACAGGCGTCGTATCAGACGTTCCACAGTATATGAAAGCATTTGATGTTTTTGTGATGCCTTCCTTATTTGAAGGTCTTCCCCTTGTATTAGTGGAAGCACAGGCGTCTGGGCTTCCTTGTGTGATTTCAGATCATATTACAGAGGAAGTAGATTTAGGCTGCGGGCTTGTGAAAAGGATGTCACTCCGAGATTCCGCGCATGAATGGATGAAGGCGGTGCTTGAAGCGTATCATGCAGAACCTCCTCTTCAAGAGACCATTACCTCTCAGCTTGAACAAAGAGGATTTGATGTGAAACAGAATATTACACGTGTAATGAATATATATGGACTGTAAGGAAGGAAGGGTAGATGGCGGTTTATTTGGTGAACATGATCATGGTCTATTTATGGTCGAGCTTTGCCGCATTTTACGGCAGACGTGATGATACCATTCAAAGCGGATGGCGGCCTAACAAACTTCTGGTGTTTTTTCCATTTTTGTTTCTTTGTATCGTAGCTGGTATTCGGTATAAAGTAGGAACCGATTTTGTCACATATGGACAGATGTATGAGTTCTCCATCAACTATGAAAGGCCTTGGCATATATTCGGATTCGGTGTGGATAAGGCCGCAACGGATCCAGGGTTTACGTTTATTTTATGGATGCTTAATCAACTGTCTCATGATCCGCAAATCATGTATATTTCAGTCGGGGCCATTACTTATTTTTTTATTATCAAGACGCTTATTCAATATGGCCGTCCATTTGAGCTGAGTATGCTGCTTTTTCTTGGGACCTTTCATTATTATGCGTCATTTAATGGCATGCGTCAGTATATGGTGGCAGCGATTCTTTTTTATGCCATCCGGTTGGTGATCAATGGTCAGTGGAAATTGTATTTTCCGCTCGTCCTTGTATGTTCATTGTTTCATTCATCGGCCCTCATCATGATTCCTGTGTATTTTATCGTGAGAACAAAGGCTTGGTCTTGGATGATGCTGGTCTTATGCCTGATTTTCTTAGGTTTAACCGCTCTTTATGACCGTTTTGTCTCGGTGTTTGTGGTGATGCTGCAAGGCAGTTCATATGGTCATTACGAGGAATGGCTCACAACAAATACGAATGGAATGAATGTGACAAAAATCGGTGTCTTGATTTTGCCGCTCCTGCTTGCTTTCTTTTATCGAAAACGACTTCGTGAGCTGACGCCTGAGAGTGATTACATTGTGAATTTTTGTTTGCTTGGTTTCTTGTTTGGCATCCTTGCAACGAAGGATGTCATTTATGCAAGATTTCATATTTATTTTGGCTTGTATCAGCTCATTTTACTGCCATATTTCACACGCATTTTTGATCAGCGGTCTAATGTTTTTATGTATGTAGGGATTGCTGTTTGCTATATTCTGTACAGCATCATGCTGATGCCGTTCGATTCCTCGGTTTTGCCGTATAGAACGATATTTACAAAGTAGATTTGAAGAAAGGTGGGGCATGTTGTAATGCCAGCTATCAGTCTATTGGTCGCAGTTTACAATACGAGTCAATATGTGGAGCAATGTCTTCAATCAATTGCAGCTCAAAGCTTTTCGGATATAGAAGTCATTCTTATCAATGATGGATCGACCGACCGCAGCGGTGAATGGCTTGAAGCGTTTGCTGAGCGTGATGAGCGTTTCCGGGTAATCCATCAACCCAATCAAGGGTTAGGCGCTGTGAGAAACCGGGGCATCGAGGAAGCGAAAGGGACGTATCTCGCCTTTGTGGATTCAGATGATATTCTCGCTCCTCATTACTGTGAAGCTATGTATGAAAAAGCTGAAATGACCGGGGCAGATCTTGTCGTGAGTGAGTATTGGATTCAATTTGAACAGTCAAAGCGAACGATACCAACGACGCTGTTAGACAAGCAGTCAGCCGAAAAAACGAATTTAATCAAAGCGTTATTACATGGAGACTTGACTGGCTTCTCATGGAATAAGCTGTATCGGCGTGCCTTTATGGAAGAACACCACATTCGATTTCCGCTACGGGGTGAGCTTGAGAACATTGAAGATCAATATGTGACGCTGCGCTGTTTTTCTTTATCACGCAGCATCGCTTTTGTTCATGAGCCCCTTTATTATTACAGAGTTCATCTGTCATCTATTGTGCAGCGATATCAGAAGCAGTATTTTCATCATGGACTGACCTTTTATCATGCGCAGCGTTCGTTTTTAAAAGAGCATGATGACATCTCTCTGTATGAGAAAGCATTAGATTTTTTTATCGTCAATCATACACTTCATTGTATGCTCAACGAATGGAAGAGCCAAAATGCCCTCTCTATTCAGGAAAAGCTTGATCACATGCGGGAAATGGTGACACACGATACTTTTCAGCATGCCGTCAAACAAGTAGAACCATCGAAGCTCACAGTTCGAAAGCGAATGATTTTATTTCTTGCTAAGTGCCGATTGATTTATCCGCTTTCTGCTGCGGCTTCAAGCTATCAAAAATGGATCGAATATCAGACAAGGAAATAGGGGTGATGGGATTGACATTGCAGCAATTGAAGGCGAACGCCGCAGAGTGGCTGCTCTTAAAGATCAAATATCCGCTTGAGTATAGACTGAGCCGCCAAAGGCTGCCAGAGCTGAGTCATCAGAAGAAAATCATTCTCACACTGCTGCCGGGACATGATAATTTAGGGGATCATGCGATTGCCTATGCGAGTTATTGTTTTTTAAAGAAACACTTTCCAGCCTATGACATCATAGAAGTGGACATGAAAGAGATCTATCGCCTTGCCCGTCCGCTAAAGCGCAGCCGGCACCCAGAAGATATCGTCTGTATGATCGGCGGGGGCAATATGGGGGATTTATACCGGTACGAAGAATGGACGAGACAATTTATCATCAAGACCTTCCAGTCCTATCCCATGATTCAGCTGCCTGCCACTGTACATTTTACAGAAACAAAGAGAGGGAAACGAGAGGAGCGCCGCGCCATTCACACGTATAAGCAGCACCCAAGACTGCTCCTCATGGCAAGAGATCAAACAACCTATGAATGGATGAAGCAGCATTTTCCCGATCTAGATGTGTGGAAACAGCCTGATATGGTGCTGTCATTAGACGAATCATCAAAGGATGAAACACGTGAAGGGGTTTTGCTTTGTCTGCGTGAGGATCAAGAAGCATATCTCACAAAGGAGGAGCGCCAGCAGCTGCAGCAGCATATCCAAGAGACATATGATCAAGTCGGTTTGATCACGACGACAATTGGCAAACGAGTCGATCGAACAACTCGCTTAGATGAATTATCGGCTTTGTGGACGGAGTTAAAACAAGCACAGGTCGTCGTGACAGATCGTCTGCATGGCATGATCTTTTGTGCGATCACTCATACACCGTGTGTTGTCCTTAGATCGTTTGATCATAAGGTGATGGAGGGATTTGAGTGGGTAGCTCACCTTCCGTTTATGACCCTTTTAAAAGAACCAAATGAGGCAGCTGTGAAAGAGGCAGTTCATCAGCTGATGAAAACAAGCGGTCAAAAGGGAGAGGAAGCTGGATGAGGGCTCTTAAACGCTGCGTGAAAGCACAATGAATCGAGCGTTTCTTTACAATGCCAGTGCGAACTTAATCACGTTTGTCCTGATGATGCTCATGTCTGTTTGTTTAACACCTTATATTGTTCATACGCTTGGAGTGGAAGCATTTGGCTTAATCCATCTGACGCAAAATATGATCAACTATTTATCGGTCATTACGGCTTCGTTAAGTGCGGTTGTTGTGCGATTTTTTTCTGTGGCGGCTCATAAAGGAGAGATGGAGAAGGCGCAGCGCTATCTCGCTTCCTATTTCGTCAGTTCGTTTTTACTATCTATCAGTCTCTTTTTGCTTTGTCTTTTCGTGTCTCATCAGCTGGTTGAATGGCTTCATGTGCCTGTTCATCTCGCAAAAGACACACAGACCGCCTTTGTTTTAGGGGGTCTTTTATTTATGCTCAATTTCGTCATGTCTGGCATTGGGGCTGCACCGTTTTATGCGAATAAGCTCTATGTATCAAGTGTTGGACAGGCGATTCAAATGTTTTTGAGGGCACTGATGATTGTCATCCTGTTTACATGGACGACACCAGCCATTTGGCATATTCCACTTGCGGCCGTCATTGGAAGCTTAGCGGCTATGGGAATCGGTATCTATTATTTTAAGAAACTCATCCCTTGGTTTTCGTTTAAGTGGCGGCACGTCTCATTATCGTCTAGTCTCACTCTTGTTCGATCAGGGGTCTGGCATTCATTTGAGCAAATGGGGATTTTGTTGTTTTTACAAATTGATTTATTGATGACCAACTTGCTCATTGGAGCTGAAGCAACGGGCCAGTATGCGGCGATTTTACAGTTTCCATTATTATTACGCACACTGGCAGGGACACTGGCCGTTGTGTTTGCACCAACGATCACAAAATTTTATTCGAATCAGGACAAAGAGGGACTCATTCAATATGCTGCAAACGCTATTAAGTGGAGCGGCTTATTTGTTGCGTTCCCAGCCGCACTTCTAGGAGGTCTTGCTGGTCCGCTCATGCTTTTATGGCTTGGGCCTGCCTTTGAAGAGCTGAAATGGCTCCTCATGATTCATGCGGCTTATTTATGTTTGACCTTGATGTTTTTACCGCTCACATATGTGCCGACCGTGTTTAATCGATTGAAAGTTCCTGCGGTTGTCACACTTATATTAGGTGTGTCGAATGTGCTTTTTGCTTATGGATTGACTCATATGCTGCAGCTAGGTTTATATGGCATTGCATCAGCAGGGGCAATGGTTTTATTGATCAAAAATATCGTGTTTCTGCCATTTTATACGGCCAGCATCACGAATCAGAAACACACCATCTTTTATAAACATACGCTGGTTCCGCTTGCAGGAGCGCTATTCATTTGGGGCGTCTGCGCAGGGATTCAGGCGGTATATAACGTGACTTCATGGTGGGAGCTGTTTTGTATTAGCGGGCTTTGTTTCATTCTCTATATGGGCTACTTGTATCTGTTTGCAGGAACGAAACGAGAGCGGATGCAGCTGATGCGTAAGGTAAAACATGCGGTCTCCCGCTAATATGAAAAGGAGATGCAATAATGAAAAGAGTGATAGATGTGACGGTGGCATTGACGCTGCTCATCGCAGGCAGTCTTCTTTTTCTTCTCATCTATGGATTGATTAGATGGAAAATTGGAACGCCTGTGGTGTTTCGGCAGAAGCGGCCTGGTCTGTATGGCCGGCCTTTTATGCTATATAAATTTCGGACGATGACCGATGAACGCGACGAACATGGGGTGCTGCTGCCAGATCATCTGCGATTAACAAAAACCGGCGCCTTGATTCGAAAGCTTAGTCTTGATGAATTGCCGCAGCTTGTCAATGTACTCAAAGGAGAGCTTAGTCTCGTCGGGCCAAGACCGCTTTTGATGGAGTATTTGCCTATGTATACAGAAGAACAAGCAAGGCGTCATCTTGTGAAGCCCGGCATAACAGGATGGGCACAGGTAAACGGCCGGAATACGCTTTCCTGGGAGGAGAAATTCACCTATGACCTTTGGTATGTCGAGCATCAATCGTTTTGGCTCGATATGAAAATTTTATGGATGACCTTGCTGAAAGTCATGAAAACAGAGGGGGTGCAGCAGCCACATCATGCCACAGCTGAAAAATTCAAAGGAACCGATATGTCATGAGCAAACCATTGGTTTAATTGGGGCCGGAGGACATAGTAAAGTCATTCAGGATGTCATTTTTGCACATTCCGATTACTCATTATGTGCGGTGTTAGATGATCAATTTGAAAAGACGGTCACTCAAAGCGGGATTTTGTATGGACCGATCTCCATGAGTGAGAAGCTGAGAGAGACAATGCCTCATATGAAATGGCTGATTGCGATTGGGCAAAATGAGATCAGACAGCTCATCAAGGAACGCCTCTCATTTGAAGACACAGCATATGCCACACTTATTCACCCAGAGGCGGTTATGAGTCCGTCAGCTGTCATTAGAAGGGGGACTGTCGTGATGGCAAGGGCAGTGATTCAAGCAGATGCAGCCATCGGTGAGCATACGATTATAAATACAGGGTCTATCGTAGAGCATGACTGCATGCTCGAATCGTTTGTGCACCTGTCACCAGGCGCGGTGCTGACTGGCGGTGTATCCGTGCGGGAGGGTGCGCATATTGGGGCAGGTGCCGTGGTAACACCCGGTACAACGATCGGAAGCTGGACGGTCATTGGCGCTGGAGCGGCAGTGACAAGAAATATACATGATCAGAAGGTCGCTGTAGGAATTCCTGCAATGGAAATCAAAGATCGGAGAGAAGGTGGGAAGTGATGAAAGTAAGAAAGCGAATTTACTTATCTCCTCCGCATATGAGCGGAAAAGAGTCTCTAAAAATAGAGGAAGCTTTCAAGAGCAACTGGATTGCGCCGCTTGGACCGCTTGTGAATGAATTTGAGCAGGCAGTGGCGGACTATGCAGGAGTGAAGACAGGAGCGGCTTTATCCTCAGGAACAGCAGCGATTCACCTTGCTTTAAAGCTGATAGGTGTTCAAAAAGGAGACATTGTCTTTTGTTCCACCCTCACGTTTGTTGCAACGGCAAATCCGATTTTATATGAACAAGCGGAGCCCGTTTTTATTGATTCTGAAAGAGAGACGTGGAATATGTGCCCGCTCGCTTTAGAGAAAGCCTTTGTTGAATCAAAACGTCTTGGGAAAAAACCCCGCGCGGTCATCGTTGTCCATTTATATGGGCAAAGCGCAAAAATGGACGAGATCATGGCTTTGTGTGAAGCATATGATGTACCAGTCATTGAGGATGCGGCTGAATCGTTAGGTGCGCTGTATAAAGGAAGAAAAAGCGGCTCAATGGGCAGGTTCGGTATCTATTCTTTTAATGGAAATAAAATCATTACAACGTCAGGGGGCGGAATGCTTGTGAGTGATGATGAAGCTGCAATTGAACGATGCCGTTTTCTTGCTTCACAGGCCAGAGAACATGCTATGCACTATGAGCATCAAGAGATGGGATACAACTATCGCATGAGCAACCTCTTAGCAGGTGTCGGGATTGCACAAATGGAAGTACTGGACGAGCGTGTTGAACAAAAGCGCCGCATTTTTCACCGTTATCAGGACGCTTTATCAGAAGCAGAAGGTCTTCATTTGATGCCAGAATATCAAGAAACGAAATCCAACCGCTGGCTGACGGCATTGACCATTGATCGTGATAAACAATTGTCTCCAGCAGATATCATTGGTGCTTTAGAAAAAGAACAAATCGAAGCAAGGCATGTATGGAAGCCGCTGCACCAGCAGCCGCTCTTTCGTCATTGCTCTTTTTATACTGCGGAAAAAGGGACTCCTGTATCTGAGCTGTTATTTGAGAGGGGGCTTTGTCTTCCGTCTGGAACGAGCATGACAGAGGCAGATCAGGAGCGTATCATCCATATACTCCACGACGTACTGCGAGAAAAAACATTTACCTCTTCACAGGCTGCTCATACGTAAGCAGCCTGCCTCTCTTTCTATCAAATTCCTCAATTTATGGAATAAATCGGAATAAATGTTGTCATTTCGTTTCAAATATGATATTGACAACAGGTGCCTTCCTCCTTAAAATGAAAATGATTATCAGCATCAATTAGGAGGATCAACTTATGTCTATTTGGAAAAGTTTTCCGAAAATTAAAATAAATACAGCGTTACCTTTCCTGCTTATTTTCTTTTTACTAGTAGGCTGCTCTCAAACAAACAATGGAGCAGAAGGCAATAAGGATCATCCTGATATGATCACAATGGCATGGCCAAGAGATATCGGTGAAATGAACCCGCACATATACAATCCATCACAATTGTTTGCGCAATCAATGATTTATGAGCCGCTGGTCAGCTATCAAAAGAATGGAAAGCTGAAACCGGAATTAGCGAAATCATGGGATGTTTCAAAGGATGGCAAGGTGTATACGTTCCATTTAAGAGACGGAGTGACATTCTCAGACGGCTCTGAATTTAATGCGGGCATTGTCAAAAAGAACTTCGATGCGATTTTAAAAAATAAAGATTTACATAGCTGGTTAGGTGTCATTAAGAAAATCAAAAAGACAGAAGCCGTTGATAAAAAGACATTTAAACTCACATTAACAGCACCATACTATCCAACTGTGCAAGAATTAGCCGTTGTTCGTCCAGTTCGTTTCTTAGGTGAAGCAGGTTTCCCTAAAAATGGAGATACGTCAAAAGGAATTGAAAAACCAGTGGGGACAGGCCCTTGGGTTTTAAAAACATATAAGAAAGATGATTATGCCATTTTCGAACGAAACGATCATTATTGGGGAGAAAAACCAAAGGTAAAAGAAATCAAGGTAAAGGTCATCCCAGATGCGGAAACGAGAGTCATGGCATTTGAAAAAGGTGATGTGGATTTACTTTACGGAGAAGGAACCATTAGCCTTGATTCCTACAAACAGCTGGAGGCAAGCGGCAAGTATGAAACGAAAATGTCAGAGCCTGTTGCAACGAGACAGCTTGTTATGAACACAAAAGTGGATCAGCTGTCAGATGAGAAAGTGCGTCATGCCCTTCAATATGCCTTCAATAAAAAATCAATGGTAGAAGGGGTCACCTCAGGTTTAGAGGATGAAGCAGATCACATCTTGCCGACAAACATGCCGTATACGTCACACATTCAAGTGAAGTCTTTCAAATATGATGTGGACAAAGCCAAAGCATTGCTGGATGAAGCGGGCTGGACACTTCCAAAAGGAAAATCCGTTCGTGAAAAAGATGGGAAAAAGCTTGAGTTTAGTATGATGTATGACTCAGCGGAATCGATTCAAAAAGCGATGGCGGAAACGCTGCAAGCAGAATGGGCAGCCGTTGGCGTTGGCGTCAAACTTGAGGGTGTGGATTTGGCAACACAGGTTCAACGCTTTAAAGCCAATAAGTTTGATATGAACTTCTTTAGCAACTACGGAGCGCCGTATGATCCGCATACATTTATGAACGTTCTCTCATCAGATGGTTTTGGATTCAAAGAAGCCATCTCAGCCTACCCAAATAAGGAAAAGCTGATCAAAGAAATGACCGAAATTCCATCAACAACAAATGAAAAGAAACGCAAAGCACTGTATTCGTCCGTTTTATCCTCTTTACAGGATCAAGGGGCAATTGTGCCAATCTCTTATTTTAAAAAGACAGCCGTTTATCAAAAAGCTGTGAAGGACTTTGAGTTCCCTGCGAATCGTGATGAACATCCTTTCACAGGCATTAAGCTGAAGTAACAGAAGGTAGGTAAGGAAATGGGCCGCTATATCGTCAAACGAGTGCTATCAATTATTCCTGTATTTTTATTAGCCACACTGCTCACAACTGGTATGATTCACCTTTCGCCAGTTGACCCGGCTGAGGCATATTTAGCAGCGGCTCATATCCAGCCTACGGATGAAATATTAGCGCAAAAACGAAGTGAATTTGGCTTAGATGAACCATTTTATATGCAGTATCTTCATACCATTGAAAAAGTCATTCATCTTGATTTTGGCCGGTCGTATATGTCCAATCAGCCTGTCGTTGATGAGGTGATTTATCGAATACCGGCGACGATTCAATTGGCTCTTACCAGTCTGCTGATCGCTATTTGTGTCAGCATTCCGCTCGGCTTTTTCAGCGGCATGAGGAAAAATGGCGCCATTGATCATGTGAGCCGGCTCATTTCTTTCTTAGGAGCATCTATCCCGACGTTTGTCTTGGGGTATTTGCTCATCTTCTTTTTTTCAGTGAAGCTCGACCTTTTACCAGTTGAAGGAATCGGAACATGGGAGCATCTCATTCTGCCGTCGATCACACTGGCAGTCCCTTTAATTGCTACGTATACAAGGCTGTTACGGTCAAGTGTGAGTGAGGCGCTTCAAGAGCCTTTCGTTCAATATGCGAGAATTAGAGGATTGAAGGAACAATCGATCATGTTCAAGCATGTGTTCAGAATTGCGATATCGCCGATGCTGACCGGACTTGGGGTGAACCTTGGCAAGCTCTTGACCGGAACCATTATTGTAGAGGCCGTTTTCTCATGGCCAGGGTTTGGCCGCTTTTTTATTGAAGCGATCTTTAACCGGGATCTGCCTGTCATTCAATTTTATGTCCTCATGTCAGCCTGTATTTTTATCGTGAGCAGCTTGATCGTGGACTTGGTCCAGTTAATCATTGACCCTCGTATTTCTAGAAAGGAAGGCCGCCAGCAATGATGACAAAAGTAAAACATCTCTTCGCTCATCAAAAGATGATCTCGATCTGCGCCCTGCTGCTCGGTCTCCTGCTGATTGTGACAATATGTGCACCATGGATTGCTCCACATGATCCGGCTGCTGTCAATCTAGCGATGAAGCTAAAGGGGTCTTCGTGGGAGTATCCTCTTGGAACAGATCAATTAGGACGATGCAATTTATCTCGTATTTTATATGGTGCGCGTGTTTCGCTCGGCTGTGCGTTATTAATCTTTCTTTCTTCGTTATTCATTGGTTTAATTGTCGGCCTGTTTTCAGGATACAAAGGCGGCTGGATCGATCACGTATTGATGAGAATCTGTGACGGCGTCATGGCATTTCCAAACCTCGTGCTGATCCTTGGATTAGTCGGCATCTTCGGTCCGGGACTTTCTCAAGTCGTACTTGCCTTGATGCTTGTGCAATGGGTGTATTATGCGCGCGTCTTCCGAGGAATGGTGCTCAGTTTAAAAGAACAGAACTTTATTGCAGCTGCGAAGATCAGTGGGACTTCGCACTGGAACATCATGAGAAGGCATATGATTCCAAATGTTCTGCCGCCATTAGCAGTTATTGGAACACTTGAAATGGGCTGGGCAATTATGGACATTTCTGCGATGTCTTTCCTCGGATTAGGGGTTCAGCCTCCTATGCCTGAATGGGGAGCGATGATTCATGAAGGGAAGTCTTACATTCAAACGAATCCTCAGTTAATGCTGTACCCAGGTCTTGTGATCATGGCTGTGGTGGTTCTGTTTAATTTACTAGGAGAAGCCCTTTCAGAGAAATATGGCATCAAACGCCGTGTGTAAAGGAATGATCAATGTGCAAGAGTCCATTTTACAAGTAGAGAACCTGCATGTGCATACGAAAACACCTCAAGGGACAACCCCTCTTATTCAAGAAGTCTCGTTTGAAGTAGGGCGCGGTCAAATCCTTGGATTAATTGGTGAGAGCGGCTGCGGGAAAACAGTGACAAGTATGTCGATCTTACATATGCTTGATCGAAAAACAACTGAAGTCACTGGCAGTATCACATTACAAGGACGAGAATTGATCGGTATAAGTGAAAAGGATATGCGGTCCATTCGGGGCAAAGACATCTCGTATATTATGCAAAATCCAATGAACAGCTTTACGCCAGTATGGACAATCGGCCATCAGCTGGTTGAAACGATCCGCCGGCATACTGCTGTCAGTAAAAGGCAGGCACGAGCACAGGCAATGGATGCGTTAGCGCAAATGAACCTGCCGCAGCCAGACCAGCTGTTCAACAAGTATCCCTTTGAATTAAGCGGAGGAATGCTGCAACGTGTCATGATCGCCATGGCTGCCTGTATGCACCCGCCCCTCATCATTGCAGATGAGCCGACAACTGCATTAGATGTACACAATCAGAAACGGGTCCTTCAGCATCTGAACCAAATTCGTCATCACTATGGAACGGCCATTTTACTGATTACCCACGATCTTGGTGTCATTGCTGAAATGGCAGATCAAGTTGTCGTCATGAAACAAGGAGAAATTGTTGAAAAGGCAGGAGTTCTTGAGCTTTTTGAACAACCAAAGCATGATTATACAAAAAAACTATTAGCAGCTCGTCCATCGATCCCAGCTGTTTGCCCGATTTGAGGTGAGAAGGCCCTTGCATTTATTAGAAGTGAAAGCAGTCAGTCATGCATACACCAGCCGGTCGTTTCTAATGAGAAAAAAAGGAGCGGCCCCTGTCCTGAAAAGCGTCGATTTAACTATTGAAGAAGGCACCTGCCTTGGGCTGCTGGGGCAAAGCGGCGCAGGGAAAAGTACACTTGGCCGCATCATACTTGGTCTAGAGAAACCAAGAGCTGGACAGGTTCTTTTTGAAGGTCAGGATGTCTATCGTGCAGATCAGCAAACACGTAAGCATTTTCGCCGGCATGTGCAAGCGGTGTTTCAGGATTCCTATTCGGCGGTAAATCCAAGGTGGTCAGTCGAACAAATTTTATCTGAGCCGCTTGAAAACTATGAAACTATGAGCCGAAAGGAACGTAAAAACGTGCTGATTCACTGGCTGGAAAGAGTCGGGCTCGGTGAAAAGGATTTGTCTAAATATCCACACCAATTCAGCGGCGGCCAGCTGCAAAGGATCAACATCGCTAGAGCCTTATTGCTCCAGCCAAAGCTCATTGTACTTGATGAATCTGTCAGCAGCTTAGACATGGTCACACAGGCTGTCATTTTAGATTTATTAGTAGAATTAAAGAAGGAGCTGGGTGTGGCTTACTTATTTATTACACATGATATGACAGCAGCCTATCACTTAAGTGATCAATTGGCGATTCTTGATCAAGGAGAGCTTGCTGTCCAATTTCAATCAAAGGATGAATTCTTTTCATCAGAAGAGGAAGCGGTGCGGAAAATGAGAAATGCAATGCTCGCAGACCATCCTTTGTCACGAACGATTGGCAGACCGGTTCGGTAAATCTTCATTTTATCAATGCCTCAGCGTGTAGGTCTCAAGCTGAAAAAAAGACAAAGGGCGAACATAAAGCATTTTAGCCCTTTGCAGGCAAACTGCGCCTCTTTTAGAAGAGGCTATTTTTCATGAAAGGCAGGTGGCAGCGTGAACCATCGAGCGTATTTAGCTTTGGCCATTCCTTTAACGATTTCTACGATGACTACTCCATTACTTGGAGCTGTTGATACAGCAGTTGTCGGTCAGCTTGCAAACCCCGCTTATATTGGAGGCGTCGCAGTTGGCAGTCTCATTTTTAGTACTTTATATTGGCTGTTTGGTTTTTTGCGGGTCAGTACATCTGCTTTTGCCGCCCAGGCAAACGGAGCGCAGAATGAGGAGCAAGGTGTTCTTGCTTTTTTAAGACCATTTTTCGTCGCCATCATCGTCGGACTTTGTTTTATTGCCCTGCAATGGCCGATCATTCAATCTGCCTTTCTAGTGATCTCTCCTGATGCTGATGTCCGTCAATTTGCCGCAGACTATTTTCATATTCGCATTTGGGGAGCGCCATTTACTTTAATGAATTATGTCATATTGGGCTGGCTGATGGGGATGGCAAAAATGAAAGAAGCCCTTTCTTTACAAATCTTGATCAATGTCATGAATATGGCTCTTGCATTTCTGCTTGTTCATGTGTTTTCGTTTGCGGTCAAAGGAGTTGCGGCTGCGACATTGATATCTGAACTAACCGCTTTTGTGTTAGGGGCATGGATCATCATGAAACATTCGTCAAACGGAATCCAGATGCCTTCCATCAAGAAAATCATGGATACTCAGGCAGTGCGGAAAATGTTTCATGTGAATAAAGATTTGTTTATTCGTACGATCTGTCTGCTGGTGGTCATCAACATGTTTACCGCAAAAGGCGCTTCTTTTGGTACAGAGCTGCTGGCAGCGAACGCCATCTTATTTCAAATTCACTACATCATGGCTTATTTGTTCGATGGTTTTGCCAATGCGTCCAGCATCCTTGTTGGCCGATCAGTTGGTGCAAATGACCGCTCCCTCTATGAAAGAACCTTAACCCTTTCGAGGCAGTGGGCACTTGTCATGGCATGTGTCATTGCGGCGGTTTATTTTCTATTAAAAGAGCCGATATTGAGCTTGTTTACAAATCTCCCTCAGCTGCTTGATGTGACATTACGCTATGCAGACTGGCTCGTTCTTTATCCGTTTGCAGCTTGTTTCGGTTTGGTCATTTACGGCGTATTTACAGGTGCGACAGAAATTGCCCCTGTTAGAAATTCGATGCTGTTTGCGATGATTTTGTTTATCGTAGTTCAAACCGCGGTCACGCCCATTTGGCACAATCATGGCCTATGGTTTGCTTTTATCATCTATACTATAGGGCGGTCTGGCTTTTTGATGATGTATAAATCGAGGCTGGATCAGAAACTTTTCGCATATGATAAACACCCTTTGCCATCTTGACAAAGGGTGTTCTTTTTCGTTCATTCGCTTTCTTTTTTCACCTTTTGATAGGCTTCATCAAGATGCTGAATTCGCTTCAATACAACCGCATTTTTGGTCAGCTGGTCTTGAACAAGTGTTGACACCACGGAGCGGTAATAGGCATTCATGGCATGAACCTTGTCTTCATTTTGGTTCATGGCGATGTGTTGTTTCAAGTTGTCGACAAAGTATGGAACGGAAAAAAGTTCAGACATAGAAATCACTCCTATTTCGTATATACGGTCCGTCAATCTTCATGTAAAATGATGAGAGGGAGGGGAGACAATGAGCCTTAAACTGCAACAAGAACAGGTATTAAAGCAGGTGCTCACACCAGAACTCAGGCAGGCCATTACGCTGCTGCAGCTGAATTGCACAGAGCTCGGCGAGTATCTTGACCAGTTAGCACTTGAGAACCCTCTGATTGAGCGGAAAGACACGGACAGCTACCAACCAGTTTATCATAAAAAATCACAAGATCGAATGACAGAGCCGTATCGAACCCATCAAAAAGAAAGCCTGCAAATGTTTTTAAAAAGACAGGCGATTGATTTAAATTTAAGTGAAAAGAATCAAAGAATCTTTTACTTTATGATTGAGTCCATTGATTCCAATGGCTATCTAAATGAGCCGATTGACGCAATGGCAGCTGTCTTAGAGGTGCCAGCTGAAGAAGTAGAAGCCGTCCTTCATCAGCTGCAATCCCTAGAGCCTGCCGGTATTGGCGCAAGATCATTGCAGGAATGCATCCTCCTTCAACTGAGAAGAAAAAAGGAACGCTGGTATGAAGCCGAGCTGATCATCGAAGAGCATTTCTTTCTTTTTGCCAGAAAGGCTTGGAAGGAAATTGCGGCGAAAACAGGCGTTTCAATGAAAATGCTCCAAGCGGTACAAGATGTAGTGTCTCAGCTTGAACCAAGACCAGGCCTTCATTTCTCATATGATGAAGAGCATGTGTATATAGAGCCTGATGTGACGATTAATGTGATGCAGGATCACATCACATTTGAGCTGAATCAGCGCGCTTTTCCAGACGTTGAAATGAATGAAGGCTATTTCGCCATGATTCAAGAACAAAAGCGGCATGAAGCATACACGTATTTAAAGGAAAAAGAGCAGCAGTACAACTGGCTTGTCCAAGCGCTGAAGCAAAGAAAGCAAACGATGACTCATGTCGTTCGTGAGATTATCTCACATCAAACGGATTTTTTCCTTACAGGGAAACATAAAATGAAACCGCTTACGATGAAGCGGATCGCAGATATACTGCAAGTGCATGAGTCAACAGTGAGCCGGACTGTAAAAGGGAAAATGGTGCAAACCCCTTATGGTCTCATGGAAATGAAACAATTTTTCCAGGCAAAATTAGAAGGGCATTCGCTAGAAGAGGCGTCCAGCTATACAGTCAAAACGCACATTGCAGAGCTCATCCAAACGGAAAATAAGAAAAAACCGTATTCAGATCAGCAAATCATGACGCTGCTTCAGCAAACCTTTGGTATCCGCGCGTCGCGCAGAACCATTGCAAAATATCGCGAACAAATGAATCTTCCGTCCTCTACGCTGCGGAAGCGATATGATTAAAAAGAAGTACTTGCCAGAACATGGCACGTGCTTCTTTTTTTGTTGAAAGCAAGGCAGCTCAAAGATTTCTTGAAAATTAAAGAGGGGAGACGTGTGATCGGAAATTTTGGGGTAAAGTATAAGATAGGGCATGAGCCGATAGGGATAGACAACAGTGATGAGGTGAAACCAATTGAAATATAAACAAATCAAAACGAAAAAAATATATGAAGAAATTGCGGATGCATTAATTGAATCCATTCGTACAGGTGAGCTTCTTCCAGGGGAAAAATTAGATTCGGTTCAAGCGCTTTCAGAAAGCTTTCAAGTCAGCCGTTCTGCTGTAAGAGAGGCACTGTCTGCTCTCAAAGCGATCGGATTAATAGAGATGAAGCAAGGGGAAGGCACGTATGTGAAGCAGTTTGATCCTGAGCAGCTCACATTTAGCCTGTCTCCAGCATTTTTGATGGAGCAGCATGATGTCACACAGCTCCTTGAATTAAGAACCATTATTGAGACGGGTGCTGTCAAAAAAGCAGCGCTCATGCGAACGGACGATGACCTTCATCAGCTGCGTGAGGCACTTGAACAAATGAAACTCGCAGAAGCACATAAAGAAACTGGTGAAGAGGCAGACCTCTCCTTCCATCTTGCCATAGCCAAAGCCTCAAAGAATGATTTATTAAAAGCGTTAATGAATCAGGTCTCCACCTTGCTGGTAGAAACGATGCGGGAAACGAGAAAAGTCGTCTTGTTTTCAAGGAAAGCCTCCATTCGGCAGCTTTACAAAGAACATGAACACATTTACAAAGCAGTCTTGGCAAGACAGCCAGAAGAAGCAGAAAGAGCGATGCTCACGCATTTAAAAAATGTAGAAAAACTGCTGAGTGATGTGATTCAAGAACCGGCAGAAGAGTCAGAACCACAGTAAGCTGTGCCGAATGAGGGCACAGCTCTATTATTAACGAGAAATATGCAGCTTTTTCATGCGATATTGCAGACTTTGCCTGCTCATGCCCAGTATCTTTGCAGTCTGTGAAATATTATCGTCCATTTTTTCTAAGTAATGGACGATGTATTGTTTTTCGAATCGTTCCATTTGGGTTTGAAAATCAGTCGTATGTTCTGGGCTTGTATAAATAAACGTGTCAGCTGCTGCGGTATGCTGCAAAGGATTCGTCTGTAAGTGCGCTGCAGGACGACCTTCCCTATGTTTAAATCTAAAATGATATGGAAGATGATGCATGCTTAAGTAATCCTCATCCATCATCATGTTCATCCCCGCTTCAATCACATGCTCCAGTTCTCGTACATTACCCGGCCAATCATACGCTTGAAAAAGGGCTAGTACCTCTTCGTCAGCCGCCTTCACCTTCATTTGAAACAGCTCATTATATTTTTGAATAAAATGACTGACAAACGTAGGAATATCTTCTTTTCGCTCAGAAAGCGGCGGAATAAATAAGGTGACAATACCTAACCGATAAAATAAATCCTTGCGCATGCGTCCGCCTGCGATTGCATCTACAGGGTCCTCATTCATATTGGCAATGACTCTTACATCAACTGCGATTTCTTTTGTGCTGCCCAACCTTCTCACACGCTTCTCTTGTAATACGCGCAGCAGTTTTGCTTGAAGACCAGGATTTAATGAGTTGATCTCATCTAGAAGCAGTGTACCTCCCTGTGCCTGTTCAAATAAGCCGGGCTGATCAGTTGCGCCTGTAAAAGCCCCTTTTTGCGTACCAAAGAGCAGACTTTCAATGAGATTATCAGGCAGTGCCGCGCAATTCTGGGTAATAAATGGTCCAGATGACCGGCTGCTGCCGTTATGAATGCTTTGAGCGAATAGTTCTTTTCCTGTTCCTGTTTCTCCAACAATGAGCACATAGGAAGAGGTGCGTGTCGCTCGTTTTGCATGCTCAATCACCTCTAAAAACGCAGGACTTTGTCCAATAATGGAATCAAAGGTAAATCGTGTGCTTCCTTTTTTCTTCATATTGTGGTGAATCAACCGTTCCAGCTTGGTCACATCATTCGAAATTTCAACTGCTCCTTGGATGAGGCCGTCTCGAACGAGCGGGTATGTATGATTAATGGTTGTGATTTCTTTTCCGTTGTAATTATGATACGTCTGCTTTGCGTGAACAGTTTGTTTCCCAGTACGCAGCGCTTGGACAAGCGTACTGTGCATTTCGTCTTGGAAGACGAAGAGGTCTAATACATTTTTATGGAGAACATCAGAGCGTTTCAAAGACTCAATCTCCATCATTTTTTTATTATAGACAACAGTATGGCCATTCTCGTCAATTGCATGAACCCCGACATCTATTAAATCGAGCATTTGTTTATAGAGATCAATCTCATTTTCGAGCTTTGCAGTATACGAATCTTCTTTCATTGCGCCACCTCCAGACGTTACCTCTATTTTACATGAAAAATTTTGCGGTTTCTTCTAAAAAATTTTGCAGATGCAAAAATATTTTGCGCAAAGAACCAAATCAATCACTGCCATGATGCGGGCAAAAAGTTGGCACGATCCTTGCATATCATATGTGTGTAGATGAACCTAATGAAAAAGAGGCTAGCTTATAGAAGGAGGAATAGACGATGACACAGACAAATGAATTGATTCAACAAACCGAACAATACGGTGCGGCAAACTATCATCCGCTGCCAATTGTGATTTCAGAGGCTGAGGGAGTTTGGGTGACAGACCCTGAAGGCAATCGATATATGGATATGCTGAGTGCGTATTCCGCAGTGAACCAAGGCCATCGCCATCCCCGTATTATTGAAGCGCTCAAAAAACAGGCAGATCGTGTGACACTGACCTCAAGAGCTTTTCACAATGATCAGCTTGGTCCTTGGTATGAGAAAATTTGTCAACTGACGAATAAAGAGATGGCACTCCCGATGAATACTGGAGCTGAGGCTGTAGAAACAGCTGTAAAAGCAGCAAGACGCTGGGGCTATGACGTCAAGGGAATCGAAGACAATCGCGCAGAAATCATTGCGTGCGTTGGAAACTTCCATGGCAGAACGATGACGGCTGTTTCTCTTTCTTCAGAAGCAGAATATCAAAGAGGTTTCGGTCCGATGCTTCCAGGCATTAAACTGATTCCTTACGGAGATATTGAAGCGTTACGTGAAGCCATCACACCACAAACAGCGGCTTTTCTGATCGAACCTATTCAAGGAGAAGCGGGAATTGTCATGCCGCCAGAAGGCTTCTTGAAGGAAGCGAAGGCGCTTTGTGAAAAAGAACATGTGCTGTTCATTGCGGATGAAATTCAGGTCGGATTAGCGCGAACAGGCAAGATGTTTGCATGTGACTGGGAAGACATTGAGCCAGATATGCTGATTCTTGGGAAAGCTTTAGGCGGCGGTGTATTCCCAATCTCGTGTGTGGTAGCAAACCGCGATATATTAGGTGTGTTTAACCCTGGATCTCACGGCTCTACCTTCGGTGGAAATCCTCTTGCGTGTGCGGTGTCGCTGGCTGCACTGGATGTCTTAATCGACGAAAACCTTGCAGCGCGTTCTATGGAGCTTGGCGAATACTTAAAAGACAAACTCACGCGCATTCAAAGTCCTGTCATCAAGGAAGTGCGCGGCCGTGGATTATTTATCGGCATGGAGCTGACAGATGCAGCGAGACCTTATTGTGAGAAGCTGAAACAAGCAGGACTGTTATGTAAGGAAACCCATGAGACCGTCATCCGCTTTGCACCGCCTCTCACGATATCTAAAGAAGATTTAGACTGGGCGATTGGTCATATTGAAGCATTATTTCAAGCATAAATGTCAAAGGGGGAGAAACCTTCACTTTCTCCCTTTTTCTTTCAACGAACAGCGAATTTTGTCAAAGGATGATGAATAGAAGAGTGAAAGTGGGGAAAATGATTTGAAGCAAGAGCAGCATAATGAACTAGAGCGTTCCATGAAAAGCAGGCATCTCTTTATGATTGCCTTAGGAGGCGTCATAGGTACCGGTCTTTTCCTTGGGTCAGGACTCATTATCCATCAGGCTGGACCCGGGGGAGCCATTCTATCCTTTATCATTGGCGGATTGTTAATGTATTTGGTGATGCTGTGTCTTGGAGAATTAGCGGTGGCGATGCCGACAGCGGGTTCCTTTCAGGAGTATGCAACCAAATATATAGGTCCGTCCACAGGCTTTATGATCGGCTGGCTTTATTGGTTTAGCTGGGCATGTACAATAGGACTGGAGTTTACGTCAGCAGGCATTTTGCTCCAAAGGTGGTTCCCAGATATCCCTGTTTGGCTGTGGTGTCTTGCATTTAGCGTGATTTTATTTACCGTGAATGCCATCTCAGCTCGCAGCTTCGCTGAAACCGAGTTTTGGTTTTCGGCCATTAAGGTCGCTGCCATCCTATTGTTTATTATCATTGGAATTGGCGCAATTTTCGGAATGATTCATCTGAAAGATGGAGAACCAGCCCCTCTATTTCGTCATTTGACGGATCATGGCGGACTATTTCCTAACGGCGTTTTTGCTATTTTATTAACCATGGTCACGGTCAATTTCTCCTTTCAAGGAACAGAACTTGTAGGGATTGCAGCAGGAGAGAGTGAAAGCCCTGAAAAAACATTGCCGCGATCTATACGAAATATTATTTGGAGAACGATGGTCTTTTTCGTTTTATCCATTGCGGTTCTGGCCGCACTTCTTCCGTGGCAGACAGCAGGCACCGTCGACAGCCCGTTTGTCGTCGTGCTGGACAAGGTCGGCATACCGTATGCTGCAGATATCATGAATTTTATCATCATCACAGCGGTCTTATCTGTAGCAAACTCTGGATTATATGCATCATCACGTATGCTTTGGGCGCTTTCGAAAGACGGGAAAGGACCTGACTTTACGAAAAAGCTGTCCAAGCGTAAAATTCCGATCAATGCACTATTGGTGACAATGGTTGTATCTGCACTATCCCTGCTGACAAGTGTTGTGGCACCAAAAACGGTGTATGTGTGGCTCATTTCAATTTCTGGTATGGTCCTTGTTGTGGTGTGGATGTCCATTTGTTTGTCCCAGTATTTCTTTAGAAAACAATTCATAAAGGCCGGCGGAGATGTAAAGGATCTCGTCTTCCGAACACCGCTCTATCCATTTGTTCCACTAGCAGGCTTTATCGCATTTGGCATCGTTCTCATCAGCTTATTTTTTATCGAGGATCAGCGGATCGGTCTTTATTGCGGAATCCCGTTCATGGTTGCCTGCTACATTATTTATTATCTCAAAATCAAACCGAAGGAAGAGGCAAAACAGCTTGGAACCATCACGAAAACATAAGCAGGTCCTGAAAAAAATGTGCATGCTGATCTCACCAGCATGCACATTTTCAATCATGAATACATTTTATATAAAAGAAAATAAATATTTTGAAAAGAAATATCATAGCAAGAACCTTGATGACAAGCAGGCTATCGGTGAAAATGTGTCTATTTTTTGTCTAAATGTGTTTGTAAGAGTTGAAAATGCAAGATTATCCTGTTAAAATAATTAAAGAAAGCAGGGATTGATTTTTTTTGGCTGTGGCGGGACGTTTTTTGTCACAGTGGGACGTTTTTAGTCCAACGTGAAAAGAAAGGGTCGTTAGCCATGAATCATTTATTGGAAGCTCAAAAAAAATTATTGCCAGATCTTCTCATTGTTATGCAAAAACGCTACGACATTTTGCAGTACATCAGATTAGCTGAACCAATTGGCCGCAGAAGTCTTGCGACGAGTCTTGGTCTCAGCGAGCGAATCTTACGAGCTGAAGTTCAGTTTTTAAAAGAACAAAATCTGCTGGATGTCAAAACGAGCGGCATGATGCTGACGAGTGAGGGTCACGCTTTGCTTGAAATGCTTGAAGGAATGATGAAGGACGTTTTAGGTTTAACCTTTTTGGAAAATACATTAAAGAGAAAGTTAGGCCTGGAAGAAGTCATGATCGTTTCTGGTGACAGTGATGAATCCCCGTGGGTGAAGCAAGAAATGGGAAGAGCTGCTGTCCAATGCATGAAAAAAAGGTTTACTGGAAATAATATCGTCGCCGTCACTGGCGGAACGACGATGGAAGCCGTTGCCGAAATGATGACCCCTGATGCCAAAAACCGCGATATGATGTTTGTCCCTGCGAGAGGCGGTCTTGGGGAGAATGTAAAAAATCAGGCAAACACCATTTGTGCCCACATGGCTGAAAAAGCTTCCGGTACTTACAAACTGCTGTTTGTTCCAGGGCAGCTGTCAGAAGGTGCTTACTCTTCCATTATTGAAGAGCCGTCCGTCAAAGAAGTGCTTCAAACGATTAAATCGTCCACGATGCTTATTCATGGTATTGGTGAAGCAAAAACAATGGCGATGAGACGAAATACACCAGCTGAAGATTTAAAAAAGATTGATGAGCATGACGCAGTGACAGAGGCCTTTGGCTATTACTTTAATCGTGATGGTGAGGTCGTACACAAAGTGCACTCCGTCGGCATGCAGCTAGATGATCTAGAAAGCATTCCAAACATCATTGCTGTTGCAGGTGGATCATCAAAGGCGGGGGCGATTGAAGCTTATTTCAAAAAACCACGCCGAACGGTTCTCGTCACAGACGAAGGAGCCGCAAAAGAGTTATTAAGGGAGTCAATTGATCCCTCAATATAAAACATTGTTACCTATAAAAGGAGGAAACATCATGGCAGTAAAAGTCGGTATTAACGGATTTGGACGTATTGGACGTAACGTATTTCGTGCAGCATTAAATAATCCTGAAGTTGAGGTAGTAGCGGTTAACGATCTAACAGATGCTAACATGCTTGCACACCTTTTACAATATGACTCTGTTCACGGAAAACTAGATGCAGAGGTTTCTGTAGACGGTACAAACTTAGTAGTGAACGGTAAAACAATCGAAGTATCAGCTGAACGTGACCCTGCGAAATTAAGCTGGGGTAAACAAGGCGTAGAAATCGTTGTTGAATCTACTGGATTCTTCACAAAACGTGCAGACGCTGCTAAACACTTAGAAGCTGGCGCTAAAAAAGTCATCATCTCTGCTCCTGCTAACGAAGAAGATATCACAATCGTTATGGGTGTAAACGAAGACAAATACGATGCAGCTAGCCACGATGTCATCTCTAATGCATCTTGTACTACGAACTGCTTAGCTCCATTTGCAAAAGTACTTAACGATAAATTTGGTATCAAACGCGGTATGATGACAACTGTTCACTCATACACAAATGACCAGCAAATTCTTGATCTTCCGCACAAAGACTACCGTCGTGCTCGTGCAGCTGCGGAAAACATCATCCCAACTTCTACAGGTGCTGCGAAAGCTGTTTCACTTGTATTGCCTGAACTTAAAGGTAAATTAAACGGTGGCGCTATGCGTGTTCCAACACCTAACGTTTCTTTAGTTGACCTTGTTGCTGAATTAAACCAAGATGTAACAGCTGAAGACGTAAATGCAGCACTTAAAGAAGCAGCTGAAGGAGAACTTAAAGGAATCCTTGGCTACAGCGAAGAGCCATTAGTATCTGGTGACTACAATGGTAATGCAAACTCTTCAACAATCGATGCTCTTTCTACAATGGTAATGGAAGGCAGCATGGTGAAAGTGATCTCTTGGTACGATAACGAGAGCGGATATTCTCACCGCGTTGTTGACCTTGCAGCTTACATTGCAAAACAAGGTCTTTAATTTCTCACACTGAAGGAACTCACTTGGTTCTTTCCTAGAGACACGATATAATGAAGACGGACAAGGGAAGGGGAAGCATCCCTTTCCCTTTTTCTCTGTATTTATCCGTTCTGCACGATTTCTCGTTTTGATGAGGGCAAAATGGGAAAAGGATAAAGAGAGACTTGTCCAATGCGTAAGGAAACCAGAATAAAGGAGGATCTCCTGACGAGCATGAATAAGAAATCAGTAAAAGACATTGATGTAAAAGGCAAAGTTGTGTTCTGCCGCGTAGATTTTAACGTTCCAATGAAGGACGGAGAAGTGACGGATGATACTCGTATCCGCGCAGCATTACCAACGATTGAGTATTTAACAGGACAAGGCGCAAAGGTACTGCTAGCTAGTCATTTGGGTCGTCCGAAGGGTCAAGTTACTGAAGAACTGCGTCTGACACCTGTGGCAAAACGTCTGCAAGAGCTTCTTGGAAAAGAAGTGAAAAAAGCAGATGAAGCTTACGGCGACAACGTGAAAAAGCAAATCTCTGACTTAAAAGAAGGAGATGTGCTAGTGCTTGAAAACGTTCGTTTCTATCCTGGTGAAGAAAAGAACGATCCTGAATTATCAAAAGCATTTGCTGATTTAGCCGATGTGTATGTCAATGATGCGTTCGGTGCTGCACACCGTGCACATGCATCCACAGCTGGTATTGCAGCTTATCTTCCGGCTGTTTCAGGCTTCCTCATGCAAAAAGAGCTTGAGGTTCTAGGAAAAGCCATTTCAAACCCTGATCGCCCATTTACAGCGATTATCGGTGGCGCAAAAGTAAAGGATAAAATCGGTGTGATTGAAAGTCTTCTTGATAAAGTGGACAACCTCATCATCGGCGGCGGACTTGCTTACACATTTGTGAAAGCACTAGGCCACGAAGTAGGGAAATCTCTATTAGAAGAAGACAAAGTAGATTTAGCGAAATCCTTTATGGACCGTGCAAAAGAAAAAGGCGTGAACTTCCTGATTCCAACAGACGTTCTGGTAGCCGACGACTTTTCAAATGATGCGAATACAAGCATTGTGCCAATTTCTGAAATTCCAAGTGATCTAGAAGCACTTGATATTGGAACAGAGACAAGAGACAAGTATGCTGACGTTATTAAAAACAGTAAACTTGTTGTCTGGAACGGACCAATGGGTGTATTTGAAATCGATGCATTCGCTAAAGGAACAAAAGCAATCGCAGAAGCACTGGCAGAAGCAAAAGGTACATATTCTGTCATTGGCGGTGGAGATTCAGCAGCAGCAGTTGAGAAATTTGGTCTTGCAGATCAAATGAGCCATATTTCTACAGGCGGCGGCGCTTCACTTGAATTTATGGAAGGCAAAGAACTTCCTGGTGTTACTGCATTAAACGATAAATAAGACCAAAACTGCTATAAGGAAGTGTCAATCATGAGAAAACCAATTATAGCTGGGAACTGGAAAATGAACAAAACACTTGGCGAAGCAGTCAGCTTCGTTGAAGAAGTCAAGTCATCTATTCCATCTCCTGACAAAGTGGAATCCATTGTCTGTGCGCCAGCTCTTTTCCTTGAAAAGCTAAACAGCCTTTCAAACGGAACAGACCTTAAAATTGGTGCACAAAACATGCACTTTGAAGAAAATGGTGCATTCACTGGTGAAATCAGCCCTGCTGCTTTAAAAGATTTAGGCATCGGCTATTCAGTGATTGGGCATTCAGAGCGCCGTGAATTCTTTGCTGAAACAGATGAAACAGTGAACAAAAAAGCACATGCTGCATTCAAGCATGGCATCGTTCCAATTATTTGTGTAGGTGAAACGCTTGAAGAGCGTGAAGCTGGCAAAACAAATGAACTTGTCGCTGATCAAGTGAAGAAGGCACTAGCTGGTTTAACGAAGCAGCAAGTAGCTGAATCTGTTATTGCATATGAGCCAATCTGGGCTATCGGTACAGGAAAATCTTCTACAGCGAAAGATGCAAACGATGTTTGCGCACACATCCGCCAAACCGTTGCAAGCGAATTTGGTCAAGAAGCGGCAGACAGTCTTCGCATTCAATATGGCGGAAGCGTGAAGCCGGCAAATATTAAAGAATATATGGCAGAATCCGATATTGACGGTGCTTTGGTAGGCGGCGCAAGCTTAGAACCTCAGTCTTTCGTTCAATTATTGGAGGAAGGTCAATATGAGTAAGAAACCAGCTGCATTAATCATCTTAGATGGATTCGGTTTAAGAGGCGAAACAGTCGGTAACGCTGTTGCCCAAGCAAAGAAACCGAACTTCGACCGCTACTGGAACGAATTCCCGCATCAAACCTTAACGGCTTCAGGTGAGGCAGTAGGCCTCCCAGAAGGTCAAATGGGGAACTCTGAAGTTGGGCATTTGAACATCGGTGCAGGACGCATTGTATATCAAAGCTTAACAAGAGTGAATGTTGCCATTCGTGATGGGGAATTTGAGAAAAACGAAACGTTCCTAGATGCAATGACTTATGCAAAAGAGAATGACAAGGCGCTTCATTTATTTGGACTCTTGTCAGACGGCGGTGTTCACAGTCACATTCAGCATCTTTTTGCCCTGCTGAAGCTG
The DNA here is from genome assembly GCF_038008825.1 of Bacillus sp. FSL M8-0166. NCBI lineage: Bacteria > Bacillati > Bacillota > Bacilli > Caryophanales > Bacillaceae > Bacillus > Bacillus sp. FSL M8-0166. Next base: position 3,418,321 of record NZ_JBBOZZ010000001.1, read on the forward strand.
GCGAAAAAAGAAGGCTTAACAAAGGTATACATTCATGGCTTCTTGGACGGACGTGATGTTGGTCAGAAGACAGCCAAAGTGTACTTGAAACAGCTGGAAGAACAAATCAAAGAAATCGGTGTCGGTGAAGTGGCAACACTTTCTGGACGCTATTACTCAATGGACCGTGACAAACGCTGGGATCGTGTGGAGAAAGCGTACCGCGCGATGGCGTATGGTGAAGGCCCAAGTTATCAAAACATTTATGATGTCGTTGATGACTCCTATGAAAATGGAATCTACGATGAATTCGTTATTCCATCTGTCATTACGAGAGAAAATGGTGAGCCGGTTGCAAAAGTAAACGACGGCGACTCTGTGATTTTCTATAACTTCCGTCCAGACCGTGCCATCCAAATCTCGAATACTTTCACAAATGAAGATTTCCGCTCGTTTGACCGCGGAGAAGCTCATCCGAAGAATTTACACTTCGTCTGCTTCACACACTTCAGTGAAACGGTTGATGGTTATGTTGCCTTCAAACCAGTGAATTTGGATAACACAGTAGGAGAAGTGCTTTCTCAAAATGGATTGAAACAGCTGCGGATTGCTGAAACAGAGAAATATCCTCACGTGACGTTCTTTATGAGTGGTGGACGTGAAGAAGAATTTCCTGGTGAAGACCGCATCTTAATCAATTCACCAGATGTGGCAACCTATGACCTCAAGCCGGAAATGAGCGCTTATGAGGTAAAGGATGCACTTGTTGCAGACATCAATGCTGACAAGCATGATGCGATCATTCTGAACTTTGCTAACCCGGATATGGTTGGTCATTCAGGTATGCTTGAGCCAACAATCAAAGCCATTGAAGCAGTAGATGAGTGCTTAGGAGCTGTAGTCGACGCAATCCTGGCAAAAGGCGGACATGCCATCATCACGGCAGACCACGGTAACGCAGACGTGCTCATTACCGAAGAAGGAAAGCCGCATACTGCACATACAACGAATCCTGTACCAGTCATCGTGACGAAAAAAGGTGCGACGCTTAGAGAAGGCGGCATTTTAGCCGATCTATCTCCAACGCTTTTAGACTTACTTGGTCTTGAAAAACCAAAAGAGATGACAGGAACATCATTAATTCAGAAATAAAAAAATTGATTCAAAAGGAGAGAAATAACGATGCCATACATTGTTGACGTATATGCACGCGAAGTATTAGACTCTCGCGGTAACCCAACAGTTGAAGTAGAAGTTTACACAGAATCTGGCGGCTTTGGCCGTGCGCTTGTTCCAAGTGGTGCTTCTACTGGTGAATATGAAGCAGTAGAACTACGTGACGGAGACAAAGACCGTTACCTTGGAAAAGGTGTTCTGACAGCTGTAAACAACGTAAACGAAATCATTGCACCAGAGCTTTTAGGCTTTGATGTAACAGAACAAGTAGCGATTGACAAAATGTTAATCGAACTTGACGGAACAGAAAACAAAGGGAAATTAGGCGCAAACGCAATCCTTGGCGTATCTATCGCTGTAGCACGTGCGGCTGCTGATTTCTTACAAATTCCACTTTATCAATACCTTGGTGGATTCAACTCCAAAACGCTTCCAGTACCGATGATGAACATCGTCAACGGCGGAGAGCATGCGGATAACAACGTAGACATTCAAGAATTCATGATTATGCCTGTAGGTGCACCGAACTTCCGTGAAGCACTTCGCATGGGCGCTCAAATTTTCCATAGCCTGAAATCTGTATTAAGCGCAAAAGGCTTAAACACAGCTGTAGGTGACGAAGGTGGATTCGCTCCAAACCTTGGTTCTAACGAAGAAGCACTTCAAACAATCGTTGAAGCGATCGAAAAAGCTGGCTTCAAACCAGGTGAAGAAGTGAAACTTGCAATGGATGCTGCATCTTCTGAGTTCTACAACAAAGAAGACGGTAAATATCATTTATCAGGCGAAGGTGTTGTGAAAACATCTGCTGAAATGGTTGACTGGTATGAAGATATGGTATCGAAATACCCAATCATCTCTATCGAAGACGGCCTTGATGAAAACGACTGGGAAGGTCACAAACTATTAACTGAGCGCCTTGGCAGCAAGGTTCAGCTAGTAGGAGACGACTTGTTCGTTACAAATACGAAGAAGCTTTCTGAAGGAATCAAAAACGGCGTTGGTAACTCAATCCTAATCAAAGTAAACCAAATCGGTACATTAACTGAAACATTTGATGCAATCGAAATGGCAAAACGCGCAGGATACACAGCTGTTATCTCTCACCGTTCTGGTGAAACTGAAGACAGCACGATTGCAGACATCGCTGTTGCAACAAACGCTGGACAAATCAAAACAGGTGCTCCGTCTCGTACGGACCGTGTGGCGAAATACAACCAATTACTTCGCATCGAAGATCAATTGGCTGAAACAGCACAATATCACGGCATTGCAACATTCTATAACTTGAATAAATAATATCAGCTATGCGCTGCGTCCCACTCTTTCATGAGAGCGGGACGCAGCGTTTTTTTGTGTTGAGCGAAATCCGATGGCTAATTCATTTGGCTTATCCTATTTCTGTAAAAAATCCTCCTTCAGTTAGAGATGAAGTCAAAACCCTTCCATTTATAAGCACTAAATCATGAAAAATCGACTAAAAATATGATCTGAAATGAACTTATGCTTTCTGTAAGGGAGTGGTATCATTTTACATATATTAGGGGGTGATGAGATGCTGAATCCTTTTAGCCTTCGTTTTCCAGTAGGTGTGTATATGTATGTTCTTCACCTATTGGCGGCATATGATGAAAGGAAGCAACGAATTCTAACTTCTAAGAATGTACAGAAAAACGCATTTTGGATTTATGTTCTTGCCGCTATATTGGGCATTATTTCACTTGGAGCATTGATTTGGGCATGCAAGACCTTTGGACAGGGCTCCAAATTTTTAGGAGAGTTCAAATTATTGGGCATGTACGTTAAAATCCAGTGCGGTTTTTAACAGAGATGAGAACAGATGCAATGTCATCTGTTCTATCTAAAACAAACGGAGGGTCATGATGCTGACATTACGATTAAAAGAAAAAACATATAGCCGCACCTTCTCTCTCCGTAATATTCAAATGAATGTTGAGAAAGGGCAGATGCTGCTGCTTTTGGGTCATAATGGTGCGGGGAAGACGACGATGATCCAATCCATGTTTGGGTTGACGCCATTTATAGGATGCGTCACTTTACATGGTAAACAGCTGAACCTTCAATCCTCAGATCATATCTCCTTGTTGAAAAAACATGTTTCCTATATTCCTGACGACCATTCGTTGTTCGATTATTTATCGCCGAGGGAATACTTTCAATTACTTCAGCTGCCAAATGAGCAAGATGTCACACGGGAAGAGACATTCGTCGATCTGTTTGAGCTGGGTTCATATATGGATCAGCCTATCGCTCAGCTGTCTCATGGCAATCAAAAGAAAACGCAGATCATTTCCCAGCTCCTCAGGCCATGTGATTATTATGTGTTCGATGAGCCAACGAACGGACTTGATCCAGATATGATGATCATCTTAAAAAAGGTGCTCATGAAGCTGAGAGATCAAGGCGCTGGCATTCTCATTTCAACCCATCATTTGAGCTTTGGTGATACGCTTTATGACCATCTTATGATCTTGAGAAATGGTGACGTCAAGCTGGATATGTCCCGCCAAGAAACGAATCAGACATTTCCTCATCAGGCACTTGAAGAGATTTATAAAGAAGTGAATCGAGATTACTATATGCAGGTGGAGAGGTTACTCAATGATCTGGACACGACACGTTCTTCATAAAATAGAATGGGGGATGCTGACAACAAAAGGAAAGCAGCTCGCAAAAAAGTACCCTATACAGCTTCTCGCAGCCGTGGTTTTTTTCTTGCTCATGTATGCGATATACGTCGTCATCAGCCTGCGCTTTTTTATACAGGCAGGAGAAAGTGAGCCGGCTGCTCTATACCTCCAATTGATAAAAATGACGCTTTTACTTTTAGGCGCAGCTATTGTTTTATCGCGCAATAAATTGAAGCGACAGGAGTATCAATTCTACTTTTTAAATAGTGCGATACAAAGTGTGCCATTTGTCCTTTGTGTATATTTCTTTCCGGTGCTCTTTTGTTTCCTTATGGTTGGACTGCTTTTTTTACCCATTGTATTAGGCCTTTTGATCAGTGGTCAGGCACTATCTCTGTATTGGATAACGGCTGTATGCATGACTTGCTGTGTACTGGCGCTGCTTGCGCTTGCTTCTTGGATGGTGATGCGGATTGCTGTGAGCCATTTCGTATCAAAAACAAAAGAGCATTTGCTGCTGCAAACGCTCGGCTTTGCGGTGTTGAATCTATTGGTGTTTCTCCTTTTGCAAAAAGCAATGGAGATGATCCGCGTATGGCCATCAGTCTATCTCATATTTCTGGTGATCCTTCTAAGCGCTGGCTGGCTATGGCTGAAGGGGTTAGCGGCTTCTTATGTCCATCGGATGTTTTTGCAGCTGAAAACAGAGGTGAAGTCGTTTTCTTACAAGAAAATCAGAACGCAATCTTCCTTTCTGACGCACCTGCGGCAGGAATTGGTCTATTTCAGCCGGTCAGCTGTTTTTAAAGAACAGGGCATTTTGTTTCTATTTCTCGTTTGTTTGACGGCGGGGCTGCCATTTGTTTTTACACCGGTAGAAACCGGCTGGCTGTATGCCTTTATTGTGCAGTATGCATTAAAGGAAATATTGATCATGCTTCCGCTGATGATTGGCAGAGAATATCATATAAATCAAAGGGCCATCTTTATGTTAAATACATCAAAGGGTGCTTATTTATTGTCGAGAATTTTATTTTATTACGCAATTAATTTGTTGATATATTTTGTGTTTATTGGGCTTGCATCTATGGTGATAGGCATTGAAAGTGAAGGGCATGGCCTCGCAAGTTTGTCCATTTTGTTGATCACTGCCATGGCGGCCTGTACAGGGTTTATTGTGAAGATCAGTGAGTTTAATAAACTGTTTGTCATCGTGATGATGATTGCTGTATTCAGCTTTATCGATATGCTTTTATTGAAGTGGCTTTCAACAGATGTGTATCTTCTCGCTACCGCCTATCTGCTAGGTTCACTTGCATTTTATAGCTGTATATATGCTGTCATGTTAAAGAGGCCTGTCTTGCGATGATAGAGCTTGTGTTTAGTTTCCTAGCGGTTGTGGTGATACATGAACTCGGTCATATGCTGATGGTCATGTTGTGTAACAAAATCGAAAAAAGGCCGCCCTTTGATTTTGTGATAACGATTGATTGGAAGCATGTGGCGATCGTCCATGAAACATTTGCCCGGCCGAGCTTCAATATGATGGTGGCACTTGCAGGGCCGCTCTTTCCGGTGCTTTGTTCGATTGTGCTTTTTATGATATGGAAGCATCCGGTCAGTCATCAGCTGCTGTTTTTTTCTTTACTAAATACGGTGATGCTGCATCCAGCTTGCCCAGACGGGAAAAATATCACAGCCAGTTTAAAAGAGATGAAGGAGAGGAAGAGATGATTAAAGTATTTCATTCGTTTTCCAGCGGCTTAACACTTGCAATGCTGTATGTATTTGCTGTGTTTATGACCCCTGTTTTTTTACTGCTGCTAGAGGTCAATCATGTTGAATCAAGTCCAACAATGTTTGGCATGCCATTTTATATTATGAAAATTGAAGAGTATCAATTCAGCTCGGAGGCGACGCTCTTTGGATGTGTTGTCTGCTTTTTAGCTGGCGCCGTGCTCTATTTCTTCATTCAATATGTGAAGCATGTGGTAAAAAAGCGCAGAACATAAAAAAAGCAGACGGAACAAAACATCAGTCTGCTTGCAAAGTGAGTGACAGCCGTACCATATCCATACACTGAATGCCATTTTCAAAAATCGGTTCATCATAATGCTTAAGAAAGAAATCGTGGTCAATAGATGTCATGCGGAAGCCGCATTTCTGATAAAGTGCGAGCTGCTGAATGCTCGAGTTGCCTGTGCCGATTTCAACCGTGTGAAAACCGGCGGCTTTCGCTTCAGCAATGGCATGGCGGATGAGCTGCTTCCCAATTCCTTTTCCTTGCCATGATTCCTTCACGGCGATATTGATGATTTCGACTGTCTGCTGAGACAGAGATAAAAGTACATAGACACCAATCACGTCCTGTTCATGATACGCGGCATAACAAGAGCCGGATTGCACATAAGTAAGAACCTTTTCCTTTGAAGGATCAGCTAAGAGTAAAAGATCCATAGGTACAGACTGATTACCTGCCAATGGTCGAATGTGTATCATGTTTTTTCATCCTTTCTATTCTTTCATATACCCTTGTTTCACACCCCAATCATATTGATCTTGTACCCATTGTGAGGGAGGATGATGGGTGACATTTGGGTCTTTTTTGACAGTTGGTTTCCTTGCAGCCTGTGCTCTCTGTTTATTCGTTTGAGCAGTGGCTTTCACTGCTGTCAGCTCTTTTTGATAGGCTTTCTTTTCTTTTTTGAGCTTTTTCGTAATGGTAGACAGTTTCTTTTTTTGAACTACGTTTTCATGCTTCATATCCGCTGTCATTTCCCTTTCGTTAAACCTTATTATCATCGGTTAAATATATACAGGTTTTAACATCACAAGGGAATATTCGCATCAGATTGGCAGACACTATGAAAAAAGGAGGGTGTCTGTTGATTTCCTTTATGATTCATGTCGTGGTTTCATTATTTGCTGTATCAAACCCCATTGGAAACGTGCCTCTTTTTATCACCTTAACAGAGGGATATACAGAGAAAGAACGCTCCCAGACAGCCAAAAAAGCCACTGTGGTCTCTTTCATTATTCTAATTGCTTTTCTATTGGCAGGGAGGCTCATATTCAAATTGTTTGGGATCGATATTCATGCACTCCGCATCGCCGGAGGTATTTTTATTTTTGGTATCGCTTACAATTTGCTGAATGCAAAGGAGTCACATGTCCAAAATCCACATTCTGAAGAAAAGGCAGAAAGCAAAGAGAAGGCTGATGTCTCCGTTACGCCGCTGGCGATTCCGATCATCGCTGGTCCCGGTACAATCGCTACAGTGATGAGTTTAACCCCGGGAAGTCAAGGGATGCTTCACATGTTTGCGATTTTAATCGGCATTGTCATCGTTCTGGCGATGACCTATTATGCCTTTCATTATTCAAGTTTCATTATGCGGAAAATGGGGAAAACAGAGATGAATGTCGTGACGCGGTTAATGGGATTAATTCTTGCTGTAGTGGCAGTTGAGATGATCGGCGCAGGCTTAAAAGGGATGTTTCCAATGTTTATGTCATAAGTGTATATAAAAAAGCTGTTTTTTTCTACAATGATGTAAAATAAAACAGCTTTTTTTAAGGTTTCGGCACATGCTTAAACACTTCTTCACTTTCAAAGAATTCAATTAAGCGGCTAATCCAATCATAGTAATCAAGACTTTCCTTGATTTCTGAAAGAAGCAGATTGATTTTATCCTCTGTCTCTTTTGGCAGGTCGTCCTGTTCAAGCAGCTCCAGCAATTCCTTGCACGTTTTCTTATGTGCCTTGCGGTTTTTGCTGACAACTCGGGACCAATTGGCTGCAAACAAGGAAATAAACGTTTGATATTGATCTTGCTCAACGTCATATAGATCTTTACGTATTCCTTTTTCATAAACCTTTTCCGCAATATTCAAATCGAGCATTTCTCGAACGACTTGACTCATTCTCGTTTTGCTCATGCCTGTCGCCTCTGATAGCTCTCCAAGCGTCATTGGTTTACGGTTCATGTGAATGATACCAAGCACTCTACCCACTGTAGAAGAAAGACCAAAGGCATTCATGTTCTCGGCAGCTTTTTCAATATAATGATCCTGTGCTTTTTGAATGGCGCCTAACGCTAGCTTGTCCACTCCCCGATTCATCCCTTCACGACTGACAATTTGTAACACAATATATCATATACCTGTTTGTTGATGAAAACAATAAATATTGAGTATTTGCTCGTAATTTGGAGGAAAAAGGAGAGATCTCTATCTATCAGGCCGTTAACTGAAAATTTTAAATAAATGTTATGCAATACAAACACATCGTAAACTTTTTATTTTATAAAGTTTGCACTATAATAAATAAGGTGTAAATTTTCTGAAAATATTGATCCGACTAATTGGAGGTGTCTCATTTGCTGAAACTAGAGAATGTATCTAAGACGTATAAAGGCGGAAAAAAGGCTGTCAAAAATATTGATTTAGACATAGCAAAAGGAGAATTTATTTGTTTTATTGGACCGAGTGGCTGTGGTAAGACAACAACCATGAAGATGATCAACCGACTCATCGAACCTTCCTCAGGAAACATTTTTATCGAGGGAGAAAATATTATGAAAAAGGATCCAGTTCAATTAAGAAGAGAAATCGGTTATGTGATTCAGCAAATTGGACTGTTCCCCCATATGACCATCGCGCAAAACATCTCACTTGTGCCGAAGCTCTTAAAATGGCCGGAAGAAAAACGGAAAGAACGAGCACGCGAACTGCTGAAGCTCGTCGACATGGGCCCAGAATTTTTAGAGCGCTATCCTCATGAACTTAGTGGAGGACAGCAGCAGCGTATCGGAGTTCTCCGCGCACTGGCAGCAGAACCCCCACTGATCCTCATGGACGAACCATTTGGTGCACTTGATCCAATTACACGAGATACATTGCAGGAAGAATTTAAGAAACTGCAAAAAACCTTAAATAAAACCATCGTATTCGTCACACATGACATGGATGAAGCGATTAAACTAGCTGACCGAATTGTGATTTTAAAAGATGGAGAGATTGTCCAAGTAGGCACACCTGAAGATATTTTGCGTAACCCAGCCAACGAGTTCGTAGAAGAATTCATTGGAAAAGAACGCCTGCTTCAATCAAATCCGAATATGGAACGTGTAGAACAAATGATGAACACGTCACCAGTCACCATTACAGTCGAACAAACATTGACTGATGCCATCTATATCATGAGAGAAAAGCGGGTCGATTCCTTGCTTGTAGTAGACGAAAATGATGTGTTAAAAGGCTATATTGATATTGAAACAATTGATGCGAACCGCAGAAAAGCGGCTTTCGTTGGTGAGATCCTAAATACAGAGTTCTACACTGTGCAAGAAGGTGCACTTCTCAGAGACACCGTTCGGAAAATCTTAATACGCGGTATTAAATATGTACCGGTTGTCGATGCCAAAGGGCATTTAAAAGGCATTGTGACACGGGCAAGTCTTGTAGATGTTGTGTACGACTCCATTTGGGGAGACGATACGCCAGCGTCTGCCATTGAAATGAACTAAGGGAGGTGGACACATGGATCAAATCATCGATTTTCTAGAGAAAAATGGTGGGGAACTCCTCACAAAAATGTGGGAGCATTTATATATTTCCTTAATTGCTGTCGTGCTCGGTATTCTTGTTGCCGTTCCTTTAGGCGTGGTTCTCACACGAATGAAACGAGGCGCAGGTTTTATCATCGGTGTTGTGAATATCTTTCAAACACTCCCTAGTTTAGCGATTCTTGCCTTTTTTATTCCTATTTTGGGGGTTGGGAAAATACCTGCAATCGTTGCTCTCTTTTTCTATTCGGTTTTACCTATTTTAAGAAATACGTATGCCGGGGTTCAAGGTGTGAACAAAAACTTGCTTGAATCCGGTAAAGGAATCGGGATGACAACATGGGAACAAATTCGTCTTGTTGAACTCCCGCTTGCTGTACCGGTCATTATGGCAGGTGTCAGAACGTCAACGATTTATTTGATTGGCTGGACAACACTTGCAGCCTTTATCGGTGGAGGCGGTCTAGGTGACTACATTTTGATTGGACTTCAGCTATATCAGCCGGAATTCATTATTGCCGGTGCGATTCCAGTCACGATTTTAGCAGTCATCATCGACTTATCATTAATGAAGCTAGAGAAAAAAGTAACACCAGAAGGCTTAAAAGGATTGAAGGAAGTTTCATAAGGAGTTGGCTTATGTGAAGAATCGAAAAACAAAATGGATCAGTGCACTGCTTGCCGGATGCTTGCTATTGATAAGCGGCTGTTCACTTCCTGGACTAGCCGGCTCCTCAGGGGGCACGCTGCGAATTGGAGCACAAAACTTTACCGAATCAGAAATTATGGCCTATATGGTTCGCGATATGATCGAACATTACACAGATAAAAAGACGACCATTGTGAAAAACCTAGGTTCCAATACTGTGCAGCAGAAAGCAATGGAAAACGGTGATATTGACATTTCTGCCACAAGATATTCAGGCACAGATTTAACAAGCACGCTGGGAATGGATGCGGAAAAAGACCCGGAGCGTGCGATGGACATCGTCCAAAAAGAATTTAAGAAACGCTATGATTACAAATGGTTTGATTCTTATGGATTTGATAATACGTATGCCTTTGCTGTGACGCAGAAGATGGCGAAGGAAAATAACTTAGAAACGGTCTCTGATTTGAAAAAGAATGCGGACAATTACCGATTTGGAGTCGATAATATTTGGCTCAAAAAGAAAGGTGACGGCTATGAAGGGTTTGTGAAAACATACGGTATTGAATTTGGAAGCACGTATCCGATGCAGATTGGTTTAGTCTATGATGCACTAAAGAATGAAAAAATGGATATTGTGCTTGCCTATTCAACAGATGGACGAATCAAAGCCTATAACCTCAAAATCTTAAAAGATGATAAACGGTTCTTCCCCCCATATGATGCATCGCCAGTAGTCCCGGAGAAAGTCTTAAAAGAAAATCCAGGGCTTGATAAGGTGATCAACAGGCTGATCGGAAAAATCGATACAGAACAAATGCAAGAGCTCAACTACCAAGTCGACGGGGAGCTTCAAGAACCAGCAACCGTTGCGAAGAATTTCCTGAAAAAACACAATTACTTTGAGTAAGATTGGGAGGTGTCACGGCTGATGGACACATTGCAGCAATTATGGACGTATTATCAGCAGAACGGGTCATATGTGTTAGAAGAATTTTATCGGCATTTTCTCATGTCGGCGTATGGGGTGTTGTTTGCGGCGATTGTCGGAATTCCAGTAGGCATCTTTGTGGCGCATTACCGCAAACTGAGCAATTGGGTCTTCGCCATTACAAACGTCATTCAAACGATACCGGCATTAGCGATGCTTTCCGTGCTGATGCTTGTATTAGGACTTGGCGCAAATACAGTCATCCTATCACTCTTTCTATATTCGCTTCTGCCGATTATCAGAAACACGTACACAGGCATTGTCAGCATTGAACATGCCTATTTAGAATCAGGTAAAGCGATGGGGATGACGAAATGGCAAGTGCTGAGAATGGTTGAATTACCGCTTGCTTTATCAGTCATTATGGCTGGTTTAAGAACCGCACTTGTCATTGCCATCGGTATTACAGCGATTGGAACATTTGTAGGCGCGGGAGGTCTTGGTGATATCATCATCAGAGGGTCAAACGCCACAAACGGAACAGCCATCATTTTAGCAGGTGCGATTCCAACTGCACTCATGGCTATTATCGCTGACCTTGCCATGGGCTGGCTTGAACGCTATTTAAGCCCGACAAACAAGAAAAAAGAAAGAAAAGCGTTAGCTGAGAAAAACATCACATCTGCTTAAGCGCTTGAAAAGACAAAACCTCCCTTACATCTGTAAGGGAGGTTGTTTTATGATGATCAGGCAGTTCACAATTTATGATTCAAGCGTGATCCATTCAGAGGACCACTTCGCAATTTCCTCAAAAACGGGTGCAAGTGAACGCCCCATATCTGTTAAAGAATACTCAATGCGCACGGGTGTTTCAGCAAAAACCTCCCGTTTTACAATACCTGCTGCTTCCAGCTCTTTTAATCTCTCAGATAATACTCTTCCGCTTAAATTTGTCAGAGCCGCCTCAATTTCACTAAAGCGCTGCTGACCTGAGAGAAGCTGAAAAACAATCAGTGCCACCCAGCGTTTACTCAATAACTCAACAGCTTTTTCAAACCGCGGGCACATGTCAGATTGATTCATCTTTCTTCACTCCAATCTGACCCCATTATACCGTAAATCTGTCATAAATCGGCGCAAAAAGCTTAAACATTTATGAGGACGAACGGCTGTTTAACATAAATAACAAATAGCGGTTGAGGTCCTCTATTTCTTTTTTCGAAAGGGTCGACCATATGTCACCATCAAATATTTCGAGATCACCAAGTTCATATTGCGCTGCGGCTTCCTTTATTTTGGATAAAGCCAAATCCTCTCCTTTGAGCTGATGGACAGATGTGGCTTCCTCAATATAGCCCGCAGCCTGCATCATATCTTCATAAGGTACCTTTAACGCACCAGCTAGCTTTTTAATCGTAGGAGGTTTCGGAATGCCGCGTTTCCCGTTTTCAATACGAGATATACCGGCAGCGCTGACCTCAGAATACATCGCTAATTGGTTCACTGACAGCTTCTTTTCCTCACGTAATGCTCTTAAATATGCACCAAAGTTCATCAACGCAAAACCTCACATGGTTATAGATTCGATATGTCTATTTTACATGATTTGTTGACTATTGGCAATAAGTACACCATGAAAATATTGACATTAGTTAATGGTGGATGTACATTAGGGTTATGCCCCGCTATTTGTTCACCTTTTTTGGTTGATGAGCGTGAGAAAGTATTCATTCAGCTGGCTGATGTCTTGTGCGGAGAGCCTTTCCCATTTGTCCCCGTCAAAAATGGGAAGATGTTCTACATCCTTTTGAAGCGCCGTTTGATAGATTTTTAACATGGACTCATATTTCGGTTTCATTTCATGAACTTGTTCCTGTTCAATATGACCGGCAAGCAGCATTAAATCCTCATAAGGCACCTTCAAGGCGTGTGCTAATTTTTTTATGGTTAAAGGCTTTGGCACACCGCGCTTTCCATTTTCAATACGAGAAATACCAGCAGCGCTTACACCTGAATACATGGCAAGTTGATTGACAGACATTTTTCTATTTTCTCTTAAAATGCGTAATTGTTCACCAAAGTGATTCATGACATCGAACCTCACATTTCAGTATATGACTTATTTTAGTATGATCATTGACCAAAGGAAATAGCAGAGGGGTAAAAGTGTTGACATAAGTTAATGAATCTGTTTGATGTGAGAGCCTTACATGTTGTACATAATGATTCCATAGGAGGTTGTAATGATGGTCGAAAAGATTCAGATCAGGCGGGCTTTTGTCATGCAGTATATGATCGAGAACGATATGTCGTTAAATCAGCTCGCTGATGAAATTGGCATCTCTCCTGCCACACTTAGCAGGGTATTAAATGGTCACCGAAAACCGGGACAGCTTGTCATTGGCAAAATGATTCATTACTTTGATAAAAAATTTGAAGATCTATTTTACTATGAAAATGTTGACAAAAGTCAATGAATGATATCATCATATCATCATCAAGGAGGAAATGTCATTGAAAAGGACTGGAATGGTCAGACACATTGATTCTCTCGGCAGAATTGTTCTGCCCTCAGAAATGCGCAAGGTACTCAATATTAAAGAAGAGCAGCTGTTAGAGATCTTCATAGAAGATCAAACCATTATGCTGAAAAAATATGATGCAGATAAGAGCTGCGTGCTAACAGGACAAGTGACGAAGTACAACAAAAGCTATGGAAATGGAAGCGTGATGCTGAGTCCTGAAGGAGCTGAACGTTTGTTAGTAGAATTAAAACAGCTATTGAAGGAAGAAGCAACTTATTAAAAATGAGTTTTTAACGGAAAATTGCATATAAAAATGCTGCAATCAGCACTTTGGAACGAAATTGAATCAAAATAACGAATCAAGTCGACAATATATAGGAAATCTTTATTTTGATGTTTCGTGACATGCACCTTGTTTTCATGTAAAATAAAGTTATGTGTACCAGTTTGTCTGGAGGTGTTTTCATGCACGCATTTGTTATCACATTACTCGTAATTGTCAGTATCGCACTTATCATCGTTGTATTACTACAATCAAGTAAAAGTGCTGGACTGTCAGGCGCTATTTCAGGTGGAGCCGAGCAGCTTTTCGGTAAGCAAAAAGCGAGAGGCCTTGACTTGATTCTTCACCGATTAACGGTTATTTTGTCAGTGCTTTTCTTCATCTTAACACTTGCATTGGCATATTTAGGCGTGTAAAGCGCGAGTAACAGAAGGTCTGATCTTTTTTCAGACCTTTTTTTATTATCAGCACTCTTTTGTGTTTGTTTCATACATACAAGTGGAAAATATAAACCATATCAGAAGGAAAGGAAGTCACATCATGAAAGTTGTTACACCAAAACCATTTACGTTTAAAGGTGGAGAAAAGGCGGTGCTTCTTCTTCACGGTTTTACTGGGAATACAGCCGATGTTCGAATGCTTGGCCGTTATTTGAACGAAAGAGGATACACATGCCATGCACCTCAATATAAAGGACACGGTGTGCCGCCAGAAGAGCTTGTCCATACAGGCCCGGCTGACTGGTGGAAAGATGTAGAAGAAGGCTATCAATTCTTAAAAGATGAGGGCTATGAGGAGATTGCGGTTTGCGGACTATCCCTCGGAGGAGTTTTTTCATTGAAATTAGGTTACACTGTACCTGTAAAGGGAATTGTACCTATGTGTGCACCTATGTACATAAAAAGTGAGGAAGTCATGTACCAGGGTGTACTAGATTATGCCCGTAACTATAAGAAATTTGAGGGTAAGTCAGAGGACCAAATTGAACAAGAAATGGAAGCGTTCAAGAAAACACCAATGGATACACTCAAGAGCCTGCAAGAACTGATTGCAGATGTCAGAAACAATGTCGACATGATTTATTCACCTACTTTTGTTGTGCAGGCACGTCACGATCATATGATTAATACAGACAGTGCAAATATCATTTATAACGAAGTAGAGACAGATGAAAAGCATTTGAAATGGTATGAAGAATCGGGCCATGTCATCACGCTTGATAAAGAGCGGGAGAAGGTTCATCAGGATGTCTATGCATTCTTAGAATCACTTGATTGGTCAATTTAAATATATAGGGGGTTAGAGTGTGCAAAAAGAAGAATTTATGGATGAATTACTCGCTTTTATGAAAGAAGAAGCGTATAAACCGTTAACCGTTCAAGAGCTGGAAGTCATGATGGAGATTACCAATCCTGATGATTATAAAGAGCTCGTCAAAGCACTTGTGACGCTGGAAGATCAAGGACTCATCGTTCGCACGCGCAGCGACCGGTACGGTGTACCAGAAAAGATGAATTTGGTAAAAGGAAAGCTGTCTGCTCATGCAAAAGGATTTGCATTTGTGACGCCTGAAGAGTTTGGACAGGATGATATTTTCATTCCCCCAAATGAGCTAGGCACAGCGATGAATGGCGATACCGTCATGGTTCGTGTCAGCCACAAATCAAACGGTACGAAAAAAGAAGGAACTGTTATCCGCATTCTGGAGCGCAATACTAAGACGGTTGTCGGTACCTATACAGAAACGAAAAGCTTTGGCTTTGTCATCCCTGATGATAAAAAAATCACAAACGATATCTTCATTCCGAAATCCGCTAAAAACGGAGCGGTCGAAGGTCATAAAGTCGTTGTGACGCTGACAAGCTATCCTGAAGGAAGAATGAGTGCTGAGGGTGAAGTGACTGAAATCCTCGGTCATAAAAATGACCCTGGCATTGATATTTTGTCGATCATTCATAAACACGGCCTGCCAGGTGAGTTCCCAGAAGAAGCGCTTCAGCAGGCAGCAGACACACCTGAAACGATTGATGAAAAGGACCTTGAAGGCAGACGTGATCTGCGCAATGAAACGATTGTGACGATTGACGGTGCAGATGCGAAGGACTTAGATGATGCCGTAACCGTGCAAAAGCTGGATGATGGCAAATATAAGCTTGGCGTGCACATTGCAGACGTTTCTCATTATGTCACAGAGAATTCGCCGATTGATCAGGAAGCTTATGAACGTGGAACGAGTGTGTATCTCGTCGACCGCGTCATTCCGATGATTCCGCATCGTTTGTCAAACGGTATTTGTTCATTAAATCCAAAGGTCGATCGTCTCACGCTGTCTTGTGAAATGGTCATTGATCGAAACGGGAAAGTCGTCAAACACGAGATTTTCCAAAGTGTGATTAAAACGACAGAGAGAATGACCTATTCCGATGTGAATAAGATTTTAGTCGACCAAGACGAAGAGCTTTTAAACAAATATGAGCCGCTTGTTCCGATGTTCCAAGAGATGGAGAAGCTTGCAGAGATTCTTCGTGACAAACGAATGGAGCGCGGAGCTGTAGACTTTGATTTCAAGGAAGCAAAAGTGCTTGTAGATGATGAAGGCGCTGCGAAAGACGTTGTCATTCGTGAGCGTTCCGTTGCAGAGAAACTAATTGAAGAATTCATGCTTGTTGCAAACGAAACGGTTGCAGAGCACTTCCACTGGATGAATGTTCCGTTCATTTACCGAATTCACGAAGAGCCAAATCCTGAGAAACTTCAGCGCTTTTTAGAGTTTGTGACGACGTTTGGTTACATTGTGAAAGGAACGTCAACGAACATTCACCCGCGTGCACTTCAAAGTGTCCTCGATGCTGTCAGGGATCAACCGGAAGAAGTCGTCATTCAAACTGTGATGCTTCGCTCTATGAAGCAGGCGAAGTATGATCCAGAAAGCATTGGTCATTTTGGATTATCAACGGAATTCTATACACACTTCACATCACCGATCCGCCGTTATCCGGATTTAATCGTGCATAGACTGATTAGAACCTATTTGATTCAGAAGAAAACAGATGAAGTGACCCTAGAAAAGTGGGGCCAGCTGCTTCCTGAAATCGCAGATCATGCGTCCACGATGGAGCGCCGCTCAGTCGATGCAGAGCGTGAAACAGATGATCTGAAAAAGGCAGAGTTTATGCTTGATAAAATCGGTGAAGAGTTTGATGGCATGATTAGTTCCGTGACGAACTTTGGACTATTCGTTGAACTGCCGAATACGATAGAAGGTCTTGTCCATGTCAGCTACATGACAGACGACTATTATCGCTTTGATGAACAGCACTTTGCCATGATCGGTGAACGTACAGGGAATGTCTACCGTATCGGTGACGAAATCACTGTCAAAGTCGTTAATGTTAATAAAGATGAGCATTCCATTGATTTTGAAATCGTCGGGATGAAAGGCACTCGCCGTAAATCACCAAAAGATTTCAAGTTCAAAAAACGGACAGATCCACCAGCGAAAAAAGGCGGCGGGGGTCAAAAGGCGTCTGGGGATAAGGAAAAAGACGCTAAAGGCGGCGACTGGTTCACTAACCGTAAGAAGAAGAAAAAGAAAAAACGCGTATTTGAAAACGCACCGAAACAAAAACGCAAAAAGAAAAAGTAACGTGCCAAAAAGCAAATAGGGCATCCTGCTCTATTTGCTTTTTGACCACATGGCGTCAGCATTGTCGAAAGCTGGATTGTTTGATAAAATAATCCGTACGATTTGGACCGTGTTTGTGTCAAAAGGAGGGTGTACGCCAATGCCAAAGGGAGAGGGAAAGGTTGTTTCCCAAAACAAAAAAGCAAATCATGATTACTTTATAGAAGAAACATACGAAGCCGGCCTTGTATTACAAGGAACTGAAATCAAATCGATTCGTGCTGGAAAAGTGAATTTAAAAGATTCCTTTGCCAAAATCGAGCGAGGAGAAGTGTTTCTTCACAACATGCATGTGAGCCCATACGAGCAGGGGAACCGTTATAACCATGATCCGCTGAGAACGAGAAAGCTGCTGCTTCATCGCAAGCAAATCAGCAAATTGATTGGTGCGACAAAGGAAGAGGGATACTCACTTGTGCCTCTGAAACTCTATTTGAAAAATGGCTTTGCCAAAGTACTGATTGGAATCGGAAAAGGGAAGAAGAAATACGATAAGCGTGAAGATCTGAAGAAAAAAGATGCAAAACGTGAAATCGAACGTGCCTTCCGCGATCGTCAAAAGCAATTCTAACCTGATGCAGATAGCTTGCTGAGGGCGGAAGCATTATGCTACAATATGTTATGCAGTAAACAATCATCGCTGTTTTTACAGAAACCACCAGTTGTTTCGAGCGATGAGATTGTTATAATAGTTATATACGGAAGCAGTTAAGCTAAACTTCCATCCCGTATATCCCTTTTACAAGGGGACGTTACGGATTCGACAGGGATGGTTCGAGCTTAGGCTGCGAGCCGAGAGGCGATCTCGTTAACACGCACTTAAATGTAACTGGCAAAACTAAAAGTTTTAACCAAAACTTAGCACTAGCTGCCTAATAAGTGCAGCGAGCTCTTCCTGACATCGCCTATGTGTCTGTGAGGAGCCCAATGAAGTAGGCTACGCTTACGTTTCCGTCTGAGGACGTAAGAAGAGATCCATCAGACTAGCTCTCCAAGCGCCCGTCAGCAGGCATGAGGATGAGTGAACACGAAATATGTTGACTACGCTCGTAGACGCTTAAGTAATCGATGTCTCTGGACGTGGGTTCGACTCCCACCGTCTCCATAATTTTAAATATTTAAAAAGGCCCCTTTCTATAAAGGGGCTTTTTTTATCTAATTTAAGAAGTTAAGTTAACTAGCCTTGAAAGTTAATAATAAATATTAACTTTTAAGTTAGTTTTGATTTTGATATTTAATGTTTTTTGAATTTATTGACATTTTTGATTAGGTTATTCCTACAAGGAATAACTGGAGTTTCTTTAATTATTTACTTATGTACTGTTTCTCAAAGAAGACTGCACCAACCGAACAAACAAAGGAAAAACGACAACCACCGCAATCATCAACAAAAATCCATCCGGCACAAGTTCCACAAACGTTGTCTGAATCACATAAACCGCAATCAGCAGTAAATAACTGATCAAAAATAACAATCCAGAACTTCTCTTTTCAAACGGTTTTTCTAAAAGAATCAGCATAAACAGCCCCGTCATAATCACCCAAAAAGTCATATTCCTTTCGAGTCTCCTCTCCATTGATCTCCACATTGTACATATATTTCTCCGAGCGCAACATACTTCTATCTCAAATGAAGCAAAAAGTAGTGAAAATATAAGGGATCACAAACAGATAACGCCTGAAATTTTACAAAAAACCTCCAACCAATTCAAAATCACATCTTCCCATTTGAGACGTCCTCATATATAGTAAGATTAGACTAGTTCTAAATAACTGAAATTGGGGCGTTTACATGGATTCGATTGTTTTACATTTTATTGTGATCATGAGTGTTTCTGGCATTCTGTCCGTGATATTATCAATCATTGCTCATGCAAACCGCCATCGGTATATTGGCTGTCAATTGTTTATGTTCATGTCTGGAGCAACTGCGATTTATATCTTTGGGCATACGTTTGAGTTATTGGCTCGTACCCCTGGAGAAATCATGTTCTGGGTTTGTTTTCAATACATAGGTCTTCCGTTTATCGCACCGCTCAGTCTGCTGATTGTGCTGCAATTTACGGGGTTCCATCAATATTTCACAAAGCGCCGCGTGCTTCTCATCTTATTGATTCCAACTCTTACAACCATTATGGTGTTCACCAACTCTTTACATTCACTCTTTTATCGAAGCATCACGATGAATCCAGTAGATGGGTTTTTATTGGCTGATTTTACGATTGGCTATTGGTATATCATTCATGGCGTTTATACGTTTGGCTGTTCGATGCTTGCTATTTTTATGCTGCTTTGGTTTTTACGTGTCACAAAAAAAGAATATTTAAAGCAGATTCTGATACTGTTAGTGGGAATGTCATTACCAATTTTGACTTCTTTTATTTATTTATTAGGCGTTACACCCCTTCATATTGATCCGGTTCCTGTGGTGATGTTTATCACCAACGCACTCTATTTATGGGCAATTATGTCGTTCCAGCTCTTTAAGCTCTCTCCCATTGCAATGGAGCGTGTGTTTGAGCATATGTCTGAAGGTGTTCTGATTTTAGATCGATATCGGACACTCATTGATTATAACCCCGCTGCTGCATCGATCATTCCGGCACTTGAGAATAAAAAGGGAATTGGCTATAAAATCGACGATATTTTCTCAGAAATCATCAAAGAGTCAGCGTTCATTCAGTGGCTGCGCTCTCCGCAGGATCATTCGCAATATGATTTAATGTGGAAAAAGGAAAAAGACCAGTCCTATTATTATCATCTGACTGCTTCGTCTCTATTTAATAGAAGAGGAGAGATCGAGGGCAGGCAAATTGTGATCAGTGATGTAACCGAGCAGCGTTTGCTGCAGGAAGAGCTGGAGCGTCGTGCGTATATTGATGGTTTGACGAATATCTTCAATCGTTCTTCTTTCATCGAACGAACGCAGATGATCTTGGAAGAGGATGCGCAGGATACGGCTGTTATGCTGTTTGATATTGATTTCTTTAAACAAATCAATGACACACATGGGCATCATATTGGGGATGAAGCGCTGCGTCATGTTGTCTCTATTTGTCAGGAGCATTTACAAATGGACGATTTATTTGGACGATATGGGGGAGAAGAGTTTGCCCTTTGTCTGCCGCACCATTCATTTAAAGAGGCATGTCATATCGCGGAACAAATAAGACATTCGTTTGAAGTGAGTTTCTTTCAGAATGATGAGGAAAAAGTACGAGTGACAGCGAGCTTTGGCATTGCTCATACAGCCAATGATCCTTGTGTATTAGAAACACTTCTCTTTGAAGCGGACCAAGCTTTGTATATGTCAAAACGCCAAGGACGTAACCGGATTTATGCATCAACTGGTACGGGCCATGTGCTGTATCAAGAGAAGGATCTTCCGCATTGACTGTTGTCCTGACATTCGATATGATAAACATAACATTTGAACGGTTTCCTAAAGGGGAGTAGCTTTTACGGTTTGGTCGTCACTACAGAAACATCCGTTGTTTCTCGGCCATTCCGGCATGAACAATGTTAGCCAGACCTTTGCCTATCACACATGAGGCAAAGGTCTGGCTATTTTTAAGGTCTTTTTGCGTCTGTGTGACAGGGAAGCGGAACAAATGATGCTTTTAATCCCACAGATGAAAGGATGATCGATTTTGAAAAAATATGTGATGGCTTGCCTATTTTCCGGAACGCTTGTATTAAGCGGATGCTCCGGCTTGCTTGATCAGGTCAACGATACAACGACATATGTCACTGAGGCAAATGACTATGTGACAGACATTCAGCAATTTACAGAGGACTTTCCAAAACTCGCTGAAGAAGCTGTGCAAAACGCCGCCAAAAAAGCAGAATTAACGCAGCAGCTTGAATCATTGAAGGCAGACATTCAAGATTTTAATGACGTCACAGCGCCAAAAATGGCAGAAGACCTGCATGCGCAAATCATTGAAAAAAATAAAGTGCT
Organism: Bacillus sp. FSL M8-0166; assembly: GCF_038008825.1. Classification (NCBI taxonomy): domain Bacteria; kingdom Bacillati; phylum Bacillota; class Bacilli; order Caryophanales; family Bacillaceae; genus Bacillus; species Bacillus sp. FSL M8-0166. Next base: position 3,439,728 of record NZ_JBBOZZ010000001.1, read on the forward strand.
GTCAGAGGAGATACAAGCGTATTTACAGCAATTGAAAGCAGGCGATATTGATGTTGCCGCTATACTGGAGGATCAGCAGGGATTGATGAAACAGCTTCAGCAGTCCGTCAATCTTTTGCAGGATATCGAACAACTAACAAACTAGGACAAACACAGCTTTATATGCGGTGCTCAGCATATCTTTGCCTTTTCCGGTAGAGATATGCTTTAATTTAGGTAAAGACAAGTCATAATGGAAAAAAGGTGATTACATGACAGAACATAAAGAAAGACATATGGCTTCGCCTAGAGCCGAGAAGGAAAAGGATCAATTGATTAACCGCTTGAAACGAGTGGAAGGACAAGTTCGCGGGATTCAGCAAATGATTGAAAACGATCGTTACTGTATAGATGTTGTGAATCAAATCTCTGCAGTCAATGCGGCTTTGAAAAAAGTCAGTCTTCATTTGATGGAAAAGCATACACATCATTGTGTTGCAGATGCTATCAAGAGCGGTAATGGGGATGAAGCCATTGAAGAGTTAATGACAGTCTTTACGAAACTGACAAAATCGTAGCATTTATGTTTACATTTATACCCTACTAGGGTATAGTAAATTGTAGAAAATGATTGATGGAGGCGATGAGAAGTGGAACAAGCAACACTTCAAGTGCAGGGCATGTCTTGCGGGCATTGCGTGAAAGCAGTCGAAGGAAATGTAGGAGAATTAGCAGGTGTTGAATCTGTGAAAGTCCATTTAGACAAAGGACAGGTCGAGGTTTCATTTCACCCAGATCAAGTCACGTTACACCGTATCTCTGATGTGATTGAAGAACAGGGATATGATGTCGTATAAATAAGTATACGTGCTGCATTACAGCACGTATTTTTTTCAAAAAATAATACCCCCATGGAGTATGTGGAGAGGTGAGATCAATGAAAAAAGAAATTGACTTTCAAATTACGGGGATGACCTGTGCTGCTTGTGCAGGCCGCATCGAAAAGGGATTGAACAGGCTGGAAGGTGTGGAGGATGCCAGTGTGAATTTGGCGCTTGAAACTTCCCATATTGTCTATGAAACAGAGAAGCTAACACCAGATGATTTGAAGCAAAAAGTTCAATCTCTTGGCTATGATGTGGTGATGGAGCAAGCAGAATTTGATATAGAGGGAATGACGTGTGCGGCTTGTGCAAACCGAATTGAGAAAAAAATTAACCGAATGGACGGTGTCGATCACGGGTCTGTAAATTTTGCGCTTGAGACACTTCAGGTCACATATCATCCGGGCCAAACGTCTACAAATGACATAAAAGATGCGGTGCAGTCTATTGGGTATTCTTTAATTGAACCAGCCGCAGATCAAGCGGAGGAAGGAAAAAAAGATCACCGGCAAGCTGCAATAGAAAAGCAAACGGCACGCTTTTTATTCTCGATGATTTTATCACTGCCGCTTCTTTGGGCAATGGTCAGCCATTTTTCTTTCACATCCTTTATTTGGCTGCCAGAAGCGTTCATGAATCCATGGGTACAGCTGGCGTTAGCAGCGCCGGTGCAGTTCATTGTCGGATGGCCCTTTTATGTAGGGGCGTATAAGGCTTTAAGAAATAAAAGTGCCAATATGGATGTTCTTGTCGCTCTTGGGACATCTGCCGCGTTTTTCTATAGTTTATATGAAAGCATTCAGTCAGCGGTTCAAGGCACACATGAGGCAGCTCTCTATTATGAAACAAGTGCTGTTCTCATTACGTTGATCGTGCTCGGAAAATTAATGGAAGCAAGAGCAAAAGGAAGATCATCAGAAGCGATTCAAAAGCTGATGGGCTTACAGGCGAAAGAAGCGGTTATCGAGCGAGATGGCAAACAGATGACTGTGCCTATTTCTGACGTGAAAGCGAATGATCTTGTGTTTGTCAAACCGGGGGAAAAAGTGCCGGTAGATGGAGAGATCATAGAGGGGACAACGGCAATAGATGAGTCCATGATTACAGGAGAAAGTCTGCCGGTTGATAAAACAGCAGGAGATATGGTCATCGGGGCAACGATGAATAAAAATGGATTTATCAAAATAAAAGCGATGAAAGTCGGGAAAGAGACGGCTCTTTCACAGATTATCCGAGTCGTAGAACAAGCGCAGGGCTCAAAAGCACCAATTCAAAGAATGGCAGATCAAATATCAGAGATATTTGTTCCCATTGTTGTAGGAATTGCTGTGCTCACATTCCTCATATGGTTTTTCTTTGTTGATCCAGGAAATGTGACGTCAGCACTTGAAACCTTTATAGCCGTCATTGTCATCGCATGTCCGTGTGCGCTCGGCCTTGCGACACCAACCTCTATTATGGCTGGCAGCGGCCGTGCGGCTGAATCAGGTATTCTGTTTAAAGGCGGAGAGCATTTAGAAGTGACTCAATCACTCGACACGGTCGTGTTAGATAAAACAGGGACTGTGACAAAAGGAGAGCCTAGTCTGACAGATGTACTGGCATATGCCAACTGGACAGAAGATACGCTGCTGCAGCTAGCAGGATCGGCAGAACAGCAGTCGGAACACCCGCTTGCCCGGGCGATCACAGACGGTATGAAGGAACAAGATCTTGAAGCGGTCGAAGTTGAAGCCTTCCAAGCAGATCCTGGTCATGGAATTGAAGCAATAGCCGCTGGGCACAAGCTTTTCATTGGTACACGGAAGCTATTACAGAAACAACATATCCAATATGATCAAGTCGAAGCATCTGTCACAATGCTGGAGGAGCAAGGGAAAACAGCCATGCTCGTTGCGATTGACGGCGAAGTCGCCGGCATTGTCGCGGTCGCAGATACAATCAAATCATCCTCTCCACAAGCCATCGCTCGTCTGAAAGAGCAGGGGATTCACGTTGTGATGATGACAGGTGATAATAAACTAACAGCAGAGGCGATTGCGAAACAGGCGGGCATTGATCACGTCATTGCTGAAGTGCTTCCTGAAGAAAAAGCAGCTCACATTACGGCACTTAAGGAACAAGGAAAAAAAGTCGCCATGGTCGGAGACGGTATCAATGATGCCCCAGCCCTGGCAACAGCAAATATTGGGATGGCGGTTGGAACAGGGACAGACGTAGCCATGGAGGCGGCAGATATTACGCTCATGACAGGAGATCTCCATGCCATTGCAGATGCGCTGGAATTTAGTAAAAAAACGATGAGAAACATTAAACAAAATCTATTTTGGGCGCTTGCCTATAACTGTATTGGGATACCGATCGCTGCATTTGGTTTCCTTGCGCCATGGCTTGCAGGAGCGGCAATGGCCTTCAGCTCCGTGTCCGTTGTGCTGAATGCGCTCAGATTGCAGCGATTGAAGCCAGTCAGAGAGGGAGTGGCAGAATGAAAATGAATGTCAAATGGGTTTGGACCGTTAGTGCATTGCTCTATGTTGCTCTTGTGCTTATTGGATATGCGATTTATGATGAATTTTATCCAAATCAACATACACCAAGTGAACAGATGCAAAATCATTAAGACTTCGCCAAAAGCGAAGTCTTTTTTTAACAATATTGTGGAAAAACCCACCTTTTTAAAGATTTTTCATAAAAAATTCACTTCTTTTTGTTCTTTTTTGTCGTTTTTTGTAGGTTCGTCGTTAAGATGCGATTAAGCAACAAAGAAAGCGTTATCAATAAAAGGGGGTTCACGTATGAAAAAGTTAGGGTTAGCTTCTCAAATACTCATTGCACTTGTTCTGGGTGTTGTCGTAGGAGCGTTGTTTTATCAAAATGAAACCGTTATTAATGTGTTAACGCCAATTGGCGATATATTCATCCATTTAATTAAAATGATTGTTCTTCCAATTGTTATTGCTGCGTTGATTGTAGCAGTTGCAGGTGTAGGAGATATGAAAACGATCGGAAGACTCGGCGGAAAAACAATTCTTTACTTTGAGATTGTGACAACGATTGCATTAGCAGTTGGACTGCTTGCAGCAAACTTGTTCCATCCTGGTACAGGAATTGATATGAGCAACATGGAGAAAGGCGATATCTCTAAATATGAAGAGACATCTAAGGCTTCTTCTGAAAAAGCGACTTTCTCTGAAACGTTGGTGCATCTTGTACCAACAAACGTTTTCCAATCTATTGCAGAAGGTGATCTATTACCAACCATCTTCTTTACAGTCTTATTCGGATTAGGAATTGCCGCAGTAGGAGACAAAGGAAAACCAGTATTAGGATTCTTTGAGGGTATACTCGAAGCCATGTTCTGGGTGACCAATAAAGTGATGAAGTTTGCACCATTTGGTGTATTCGCGCTCATCAGTGTGACGGTGATCAAATTCGGGGTCGGAGCGCTTCTCCCGCTAGGTAAACTGGTACTTGTCGTTTACGGTACAATGGCATTCTTCGTCATTGTTGTACTTGGCATTATTGCGAAAATGGCTGGAACAAGCGTCTTTACACTATTTAAAGTATTAAAAGAAGAAATCATTCTTGCATTCTCAACAGCAAGTTCAGAAGCTGTACTGCCTAGATTAATGGACAAAATGGAGAAGTTCGGCTGCCCGAAAGCGATCACGTCGTTCGTTATTCCAACAGGCTACACCTTTAACTTAGATGGAAGTGCCATCTATCAATCCATTGCTGCGATATTTGTTGCACAAATGTATGGCATGCCGCTTTCCATCTATGAGCAAATTACGTTACTATTAATCTTAATGCTGACATCTAAAGGAATGGCTGGTGTACCAGGTGCATCGATCGTTGTTGTCATCACAACTCTTGGTGCTATGGGACTGCCGCTTGAAGGACTTGCCTTCATCGTTGGAATCGACCGACTTCTTGACATGGTTCGTACAACAGTGAACGTATTTGGTAACTCACTTGCAGCCATTGTCATGTCTAAGTGGGAAAAAGTATTTGATCAAGAGAAATCGAAGAAGTATATTGAGGAATTAAAACAACAAACAAAAGCAGCGTAAAAAAGGAGATCTTTTCAAATGACGAAGCTACAGGACAAGCAAGTTCGAATCGAACGAGACTTTCTAGGTGAAAAGGAAGTAGACACTCAAGCATATTATGGAATTCAAACATTACGTGCAGTGGAGAACTTTCCAATTACAGGCTACCGTATTCATGAGGAACTCATCAAAGCATTAGGGATTGTCAAAAAGGCAGCCGCACTTGCAAATATGGATACACAGCGACTATATTCTGGTCTTGGAGAAAAAATTGTTCAAGCCGCAGATGAGGTCATCGAAGGAAAATGGAACAATCAATTTATTGTCGATCCAATTCAAGGCGGGGCTGGCACTTCAATGAATATGAATGCCAATGAAGTCATTGCAAACAGAGCGCTTGAACTACTAGGAAAGGAAAAAGGCGCTTATACTGAGCTAAGTCCAAACACGCATGTGAACATGTCGCAGTCAACAAACGACGTTTTCCCAACAGCGATTCATATTTCAACATTGAATATGATTGAAAAACTACTTTATACGATGGAAAACATGCATCAAGTCATGACCGAAAAAGCGCAGGAATTCGATCATGTCATCAAAATGGGACGTACGCATCTTCAGGACGCTGTTCCAATCAGACTTGGACAAGAGTTTAGTGCGTATGCAAAAGTTCTTGCTCGTGATATTAAACGTATCAAACAGTCTAGACAGCATTTATATGAAGTCAACATGGGTGCAACAGCAGTCGGAACTGGATTGAATGCAGATCCTAAATATATTCGCCAAGTGGTTGGCTACCTATCTGACATTAGCGGATTACCGTTAGTTGGTGCTGAAGACTTAGTCGATGCAACGCAAAATACGGATGCTTATACAGAAGTATCGGCAGCGCTTAAAGTATGTATGATGAACATGTCCAAAATGGCGAACGATATTCGTCTGATGGCTTCAGGTCCAAGAGCAGGCTTTGGTGAGCTGCACTTGCCGCCGAGACAGCCAGGTTCATCCATCATGCCAGGAAAAGTCAACCCAGTTATGCCTGAGGTCATGAACCAAGTGGCATTCCAAGTCATTGGGAACGATCATACAATCTGTCTTGCATCAGAGGCTGGCCAGCTTGAACTGAACGTCATGGAACCAGTGTTAGTGTTCAACCTGCTTCAATCTCTCAGCATGATGAAAAATGTATTCGAGTCCTTCGTGGACAACTGCTTGCGTGACCTAAAAGCAGATGAATCTAGATTAAAAGAATATGTAGAAAAGAGTGCCGGTGTCATGACGGCGGTGAATCCGCATATTGGTTATGAAGCGGCTGCACGAATTGCAAGAGAAGCCATCCTTACAGGCGCATCTGTACGTGAGCTTTGTCTGCAAAATGATGTGTTAACAGAGGAAGAGCTTGATGTCATCTTAAATCCTTTTGAAATGACAAAACCAGGTATTGCTGGCGCATCACTTTTAGAAAAGGATCGTTTAGAAGATTAAGCGGCATTATGAGAAGCGCACACCGGCAAAATCCCGGTGTGCGCTTTTTCATGGAGGTTTGTTTTTCTTTAGCTCACATAGTATACTATCGTCAATTATTAGGGATGTGACTGCGTTTGAATCTACTGAAAAAATGGCTGAATACAGAGCCTTATTTAATATTGCTGCTCATTGTGCTAACGCCGATTGGCGGAGAGTTTAAATTTTATCCATTTGAGGACAGCTTTCGGGTCAGCTTTGGAACCGTTGTCTTTTTCTTTATCCTGCTTCAAATGAAAAGATTCCCGGCATGGGCAAGCGGGATCATTGCTGGGATATCTGTTTTTGCGTTTCGCGTGCTGCTTGATACAGCCGTGACAGGGCATCTTCCGCTGGAAGAGGCGGTTTCATTAAGATTTCCTTCTCTGCTTTATTATGTCGTCTATGGCACACTCTTTTATTTATTGAAGGTGAGACGTTTCCGCGATCAGCCTTGGCTGATTGGAGCGACAGGCATCATCATGGAGCTGTGCGCGAGCGTTGTTGAGATCATCGCACTTCGAGGCACCATGGATGAAATTTTAACAGTGCGGACGCTGTTTCAATTATTTGTTTTGGCGATTTTCAGAAGCTTTTTCGTGTTGGCTTGTTATACAATGATTCGATTATATGAAGAGCAGGCGAGAGAGCGTCAGATGAAAAAGGAAAGGGAACATCTGCTGATGCTCCTTTCCAACCTTTACACGGAATCTACATATTTTCATAAAACACTCGCACATGCTGAGCATATTACGGCCACATCCTATCAATTGTATCAATCCCTTCACCACGCAAAGGATGTGGAATCATTGGATTTGAAAAAGCTCGGTAAAACAGCCTTGCAAATTGCAGGAGAGGTGCATGAAATCAAAAAGGATAACCAGCGGATTTTTTCTGCCTTATCAAAGCTGATTCATGAGGAAAATTTCCAGGCTTATGAGAGTCCTTCTCATATCGCTGATCTTGTGATACGTATTCATGAAAATTACACAGAATCTCTTAAAAAAAACATTGTCTTTCATTATGATGAAGATGGGCAGCACCCCGCCTATCACGTGTATACCATTTTATCTTTGTTAAATAACATCGTATCCAACGCTGTTGAGGCCATTCCTGTAGAGGGTGAGGTGTCACTTTCTATTTCTCAGAGAGAGAACCACGTGATTTTTCAAATCAGCGACAACGGACCTGGCATTAAAGAACGTAATCATCATGTTATTTTTAAACCAGGCTTCACTTTGAAATACGACCAGGCTGGGAATCCATCGAGCGGTATCGGGCTTGCCTATGTAAAAGATACTGCGGAGAAGCTTGGCGGAAGTGTTGAGATGAAGAGTATCCCAAATAAACAAACGATTTTCACATTAACGATACCAGTAGATCAAGTCAGTAGAAAAGAGGGGATTGGGAGATGAGATTTTTTATTGTTGATGATGATGAAGCCGTTCGCTCTTCACTGGCTCAGCTCATTGAAGATGAAGAGCTTGGCTTTGTCGCCGGGGAAGCAGAGGATGGCGCAGAGTTAACAGCCAGCTACTTAAATGATTTGCACATTGATATCTTATGTATTGATCTATTGATGCCGGAAAGGGACGGGCTTGAAACGATTCGAGCGATCAAGGATGAGTTTCATGGGAAATACTTAATGCTGTCACAGGTTGAAACAAAGGAATTAATCGGACAGGCGTATACGCTTGGCGTCGAGTATTATGTGACAAAGCCGATCAATCGTGTAGAGGTCTTAAGTGTCCTCCATCTCATGATTGAACGTCTTCATTTGGAGCATTCAATTGAAAATATTCAGCACTCACTCAAATCGGTCATGCAATTTCAGCAGCGCGGTCAGACGAAAACGAAGCAGCGGGGGAAAAGTCTTGCAGAGGCAGGTCAGTTTTTGCTGGCGGAGCTTGGTATTGTTGGTGAGAAGGGGTCTAAAGATTTATTAGATATGATTCTGTTTACAGACCAGTATTTAGCGCTGCATGCTGATCATCATGATTCCTTTCCTTCTTTAAAGATCATTTTCACTGGGATTACGGAGGATAAATTAAGTGATCCCTACACATCGGCAGACATCGCAAGAGAAGCAAAGGCAGCTGAACAGCGGGTAAGGCGCGCGATCAACCAATCATTAAAACACATCGCATCACTTGGGCTAACCGATTTTTCGCATCCAACGTTTGAAAATTACGCATCTAAATTTTTCGATTTCACCATCGTTCGAAAGAAAATGAGTGAATTGACCAAAGAGACGAGCGGAAGAGAAGAACACACCCGCATCAATGTGAAGAAATTTGTGCAGGTGCTTTACTACGAAGCAAAACGTATTTTTATGGAAGATTAAAAAAAGACATGCTCTCCAATTAGGGAGACATGTCTTTTTTTGTGATGGATTGCAGGTGCATCTGCAGTATGGAGCGTATGAGCTCAGGCGGTAATCGTTCGGGCTGTACAATTCCATTCAATGCAAGCCCATTGATGACCGTATAAAGCCGCTCAGTTTCTAATAAAAGATCGATATCATCTAGCAGCAGCCCATCCTCTTTCAATTTCATTAAACAATATTGAACCGTTTGGAAAAGCTCGTCATACATCTTTGCATTGAGCGGCTGTAGATCTGGTTCAGTCAGCGCCTTGACTGTAAAAGCCTGCCACACCTCCATTTCAAATTTTCTTTCTTCATCAAGTGGAAGAAGCTGCTCCAATAAAGTGAGGACATTTTCCTCCGTTGAACCGTTTAATGCAAGCCTTGTAATCCGCTCCTTGACTCTTTCCTGAATTAAATGCATAGAGAATAGAAATAACTCTTGCTGTGTGGAAAAATAATGACGCATAGAGCCGGCTGAAATTCCAGCTTCTACTGCTATTTTTCGTACAGAAGCGCTTTCCAATCCCTCTTGTTTAATCACTCTCATTGCAGCTTGAGCGACCTTTTGTTTTTGTTTATGGTGATCGACGATTTTTGGCATACATTGATTTTAGCATAGCTGTTGTTTTTTTAACACATCTGTGTTATTTTTTATTTAATACAATCGTATTAAAAAAGGATGTGGAAAAATTGGTCGGGTTATTGATTGTGGCATGTGAAATTGGTTTTTGGCTGTTTATTCTAATGGGCTTAACGCTGCGTTATGTGTTTAAACAGAAAAAGTTGGGTGCTTTCTTTCTTGTCTGTACGCCGATTTTGGATTTAATCCTTCTTGCTGCAACTTATATAGATTTAAGGCAAGGGGCTGTGGCGAGTGTCATCCACGGGCTTGCGGCTGTTTATATTGGTGTGAGTCTGGCCTTTGGCCATCAAATGGTGAAATGGGCAGATGCCCGGTTTGCTTATCGATTTGCAGGAGGCCCTAAGCCAAAGGGAAAACCAAAGTACGGGAAAGAGCGGTCTGTGTATGAAATGGTCGGCTGGGCGCGGCATTTCATTTCTTATGTTATTGGAGCGGGGCTGTTATATGGATTGACCTATCTCATCCAAGCACCAGAGCGGACGGAAGCGCTGATGCAGCTTGTCAATACATGGGGGATGATCTTAACTATTGATTTCATCATTAGCATCAGCTACGTCATTTGGCCGAAAAAACATCCAGAAAATATAACAGGCTGACAAAAAAGACAGGTGGATTCACTCCACCTGTCTTTTCTTATGATGACAGCCCTTTGTAAATGGTGTCGATATTCCATTTCATCATCTTATAGTAGCTGTCTCCATCATCCCCTTCTTTTCCAATAGAGTCAGTGAAGACTTTTCCTTTGATCGGAACCCCGGTTTCCTCAGAGAGGCTTTCAAGGCTGCGTTTATCAACACTTGTTTCAAGAAAGAGGGCAGGAACTTGATGATCTTTAACAAAATGAATGATGCGCTTCATTTGTCCAGGTGTTCCTTCACTTTCTGTGTTGATCTCCCAAATGTAGCCGGCTTTCAGTCCATACGCCTCTGCAAAATACTTGAATGCTCCTTCACTTGTGACAAGGAGCTTTTTGTCTTTTGGCAGCTGATCAAATTTGTCTTTTGCTTCATCGTGAAGAGCTTGAAGCTTTTTGATATAGGCTTCTGCATTTTTTTCGTAATCCTCTTTATGCTCAGGGTCTGCTTGAATGAGCGCATCTCGGGCATTTTGGGCATAAAGGACCCCGTTCTCGACATTCAGCCATGCGTGCGGGTCCTGCTGGCTTTCAAGGCCTTTTGAAGACAAATGCTTCACTTTGACGCCTTTACTCAGCTCGGCTACAGGTGCATCATCCCCGTCCTTGCCGCTCGATTCAAGCAGCTTTTGAAACCAGCCGTTTCCTGTTTCAAGGTTCAAGCCATTATATAGAACAAGGTCTGCATCCGTCGTATACTGAACATCCTTTGGCAGTGGGTCAAATTCGTGTGGATCTGTACCAATAGGAACAATGCTGTGAATAGAGACATGCTGCCCGCCTACTTCCTTCACAATGTCATAAAGAATGGAGTAGGTCGTGACAACTTTTAATGTGCCGTCATCTTTACCGGAATTACTTTGCTGGGTAGAACAGCCTGCGATGACCATAAGGGTAATGAATACTGCGGTCAAACGGATTGCAAATACCTTCTTCATATATGTCCTCCTTTTACATAGACGCTTCCTTTTTTAAGTGCGTTCGTTTTCGTTTAGATTTTAATGATCTCCATAGAATGCCTTGCTTTGGTGAAAAGATAAAGGCACTGCCGAATAAAATGGTCGCGACCAGCACGATGGAAGCACCAGATGACAAGTTATACGTAAAACTAAGCCCTAGACCTACGACGGCAGAAACAGCACCGAAAAAAGCTGATAAATAAATCATGATCCATAGCCGGTCCGTTAAGAGATAAGCGGTGGCTGCCGGCGTGATCAGCATGGCAACGACAAGAATAATCCCAACGGTTTGCAGTGATGCAACGGTCACAAGGGTCAATAAGGTCATAAGAAAATAATGAATCATTCGATTCGGCAAACCGTAAACCGAAGAAATCACCGGATCAAATGAACTAACGAGCAGTTCCTTGTAGAAAACGATGACGGCTAGCAAAATAAAAATGCCGATACCAAGTGTAATCCACATATCAGATGACCGAACCGCTAGAACGTTTCCAAATAGAATATGATATAGATCACTTGAACTTTTTAAAAATGTAATCAAAATAATCCCGATTGAGAAAAAGGCAGTGAAGACAATGCCGATGGCAGAATCATTTTTTATTCGGCTGTTTTGACTCACGTAACCGATTCCAATCGCTGTTAACACCCCAGTTAAAACGGCCCCGAAGAAAAAATTAATTCCCAGCATATAAGAGATGGCGACACCTGGCAGTACGGCGTGTGAAATGGCGTCTCCCATCAGGGCCATGCCGCGTAAAATGATAAAGCAGCCAATAACGCCGCAAATGATGCCTACCATGACAGATGTAAATAGCGCTTTTTGTAAAAAAGCATATTCAAAGAGCCCGGTTAAAAATTCCATTACACGTCTCCTCCTGCTGATTTTAAGAATGGCAGCTGTGTTTCATATGCTTCCAGCATGATCTCTGGGCGAAGGATGTCGTGTACAGGCCCTGCTTTGATGAGTTTTTTATTTAACAGAACAAGATGGCTGAAATAATCATCTGCTTTACTCAAATCATGATGGACAACCAAAATGGTTTTCCCTTCATCTCTTAATTCCTTCAAAATGCGAACCATCGTTTCTTCACTTGCCATATCAATCCCGACAAACGGTTCATCCAAACAGAAGAGCTGTGCGTTTTGCGCAAGTGCCCTTGCAAGGAAGACACGCTGCTGCTGACCTCCGGATAACTCACCGATTTGTCTTTTGGCAAAGTCCTGCATCCCGACTTTTTCTAAACAGTGGTACGCATATGCCCGGTCTTCTTTTTTGGGACGTTTTATGAGTCCAAGCTTCGGATATGTTCCAAGTAGTACGGTATCCAGCACATGAATAGGAAACGTCCAATCTAAATCATTTCTCTGCGGTACATAGGCGATCTGTTTTCTGACTTGTTTAAAGGGCTGTTCAAAAAAACGAATATCCCCTTGGTCTTTTTCAATTAAATCCAAACATGCCTTGAGTAACGTCGATTTACCAGCACCATTTGGACCGATGATTCCTGTCATTGTCCCTTCCTGTATGGAAAGAGAGACGTTCTCTAATGCATCCTGTCCGTGATATGAGACATGAAGACGGTCGATTGTTAAAGCATTTGACATCTCTTGCGGCCCCTTTCGATCATCATTGCACTTCCTAAAGATATATGCATAAATTAAATAATTTTGACTAAAGGATGAAATGATTCTCTAACGCTAATTTGTTTCCTTAGGGAAACTTTTATTTTATTCTAAGCGTCTGTCCTTCTTTTGTAAAGAGAAAAACTGCAAATGATCGTTTTTATGTTATGCGGGGAGCGGGGGACATGAGCTTGGTTTATTGAAAATCCGGGTGACAGGATTGGACACAAAAAACCAATTATTTCTTCAGAAATGATTGACAGAAGACAAGAACTCCTCATATAATAAAGGTAATCCAATATATGAATATATGCTCATATATAAAGTTTTTGTTTTTTAATAGGTTTAATCGATCCAGGGAACGTTACTTATCATATAGAAAAAAGGTGAGAACATGAAAAAAATGAAGGATGAATACGTATTAAGCGGTCTTGATTGTGGAAACTGTGCACGTAAAATTGAAACAGGTGTCAGCAAAATGGATGGCGTTGAAGCTTGTTCCGTTAATTTTGCGACAGGGACATTGACTGTCACACATGCAGATAAGCAAGAAACGATGTCAAAACGTATTGAAAAAACGGTTCAGTCCATCGAACCTCATGTGAGTGTATCACCAAAAGAAGAAGGACATCACCACGATCATGATCATGGGACAAAAAATTTAAAGGCGATTGTGCTGAAATTAATTGGCGGTGCAATCATTGGAACAGCAGCTTATTTTATACCAGAAGATGGCTTACTGAAATTTATCACGTTTTTCGCAGCTTATTTACTAGTCGGCGGTGATGTGGTTTTTAAAGCGCTGAAAAATATCGTGCGCGGCCAAGTATTTGATGAGAACTTCTTAATGACCATTGCAACAGCTGGCGCTTTTGTGATTCAGCAATATCCAGAGGCACTGGCAGTGATGCTGTTTTACCAAATTGGAGAGCTGTTCCAAGGGGCAGCAGTGAACCGTTCAAGACGATCCATTAGTGAATTAATGAATATTCGTCCTGAATATGCGAATCTCAAAGTAGGAAATGAAACGAAAAAAGTGAAGCCGGAAGAAGTAAAAGTAGGCGATCGTATCGTCGTGAAACCGGGCGAAAAAATTCCCCTCGATGGTCTTGTCATTGAAGGCTTTTCACTCGTGGATACCTCTGCATTAACAGGTGAGTCTGTGCCGCGGGATGTAGAAGCAGGAAAAGAAGTTCTTGCAGGATTTGTGAATCAAAACGGTATTCTTGAAATTGAAGTGCAAAAAGGGCTAAGCGAATCGGCAGTGACGAAAATTTTAGATTTGGTTGAAAATGCGAGCAGCCGAAAAGCACAGACAGAAAACTTTATCACAAAGTTTGCAAAATACTACACACCAGCTGTCGTTGTATTAGCATTGCTGCTTGCCTTTGTGCCGCCGCTTCTCATTCCATCAGCTCAATTGTCTGACTGGGTTTACCGGGCACTCGTTTTCCTTGTTATTTCTTGTCCTTGTGCGCTTGTCGTGTCCATCCCATTAGGATTCTTTGGGGGAATTGGGGCAGCATCTAAACGAGGCATCCTTGTAAAAGGCAGTAACTATCTAGAAGCACTAAACTCTGTGAGCTATGCTGTATTTGATAAGACGGGCACACTCACAAAAGGAAACTTTACGGTGACAAATATCGTGACAACGAGCGGCAAGTGGTCAGAAGAAGAGCTGCTTTCTTTTGCAGCTTTAGCAGAAGCCCATTCCTCACATCCGATTGCTGAATCAATTAAAGCGGCATATGGTTCACCGCTTGATGAAAGCCAGATCGAAGCCTATGAGGATATTGCGGGACATGGAATTAAAGCGACCATCAGTGGTTCCCAAGTCTTGGCAGGAAATCATCGCCTGATGGAACGAGAAGGCATTTCGTATGAAAAAGAAAAACGAAGCGGAACAGTTGTGTACATGGCCATTAACGGTGAGTTTGCCGGATCAATCTTGATTGCAGATGAATTGAAGGATGATGCAATTGAAGCTGTCTCTGCTCTAAAAGCATCTGGCATTCAAACAGTCATGCTGACGGGAGATGCCAAGCAAGTCGGAACAGCGGTCGCACAGCAAATTGGCATTGATGAAGTACATGCAGAATTATTGCCGCAGGATAAGGTAACGAAATTAGAAGAAATTGATCAGAAAAAAGCGCCTCAAGAAAAATTATTATTTGTTGGGGACGGGATCAATGATACACCGGTATTAGCAAGAGCAGACATAGGAATTGCAATGGGTGGACTTGGTTCAGATGCAGCGGTAGAAGCGGCTGATATCGTCATTATGACAGACCAGCCGTCAAAAGTTGCAGAAGCCATCGCTGTCGCTAAACGAACAAGAAGAATTGTATGGCAGAATATTGCATTTGCGCTTGGGGTTAAAGGTGTTTTCCTATTACTCGGTGCATTTGGTATTGCGACTATGTGGGAAGCCGTCTTCTCGGATGTCGGTGTGACCGTACTCGCTGTTTTAAATGCCATGAGGGTGATGAAATAAAATTGTAAGGAAAAATTCATGAATACCATCTTTCATAATGACCCCCCTCTTGTTAAAATAGAAGAAGTTGGATAATGGCATTTTTCTAAGCTGTTATCCTTTTTCTTTTTGAAGGAATGAAAAAGATAAGGTAGGTGCTTATGTGAGTAAAAAAAATAATCAATCTTCATCCATTAAATTTGCTGTCATTTTAACTATTATTGCAGCTCTTCTCATCGGACTATTCGTCGTCATTGGAAATAACAACAGCAAAGAAGCGCAAACAGTAGACAGTAAGCCTTCTATTAAAGGACAGCCTGTTATGGGGGATAAAAACGCAGCGGTGCAAATCGTCGAGTTTGGGGATTATAAATGTCCGTCATGTAAATCATTTGAAACAGACATTTTCCCAAAACTGAAAGCGGACTACATAGATAAAGGCGATGTATCATTTTCGTTTATTAACTTGCCACTTCCTGTTCATGGAGATGGCGCAGTGCTGGCAGCACTAGCTTCTGAAGAAGTGTGGAAAGAAGATCCGAAAAACTTTTGGGCATTTCATGAAGCTGTCTATCAGGCACAGCCAGATAGTGAAGCCGAATGGGTCACGCCTGCTAAGCTGACGGAACTAGCGAAAAAGACAACAAAAATAGATACGGACAAGCTAAAAGATAACCTATCAAAGAAAACATATCAGCCGCAGCTGAACACAGACGATCAGCTTGTGAACCAATATAAAGTGAATGCAACACCAACACTTTTCATTAACAACAAACAAGTCCAAAACTTTTATGACTATGATGAAATCAAAGAATTAATTGATCAAGAGCTCAAAGGGAAAAAATCATGAGGAATAAGCTTGTTTACTTATACAGTGCTTGGATCGTCTCTATCGTTGCGACGATGAGCAGCTTGTATTTAAGTGAAGTAAAGAAGTTTATCCCATGCGATATGTGCTGGTTTCAGCGCATTTTCATGTACCCGCTCGTGCTTTTACTTGGAATTGCGACATTCAGAGGCGATGTGAAAGTGAAATATTACGTTCTGCCTTTGGCTGTGATTGGCGCTTGTTTTTCTATCTATCATTATATGGAACAAAAGATACCAGGCTTTGCATCGATTCGCCCTTGCCTGAGCGGTATTCCTTGTTCCGTTGATTATTTAAACTGGTTTGGTTTTATCACCATTCCACTACTAGCCCTTATTGCATTTATTCTCATCATCATTAGTATGCTGCTGTTAAATGCAAAAGAAGATTGAAAGAGATAGCCTGCTCATAAGCGGGCTATTTTTTATTTTTGCAAAAAGATAAAATTTAAAGAAAATTTGTATTGCTTTTCGCCTGTGTCAGATATACATTAAGGGAGTAGTGTTAGATGATCAGATAATGGTAAGGAGATAAGCGGAAAATGGCATGGGAAGTCTTAAGTATCATTGGCATTGTCGCATTCGCCATTAGTGGTGCGATTGTGGCAATGGAGGAAGAGTACGATATTCTTGGTGTGTACATTTTAGGGATTGTGACAGCATTTGGCGGTGGAGCGATTCGGAATCTATTAATTGGTCTTCCGGTGTCTGCTTTATGGTCACAGGGCAAAATGTTTACCATTGCCCTTGTATCCATTACGATTGTGTTTCTTTTTCCAAAGCTTTTGCTCAAGCACTGGAGCACATGGGGAAATTTCTCGGATGCGATCGGTTTAGCAGCGTTTGCGATTCAAGGCGCATTATTTGCTGTGCAAAGAGAACTCCCGCTCAGTGCGGTCATTGTGGCAGCCATTTTGACTGGAAGCGGCGGCGGTATTGTGCGTGATTTATTAGCAGGGCGAAAGCCGCTTGTGCTAAAAGCAGAGATTTACGCCGTATGGGCAGCCCTTGGCGGCTTATTCGTCGGACTCGGCTTAGCGCAAGGAGAGCTTGCTTTATATCTGCTGTTTGTCATCCTCGTCGGATGCAGGGTTTGTTCCTACTTATTCAAATGGCGTCTTCCCGCCAGGTCTTATTTTTTAAATAAAGGGTAAAACGAAAAAAGGGCGATTCCGCTCTTTTTTTTGTGTTTAATAAGAGCTGAATATCAGCAGATGATGGAGTTTTCGTGTAAAATAAAAGCAGGGTCTTTTGTTCATCATTTGAACAATACATATGATGAAAATTTTGTCAGCTGGCTGAATATCTGGATTCAGCCTTTTTTTGCCTAGATGGATTGTTATGTGTTGGTTTCACATTTTGCGGAATACTAAAGAAGCACTTCTGATCGGACGGATGGATGAAATGAACACATCTTTGCATGTAAGCAAAACTTGACGAAAAATATACATAGGAGGGACATGTACTAGTGGAGATTTTTTTGGCAGTGCTCGTACTACTGGCACTTATTGCAGCATCTAATATTATCAATCGTTTTGTCCCCTTTATTCCCGTTCCGTTAATTCAAGTGGGCTTAGGAATATTGGTGGCAGCTTTTCCTTCAGGTTTACATATTTCTTTAAATCCTGAACTCTTCTTCGTTCTATTTATTGCGCCGCTGTTATTTAATGACGGGAAGCGTACCCCAAGGGACGAGCTATGGAAATTAAGAGCACCGATTCTTCTTTTAGCGCTTGGTTTAGTGTTTGCTACCGTGATTGTAGCGGGATATACCATTCATTGGATGATTCCAAGCATACCGCTTCCAGCCGCATTTGCACTTGCAGCGATTTTATCACCGACAGATGTGGTGGCAGTAAGTGCTTTATCCAGCCGTGTGAATATGCCAAAGGGCATCATGAGATTGCTGGAGGGCGAAGGGCTGATGAACGATGCGTCAGGACTTGTCGCCTTTAAATTTGCCATTGCCGCAACGGTGACGGGAGCCTTTTCAATTGCTCAGGCATCCTTTAGCTTTGTGCTGATTGCCGCAGGTGGTTTATTGACTGGATTTATTCTATCCTTTTTTATCATTCGTTTTCGCTATTTCCTCCGTCGTTTAGGAATGGACGATGTCACGATGCACATTATCCTGCAAATCCTTACACCATTTGTGATTTATTTAGCAGCGGAAGAAATCGGTGTATCCGGCATTTTAGCCGTTGTTGCAGGTGGTGTCACACATGCCATTGAGCAAGATCGAATGGAAGCAAATTTAGCCAAACTGCAAATTGCTTCATCAAACACATGGAATATTATTTTATTTATTTTAAACGGACTCGTTTTCGTCTTACTTGGATTACAGATTCCGGATGTTTCTACAGTCATTTTCCAGGATGAAGCCTTTAACAACATGCAGGTGATTGGCTACATCTTAATCATTACGCTATGTCTCATGGTACTGAGATTTTTATGGGTATGGCTGTTCTGGGCAGGTAACTGGAGTGTAACGAAAAAACAGAATGTGAAAAAACCGAAGCTGCGGGCTTCGATGCTCATGACATTCTCTGGTGTCCGCGGGGCTGTGACATTGGCCGGTGCCTTCTCCATTCCATTTACGCTTGCGGATGGATCACCATTTCCTGAGCGGCACTTGATTATTTTCCTCGCAGCAGGCGTCATCTTATGTACACTCATTTTAGCCAGTGTGTTACTGCCTCTTTTATCTGAGAAAAAAGACAAGCAAATCGACGTGGACTTGGATACTAAGATTCAGCATGCGAAACGGAAGCTGCTGAGAAGTGCCATTAAAACGTTAAAAGAAGGTATGAATGAGGACAACAGGGAAGTATCCCTTGCACTCATCAATGATTTCCGAATGAAGCTAAGAAATATTCAGCGTGAACCATACCAATTCGGGATGAGAAGACAAGAGCGAAAAATCAGACTGCACGGTATCAAAGCAGAACAGATGAAACTTCAACAATTAATTGATGAAGAGAAAATTGACAAGGAAGAAGCCTATGAGCTGCAAGAGAGATTCCATGAGCTGGAAATGCTGTACTCAAACTCTTTCAAAATTCGTTTTTCAAAAGTGAAGTTTCTGCGCTTGCTTCAATGGCTGCAATTATGGCGGCCGAATCAGCACATTTCAAGCGGCATTTTAGAAAACGAGGAATCGTACAAACAAATCCGTAAGAAAACCGCTGAAGCTGCAGTAAATTCGATCAAACATCATATGACAGATGAAAACCAGCAAACGTGCCACCAAGTCATTGGTTTTTACAACCAAGTGATTTACCGCTGTGAACACGGACCAAGCTTCTTCCAGCAAAAAGACCGTTCATTTGACCGGAAGAAAAAAGAGCTTAACTTCCAAGCTGTACAGACAATTCGAAATGAAATTCAAACCTTATATGAAGATGGTGAGATCAATCGTGATATTGCCCATCATTTAAGGGAGTATATCAATGATATGGAGGCTGTTCTGCTCACCAATACGTGATGTTGTCATCTTCTCCCCCATGTTTTATGATGAAGAAAGAGAACGAGCAGGGGGAGATCAATGATGGCGTATTATGGAGCAATTGAAGCTGGGGGTACAAAATTTTGTTGTGCAATCGGCAATGAGCATGGAGACATCTTAGAGGAAATGACGATTCCGACAGAGCACCCGGATAAAACAATACAAAAGCTCATTCCATTTTTCGAGCAGCATGAAATCGCAGCATTAGGAGTCGGCTCCTTTGGACCCATTTGTGTTCAAAAGGACGATCCTTCATACGGTTATATCATGAACACACCGAAAGTGGAGTGGAAGCATTACCCGTTCATTCCAGAGCTTGAGAAGCAATTAGGTGTCCCAGTATCTTTTACAACAGATGTCAATGCCGCAGCACTAGGTGAATTAACAAAAGGGGCAGCCAAAGGGCTAAGCAGCTGTTTGTATATCACGGTCGGTACAGGCATTGGTGCGGGAGCTGTTGTGAAAAATGAGCTTCTACACGGCCATTCACATCCTGAGATGGGACATATCCTTATCAGACAGGATGAATCAGACCCGTTTGCAGGTGTCTGTCCGGCACATGGAAATTGCTTAGAAGGGCTGGCAGCTGGACCAGCGATTGAGAAAAGGTGGGGGAAACCTGCCAAAGAGCTTACGCAGGAAGAAGCGGTTTGGGCACTTGAAGCAGATTATTTAGCGCAGGCGCTTATGCAGTACTCGCTTATTTTAAGCCCAGAGCGCATCATGATGGGCGGAGGCGTCATGAAGCAAAAGCAGCTATTCCCACTAATTCGAGAGAAGCTAGCTGCTTATGTCAATGATTATGTGGACCTGCCGCCGCTTGATACATACATTGTCTCCCCTGGACTTGAGGACAAAGCTGGCATGACAGGTGCGCTGCTCTTAGCCATCGAAGCGAAGAGAAACGCCTGATAATAGAGTTTTGAAGCACAACATGAGATAATGAAAGAGATGGAATCTATAAAAAGGTGGTTGTTAAAATGGTCAAAAGCTTGAATGATACCGTAACACTGAATAACGGAGTGGAAATGCCTTGGTTTGGTTTAGGTGTATTCAAAGTGGAGGACGGCAATCAAGTGGTAGATGCCGTAAAAGCAGCCATACGAAACGGATATCGCAGCATTGATACGGCAGCCGTTTATAAAAATGAGACAGGCGTAGGAAAAGCGATTAAAGAATCTGGCGTGAAACGAGAAGACTTATTTATTACGTCTAAAGTATGGAACACAGATCAAGGCTATGAAAAAGCGCTTGAGGCGTTTGACGCAAGCTTAAACCGATTAGGTCTTGATTACTTAGACCTCTATTTGATTCATTGGCCTGGACCAAATGCAGATACATTTAAAGACACATGGCGCGCACTTGAGAAGCTTTATAAAGACGGGAAAGTCAGAGCCATTGGAGTCAGCAACTTCTACATTCAGCATTTAGAAGAGCTGTTAAAAGATGCTGAGGTCGTTCCAGCTGTGAACCAAGTTGAGTTTCATCCGAAATTGACACTTGTTGAACTGCGTCAATATGCAAAGGAAAAAGGCATTCAAATTGAGGCATGGTCTCCGCTGATGCAAGGGAAGCTATTAGACCATGACGTATTGAAGGACATTGCTGCACGCTACAACAAATCTGTTGCTCAAGTCATCTTGCGCTGGGATCTGCAAAGCGGTGTCGTGACAATTCCTAAATCAATCAATGAAGAACGCATTAAACAAAATGCAGACATCTTTGACTTCGAGCTTTCCAAAGAAGACATGGAAAAAATCGATGCATTAAACAATAACGAACGCGTCGGCTCGAATCCAGAGACGATGACGGTTGGGTTTGAATAAATAAAAAAATCCTCTTTCTCATGTGAGAAAGGGGATTTTTTACGTACTGCTTCGGCGCACAGCCAAGAGCATGATAAAAGATAAGATTACAATACAAATCGTCCAGGCCCAAGCGAGCTCCATTCGTCCAGAATCAATCGCCACATAGATAGCAGTTGGGAGTGTTTGAGTTTTTCCTGGAATGTTGCCGGCAAACATTAAGGTCGCCCCGAATTCTCCAAGGGCTCTGGCAAAACTGAGGATGCTGCCTGACAAGAGGGAAGGCAGGGCAAGTGGTACAGTAATATAAGCAAAGACTTGGAATGAATGAGCACCATCTACTTTTGCAGCCCCTTCAATGTCTGACTCAATCGTAGAAAATCCAGCTTTTGCAGATTGATACATAAGCGGGAATGCCACTACCGTCGATGCAATAACTGCCGCCCACCATGTGAAAATGACCGGCTGGTGGAAGATCCATTCAATCGCGCCCCCGATCATGCTATGCCTTCCGAATATGACGAGCAATAAAAACCCTACAACCGTTGGCGGGAGGACAAGCGGCATCATCAAGAGCGTTTCTACGATCATTTTCCCTTTAAATGATGTTCGCGCCATCCAATAGCCAATCATTGTACCAAAAACAGTTGCCAGCAGCCCGCTCACAACGGCAATTTGCACGGACAGCCAAATGGGAGAAAGGAATTCTTCAGTCAGCATGGGCATTATGTCACTTGAAAGCCGTACTTTTTAAAAATGGATTTGGCTGTTTTTGATTGAAGGAATTGAAAAAAGGACTTGGCTTCCTCTAAATGTTCTGTCCCTTTTACGATTCCTACTGGGTAAATAATCGGGGAGTGCGTGTCCTGATTGGCTTCAGCTGCAATATTTACTTTATTGGAAACGAGGGCGTCTGTCTTATACACAACACCTGCTTCCACATTTCCTGTTTCTACGTAGCTTAAAACTTGCCGCACATCCTTGCCGTACACAGCGTTCTTTTTCACTTGATCCCAGATGTTCAGCTTTGTGAAAATCTCTTTGCCGTATGTACCAGCAGGAACGGATTCAGGTGTGCCGAGAGCAACCTTTCCTTTTATGTGCTGAACGTCTTGAAAGCTTTTAATAGAGGGAGAGTGATCTTTTGGCACAATGAGTACAAGCTCATTTTGGATGGCATCCTTGATAAAATGTTGATCGATGTCTCCAGATTGCACAAGCTCATCAAAGGGCGCTTCAGCTGCTGAGAAAAAGAGATCCGCCTTTGCCCCTTGCGCAATTTGCTGCTTCAATGCGCCGGATGACCCGAAATTATTTGTTAATGTCACATTCGGATGCTCATCATTATAGGTGGATTCAATTTCCTTTAGTGCATCCTGAAGACTTGCCGCAGCTGAAATGACAAGCTCTGTTTTTTTGGTTGTTGTACCCGATGACTTCATCTCTGTTTGACACCCGCTCAGGAGCAAACAGATGGCGATGAAGGCGAAGAACGCATACTTCATGTTCACACCTCTTATTATTCAATATCATCTGTATCCTTTATTATAAGCAAACTTATTTGACCATTCATAGGCTTTCAGTAAAAAGAGAAAAGAAAAAGCCGCCAGAAGGCGACTTTTATTGCTGATAAAAACGGAGCAAATTCCCATTGATCACTTTGTCTGATAAGGAAAGCTCTTTATTGGCTTTTTCGATATAAGGCTGACACACTTCATCCTGTTCAACAGGTTCTTTTGTTTTTTGATCATAGCAGGTGTTCTTTGTATAGAGATAATCATCTGTAATAAAGTTCCCGTTTCTCAAAACAGCAAAAGGCGTCCGTTCGTTTGAAAATAAGTCATTGCCAAATTGAATGGCATCCTTCGTTTCAATACCGAGTAAGTGCAGGAGTGTCGGCTTCACGTCTATTTGCCCAGCTGTTTCAGAAATTGTCTGCGGTGCTTGATCTGTGACACCAGGAATGTAAATCAAAAAAGGAACCCGCTGCAATTTAACAGCGTCATACGGTGTGATCTCATCTTTTTTGAGCAGCTCTGCCATTGCCTGATGATGTGCCTCGGAGATGCCATAGTGATCCCCCATGAGAACAAACATTGTATTGTCATACAGTCCTTCTTCTTTCATACGTTCAAAAAAGGTCTTAATGGCTTCATCTTGATAGCGGACAGTCGTCACATAACGGTTTAAAATGGCGCTGGACGAATCATATTCATCAATCAATTGATCTTTTGGATCGATTTCAAATGGAAAGTGATTGGTCAAGGTAATGAACGTGCTGTAATAAGGCGCCTTCAACTTTTTTAAATAATCAATGGATTGGTCAAAGAAGTCGATATCCTTTAAGCCCCAGCCAGTTGAATTCTGTTCATTGACCTGATACGAATCGACATCATAAAAGCGGTCAATCCCAAACGATTCATACATCACATCACGATTCCAAAACGTTTTATTATTCGCATGAAATTGGACGGATTGATAGTTCTCTTTTTTCAGCTGCTTGTATAACGTGTCATATTCGTTGTCACTCGCTGTAAAAAAGACAGCGCCGCTGCTAGATGGGTAGAGGGAATTTGCGACAATAAACTCTGAATCCGATGTCTTTCCTTGCTCAGTCTGCTGATAAAATTCATCAAAATAAAAACTCTTTTTAGTGAGTTGATTTAAAAAGGGAGTGATGTATTGTCCATTCACCTTTTGATCGACGACAAATTGCTGTGTTGATTCAAGTGAAATGAACACAACGTTCTTGCCTTTAGCAAGTCCAAAATACTCTTCGTTTGGTGCACTGTAATCAGCTTTTGTGTAGTTTGCTACGGTTGAAAGTGTATCTTCATCTGCAAAGGCTTTTTGTCCAATTCGCGCTGTTTGGGCAGCACCGTCATACAGGTGGAACTGGAACAGCCCAAGGTTTCGTACAATCACTTCTCGATCATAAGAGCTTGTCAGAAAGCGAGGGTGATCCATCATGGCTGAACTGACATGAAACAATAGAAAGCTGCAGCACACGGCATAGTATGTTTTGATCGACTTGAAGGATGCTTTTGGTGCTAAAGGTTTGCGCTTTAACAGCCACGCCAGCACCACGAAATCAATGAGCATCAGCAAAAACAGCGGGTGGAACAATTCTGTCATACTGCTGCCCATATCTCCCATGTTTTTCGCTTGGAATAATACAGGGATCGTAATGAAATCAATATAAAATCCATAAAAGATCGTATTCGCTATGAGAATCGCCGTCAAAATAAAATTTGCGGTCAATAAAAAAACCTTTTGCTTCGTTTCATTTAAAAAAAGAGCAATCCCAAACAAAGGGAGCAAAAAGCTAAGTGGATTGATTAAAAGCAGCCATTCATGAAACAGATTGGCCGTTCGTATGTGAAATCCGAATTGATAAATAATGTATGTTTTCATCCACATGAAGAGGATGGAGTACACTAAAAACCAGTGATTTTTGAAGAACGCTTTCATTTATGTAGCTCCTCACCATTCTGTATTCAGCTGCAAGGCAAAAACACTTATCTTAAACCTACTAAAAAAATGAGGAATGATCAATTCATATCCTGTGTTTTTCGGAAAACTCTTTTTGATTCATTAGAATGGGATGGATATGCCGCAGATGACAGCGATGTAATAGCAGGTAACGACGGTGAGAGCAGCCAGTACGACTTGTTCTCCTGCGCTGCCTGTTTTGACATAGAAGGGAAGACGCACTTTAATGGAAGCAGGAAATAAAAATTTAATCCCGTTCACTGTTCCTGCATCCAGGATGAGATGGCTTGCCATCCCGACTAGTAAACCGATACTTAGGCTGTCATTTGGAATGTATGTTGTCGCTAGAAAATAAATGATCAGCAAAAATAATAAACTGTGTGTAAACGTGCGATGACCAAACACACTGCTGATCAGTGTCGAGAGCAGCGGGAATTTTCTGCCGATTTTACTTTTTGTATGGCAAAGGTCAGGGATCAGGGCACCTGCTGATCCAGCAGCAGCCATCGTCACTGGGTCGAATCCATAATAGTAGGCAACGGCTGTGGAGGCGGCAATTCCGCCCATGATGTGTGTTTTTCCTGTCATGATGCGTACTCCTGTTCTATCTTTAGTTCAAGTACTCACTATATCAAGGGTGGATTCATTCAGCAAGGCTTATTTCTAAAGAAAAAGAGGCCAAAAGGGTTGGCTGAATGGAAAAACATTCTATAATAAGGGGGAAGTCATGTTGATACTAACGATAAGGATGCGATTCGGATGGGTAATGCAGACATTTTAAAAGAAATTGTTCTTGTACATTATGAAGTCAGCCGTAAATTAAACCGCAAGTTACTTGAGTTAGAGAAAGACATCACGCCACCGCAGATATATGCTCTTTCTATTTTGATACAAGGCAAAGTATCACATGCCGAAGAGCTGAAGCAAAGACTCTCTTTAAACCCTGGTGCAGCCTCTATTGCACTCAATAAATTATGTGAGCAGGGTTATATTCAAAGAGAACGGGACAAGGACGATTCGTCACTTGTCCGTTTAGAAGTCACGGAAAAAGGGCTGGCCATTTATGAAAAGCATACACGTCTTTTCGGAAAGGTGATTCAGCATATGATGTCAGACTTCACAAAGGATGATTTAAAAACCTTTCTGACGTACTTGCAAAAAATGAGACAGACCTTTCATGATGATTGAGCCTCTTCCTTTGTATAATGCTGAGCGCTGTAGCGCAAATTAAACAGGCAACCGTATTATATGAAAAGGGAGGAAACAGCGATGTCATTTTTCCAAAAGGATAAAAAGGCGAAAAGTGAGAAAGACCATCAGCAGGTAGATCAGCTGTTAGAGGAAGCAAGTAAAGAACTAGCAGGCGATCCGCTTCAGGAAGCTGTACAAAAGAAGAAAAACAACCAACATTAATCAAGTAAAGGGCAGAGAAACAGTTCTCTGCCTTTTTTCTATGTTTTTCCCTTTGACAGATGTGAGAATGTTTGATAACCTTCGTGTAGTAAAAATGAATAGAAATCCTCACGCTATGTCTCAGTGAGGTAGAGGTTGCGCGGATGATGAGTCACTCATAGGAGAGATGGAATCGTAGATCATGAGAAAAAAGGCATCAGCGCCGAAGTGTAGAGAGAGCTCCAACTTTCTTTATGCTGGGTCTGCATTGAATAAATGCAGGACTGCCACGTCTTTGAAGCGTGGAGGGCTATCCGGAGATCAAGGTGTATGTTTTGAAAAGCATGGACTTTTGTTCAGGCTTTTTTTTATGTTCTGAGTAACAAAAATAAGGATATGCTGTTAAAAAGTAATCCATGATGAACATAAAGAATGCAAGTCATTGCTTCACAAATATATCAATGAAGATACTGCCGGGTCTGGTCCAAAGTGAATAAAACGGAGGTACGGAAATGGAACAGACAAAAAAATGGGGTTTTTGGTTATTGACGGCTTTTGTCGTCGGAAATATGGTAGGTTCAGGCATCTTTATGCTGCCAAGTACGCTTGCCCAGCACGCCAGTCCTTTAGGTGTGACGATGGCATGGCTTGTCACAGGCGGCGGTGTGCTGATGATTGCGCTTGTATTTGGGCATTTGTCCATTCATAAGCCGCAACTGACGGCTGGACCACAAAGTTATGCAAGGGCGCTTTTTAAAGATCCGAAAAAAGGGAAAGCGGCCGGTTTTACAATGGTTTGGGGATATTGGGTGGCGAGCTGGATTAGTAATGTCGCGATTATTACAAGCCTTGCTGGTTATTTAACGACTTTTTTCCCTATCCTCACCGTGAAGACTGAGGTTTTTACCTTTGGAAAAGAAGCGGTCACACTTGGCCAGCTCATGACGTTTATCGTATGTACCCTTCTTCTATGGGGAACACATACCATTTTAATCACTAGCTTAAGTGCTGCAAGTAAATTGAATTTTATTACGACCTTTTCGAAGGTGCTTGGATTTGTCCTTTTTATTGTTGCGGGATTATTTGCATTTCAAACGGCATTATTTGAACATTATTACTTCCCAGTTGAAACAGGCGGAGAAGGAGTGCTCGGACTTGGTGGCCAAATTCATCATGCGGCTATTTCCACACTATGGGCATTTATTGGGATTGAATCAGCTGTCATTTTATCAGGAAGAGCATCCTCACAGCGTGATGTGAAACGTGCGACGATTACAGGTCTTTTAATCGCACTTTCGATCTACATGATTATCACATTGATTACAATGGGCGTTCTGCCGCATGATCAATTGCAAGGCTCTGACAAACCATTCGTGGATGTGCTTCAGCTTATTATTGGGCCAGCTGGCGGAATTGTCATGGCACTGCTTGCGATTATTTGCTTGTTTGGTTCGATGCTTGGCTGGATTTTACTTGGTTCAGAAGTACCGTATCAAGCAGCAAAGGCTGGTGATTTTCCAGCAGTATTTGCAAAAACAAACAAAAAAGGAAGCCCTGCTTTCGCTTTGACTGTTACAAATATAATGTCACAGCTGTTTATCTTCTCTGTGATGTCACGTACGATTAATGAAGCTTTTACCTTTTTAACCACATCAGCGACACTTGCGTATCTTATTCCGTATATTGTGTCTTCCATCTACAGCTTTAAGGTCATCATGCAAGGTGACACATATGAGCTTCAAAAAGGAAACCGAACAAGAGACGGTATCATTGCACTTGTTGCGATGGGATATTCAGCTTGGGTCATTATTTCAGGAACAGCCGACTTGAAAACTTTTGGTCTTGGAATCGGTCTATTCTTAGTGGGTATTTTGCTTTATCCACTCATGTCAAAAGGATTTGCCAAAGAAACGGTATAAGATAAGGAAGACGTTTCTCCAGAGATGGAGAAACGTTTTTTTTATGATGCAGATGTCAATCGGTCCACAATGAACTCTAGCTGACCTTCTAGTGACACTGGGTCATTAAAGAAGTAACCGACTGGATCTATTTCAAATACATGTTTATTTTTGACGGCAGGAAGTGATGTCCAAATGCTGCTTTGATACACTTGGTCTCCATTACTTTTTGAACCGCTCCATGGACCTGTGAAAATATAGTCGCCTGCGAATTCTGGCAGCTTCTCAAGAGAAATATTTGCATAGCCGACACCGCTGTCGATCGCTTCTTTTTTGACGGCCTTCGGTGCTTTTAATTTCAGCTCGTCATAAATGATTTCTCCCCCGCGGCCAAAGGTGTTTCCGAAGATATAAATACCTTTATCAAATGGCGATACGATCGAAACCGTTTTGCTACCGACAGCTTTTGTTACCTTTGGTTTCACCTCAGCAATTTTGGTATCCCATTTCGTGATCCATTCTGTTGCTTTTTTTGGTGTACCTGTCATTTTACCGAATTCTTTTAGCTGGTCTTTGAAGGAATATTGGTTGTATTTAACCGCTACAGTTGGAGCGATTTTTTTGTATTGATCAAACTTCTCATCTTCTCCCCAAGCAATAATCATATCTGGCTTCAAAGCGGCTACCTTTTCGACTGATGGGGTCCTTCCGAGATTTTCCACTCCATCTGTTTTCCCTTTATAAAAAGGGTTTTTAAAGATGGGTGATGTTGTAGCAACCGGCGTCTTGCCGAGTGTGACGAGGTCCCCGTAATAGCTTTCTGCAAGAAGCACTATTCGTTTCGGATTTTTCGGAAGCTTCACTTCACCTTTGGCATCCTGATATGTGATCATGTCATTCTTTTTCGCTGCAGATTGTTTATTTGAAGTGCTGCCGCAAGCGGCTGTAAAGATCATAAGGATGGATAAAGAAATCAAAAGAAATCCAGTTCGTTTTTTCACAAAAATTCTCTCCTATTCACTTTTCCTTGATAATGATTCTCATTTTCAATTTTATCGTAACATGATAGGAATAAAAATGCATCGGCTAATTTAGAACCAAAAGAAAAATGATGAAATTCTCACAGTTTTTTGCGGAAAATAAAGAAATTTATCAGAACAGTGATTTCAAAAAGAAAAGAAAGTGATATACTAGACTTCGAGATTGATAATCATTATCACTAATAGAGAATAGACATGAACGGAAAGGAAGAGACTGGTTTTGGGCTCACAATCGAATAAACAGCTGCCAGCCAGAGATGATACGATCGATATTGTCACGAAGCCCTTTGGAACAGCAGCTGTTATCATCATAGGAATGATCGCTTTAGCATTTGGTCTTTTTTTATCAGTATCATTAGGAGCGGCAAACATTCATCTACAGACTGTATGGGAAGCCGTTTTTCATTTTGATCCACATCAAACTTCACATCAAATCATTCGGGAATTGAGGCTGCCGCGTACAGTTGGAGCTGCCCTCGTTGGTGCCTTTTTAGCCGTATCAGGTGCCATTATGCAAGGAATGACAAGAAATGCGCTTGCGTCACCTGAAATTATGGGTGTGACAAATGGCTCCGCATTTGCAATTGCCATTGCATTAGCATTTTTCCCTGGCCAATCTTCTTTCACATTAATTCTTTGGTCATTTGTTGGAGCCGCACTCGGTGCCTCTATTGTATTTGGTGTCGGTACTATGTCAAAAGGGGGACTGACCCCGGTAAAGCTCGCACTAGCTGGTACGGCGGTTGGAGCACTTTTGAGCTCCATCTCCTCAGCCATTGCCATTCGTTTTGACGTCGCTCAAGATATGAGCTTTTGGTATGCTGGCGGAGTGGCAGGTGTGAATTGGAGCAACATTCATATCATCATTCCAGTTGCCATTGCAGGACTAATCATTGCAATGATCCTTGCCCGTTCGATCACGGTTTTGAGCTTAGGTGAAGAACTGGCGAAAGGGCTTGGACAGTATACAAAAACGGTCAAGGTGCTTGGTATCGTGGTTGTTATCCTTTTAACGGGTGCTGCCGTGTCAGTAGCAGGCTCTATTGGTTTTATCGGGCTTGTGATCCCTCATGTGACTCGATTCTTGGTCGGAGTGGACTATCGATGGATTATCCCATGCTCCGCTATTTTAGGGGCCACTTTGTTAATTTATGCAGACATTGCTGCACGGCTGGTCAACGCTCCGTTTGAAACGCCAGTCGGTGCCATTACGGCGATTATAGGCGTTCCTTTCTTCTTATATTTAGCTAGACGTGAAAGGAGCGGAATTTAAATGGAATTGGTGCAGCAAGCAAAGAAAAAGAAATATCAACGAACGATGCTCATGATCTTTTTCATGATCGTAGCTGTGTTCCTCATTAGTTTAAATACCGGAGAAATTCGTATCTCTCCGATGGATACATTGAAAACACTTTTTGGATTCGGAAGTGAAATGGATGAGCTCGTATTATTCGAGTTCAGGCTTCCAAGAATGGTCATCGCTTTACTTGTCGGCGCTTCTATCGCTGTATCAGGAGCGATTTGGCAAGGTGTTTCGCAAAATGGTTTAGCTGACCCAGGTATTCTCGGTGTCAATGCCGGTGCTGGCTTTGCCGTTGTGCTATTTATCTTTGCATTTCAAGGCACGATGACGAATTTAGGTGATTTTACGATTTTTGTACTGCCGCTTTTCGCGTTCGTAGGCGCAGGCTTTGCTGCATTTCTCATCTATGTGTTAGCGTGGAAAAAGGGCATCACACCTGTGCGGTTGATTTTAACTGGTATTGGTGTTAATGCTGCGTTTTCAGCAGCGATTGTGGTCATTCAATTGAAGATGAGCCCAAATGATTTTAACCAAGCCATCGTGTGGTTATCTGGAAGCATTTATGGCTCGAGCTGGACGTATGTCCTGTCTGTTCTGCCATGGATGCTGATTTTCCTTATATTAGCGCTTGTCAGATCACGCTACTTAAATATCATGAATTTGGGTGATCAGCTGTCCTATGGATTGGGCATTTCTGTTCATAAAGAAAGAAGCCTTCTCATGCTGATTGCCGTTGCATTAGCAGGTGCGAGTGTTGCTGTTGCAGGTAGTATCTCTTTCCTAGGATTAGCCGCACCGCATTTGGCGAGAAAGCTTGTTGGGCCAAAGCACCAAGGAATGATACCGGCCTCCGCGTTAATTGGCGCGCTGTTATTATTACTGGCAGATACACTTGGCCGCGTCATCCTTGCACCATCAGAAGTGCCAGTTGGCCTTGTCGTTTCTGCTTTAGGCGCACCTTACTTCATTTACTTATTGATGAAATCGAACTAATGAGGAAGGAGAGACAACATATGAAATCACTCGAAACAGAAAAGCTTTGTATCGGTTATCAAGACCGTTTGATTGTAGAAGATTTGAATGTCAGTATCCCAAAAGGCAAGGTGACAACACTGATTGGACCGAATGGCTGCGGGAAATCAACCATTTTAAAAACGATGTCTCGTATTATGAAGGCCAATCGAGGAGCTGTTTACTTAAATGGCAAGGCTATCCATGAGACGCCGACAAAAGAAATTTCAAAACAAATGGCGATCTTACCGCAAACGCCCGAAGCACCAAGTGGATTGACAGTGTATGAGCTCGTGTCATATGGACGTTTCCCGCATCAAAATGGGTTTGGCCGTTTATCAAATGAAGATAAACGAATCATTAGGTGGGCACTTGAGGAAACGGGAATGATTGCTTTTCATGATCGGCCAATTGAAGCACTTTCCGGTGGACAGCGTCAGCGTGTATGGATTGCGATGGCACTTGCCCAGGAAACAGAGCTGCTCCTATTAGATGAACCTACGACGTATTTGGATCTTGCACATCAGCTCGAGATTCTTCAACTGTTAGAACGCTTAAATAGAGAGCAGGGCCGAACGGTGTTGATGGTCATTCATGATTTGAATCATGCGGCGCGTTTTTCACATTACATGATTGCCCTCAATCAAGGGAAAGTCATAAAAGACGGTACGCCGCATGAGGTCAT
Source organism: Bacillus sp. FSL M8-0166 (assembly GCF_038008825.1). Taxonomy (NCBI): domain Bacteria; kingdom Bacillati; phylum Bacillota; class Bacilli; order Caryophanales; family Bacillaceae; genus Bacillus; species Bacillus sp. FSL M8-0166. The sequence continues at coordinate 3,471,847 of NZ_JBBOZZ010000001.1, forward strand.
GACCAAAGAGGTACTCAGTCGGGTATTCCATATTGATGCAGAAATTGTGCTTGATCCTAGAACGAATAAACCGATTTGTTTAACATATGACCTAATGAATCATGAACGAAAGCTAGAAGCTGTGAATGGATAATAGATGTAAAGGAACCCGGTGCAGCTGCCGGGTTTTTTTGCGTGTTTGAAAATTCCTGGTGCTGCCATTTTCTCCAGTTGATATTTTTTCGCTTTTATGTAGAAAAGAGGTACTTTTTTACTTTAGACAATGGTAATATACGGTTAGAGATCATAGCTAGAAAGGAAAGAGATGCGTGGAAACAGCAAAAATATTGATTGCAGATGACGAAGAAGCAATTGTAAAAATGGTTGAACGCGTATTAAAAAAAGAAGGATTCAAGCATATTTATAAAGCCTACCATGCAGATGAAGCATTAGATGTTGTCAAAAACGAGGATATCCACCTTTTACTTCTAGATGTGATGATGCCCGGTAAGTCTGGCTTTGACGTTCTGCCTGAAATCAGAAAATTAACGAAAGCGCCCATTTTCTATTTAACTGCAAGAACGTCTGATGTCGATAAACTGACGGGCTTTGCGCAGGGGGCAGACGATTACATCACCAAGCCATTTAACCCGCTTGAGCTAGTGGCTAGAATTAAGGCTCACCTAAACCGAACATATATCTCCTTACAGGAGGAGCAAGAAGATACTCAAAGCCAATATCATTATGCCCATTTCTCCTATCATCCTCATGCAGCCGAATTGAAAGTAAGAGGAGAGGTGACGGCATGTTCTGCTCAGCTTCTTTCTTTGCTGAAGTACTTTTGTGACCATCCGAATGTAGTTCTCTCAAAAGATCAAATCTATGAGAAAGTATGGGGCGTCCCATCATATGGTGATAACAACACCGTCATGGTTCATATTCGAAAGCTGAGAGAAAAGATCGAATTAGATCCGAGTCAGCCAGAATATATTGTGACGATCCGTGGTATGGGATATAAATTTATACCGCACCCTGCAAAGGTCCTTCAATAATTTATGAATTTACGAGCAAAACTTTTCTTTCACTTTGTCGGACAAATGTTTATTGTGATTGCCATTTTGATGATTGGGAATACGTTTTCTGAGAACTTATATTTAAATAAATACTACAAGAACATGACCGAAACTGGTTTAACAAAAGCTGATGGAGATACACTCATGAGCTGGCTTTATTTTAACGAGGATGGAAAAATGGAAGCCGACGATCAGCTCAAGCAAGCCGTAAAAAAACGAGACGGCTGGCTGCAAGTAATTGATTCGAAAAAGAAAAACGTTTATAGTTATCATCGCCCTAAAACCATTCCAACATCCTATCAAAAGGATGAAATGATCAAGATCTTTGAAAAGAGACAATTTAAAGATTACAAGATGTACTTCTGGCCAATTGAGATTGATCAAGAAAGCTTTATTGTGTTATATGGGTTCAAAACGAACAGTACAAAGGTAGCCAATTATCTGAAGCAGCACGAGAAAAATTTGGCTGCACTATCTCAATATTCGGTTGAAACAAAAGAATTCTTGAAGAGAATGAATGGATCGGTGCATTTGTTCAATGACGAAGGTAAATATTTGAAAGGTATTCGAGCCAACACTGATTTGAAACATAACGTAACAGATGTTGAACTGCTCAAGTATCAATCGAAACCTTGGGAGTTTAGAAGTGATCTGACTTATATGAAAGTGAATAAAAACCTGTATATTATTGTTTCGGTACCAAATAAAGTATACAGCCCGGACGAACTTTACGATAAAGAGACAGACGCTTTAAATCAATATACAACTATCTTAAATGCAGGTCTTGCACTCACTATTATTATTGTCATGACATCATGGTATTCGTACCGCTATGGACTGCCAATTTATCACATTATTCGCTGGCTGATTTTCTTATCAAGAAATAAATTGCAGGAACCAACAAATAGAAAGGGAGTTCCAGTCAGTAAAAATAAAAAAGGCCGTATTAAACGGGAATACCGATTATTTGAGGATATCCTAAAAACAATGGATCAGCTTACACTTACATTAAAAGAGAATGAAGCAAACCGAAGAAAAATTCAAACCACAAGGGAAGAATGGATTGCAGGATTGTCTCATGATTTGAAAACGCCTCTAAGTACGATTTACGGCTATGGACTCATGCTTGAATCTAATCAATATCAATGGTCCAAGGAAGAAGTCATAGAAATGGGACAGGTGATTCGTGAGAAATCAGAATACATGTCGACATTGATTGAGGATTTAAACCTCACGTACCGATTGAAGAATGGTGCTTTGCCTATTAATCGGAAACCGGTTGAACTCAGTGAATTTTTAGCTTCCATTATGGACGAGTTTTCAAGAAGCTCCTCATCTGAGGATTATCCATGCTCCTTTGAAGATCAAACAGATGGTGTCATATTTGAGATCGATAAAGCATGGTTCAGACGCGTGATTGAGAACCTGCTGGCGAATGCAGTGAAGCATAACGAAAAAGGCACTCATATTACAGCTGTTTTATCTGAAACAAATGAAGAAGTTCGGATCGAAATGAAAGACAATGGCCGCGGAATGGCACAGGAAACGGTGGATCACCTATTTAACCGCTATTACAGAGGGACAAATACAAATGATCCAACGAACGGAACAGGACTCGGGCTTGCGATAGCAAAAGAGCTTGTCTTGCTGCATGACGGTGATATTCAAGTTGAAAGTGAACTAGGCACTGGAACAACTATTGCGATTATCCTAAAAAAATCATCACCTGTAAAATAGCCAAAAAACGATTTTCTTTTCTAAAGGAGATCGTTTTTTCCTGTTTTAGGATTGAAATCAACTTTGTAAACGATTACAATAAAATTGTTAACGTGAACAAATTATTTTTATCTATAAGAGAGATGGGGGAGTTTGATGAAAGCCTTTTTAGATGATCAGTTTTTACTCAACAGTCAAACGGCGGAAAAGCTATACCATGAGTTTGCTAAGGACCTTCCAATTATAGATTACCATTGTCATTTAAGCCCCAAAGAAATCTATGAAAATAAAACCTTCCATAATATCACCGAAGCATGGCTTTACGGAGATCATTACAAATGGCGTGCCATGAGAGCAAACGGTATACCCGAATCACACGTCACAGGGGATGCCTCAGACTATGAGAAATTTCTGGCGTGGGCGAAGACCGTTCCCATGACCATTGGAAATCCGCTCTATCACTGGACTCATTTAGAGCTGAGACGATATTTTGGAGTTGAAGAACTTTTAAACGAAAAAACCGCACACATCATCTGGCAGAAAGTAAATGAAAAGCTGCAAGGAGAGGGTTTTGGTGCAAGAGACTTTATTGTGAAATCGAACGTTGAAACAGTCGTGACAACAGATGATCCAGTCGATTCGCTTTACTATCATCAAAAACTGCGGGAAGAAGGATTCACTGTGCAAGTGCTGCCTGGCTTTCGGCCTGATAAGGCACTCGATATAACGAATCATCTATTTGCAGCGTATGTTCACGAACTGGCAGAGGCTTCATCTACTTCAATACAATCCTATCAAGACTTTTTGACAGCACTCCTCGCAAGAATTGATTTTTTCCATGAACAGGGCTGCCTGATCTCAGATCATGCTATTAACGAAATGACGTTTGAAGAAACGACGAAAGAAGAAGTGGAAGCCATCTTTCATAAAAGAATGTCTGGGCATTCTTTGACGGAAAAAGAGAAGATCAAATTTAAAACACAAACATTCATTCAGCTAGGTCAGGCTTACTATGAGCGGGGCTGGGCGATGCAGCTTCATATCAATGCGCTTAGGAACAACAATACGAAAATGTTTGAGCGGCTTGGACCAGATACTGGGTATGATGCGATGAATGATGAAGACATTGCCAAGCCGCTTTGCCGAATATTGGATCGTTTAGAACAAGAACAGGCACTGCCAAAAACCATTCTCTATTCCTTGAATCCTAGGGATAATGTTGTGATTTCAACATTGGCTGGAAGCTTTCAAGACGGGATGACACCTGGGAAGATCCAGCACGGCACAGCTTGGTGGTTTAATGATACGAAACAAGGAATGACAGAGCAGATGATGGCTCTATCCAGTATTGGACTGATCAGCCGTTTCATTGGGATGCTGACAGATTCTCGAAGCTTTCTTTCGTATACAAGGCATGAATATTTTCGAAGACTGCTTTGCGATATCATCGGAGATTGGGTAGAAAAAGGAGAAGCCCCTTATGATCTTGAGCTGTTAGGGGGAATCGTGAAAGGAATCAGCTATGAAAATGCCAGGCAGTATTTCCAATTTGACCGGGCAAAGCAGCTCCCGCATCCAAACAGAATGACATGAAGAAAATGAAAGCGGTTTTATGATAAGATGGTAAAAAATCATAAAAGGCGGAATAGCATGACAGTCACAATTAAAGACATAGCAAAATTGGCAAACGTCTCTCATACCACGGTATCAAGGGCTTTGAATAACAGTCCTTTTATTAAGGAGAAGACAAAACAAAAGATTTTGTCGATTGCAAAACAGCTGAATTATTCACCGAATGTCCATGCGAGAGGCCTTGTATCACAAAAATCATTTACAATCGGTCTGTTTTTTACGAGTTTAACAGAAGGCACATCTTCAAGCTTCTTTGTGGATGCGTTAAAAGGTGTCAATAGCGTCATGACAGAGTATTATAATCTCTTTGTAAGAGGAATTGACGACTTTCACGATTACACAACCATTCATAAACAACGCTACGATGGCATTTTGCTCATGAGTCAAAGCGAGCACGATGAAGCGTTTATCCATCATGTGAAGAAACAGGGCATTCCCATTATTGTGTTGAATCGCCGTGTAGAAAGTCATGAGGTCATGAATATATTAGCAGATGATAGTCAAGGAGCTTATCAGGCTGCACATCATTTCATTCAGCAAGGTCATGAACAAATCGCCATCATTGAAGGAAAAGAAGGCTTTAAATCAACTCAAGAAAGAAAAGCTGGTTTCCTGCAAGCGTTAATTGATCACCAAATACCTATGAAGAAAGAATATATGATGAAAGGCGACTATCACATGAAAAGCGGCTATGAATCAATGGAATCGCTGCTGGCCCTTGATGATCCGCCAACAGCGCTCTTTTGCTCAAACGATGACATGGCGATTGGTGCAATGAATGCTTTATTTGCAAAAGGCAAAACGTGTCCAGGTGATATTTCTATTATTGGTTTTGATGATATTGCCTTTTCATCCTATACCACACCTGCATTGACAACGGTGAAAAAACCGATTGAAAAAATGTGTGCACTTGGAGCAGAAGCTATCCTTTCAGTGATAAACGGTGAAGAGCAAGAAGAAGATCATATGGAAAAAGTGTATGTCCACACAGAGCTGATGATTAGAGATTCAGTCAAACAGGTGCAGTAATCAGCACCTGTTTAGAAAAATGTTCACGTGTGCATAAAGCGGAGAGGGGAATCCATTTTGAACCGATTATCAAAAGCCATATACCCGGCACCTGAGTATCCCGAAACAATTTTGCAGATTGGCGAAGGAAATTTTATGCGAGGATTTATCAATTGGCACATCCAGAAGCTGAACGACTGCACAGATTTTAAAGGAAGAGCGGTTGTTGTTCCTCCTCGAAAAGGATCGGTAGCAGCCTTAAATGAACAAGACGGATTGTACACATTATGTATTCAAGGATATCATGACCAGCAAGAAATGAATGAACGTATGATCATCCAATCGATTAGCAGAGGAATTAGTACGTATACGGATTACGAGGAATTTTTACACGTAGCGGAAAACCCGGATCTCCGCTTCGTCTTCTCAAACACGACGGAGGCAGGACTTGTGCTCAGAAAGGAGGACCGTTTGGAGGATCGGCCGCAAGCCAGTTTTCCAGGAAAGCTGACAGCGTTTTTGTATCACCGGTTTAAAGCATTTGCTGGAGATGAGCAGAAAGGTCTGATCATTCTGCCTTGTGAATTAGTTGAACAAAATGGTGATCGATTGAAGGAATATGTGATCGGTATGGCAGCTGAGTGGGAACTGCCGCCTGCGTTTATTACATGGATTAAGGAAGCCAGCACGTTTTGTAATACGCTTGTGGACCGGATTGTTCCTGGATTCTCTAAGGAAGCGGCTGACATCGTACAAAAGGAAGAAGGGTATATCGACGAATTGCTTGTCACGGCAGAATATTACCATCTTTTTGTCATTGAAGCGCCTGCCTTCGTGCAAAAAGAGCTCCCTTTTCAAGAAGCAGGATTAAATGTACTTTTTGTAGAGGATATTGCGCCTTATCGAATGAGCAAGGTACGAATTTTAAATGGTGCACATACGGCGATGGTGCCGATTGCCTACTCATGCGGCATAGAAACTGTAAAAGAAGCTGTGGATGATGAGCATGTTGGTCCGTTCGTCCGGCGTATGCTGGAGGAGGAAGTACTTCCAGGGCTTGAACTCCCCGCAGATGAGCTTCTTCTTTATACACAATCCGTTTGGGATCGTTTTTGCAATCCATTTGTAAAGCATCAATTGCTGGATATTGCGCTGAATGGGGTATCCAAATTCCGAACCCGTAATCTTCCGTCGTTGCTTGATTATGTCGAGCAAAAGAAACAGCTGCCAATGAAACTTGTGTTTTCACTTAGCAGTCTCATCTATTTTTACAGAGCACATGCAGAAAGGGTAAAGGATGATGAGACTGTGCTCACACTCATGAAGGAAGCATGGGAAGAGGCTAACCATTCCAATGAAGGGGTTGCAGCGAAAATTCTTTCATGCGAGTCATTATGGGGCAGAGATTTAACGGATGTAAATGGATTGAGTCAAGCTGTAGCTGATCAGCTTACCCTCATAAAGACGCATGGGATGAGAGCGGCTGTTCATCGAATGATGCTTCATCAATATGAAAGTCAGGGGGAGAAGGCATGAAAGACTTTATTGTCATCCACCCTTCAGATAATGTCGGTATTGCTATAAAAGAACTGGAGCAAGGGGAGGAGCTACAGCATCAAGGACATACGATTATCTTAAAAGAGACCGTTGCCAAAGGTCATAAGTTTGCATTGGCTGATATCAAGCAAAGAGAGAATATCATCAAATATGGCTATCCCATTGGTCATGCAGTGACTGTAATTTCTGCTGGAGAATGGGTGCATACGCATAATATCAAAACCAATCTATCTGGCAAGCTCGAATACGAATACCAGCCTTCATTATCAGAAAATCCCTATGAAAAAATGAATCTTACATTTAAAGGATATAAACGAAAAAATGGCGAAAGCGGAATTCGTAATGAGCTTTGGATTGTTCCTACTGTTGGATGCGTGAATGGCATCGCAGATCAAATGATCAAAATATTCACTGCTGAAATGGGTGGAAACATCCATCCTTTTGAAACAGCCCTCGTATTAAAACACAATTATGGCTGCTCACAGCTTGGGGACGATCATGAAAATACCAAAACCATTTTACAAAATGCGGTGAAGCATCCTAACGCTGGAGGAGTACTCGTTCTTGGGCTTGGGTGTGAAAACAATGACATTGAGGATTTTCAGGCCACATTAGGTGAATATGACCGTACGAGAGTGAAATTTTTAAGAAGCCAAGAAGTAGGAGATGAGATTGAGACGGGAGTCGCTTTACTCAAGGAAATTTATGATGCGGCGAAAGAAGATCATCGTGAAGATATTCCGTTATCTGAGCTGAAAATCGGTTTGAAGTGCGGAGGATCAGATGGATTCTCTGGTATTACCGCAAACCCGCTTTTAGGCAGACTGTCGGATTTTCTTGTCGCGCAAGGCGGAACAACTGTGCTGACAGAAGTGCCCGAAATGTTTGGTGCTGAAACGATTTTAATGGAGAGAGCAGCATCAGAAACGACTTTCGACAATATTGTGCAAATGATCAATGACTTTAAACAATACTTCTTGGATCATCGACAGCCGGTATATGAAAATCCTTCCCCGGGAAATAAAGCCGGTGGAATTTCGACATTAGAGGATAAATCTCTTGGCTGTACACAAAAAGCAGGTACTTCTGATATTAAAGATGTATTGAAATATGGAGAGCTGCTGAAACAAAAGGGATTGAACCTATTAAGTGCACCTGGTAATGATTTGGTTGCTTCATCTGCACTGGCTGCTTCCGGTTGTCAAATGGTCCTGTTTACAACAGGCAGAGGGACACCATTTGGTACGTTTGTGCCAACGATGAAGATCTCGACCAATACAGCTTTATATGAAACAAAAAAGCACTGGATTGACTTTAATGCTGGAGAACTGCTTGAAGATGTACCGGAAGATGTTGTGTTAGAAAAATTCATTTCAACTGTCATTGATGTGGCGAGCGGGAAGCTGTTAAATCATGAAAAAAACAATTTTAGAGAGCTGGCTATTTTCAAAACAGGTGTCACACTTTAAGTCGACTGGGGGATGAGTAAGTGTCTAAAAAACGGGATTTGATGTATATCACAGCAGGAACGGTACTAACTGGAGTCGGAATTGCTCGTTTAGCAAAGCAAGGGAAGAAAAATAAAAAAGCAAATGGAATCGATCAAGTGCTTAAGCAGATAAAAGCGCCGCTGTTCCCAGATCGTGAATTGAATGTAGTGCATTATGGAGCAGATGCGGAAGGGGCAGAGCTTTCTACTAACGCCATTCAGTCTGCCATCGATGATGCGCATCGGTTGAAAGGGGGACGGGTGCTGATCCCAGCAGGGACGTTTGTGACAGGTGCTTTAGAATTGAAAAGCAATGTAGAACTTCATCTGCATGAGAAAGCCTATGTGACATTCAGCCAAGACCCAAAGGATTATCTGCCTCTTGTACTGACAAGATATGAAGGGGTTGAGCTTTATAATTATTCACCTCTCATTTATGCACACCATGCAGAAAACATCGCTATTACGGGAGCAGGAACGCTTGATGGCAGAGGTGATGAACATCATTGGTGGCCTTGGAAATATGGAACAAATGGCCAGCCCTCTCAGGATCGGGATCGTCAGCTCTTGTTTGAAATGGCGGAAAAGAGAATACCGGTAGAAGAAAGGGTATTTGGAGAAGGCCATTATTTAAGATCGAGCTTTATTCAGCCATACCAATGTCAGCATATTCTAATCGAAGGTGTGACAGTGAAGGATTCACCGATGTGGCAAATTCATCCTGTGTTAAGTGATAACGTCATCGTCCGCGGCGTTAAAATCATTGGGCATGGACCAAACACAGATGGTGTCAATCCGGAGTCTTGCCGGAATGTACTCATTGAAGATTGTTATTTTGATAACGGAGATGATTGTATAGCCATCAAATCGGGCAGAAACGAGGATGGACGAAGAATAGGGATTCCATCTGAAAACATCGTCATTCGTAGAAATGAGATGCGGGATGGACACGGCGGTGTGACGATCGGAAGCGAAATCTCTGGCGGCGTAAGGTATGTTTATGCAGAAAATAATGTAATGGACAGTCCGAACCTTGACCGGGCACTGCGTATCAAAACCAACTCTGTCAGAGGCGGTACCATTGAACATATTTATTTTAAAAACAATACAGTCAAAAGTCTAAAGCATGAAGTGGTCTGTATCGACATGATGTATGAGGAAGGAGATGCTGGTCCGCATCGTCCTGTTGTGCGTCATATTGAAGTAGAAGGGCTCAAAAGCAGCGGCGGACGATATGGTGTGAAAATAGCCGCATACGCACATTCTCCTGTTACTCATTTTAAAATGAAAGATTGTGTCATAGATGATGTTTCGTATCCCTTATCATTAGAGCATGCTGTTTCGCCTGCTTTTCAGAAAGTCGTTATCAATGGAGAACAAATCAATTAGTAGTAGAGTGAAAAACAGTCTTTTTAGAGGCTGTTTTTTTGTTTTGTGAACAGAAAAAGCGCTTTTAGAAATCACATATACAACCTATCTGCACTGTAGTATAATATTCCCGAAATTAGAAAAGAATTGACGAAAGAGATTTCGTCAAGCAGTACATAAACCAGGGGGTTCACTCATGAAAAAGTTAACAGCTATTTGGCTATCGTTATTGCTTGTGATGGGTGTTTTAGCAGGATGTGCAGGCGCTGAGACAGATCACAAAGCAAATGGGTCACAAAATAAAGAAGCGGCCACTGCGGCATTTCCAGTATCGATTAAAGATGCAGCTGGCAAAACAGTCGAAATTAAAGAACAGCCTAAACGAATTGTTTCATTAATTCCAAGTAATACGGAGGTTGCCTATGCACTCGGTCTTGGAGATAAAATGGTTGGACGATCAGACTTTGACAATTATCCAAAGGAAGTCGAAAAGGTAGAGAAGATTGGCGGACTGGAATTCAATGTCGAAAAAGTTATTTCCTTAAAGCCAGATCTTGTATTAGCACATGCATCTCAGATGGGATCAAAAGATGGATTTAAACAGCTTGAAGATGCAGGAATCCAAGTGCTGACTGTAAATGATGCGACCTCCTTTAAGGATGTGTACAAATCAATCAATATGATCGGTGAAGCAGCTGGCGTGAAAGAAGCATCAACAAAGCTTGTAGACGAGATGAAAACAAAACTGAATGACATGAAGAAACAAGCAGATGGGATTTCGAAAGACAAACAAAAAACTGTCTTTGTCGAAGTGTCAGGTGCTCCTGAAATCTATACAACTGGTAAAAATACATTTATGGATGAAATGCTTTCTGTTATCCATGCCAAAAATGCTGCTGGCGATCAAACTGGCTGGGTGCAAATGACAGAAGAATCGATTATCAAACGAAATCCTGATGTCATCGTGACAATTGATGGTTCCAGCTTAGCTGATCTGAAAAAAAGAGACGGCTGGAATGCAATGAAAGCAGTGAAAGAAAAACAAGTCTTTCAATTGAATACGGATCTCGCATCAAGACCGGGACCGCGATTGGTTGAAGGAGTCGAGGCTCTTGCGAAAAGCGTCTATCCTGACACGTTCAAATAAATTGATCATCGCATATACATTAAGTGCTTTACTTCTTGTGATGAGCATTGGAATGGGAATCTCCTTTGGAAGCTTAGGGATTCTCATTCCTTCTATTCTTCGTATATTTGTTCATGAACTATTCGGAGTGCAGTTTGGAACCATTGATTCCATCGATCGCAATATTATGATGAACATTCGGCTGCCAAGAGTCATATTAGCGGCATTAGTCGGAGCAGCATTGGCGTTATCTGGTGCAGCTTTTCAAGGTTTATTAAAAAATCCTCTCGCTGACCCTTATACGCTGGGGGTATCTCAAGGGGCATCAGTTGGAGCCGTAGCGACCCTGTTTTTTAGCTTGCAGTTCCCGCTTTTTGGCAGTTTCACACTGCCATTATTCAGTATGACAACAGCGCTTGTGACCCTCTGTCTCGTTCTCTTTTTTGCTCGTCTTGTTCACCGGGGGATGAGCATCTCTTCTTTAATTTTGACAGGAGTGATTTTCAGCTCTTTTTTGGGTGCGCTCATTTCATTGATGATTGCTTTAACAGGTGATGATCTAAAAGAGATCATTCATTGGCTGCTTGGCAGTGTGTCCATGAGGGGCTGGCGTTATATTGTGCTTTTTCTTCCTTTCTTTCTTATTGGGACCATTGCTTTAATGCTAATGGGGCGAGATTTGAATGTCATGACGTATGGCGAGGAGAAGGCAAAGCTATTAGGTGTACATGTGAAAAGGAGCAAATATATTGTGCTGCTGGCGGGCTCGATTCTGACCGGAAGTGCAGTAGCAGTATCGGGGACGATCGGTTTTGTAGGACTTGTGATTCCGCATTTTATCCGCCTCTTAACCATTACGGATCATCGGCATCTGCTGCCTTTGTCTATGCTGAACGGTGCTTCCTTTCTTGTATTAGCAGATGTGTTATCCCGTACCATCATTGAGCCGACTGAATTACCGATTGGCATCATTACTGCGTTAATTGGTGCACCTGTATTTGGTATCATCCTCATTCGTAAACATAGAGGGGGGACGCAGGTATGATTCAAGTGAAGGAAATCAGAGGTGGATATGGAGAGAAAGAGATCATTCGTGGCATTAGTTTTGAAGTAAACCAAGGAGAATTTCTCGGTATACTCGGCCCAAACGGGAGCGGTAAGACGACCCTGCTTAAAATGATGGCAGGAATTTTAGCACCTAAGAACGGTGAAGTGCGCCTCGGCGGTCACCTTGTTCAATCCTATCAGCCAAAGGCGCTTGCGCAAAAAATGGCAGTTCTGCCGCAGAAATCAGACCAAGCTTTTTCATTTACGGTGGAAGAAACCGTTCAATTCGGTCGTTATCCATATCAAAAAGGATGGCTGCAATCTGTCACGCAAGAAGATGTGCAGGTCGTCAGCAAAGTCATGGAACAAACGGGTGTTGCACAGTTTAAGAATCAACCCATCCATGAGTTAAGCGGAGGAGAACAGCAGCGTGTGTATTTGGCACAGGCATTAGCGCAGGAGCCTGAATATTTATTGCTGGATGAACCAACCAGCTTCCTTGATTTAGCCTATCAAAAAGATTTGCTTGATTTAATTAAAGAAGAAACGACTTCCTCTAGATTAACGGTCATTGGTGTATTTCATGATGTGAACATCGCCAGTTTATATTGTGATCGGCTGCTGCTACTTCATGAAGGAAAGACTGACATGTTAGGACTGCCGCATCATGTCTTGACCACTGAACGAATCAACCGTGTGTATGAAACAAATGTGACACCGCTCCAGCATCCATTTAGGGCAAACCCTCAGCTGATGGTTGAGCCTGCGGCTTCTTCTAAAGCATCTATTGTAAACATAATGGATGGCTGGAGGACATATGGCTCAGAAGGAATGACGTTTTCCGTGAATCAGCCTCTTCGCATCCTTTCCTCACATAAGAAAAACGGCGGATTCTTTTGGAAAAGGTCTATTGGAACGGGAACGAAGATGCTTCATGAACAGCTAGAGTCAACTGAAGATATGCTGTTTTTCGAGCAAGCTAACGGATTAGCGCAATATGCCACAGAAGACGCCGAAGACGATATGATCCTTTACGGCATGCTTCAGCAAGAAGAGTTGACCATTTGGCTTATCCTGAAACGATCTTTATCAGACGGAGCAGCTGTTCAGCTCATGGGGCAGCTTATGCACATCATGAAGCAAGAAACAAACATTCCAATCCATCACCTTTGTATTGCTGCATTCAATACGCAAGAAACGGAAGATGCTGACCTTTTACACGAAAGATTAGGACAAAAGGTGCAAGGACTTCTTCATACGTTGAAAGTCATTCAAAAGTGAATGTACAATTATATTTAGGTTAGTTGAGTAAAACAGTTGATATTAAAAGGACTACACATATCTAAAATGTGTAGTCTTTACAATAGTTCTTAATCTTTGCTTTAAATAAGAAAAAAAGCTGTAACAATGACAGCCAGTTCTAATTTTATATCTAAGGCGGTTTAATTCTAATTAGATGAAATGCCCTTTCCGCCTTTTGTTATTAAAGTATTGATTCTTTCCATACCAGTAATAATTGGTTTCGCACGACTTATTAATGTTTGGGTAGCTTCGAGACCTAGAGACGCTTGATGGGCATCTTCATTTGCCCACACTTCATAAACATAAACAGAACTTGGTTCATTCTCGGAAATATTCACAAGATATATTTCACATTCATCCAAATTCTTCATTGATTCTGCTGCTTCTAACAGAATATCAACCATTTTTTCTTTTTCGCCTTCTTGTACCAAAAACTTGTTAAATAAACTAAATTTACTCATACCATCCTCCTTCATTTTGTCTTAATCATATTTTGCATTATAAACTATATCTTCAATCACTATTTTATAATGAAATAAAAAGGATGGTTTGCCTTCATAATGGACTATCTATCCTATTATTTAATATCTTAATTTAACAAATGGTTCACTTTTCTGTTTCATTGATGACATTCATTCATCATGTTTTAGTAAAACAACTGCATCTTATTCAGTTCGGGTTATACTAAAAAGACAAAGCAGTAGAAAAGGAGGAAAACCGTTGAAACTTTATACGAAAACCGGGGATCAGGGCCAAACAGGCTTGATCGGCGGAAGAGCCGATAAAGATGATGTGAGAGTAGAGGCATATGGTACGTTAGATGAGGCGAATAGCTTCATTGGACTTGCACATGCAAAGTTACGGCAGCATGGCGAATTGTTTCAGGATCTTTTGTCAGAGCTGATCGTTATTCAGCATGAGCTGTTTGACTGCGGCGGTGATTTGGCAGCAGTGACACCACGTAAGGAAGGCAAATTAACAGAAGCCTCTGTGACAATTCTTGAGCAAAGAATGGATGTCTATGTTGAAGAGGCCGCGCCGCTCACCAAGTTTATTTTACCGGGCGGTCAGGAAGGCGCTGCTCTCTTACATGTAGCGAGGACAGTCGTCAGAAGAGCAGAGCGGCATATTGTGACGCTTGCGAAACAGGAGGAGATTCCAGCCGTTGCACTCACATTCGTAAACCGTCTCTCCGACTATTTATTTGCAGCCGCCCGAATCGTGAATCATCGGCTTGGTGAATCTGATGTTGAATATGAACGAAGTGCCGACGTGTTTCGTTCTAAATAAGGAAAGCACTCTTCCAATAGAAGAGTGCTTTTTTATTAGGTTCTGCCGCTTAGTCTGAGCATTGTTACGACTCTAGTCGCAATCAAAGATCAATCTGTGACACGTTTTGCCGGCTTTCTTTTTTGACTATAGTTAAAAGCAAGGAGCAAGAAAGGAGGCATGAAGATGAAAATAACAAGTAAAACCATTATCGGTTCAATTTTATTGTTTGTCGGTTTATCCATCTTCTTTGGTGGTTCTTTAGGTGGGCTGATCCCGACACTGATTGGGGCATGGCTCATCTATGTAGGTGTAAAGAAATATGAAAAAGGCAGTAAACCCTTAGGTGTCATTCTAGCAGTCATTGGTGTACTGATCGTCGTGCAATTTTTGCCGTTTATACTTGGCATCGCATTTGCAGGGGTACTTCTTTATTTTGGCTGGTCGATGATCAATGGTGGATCTACAAAAGAATCATCAAGCAGAACCTATATGGAGCCAAACACGGCACCTAATATGGAAGAACCGATTCACACGTCTTTTGATCAAGAATGGGAAGACTTTTTAAAGAAAAAATAAAAGGAGGAACATCAAATGGTATTAAGAAGAGTAAGAGATATGTTTGTTGCATCTGTCAATGAAGGTTTAGATAAATTGGAGAATCCGCGTGTCATGCTGAATCAATACGTTCGTGATATGGAGGATGATGTTGCGAAAGCGAAACATGCCATCATCAAACAGCAAACGATTCAGCAAGGCTTCCTGCGCAAAGCAGAAGAGACGGAAGCATTTGCTGAAAAGCGAAAGAAGCAGGCCGAGCTGGCATATCATGCGGGAGAAGAAGAACTTGCACGAAAAGCGCTCACAGAAATGAAGTATTTTGAAGAAAAGCACAACGAATATCAGGAAGCGTACCAGCAATCTGTGAAACAATTGAAAGAGCTGAAAGAGCAATTACAGCACTTAGAAACGAAGCTGCGTGATATAAAGGACAAGAAGCAGGCGCTGATTGCAAGAGCCAATGCCGCACAGGCAAAGCAGCATATGAATGATTCTATCAATAAAGTAGACAGTGAAAGTGCATATAAAGAGTTTCTTCGAATGGAGAACCGTATTGAAGAAATGGAAACAAAAGCAGGCAGCTATGCACAATTTGCGGATCAAGGGGCATATGCTCATTTAGATTATGCCGATGAAGTTGAAAAAGAATGGCAGAAGCTCAAGCTCGAGAAAAAGCCTGAACAGCAGCAAGCAAACGTATAGAGATCACATCGGAAGAAAAGCAGGCTTTTTCTTCCGATATTTGATTTCTTTCTGTTTCGCTTTTCCTTATAATGAAAAGGTCAGAAGATAAAGGGATGGTATGAATGAAGCGATTAATCGGTCTAATTTGTATACTTGTAGGTATCTTTTTAATGATTGGCATGCTTTTCAAAAATGAAAATCTCTTTCATTTAAGTTTTTCCCGTGAAAAACCAGTGACAACAGCTTCAGCGAAAAAAGAGGAGATTGATCAATTAGATATTTCTCTTTCTGGGTTTCGCGTGAAGGTAAAACCTGAAAATCGTTCCGATATTTCCGTGACTGCTGTCAATGGAAAAGGGAAAATGTATGCGGAGCAAACAGGCGGTACCTTTAAAATTCGTGCTGAAAATAAAAGCTTCTTGTTTTTCACTCAATTTGAAAAAGGAGAGCTTTTAGTTAAAATTCCAACAGATTATCATAAAAATGTGAAGATTACGGGTGGAAGCGGTGTCAGTGACATTGACGGAGAAGGAAAGTTGTCCCTTCAAGATGTGATACTCAAATCAACGAGCGGAAATCTTACAGCTGAGAATTTCTCAGCAAATAATGTAGAAATCAAAGCAACCTCTGGCAGGCTGGCAGTGTCGCACATCGATGCGAAGGATAGTGATATTGGGGCAACTTCAGGGCGTGCCGATATTAATGATGTCAAAGGCGAGCTGCAATTGGACATGACAAGCGGTCGATTGACGGCAAGTTTTGATACAATTGAGTCACCTGTCTCCTTTCATATGACATCAGGGAGCGCGAAATTTAATTTACCAGATGAAGGAGATTTCAAGGTTCAGGTGAAAAAAACAAGTGGAAGCGTCGATCACTCGTATGACTTTGATCAAGTGGATAGTGAAGGTCGAGGCTTTACAGGTACGCGGGGAAAAGGTACACATTTAGTCGATATTGAAATGACAAGTGGTAACCTCAAGCTGCGGTAATGAATGAAAGAAAGGAAGGAGGCGAGTCAACTGCGTTTTACAAGGAATCAAATTTTAGGCATCATTGTCGTGATTTTTGGTATTAATTTATTTCTCAAAATTATTGGGATCGGAGCAGATTTGTTTTGGCCTGTGTTTTTTGCGCTGGCGGGTTATTGGCTGCACTCACGATCCAAACGTTGGCTCGGTTCAGTTTCCTATATTTTTGCCGGCTTTCTCTTCTTAAAATTTCTGCTCAATATTACATTTAGTTTAACAGGTTACTTATTTGCGGCCTTTTTGATTTATGCCGGCTACCGCCTATTGAAGAATAAACCTGTTTTTGATGTCGACAAAAAGGAAACAACAGACGATGGGAAGCCTTCACTGAAAGTCAATCTTGAAAAAGAGGGCGATCAGAAGAAAACAAAAAGCCAGACAAAGCCGCGTAAAGAGCATGACTTTTTTATCGGTGAAGTCAGGCTGATGAAAAAGCCGTTTCAATTAAGTGATTTGACGATTTCAGGTTTTATTGGCGATGTTAAAATTGATTTATCAAAGGCGATCATCGCAGAAGAAGAGAGCACGATCGTGATTAGCGGGCTGATCGGAGATGTGGATATTTACGTACCGCAGGATATTGAAGTATGTGTGAGTGCTTCCGCCGCGATTGGTGATATGAAAATCATAGATGAAAAAAGAAGCGGATTCGGCAGTAAAGTGTATGTGATGACCAACGATTACGATGAGAGCAAACGAAAAGTGAAAATCTCCATCTCTCTACTGATCGGAGATGTGGATGTGAGATACTTATGAGGAAATTGCATTTAGGTATCCAGTGGCAATCTGTTCGTCTTGGCGTTGGTATCTCGCTCGGTGTTGTGACGATGACGACACTGCCGATGTTTTTTTATTATCAGCTTGATCCGATGATCCTGCTTTCTACCCGCTGGTTTGGCATACCGTTTTTTTGTATTTTACTCATCGTTAGTCTTGCGATTGGGATTTCTGCCGGGAGTGTATTTGGCTATCAGCATAAGAAGCGCCTCGATCAGCTTGTAGAGTCGATTTTGAAGTTTGAAAATGGAAACTTTGCATACAGACTGCCGTCTCTTGGCGACGATGAAATTGGCTTAGCTGCCGATCAATTAAATGAAATGGCGAAGCGTGTGGAAGGCCAAGTAGCCTCTTTGCAAAAGCTTTCAAATGAACGGGCTGAATGGCAAGTTCAAATGAAGAAATCGGTCGTCTCAGAAGAGCGGCAGCGGCTAGCACGGGAGCTCCATGATGCGGTCAGCCAGCAGTTATTTGCGATTTCGATGATGACCTCAGCTATTCTTGAAGGCATGAAGGAAAAGGACGAAAAGATATTAAAGCAAATGCAGCTTGTCGAACGAATGGCTGGTGATGCGCAAAATGAGATGCGTGCACTTCTGCTTCATCTAAGACCGATCACTCTAGAAGGAAAAGACCTGAAAAAAGGCTTAATTGAGCTGCTAAATGAATTCCAAGCAAAGCAGCCGATTGATATTGATTGGGAAATTGAAGATGATGTTCCGTTATCTAAAGGAGTAGAGGACCACCTCTTCCGAATTGTGCAAGAAGCCCTGTCAAATGTATTTAGGCATGCAAAGGCGACAAAGGTAACTGTGCGCCTGCTCATAAGAAACCGGCAAGTGCAGCTAAAGATTATTGACAATGGTATCGGCTTTCAAACAGACCATGTGAAGACAGCCTCCTACGGACTTGAATCGATTCGAGAGAGAACAAGTGAGGTAGGCGGTGTCGCAGAGATTATGTCATTCGAGGGAAAAGGCACACAAATTGATGTGAAGGTTCCCATTTTTGATGAAGGAAAAGGAGAGAACGTTCGATGATTCGAGTGCTTTTAATCGACGATCACGAAATGGTGAGAATGGGGCTTGCCGCCTTTTTAGAGGCGCAGGCTGATATTGAAGTCATTGGTGAAGCGTCAGATGGACAAAAAGGTGTAGAGCTAGCCGTTGAATTAAAGCCAGATGTGATTTTAATGGATCTTGTCATGGAAGGGATGGATGGCATCGAAGCAACGAAAAGAATTTGTCAGGAAATTGAAGATGCCAAGATCATCGTTCTGACAAGCTTTATTGACGATGATAAAGTCTATCCAGTGATTGAGGCGGGTGCTTTAAGCTATTTATTAAAAACATCCAAGGCAGGAGAAATTGCGGATGCCATCAGATCTGCAAGTATCGGTGAACCAAGACTTGAATCGAAAGTGGCTGGAAAGGTCATGAATAAACTCCGTCATTCATCAAATGGGTCCATCCTTCACGATTCATTAACAGCAAGAGAAATGGAGATCTTGAAGCTGATTGCGGATGGGAAATCGAATAAGGTCATTGCCGAGGAATTATTTATTACAATTAAAACGGTGAAGACCCATATTACCAACATTCTTTCCAAACTTGATGTGGAAGATCGAACGCAGGCGGCTGTGTATGCGCACCGTCATAAGCTGATTCAATAAAAAAACAGCTTTCAAGTGAAAGCTGCTAGAACATGCGTAAAATTAGTCCTTCTGTCCTGTGATCGGACGTTCGGATAGTTGATGGAGCTCAGGAACTGGAAAAGCCTCCTGCTCCTTGGCCGATTTTTCTTCCAGGGTTTTCTTCATTTCGGATAAAAGCTTTACGCTCTCCTTTGCTGCTGCCGCTTTTTTTTCCTGCAAATCAATGATCTGTGAAAGTCCGACGAATAATCCGCCTCCCATCAGAAGGAGCGCAGGGGTTTGTCCATAATAAACCACGATCAAAAATGTGCTAGAAAAGCTGTCGGCTTCAATGAAGAAATCTTCTTTTGATTGCATGAATACAACGATTAACAGAAGTATCCCTAGAATCAAAAATAGAATGCCGGCCGAAAGTAAAGCTCGTTTCATGATTGACACCCTTTTTTTCTTACCATTTTAACATACTCTATAAAGATTGTGTTGCGCCCTTAGTCCCGAAGTCACGGATTTTCACATTTGCCTTGTAACGAATGTCCGATTCACTAAAAATTTCATCCCAATGCTTCGCTTCTTTTCGAAAGTCCTTCGGATATGCAATACTCGCTTTTTGATAAAACCCGCAAATATCTGCTTTGATCTCATGTTGTAATTCTTCAATGAAATTTTTTACGCTTTTCTCTAATCGACGCTCCACAACACCTTCAATTTCTTGAAGATACTTTTCATTGAATGCGTTCTCCCGCTCATTCCAATCCTCAGACAATCTTCCATCAAGCTTCACTGACACATTAAATTGATATCTTCCGCTGGCTGTTTTATTCGTTTCAATGCTGTGTTTCAGTTTAAAAATTTCAAACGAATAGATGCTGTGATCATATTCAAATTCAATGACTCCGCCTTCTCCGTCTCCGGTCAACAGGTTATAGGACTGCACGGCTAACGGAGAGATGTTGGTGAGAAATCGTCTGTTCTTTATAATAGAGGCTCCGTCCAGCATTAATTTCCCTTGATCCACACCGACTTTCGGAACAGCGAAAGATACGTTGTTTTGCATAGCAGAAGAAATATCTCCTAATGAAACAGGCTTGAGCATACTTATGGTCGATTTTGTATTCTCAGAAATATCATATAATGTAGAAGAAGCTGGCTGCCCATCGTCATTGATTTTCAGCAAGTCCCCAGGCTTCTCAGAGGTCATAAAGACGAGGCTTCCTCTCCTCGTTTCATTGTCGCGAATGAATTGATTAATGACGAGGTCGAAATTATTCTCATTGATGAGCTCCTCAGAAAATAAATACACCCTCAGCTGCTGGGCGAAAATACGGTGACTTTTGAGCGTCGTTGTTCGGAATATTTGATGTACGGAATCACCACTAGTTTCAATAATCTTTGTTGGATCTTTTACGCTGGATTCTTGCTCAATTTTTTGAGGAACAAGGACTTGCATAGATATTTTAAGCTTATGACCGTCATCTCCTTTATCTAAGCCATAACCAATCGCCATGTTGAGCTCCTCAATATTGGTACTATCCCAGCATCCACTTAATAGAACAAGGGCCAGGTATGCAAAGACCGCCTTCTTTTTCATGCTGCTTTCCGCCTCCTTTTAAAAAACACGATGATAAATAAGAGAAACGGGAGGATGCCGAATAAAAGGAAAAATAAATGGTTCACATAGGTTAAATAATCACGTACTGTATCACCATCCTTTGGGAAAACGGCGGCAAAGTAGATGACAATTCCCATCAACGCGAGCACGACCTTTTTTGGTAATTTTGTTAGTTTGGATACCCCCATTGCAGCAAAAAACGTATATCCTACAAAGCTCGTATAAAGCTGAACAAGCCAAACGATGAGCAAAAAGGATTCAATTCGCTCAATAAAAATCCCTTGTATATCAAATGATTGAAATAAAGCAATCGTCGGCCAAGTCAAAGTCGCAGTTTCTTTCACGGTGAATGCACCAACGACAAGAATATAGGTGAAAATATAGATGATCGCAGGAATCAAAAAGCCGACTGCGCTATAAGCAAAGGTGTGTTTTTGCGTGTTCATATAGGCGGGCATAAACAGCATCATTTCAATGCCGACAAACGAAATGGCTGATGCGTTAAGGGATTTGAAAACAGGGGAGAATCCCTCTCCTAAAACAGGCCGGAGGTTATCTAACTTAAATTCTTGAACACTGAGTCCGTATGCAACAAATAAGATAATCAAGGTGACAATGAGGAAAAAGGGGCACAGTCTGGCAAAATCACCAATCCCGCCAACTACGAGATAAAGACCAACCAAAATAAAGCTGATCATTGTCACCGCTACAGGTGTGTTTTGAAGCAGAAAGAACTTCACCATTTCTGACATAGCCCGTACTTCATAGCTGGCAACGCCAAGAAAATAAATAATAATGAGCAGGTTAGCAAGAGCACCAATCCACTTTCCAAGCCCCTCATTTGTATAGTCATAGTAAGAGGAGAAGGGAACTTTTTTCATCATAAGGACATTCACAAAAATAAACACAATGTAAATGGCACTCATAAGTAAGAGCGCAATCCAGCCGTCAGGTGTAGCTGCAGCCTGTGCCATTGCTCTTGGCAGAACCATCATACTTGCACCTAATGTTGTATTGGCAATAATGGCACTTGCCTGATAGCTGGTAATCGACTCTTTATGATTGACCATATCGTTCTCCTTTCTTTTGATTTTTCAAAGGCAATCGAATGATGGAATTGTCTTCATTTTTATAGCTGAACACAAAATCTGGTGAGAAATAAGGCGTACCAAAACTTTTTTGCCGTGTTAAATGGGTAAGGAGAACGAGCATGAACAGCACAATCCCATATAAACCCAAAGTAGCTGCCGTAAACATGGACACAAAGCGGAGCACGCGGAACGACATGCCCATCCCATATTGCGGGACAGTGAATGATGCAAGGGCCATCACACTGACGATAATCACCATGATTGAGCTTACAATATGAGCCTGAACGGCGGCCTGCCCAATGACGACTCCACCCACAAGTCCAATCGTTTGTCCGAGCGGATTTGGCAGCCTTAAGCCGGCTTCCCGCAGCAGCTCAATGGTTATTTCCATGATGAGTGCCTCCACAATA
Source organism: Bacillus sp. FSL M8-0166 (assembly GCF_038008825.1). Lineage (NCBI taxonomy): Bacteria > Bacillati > Bacillota > Bacilli > Caryophanales > Bacillaceae > Bacillus > Bacillus sp. FSL M8-0166. The sequence goes on from NZ_JBBOZZ010000001.1 coordinate 3,494,230, forward strand.
GGCGGAAAAGGGACATTTTCTCTAGTACTTGAGATTGAAATAGCCAGAGGTGTTGGTAAAAGTCCTTGATGGAAGGACACAAGCGCAATATAAATGGCTGATAAAAATAATGTCAGAAAAATAGAGGTAAACCGCAGCATACGAATGAGAGAAGCAGCGATCCACCTTTCATAATAATCATCAGGTGATTGCATAATCGTCGCGAGAGAAGCAGGCACTATTAACACAAAAGGTGAATGATCGACAAAAATGGCGACACGTCCATTATTTAAAGCAGACGCCACTTTATCGGGGCGTTCTGTGTTTTGAATTTGCGGGAAAGGAGAGTACACATTGTCTTCAATCAGTTCCTCAAGGACACCAGAGTCTTGTATATCATCAATGGTGACTTGCTTGAGCCGTTTTTTGACTTCTTTTAAAACGGACGATTGAGCCATACCGTCAATGTACATGATGGTCACTTGGGTGTATTTCTTTTGTCCAATCTTCATGTCGACCGTTTTGAGGTCGGGGTTTTTCAAACGCTGTCTCACAAGAGCTAAGTTCGTATCTAAATCTTCAATAAAACCAATTTTCGGTCCTCTTACAACTGTTTCAGAGGTAGCATCACCTATACTGCGTTTCTTCGTTCCATGCGTTTCTAAAATATACGCATGCTGAAATCCGTTAATCAGTACCACGCAATGCCCATCAAAAATCGCATCGACCAATTCCTCAGAGGTTTTCACCGAACGGGTGGTCATCATTGATAAATTGGATTCCAGCTTCTCTTTTGTGAGAGACGTATGATCTTGGAGAAGCAGCTTTAAAAAGGTTTGAATCTCCATCTTTTCGTTCATTTCTTTTATGTATAAATAGTAAACAATCTGTCCGTGAGGCAGCGTTTTTTTCTCATGGACCAAATCGTCCATTTCCTTTAATTGTGGAAGAATGACGGAGAGATTATCGTATAAGTGTTCTTTTAATGGAGTATGTTTCATTCGGATCACCCGCCTCAAATCTTTTTCTTAGCATTACCTGCTTGAAAAAACAATATTCTGTGTTACATTATTTTGTGGTAAAAGAAAGAATGAGGGTTTTGGAGGAAACAAGATGGCACAAATTCGTTTAGCAGGAACAAAAGAGGAGATCGACCGTATTCTACAGTCGTTTGACAAGCATTATGAGGTGACATATACATCAAAGGATTACGGAAAAACGAACCCAAAATACAAATATTCGAAGGATGTTCGCGTTTATATTGAACTAAAATTAAAATAAAGATAAAATTTTAATTGAAAACGCTTAAAGGATTTTTGTTTTTTGTATAGAATAGAGTTGAGTGATGAGAAGCTATGGAGGGATACATAATGACGGAATTTAGAATCGAAAAAGATACAATGGGCGAAATCAAAGTGCCGAAGGACAAGTTCTGGGGTGCACAAACACAACGAAGCAAAGAAAATTTCAAAATCGGTTCTGAGAAAATGCCAAAGGAAGTTGTGAATGCGTTTGCAATTTTGAAACGTAGCACAGCGATTGCCAACGAACGTCTTGGCAACCTTGAAAGCGAAAAAGCAGAAGCAATTGCTGCTGTATGTGATGACATCATCAGCGGAAAGTATGACGAGCATTTCCCGCTTGTTGTTTGGCAGACAGGCAGTGGAACACAAAGTAACATGAACATGAACGAAGTCGTTGCAAACAGAGCAACTGCTTACTTGAAAGATAAAAATAGCGAGTTCAGCATTCACCCGAATGATGACGTTAACCGCAGCCAAAGCTCAAATGATACATTCCCAACTGCTATGCACGTGGCAGCTGTTTTAGCTGTGTACAAAAAATTGCTGCCTGCTATTGACCAGTTAAGAACAACTCTTGATGAGAAAGCAAAAGCGTATCAAGAGATTGTGAAAATCGGCCGTACGCACTTGCAGGATGCAACACCGCTGACAGTTGGTCAAGAGATTAGCGGCTGGGTATACATGCTGGATCGTTCAAAAGAAATGATTCTAGAATCAACTGAAAAAATGAGAGAATTAGCAATTGGCGGAACTGCTGTTGGTACAGGAATTAACGCACATCCTGAGTTCGGTCAATATGTTGCTGAGGAAATCAGCCAGCTGACAGGTCAAACATTCAATTCTTCACCAAACAAATTCCATGCGCTGACAAGCCATGATGAAATTACGTATGCACACGGTGCCTTAAAAGCACTTGCAGCTGATTTAATGAAAATTGCCAATGATGTAAGATGGCTTGCAAGTGGTCCTCGCTGCGGAATTGGCGAATTGATCATTCCTGAAAATGAGCCGGGAAGCTCAATTATGCCAGGAAAAGTCAACCCAACCCAAAGTGAAGCTTTAACCATGATTGCAGCGCAAATCATGGGGAATGATGCCACAATCGGTTTTGCGGCAAGCCAAGGAAACTTTGAGCTGAACGTATTTAAGCCAGTGATTATTTATAACTTCTTGCAATCAGTTGAACTACTTGCTGACGGCATGAACTCATTCCATGACAAGTGTGCAGTTGGAATCGAACCAAACCTTGAAACGATTGAGAAAAACTTGAACAATTCATTGATGCTTGTGACGGCACTTAACCCGCACATCGGATATGAAAATGCAGCAAAAATTGCAAAGCTTGCGCACAAAGAAGGATTAACACTAAAAGAAGCAGCACTTCAATTAGAGCTGTTAACAGAAGAGCAGTTCGAGCAATTTGTGAAACCAGAGGAAATGGTGACACCGAAAGCAAAATAAGAAACCAGGGGCAGCTGCCCCTGGTTTTTTTCATTGAAAGTGATGTGTTTACAAATGATCCTCTTTCAAAATGCGCAAAAGTGACTCAGAGTTGGTTTGAAGCGGTGCGTATAATTTCAATTGGTACAGCATGCCTTTCACAATGACTTGTCTTGGTTTTTGTTTGTTTAATTCATTTTCTAGGATGCCAAGCGCTTCAAATAACTCAGGCTCGTTTTTCACTTCATAGTGTGCTTCAGCACTCTCTCTTAATTCCTTTAAAAGAGATTCTGTGAGCGGATCGAAGGACCGTTCATAAATCGGACCAAACCAATCGCTCGCTTGATCTACAGAAATGAGAGGAAGATCATTTCGCTTCATCATACCGCCCATCAAATCATCGATACGATGGATCATGGTTGTGGCAAGCTCTTCTGCTTCCAGCTGAAAGTCATATAAAATTGCAAGCTCGAAATAAACGTGGCTCATGCCCTCAATCGTCAAACATAAATCAGCCATATAAGGAATAGCAGCGTCTCCATACACTTGTTTAATGTTATCGATGTGAAGCTGGACGGTTGCAAGCCTAATTTGTTTTGCGAGCTGCTGCGTTTCTTCATTCAATGGAAGCGCCCTGTCGCTCAGCTGCATTTTAATAAAATCCTTTTGCTGCAAAATATTATCGTAATAGACAGTGAGCTGTTTGCGGTAGGCTTCTTTTGGTGTGCCGCCCTCTGTTTGAACCTCATGAATCCGGGTAAATACCTTATCGTAATAGTAATGAAGGATCGAAATGAGCAGTGCTTCCTTTGATTTAAAATAAAGATAAAAAGCACCCTTTGACATGTGGCATTCATCTGCAATTTCCTGAACAGACGTTGTGTTATAGCCTTTGCTGGCAAATAATTTCATGCCAGCCTCAATGATCATTTTTTCTTTCTTTTTCAAAATGAATGTCATCCTTTCTTACCGAGAGACAAATGTCTTAGGAAACGTGCGCAAAGAGATGTGACTTATCGGTCATAAACGACGAAAGTTTTCAAAAATTAATCAGATTGTAACTTGTTTTTTACAGTGTAATTCTTTATATTATAAAGTAAGGTGACCAACTGGTCAAAATATGTGAAAGGATGATGTTCCATGAGAGAAATCGATGATATGATTAGACGCTTGCGAACAAAAGGGATTCAAGTAGAAAAAGTCAAAATGCCGAAAGAGACAACCATTGAAAAGAAATGGATGTATCAAGCTGGCAAAAAGATCAAAGCCACATACCGTGATTTCAATGGGTATTCATTCATCTAAAAAAGACTGCGGTCAAAAACCTACAGTCTCTTCTTTGGAACTATGATTGTATAACGTACGCCTAGATCATCATTTTCAATAAATATGGACGCTTGATGCATTGAAAGGATTCTTTTGACAATGCTTAATCCAATACCGAATTCGCCCTTTTTTCCCTTACTAAAAGGCTCGTATAGGTTGGATAGCATATGTTCTTCAATTGGAGGACCGTCATTACGAATGACAATGCGGATTTGATCCTCTTCCTGTTTCATCTGAATATCAATCTTACTTTTTGCGTAGCGAAGTTGATTTTCTAGTACATTCTCAAATAATTTGCTCCATTGTTCTGGATCGCCTTCAAGAGCAGCCTCATCATCTAAGTCCACGTTCCACTGCAATTCATTTTTCGACCAGCGTATTCGGTCGACCACTTCCAGCATCGTATTACTGATTAGGAAGGAAGAATGTGCGGGATGTTGTTTAGATAAATAATCAAGCTTTGTTAAGTACAGCAGATCCTTGATTTTCTTCTCAAGCTTTTCCGCTTCACCTTCAATGACTTCCACCGTTTGTTCAAGATCTCCCTTAGGAAAAATACCATCTTTAATGGACTGCGTATAGCCGCGGATGACCATGACAGGTGTTTTTAAATCATGTGAAATATTCTGCAAAAGTGTCCGTTCCGTTTCATCTTTCTGGATGAGTTTTTGTCTCATTTCTTCAATGGTATGACCGAGCTTGCCGATTTCATCTTGACGGTCAACGATGACAGGATCGTCCCAGTCCTCTTGTGCAATCCGTTTGACGTGCTTTTCAAACGCAACGATTGGTCGGGATAAATAGCGGGCAAGCCAAATCGATGGAATCCAGCTTAGTAAAATAACGGTGCCTAAGATGAAGATCAGCTGTTTAAACAGCGTAAAGGACAGGTCGTCTCGATAAGAATCTGGTGCATAGGACAGAAGAATATATTGTGTATTGCCTGATGATACCTTTTTGATGACAAAAAAGATATGCTGGCCGTTCACCTCTTCAGAATACCGTTTTGTTGCGCTTTTTTGTTTTCTCACAAACGATTGGATTTTCTCAATAAAGGCATGCGGGAAAAACTGCGCCATTTGATCTAATTCATCTGACGGGATCAAAATGTGCTGCACGGAGCGGTTTTCCGGTGTCGATTTTGGCGAGCCGTCTCGGTTCAATGGATATTCTGTCAGCACTTGCTGTTCATTTTCGATATTTTTATAAATTTCATTTGTGAAGAAGTCACGTAATGTATTGGAAAATAGAATAATCAGGACAATTGAAATGGTGAGCAAAATGCCAGAGATCACAGCCCAAATTTGAAAAGCGAGCGGTTTGTTCTTCATCCTTTAAGCATCCTATAGCCAAATCCATAGATGGTCTCGACCTTTAAGTCGGGCATTTTTTTACGCAGCCGTCTGACAAGGTCATCAACCACACGATCAGTCCCGAAGTAATCGTGTCCCCAAATCTTGACGAGGATATCTTCACGAGAAAAAGCATGTCCCTGGTGATGTGTAAATAAAAGCAGTAAGTCAAATTCCTTAGAAGTTAAGTTAATGAGCTGACCCTCTTCATAGACCTCTCTTACATCCTCATGAATGACATAAGAAGACACTGGTGTGACGCTTTGCGGCTGCGGGGTATCGCTGTTTTTATACACAAGCTCCAGCAGCTTTTGTACCCGAATGATCAGCTCACGCGGAAGAAATGGCTTCGCAATATAATCACTGCTTCCCAGCTCTAAACCGAGGACACGGTCGATATCTGCATCACGTGCTGAAATAAAAATGACCGGTACGTCAGGTGATGCGGCTTTGATTTCTTTAATGAGGGTGTAGCCGTCTGTATCAGGCAGCATGATATCTAAAATCCATAGATGCGGCGGCTTGTTCATTGCCTCGCGTGCCGCTTCTCCAGTTAAAAAAGAGGAGACATTCCAATCTTCACTCTCTAAATATTTGGTTAACAGTTCATTTAAGTTTTGTTCATCTTCAACTAAATAAATGGTGTACGACAAAGTCTTCCACATCCTCTCAACGTCATTATAACGGGATACGAAGGCGGCATGTCAACAATCACACGCTTTTTTCACAATTTCACATATTCTTCTCATCATTATCCCATAATGTTTGATTATGATAAGGTCAAGGGAAAAAAGGGCATAGACAAAAGGCGGATGAATAGGTGCTTTTCATCAATGTGCGCACCTTGCTTTTTTTCTATGAATAAGTATTATATAATTTGACATATTGCCATAAAGTAATTTTCAATGATCTTTCCATTAAGAGGACTTGAGTCCTATCTAGACATATGAATGAAACATGATGTAAAGGAGTGCAAGCGATGGATTTCCGAAGAGAAGATGAAGAGAATAAGATGATTCATCATGAAAATGCGAATCAAGACAATGAAATGAATCAGCAAAAAGATACCGATCAAGAGAATGAGAAACAAATAGACGCACCAGAAAAAGAGAAGGAACTTGTTTTTCACCAGCATGAAAACGAAGCATCTGCCACTCAGGAGAGTGTGACAAATCATTCTCCTCAAATGGTGGATGACCGTGCGTCGAAAAAAGAGAAAAAGCGCAAAGCGGCATGGCTGAGCCCGATTCTTGGAGGAATTATTGGCGGGGGTCTTGTACTTGGCATTACACCGCTTTTGCCGCAGTCACAGGATACAGCTGCCAACACGCAAACGCAGACAGCATCAAGCGAGCCGGCAGCCTCAGATAATTTCTCGACAAAACAAATCACCAATGCCACAAATGTTGCTGATATGGTAGAAGATTTAGAGCCCACTATTGTTGGGGTCTCAAACTATCAATCTACACAAAATTCGTTTGGCTTAAGCGGTGATCAAACAGAAGCTGAAGCTGGAACAGGCTCTGGTGTCATCTTCAAAAAAGATGGCAAAAAAGCGTACATTATTACAAATAACCATGTTGTCGAAGGTGCCAATAAAATCAAGGTCACCCTTTATGATGGAAAAACAAAAGACGCAAAGCTTGTCGGCAGTGATGTCATGACAGATTTAGCCGTTGTTGAAATGAACGCAGACGGCATTGATAAAGTGGCGAGCTTTGGTGATTCTTCTAAGCTTCGTGCTGGAGATAAAGTCATTGCCATTGGGAATCCGCTCGGTGCACAGTTCTCAGGTACTGTGACAGAAGGAATCATTAGTGGTCTTGATCGTACCGTAGAAGCAAATACGTCATCTGGTACGGTGGAGATGAATGTGCTGCAAACAGATGCAGCGATTAACCCAGGAAACAGCGGGGGGCCGCTTATTAATACTGATGGTCAAGTCATTGGCATCAACAGCTTGAAAATCAGCGAAAGCGGTGTGGAATCACTCGGATTTGCGATCCCAAGTAACGATGTCAAACCGATTGTAGATGAGCTGTTGAAAAATGGAAAAGTTGAACGTCCATACCTTGGCGTACAAATGATTGACCTTGAGCAAGTGCCTGAGACGTATCAGGAAAATACGCTCGGCTTATTTGATAAACAAATCGGCAAAGGTATTTACGTAAAAGATGTTTCAAAAGGTTCACCTGCACAAAAAGCAGGCTTGAAATCTGGAGATGTCATCATCAAGTTCAAAGGGAAAGACGTAGTGAACAGCTCTCAGCTGAAAGAAATTCTTTACAAAGAAACAAAAGTCGGCGATAAAACCACAATGACTGTCATCCGTGAAGGAAAGAACAAAAATCTAGATATTACCCTTGGACAGTCAGATAGCGAATAAATAAAAAAACAGGTGGATGTCAACATATCCACCTGTTTTTTTGTGCTTATTTTTTTGAAGAGAGTGTACGTAGTATGATGTGTTCCCACATGTTCCAAGGAAGAAGCTGCTTTGCTGTGAATGAAAGTCGTACGCCTTTTCCAACAAGATATCTCAGCCGTTTCAGCCGCTTCTTTTCTGCTAATCGTACAACAAGCTCCGCCACTTCACGAGGATCTCCATAGTTGGATTTCTGGGCATCAATATGGGCCATCATCTTTTGATAGAGTTTTGTGTATTTCGATCCTTCTGCTGGCTGAATCATTTGCTCGTTCATGGAAGTGTTCCAAATATTCGTCTGGAAAGAGCCTGGCTCGATCAAGGCCGCCTGTATACCGAACGAAGCCAGTTCAATCCGCAAGCTTTCTGTATAGCCTTCCAACGCAAACTTAGACGATACATATGGAGAAAGTGCAGGCATCCCCATTAATCCGCTGATGCTGCTCATATTGAAAATCTTTGCACCACTCGTCATAAACGGCAGCACTGCTTGGGTCATTTCCATCACACCGAAGACATTCACTTCAAATTGCTGGCGGTATGTGTCGACAGGAACCTCCTCCGCAAAACCAGCAAAGGCTGTTCCCGCATTGTTCACAAGCAGGGTAATGGGTGTATAGGCATGAAGTTTCTTCTGAAATGCTTGAATTGACTGCGTATCGGTCACATCTAACGCTTCAATATGTATCATGCTGGATAAAGAGGCTTGCTCGATTTCTTCAGCGAGCTTTTTTGCATTGGTTTCCTGTCTGACGCCGGCAATCACTGTATAGCCCCGCTTGGCGAGACGCATCGTGATGAGCTTGCCAAAGCCGCTATTGGCACCAGTTACAATGGCTGTTCTTTTCATCATCCGGTTCTCCTTTTTGTTTAAATTTATCATAGTGCGATGTTTTATTGAATAACGAAAAGGGGCTTGGAGAAGAATAAAAAGCGATGCTGTGAAATAGGAGGAAACACATGATGTGTTGGAAGAAGGCGGGACGTATAGGAGTGCTGCTCTTTATGCTGTCCGGCTGTCAATCAATTGAACCGTTACAACAAACACATGAAGCAGAAGCAGAAAGTCTGTCAGCTGTTCAAATGAAGGAACTGCCATTTCAGCATGTGCATCTGCATGTACAATATGGACAGAAAAACGAATTATACGAGGCGACTTACCGTCAGGCAAGAGGCAAAGAGGAAGCACTCATTCGTGATCATATGAATGGTGTCCGCTATGAAGGGGAAGAAGCCTTGCGCGAGATGAAGATGAAGCTGAATGATATGTCGATTCCTAGTGCAAAGATCAATGAAGCGTATGTAAATGAACTATTAACTGCTTTTAATTTAGATGATGACTATCAGCACATTCAGATCGATCTGAAGCTAGAAGATGGGACCAAACGTACATTCCAAAGGAAGAAATAAACGAGACTTTCTCATTTTTTAATTGAAAATGATTTTCAAGATCACTTAAATCTGATACACTAAATTGAGATAAGTGATCTTTTACGTCTGTACATAGACGATATTTCATATAAAAATTTGGATGAGAAAAGGAGCGTTTGAGCGGAATGAGTGCCATTTCTACTGAAGGTTTAAGCTTAGGCTACGGAGAAACAATGATCATAGACGAACTAAATGTATCAATCCCTAAGGGTGAAATCACAGTATTTATTGGCAGTAATGGATGCGGTAAATCCACGCTACTTCGCTCTTTGGCCCGTCTCATGAAGCCAATGGGTGGTTCTGTCCTGCTTGAAGGTCATTCCATTGCAAAATTACCTACAAAGGAAGTAGCGAAACAGCTAGCTATTCTTCCACAAGGACCAGAAGCGCCAGAAGGATTAACCGTGCATCAGTTAGTGAAGCAAGGCAGATATCCTTATCAAAATTGGCTGAAGCAGTGGTCGAAGCAAGATGAAGAAGCAGTGAACCGCGCATTGAAGTCAACAAAGATGGAAGACCTTGCTGATCGAACCGTTGATTCATTATCAGGTGGACAAAGGCAGCGTGCATGGATTGCGATGACGCTGGCCCAAGAGACCGATATTATTTTGTTAGATGAACCGACGACATATTTAGACATGACGCATCAAATCGAAATTTTGGACCTTCTGTTTGATTTAAATGAGAAAGAGCAGCGCACGATTGTGATGGTTCTTCATGATCTCAATCTCGCATGCAGGTATGCTCATCATCTTGTGGCGATTAAAGACAAGTCGATTTATGCAGAAGGCAGACCAGAAACAGTGATTAATTGTGATCTCGTGAAAAATGTCTTTGATATGAATTGCCAAGTGACAACAGATCCTTTATTTGGAACACCATTATGTATTCCGCACGGTAGAGGACGCTGTATTGTGCAGCAAGCGCAAGCTGAAACGTTTCTTGCTGCAAGATAATCGTATGTCAAAAGCCTGACATCTGTATCTCACAGAGTCAGGCTTTTTTCTGAAAAAGGAGCGGAATATCAATGGGAAATGAATTAGATGAAAAGCTGGAAGGCTTGCTTGATAAATATACAGAGCTGCTGCTCGGTGAATCAACAGACGAGCTGAAACAAGATGTGAAACAGTGGGTGATCTATTCTCATATTGCGAAAAGCATGCCGCCGCTAGCAAAGCATTTCAATGAAACGTATCCAGAAGCAAAAGAAGAAATCAAAAACACGATTCAACGGATCAAACAGTTGAACGAAGCTCATCGCGCCAATAAAGACCGTTAAAAAACTGCCAGCTCCAGACTGGCAGTTTTTTTCTTATGACATTTGTGATGATCCGTACGGGGATTGATCTGTCAGTGTTTGCTGGAATTTCTGATGTGCCTGCTGGAGCTTTTGCTGATCAGCGGCTTCAACAGAATACCAGCCATATCGGAACATGACATCATATAAATGTCTTTGTGTTTTCTGTGTTTCCAGTGCAATTCGCTGAATATCCTGATAAAGAGATTCATGACTGAATTCATTGAGCGCTGTGTTATATCCGTTTGTCATATATTTTTCAGTCGATAAGAGATCTGTGACGAAATCACGATCGTTCATATTTGTTGTTGTGGGAACCGGAGTTTGTGGATTCCCGATTTTTTGTTGGTTTTGCTGTTCCATGTTTTTTCCTCCTATTGCATAAAGCCAGTAGACTGGCCTTGCCCTGAACTGCCTAAATGCTGAAGAATTTGTGTGTAATGCTGATGATGCATTTGCCCAACTTGATTTAATTCTTGTTTCAATGTTTGGTCCTGGCAATGCTCGGCCATAAAATGAGCCTTTTTCATGGCGATCAAGTTCCAGTTGAGCATATCCTCTAAGTACAAGGAATCCTTCACTGAAATGACTTCTGGGGGCATATTCATTTGCTGATTGTTCAACTTGTGTTCCTCCTTACGAATTTGTTTCCTTACTGATTCTTTTTATATTGCTGATTTTGACTGGTTTTTTTCCCGCCTAGGTCTGCTTCCTGTGATGGACCTGCGTTTCCTTTTACACTTGCAGCACTAACGCCTGCTTTCGATGGGTTTTTCTTCAAACGAGACATGTGGACATCACCTCCATTCTTACAATTCCCTCTCATCTTTAATTCATACGCCACAAAATAAGGCACACGAGAATGTGTAAATTTTTGAAATCTGCTATTGAACTGTTTCGGAAAATCTTTTAAGATAAAGAAAGAGGCATTGCTTTTTTTTGGACAAAAAATGAATGACTGTTCATTCAAAATGTTTAGGGGGATATTTATGGGCAAACATATTCGCAAGGCGGCTGTCATTGGTTCAGGTGTCATGGGCTCAGGCATTGCTGCACATTTAGCCAATATTGGGATACCAGTTACACTGCTAGATATTGTGCCAAATGAACTGACAAAGGAAGAAACGGCGAAAAAGCGGACGCTTGATCACCCTAGTGTTCGGAATCGATTAAGTCAAGAAGCGATGAAAAAATTGTTAAAGCAAAAGCCAGCACCTCTTACTTCAGCAAAAAACCTATCATACATCACACCGGGAAATCTCACAGACCACCTTTCCTTATTACACGATGCTGACTGGATCATTGAAGTCGTCACTGAAAAGCTCAGCATCAAACAACACGTATTCTCTCTCATCGACGAACACCGCAAAGAAGGAAGCATTGTATCAAGCAATACATCCGGTATTTCAGTTGAAAAAATGGCAGAAGGCCGATCAGATGATTTTAAACGCCACTTTTTAGGCACACATTTTTTTAACCCAGCTCGTTATTTAAAGCTCTTAGAAATCATTCCTATTCAAGAAACAGATCCAGAAGTACTTTCATTTATGAAAACATTTGGCGAGGATGTACTCGGCAAAGGTGTGGTTGAAGCAAAAGACACACCGAACTTTATTGCAAACCGCATTGGCACTTATGGACTTCTTGTCACAGTGCGTGAAATGCTTGAAAACAAATACACCATCGGAGAAGTGGATTCTGTCACAGGACCCCTCATTGGAAGACCGAAAAGTGCGACCTTCCGTACACTTGATGTCGTGGGGCTCGACACGTTTTCTCATGTGGCCCGAAACGTATATGAACAGGTAGAAGGAAAGGAAAAAGAGATTTTTCAGCTGCCTGAGTTTATTGAAAGAATGCTCGAAAAAGGATGGATTGGCAGCAAGGCAGGGCAAGGTTTTTATCAAAAAAATGGGAAGGTCATTTTAGAGCTTGACCCAGTGACGCTCACATATGGAGAACGCACAAAGCTAAAAGATCCAGGCATTGAGATGGCGAAACAGCAAAAGGGTGCAAAAGCAAAGTTGAAAGCGCTTATTTATCAGGATGGCCGTGCAGGGCAATTGCTTTGGAATATGACAGCGCCCGTGCTTCTTTATTCAGCTCATCTAAAAGGTGAAATTGCGGATGATATTCTTTCCATCGATAACGCAATGAAATGGGGATTTGGCTGGCAGCATGGCCCATTTGAGCTGTGGGATGCAATTGGTGTCAAAAAAGCCGCCGAGCGCATGGAAGCAGAAGGTCACAGCATCCCAGCGTGGGTGCAAGACATGCTGTCAAAAGGACACGACACATTCTATCAAGAGAATGCTGAAGGAGAGCGAGCTTTTTATCAGAATGGCGCATATGAACAGGAAAAAGGGAACGACAAACATATTTCTTTAGCAAGATTGAAAAAGAAACACGACGTTATCTTCAAAAATTCTGGTGCGAGCCTGATCGATATTGGTGATGACGTCGCCTTGCTCGAATTTCACTCTAAAAGCAATGCCATTGGACTAGATGTCATTGATATGATCAATCGTGCTGTTGATGAGACGGAAAAGAATTATAAAGGGCTTGTTATCGGAAACCAAGGGAAGAACTTCTGTGTTGGCGCAAACCTTGCCCTGATTTTAATGGAAGCACAGGACGATAATTTCTTTGAGATTGACTTTGTGATCAGACGCTTCCAGCAGGCGATGATGAAGGTGAAATATAGCGAGCGCCCAGTCGTAGCCGCACCGTTTGGGATGACATTAGGAGGCGGAACAGAGGTTTGTCTGCCGGCAGCAGCTATTCAGGCGTCCAGCGAAACTTACATGGGACTTGTGGAAGCGGGAGTTGGGCTGATTCCAGGAGGCGGCGGAAACAAAGAGTTATATCTTCGTCACCTGCAAGGGTCAGCGAAGCCGTCGCAGACGGCTATACAGGATGCCACGCTGAAAACATTTGAAACAATTGCGATGGCAAAAGTATCAACTTCAGCTGAGGAAGCGCGGGATATGAACATGCTCCGCGTGAGCGACCGGATCAGTATGAACGGGGATCACCTGATCTATGATGCAAAACAATTGGTGCTCTCTCTTGATGAAGCCGGTTATCGTGCGCCGCTCAAGCAAAAGGTGCCGGTCATGGGAGAAACAGGCTATGCAGCGATGATTTTGGCTGCTGAAAATATGAGACTGTCTGGATACATTTCAGAGCATGACATGACCATTGTAAAAAAATTAGCTCATGTCATTTCCGGCGGGAAACTGCCATTTGGAACAGAGGTAGAGGAGCAATACTTATTAGAGCTTGAAAGAGAAGCCTTTTTAAGTCTTGTGGGAGAAGTGAAATCACAGGCACGTATGCAGCACATGCTCGTCAAAGGAAAACCTTTACGTAACTAAGGGGGAGTCAAAATGAGAGAAGCAGTCATTGTCGCTGGCGCAAGAACACCAGTAGGGAAGGCGAAAAAAGGATCGTTAAAACATGTCCGTCCTGATGATATGGGCGCATTATGTGTAAAAGAAACGTTAAAGCGTGCCGGTGAATACGACGGTCAAATAGATGATTTGATCATTGGCTGTGCAACGCCAGAAGCAGAGCAGGGATTAAATGTGGCGCGGAATATTGGGGCATTAGCGGGGCTGCCTTATACGGTACCTGCCATCACCATAAACCGCTATTGCTCGTCTGGTCTTCAGTCTATCGCTTATGCGGGTGAACGAATTATGCTTGGGCAGGCAGACACCATTTTAGCTGGAGGAGTCGAATCGATGTCGCAGGTGCCGATGATGGGGCATTCCATTCGTCCGAATGCTCTCTTGGCAGAGCAAGCGCCTGAATACTACATGAGCATGGGTCACACGGCAGAGCAAGTGGCGCAAAAGTATCAGGTCACACGTCAAGATCAGGACGCCTTTGCGGTGAGGAGTCATCAAAAGGCAGCAAGGGCACTTCAAGAGGGGAAATTCTCAGATGAAATTGTGCCCGTCGATGTAACAGAACGACGGGTAGGAGAGCAATATCAATTAGAAGAGCATCAATTCACGTTCTCACAAGATGAAGGTGTGAGAGCAGGCACAACGGAGGAGATTCTGTCTACTTTGCGTCCAGCTTTCTCAACAAAAGGCACGGTGACCGCAGGGAACTCGTCTCAAACAAGTGACGGGGCTGCGTGTGTGATGATGATGGACCGCGAGAAAGCATCCTCACTTTCTCTTCAGCCGCTTGCTAAATTCAGAGCATTTGCTGTTGGCGGTGTACCGCCTGAGGTGATGGGGATCGGTCCGGTTGAAGCCATTCCGCGTGCGCTGAAAATCGCTGGACTTGAGCTGAAGGATATTGGACTGTTTGAATTAAACGAAGCGTTTGCTTCTCAGGCAATTCAAGTCATTCGCCATTTAGGGATTGATGAGGAAAAGGTGAATGTCAATGGCGGGGCAATTGCGCTCGGACATCCGCTCGGCTGTACAGGAACGAAACTAACGCTGTCACTTATTCATGAAATGAAACGGCGAAATGAGCAATTTGGCATTGTCACAATGTGTATCGGCGGGGGTATGGGAGCAGCAGGAATTTTTGAATTGATCTAAAGGGGGAAATCAGGATGAAAGCATTGGAAGATGTAAAAAAGGGTGGAAGCTTTTTAATTGATGAGACGAATTATGAGCATATTTTTACACCGGAGGATTTCTCTGATGAACATCAAATGATTGGAAAGACAACAGAGGATTATATTTTACAAGATGTGGTTCCGCATATAGATCAAATTGAAAACCATGAGTTCGAGCATTCGGTCAGGCTTCTCAAAAAGGCTGGTGAGCTGGGACTTTTAGGAGCCGATGTGCCTGAAGAATTCGGCGGGCTTGGATTAGATAAAATCAGTTCAGCGATCATTACTGAAAAATTCGCTAGAGCAGGAAGCTTCTCACTTTCCTATGGTGCTCATGTCGGTATTGGTTCTCTCCCGATCGTGCTCTTCGGAAATCAAACGCAAAAGGAAACGTATCTGCCTGGACTCGCCTCTGGTGAAACCATTGCGGCGTACGCACTCACTGAGCCAGGATCAGGCTCTGACGCTCTTGGAGCAAAAACAACTGCAGTTCTGAATGAAGCAGGTACACATTATGTCCTTAATGGAGAAAAGCAGTGGATCACAAACTCCGCATTTGCCGATGTCTTTGTTGTGTATGCGAAGATTGATGGTGAACACTTCTCTGCTTTTATCGTCGAAAAGGATTTTCCAGGTGTCAAAACGGGACCTGAAGAGAAAAAGATGGGCATTAAAGGATCATCGACAAGAACATTAATTCTTGAAGATGCCCAAGTACCGAAGGAGAATTTGCTCGGTGAAGCCGGCAGAGGTCATGTGATTGCCTTTAACATTTTAAATATCGGACGCTATAAGCTGGCAGTCGGCACAATCGGTGCATCAAAGCGCGTCATTCAATTGTCGGCAGAATATGCGAACCAGCGTAAGCAGTTCAAAACACCAATTTCTCAATTCAGCTTAATTGGTGAAAAAGCAGCCAATATGTCAGCAAAGCTCTATGCGATGGAAAGTGCAGTTTACCGCACGGTTGGATTATTTGAACAGCGGATGGGTCTCTTAAGTGATGAAGAGCAAAAGGACGGCAAACAAATTGCTCAATCCATTGCGGAATATGCGATTGAATGTTCTCTCTGTAAAGTGCTTGGCTCTGAAACGTTAGATTATGTTGTGGATGAAGGCGTGCAGATTCACGGCGGATATGGATTCATGCAAGAATACGAGGTCGAAAGAGCCTATCGTGACTCACGAATTAACCGGATTTTTGAAGGGACAAACGAAATCAACCGTTTACTTGTACCAGGTACATTCTTGAAGAAAGCGATGAAAGGAGAGCTTCCGCTGCTTCAAAAGGCGCAAACCTTACAGGAAGAGCTGATGATGATGATGCCGGAAGAGCCAGGCGATCAGCCGCTCGATCAAGAAAAATATTTGCTCGCCCATGCGAAAAAGATCGCCTTAATGGTGGCTGGTATGGCAGCAATGAAATACGGGAAAGCCTTAGACAAAGAGCAAGAAATTCTTGTGAACATAGCCGATATCGTCAATGAAATTTTTGCTGCTGAATCAGCGATTTTGCGCACAGAAAAGGCAATCGCTGCAACAGGGGAAGAAAAGAATGCTCAAAAGCTTGCTTACACACAAATTTTCACGCAAGAAGCTTTCTTAAAGATTGAAGCCCATGCAAAAGAATCCTTGATTGCGATGGAGGAAGGAGATTCACTCCGCATGAGCCTGTCAGCCCTTCGCAAACTGACAAGGTTTACTCCGATCAATGTCATCGCCAAAAAGCGCGAAGTGGCGAAACGAATCTTCGAAGCAGAGAAATATATCGTATAAGGATGGCTTAAAAGGTGCGGATATCACTCCGCACCTTTCAGCGTGTAGACAAACCCTCGCATTCGTTGTCAGTTCTGCGCTCCGGTACTCGTCCTTCCTAGACTGCAAAGGTTTTCTATCACGCTGAAAAGAAGACAAAGGGCTAAAATTAAAGATCATTTTAGCCCTTTGTCAACAATCTGAGGTGCGGATATTACTCCGCACCTTTTTGTAAGCATACATTTAGGTTTTTAAAATATTTTGTGATAAAATGTTGTCACAATTTGCAGGAGGTGAAAATGGTGGCTTTAGATTTTTACGAATACCCATCTTGCGGTACATGCCGAAAAGCAAAAAAGTGGCTGGAAGCACACAATAAAGACATCAACAGCATACATATCGTCGAAGAGACGCCTGATAAAGAAACATTAAAAGCCCTTTACGAAAAAAGCGGTTTAGAGCTCAAGAAATTCTTTAATACAAGCGGACAAAAATACCGGGAGTTGCAGCTGAAAGATCAACTTCCTGCAATGTCAGAGGACGAGCAGCTAGAATTACTCGCGTCTAACGGAATGCTGATCAAGCGTCCGATTACAACAGACGGAAAACGAGTGACGGTTGGATTTAATGAAGATACATTTAAAAGCGTCTGGAAATGATGTAACTTTCATTCAGATTGTGGTATCTTCAATATAGATTGTAAGAAAAGACTGGAGGGGTATTGAATGAGCACACCAAAAGATTTACGTTATTCAGAAGAACATGAATGGGTCAAAGTAGAAGGAGATAAGGTGCGTATCGGTATTACGCATTTTGCTCAATCTGAGCTAGGCGATATCGTGTTCGTTGAGCTTCCTGAAGTAGGAGACAAAATCACAGCGGACGAGCCTTTCGGAAGTGTAGAATCAGTAAAAACCGTTTCTGAACTTTATGCACCGATCAATGGTACAATCGTTGAAGTGAACGATGAGCTGGATGACAGCCCAGAATTCGTCAACGACTCTCCATATGAAAAAGCATGGATGATCGTTGTAGAACCAGCTGATGCATCTGAAATTGAGAACTTAATGACGGCTGAGCAATATGAAGAAATGACAAAAGAAGACTAATTCATGAGAAATTGGACACTCTACCTTTATGGGGGGTGTCCAATTTGTCTTTTCAAAAAGAACACGTGGATATAACAGAGCATGTCACTGGACGATTCAAAGAAAGCGGCATGGTGCTTTATCATCAAAATGAAGAGATTGGCACGATGATTAGTGAAAACCAATATGAGCTGAAATCGGGATATTCCTATGATCAAAATCGTTTTTATCGTCTAACGGATACATTAACCCACGGGACAGAAAAATATGTAGACTGTGACGATGAAAATGGCTGGTGCTAATCACAGATGAGACTGCAGTGAACAGAAGCTGCAGTCTTTTTGATGACGAGGCGCCCAATCTTTACAACCTGAATGAAAGATTGTAATCTAAGGAAGAAGTGAATCAACGTCAAAAGGGCCGGGTGATCGTGATGAATGTCGAGATAGAAAAGGTCATCATTGTAGAAGGTAAAACAGACAAACAAAAGCTAAAAGAAGTCATAAGTGAACCTGTTACCATCATTTGCACCAATGGCACGATCAGTACATCGAAGCTGGATCAGCTTGTGGACGATTTATTGGGGAAAGACGTTTACATATTAGCAGACAGTGACGATGCAGGCGACAAACTGCGGAAGCAATTTCGAAAAGAATTCCCTGAAGCACTTCATCTTTTTGTCGATAGAACGTACCGCGAAGTGGCCGCTTCACCGTCAGCCCACATTGCATCTATCCTATTAGCTGCAAACATTGATGTTCATTCGAAATATTTATGAGGGTGGACGTATATGAAAGAGATTGAAGAACACGAATTCAAGGAGATAGAGGACGATTTATTTCTTTTATACTTATATACACCGTTTTGCGGAACATGCCAGCTGGCAAAGAAAATGCTGGCAGTCGTAGACGCCATGCAGCCGGATGTACCATTTTACGAAAACAATTTAAACTACTCACCAGGCTTTGCGAAAGCATTTGAGATCGAGAGTGTTCCTTGCTTTCTACTGTTTAAAAAAGGTAAATTGGTGCAAAAAGGCTATGCCTTTCACTCAGTTCCATATCTTCATGAAATGATTGAAACCGCTAAATAAAGCGGTTTTTTGTCATATTTCAAGAAATTCATTTGAAAATTTGTCGAGTTATTTATAAAGGACAAGCCGATGTTTGTAGAGAAATGTTATGTATAACCAAATGACAGGGAGGTTATACATGTGGAAAATGTGAAAGCCCATGGTAACACAGGGCAGCGTTTATTATTAAAGCCGCTGCTCTCATCATCATCCTTGAAGATTACATTTGAGGCGGAAACTGACTCTTGTACATTGATTGTGGATGAACGTGGTGAAGTGAAGAAACTACCTGCAATTGAGTTATCGGATCTCATCTTTTATGGTGAGAGGAAAGAAATTCTTCAATTATTAGATGGAGATATGTCCTTACAGCAGTTAATCAGCAGGGGACAAGTCAAAGTCAAAGGGTCATTCCGTGCGCTCCTTAGACTAGAGGCAGTGCTTTGGCTGACGAACGGTTTTTTTCGAAAAATGATAACGTAGTTGTTTACTTGGAAATTAGCGATTTACAGCGTTGACATATCTCGGGTAGCATGATATTCTACGTTAGTAAAAACATGAACATCACATAAAACAACATATTTTCTCTTATTAAGAGAGGTGGAGGGACGTGCCCTATGAAACCCGGCAACCGTCAGCATAGCTGAAATTGGTGCCAATTCACTCAAAGCCGCAGCGCTTTGAAAGATGAGAGAAAGGCGTAATTGACATAAAAGGCCTTTCTGCTTGCGTTGCAGTTAGGTCTTTTTTACTGACCTGGTGTCAGGCTAGAGGCTAGAGTCATGACAGAAAGAAGAATAAATAACGTATGTGATGGAAACCTATAGATTCAGCAAGAAAGCAGGTGATCAGACTGTGATTCATTTACAGAATGTATCAAAAACGTACCATTCAAAAAGCGGAAATGTTGATGCCGTGAAAGACGTCAACCTGGATATTGATAAAGGTGAAATATTCGGAATTATCGGGTATAGCGGTGCAGGAAAAAGCTCGCTTATTCGCCTATTAAACGGTCTGGAGCTGCCAACAGATGGAATTGTTGAAGTGGCAGGCAACCGGATCAATGAAGTATCGAATGCGAAACTTCGGAAAGCAAGACAAGAAATCAGCATGATCTTCCAGCACTTTAACTTACTCTGGTCAAGAACGGTGAGACAAAATATTATGTTCCCGCTTGAGATCGCAGGTGTACCGACATCGAAACGAAGAGAGCGTGCGAATGAACTGATTAAATTGGTCGGTTTAGAAGGGAAAGAAAATGCATATCCGTCTCAGCTGAGCGGCGGGCAAAAACAGCGTGTCGGCATTGCGAGAGCATTAGCGAATGATCCAAAGGTTCTTCTATGTGACGAAGCGACATCTGCGCTAGATCCGCAAACGACCGATTCTATCCTTGAGCTTTTGGCAGATATCAATAAACGGTTAGGGCTCACGATTGTGCTCATTACACATGAAATGCACGTCATTCGCAAAATTTGTCATCGCGTCGCGGTCATGGAAAATGGACGCATTGTCGAAGAAGGCGAAGTATTACGCGTCTTCAGACAGCCGAAGGAAGAAATGACGAAGCGATTTGTGAAACAGCTGGCTGAACCAGAGGAAGCGAAAGAAACAATTGAGCATGTCCTTGAGCGAGTAAAAGAAGGTCAGGTCGTACGGTTGTCCTTTATTGGAGACTCTGCCGAGCAGCCGCTGATCACTGAAATCATTCGATCCTTCAATGTCGATGTGAATATCCTTCAAGGGAAGATTTCTCAAACGCAGGAAGGCGCGTTTGGAACACTCTTTATCCACATTAATGGAGAAGAGACTGAGGTAGAAAAAGCCATCGCCTATATCCAAAGCAAACAGGTTGAAATCGAGGTGATGACACATGTTTGAGAAATGGTTTCCGAACGTTGATTTAGACGTCATTTGGAGTGCAACAGGTGAAACGGTGTATATGACACTGATTTCATTGGCATTTGCCTTTGCAATCGGGATTATCTTAGGGCTCCTGCTCTTCCTTACAGGAAAAGGCGGTCTTTGGGAAAATAAACCGATAAATGCTGTCATCGGCGCTGTCGTCAATATTTTCAGATCGATTCCTTTTATCATTTTAATTATTTTATTACTAGGGTTTACGAAATTCTTAATGCATACGATTCTAGGCCCAAATGCAGCACTTCCTGCCCTTGTCATAGGGTCAGCTCCATTCTATGCACGTCTTGTCGAAATTGCACTGCGTGAGGTAGACAAAGGAGTCATTGAAGCAGCACGATCAATGGGAGCAAAAACGTCGACAATCATTTTCAAAGTATTGCTGCCAGAATCATTGCCAGCCCTTATTTCAGGTATTACCGTAACAGCGATTGCTCTAATTGGCTCTACTGCGATTGCAGGTGCAATTGGAGCAGGCGGACTTGGTGACCTCGCCTATGTGGAAGGGTACCAATCCGGTAATACTGATGTCACACTTGTAGCCACTGTGTTTATTCTGATCATCGTCTTTATTATTCAAATAATCGGTGATTTGATTACAAATAAAATTGATAAACGTTAAGGGAGGATTTATTGATGAAGAAATTGATTTTAAGTGCACTATTTCTAGCATTTGCAGGTATTTTAGCTGCATGCGGTTCATCTAATAACGCAAGTGAAAGCAAAACCATTACGGTTGCCGCTTCAAAAACGCCGCATGCCGAAATTCTTGAAGAAGCAAAACCACTTCTAAAAGAAAAAGGCTACGATTTAAAAGTGAAAGTGCTTAGCGATTATAAAATGTACAACAAAGCGTTAGCTGAAAAAGAAGTGGATGCGAACTTTTTCCAACATATCCCTTACTTAAACGAAGAAAATAAATCAAACAAAGATTATAACCTAGTGAGTGCTGGTGCGGTTCACCTTGAGCCTTTCGGTATCTACTCTAAGAAATACAAATCAGTAAAAGATATTCCAAACGGCGGCACAATCATCATGACAAACAACGTAGCTGAACAAGGCCGTATGCTTGCCCTGCTGCAAAATGCTGGTGTCATCAAGCTTGATCCAAAGGTTGATACAATCAACGCAACAGTAAAGAACATTAAAGAAAACCCAAAGAACCTAAAATTCAAAAAAATCGCACCAGAATTAACGGCGAAAGCTTATGAAAACAGTGAAGGCGATGCTGTATTTATCAACGTAAACTATGCGATCCAAAATAAATTGAATCCGAAAAAAGATTCAATCGAACTTGAGCAAACAAAGAACAACCCATATGCAAACATCGTTGCGGTTCGCAAAGGTGACGAAAAATCAGATAAGATCAAGACATTAATGGAAGTTCTTCACTCTGATAAAATCAAAGAATTCATCGACAAAAAATATGACGGTGCAGTATTACCTGTATCTGAATAACAACATTTCAACCTCGCTTCTATCAAAGCGAGGTTTCAACGTGTAGACAAACCCTCGCATTCGGTGTCAGGTCTGCGTGCCGGTGCTCACGAATGTTCAATTCGCTCCGCTCCGGTACTCGTCCTTCCTAGACTGCAAAGGTTTTCTATCACGCTGAAAAAAGAAGACAAAGGGCTAAAATAAAGATCATTTTAGCCCTTTGTCAATAATCTGCAACCTCGCTTTCATCAAAGCGAGGTTTTTTGTGTATTTTTTCAAATCTCGCTCATAATAAAAACGTACAAATGACCTGAAGGGATGGAATCAAGATGAATGAACAGCATATGAGCGGATCCATGCAGCAATCACTGACTGATTATAAAACCGCAATGGGTGAATTCCAGAAGAAAATGCCGGTGTTTGGAAAGAAATTCAATGAATTTACGGAGCAGTGCTTCCAAAGCGATTCATTAACGCAAAAGGAAAAACAAATGATTGCCCTCGGTATCAGTATTCATGCGCAGGATGAATACTGCATGATTTATCATACAAAAGGAGCGCTCGATCAAGGGGCGACAGAAGAGAATTTGCTGGAGGTTGTCAGCGTGGCGGCAGCTTTTGGCGGCGGAGCAGCACTAAGCCAAGGAATCACTGTCGTTCAGCAATGTATTGATGAATTTGGAGGACAGACGCATTAAGGGAAGCAAAACATGGTATTTTTCCATCTCAGGGAGTTGAGCGCTTCTCATCCGATTGTGTGAGAAAATATGCCAGCATAAGGTGTCATATCCCTTTTGAGTGAAGACGCATACGTTTGCTACAATAAAGCTACATTCAAGGAAGGGAATGGTTTATTATTTGTTCGGACCATAGTACACTGGGATTGGATTATACCGCCGAGATGGAAAAGGCCATGCATCAAGCTCATGGCATGAGCTATGCAGAGTACGAAAGAGACCATGACTTAAGGATGAAAGTGGAATATAAACGAGAGCAGTCCTATCGAGATGAGAAAAGACAGCTCGCAAAAATGAATATACGAGGCTATTAATAGCTGAGGGGCGGGGAGAACAGTTTCCCGCCCTTTCTTTATGAAAACAGTCTTTTCGACATAAATCCTTTTATCTACCTGCTTTTTTTGTTAGAATTTTGAGAGCATCCTCTCACGCTTATCGTGAATGTGTTGTATTCAGTTTTAATTTGTTATAAAATTAGAATGAGAATAAATTGAGAATAATGATTATTTTGGAGGTATCGATATATGACTGCTTCGACATTAACAATTAAGGACTTGCACGTTGAGATTGAAGGGAAAGAAATCTTAAAGGGTGTAAACCTCGAGATAAAAGGTGGAGAATTCCACGCAGTAATGGGACCAAACGGAACAGGTAAATCTACTTTATCTGCTGCAATTATGGGTCACCCTAAATATGAAGTAACACAAGGCAGCATCTTGCTTGATGGCGAAGATGTCCTTGAAATGGAAGTAGATGAGCGCGCTCAAGCTGGTCTTTTCCTTGCGATGCAATACCCGTCTGAAATCAGCGGTGTTACAAATGCTGACTTCCTTCGTTCTGCTATTAACGCACGCAGAGAAGAAGGCGATGAAATCTCTCTTATGAAATTCATCCGCAAAATGGACGAAAACATGGAGTTCCTTGAAATGGACCCAGATATGGCACAACGCTACTTAAATGAAGGTTTCTCAGGCGGGGAGAAAAAACGCAACGAAATTCTTCAATTAATGATGATTGAACCAAAGATCGCCATCCTTGACGAAATCGATTCTGGTCTTGATATCGATGCCCTAAAAGTTGTTTCTAAAGGAATTAACAAAATGCGCGGCGAAAGCTTCGGCTGCTTAATGATCACTCACTATCAGCGTCTACTGAACTACATCACACCAGATCACGTTCATGTCATGATGCAAGGTCGTATCGTGAAATCTGGCGGACCAGAACTCGCGCAGCGTCTAGAAGCAGAAGGCTATGATTGGATTAAAAAAGAGTTAGGAATTGAAGACGAAACTGTTGGTCAAGAAGCGTAAGCGTTAGGAGGATTATTGATGACATTAGAAACGAAATTATCAGTAGATCAAGATTATGTCAAAGGCTTCTCCGAGAAGCATCAGGAACCGGCATGGATGAGCTCCCTTCGCTTACAGGCTCTTGAAAAAGCAGAAGACCTCCCAATGCCAAAGCCTGACAAAACGAATATTTCAAAATGGAATTTAACCAATTTCAAACAGCATACAGTTGAAAGTGCGCCATTTGGATCATTAGAAGAGCTTCCAGAAGAAGTGAAATCTCTTATTGATTTAGAGGACACAGATAAGACAGTTTACATTCAGCGTGATCAAACGCCGGCCTATTTGTCTCTTTCAGCTGAAGCGAAAGACAAAGGTGTGATCTTCACTGATCTTCATACAGCGATCCGTGAGCATGGAGATTTAGTGAAACAATACTTCATGACAGATGCAGTGAAAGTGGATGAGCATAAACTAACAGCTTTACATGCTGCTTTAGTGAATGGCGGAGCTTTCCTTTATGTCCCGAAAAATGTAGAGCTTGAAGCACCAATTCAAGCTGTTTATCTTCATGAAAATGACGAAACGACTTTGTTCAACCATGTCATCGTCGTAGCAGATGATCATAGTGCTGTGACATATGTAGAGAACTACATCAGTACAGCAAAACCGGAAGAAGCGATCTTCAATATCGTTTCTGAAGTGTTCACAGGCGCAAACGCCCGCGTCACATACGGTGCTGTAGATAACCTTGCAGAAGGAGTCACAGTATATGTAAACAGACGCGGTATGGCAAATGGCCGTGACAGTAAAATCGAATGGGCGCTTGGCCTGATGAATGATGGAGACGTCGTATCTGAAAACATCACAAAACTGATGGGCGACGGTACATTCGGTGATACGAAATCAGTTGTTGTCGGCCGAGGAAACCAAACGGAAAACTTCACAACAAGCATCATCCACTTCGGTAAAAACTCTGAAGGATATATCTTGAAGCATGGTGTGATGAAGGATCAAGCATCCTCTATCTTTAACGGAATTGGCAAAATCGAGCATGGCGCAACAAAGTCAAATGCAGAGCAGGAATCACGTGTCCTCATGCTGAGTGAGAAAGCACGCGGTGACGCAAACCCAATTCTATTAATTGATGAAGATGATGTGACAGCAGGGCACGCTGCTTCTGTTGGACGTGTCGATCCAATTCAATTGTACTACCTCATGAGCCGTGGGATTTCCAAAGAAGATGCAGAAAGACTTGTGATTTATGGCTTCTTAAATCCAGTTGTGAAAGAACTGCCGATTGAAGGAGTTAAAAAGCAGCTAATTTCTGTGATTGAAAGGAAAGTAAAATAATGAATATCAAAGACGTTCGTGAGCAATTTCCAATCTTTCATCAGCAAGTGAACGGACATGATTTGGTGTATTTGGACAGTGCAGCGACTTCTCAAAAACCAAGAGTGGTCATTGATGCAATGAATGAGTATTACCGGTCTTACAACTCGAACGTCCACCGGGGTGTTCATACCCTTGGCACAAGAGCAACGGACGCATACGAGGGTGCGAGAGAGAAAGTTCGTGCATTCATCCGTGCTTCATCTGTCCAGGAGATTATTTTTACTAGAGGTACAACGACTGCACTAAACACAGTGGCGATCAGCTATGCTAGAGCCAACCTCAAAGAAGGCGATGAGATTGTGATTACGCATATGGAGCATCATGCGAATATCATCCCTTGGCAGCAAGCAGCGAAAGCAACTGGCGCCACATTGAAATACATTCCGTTACAGGAAGACGGCACGCTATCGCTTGAAGATGTGAAGCAAACGATCACGCATCAAACGAAAATCGTCGCTGTCACACATGTCTCAAACGTATTAGGAACCATCAACCCGATTAAAGAAATCGCCAAAATTGCCCACGATCATGGGGCAATCATTGTCGTCGACGGTGCGCAAAGCACCCCGCACATGCAAATTGATGTTCAGGATCTAGATTGCGACTTTTTCGCATTCTCTGGGCATAAAATGTGTGGACCGACTGGCATCGGTGTGCTTTACGGGAAGAAGGACCTTTTGAATAATATGGAGCCTGCTGAGTTTGGCGGTGAAATGATCGACTTTGTGGATCTGTATGATTCCACATGGAAAGAGCTGCCGTGGAAATTTGAAGCGGGAACACCGATTATTGCTGGAGCAGTTGGACTAGGAAAAGCAATTGACTTCTTAAATGACATTGGTATGGAGGAAGTCAGCCGTTACGAGCATCAGCTTGCGACTTACGCGCTTGAGCGCTTTAAGGAGCTTGACGGTGCGACTGTTTATGGACCGCAGCATCGAGCTGGGCTTGTGACGTTTAACTTAGACGACGTCCATCCGCATGATGCGTCAACTGTTCTGGATACGGAAGGTGTCGCCATTCGTGCTGGACATCACTGTGCACAGCCGCTTATGAAATGGCTTGGTGTATCAGCGACTGCAAGAGCAAGCTTCTATCTGTATAATACAGAAGAAGAGATTGACCGGCTCATTGCAGCGCTCCGTAAGACAAAGGAGTATTTTACGAATGTCTTTTAATGTAAACTTAGACACACTGTACAGACAAGTGATTATGGATCATTATAAAAATCCGAGAAACAAAGGTGTGTTAAACGACAGCATTGTCGTCGATATGAACAACCCAACGTGTGGTGACCGCATTCGTCTTACGATGAAAATCGAAAACGAAAAAGTCACTGATGCGAAATTTGAAGGAGAAGGATGCTCGATTTCGATGGCATCTGCCTCTATGATGACGCAGGCGATTAAAGGGAAAGATATTGAAACAGCTTTGAAAATGTCTCAGATTTTCTCCGATATGATGCTAGGAAAAGAATACGACGATTCCATTGATCTTGGTGACATTGAGGCGCTGCAAGGAGTGGCAAAATTCCCAGCCCGCATCAAATGTGCAACATTATCCTGGAAGGCGCTTGAAAAAGGCGCATCTGCCGAAGATAACGGCAAATCATAAGATTGGAGTGAAAATGGATGGCTAAAAAAATGCCAGATGTTGGTGAATATAAATACGGCTTTTCTGATAAAGACGTTTCCATTTTCCGTTCAGAGCGCGGACTGACAAAAGAGATCGTTGAAGAAATTTCTCGTATGAAAGAAGAGCCTCAGTGGATGCTCGACTTCCGTTTGAAATCTCTTGAGCACTTTTACAACATGCCGATGCCACAATGGGGCGGAGATTTAAATGCATTAAACTTTGATGAAATTACGTACTACGTAAAGCCATCTGAGCGCTCTGAGCGTTCTTGGGATGAAGTACCAGAAGAAATCAAACAAACCTTTGATAAGCTTGGTATCCCAGAAGCAGAGCAAAAATATTTAGCAGGTGTATCTGCTCAGTATGAATCTGAAGTTGTGTATCACAACATGAAGCAAGACCTTGAAGATCTAGGAATTGTGTTTAAAGATACAGACAGCGCATTAAAAGAGAACGAAGACATCTTCCGTGAGCACTGGGCAAAAGTCATTCCTCCGACTGACAACAAATTTGCTGCGCTTAACTCGGCTGTATGGTCTGGTGGTTCATTTATCTACGTACCAAAAGGCGTAAAAGTAGATACTCCACTTCAAGCATACTTCCGTATCAACTCTGAAAACATGGGTCAGTTCGAACGTACACTGATCATCGTTGACGAAGGCGCACATGTGCATTACGTAGAAGGCTGTACAGCACCAGTTTACACAACAAACTCACTTCACAGTGCGGTAGTTGAAATCATCGTTAAAAAAGGCGGCTACTGCCGTTATACAACGATTCAAAACTGGGCAAACAACGTCTTCAACCTTGTGACAAAACGTACAGTATGTGAAGAGAATGCAACAATGGAATGGATTGATGGAAACATCGGTTCTAAGCTGACAATGAAATACCCAGCTGTCATCCTAAAAGGTGAAGGCGCTCGTGGTATGACATTAAGTATTGCTCTAGCAGGTAAAGGTCAGCACCAAGATGCAGGTGCGAAAATGATTCACCTTGCACCAAACACATCTTCAACAATCGTATCGAAATCGATTTCGAAACAAGGCGGTAAAGTAACGTACCGCGGAATCGTTCACTTCGGACGCAAAGCAGAGGGTGCACGCTCAAACATCGAGTGTGATACACTCATCATGGATAACAAATCAACATCTGATACGATCCCTTACAATGAAATCTTAAACGACAACATTTCATTAGAGCACGAAGCAAAGGTATCAAAAGTATCAGAAGAACAGCTATTCTACTTGATGAGCCGCGGAATTTCTGAAGAAGAAGCAACAGAAATGATCGTCATGGGCTTCATCGAGCCATTCACAAAAGAACTGCCAATGGAATACGCCGTTGAAATGAACCGTTTGATTAAGTTCGAAATGGAAGGTAGTATCGGGTAATACACCTGAAACGCCTCATTTATAAGGATTTTAGAGGTTTTAAAAGAATAATAAAAATCGGCCGTGCCGATATAGATTTTATCTTTTGATTGGAGGCGAACTTTTTAGTTCGTCTTCTTCTATTTTCTCAGTACTCTTATTTCAGTCTGGTTTACCTTAAATTTTTTAAGTTCTTTTAATACTGTATCATTTAATCATGTGATAAGAGGATGATGTGTTCTTTAAGGTTGTTAAAGTTAATTTATTACTGTTATCTCATCTAACCTGTCCTTCAATTACCTTCAATATCCCAACTTCAAAGCTAAAGCCTCTCTTATACACAAGCCTGTTTCGCTCAGATAGTACATAAGCATATAATACAATTGATAATCTATGCATTGTTGGTATTTATAGGTTTTCATGTAATTTGTTTTAATTCATCCAAACTAAAATTTTTTACTTAATTTTTAATTAGCTCAACATTACCTTTCACCAAAACCTTTAATCTATCAGATGGAATTTACGTGATTATTTTCATATAAAGGTGATTGGTAAATTTCGGTTAAGGAAATTCGATAATAGCACTATGACAAGTGGTGATTTTGAGGAATTTAAAAGTATCAATTCACAACGAAGTAAATACGTGTAGGGTTAATTACAATGGATATTAAAAGGAATATTATATCTAATGCAAACTTTAAGGTATATACAAATTGAACAATGTTAATGGATATTACAATTCAACAAAGACGTAATAAATAAAGTAAGACCAAAATAGCTTAATAGCCGTCTTGGTCTTAAATACACAAATATTTAAATATATACTGATAAATTTAAATCCAATCTATTATTAAATTAAAGTATGATGCTTTAATAAGAGGTTTTGTATCTACTACTTCAATATAATTCCAACCATAAGTTAGATTCTCAGCAAGTACAAAATTGTGAAAGTCTGAACCAACTTGGATAAAGTTTCCGTTTAATATGCTCATCTTATGTGAATGCTCACTTTTAAGTATTACACCAAGATCAGAATGACCATCAAAATAAAATTTGAAATATCTAACAGGGTTATATTTGTTGGTAGAGTACACAACGTTACTTCTATTTTGTAGTTCAAATGCTTGATCATGAATACTACTAGATGTGTTCATGATAGTAGAATGAGTTTGATTTTGATTGTAATTTTCTGTTTCAGCAGCAGATACACTACCAGTTATTCCACTAAACAATCCTAGAGAAATAACAGGAACGAGTAATAACTTTTTTTTCATAAATAAAAACCTCCTATAGTTAGAAAAATATTACAATTATATGATAACATGAATATTTTTGGTTATCAAACTAATTACTGGATTTAATTTATAGATAGATATGCTAATTGGGCCATTAAGACACAGATAGAGGATATATTGATTAGTCACTAAAATAAATAATCAGGTGTTCATTTAAAAGTGAGTTCTTTTTCTCTACCATTTCGTTCAATATTTCGTAAATGATAAAGTTCCTATATATAATATTGTTTCTAATGGTGATTTTTTGTAATCGTTAGGGGCAGTTCAACTTTATTTAAAATAAGATTTTAAAAACAATGTTAGTGGAACTTTCTTAATCAAACTTTTTCTAAACGAACATAAATACTTGCCACATTCAAATTAGTACTGTATAGTTCTAATTATGACAAAGGCTAAATTAATGAATCAAAAACGTGTGCTTGAAGTAGCTGCAACATTATTTTTGGAAAAAGGATTTGCTTATACAAGTATGGATGAATTGGTACGTGTAAGCAAAGTGTCAAAGTCGAATGTGTATTATCACTTTTCTAATAAGGAAGAATTATTAGAAGGGGTCGTTGATTATTGGATTGACATGTATCAAGCTGCAATAGACGTCGTAATTTCTCAGACCCAATTTTCAGTTGAAGATCGTATCCAAATGTTTTTAAAGCAATTATCACAAGGAGTTCAGTCGAGAGAGTATAAGGGCGGCTGTCCATTTATTACTCTTTATATTCAAAGTCCTGCACAGGCCACACAAATAAAAGAAAAAATAGGTCTCTTTTTTACAGGATTACAAAAGAAAGTTTCTCTATTACTGAAACAAGGGGTAGAGAACGGGGAATTCAGAAATACGATTCATATTGATGAGGTGTCATCCCTTTTTATTACAAATCTTGAAGGAGCTTTATTTATTTCAGAAACATTGAAGGATGCAACTGTCATCACGAAAACAGCAGATCATTTATTTAACTTGCTTCGATAATAGAAGCATTTTTTTTACATCGAATTAGTACTAAATAGTACTAAAAGGAGACTTCATATGAAAACAGTATTTTTAACAGGTGGAACAGGCTTTATTGGAAAGCAATTAGTTGAAGAATTAGCGAAAGAGGATGTGAACATTCTTCTTTTAGTGAGGTCGAAAAGTAAAGCAGCACGCATTTTTCAAGAAAGAGGCATTTTAAAAGAATCAGTGATGCACTTTGTTGAAGGTGATTTGACGAAGATAGATTTAGGTCTAAGTAATGAAGATCAGGAAAGGGTATTGAAAACGGATGTGATCATTCACGCAGGAGGCCCCATGGATATTCAAGCGACAAGTAATGAGGCAGCTTCCGTCTTTTTAAATGGCGCCAAACATATGAGTGAATTAGCTAAAAGTATTCATCAATCGAAGGGCTTTCAGCAATTTATTCATGTTGTAGGTTATATGAGCCCCTTTGATGATCAAAATAGCAAGATTGCAATTGATGTGTTTAAAGAAGGAAATGATTACCTGAAAATAAAAAATCCTTATGAGAGAACAAAATTTTTAGCAGATCTTTATATCCGTCAACAGGCATCAGCTATAGGTTATCCGCTGTCTGTCATTAATCCGCCAACTGTCGTCGGCAGTAGTAAAACGGGGAGTACAGAGCAAATAGCAGGATTAGGTTTGCTTGTAAAGAGTATGCGAAGAGGGCTCATGCCGGTGATTCCTGGAGGTAAGGACTATAGGCTGCCACTTATTTCAAACGATGAGTTTGCGAAGTTTATTGTGCAGGTTTTCAGAATGGAGCAGCCGGCTATTCAAACATATACACTTGTTGAAGACAAAGAGCATGATCAGAACATTGCTGAATTATTAAGTGTGATGTCAGAAAGTATGAATATGAGAGCACCAAAAATCTCTGTCCCAATGCCACTAATGAAAGCTGTTATGAATAGTGGCGTAAGTAAAATCACTAAAATTCCTTCTGACGGACTGAATTTTATGACAAAACGAACATTCTCAAATGTTTCAGCGAAAAAAATAATGGGAGAAGATTGGTTTAAGAAGACGAGTGTTATGAACTTTTTCCCTGCCGTAGTAGCTGATCTGGATTATCGAATGATGGATCAACATGGTGAGCATCATCATTTATTTGAGCGAACATTATGCGATAACAATACCCTTTATCAATTAAAAGGAGAGGGGAAACCGTTTATTTTATTACATGGTTTATTGAGTAATGGAGAGGATTTATTTCCTTTAGCACAAGAGCTTCATGAAAAAACGGGTCAACCTGTATGGATCTTGGATCTTCCAGGTTTGGGACGTTCTCCATTTCAACGAGAGAAACATCTTCTAGATATCTATTTGAATGTAGTGAAAAAGTTATTGGAGAAAGCGGCTAATGGTGCACATCTAATCGGCCATTCATTCGGTGCGTTTATTCTACTGGAAGCATTGGGACAAGGGTACATAGATAAGAAGAATTCAATCACTTTACTTCAGCCGCCTGTTGCTAAAAAAAATGCTAAATCGCTAAATGTTCCACAATGGATGAACAAATGGTCATTAAAATTGGCAACTCCTAATATGATAGAGCGTTATTTATTAAGTAATGGTTTGTTTGAAAGGACGGAGAGCATCCCCGAGCATTATATTGAAAAAATCAGAAACAGCTTTACTTCTCCTAGAATTTTAAATACGACGGTTCAGCTTAACAGTATACTACTGAAAAACAATCACGGTGATTTCAATGAAGCAACAAAGCATAATCTTCACATGATTTGGGGGGAGTATGATAGAGGCTATTCTGCTCCATCGCATCTTGGTCAGGTTGACTTTGTTCCATATGGCCATCATTTCCCTCTTAGCCATCCGAGTGAAACGGCAGCATTCATCATCAAAAATAGTCTTACTAGCAGTTGAGAATGTGGGATAAATAAAGTATGTCGTAATTGAAATGAAATCGCATTGCTTGTGGTCCCGCCGATGCCCATCAACTGAAAGATTTTATAGCACCCTAAAACGAAAAAGGTGATTTTTATTAAAAAAATCACGATTTTTCGTTTTGGGTCTTTTTGATTAAATAGAGGTTAATTAGGTGCATAAAACTGATCTAAGGTTTTCGTCATATCATCAGATGCAGATTGTAAGATCGCATCTTGATCTAAAATGGCTGTCCCTTGTGCACGGACAATATGAAATTGATGAAATCCCATCAAGTTTTGAAATATTTCTTTTAGGTAATAATGTGAAAATTCCAGAGGTGTATATCGATCGTTATTTGTGAAAATTGAGCCGCTTGCTTGAAGTAAAAGTACACGATAATCGTCAGTCATCAGACCAACAGAACCATTTTCTGTATATTTGAACGTTTCTCTCGCAATAAAGATATTATCTATATAATCTTTCATTCGTGAAGTCACATTGAAATTATGAACAGGTGACACGATCACAATTCGATGATGTGCTTTGAATTGAGCCAACAAAGCAGATGAAGCAGCGGCGATTTTTTCTTCGGCAGCCGTTAATGCTTGTTCGGATGCTTGCTTATCCCAAATACCTAGCAGCTGTTCTTTTTCGATACGAGGAATTTCAGTTCCATATAAATGTAAAATGGTTGGTTCCTCATGAGGAAACCTTTCTTTAAACTGTTTTAAAAATAGTGTTTGCAGTTTGTTTGAATAACTTTCTCGATGAGTAAAATCAGGGTGCGCGTTAATGATTAATGTTTGCATATACATGCTCCTTTTCTTTTGATAAGCTGAGTATAAATGATAATGGTGACAAAAGAAGGCACCTTTTTAAGAGGGAAAACAAATGAAAAAATCAGAACGATTAAACCAAGAACTTATTTTTTTAAGCGATAAACACTCTTTTCAGTTAAAGGACTTACAGTCCGAATTTGGCATTTCTAAAAGGACGGCTTTAAGAGATATAGAAGAGCTAGAGTCCATGGGCTTAGCTTTTTATGTTGAACCTGGCAGACACGGAGGATATCGACTGGTGAATCAATCTCCATTGGTTCCTATTTATTTCAATATAGAAGAAGTCAAAGCTATTTTTTTCGCTCTTAAAGCTCTAGACCTGGTGTCAGCAACACCATTTAAAAAATCTTACTCACAAATTCGGCAAAAGTTGTTTGCCACAATGTCCGATGAGAAAAAGCAAATGATTACGGAGACTTTGGATGTGATTCATTACTATAATGTCGCACCAGTTAGTGAACAAAATCATTTGGAATTGATTTTACAGGCAATGATGAAAAATCAAATCGTGAAGATGACGTACACTCAATATGAAAATAAATGGATCAGGCTGCAATTTCTTGAGTTGTTTTATCGAAATGGCATTTGGTTTTCTCAAGCATATGATGTTCAAAATAAAAAGTGGGGCATCTATAGATGTGACTTTATGAAGGACATGGTGATTGAAGAAGAAATCAGAGACACATTTACGAAGGAAGAATTAAAAGAACTGCAGCTCGAGTACGAAAAAACTTATCATAATATCTCATTTAAATGTCGATTAACGGAACAAGGAAAAGAAAAGTTTTTGAAGAATCATTACCCAAATATGAGATTGGAGATTATTGATCATATTCCTTATATTGTGGGTGGGTACAATCAAGAAGAATTATCGTATATGACACACTATTTGATGTCATTTGGGAAACATGTGAAAATTGAATACCCAGATGAATTGAAAGAAAGTTATTTGAATCAATTGCGAGAAGTGATTGACAAGTATTGAAAGTGAACGGATTGTCTCTGAATTACAAAAGACTTCACATATTAAAAAAGGCGAATTGTAGCCATTCGCCTTTTTTCTTTTACTTCGCCGCATGAAATGTATTGGTTTTCGAACTGTCATTGACCTTCCCATACGTCAGCTGCCGCCAAATAAATTCCATCGGTCCATACTTAAACCGCTTTAACCAAAACGTACTGAAAAGCACAAGGAAGACATACACGCCAATAGCCATGAAAAACGTACCAGCCGGCTGGAGATGATCGACAAGTCCCGCTCCATACTTTAGAAATAGCAGAGTTCCAATGATCGAGTGTAGCAAATAACAGGTCAGTGACATGCGTCCGACTTTGGTAAAGACCATCAAAGCACCTCGCAGCTGAGGAACGTGCAAAAACAGCATCGAAAGCGTACTCATATAGAACATACTGCCTGTTAATCCGCCGTTTTGTTCAAGGGCAGAGGCTATGTTCATCCAGAGTGTATTTTCAAAAGGATTGACCGCTGCTATGATCGTACTGCCTTGGATGATGAGAAAAGCGATGGCAAAAATGATCCAAATGCGATTCCAAATCGCTTTTTTCGCCTCCATGTTTTTGAAAAACTCCATTTTCACAAAATACACACCAAGTAAAAACATGAAGAACATAGAATAGACGGTGGAAAAAGAACTGGAAGCCATTGTGACCATATCTGTCCACCTATCACTAATTGATGCTAAATAAGTCAGACTGTTGTGGCTGGTCAGCTCGAAATCAGCAAAATCCGGCTTGCCTGATGATGTTGTGTTCATGGTATTGAACAGCATCGTGAAAAAAGGTGTGAGCAATTGAATCACAAAGAGTGTAATGAGCCAGTATAGGATGGTTTTGGCTGTTCGTTTGTAAAAGAAAAGCAATAAAAAGCCAGCGGCAGCATAATAGGTCAAAATATCACCAATCCAAACAAAGGTGACATGCAGAAGGCCAATTCCTAAGAGAATGGCTAACCTGCGTGCAAACAGCTTGTTTGGGCTGTCCACCTTATGAGCAGCTCGATCCATAAAAATCATAAAACCAACCCCGAATAGAAAGGAAAACAGTGTAATGAATTTCCCCGAGGCAAACCAATTCACCACATGGTGAAAGACATCATTTGATTGCATGTCAAATCCCTTGGCCGAATCCACGATCAAAAAGTAATTGACTAGAATAATCCCCATTAAGGCGAACCCTCGTACGATGTCCAAGAAATGAACCCGTTCCCGCAGACTCATCGGTTGTCCGTGTACTACTTTGTTTGCATTCATATCCATGCCCCTTTTCCTTTTATGATAAATTTGATTTGGATCGAACCATTGATCCTTACAATGAATCAATATATAGATCAATTCTTAACAAATTATGAAGAAGTGAATTTTTGGAAATGAATGTGTCCATTTGATGGCAGATTCTTAAATTCATAAACTGTTAAGGTTTATGCTGTATCTTTTCACATAGCTAGATGATATATAGTAAAGACATAAAAGAAAGAGCATCACATTGCATGAGGTGAGAGACATGACCCATCGAATATTAGTCGTAGAAGATGATCAGGATATTGGTGACCTTCTGCTGGAATCCCTTATACGTGCAGGATATGAGGTGCTAAGAGCGATGAATGGCGAGCAAGCATTGAAGCTTGTGGATGATTCGCTCGATTTGGTGATTTTAGATGTGATGATGCCGGGGCTTTCAGGCATTGAAACGTGCCAGCGCATAAGAGCCTCATCTAACGTCCCGATTCTATTTCTGACAGCCAAATCGAGCACATTTGATAAAACTGAAGGATTACTTGCCGGCGGGGATGATTATATGACAAAGCCCTTCTCAGAAGAGGAACTCCATGCTAGAGTCATTGCACAATTACGCAGGTATACCGTCTATCAGGAAAAAAAGGAGCAGGAAGAGACCTTTCTTGTTGGGGGCAAGCTGAGGGTAAGTGAAGAATTTAATGAAGTATGGAAAGAAAGCCAGCAAATTAAGCTGTCTGATCTAGAATATCGGATGTTAAAGCTGCTCATGAGCAGGCGAAACAAAATATTTTCTGCTCAAAATATTTATGAAAGCGTGTGGGGACAGCCCTATTTCTATTGTTCCAACAATACGGTGATGGTGCATATTCGAAAGCTTCGTGCCAAAATTGAAGATGTTCCTGCGCGCCCTGTATATATCAAAACTGAATGGGGAAGAGGATATCGATTTGGCACAACGTAAATATACACTGGCCAAAAAGCTTGCACTGCTAATTTTGGCGGCTGCAATCGTGAGTGGTATTGTCTTTTTGACACTGCAAAAGATCACCAATGATTTGATCGATGGATACTTGAGTTCGGACGAGTATTACGAGCAGGAGTCAGCCAAGTATATTCAAAAATTCAGCCGATACGTGTCTGAGAATGAGCTGTCTTCAACGGATCGAAAAGCGTTTGGCGAGTGGGTGAAAAAAGAGAATTACATTAATTTGACCATCTTCAAGGATGAAGTGCTGCAATATGACTCTATTTATTCCGCTGCCGATGAATCGGCGTACGGAAAAGAAAAGATGACCCAGTACGCTGAGCACCATTCGTATCCAGTTCAGTTTAGCGACGGTAAAGGCCGCGTCATGGTGGACGGTTTCTATTCATCTCGCTACCACGATCTTGCCTTTACACTCGAGCTGCTCGGGGCGACGCTTATTTTTCTCCTCATTGTTCTTCTTGGCATTCGCAAAAGTCTGCACTACCTGCAAACGATTCATCAAGAAATTCATATTCTTGAAGGCGGTGAGCTGGACTATGAGATGACGGTAAAAGGGCACGATGAATTAGCGATGATTGCCAAAAGTATTGAGGATCTGCGAAAAGCCTTTTTGGACAAGCTTCAAGCCATTGATGAGCTGCAAGAAGAGAGCCGCAGCTTGGTCACCGAAATGTCCCATGATATGAGGACACCGCTGACCTCACTGATAATGAATCTGGAGTTTGCGAAAAAAGAGAAGGCTGGAGCGGATACACGCAAAGATCAATATATAGCGAGTGCCTATGGGAAGGCACTGCAATTAAAGAATCTATCTGACAATCTATTTGCCTATTTTCTGCTGGATAAAGAACATGAATCTGATCTTGAGACCGTTGCAGTCAAAGAGGTGATTTACGACCTCCTGTCAGATCAGGTGGCCATCCTGCATCAAGAGAACTTCAAGGTTCATCTTTTAGGAGAGCTGCCTGACAGCTATATCAATGTGAATGTCGAGCAGCTTGGCCGAGTATTTGATAATGTGATGTCCAATTTACGGAAATACGCAGATCCCAAAAAGGATATCAATCTCACGCTTTTATCGGATCAAGAAATCTTTGAAATCCATGTCAGCAATACAATAAAAGAGACAGAGGTCACGCAGGAAAGCAATGGACTTGGTGAACGAAGTATCAAACGAATGATGACCCGCATGCACGGGGAGTTTGAAAGTATAGAAAGGAACGCTGTTTACTACATCGTGCTGCGATTTTGGAACATTAAAATGTAGACAACAAATGAATATACTGGAATGGAGAGACAACTCAATGAAACGATTCAACAACTTCCAAAAGATACCTGATCTCTTGCAAGGCCTTCTCAATATCTGTCTGTTCTTTTTGGCCATCGCCTTAAGCGTTCTCTTAATCAGTGAAACATGGTACATTGTCCAATTTGTTTATAAGACACTGTTCAACAAAGGAGAAAGCTATTATGGAATGCTTGGGGAACTGCTGATCTTCTTTATGTACTTTGAGTTTATTGCCTTAATTATTAAATACTTTAAATCTAACTTTCATTTTCCGCTTCGATACTTTATTTATATTGGGATCACAGCTGTCATCCGTTTGATTATCATTGATCATGAAGAGGCGGTATCGACGTTCTGGTGGGCGCTGGCCATTCTTGCCATGACCAGTGCACTCTTTATCGCGAGCAAAAGAGATGCTGCTCAAGAGCATGAGGAAGTGAAGTAAGGGAAGAGGGCGAACGATGGACGTTAAGTCTTTTTCGTTAAATAATTGATGAAGGTCTATCTGCATTTGATCAGTCCGATAGATGGAGAGATCAAATCATTAGGACGGGTTTCTATTTTGATGGGTACTCATGAATTCTTTCTCCTACACTTTGTCTGCTAATTCAAATAGATAGCAGACAAGCGAGGTTTTTGCGGGATATCATTCACATAATAATTCCTATCTAAAAGAAACACCAATAAACGAAATGCTGCTAAAGATCACAACATTCACTTATTGGTGTTTTTTATTATGGATTATGTTTTAACCCTCATAATAACCATAGAGTCCAGAGCTTCCTTTAAAATACCATTTCATTCCGTATGCTGTGAAAGAGTTTGCAAAAATAGCTGTGTCGGAGTACATACATAAGTAAGGCTTGTCTGAGTTGCGAAATTTCCGTAAGATATCTGCGGGACAGGGCGTCTCGAAATTGCTTGTATGAGCAACGCCATCTGAACTTTTTGCTGGTGAAGATGAAGTAGCATTTGCTGCTGGAACATACGAAGAAAGAAGTAACCCAAAAGAAAGAGCGACGCCAGTCATTGTTTTTTTCCAATTCATTATGACCATTCCCTTTCCAAAATCTGTATTTTGGTACAGCTTCATTATAGGAAAATAGATGGCGGCAAAAAAGAGACAAAAGAATTATATTTACCACAATATGTAATTTTATGATTAGGAGATTATCATCTGTTATTTTTATATTTTACATTGACACCATCTTTTTCTATGATAAAATCAAATTGTGATAATGAGAATCGTTATCAAACGATATGACTACATATAGAATGGATAGGTGAGGTACATGTTCAAGAAATCTTTTTGGCCGCTGTTAGTTGTGCTCTCCATCGTATTACTTGCAGCTTGCGGGAACAATAGCAGTGACGGCAAGTCAGGTAGTAAAGAGAAAACAAGGACCGTTGAAAGCGCTATCGGTTCAACTGACAATATTAAGGATAAACCAAAGCGTATTGTGACGCTGTACCAAGGAGCAACGGATGCAGCAGTCGCTATGGGCATTAAACCAGTGGGTGTTGTAGAATCTTGGCTTGAAGCACCTACGTATAAATATTTAAGAGATGACTTAAAAGATGTCAAAATTGTTGGACAGGAAACGCAGCCAAACTTAGAAGAAATTGAAAAGCTCAAGCCTGATTTGATCATTGCATCAAAAATCCGCCACGAGCAAATTTTTGATCAGCTGCAAGAAATCGCTCCAACTGTTGCAACTGAAACTGTGTTCACATTCAAAGATACAGTGAAGTTGATGGGTGAAGCGTTAAATCAGGAAGACAAATCAAAAGAATTGCTGACGAAGTGGGATAACCGTGTCGCTGACTTCAAAGAAAAAGCGAAAAAAGACATCAAAAACTGGCCAATGAGTGTGTCTGTGGTGAACTTCCGTGCAGATCATGCTAGAATCTATCAAACTGGTTTCGCAGGGTCGATTTTAACAGAGCTAGGCTTTGAAGGACCTAAGAATGTCAAAGATAAAAAGCAAGACATCATTACACTTACAGACAAAGAGAGCATTCCGCAAATGGATGCAGATGTGATCTATTACTTTATGGATGAAAAGGATAAAGCGGTTGAGAAAGCATATAAAGAGTGGACGAGTCATCCTTTATGGAAGCAGCTTGACGCAGTGAAAGCGAAACAAGTGCATAAAGTAGATGAAATCACTTGGAACATGGGCGGCGGTATTATCGCTGCAAATATGATGCTTGATGATATTTACGATCGTCTAGGAATTGATAAATAAGTCATAACAGAGGAGAAAATGTGAACATACCATTTTCTCCTTTTTTCCATAACAGATTGAAAGCGGGAATCAGATGAGAAGTTTATTAAAAAAGGATTCAAGCAAGGCACTGCTTTTTGCTGGATTCATTGTGTTGATGTTGGTCTTTTTTATGCTCAGTATTTCCCTTGGGCAAACCTCAATTTCCTTCAAAGCCACCATCCATGCTTTTCTTCAATTTGATGAATCGGATCCAAACAGTGTCATTGTCATGACATCCAGATTATCAAGAGCTTTAATCGCAACGGTCGTTGGCTCAAGCCTAGCGATTTCAGGTGCACTCATGCAGGCATTGACGAGAAATCCGCTTGCGGCGCCTGATTTATTAGGAATTAATGCAGGCGGACTATTTTTTATCGTGATTTCGATTGTTTTCTTTTCAACAGAGTCGTTAACAGGCTATATGTGGACAGCTTTTCTAGGCGCAGCGATTGCAGGAATGCTCGTTTTTCTATTGGGCTCCATTGGAAGAGATGGATTGACGCCCGTCAAAATTGTCCTTGCAGGTGCGGCGATATCTGCACTGTTTGCGTCCTTTACACAAGGTCTTTTAATCGTGAATGAACAGTCGATTCAAAGTATTCTGTTCTGGATGGCTGGTTCAGTGTCTGGAAGAAGCATTGATATGTTAATCCCTGTTTTGCCTTATATTTTAGGTGCGACTATTGTGGCGCTGCTTCTAGGACGTTCTATTAATGTTCTTTTGTCGGGAGACGATATTGCCAAAGGACTTGGCCAGCGTACACTGCTGCTGAAAATAACGATGGGTGTACTCGTTGTCTTTTTAGCAGGTGGTTCCGTCGCTGTTGCTGGTTCAATTGGTTTTGTTGGTTTTCTTGTACCGCATATTGTGAAAAAGCTTGTCGGACCTGACCACCGCTGGGTACTGCCGTATTGTGCCGTTGTGGGGGCGTCGCTTTTACTTGCCGCTGATCTGGCGGCTCGTTTTCTGATCATGCCGCAGGAAGTGCCGATTGGTGTCATGACGGCGGTAGCAGGAGCGCCTCTATTTGTTTATCTCGTGCGCAAGGGGTTGAAGACAGGTGGCTAAAACATATACAGTGCGTTCTAAGGGCGGGCGCATTTCATTTCAATTTTCAAAGCGGACATTTTTGATTTTACTTTTATTGACGGCCATTGCCTTTGGTTTATTTATTCTCAGTCTCAGTATGGGAAGCCGGTTCATTCAGCCGGTGGATGTGCTGCTTCATTTAATCGGTCAGGGAGAGGGAAATTCCTTTGTGTTAAATACGCTGAGAATTCCACGAACGCTGCTGGCTGTCTTAGTCGGAGCCGCGCTTGCGGTATCAGGGCTTATTTTGCAAGGATTGATCCGTAACCCGCTTGCATCACCTGATATCATTGGGATTACGAGTGGTGCTTCATTTGGTGCGATTATGTTCATCGTCTTTTGGATGGGCACTGTGCCCATTGCTTATCAATCCTTATGGGCGATTGCAGGTGCTTTTGCGGTATCGTGCCTGATCTATTTGCTTTCATGGAAAAAAGGGGTCAAACCGATCACACTTGTCCTGATGGGAATTGGGATTTCCGCCATTATGAAAGCATGTGTGACGTTTACGCTTGTTCTTAGTGATACGATGACAACGACAAAGTCATACATCTGGCTGACGGGCAGTTTATATGGTTCTACGATGAAAGACGTCACTGCGATGCTTCCTTGGGTGATGATCATTTTACCGATTGTCATGGTGTTAGCAAGAACGATGAATGTAAAAGAACTTGGCGATGATCTTGCAACAGGTCTCGGGGTAAAAGTGCAGGCGAAACGATTATTCTTTCTCCTGATGAGTGTGACATTGGCTGGTGTTGCAGTCGCATTTGCAGGCGGCATTGAATTTGTTGGACTGATGGCGCCGCACGTTGCACGGATGATCATTGGCCGTTCTTTCATAGCGCTTGTCCCAGCATCTGCGCTTGTTGGGAGTATTCTCGTGATGCTGGCTGATCTTGTTGCTAGAACCGCATTTCTACCGTTAGATGTCCCAGCAGGTGTATTTACGGCATCCATTGGTGCACCATTCTTTATTTATTTGTTATATCAACAGCGCAATCGATAAACAGAAGATGGGGGTTTTGATATGAGGCCAGAGTGGGTTGAGAGAGAGTTACTTGATTTCGGGGTACACATCACAAATGGACCAATGACATCTGATCGCACACTTGCTGCGCTTTTTTCAGAAGCAGCCGTCATGCGTTTATTAGAAGCTGAAAAGGAAGCGATGCATGCACCGAATCTTTCGGTAGCAGCATCTATGTTTTCAAAGCGGTATGCCTACTTAGCTGTCAGTTCCTCTTTATATTTGATGACGCTGTATGACGGTGTCTATCAGTTTCCACCAGCAGCATGTGCATTTAGAGAGGATCGGAAAATTGAAATGGATGAGGCGGCGTGTTCGTTTGTTTCACTAGAAGGAGATCGGCATGAATGGAGAGAGAAGGTCGTACGCGCGCTGTTTACGGAGTGTGTCACGCCTCTTTTAGACGTGCTGAACCGCACATCAAAACTCTCTTATCGTATTTTATGGGAAAATGTAGCGGTTCGAATCAACTCTCTTTATCGAAGCATGATGCGGGAAGCGGAAGAACCTGCGGTGAAGCGGCGCGTGCGGGAGGATTATCTGTACCTGAAGCAGGCGGCTGGTGATGTATTTGGAGCTCAGCAAAATCCATTTCAGCACAGCCTAAACCTAGACGACAGCTTACTTGAAACATCCAACCGGAAAACCTGCTGTATGTATTATAAGCTTGAGAAAAAATCGGAGAGTCTGGATTATTGTCTCGTTTGTCCGCTTGAAAAAAAGAAAGGCACTGCTTGCTCGTAGCAGTGCCTTTCTTTTTTATTCCCAAATCGCGCTTGCCCATTCGGGGTGATCGATAAAAGGGTTGCGGTTGTGCTGATACGTTTGATATATGATCTCATTGCGGTTCCGTTCGATTTGATCGACTGGATCTTGCTTGTGCCATTTGAGAAGCACAGACATTTTGCCGTGAAGAGGAGAGCTTCCATTATTCACTTTATCGTTCAATTCTAAATCCGGAAAGCGGTCATCGCCTTCGTATCGAACCGCCATATAAAAGACCATTCTCGCGACATCTCCTTTGACCCGGTTGTGAGGTTCGAATGAGTCGCTGTCGTAGAAGTTGCCCGGCGCTCCTTTGTATTCATTACCACCCGTGTCAAAATCTAAATTTCCGCGTGTGCTATTCGTTTGCACATCTGTCGCACGAAGGTGGTGGAGATCTGTCCCAGGCCCTTGGCTTGTCCCGAAATTGCCGTGAGACTTTGCCCAGACATGCTCCCGGTTCCACTGGCCCACATTTCCGCCATTCGACTGCTTTGAGCGGGAGGCACCACTATAAAGCAGCAGCACATTGTTTGGGTTATTGGGATCTTCATCTGTTTTCTTTAAGGCATCCCAAACCTGGCTGTAGGATAGCTGCGTATGATCATCAATGATATCGTGTAAGGCTTTCTTAAGAGC
This sequence comes from Bacillus sp. FSL M8-0166, assembly GCF_038008825.1. NCBI lineage: Bacteria > Bacillati > Bacillota > Bacilli > Caryophanales > Bacillaceae > Bacillus > Bacillus sp. FSL M8-0166. Next base: position 3,538,413 of record NZ_JBBOZZ010000001.1, read on the forward strand.
GGGTCCTGATTTGCCAGCAGCAGATTGGTAATAGGAATCGATTTGACTTGTAGCGGCAGTTTGCGTTTGTTGTACAGAAGATTCGTTTTGAAGCTGTAACGGGGAAAAGGTGATCGTTTGACTTGGTTCATTCAGCGTGAAGGCTTGAGCATTTGCAGCTGGAGGCAGCGGGGCGGCTAATGTGCCGAATATCATCATTCCGGCGGCCACAGTTCCAAATAAAGTTCTTTTCATTCGATTTCCTCCTTGATAGGGAATGTATTCTCTTTATTTCTATCATATTGCTATGAAGAAATAAATGGATTTCTCGTAAATTTTATGTAATGAGTTCGTAGGAAAAGAGATTGCTATTTTATCGACATTACTGTATAAGTGGGCATATAGAATGACAGCAAGGGAGAGGATGGATCACGTGAAAGAACTGCAAACACCTTCAAGAACGATTATGACACCGGGGCCCGTTGAAGTAGATCCGAGAGTGCTCCGTGTGATGAGCACGCCAATTCTCGGTCAATTTGATCCAGCATTTACACACATTATGAATGAAACAATGACCTTATTGCGGTCACTTTTTCAAACAGAAAATAAATGGGCTTATCCAATTGACGGTACGTCTCGTTCAGGGCTTGAAGCTGTGCTCGCCAGTGTGATTGAGCCGGGAGATTCAATGCTTGTGCCTGTCTTTGGCCGCTTCGGTCACCTGCTCATTGAAATAGGACAGCGCTACGGTGCTGAGGTACATACAATGGAATGTGAATGGGGGACGGTTTTTGATCCTGACGACATCATCCAAGAAATAAAGCAGGTCAAGCCTAAAATCGTTGCAATGGTTCATGGTGAAACATCGACTGGACGATTGCAGCCGCTCAAGCAAATCGGTGAAGCTTGCCGGACTCTTGGTGCGCTGTTCATTGTAGACGCTGTGGCAACCATTGGCGGTGTCGAGGTAAAAGTGGATGAATGGAAAATTGATGCGGCGATTGGCGGCACGCAGAAATGTTTATCTGTTCCATCAGGCATGTCACCTATTACATATAATGACCGTGTCGCAGCTGTCATTGAATCGAGAAAGAAAGTAGAAAAAGGAATTGCGACACAGGATGAATTACAAAAACAAATCGATATTTCTCCAATCAAAAGCAATTATTTTGATTTAAGCCAGCTTCAGGATTATTGGAGCCCAAGACGATTAAATCATCATACAGAAGCGACAACAATGCTCTATGCACTGCGAGAAGGGGTTCGTCTTGTGCTGGAAGAAGGGCTGTCTGAACGTTTTCAAAGGCACGCATTTCATGAGAAAGCCTTGATGAAAGGTCTTGAAGCAATGGGGCTTGAATTGTTTGGTGATCCAGATTGTAAAATGCCGGTTGTGACTTGTATTGTCATTCCAAGTGGTATTGACGGAGAAGCGGTCCGTGCCGACCTGCTCCATCATTTTGGGATTGAGATTGCAAGCTCCTTTGGCCCGCTTGCCGGCCGTATATGGAGAATTGGGACAATGGGTTACAGCTGCCGAAAGGAAAATGTACTGTTTGTGTTAGCAGGGCTTGAAGCGATCCTCATCAAACACGGTGCGTCTATCCATTGCGGAGCAGGGCTTCAGGCGGCTCTTTCTATCTATGAACAAGCTGAATAACGTGATACCTCATACTCGCCATTGGCGGGTATTTTTTATTTGGAAAAGAACGCTAATTTTTGAAAAACTAGACTTATAGATGAGGTTATCGCTATACTGGAGAAGTTCTCATCATTTTTGTCATCATTTTCATTTATTTTGCAGAAAGAGGTTTTTTGTATGAAGAAGATGGGCAGATTATACATTTTGATGCTCAATATTTTTATTGCCATGCTTGGCTTTGGCCTCATTGTACCTGTTATGCCGAGTTACATCGAAGCCTTTGGTGCAACAGGAAAAACACTCGGTTTTCTTGTTGCTGCAACAGGTCTTACACAATTTGCGTTATCGCCGATTGCCGGCGCACTGACCGATCGATTTGGACGAAGAAAATTGATCATTGCCGGGATTGCCGGCTTTACGATTGCTCAGTTTATTTTTGCTTTTGCTGATCAGCTTTGGATGCTGTTTGTGTCTCGGTTTTTAGGCGGTGCTGCCGGGGCTTTACTCATGCCGGCCATGTTTGCATACATCGCTGATATCACAAGTGAAAAGGACCGAGGGAAAGGAATGGGTCTATTTAGTGCAGCGATGACACTAGGTTTTGTCATTGGGCCGGGCGTAGGCGGCTATTTGGTTGAGTACGGGATTGCTTTTCCTTTTCTTATTGCCGGTTCCTTTGCTGCTCTTTCTACCTTGTTATCCATCCTCTTCTTACCTGAAACATTAACAAAGGAAAAACAGGAAGAGGCGCGGCTCAACAAGGATATTCATTTCAATCCTTTTGTGCAAATGATCGAGGCCCTAAGGACATCGTACGGCTTTTTGTTTATATTGGCCTTTGTCCTCAATTTCGGAATCATTCATTTTGAATCGATTTTCGGCTTATATGTAGACCAAAAACACGGATTTTCACCGAAGGATATTGCGTTTGTGATTACGGTTGCGGGTCTTGCAGGGGTGCTTGTCCAAGGGGCGTTAGTGAATGCTTGTGTGAAACGATTTGGGGAGATGAGAGTCGTCCGTTATGCGCTGTTAGGTGCGGCTTTCATGCTGATCGCCTGTCGTTTTGCGCCGTCCTTTTGGTTGATTTTTACGGGTTCGATTTTATTTTTATCGGCTACGTCATTCGTCCGACCAGCCCTCAATACATTGCTGTCCAAGATGGCAGGCAATCAGCAAGGGGTAGCAGGCGGTCTCAATACATCCTTTATGAGCCTTGCCAACATCGTCGGACCGAGTCTTGCGGGTATATTATTTGATATGAATATTGAGTTTCCTTTTATGTTTGGAACACTGGTGCTTTGCGTAAGCTTCGCTGCATCCATCGTGTGGGGGAAAAAAGTGCAGCATGCTCATGCAGCGTAAGGAAGATTGTAGTTGATCTACAGTCTTTTTTTATTGAATGAAATGTATTTAGAAAAATTCCAATTAGAAATAGTGAATATTTATCTAAATGAATAGTATAGTTTATCAATATTTAAACCTTTTTCTGAGAGATAATCCATATATTTAGGTCTTTGAGATCGATAAAAAATGTTAATAAAATACTAAATTATACATTTTGTGTAAAAAATGATTGATTGGTTTTTTCCGCAATGGTAACATCAATCTCGACAGCATGAGGTAACTGAGATCATCAAGGGAAAAGGGGATAGAAAATGAAGAAGTTTATTTTTGCCATTATATTTTTTATCGTCACCATGTTTAGTACAGCAGTGCCATCAACAGTTCATGCGGCAGAAATTGATCATGACAAGGTAGTTGGTTTTAGAGAAGTCAACCCAACAACTGTTACACAAAAAGCTGCGAAAAAATTTCAGCCTTATTTGAAAGTATGGCATGGATGTGTACCATTCCCAGCTGTAGATGCTGCTGGAAACACAAGCAGAGGGTTAAAAACTAGCGGTTCACATAATGGTGGATGCAGCAGTAATATCGGTCAAGTATATTCACGTTCAGATTGGTACAATGGCAGCTGGGCGATTATGTATGCTTGGTATTTCCCAAAAGATAATCCTTCACCGGGCTTTGGTCATCGTCATGATTGGGAATCCATTGTCGTTTGGATTGACAACCCAGCTGTAGCCAACCCGCGTGTTCAATCGATTGCTTACTCAGGTCATGGGCAATATAAGAAAGTAGCACCGAGTGCAGCAAGTATTTTAGGGACAAATCCTTTGGTAGGTTATGATAGCAACTGGCCATTAAATCATGAGTTGAATGTAAGTGGCAATGTGAGCGGTAAAGGAATGCAGCCTTTAATTGGCTGGGATGATTTAACGCCGGCTGCAAGACATGCATTGAATACAACAGACTTTGGTAGTGCAAACGTACCTTTCAAAGACAGTAACTTTAAAAACAATTTAGCAAAAGCGTGGTATCGATAAGGTTAGCTATGATAAAAAACCGATCATCTAAAAAATGATCGGTTTTTTTATAAACAAAATCGCATCATCTCTCATATTTCACGACAGGTGATTTTTCTTTATGAAGCGCACGAATCATCGCATCATCTACGTGTAAATGTTCTTTCACTAATTGAGGCGGGGTTAAGGCCATCCACTGATTCAACGAAATATCTGCAAACCGGTCACTTTTAAAAATTTCTAAAAACCAAAGGCTCGTTTGGCCGATATTTTGGATGTAATGCCCCATACCAAAAGGAACATATCCAACATCACCTGCTCTGTAATTAAAGGTGCGGGCAGTACCTCCTGCTCCAAAGACTGTCATTTTGGCCGTACCGGTTAAATAGTATTGCCACTCATCATTATTAGGGTGCCAGTGCATTTCTCTCATGCCGCCAGGTTTTACTTCAACAAGTGCAGCCGCAATCGTTTTTGAAATCGGGAAATTCCGTGAATCGACAATTCGGACTGTTCCGCCAGAGGTCGTTATCGGTTTTTGACGAAGAAGCTGGTGCGTAAATGACGGCTTGATGCTGCCGTATGGATCAGATACCATTTGGCTTTCTAAGGATGCCGGCGGCGAACCTTGAAACATGTAGCGCTGCTTATTCGGTATATGGTCAAACAATTTCCTAGGAACACCAAAATTTGCGGAGAGAATATCTTTCGGTGTATGGGCAAACCAGTCTGTGATCGTGAATGTATCAAATTCAGAAAAATCGCCATCATCAAATACAAGAAGGAACTCACAACCATCCTCAAGTCCTTGAATGGAGTGCGGGATACCAGGTGGAAAATACCACAAATCGCCTTCTTCTATATCAGCGATCATATTTCGCCCTTCTGCATCTACAGATGTGATGCGGGCTTTGCCTAAAATCATATACGCCCATTCTGCCTGCTTATGCCAATGAAGCTCACGAATACCTCCGCGTGTGAGCCGCATGTTGACACCTGCAATCGTTGTTGAAACAGGCAGCTCCCGTTTCGTCATTTCCCTAGACCAGCCGCCGTGATTCAAATGCATGTGTGTATCAGAAAATGAAAATTTTAAATTGGGGATTGTTCCGGCATCGGTTTTAGGGGGAACGAGCATATCTGGGTTCTCTATATCTCGAAGGACATCGCGCGGGCCTAAGTCGGTGGCACCCGCGCCATCCTTTCGAATGGGCTGCGGGATGTGACGGAGCTCATCATCCATTTATCATCCCTCCTCGAGTCTCATTTTTCTCCTCCAAACTATATGAAGTTTCAGAAGAAAAAATTCAATCAGGATGGGATGAGAGAAACATTTGAATACGGAAGGCTAAGCGCAGCCGCAATGTTGCGTCAGGATCTTTTAAGCTGATTCGAAGCAATTCTTCACATTTCTCGAGGCGATAAATGACCGTGTTGCGATGAATAGACAATCGTTTGGCTGTTTCTGAAATGTGGCAATGGGTTTCTAAATAGACAGATAAGGTGTGAAGAAGGCTTTGATCGACTTGTGATGGTTCAGATAACGGGTGAAGGTGCAGCTGGTGAAACGTGATCATATCTTTTCTCGGAATGAGCCTTAGTAAATCTGGCACATCCTTTGCCTGATAAAATTGAATATATTCAGTCCGCGATGAGAGATGTCCGGCATGAAGAGCCTCTAATGCTTCATTGTAGCCTTCAGACAGATGGGGGAATGGGCAGCCAGTCAAGCTCACCCCAAAGGAAATAGTGTGATTCACTTGCATTTTAACAAGCATCTGCAACTGTTTTAAAAAAGAGCTGAGCCTGTCGCTAACCTCCGGCCAACTGTCATTCTCCTCCATCAATACAACACCCATATCACCTTTGACAAACAGAAAGGCAGGGAACGGGCAGCTTGGAAGTGCACTTTCGAGCAGATCAACCACTTGATCTAAAACCATTTGCTGCTTCATAAAACATATGGTATCACTACGCTGGTCAAGCTGACAGATCATACATAGATAGCGGCATTCGGCGTTTAATCCAAACGCCTGAGCGAAATGTAAGGGATCTTGCTGGGAAGACGATGCCCTCTCTATCCATCTGCGAAAGCCCTCATTTCTAGCATGCTTGGCCGTTTGCAGAGCGGCATATTGTCTCATGCGCGCAATCGCTATTTCGTTCACTGCTTTTGCAAGCATCGCATGCAATGCTTTATTCTGCGGATTAATGAAAGAAAGGATGACCAGATAATCACATGTTTGTTCGTTTAGATCAATTGGAAAGACGGAAAAGGTTTGTTTTGCATGTATCATCGAAAAAGAATGAGTTGTCCTGCTTTGAAAAAGGGGGAGAATGTGCATCCATTCTGGGCTCGAGATCATGGGGTGCGAGGAATAGAGAATACGTCCATGCTGGTTAAACAAATAGACAGGCTTGTGAATCTTTTTGGCCATTTTTTGTAATATTTCAAACTGGTTATCATCTATGTTCATATCCATTCAATCTCCTTTATTGGTGAAGATGAATAAAAAAATGGACAATCACTGTCAATATCTCTGATATGCATTTTATGTTATCAGTTAAAATCATTTTAGATAGAAAGTTGTCAATTAATATAACAAACAAACATAACGTCAAGACAAAATCACGTGCCGCCAGTCATCTTCATTCAGAATTACGAGCAAATATGATATGTTGTAGACAGAAGAATTTCTTTCAGAAATATGGGTATCACAAGAAACAAAGGCTTCGAATGAGGAAGCCGTCTATACATGAGAGTGGCAAGAGGTGAGAAACATGATTTATATCGGATTAACTGGCTGGGGAGATCATGACAGTCTTTATCCGCCAAAAATCGGCAGCGCGCAAAAACTGTTTCACTACGCGTCAACGTTTCCCATTGTGGAACTGGATGCTAGCTTTTATGCGGTTCAGCCTGAGCGTAATCATGAAAAGTGGATAAAGGATACTCCGGATGACTTTCAATTTGTTGTGAAAGCATACCAAGGAATGACTGGACATCAAAGGGGCGAGATTCCGTTTGCTTCGAAGGAGGAAATGTTTGATGCATTTATTCTTTCGCTGACTCCGCTCATTCGTGAAGGGAAACTGGCCATGGTGCTCTTTCAATTTCCACCTTGGTTTGATTGCAAAAAAGAGCACGTCCACTATTTAAGATGGTGTAAGGAGAAGATGGGCGATATTCCATGTGCTCTCGAATTCCGAAACCGTACATGGTTTTCAGATGAATTTTATGAGCAGACTTTGTCCTTTATGGAAAAGGAAGGATGGATTCATTCTGTCTGTGATGAACCGCAAGTCGGAGAAGGCTCCATTCCGCCAGTCATACAAGCTACACACCGTGATAAAACATTGGTCCGATTTCACGGCAGGAATAAACAGGGCTGGCTTCACCCGGCAGACCATGAGAATTGGCGTGAAGTGAGATACTTATATTTATATAATGAAGCTGAATTAAAAGAGTGGAAAAAGAATCTCGACATTCTGCATCAGCAATCGAAAGATGTCTATGTCGTGTTTAATAATAACTCCGGCGGAGATGCAGCGGCAAATGGCCAGCAGATGATTGATTTGCTGGATATCACCTATTCAAACCTGTCTCCGAAGCAGTTAGATTTATTTAGTTAACCGAGAGCTGACTGAAGCTTTCAACCTGAATGAGACGGTCAGTGACAACTTGAGGGAGAGATCAACATGCTGCAGAAGCTATGGTTATATCATACAAATGACTTGCACAGCCACTTTGAGAACTGGCCAAAAATTGCAGCTTATATTGAAGAAAAGCGTCAAGTTCACGATCAGATGCTCTTGTTTGATATTGGCGACCATATGGATCGAGTGAACCTCGTATCCGAAGCGGATTATGGAAAGGTAAACGTCAAGCTCCTCAATCAGCTTGGCTATGATGGAGTCACGATCGGGAATAATGAAGGCATTACGCTGCCTCATGATCAGCTGGATCACTTGTATGAAAATGCACAATTTCCAGTGGTCCTGTCTAATTTATTTGAGAAAGGCAAAAGGCCATCATGGGCAAAGCCCTATCATATGATCACAATGGAAAGCGGACTGAAGCTCTGTCTCTTAGGCGTGACTATTGCGTATACACCTGTATATGAAAAGCTGGGCTGGAACATTACTGATCCGTTTGACAGCATACGGGACATGCTGCGTGAAGTGAAGGGACAGGCGGATGTCATTGTGCTCTTATCCCATCTCGGTATCATCCATGATCGGGAGGTTGCCCGAGACTTCCCTGAAATCGACATCATCCTAGGCTCACACACGCATCATCTGTTAGAACAAGGTGAAATGGACAATGGTGTGCTGCTTGCATGCGCTGAAAAGTATGGGCATTATATCGGATGCGTTGAGCTGACGATCGATACAGCGCGCAAAGAGCTGATAGAGAAAAAAGCGACAGTACAGTCAGTGGATCAGCTCATTAGTGAATCATATGAAGCCATCACCACCTTGCAGCAGGCAGAAAGAAGAGCAAAAGCACTCATGCAGGAAAAAGTGACAACGATTGAGTCGAAGCTAGAAACGAAGTGGTTTGACGATTCTCCGCTTCCGCAGCTCTTAACAGATGCCATTAAAGATTGGTGCGGAGCAGATATTGGGATGATGAATGCAGGTATGGTGCTTGATTCATTAGAGGCAGGGATTGTTACAAGAGAAGAAATCCACCGGATATGTCCGCATCCCATTAATCCCATTCGGGTGACGCTTACCGGTCAACAGCTCATCGAAACGGTTCAGCGGGGCTGTGAAGAAAAAATGGAACAGCTGCGCATCAAGGGCTTCGGCTTTAGAGGTGAGCTGATGGGGAAAATGCTATATAGCGGCCTCAGCTATACATTAGAAGAAGGCGAGGCCAAACGGGTGAAGGATGTCTTTGTACATGGTCAATTGATCAAAAAAGACGCCTCCTATACTGTTGGCACAGTCGATATGTATACATTAGGCTCTCTTTTTCCTCATATCCGTGATCACGAACACATTGAATATTTTATGCCTGAATTTTTACGTGATGTTCTGACATGGCGCTTGAAGGAAGCAACATGAAATCCGCTTCAGCCTAACAACTCGCGCCCTCTTTTCACATAGATTGTGGTGAGAGGAGTGAAGGGATTTGGTGAATTTAACACCTATTACAATTGATGGCCATTCCTTTACAGCGGTCACCGTCAAGCTGCCGAAGACAAATTTCATGGCAGTAACAAATGAACATGGATATATCATGTGCGGTGCACTGGATGTCGGGCTCTTGAATGAAAAGCTTGCAGATAGAGGAATTATTGCAGGAAGAGCAGTTGGTGTAAGAACGATTGAGCAATTGCTGGATGCTCCTTTAGAATCTGTGACATACGCCGCAGAAGCGCTGGGCATCTCAGCTGGAACAATTGGAAGAGATGCATTATTAAAAATGGTGAAATAAAATAGAGAGATGATTCCTATCCCCCCGCCTGTCTGCATACACATGTAATGGAGAAGGGGGGATTTTTTATTGAGAATGAACCGCCGTTATCGCCCCTACAAAAAGGGCCCTTTGCCATTTCGTTACGTCATGCTGCTTGCCATCTTATTCTTTGTGCTCTCAACCGTGATTAGTTTATTCTTTATCAACCGATCAATTAAACCAACCCTTATTCACATTGCTGAACTAGAAACAGAGCGCATCGCCAATCACCTCATACAATATTCAGTGCAAGACTTTGCAGACGATCAGGAGAATATGAAGGATATGGTGGTCATGAATACAAGTGAGAACGGAAAAGTGACGACCATCGATTTTAATGCGCAAGCAACATCGAAAGCAATGGCTGACCTCTCACGTCATCTTCAAAAAAATTTAGAGGACATTGAAAAGGGGAACTTTCAAAAAGAGGCAAAAGAAGCATTAAAGGATCAAACAGATGGACATGATGGCATTATATATAACATTCCGCTCGGGCAAGCATCCGGAAATGCACTCATCGCCAACCTAGGACCAAAAGTGCCTGTACGCTTTAGTGTGATTGGTGATCCGCATACGGACGTTGAAAAAAACATTAAGCCTTATGGCATCAACAATGCCTTGATTGATATTAGTGTTCTGATCGAGGTCAAGGTAAGAGTCATTATCCCATTTGCCTCTGAAACAATCGTAGTCAAAAACTCTGTTCCTGTCTCCATACAAGCCGTTCAAGGAGACGTACCAGATTATTATAATGGCAGCGGAACAAACTCAGGTGCTCCATCGATTGTTCTCCCAGAGAAAAAGGAGAAAGAGGAATAACAGCCCAAGTATGATTGGGCTGTTTTTTACTTTCGTTTCCGTTCAGCTCTTTCCCACGCCCTTAAATGAGGATATGGGTCAAATGACCATTCGGTTCTTCCGTTGTCTTTGTACATGCCATAGTGAAGATGAGGCGGAAACTTTCCTGCGGTGCCTGGAGGACCGTAACCGGAGCTTCCGACAGATCCAATCACCTGGCCAGGTTCAACAATTTGACCTGTCTTGAGTCCTTTCGCAAAGCCATTTAAGTGAGCAAAGTAATGATAATGATTATGAATATCTCGAATGCCTATCCGCCAGCCGCCAAAACGGTTCCAGCCTTTCATTTCAATCACGCCATACGATGTCGCACGAACGGGAAGTCCATAATGGGCAAATAAATCGGTTCCCTCGTGAATTCTTCTGCCTCCAAATCCTCTCGCATCCCCCCATGTACTCCGGTAGCTGTAGTCAGCTCCAACTGGAAGAGGAAAAGCATGTTTTCCAAGATCAAGATGCCCGTAGTGCTTATATAGCTTCATAAAAGATGAAATGATTCCAACGGTTTGATCACGTCCATAATAGTCCCATAAGCCAATTTTTAATTGATCAATGCTGCTGCCGTAGTGAAGCAAGTATTGAGCAAACGTGAATAATACATCCTCATCGTCATCGCTGTTCGCTTTTCCATCCCCATTCCCATCAAGCCCAATTCCGTCAAACACTTTAATGCTTAAAGGGGAGGTATCTTGTTTATTCGGGTTTTCTGGTCCAATCCACATTTCCCGGGGAATGTAGATGCCAATGACGCCTTTTTGTTTCGGTAAATCTCTTCTGCTTTTTCGAATATTGTGTTCATACTGATCAACTGCAGCAAGTACATACCATGGAACCTGTGTTGTGATGGAGACTTTTTCATATAGGGCCATTCTCTGCTTCAATTCATCTGGCTGCTTGCCCGTCCCTTTTGCATGAACAGGTAAAGGGAGCATTGAAAGAGCAATCATGATGGCTAAAACCACTTTCACAAACGTCCATCTCCTTTCATCGACCATCGTCTTCTACCGTTTAGTGTGGTTAGATCACTCTATTTCATAAGAAGAAAATGTTAGTAATTTTCATCTGTTTTTTTAGGAGTCTTTTGGGTATTTTTGCAGCTCATTCCCTTGTTGTTCAATCTGTACTATGTTAAAGTGTCTAAAGAAAAGGCTTTAGGCCGAAGATTCAATTTTTTGCAGCTTCTTGGCTGCATCCATCGTATATAGCAGGAAGATTTTTGTAGATGCACCTTTAACGAATTCATATGGAGATGATGGAATTGGCAAAGAAGGAAGAGCACGTAAGAAAACCGGACTGGCTTAAAATTAAGCTGAATACGAATGAAAACTATACCGGTTTGAAGAAAATGATGCGGGAAAACAACCTGCATACTGTTTGTGAGGAAGCAAAATGTCCGAATATTCACGAATGCTGGGCAGTGAGAAGAACCGCTACATTTATGATTCTTGGATCTGTTTGTACGCGCGCATGCCGTTTCTGTGCGGTGAAAACTGGACTTCCAACTGAGCTTGATCTGCAAGAGCCAGAACGCGTGGCAGATTCAGTAGCCTTAATGAACTTAAAGCACGCTGTCATAACAGCGGTTGCAAGGGATGACCAAAAGGATGGCGGGGCAGGTGTGTTCGCTGAAACCGTTCGTGCCATTAGAAGAAAAAGCCCATTCACGACCATTGAAGTTCTCCCTTCAGACATGGGCGGTCATTATGATAACTTGAAGACGTTAATGGACACACGTCCTGACATTTTAAATCACAACATTGAAACAGTTCGCAGATTAACGCCAAGAGTTCGTGCGCGTGCTACATATGATCGTTCATTAGAATTCTTGCGTCGTGCAAAAGAAATGCAGCCCGACATTCCAACAAAATCAAGCATTATGATTGGACTCGGTGAAACGAAGGAAGAAATCATTGAAGTCATGGATGATCTTCTTGCCAATAACGTGGATATCATGGCGATTGGGCAGTACTTACAACCTTCGAAGAAGCATTTGAAAGTTCAAAAATACTACCATCCGGATGAGTTTGCAGAGCTGAAGGAAATTGCGATGTCAAAAGGCTTTAGCCACTGTGAAGCTGGGCCGCTTGTGCGCTCTTCCTACCATGCAGATGAACAAGTAAACGAAGCGTCTAAAAAGCGTCAGGCGCAAGCGTAACAAAGAAAACGCCAGAGCTCTCTGGCGTTTTTTCTCGTATTAATTTTGGCCGTAAGGGGCGTTTCTTCTCATCGTACGATCGGAATTCGTCATGCCATTTGCATCTTCTTTCGTTGAAATATCTCCACCTTGAGGGGAATACTTCATTTGTTGAATCGTTTTAGTTAAAATTTGGTCGAAATCACGTGAATTGGTTTGAAGACGTGAAAAATTGGCAATGGATTGAAAGTGCTCTGGATTATCAGAGACGTATACATGATAATAACGAGGGAGAACAGAAACCGCCGTTTTCTTAACTTGATCGGCAGATTCATCACGGTTTTTGTTTCCTGTTCGATACACGATGAGTGCATCCTCATCTGTCACAAGTGTGGCAGCATCTTTGATGTTTGGCAGCTGCACCGTTAAACTTGTAATGACGTGGGCGAGATGCTCACGATTTAAAGCAGGGGTTCTTTCTTTCTGATCCGTTACTTGCTGGCGCTGATAACGAACATATCCTGCTCTGTTTGTGTCTGCTTCTGGCATGTTGGAATTATTTCCTTCATGACGATCCGACAGACGGATGGTTTTACTTGAAGAATCTTCATCCACTTGCCGGTTCATACCTGATTGAAAGCCGCACCCGCCTAAAAGCATGCTGAGGAGAATCGCGGCTGTCAGTTGTTTCTTCATAAATGTGACCTCCTTTTTCCTTTATCTTCGGCTAAATCGGAAAAAACATGCTTTAGCAATTGATGGAGTTCTTCCAATGAATTATCATTAAAGATGGATCGTTTAAAAAGAGGTGAGAAGATGATCGTCGTTCAGAATGCTACCTTTGATCTTGTAAGAGATATCAAAGACGGCTTTAATGAAGAAGCGTTTAAAGCAAGGTACTCAGATATTTTAAATAAGTATGATTATATTGTGGGGGACTGGGGCTATAATCAGCTCAGGCTGAAGGGGTTCTTTGATGACCAAAACCAAAAGGCCACATTTGATACTAAAATCAGCACACTCGATGAATACATTTATGAATACTGTAATTTTGGCTGTGCCTATTTTGTCTTAAAACGAATCAGAAAATAACGCAAAGGGGAGCGTCATGATGTATTTCGTAGACAGAAAAAAGATTGAAGAGACATTACGTTTTTTCGAGGAGCAATATGAGTTGATGCAGAGTCATCAAACATGGACAAGTCCTCTAGAGAAAAAAGCGCTGGAACGAATTGTTCATTTGCTCGTCGAATGTATTCTTGATACTGGAAATGACATGATTGATGGCTTTATTATGCGTGACCCAGGGAGCTATGATGACATCATGGATATACTTGTTGATGAAAAAGTCGTACCAGAAGTGGAAGGCAGTCAGCTGAAAAAGCTTGTCTCATCCCGCAAAACACTTGTGCAGCAATATCAGGAAGTGGTTCATCATGACTTATTGCAGGTGATCAGCGAAGTAGAGCAGGCACTAGAGGTCTTTCCAAGCCGCATCCGTACCTACTTGGAGCAGGAGCTTGGCCCAGTATCAGCGTTTAAATAAACCATTGGAGTTGTGAGCATCATGAAATACAAAGGCTATTTAATTGATTTAGACGGGACAATGTATAAAGGAACAGAAAAGATCGAGGAAGCAGGTCAATTTGTTCAAAAGTTAAATGAGTTGAACATCCCTTACTTGTTTGTCACGAATAACTCATCACGCACGCCGAAGCAGGTGGCGGAAAAACTCGTTTCATTTGATATCCCAGCAACAGAAGAACAAGTTTTTACAACAAGTATGGCGACGGCTAATTATATTGCTGAGCAAAAGAAAGATGCGTCAGTTTACGTGATCGGTGAAGAAGGAATCAAGCAGGCTATTGAAGAAAAAGGGCTGACGTTTGGTCAGGAAGACGCTGATTTCGTTGTTGTTGGAATTGATCGGGGCATTACATATGAAAAATTAGCAGTAGGTGCGATTGCCATTCGTCAAGGCGCACAATTTGTCTCAACAAATGGAGATATAGCCATTCCAACAGAAAGAGGGCTTTTGCCAGGGAACGGCTCGTTAACATCTGTACTAACCGTCACCACAACAGTTCAGCCGACATTTATAGGAAAGCCAGAATCAATTATTATGGAACAAGCGATGCGTGTGCTTGGGACAGATGTGTCTGAGACGCTCATGGTGGGTGATAACTATGATACGGATATTATGGCAGGAATGAATGCAGGAATGGACACATTACTCGTCCATACAGGTGTGACAACAAAAGAGCTGCTTCAGAAGTATGAAAAGCAGCCAACCTATGTCATTGATTCATTATCCGAGTGGATCGAGCGATTATCATAAAAAAAGAGGACAAGCGTTACGCGCGCGTCCTCTTTTTCTTTATTCTGCGTTTCTTGCACTATGTGCCAGCCTGCTTGATGCGGCAGCAGCAATAGCGCCGACAATGTCATCTAAAAAGGTGTGGCATTCGCCTGTGGATTTATCGTTGAGTTTCCCGAGAATTCCTGGTTTTTCTTTATCGATATATCCGTAATTCGTAAAGCCGATCGAACCATAAATATTGACGATAGCAAAGGATAAAATTTCATCAACGCCATACAGGCTTTCGTCAGTTTCAAGTATTGATTGAAGCGGCTCAGTCAGCTTTTTTTGCTCGGCGAGTACGTCTAGTTCGACGCCCGTTAAAATCGCATTTTGGACTTCACGTTTTGCGATGACACGCTCCACATTGTGGATGCACTCTGTCATGTCTAAGCCAGGATGATATTTTTCCTGTAAAAAGTAGACAAGGTCTGCTATATCTTGAATGGTTACGCCTCGTTCTTGTAAACGGCGTCTTGCTGTTTTTTCTACTTCGTTCATCTCATGATGATGCGGCATGTATTCCTCACCCAATCCTCGTAATTTGTCCACAACGTGTAAAAAGCTTCGGATAGTAAATAGTATTCATAAATCCCTCAACCTGCGACTACGATATGATAAGAGATTGATCATAGGAACGCAGGTGAAAACATGAAAGAAACCATTTATCACACATTTGGTATTGATGTTCGTCAATTTACGCCATATGGCAGTTATCAGAGCTTTCAAACGGCGGAGGCTCTCTTCCTCATTGTTCCTGTGTCTCATTTGCGAGAAGAAGAACTCTCAGAGTTGTATCATATCAGTCAGTATTTACTGAATGCTGGAGACCCATACGTCGCTGTGTTTGAATTAACAAATGAAGAGAAACCCACCTTTACTCATGGAAAGGAGCAGTACGCTTTATTAAAAGCAGCGCCACCGATCTCAAGCCGCTCGTTTCAGCAAGCGTCAGAACTGGCAGCCTTTCATGTCAGAGGAAGAGGATTTCCATATGAGGTATCCGAAACAAAACGCGTAGGTGCCTGGAAGGAATTATGGGCAAAACGATTAGATCAGCTTGAAGGCTTTTGGATGCAGCAAATGCATCAAAAACCGCTGGAACGGTTTGAACAAAAATTCATTGAATCGTTTCCGTATTATCTTGGATTAACGGAGAATGCCATTCAATATTTAGTAGATACTGAGCTTGATGATGAACCGAAAGAAGGTGACTCGGGCACTGTCTGTCATCAGCGCTTTTCACGTATGACATGGCCGCATGAGCAGCCGCTGCGTTTACCTGTGGATTGGGTCTTTGATCATCCAACCCGTGATATTGCTGAATACTTAAGAGAAACCTTTGTACAGCATAAGGAAGATTTAATTGAAGAAGGCTTTTCCTTTCTTCAGCAATATGAGGAGGTGACACCTCTTTCCTCCTTTTCAAAGCGTTTGTTATACAGCCGCCTGCTGTTTCCGCTTCATTACTTTGAAATTGTAGAAGGCTACTACATGTCTGGAGAAAATGAAAAGTCATATTATGAAGAGCGGTTAGATTACGTCTTAAATGATGCCAATCGCTATGAATACTTTCTAAAGGTCTTTCAAGAAATGAGTGCCATGCGAAGCGGCGGCAGCCCCATTCCGGCTGTTGGCTGGATTCAGCCATTTGCTGATTTGAAGTTTCAGTGAACAGACGAAACGTCTCTTTTCTCTTGAGGCGTTTTTCGTTATGCTTAAAGAAATCGATTAAAGGAGTGTTCTTCTTGACGAAACCTTATGTCTATATCACAAGAAAGCTGGATGAAGCATCACTTACACCATTAAAAGAAGTCGCTCATGTTGAGATGTGGCCAAGCGAGGATGAGCCGTGTCCAAGAGAAGAGTTAGAAACACAGGCTGCTAAAGCGGATGCGCTTCTCACCATGCTGTCAGATCAAATAGATGAGACCCTTTTATCAAAAGCCCCGAATGTCAAGGTGGTCGCAAATCTTGCTGTTGGCTATGACAATATTGATCTTGAAGCATCTAAAAAGCGCGGAATCACCGTATGTCATACACCGGACGTCTTAACAGAATCAACGGCTGATTTAGCCTTTGCCCTTCTGATGGCGTCAGCTAGACGAATTGTCGAGGCGAGTGATTGGATTAAGGATGGAAACTGGACAGGCTGGGGGCCGCTTCTTCTTGCCGGTGCTGATGTTCATCACAAAACGCTCGGGATTGTCGGAATGGGCAGCATTGGAATCGCACTTGCCAAGCGGGCCAAAGGTTTTAATATGAATGTCCTTTATCATAATCGTTCAAGAAAACCCGAGGCAGAAGCGCAGCTCGGTGTGACCTATGCGGCTTTTGAGGAACTGCTCAAGCAGTCTGATTTCATCGTCTGTCTGACGCCGTTAACCCCTGAAACGAAAGACATGTTTAAT
Source organism: Bacillus sp. FSL M8-0166 (assembly GCF_038008825.1). Taxonomy (NCBI): domain Bacteria; kingdom Bacillati; phylum Bacillota; class Bacilli; order Caryophanales; family Bacillaceae; genus Bacillus; species Bacillus sp. FSL M8-0166. Next base: position 3,555,629 of record NZ_JBBOZZ010000001.1, read on the forward strand.
GAAAAAGCATTTGATCTGATGAAGAACTCTGCTTATTTCATTAACGTATCAAGAGGACAGACTGTGGATGAGGATGCTTTATACGAGGCTGTCACGACAGGAAAAATTGCCGGCGCTGGTCTAGATGTATTTAGACAAGAGCCTGTCAGTCCGTCTCATCCGTTAACCACATTACCTAACGTCACAGTCCTCCCTCATATTGGAAGTGCTAGTGTCGAAACGAGAAAAACAATGATGCGTTTATGTGCTGAAAATATTGCGCTTGTCTTACAAGACGAGCCAGCCAAAACGCCGGTTCGTTCATAATAGAAGGCTTCCCGGCTTTCGGGAGCTTTTCTGACAAAAATATTTTGAAAATATAGAATCTTGATATAAATAGCTGTTAAGCGGTTTCATTCTGGCAATCTCTTATTTTATTACCTTGTCAAAATGAGGATACCCCTTTATAATGTGTGTACATTGAATGTCTGTGTAAGGTTAACAAATGTCCTTTTAGAGAGGACATTTACGGAGAAAGGTGGAATTTCAGGTGAAGGCAATTCGAGTTGGGCTATTAGGATTAGGAACAGTGGGAAGCGGTGTCGTAAAAATTATCCAAGACCATCAGGATAAATTAATGCACCAAATCGGCTGTCCGGTATTAATACAAAAAGTGCTTGTGAGCAATCCCGATAAAAAAAGAGATGTGGATGTCGCAAGAGAGGTCTTCACAACTGAAGTATACGATGTGATTAGAGATCCAGAGGTCGACGTCATCATTGAAGTGATGGGCGGCATTGAAGAGACAAAACAATATTTAATAGATGCGTTGAATGAGAAGAAGCATGTCATTACAGCCAATAAAGATTTAATGGCGCTTTACGGTACGGAGCTTTTACATGTAGCGAAAGAAAATGGCTGTGATCTTTATTATGAAGCAAGTGTGGCCGGAGGAATTCCTATTCTGCGTACGCTGGAGGAAGGATTGGCCTCTGATCGAATCACCAAGATGATGGGGATTGTGAACGGCACAACGAATTTTATTTTAACAAAAATGAATGTCGATAAAAGCGCATATGAGGATGTCTTAAAGGAAGCACAGGATCTTGGCTTTGCAGAAGCAGACCCGACAGCTGATGTAGAAGGACTGGATGCAGCAAGGAAAATGGCGATTCTTGCAAGACTCGGCTTTTCTATGAATGTGGAATTAGAGGATGTAAAGGTGAAAGGTATTTCTGATATCTCTGATGAGGATATTAATTTCAGTAAGCGGTTTGGCTATACAATGAAGCTGATCGGAATTGCTCAGCGGGACGGAGAGAAAGTGGAGGTCAGCGTCCAGCCAACTTTACTTCCTGATCATCATCCATTATCATCCGTCAACAATGAATTCAATGCGGTGTATGTCTACGGAAGTGCCGTAGGTGAAACGATGTTTTACGGACCTGGAGCAGGAAGTCTGCCAACGGCAACAGCTGTTGTCTCAGATTTAGTCGCAGTGATGAAAAACATGCGCCTTGGCGTGAACGGAAGCGGATTTATCGCACCGCAGTTTGAGAAGAAGATCAAATCATCATCAGAAGTATTTGCTCAGCAATTCTTAAGAATTCATGTTAGAGATCAAGTCGGCGCATTCTCCCGCATTACATCTATTTTTTCTGAAAGAGGCATCAGCTTTGAAAAGATCCTTCAGCTTCCTGTGAAAGGACATGATGAGCTGGCGGAAATTGTGATCATTACACATCAGACCTCAGAAGAAGATTTCTCAAATATCCTGCAAAAATTAAACGATCTCGACGTGGTGGTTCAAGTGAAGAGCACGTACCGAGTAGAAGGGAACGGTTTAAGCCGATGAAATGGAATGGACTCATTGAAGAATTTCAAGAATTCTTACCAGTAAACGAATCTACACCTAAACTAACATTAAATGAAGGGAATACACCGCTGGTCCACCTCGCCAAGCTTTCAGAAAAGCTGGGGATCGAGCTTCATGTGAAAACAGAAGGCGTCAATCCAACAGGCTCTTTCAAGGATCGAGGAATGGTCATGGCCGTTGCAAAGGCGAAAGAAGAAGGCAATGATACGATTATGTGTGCTTCGACAGGGAACACCTCTGCAGCAGCAGCGGCTTATGCAGCCCGTGCTGATATGAAATGTATCGTCATTATTCCTGACGGGAAAATTGCTTTCGGTAAGCTTGCACAGGCTGTCATGTACGGAGCAGAGATTATTGCTATTGACGGCAACTTTGATGATGCACTGAAAATCGTCCGCAGCATCTGTGAAAAAGCGCCGATTGCCCTTGTTAACTCCGTCAATCCTTACCGAATTGAAGGACAAAAGACAGCGGCATTTGAAATCTGTGAGCAGCTAGGCTCTGCCCCGGACGTACTGGCGATTCCTGTCGGAAATGCCGGGAACATCACGGCCTACTGGAAAGGCTTCAAGGAATATCACGAGAAAAAAGGAACAGGACTGCCTGTCATGCGCGGTTTTGAAGCAGAAGGTGCAGCGGCAATCGTTCGAAATGAAGTGATTGAGCAGCCAGAAACAGTGGCAACGGCTATCCGTATCGGAAATCCAGCGAGCTGGAAACAAGCTGTGGCAGCCGCAGATGAATCAAACGGAAAGATTGATGAAGTAACAGATGAGGAAATTCTTCATGCGTATCAATTGATTGCACGTGAAGAAGGCGTGTTTGCAGAGCCGGGCTCATGTGCGTCGATTGCGGGCGTGCTAAAGCAGGTGAAATCTGGAGAAATCAAGCCAGGCAGTAAAGTTGTTGCGGTATTAACAGGTAACGGATTGAAAGATCCAAATACGGCCATTGATATTTCTCAAATCAAGCCGGTCACACTCGATGCAGATGAAGATCAAATTCTTGAACACTTAGAAAAGGCCGCACGCGTATGAGTGAAGCCTCCATGCTTTTTTCAATCACAGTACCGGGAAGCACTGCCAATTTAGGACCAGGCTTTGATTCAGTTGGAATGGCGCTCAGCCGCTATTTAAAGCTATCGGTCTATGACCATGATAGCTGGCTGTTTGAAGCAGAAACAGATGTCGTGTCTGGGATTCCATCAGGCACCGACAACCTGATTTATCAAACAGCCAAAAAGGTCGCAGATGACTTTGGAAAAACACTCCCGCCTGTTCATGTCAAAGTGTGGAGTGATATTCCATTGGCACGGGGGCTTGGCAGCAGTGCTGCTGCCATCGTGGCCGCCATTGAACTCGCCAATCAGCTTCTTGAATTAAACATGACAGATGATCAGAAGCTCTTTTATGCAAGTGAGGTAGAAGGTCATCCAGATAATGCGGGTGCCTCTTTATTCGGTGGTTTACTGATTGGTCTTCATGAAGAAGACAAGACACATGCCGTGAAAGTGCAGCATGTGGATGTAGATGTCGTCGTGGTGATTCCTTTTTATGAAGTGCTGACAAAGGATGCCCGTGATGTCCTGCCAGAGGACTTCTCCTATAAACATGCCGTCAGTGCGAGTGCTGTGAGCAACGTCCTTGTTGCCGCCTTAATGACGCAGAACTGGCCGCTTGTTGGAGAAATGATGAATAAGGATTTATTTCATCAGCCTTACCGCACAATGCTCGTGCCAGAGCTGTCGAAGGTAGAGCATGTCGCTTCTCTAAAAGGAGCGTATGGAACGGCTTTGAGCGGTGCTGGGCCGACGATCCTCACCTTAGTGGAAAAAGGGAAGGGAGAAGCGCTGAAAGAACAGCTTGCCCAAAACTTCCCGCATTGCGAAGTCGATTTGCTGACGGTTCCAGTAGAAGGGGTCGTCGTGCAGCATCATCCTGTTAATCAAGTAAAGAACGTGCTGTGAATCTGCACGTTCTTTTTTTATGCTTGTTTTTATGGGAAGAAGCAGGGATTATTATTTAGGGGATCGAACTATTTTTTATGCATATAAGGGGGAGATACATTCATGAAGAAATTGATGACGGCAGAAGATTTAACGAAGATTGTTTCTGTTTCTCATCCGGTTTATTCACCAGATGGAAAAAAGGCAGTCTTTACAAAAGTCACTGTGAATGAGAAAAAGGACGATTACAATATCCATTTATGGGTTCGAGATGAAGAGACAGAGGAGCTGACACAATGGACATTTGAGGATGGAAAGCATCATCAGCCAGTTTGGTCAAAAGACGGCAGGCAGCTTGCTTTTATTTTACAAAAGCCAAAGGAAGTCCCTCAGCTGGCGCTCATGAAGAGCGAAGGAGGCGGCGTGCGAACCTTAACGACGATTCCTTACGGAGTATCTCATCCTGTCTTTTCCCCAGATGGCGCTTTTCTTTATGCGGCTGTGTCATTGAAACAATCAGAATCTGTTCATGATGAAAAAAAGGAAGAGCGAGATGACTTTGCTCCAGCAGTATATGATGATTTGACCTATAAAGCAGATGGAAGAGGCTTTTTAGATGGGCGTTTCACGCAGATCGTGAAAGTGGATATCCATTCAGGAGAGATTGAGCCTGTCACGAGCGAGCAGGTTCATCATATGAATCATACGGTTTCTCCGTGCGGAAAATGGCTTGCCTTTATTCAATTAAATGCACAGACACCTTACATAAGTGACGTGTGTCTCCTGTCATTAGAAGATGGTACGACAAGGAAAATCACACAAGCAAACGGCGCTTATTCCACCGTATCTTTTTCTCCAAATGGAGAGAGCCTTTTGTATATTGGACATGAGCGCGAATTTCAAAATGCCACTTTCCCATCATTATGGCTGTATGCTCTGAAGGAAGACAAAGCGGTTCAGCTGTCAGAAATGCTCGATATGTATGTTGGGAACTGTATGGCAGGAGATAGCGTGATGGGAGAGGCCTATCAGCTTCCGCAGTGGACAAAGGACAGCCAAGGGTTTTATGCGCTTGTTTCTGATCAAGGCAGTACAGGGATTTATTATTTCTCTATTGAAGGTTTAGCCTATCCTGTTCGACTAGAGGCGGAACATATCACCAATTTCAGCCTTCATCCAGATGAATCCAAACTGCTGCTCAGCCGGCTTTCACCTGTCACACCAAGTGAGCTGTATGAGATGACATTAGGGGAGACAGAACTAAAGCAAATCACGTTCGAGCATCATGATTTTCTAAAGGAGCATGTCGTATCCGAACCTGAGCCATTTTCTTTTCAGTCAAAAGATGGTGACGAGGTACATGGCTGGTTTATGAAGCCTTCCAAGATGGAAGAGGGAAAGAAATATCCGCTCATTCTAGAGGTTCATGGGGGACCGCATGCGATGTATGGTGATACGTATTTTCATGAATTTCAAATGCTTGCTTCTGAAGGCTATGCCATCGTGTATATCAACCCGCACGGCAGTCATGGATACGGACAGATGTTTACCGACCGTGTGAGAGGAAGCTATGGAGACGTTGATTATGACGATGTCATGCAGGCTGTTGATCATGTGCTCACAGCCTATGATTTCCTTGATGAAACAAGACTTGGCGTGACAGGCGGCAGCTATGGGGGTTTTATGACCAACTGGATTGTCGGTCAGACCGACCGCTTTCGCGCAGCTGTCACACAGCGCTCCATTTCAAACTGGATTAGCTTTTACGGCATCAGTGATATCGGTTATTTCTTTACAAGGTGGCAGATTGATGGGGATATTTATGACTCTGTCGATAAGCTATGGGATCGCTCTCCGCTAAAATATGTGAAGCAGATGAACACACCGCTTCTCATCTTGCACAGCGATGAAGATTATCGCTGCCCAGTTGATCAAGCAGAGCAGCTTTTTGTAGCATTGAAAGAGCTTGGGAAAGACACAAGATTGGTCAAATTCCCGAAGGCATCTCATGATTTATCCAGAAGCGGCCACCCTGGGCAGCGCATTCAAAGACTGACTTTTATAAAGGAATGGTTTAAAGAAAAGCTGACCTAAAAAAAACGACCCGATTTGGGTCGTTTTCATGTCATATATGAATTAGAAAACCTGTTCAACTTCTACAACGCCAGGCACTTCTTCTAATAATGCGCGCTCAATACCGGCTTTCAATGTAATGGTTGAACTTGGGCAGCTGCCGCATGCACCAAGAAGACGTAATTTCACAATACCATCTTCAATGTCTACAAGCTCACAGTCTCCACCATCACGTAATAGAAATGGACGAAGTTTGTCCAGTACTTCCTGTACTTGGTCTTTCATTTCGACTTCAGTCATTAGATATAATCGCTCCTTTCACAACATATCACCATTATATTCATCTGGACGATAAAAATCTATTGATTGGTTTCAAAGTTTCCTTCTCATTATAGCACAATCTCATCTTGAAACAAAAAGTGATTTTGACTTTTTTCATACAGAAAATTCAGCTAAAATGAAGTAAGAATAGGGGGCTTGCCAAATGAATCAAACCGTCGATCTTTATGTATATGGAAGAGATGTACTGTGCGCTAGCTGCGTGAATCTGCCTTCTTCAAAAGATACGTTTGAGTGGTTAGATGCAGCATTAAAACGAAAATATCCGAATCAGCCATTTCGCATCACATATATTGATATTGAGCACCCGCCAGAAAATGAACAACAAAAGGAATTGTCTGAACGAATTCTTGATGATGAATTCTTTTATCCGCTTGTCTTAGTAGAGGATCAAATCGTTGGAGAGGGCAATCCAAAATTAAAAGACATTTATCAAGAAATGGAGAAATACGGGTACAAGGAGAGCAGTGAATAAGCTGTTCTTTTTTTGAGAAATAAAAAACGAACAAACGTTCTTTTCTGTGTTGAAAAAGAACGTTTGTTCGATTATGATAAAATGAAAGGAGCGTGAGCATCATGAATTATTTACTGAAACAATCTCTTCATCAGCAAATACCGATTGAGATGATTTATATGAAGAAAAATGGAGAGTGCACAAAGAGAAAAATCATTGTACACCATCAAACGGATCAGCTCATCCAGGCGTATTGTTTATCGAAGAAAACGATGAGAACCTTTCGTAAAGACTGCATCCTTGCCCTTGCTCCGATCAAATGGACCCACTCATCGGCACATGCCGTTTCATAAAAAAAGCTCCCTCATCATGAAGGAGCTTTGAGAAAAAATTCACATGATTTTAGCCGTTGTGATGTTTGTACATCCAAAGGAGTCCAGATTTCAGGAGTCTTGGCACCCGGCCAACAAGTGGACGATCAGCCACTAAGCCAAAGCCGGCTTTTTTCCCTAAAGAACCTAAAACACCTTTTAGCTTAAACTGTGGATAAGCCTCAGGAAGCGGCTCATTTTTCCAGCGTTTTTGCAGCGATTGGACAATTTGTTCTGCCTGCGCCTCAGCAAGCTGTGCACTTGGGGCATGCGGCAGACTTGCGCAGTCACCTACAACATATACATGCTCATCCCCAGGAAGGTTGTGATGAGGAGTTAATACGACGCGGCCTTGTGCGTCTTTTTCAACATCCATCTCTCGTACCACTTTGCTTGGCTGTATTCCTGCTGTCCACACGATGACATCTGCTTCAATCGCGTCATCATGGTTGTAAACGACACCTTCTTCAACCTTTGTAATATTGGCACAGTTAATGATCTTTACGTCATTTTCTTCAAACCACTTTTGCACATACAAGCTTAATCTTTTTGGGAAGCTCGATAGAATCAGCTCTCCGCGGTCGAAAAGAATAATGTTTAAATCAGCACGGCTTTCTCTTAGTTCACTGGCCAGCTCTACCCCGCTAAGTCCAGCACCGACGATGCCAACCGTTGCACCTGCGCTCAAATTATTTAATTTGTTATACGCATGTCTTGACTGATCAATGGTTTGAATGCTGTATGTATGTTCTTTCGCACCAGGGACATTATGATACTTGTCCTCACAGCCGAGTCCAATCACCGTATCATCATACGGAATCGGTTCACGGTCGCTGAATAAGATCTGTTTGTTTTCAATATCAATTTTTTCTACTTCCCCGTATTGAATATTCAGCTTCGGATGCTCTGGAAAAGATACTCGAATGTGATGATCAGAGATCGTTCCAGCAGCAAGTGCATAATATTCTGTTTTTAAACAGTGGTAAGGATTTCGATCAATTAATGTGATAGTGACATCATCAGGTAATTGATTTGGCAATAAGCGGTGGAGAACCCGCATATTCCCGTAACCTCCGCCGATCAAGACTAAATTTTTCATGACGATTCTCCTTTTCCCCGTAGACATTGAAAAACACTTATACTAAAAAACTTTAAGTTAAAATACCAAATAAAATTATATCGAATTTACTGTGAAACCACAATAATTGTTTCAAAATAACCTACATATTCATCAGTTAGTCCTAAATAGTAAAACATTTTACGAGGAATAGGCGTAACGATACAGATGAAGCTCATATTTTGACTAATACAAGGAATTTAGGTAGGATGGTAAGGCAATGTGAGGTGAAGCACAGTGTTTCCACTGATCGAATTTTGTGTAAGTAATCTTGCACAAGGGTCTCAAGAAGCAAAAGAGAAGCTTGAAAAAGACCCAAACCTAGACGTAATGGAATACGGCTGTTTAAGCTATTGCGGCAAATGTATGGACTCCCCATTTGCACTTGTGAATGGAGAATTTGTTTCAGGAGAAAATGCAGAGCAGCTAGTCGAGCGTATTTATGCTTTTATAGAGGAAAACGACATGTTTTAAATGCACCACATGGGTCATGAGGTGCATTTTTTTCACATTTTCATCTTCCATTTTTAAGGAGAATCAATAGAAAGCGCATCCAATATGTTATGCTAATAAAATATCATCAATATGAAGCATCACACGAGAGAAAAAGAGGCATATGCATAATAAAAGCCCTTTGCCATGGCAGCAAAGAGCTTCTATGTATGAAAAACGGGGGATGATAAGATTGTCTCCTGAATCGACTCCTTTTATACTATAAAGAAACAACATTTTTGGAGGAAGCTCATGACATCATTTCAATTCACGAAAATGCACGGATTAGGAAATAATTATATTTACGTCAATCAGATGAAGGAACAGCTTCCAGAAGAACAGCTATCAGAGATAGCGATCCGCGTTTCTTCTGTTTATACAGGAATCGGTTCTGACGGGATGATCCTTATTTGCCCATCGGATGTTGCACCTGTGAAGATGCGCATTTTCAACAATGATGGATCAGAGGGCAAAAACTGCGGTAACGGGCTGCGCTGCGTAGCAAAGTATGTGTATGAGCATCAAATTGTGACAGACACAACGTTCCAGATTGAGACATTGTCAGGACTCGTTGAAGCTACCGTTCACGCTCAGGATGGTCACGTTCAGCTAGTCACAGTAGATATGGGAAAACCACGTTTTGAAAAAGAAGCGATGCCAATGCTTGGTGAACCGGCCAGCACAACGATTAATGAGGCACTTGATTTTGGCAAGGCAGTTTTAAATGGAACGGCCGTTTCAATGGGAAACCCGCACATCGTTTTTTATTTAGAGGACATTGAAAAAGCACCGCTTCATACACTTGGACCGATCATCGAAAAGCACGACATGTTCCCAGAAGGCGTCAATGTAGAATTTGTTGAAGTTGTCAGTGAAACAGAACTTCATTTTCGTGTGTGGGAAAGAGGTTCAGGGATTACACAGGCCTGCGGAACAGGGGCTTGCGCTGCGGCTGTATCCACGATTGTGAATGGTCAGGCGAAAAAAGAAACAGACATGACAGTTCATTTAGCAGGCGGGGACCTCATCATTCGCTGGAAAGACAATGACCACGTGCTCATGACAGGACCTGCTGAAACGATTTGTGACGGCACATTTTATCTCTAAACCATTTATTTGAGAAAAGGCAACATCACGTTTATAATTGAAAAGAAACATCCAGTCAAAAGGAGGGATGATCATGAGTACACCAGTAACCATTACAGAAGCTGCTGCACTGCAGATTAAAGATATGATGAAAGAGCATGAAGAAGAAAATGCGTTCCTTCGAGTGGGCGTAAAAGGCGGCGGCTGCAGCGGTCTTTCGTACGGCATGGGCTTTGATCATGAAGTCTCAGAGAAAGACACGCAGTTTGAACAGCAAGGCATAAAGGTCCTTGTCGACTCAGAAAGCCTTGATATCATGAACGGAACCATCATTGATTTCAAACAATCACTAATGGGCGGCGGTTTCACGATTGACAATCCGAACGCCATCGCGTCATGCGGATGCGGTTCTTCTTTCAGAACAGCGACGAATACCGGTACGCCGGAAGAGTGTTAATATCTAATCATGGATAAAGATAAGCCTGCTTGTTCGTTTGTTTTGTAAACAACACGATCAAGGAGGCTTTTTTAATTGAACTGAGAGCAAAGAAAAAAGGCACTCACCTCACCCAGCGTCTCTTTCTCATATTTCTTCTTCGGTTTTTAAGAGTTCTTTGTCGAGAATGTAGATTAACTCTTGTGTACTATAAAAATAGATTAAAACTTCTTTGTTTATATCTTCCACATGTACTTCAACCTCAATTCGAATCTTTGCTGGTTCTCCGCGATACATCACTTCAAACGTACCGATTTCTTTCGTTTCATTGTCTTTATGCATTTTTTTTACTTCAGTCAGTATCTGTTTGATGTCTTGGTGATTCAAACCAGAATCCAATATCGAAGAGGAGATATGATTTAAAAAAGGCTCTAGTTGCTCACTATCAATATTTAATCCTGCTGCGAACTCAGCATCACGTTTGTTAAAGTCTTTTGCAAACAATTCAACTGAGCCGCCAATGATGAGTAACAAGCAAACACTAATCATTAAACGCCTCAACATCTTTCACCTATCCTTTATTATCTAATTTTCTTTCTTTATATCGGTCGAACAGATGATACCTTCATGATTTCCGCACTTCACAAATCGCTCAATTTTGTTACAGCTTGCCCGAACAACTGGCTATTTCCCCTCGAAAAGAGTATCATGAGAACCAAACATAAACTGTAGTCAGAAAAGAGGTTGCTGAGGTTTGAGTGAACAAATCAATTGCAGGAACTGTCATGAACTGATTCCGTATCGTTCCAAAACGTGTCCATCTTGCGGGATTGAGAAGCCGCTTCCGAAAAAGGAACGTGTGAAGGATCGGGTGATTTTGGTTGTGGCAGGGATTGTTGTGGTGCTGCTTGCTGCAATGGTACTTGGAATGGCAAATGCCTATATTGGGGTTTTTAAATAAACGAAAAAGGAGTTCCGCGAGTGGGAACTCCTTTTTTGATCCGATCTTATTTGTTTTCAAATAAGCTTGTGGAATGGAGAGGTTGTACACGGGCTTTCGGGTCCATGTAGGCTTTTGCATTGTTGACAGCAGTTGGTGCTTCACCAAATCCGCTTGCAATCAATTTGACTTTTCCTTCATACGTACAGATGTCTCCTGCCGCATAGAAGCCTTCAATGTTTGTTTCCATTGTAGATTTCACCACGATGGAGTTCTTTTCGATTTCAAGGCCCCATTGTTTGATTGGTCCAAGGGAGGAAACAAACCCGAAGTTGACGATCACATCGTCCACATCAAGCACTTGTTTTTTGTCGCCTTTGACTTCTTCGAGCACGATTTGTTCAATGCGGTCTTCACCAATGAGTTCAGTTGGTACAAATGGTGTCAGTACATTGACTTTCGAGTTGTGCAGGTTTTCTACACTGTGCTCATGCGCGCGGAATTTATCGCGGCGGTGAATAATGGATACTTCTTTTGCGATTGGTTCAAGCATCAGCGCCCAGTCCACCGCAGAGTCTCCGCCTCCAAGAACGGCAACACGTCTGCCGGCAAATTGGTTCAAGTCATTAATGAAGTAATGCAGGTTGCTTCCTTCAAATGACTCTGCTGCATCTAGCTCCAGCTTTCTCGGTTGGAATGCACCGTTACCAGCTGTGATGATGATTGTTTTAGAATAATGAATCTCTTGATTTGTCACAAGTTTAAAAATACCATCTGCTTGCTTTTCAACCGTTTCAACTGCCTGCTCTAAGCAAATGGTTTGATCAAATTTATCCATTTGTTCCTTTAAGTTATCAACTAATTCTTGTGCGCGGATTTTTGGGAATCCAGCCACATCATAAATATATTTTTCAGGGTAAAGAGCGGATAGTTGACCGCCGAGCTGAGGAAGGCTTTCAATGATTTTCACACTTGCCTGTCTCATGCCTCCGTAAAACGCAGTAAACAATCCAACGGGGCCGCCCCCGATAACGGTAATGTCATATACCTTAGAATCTTCTTGCATTCCTTTAATCCTCCCAAATGAAAATTGTTATCACTATATCATATCATACCACATATCGTCGTTTGACTTGTTTTGAAAAACTTGTCGTTTTTTGATGCTGAAGCTTTGAAAGGGAGGAAAAAGTGAGAAAGACCGTTTATCATAAGGATTTTCAGTTTAAAGCCTTGAAAATTGGAGCAGAACTCGCTATTATTGTTAAGGGAACTAAATATTAATTTTTTATGAATTTTTGTCGGATACGGTCAAATGCTTTCGTTTTATGTAGGTGAAAGTTCAGATTTTCACATACTTATTTTTTTGTTTAAATTTCATAAAATGCCGCAAAGCGGTTGAGAATAACGATATGTAATTCTTTATCCGTTTTACAGCAAATTTAAAAAAGGTGGATGTGATTCCAGTGAATAAACCGAAAATCGTTGTATTAGGTGCAGGTTATGGCGGATTAATGACTGTAACAAGATTAACAAAACAGCTTGGCACAAATGATGCGGACATTACTCTTGTGAACAAGCATAATTATCATTACGAAACAACTTGGCTTCATGAAGCAAGTGCAGGTACACTTCATCATGACCGCTGTCGTTATCAAATCAAAGATGTGATTAACAGTTCCCGTGTCAACTTTGTACAAGCAACAGTTGAAAGCATTGATAAGGAAGCGAAGAAAGTTGTGACATCAGATGGCGAACTTTCTTATGACTACCTTGTTGTTGCACTTGGTGCTGTTCCTGAAACATTTGGTATTGCAGGACTGAAAGAATACGCATTCTCAATCTCTAACATCAACTCTGCTCGTCAGCTTCGTGAGCACATTGAGCTTCAATTTGCGACGTATAATACGGATGCTGAAAAACGTCCAGAGCGTTTGACGATCGTTGTCGGCGGTGCAGGTTTCACAGGTATTGAGTTCCTTGGTGAGCTTGGAAACCGTGTGCCTGAGCTTTGCAAAGAGTATGACATTGATCAAAAAGACGTGCGTATCATCTGTGTAGAAGCTGCGCCAACAGCTCTTCCTGGATTCGACCCAGAATTGATCGATTATGCGATGAACTACCTTCAAGGTAAAGGTGTTGAGTTCAAAATCGGTACAGCGATCAAAGAATGTACGCCTGAAGGTATCATTGTTGGAAAAGACGATGATACAGAAGAAATCAAAGCTGAAACTGTTGTTTGGGCTGCAGGTGTACGCGGTAACCCAATCGTTGAAGAAGCTGGTTTTGAAAACATGCGCGGCCGCGTAAAAGTTTCTCCAGATCTTCGTGTACCAGAAAATGATGATGTCTTCATCATCGGTGACTGTTCATTGATTATCAATGAAGAAATCAACCGTCCGTACCCACCAACTGCACAAATTGCTATGCAGCAAGGTGAAACAGTAGCGAAAAACCTTGCAGCACTAGTAAAAGGCGGCTCTCTTGAAAGCTTTAAGCCAGACATCAAAGGAACAGTTGCTTCTCTTGGTGAACACGACGCTGTAGGTGTTGCGTTTGGTAAAAAACTTCAAGGAACAAAAGCTTCTGCAATGAAGAAAATCATCGACAACCGTTCATTATTCATGGTTGGCGGACCAGGACTTGTTCTGAAAAAAGGAAAATTCAAGTTCTTCTAAACCATCATAGACAAAAACGTGTATCCTCGTGATACACGTTTTTTTATGTGTTGTGGTATATTTTCTCACTTGGTCATCGGCAGCAAAATATGTTATGATGAATTATCAGAAAATTTAGATTAAGGAGTGAGCAATATGAATGCACAAACAAAGGAAAAAACATCAACCTGTCAATATTGTTCAGGAAAAGGGTATTTTCAGCTATTGCTCGGCGGATCTGAAACATGTGAGGAATGTAAAGGGACAGGAAAGAAGCGTTAATCGATCTGCTTTTTCCATTGATTGACTTCATCTCTATTTCCAAGTTAAACTAATGATGGGATATTTGGGGGTGGAGATGAAGTGATCAGTTTACCAGTCGTTATCATTTCAGTTATTTTATTTTTCGTGTTATTCTTCGGCATTGGCTTTTTGCTCAATATGCTGCTGAGAATGTCATGGATTATGGCTATTTTATATCCAATTGTATGCCTTTTCATTATCAACAATCAAAAGATGATCGCATATGTAAGAGAGCCTGGCACCGCTTTTTCAGGAATAGGAGATCGGATTGTCTCACTCGCTGCGGCAGATATCATCATCTTATTAAGCGGCCTGATTGGTGCGATCACATCAGGTTTTGTCATTAATGCACTTCGAAAAAGAGGGTATCAAATGTTTTAACTCACTTGTGGACACGCAAGTGGGTTTTTTTGTTTCTCCTTTGCATAGTTTCCATTTTGTTTGGAAACAAATAGATGGGTAGAGGAGTGACAAATAGAGATGAAAACATGGATGAAACGATTGTTCATGACAGCCCTATTCATGCTTGCACTTTTGACAAGCTTTACGGGCATATCTGGAGTCGAACCAAGTGATTTAGCTGCATGGGTGAAAGAGACTGATGCGGGCAAGCAAGTATCTTCTTTTTTTCAACAGTCAAAAAGGGAAACGATGGCACTCAAAAGTGAAGATTCGCGGTCTGTTTCTCTCGAAGAAGCATTTAATTGGAACAATTACCCGAAGAAGAAGGTTGTTGCAACCGGCTATACAGCAGGTGTGGAATCAACAGGCAAAACGAAGGAACATCATGCATATGGCATTACATATTCAGGCGTCAAAGTGAAACGTGATTTATATTCAACAGTGGCAGCGGACCCATCTGTCTTTCCGATTGGAACCGTATTGTATATCCCAAACTATGGCTACGGTGTGGTTGCAGATACTGGGAAAGCCATTAAAGGTCATAAGCTTGATTTATATTATGAAACCGTTGATGATGTGTATAGAGAATGGGGTAAAAAAGTGCTCGATGTGTATATCATCAAAAAGGGGGAAGGGACGTTAACGGAAAAAGACTTAAATCAGCTCAATGAAGCAGAATCGATGCAAGTATTCCGTCAGCAGTTTCAAGCCAATAAAGAATGAAAAAGCTTTGGGCCGTTTAAGGTCCAAAGCTTTTTCGCTTCTACATGAAGAAATAATCTAAGATGAGTGTCAGCAAGATCCCTGTTAAGCCGCCGAAGAAGACTTCAATCGGCTTATGACCAAGAAGCTCTTTTAATTTCTTTTGCTTTTCTTTTTCTTCCGCATTTGGGAAATTCTTTGCTTCGGAAACAAATCGGTTAAAATCTGTTACGAGCTTGTTGAGAACAGTCGCCTGTTCTCCTGCCTGTCTGCGAACGCCTGTCGCATCAAACATGGTAATAATGGCAAAGATGGCGGAAATGGCAAAGATAGATGTATCTAGCCCGTGCTCTAAAGCCACTGCTGTTGAGAGTGCTGTTACTGCTGCGGAGTGTGAACTTGGCATTCCGCCTGTGCTTGTAATGAGCGACCAATCTAGTCGTCTAGAAATGATAAATTGAATCGGTACTTTTACAAATTGTGCAAAAAAGATGGCTGCAAGGCTGGCAAGCAGCGGAAAATTCGTCAGTACGCTCATGAACAAGAAACATCCTCTCTTTAAGAAAAAATATCGTGCGAAATGATGGACTAAAGATCCTAGTATGATGAAAAAATGATAGCAGTAAAAAATGCTGCCAAGTCCATGTTCATTATAACATTAAAGAAAGTAGATGTGGAACGAGGAGAACACGGACAGGCTGCTCAGGTTTTCGCCGCTTTTTCATGATGCCCTTCCGCGTGTGAAAATATAAATGTTCATCAAGTAAAGACAGACTGGCAATGATCGTATAGGCACGCAAATTTTGATATAATAGAAGTTCCAATGTGAAAAATGGAGTTCATTAAGGAGCGTGTGATAAATATGTTTTTCTCGACAAATGAATTGCAGCATAAAGATACACTGGCGATCGGACTTTTTCAAAAGAGCCAATTATCAGGAAAAGCAAAAGAAATGGATGAATTACTCGAAGGAAGAATCACTGAATTATTAAAAGAAGGCGACATTTCATCCAAACGAAATCAGCTTTCGAAGTTTTTCCCATCCCCTGAAACAGGCATCAAACGCATTTATTTTGTCGGGCTTGGGAAGGAATCAGATTACACGTTTGAAGAGGCAAAAGAAGTGTTTGCCCATTTATTCAAAAAGCTTCATCAAGATAAAAAGCAAGCGGTTTCTGTCTTGCTGGATACGTTTATTGGAAAGGATCTGCCTGCTCAAGATGCAGCCCATGCCCTTTCTGAAAGCTGCCTTTTAGCTACATATGAATTACAGGATTTTAAACATAAAACAAATGAACCGGATCGTTTTATCGAGTTTGTTTATGCAACGACAGAGCATGATCAAGCTGAAATTCAGGCGAGTCTGAAAGTCGGCGAAGTGTACGGACAGTCAGTCAATTCGGCCCGTACCCTTGTGAATATGCCGCCGAACATGCTCACATCCTCTGATCTGGCTTCGTATGCGGCAGAGCTTGCATATAAATATGAATTTGAGATTGAAATTTTAGATAAAGAACAAATGGAAGAGCTCGGAATGGGCGGTATTTTAGCCGTCAATAGAGGCTCAACAGAACCGCCAAAACTCATCGTATTGAAATATCAAGGCAAGGAAGAATGGACAGATGTCATCGGCCTTGTCGGTAAAGGCATCACGTATGATACCGGGGGCTATTCTTTAAAGCCAAGAGCGAGTATGGTTGGCATGAAAACAGATATGGGCGGCTCAGCCTCTGTTTTAGGCGCAATGGAAATCATCGGAGAACTGCGCCCAGAGCAAAATGTCATTGCGGTCATTGCCTCAACTGATAATATGATCTCAGCAGACGCTATGAAGCCGGACGACGTGATTGTGTCACTAAGCGGTAAAACAATCGAAGTGCTCAATACGGATGCAGAAGGCCGTCTTGTTTTAGCAGATGGGGTGACATATGCGAAGCAGCATGGTGCCTCTGTCCTTGTAGATGTGGCCACATTAACAGGCGGTGTCATTGTGGCGCTTGGAAATGAGACAACAGGCGCGATGACCAATAACGATGAGCTGTACGCTCAGTTTAAAGAAGCATCAGAAGAATGCGGTGAAATGATCTGGCAGCTGCCAATCACGGAAAAAGATAAGAAACGAGTACGAAACAGCAAAATGGCGGATCTCAATAACTCACCAGGCCGTGATGGTCATGCGATCATGGCAGGTGCTTTCATTGGTGAATTCGCAGAGGATACACCTTGGGTTCACTTAGATATTGCAGGAACTGCAACAACAGAAAAACCTTCATGCTTTGGACCAACAGGGGCAACAGGTGTGATGGTAAGATCACTTGCTACATTTGTGGAACGATTTGAAGGAAAGAAATAAAGGAGAAGGCTCTGCCAGATGGCAGGGCTTTTTTTATGTAGGACATACGCCATTTGACGAAGTTTTTTTTCTATGGTAACATACGTTGGTACTTTAATTATCTACTACATTAGTAAACTAAAGGATTTCGGGGGTTTCACCATGAATGCAGTTGTTTTAGCGGTTGTTTTAATGTTGATATTAAGCTTGCTGCGGGTCAATGTCGTGATTGCGCTGGCAATAGGCGCTTTAGCTGGCGGACTTGCAGGTGGATTAGGCTTGGGAGGAACAGTAAACGCCTTTACGGACGGACTTGGAGGAAATGCAACAGTGGCGATTAGTTATGCGCTATTAGGGGCTTTTGCTGCGGCGCTGACGAAAACAGGTCTACCAGATGCTATGGTTGAAGGAGCAGTGAAGCTTCTAGGAAAAGAAGGCGATTCAAGACGGAAAACACTATCAAAAGTGCTCATCGTTCTTGTCATTTTGATCGTGTCCTGTTTTTCACAGAACGTCGTCCCTGTTCATATTGCTTTTATCCCAGTCTTAATTCCGCCGTTATTAAAGGTGTTTAACGAGCTTCAGATTGACCGCAGACTGCTAGCGTGTGTCATGACCTTCGGACTCACTGCACCATATATATTACTTCCAGTCGGTTTTGGACAGATTTTCCACGGAATGCTTCGTGACAATATGAAGGAAGCGGGTCTTACTGTAAACTTAGCAGATATTCCATATGCCATGCTGATTCCTGTTGCGGGTATGGTTCTTGGTTTGATCGTTTCCATTTTTGTGTATCGAAAGCCGAAGGTATATGAGGATCGTGAAATTACAGACGTAGAGAAATCGGCTTATACGAAAAAAAGCTTATTCTTTGCCGGTCTTGCTATTCTCGTTTCGTTGATTGTCCAGCTTTATCTATCGCAAAGCCTTGGCGTGGAAGGAATGATCTTCGGTGCACTCTCAGGACTGCTGGTCTTGTTTGTGACTGGAATGATGAAACGCGATGAAGCAGATGAACTCATTACATCTGGAATGAATATGATGGCATTTATCGGTTTTGTCATGCTTGTTGCGGCTGGTTTTGCCAACGTTTTAACAAAAACAGGAGACATTGAATCTCTTGTCAAAGCATCTTCCCAATTTATCGGCAACAGCCAGAGCCTTGCAGCGATTCTAATGCTGCTCGTTGGCCTGCTTGTGACAATGGGGATCGGATCATCATTTGCAACGATTCCGATTATTACAACCATCTTTGTTCCACTTTGTTTACACTTAGGATTTAGTCCAATGGCTACCATTGCCATTATTGGCTCTGCTGCGGCTGTTGGAGATGCGGGTTCACCTGCAAGTGACAGTACGCTTGGACCAACATCTGGATTGAATATGGATGGACAGCATCACCACATTTGGGGAACTTGTGTCCCGACTTTTATCTATTATAATATTCCGCTTGTTCTGTTCGGCTGGCTGGCGGCGATTATTCTGTAAAATGAAAAGCTTGTAGAGAAAACGATGATGTTTTTTCTATAAGCTTTTTTGTTGTTCGTAGATGAAAAAATAATTAGGACAAAAGTATGAATTAAATGAATCTTTCTTCCTTTATCTTACGTATATATGCTGATAAAAATGAAAAGGGGAAGATGGGACATGTCATTTTTTAAAAAACTAGCGGCCAGTGCAGGAATTGGTGCGGCAAAAGTAGACACCATTTTAGAGAAAAACGCTTATTATCCAGGACAAGAAGTAACGGGAACTGTCCATGTAAAGGGCGGGAAAATTTCTCAGGAAATACGCTATATCAATGTCAAGATTCAAACACAGTATGTGATTATGAAAGATGATGAAGAGCATAGAAAATATGTGAACATCTATACTTTACGAGTGACGGATTCTTTTACCATTCAGTCTGGAGAAAAGCGTGAATTTCCGTTTTCATTTATTCTTCCTATCGATACCCCGATGACGATCGGAAAAGTAGAAATTGCAGTAATGACAGACCTTGATATCCAAGGCGGAATCGATAAATCTGACTATGACCGCATTTTCGTTGAAGCACATCCTTGGGTGAAAAATGTGCTGGTAGCCACTAGAAACCTTGGCTTCCACCTGAATGAAGCAGACTGTGAGCAAGCACCTTACTTTCAGCGTCGTCTGCCATTCGTTCAAGAATTCGAGTTCATTCCGACATCAGACTACTATCGCTATATGCTTGATGAGTTAGAGCTGATTTTTCTGATTGATGAAGGCGGATTAGACATTGTATTCGAAGTCGACCGTAGAGCAAGAGGCCTGCGAGGCTGGCTTGAGGAGATGTATAATGATGGAGAACAGCTTGCACGCTACCGCTTCAGTCCATCAGATCTTGAAGATGTAGAAGTGCTAGAAGGAATGTTAGAAGAAATCATAGATCAATACGCTGAGTAATGGTGAAAAAAGAGCCTGTCTTCATTCAGGCTCTTTTTTCTATGATATAGCTTCTTGTTTTCGAAAGGATGTGGCTTTTGAAACAGAGCGATAAATTTTAGGAGCCAGCATCGCAAGTAATATGGTCAATGCGTAATCTTTCACCATAAACCAGATCATAAAGAACCACGTGGTTTGATAGGAAATCGGGGCATTGAGCCATACATTTAGTGCGAGGTATGTATAGGTGGTTCCGATTACATACATCACGGTCGTACCAGCAATGGCTGCAAGCAAAAAGCGGCCAAAGCCAGGGTTTTTTCGTTTTTCTAGAATGAATCCGGCAAGCCAGGCAGCAGGGATGTACGATAATACAAAGCCGCCGCTTTTCCCTAAAATGACCCCAAAGCCCGCAGAGAACTGGGCGAATACAGGTGCACCAGCAATTCCAACCAAGGCATAGACAATCATAGCTAATGCGCCAAGCCGTCTGCCGAGTAAGAGACCAGCAAGCACACAAAAAAACGGCTGCATCGTAAGTGGAATACCGCCGACCTGTAAAAACGGCACAATGGATGTGATATTGGCTCCGATAGCCATGAGTGCAGCAAACATTCCGACTAGCACAAAGTCAGCAGTTCTTGTCTTCTTTTGCATGATGTTTCCCCCTGTCTTATCTGTACAAATAGATTAAGGGGAAGAGGAATTTTTGTCAACTTGTTTTTATTTAAGGTTAACAATAAAACCCGCCCATCAATAGGGCGGGTAGTTGATTAAGCTTCGGTCATAAAAGAGGCATCGATGGCTTTACTGACAGGTACGTAATCATAGCCGAGATCACGAGCGACCGCTTCGTACGTGATATGCCCGTTCATGACATTGACACCTTCTGCGATGGCATTGTTTTCTCTAATGGCTTTTGCAGCGCCTTTATTCGCAATTTGCAGTGCATATGGAACAGTCACATTCGTTAAAGCAACAGTGGATGTCCGCGGAACCGCGCCTGGCATATTAGCGACAGCATAATGTAAAATGCCGTGTTTTTCATAAGTAGGCTGATCATGGGTTGTGATATGATCAATGGTTTCAACAATGCCGCCTTGATCAATCGCTACATCCACAATGACAGAACCAGGCTTCATTTGTTTCACCATTTCTTCTGTCACAAGCGTTGGTGCTTTGGCACCAGGAATCAGTACAGCACAAATGAGAAGGTCTGCCTCACTGACTGAATCTGCAATGTTGACAGGATTGGACATTAACGTTTTCATTTGATGTCCAAATTGGTCGTCCAGCTGACGCAGGCGTTCTGCGTTTACATCAATCAGGGTGACATCTGCGCCAAGACCGATCGCCATTTTCGCTGCGTTTGTTCCAACAACACCGCCGCCAATAATGGTGACCTTTCCTCTTGATACCCCTGGTACCCCTGCAAGTAAAATACCCTTTCCGCCTTTTGGCTTTTCTAAAAATTGTGCACCAATTTGAGCGGCCATTCTGCCTGCCACTTCCGACATAGGTGTGAGAAGAGGGAGTGATTTTCCGTCCGTTACTGTTTCATAAGCAATGGCTGTAACACCTTTTTGTTTTAATGCTTCAGCCAAGGAGGGCTCTGCGGCAAGATGCAGGTACGTAAATAAGATGAGTCCTTCTCTGAAATAAGGATATTCCTCAGGTAATGGTTCCTTTACCTTCATGATCATATCAGAAGATGCCCATACATCTTTCGCCTGATCAAGAATCTCTGCACCAACAGATACATAATCGTCATCAGTGAATCCGCTTCCAGAACCAGCGTTTGTTTCAATTAAAATCTGATGTCCAGCTGAAAGCAATTGAGAAGCTGCTCCTGGTGTTAATGCCACTCGGTTTTCATTGTTCTTAATTTCTTTCGGAATGCCGATGATCATGTTTATTCCCCCTATGCTTATCTATTGATATTGTATGTCTAGTGTATCCTGAAAGTTTAGAAAATTCTTCGGTTGAAATAAAAAATAAAAAAACGCCTCTTTGTGAAATTTCACAAATGGACGTTTTTTAGCTTCATATCAAGGTATATGGTCATTTTCTCATTCATGTTTTTTAAATCAATTTCTGCGATGTCTGTAATCCGTTTTAATCGATAATTCAAGGTATTGATGTGGATGTTTAATTGCTTAGCGGCAATATTGGCATTGCTGTCACAGTCAATAAACCGCTCAAGGGTTTCGACAAGGTTGGAATGATGCCTCAGGTCGTAATCCTCCAGCTTCGATAAAGAGTAACTGGAGTAAGAAGAGCCCTTTCGCTTCTCAGCAAGCACATCAAGATATTGATAAATGCCTAGTTCAGAAAAGCTGTTTAAACGTTCTGTTTCAACTGGAAAGCGTTCTTTCGTCTTTAATACAGCCAGTGCTTCTTTATAGGAAGGCTGAATATGAGAGATGTTATCGTAAATTCCTCCAATCGCTGCCTGAACATGCTGAATATGATACCGGTCCGCCAGCTGATGCAGCATGCCGCTTGTGAATTGTTTAATATCTTGAAGCGGATGTTCTGTTTTTGGTGAGACAAGAATAATGAATTCGTGAAAATCAACAGTCGTTAACAGTACCTGAACTTGCTGTGTTGTTTCAAGCAGATAGGACAGCTTTTTTTCTGTCTCCTCTGTGAGTTCGTCACGAAGACGGAAGATGATGATGGCATATGTATCTGGACATCTGATGCCAAGTCTTAAAAATAGGTCAAGCATCTCATCCTTTTCATGAATATGACCCGTGAGCATCTTCCAGAAAAGCTCCTGATTGCGTTCTTCTGTTTTCGTTTTTCGAATTTGTAAATTGAGTAATTTGTTTTTCACGGCATGTGCTGCCATTTTGAGAAGGTCCATTTCTTCTTCTGAAAAAGGCTGTGCGGATTCAATCGCCCAAATAAATCCGAGCACTTCTTTGTCCTTCCAGATGGAAATGGCGACCCTGCTAGATAAACCCACCTCTGCAATTTGAGGGACACGAAGCGGTTCGTCTGTTTTAAGGAGTGTAGGAATGATGCCGTCCTTCCAAAGCCGATTGATGACTTTTTCCGGTACCCGGCGGGAGATAATGGTTGAAGTTCTGGCGGGATCAGTAAAATCATTGTGTGTGCTATATGCCAATAATCGATGATGAGTATCTTCTATAGTAATAGGGCAATTGAGCACATCACTAATTTGGTCTGCCACATCCTCTAAACGATCAAGACTATACTTAAACGGATCTGTCTTTTTTGTCATAAAAAACCCCTGCTTTTTCGAATATTTCACGTACTTACATTATGAAGAGAATGAGGTGCGTAAATCAACAAAAAACTGCCATAAACTTAAAAAAACAAAAAGTGTGAGAAGCAAGCACATGGATGTTGAAACACGATGAAAAAGAAATAGTACAATAATAACGTAGTAAAAAATCAATAGGCGGAAAGGTTCATCGAAGTGGGTGGACATTTATTAAGAATATATGACCAAAAAACTGTTAAATACTAGATAAAAAGCGAAAAAACAGTAATTCTATAGACTCATTTTGTAAAATAAAAACAGATTTGTTTGACTGTGTATCATTTCTGTTTTTATAATAATAACGTCAAAAAATAAGTGGATTAGCCCATTATATGGCGGCTATGCACGGGAGGTAATGAGGAATATGTCAGGAATTATTCGCGTAACCCCAGAAGAACTAAGAGCGACCGCTAAGCAATATGGTGTTGAAAGTCAAGAAGTGTTAAACCAAGTTGATCGTCTAAATAGAATGATCTCTGATTTAAAAGGAATGTGGGAAGGTGCTTCTAGTGAAGCATTTGCTGATCAATACGAGCAGCTTAAGCCTTCATTTATCAAAATGTCTGATCTATTAACAGATGTCAGCAATCAGCTTGATCAAACGGCAAATACACTTGAAAGCACTGACCAAGACATCGCAAGCCAAATCCGCGGCTAATCAAAGGGATTTCCTTTCTAAGTGTGAAATGCAGAAAAAGCGCCGAGTCTGTCAATGGATGCCGGCGCTCTTTCTATTTTGTGAGGTGGAAATTTGTGTATATCGATATTACCATCGACTTAAAAAATTATGATGGCAGTGTGTTTGATTTGAGACTATCAAATTATTTACATATTAAACAAGTCATCCATATCGCCTGGCAGGCAAAACAAATCTCACTTCCAAAGAGGGAAGGCGGATGGGTGCGAGTAGTCAATAAGAAAGCTGTGTTTTCAGGCGAATATAAGCTGTCAGACTGTGGAATTACCACAGGAGACAGGCTGGAAATACTATGAAAGGACTTTTGTAAATGGCAGATAAAAAGAGTTCCTATTTAGAAGAACAATTAGAAGCAGTCATGAAAAAAGAGGGAGGCACCTATACCTTTATTTTTCAAAAAGAGACGATTAAACTCTTAGACGGTTTAGAAGCAGCACCGATCAAAGACATCAATCCTTCATTTCAGAAAGAGATTCAATTAACCGAAGATGAGGTCATCATTTCTATACAACCGCCTCCTGCCTATCAGGAATTTCGTTTCATCCATGCAAAGGATGAAAAAAGCAAATGGATTTTTTCATACCAGCTTGTCGATGCAGTTCTTAAACACGACGTGAAGCGGCTGCATCCTATTGTTTCTCCTGAAAACATTGTTTTTCATCAAGGCTTAGCTCCTGCATTTTTGCATTATGGGGTTAAAGAAAGCATCCCGCCATATGAAACTGATGAGCATCGCCTGTTAAAAGAGGTCAAGGCCGTCGTTCTTCGAGTGGTTGACCATGAATATCAATTTCAAGAATATGTGGCTTACAATGAAACGTTGAAATTATCTGAGCTTGCAAAAGAAATTAGTGAAACGAAGTCGCTGGAAGAATTGTCAGCTTTGATTGAGCAAAAGATCAAAGCAATCGATGCGAAAGAAAAAACGCTCTTAACCATTCCTAAAAAGAAATGGAAAATCGAGCGATACATCGGACTAGGTCTACTTGTCCTGTTAATCCCTGCATTGGTGTACACCATTTTCACCTTCTTTTTTGCCGTGCCAAAACAAGAAGCGTACGTCGAGGCAAACAAATATTATCTCAACAAGCAGTACAGTCAAGTGGTGGATACGTTAGAGAAATATCCAGCCAATCAAATGCCAGTCTCTCTTCAATATGAACTGGCCATTTCGTATGTACAAACGAATCAAGGCAGTCTGTTACTTGATCAGCATAAAAAAGAAATCACAGAAACGTACACATTGCAGACAGATCCGCAATACTTCCTTTTTTGGATTCATATTGGACAAGGCAATAGCAAGGAAGCACTTGATATTGCACGGGTGCTTGGAGACGACAGGTACATATTTACGGCACTCGTCGCCTACCGCAATGAAATTCAAAACGATGACAGCCTTTCTGCTGAAGAAAAACAAAAACAGCTAGATCCGATCATTAAGGAAATGGCGAAATATGAAGAAAAAGAAACAACGGAGACAAGCACGAGTGACTCCTCGGGCGCAAGCCAAACAGATGAAACAGCTGAACAAAAAGAGCAGTCAAAAGCCGATCAAGAGAAAAAAGAGAAAGAATCTGAAGCGAAAAAGAAAACCTCTCAGACGAAAAAAGATGAGAAGAAATAATTCTTTCGATACAACTGACAGTAGGTGCTGTCCCATGAGGAGGTGGAGCGTTTGAGTCTTCTTTGGGTTTTTTATGAGGAGGATTATCAAACCGTCCGTTTAGATGAGCAGTTCAATCGAGAAGCTCTGATTGGACCTGAAATAGAGCATACGGTGACAATCCCTTCACTTTCGTTTGATGAAGGGGCAATTCGTTTATCACCTGATGAACCGAATGATGGTTTTTATATTTATCAGGGAGATGAGAAGAAAGGCAAATTACTTCCACATGAACCATATCAGCTTGGTTCACTCACACTTATTTTAATGGATGCACATCATGATCAGCATATTTATTACCTAGGAAATAGAGTCGAGTTGTCTTTTTCACGTGAGGAGAAGGATGAAATTGATGTGTGGAAAGAACAAGCTCATTCCATGTTTCAAGATGCCAGCCAGTTCACTTTAGAGAAAATCGAAGGAACATGGTATGTCATGCCTCAGGACGAGACGATTTACGTGAACGGAAAGAAAATCCACGGTCCAGAGAAGATTTATGCCGGAGATGAGCTGTTCTGGAACTTTCTGACGGTGACATTTAAAGATGATGATTTATTACAGGTGACAGCTTACGAACCCTTTCAAACACGTTTGGAAAAAACAAGACCGCCAAGCACAGAAACAAAACAAAAATACCCTTCATACAGACGAACACCGCGTTTGATTTATGATTTACCAGATGACCGGGTATCCTTTAGCTTTCCTTCGCAGGAGAGTGAAAATAACAGCAGAGGGCTTTGGCTTGTCGTCCTTCCGCCCCTTGTAATGCTCCTTGTGATGGGGATTGTCGCCCTTATCCAGCCGCGCGGAATCTTTATTGTCGTGTCGATGGCGATGTTTATCATGACGTTAATTACATCGTCTGTTCAATACTTTAAAGAAAAATCACAGCGCAAAAGACGAGAAGAGAAGCGGCAGCGAGTCTACTCTCTTTATTTAGAAAATAAGCGGCAAGAGCTGCAGGAGCTGTATGACCGCCAGCAATATATTTTGACGTATCATTATCCGTCATTTGAACAAATGAAGTATTTAACATCAGAAATCAGCGGCCGCATTTGGGAAAAGACACTTGTAAGTGACGACTTCTTGCATCTGCGTCTTGGAACGGGAGCAGTCCCATCAAGCTATGAATTATCGATGAGCGGCGGCGATATGGCCAATCGAGATATTGATGACTTAATGGAACAAACGCAGCACATGCAAAAAGTATATCGTGAAGTGAAGAATGTCCCGATTACGTTCGGTCTTGCGGATGGTCCAACAGGATTAATTGGGAAGCCTGCGATTGTGAAAAATGAGCTTCATCAGCTTGTCGGACAGCTTGCTTTCTCGCACAGCTATCACGATTTGAGATTTGTCTTTATCTTTCATGAGCAGGAGTATGAGAATTGGGAATGGATGAAATGGCTTCCGCACTTCCAGCTGCCTCATACATATGGCAAAGGGTTTATTTACAACGAGCAAACACGCGATCAGCTGTTGTCCTCAATCTATGAAATTTTACGTGAGCGTGATTTAGAAGAGGAAAAAGAGAAGAAAATCTTTACGCCTCATTTTGTGTTCATCGTGACAAATCATGAGCTCATTGCTGAGCATGTGATTTTAGAATACTTAGAAGGCAGCCGGACAGACCTTGGTATCTCCATTCTCTTTGCTGCAGAAACAAAGGAAAGCTTAGCTGAAAATATCTCAACGCTTGTCCGTTATATTAACGAAGAAGAAGGAGATATTCTCATTCAGCACAAGAAGGCGGTACGAATTCCGTTTCAGCTTGATACACATCAGCGCGGGGACAATGAACTGTTTGCCAGAACACTGAGAACATTAGACCATCAAGTCGGTATGACCAATTCGATTCCTGAAACGGTCTCATTCCTTGATCTTTTTCATGCCAAACAGGTGGACGACATTGGCATTCGTGAAAAATGGCTGACTTCAGAAACGGCCAAATCATTATCAGTGCCAATCGGTTATAAAGGGAAAAACGACATTGTCGATCTGAACCTGCATGAAAAAGCACACGGCCCGCACGGATTGTTGGCGGGAACAACGGGATCAGGGAAAAGTGAATTTTTACAGACATATATTTTATCGCTCGCTGTACACTTTCACCCGCACGAAGTTGCTTTCCTGTTGATTGACTATAAAGGAGGCGGAATGGCGCAGCCGTTCCGAAATATTCCTCATTTACTTGGAACGATCACCAATATTGAAGGCAGCAAGAACTTTAGTGAAAGAGCGCTTGCCTCTATTAAAAGTGAATTGAAGAAAAGACAGCGGCTGTTTGATCAGTATCATGTGAATCACATCAATGATTATACGAAGCTCTACAAGGAGAAAAAGGCTGAGCAGGCAATGCCTCACTTGTTCTTAATCTCTGATGAGTTTGCTGAATTAAAAAGTGAAGAGCCAGACTTTATTAGGGAGCTTGTCAGTGCTGCACGTATCGGCCGAAGCCTCGGGGTCCATCTCATTTTAGCTACCCAAAAGCCAGGCGGAGTCATTGATGATCAGATTTGGAGTAACTCCCGCTTTAAGGTCGCACTAAAAGTGCAAGATGCGTCAGACAGTAAGGAAATTTTGAAAAATAGTGATGCAGCGTCCATTACCGTCACAGGCCGCGGTTATTTACAAGTTGGCAACAATGAAATTTATGAACTGTTCCAATCGGCTTGGAGCGGTGCACCATATATGGAAGATGGCTACGGCTCAGAAGATGACATTGCCATTGTGACAGATACTGGTCTTATTCCGTTATCAGGGGTAAGCACAGAGCCGGCAGTGAAAAAAGAGACAGTGACGGAGATTTCCGCTGTTGTGGATGAAATTGAACGTATGCAGCAAGAGCTTGGAATTGAGAAGCTGCCAAGTCCATGGCTTCCACCGCTTGAAGAGCGGATTCCAAAAACGCGTTATGCGTCGAGTGAAGAGCATGTCTTCCATTTTGCACTTGTCGATGAACCAGATCAGCAAAGCCAGCATCCACTTTCTTATCAAATGATGGAAGATGGGAACATTGGCATCTTCGGTTCCTCCGGCTACGGCAAATCACTTGCTGCTACAACACTGCTGATGAGCTTTGCGGAGAGGTATTCACCTGAAGAATGGCATGCATATATTTATGACTTCGGAAACGGAACATTACTTCCGTTAGCCAAACTGCCGCATACGGCGGATTATTTCTTAATGGATCAGATGAGAAAGATCCAAAAATCAATGAAGCGTCTGCGGGAAGAGGTTGAATATCGCAAGCGATTATTCAGACAGCAAGAAATGAGTCATATCAAAATGTACAACGCCTTAAATGAGAAAAAGCTTCCATTCATTTTTATCGTGATTGACAACTTTGACATTGTCAAAGACGAAATGCATGATCTCGAATCTGAATTTATTCAGCTGAGCCGTGACGGGCAATCACTAGGTATTTACTTCTTGATTACAGCGACCCGGGTAAACGCAGTGCGTCAATCGCTGATGAACAATCTGAAAACAAAGATTGTCCATTACTTAATGGATCAAGGAGAGGCGTATTCCATTATTGGCAGACCGAAATTCAGCTTAGAGCCGATCCCAGGACGAGTCATTATTAACAAAGAAGAGCTTTATTTTGCGCAAATGTTTCTGCCAGTTGAAGGAGAGAACGATCTCGAATTGTTTGAGCATCTGAAACAAGAGATACAGCTTCTTCATGATCGCTTTGAAGCGGCTGAAAAACCAAAGCCTGTGCCAATGCTTCCTGATAAGCTGACAGTTTGGGAGCTTGAGAGTCGTTTAGATGAACAAAAACCGCCTTATGATATTCCAGTCGGATTAGATGAGGAATCTGTGGCACCTGTTTATTTTGACTTGAAAAAGAATAAACATTGCCTCATCATCGGTCAAACTCAACGCGGGAAAACAAATGTGACAAAACTGATGCTTGATCAGCTTTTAGTGGCAAAGCCTGAAAAGCTGGCTGTCTTTGATTCAATTGATCGGGGTCTATCTCATTATGCAAAAGAAGAGAACATCGATTACCTTGAAACAAAGGATGATATCACCGAATGGGCAGAAGAAATAGACCGCTTATTCAAGGTGCGGGAAGAGATGTACGTCGAAGCTGTACGCCGAGGGGAGACCGATCAGCTGTCATTTCCTCAAATTGTGCTTGTGATTGATGGCATTACGCGTTTTCAGCAGACGATCGATCCGCGTCTTCAAGATCAATTGGCTGATTTCATGAAGTCATATGCGCACCTGGGCTTCAGCCTGATTGCATCAGGGAATCATACCGAGTTCAGTAAGGGCTATGATGCACTCACAAACGAAATCAAACAAGTTCGTCATGCCATGTTACTCATGAAAAAATCAGAGCAAAACATCATACCGCTTCCGTATGCAAGACAAGAACCAGAGATTCAGCCAGGCTTCGGCTATTTGGTTGAAAACGGGAAAGAGAAGAAAATCCAGGTTCCTTTATGTGCGGTAGAAAGGAAGAGTGTTCAATGACAGAGCAGCAAAAAAGCTCCATCAAAATCATCTCCACCATGATATTGATTCTTGTGCTGCCGGTTTTATTTTTCCACCTGATTGGAGATGACCCGGCAAAACAGAAGAAGAATGCCACGCGTAATATTGCGGTGGTCAATGAGGATATGGGAGCGAGCGAAAGTGAAAACACGGCTCGTTTCGGACAGGATGTTGTGGCAGCATTGTCAGAGCGTCCTGATTATACATGGACTGTAGTGAATCGCAGTGCGGCGGAAAATGGACTGAAAAACAGAAAGTATGACGCTGTCCTCTATATTCCGTCTGACTTCTCTAAAAATGTGCTGAGCTATGATAAAGACCATCCTGAAAAGGCGTCCATTCAATTTTCGATTCAAGATCAGCTCAATGCAGTCAATAAAGAGAAAGTGCAAAGAGAGCTGGAAAATGCACAAAAGAAAATGAATGAACAGATGTCGACGCTATACTGGAGTTTTGTATCACAGGAAATCGGCAATGTAAGAGAAGAGTTTGAGCATATTGTCGGCAAAGAAGTCGAATTCCAAAACACAATGTACAACTTCTATAAGCCGAACTCAAACAAACTATCAGATGCCGTACAGCAGCAGAAGAAACAAA
This sequence comes from Bacillus sp. FSL M8-0166, assembly GCF_038008825.1. Taxonomy (NCBI): domain Bacteria; kingdom Bacillati; phylum Bacillota; class Bacilli; order Caryophanales; family Bacillaceae; genus Bacillus; species Bacillus sp. FSL M8-0166. Next base: position 3,586,294 of record NZ_JBBOZZ010000001.1, read on the forward strand.
TAGAAGAATTAAAAAATGCGATGGCCGATTCACAGAAACAATATAAAGACGGCTTGAGTACAACAGAAGAAGCAAAGAACCAGTTAAAGGACTTTGTGAAAGTAGTCGATCAATACCAGCAGTATCAAGACAAACAAAAGGATCTCTTGATCAAAGCGCAATCAGCAAGCCAAAAGCAAATCCAGCAAGGGCTCAAACAGCTCGCTGACATTCAAAACCAAAATGCCCGCAGCTTTAGTGATCAAATGGGCGGACTCAAAACAGACATCAACGGGGTACAAAGTCAGCTGAAAACAACTGACAGCGCCATCCAATCTGTTCAAAAGTCGAGAGAAGACGTTATTCCTGGTCAATCAAAGGGATTAGCTAAACTTGTGCAGGACTCTCAGGAAGAACTAATTAAAACCTATGAAAAGCGGTACTTGGACTATTATAAAAATAAGATTATCGTCTTGCAGAATAAGTTAGATACAAAAAGGCAAGAGTTAATAAACGCACCTAAGCCGCCAGAAGACGATAATGATGATGGGCCATCAAATCAAGATAATGAAAAACCCGAAGAGATCGGAATTAACCTAGATGAAGAAACAAATGAGCTCTCGCAAATTTCAACAGAAATGAACGAACTCGCGGATCAATTAGCAGATCAGGAGACTCCGCCTACTGGAGATGGCAATGATGATAAAACCGGTGATGATCCAGCTCAGCCAGATACCGGCAGCACAAATTCATCGAAGGACGACCTTAAAGCACTCTCTACTCGCTTAGATGAAGTGAAAAAGAAGATTCAAGAAAAAACGGCCACTCATAATGACGAATTGAAAGACAAAGTGAGTCAGATAAATGAAGAGCTTAAAGACCTTTCTGACAAAATAGATAAACTTGAAAAGAAGTTTCTACAGTTACAAGATCGATATAATGTGATTCCAAATGAAATCAAAAATCAGGAATCCTCTATTTTAAGCAAAGTAAAAGAGCTGAAACAAGAAAACTCACCTATTGCAAATGCCTTTAACATTAAGATATTTGATCAAGAGTTTGAAACAAATACAAGAAACACTAAGAAATTAATGGAGTATTCCAATCAACTCTCCCAACTAGAAATGATGCTTAGTGATTTATATGAACCAACAAATAACTCTTCTCTATATGACGCAAAAGAAGAGAATATCCAGTCCATCCTCTCCATCAAAAAAGAAGAAACAGAAAACTGGGATAAGCTGAAAAACCAAATGCTGACATCAAATGATGATGTGTCTACATTTATTGATGAGATGCAGAAGTTTTCAGATGGTTATGCGGAGTACATTACGACTCAGCAGGCAAGCATGGAACAGGAGTTACAGACAATCTCTGAAAGTGCGGACAATGTAGCTGAGCAAATGGCAGATCAAGGGGATGCGGTGTATACGGCGGACCTTACAGGCAGTTCGATTGTTGTCAGTGCACAGGATTCAATTGGTCAGGAAGTGCTTCGTCTTTCTGAAAATATGAGTTCGTTAACCGACCGCCAAAAAGGGGTGGCGGATTATACGAATAACATTGAAGAGAGTGTGACAACAGTTCAAGAAAAAGCAGATACACTGAACGAAAACTGGAGCAAGAATGTCGACTCTACGAAGCTTGTTCAGCAAGATTTAAAGGGGATTTTAGGAAATACATTAAGCGATCAAGGCAACAGCAACTATGTGTATAACCATTTAGCCAATCCACTGAAAATCAGCGGCGATGTGCCGGAAGAAAAAACGCAGACTGTACCGCCGGTCGTCATTTTGGTCATTGTGATGATCAGCAGTTTGTTAATTGGCTTTTTCAGCTCGTATTATGCGTCAGCTCCGATGCTGGTCAAAGGTGCACTGTTTGGCATCTTAAATCTATTAGTCGGACTCATGATCAGCTTGTTTGGACTGAACATTTACAAACTTGCAGATGATCAAGCCATTCAATGGTCGATCTTCACCATTTTGTTATTAGTGGCGTGCTCTGCCTTTATTCGCACGGCCTTCCTTTTCGGTTCCATTGCCGGATGGATGGCAGCAACGGCGCTTATTTTCTTCTTTGTCGCACCGTTAATTGATTTGGTGATGCCGAATTTCCACTTTACCAATCCAGTGACAGACGTGTACCTGTCGATCCAATATGGAAATGGAGACACGTTTGGAATGGGCGTCACAGGGTTAGTGATTTTAACTGTCCTTTTCATGGTCGTGCCGCTTGTGAAAAAGCTATGGAAAGATAAAACAGAGGAACGTGATGTGACTCATGAAGCTTAATCTATTCGTGAAAGGGGCGGTACTCGTTGCTGTTTCCCTTTTTCTCCTTATCCCTGCCGCTTTTGCTGCTGGTGAAGATACGGATACGAATGTCAAGCCGAATGAATATCAGGAAAAGGAGCTCAATATTAACTCGAGTATATTGAGGGATCAAACGAAATACGAACAAAGCAAAACGACGTCAAAAATCAAAACAGACATTCATTTTGCTGAACCGCCTAAAGCCCCGGGTGGATCTCTTTCTCCTCAGCTTTTTAGTGATCTAAAAGAGAACCCGCCCAAAACACCAGCTCGCATGATGAAAGAGATGAATATCTCTTTTAGTGATTCGGCTGTATCAGCTCCTTCTGACGATGATCATGAGAAGCAGACATCGGCACTGCTTCCGATGATCTTTGGTTTCTTGATCGCCCTTGGTCTCGTCGTGATGATCATCCTGATTCCAAAGGTGAATGTGAAGGCTGAAAAGAAATAGTCTGTCTCTTTTAAAAGAGGCAGGCTTTTCTTTATGCAGATTGCTTGATGTCATACCGTTTCTCTACGTAAAATAGTGATATCAAGGGAGGAGATTGTCATTCGAATTTCAATCGTTACAGGCGGATCAAAAGGTTTTGGCCTAGCACTTGTGAACAGGCTGCTTTCGCGCGGGGATCATGTGTACACAGCAGCAAGAAGTGCATCGCCGATATCCCATCCGAAGCTCACACATACTCAGGTCGATCTGACAGATGAAGAAGCAGCAGCCAAATGGCTTCAAAATAGTCTCACGCCGCAAACTCTGGCAGATGCTGATGACATCTTATTCGTCAATAATGCAGGAATGGTCACACCTATCAAGCGCGTTGGACAAGGCGGACAGGATACACTTCATCAGCATTATACGTTGAATCTTGTCATTCCTGTTTTGCTGAGCCATGTGTTTGCCAAGCAGACTCAATCATTTAACGGAAAGAAAACGATCGTTCATCTTTCTTCTGGAGCGGCGAAAAACCCATACAAAGGCTGGAGTGCGTATTGCAGTTCAAAGGCAGGACTCGATATGTTTATGAGGACTTTTCATGAGGAACAGCAGGACGAGACGCATCCGATCAACACGTTTTCCTTTTCACCCGGCACGATCGATACAGATATGCAGGGGGAAATTCGGAAATCATCAAAACAAGACTTTGAACAAATAGACCGTTTTCAGCAATTATATGAAACAGGCACGCTGAAGAGTCCAGATGAAGTCGCTGGTATTTTGCTCGATCTTTTAGCGGATGATCCAGCTGGCGGATGTGTCTACGATGCACGTGAGTATGTGAAAAAGCAGTCATAACGACTGCTGCAGCGTGAAGAAAAAACCTCGCATTCGGTGTCAGGCCTGCGTACCGGTGCTCACGAATCTCAAATTCGCTCCGCGCCAGTACTCGGCCTTCCTAGACTTCAAGGGTTTTCATATCACGCTGAAAAGGAGAAAAAAAGCAGTCATAACGACTGCTTTTTTCGCATTGTACAAGCAAAAACAGCTTATTTGACATAAGCTATTCTTGAGACTCTTAGAAAATATAACAGAACATTTGAGTTTCTTTTCAGAATATGTTAGGATGCTAAAAATATAGATAAGGAGGGGTTTCCATGAGAAAGGTTACATTAATGGATGTTTACACCCATCCAGTCGCTCAAAAATATTTAAATCGTTCAGGAAAAGCCCATGCGATTGCTTGTGCTTATCACGCATTCAAACTGGCGGTGCAGGCTGGGATTAATCCAGATCTCGCTGTGAAAGCAGCCCTCTTGCATGATATCGGCCACTATGAATGGTATACAGCTGGCGGAGAATGGGATTACGAGACATATAGACGGAATGATATTCATGCCATTAAAGGAGCAGAGCGGGCTCACAAACTGCTCATACGGCTCGGTGAGGAACCAAAGGCAGCCAAAGATATTGCGCTTGCGATTCTGCTTCATACAGATTCATATTTGCCAGAGGGCGACCTTCATAAGGACACACTTCAGCAAATCGTCAAGAAAGCAGATGAAATGGATGAAGAGCCTGGCGGACATCACCATTACAGACAAATAGACGAATCACTTGCAATGAAAAAAATCACGGAATTGGATCAAAAAGTGCAGCAAGCACTTCAGCCTATGAAACGCTCTGTTTAGTATGGAATGTCTCCATGAATATTTCCATGCTGATCGACATACAATGTGCGAATAACGGTACGGTTAAATGCTGATGTACCTGATGCAGTGAGTCCGGTGTAATGAACCGTGACAGAATAAGCACCTTCTTTTTTCAATTGAACAGCTGATGAAGCAGTTGTTTTGAGAGGATGATCTTTTTGGGCATCCTTAAAGTAAAAGGTTTCTACTTTCTTGCTTAATCGTTTAATCAGACCGCTTGAATGGGTCGATGCATCATCCCCTGATTTCGCTGCCTCTGCTTTGATTTCTTCATTTAATGGTGAATCAAAGGATACGAGCAGCAAATAAGGAGCCATTTTTCCTGAATTTGATCGAATCGTCCATTTTCCAGGAACGGGTTTATTGATTTGCACATGGTGCGAAAATGCGCCTTCATATGGGAAAGATGCTTCCGATGTCTTCAGATTTGTTAAGACGTCTCCATTTGGGGCGATGATTTCCGGCCGCGCCTCCTGCCTTTCATTTAACCACTGAATCGATAAGCCATTCGTTCCTTCCTCTACATAGAACGCTTCTGTTTTATCCTTTTCACTTTCTCCACCTTTTACATAAACATCTGTATTCAGCTCAGTAGAAATCGGGGTCTCTATATTTTCTTTTTCAGCGCTTGCGGCATTTGCCAGCAGCTGAAGCTGAAATACAGGGAACATGCTTGTGCCGTTTTTAATTGAGTTGTGATCCCATTTCCCTGTTAAAATATTGTTCGCATATGATAGTTTTGTGCTGCTTACCGTGACGGCGCCATCGTTTGCACCAAAACTCTTTAAATACATGCCGCCTAAATACAGCACCCCGCCAAATGTTCCCCATTCCGATCCCGAATACGTGATGTATTTATGAGGAAACTTCTCCAGCTTGTCGGTTTCACTTCGAAAAGCCGCCATGAGCCCCGTTTGCAAAGAATAGAGCGCGTCGCTTTTTTGTCCAAGAATTTCCGCGAGCCAGCTTCCGCCCTTGCTATACGCTAAATCTGCCAGCGGCGTCCCGTAATGAGGGGAGCCGAGTGTGATGACCTTTTCCACATATGGATGGGCATTGTGATACACGAGTGCGGACTGTGTATCCACCCCGCCTTTACTATGACCAATCACAATAAGTTTTCGACCGAACACATCATAGATTTCTTTTAGTTTTTCTGCTAATAGTTTGCCATTCTTTTTCGTATCCTGATCTGGATACAAATCTATGAATGCGCTTTCGTATCCGTTCAGAACAGCTTGCTTTGCCATATCGTTTCGGTCGAACCATGTGGAGGAGGAGCTGTTAATGCCGTGTACAAAAACAAGTGGCGGTTTTGACTTGTCTTTTAGAACCGGCTCTTCTCCTTTAAACCACTTCCCTGGTGTCCCAGGTTCATCTCCAATTGTTCCTGCATATGCATAACTTGCAAAGGAAAAAAAGAGCATGACAGCAGCGAGACAGATGAGTTTTTTCAAGAACATTCACCTCTTCAAATGATTTAAGTTGTGGGCAGCACCAATCTATTATACTTCCAAAAGATGTAAAATTATATTGAATGTAAAAATGTGGTATTTGTGTGGTGGGTTTGCCCTGAGTGACATTCACATGGGTCATTGCATACGCTGTGGGTAAATACACAAGTAAAGGGGCAGGTAGGATGGCACAACAAGGAAGTCCGCAGCTTGTTTCATTAGTTGATCCATATGTTTATCAAACATTGCAGAAAGTGATTGGTATGAGATTAATTGTTCAAACAGTGAAAGATACGGTGCGTGGAAAATTGAAGGAAGTCATGCCGGATCATATTGTTATTGAGGCGGGGGCAAAGTCAGTTTTATATGTGCGGATCCAGCAAATTGTATCGGTGATGCCTGATCACAGTGAAAGAGTGTAACAAGCAGACGCATAGGTGTCTGCTTTTTTCATGCTTATAGAATGTATATCTGGAAAAAGTGCATGATATACCAATTGTTCTTTTTTTTACAAAAAATAAGGTTCTAAAACAAGAAGCAGTTGACAGAAGGTGGGTTGAATAGTAGTTTTTTAATAAGATCAATACGTAACAGGAGGAGCATCTTTGTTAAAATCTAAAGTTCATTTTTGGACATTCCAAATATTACTTGTTTTACTCATTGTGTATGTATCAACAAAGGTTTCGTTTTTATTTCAGCCGATTATTTTATTTGCATCAACCTTGTTTGTTCCTATCTTGCTGGCTGGAATTCTCTTTTTCATCTTTAATCCAATTGTTCGATTTTTGTCCAAGAAAATGCCTAGGACACTTGCTATCCTGATCATTTATCTCTTGTTCATCGGACTCATCACGTTCATTGTTAATGCTGCGGGACCGATTATTGTCACGCAGGTAGGTGGACTTGTCAAAAGCTTCCCTGGTTATGTGACGGACATGCAGAAATTTATGAACGACTTCTCGCATTCTAAAACTTTTACTTGGATGATGAACCAAGATTATGTCTCCGTCTCGAAGTTTGAACAGACAATTGTTTCGACATTAAAAGAATTGCCGGAAAACATTGCTTCAAGCATGTCTGCGGTGTTTGGCGTGATTGCCAATATTGCCTTGGCCGTGATCACAGTTCCGTTCATTTTGTTTTATATGTTGAAAGACGGACATAAGTTTCCGGACAAGCTCGTTCAATTTTTGCCAATGCCTTACCGTAAGGAAGGATTGAAAATTTTTAAAGAATTAAACGATACACTTGCGGCTTACATACAAGGGCAGATTGTTGTCTGTTTATTTGTTGGAGTGGCTTGTTTTATCGGGTACTTATTAATTGGTGTGAAATATGCGCTCATTCTCGGCATTATCATTGCGGTCACAAATGTGATTCCGTACCTTGGGCCTTATCTTGGCGCGGCACCAGCTGTGCTTATTGCGTTTCTTGATTCGCCTGGAAAAGCGGTGGTGACAGTCATTGTCATTCTTGTCGTTCAGCAAATCGATGGAAATGTCATTTCTCCATTGATCATTGGGAAACGCCTCAACACACATCCTTTGACCATTATTCTGCTATTAATTGGGGCAGGAAGCTTTGGTGGAATCCTTGGCATGATCTTTGCGGTCCCTGTCTATGCACTGCTCAAAGCCATCACCTTGAATATTGTCAGATTGGTTCAGCTGCGTCAGCGGTCTCGCAAGGAACAGCATTTAAACGTCTAGGACAGATGCACACCTTTTCCCTTTTTGCATAAGATGATTGAGATAAGCAGATAGGGGGAGATTCTTATGCCTGCAATCGTTGGACCTATTCATATCGAGTCGCTAGGAGGAAACGGTGCAGCTACTTTCGGTGATGTCCTGGCCATTGCCCCTTTGGCTGTAGACCACTCTACTGGCGGTGCGGGAGCCTTTAATTCAGGTGATTATATGTCACTTACAAGTGATCCGAATGCCACGATGCTTTGGGACTTTACATTGTTTGGCCAGCCTCAATCATTTAACGCATAGAAAGACAGCTGATGATCAAAGATCAGCTGTCTTTTTTATTTTTCATACACGTATTTTTGAGCTGGGCATATGATGTGGGGAGAAAAGGTGGTGGAAAGATGCCAGCGATTGTTGGACCTATTCATATTGACCGTGTGTTTGGAAATGGTTCTGCACATTTCGGTGATGTTTTTGCCATTTCGCCAAAAAGTGTCGATCACTCCGCCGGTGGTTCAGGTACCTATAATGCAGGGGACTTTGTCCAATTTTTTAGCAATCCAAACGTTACGTTTGTGTGGGATATAGACCTGATCGGCCAGCAAAAGAGCTTTAATGCGTAGCCAGCTTTGAAAGGGAATTCCTTTTCAGAAGCTGTCTTTTTTTATGGTACAATGGATATGGATGTAAGAAGAAAAAAGAGGTGTGAACAGAGTCAAATGAAAATTAGAAAAGCACACATCATAAGCGGACAACCAAAGACCTACAATGTATATTTACATGAAAATAAAAAAGAATATAAAACGCTTGTTGCCGTACCTGACATTGAATGGAGTATTTCCATTGCGTATGAGGACGAAAAGGAGCAGCTCATCCATACGCTTGAACAATCCTTAATGGAAAGAGTAGAAACAGACGAAGCCCGTGACCTCGCACTCAAGATTGTGCACTGGGTCACAGAAATGTAAATTTAAAAACCAGGAGTGAAAACAGCGATGAAAGAAGAATCCGTAGACTTTTATTTGCAGCAAGGGATATTTGGACATGCTGAAACAAAACCCGATGAACGAAGAATGTTTCTTGGTTCATTAAGGGAACGAGCGCTTCTCGCCCTGACAAAGGGACAGGTATCAAGAAATAAACCGTATCAAGAGGTCGAACAAATATTGAAGGCCAATCGCCAGGCCACAGTTCTATTAAATGGTGAACTTTCCTATGCTTCTTATTCTCAATATGTCAAAATGGCAAATACCGCTGGATGTTCCTTTAAAGTGGTGAATCATCACGAAGCGCACTCTCCTTTTGGTCTTGTCATAGAGATGACAGATGCGGTCCATCAGGAGCACGTCTATATAGAGGATGAGCTGTTTCAAAAAGCTTTTTCTCAGGAATCTGTTGAATAGGTTTCCCTAGTGAAATGAATAAGCTATAATGATTCAAAAGAGCATATGGGAGAGATGCGGATGGGCAAAGCGTTGATTTGTATAGATTATACAGTTGATTTTGTTGCAGACGATGGAAAACTGACATGCGGAAAGCCTGGACAGGCGATTGAGTCTAAGATCACAGAGATCACTTCTTCATTTATTGATGAAGGCCACTTTGTCGTCTTTGCTGTCGATCATCATGAAGAAGAAGACCCTTATCATCCAGAGACAAAGTTATTTCCGCCCCATAATATTCGCGGAACAGAGGGTATTGAACTTTATGGACAACTAAGTTCACTATTTCACACGTCAAAACATTTAAAACATGTCTACTATATGGAAAAAACAAGATACTCTGCTTTTGCAGGCACTCAATTAGAAATGAAACTTCGCGAGCGCGGCATCACGGAACTTCACTTAGCCGGCGTATGTACCGATATTTGTGTACTTCATACAGCTGTTGATGCGTACAATAAAGGCTTCGAACTTGTGATTCACCAAAATGCTGTGGCGAGTTTTAATGAAGCGGGGCACGAGTGGGCACTTTCTCACTTTGAGCAGTCGCTTGGTGCGAAAGTGGTTAAGTAAGGGAAGGAGAATGGAAGTTGGAGCATCGGTTTAATGACGACAGTTTATCACTACATACAGATCTTTATCAAATTAACATGGCAGAAACGTATTGGAGAGACGGCATTCATGAGAAGAAGGCAGTCTTTGAACTCTTCTTTAGAAAGCTTCCATTTGACAATGGCTTCGCTGTATTTGCTGGCTTAGAGAAAGCGATTGAATATTTATCGGACTTTTCCTTCACCGAAAGCGATCTAGCTTATTTAAAAGATGAACTCGGTTATAAAAGCGATTTCATTGACTATTTAAGCGGATTGTCCTTTACAGGTACACTCCATTCAATGCGAGAAGGGGAAATTGTCTTTGCGAATGAACCGATTATGCGCATCGAAGCAACGCTTGTTGAAGCTCAGTTAATCGAAACGGCATTGCTCAATATCGTGAATTTCCAGACGCTGATTGCAACAAAAGCGGCTCGGATTAAAGGAATCATTGAAGATGAGACGGCATTAGAATTCGGAACAAGACGTGCGCATGAAATGGATGCAGCGATGTGGGGAGCAAGAGCGGCACTCATCGGCGGCTTTCAGGCCACAAGTAATGTTCGTGCTGGGAAACGCTTCAACATTCCAGTATCAGGAACACATGCCCACGCACTTGTACAAGCATACCGCGATGAATATACGGCATTTAAAAAATATGCTGAAACTCATACAGACTGCGTCTTTTTAGTCGATACGTATGATACCGTCAGATCAGGTATTCCGAATGCGATTAAGGTAGCGAAAGAATTTGGAGACAAAATCAACTTCATTGGTGTCAGACTTGATAGCGGGGACCTTGCATACTTGTCTAAAAAAGCTAGAACGATGCTGGATGAAGCAGGATTCCATGATGCAAAAGTCATTGCATCAAGCGATCTTGATGAACACACCATTATGAATTTAAAGGCACAGGGCGCCAAAATTGATGTGTGGGGTGTTGGGACAAAACTGATCACAGCATTCGATCAGCCAGCCCTCGGTGCAGTGTATAAGCTGGTGTCCATTGAAGAAAACGGCAAAATGAATGATACCATCAAAATTTCATCCAACCCAGAGAAAGTGACAACACCAGGCCGTAAACGTGTGTACCGCATTATCAATCAATTGAATCATCATTCTGAGGGTGACTACATTGCACTTGAAGAGGAAGATGTTCATAGTGAGGATAAACTAAAAATGTTCCATCCTGTGCATACATTTATTAGTAAATTTGTGACGAACTTTGTGGCGAAAGATCTTCACGTCCCGATTTTTGAACAAGGTAAACTTGTCTATGACAATCCGGATATTCAAACGATTCAAGCCTACGTGCAGGACAGTCTTGGACTCTTCTGGGAGGAATACAAACGAATCAGTAAACCAGAAGAATATCCAGTCGATTTGAGTCAAAAATGCTGGGATAATAAAATGCAGTTTATCCATGATGTGAAAAATAAAATCAAAAAAGAGCTTTATGAAAGCGAATGATTTGAAGAAAGGGAGATCATCAAGCCGGATGGTCTCTTTTTTTTATTTTGACCGATTGAAAATGAACTAAAAGCGCAATCATTTGGTATACTGAAAGCACATCTTGTTTGTCATGGCATAAAGGAGGATTGGAGCAGTTGAGGGTGTTTGTTGCGAGACAGCCTATTTTTAACAGAAAAGAACAAGTCGTATCATATGAGCTGCTTTATAGAGATAGTGAAACCAATACATATAGCGCTGAAGACGGTGATCAAGCGACAACGGACCTCATTATCAATAGTTTTCTAAATATCGGCATCGAAACACTGACAGAAGGAAAACGATGCTACATTAATTTCACCGAAAGCTTGCTTTCATCTGATCTGCTCACCTATTTTGATCCGCATCAGCTTGTGATCGAGATATTAGAAAATGTACCGATTACCCCGGCACTTATTATGAGATGTAAGCAGTTAAAAAAATGGGGATATACGATTGCACTCGATGATTTCTTCCTAAACGGAACACATTATAGTGACAAGCTGCTTGAGGAACTCCTCTATTGCATTGATATTTTAAAAATTGACTTTCTGAAAACGACAACGCAAGAACGAAGAGCTATTCTGAATACGTATAAAAAGTATCGCCTTCGATTCCTAGCTGAAAAAGTAGAAACGAGAAGAGAATATGAAGAAGCGCTAGAAGCGGGCTTCCACTTGTTTCAAGGGTATTTCTTTAGTGAGCCGCATGTGATATCGGGACGAGCCTTATCGACCAGCTTCCATGCGTACCATCAGCTTTTAAATGAGTTAAGCAAGGACCAGCCGAATATCCAGACCGTGACCCATTTTATTGAAAGTGACCTTTCGCTATCATATCAATTATTAAAAATGCTGAATTCTGGCGGCATGAGACGTCTTTATCAAATTAAAAGTATCCGGCAGGCGATTATCCTGCTTGGGTTTAATGAGATTCGGCGCTGGATCTTTATCCTTTCATTTAAAGAACTAAATGTCCAAGCTAACTCAAGCCAAAAAGAAATTATCAAAATGTCATTCATTCGTGCCAAAACGTGTGAACTGATTGCCCATCGTACTGAACGAGAGCACCCAGCCTCTTATATGCTGACAGGTATGTTTTCTCTTATTGATACACTTGTCAGGGCAGATATCACAGAACTTGTGAAGGAGCTGCCGCTTTCTGATGAAGTTGGCGAGGCACTGCTTGGCTATGAAAATGATTATTCTTTTGTGCTAGGTGTGGCCAAACGTATTGAACGAAATGAATGGGATGATGAGATGTTAGATGGAAATCTCCCGAAACAGGAAGCTTATGGCTGTTATATAGAAGCCATTGAATGGTGCCATAAAATGTTTGAATCTTAAGAAAAGCCGCTCTGAATGAGCGGCTTTTCTTTGTCATGACCACTGTAAAAGAAGAAAAAGTCTGCTGGAGGCAAGAGACAAGTAGATCCGAATACCTTCTGGACTAAAGCGGACATCGATGCCGCTTTTCACACCGATTTGCTTCAGCATACGGATGACACTTGTTGAATCAGAGCGCTCAGCAGCCTCCATGATGCGCTGCGCAAACGGAAGGGAGCTGGAAATTTGCTGCGTGATGAGTGAAGCATCAGCAACGAGACGGGCTGATTCCTTTGCGGCTCGTTGAAACGAGTGGGCATCTACTGGAGGAAAAGTCATTGGCGTGCGCGGCGGGTATGCGTGGCTCATTGCGGGAACCTGCAAAGCAGGATAAGGAACATAGTAAAACACATGGTCACCTCTTCTCTCATTGACGTGAAATTGGACGGATATCTGTTCTAAATGTATGTAGAAAATCAGAATAAAGAATCAAAATGATCTTTCTATCTTTGTAAATCCAACATAAAAATAGGTACTTTTGCGGTCAATTTCGGTGAATGTCGCCAAAAAATTGCGGTGTCCACAATAGCGTCTGTCGTCTGACCTATAACACGCAAAACCGAAGATATAGAGGGGATCGTATGTTCTCTCGGGAGAGAAGTGTGACGAATGATGCCTATTCCTGTCGCAAAAATGACGCAATTCCTTTGAAATTGAGATAAAAGTATGATTTGAAAAGTCAGAAAATGATGAAAAAAGACCTATTGAATTTTGCGGTATCACGCACATGTTTTGTGCATACTTTTCGGTGAAAAAATACTCAATTACATTTACACTGTTAGTAACAGATCAAATACTTATGACCCAATCACCATACACAAATACATTGATCTTCCAAAAAAGGAGAGTGGAATCGATGGAAAAGTATGAAATCGAAGAACTTAAACTATTATTATGGAAACTTGAAAACGAAATTAGAGAAACAACGGCTTCTCTTCATAACATTAACAAAAGCATTGATCAATACGACAAATATGAATATGTGAAAATTTCTTAAAGACTTGATAATCATCAAGTCTTTTTTTTATCCAAATACATACAAAAAAAGGATATATTATTATATAATTGTTAAATAGCGATGTCAGTGGACATTTGCTCATGTCTTTTTAGTAAAATAAAAGACGAAAGGGTGAGGTACAAGATCGAGTATGCTAAACTATCTAGAGAATACAAAAATCAAGCAGAATATGTCTGATTTTATTCAACATGCAGTCAGGCAGAATGATTTACAAAAGCTGCTTTTGAAATTTACAGATAGAAAAAAAGAATTTCCTCTTGGTCAATTGGCTTACCAGCATTATAAGGCATTTGGCGGACAAGACAAGCAAGCGATTACAAAACTGGCAGCAGGGATTGAACTTCTCATCTTATCAGCCGATATATTAGATGATATTGAAGATCAAGACAATGATTCGTACCCTTGGATGAACGTCAACCAAGGAGTGGCCATCAATGCTTCTACGTATTTGTATACGGTGAGTATCCAATTCATCACATCAATTTGTGAAAATAATTCTCAACTAATAGAGAAACTGTTCCACTTCATCAAAATGTCTATGGAAGGGCAGCATGAGGATTTGCGTCATCTGCATGGAACAGAAGAAGAGTGTGTAGAGGTTTTAAGGAAAAAATCAGGATCTTTAACAGCTCTTTCTAGCGTATTGGGTGTTTATTTAGCGACAGGAAAAATAAACGCCACTGTGGAATCTTATTCGATATATTATGGTGTTGCTGAACAGATCAGTAACGATTTTTTTGCGTTATTTTCAAAAACAAACGGAGATTTTCAAAAAAAACAAACGCTGGCATTCAGTTATTTACAAAGACGTTTTAACGATGCCAGTCAAGAGCTTCTTTCCTTCTTTTCTATGCGACCGGATGAGTCAGAGCAAAAGCCGTTTCAATTGAAGCAGAAGTTACTTGAAGCTGGTTTGACTCAGTACATGGTATCGATGAGAGAGATTATGCTGTTAAAAATGAAGCGAGGAATTGAACAACTTGATTTACCTAAAACGAAGAAAGAACAATTATGTGCATTTATGACAAAGGAGGGCAATGATTGAACATTCAAAATGTTATTGCATATTTAGTCAAAAATCCTGGTGTTGTGAATGAATTGGACTTAGGGAATGCAAGTTTAATTCACACAGATGAACAAACCATGCAAGCAATCATTCAGGGGATTAAAAAAGGGCAAATGTCTGCAGATTATATATGGTACTATAAATGATACGATTCATTTAAAAATGATTTAAAAGTTCTCCAGTTAAGGATGTTTTTTACATGAAGATAACTTATACGAAACTATCTGCTTTTTTAGTTTTTCTGTCTTTTTTATTTGTGATCTATGTTTCATATATTTATGTATTTGATATTTTTAATGGAGCACGTGTAGCGGAGAACAAGAACGGTCAAGCAGAAGTTGTCAAAGTTGAATATCTTTCTTTAGCCTACACATCAGGATTAGAAGAAGGAGATATTATACTTAAAATCAATGGAGAACCTGCTAACAACAAAGATCATTTGATCAATGGTGAGCTTAGGAATGTGCAAAGAATTGATATTCAAAGAGGCAACCAAATGATCACTCTAAAAAATAAGACATTGATTGGTCAAGAAAGTTTATTTGTCTATATAATTCCTCTCATCCTGTATTCAATTTGTTTATTTTGTATCTTCTTTATCATTCGAATTAACAAAGAGGCCCAACGAAAATCAGCATTTCTTTTAGTTTTATTTTTATTAACGATTTGTATCGGATATCTTAGTGCAGGTACTTCAGGTATTGGTGATAGATTTAGCCATTATGTCATCACTTTTTGTTTATCAAGTGTATTTATCTTTTATATTCATTTCATTTATCAATATTTCAAAGAGTTTGACCTGCGTATAACGACTCAAAAAACAATTTGCTTTTTATATAGTCTTCCTATAATTAATCTAGTAATAGAGTTATTTGTTCCGATTGATTCGGCGATAGCCAGATACATGCCAAGTTTAAATCTTTTATTCTTTTTCGCTTCTATTATCAT
Source organism: Bacillus sp. FSL M8-0166 (assembly GCF_038008825.1). Classification (NCBI taxonomy): domain Bacteria; kingdom Bacillati; phylum Bacillota; class Bacilli; order Caryophanales; family Bacillaceae; genus Bacillus; species Bacillus sp. FSL M8-0166. The sequence goes on from NZ_JBBOZZ010000001.1 coordinate 3,601,827, forward strand.
GTCATTCAAAGTGATTATCAATGGAATGCGGAAATATAAAGAGACAGAGCAGGGGTCTGTTTTAAAGTTTTTTGTCATGATAAATATCATAGCATTTTGTCCATTTATCTTTTTATTTGCAATTCCATATGTTTTGTTTCGTATTTATGTGGTAGATCCCTTTTTCTTAACTTCTTTTGTCTTGCTCATTCCTTTTTCACTCGTGTATCAATTTATGACGAACAAGCTTTACAATATGGATTTTTTGATAAGCAGACTGAAATACTATGGGTTTCTTGCCATTACACCGACCGTTTTTGTTGTTGTCACGTTTTACATTCTGCAAAAACCAGAAGATTTGAAGTACACACTGAAGCTCGCATTAATCACCTATACACTCATGTTGGCTGTTTTCTATTTCAAAGAAATTCTAGATTTCCGTTTTCGTCTAAAGCGTTTTTCAGAGAAGCATAATTACCAGGACAGCGTGTTTAAATTCACGCAGCTCATTCGTGAGGCGTCATCACTTCATCAAGTGCTGTATCATTTGAAATACACCATTTTAGAAGTGCTTGTTGTGAATAAAGCCTTTGTGCTTGAGGTGAAAGCTGACGGACAAATTATTGAAATTGATGAATCTACAAATGATAGTAAGCTATGGAAAGAATACGTGGATCAATTTCAAGATATTTTAGGTGAAGTCGGGAAAATTATTGAGCTTGATAAAGGGTTTATGATGAAAATTGGCGAACGGGGCGGTCACTCGTTTATCATTTGCTGCTTATCCAATATACAGACACCGAAATTGTCACGTGATGAGATTTCTTGGTTGAAAACATTGGCCTTTTACACCAGTGTCAGTTTAGAAAATGTCGTCAAGATTGAAGAATTGATGGAGCATCTTGACGATTTGAAGCAGCG